>NZ_QFOB01000011.1 GCF_003248515.1 Sphingomonas sp.
ATAAGACGCGGGATCGCCGGCGCGGAGCTGATACTCCTCCCAGCGATATTCGAGGCCACCCGCGATCGTGACCGGGCTGGCGAGGCCGACCTCCAGTTCATGCGCGATATCGAGGTTGGAGACGGACTGCGTGGAGATGAACGAGCCGTTCAGCACGTTGCGCGGCGTATAGCCCGGCGTCGTGAGCGTCGACGTGTCGTAATAGAGCGCGGCGTTGGCCGAATTCTCGACGTAGATCTTGTTCACGTCGCGGGCATAGGTGGTGCTGAGATCGACGGTGGTGGCGCCGAACGTGCCCTTGGCGCCGCCCGTTGCCGAATAATCGAGCTCGCGCAGCACTTCCTGCGGCGAGAAGCCCTGCGGGAAGGGGATGTCGCCGGTAGGTGTCGCCGTGTTGATCGTGGCGGCGGCCGACTTGCCGTAGACGACGTTCGGCAGGCGATAATTCTGGTTCGTGCGGCCCACGCGGCGCGAAATGCTGCCGAACGAGTAGAGTTCGATATTGTTGAAGCCGGTATAGCCCCAGTTGTAGAAGCCGTTGGTCAATTCCATGCGACCATCGCCGAAGATCCGGTTGACGTATGGATAATTGGCGAAATTCTTCACGCTCGGGAAGCGCGCGAGGATGGTGCGGCCGCCATTGTTGCCGGTATTGGCCGAGGTATTGAAGCCGGTATCCACGACGCGCGGATCCACGTCGCCGCGGAAACTGTAGCCGTGATATTTGAACTCACCGGTCAGCGACAGATACATGTCCTCGATCGGCGCGATGCCGATGTTTCCGGAAATGTGCCGCTGCTTGCCGTCGCCGGCATAATATTCGCCGCCGTCCAGATTGAGGACGCCGCCATGATCGTTCTTCTTGAGGATGAAGTTCACGACGCCGGCGATCGCATCCGTGCCATATTGCGCGGCGGCGCCATCCTGCAGAACCTCGACGTGATCGATCATGTCGCCGGGGATCAGGCCCAGATCGGGGGCGGCGCCGCCCGTCCAGACCGCATTGGTGACGGCAACGTTCGCGGTGCCGTGGCGGCGCTTGCCATCGATCATGACGAGCGTGTGGTTCGGGCTCACGCCGCGCAGCTTGATCGACGGGTGGAAGGCGGTGAGATCGTTGCCGAACGCCTGCACCTGGATGGACGGAATCTGCTGGGCGAGCGCCTGGTTGAGATCGGGCTGGCCGACGCGGTTGAGCGCGTCGCTGCCGAGGATCTAGATCGGGGCAGGGCTGTCCGAAGCCTTGAAGCCGGTGGTGCGCGTGCCCGTGACGATGATCGCCTCGTCGCCGGCGGCCGCGCCGGACGTGGCCTGCGACCAGGCCGGCTGTGCGGCGACCAGCATCGCCACGGCCAGCGCACCGCGCGAAATATAGGAATTTCCGTTCATCTTGTCCCCCGATAAAGCCTGTGGCCTTTTCGAAGGCACCCCCCAATCGTCGGCAGAACAGCCGATCTCTATCACACGCCAGCCCCCTGACGCGTCACAAGATACAGGTATATTTATACTTCACGATGCTATGATGCGGCTTCCGATTCTTGCAACATGCTGGAAGCGTTTCAGGATTGTTGTTGCTGATTCTCTGTTTCCTGTGTCAATTCCGCAACAAGTCTTTGGTCATGGCAATGAAGCGAACGGGGCAGTCGCCGCACATCTGCTCGATCGCCTCGCCCGCCACATAATCATGGCGCGCATAGAAGGGCACGCCGGGCAGCGTTGCCATCAGCGCCGCGCGCGTGAAGCCGGCCGCACGGGCGCGATCCTCGCAGGCGGCGAGCAATGCTGCGCCCACGCCGCGCCGGGCGGCCTCGGGTGCCACGAAAAAGGCGCGGATGCGGGCGGCATCGATCGCCGGATCGAGGAAGCCGGGCGTGCGGGCAGCGAACCGATCTCCGCCGAAGAGCGTTCGCTGCCGGCTCCAGCCGCCGCAGCCGAGCAACCGCCCCTCATCCTCGACGATGAGATAGGTGCCGTCGTCGACGAGATCCGTATCGACGCCGAAGACATGCTCGATCGCGGCTTCGGTCTCTTCCTCGCTGTAGAAGCCGCGGCTGAGGACGCGCGCGGAAGCGGCGATCATCGCTTCCAGCGTGGGAATTTCATCCCGCCGGGCGGGGCGGATCGTGAGGTGGGCGGGGGAGTGTGGAGCTGTCACCATCATCGGATGGTGGACTCGCTGACAGCCGCAGGCAATTGCCGATGGAGTATCGACCGGGGGCGCGCATATCGTCCGTGCACCGACAGCCCGACGGATCGGACAGCCCACGCCAGATCGGTTCGAACAATCACCGCGCCATATTCCCCCGGTCAGGCACTCCCCCCGAAGCACCCGGCTGCCGGATCCGGTGCGCCTTCAGGCGCGATCCGGATCAGACATCCGCGAGTAATCAATCTGAAACGCTCGCGCCCCGCAAGAGGGCAGCGGGGTTGGGGCGTGTTATTGCGGGATAACATTCTGTTGCCGGGATGCGGTGCCGTTTTCCGGCGCGAGATCAATCCCTGAAGGGGTCTCGCACCAGAATCGTGTCCTCCCGCTCGGGGCTCGTGGATACGAGCGCGACCGGGCAGCCGATCAGTTCCTCGATCCGGCGGATATATTTGATCGCCGCTGCCGGCAGATCAGCCCAGCTGCGGGCACCTGCCGTGGACTCCGACCAGCCGGGGATCGTTTCGTAGATCGGCTCTGCCAGTGCCTGATCGCGCGCATGCGGCGGCAGATAATCATAGTCGCGTCCGCCCAGCTTGTAGCCGATGCAGATCTTCAGCTCCTCGAAGCCGTCCAGCACGTCCAGCTTGGTGAGCGCGATGCCGGTGATGCCGGAAACGGCCACCGCCTGCCGCACGAGCACCGAATCGAACCAGCCACAGCGGCGCTTGCGGCCCGTGACGGTGCCGAATTCATGGCCGCGCGTGCCGAGCCGCTCGCCAATGTCGTTCGCCTGCTCGGTCGGGAAGGGGCCGCCGCCGACGCGGGTGGTGTAGGCCTTGGTGATGCCGAGCACGAAGCCCGCCGCCGACGGGCCCAGGCCCGAGCCGCCCGCCGCCGTGCCCGCGATCGTGTTTGACGAGGTGACGAACGGGTAGGTGCCGTGATCGACATCGAGCAATACGCCCTGCGCGCCTTCGAACAGGATGCGCCGGCCGCGCGCCTTGGCCTCGTCAAGCGTGCGCCAGACAGGGCGGGCATAAGGCAGCAGGAAGCCTGCCACCTCGCGCAGATCCTTCATCAGGGCTTCGCGATCCACCGGTGGCTCGCCGAAGCCGGCGCGCAGCGCATCATGATGCGCGCACAGGCGATCGAGCTGGGGATCGAGATCGTCGAGGTGGGCGAGATCGCAGACGCGGATCGCGCGGCGGCCCACCTTGTCCTCATAGGCCGGGCCGATGCCGCGCCGCGTGGTGCCGATCTTGCCGGCGCCGCTGGCATCCTCGCGCAGGCCATCCAGATCGCGGTGGAGCGGCAGGATCAGCGGGCAGGTTTCGGCGATCTGCAGCGTCTCGGGGCTGATCTTCACACCCTGCGCCTCGAGCTTGGCCACCTCATCGCGGAAATG
Source organism: Sphingomonas sp. (assembly GCF_003248515.1). GTDB lineage: Bacteria > Pseudomonadota > Alphaproteobacteria > Sphingomonadales > Sphingomonadaceae > Sphingomonas_I. The sequence goes on from NZ_QFOB01000011.1 coordinate 3,555, forward strand.
CCAGGGATCCAGCACCACGCCGTTGCCGATCACCGAAAGCGTGCCGCGCACGATGCCGGATGGCAGCAGGCTGAGCTTGTAGGTCTGATCGCCGACGACGAGCGTGTGGCCGGCATTGTGGCCGCCCTGGAAGCGAACGACGACATCGGCACGGCTGGCGAGCCAGTCGACGATCTTGCCCTTGCCCTCATCGCCCCACTGGGCACCGATGACGGTCACATTGGCCATGAATACAGCTTTCCCCCTGCCGAGGGAGATCCGGATCGCCCTTCGACAGGACTCGGCGATCGGACGGGACAGGATCTGCGAGAAGCAGTGCGCCGCGCCAGTGCCGCGCCGGGCCGGAGGAGTCAAGGAAGGAGCGGCCTGCCCCTCGGCGGCGCGTGCATGCCGGACGAGGATGCACGCGCGCCGGGTCGGTCGTGTGGGAGAAAGCGACGGATCGGCCGGCGGAGGACGTTCAAAGGCGCATGAAGAAGAATGCTTTTCGCAAAAGCCTTTCGATCATCGTCCCGGTGCTGCTGGCGGCATCCTTGCCCCCGTCCGTGCGGGCGGAACCGCCCGTCGCCGTTTCCTATGGCGCCGATCCCTTGCAACGGCTCGATTTCTATCCGGCGCGTCAACGGGACGCGCCGCTCGTGATCTTCATTCATGGCGGTGCGTGGATGTTCGGCGACAAGAAGGATGCCACCCTCGCCAAGCCGGATTTCCTCACCCGAAACGGCTTCGCCTTCGCCTCGATCGACTATCGCCTGGCTCCCGCCGTGAGCGTGGCGGACGAGGCGCGCGATGTCGCGAAGGCGATCGCCACGTTACGGACACGGGCGAGCGCGCTGGGCTTCGATCCCGATCGGATCGCGCTGGTCGGCCATTCGGCGGGCGCGCATCTGGCCGCGCTGGTGGGAACCGATCCTGCCTATCTGGAAGAGGCCGGCGTGCCGATGGCCGCGATCAGGGCCGTCTCGCTGCTGGATGGCGCGGGATATGATGTGCCGCGCCAGATTTCGGAGGCCGGGCCACTGCTCCGGCGCCTCTATCTGCGCGCCTTCGGGCGCGATCCGGCCACCCAGAGCGCGCTCTCGCCCATGCTCCACGCGGCGCGCCCCAATGCGGGCGCCTTCCAGATCTTCCATGTCGCCGCCCGCGCCGATTCGGGCGCGCAGGCGGCTGAATTCGCAGCGGCGCTCGCGCGTGCCGGAACGCCGGCCCGCACGATCACGGTGGAGGGGCGCAACCACGGGCAGCTCAACAAGATGATCGGAACGCCGGGGGACAGAAGCTCTGCCGACCTGCTCGCATTTCTGAAGGAGCGGCTCGGCCGGTAATCGGAAGCGGGTGTGCTTGCCGAACTCCGGCCCAATGCGCGGACTCCGGATGAAAAGAACCTTCGGCGCGATCAGCCCCGGGCGACGACAGCGACGGCGACGGGGGCACCCTGCTCGAAGCTGTGATCGCAGCCGAGCGCGGAGGGATCGTCCGTTTCGTCCAGGGCCGCGATCGTGATCCAGCCTTCGCGGCGCAGCGCCATCGCCGCGACGGGATCATGGCCGAGCGGGAGGAAGATGCGCCGCGCGGGTTCCACGCCCAGCCCGATATCCACGAGCGGATCGAGATAGAGGGAAAAGCCGATCGCGGGCTCCTCCGATCCATCGTCGTGCATCAGCGCATAGCTGCCGCCGCGCCCGATCTCGCCGGTCAGGCCACCGCCAAAGAAGGAGAAGCCGATCCAGCTCTGATATTCGAAGCCATGGCGCTCGGTGGGATCCAGCGTGAGCGTGGCGCGATGGCCGATCGCGGCGGCGATCGCCTCGATCCCGGCAAGGCGGCTGTCGAGAATTTCGAGGCCGGCGCAGGCGCGCAGGCGGGCAAGCGCTGTATCGAGCGGCCCGCAGGCGGAAAGCAGGGGCAGATAGGCGTCCGCTCCCGCGGCGGCGAGGCCGCCCGCATCCTTGGCATCCAGCAGCTCGCGAACCTCCTCGGCCCGCCCGGCGGGCAGCGGCAGTGCCCCGCCTGCAAGCGTATCGACCAGATCGGGCAGGGTGAGATCGATCGTGGCATCGGTGACGCCGGCGGCGGCCAGCGCATCCAGCGCGACATTCAGGATCTCGATCGCGGCGGCGACGGTATCGCGGCCGATCAGCTCCGCGCCCACCTGCGCCAGTTCGCGTTCGGGGCGCAGCTGCGTGGCGCGCAGCTTCACCACCTGTCCACCATAAGCGAGGCGGAGCGGGCGGGGGCTGTGCGCCATCCGCGTGGCGGCGATCCGGCCCACCTGCGCTGTCATGTCCGGCCGGAGCGCCAGCATGCGCTGCGAGACGGGATCGACCATGCGCAGCAGATCCTGCGCGCGCGCGGCCTTCAGGCGCCCGACGAGGCTCTCCTCGAATTCGGCGAGCGGGGGCGAGACGCGCGCATAGCCGTGGCGGCCGATCGCCACGATCGTGCGGTGCATGAGGCGCGACGCGGCCTCCGCCTGAGGCGGGAGGCGATCGCGGAGCCCTTCGGGGAGGAGGCCGGCTGGGATGGTCATCGTGGCGCGGTCTTTAGCGTGGTTTCGCGTGGGCGCCACCGGGGATGTCGGTTGCTTCCCGCCCGATTGTTTCGAGTGAAGATCGAGCCTGCCCGGATCGCTGCCGGGAAGAATTCCCGACGGTCCCATCCCGGCAAGCTCGTATCCGCCCGAACCGGGCGGCTGGATCAGAAGCTCAGGCCGTTGACGACCTTCACGCCCGGCAGCGCCTTCACCGTGCCGAGAGCGGGTGCGATCGGCTGGTCGACCGAGAGCAAAAGCACCGCCTCGCCACCCGCGGCGCGGCGGCCGAGGTGGAAGGTGCCGATATTGACGCCCGCTTCGCCCAGCGTGGTGCCGAGGCGACCGATGAAGCCGGGGGCATCCTCGTTGACGATATAGAGCATCTCGCCGGCCAGATCGGCCTCCACCTTGACGCCGAAAATCTCGACCAGACGCGGCTCGGCATTGGCGAAGAGCGTGCCCGCCACCGAGCGATCGCCCTGCGGCGTGCCGACCGTGACGCGGACGAGCGTGTGATAATCGCCCTCGCGATCATGGCGCACCTCGCGCACGTCCAGCCCGCGCTCCTTGGCCAGGAACGGCGCATTCACCATGTTCACCGTCTGCGAATAGACGCCCATCAGGCCCGCCAGCACGGCGCCGGTGATCGGCTTCTGGTTCAGCTCGGCCGCAGCACCTTCCACCTCGATCGCGACCGACTGGATGGCATCGCCCTGGAGCTGCCCGACCAGTCGGCCGAGCCGCTCCGCCAGCGCCATATAGGGCTTCAGCTTCGGCGCTTCCTCAGCCGAGAGGCTCGGCATGTTGAGCGCGTTGGTGACGCCGCCGGTCATCAGGAAATCGGCCATCTGCTCGGCCACCTGGATCGCGACATTCACCTGCGCCTCGTTGGTCGATGCGCCCAGATGCGGGGTGGAGATGAAGTTGGGCGTGCCGAAGAGCGGGCTTTCCTTGGCCGGCTCCACCGCGAACACGTCGAGCGCGGCACCGGCGACGTGGCCGCTGTCCAGCGCGGCCTTCAGCGCGACCTCATCGATCAGGCCGCCACGCGCGCAATTGACGATGCGCACGCCTTTCTTGGTCTTGGCGAGATTTTCGGCCGAGAGGATGTTGCGCGTCTGATCCGTCAGCGGCGTGTGGAGCGTGATGAAGTCGGCACGCGCCAGCAGCTCGTCCAGCGTGGCCTTCTCGATGCCCAGATCCAGCGCGCGCTCAGGCGTGAGGAAGGGATCATAGGCGACGACCTTCATCTTGAGGCCCAGCGCGCGATCGGCGACGATCGAGCCGATATTGCCGGCGCCGATCAGGCCGAGCGTCTTGCCCGTCACTTCGACGCCCATGAAGCGGTTCTTCTCCCACTTGCCGGCCTGGGTGGACTTGTCGGCCTCCGGCAGATCGCGGGCGAGGGCGAACATCAGCGCGATGGCATGTTCGGCGGTGGTGATCGAATTGCCGAAGGGCGTGTTCATCACGACGACGCCGGCCGAGGAGGCGGCGGGAATGTCGACATTGTCGACGCCGATGCCGGCGCGGCCGACGACCTTCAGGTTCGTGGCGGCGGCGAGGACATCCTTCGTCACCTTCGTGGAAGAACGGATGGCGAGACCGTCATAGTCACCGATCATCGCGATCAGCTCCTCCTTGGTCTTGCCGGTAATCTCGTCGACCTCGACCCCGCGCTCGCGGAAGATCTTTGCGGCGAGAGGATCCATCTTATCGGAAATCAGTACCTTGGGCATGGGAGTTGCATCCTGGAATGAGGTGCCGTGCCCCGGCGAGAGCAGAGGGCCGGGGAAGCCGGTAGGGTCGCGTGTGGTTCCGGGCTCCCGCTTTTGCGGGAGCACCGGGGAGCGTCAGGCCGCGCGTGCGGTGTGGAAGGCCCAGTCGAGCCAGGGGCCGAGCGCCTCGATGTCGGCGGTCTCCACCGTGGCGCCGCACCAGATGCGGATGCCCGGAGGCGCATCGCGATAGCCGGCGACATCATAGGCCGCATCCTCGGCTTCCAGCAGCGAGGCCATCTTCTTGACGAGCGCGAGTTGCGCTTCCTCGTCCAGCCCCTCGACGGCGGAGGGCGCGAACTTGAGGCAGACGCTGGTGTTCGATCGCGTCGCGGGGTCCACCGCGAGATGATCGATCCAGTCCGTCTTGCGCACCCACGCGTCGAGCGCGGCGGCATTGGCGTCGGCACGCTCGATCAGGGCGGAAAGGCCGCCCTGGCCGAGAGCCCATTCGAGGCTCCAGATCACATCCTCGACAGCGAGCATCGAGGGCGTGTTGATCGTGTCGCCCTTGAAGATGGAGGCGTTGAACTTGCCGCCCTTCGTCATGCGGAAGATCTTGGGCAGCGGCCAGGCCGGCGTATAGCTTTCCAGCCGCGCCACAGCGCGCGGCCCCAACACCAGCACGCCATGGCCGCCTTCGCCGCCGAGAACCTTCTGCCAGGAGAAGGTGGTGACATCGAGCTTGTCCCACGGCAGGTCCGCCGCGAACACGCCGGAGGTGGCGTCGCAGATGGAGAGGCCTTCGCGATCGGCCGCGATCCAGTCGCCGTTCGGCACGCGCACGCCGGATGTGGTGCCGTTCCAGGTGAAGACCACGTCGGTCGCCCAATCGACCGCGTTCAGATCCGGAATTGCGCCATAGCCGGCCTTGACCACCTTCGCGTCGATCTTGAGCTGCTTGACGACATCGGTGACCCAACCCTCACCGAAGCTCTCCCAGGCCAGCATCGTCGCGGGGCGTGCGCCCAGCATCGACCAGAGCACCATCTCAACCGCGCCGGTGTCCGACGCGGGAACGATGCCGAGAACGTGCGTATCGGGGATGCCGAGAATCTTGCGGGTGACGTCCATCGCGTGGACGATCCGGCTCTTGCCGATCTTCGAACGATGCGAACGGCCGAGGCTGGCGGTGGCAAGGCCATCGGCATGCCAGCCGGGCGGCTTCGCGCAGGGGCCGGACGAGAAGAAGGGGCGCGCCGGCTTGAGATCCGGCTTGGCCGGGTGTGCGGCGGATGCCACAGCCGACGTGGCTGCAGCCGTAACGGTATCAGTCATGTAACTCTCCTCACAGAGAGCACGCGCCGCGTTGGGACGGCGTGGCCCGCCGCCGGAACTAAACATATCGGGGCCTGTGTCAACGCTCCTGCGATGGAATCCTGCGCAGAACGAAATTTATTGAAGTGAAACCAAGCTGAGGTGCCGATGGCAAAGGGGGGGCGCATCGTGCGCCGCCGCTCGTCGCCCCCTGGTTCCCGTTCCGCATCCGGACGATGTTCGGCTGCATGATGGCGGAGCCGGGGCGGTCGCGCCAAGGCTGTTGCGGCCCGAATTGCATTTCGCGCTCCGGCCGATGAATATCGCTGTAGTGGGCAATTCCGGATCGATGCTGGTTTCGGTGTAGGGTGGGGGAATGAAAAGGGATGAATGAACTGCGCGATCCGCGCGCGGCCGGCCGCCGGGCGATCGGCGCGACGATCGCGATCGCGGCAAGCCTCGGCCTGTTGTCGGCGGTGACGGTTGCGGGCGCGGCCGGATATGCGGGGCGTGACGTGATCGGCCTGGCGTCGCTTGTGTTTCTCGTCGCCCTGATCGTGGGCGCCGTGATCGCGATGCGCTGGATCTATCTGGTCGCGACGATCGCCTATGCGCTGTCGGGCGGCGAGACGACCCGACCGGGCTGGGCGGTCGGCTGGTATTTCGTGCCCTTCGCCAATCTGGTGAAGCCCTATTATGCGATGCGCGAAATCTATCAGGTCAGCGAAAATCCGGCGGACTGGCCCTCGGTGCCGGGCGATTATCTGCCGATGTGGTGGGGTTTCTGGATCGCAACCAATATCCTGTCCAACATCGCGCAGAGGCTGGACGGATTCGATGTCGGCGTGCCGGCCGCGCTGGTGATCGAGCTTCTGTATTTTGGCAGTGCGGCGGTGACGGCGTGGATGTTCATCCGGCTGGTGCGGGAGATTTCGGCCAATCTGGCCGAACGGATCTTCCAGCGCGACGTGGCGGAGATATTCGTCTGATTTGCGCGGCGGCAGGCTCGCGATGATCGGCAAAGCCATCTAGCAAGGGGCGATGTCGCGTACGATCCTGCCGCTTCTGATGGTGCTGCTGCTCGTCGCCGGCTGTGGCGGCAGGCCCCGGATTCGCGGCGCTTCCGCCCCGCCGGACGATGCCCGTGCCTATCGCCAGTGCATGGCCGGCTTCGCGAAGCTGGACGTGAAGATAGAGGCGCTGCCCGATCGCACATTTCCGGGCGGCTGTTCGGCGACCCATGCCGTGAAGCTTGTAGCGATCGGTATTCCGGTCACCAATCTCGGCGCGATGAAGTGCATGACGGCGCTGCCCTTCACGATGTGGGTGCGCGATACCGTATCAATTCAGGCGCAGGCGATCCTGGGCAAACCGGTGGTGAAGATCGAAAGTTTCGGGAGCTTCGCCTGCCGCCCCAAGAATGGGGTTAAGGGCGCCGATCTTTCGGAGCATGGCCGGGCGAATGCCGTGGATATATCCGCCTTCGTTTTGCAGGGTGGACGCAGGATCACCGTGCTGGGCGACTGGAATGGCCCCGATCCCAAGGCGCGTGCGTTTCTGCGGGCCGTGCATCAGGCGGCGTGCCGGCGCTTTTCGGTGGTGCTCGGGCCGGATGCGAACGCCTATCATCGCGATCATCTGCATTTTGACATGGGCAACGGCCCATATTGCCGCTAACCACGCCCGTTTTTCCGGCGGGGAATGTCCCGTCTCGTGAGGTTTGACGATGGCAAAGAACAAGCAGGACCTGCCCGAGCGCGTCTTCAGCAAGGCGAAGGACGACGCCGTGGCCGCGCAGTCGGCCGGGATCCTGCCGCAGACATCCGATCCCGCCTATCGGCTCGCTTATGCCGACAGCGAATTCCTGCTGCGCGACGATCTGCGCCCGGTGCGCTTCCAGCTGGAGCTGCTGAAGCCCGAATTGCTGCTGGAGGAGGCGGGAATCGGCTCCACCTTCGTCTTTTACGGATCGGCGCGCATTCCGGCGCCGGACAAGGCGGACGCCATCGTGGCCGCGGCGAAGACGGAGACCCAGACCCGGATCGCGACGCGCCTCAAGGCCAAGGCTCATTATTACGAGGTTGCGCGCGAACTGGCGCAGATCGCCAGCCGCGAAGGCGGCGAGGAAGACGGCAAGCGCCAGTTCGTCGTCTGCTCGGGCGGCGGCCCTTCGATCATGGAAGCCGCCAATCGCGGCGCGCGCGAGGTGGGTGCGGAAACGGTGGGGCTCAACATCGCCCTGCCGTTCGAACAGGCGCCCAACGATTATGTGACGCCGCACCTGAGCTTCAACTTCCACTATTTCGCGCTTCGGAAGATGCACTTCCTGATGCGCGCGCGCGCCGTGGCGGTGTTTCCGGGGGGCTTCGGCACGTTCGACGAATTCTTCGAGCTGCTGACGCTTATCCAGACCGGCAAGATGGCCGTCGTTCCGATCCTGCTCTACGGCAAGGAATTCTGGAACCGGGTCGTCGATTTCGACGCGCTGGTGGAAGAGGGCGTCGTGGCCCCGCAGGATCTGGACCTGATCCATTATTGCGAGACGGCCGAGGAAGGCTGGGCGCATGTGCAGGATTATTACCAGCGCTACACGGAAAAGCGCTTCCGCAAGGGGCGCGGCGAGAAGCATTGAGATGCAGGCGACATCCCGCATACAGGCCCGCGATGCGGTCTGACCCCGATGCGGCATGTCGCGCGCGCAGGATAAGCGGTTGCGGTGGCGCGGGGCGCCCCGCTATGCGCGCATATCCATGATCGCCTTTCCGCTCAAAGCCATGATCCAGCTGTTCGCGATGATCGGCCGCACCGTGATCGGCATGCTGGCGTCGGTCGGCCGGGTCGCGGCGTTCACCGGGCGCATCATCGTGCGCGGGCTGACCCCGCCTTATTACCCCGCCCGCTTCGCAGAGCAGCTTGCCCATATCGGCTGGTTCTCGCTGCCGGTCGTCGGCCTTACGGCGATCTTCACGGGCGCGGCGCTGGCCCAGCAAATCTATACGGCCGGATCGCGCTTCTCGGCGCAATCCACGGTGCCGGCGGTGGTGGTGATCGGTATCGTCCGTGAGCTGGGGCCGGTGCTGGTGGGGTTGATGGTCGCGGGGCGCGTCTCTTCCGCGATGGCGGCCGAGATCGGCACGATGCGCGTGACCGAGCAGCTCGATGCGCTGGCGACGCTGCGCACCGATGCCTATCGCTACCTGATGGCGCCGCGCCTGTTCGCAGCGGTGGTGGCGCTGCCGCTGATGGTGGTGGTGGCCAATGCGATCGGCATTTTCGGCGGCTGGTTGCTGGCCGTCCAGAAGCTGGGTTTCAATTCCGCCAATTATCTGAACGTCACGCGTCGCTTCGTGGATGCGGACGATTTCCGCATGGCGCTGGTGAAAGCGGCGGTGTTCGGCTTCTTCATCGCGCTGATGGGATGCTATCAGGGGTATCGCGCGGGTGGCGGCGCGGCCGGCGTGGGCAATGCGACGCGCACGGCGGTGGTTTCCGCCTTCATGCTGATCCTCGCTTCCAATTTCCTCATCACCGCGATGGTGTTCGGCTGATGGCGGAGGCCAAGATCGTCATCGACGGGCTTTCCAAGTCGTTCGCCGGCCGGGCCGTGCTGGATGGCATGAGCCTGGAGGTGGAGAAAGGCGAGAGCCTCGCCATCATCGGCCAGTCGGGCAGCGGCAAGTCGGTCACGCTGAAATGCATCCTCGGGCTGTTGCAGCCGGACAGGGGATCGATCCTGATCGACGGCGAAGAGGTGGTGGGCGCCAGCGGCGTCCGGCTCGAACGGATCCGCGCCAAGTTTGGCATGCTCTTCCAGGGATCGGCCCTGTTCGATTCCATGCCGATCTGGCGCAACGTGACCTTCGCGCTGACCCACGGCCAGCGGATCGAAAGCGCGCGGATGCGCAAGATCGCCGAGGAAAATCTGGAGCGGGTGGGGCTCGATGCCCGCATCCTGGACATGCGCCCCAGCGAGCTTTCCGGTGGCATGCAGAAGCGCGTCGCCCTGGCACGCGCCATCGCCCCGCGCCCCGAGATCATCTTCTTCGACGAGCCGACCACCGGCCTCGACCCCATCCGCGCCGATGTCATCAACGATCTGATCGTCAGCCTGGTCGACGATCTGGGCGTGACGGCGCTGACGATCACGCATGACATGGCCTCCGCCCGCAAGATCGCGCACCGTGTGGCCATGCTCTATCGCGGCAAGATCATCTGGTGCGGGCCGCGCGATCGCCTGTACGACAGCGGCAACCCCTATGTGGATCAGTTCGTTCAGGGGCGTGCCGAAGGCCCCATCACCTGAGATCGGGATCACCTGAGATCGGGCCGGCCGGACGTCATCGAACCTCGAAAAGGAGCTTCAGCCATGATCGGACGCGACGTCCCCGATATCGTCTTCAAGACCAGGGTCCGCGACGAGACGGTGGAAGGCCCCAATCCCTTTCGCTGGCAGGATGTGAAGACCGGCGACATCTTCGCGGGCAAGCGGATCGTGGTCTTCTCGCTGCCCGGCGCCTTCACTCCTACCTGCTCCAACGAGCAATGCCCGGCCTATGAGCGCCTTTTCCCCGATTTTCAGGCGCATGGCGTGTCGGATGTCTATTGCATTTCCGTCAATGACGCGTTCGTCATGTATCAGTGGGGGCGGCATCTCGGCGTGAACAGGATCAGGCTGCTGCCCGATGGCTCCGCCGATTTCACGCGGCGCATGGGCATGCTGATCCGCAAGGATCATCTGGGCTTCGGCGAACGATCCTGGCGCTACGCGATGGTGGTGGACGATGGTCGCATCGTCGCCTGGTTCGAGGAGCCGGGGATCAACGATCAGGGGCTGGACGACGATCCCTATGGCGAAAGCGCGCCTGAGAAGGTGCTGGCGTGGCTGGAAGCGCACCCTGCCTGAATGCGCCGCCGGGCGGAATGATCCGCCCGTGGCGATGCCCTGTAAATGTGAAACAAGGTGTCGCACCAAAGAGCGGGCTTTTCTGACACGGGCCGATCCGGTTAGGACCGGATCATGGCAGGAGGCGGAATGCGGCGTTCGGGAATGATGATGGCGGGGGTCGCGCTGGCGGCGAGTGTCGGCGGCCCCGTGCTTGCGGCGCCCGAGCGGCCCGTTCCCTACTGGGCCTCTATCGCTGCCGGGCAGGCGATGATGCGATCGGGGCCGGACCGCAGCTATCCGGGTATCTGGCTGTACAAAAGGCGCGATCTGCCGGTGCGCGTGGTGCAGGTGCACGGCGCATGGCGGCGCGTGCAGGATATGGACGGGGCGACCGGCTGGATGCTGGCGATCCTGCTTTCGGCGCGACGCACGGCGATCATATCCGCCTCGGAGGGCTATCGCCCGATCCGCGCCGAGGCGAGCGACGGCGCACGGCTCCTGTGGCAGGCACAGGCCGGCGTGGTCGGCCGTATCTCCAAATGCGACGGAAGCTGGTGCCGGATCGAGATCGGCGAAAAGGCCGGCTGGATCGAGCAGGCCCATATGTGGGGCACCGATCCGGCTGAGCGGGTGGAATAAGCGCCGGCCGCCTGCGCCGGAGGCTGGCTCACGAAGAACGGGCTGACGGAAGCGCAGCCTGATGAAGACTGTGCTGACGGCGCCGGATCGCCCCCGTCGATCCCAAATCCCCAAAAGGAAAGGGCCGGCGGATCGCTCCGCCGGCCCTTCCTGTTTGGGTATCCCGCGATCGGCTCAGAAGCCGACGTTGAGCGTGCCCGAAATGCCGCGCGGCGTGCCGATCTGGAAGAAAGGCGTGGTCGCGACGCTGGTGACCGACTTGGTCGTCGAGCCGCCGACGAACAGCTTGTCGAACAGGTTGGTCACGTTGAACTGCAGCCAGGTGCGGTCGTTGTGGACCAGCGGCTCCAGCGAGATGCGCGCATCGAGGTTCACGAGCGTGTAGCCCTTAATGAACGCGCCATACGTCATGTACTGAACCGCGCCGGTGCCCGAGCAGACCAGGCCGCTGGCGGATGCCGAGCCGGTGCACAGGAAGTAAGGCAGGTTCTGGTCGTTCACATAGCGACGGCCCGTGCGCTTCACGTCGACGCCGAAGGTGACCGGATCGAGGTTCGCCTGGACGCGGCCGCCGATCGTGTAGACCGGCTGCAGCGACTCACGCTTGCCTTCCGTGAAGAAGCAGTTCGAGAGCTGCGTCGTCGTGGCCGAACCACGCTCGACGCCGGCGCAGGTCGTCGTCGCCGCCGAGCCCGCCTGCACGTTATCCTTGATCTTCGACTTCAGGTACGAACCGAAGGCATAGACCGAGATTTCGCGGATCGGCGAGTAGGAGATGCTGCCGTCGATGCCGTAACGATCGACGCGGCCGAGGTTCGTATAGACCGAGCGATCGACCGTGGGATCATAGGACTGGCTCAGGCGATTGTTGAACCGCGTGTACCAGGCCGACAGCTCCGCCTGGATCTTCGAGCTGGTGTAGCGAACACCGAGATCGAAATTGTCCGAGGTTTCCGGCTTCGGCTTCGCCGGGCTCGTGCCGAGCGGATAATAGAAGCTGTTATACAGGTTGTCCGTGCCCGGAACCTGCAGACCCTTCGAGTAATTGCCGTGCACCGCGATGGCGGGCGTGAAGCGATAGATGAAGCCCGCCGATGGCAGGACCTTGTTATACTTCAGCGTGCGCTTCTGCGGGATCGCCCAGCCCGACGGAACGCCGGCGGCGCTGACCGTATAGGGGTTGGCAGCCGTGGCAGCCGCGATCGCGCCGGCGGACGGATTGTCGCCGAAGCACTCCACGAAGCCGGTGATCGAGCTGGTGAAGCAGCGCTGATCCAGCTTGCGCTGCATGAACGGCGCGCGGATGCCGGCGGTGATCGTCAGGTCCTGGAAGAAGTGGCCCGTATATTCGGCCGACGCCTGGTTCAGGATCGCCTTGGAGAGACGGTCACGCTTCTGAAGCGTGGAGCCGTTGCTGCCCAGCAGCGGATCCGCGGTCGTGAACTTGTAGACCGAGGCGCCGTTCGAGGCGACGGGCGCCACTTCGCCGGTCTGGCGGTGACGGCCATAATCCAGCGTGTAGGCGACGCGGACCGTGTGATCCGGCGACAGATCGTAGCGCAGCGAGGCGATGACCCCGTAGCGATGCGTCTGCGTGTTGCTGGGCGCGGCCATCGTCACCGTATCGCGCGTATCGCCGTCGCCGTTCAGATCGCGGCCGGCATAGGGCACGCCACCGAAATAACCGGGCTGCAGGTTGACGACTGCCGAGCTGGGATCGATGTCACGCAGACCTTCGTTCGCCGTGACCGTGCCGCCGCCGTTGGCGAGCGTGTACTGGTAAGACGGATCGACCGTGAGGACGAGGCCTTCCTTCAGCGTGAAGCGCGAATTGATGCGGACGTTGCCAGTGCGCGACGGGTTGTAGCGCTCGTCGAACGAGGTGCCGCAGGTGTTCGGCGAATCCACCTGGCCCGCGCGGGCGACGGCCACGTTACAGATCGGGATCGTGTAGTTGCGCTCGTCCTTCGTCAGCGGCTGGCGGCCGGACGACAGCGAGGTCACCGGACGAACCGTGCTGCTGAGCGGGCTGGCGGTCTGATCCACGCGCAACGGCAACGAGCCGAAGAAGTTGTTGATGTTCTGGTTATAGTGGCCCGCGATCGAGACGAAGTCGCCGTTCGTGCCGATCGGCTGATAGACCTTGGCGTTGAACTGCTTCTTGCTGATCTGGCCGCGATGACCATAGGGCGCATCGTTGGTGGCGCGGCTGGCCGCGATCCAGGCCTTCGTGCCCCACGGCGTGAAGACGCCGGTATCGACCATCCCGAAGATGCGCATGAATTCATAGTTGCCGGCAGAACCCTGCAGACGAACATGGAAGTCGTCGGTGGGATTGCGGCTGCGATAGTTGACGGTGGAGCCCGAAGCACCCGCCGTCGGGCTGTCGACGTCGGTGGTGCCGAGGTTGACGTTCACCTGCTCGATCAGTTCGGGGTCGAGCTGCTGGTTCGAATAGATTTCGTAGCTGCCCGTGTCGTTCAGCGGGATACCGTCGAACGTCTGGTTGATGCGGGTCGAGTCGAAGCCGCGGATCGCGAGCGTGCCGCCGGCCGAACCGAACGGATCGTTCGCCTGGAAGCTGACACCCGGAAGCATGTTGATCGTGTCGTTGATCGACTGGCCCGGCGTCGTGTGCTGGATGAAATCCTGCGTCAGCACGCCCTTGGTACGCGCCGTCTGCGGAATCTGGACGCCGGCGACGCTCTTCGCGCCGCTGGAGCCCGTGACGACGATGACGTTCTCGAAATCGACGGCACCCGTCGACTGGGCGAGTACAGCTGCCGGAACCAGCGCGGACACGGCGCAGCCTGCAAGCAGTTTCTTAATCACGCTTGAACCCCTTTGATGTTGTCCGGCGGCGCATTGTCAGGTCGTTATGACGAGACGATGACGCCCGCGCCCCTGTGCGGCCGAATGTTCGCGTCGTAATGGGAGCGGTGCCGCGCCGCAACAAAGTAGGGCCGAATGGTTCCGTTCATCTGGCAGCAAGCGTTAGGATTTTTGTCACATGTTGCATCTGCGCCGCACCTTTTGTTACGTCCCCGTTCACACGGGGAGGTCTGAGGGAACGATTTCCGACGGGGACGGCTTTTTCCGCACATGGTTCTGATCGCGAGCTACAATATCCGGAAGGCGATCGGCGCGGATCGCCGGCGCCGGCCGGAACGCATCCTCGAAGTGCTGGGGGAGATCGATCCGGATATCGTCGTCCTCCAGGAAGCGGATCGCCGCTTCGGTACGCGCGAGGCAGCCATTCCCTTTCACATGCTGGCCGAGCATGGCCATTATCGACCGGTGCCGATCGCGCGGCGGCAGGCGAGCATGGGCTGGCACGGCAATGCCATCCTCGTGCGCGAGGGGCGCGTGGAGATCGAGGCGTGCGATGCGCTGACCATCCCCATGCTGGAGCCGCGCGGGGCGGTGCGCGCCGATCTGCGCATCGGCCGGCAGCGGCTGCGCGTAGTGGGCATGCACCTGGATCTTTCGGGCCTGTGGCGACGAAGACAGGCACATGCGATCCTCTCGCAGGTGGCCGACGACGCGCAGGCGTCGCCGATCGTTCTCTGCGGCGATCTCAACGAATGGCGGCCTCGTCAGGGCTGCCTGCAGGATTTCGCGCGACATCATGACGATGTGCCGTTGGGCCACACCTTCCCGGCGCGGCGCCCGGTGGGCCGTCTCGACCGGATGTTCGTGGGCGGAGGCGTGCGCGTCGAGGAAAGCGGCGTGCACAGTTCGCTGACCGCGCGGACGGCATCCGATCATCTGCCGATCTGGGCACGCCTCAGGATCTGATCGGGCGCCGCAGAAAGCGGAGGGCGGCCCTTCGACAAGCGCGGTGCGAACGGTTTAAGGCGTGACGCATGACCGATCGCTTCTTCTCGATCCATGCCCAGGGTTTCGTGCGGGTGGCAGCGGCGACGCCGCACGCCTCGGCCGGGGATGTCGCGGCCAATGTGCGGGGGATCATCGATCTCGCCGGGCGCGGCCATGCCGAAGCCGTGGACCTGATCGTCTATCCCGAACTGTGCGTCTCTTCCTATGCGATCGACGATCTGCATCTTCAGGATGCGCTGCTCGATGCGGTGGAGGCGGGCCTCGGCCGGATCGTGGAGGCGAGCCTCGGCCTGAAGCCGGTGCTGCTCGTCGGCGCCCCGCTGCGCCGCAACGGACGGCTCTACAATGTGGCGGTTGCGATCGCTGGCGGTCGGGTTCTGGGCGTGGTGCCGAAAAGCTATCTGCCCAATTACCGCGAATATTATGAGAAACGCTGGTTCGCCCCCGGCGCCGGCTGCACCGGGCTGGATATCGTCGTGGCGGGGCAGAGCGCGCCCTTCGGCACCGATCTGATCTTCGCGGCGGAAGACGTGCCGGATTTCGTTTTCCATGCCGAGATATGCGAGGATTATTGGGCGCCGATTCCGCCATCGTCGCGCGGGGCGCTCGCCGGAGCGCTGATCCTGTGCAATCTTTCGGCCTCCAACATCGTCGTCGGCAAGGAACGCGAGCGCGATCTCTATGGCGCGTCGCAATCGGCGCGGGCGGCGGCGGCCTATGTCTATTCGGCCTCGGGATCGGGCGAGAGCACGACCGATCTCGCGTGGGACGGGCAGGCGATGATCCACGAACTGGGCCATCAGCTGGCCCGCTCGGCCCGGTTCGATCCGCAGCCCGGCCTGACGATCGCGGACATCGACGTCGCCCGGCTACGGCAGGCGCGCATGCGTTTCGGCACATTCAACGATTGCGCACGCGCGGAGGGGGATCCGGAGACGGCGTTCCGGCGGATCGGCTTCGCGCACCGGCCCGATTTCGCGGATGTCGGGCTGCGGCGCGAAGTGGCGCGCTTTCCATTCGTGCCGGCCGATCCGGCGCGGCTGGACGAGGATTGCTACGAGGCGTTCAACATCCAGGTGGCCGGCCTCGCCAAACGGATCGAGGCGA
The DNA here is from genome assembly GCF_003248515.1 of Sphingomonas sp. Lineage (GTDB taxonomy): Bacteria > Pseudomonadota > Alphaproteobacteria > Sphingomonadales > Sphingomonadaceae > Sphingomonas_I. The sequence continues at coordinate 19,594 of NZ_QFOB01000011.1, forward strand.
CGCGGGCGCGGACCCTGGTGATCGGCGTTTCGGGCGGGCTGGATTCCACCCATGCGCTGATCGTGGCGGCCAAGGCGTGCGATCGGCTGGGGCGGTCGCGCGACACGATCCTGGGCTATACGATGCCGGGCTTCGCCACGGGCGATGAGACCAAGGCCAACGCCTGGGCGCTGATGAACGCGCTGGGCGTGACAGGCGTGGAGATCGACATCCGCCCGGCCGCCAACCAGATGCTTGCCGATCTTGGCCATCCCTTCGCGAGCGGCCAGCCCGTCTATGACGTGACGTTCGAGAATGTGCAGGCTGGGCTGCGCACCGATTATCTCTTCCGCCTCGCCAATGATCGGGCCGGCTTCGTGATCGGGACCGGCGACCTTTCGGAGCTGGCGCTGGGCTGGTGCACCTATGGCGTGGGCGATCAGATGAGCCACTATGCCGTGAATGCCGGCGTGCCGAAGACGCTGATCCAGTTCCTGATCCGCTGGAGCGTGAAGACCGGCCAGTTCGATGCCGAGACGGATCGCGTGCTGGAGGCGATACTGGGCACGGAAATCTCGCCAGAACTGGTGCCGGCCGATGCGAGCGGCGCGATCCAGAGCACGCAATCCCGGATCGGGCCATATGAACTGCACGATTTCTTCCTGCATTATACCGTCCGGCACGGGCTGACGCCCACCAAGATCGCTTTTCTCGCCTGGCATGCGTGGAGGGACGCTGCGGCCGGCCTGTGGCCGATCGGTTTCCCGGAAGCGGATCGCAACGCTTATGATCTGGAGACGATCAGGCGCTGGCTGGAGGAATTCCTGAGGCGCTTCTTCCAGACCAGCCAGTTCAAGCGATCGGCCATTCCCAACGGGCCGAAGGTTTCGGCCGGGGGCAGCCTGAGCCCGCGTGGCGACTGGCGCGCGCCCTCCGACGGCGTGGCGTCGCCGTGGCTGGAGCAGCTGCGCTCGATGTGAGGCTCGTGGCCATTCGATAAAATCGCCTGCCGCGCGACGGATCGTGCGGCCTGCTCCGTTTGAAGGGCATGGACCACCACGGACAGGAGCCGGTTATGACCCCCACGAGCCTGCGCATCTGCGTTGCCGGCGCGCTGCTCCTTCCGGTGGCGCTGGCGGCGCAGACGACATCCGCCGACGGCATGACGCTCGATCAGTTCCGGGCCGCCGCGCGGCCGCGGATGATGGCGCTGGACAGCAACGGGGACGGGCGGATCAGCGAGAAGGAGTTCGAAGCGCGCCCCGGCGCCCCCAAGGCGACCGGCCGCCGGGCGAAGCTTGCCGGCCGGATCTTTGGGCGGCTCGATACGAATGATGATGGCGCGCTCGACAGCGGTGAGATGGATGCGATGCTCGCCAAGCGCTTCGAACGGATGGATACGGACGGGAATGGTACGCTTTCCGCAGCCGAGCGCGAGGCGGCGCGCGGGCGGCTGGAAGGCATGATGGATCGCGGATGATCGGCCCGCGCCGCGCATATGGAGACGATGCCGCTTGGATGAGACCGATCCGGATGGCGATCTCGTTCGGAGGATCGGGCGGGGCGACGAACATGCCGCCGAAGCGCTGGTCGCGCGCAAGCTGCCCCGGCTCAAGGCGCTGGCCGCGCGCCTGCTTGGCGATGCGGCTGAGGCGGAGGATATCGCGCAGGAGGTCTTTCTGAGGATCTGGCGCCATGCCGCCGCGTGGACCCCCGGCGCGGCCCGCTTCGACACCTGGATGCACCGGGTGGCGCTGAACCTCTGCACGGATCGATTGCGCCGCCGCCGCGAGCTTCCCCTGCCGGAAAACTGGGATGAGGCGGACGACCGGGATGCACCGGACGCGGCGCTGATCGCCGGTGGCGAACAGGCGCGGGTGACAGCCGCGCTCGCGTCCCTTCCGGATCGACAGAGGCAGGCGATCATCCTCACGTATTATCAGGAGCTTCGCAACGCCGAGGCGGCCGTGCTGATGGGCATCGGCGTCGATGCGCTGGAAAGCCTGCTGGCGCGCGGGCGGCGCGCATTGCGTGCCCGCCTGATGGAGGAAGGCGATGACTGAGATGAGCCGCGCGCGCTTCGAGGCGATCGTCGCAGCCTATGGCGCGGATCCACGCCGCTGGCCCGGGGAGGAGCGCGCGGCGGCCGAGGCGTTCGGTCGCTCCGATCCGTACGCCGCGCGATTGCTGGACGAGGAATGGGCGTTCGATGCGCTGCTGTTGCGCCATTCCGTCGCGGCCCCCACTCCGGGGCTGGTGGCGAGCATCCTCGCGCTCCGACCGCGTCCACGCACGTGGAGCCGCGCGCGATTGTGGTGGAGCGCCATCCTGCTGGGACTTGCAGGAGCGGCGGGCGTGGCGGCCGGATCGGCCGCGACGGCGGCATTGACGGTTTCGTCCCGCGCGCTGGATCTGCGCGAGACGGGTACGGCCTTTGGTGATCTTGCCGGGGCGGAGGAGGCGCGATGAGCCGCGGGATCAGGATCCTGCTGATCGGTTCGCTGATCCTGAACGTGTTCCTCGTGGGCGCGATCGGGGGCGGCGTGTGGCGCTGGACGCACGGCTACGGCAATCGCATCGGCTGGCGCACGCAGGTGGCGGACGTATTGCCGCCGGAGCAGCGGCGTCAGTTTCGCGCTGCGATGCGGCAGACGGCGCTCGGCGCGCGAGGGCTGGTGATCGAGGGGCGGCAGGCGCGGGCGGAAGCCGCGCGCCTTTATGTGCGCCCTGATTTCGATGCAGCGGCGATCTCCACCCAGCTCGATCGGGCGCGGGCGGCAGACGTGGCGCTGCGGGAGAGGCTGGAGCGGCGCGTCGTGGAATTTTCGGCGGGGCTTCCCGTGGGCGAGCGCGAGAAGCTGGCCGGCGCGCTGCGGCAGGGGCCATTTCGCCAGCCGGCCGCGCCGGCGCGGCCGCGCTGAGCGTTTCAGGGCGCGCCTGAAAAATTTGCGCCGCCCGGCGACGGATTTTGCGGAGTCCGGCGTTCAAGCAGGATTGGTAGCGTGGAGTGACCTATGGCGATCCTGATTTCGCCCGCCTCGATCGCACTCAATCGCTTCGGCCTTGGCGCGCGGCCCGACGATGTGCCCCCGGCCGATCCGAAGCGCTGGCTGCTCCGCCAGTTCGATCGATATGAGCCGCGCCCAGCGGCCTTTTCGGCGCTGCCGGATGCGGCGACGCTGGCGACCGATTATTTCGCCGATCTCGCGCAGGTGGCGCAGGCGCGCAAGGCGGCGAAGGCGGCCGATGCCGATCCAAAAAAGGATATGGCGACGCAGGATGCCCGGAAGGACGCGAATGCCCGCATCCGCGATGCCTATCGCACGGCGGCCGATGCGCGCATGGCGAGCGCGCTGGCGAGCGATACGCCCTTCGTGGAGCGGCTCGTCCATTTCTGGGCCAATCATTTCGCCATTTCCGCCGACAAGCCGCAGGTGACGGCCTTCGCCGGCGCCTTCGAGGCCGATGCGATCCGCCCCCATGTGCTCGGCCGGTTCGAGGATATGCTGATCGCGGTGGAGCGGCATCCGGCGATGCTCCTGTATCTGGATCAGGCGCGTTCGGTCGGGCCGGACAGCCGCGTCGCGCTGCGGGTCGCGCAGACCCGGCCGGACAAGCGGCCGGGCCTCAACGAAAATCTCGCGCGTGAGATCATGGAATTGCACACGTTGGGCGTGCGCACCGGCTATGCCCAGGCGGATGTCACCGAATTTGCGCGCGCGCTGACCGGCTGGTCCCTCGCCGGGGCGGGGGGCACAGGCGGCGGCGTAAACGATCCGGATCCGGGCGGCTTCCTCTTCCGTCCGAACATTCACGAGCCCGGCACGCGCACGATCCTGGGCAATGCCTATGCCGACGAGGGCGAGGGGCAGGCGAGGGCGGTGCTGCACGATCTCGCCACCTCGGCCGCCACGGCGCGGCACATCGCTACGAAGCTGGCCCGCCATTTCGTGGCGGATGATCCGCCGCCCGCGCTGGTGGAGCGCATGACGGCGGCCTTCCGTCGGAGCGACGGGGATCTGCCGAACGTCTATCGCGTGCTGATCGAGGCGCCGGAGGCATGGGCCGCAGGCGCCACCAAGTTCAAGAGCCCGTGGGACTGGACGATCTCGTCACTGCGCGGGCTCGGGCGGCGGGACATCGGCCAGATGGATGTCGCCTCGATCCAGAACCAGCTCGGCCAGCCCGTATGGCGGCCGGGATCGCCCGCCGGCTATGACGACATCTCCGCCAGTTGGGCCTCGCCTGACGCGCTGATGCGTCGCGTGGAACTGGCGCAGCGCCTCGCCGCGCAGGCGGGCGAACGGCTGGACGCGCGCGCGCTGGCGCCCCGGTTGATGCCGGCCGCGCTTTCGACGGCGACCGCGGCCGCGATCGCCCAGGCGGATAGCGGGGCGACGGCGCTCGCGCTGCTGCTCGTCAGCCCCGAATTTCAGAGGAGGTGAGCATGAGCGGCCACCATCATCTTCCCCGTCGCGATTTCCTGCGGTTCGCGGCGCTGGGCGGGGCGATGCTCGTCGCGCCGCGCATGGCGCTGGCGGCGGTGGAAACGGATCGGCGGTTCGTGTTCATCATCCAGCGGGGAGCGGCGGACGGGCTCAATATCGTCGTGCCCTATGGCGATCCCGATTATGCGAAGCTGCGCGGCGGTCTTGCGATCGATCCCGCCAGGACGAACCGGCTGGACGGACATTTCGCGTTGCATCCGGCGCTGGAACGGGTGGCGGGCCTTTATGCCGACAGACAGGCGATCTTCGTCCACGCCACCGCATCGCCCTATCGCGATCGCTCGCATTTCGACGGACAGAATGTTCTCGAGACGGGGGGCGCCCTGCCATATGAGGTGCGGGACGGCTGGCTCAACAGGCTCGTAGGCCTACTGCCCAGGGCGCGTGACGAGGCGATCGCCTTCGCGCCGACCGTGCCGCCCGCGCTGCGCGGGCGCGTGGAGGTCGCCTCCTATGCGCCGTCCTCCCTGCCGCAGGCGTCGGATGACCTGCTCCTGCGTGTCGGGCGCCTCTACCAGAACGATCCCCAGCTGCATGCATTGTGGGATGCGGCGCGCGAGGCGCGCGGGATGGTTCCGGATGAGAATGCCGGCCGCGCGCCGGCCGATCTCGGGCGGCTGGCCGCCACCTTCCTCACCAGGCCGGACGGTCCGCGCATCGCGATGCTGGAAACGGGGGGATGGGATACGCACAGCGGGCAGGATTATCGCCTGACCGCGCAATTGAAGGCGCTGGATCAGATGGTGGGCGCGCTGCGCGACGGCCTGGGCGACGCATGGGCTGATACCGTAGTGGTCGTCGCGACCGAATTCGGGCGCACGGCGGCGGCGAACGGCACGGGCGGCACCGATCATGGCACGGGATCGGCGGCGATGCTGTTCGGTGGCGGGCTGAAAGGCGGGCGGGTGATCGCGGACTGGCCGGGGCTGGCGCAGGCCCAGCTCTATCAGGGGCGCGATCTCAAGCCGACGACGGGGCTGGACGGCGTGATCGCCGGCCTCGCGGCGGAGACGTTCGCGATCGAGCCGGAACGCGTCCAGCGCGCATTGTTCGCGCAGGCGTCGACGACACGCCCTCTGGAGGGGCTGATCCGTTCCGTATGACGCCGGCCTAGCGCGAGGCCGGGGAGGGAATGTCCACAGGCGCGCCTGCGTCGACATTGTTGCCGATGCCGTAGCGCACGATGACGGGCGTCTCGCATCCGCCTTCCGAGCGAAGCACGGTCAGGATCTGCGCGGTGGGTGGAAGCCGGTCCAGCCGCTTGAGATGCGCCTGCCCCTGATCCGCGGCGAGGCTGGGGCCGGTTTTCGGGCAGGCCACGCCGCCGACATCGGAGCGGGGCGGGCGGCTGGCGGTCGGAGAGGCGGCGGCCAGAGCGGCAAGCAGGAGCAAGCTTCTCATAAAACCTTCCCTTATCGCGACGGAAAACTCTGCTTCGACCCGTGAATGGGTGGTGAATGCAGGCTTTCGATTGCGGCGAACGGCTGATGCGCGGCCCGGCCCGGCGTATCGATCGCGGCTCTCCCTTGCCCTCGGGGCGGCATCGCCCACATAGGGGCGGCAATTCGACACAGTGGAGGACGGGACTTTGGCGACTCTGGGCATGAGCGCGGCGGACAAGGCGGAGATCGAGGCCTTTCAGCGCGACGTGATCGAGCCGTCGATGAACGCGCTCGTCATTCTCGATTTCTGGGCCGAATGGTGCGGCCCCTGCAAGCAGCTGACACCCGTGCTGGAAAAGGTGGCCAAGGCCTATGCCGGCAAGGGCGTGGTGCTGGCCAAGGTGAACGTGGACGAGAGCAAGTTCATTGCCTCGCAATTCCAGATCCGCTCGATCCCCACCGTCTATGCGCTGTTCCAGGGGCGCCCGGTCGCGGATCTCACGCAGGCGCGCACCGAAAGCCAGATCGGCCAGATCCTGGATCAGCTTCTGCGCCAGCTTCCGATCCACGGAGCGGACGATCAGCTGCATCAGGATGTCGCCCCGCTGATCGAGATGGGCGAGCAGGTGCTGGAAGCGGGCGAGGTGGAGCGTGCGGTTTCGATCTTCACGCAGCTGATCGATATGGCGCCGGAAGATCCCGCCGTGGTGGCTGGCCTGGCGCGCGCGCTCGTCGCGGCCGGGCAGCCGGAAGAAGCGACGGCGGCATTGGATACGCTGCCGGCGGACAAGGCGAAGGATGCGGGTGTCCAGCGGGCGCGCGCGGCGATCGCGCTGGCGGCAGAAGCCGGCCCCGTTGGCGAGATCGAGGCATTGCGGGCCAAGGTGGCGGCCGCGCCCGAGGATCAGGAAGCGCGCTATGAGCTGGCCGGTGCACTGATGGCGTCGGGTGATCGCGATGGCGCGGCGGATGTGTTGCTCGCCTCCATCGAGCTGGATCGCGAGTGGAATGACGCGGCCGCGCGCAAGCGGCTGCTCACCCTGTTTGAGGCGACGGGTCTGGAAGATCCGTGGGTGGCACAGCAGCGCCGCCGTCTTTCGGCCGTCCTCTTCGGATGACGACGCGCATCGGCACGCGGCTGTCCATCTTCCCGCTGCCGGGCGCGCTCCTTTTGCCGCGCGCCTATCTGCCGCTTCATATCTTCGAGCCGCGCTACCGGGCGATGGTGAGCGATGCGCTGGCGCGCGACAGGCGCATCGCGATGATCCAGCCCCTGCCGAGCGAGCGGGAGGACGATCCCGCGCCGGCCCTGTTCGATATTGGCTGCGTGGGCCGCATCGCGCAGGTGGAGGCGCTGGAGGACGGGCGCTTCAATATCGTGCTGGAAGGGCTGACGCGCTTCCGCACGGTGCGCGAAATGGATGTCGCGACGCCGTTTCGCCAGATCGAGGCGGAAACGTTTTCGGCCGATGCCGAGGATCCCGATCCGCTGCCCAGCGTCGTGCGCGCGGACGTGGAGGCTGAGGCGAAGCGCTTCGCGCTGGCGCACGGCTTCGAGATCGAATGGGACGAGGTTGGGCGGCTGGACGACGAGGCGCTGGTGAGCGGCATATCGCAGGTGGTGCCCTTCGATGTGGCGGCCAAGCAGGCGCTGCTGGAGGCGCCGACGCTCGCCGATCGTGCGGACATGCTCGTCGAGTTCCTGCGCTTCTTCGGGCTGAATTCAGGCGACGAGCCTACGCTGCAATAAGCGAGGCGCGCGGCCAGCCGGCCGAGCGATCACCCCTCCGTCGACAGTACGAAATCCCGGAGCGCGCGCGCGTCGTGCAGTGCATTGTGGGGCACGGCGCTGTTGCGCGCGGTGGAAAAGCCGGGCGTGCGCAGGAAGCGGAAGCGCAGGTGGGATATGTCCACGATCTCCGTATCGCCCACCAGCAGCAGACGACAGAAAAGCGCGATATCCTCCGGCCAGTCCGCGATGATTTCGGGATCGTCGTCGGCCGAGAGATAGGCGGCGATATCGTGCGCGGCCGCCTCCCGATCGAGCTGGTTGTAAAGCGTGTGCGGCACGCTCTTCAGATAGGGCACCACATGACGCGCGACCCATTCGGTGGGCTCGTGATCGTAGGGGATGGCGACATAATAATCATTGTCCCCATGCTCGGCGGCGAGGCCCAGGCTGAGCAGCGGGCCGCCGAAGCCATCGAATTCGGTATCGAGGAAATAGCGCATGGCGCCGCTGATAGACCGCGCAGGCCGGGCTTGTCGAAGGGCGGACGGAGATGGGGCGGATTGGCGGGAGCGGCCAACGCGGACGACGGTTAGGCGCTGTCAGGGGCAAATGCAGTGCCCGGCAAATGGTCCGCCAGTGGCGAGAGGGACGCCAGCCACGCGCGGAACGCTCTCGATCACTTCGCCATGGGGTGCGGCGCGCCTCAAGTCGGTTCGGCTGGGCAAAACCTCCGGAGTTCCGGCGGCAGGCACGGGCATAGCGACATCGATCGTCGCCCGGCATCACGGCGACTTGCACGAACAGAGATGCCGGCATCAAAGCCCGCGATCTGCTTGGGGATGCAGGACTCGGTTACCGTTGGTCACTTCACGAACGTCGCGATGACCCTGCGCGCGCACAGGCTCCCCATACCCGATGGGGTCCCATTGGCGTTCGGCGAGTGAGGCCATTGGAGAGGCCCGCCGAACGCATCGCGAACTGGTGTTCGCTCCCCAGAGGATAATTTCGGCTTTCCCGGCGGCTCGGCGTCTGCTCGACGAGGAGGTGGGCGAAGGTTCGAGCAGCGACCTGCTCGACTGACACCCCAGGCGCCAGTTCGATCACTTCGAGCGAACTCGCGTGATCTCGCCGCTTGAAGGCGCAAAACGCCGTGACGACCGTTCAACGACGTGCTTGTCGGCGAGGGGCAGGGTGCAGGCGTTGATCGGATCGGGATCGACCTCATCCTCATAGGAAAACGGCCCGAAGCGCAGCATGCCGTTTTCGAACTGGAGCGTTCCCTCCATCCCTGCCTCCTTCATCGTATGGAGGCGGGGCATTGCCGGTGAGGTCGCGCTCACGAAGGAAAATGAAGCCCGCTTCCGGCGGCTCCCTCACCCTGCATTGCGCGGGGGGCGGGGCGGGTGGGCGACTTCGGGATGGTCGCCGTCCAGCGCCTCGTCCAGCATTCGCGCAAGGCGGAGGCCGCCCTCCAGAACCTGTTTGCGCATCACCGGGATGAGCGCCTGGATCTTTGCCTCGTCCAGCTTGCCGCTGGCCTTCGTGCCGGCCGGCAGCGCGCAGACGTTTCCGGCGGCCGTGGGATAGACAGAATCCTTCGCGACGCCCCAGCTTTCGCGCATCCAATCCTCCAGCGAGCCCTGTGCCATGGCCTTGCGCTCGGCCGGCGTGGCGCCGGAAAGCAGGCCGGCCGGGCCGCCGGGCGGGGTGGAAATTGCCCGATCGGCGAGCAGCCCATCCCAGATGGCGTGGAGATTGGTGCGGCCACCGATCACGCCATAGCTGGCGCGCGTGCCGTTGCCGCCGGCATCGTCATGCGCCTCCGCCGCGTGGAGCGGCTGGTGAATGTCGCCGACGAAATGGACGAGAAAGGCCAGCGCCATCACGCGATCCCGGGTCGGCAGCTTGCGATCCGCCAGCATGCGCTGGGCTCGCATCACCTGCACCGAGGCGCAATTACCATCCTTGCAGTTCGCCTTGAAATCGAACGGCTTGCAGACGTCGAAGTCCTGATAATGCCAGGAAGAGGAATAAGAGAAACGATCCCCCAGCGTCTTCACACAATCGGGCCAGACGGCGGCTTCCTCGATCGTCTTCGCCGGGCAGGTGGGCGTTTCCAGCACGCTTTGCCGCTTCAACAGCCACAGGATGCTGGCGCGGGTGCGCGGCTGCACCTGGGAGAAGGCGATCGTGGCGACCGTCTGGTGACCATATTCCCAGAAGGCGGCGGCCGGCGATGCGCCGATCGCGGAAATGCCGAGCAGGATCAGAAGGAAACGGCGGATCATTCGCATCAATCCTCGTCGTCGTAGATCGCGATCCGGGGGGCTTCGCCCGATCGCATGATGCCGCGATACATGCCCGGCGTATTGAACGCCCAGCCGCCCGTGCCATCCGGGCCGACCGTGATGACGCCGCCCTTGCCCCCCATCACGCCGATCTCGGCGACAACGGAGGCGGCGGCATCGATCGGGCCGAGCTGGCTCAGCCGCACGCGCGCCGCGATCTCGTGCGCGGCGACGGCGCGGATGAAGACCTCGCCCGAACCGGTGCAGGATGTGGCGCAGGCGCGGTCGTCGGCATAGGTGCCGGCGCCGATCAGTGGACTGTCCCCGATCCGGCCCCAGCGCTTGGCGGTAAGCCCGCCGGTGGAGGTGGCAGCGGCGACATGGCCCCGCGCGTCGGCCGCGACGGCGCCGACCGTGCCATATTTCATCGCGCTGTCGAAGCCGCCGCCGGCCTTGATCTCGTCCAGCTGGCGTCGCCGCTCCGGCAAGGCGAAATATTCGGGCGGAACCTGCTCCAGCCCGGCTTCGCGGCTGAAGCCGTCCGCGCCCGCGCCGGAAAGGAGGACATGGCGGCCATCCTCCATCACCTTGCGCGCGAGCGCCACCGGATTGCGCGTGGTGGTGACGGCGCTGACGGCGCCGGCCGCGCGCGATGCGCCGTCCATGATCGCGGCGTCCAGCTCGTTCACGCCATCCCAGGAGAAGACGGCGCCCCGGCCGGCATTGAAATGCGCATCATCCTCCAGCACCTTCACGGCCGCCTCCACCGCATCGAGCGCGGAGCCGCCCGCATCCAGCAGGGCGGCTCCGGCGCGAAGCGCGGCGTCGAGGCCGGCGCGCGCGCCCTGATCCTCGGCCTCGGGAAGCCTGCCCCGCGCCATCGAGCCCGATCCGCCGTGAATGACGAGGGTCCAGTTGCTCATGCCGGTGCCTTTCGGGATGAATGTGCGAGCGGACGGAGGCCGATGAGCGGGCGCGCCAGCGGGATCCTGCGCCCCACCATATAGAAGATCCAGCAGCCGATCATCGTGCTGGCGACGAGGAGGATCAACTGCACGATGTTGGAAAGGCCGCTGCCCAGCATCAGCCAGCCGACGACGATGATGATCGTCTGGTGGATCAGGTAGAAGGGGAAGACGGCTTCCGCGAGCATGGCGCGCCAGCGCCCGTCATGATTCCAGAAGCGATCCGCGATGCCGATCAGCGCCAGGATCGAGGCCCAGCCCTGCACGACGCGGATGCACTGATAGATATCGCGCATGCCCCGCGTGATCGGCCGCGTCGCCGGATAATCCCATGCGATATAGACCGCCCCGGCCGTGGCGGCGATCGCGAGCGCCGCGATCCAGGGCCAGTTGCCGCGGATCGATCGCCACAGCGAGGGAGAATTGTAGAGCAGATAGCCGCAGACGAAGGCCGGGAAATGGCGGATGTGCGCCACCCAATCGCCCAGGAAATTGTGATTGTCCTCGGCATGCGGCAGCCAGTGGAGCCGGATCGGGATGGCGATCGCGATGGGCAGCAGCAGGAGCAGCGGCCCCCACAGAAGCCGCTCGGCCCAGCGGCGCGCAAAGGCGCGTATTCCGGCCGGGAGGGCGAGCAGGGCCGTCAGCGCGATCGTATAGACGAGCAGATAGAAGACGAACCACAGATGCTGCCACGCGGGCAGGGGCATGCCGCGATACATGGCGAACCGATAATAATCGTGCAGGTAGAAATAGCCGAAGCCGTGATCGTAGCCGCGCTGCGTGGTCAGCTGGATCCAGGGCTGGACCGGCGTGATGAGGATGACGCCGAACAGCAGGGGAATGCCGAGCCGTACGAGCCGGTTGCGCAGGAAAGGCGGGAGTGCGGGCTTGCGTGCGAGCATCGCTGCGCTGGCGAAGCCGGAGACCATGAACAGCAGGGTCAGGCGCCACGCATTGATCGCCACCATCGGCAGCACCGCCCACGGCACGGATTGCTCCGAGGAGACGTGCCATTCCCACGGCACGAAGACCATTCCGATATGGTAGAGGATCAGCAGTTGAAATGCGCCGATGCGCAGCCAGTCCATCCCGAAATGGCGCCCGCCGCCGGATGGATGGGGCGTGGATGCGGCAGGAGAGAAGGCGGAAGCGGGATCGGGCACGTCCGGCGTCTCCTGTTGCGATGCAGCGCCGCCGTCAACCGTCCGTGCGACGATATGGTGTCACGGGGGGTGCGCCGGGCGCATGGGATGCGCTATAGGCGGTGCGAACAGCCTGTGAGATCCGCTTCCAATGTCCGTTCGTCCCTGGCGCGATATAGCGCGCCGCCAATCCCGTCAGATCATGGTCGGCAAGGTTCCCGTCGGTGGCGATGCGCCGATCTCGGTGCAGACCATGACCAATACGCCCACCGAGGACGCCGCCGCCACGATCGACCAGATCCGTCGCTGCGAAGAGGCGGGCGCGGATATCATCCGCGTCTCCTGCCCGGACGAAGCCTCTACCGCGGCGATGCCGCTGATCACGCGCGCGGCAAAGGTGCCGATCGTGGCGGACATCCACTTTCACTATAAACGCGCGCTGGAGGCGGCGGATGCGGGGGCGGCCTGCCTGCGCATCAATCCCGGCAATATCGGCTCCGATGCGCGCGTGGCCGAGGTGGTGCGCGCGGCGAAGGCAAATGGCTGCGCGATCCGCATCGGCGTGAATGCGGGCAGCCTCGAAAAGGATCTGCTCGAAAAATATGGCGAGCCCTGCCCGGAGGCGCTGGTGGAAAGCGCGCTGGATCATATCAAGCTGCTGCAGGATCATGATTTCCATGAATTCAAGGTGGCGGTGAAGGCTTCCGACGTGTTTCTCGCCGCCGCCGCCTATCAGCAGCTGGCCGAAGCCGTGGATTGCCCCCTCCATCTTGGCATTACCGAAGCCGGGGGCCTGATCGGCGGCACGGTGAAATCCTCGATCGGCATGGGATCGCTGCTGTGGTTCGGCATCGGCGACACGATCCGCGTGAGCCTTTCGGCCGAGCCGGAGGAAGAAGTGCGCGTCGGCTACGAGATATTGAAGGCGCTGGGGCTTCGCCAGCGCGGCGTGCGCGTCGTTTCCTGCCCGTCCTGCGCGCGGCAGGGATTCGATGTGATCCGCACGGTGGAGACGCTGGAATCGCGTCTCCAGCATATCCGCGTGCCGATGAGCCTTTCGGTGCTGGGCTGCGTCGTGAACGGCCCCGGTGAGGCGCGCGAGACCGATATCGGCCTCACCGGAGGCGGCAATGGCAAGCATATGGTCTATCTGTCGGGCGTCACGGATCATACCGTGCAGGATGCCGACATGATCGAGCATATCGTGAAGCTGGTCGAGGCGAAGGCGGCGGAGATGGAGGCGGCCCAGGCCGCTGCGGAGGCGGAGGCCGTCGCGGCGGAGTGATCCCGGACGGAGGAGGATGGCGATGCGTGGATATGCGTGGGGGATGCTTGGCCTGCTGATGGCGGCGCCGGTTTCCGCGCAGATTGCGGGCAGCTATCATACGCGCCCGTCGCAGCTGCCCTTCAGGCCGGATTATGAACTGGGCCAGATCCGCCAGAGCATCGATGACGGGCGGGACAATGGCCAGCTTTCACGCCGTCAGGCCAAGCGGCTGCGCCGGGATGCCGGGGCGGTGGCCGCCGCCGAGGCGCGCGCGGGCGACCGGATTTCGGATGCCGAGCGGGAGCAGTTCGAGGCGCGCCGCGAATATCTGCGCGGGCAGGTGGCGGCCGGGAAGATCCGGCAGCGCCCGTGACGGGGAATCGGATCGACGCATGAGCCTCGATCAGGGGCTGGTCGATTGGGTGAGCGAGGCGCTCGCACCCATAGGTGAAGTGACGATGCGGCGGATGATGGGCGGCGCCACGCTTTATTGCGACGGCACGATCTTCGCGATCGCGGCGATGGACGATCTCTGGTTCAAGGCCGATGCGGTGAGCGATCCGCTCTGGGACGCGGAGGGCGCCGAGCGCTTCAGCTACGCGCGCAAGGGCAGGATCGCGACGATGAACTACAGGCGCGCGCCCGGCGACGTGCATGACGATGCCGAAGCCATGATCCGCTGGGCGCAGATTGCGATCGCGGCCGGGCGCAGGTCCGCCAAATGAGCGTGGACAGGGGGGCGACGACGCCCGTCATCCCGTTTGCGACGGCGTGTGCGGGCATCGCGATCTTCACCTATATGGATGCCGTGATGAAGGGGCTCTCGCTCCTGATCGGCGCCTATTGCGCGATGCTGTGGCGCACGGTGGCGGCGGTGCCGATCACGGGCGCGCTGCTGCTGGCGCGGGGAGGCGCCTGGCCGGCACGGTCCGTACTGATCCTGCATGCGAAGCGCGGCGCCGTGACGGCCCTGTCCGCGACCGGCTATTTCTATGGACTGACGAAGCTGCCGATGGCGGAGGGGATCGCGCTGTCCTTCATCTCGCCACTCGTGGCGCTTTATTGTTCGGCGGTGCTGCTGGGCGAGCGGATCGGGATGCGGACGATCCTGGCCTCGCTGCTCGGCCTTGCCGGTGTCGGCGTGCTGATCGCGGGAAGGCTGACGGGCGCGGTGGACGAAGCGGCCGTTGGCGGCGGGCTGGCGATCCTCGGTGCGGCTGCCATCTATGGCTATGGTATCACCCTGCTGCGGCGGCAGGCGCAGGCGGCGAGCCCGACCGAGATCGCCTTTTTCCAGAACGGAACCACCTTGCTGTGGCTGCTGCCGCTTGCGCCATGGCTTGCGCCTTTGCCGGCTCTGTCGCACTGGCCGATGATCATCCTGGGTGCGGCGCTGGCGCAGACGTCGGTGTTTCTCCTCGCCTGGGCCTATGCGCGTGCGGAGGCGAAAACGTTGATTCCTGTCGAATATACGGCCTTCGTCTGGTCCGCGATCTTCGGCGCGCTGATGTTCGGCGAAGCGCTGAGCACGACTGTGCTGGCGGGGGCCGCGCTGATCGTGACGGGGTGCCTGATCGCCGCTTTCGCCCGATCGCCCCAGCCCATGGCGGCGGAGGTATCGCTGTGAGCGTGACGGTGCGCCGCGCGATGCCGGGCGACGAGGAGCATATCCTGCGGCTGATCCGCCACCTCGCCATCTATGAGCGCCAGCCGGATGCGGTGGAGGCGACCGAAGCATCGCTGCGCGCCACCTTTTTTGCAGAGGGCGCGCAGGTTCATGCCCATGTCGCCGAGGCGGGTGGTGCGATCGTGGGCATCGCCGTGTGGTTTCTCAACTATTCGACCTGGACGGGCAGGGCGGGCATCTATCTGGAAGATCTTGTGGTCGACGAGCGTGCTCGTGGTACGGGCGCCGGCAGGGCGCTGTTCCGCACGCTGGCGCGGGAAGCGGTGGCGCGGAATTGCGCCCGGATCGATTGGGCTGTGCTGGACTGGAATGAGAGCGCGATGAATTTCTACCGGACGATCGGCGGCAGGCCGCAGACGGGATGGGAGCCGTGGCGGCTCGATGAAGCCGCGATCAGGGCGCTGGCAGCATGAGCGAGGCCCTGCTTTCCCGCATCGTGGAGGCGCTGGAGCGCATCTCGCCGCCGCCGCCCCTTTCGGCCGATCCGATGGCCGCGCCTGCTTATGTGTGGCGGGATGGCGCGCTGGTGGCGGCGCGCGACTTCGCGCCGCTGCCGCTCGCCTTGCTGGAGGGGATCGATCCGCAGAAGGCGCAGCTGACTGACAATCTGCGCAGGCTGGCGGGGGGCTTCCCCGCGCATGACGTGCTGCTGTGGGGCGCGCGTGGCACGGGCAAGTCCGCACTGGTGAAGGCTGCGGTCGGCCAGGTGCAGGCCGAGGGCGGGGCACTGGCGCTGATCGAGGTTGCGGGCGACACGCTGGATGCGCTGCCCCCCCTGTTCGATCGGATCGCAGGCGTGGCCCGCGCCTTCGCGATCTTCATCGACGATCTGGGCTTTGCCGATGGCGATGGCGGCCCGCGCCGGCTGCGTTCCCTGCTGGAGGGCGGGGCCGAGGCGCGGCCGGCCAATGCGCGCCTGCTGGTAACCGCCAATCGCCGCCACATCGTGGACCGGCATATGAGCGAGCAGACGGACGTCATCAATCCGCGCGACGTGGCCGATGACAAGCTGGCGCTGGCCGATCGCTTCGGGCTCAGCCTGGGCTTTCACGTCGTCGACCAGCCGACCTATGTGGCGATGGTAGCGGGTTATGCGCGCGCGCACGGCCTGAGCTTCGATCCGCAGGAGGCGATCGCCTGGGCGACGACGCGCGGCCATCGTTCGGGCCGCGTCGCCTGGCAATATGTGGTCGAGCTGGCGGGCCGGCAGGGCAGGCAGCTCTGAGGGGCCGGGCCGGATGACGGGAGCGCTCGGCCAGTGGGCGATCGCCGGCATCACCGCGCTGGCGCTTGTCATGCTGCTCCCCCTCACCATCGCCGGCCTGAAGGACCGCGCCCGGCGCAAGGGGCGCAGGCACTTCGGAGGGCAGGGGATCGATGCGGCGTTCATCGTCTTCGATCCCGCCCGGGCGAGGGCATTGCAGGAAATCGAGATCCGCAAGGAGATCGGCCACGCGGACGAAGGCGATCGGGGCGACCCGGTCGATGGGGCTGCGCCCCAGGCGAAGGCCGGCGGCCCGCGATAGGCGGAAAGCCTAACATGGCGTGGGATAAGGAAAAGTAGATGGCGGCGGGCGTGGCGCTGGGGCAGGTGCGATCCAATATCGCGCCTCCGCGCCTCGAGAGATTTTCGAAAAGACCATGTCCGCCAAGACCCTGACCCATATCGAACGACTGGAAGCCGAGAGCATCCACATCCTGCGCGAGGTGGTGGCCGAGGCCGAAAAGCCCGTGATGCTCTATTCGGTGGGCAAGGATAGCGCGGTGATGCTGCATCTCGCGCGCAAGGCCTTCTATCCCAGCCCGCCGCCTTTCCCGCTGCTGCATGTCGATACGACATGGAAGTTCAAGGCGATGTACGATCTCCGCGACCGGATGGCCAAGGAGAGCGGCATGGAACTGCTCGTCTACCAGAATCCGGAGGCCAAAGAGCGGGGGATCAACCCGTTCGATCATGGCGCGCTGCATACGGACATGTGGAAGACGGAGGGGCTGAAGCAGGCGCTGGATCTCTATGGTTTCGATGCGGCCTTCGGCGGCGCCCGGCGCGACGAGGAGAAAAGCCGCGCCAAGGAGCGCATCTTCTCGTTCCGGTCGGCCAATCATCGCTGGGATCCCAAGAACCAGCGGCCCGAATTGTGGAACCTCTACAATGCCCGCAAGGCCAAGGGCGAGAGCATCCGGGTCTTCCCGATCTCCAACTGGACCGAACTGGACATCTGGCAATATATCCAGCTGAACGACGTGCCGATCGTGCCGCTTTACTTCGCCGATAAGCGCCCGACGGTGGAGCGCGACGGCATGCTGCTGATGGTGGACGATGATCGCTTCCCGCTGAAGCCGGGCGAGGCGCCTGTGGAGCGATCGGTCCGCTTCCGTACGCTCGGCTGCTATCCGCTGACGGGTGCCGTGGAGAGCGAGGCGGCGACGCTTTCGGAGGTGATCCAGGAAATGCTGCTGACGACGACCTCCGAACGGCAGGGCCGCGCGATCGACAAGGATGCGGGCGGCGCCGGCATGGAGAAGAAGAAGCAGGAGGGCTACTTCTGATGAGCGAGCCCATCTACAAGACCGACGCGCTGATCGCCGAGGATATCGACGCCTATCTGGCGCAGCACCAGCACAAGACCCTGCTGCGCTTCATCACCTGCGGATCGGTGGACGATGGCAAGTCCACCCTGATCGGCCGGCTGCTCTACGACAGCAAGATGATCTTCGAGGATCAGCTGGCGGCGCTGGAGGCGGACAGCAAGCGGGTGGGCACGCAGGGCGGCGAGATCGATTTCGCCCTGCTGGTGGACGGCCTCGCCGCCGAACGCGAGCAGGGGATCACGATCGACGTCGCCTATCGCTTTTTCGCGACCGAGAAACGCAAGTTCATCGTCGCCGACACGCCCGGCCACGAACAATATACGCGCAACATGGTGACGGGCGCGTCCACGGCCGACCTTGCCGTGATCCTCGTCGATGCGCGCAAGGGCGTGCTGACGCAGACGCGGCGGCACAGCTATCTCGCGCACCTGATCGGCATCCGGAACATCGTGCTCGCTGTGAACAAGATGGATCTGGTCGATTACGACCAGACCGTGTTCGATCGCATCCGGCTCGCCTATCGCGCGTTCGCCAGCGAGATCGGCATCACCGATTTCACGGCCATCCCCATTTCGGGCTTCAGGGGCGACAATATCGCCTCCCTGTCGGAGAGCACGCCCTGGTATCACGGCAGGACGCTGATCGATCATCTGGAGACGGTTTCGGTCGACCAGACATCGGATCAGGCCAAGCCTTTCCGGATGCCGGTGCAGTGGGTGAATCGTCCAAACCTCGATTTCCGGGGCTTCTCCGGGCTGATCGCGAGCGGATCGGTGAAGCCCGGCGATGCCGTGCGTATCCTGCCTTCCGGCAAGACATCGAGCATATCGCGCATCGTCACGCTCGGCGGCGATCTGGAGGAGGCCATCGCGGGCCAATCCGTGACGCTCACGCTGGCGGATGAGGTGGATTGCTCGCGCGGGGATGTCATCGCCATAGCGGACAATCCTCCCCAGGCGGCCGACCAGTTCGAAAGCACGATCGTCTGGATGGCGGACGAAGCGATGCTTCCGGGGCGCTCCTATTGGCTGAAGCTGGGCACCCAGACCGTAAGCGCCACGATCGCGGCGCCCAAATATCAGGTCAACGTCAACACGCTGGAGCATCTGGCGGCGAAGACGCTGGAACTGAACGCGATCGGCGTGGCCAATCTCTCCACCGATCGCCCGCTGGTGTTCGAGCCTTATGCCGATGATCGGGGCAGCCCCAGCAAGACGCTGGGCGGGTTCATCCTGATCGACAAGATCACCAATGCCACGGTGGCGGCGGGGATGATCCATTTCTCCCTGCGGCGCGCGCAGAACGTGCACTGGCAAGCACAGGACGTGAGCCGCGAGGCGCATGCCGCGCTGAAGAACCAGACGCCCGCTGTCCTGTGGTTCACGGGGCTTTCGGGCGCGGGCAAATCGACCATCGCGAATCTGGTGGAAAAGAAGCTGGCGCGGATGAACCGCCACACCTTCCTGCTGGACGGGGACAATGTGCGCCACGGCCTGAACAAGGATCTGGGCTTCACCGATGCCGATCGGGTGGAAAATATCCGCCGCGTGGGCGAGGTGGCCAAGCTGATGACCGATGCGGGCCTGATCGTCATCACCGCCTTCATCTCGCCCTTTCGGGCCGAACGCGACATGGTGCGCCAGATGATGAAGCCCGGCGAGTTCATCGAGGTGCATGTGGATACGCCGCTGGCCGAGGCCGAGGCGCGCGACGTGAAGGGCCTTTATGCGAAGGCCCGCAGCGGGCAGCTGAAGAACTTCACCGGCATAGACAGCCCCTATGAAGCCCCTGACGCGCCCGAAATCCGCATCGATACGACCGCGCTTTCGCCCGAGGCGGCTGCGGACCTGATCGTGGCGCGTCTGATCCCGTGAGCATCACCGATGCCGAACTTGCGGCGCGCATCGCCGGCACG
Source organism: Sphingomonas sp. (assembly GCF_003248515.1). GTDB lineage: Bacteria > Pseudomonadota > Alphaproteobacteria > Sphingomonadales > Sphingomonadaceae > Sphingomonas_I. Next base: position 39,054 of record NZ_QFOB01000011.1, read on the forward strand.
GCGGGGGACGTGCTGCTCGCGCTCCAGCGCTCCGGCCTGTTCGAAGGCAAGACGCTGGGCACGGCCGGTGATCTCGTCGCCAATCGCTTCATCATGGAGGCGCTGCGCGTGCAGCGGCCGGACGATGCGGTGCTCTCCGAAGAGGAGTTGAACGATACGGCGCGCTGCTCGCGCAGCCGCGTCTGGATCGTCGATCCGCTGGATGGCACGCGCGAATATGGCGAGGGCCGGAGCGACTGGGCGGTGCATGTCGCGCTCGCGGTGGAGGGCAAGGCGGCGCTGGGCGCGGTGGCGCTGCCCGCTCTGGGCGAGGTGATGCGATCCGACGCTCCGCCGGCGCCCGGCCCCGCGCCGGAAAGGCCGCGGATGCTCGTCAGCCGATCGCGGCCGGCGGCCGAGGCCGTGGCCGTGGCGGAGGCTCTGGGGGCCGAGCTGCTGCCGATGGGATCGGCCGGGGCCAAGGCGATGGCGGTGGTGCGCGGCGACGCGGACATCTATCTTCACACCGGCGGCCAATATGAGTGGGACAATTGCGCGCCGATCGCGGTGGCGGCTGCGGCGGGGCTGCATGTCAGCCGTGTCGATGGCAGCGCGCTCTCCTATAATCGCGCCAATCCTTATCTGCCGGATCTTCTGATCTGCCGTCCGGAATTGGCGGAAAACATACTAAAACTGGCAGCGGAACATGAGAAGATATCCGGCTGACCGCGAATAGCGCGGGATCTGTCGGAAGATTGCGCTTGCGTTGCTGTGCACAATATGGCCCACTCTTGTTGCATTACAGGATCATAAGAGTCCGCTGCAAAGGAGACAGGTGCATGGAAGATAGTCGGAATCTGCATACGACGACCAATCAGCGATCGATCATGATGCTGGTCATGTTGCTTCTTGCCATCTTCATTGGTGGTCCGGTTGCCGCGGCGACTATCTTTCTCCTTAGCTGAAGCGATCGGTCGGGGCGCCGTCGATCGATGAGATGATCGGCGCTTCCGACTGATCCATGCCCTTCGGCGAATGATATAAATTCGCGATAATCTCCGTCTTTCCGCAAATATTGCCTGCGCGTCAGTGCGGGGCGTGAACGCGGCGCCTTGTTCTAGGCCTCGACCTCGTCGGTTTCGGCGGCGGATGAAGGCATGAGCGCCGGAAGATTATCCTCGATCCAGTTCGCCAGCGTTTCCACGAGCCGTGCCGCTTCCTCGCCACGCGGGGTGAGGCTGTATTCCACATGCGGCGGCACGACCGGGTAGCTGCGGCGCAGCACCAGTCCATCTCCCTCCAGTTGCTGTAGCGCCTGCGCGAGCATCCGTTCGCTCACGCCGTTCACGCGGCGGCGAAGCTGGCTGAAGCGCAGCGTGCCCCGCCGCAGGGCGATCAGCGTCAGCAGCCCCCAACTGCTCGTCACATGCTTGAGGATCGCGCGCGACGGGCAGCCGGGCGCGAACACGTCGCCGCGGGCCATCCGGTCCGCAAGATGCGAGGACGTCGGCTTCAGCATCCACACTTACCTTCATGTGCGTACTTACGATCGGTAAGTTATGGAACTATCTGGTTCTCCGCAACCGTATCGGAGAACGTTGATGTACGCAGTGACCGGAGCATCGGGCCAACTCGGCCGGCTGGTGATCGAAGCCCTGCTCGGCCGGATCGAGCCCGGCAAGATCGTGGCGCTGGTGCGCGATCCGGCGCGCGTGGCGGATCTCTCCGCGCGCGGCGTGATCGTGCGGGCGTTCGATTATGATGAGGCGGGCACGCTGGCGCCGGCGCTTGCCGGTGTGGAGCGGCTGCTGCTCATCTCGTCCAGCGAAGTGGGCAAGCGCGTGGCGCAGCATGCGGCCGTGATCGAGGCGGCGAAGACGGCGGGCGTGAGCGCGATCGCCTATACGAGCATCCTTCGCGCCGACAGCAGCCCGCTGGGTCTCGCTGTCGAACATCGCGCGACCGAGGCCGCGATCCGGGCGAGCGGCATGCCTTATGCGCTGCTGCGCAACGGCTGGTATATCGAGAATTATACGATGAGCGCGGCCGCCTCGATCGAGCATGGTGCCGTGATCGGCAGCACCGGAGAGGGGCGGATCTCGGCGGCGGCACGGCGCGATTATGCCGAGGCGGCCGCCCGCGTGCTGACTGATGCTGCGATGACCAGCCAGGTCTATGAACTGGCCGGAGACGAGAGCTTCACGCTGGCGGACTATGCGGCGGCGCTCGCCACGGCGAGCGGCAGGCCGGTTACCTATGTGAATATGAGCGAGGCCGCCTATCGGGAGGCGCTGGAAGGGATCGGGCTGCCGGGGCCGCTCGCCGCGATTCTGGCGGAGAGCAGCGCCACGGCGGCGGGTGGCGCGCTGTTCGACGACGGGCACGAACTGAGCGCGCTGATCGGGCGGGCCACGACGCCGCTGGCGACGGTGGTTCGCGAGACGCTGCGCTGAGGCATGGAGCATGTGCTCCCGCGCGGGCGGGAGCGCATGCCGCCTAGTGGATGGTGGCGACTTCGCTTTCCGCTGTCTTGCCGCGCAGCGCCGCATCCAGCGCATCCTTGTCGAGCGCGCCTTCCCAGCGGGAGACGACCACGGTGGCGACGGCATTGCCGATGAAGTTGGTCAGGCTGCGGCACTCGCTCATGAAGCGATCGACGCCGAGGATCAAAGCCATGCCGGCCACCGGCACGGACGGCACGATCGAGAGCGTCGCCGCCAGCGTGATGAAGCCCGCCCCGGTAACGCCCGCCGCGCCCTTCGACGAGAGCATCGCCACGCCGAGCAGCAGCATTTCCTGCCCGAAGGTGAGATCGACATTGCAGGCTTGCGCGATGAAGAGCGCGGCGAGCGTCATGTAGATGTTCGTGCCGTCGAGATTGAAGGAATAGCCGGTCGGCACCACGAGGCCGACGATCGATTTGGGGCAGCCGGCCTGCTCCATCTTCTGGATGAGCGCGGGCAGCGCGCTTTCGGAGGAGGAGGTACCCAGCACAAGCAGAAGCTCCGCCTTGAGATAGGCGATCAGCCGCAGGATCGAAAAACCGCAGGCACGCGCGACGAGGCCCAGAACCACCAGCACGAACAGCAGCGAGGTGAGATAGAAGGTGCCGACCAGAGCGGCGAGATTGGCGAGCGTGCCCACGCCATATTTGCCGATCGTGAAGGCCATCGCGCCGAATGCGCCGACCGGGGCCGCCTTCATCAGGATGGCGACGACCTTGAACACCGCGATGGAAAGATCCTCCAGCGCGGCCGTCAACCGTTCGCCGCGTTCGCCGATCAGGGCGAGGCCGATGCCGAAGATCACCGAGACGAACAGCGTCTGGAGGATATTTCCCTCGGTGAGCGCCGACAGGAAAGTTTCGGGGATCACGCCGAGCAGGAAGCCGGTGAGCGTCGTCTCGTGCGCCTTGGCGGCGAATTCGCTGACCTTGGAGGCATCCAGCGTCGCGGGATCGATGTTGAGCCCCGATCCCGGCCGGATGACGTTCGCCACGAGCAGGCCGACGAACAGGGCAAGCGTGGAAAAGGTGAGGAAATAGGCGAAGGCCTTGCCCGTGACGCGGCCGACCGAGGCAAGATCGCGCATGCCGGCGATCCCGGTCACGATCGTGAGGAAGATCACCGGAGCGATGATCATCTTCACCAGCTTGATGAAGCCATCGCCCAGCGGCTTCATCTGTTCCGCTGTGACCGGCGCGAAATGGCCGAGCAGCACGCCCGCGACGATGGCCACCAGAACCTGGAAATAAAGATGCTTGTACCAGGGGTGGGGCGCGGGGGGCGGCGTGCTTTCGTCGGCGACTTTCAGCATCAAGGTCTCGGCTGTTGGGGCGGATAGCCGGGATGTAGGCCGCCGTCGCGCCGATGCGCAACTCGCGCCGTTTTCTCCCGGCGCGGCGCGCGATCGCGACGATTTTCGCTCGTCGGCGCGAGTGGCTCCCGCTCGCCTTACTCCTTGGGTTTCAGCTTCTGTAGCGAAAGCGGCAGCAGCAGCAGCATGAACAGCGTGGCGGAGACGATGCCGCCCACGATCACGCAGGCGAAGGGCCGCTGCGTTTCGGAGCCGATGCCGGTGGAGAGCGCCGCCGGCAGCAGGCCCAGGCCCGCCATCAGCGCCGTCATCAGGATCGGGCGCAGGCGATCCACCGCGCCCTCGATCACGGCCACGTCGAACGTGTCCCCGTTCGCATAGCGATGGGAGATATGCTCCAGCATCACGACGCCGTTCTGCACCGAAATGCCGGCGACGGCGATGAAGCCGACGGCGGCGGAAACGGACATGTGCAGCCCGGCCAGCCCCAGCGCGGCGACGCCGCCGACGATCGTGAACGGCACCATCGCGAGGATCAGTGCCGCCGAGCGGACCGAGCGGAACGCGCCGAACAGCAGGATGAAGATGCCGAACAGGGCGATCGGCACGATCACCGCCAGCCGCTTCATCGCGCGCTGCTGGTTCTCGAACTGGCCACCCCACACCATCGTGTAGCCGGCGGGCAGCTTCACCTGATCGGCGACGGCCTTTTGCGCGTCGACCACGAAGCCGCCCTGATCGCGCCCGTCGACATTGGCCTTCACGGCGGCGTTGCGCCCGCCATTTTCGCGGCTGATGCGCGATGCGCCCACGCGGACGTCGACATGCGCGACCTCGCCGAGCGAAATCGTGCCGCCGGCGGGGAGGGGGATCTGGAGTGCCGCCAGATCGTCCACGGCCATGCGCTGATCGGGCGCGAAGCGAAGCACGATGTCGAAGTTGCGATCGCCCTCATAGGCCGTGCCCACGGTGGAGCCGCCAAATGCGGTGGCGATGGCGTTGTTCGCATCCGCCGAATTGAGGCCGTATCGCGCCATCGCATCGCGATCGAGCACGGCGCGCACCTCGGTCTGGCCGCCGGACTTGACGGCATCCACATCGGCCGCGCCGGGCACGGCGCTGATCACCTTCGCCGTCTTGTCCGCGAGTTCCTCGAGGATCGACAGATCCGGGCCGAAAATCTTGACCGAAATCTCGCCCTTCACGCCGGAGAGGCTTTCCTCGACGCTATCCTCGATCGCCTGGCTGAAGTTGGTCGGCACGCCGGGGATCTTGTCGATCCGCTTGCGCATATCGTCTTCCAGCGCCGCCTTGGTGGGGAATTGCGATCGCCATTCCGAGCGCGGATTGAGATCGATCAGCATCTGCAGGCTGGATGGGCCTTTGGGGTCGGTGCCGTCATCGGGCCGGCCGGTTTCCGAACTCACCTGATGCACTTCGGGATAGGAAAGCATGATCGCGCGGATCCGCGCTTCCACGCGGCGGGTCGTGTCCATCGCGGCGGAGGGCGTCAGCTGGATCGTCAGCCAGATATTGCCCTCGTCCAGCTTGGGCAAAAATTCCGAGCCGAGCCTGGGAACATAGGCCGCCGACACGATCAGCGCGGCGATGGAGATGCCGAATACCAGCTTTCCGCGTGCACCGGCCTTCACCATGATGTCGCGATAGCGATCGCGCAGCCTGTCCATCCAGGCGATGTGCCGTTCGGACATGTCGTACCGATCGGTGAGGAAGCTCAGCACCGCGGGCAGGAAGGTGAGCGTCAGCACCAGCGCGGCCGCCAGCGCGAAGGAGAGGGTGAGCGCCACCGGCGAGAACATCTTCCCTTCCACCCGCTGGAAGGTGAAGATCGGCACGAAGGCCATGATGATGATGGCCTTGGAAAACAGGATCGGCCGGGCGAGGTTGGCAACGGTGTTGCGCAGCACCTGCCGTCGCCGCATCTGATCCGGCTGGGCGCCATCATGCTTGGCGGCCTCCAGCGAAAGCGCGACCATCAGCGCCTCGACCAGCACCACCGCGCTGTCGATGATGATGCCGAAATCGACGGCACCCATCGAAATCAGGTTGGCGGGAACGCTTACGCCGCTGAGGCCCGCGAAGGCGGCGAGCAGGGCGAGCGGGATGATCGCCGCCACGGCGAGCGCGGCGCGCCAGTTGCGCAGGAAGATGAGCAGCAGGACGGTGACGAGCGTGGCACCGACCACGAGATTTTCGGCGACGGTCTCCACCGTGCGATCCAGCAGCTTGGTGCGCTGGTAGGTCGGGCGGATCTGGATGGGCTCGCGCCCCGTGCGCTTGGCATCCAGCCGGAATTGCGCGTTGAGCTTGTCGACCGTATCGCGCACGCCCTTCACCACCACGGCGGCATTCTGCCGCTTGATCATGGTGACGATGCCCTCGCTCACGTCATTCTCGCGATCGATCGCGACCATGCCGCCACGTTCCGGCGTACCGATCACGACATCGCCCAGATCGCGGACGCGCACGGTATTGCCGTCCTTCGATTTCACGACCGCGTTGCCGACATCGTCTATGCCCTTGAACAGGCCGATGCCGCGTACCACCACCGCCTCGTCCCCGCGCGGGATCGTGCCGCCGCCGACGTTGGAATTGGCATTGCCCACCGCCGTCTGGATATCGGCCAGCGTGACACCGTAGCGCTTGAGAAGATCGGGGCGGACGAGAATCTGATATTGCTTGATGCTGCCGCCGAAGCTGGTGACGTCTGCCACGCCGGGCACCATGCGCAGCGCCGGGCGCACCACGAAATCCTGGATGGCGCGCGCTTCGTAGAGCGGCATATCCTTCGGTTTTTCGAGCACATAGCGATAGACTTCGCCCACGGCCGTGCTGAGCGGCGCGAGGCTGGGCACCGTGCCGGGGGGCAGATCGGCATCGCGCAGCTTTTCCAAGACCTGCGAGCGGGCGAAATAATCGTCCGTCCCGTCGGCGAAGATCATCGTGACGACCGAAAGGCCGGTGATCGAGACGGAGCGGATGTCCGTCACGCCCGGCGTGCCGGCCACGGCGCGCTCGATCGGGAGCGAGATGGCGCGTTCGATCTCCTCCGGCGCCTGCCCCGTCTGCTGGGTGATGACCACCACCTGGACATCCTGCACGTCGGGGAAGGCCTCGATCGGCAGGGTCGTGACCGAGCGGGCGCCGACGATGATGAGCGCCAGGACCATCACGATCACGAATATGCGTTTGTCGACCGCGAAGCGGGCCAGCTTCTCGAGCATCGCGATCAGTCTCCGGCGAGCTGGGCGTTGAGCAGCAACGCGCCTTCGCCGACGATGCGATCGCCATCCTTGATGCCTTCCAGCACATAGGAGACGCTGTCGCCGCGCTCGCCCACCTTCACGGGCACGCGGCGGAAGCGGCCGGGTGCCTCGACCCTGAACAGATAGGTCTGCATGCCCTGTTCGAAGAGGGCCGCATTGGGCACCTTGATCGCGCGGCGCCCATCATCCGTGACGAGCCGCGCGCGCGCATACATTTCCGGCTTCAGCGCGAGATCGGGATTGGAGACCTCGGCGCGCACCTGCACGCGGCGCGTGCCGGGATCCACCGCGAGGCCGATCTGCGTGATCCGCCCCTGAAAGCGGCGATCGGGGAAGGCGGGCACGTCGAACTCGATCATCTCGCCCACGCGGGCGCGCGAAACCGATGTTTCGGGCACGTCGACTGTGAGCCACAGCTTCTTGGGATCGGTGACGGTGAAGAGCGGGCCCTGGCCGGCCGTGATCTGCTGCCCCGGATTGATCTGGCGATCGACGACATAGCCGGACACTGTGCTGGTGAGCGCGAGGGAATCCCCGCTTCCGGCACCGAGATTGCCGAGCCGGAGGCGCGCGCGCTCCAGTTCGGCCGAGGAAGCGGCCGCATCCGCCTGCGCGCCTTCCAGATCCCGCCGCGCAATGGCGCCACCGGAATAGAGCAGGCGCGAACGATCCATCTCGCGTGCCTTGCGATCATTGTCGGCCCGCGCCTTCAGGAGATCGGCGCGCGCCTGGCCGATATCCGGCGCATCGAGATAGGCGAGCGGCTGGCCCGCGCGCACGGCTTGGCCGATATCGGCCAGAAGCCGGGTTACCCGCCCCGCAATGGGGGCGCCGACGCGGCTCGTCTCGGATTCGTCGACGCCGAGGCGCGCATTCATGTCATCCGAAATCGGCAGCGGGCTGCTGCTGGCCACCAGCGTCTGGATCGAATCCAGCTCCGGCGCGCCTTTGGCATAGGTGATGAGGTCGGTCGCTTTCGCGGCGGGGGCTGCCGGAGGCGTGTCGGGCTTGCCGCACCCGGACAGCAGCGCCAGCGATGCCAGTGCGGCAATGGCTCTGCCGGAACCTAGCGTGTTGGCCATCGTCATTCGTCTCCGCTGGATTCGGCGGCCCGGACGCGCGCGATCGCGTGGGCTTCATCGGAATGGGCATCGATCGCGCCCAGCTCGGTCGCGCGCAGGGCGCGGCGCGCGTCCAAAAGTTCGATCAGGGATGTGGCGCCGTTCGAATAGGCGAATTCGGCGACACCAGCGGCACGGCGGGCGGCGGGAATCTCCTCCTCGTCGAACAGCTTCCGGCGCCTGCCTGCTTCGTCCACAGCGCGGCGCGCGATGACGATCTCGGCCGTGGCGGTGGCGAGCGTCTTGCGCGCGTCGGCTTCGGCCTGGACGAGTGCGGTGCCCGCGGCATCGACCTCGCCATTGTAGCGATTGCGCACCGGGATCGGCACGGAAAAGCCCACGCCGACGCTGCTGCCCACACCCAGATCGCCGGCGGCGCGCTCATATTGCGCGCCGACCGTCACGTCCGGATAGCGCAGCGCGTGGGCGCCATCCAGATTCTTGCGGGCGGCATCCGTGCGGGCATCTGCGGCGCGGACGTCCGGGCGGCGCAGCGCCACCGCGTCAGCCGGTTCCGTACTGGGCGGGCTGCCGGCCGGCCAGTCGCTGGCGGTCGCGATGGTCGGGGCATCCGCCTCCCGCCCGATCAGGCCGGCCAGCGCGAGCTGGGAATCGTGCCAGTCGCTCACGGCCTGCTGCGCATCGCCGCGCGCATGCAGCGCCTCCACTTTCTGGCGGGCGAGATCGCCTTCGGAAAGGCCACCGGCGCGCTGCTGCTTGCCGGCCAGTTGCGTGCTCTGCGCATAGGCATCGGCGATGGAGGTAAGGATGGCGAGCTTCGCCTCGGCCGCCTTCAGATCGAAATAGGCATCGGTGACGGCCGATCGCATCTGTCGGCGCGCATCCGAAAAGTCATCCTCGGCGGCATTCACCATCGCCCGCGCCGCATCGGTGCGCGCGCGGCGCTTGCCGCCCCGCTCCAGCGGAACGTCGACCCGCGCCACCGTGTCCGCCACCTGGCCATAAGGCAGGTTGCCGATCCGCGAGGGGCGCACCTGCACGGCATTCACGCTCAGAACGGGATTGGGCGCGGTATCGGCGCTGCGAAGCCCGGCCTGCGCGGTCTTCACCGCGAGCCGCGCCCTCAGCACATCGATATTCGCATCCTCCGCGGTGGCGATGGCGGACTGGAGCGTGATCGGAGCGAGCGGCGGGCCGGCCGGCGGCGTGGCGGCCGACGATGGATCCGTCAAAAGCATGATCATCGCAAACGGCAGGCCTGCCCAGCGCACCCGAAATTTTTCAGCAATCTTCGTGATCGCCATCAGCACCCCGCTATTCATGCGCAAGAGACGGAATCATAGGCCAATCGCCGCACCCCATCCAATCTCCGGCGTGGGCCATTGCTACATTGTTTCTTTGCGGTCGATGAACCGAAAAGGGCGATGGAGCGATTTGTCGCGGTAAATCGGAAAAAATCGGACTGTGGATCGGCGTTTTGCGGGCCGCCTGTGGCAGCGGGATGCGGCATGCCGAAGGTTCTTCGGACCCGGTTTATCGGGCGGCCCGGATTCGTCAGGCGGGAAGGGGAGTGGGCAGGGGGTTGGACAGCGTACTCCCCGCGCGATCGCCGAGAGTGGCGCGGGTCGTGCCGGGCAGGTGGGTGCCACCCCGGGGCCGGGTGGCACCTTCCCTATGATGTGCGTGGCTTTGGAACGAGCGGTCAGGCGATGAAGAAGCGGCTCAACCCCATGTCCCGCAGCCCCCGGCGGTAGGCCATCGAGCTTCGGTCCGCCGGGAAATGCGCCTCCATGACGGGATCGAGGGGCAGGCATTCCGGGCGCTGTGTCTCGACGATCGCCTTGTCTTCGGCGAAAATCCGCGCGTTGAAATCATAGACATCCTGCACCGGAAGATCGGTGTCGAAATTTCGGGCGATCGGCGCGAACAGGCGGGTATGGCGGGCCGAGACCGGGCTGGCGGCGTTCATGATGACCAGCCGGCCGCCTTCGGGAAAATGCACGACGAGCGTGGCCGTAAACGGCAGGTGGACGTTGAAGTGGCGCAGCCATTCGAAACCCTCGCGGCCGCGCTCCACCGCGCCGATCGGATAGTTGCCGACCGAACTGCGATATTCCACCTCGAAGCCGTGCGTATGGCGCACGGGCTTGTAATCGGGCACCTTGACATTGTCCGGATCGCCGAACGTATCGGCGTGGACGAACCCGAAATGGGCGACATCCAGAAAGCCTTCGAGTTGCCGGCCCGCAAAACCGAAAATGTCCATCCACGGGCAGATGATCTGCTGGAAGCCGGGATCCGTCCAGTGCGGCATGGGCGGCAGCATGGCGGGCTCATGCTCGTCGGGCGCGAGACAGGTCCAGACGAGCCCGTAGGCCTCGATCATTGGATAGGTGGCCAGGTGGAATTGCGATGGGATGGATCGATCCGGATGGGCCGGGATCTTGATGCAGCGGCCTTCGGCGCCGAACCGCAGACCATGATAGGCGCAGGCGACCGATGCCCCGTCATAGCTGCCCATGCTGAGCGGCACGCCCCGATGCGGGCAGATATCGTTGGCGACGACGATCGCGCCATCCGCGCTCCGGTACACGATCAGTTGCTCGTCCAGCAAAGTGGCGGGCACGGCACCCGCATCCACTTCGCGCACCAGCGCGACGGGATACCAGTGCCGCGAAAGGATATGCCAGTCGCCCTCGTCGAAGGTGCAGCCTCGCGGCAGTACGCGCCGTTTCAAAGTATCGAGCATGTGGAGAGTCCCCGGCCGCGCCATGCGACGTCGGCTCACTGCTGGACGGGGGCGATCAATTCCATATCATAGAAATCGATCATCCGTTGCCAAAAAGAGAGCGCCTTGCCGCCTGTCAGCTTTTCCCGCTTCCAGCGCTATTTCGTCGCGGTCGCCCGGCTGGGATCGATCCGGAAGGCATCGGAGCAGCTCAACGTCTCGGCTTCCGCGATCGACCGGCAGATATTGCGTGCCGAGCGGGATCTGGGCGTCACCCTGTTCGAACGACTGCCCTCCGGCCTGAGGGTGACGGCCGCGGGGGAGATGCTGCTGGATGCCGGCCAGCGCTGGCAGCGCGAGTTCGATCAGGTCGCCAGCCGGATGGACGATCTCAAGGGACTGCGCAGGGGCAATGTCCGGATCGCCGTGATCGACGCGCTTGCGCAGGCCGTGCTGCCCGCGATTCTGCGCGAGATCAGGGCGGAACTGCCCGGCATCACATTCGAAATCAGCGTGCTGGAAAATCATCTGGTGATGCAGGGGGTCGCGTCCGGCGAAGTGGATCTGGGCCTCGCTCTGGACCCCAGATCCGCGCGCGGCCTGCAGGTGCGTGCCCATGCCGAGATACCGCTCGGCTTCGTCACCCGGGCCGGGCACGAGCTGACCGCGCACGATGCCGTCCGGTTCAGCCGGTGTGCGGAATATCCGATGATCGCACCCGCCGAACCGCTGGCCCTGTGTGATCAGGTGAATGCGCTGGAGGCGAGCAGCGGAGTTTCGCCGCAGATCGTGGTGCGATCGGACAATATCCAGCTCATGAAATCCCTCGTGCGCGAGGAACTGGGCATCGCGATCCTGGCCTGGATCGACGTGGTGGACGAGGTTGAAGGCGGAGAACTGGGTTTCGTGCGCCTGAGCGATCCGATCCTGCGGCCCCTGGCGCTGGGCCTGTGTATCGATCCCGCGCGGCAATTGTCCGCCGCCGCCCGGACGGTGGTGGACCGGATCGAGGGGCGGCTTGCGCGGCTCGGTCCCGGCACCGGCACCGGTGCGATCTGAGCCAGCGTGCCTCCATGTGCCGGAGGCCGAATTTGTGGGCGCGGCTTTCGTGATTTTCCGCAGCCTCCCGCTGGCTTATGGAGCGTGGCATGACCGATCCGCATCCCGTCCATCTCTTTTCCTATGGCACGCTGCGCCAGCCGGAGGTGCAGATGGCTACGTTCGGCCGGCTGCTGGACGGGCGCGGGGATGCGATGCCCGGCTACCGGACCGAGCTTCTCGAGATTACCGACCCGGCCGTCCTGGCGACCAGCGGGGAGAGCTTTCACCCGATCGTGGTGGCGAGCGATGATCCCCGGGACGAAGTGACGGGCACCGTGTTCCGGATCAGCGAGGCCGAACTGTGGGCGGCGGATTCCTATGAGGTTTCCGATTATGCGCGGCGCACGGTGCGTCTGCGATCGGGCGCGGATGCGTGGGTCTATGTGAAGGCCGATCGTTCCGACGATCCCCTCCCGGCATTGATCGCCGCCGAGGCGCGCGCCTTTGACCTGCTGAAGGCGATCGAGACCGCCGGGATCGTCGCTGCTGGCCGCACCGAGCTGGAGATCGAGCGCGATATCCACAGGATCGCCGCGCGGGATTTCGGCGTGACGGCGCATTGGCATGATCGCGTCGTTCGCGCGGGCATCAACGCGCTGTGCGTGGCTGGCGAGGCTGCGCCCGACCGCATGGTGGCCCGGGACGACATCGTCTTTCTCGATCTCGGCCCCGTCTTCGGTGACTGGGAGGCGGATGTCGGGCGCAGCTATGTGATCGGAAGCGATCCGGAACGACACAGGCTGGTCGCGGATCTGGATATCGTCTTCGATGCGCTGAGCCGGCGCTTCGCGGCGGACGATGCGATCACCGGCGCCGAGCTATACGCATTCGCGGTGGACGAGGCGGCAAGGCGTGGCTGGCGTTTCGGCGGGCGGATTGCGGGGCATCTTGTCGGCAAATATCCTCATGCCCGATCTCCGGCGGGCAGGGACGGCGGGCGCATCAGCCCGTCCAATGGAGGGCGGATGCGCGATCCCGATCGTCTCGGTCGCACCCGCCACTGGATATTGGAGGTCCATCTCGTCTCGCCGGCCGGAGACTTTGGCGGTTTTTACGAACGTATGCTGCTGCCCGCCTGAGATCATTCCCGGCGGGCGCCATGCTCACGGCTCGCGCGCGGCATCGTGCGCCATCGCCTGCACCGGGCTGAGCAGATAGCTCATGATCGAGCGGCGGCCCGTGCCGATATCGGCCGTGACGGCCATGCCGGGGCTTATGTGGATGCCGCGCTTTTGCAGATCCTGCGCGTTCGCGGTCACATCGACATAGACGACATAGACGAGGCCGAGATGCTCGTCCTCAACGGCATCGCTGCTGATCGTCGCGATCCGGCCGGCCACGGTGCCGTAGCGGGTGAAGGGATAGGCCTCCAGCTTGATCGCCGCCGGCTGCCCGGCGCGGATACCGCCGGCATCGCGATTGAACACGCGGACTTCGGCGACGAGCCTGCCGCCGCGTGGCACCACGATCATGATCGGCTTGGCCGCCTCCACCACGCCGCCCACCGTGTGGACCGCGAGTTGCGAGACCGTGCCGTCCACCGGGCTGCGCAGTACCTGAAGGCTGGAGCGCAAGGTCGCCTTGGCCAGTTCCTCGGCGCGCAGCTTCGCCTCCGCCTCGGCCTTGTTGAGATCGGTCAGCACATTGGCGCGGGCTTCGGCGCGGGCCTGGTCCCGCGTGCTGGCGGCGGCCTCAATCTGGGCGCGCGCGCGCCGCGCCGTCTGGAGCGCGGCGTCGCGATCGCGTCCGCTGGCGAGGCGCTGGCGCCGCATCTCGATCACGCGCAGCTTCGAGACATAGCCCTTGGCGAGCATTTCCTCATTCGCGGCGATCTGCTCGTCGAGGAGGGGGAGGGTCTCCTTGAGCTTGGCGGCCTGCACCTCCGCTTCGGCGAGCGCGGCCCGCGCGGCACCGGTATCGGCCACCTTGGCGGCGATCGTCGCCTCGATCTGCGAAATCTGCGCGCGAGCCAGCGCGATCTGCATCTGCGTCACATCGTCCGGCAGCTTCTGGGGCGAGACGAAATGCAGGCCGTGCCCGTCCAGAGCCGACAGCACGGCATGGCCGCGCGCGGCATCCAGCCGGGCCGTTTCCAGCGCCTTTTCCGCCTGCGTCGCCTCCGCCGTGGAGACGGTGGGATCGAGCACGATCAGCGGCTGGCCCTTCTTCACGATCTGGCCATCCTCGACGAGGATGCGGCGGACGACGCCCTGCTCGGCCGGCTGGACCAGCTGGATGTTGCTGGCGGGAATGATCTTGCCGCTGGCGGAGGCCACCACATCCACCTTGCCGAGGCTGAGCCACAGGATCGTGACGAGCAGGCCGCCCAGAAGAACCCATGTCGTCATCCGTGCCGTGGGCGAGACGGGCCTTTCGACGATTTCCATCGCGGCGGGGAGGAAGGTGGTTTCCTCCATCTCGCTGCGGCCGGCCTCGCGCTCCCGATCGGCGGCGAGCGCCTGACGGACGGCTTCCCAATGGCGGGCGATCATGTTCACGCCGCGTCTCCCCCCAGGCCCAGGCCCATCTGGCGGGAATAGAGCGAGGCGTAGCGGCCCTTCGCGCGGAGCAGCTCCTCATGGCTGCCGCTCTCCACGATCCGGCCGCGCTCCAGCGTGAGGATCCGATCGCACTGGCGGATGGCGGAGAGCCGGTGCGCGATCACGATCACGGTGCGGCCACGCGCCATCGCCTTCAGATTGTTCTGGATGATTTCCTCGCTCTCGGCATCCAGCGCGCTGGTCGCCTCGTCCAGGATCAGGATGCGCGGCTGCATGACGAGCGCGCGGGCGATGGCGAGGCGCTGGCGCTGGCCGCCGGAAAGATTGACGCCGCGTTCCTCGATCAGCGTGTCATAACCCTGGGGCAGCGCGAGCACGAAATCGTGCGCGCCCGAAAGCTGCGCCGCCGCCATGATCCGCTCCATCGGCATGGCAGGATTGGAGAGCGCGATATTCTCCCGGATCGTGCGGTTGAACAGCAGATTTTCCTGCAGCACCACGCCGATCTGCCGGCGCAGCCACGCGGGATCGATCTGCGCCGCATCGACGCCATCGATCAGCACGCGGCCGAGTGCAGGCGTATAAAGCCGCTGGAGCAGCTTGGTGAGGGTCGACTTGCCGGAGCCCGAGGAGCCGCAGACGCCGAGCGTGGTGCCCGCCGGCAGATCGAACGAGATGTCGTCCAGCGTCCATGGCCCCTCCGTGCCATAGCGAAAGCGCACATGATCGAACTGGATATGCCCCTTCACGGCGGGAAGCGCGGTGCGCGATCCCGTGCCGGCCTCGACCGGCGTGTTGAGGATGTCGCCCAGCCGCTCCACCGAGAGGCGCACACGCTGGAAATCCTGCCACATCTGCGCCATCCGGATCACGGGGCCGGTGACGCGCTGGGCAAACATGTTGAAGGCGACGAGGCCGCCCACCGTGAGCGCGCCCGCAATCACCTGCTGCGCGCCGAAATAGAGGATCGCCGCGAGGCTGAGCTTGCTGACGAGCTGCACGGCCTGCGTGCCCGAATTGCCCAGATTGATGACGCGCTGATTGGCGGCGGAATAACCGGCCAGCTGCCTTTCCCAGTGGGATTGCCATTGCGGCTCCACCGCCGACGCCTTGATCGTCTGGATGCCGGAGACGCTTTCCACCAGCAGCGCATTGTTGGCCGCGCTGCGCTCGAACATCTCGTTGAGGCGCGCGCGCAGCGGCCGCGTCACCACCATCGATATGGCCACGTAGAGTGGCACCGATACCAGCACGATCAGCGTGAGCAGCGGCGAATAGATCAGCATCGCGACGATGAAGACGATCGTGAAGGCCGGATCGATCAGCACCGAGAGCGAGGCATTGGTGAGGAATTCGCGGATCGATTCCAGCTGGCGCGCGCGCATCACCGTATCGCCCACGCGGCGGCTCTCGAAAAAGCCCACCGGCAGGCGAAGCAGATGCGCGTAGAGGCGCGCGCCCAGCTCGACATCGATCTTCTGGCTCGTTTCGGAATAGAGTCGCGTGCGCAGCCAGCCGAACGCGACTTCCCAGAGCGAGACGGCGACGAAGCCGATCGCCAGCACCTGCAACGTGGCCAGCGTGTTGTGCACCAGAACCTTGTCGATCACGCTCTGGAAGAAGAGGGGGGCGGCCAGCCCCAGCAGATTGATGGCGAGCGTGATGAGCAGCACCTCGCCGATCAGCCGGCGATAGCGGACGATCTGCGGGATGAACCAGGTGACGTCGAACCGGCCGGAAAGGCCGGCCACGCCCTCCCGCGTGGTGACGAGGATCAGCCGGCCCGTCCAGATCCGCTCCAGTTCCTCAAGCGGAATGGAGACGGGGCCTTCGCCGGGGCGCTGGATCATCGCCATGTCGTCCCGCACGGCGCCGATCAGGAACCAGCCCCCATGCGCCTCGGCCATCGCCGGAAGCGGCAGACGCTTCAGGCGGGCGAGGCTGGCATCCACGAGCCGCCCCCTGGCACCCTCCTGCCGCTGGATCAGCCGCAGCAGATCCTGGGCGGAAGCGGGGTCGCCATGGCCCAGTTCATGACGCATCTGCGCCGGATCCGCGGGGATCCGGTGCAGCGCGAGCAATGTGGCGAGAGCGATCAGCCCGTCATCGGCGGGAAACGGCTGGTTCGGGGAATTCGGAATATCCGCCCCGTTCTGTGCGTCCATCAGATCGCGTGGTGCCCCGCATAAACCATCGAAACCAGCTCGTTATGCTTCTTTTCGGGGTCGTTCGAAAGCTCCGACGAGCCGGCCGGGGCCGTGAAGACGGCGGCGGCCTCGGCGAATTGCCGGGCCGCTGTGTTCGCGGCGCTGTAGCTGAAGGCCACGTCCGCGAAATTGGCGCTGCTGCCATCCGTATAGGTGAAGCTGCCGGTGTTGAGCACCATCGCGTCGCCGAAGGCCCAGCTGGCGTCGGTCGCCGTGCCCGCCAGCGTGAGCGAGGCGATGCCGAGATCGGCCAGGCTCTTCACCTCGCCGGCATCGACCTTGCCATCGCCATTGCCGTCCACGAACAGCTTGAAGCTGCCGAATTGCTCGTCGGCCGCCGAGAGCAGGCCGTCGCCATTGCTGTCGAAAGCCGATAGGCCGTCGAGATCGGATTTGGCGCCGGGCTTGTCGTCGACGAAGCTCATCTCGCCGGCATCGCTCAGCGTGCCATCACCATTGCGATCGAGGAACAGAAGAGCGCTGCCCTTGCCGAACCAGGACGTCTTCTCGGCCACGCCATCGCCGTCCATGTCGAACGTCGCGGTCGAATCCGCCAGCGAGGTGAGGGCCACGCCGTCTCCCGTGAGATCCAGCACGATGGGAGAAGAGATTGCGATCGTCTGATCGGCGAACTGGATCTGCTCGATGCCGATCAGCGCATCATTGCCCTCGTCTCCGTTGGCGAGGTTGATGTCCTTCAGGCGCAGCAAGCCATTGACGGTCGATAGCTGGTAATCCGCCATCACGCCCGCATAGACGGCTGTGTCGCTGCCCGCGCCGCCAGTCAGCGTATCGTTGCCGCCGCCGCCGGTCAGCACGTTGTTGCCGCTGTTGCCGACGATCACATTGGCCAGATCGTTGCCCGTGCCGTTCAGGTTCGCGGTGCCGAGCAGGCCCAGATTTTCGACATTGGCGCCAAGCGTATAATCGATCGAGGCATAGACGACATCGGTGCCTTCATTGGCCAGCTCGGTCACCTGATCGCCGGCATTGTCGACGAAATAGGTGTCGTTGCCGGCGCCGGCGGCCATGCTGTCCGCGCCGCCGCGCCCGTCGAGCACGTTGTTGCCGCTATTGCCGTAGAGCGCGTTCACCTGGCTGTTGCCATAAGCGTTGAGGTTCGCGCTGCCGGTGAGGCGGAGTGTCTCCACGTACGTGCCCGTCAGATCATAGCTGACGGAGGCGTAGATGGTGTCGTTGCCCTCTCCTTCGAACTCGGTGACCGTATCCGCCGCGTCGTCGACGTAAAAGCGGTCGTTGCCGAGACCACCATACATCGCATCCGCGCCCGTCCCGCCATCGAGCAGATCGTCGCCTTCGCCGCCGTACAGCGTGTCGCTGCCGGCCCCGCCGAAGAGAGAGTCGTTGCCCTGATTGCCGGTCAGCAGGTTGTTGCCCCCGTTGCCGACGATCACATTGGCCAGTTCATTGCCAGTGCCGTCGATATTGGCGGAACCGAGCAGGCCGAGATTCTCGACATTGGCGGTCAATGCATGGCTGATCGAGGCATAGACCGTATCGATGCCGGCATTCTGGTTCTCGAACACCTGATCGCCGGCATTGTCGACGAAATAGGTGTCGTTGCCGTCGCCGCCGAACATCTGGTCGGCGCCGCCGCGCCCGTCGAGCACGTTGTTGCCGCTATTGCCGTAGAGCGTGTTGGCCTGGCTGTTGCCATAAGCATTGAGGTTCGCGCCGCCGGTCAGGCTCAGCGTCTCGACGAACGTGCCCGTCAGATCGAAGGTCGCGGAGGCATAGACCGTATCGTTGCCCTCGCCGTATGCCTCGGTCACCTTGTCGGCCGAGTTGTCGACGAAATAGGTGTCGTCGCCCTTGCCGCCGACCATCTGGTCGGCGCCCGCGCCACCGTTGATCGCGTCCGCGCCGCTGCCGCCGATGATGGTATCGGCGCCCGCGCCGCCGTTGATCGCGAAGGTACCGTCCTTTTCGGCCGATCCGTCGAAGCGGAGGCTTTCCGTGGATGTGAGCCCCGACGCGAGGACGGTGAGGCGTTCCCCTGCCGCCACGGTCTTGTCATGGGTCGTGATGTCGTAGCTGCCGCCCGAGCCCAGTTCGAGCGTCTCGACGTTGATCATGGTCGTGGCGTTCATCACAAGGGCGTTGGCGCCCGTATAGTCTCCCGCCAGGGCGGCCGTGTCCGATCCGGCGCCGCCATTGATCCGATCCTTCGCGTTGAAGGCCGCCCCGAATACGAACCTGTCGTCGCCGAATCCGCCGCTGACCATATCGTTGCCGCCGCTCGACAGATCGAAGCGATCCTGGCCGGTCGTGCCGCCATAGACATCGTCGCCCGTGGTGCCGTGGATGATGCCGTCGGCGTCCGGTGCCGGCGTTGCCAGGCCGGTGATCGTGACGGTCACCGTCGCGGTCGATCCGTTGTTCAGCGTGTAGGTGAAGCTGTCGGTCGCCGTCTCGCCGGCCGTCAGATAGCTGAAGACGCCGTTGGGATCGTAGGTGAAGGCTCCATTGGCCCCGATGGTGAGGGCCGCGCCCGAAGACAGGACCGCGATATCATAGGGCACATCATTGATGCCCGTGATCGAGATCGTGCCCGCGCCGCCCGTATCGTTGGTGAGCAGATTGCCGTGATAGAGGGCCGCCGCGGTCGTCGCGAACGTATCCGCGATGGCGACCGCATTGCCCTCGCCCCGTGCCATGCCGATCGTGGCGATCGGCTGGTCGTGATCGGTTACCGAATAACCATCCGTGAAGCCGGCATTATAGTGAACGATGTCGATATTCGCGCTGTCATACAGGCTGCCGGATACGAGGATATTGTCCAGCGCCTGATAATAGCCATCGTAATAATAACTATATTGCTCCTGCGTCGTGAGCTTGTCGTAGAGATTGTCGAGCGCGGTGCCCGCCGTCAGCGTCTGTAGCGCGGTTTCGTAAGGGAAGCCGTTGAAGTCGCCATTGACGATGAACTGGTGGTCCGGATCGCTTGCCAGCAGGCTATCCACATAGGTGCGGATGGCGGTGGCCTGTGCGGTGCGCGCCGCATCGCCGGCATTCACCGGCGGCTGGTTGCTGGAATAAACGGGATCCGATCCGCCGCGCGACGTGGAGTGCGTGTCGATCGCGGTGAAGATCTGGCCGTTGAAGGTGAATTCGGCGACCAGCGGCTTGCGCGTTCCGTTGAACGCCGCGTCCGTCAGCAGGCGCGCCGATCCATCGACATAGCCGACCTTGGTGGGATCGTAGAGGAAGCCGTTGCGGATGTTTCCGCCCGGAGCGCCACCGCTGCTTTCCGCCGTGGCGGGCGCCACCTCGACATAGACGTAGGTGGGGCCGCCCTGTGCCGCAATTTCGTTGATCAGGCGCTGGATGTTGGCGGCGCCGGAAAGATCGCTGCCAGTGCCTTCGCCATCATTGTCCTGCACTTCCTGCAGGCTGATGACGTAGGGGCTGCCCAGCGCGCCGACGATCTCGTTTGCCAGCCGTTCGACCTTGATGGCGGCTGTCAGCGGCGCATCATAATCCTGATCGCGGGGCGAGAAATTCTCGATGTTGAAGCTGGCATAGCTCAGATTGTTCGCATCGCCGGAGAGGGTGGTCGTCTCGCGGGTGCGGACAGGCGCATCCACCGCGACCGTGGTGGGCGTGGTCGGGTCCAGCTCGTAACGGCCGCCATAATAGTTGAGCACGCCGGTCACGTCGTTCAGCACGTCGCCCTGGCTGTGCGCGCCGGCGGCGGACGATCCCTCGAAGATCTTGATCGTCTCGGGATTGTTGTCGCCATCCGAAATGGTCATGCCGTTCGCGGCGTTCAGCCCCGTCGCGCCCACGCCGCCCGATGCGACCACGAAGGTCTGGCCCGAACCGTCCGTGTCGGCGACGACCAGCGGGCGCTGGACCGTGACGAGCATGCCTTCCAGCGATTCATAGAAATCGGCGCCATCGGTGGTGGGATCGTAGCTCGTGAAATTGTCATTCTCGATCACCGAGGTGGGCGGCGCGCGCCCGGTGCCATCCGTGGAGATCAGCACGGCCGCCGGCAGCGCCACCGATGCGTCGGTGACGGTGATGTTGGTCGGGGTCGTCAGTTCGGTGATGGTGAGCTGGTTGGTCGCCGCCGCATATTCCGTGACCGTGCCGGAAAGCGTGATCGCATTGCCGACGCTGACGGTGGGAGTGCTGCTGGTGAAGACGAAGATCGCATCCGACGTGCCGATATTCCCGTCGCCGGTGGGATCCTGCAGGTAGAAGCCGTTGCTCTTCACCGCCGTGACGACGCCGCTTGTATCCACCGTTTGGCCGGCGAAGAGCGAACGGTGGCCGAGGCCCTGAATATCGTAGATCGCGACCGGGCCGGTATCGTCGTTGACGATCGTGGCGGTGGCGGTCGCGGCGGGAACCTCGAAGCCGATCGGGTTGCTGAGGTTCAGCGTGAAGGTCTCGTTCGCCTCGTGGATCGTATCGCCCAGTATCTGGACGGCGATCGTCTTCGATGTCTCGCCCGCCTCGAAGCTTACAGTGCCGCTGGTCGCCACATAGTCGGTGCCGGCGAGCGCCGATCCATCGGCCGTGGCATAATCGACGCTGGCGGCGCCGGCGCCGTTCGAGCGCGTTACGGTGAAATAGGCGTAGGTCGTCGCGTCATTGCCCTCGGCGAAGCTGATGTTCGCGACGCCGGCCGTGGGCGTGGTGCTGAGATGGGCGGTCACGCCGACATTGTCGATGCCGATCTCGTCACGATTGCCGCTGCCGGTGGAGCCGGTGTTGATCCAGCGCAGATAGAGATAGCCACCGGCCGCGACCGTTCCGTCCACGGTGACGGCCACATTCTGGTTGCTGAAGACACCGGCCACCGCCGCATCGGCCGCGCCGGGCGTGGAGAAGGCGGCGTCGGGCACGGTCGTGAAACTGGTGCCGTCTGTGGAATAAGCGAGCTGCACGTTCTGCGAACGGCCGCCGCTGTTGCGATAGGCCCAGTCGAACGCGACATCGAAGCTGGTGGCGGTGGCGCCGCTCGTATTCTGGATGCGGGCCTCGATGAAGCCACCATTGTCTACGTCCGACCCGGTCGGCTGCAGGACGATCGCGTGATTGGCCGAGGGCGAATAGGTGCCGCCGCCCGTGGGATCCGCCGAACCATTGATGACGCCGCGCCCGAAATCGCCGCTTCCGGCCGTGAAGCCATATTCGGGATTGGGCAGATCGGAGAGACCGACGATGCGCCACACGTTGGAATCGAGCTGGCCGGACGCCGCGCTCGCGCCCGGCGAGAAACCGGCGGCGGTATAATCCGCGAAATCGGCCGAGAAGATCTGCATCGTGGAGGGGGTGGGATCGTCATTCTCGATCGTGCCCACGGCCGTCGCCTGATCGATCGTGCCGGCCGTCGTGCCGGTAAGGGTCAGCGTGTAGGTCTCGTCCTTTTCGAAGGCGCTGTCGGCGCTGACCGGGATGGTGATCGTCCTGGAGGTTTCGCCATCCGCGAATGTGATCGTGCCGGAGGGGAGGGCACCGCCGAAATCATCGGCATCCGCCGGGTTCGTGCCGCTGCCCGCCACCGCATAGCTGATCGTCGCGGCGCCGCCATTCCCTCCGGTGCGGGTGACGGTGAAGGTCTGCGTGCCGCCATCCTCGCTGGAGGCAACATCGCCTTCCAGGCTGAACGTGCCGACCGGGGCGGGAGCGTCATCGTTGAGGATCGTGCCCGTCGCGGTGCCCGCGCCCAGCGTGCCGGCGGTCGTGCCGGTCAGCGTCAGCGTATAGGTTTCGTCCGGCTCGAACACGGTATCGTCCGCGATGGGCAGGACGATCGTCTTCGAAACCTCGCCATCGGCGAACGTCACCGAGCCGTAGGGCAGGGATCCGCCGAAATCGGCGGCGTCGACCGGATTGGCGCCGCTGGGGGTGACGACATAGCTGACGGTCGCCGCGCCGACGCTGCCGCCGCCGCGAATGACGGTGAATGTCTGGGCGATGCCCGATTCGTTGGTGGCGACATCGGCCGCCAGCGTGAAGGTGCCGGCATCGTCATCGTTGATGATCGTGCCGGTGCCGGTCGCGGCGGCGCCGAGCGTGGCGTTGGCCGGGTTGGAAAGCGCGACCGTGAAGGCCTCGTTGGACTCGATCACACGATCGGCATTGATCGTGATCGCGATCGTGGCGCTCGTCTCGCCGGCCGGGATGGTGAGCGTGCCGCTCGCCGCGAGATAATCGCTCCCGGCGGTCGCGCTGCCGTCTGCGGTCGCATAATCCACCGTGATCGCGCTGGTCGACGTGGTGCTGGCGGTGACGGTGAAGAGCAGGATCGTGGTGCCATCGTCGCCCTCCACCATGGTGGGGCTGTCGATCGAGAGGATCGGGCTTTCGGGCACCACCGTGGCCGTCGGCGTGAAGGAAATGCCGCGGATCGCCTGGCCGGAAAAGCCGGTGGTGCGATCCACCACGCTCGTCAGGCTCGTCGTGCTCATCGCCTGGTTGAAGCCGGACGTATCGACGAGCGAGAGGATCCGCGTCGGCGTGGAGACATAGGCCGTCACCGTGGAGCCGCTGATCGAAACCGTAAGCCCTTCATAGCCGGTGACGGAGGTGCCGTCCGTGAGGACCTTGACCGCGCTGTTCTTCACCCATGTGCCCGCGACGAGGCTGTATTTCTCCAGCCCGTTGCTGCTGTCGACCACATAGAGCGTATCGTTGCCGGGGGTGCCATCCAGATCGGCCAGATAGAAATCGCCGAGATTGCTGCCGGGCGAGACCGAGAAGGTGAAGGGCGTTGCCGTCTGGCCGCTCGTGGTGGGCAGTCCGGCGCCGACCGAGCCGGCGGTGGAGGCGGTCGTGTAATAAAGCTGGCCGCCGTAAATCTCCACGTCGCGCGTATTCTGGGAAACCAGCGCGGTGCCGGCCGTGCTGCCGAGCGATTCATAATAAGTCGCGGTGCTGGTGCCGATATAGAAGCTGCCGCCGTCGACGCTGGCGACCGAGCGGATATCGGAGGAAATGCTCAGGATCGTGCTGGTATCGATCGTGCCATCCGCCGCGACCCGGCCGACCACACGGCCGGTGGCCGCGCTGGAACTGTTGACGCCGGTCGTGCCCAGCGCGGCGTTGAACCCGGCGAGCAGCAGATACTGGCCATCCGTGCTGAGATTGAGAATGCCCTCGGAAGAGGCCGTGCCGGAGCCGACGAGCGCATAGTTCACGCCGCTGGCGTTGGTGGGCATCGCGATGGACTGAACGAGCGTGCCCTGGGGCGTATATTCATCGAGAAAAACGGCTGTGGCGGCGTTGGTGAGGGAAGCCTCCCCGGTGCCGATCCGGAAAACAACAAGATTACCAGCCGCAAATGCCGACATGCGCGTAAGCCCCCATCATCACAAACTCGCGGCCCGCACGCCGCAGCAACAAAACAGTCAGCAACCGTTAACGGTCGTTAATGACACTTTGACAGCAGTTGCAGTTTCGGCAAGCGACTTTGACGGTCGGTTTCCGAAATGTGTGGATCATTCGATCGTCGTGCATCGGGATGCCGAAACCGCATCTGCTTGGGGCTGCTGCGTGCGGGCTTCAGTCAGGGCCGATCCGGAATGTCGCCGGTCAGGCGTCCATTCGTTCGATGGCGATCGCCGTGGCTTCCCCGCCGCCGATGCAGACCGACGCGACCCCACGCCGGAGCCCGTGGCTTTCGAGCGCCGACAGAAGCGTGACGAGGATCCGCGCGCCGGATGCGCCGATCGGATGGCCCAGCGCACAGGCCCCGCCATGCACGTTGACCTGATCGTGCGGCAGGCCCAGTTCCTTCATCGCCGCCATGGTGACGACCGCAAAGGCCTCGTTGATCTCGAACAGGTCGACATCGCCTGAGGACCAGCCGGTCCTTTCCCAGAGCCTGCGCATCGCCCCGATCGGCGCGGTCGGGAAAAGAGCGGGGCGATCCGCGAAGGACGCATGGCCGACGATCCGGGCCAGCGGCGTCATGCCGCGCTTTTCCGCGATGGAGGCGCGCGTCAGCAGCAGGGCCGCGCCACCATCCGAAATCGACGACGAATTGGCGGCTGTCACGGTGCCGCCGTCGCGGAAGGCGGGCTTCAGCGTCGGGATCTTGTCCGGCCTCGCCTCGCCGGGCTGTTCGTCCGTCGTCACTGTCCGCTCCACCTTGCCGGCCTTCAGCGTGACCGGCACGATCTCGGCCTCGAACCGGCCCCCGGCAATCGCCTGCTGCGCGCGGGAGAGCGAGGTGAGCGCGAACGCGTCCTGCGCGGCGCGGGAGAACTGGAACGCTTCCGCGCAATCCTCGGCGAACGTGCCCATCAGGCGTCCCTTGTCATAGGCATCCTCCAGCCCATCGAGGAACATGTGATCGATCACCTTGCCGTGGCCCATGCGATAGCCGCCCCGCGCCTGCGGCAGCAGGTAGGGCGCATTGGACATGCTCTCCATGCCGCCGGCCACGACCATTTCGGCCGCCCCCGCGAGGATCAGGTCATGGGCCATCATCGCGGCCTTCATGCCCGATCCGCACATCTTGTTGATCGTCGTGGCGGGGGTGGCGACGGGGAGGCCGGCGGCGATGGCGGCCTGTCGGGCCGGTGCCTGGCCCTGGCCCGCGGTGAGGACACAGCCCATGATGACCTCATCCGGCCATTCCGGGTCGGCGCCGGCGCGTGCGATGGCGGCTTGGATCGCGGCGCCCCCCAGTTCGGCAGCGCCTGCTTCCTTCAGATCGCCGGAAAAGCCGCCCATCGGCGTCCGGGCGATGCCCGCGATCACGATCGGATCCATCACATCCTGCTCCTTATTCTTATCGCGGTGCCATCCGAAGGGCGCCGTCCAGCCTGATGACCTCCCCGTTCAACATCTGGTTTTCGATGATGTGCCGGGCGAGTGCCGCATATTCGGCCGGATGGCCGAGGCGAGGCGGGAAGGGGACGGATGCGCCGAGCGCCTCGCGCACGTCGACGGGCATCGCCGCCATCATCGGCGTTTCGAAAATGCCCGGTGCGATCGTCACCACGCGAATGCCGTGGCGCGCCAGTTCGCGTGCGGCGGGCAGGGTGAGCGAGGCGACGCCCCCTTTGGACGCCGCATAGGCCGCCTGCCCGATCTGGCCATCATAGGCGGCGATGGAGGCCGTGTTGATGATGACGCCGCGTTCCTCTCCCTTTTCGGCGGGCTGCGCGGCCATCGCCTCGGCCGTCAGGCGCAGCATGTTGAACGTGCCGACGAGATTGATCATCACCGTACGCGAAAAGCTTTCCAGCGAATGGGGCCTGTCGCGCCCCAGGATCTTCTCGCCCGGCGCGACGCCGGCGCAGTTGATGAGGCCATCGATACGGCCGAAGGCTGAAAAAGCCGCCGCGATCGCGGCCTGCCCGTC
Source organism: Sphingomonas sp. (assembly GCF_003248515.1). Taxonomy (GTDB): domain Bacteria; phylum Pseudomonadota; class Alphaproteobacteria; order Sphingomonadales; family Sphingomonadaceae; genus Sphingomonas_I. Next base: position 65,104 of record NZ_QFOB01000011.1, read on the forward strand.
AGCCTCGCTGGTCACGTCCGTCCGGTGAAACAGCGCCGCTTTCCCGAGCCCGCCGGCGACAGCCGCGCCCGCATCGGCATTCACGTCCAGCAGCACGGCCCGGCCGCCATTTTCCACCAGCATCCGCGCGACGGCCTCGCCTAGGCCCGAACCCGCGCCCGTTACGAGAAACGCCCGATCGCCGATCCGCATCCATCTCTCCTGTGTTTTTCAGCCTCTTGGCCCGGCAAGGCATGGACGAAGATCGAATGTCCATGCCCGACGGATCGTGTCTTTGCCATGTTGGGGGCAGATCGCGGCTGGACAAGACGGCGCGCGTTCGCCTCCCCGCATGGTGACCGGTGACCGGTGACCGGCGACCCGATCCCGGCCGACGATGTCACGATCGACCTGCGGCGATCCGCAACGCCCGTTCGAGCGAGGGCGGATACCGGCCTTATGCGTCCAGCACCTCGCGGGTCTTGCGCGCGAGGGACTGGAGCGAAAAAGGCTTGGGCAGGAAGGCGATGCCATAGTCGACCATGCCATTGTGGACGATCGCGTTGCGCGTATAGCCGGTCGTGTAGAGGACCTTGAGATCCGGCCTGATGGCCTGCGCCCGTTCCGCCAATTCCCGTCCGTTCATGCCCGGCATCATGATATCGGTGAAGAGCAGGCGGATGCCGGGGCTGGCCTCCATTCTGGCAAGCGCCTGCTCGCCATCGGATGCGTGGATCACGGTATAGCCGAGATCGCGCAGGGCATCGACGGACATGCGGCGCACGGCGCCCTCATCCTCGACGACGAGGATGACTTCGTCGGCGGCGCCGGGAGGCATCTGCGCAACTGCGGAGCCCACCGGATCCGCAGCGACGGCACCGACATGGCGCGGGAAATAGAGCTTCACCGTCGTTCCGGCGCCCACTTCCGAGTAAATCTTGATGTGGCCGTTGGATTGCTTGAGGAATCCGAACACCTGGCTGAGGCCGAGGCCGGTTCCGCGCCCGATTTCCTTCGTGGTGTAGAAAGGATCGAAGGCCCGGCTCATCACTTCGGCGGACATGCCTGCGCCGGTATCGGTGATGGAGAGCACCGCATATTGGCCGGCCGTGACTTCGTCGTGCAAGCGGGCATAGGCGTCGTCCAGCTCGGCATTGCCGGTTTCGATCGTCAGCTTGCCCCCGTCCGGCATCGCGTCGCGCGCGTTCACGGCCAGATTGAGCAGCGCGCTTTCGACCTGCGCGGGATCCGCGCAGATCGGCCAGAGCCCGCCGGCGAGCACCGTCTCCACGCGAATATTGTCGCCCAGCGTGCGGCGAAACATTTCCGACATGCCCGCCACCAGACGATTTGCGTCGATGACCTTGGGTTCGAGTGGCTGGCGCCGGGAAAAGGCCAGCAGCCGCGACGTGAGTGTGGCCGCCCGTTCGGCCCCCTCGATCGCACCATCGATATAGCGCACCGCACCAGCCGGCTCGCGGCCGCTAAGGCGGCGGCGCGCCATATCCAGGCTACCGATGATGATCGCCAGCATATTGTTGAAATCGTGGGCGATCCCGCCGGTCAACTGGCCCACGGCCTCCATCTTCTGGAGCTGGCGCACTTCGGACTGGGCGCTGATGCGGGCTGCCGCCTCCTCGCGCAGCCGCTGATTGCTGCCTTCCAGTTCCACCACCCGTCGCGCACTCTGGCGGACAGAGAAGACCGCCAGAAGCACGACCAGGATCGCGCTGACGAAAAGAGCCGCGCGCACCGCGAACGAGATCCAGTTCGCATATGCGCGGCGGCGGGCGAGCAGGCTATCCTCTTCGTCCGCCATGCCGCGCAATATCTCGACGAGCCGGTCCATATAGCGCTGGCCGGCGCCGCTCCTCATGATCGCGACGGCATCCGCCGGACGACCGAGACGGACCATCTCGATGCTGCCGCCAAGCTCCGAGAGCTTGGCCTGCGAAGCATGCTTCAGCACAGCGAGACTCGCCTGCTGCCGGGGATTGTCCCGCGTGGCGACGTTCAGGGCTTCCAGTTCCGTGGGCAGGCGATCAATCGCGTCCCGATACGGGCGGAGATAGGTGGACTGGCCCGACAGCAGATAGCCCCGCTGGCCGGATTCCGCATCCAGCATCAGGCGGTGGATCACGTTGAGCCGGTTTTCCACTTCCAGTGTGTGGCGGACCCAATCGGTGGCCACATCCTGCCGGCCCGACAGCCAGATGGACAGAATGGCGCTCGCTACCAGGGCGAGAAAGCCGAGGACGAGCGGCCATAGGGCGCGCACTGCATGCCGCGTGATCAAGACGCCCCCTCGTTATTCCAGCTTCGAAGCCTTGTATCGCCGGCCTAATCAACCCGATCCCGTTGCGCAATCGGTTGGACCGGTGCCGACGCGCAAAGAGTCCGGCAAATGGGGATGGGCGCAAAACCGCGCACACCGTCCTGTATGCCGGTGGCATCAGCGAATGAAATATCCTTGGTCTTCGCAAGCCCGAGCGGCGCGATCTTCATCCGCAGCGCCGGGACTCAGCCGGGAGATGGCCTGCCGGGCGCATCGCGGGATGGCCAGCGCAGAGGGAAGGGCGTGCCCGCCGAGGGGGTTCCGGCAAGCCGGCGCCGTTCGAAGGGGGGTATCGACCGGTGGCCGGACCAGCGTGCACATCCCTTAAAGCGGCCTAGAGTTTTCACAGATTTCCAAGAGATTTGGGCCTCGGCCGGGGGCGTCTCGTCGCTGCGCACAACACATCGATCGTTACGGCGGGAGTATTAACGCTTTGTCAATTTTTCGATTCATGCGATCGAACGAATCGTCCGCCGGGGTTTGGCGGGCATCGCTTTGTGTTGTGCGATTAGTTGTTTTGAGGGGAAAAATTATGAGAGGTTACGCGATACTTTGCGCCGCGCTGTGCGCCGCGCCGTCTTTCGCAGCGACAACGCTCACCAATGGAACAGGGGACGGAAAGCTGACCGTCACGGTAGCCAACGCGGGTGCCTACGGTTCGTCGGCAGGAGCGGGTTCGAGCGATGCCATCTATGATCCGGTGGGTGCGACCGCTCCCGGCCAGACGACCTACGAATCCTATGTCTATCTGGGTTTCGGGGGCTCCCGCACCAACATCAGCCTTCTCAATGCGACGGTGACGGCGTCGTCCGCCACGTCCGTATCGAGCGCGTTCGATTATTCGGGTCTTTCGTTCACGCTCGTCCAATCGCTGAGCGATCTCGTCAACGGGGGCATGCAGGCCGGTTCGCTGCTGACGCAGACCTACAGCTTCACGAATACCTCCGCCAATGCGCTGACCTTCGATCTGGTTCGCTATCTGGACGGTGATCTTTATTTCAACAACACCGACCTCAACGATGGTGGTGGCAGGCTCGTTACCTCCTCCGGCCAGGAGATCCTGTTCGAAACGGATACCGCGATCGGATCTGCCGACGCCGACACGTTCATCGGCATCGCCAACGAGGGTGGTACTTCGACGGGCTACGAAATCGCGAGCTACAGCGGCCTGCGCAGCCGTATCGCCGGCGGCTCCGCGCTCGCGAATTTCGTGGAAGGTGATGGCGTGGATGCCGATCAGTTCGTCGATTCCGGCAACGGCTATGACGTGACCCTGGGGCTCGGCCGTTCGTTCACGATCGCCGCCGGCGCCAGCGGCACCTTCACGACCCAGACGATCTTCGGCACCGGCCAGCCGGATCAGGTGGTGATCCCGCCGACTTCGGATGTTCCGGAACCCGCCACCTGGGCGATGTTCATCGGAGGCTTCGGCCTCGTCGGCAGCGCGATGCGCCGCCGTCGCGTGTCGGGCGTGATTTTCGGCTGATCGCTCAAGCCAGACTTTGAACGCGAGGGCGCCGTCGATCAAGAGGTCGGCGGCGCCTGAGTTTCTGCCGAGGCCGCGCTTCCGGCCGCAAGGCGTGTCGGTGCAACACTGCTTTTCGTCCAACGTCGAGTGTCCGCTGCGCCGGCTGTCTTGTTACCCGCCGCGATCGCGGTGTGCAGGCAAACCGTGATCGATCTGATAAGGCGATATGTGACGATCTGACCGGGCTGCGTTCTTCGGACCGGCTGGTGCCATGTACGTGATCGGGCGATGCCGGGATGGCGGATCCGCGAAAGCCGGCGGGCGCGCGGCCGCGACGGGAAAATCCGGAATGGCGGGGGCTGGCACAATTCACTACCAAGCCCTGTGGGCGCGCGCCGCGAAGCCCGTCGACCGATGCACGGGATGCTATGATGAGCGAGGAAAACACCAGGGGCGTGAGGCCCTATCCCGGGCCGGCCGGGGGCTGGGGGGCTCTTCGCGCCGTCGCCAAGGCCGTCAGGTCGGAAATGGGGGCGAGCACCAATACGCGCGCGCTGCTCAGCATGAACCAGCCGGAGGGTTTCGATTGCCCAGGTTGCGCGTGGCCCGATCCCAGGCACACATCATCCTTCGAATTTTGCGAGAACGGCGCCAAGGCTGTGACATGGGAGGCGACGCAGAAGCGCGTCGATCCCGATTTCTTCGCCCGGCACAGCGCGACGGAGCTTTGGTCCTGGTCCGATTATGAGCTGGAACATGCCGGGCGGCTGACCCACCCGCTGCGCTATGATCCCGAAACCGATCATTTCGTCCCGATCGAATGGGAGGAAGGCTTCGAACGGGCCGGCGCTGTTTTGCGCGCCATCGCGGATCCCAATCAGGTGGAATTCTACACGTCGGGAAGGGCCTCCAATGAGGCGGCCTTCCTCTATCAGCTGTTTGCGCGCGAATATGGGACCAACAATTTCCCCGATTGCTCGAACATGTGCCACGAGGCCACCAGTGTCGGGCTGCCGCAGTCGATCGGCGTCGGCAAGGGCACGGTGACGCTCGAGGATTTCGAGGAAACCGACGCGGTCTTCAGCTTCGGCCACAATCCGGGAACCAATCATCCGCGCATGTTGGGCACGCTGCGCGAGGTCGCCCGCCGGGGCAAGCCGATCATCGCGATCAATCCGATGCGCGAGCGCGGGCTGGAGCGTTTCCAGGATCCGCAGGCCCCGGTGGAGATGGCGACGCTCAGCGCAACGCCGATTTCGTCCGCTTATCATCTCGTGAAGGTTGGCGGTGATCTCGCCCTCATCAAGGGGCTGATAAAGGCACTGCTGGAGGCGGACGGCGCGGACATGGCCGCCGGCGGCGATGGCCTGCTCGATCGGGAGTTCATCCGCGTCCACACCACCGGTCTGGAAGGGCTGCGCGCCGATATCGACGCCACCGGCTGGGACGCGATCTGCCGGGCATCGGGCCTGACGCGCGAGGCGATCGAAAGCATCGCGCGCGTTTATTGGACGGCGCCGCGCGTCATCATCTGCTACGGGATGGGCATCACCCAGCACCGGCACGGGACGGAGACGGTCCAGCAACTCGCGAACCTGCTGCTTCTGCGCGGCAATTTCGGGCGGGCGGGGGCGGGCATCTGCCCGGTACGTGGCCATTCGAACGTGCAGGGCGACCGGACGGTGGGCATCACCGAGATACCCGGCGAGAAATTCCTCCAGCGGCTGGATCGTGCCTTCAGCATCGAAAGTCCCCGCGCCCACGGGCATAATGCGGTGGAGGCGATCGCCGCGATGCGGGACGGCACGGCCCGCGCGTTCATCGGGCTGGGCGGCAATCTCGCCGTCGCGATCAGCGATCCGCAGACGACGTTCGCCGCGTTCCGCAAGCTCGATCTGAACGTCCAGATCGTGACGAAGCTGAACCGCACCTGCCTTCTGACGGCCAGGGAGAGCCTGATCCTTCCGTGCCTGGGCCGTACGGAGATCGACATTCAGGCGGGCGGCCTTCAGGCCGTGACCGTCGAGGATTCGATGTCCGTCGTCCATGCCTCGCGCGGCATGCTACAGCCTGTTTCCGAGGCGCTTCGCTCGGAGCCGGCGATCGTCGCGGGGCTCGCCAAGGCCGCACTTCCGAAAACGGCGATCGGCTGGGATGCTCTCGTCGCCCATTATGACCGGATCCGGTACAAGATCGAGGAGGTGTTCCCGGACTTCTTCGATTTCAACGAACGCGTCCGCGTGAAAGGCGGATTCCGGCTGCGTGTCGGCGCATCGGAACGGCAATGGGATACGCCGGACGGACTGGCCCATTTCCTCGTGGCGGGCATACCGCTCAATATCGAGCGCGAGGATCATCCCTATCTGCTGACGACGATCCGCAGCCACGATCAATATAACACCACCATCTATGGCCTGAACGATCGGTATCGGGGCATTACGGGGCGCCGTGACGTCGTCTTCCTGAATGCCGAAGACCTGCGCGATCTCGGCATCGAACATGGCGAACGCGTGGATATCGTCGCGGGAGACCGCGTGTTCGGCAATCAGACCGCGGTGGCCCATCCGATCGCGCGCGGCTCGATCGCCGCTTATTATCCCGAGGCGAATTGCCTCGTTTCGCTCGGCGATCATGATGCCGCCAGCGGGACACCCGCCTACAAGTCGATCCCCGTGAAGGTCGTGCGGGCGGCGTGATGGCGGGCGCCGATGCGGAAGCGCTCGTCGAGCCGCGTTCCGCCATTTGCGCGGCGCGTTTCATCCGCGTCGGCGCGGATGGAGCGACCACGGAAATCGTCAGGGATCTCGCGGACGAAGTTCCGATCGCGATCGAATATCAGGGCATCGGCTATGCGGTGCTGATGGCGACGCCGCAGGATCTCGAGGATCTGGCCTTCGGCTTCACGTTGGCGGAGCGACTCGTCGATCACGGCGGGCAGATCGAGGAAGTGCTCCTGCACCCGACCGCGTATGGGATCATCGTCCGCGTGACGCTGGCCGCTGCCGTCGCCGAGCGTGTCGTCGATCGGGTCCGGCATCGCACCACGGAATCCTCGTGCGGCATGTGCGGCATCGAAAATCTCGAACAGGCGTTGCGGCCACTTCCCCGGCTCACCGCCGCGACGCGCGCCGCCGATGTCGCCTGTTTCCAGGCGCTGGCCGATCTGGAGGCGTTTCAGGATCTCAATCGGCGGACAGGCGCCGTGCATGCGGCAGCCGCGTGCGCGCCGGATGGCCGCATCCTGCTGGTGCGCGAGGATGTCGGCCGCCACAATGCCTTCGACAAGCTGGTGGGCGCCATGGCCCGTGCGGGGCAGGGGTGGGACGGCGGCTTCGCGCTCGTCTCCTCGCGATGCTCCTACGAACTGGTGGAAAAGGCGGTGCTGACGAATTGTCCGATGCTGGCGGCCATCTCCGCGCCCACCGCGCTGGCGATCGAGCGTGCCGCGGCCGCCGGCCTGCGCCTTCGGACGCTTGTCCGTCGCGATGCCTTGCTGGCGATCGATCCTTGACGGGGATCCTGGGGGCCATCCTTGCCGGCGGGCAATCCAGGCGGTTCGGATCGGACAAGGCGGAGGCGCTCCTCGACGGGAGGCGGCTGATCGATTGGGCGCGGGATGGCCTTCAGGGCCATGTCGAAAGGATCGTGATCTGCGGGCGTGCCGATGGCATTCCGGATCGTCCGCACGCGGGTCTCGGCCCGTTGGGCGGGATCAATGCCGCGCTCCATCATGCGCGGGTGATCGGGTTGAACACTGTCATCACCGTGCCGTGCGATGCGCCTGCGCTGCCCGACGGGATCATCGCCCGGCTGTGCGCTTCATCGATGCAGGCCCATCTCGCGGCGCTGCCGGTCGTCGGGCGTTGGGACGTGGGCTGGGCGGATCTGCTCGACCAGCATCTGGAAGGACCGGAGCGTTCGATCAGGGGATGGGCCTGCAGGATCGGGAGCATGGGCCTGGAGGGCGGGAGCGGCATCGCCAATATCAACACCAGGGAGGATCTGGAACGCATGATCTTCGGCGATGGCGGCGATGGCTGATCGGGCCGATCGCACGAGTGAAGGGCCTGTCTCCATCCGATAGGGTAGTCGCCCCACGCCAGCGCCCGCGGGCCGGGCGGAATTGGGACGTTCGTGCCCCCTGGCCGCAGATCCGATCGGGAAGACGGGTCCCGCTTCTGGATTGTCATTTGCTGGCGTAAATGCGGGGGTGGCAACGCGGTTCAAACCGCGTTTCGCTGATATGATGATGGCAGGCGGCGCGTACTACACGGATCGGGTTCAGCTCAGCCGGTGCATCGTAGCCATTCTCCACAACTCCGAATATTGGCCGTAGGGTCGCTTGCTACAAAAGCACAATGCCCGGAACATCGGGAGTGAGAGGATGGCGGGATGCGTGCCACGCGCACCCAGCACTGCCAGTGAGGCCAATGGTTCGATCGATCCGCAACACGCTGATATTTGGCGGGCTGGGCGCCCTGATCGTTCTTCTCGCGGTGGCGCTGGCGGCGTCGACGGGCCTGCGCCGGGCCAATCAGGTACTCGCCCGATCCGGCTATTCGCAGGACCAACTCGCGCTCGCCATGGGATTGGAAGCGGGCGTCAACACCTATGTCGCGCGCGCTGCGATGGGCATTCCGATGCGCGCGCGGCTGGAGGAGCGGGAGAAGATCGAGGCGCTGCTCCTTCGCTACGACGCCTCGATCCGTGCCGAGCGAGCTTTGCTGACGACAACCGGTGACGCGGTGGACGACGCGGACGAGGAACTTGCGACCGTATCCGAACTGGGGCGCCTGTTCCGGGCGATCCGCCGCGATGCCGATACAGGCGTCGCCACCGAGCGGGCCTCGCTGTCTGCCGATCTGGATCGCTTCCAGTCTCTGGTCCGCCGGACGGTGGCGCAGGAGCGCGCCGAAGTGACCGAAACGGTCGGGCGGTTCGATCAGGCCCGCCGCGTGATCCGCGCGATGGCAATCGCCTTGCCAATCTTCACGGCTTTTGTCGGTGCGCTCGGTCTGGGCCTGCTGCTCGCACGGCTCCGCCGTCCGATCGCGAGACTGCAATCGGCGATGGCGGCCGTGAGCAAGGGGCATGCTGAGCCGGTGGGCGATCTGGGCTTCGCGGAATTCCAGGCCCTTGCCGTCGGCTTCGATCGGATGGCCGACGAAATCGCGGCCCAGCGGGCAGCCCTGTCAAACGTCAATGCCCGGCTTGAACACGACGTCGCGGCACGGACGGCCGAGCTGGAAGCCCGCAATGCGCAACTGGCCGAGATCGAGGCGACACGCCGGGCCTTCTTCGCGCAGATCAGCCATGAACTGCGCACGCCGATCACCGCGCTCCAGTGCGAAGCGGAGGTGGCGCTGCGCGGCCGATCCGGCGACGCGGCGATGCTCCGCGAGGCGCTGGAGCAGATCATGGCTCAGGGCGGCGTCATCCGCCGGCGTCTTGCCGACCTGCTGGCCATTTCTCAGGCCGAAGACGGGCGGCTCGTCATGGCGCAGGCATCGTTCGATCTGGGCCAGGCGCTGCGCGAAAGCATGGCGCTTGCAGATCCGTTCGCCCGGGCGAGCGGATCGCGGGTGGAGGCGCGGATCGACGATGGCGAGTGCATCGTGCGCGGTGACGCCGGATGGATGCAGCAGGCGCTGATCGCCCTGCTCGACAATGCCATCAAATTCTCGGCCGATGCCGCGATCCGGGTGGACCTGGCAAGGGCGGCCGGGAAAGCGGAGTTGACGATCGTCGACAACGGACCCGGCGTTGCCGAAGGCGCGCTGGAGCGGCTGTTCGAACGCTTTCATCAGGAGCCGGCGGGCAGGGCGCGCGGCGGCTCCGGGCTGGGCCTTTCGGTCGCGCGATCGGTGGTGGATCATCATGGCGGCAGTATCGCAGCATCCAATCGGGACGGCGGGGGGCTGCGGATCTCCATAACCCTGCCACTGGCATCATGAAGGAACGGGCATGAACATCCTGCTGGTGGAGGACGATCCCGCAATCGGCCGCGTGCTGGTGCGCGGGCTCGCGGCGGAGGGCTATGGCGTCAACTGGCGCAGATCCGGCCATGGCGCGCGGGAGTCGCTCGCCACCGGCATGTTCAGCGCCGCGATCCTCGATCTCGGGTTGCCCGACATGGACGGGCTCGCCCTGTGTGAGAATTTGCGACGCACGGGTGTGGAAACGCCGCTGCTGATGCTCACGGCGCGCGCCACGCTGCAGGACAAGCTCGATGGGTTCGGAGCGGGGGCGGACGATTATCTGACCAAGCCCTTTGCATTCGAGGAGCTGCTCGTCCGTCTGAACGCCGTCACCCGGCGGGGCGGACGCGAGCGGGGCGAGGTGCTCGCCATCGGCGCGCTGCGCATCGACGCGGTCGCGCGTATCGTCTCCGTCGGCGAGGCGCGGATCGAGGCGTCGAAGCGCGAATTCGATCTGCTGCTGTGTCTCGCCCGGGGCGCAGGCGGCGTCGTGACCCGCGATCAGATCCTCAATCGCGTCTGGGGTGAAAAGGGTGACGTCACGCTCAACACGGTGGACGTCTATATCGGCTATCTGCGCCAGTTGCTGGCACCTTTCCCGGATGCGCCGCGCATCTCCACGGTGCGCGGCGTCGGCTATCGGCTGGCGGCCGAGCCTTCCGGCCCAAAGCACTAGGCTTTCTGAGAGCCGTCTCACCGTCCTCCAAAGATTTTCTCAGAGACGACCGCCTAGCCTCCTCTCGTCAAACAACCCGTCGACACGGGGCAGGAGGGGCAGTTCATGATCGGAAACAAGGCATTTCATGCGGGCCTGCTGGCGACAGCAGCGCTCCTGGCGCAATCGGCGCCGGCCCAGCAATTTGCGTCACACGATTTCACCAAGCCCGGTGTGACCTGGGAAGACATCCTCGGCGACGAGACGAGCAACGATAATGTGCTGATGTATGGCGCGGGCGTGCGCGCGCAGCGTTACAGCACGCTCGATCAGATCAACGATCAGACCGCCGCGAAGCTGAAGCCTAAATGGACCTTCTCCTTCGGCGACGAGCGCCAGCGCGGTCAGGAAGGGCAGGCGCTGATCTACGATGGCGTGATCTACATCACCGCATCCTACAGCCGCATCTTCGCGCTGGATGCCAAGACCGGCCAGAAGATCTGGTCCTACAGCTATCGCCTGCCGGATGACATCCGCCCCTGCTGCGACGTCGTCAATCGCGGTGCCGCCATCTATGGCGACAAGATCTTCTTCGGCACGCTGGATGCCGCGATGGTCGCGCTGGATCGCAAGACGGGCAAGGTGATCTGGCGGAAGAAATTCCAGGACCACACCGCCGGCTACACCATGACCGGCGCGCCGACGATCGTGAAGGATGCGAAGACCGGCAAGGTGATGCTGATCCACGGATCATCGGGCGATGAATTCGGCGCGGTGGGCGAGCTTTATGCGCGCGATCCCGATACGGGCGACGAGCTCTGGATGCGGCCGATGGTGGAAGGCCACCAGGGGCGCCTCAACGGCAAGCCCCACACCTTCACCGGAAATCCCAAGGCGCCCTCCTGGCCGAACGACAAGGATGGCAAGAAGGTGGAGGCCTGGAACCATGGCGGCGGCGCGCCCTGGCAATCCGCCACCTATGACGTGAAGACCAACACGATCGTGATCGGCACCGGCAATCCGGCGCCGTGGAATACGAACAAGCGCTCGCCGGGCGACAGCCTCTACACGTCGGGCCAGATCTATATCGAGCCCTCGACCGGCGAGCCGGTGGGCTTCTTCCAGCACACGCCCAACGATGCGTGGGATTTTTCGGGCAACAATCCGATCGTGCTGTTCGATCTGAAGAAGGACGGGAAGATCATCCGCGCCGGCGCGCATGCCGATCGCAACGGATATTTCTTCCTGACCGACCTTGATACCATGACCAAGCGCGACGGCCGCATTTCCAAGCAGGTGGGCGGCGCGATCGGCATCTATCCGTTCGTGCCCGAAATCACCTGGGCGACTGGATGGGACGTGAAGAAGGGCCGCCCGATCGAGCAGCCCGGCCAGCGCCCTCCGAGCCCGGAACCGGGCCAGGAACGCGGCAAGACGGTGGAGGTGTCGCCCAACTTCCTCGGCGGCACGAACTGGATGCCGATGTCGTACAATCCCGACACCAATCTCTTCTACATTCCGTCCAACGACTGGAAGGAGGATTACTGGACCGAGAATGTCACCTATTCGAAGGGTGCCGCCTATCTGGGCCAGGGCTTCCGCATCAAACGCAAATATCCGGACCATGTCGGCGTGCTGCGCGCGATGGATCCGGTGACGGGCAAGATCGCCTGGGAAGCCAAGGAGCATCTGCCTCTCTGGGGCGGCAACCTGACGACCAAGGGCAATATCGTCGTGCAGGGCACGAGCGACGGCTATGTGAAGATCTTCAACGCGAAGACCGGCGCCGAATTGTGGAAATTCCAGACCGGATCCGGCGTCGTCTCGGTGCCGATCACGTGGGAGGATGAGGGCAAGCAATATATCGGCCTCGCCTCGGGTTATGGTGGCGCCGTGCCGCTGTGGGGCGGTGATATGGCGGACCTGACCAAGACGGTCAGCCAGGGCGGCTCCTTCTGGGTGTTCGAACTGCCCGACAGCTGAGGTCGGCGCCCCGGATCGGATCGGGCCACCCGGCGGGATCGCCTCGCCGTCTGCCGGGTGGCCCATTCCGGTTCCTGTCGAGCTCCCCAAAATAAGGAGGAATCGCGATGCGCGTTTCCCTTGTCATCGCTCTTGCGATCATCGCGGCGACGTCTGCTGCGGCGCAGTCGGTGATCGTCAATGTCGAGGAACGGCCGAAGCCGTGGGTGGTGGGCACCTGCGAGATCGGGCCCAATGCCCAATGCCCCAATGCCGACCTGAGCTTCGCGGATCTGCGCGGCGCGGATCTGCGCGGCGCCAATCTGGAGGGCGCCAAGCTCGTGCGCGCGGATCTGCGCTACGCCAATCTCAATGGCGCGGATCTGACGGGCGCCAATCTCGATGCTGCGCGCATGACGACCGCCTTCATCAATGCCGTGAGCCTGCATCATGCCAGCCTGAAGGGCACGGACATGAGCTTCGTCCGCGGATCTCACGCCGTGTTCGATGATGCGGATCTCACCGCCGCCTCGCTGGAAAAGGCCGATCTGAAGGGCGCCCGGTTCAAGCGCGCGCTGCTGATCTCGACCGAGCTTCAGGAAACGAAATTCTATGAGGTGGATTTCACGGGCGCCGTGATGCGGGATGCCCATATCCGCTTCACCATCTTTCAGGATGCCTATGTCGAGGCCTGCACCGGCTGCCCCAAGGATTGGCAGAAGGGCGATACGGTTTGGCAGGCGGAGGAGAAGGAGCGACTGCGCAACCAGCGGCAGGAATCGCCGCACGGGGCGGAATGATCCGGTCAGCCCGCAAGCCGGAGGCGAATATGCCCATGTCGCATCGGATCAGTCGCCCGATCCTGATGCTGTCGCTGGTGTTGGCCGCGGGCGTCGCCGCTTCACGCCTCGCCGCGCAGGCGGAGGTGGCGCCGCAGCCCGTGGACACGGCGGCTCTTCCCGATATTGCGCCGGGCAATGACAAGTGGATCATCAGAAACCCCTATCGCGACGATCCCGCCGTCTATGCGACCGCGAAAAGGATCGGCGAACGGGCGTATGAGCAGAATTGCGCGCGCTGCCACGGATCGGGCGCGGTAAGCGAGGGCATCGTGCCCGATCTCCGGCATCTCGATGCGGGAGAGGCCGGGGATCAATGGTTCATCACCCGCTATCACCACGGTCTGAAGCGCGACGGAAAGGTCTATATGCCCCCGATGGGTGACGCGCTGGGCCAGAAGGCAGGTTGGGCCATTCGTTCCTGGCTGGACGGCAAGCGCAAGAGTTGAACGCGCCCGCCGGCGTGGTGGGTGAGCGGCGGCCGATCTGGTGGACATCGAGATGGGCTCATCCGAGCTGTCCTGGTTTCGAGCCGCTCCACAACCCGGGCCGCAAACCCGCCCCGATCACGCCCGTCGTCTTCCGGGCACGGACCGCCCGCAAGCTTAACGATGTCCACCCGGCCGGCTCCGCGTCCCCTCTGTCCAAATCCTTCTGGCGGCTCGCGGCGGTGGCCTCAGGCCGAAAGAATGACCTTCATCGCTTTTTCGTTCGCCGCGTTGCCAAACACCTCATAGGCCGTCAAAATGTCGTCCAAATTGAAGCGGTGGGTGATCAGCTTCAATGGATCGGCCTTGCCCGCCTGCACGGCTTTCATCAGCATGGGTGTGGTATTCGTGTTTACCAGGCCCATTGAAATATTGATATTCTTTATCCACAGTTCTTCGATATGGAGCGTCACCGGAGATCCATGCACGCCGACATTCGCGATGTTCCCTCCTGCTGACACGATCTTTTGGCAGATATCGAACGTCGCCGGAACGCCGACCGCCTCGATGGCCACGTCGACGCCTTTGCCCCCGGTCATATCCATCGCCCGCACGACCGGATCCTCGAGCCCGACCTGTATCGTGTCCGTCGCGCCAAACTGGCGTGCCAGGCCCAGGCGGGCGGGATCCATATCGATCATCACGATCTGGCCCGGCGCATAGAATTGCGCCGTCAGGAGCGCCGACATGCCTACCGGACCGGCACCGACGATGGCGATGCTGTCACCCGGCTTCACGCCGCCCGCCTGCACGCCGATCTCCAGCCCCGTGGGCATGATATCCGACAGCATGACCAGGGCTTCCTCGTTCGCGCCTGCCGGGATCGGGTAGAGCGAGTTGTCGCCATGGGGAATGCGGACATATTCCGCCTGGGTGCCGTCGATGGCTCCTCCCAGTTGCCAGCCTCCGTCCGAGCAGTGCGAATATAGCTGTCGCTTGCAATTCTCGCAGGCCCCGCATTTCGTGATGCAGGAAATCAACACGGCATCACCGTTCGAGAAGTTGCGTACGGCGCTGCCAACCTCCTCGACGATGCCGACGCCTTCGTGGCCCAGCGTTGTGCCTTCCGAGACGCTGGGCACGTCGCCCTTGAGGATGTGCAGATCGCTGCCGCAGATTGTAGTTTTCGTAATGCGTACGATCACGTCCGTTGAATTCTGAATGGTCGGAATCGGCTTTTCTACCCAGTCCTTCTTGCCGGGTCCAAAATAAACAAGAGCTTTCATGGTGGCGCGTCCTCTTCTGTTCGTTATTGTGGGAATGTATCGGGACGATGATGGTGAGATCATCTACAAATGATCGTAGAATGCGGTTTCGAATTCGAGATAGCGGGCGAAGGATGTGGGATCCCCGAACGGGAGGATCTGCGTCGCCCAGAAGCCGCCATAACCGTTCTTCCGGTCTATCCAGTAAAACAGGTTGGCGAGCCCCGCCCAGCCAAGCGATCCCGCAGGCCGCCCCGTGGGGGCTTTCTCGTCATTCACCATGAAGCTGAGAGCCCAGGATTTTGGAACCCCGGGAAAGAATTCGGCATCATTGGAAAGCGTGGGGTCCACGCCGGTCAGCATGGTGACCTTCAGATGGCCGAGATGATTCTGCTCCGCCATCCGCACGGTCTCTGGCTTGAGCACGCGCCCGTGATTGCCCATCCCGTCGTTCAGCCACATCCGGATGAACCGCATATAATCGGACACTTTGCCATAGAGGCCGTGGCCGCCCATATGGATTTCCGGTTTGGCGGGAAGTTCGAAATCGATCGGCTTCAGGGATCCGCCGTGCTCCCGGATGTGCATCGTGGCGAGATTGGCGCGCACCTGGTCGTTTATCTCGAAGGTCATGCTTTCGATCCCGAGCGGATCGAATATCCGTGCCTGGAAGAAGTCGCCCAGCCGGGTATCGCTGATCCTTTCGACCACCTGGCCGCACCAGTCGATGTTCGAGCCATATTCCCAACGCTCGCCCGGATCGAAGAGCAGCGGGGTCATCAGGCTGGTCTTGGTGGCGGTTATGATGCCGGGATGACCTGAGCGGACGAGCCGGTCGTAGAGGTCATTGAAGAAATGATAGCCGAGACCTGCTTGATGGGTCATCAGCATCCGCACGGTGATGTCCCGGCGAGGCTCGCGAAGCAGGGCTTCTCCATCCTTTCCGAAACCTTCGATCACCTTGAGCGTGGCGATTTCCGGGACATAGCTTCTGGCCGGTGCATCCAGATCGAGCTTGCCCTGTTCAACGAGTTGCAGAACCGCCGTTCCGGTGATGGCCTTCGTTGTGGAAAAGAGCGCGAAATGGGTGTCGGCATCGATTGCGCGGTCGAGATCGATGCGCAGTTTGCCGGCGGCGCCCTCATAGATGTTCCTGTCGCGATTTGTGACCATCGCAACCACGCCCGGAACACGCTCATCCGCATTCGCCGCACTTTGTGTGATGGCGTCGGCTGTTGCCTGAAATCCGCTCCTCATCCGTGATATCCTCTCGCGTTGCTGCCGAACGTCTGCGCGGTGGTCAGATCCTGTTCTTTTGCTGTCGCTGCTATGCCCGGGCCTTGGGGGCCCGGGCATTGTCGCTTATCGTTTGGCAAAGCCTTCATACCCGCCAAGGGCGGCGGCGTCGCATTTCTGGCGGTAGGCGCCTACGCCACCGGTATAGGATAGCACCCGTCGGGGTTTTCCAGGCACGTTCGAGCCGAGATACCAGGAATTCGTCTTCGAAATGAGGTTTGCGCCGGCCGTCTCGTCGTGATGGGCGATCCATTGCGCTTCGGTCTCGGCGGTCGGCTCGATGACGGAAAGCCCCTTGCCTCGAACATGATCGATGCAACCGCTGATCCATTCTGTCTGCTGTTGCAGGCAGGTCGTCATGTTGCACAATGCTGCAGACGGCGCGAGCGGAGCGCCGGTCGTGAACATGTTCGGATAACCATGCACCTGGAGCCCCATGGTGGTGCGGATATCCTTGCTCCAATCCTCCTTGAGCGAACGACCGTCCCGACCCCGTATGTCGATGCGGGTGAGCGCTCCGGTGCCGGCATCAAAGCCTGTTGCCAGAATGATGACGTCCAGTTCGTGAAGCGTGCCATCTGCCGTTCGGATGCCGTCCGCCGTGACAGCCACGATCGGATTGTCGCGCACGCTCACTGCCTCGACATTGGGACGGTGATAGACTTCCAGATAGTTGGTCTCGAGAGGGACCCGGTGCGTACCGAAGCCATAGTCGGTCGGGATAAGCAGATCCCACAGCTTTTTGTCCTTGAGCCGTCCGCGCATCTTGTTGCGGACGAATTCGGAAATCTCCTCGCTGACCTCCGCATCGAAGAACATCTCGGCGAAGGAGGCGAGCCAGAGCTGGAGAGAGCCGCTTTCGTATATCTCTTCGAGCACATTCAGGCGCTGTTGCGGCGTCAGATCTGCCCACTGATACTTGAAATCATATTCGAAGCCCGTGAATGTGTGTGGCAGCGTCTTCCTGAGTTCCTGGAAGCGCGCTTTATAAGCATCCACATCGTCGGCCCCGAATTTGGGGTTGCGCATCGGGAGGGCATATTGCGGCGTGCGGATGAACACCTTGAGTTCGCCGACCTTGTCCGCGATGGTCTGGATCACCTGAATCCCGGTTGCGCCGATGCCGACGACGCCGACCCGCTTGCCTTCGAAGTCAATCTCCTCCCGCGGCCAGCGCGCGGTGTGGAAGATCCTGCCCGTGAAGCTGTCCTGGCCCGGGAACATGTCGGCCATCGGGGCAGACAGCATGCCACAGCATGTAATGAGGAATTGCGCATCGATCGTCTCGCCGCTGTCGGTCGTCACCGTCCATCGCCCGGCATCCTCCCGATAGTGGGCGCTCGCGATGCCCGTATCGAATCGGATATCTCTTCGAAGATCCAGTTCGCTTGCGATATAATGCATCCACTGTTCGATTTCCGGTTGGGCGGGAAATCGCTCGCTCCAGCTCCATCCCTTGTACAGCTCTTCGGAAAACAGATACTGGTAGATGTAGGCTTCGGAATCGAAACGTGCACCGGGATAGCGGTTCCAATACCATGTTCCGCCGACATCGGATGCACGTTCATAGACTCTTACATTGAGTCCCCGCTCTCTTAGCTGGTGTAATTGATAGAGGCCGGCGACTCCGGCGCCGATGATGACCGCATCGAGGACAGTCGGCTCCGCAGGCAATGCAGCCGCCACGGCATCTTTTGTTACATAATTCATGCACCCGCTCCATCCAATCAAGATTGCTCGCCGCGTCCGCTCGTAGATGGCCGACTTCAGCTCTCCGGAGCGCATGCTCCGACGGATTGAGGCTATGATGCCCGGCGCATCCGGGTCTTGAACGTTCCCGCAATTCGTTTGAACGAACGCGAGTTTGTGCGGCCCTGCGCGCGATGAACCTCGACAAAGGAGGGGCAGGAGCTGGCGGGCGCGCCGCTCGGTCCCTGTTTGCCGAACCCCTCCCTCTATCGCCCGTTTCGTTCAAACAATTGGTCGCGATGTTCAAGATCGCCACTTTCCCTGCGGGCTAATGACCATCTGCTGCGTGCAGCTCATTCAGATTTGCCGGGCCTCCTGGAGGCTTGAGCAAGCGATTGGCGCAGCGGGAGAGGAAAGATCGAAGACGATCTGTCGCGGACGAATTGGCTCGAATTACAAAATCGAGGTGCCGCGCCAACGGAGCGTCTTTCCTCTTCCGGGCAAAAATAATGCGGCGCGGGCAGGGCGATGCATTGCCCTTCTTCAGTCCGTCAGTTTTGCGGGGAGGAAAGAAATGTGGGAAACGCGTCGTTCGGCCGCGCTATGTTTTGGCGCTGCATATCTGTCATCAGGTACAGCCTATGCCATCGATATCTATCCGGGTGACTACACGGTTTTGCCGGCGGGCTCCAATCTTGCACTAATGTATGGCGGACATGTTCGATCCAGGCGGCTCAACGTCAAGAACGCCGGCGACGTACCGGACTCGAGGTTGCAGGCGACGCTCGGTATTGCACGTTATGTGCGATACGAGGACATCGGCGGCATTCCTGTCGTAGCCGAGGCGATCCTCCCCTTCGGAGGGTATCACGATGTGCGCATTGGAGGCGTGTCCCAGTCGACCCGAAACGGCCTTGGCGATCTCCTGCTGGGTTTCGCGGCTTTCCCCGTTCACAAGGAAGATCCGAGGTTCGGCACAACGCTGGGATTCACGGCCTATCTCGCGCTGCCCACGGGCGCTTATGATCCTGCGAAAGTGAGCTTCGGTACGGGAGCCTACACGTTCACGCCGCAGATTGGCCTGATTCAGGGGCTGGGAAAGGGGCTGGTGCTCGATGCCGCGGCAGATGCCGCGTTCACCGTCAATCATATGGAGAAGGGGGTGAGATACGGCGTAAAGCCGTCCTATCAGTTGCAGGCCTATCTGCGTCAAAGCATCAGTGCGACCGCCACTCTGTCATTCGGATATTCGGGACGTTTCGGCGGAGCGCAGAAAATCGACGGGCTTCGCACCGGGCTCGAGACGAGCAATCATCAGCTGCGCCTGTTTCTTGGCAACTTCTTCACCAAGACATTTCAGGTTCAGGCGGTGGTGGGGGGTGATATCGCGAGCCGATCGGGGTTTCGACAGGGAATCAACAGCCAGATCCGCTTGCTCAAGTTGTTTTAATCTCGGCGGATTTCGCGATGAAATGGGTGCTCGCCTTTCGGATTGCGCCTCGTGCGTGCGTCCTGGCGAGAAGGGCGGCGATCCTACCAAGGCCCAATATGTACTGAGCTTTCACGCGGCTATCTTTTGCGGTTGAATAAAAGGACACGCAGATGTCGGGAGAGAAGCCTCTGGTCACCAGGCCGATTCTGCCCAGCGAACTCACAACATGGGTTCCGGGCGGCATACTCGGCATGAGCGACGGTCTGGGCTGGCGCGATGCGGCATTCCGCCGGTACGACTATAAAGCCCAGGACGTTGAGATCCCTCCGATCGATAGCTTCATGATCGTGCAATATGTGCGCGGTGAAACGCCTATGGACAGACAGGTGGAGGATGGCCGCTGGACACGATGCCGCTGTCGTCCCGACAATTTCTCACTGCTGTCCAGAACGGCCGGATCCCATTGGCACTGGACGACCCCCATTGAGGTAAATCACATCTATCTCACCAGAAAAGTTATGAATCGCATCGCAAGTGATATCTGCGGAGAGGAAGTGGTCGACGTAAATCTTCACGATATCGTGGAGGGGTACGATCCGGAAATAACCCGAATCACCAGTGAGATCGCTAGGGAGGCGATGGACCCTCGATTGGGTGGCAATCTTTACGCCGAAACGCTGTCCATGCAGTTGGCGGTGCAGCTTCTAAGAAAATTCTCCTCGTGTGTGTACAAGGGAAACCCGCATCAGGCGAAAGCTTTTTCACGAAGAGTGATCGTTGAAATCGAGGAATTCGTGGATTCTCATCTTTGTGAAAACATATCGATAGAAGATATGGCTGGTGTCGCGGGGATGGGGGTGTGGACGTTCAACCGGTATCTGCGACAAAGCGTAGGGAAATCGGCTTATGCGTTTGTGGTGGAAAAGAGGATAGAGCGCGCGCAGTCATTGCTCAGTCGCGGCGATCTGGCCCTGAAGGAAATTGCGGCCGCGTGCGGGTTTTCCGATCAGGCCCACATGACACGCATGTTCACCGCCAAGCTGGGCGTGACGCCCGGCCAGTTTCGCGCACGATCATAGGCTCGGGACCGCTTGATCCGAGCCGGACGATGATGGTGGCACCTGCGAGCCTCTCTGCTCATCTCTGTGTCCACTCCGGTGCACCGCCCGGATAAGGTCATGTTACTGGACGCGAGGGGCCAGGGCGTGGCGCCAGGGAAAGCCCGAACGTTTCGTCGTGGCGAGGGATCAGAGCCCGCTGGCGTCTATTTCATGGCCCATCGCCTCCTCGCACATATGCCGAACCTCTTCGGGCTGGCCGGCGTGGAGGATGAACTTTCGGGATATGGCGTCGGCGCCCAGGGAGACGCGGTTGGCCACCGCCAAGGCGACCTTGTGGTTCACGCCCTCCTCTCTGATAATCCCTTTTGGTTCCTTTCCGTTCGCAACCGCATCCAGCTCGCGGAAGAAGCGATTGCGCATCATCACGATGCCCTTGTCGCTCTGGCCGAGATTTTCCTTCCGGCGATCGGTGATGCGGCCCTGGCCAACCCAGCCGATAATATCCTGGTTGATGACGTGGGTGGTGATCCAGCGCCCCGTCTCGCTGTCGCGGATCGGGCTCTGCCAGCTCGGGATCTTCTCCTGCCGGTAGGGGCGGCGTTCTTCCGGCACGGCGGCGTAGATCCAGCTGATGCTCAGCGTATTCTCGTCATCCACGGGAACACGCCATTCGAAATGATTGCCGAGGAAGAAGCCGTTGGGCCACAGCAGCACCCGGCCGACCGTCCAGAGCGGATCCGTCTCGTCCGTATCGCTGCGGATCCGTTTGTAGAGGAAGCCATATTCGAATTCCTCGAAGCCCAGTTTCACATGGGCCGGGCCGAAATCGCTTTCCGGGCTGCGCATCCGGGCCGTCCAGTTCGAATGCATCCATTCGAAATGGACGGGATCGATCGAATTTTCCTGGCACTGAAGCCAGTTGCACGGAACATCCGCCTTCACGACCTGCACGAAGCCATCGGTGCGCGAAAAAGGCTCCCAGTCCGGCAGGAGCGGCGGTTCTCCGCTGCCCATATAGGCGAAGAGCAGCCCCGCCTTTTCCTGCACCGGATAGGATTGCAGCCGAACCTTGTCCTTGTAGCGACTGGTGGGGAGGGCGGTTTCCTCGAACGGCTGCTGCAGGCAGCGCCCGTCCTGACCGAACAGCCAGCCGTGATAGCTGCAACGTATCCCGCATTGCTCGACGAAGCCGTAGGCGAGATCCGCGCTGCGGTGCGCGCACTGGCGCTGGACAAGGCCATAATGCCCGCCGAGATCGCGATAGAGAACCAGATCCTCGCCAAACAGCCGGATCGGCTTGATCGGCTGATCGTCGAGATCGGCGGCGCCGGCGATGGGATGCCAGTAGCGCCGGAGATAGTCGCCCATCGCCGAGCCCGGCTCGATCGAGGTGAGGAGGTGGTTCTGTTCCTGGGTGAGCATCCGGATGTCCTTGGGATGATGTCGGCCGGCGAGGATCAGGCCGTGGCCGGCGCGGTTTCGAAGAACCGGTCGAGGAAGGCGACCTGCGGCTCCCGCCAGCCTTTCCGCAACGAAGGCGTGTCGCCGAATTCGAGCAGGGCCGCGCTGTCGGGCGCATAGGCCGGCCAATCCACACCATCCGGCGTACCGGCCTTGGCGAAAGAGACCCATGCGCGGTGCATGACGCTCGCGATCCGCGCATCGGCCGCATCATGACGATGATCGGCCTCGCCGCGCGGCGGCAGGTCGGGCCGGTCGAACACGTAGCTCACCTCTTCGCTATGCTTCGGTGCGCCTTTGCCGGGGCGCCGGCGGGTGAAGAGATAACGCCAGACGGGAATGCCGGCTGCGGCGATCGTGCGGCTCAGTGCGGCCACGCCATAGGTGAACTGGGTATCGCCGAAGAGATTGGCGAGCGCGGCGGCGACGTCATCGTCGCTGCCCGTGGGATAGAGGGTCTGCGCCTCGATCGCGTCCTTGCCGAAAGTCCGGTCGAGCAAAGCGAGGAAATCCGCGCGCGTCTTCACGGGCCACGCCGCCACCGCGTTCGAACCCTCATCCTCCATGCTGCCGATGATGGCGGGCACATGGGCGAAGCGGCCGGCGAGATAGCTGTCGCGATCGTCGGCGGGAACGACATGGCCATCGCGGATCGGGCGCAGGATGCGGGGCGCGGTGAGATTGCGCACGCCGGGCTCGATCAGCTTCTGGCGATCCAGCAGTTCGGCGGGGGACAAGGCGCGCAAGGCGGCGATATCGCCGTCCAGCGCCGCGCCGGCCGCTTCGGCGTCGACCAGCGAGGCGAGCGGCCGAAAGGCTCCAGGGCTCTGGAGGATGACCTGCCGGAACAGGCCCTGCGCCAGCGGCGAAGTCATCAGCAGGCTGATGGAGGCGGCACCGGCCGACACGCCGAACAGCGTGACCCGGCCCGGATCGCCGCCGAAGCGCGCGATATTGTCGCGCACCCAGGCGAGGCCGGCAATCTGATCCAGCAGCCCATAATTGCCGGAAGTGCCGTCCGCGGATTCCGCCGTCAGCCCCGGATGGGCGAGGAAGCCGAACATGCCCACGCGATAGTTGATCGAAACATAGACCACGCCGTCGCGCGCGAAGGTCATGCCGTCCGCCCGCTCCTCCGCGCCGCTGCCGAAGACGAAGCTGCCGCCGAAGATCCAGACCATCACCGGCAAGCCCGCATCGGGGCTTTCGGCGGGTGTCCAGACGTTGAGCGTCAGGCAGTCCTCGCCCTGCGCGGTGGCGCGTGATCCGATGGGAAGCGCGGTCCGCTGCGGGCAATCCGCGCCGAAGCGTGTGGCGGCGCGTGTCTCGGTCCAGGGCTCGGGCGGGGCCGGGGGCTGCCAGCGGCGCGGCCCGGTGGGCGGTGCCGCGAACGGTATGCCGCGAAACACGCTGACATCGCCGATCCGCTCGCCCCTGATCGGGCCGTTGCAGGTGTCGATCTCAACCATGGCTCTTGTCCTTCGCGGTACGGACATAGGCGGCATCGCTGCAGAACAGCGCCATGACGAGGAAGGCGAGGATCGGCCCCGCCGCCATCGTGGCAAAGGCGCTGGCGAAGGAGTGGGTGCGCGCGAAGACGGCGCCGATCGCCAGCGGAACCACGACGCCTCCCATCTGCTGCAACGCATTCGTGGCGCCGGTGGCGGTGCCGGCCGTGCGATGGCCGCCGACCTCAGCGATGAGGGTGGAGAGGATCGGCCCCCAGCTGAAGCCGAAGAAGCCAAGCAGGGTCGCCACGATCTGGAACTGGAGCGGGCTCGAAAGCTGACCGAATGCGAGCAGCCCGATCGAGAAAAGCAGCAGCACCACCAGGATCGGCATCTTGCGCCGGCCACCGAGATAATCGGAGATCGCACCCGTCACCGGCTTGGCGATCACGGCGGCGGCGCCGAAAAGGGTGGTGGCGAGGCCGGCCTGCGCGGGTGACAGGCCATGGCCCTTCGACATCAGGGCCGTGGCCCAGAAAGCGAAGCCCCAAGTGCCCCACGCCGCGCCGAAGCCGACAAGGGCCAGGCGGGCAAGCTCCGGATTGCGCAGCACGGCCGCGATCTCGCGCCAGGAAATGCGTCCGGCTGCGGCCACCGTGCCGGGCGTATCCTGCAACAGCAGCATGATCATGCCGCCGAAGAGGAGCGTGACGACGCCCATGGCGCGATAGACATAGGGCCATTCGACATGAGCGAGCATCAGGGGAATGCCGCTCCCCGTAATCATCACCGCGACGGGCAGCGAGGTCATCAGGATGCCGATCGCCCTGGCGCGGCCAAGCGGGGGGAACCAGGCGGCGAGCACCTTGATGCAGGCCGCATAATCGGCGCCCGCCGCCAGCCCCATCAGAAACTGCATCGCGATGCCGGATGGTACCGATCCGATGAAGCTGAAGCCGAAGGTGAACAGCCCCAGCAGGATCAGGGTGGATCCCATGCCGATGCGCGAGCCGAGGCGGTCGACGACCACGCCGCCCACGAGATTGGAAATGACATAGCCGCTGAAGAAGGCGCTGGCGAAGCTGCCGAGCGCGGTCAGCGGCAGGCCGCTGGCCGCGCTCACGCTGGAAGCGACGCTGGACCAGGCGAGGCGATCGACGAACGAAAGCAGCAAAGCCAGCCAGGCGATGGCGAGAATGGTCCAGCGGCTCATTCGATTATCCTCGTGCCAGAATGCCCGTTGCCATCAACGCCACAACGCGAAGCCAAGGCCGGTGCCCGTGCCCGCTTCGGTGCGGATGCCGGGCACATAGCCCGTCCAGCTGACGTCCAGCGCCTCCAGCGCGCCGGCGACGCAGATCCAGTTGCGGATCTCGGAGCTTCCCGAATTCAGCTTCTCGCGGGGCAGGGCGCGCAGCGCATCGGCATCCCTGGCCCGGATCGCGCGGAACACCTCGCCGTCCAGTTCCTCATCGACCAGAAAGTGGCTGAGCCCGCCCGAGGCGACGATGCCGATCCTGGCCTCCCCGGGAAGCGAGGCGACGGCGCGCCCGATCGCCTGGCCGATCGCGTAGCAGCGCGACGGGGTCGGCTGGTTCGGCGGGAAATAGGCGTTGAGGAATACGGGCACGATCGGCACCGGCCGGTTGCGCAGCAATTGCGTGTGGATGAAGGCGATCGAATGGCTCTCGCCCTTGCCCTGGGGAAGGTGGCGGGCGGCCGATACGTCGAAATCGCTGTCGATCAGGCACCCGATCAGATGGCGGGCCAATTCGTGCGCCACGGGATAATCGCGGGCGACCGCCGAATATTGCCGCTTCGATGCCTCCACGAGCCAGTCGGCCCGGCCCGGTGTGGCCGTGTAGGGAAGGGCCGCGATCGTCTCGCCATGATAGACGAGCAACGCGGGGTGATTGTCGGGCAGATACAGTTCGTTCTGATCGTCACCCACGATGATGAGGGCATCCAGATCGGCACCCAGGATTTCATCGGCCATATGTTCGATATGGGCGCGCGCTTCCGCCAGCCTTTCCGCCAGCCGTTCCGGCGTCAGGAGGGGCGCGAGGCTGTTACCCCGCCGTTCCGCCTCGCGCGCGAAGGTGGTGGGAGCCCCGTTCGTGTCGAGCAGCGGGATACCGGGATCCCATTCACGATAGCGGGGCAGATCACGCGGATCGACGAGCAGCATCGACGTGTGCGACGTGGCGGCCCCAAGGACGAGTCTGGCCATGTCAGCGGGCTCCGCCGTCTGCCGGCGCGCCATAGCCGCCACCGCCCGGCGTCTCGATCGCGATCAGATCGCCTGCGGCAAGCTCCACGTCCGCCGTGCCGCTGATATGTTCGACAAGCCCGTCCGCGCGCTCGATCCACTGGCGCCCGGAGGCTCCCGGGCCGCCCTGGGACAGGCCGAACGGCGCGCGCGTGCGCCGCGATGCGACGATCGTCGCCGTCATCGGTTCCAGCATGCGAACCGCGCGCATCACGCCGTCACCGCCGCGATGGGCGCCCGCGCCGCCTGATCCGCGACGGACGGCGAAGCGTTCCAGCCGCACGGGATAACGCAGCTCGAGGATTTCCGGATCGGTGATGCGGGTATTGGTCATATGGCTGTGCACCGCCGACGCGCCATCAAAGTCGGGGCCGGCGCCGGTGCCGCCGCAGATCGTTTCATAATATTGATATCTTTCGTTTCCGAACAGGAAGTTGTTCATCGTGCCCTGGCTGGCGGCGGAGGCGCCGAGCGCGCCGAGAAGCGCATTCGCAACAGCCTGGCTCACCTCCGTATTGCCCGCCACGACGGCGCTGCCCGGCGCGGGCGAAAGGAAGCTGCCGGCGGGAATGCGGATGTCGAGCGGGGCGAGGCAGCCCTCGTTGAGCGGCAGATCGCTGTCGACGAGGCAGCGGAAGACATAGAGGATCACTGAGGTGGTCACGGCCGGCGGAGCATTGAAATTGCCGGGCCGCTGTTCCGCCGTCCCCGCGAAATCGATCGTGGCGGAGCGATTGGCGCGATCCACCGAGACCGTCACGCGGAGCAGCGATCCATCGTCCATCTCATAATCGAACCGGCCGTCGCCGATCCGGTCGATCACGCGGCGGATGCTTTCCTCCGCGTTGGCGAGGACGAAGCCCATGTAGCGGGAAACCAGGGGCCAGCCGTGGCGGGCGATCACATGGCGAAGCTCGGCGATGCCGGCTTCGTTGGCGGCGATCTGCGCCTTGATGTCGGCCACGTTCGTATCGGGATTGCGCGCCGGATAGGGGGCGCCGGTAAGCAGAGCGCGGAACGCCTCCTCGCGAAACTCGCCGCCGTCCAGCAGCAGGAAATTGTCGATGACGACGCCCTCCTCCTCCAGCGTCCGCGAGCGCGATGGAGTGGATCCCGGCGTCGTGCCGCCGATATCGGCGTGGTGGCCGCGATTGCCGACGAAGAAGAGCAGGGTCTTGCCATCGGCATCGAAGACCGGGGCGACGACGGTGACGTCCGGCAGGTGGGTGCCGCCGTTGAACGGATCGTTGATCGCGATCATGTCGCCGGGTTTGAGCGCGTCGCGCCGGTTGGCCAGCACGGTGCGGACGCACTCGCCCATCGCGCCCAGATGAACCGGCACGTGCGGCGCATTGGCGATCAGCCTGCCCTCGGCATCAAACAGCGCGCACGAAAAATCGAGCCTTTCCTTGATATTGACGCTGGTTGAGGTGTTGCGTAGCACCGCGCCCATCTGTTCGGCGACGGCCATGAACATGCTGTTGAACAGTTCGAGCAGCACGGGATCCGCACGCTCGCCATCCGCGTCCCGCTGTTCCGCCCGTGGAGTCGCCCGGGTCAGCAGCAGCTGGGCGCCCGGTTCGACAAGCGCCGTCCATCCCTGTTCGACCACCGTCGTACCGGTCGTCTCGCGGATGATGGCCGGGCCGACAATGTGATCGCCGGGCGCCAGCGTGTCGCGATCGAACACCGGCACGTCGCGGAAGCCGCCGTCGACATGCATCGACACCTGCTCGATCGGCAGCAGGGGAGCGCCTTCGCGCGGGGCGAGGGGGCTGGCGGAGACGGGTTCGCCGCGCCGTATCGCCTCGGCGGTCACGCTTTCCAGGATCAGTGCCCGTTCCGGCGTGGCGAAGCCGAAGCGCGTGCGATGCGCGGCGTGGAAGGCCTCCTCCATGGCGCCGCGCTCCGCCAGCGCGACGGTGAGCGCGGTGTCGGTGCCGGCGTAACGAAGGTCGGCCGAGACGATCGTGTCGATCGCGCCGCCCTTGTCATCCCGTACCGTTTCCGCAGCGGTCGTGGAGAGCGCCGCGGCCGTCTCCCGCGCCGCGCGCAGCGCCTCCTCGTCGAACGGTCGTTCGATCGCCTGCTGGCGGACGGCGCTCTGGTCGGCAAGGCCCATCCCATATGCCGAAAGCACGCCCGCGAAGGGGTGGACGAGAACCGAGCCCATGCCCAGTTCGTCAGCAACGAGGCAGGCATGCTGGCCGCCGGCGCCGCCGAAGCAGACCAACGCGAAGGCGGTGGGGTCCTGCCCCTTTTCCAGCGTCACCTGCTTGATCGCGGCGGCCATGTTGGCGACGGCGATCCGCAGGAAGCCTTCCGCGACATCTTCGGCGGAATGGGGCTGGCCCGTGGCGTTCGTCACCGTTTCCGCGAGCGCCGCAAACCGGGCCTGCACCGCATTCCGATCGAGCGGAAGATTGCCCTCCGGGCCGAAGATGGCCGGGAAATGCCGGGGGTTGAGCTTGCCGAGCAGCACATTGGCGTCGGTCACGGTCAGCGGTCCACCGCGGCGATAGCAGGCGGGGCCAGGATTGGCTCCCGCGCTCTCGGGGCCTACGCGGAAGCGCGCGCCATCGAATTGAAGGATCGATCCGCCGCCCGCCGCGACGGTGTTGATCGCCATCATCGGCACGCGCACCTCGATGCCTGCCACTTCCGCGTCCACGGTCCGCTCGAAGGCGCCGGCATAGAGCGCCACGTCGGTCGAGGTGCCGCCCATGTCGAAGCCGATGACATTGGCGAAGCCGGCCGCCTGCGCCGTGCGCGCCGCGCCGACGATGCCGCCAGCCGGCCCGGACAGGATCGCATCCTTGCCCTGGAACAGATCGGCCGCGGTGAGGCCGCCGTTCGACTGCATGAAATAGACGCGGCTGTCTTGCAGCTCGCCCGTCACCTGATCGACATAGCGCCGCAGGACGGGCGACAGATAGGCGTCCAGCACGGTCGTTCCGCCGCGCGCGACGAGGCCCATCAGCGCGCTGATTTCGTGGCTGGCGGAAACCTGCTCGAAGCCGGCCGCGCGGGCGAGGGCGGCGATGCGCCGTTCCGTCTCCGGATATTTCCAGGCGTGGACCAGGGCGATCGCGCAGGACGTGAAGCCTTCGGCGCGGCGCCTGGCGAGGGTTTCGGCCAGCGCCGCCTCGTCCAGCGGGCGCAGGCCGGAGCCATCCGCGCCGACGCGACCGCCGACTTCCTCGACGGCTTCATACAGGGGCGCCTGCTTGGCGATGGCGAGATCGAACAGCCGTGGGCGGGCCTGATGGCCGATCTCCAGCAGATCGGCGAAGCCTTCGTCCACCAGCAGCAGCGTTCGCGCGCCCTTGCGCTCCAGCAGCGCATTGGTGGCGACGGTCGTACCCATCTTGATATGGTCGATCGTGTCGCCGGGCAGCGGCGCGTCGAGCGCAAGCCCCAGCGCGGTGCGGATCCCCGCCACCGCGGCATCGCGATAGCGCTCCGGATTCTCGCTCAGCATCTTCACCGTGGAAAAATGCCCCGCCGGATCACGCGCGACGACATCCGTGAAGGTGCCGCCCCGATCGATCCAGAATTGCCAGCCGTTCATGTCAGTCCTGTCGAAATTCTGTGGAATGTGGTGCCGATCCGGCGGCAGCATGAATAAGCGCCGCCATCAACTGCCCCATGCGCGCGTGGTGGGCGCGAAAAGGCTTTCGACCGGCACGATCCGGTCGATGATCCTTTGATCCGCTGCGTGACGGATCAATTCCTTCAGCATCGCATGATTTTGGGGGACGCCGTAGGGGAGAGGATCGGTGACGATCTGAAGCAGCGTCTCGTTGCGCCGATCCGCCGCGTCCGGCTCCCGGATCGCACCCGCCCGGAGATCGGCGAGATAGAGAAGCTTCGCCTCGTGAAAGGCGTTGACGAGATCGAGCGCCATTTCGGGGCGCTCGGCCAGCAGCGTATCGCGCACCACGATCAGATGATTGATCGGATAATGATCGTGAGTGCAAAACCGGCCGAGCGCGATCTCCTGGTGGTTCGGGATCAGGGGCACGATATCCGGATGGGCGGGATCGATGCCGATCGCGGCCGCCACATCGCCACGCAGAAGAAGCTCCCGGATCGTGGCGCCGTCCGCGATGCGCCTCACACAAGCGGGTGGCCGATAATCGGCGACATGCTCATCGCCCGCCATCACCCAATCGATCCGGGCCAGATCCACGCCATAATGCGCGCTCAATATGCCGCGTGCCCAGACTCCGGTCGTGACGGTATAGCCCCGATCCAGCCCGACGCTCCGCCCCTCGAGATCCTTTGGCGCCGCGATGCCGGCATCACGGCGCACGAAGATGGCGCCGTGATGAAAGCCCCGCATCGGGAAAACCGGCAGCGCCGTGATGGGAACGCCCCGCGCGCGGGCGCACACATAGGTGGAAATCGCCATTTCGCACATGTCGAACTCGAGGCCGCGCACCATGCGCCGGAAGGCGGGGGGCAGGCTGGTGAAGGAGGAAACCTCCATCCGGAAGGCAGACGGAACGATGCGTCCCTCGGCCAATGCCCGCACCGCACCGCCATTGCCCAGAGCCGCGCTGAAGCCGGGGCGTTCGATCACCGTGCGCACCTCCGTAGGCCAGGGCCACCCGCCATCGGCGGCGCGCAGATGCGCCAGCGGAATTTCACCGTCTCTGGTGGGGGTGGCGGACAAGGGGCGATTTCCGTTTTCGGCTGAATTGAGGGGTGTTGCGATCGATCAGAAGGGACGGGCGGATGCGCATTCTGCACGAGCATCCGCCCCACCACTCAGTATCGATAGGCGGCCTGCAGGCCGATCGTCCGGGGGCGGAAGGTCTGGCCGATATAGATCGGCTCGTTGATCGCGTAGGTGGTGCAGGCCGTGTTGCGGCAGGTGCCGCGGCCGCCCGTGATCTGCGACAATGTATCCCGCGAATTGAGGAGATTGTCGACGAACAGCGACAGTTCGAGCGGCCCTTGGATCGCGCCGATCCGGGCCGACGTATAGTGGGTCGCCTCCGCCCGATATTGTTCGGGGGCATAGGCCACCGTGCCGGGGCCGGTGGTGCGGTTATAGGCGCTCGCATACTGGAAATCGCCGCGGATATAGGCCTTCCACACGCTGTTCAGGGCGAATTCGTAATTGCCCGACAGGTTCACGTTCCAGGGCGCGATCGGCAGCGTATCGCCCTTGTTGACCAGCACGGATCGGGTCGCGCCCGCCACCTGCTCCGGCCCCAGGATCTGCCGCGTGTAGCGGGAGTCGGTATAGCTCGCCGCGACGGAGAGCGTCAGGCCGCGCATCGGGCGGAGCTGGATCTGAAGATCGCCGCCGTCGCTGGCCGCCTTGCCGGCGTTGAGCGTGAACTGCGCCGAGCAACCGGGGAAGGTGGCGAACAGCTGGGGCTGGTTCCAGTCGACGTGGAAGGCGCTTGCCTGCACGGAGGCCAGGCCGCCGAAGAGCCGCGATTTCGCGCCCGCTTCATAGCTCCAGACGGAGTCGGAGCCGTAGGTCGTCGGTGGATTGCCGCCGTAAAGCGCCAGGCCGGCCGCGCAGGTGGTCTGCGAGATGGTGGGGTTCACGCCACCGGGGCGGAAGCCCTTCGCTGCGCTGACATAGATCATGTCGTTGGGCGTGATCTGATAGTTGAGACCCGCCTTGGGCGTAACCGGCGTGCTCTTCTGCTTGCCGGCCGAAAGGCCGCCGTTGGTGAGTGTGGGCGTGGTGAAGCCCGCCAGCGCTCCATAATAGGTTTGATCATATTCGAATGTGTTGCGTGACACGCGCACGCCGGCCGTGAGCTTCAAGCGATCGGTGATGCGATAATAAAGCTCGCCAAAGCCCGCATATTCCTCGTCGGTGAGCGTCTGGTAGCGGACCGAGGCGAGATTCCCCGGCAGGAGCGGCGCACGATAGACGCCCGTCGTATCCAGCCCGCGCAGCACCATCGCGAGCTGATCGAGATTCTCGTAAATCTCGGACGAACTCTTGATCCTGGAATGCTGGTAATAGACGCCGCCGACGAAGCTCAGCGGGGCATTGGGCGAGCCGATCGTGAAGCGCAGCTCCTGCGAGAAGCTGTCGCGCTTGTTCCGGAAATCGATCGTGCGGCGGAAGTTCTGGAGTTCCGATACGAAGCCGATGCCGCCCTGCAGATTGCGCGCCTCGCCGTTGAAGCCCGCCTCGTCCACGGCGCCGCTCGTCTTGTCGTGGATGTAGGAAGTGATCGATTTTACCGAGACGATGCCGGCATTATAATCGAGCGCGAGGCTTGGCAGGTAGATCTGCGTCGTGCGCGGCGATGTGAAGGGATTGCCCGAGGTGAACGGGCCGAACTGCGTATAGGGGCCATAAGTGTGCGCCGCATAGCTGTATCCCGGCACCGTGGCCGTCGCCGCCCGCGAGAAGGCGGTCGTCGTCGACTGATCCACCTTCTGCCAATAGGTGTCGACGTCATCCGAATGATCGTATGAATAATAGAAGGACGGCGTGGCCGAGAGATTTTCGGTGATCTGGGCCTTCAGCGCAGCGCGCGCGGTGCGCTGCTTGCTGCTGTTGGCGTTGCTCTTGTATTTTACGTTCGGGTTCCAGACATCGATATGATCGATATAGCCGCCCTGATTGCGGCCCCAGACGCTGACGCGGAAGCCCAATTTGTCCGTCACGATCGGGCCGCCGACGGCACCGCCAATCTCCCCGCTCGGGCCGCCACCATCGGTGAAGGACAGTTCCGAGCGGGCATAGCCGCTGTAGGTGGTGAGGCTGGGGGCCGGCGTGATGAAGCGCACGGCGCCACCTTCTGACGATCCACCGTAAAGCGTGCCCTGCGGGCCGCGCAGCACTTCGACCCGCTCCAGATCGAAAAGCTGCGGGATCGGGCTGCCATTGCCGGAAAAGGACAAGGCATTGCGCTTCTGGAGCGCGACATCGTCGAGATAGATGCCGGTGGTGGGCGAACCGGCGACCGAATAGATGCCGCGTATCGCGATCTGGGGCGCTGAATCCGCGCCGGTGCGCTGGATGGTCAGCGCGGGCACCGTGCGCGCGATATCCGAGATATTCTTCACACCCTGCTGATCGAGCGTTTTCTGCGTCACCGCCGTGATGCTGATCGGCACGCGCGAGATGGTGTTGCTCTGCTTGGTCGCGGTCACGACGATCTCGCCCTGGGCCGTATCCGGCGCGTTCGTCTGGGCGCTCGCCATTCCGACCAGCAATGTCGTCGCGATCGCGACGGAAGAATAAAGCCCAACACGGATCGTCTTCATGATGTCCCCTTTTGGATGGCTGTTCCGCTCTGCGCCCGCGATCGTGCCGTGTTCGGATCGATCGTCCTTTTTCTGTCATGAAGCTGCAGCGCAGGCGGCCGCGCGAACAGACGGAATGATGTCCATCCCATAAGTTTTTGCTATAGCGTGTCGGCAATGCTCTCCGTTTTCGGTCTCAATCTGCGGCATCTCAGCGTCGCGCTGGCCGTTCGGGAATGCGGCAGCATCAGCGCCGCCTCGCAATCCGTGAACCTCTCCCAGCCCGCCATCACCCAGGCTCTGGCCAAGCTGGAGCAGGAATCCGGACATGTCCTGTTCGTGCGCCATGCGCGCGGCGTGGTGCCGACGGAAGAGGGCGATCTCTTCCTCACCCGCGCGGAGGCGGCGATCGGCCTGATACGGGAGGCGGTGAGCCATATACGCCGGGCCGCGCGCCTTCCCCCGATCCTGCGGGTGGAGCGGATCGTGACGATGACCCAGCTGCGGGCGCTGGCCGAAGTGGAGCGGGCCGGCAGCTATTCCCTCGCGGGGCGCCGGCTCGGCCTGTCGCAGCCGTCGCTGCATCGCGCGGCCAGCGAGAGCGAACTGGTACTGGGAATGCCGCTGCTGGCGTTGCAGGGCAGGACGGTCCACGCGACGACGGCGGGCGAGCGACTCGTCCGCGCGATCCGCCTCGCCGCCGCGGAATTGCAGGCGGGGATCGATGATCTGCAGGCGCTCACCCGGGCGGGCGCCGGCCTGATCCGGATCGGCACGCTCTCGCTGCCGGCGGCCAGCCTGCTGCCCACGGCCCTCGCGCGCTTCGGCCGCTCGCATCCCGAGGCGAGCGTGACGATCATGCAGGGCAATTATGAGGAACTGCTCGCGGCCCTGCGCGACGGCGATATCGATCTGCTGCTCGGCGCGCTTCGCGATCCTGTCCCGGTCAATGATGTGAAGCAGCAGCCATTGTTCGTGGATGATCTTTCCATCGCCTGCGCCGCCTCTCATCCGCTTGCCGGTTCCATCATGCCGGATCGCCGCGAACTGGCGCGCTACCCCTGGGTCATCAGCGAGCGGGGCGCGCCGATGCGCGCAAGCTTCGAGGCGCTGTTCCAGGGGGCGC
Organism: Sphingomonas sp.; assembly: GCF_003248515.1. Classification (GTDB taxonomy): domain Bacteria; phylum Pseudomonadota; class Alphaproteobacteria; order Sphingomonadales; family Sphingomonadaceae; genus Sphingomonas_I. The sequence continues at coordinate 99,028 of NZ_QFOB01000011.1, forward strand.
CCGATCGCCCGACGACCTGCGTGGAGGCTGCGTCCATATTGATGGCGCGTGCCTTGCTGCTCGAGGATAACTGGCTGTCGCTGATGTCGCACGATCATTTTCGGATCGAGCAGCAGGCGGGGCTGCTCGCGACGGTCGGCCCGCCGCTGCCGGCCTCCCATTTGAACATGGGCGTCACCACGCGGACGGACTGGCGGCCGACGACGACGCAGGCCGCCATGCTGGCGGCATTGCGGGATGTCGCGGCGGAGCGGGGCGGGCGGATTCGCCCGGGATGAATGGTGTTCGATTCAGTCGACAAGGCATTGAAACGGATCATATCGTCTGATCGTGGCGGCATGCATGATCGGCGGCGGGCGGCGGAATATGGCCTGCTCCGCAACGCCATACGGCCTCGCCCGCTACGCCGCGATCCTTGTCGCCGGCCGGGCGACGTGAAAGACAGGCAATGCCATGCTGAACCGCCGCGACACGATCCTTACCGCCCTTGGCGCTACGCTGGCCGGCGCTGGAGCCCGGGCCGGGACCGTAGATGTCGCGCCGAAATCACCAGCGGGAAATGGACCCGGCTGGCGACGCGGCCATGACAATCAGCGGATCGCGGATCTCGGCGACGGTCGCTTCCTCAACCCGATCTTTCCCGGCGATCATCCCGATCCCTCCATCCTGAAGGATGGGGCGGATTATTACATGACCTTCTCCACCTTCGATGCCTATCCGGGGCTCGTCATCTGGCATTCGCAGGATCTGGTGAACTGGCAGCCGGTGACGGCGGCGCTGACGAAGCCGATCGGATCGGTATGGGCTCCGGAACTCTGCAAGCATGCGAGCCGCTATTTCATCTACATCCCTACCAAGGCGCCGACGACCAACTGGGTGATCTGGGCGGACCGGATCGAGGGGCCGTGGAGCGATCCGGTCGATCTGGGGCTGCACGATCATATCGATCCGGGCCATGCCGTGGGCGAGGATGGCTCGCGCTGGCTTTTCCTGTCCGGCGGCGATCGCGTGCGGCTGGCGGAGGACGGTCTTTCGACGATCGGAAAGACCGAGCATGTCTATGATCCCTGGCATTATCCGGAGGACTGGGACGTCGAGGGCTTTTCTCCGGAAGGGCCGAAGATCACCCGGCACGGGGATTTCTTCTATCTGGTCACGGCGGTGGGCGGCACGGCGGGGCCGCCCACGGGGCACATGGTGATCGCGGCGCGCGCGCGCTCGATCCACGGGCCATGGGAAAATCATCCCGGCAATCCGATCGTGCGGACGACCGACCGCGCCGAAAACTGGTGGTCGCGCGGGCATGCGACGCTCGTCGAAGGGCCGGATGGCGGCTGGTGGTCGGTCTATCACGGCTATGAGAATGGCTTCTGGACGCTGGGGCGGCAGACCCTTCTCGATCCGGTCGAATGGACGCCGGATGGCTGGTTCCGGATGAAGGGAGGCGATCTGTCCCAGCCGATCGCCAAGCCACGCGGCGGGCGGCCGCAGCCGCACGGGCAGCCGCTTTCGGACGATTTCCGGGCGCTCGCGATCGGCACCAGATGGAATTTCTTCAAGCCCGGGCCGGAAGAAACGAAGAGACTCTCCGTCCGGGATGGCGAGTTGACGCTGCGGGCGCGGGGCAGGGCTCCTGCCGATTCATCGCCGCTGCTGCTGATCGCGGGCGATCGCTCCTATCGTTTCGAATGCGATATCGCGATCGATCCCGGTGTCACGGCGGGGCTCATCCTCTTCTATGACGAGGCGCTCTATTGCGGCCTCGGCTTCGATCAGACGCGCTTCGTGACGCATCAATATGGTATCGAGCGGGCGCGGCCCGCCAATCCGCACGGCCGCAGGCTGCGGATGCGGGTCACCAATCGCGAGCACATCATTTCTTTCCACACCTCCGGAGACGGCGGACGGACCTGGAAGAGGTTCGATCGCGGCATGGAGGTTTCGGGCTATCACCACAATGTGCGCGGTGGCTTCCTCATGCTGCGGCCGGGCCTCTACGCGGCGGGCGAGGGCGCGGCGCGTTTCGGCAATTTCCACTTCGAGGCGCTCTGAGCGGGACTGCCCCGATCAATGCCTGGCCGGTTGCGCGGGCGGCGGCGAGGGCGTGAGCGTGAAGGTGAACTGATTGCGCTCCCGTCCGCGCGAGACGGTCATCTCGATCGGATCGTTGCCGCCCAGCACGCGGGCGAGTTCGGACGAGCTGGATATGGGCGCGCGTGCGGCGGACAGGATCACGTCGCCGATCTGCAGGCCGGCGGCTTCCGCGATCGATCCCTTGGCGACGAGCACGATCACCGCGCCCCGCCCGCGATCGGCGCCGAGCCGCGCCGCGAGGACCGGCGAGAGATCCTCCGCGATGATGCCGAAGGCGGCCGGCGAAACGCTTCCGGTGCGCATCAGGCGGCTGACGACGACGGTGATGAGATCCGCAGGCAGGAAGCGATCGCGCCGCCCGCCTTCGCCGATGCTGGGCTGTGCCAGTGCCACCACGCGACCGTCCGGCGAGAGGAACGGGGTGCCGTCGGGCGGCGGCTCGCCGGTGCCGTGGACGCGCAGATAATAATCCTGCGTGGCGCCATCCGTGGCGAAATCACTCGCGACGATCGCCTGTTCGACGATGCAGCCGGTGCCGTTGGGCGAGGAAAGGGTGAAGCCCCACGCGCCGGGCGGCGCCAGATCGGGATCCGCCAGCGAGAGCGACGGAAGATCCTCGCCTTCAACCTTCACCAGCGAGATGCCGGTGAGCGGATCATGTGCCTCCAGCTTCGCCTTCAACTTGCGCCCGTCCAGCCAGGCATCGAATTCCATGTCGGCGGGCATGGCGGCGCTCGTCACCACCTCGCCATCGCCGCTGATGAGCACGCCCTGCGGCGCCGGGCCATCGATGCCGGGGATGCGCAGCGATACGATCGCCGGGCAGGCCGTCGCCGCATTGTCCGGCAACTGCTCCAGCGGCGAAACGCGCTTCACGACTTCGCGGATCGGCGTCGTCACGCGCTGCTCGACCGTTTTCACGGGCTGCCACAATTTCGCGCCGGCCACGATGCCGGCGACGATGAGCCCGACAATGCCGAGGCCCTGGGCGATGCGCGCGCGCCAGCGCGGGCGGCGCATGTTCAGCGCATCGGGCTCGCCGGGCTCAGTCACCGAACAATTCCTTCTGCGCCTTCTCAATCTCTTCGGTGTAGCGGCGGCGGACATATTTCTCGGTCACGACGCCGAGCAGGTGGCCATCGCGATCGACCACGGCGAGTTCGTCGACCTCCTTCTCCTCGAACAGGCGCATGATCGCGGAAACATCCCGATCGGCGGTCAACGTCGCATCCTGCAATTGCGCGATGCCGGAGACGGGCTCGTCTTCCTTATGATCGGTGGCGAAGGCGGTGCTGACGCGGATGATGCCGGCATAGGCACCCGTTTCGTCGGTCGCGGTGACGACGCGCACCGAGCCGAGCGGAAAGCGCCGCCGGAATTCGGCGAAGCTGGCGGTTTCCTCGATCGTCGGCGTATCACGCCGCATCATGCGGCCGGCGGTGAGATTCCGGACCCAGCCGACATCGCGCGCGCTGCGGATCGTCTCCCCGCGCGTATGGAGGCGCCAGGTGGAGAAGGAGAAGCCGAACGTCTCGCGCACCAGCGTGCTGGCGCAGAGCGACGCGGTGATGGCGGTGCTGGTGAGCGCGAAATCGTGGGTCGCCTCCAGCACGAGCATCGACATGGTGATCGGGCCGCCGACGATGGCCACGGCGAGGGCCGCCATGCCGATCAACGCCGCATCATTGCCGTTCACCAGCGAGGCCCCGGGGATGAGATTGACAAGGCCGGCGAAGAGTTGCCCCGTGATCGAGCCGATGAACAGCGATGCGAAGAACAGGCCGCCGCGAAAGCCGAAACCCAGCGAAATGACGGAGGCGGCGATCTTGAGCCCGAAGACGATCGCCAAGAAGCTCATGCTGACCTTCATCGTCAGATCGAGATGCAGTGCGCCGTGGCCGGCCGAGAGGGTCTGTGGCGTTATCAATGCGATCGGCACGAGCAGGAGCGCGCCCACGAATGGCCGGGCCAGATCGGGGATGGGCGAACGACGCACCATCGCCTCCATCACCGTGACGGCCTGCATGATGACGATGCCGACAAGCGCGCAGATCAGCCCGAGCGCGGCGTAGAGGAAATAATCCGAGGAAACGATCGGATCGGCCGTGGGCAGCACGATCAGATAGGCGGGCAGGCCGAGCGCCCGCACCGTGACCGCCGCCGCCAGCGCGGCCGTGGCCACGGGCGCTATGGCGGCGGGCGTGTAGGCGCCGATCACGATCTCGAAAGCATAGAAGGCGCCGGTCAGTGGTGCGCCGAAGGCGGCGCCAACGCCCGCGCCCGCGCACGCGCCCACCAGGATCCGCAGATCGTTACGCCGCAGCCGCAGCCATTGCCCCACGACGGAGGCGACGCCCCCCGCCATCTGGGCATAGGCCGCCTCCAGCCCGACCGATGCGCCGGCGCCGTTCGAGACGAGCGTCTGCGCGGATACGGTCAGGCTGTCCCGCATCGGGATAACCCCGCCGTGCAGGGCATTGGCCTCCACAACGTCGATCGGGGCGCGGCGGCGGTTGCGCGCATAATAGATGAAGAGGCCAAGCGCGATTCCCCCGACCGGCAGGGCGATCAGGCGGATCGGATCGATCGTGCTCTGCGCGCTCAGCCGATCGTCGCTGCCGATGCCGTAGAGGACGCGCTGCATCATGTGCGCGATGCCCGCCTGCGCCATCGTCATCAATCCGGCGCAACTGCCCAGCACCAGCGCGAGCGCGATGAGCGCGGCCTCGCTCGTCCGCAGACGGCGGCGCAATCCGGCGAGGATCGGCGCGACGATCCGAAGGCGGACCGACGTCACGTCAACAGCGCGGGGCGTCGCGCTGAAAGGGAAAGAGGCCGCCGGAGTGGCCGCAGCTTCAGCATTTCAGTCTCTTGCGCCAGCCGGCCGGCGGCTGCAACGCCTGACCGACGATTATGGCATGCGTCGCGTGCCCAAGGGCCCGGCGCCGGAGAGGGACACGGCCCCTGCGATCTATTTCTTGCGCAGGCCGGTGAAGACGGATGGCCAGACGATCCGTGCCTCGCGTGCGCAGGCGGTTGCGTCGGGCTGCGGCTGGCTCCCGGCCAGTTCGCTTCGCGCGGCGGCGAGATCGCTCTGGAAGGCAGGTGTCGTCCGCACGAGGTCCATCGTCGCCGTGGCACCGACCCGGCCGGCTTCCACCGCGCTGGCATTGTGGACGCGGCAGACCAGCCGGCTTTCGCCATAGGAGCGCGCGCGGGTCAGGATCGGGGTCGCCCGCAGGGGGAGAATCTCGGCGAGGATCAGGCCCGTCGTCCAGCCGCGCGTGGTGTGGCCGGACGGATAATCGAAGCTTTTTCCGATATCGGCGGGATCGGGCTCGCAAATCTGCCCCTTGTCGATCAGGAACGGCCGCAGGCGCTTGAACTTGTCCTTGGCGACGTTGTTCTCGCGCGCGGTATCGACGCCCGCGCGTGCCAGCAGGCGATAGGTGATCGGCTGCTTTTCAGGCGAAAGCGCGATGCCCGCCGCGCAGCTGAAATCGCGCATCACGTCGGCGGCGGATGAAGGAATATCCTTCTTCGCATAATCCCAGCGATCGGATCCCACGCCGGGCTTCATCGCCTTGAAGACCTGACGATCGGTTTCGTAGCGTATATCGCCCTTGGTGGGCGCGGGCGGCAGGATCGCGGTGAGATCGATCTGGCCCGGGGCGAGATAGCCCTGCACACCGCTCTGGCCATTGGCTGCGGCAAACGCCACCCCCGATATCATCGCGAGCCCCAGGATCGTCCGAATCCGCATTGCGATCTCCTTCTGAGATCAGAAATATACATGCCACACGGCGGCGAAAGCCTTTCCTTAAGGTTCGGGGCGTAGAAGGAGCGGCATGCAGGGGAATGTCCACGAGCACGGATCCGTGCAGTCGTTGCGCCGGCGTATCGCCGAGGTGGAGCAGACGAACGGCGAACTGCTCGCCTTCGCACGCGGCCACTCAGGCGCAACTAACGCGATTCACGAGGCGGTGCTGGCGATCATGGAGGCGGACAGCCTCGAAACTTTCGCCGCGATCGTCTCCAGCGATTGGCCCGCCGTGCTGGGTGTCGATGCGGCGGCTTTCGCCTGGTCGGCCGATGGCATGGCGCTTGCCGGTGACCGGACTGGTCTGCGCCCGTTCGAACAGAGGCTCGTCGTGCGGATGGCCGGGATCGATCGTCCCGTGACGATTCGTCAGGTCGATCGTGGCCATCCCGTATTCGGCGCGGATGCGGAGCATATCCGTGCCGAGATCGCGATCCGCCTGGCCGGTGCGCGCGGTATCGGCCTGATCCTGCTGGGCGAACGGCAGGCGACCGCGATCGACGCGCCCGCCGCGACCCGCCTGTTGCGCTTCCTTGGCCGTGCGGCCTCCGTTATGCTGGAGCGGTGGCCGCTCGTCTGACGCTTGCCGAACATCCGGCCTTCGCTCTCAGCCAGAGCTGGGTGGCGCATCTTCAGCGCGATCGGCGTCGTTCGCCTCACACGGTGCGGGCCTATGAGGCCACGGCGCGGCGTCTGATCGCCTTTCTCGGCGCGCATCGCTCGCAATTGATCAACGGAGCCGCCCTCGCCGGGATCGATGCGGCGGAGTTGCGCGCCTTCCTCGCGATGCGGCGGGAAGAGGGCATCGGCAATGCCTCGGCCGCGCGCGAATTATCGGCGCTTCGCGGTTTCCTCGCCTTTGTGGCGGGCAAGGAGGGCACGGATGCGGCGCCACGTCTGAAAGGGCCGCGCGTCAAGAAAGGCGTGCCGCGCCCCGTCTCTCCCGATGATGCCGTCGCCATCGCCGATGATGCCGGTGACGAGGCCGCGCATCCCTGGATCGGATTGCGCGACAGGGCCGTGCTGCTGCTGCTTTATGGTGGCGGTCTCCGGATCGGCGAGGCCGTCGCGCTCACCGGCGCGTCCCTGCCGCTCGGCGACAGGCTGGTTGTGACGGGCAAGCGCGCGAAGACGCGGATCGTGCCGCTGCTGCCGCAGGTGCGCGCGGCGATCGAGGCCTATGTCGAGGCTTGCCCCTGGGCGACATCGCGCGAGGCACCGTTGTTCCGCGGCTATAAGGGCGGCCCGCTATCGCCGGACATCATTCGTCGCGCCGTTCGCGCCGCCCGGGCACGGCTGGCATTGCCGGATCGGACGACGCCCCATGCCCTGCGCCACAGCTTCGCCACGCATCTGCTGGGGCGCGGGGCGGATCTCCGGTCGCTGCAGGAATTGCTGGGCCATGCCAGCCTGTCGTCGACGCAGGTCTATACCGCCGTGGATGCGGCGCACCTGCTGGATGTCTATCGGAACGCGCATCCGCGCGCATGAAGGCGCGCGGATGCTGCCACCGGCTTATTCCGGCAGGAAATCGGGCACGGAAAGGTAGCGCTCGCCCGTATCGTAGTTGAAGCCGAGGATGCGGGCGCCGGGCATTTCCTTCAGCTTCTGGGCGATCGCGGCGAGGGTGGCACCGGAGGATATGCCGACGAGGATGCCTTCCTCGCGGGCCGAGCGGCGGGCATAGTCCTTGGCATCGGCGGGATCGACCTGGATCACCCCATCCAGCAGTGCGGTGTGCAAATTGGCGGGGATGAAGCCGGCGCCGATGCCCTGGATCGGATGCGGCGCGGGCTGGCCGCCGGAGATGACGGGCGAAAGGGTCGGTTCGACCGCGAAGACCTTCAGGTCCGGCCAGCGCTCTTTCAAGACCTGTGCGACGCCGGTGATGTGGCCGCCCGTGCCGACGCCGGTGATGATCGCGGCCGGTGGCGCGTCCTTGAAATCGGCGTAGATCTCCTCGGCGGTGGTGCGGACGTGCACGTCGATATTGGCAGAATTCTCGAATTGCTGGGGCATCCAGCTGTTCGGCGTCGCGGCGACGATTTCCAGCGCGCGCTCGATCGCGCCCTTCACGCCCTTTTCGCGCGGGGTGAGATCGAAGCTCGCGCCATAGGCCAGCATCAGCCGGCGGCGCTCCAGCGACATGCTTTCCGGCATGACGAGGATGATCTTGTAGCCCTTGACCGCCGCGACCATGGCGAGACCGATGCCCGTATTGCCGCTGGTGGGCTCCACGATCGTGCCGCCGGGCTTCAGCGCGCCCGATTTTTCCGCCGCCTCGATCATCGAGAGGGCGATGCGATCCTTGATGGAGCCACCCGGATTGGTGCGCTCGTTCTTCACCCAGACCTCCGCGTCCGGGAACAGGCGGCCGAGCCGCACATGCGGCGTGTTGCCGATCGTCTCCAGTATCGTCGCTGCCTTCATGGTCGCGTTTCCTCAGCCGGTTGCACGAGATGCGCGGGGGGAGCGAAAGTCTTCGCCCGCCGCAGTTCGGGAAAGAGACGCGACCATAGCAGAGTTATGCCGATCGCGCCGATGCCGCCGGCGACAACCGCCGCGACGGGACCGATCAGGGCGGCGACGAAACCCGATTCCGCCTCGCCCAGTTCATTCGATCCGGAGATGAACAGCGAGGAGACCGCGCCGACGCGACCGCGCATCTCATTGGGCGTATAGAGCTGGATCAGCGATTGCCGGACGAAGACCGAAACCATGTCCGCCGATCCCAGGATGGCGAGTGCCAGCAGCGAGAGCGGCATCCAGGTGGACAGGCCGAACAGGATCGTCATCGCGCCGAACAGGCAGACAGCCACCAGCATCTTGATGCCGACATGATTCCGCAACGGGCGAAAGCCGAGGAAGATCGCCGTCAGCGTCGACCCCACGGCCGGCGCCGCGCGCAGATGGCCGAGCCCGGATGCGCCGACATGCAGGATATCGCGCGCATAGACGGGCAGCATCGCGGTGGCGCCGCCCAGCAGCACGGCGAACAGATCCAGGCTGATCGCGCCCAGCACCATCTTGTTGCGGCGAACATAATGAAGGCCGTCGATCATCTGCCGCACGGGGCTCGCCTTGGCGATGGTGGTGCGCGGGATCGGGCGGATCAGCATCAGCATCGAGAATGCGAGGAGGAAGCCGAACCCGGCGACCGCATAGGGAACCGGCGTGTCGATCGCATAGAGATAGCCGCCCAGCGCCGGGCCGAGGATCGCCCCGCTCTGCCAGGAGACCGAACTGAACGCGATCGCCTGGGGCAAGACGGGAGGCGGCACCAGATTCGGCGCCAGCGCACCCATTGCGGGATTGGCGAAAGCCCGGGCCACGCCGAGCAGCGACGCGATCGCGAAGAGAGCGTGGAGCGAGGTCGTGTGCCGGAACGCCATCGCCGCCAGCGAGATAGCGCACAGCGCCTCCAGCAACGCCGTGAGGCGCACGATGAAACGCCGGTCGATCCGGTCCGCCACCCAGCCGACGACAAGCGTGAGCAGTGCGAGCGGCAGGAATTGGAAGATGCCGATCAGGCCCAACTGAAACGCCGCATCGCGCGGCGACATCGTTTCCCGCGCGATATCATAGACCTGCCAGCCGACGACGACGACCATCGAGGACTGCGCGATCGTCGCTGAAAGCCGGGCGATCCAGTAGCAGCGATAGTCCCGGAAGGTGAAAGGGTGGGGATGCGGACCGGCCATATTCCCGCTCTAGGGCGCGGCGGGGGCGGGGGGCAACTATGGTTCCGCTACACAGGCGGCAAGCCCTGTTTGCGCGCTGTGCCGCGCGCGATGCAGAGCGAGCGGATCGCCGCCACGCCGGAATGCGGGTGACGATGGCCTGCGCGGCAGAAGCGACCCTTCGCCTCCGCCGGCGGAATCCGACGAAAGCGAAGGTGGCGCGGAGATCTTACTGATCGAGGAAGCTGCGCATCTTCCGGCTGCGCGACGGATGCTTCAGCTTGCGCAAAGCCTTCGCCTCGATCTGACGGATGCGCTCGCGGGTCACCGAGAATTGCTGGCCCACTTCTTCCAGCGTGTGATCGGTGTTCATGCCGATGCCGAAACGCATGCGCAGCACGCGCTCCTCACGCGGGGTGAGCGAAGCGAGGACGCGGGTCACCGTTTCCTTCAGGTTCGCCTGGATGGCGGCGTCCACCGGAATGATCGCATTCTTGTCCTCGATGAAATCGCCGAGGTGCGAATCCTCCTCGTCGCCGATCGGCGTTTCGAGGGAGATCGGCTCCTTGGCGATCTTCATCACCTTGCGAACCTTTTCGAGCGGCATCGAAAGGCGCTCGGCCAGTTCTTCCGGGGTCGGCTCGCGGCCGGTTTCGTGCAGGAACTGGCGGCTCGTGCGGACAAGCTTGTTGATCGTCTCGATCATGTGGACCGGGATACGGATCGTGCGCGCCTGATCCGCGATCGATCGGGTGATCGCCTGACGGATCCACCATGTGGCGTAGGTCGAGAATTTGTAGCCGCGGCGATATTCGAACTTATCGACCGCCTTCATCAGGCCGATATTGCCTTCCTGAATAAGATCAAGGAATTGCAGGCCACGGTTCGTATATTTCTTGGCGATGGAAATCACGAGGCGCAGGTTCGCCTCGACCATTTCCTTCTTGGCGATGCGCGCCTCGCGCTCGCCCTTCTGGACCATGTTGACGATCCGGCGGAATTCGGTGAGCGCCATGCCTGTCGCCTGTGCGATCTCCGCGATCTCGGCGCGGATACGCTCCACCGCGACGCCTTCGTTGGTGGCGAAGTTCGTCCACTTCTTGTCGGTCGGGCCGACGCGCTCCAGCCAGCCTTCCTCGGTCTCGTGGCCGACATAGCGATCCAGGAAATCCTTGCGCGGCACCTTGTGGCGCTCGGCCAGGCGCAGCATCTGCCCGCCCAGCGCCGTCAGCCGCCGGTTGAACGAATAAAGCTGGTCGACGAGATGCTCGATCTTCGCGCCGTGGAACTTGACGCTCTCCACCTCGGCGGTGAGATCCTCGCGCAACTTCTGGTAGCGGGCTTCCTGCGCGGCCGGGAAATCGTCGCCCACGCCCATCGCGGCGACGCGCGCCGCCTGCACCTTGGCGAAATTGTGATAGAGATCGGTGATCGTCGCGAAGCGCTCCAGCGCCTGCGGCTTCAGCTGCTCCTCCATCTGGGCGAGGCTGAGCGTATTATCCTCGTCATCGTCGTCGGAGGGGCGCGGCGCCCGGCGTTCGCCCTGGCCGTCCTCATCCTCGTCCGCGTCGGCCGAAGCTTCCTCGGGCTCCTCTTCCTCCTTGAAGGACGGGCCGGCCGATTTCTCGCTGATCTCGCCATTATCGTCTTCCTCGGCGCCTTCCACCTGTTCGGCGGTCGGCCCCTTGGAAACCATGGCGTCGAGATCCAGGATCTCGCGCAGCTGCATCGTGCCTTCGTTGAGCTGGGTGGACCAGTCGATGATGGCGTTGAAGGTGATCGGGCTTTCGCACAGCCCCTGGATCATCGTGTCGCGGCCGGCCTCGATCCGCTTGGCGATGGCGATCTCGCCCTCGCGGCTGAGCAACTCCACCGCGCCCATTTCGCGCAGATACATGCGGACGGGATCGTCGGTGCGATCGACCGTCTCCTTCTTCGGCGTCGCGGCGGTGAAGGTGGTTACCTCGCCGGCGCCGTCATCGCCCTGTTCGTCGTCGGAATCGTCGCTCTGGGACTGCTGCTCGCCATCCTCGCCGGCATCCTCATTTTCGACGATGTTGACGCCCATCTCATTGATGGCCGCCATCACATCCTCGATCTGGTCGGTCGACATCTGGTCCTGCGGCAGGGCCTCGTTCAACTCATCGACCGTGATGTAGCCGCGCTTCTTGGCGCGGGCGATCAGCTTCTTGAGGCTGGCCTCGTTCAGATCGATCAGAGGCGCATCACCGCCATCGCCATCGCCTGCACCGCCACCCGCCATCGCCACGTTCGTCTTCGCCATCTGCTGCTTCGATCCCGATGCACGTGCGTCCCAAGAACGCTTCTAGTCTTCGTCCGGCCCCATCAACGCGAGGAGCCTTCTTTCGGCCTCCGCCCGTTCGAGCGTCAGCCTTTGCTGTTCGGCGAAAGCGGCCTCGTCCGTCGAGGCCGCAAACGCCCTGGTCGCCTCCGCCAGCGCCGCGTCGATCGCGGGTCGCGTGGCCAGCACTTCAATGGCCTCGCCCAAATCCCGCGCCGCGCGAAGCGGATCCGCATCGCTGCGAAGGAAGGAAAAGGCAAGACCGTTGGTGCCGACTAGCCGGTTTGCTGTGGTCGAGACTCCGGCTGTACGCAATATGTGCCCTATGTCGGCGCTTTCAAGCGATCCTTGCGCGACGATCGCTCCGACGAGGGCGTCGCGCACTCCGGCGAGCGCCTCATCGGGCAGGGGCAGGTCCTGCAAGGCTTCCGCATGGGCACCGATCAGTTCGGGCCGGAGCACCAGCCCCGCGATCACGGCGCGAGCCAGCATCTGATCGATTCCGCCACGGCCGATGGCGCGAGCCGGCTCCGTCGCCGGGCGCTGGAAATCGCGAAAGGATGACCCGCCGCGCCCCGCCATGCGCCGCCCGCCACGATAGGGTTCGCGTTCGCGCGCCGGCGCGGCGGCGTAGAGCGAATCGAAACGGCGCCGAAATTCGGCCAGATATTGCTCGCGCACGTCCGCATGGCCGATGGTGCGCGCGATTTCGGTGAGACGCTGGCGCAGGCCGGCGCGGTTCTCCGGTGTCGTCAGGGGTTGGGCCGCCAGTTCGCTTTCCCAGATCAGGTCGACCAGCGGCTTGGGGCTGGCAAGCACGCCCTCCATCGCGGGCGCGCCGCCCGCCTTCACCAGATCGTCCGGATCCTGCCCCGCTGGGAGCGTGGCGAAGGCGAGGCTGCGGCCGGGCGCGATCATCGGCAGCGCGCGCAATGCCGCGCGCACGGCCGCCTTCTGGCCGGCCTTGTCGCCATCGAGGCACAGGATCGGCACTTCGGCCAGCCGCCACATCCGCTCCAGTTGATGCTCGGTGACGGCGGTGCCGTTGGGGGCGACCGCCTCGTCAATCCCGGCCTTGGCCAGCGCGATCACATCCATATAGCCTTCGACGACGATCAGCCGCCCGGCCTTGCGCGAGGCCGGCCCGGCGCGATCGATGTTGAAGAGCGTGCGGCCCTTGTCGAACAGGGGCGTATCCGGCGAATTCAGATATTTGGGCTCGCCCTGATCCAGGATGCGGCCGCCAAAGGCGATCGTGCGGCCCCGCTGATCCCGGATCGGGATCATCAGCCGGCCGCGAAAGCGATCATATGGCTCCTTCTCGTCCACCTTGATGAGCAGACCGGCCTCGATCAGCGCATCCTCGCCGAAGCTGGCCAGTGCGCTTTTCAGCTTCCCGCGCGAATCGGGTGCGAAGCCGATGCCGAAGGCTTTGGTGAGCGGCTCGGATATGCCGCGCCGGTTGAGATAGGCGCGCGCATCCGCCCCGCCGATGCCCTGCAACTGTTCGGTGAACCAGCGCGCGGCGGCCTCGCTCGCGGCCGTCAGCCCGGTCTGGCGCTCGGCCTTTTCGGCAGCGCGCGGATCGGGCGCGGGCATATCGAGACCGGCGGCGGCCGCCAGCTCCTTCACTGCGTCCATGAAGGGCAGCCCGCGCGCCTCCGTGAGGAAGCGGATCGCGTCGCCATGCGCGGAGCAGCCGAAGCAGTGATAGAATCCCTTCTCGTCATTGACGTAGAAGCTGGGCGTCTTCTCGTCATGGAAGGGGCAGCAGCCCTTATATTCGCGGCCCGCCTTCGTGAGCTTCACGGAGCGCGCGATGAGCGCGGACAGATGCGTCCGGGCGCGCAGCTCGTCGAGAAACTGGGGGGAGAGGGTCATGGGGTCCCCCCGGTCGATGTGGCGGAAGAAGCCCAGCCTTCGAGAAGGTCTGTGCGAGCGCCGACAGGTAAGTCGTCATCCTGAGACCCGTTCGTCCTGAGCGAAGTCGAAGGACGGGTTCCACGCGACGCAGCCAGTTTTTTCAGCCGAAACCAGTCCCCGTCAACCAGGGCTTCCTTCTTGGCGCGAGTCCAGCCTTTGATCCGGCGCTCGGCTTCCAGCGCCTCCAGCCGGCACCGAAACGCTTCGCTCCAGATCAATGTCGCCGGCTGACGCCTCGCGGTGAAGTCGCAGAACCCGCCATGTGCGTGCTGGGCCATGCGGCGATCGAGATCATCGGTATGCCCGACATAATATCGGCCGTCCGCGCAGCGCAACATATAGATCCAGAACGCCATCCGATTCGCCTGTAGCACGTCCTTCGACTTCGCTCAGGACGAACGGAGGAGGGGCGCCAAAAATATGCGGGAGCCCTCGCGTGATGTCACCCCAGCCGGGCCTTCACCAGCCCGCTCGCCTTGGCCATGTCCATCTTGCCTGCGAAGCGATCCTTCAGTGCGGCCATCACGCGGCCCATGTCCTTCACGCTGCCCGCGCCCAGTTCGGTCGCCAGCGCGTCGATCGCGGATCGCGCCTCGTCCTCGCTCATCTGCTGGGGCAGGAAGCGCTCGATCACCGCGACTTCGCCTTCCTCGGCCTGGGCCAGCTCCTCGCGGCCGCCCTTGCGATACATGTCGATCGATTCGCGGCGCTGCTTGATCATCTTTTGCAGCACTTCGGTCACCAGCAGGTCATCGTCGGGCTGGGTGGAAGCCGTGCGCAGCTCGATGTCGCGATTCTTGATCGCGGCCTGAATCAGGCGCGTGGCAGCGACCGTCGCCTTGTCGCCACCCTTCATCGCGGCAATCTGCGCCGTCTTCACGTCGTCTCGGATCATATCGCTCTCGAATGTCGGAAAGGCGGAGAGATAGCGAAGACCCGGCGCATTTGGTAGAGTTGACCCTGTGGCCTCCCCCGTCTAGCGGACGCGGCTTAGCGACATTGCTGCCCACCAATTGGAGTGCCCGCCCACCATGGCCGACGCCACGTCTCAACGCGCGCCTGAAGGAGCCACGGGCGTTCTCGTCCTTGGCGATGGGACCGTCATCTGGGGCAGGGGATTCGGCGCGGAAGGCTCGGCCGTCGGCGAGGTGTGCTTCAACACCGCGATGACGGGTTATCAGGAGGTGATGACCGATCCTTCCTATGCGGGCCAGATCGTCACCTTCACCTTCCCCCATATCGGCAATGTCGGCGCCAATGCCGAGGATGTGGAGGCGATCAACCCGCATGCGCTGGGCTGCATCGTGCGTGAGGACGTGACCGATCCCTCCAATTTCCGCGCCGTGCAGGGCTTCGATGCGTGGCTGCGCGCGAACGGCCGGATCGGCCTGGCGGGCGTGGACACGCGCGCCCTGACCCGCGCCATCCGCATCCAGGGTGCGCCCAACGGCGTGATCGCGCACAATGCGAAGGGCGAATTCGATCTGGAGGCGCTCAAGGCCGAGGCCCGCAAATGGCCGGGGCTGGAAGGGATGGACCTCGCCATCGAGGTGTCCGCAACCCAGAGCTACAAATGGGATGACGGGCTGTGGACGCTGGGCGCCGGCTACGCCACTCACAGCGCCAATCCCGAAGGCCCGCATGTCGTGGCGATCGATTATGGGCTGAAGCGGAACATCCTGCGCAATCTGGTGGCCGCCGGCGCGCGGGTGACGGTGGTGCCCGCCACCGCGACCTTCGATGATGTGATGACGCACCGGCCGGACGGCGTGTTCCTCTCGAACGGCCCCGGGGATCCGGCCGCGACCGGCGCCTATGCCGTGCCGGTGATCCAGGAGCTTCTGAAGATCGGCAAGCCCATCTTCGGCATCTGCCTGGGCCACCAGCTGCTCGGCCTCGCCGTTGGCGCGAAGACCGAGAAGATGCACCAGGGCCATCGCGGCGCGAACCATCCGGTGAAGCGCAGCGCGGACGGGCGGGTGGAGATCACCAGCATGAACCACGGCTTCGCGGTGGTGACGGAGTCGCTCCCGGCCAATGCCGAACCGACCCACTTCTCGCTGTTCGACGGCAGCCTCGCCGGCCTGCGCCTGACCGACAAGCCGGCCTTCTCGGTGCAATATCACCCGGAGGCGAGCCCCGGCCCGCAGGACAGCCACTATCTGTTCGAGCAGTTCGTGAGCCAGCTTCAAACGAAAGGATGATCGATGGCCACCGTGCGAGATTTCACGGTCGATGATCTGTCGGTCGTCAGGCCGCATGATGAAGTTGAAGCCATTGTCCGCCTGATCGAATGCGACGGCGAGAGGCTGCTTCAAATTGATACCTACGGCCGGCCGGGCCGCGAAACGCCAGGTAAGCTTTCTCAGACGCTCCGCTTAAATGCGGCCGCGTTCGAGAAGTTGATAGAACTCGGGAAAAAGCACTTCTGATGCCCAAGCGCACCGACATCTCCTCCATCCTCATCATCGGCGCCGGCCCGATCGTCATCGGGCAGGCCTGCGAGTTCGATTATTCGGGGACGCAGGCCTGCAAGGCGCTGCGCGAGGAGGGCTATCGCATCATCCTCGTCAATTCGAACCCGGCGACGATCATGACCGATCCGGACATGGCGGATGCGACCTATATCGAGCCGATCACGCCCGAGATCGTGGCAAAGATCATCGAGAAGGAGCGGCCCGATGCGGTGCTGCCGACGATGGGCGGGCAGACCGCGCTCAACACGGCGCTGGCCTTGTTCCATGACGGAACGCTGGAGAAATATGGCGTCCAGATGATCGGTGCCGATGCCGAGGCGATCGACAAGGCCGAGGATCGGCTGAAATTCCGCGATGCGATGGACAAGATCGGGCTGGAAAGCCCGCGAAGCCGTATCGCGCACACGATCGAGGAGGCGCTGGAGGCGCTGGAATTCGTGCAGCTCCCCTCGATCATCCGCCCCAGCTTCACGATGGGCGGGCAGGGTGGCGGCATCGCCTATAACCGGCAGGAATTCATCGAGATCGTGACGAGCGGCCTCGACCTTTCGCCGACCACCGAAGTGCTGGTCGAGGAATCCGTCCTCGGCTGGAAGGAATATGAGATGGAGGTCGTGCGGGATCGCAACGACAATGCCATCATCATCTGCTCGATCGAGAATGTGGATCCGATGGGCATCCACACGGGCGATTCGATCACGGTCGCGCCGGCGCTGACGCTGACCGACAAGGAATATCAGATCATGCGCAACGCGAGCATCGCGGTGCTGCGCGAGATCGGGGTGGAGACGGGCGGTTCGAACGTCCAGTTCGCGGTGAATCCGAAGGATGGCCGCCTCGTCGTGATCGAGATGAATCCGCGCGTTTCGCGTTCCTCGGCGCTGGCCTCCAAGGCCACCGGCTTCCCGATCGCCAAGGTCGCGGCCAAGCTGGCCGTGGGCTATACGCTGGACGAGATCGACAACGACATCACCGGCGCCACGCCCGCGAGCTTCGAGCCGACGATCGATTATGTCGTCACCAAGATACCCCGCTTCGCCTTCGAGAAATTCAAGGGCGCATCCGATCACTTGACCACGGCGATGAAATCCGTGGGCGAGGTGATGGCGATCGGCCGCAACATCCACGAAAGCCTGCAAAAGGCGCTGCGCGGGCTGGAGACGGGCCTGTCCGGCCTGAACATGGTGGATCGCCTGAAAGGTGCGCCGCGCCCGGAGATCGAGGCGGCGCTGGCCGAGCCAACACCCGATCGCCTGTTGATCGCGGCGCAGGCGCTGCGCGAGGGCTTCACGGTCGAGGATGTGTGCCGGATCGCCAAATATGATCCGTGGTTCATCACGCGGCTCAGCGAGATCGTGGAGGCCGAGGCCGGCGTGTGCCGCGATGGCCTGCCCAATGACGCGACCGGCATGCGCCGGCTGAAGGCGATGGGCTTTTCGGACAAGCGTCTCGCTTTCCTGGCGCTGCAATCCGCGAATCTCGCCGGGATGGCGCGGGCGCAGGCTCGCGGCTCGGGCATCGTCCATGATGCGATCAAGGGCATGTCCGGCGGCGTGACCGAGCAGGAGGTGCGGGCGCATCGCCACAAGCTGGGCGTTCGGCCGGTTTTCAAGCGGATCGATACCTGTGCCGCCGAATTCGAGGCCAAGACGCCCTACATGTATTCCACCTACGAGGCGCCGAGCTTCGGGGAGCCGGAAAATGAGGCGCAGCCGTCCGATCGGCGCAAGATCGTGATCCTTGGCGGCGGGCCGAACCGGATCGGGCAGGGTATCGAATTCGATTATTGTTGCTGCCACGCCTGCTTCGCGCTGTCCGATGCCGGCTATGAGACGATCATGGTCAACTGCAATCCGGAGACGGTGAGCACCGATTATGACACGTCCGACCGCCTCTATTTCGAGCCGCTGACGGCTGAGGACGTGCTGGAGATCCTGCATGTCGAGATGAGCCGGGGCGAGCTGGTCGGCGTGATCGTGCAGTTTGGCGGCCAGACCCCGCTGAAGCTGGCACAGGAGCTGGAGAATGCCGGCATCCCGATCCTGGGCACGTCGCCCGACGCGATCGACCTTGCCGAGGATCGCGAGCGTTTCGCGGCGCTGGTCGAGAAGCTGGGCCTGAAGCAGCCCGCCAACGGCATCGCCCGCAGCCGGGAAGAGGCGATCGCGGTGGCCGAGCGGATCGGCTATCCGGTGCTGACGCGCCCCTCCTATGTTCTGGGCGGCCGGGCGATGGAAGTCGTCGATACGCAGGCGCAGCTGGAGCAATATATCACGACCGCCGTGCAGGTTTCGGGCGACAGCCCGGTGCTGATCGACCGTTACCTTCGCGATGCGACCGAGGTGGACGTGGATGCGATCTGCGACGGGACCGATGTCGTGATCGCCGGCGTGATGCAGCATATCGAGGAAGCGGGCGTCCATTCGGGCGACAGCGCCTGCTCGCTGCCGCCGCATAGCCTGCCCAAGGAGATCGTTGCCGAGATCGAGCGTCAGGCCGACGCGCTGGCCCGGGCCCTGAACGTGAAAGGGCTGATGAACGTCCAGTTCGCGGTGAAGGACGGCGAGGTCTATCTGATCGAGGTGAATCCGCGGGCGTCCCGCACCGTTCCGTTCGTGGCCAAGGCGGTGGGGGCGCCAGTCGCCAAGATCGCGGCCCGAGTGATGGCCGGCGAGAAGCTGACGGTGCTGCCGAAGATCAACCTCGATGTGAAGCACAGCGCCGTGAAGGAAGCCGTTTTCCCCTGGGCACGCTTCCCCGGCGTGGATCCCGTCCTTTCGCCGGAAATGAAGAGCACCGGTGAAGTGATGGGAATCGATCGCGATTTCGCCACCGCTTTCGCCAAGAGCCAGCTGGGCGCCAGCACCGTTCTGCCCCAAAGCGGCACCGTCTTCGTTTCCGTCAAGCCATCCGACAAGACCGTGGTGGAGCCCGCGGTTCGATCGCTGATCGATCTGGGCTTCGAGATCGTCGCGACCGAGGGCACCGCCGATTATCTGCGCGAGCAGGGCCTGAAGGTGGAGACGGTGAACAAGGTGGCGCAGGGTCGACCCCACATCGTGGACCGCATCAAGAATGGCGATATCGCGCTGGTGCTGAATACCACTGAGGGCTGGCAAAGCCTGCAGGACAGCAAATCCATCCGCGCGAGCGCGCTGCAGGGGCGCATACCCTATTTCACGACGGCGGCGGCTGGCGTTGCGGCGGTGGCGGCGATTGCCGCGATGCGGGATCGCACGCTTGAAGTACGCTCCCTCCAATCCTATCATGCGTGATCGCGCCACCTCCCGACATCGCTGAGATGGTGCGTCGCCGGAAGGCGGCGCGGGAGGACGCTTTACCGAAGTGAAGGGATGAGTGCCGATGGCGACCGACGAGAAGATGCCGATGCTGGCGGAGGGCTACGACATGCTCAACGCTGACCTCGCGCGTCTCAAAATCGAGCGGCCGCAGATCATCGACGCGATCGAGGAAGCGCGCGCCCATGGCGACCTTTCCGAAAACGCCGAATATCATGCCGCCAAGGAACGCCAGGGCCAGGTGGAGGCGATGATCGCCGATATCGAGGACAAGCTTTCCCGCGCTCTCATCATCGATCCCAAGACGCTGTCTGGCGACAAGGTGGTGTTCGGCGCGACCGTCCATCTGCTGGACGAGGATGACAAGCCGGTGAAATACCAGATTGTCGGCCAGGCCGAGGCGGACGCCAAGAGCGGCAAGATCAGCTTCTCCTCGCCGCTGGCCCGCGCGCTGATCGGCCGCAAGGTGGACGACGATGTGGAAGTGACGGTGCCTTCGGGGGATCGTTACTATGTCGTCTCGCGCATCGAATTCATCTGATCCGGCCCTGACCGACCGGGGGACGAACCGATGAGGGCGCAGCCGCCCCGTGCGACGCTGATGCTGGGCGCGGCGATCGCCGCATCCTATGTGCTGTTCGCTGTCGCCGGGCAGAGCGAGAATGCGGCGCTGCTGGGCGGCTTCATCTCTGCGCGGATCGGCGGCCCGCCGATGCCGGAAGGGTTGCCCGTCTGGCTGACGCCACTCAGCGCCACGCTGCTGCACGGCGGCCTGCTCCACCTGCTCTTCAACCTCCTGATGCTGGGCTATTGCGGCAAGGAGACGGAGGTGGCGCTGGGGCCGGTGGCGATCGTGCTGCTGTTCCTGGTGGGGGCCTATGCGGCGACCGCGATGCAATATCTGGCCGATCCCGCCAGCACGATCCCGATGATCGGCGCATCGGGCGCCATATCGGCGATCGTGGGCGCCTATGCGATCCTCTATGGCCGCCCGCGCGAGACGAAGCTGCCGCCGAACGTGGCGCGCTGGGTGCATATAGCGTGGCTGGCCGCCGCCTGGACGGGGCTGCAACTGCTGGTGGGATTCGCCGGCCGCCTGGATGGCATGGGCGTGGCGGCCGCGGCGCATATCGGCGGCTTCCTCGCCGGCCTGTTGATGGCGCGGCCGCTGCTGCGTTGGCGCTACCGCTCGGCCTGAGGGGCGGCGCTTTGGCCTTTACCGGAACATTGTGGCTTGTGGCCCCTGGGCGGCGGGCGGGGCGCTAGCGGGTCGATCCGGCCCCGCAATCCCGGAAAAGCGCGGCGAAGCGTTTTTGCTCCCCGAAATTAACCATCCCTCGATGCGCTTTGGAAACTTCCGCCCGGCTAACGGATCGTTCGCCGCGCTGCGGCCCGGACCGACACAGGAGAAGTGCATGACCTTCCTTCGCAAGCTTGCCGGCGACCGTCGCGGCGCCACGGCCATCGAATATGGCCTGATCGCGGCGCTGATCGCCGTGGCCGCCATCGGCGCGATGTCCACGCTCGGCACCAAGCTGAAGAACACCTTCACGAACGTTTCCAACAACATGAACGCGCAGTAACAGCGCGTTCTGCGCGCGGCGGGGCGATGGCCCGGCCGCAACTGGATGATGACGGGCTCGGTCGCCTCCGGAGGCGGCCGGGCCTTTTCGCGTGCGGGTGGCCGGGGCGCGGTGGCGGGCGGCTTTCCTTGAAAATCGCACGAAAGTTGCGCCTCTAAGGGCAGGCGCGCGATACGCCGATGAGTGCGGGGCCGTGTAGTCCTGCGCGTGGGTGCATGCGCCCGCGATCATTCGGCGCACCACGGGGGAGGGGGCACGCTTTCGTCCATGCCCGGATTGTCCGGCCTGGCATGATCCACGAACCTTTCGAACCGCTTCGGCAATTGCCGAAGCGCGCCCTCCAGCGGATCGGCCACGCGGGCGGGGAGGCCGCCCGAGATGATTTCGCCGTCGATGATATGGCTGAACGCCTCGAACCCCCGATTAGGCCGCTTGAAAATGGGCCGGGGGATGATCGTCGCGATACACGCGGATCACGATGCCGGAGACCATCGAGATCCCCGGCACGATATCTGTTTCAGCCCAGTTCGCCGGTCAGTTCGTCAAACCGGTCTTCCGCCCGATCTCGCGACGAGAAGAGTTCCGCCTTGCGCGTTGGATGCGTGAGGGAAAACGTCTCGTCGACAAGCGCCGTACCGTTGAAAAGCTGTACGTGGGTCAGTTTCAGATGACCCGATTGACGCATCAGCGTCGACCTGTTCACTCCGCCGCTACGCCCGGCCCGAACAGGCCGCCCTCGCCCGCATCCTCATTCGCCACCACGGCCGATTTGGCGGCCTTGCGGCGATCGAACGCATCCCACACGTCGTTCCACTGGCCCTTGGTGGCGCCCTTCGAATATTCGGTGGCGCGGGTTTCGAAGAAGTTCGCATGCTCCACGCCGTTCAGCAGCGGGGCGAGCCAGGGCAGGGGATGATCCTCGATCATGTAGATGGGCTTGAGGCCCAGCTGGCCCAGACGCCAATCGGCGATGAAGCGGACATATTTCTTGATGTCCTTCGGCGTCATGCCGTTCACCGGGCCCATTTCGAACACCAGATCGATGAAGGCATCCTCGATGCGCACCGTCTTCTGGCACATGTCCAATATGTCGTCGCGCACGGAGGCGGTCATGCAATCCCGCTCCTTCACGAAGGCGTGGAAGAGGCGGACGATGCCCTCGCAATGCAGCGTCTCGTCACGCACGCTCCACGTCACGATCTGGCCCATGCCCTTCATCTTGTTGAAGCGCGGGAAATTCATCAGCATCGCGAAGCTGGCGAAAAGCTGGAGCCCTTCGGTGAAGCCGCCGAACATGGCGAGCGTCTTGGCGATATCCTCATCCGTATCCACGCCGAAGGTGGACAGGTAATCATGCTTGTCCTTCATCTCCTTATACTGGAGGAAGGCCGAATATTCGGTTTCGGGCATGCCGATCGTATCGAGCAGATGGCTGTAGGCGGCGATATGCACCGTTTCCATGTTGCTGAACGCCGTCAGCATCATCTTGATCTCGGTGGGCTTGAACACGCGGCCATATTTTTCGTGGTAGCAATCCTGCACCTCGACATCGGCCTGCGTGAAGAAGCGGAAGATCTGGGTGAGCAGGTTGCGCTCATGATCCGTCAGCTTCTGCGCCCAATCCCGGCAATCCTCGCCCAGCGGCACTTCTTCCGGCAGCCAGTGGAGCTGCTGCTGGCGCTTCCAATATTCGTAGGCCCACGGATATTCGAACGGCTTGTAGACGCGGCTGGCCTGGAGAAGCGGCATGATACGGGCCCTTGCGAATCTTGAGGTTAACGAACACCGGAACGAAGCGCGAACCCGGCGATATATGGGGAAGGCTACGCCCATTCGCCACAATGTCTAGACTTGACGCGGCGCTTTTCCACAGGGGATTTTCGGGTGAATCGGATGGGTGCAGGCGCCGCCCGTAGGAAGGCGCGGGGCGCCTCGCCGATCCGCTCCGGGTGCGTTCGCAAGGGGGCAGGCGCGGCCATTATCGGCGGATCGCTGCGATAAAGCGGGCCTTTCGCGCGGCTTTCCGGGCAACCGCCTTCGCGGGTGCGGCGTTCGATCCCGATGGCGACAATTGCGGCAGATTGCGAGCGCGAGGGCGCACGCGCGGGCACGAAAACGCGTGGGAGGCGCCCGGGTGGCGCGCGGGGAAATGGGGAGGGTGCGGGAGCGCGGGCGCCGGCCGTGCATTTCCCCCTGCTGGATGCGGGGCGCGGCCTCGCGGCGCTGGCGGTGGTGGCGCATCATGTGGGCAACGAGGCGGGGCTGGCGATCGCCAAGCACGGGCACCTCGCGGTCGACTATTTCCTGATGCTCTCCGGCTTCGTGGTGGCGATGAGCTATGAGGGACGGCTGCGCGGTGGCGTGCACGGTGTCGGTGGAAACGGGGCGGGGGAGGGTGCCCCCGGTGCGATGGCCTTTCGCGATTTTCTGGCGATGCGGGCGAGGCGCCTCGCGCCGATGATCTTGCTGGGCGCGCTTCTGGCTACGGGCGCGCTCGCGCTGGCGCCCAATCCCGATGTGCGGCCCGAATGGATCGCCTTCCAGTTCCTGCTGATCCCGGCGATGGCGAGCTGGGTGATCTTTCCGCTCAACGCGCCGATGTGGTCGCTCTTCTATGAAAGCGTCGCCAATGTGGCGCATGGCGGCACGATCGCCTTCGCCCGCACGCGGACGATCGCAGCGTCGGTGATCGTGCTCGGCGTGATGGCCGCGTGCATCGTGCTGACCCACGCTGATTACAATATGGGCTTCCGCCCGGGCGAGGAGGGGATCGCGCTGGTGCGCGTCTTCTTCGCCTATCTGGCGGGCGTGCTGATGTGGCGGCTGCATGCGGCCCGCTGGCTACCGAGGGTCAAAGTGCCCGGCATCGTGCCGATCGCGCTGGTGCTGGCGCCGCTACTGGCCCCCGCGGATATGCCGGCGGCGGCCGTGACGATCGCGGCTTTGTTCCTCTGCTTTCCGGCGAGCATTCTCTGTTCGCTGCGGGGGCGCGAGCGGCCGGGCGGCGTGGCGGCGTGGCTCGGGGGCATCTCCTACCCGCTTTATGCGATCCACATGCCGATCCTGATCGCGGCGCATGCCGTGGGGCTGACGCAGGGGCCGGGTGGCTGGGCGGGTGTCGCCCTCTTCGCGGTGGTGGCGGCATGGGCGGTGGAACGCTGGATCGATGCGCCGGTGCGTGGCTGGCTCAAGCGCCGGAAGGGGGCTGCTGTGCGGCGGCGTTCGGTGCGCATGGCCATCGCGCGGGGCTGATCGCGCGCCGATGCCGGGTGCGCGAAGGCCGGAACCGAAAGTTTGATGGCGACGGGGCAGGGCCGCGAATTGACGCCCCGACGCCTGCCACCTATCTGCCCTGCGGTTCGGATGGTCGCCATGCGCATGTGCGGCCGTCACTCGTGTTTCAGGGAAATGTGAATGTTCGCCGGCATCGCCAAGGCCATCTTCGGGTCGTCCAACGACCGCTACGTGAAGTCTCTGCAGCCCACGCTGGCGAAGATCGTCTCTTATGAGCCGGCGATGCAGGCGCTTTCCGACGAGGAATTGTCCGCCCAGACGGTGACGTTCCGCCAGCGTCTGGCGGCGGGCGAGACGCTGGACAGCCTGCTGCCGGAAGCCTTCGCCACCGTGCGCGAGGCGGCCAGGCGCGTGCTGGGCCAGCGCCATTACGACGTGCAGATGATCGGCGGCATCGTGCTCCATCGCGGCGAGATCGCCGAGATGCGGACCGGCGAGGGCAAGACGCTCGTCGCAACGCTGGCGACCTATCTCAACGCACTGCCGGGAACCGGCGTCCATGTGGTGACCGTCAACGACTATCTCGCCAGCCGCGACGCGGGCTGGATGGGGCAGGTCTATCGCTTCATGGGCCTGACGGTGGGCGTGATCGTGCCCAATCTTTCGGACGAGCAGCGCCGCGACGCTTATGCCGCCGACATCACCTATGGCACGAACAACGAGTTCGGCTTCGATTACCTGCGCGACAACATGAAATATGATCGCGCGCAGATGGTGCAGCGCCCGTTCGCCTATGCCGTGGTGGACGAGGTGGACTCCGTCCTGATCGACGAGGCGCGCACGCCGCTCATCATCTCCGGCCCGACAGAGGACAAGAGCGAGCTCTACAAGCTGATCGACGCGGTGGTGAAGCAGATCCCGCCGAGCGATTATGAGTTCGACGAGAAGCAGAAGTCCGTGATTCTCACCGAGGATGGCACAGAGCGCGTGGAGCGCTCGCTGGAGGCGTCTGGCCTGCTCCAGGGCGACAATCTGTACGATTTCGAGAATACGCAGGTGGTGCACCACCTGAACCAGGCGCTGCGCGCCAATGTCGCCTTCCGGCGCGACATCGATTATATCGTGAAGGACGGCAAGGTCATCATCATCGATGAGTTTACCGGCCGCATGATGGATGGTCGCCGCTGGTCCGACGGGCTTCACCAGGCGGTGGAGGCCAAGGAAGGCGCCAATATCGAGCCCGAGAACCAGACGCTCGCATCGATCACCTTCCAGAATTATTTCCGCATGTACCCCAAGATCGGCGGCATGACGGGCACGGCCGCCACCGAGGCGAACGAATTCTACCAGATCTACAAGATGAACGTCGTCACCATCCCGACGAACCTGCCGGTTCGCCGCAAGGATGACGAGGACGAATTCTACAAGAATATCGGCGACAAGTTCGCCGCGATCACCAAGGCGATCCGCGAGAAGCAGGCCGATGGCGGCCAGCCCGTGCTCGTGGGCACCGTCTCGATCGAGAAATCGGAGCTTCTGAGCGAATTCCTCACCAAGGAAGGCGTGAAGCACAATGTGCTGAACGCACGCTATCACGAGCAGGAGGCGCATATCGTGGCGCAGGCTGGCCGCCTGGGCGCCGTGACGATCGCCACCAACATGGCGGGCCGCGGCACCGACATCCAGCTGGGCGGCAATCTGGAATTCCGGATGGCGGACGAATATTCGCAGCTGGAAGCCGGCACGCCCGAATATGACGAGGTGGCGGCGCGCCTGAAGACGGAAATCGCGGCCGAGAAGGAAGCGGTGCTTGCGGCCGGCGGCCTCTTCGTGCTGGGCACCGAGCGGCATGAGAGCCGCCGCATCGATAACCAGTTGCGCGGCCGTTCAGGACGCCAGGGCGATCCGGGCCTCAGCCGCTTCTACCTGAGCCTGGACGACGATCTGCTGCGCATCTTCGGCCCGCAGACGATGTTCGCCAAGATGATGAACAAGAATCTGGAGGATGGCGAGGCGATCGTCAGCCCCTGGATCTCCAAGGCGATCCAGAATGCGCAGGGCAAGGTGGAGGCCCGCAACTACGACATCCGCAAGCAGGTCGTCGAATATGACGACGTGATGAACGACCAGCGCAAGGTGGTCTACGACCAGCGCGCCGACATCATGGATGCGAGCGCGGTGGACGATGTGGTCGCCGACATGCGCGCCGAGACGATCACCACGATCGTCGGCACCGTATGCCCGCCGGGATCCTATCCCGAGCAGTGGGACGTGCCCGTGCTCAAGGAAACGGTGAGCGACATTCTCGGCCTCGATGTGCCGATCGAGGACTGGATGCAGGAGGAGCGCGTCGAGCCGGAACTGCTCGTCGAGCGGATCCAGGACGCCTCCGATGCGAAGATGACCGCGAAGGTCGAGGAAATCGGCGAGGAAAGCTGGCGCGATCTGGAGAAGAGCGTGCTGTTGCAGACGCTGGACCAGCATTGGAAGGACCATCTCGCCACGCTGGATGCCCTGCGCCAGGTGATCCACCTGCGTTCCTATGCGCAGAAGACGCCGATCAACGAATATAAGTCCGAGGCGTTCGCCTTGTTCGAGCGCATGCTGGAGGCTATCCGCGAGGACGTGACCCGCACGCTTTCGAACCTGACCTTCCGGATGGCGCCTTCGCCGTTCGAAAATCTGCCGCCCATGCCGGATTTCATCACCACCCATATCGATCCGCTGACCGGGCTGGATGACAGTGCGGATCGCGACGCGGGCACGGCGGGGCTGATCTCCACACGCCTGCCGCCTTTCCAGATTCCGCTGCCGGACGTGCCGCCGGAACTGGTGACCGATCCCAGTTCGCTGGATGGCAAGATCAGCCGCAACGCGCTCTGCCCCTGCGGATCGGGGCGAAAATACAAGCATTGCCACGGGCAGCTCTGAGGCTTTCGCGCGCGGCGTCGCTTGTCCGATCGATTTCACCCGTTCCGGCACGGTATGATATGGGCGACGTTCGGGAACTGGATGGATTTGACTATTATCCGGATATGCGGAGTGCCGTCGTCGGGCTGGACGGTCCCACCGGTGCCATCCGGCTGGTCGTCTATGGACAGCAGGAGCGTGCTCCCCGCGTGAAGCGCGTGGCCGAGCGGACGATCTCATTCTCGCCCCGGACGGATCGTGCGGCTGTTGCGCATGACGCCGGTTACGTACTCGCCGGACATCATGCGATTGGTAAGGTCGCTTGTCGGATGGAGACGAGCGCTGCGGCGAGGCCGTTTTACCGAGGATCAGATCACAGGCGGGTTGCGTGAGCGCGAGGCGGGCGTAAAGACCGCCGAGCTATGCCGGAAGCATGGCATCAGCGATGCGACGTTTTACAACTCGAAGGCTAAGTACGGCGGCATGACCGTGTCGGAAGCGGCGCGGTCGCGGACGCTGGAGGATGAGAACCGGTGGCTGAAGAAGCGGCACGCGGGGTCGATGCTGGACGTGTCGGCGCTGGAGGATCTGCTGGGAAAAACTGACCCGGTCTGTGGATCGCCACCCTGCGGTGGAGAAACTGATGGCCGACCACGGCTTCTCCGGGCGTCGCGCCTGCAGGCTGGTCGGGGGCAACCGGTCGGCGTGGCAATATGGGCCGCTTCGCGGGAAGGACGGTGCCGTCCGCGAGCGGATGCGTAAGCTCGCCAATGAGCGTCGTCGGTTCGGCTATCGTCGACTGGCGATCCTGCTCCGGCGTGAAGGCAAGAGCATGGACCTGCGCCGGCTGTATCGCGGAGAGCGGCTGACGGTGCGCAAGCATGGCGGCCGGAAACGAGCATTGAGCAAGCGGGCGCCGATGGCGATCCCGCAGGAGCCCAAACAGCGCAGGAGCCTCGCCCCTTCGAAATGCCGACCGGCAGCTATCCTTTGCCACCGTGCAAAGCCTTGCTGCGGAATGGGCGCGGGAAGGTGAAATCTCCCCCGGCAGATGGATCGGAGTCAGCAGTCATTGGCGACAGTCCCCAATCGGGCCCGGAATGAGCCATCAGACCGGTGACGGGCTGATCGATGCCATGATGCAAAGCGCCGCCACGGAAACTATCAATTCAGATATGATTCGTATATACTCCATATATTATGAGGCCGCGAGGAGCCGCAATCGATGGGTATCGTGAAAGTCGCTGACGATCTGCATGAGGAGGCGCGCCGTGCGAGCACCGTAATGTGTCGGTCGATCAACGCACAGGCCGAATTCTGGATGAAGATCGGTATGATCGCAGAGGCCAACCCGACGCTGTCGTTCAATGACATTGTTCACCAGGAGCTCGCTGCCGCAAAGGTCGCGGTGACGAGCCCCGAACTCGCGGTCGCGGCCTGATATGGTCAAGACGTCCGAGGAAGTCGCGCTGCTGCGCATCTCCGGCAAGCTGCTGGCATCGGTTTTTGAAATGCTCGATCGCCAGGATCTTGGCGGCATGTCGACAATGCAAATCAACGATCTGGTCGAGCGTTTCATCACCGTCGACCTCGCCGCGCGGCCGGCGAGCAAAGGCCAGTATGGCTTCCAATATGTGCTGAACTGCTCGATCAACCAGGTCGTCTGCCACGGGGTGCCGAACGAGACAGAGATCGTGCGAGACGGTGATATCATCAACCTCGACATCACTCTGGAAAAGAATGGCTTCATCGCGGATTCGAGCAAGACCTATCTGGTCGGCACCGTGGCGCCTGCTGCGCGGCGTCTTGTGAAGGTCACGCAGGAAGCTTTGTGGCGCGGCATCCGACAAGTTCGGCCCGGCGCGTCCCTTGGCGATGTAGGCTTCGCCATCGAACGGCACGCCAAGAAGCACGGCTATGCGATTGTGCGCGACTATTGCGGACACGGTATCGGTCGGGAGATGCACGAGGCACCCCAGGTGATGCATTTTGGACGGCCCGGCACCGGATTGAGGCTGCGGGAAGGAATGGTGTTCACCATCGAACCAATGCTCAATCAGGGCACGCGCATGGTCTCGACCAAAGCCGATGGATGGACCGTAGTCACCAATGACGGGAAGCTATCGGCCCAGTTCGAGCATACTGTCGCTGTCACTGCGACGGGGGTCGATGTCTTGACGCTCCGCCCTGATGAGATAGCGCTGTTGAAGCAGGCGGCCTGATCGGCGCGATTGGATCTTCAATCAACGATCGTCGATCCACCCTAGAGGCGACAGATGCTGTCTGGATAACTCAGACCGGGATTGGTGAGGAAAGCATTGTCGGTCAGCGCTGCCAGAAAGGCGATCAGAGCAGGAGTGTCTGCAGTATCGGCGTTCGGATGCGCCATAAGCGCCTGATCCAGGGTCGTAGCGGATCCGTCATGGAGCCAGGGGCCGGTCACGCTCACATTGCGGAGTGACGGCGTCCGGAATGCGCCATCGTCGCCGATGCGGCCGGTCACTTCGCCCAGCCCCCTATCCGAGGATGTGGCCTGTCGAAGCCGATGAAACTGATCGTCCGTAAAGTCATGCCCGGCGTGGCATGTGGCGCATTTGGCCGCGAAGATCGCAGCGCCTGCAGCCGGTGCATCTCCATGGTCGATCGGCGCGGAGAATGACACGAATGTTCGCTGAAAGGCCGCGAGCGCCTTTGCGACCGACGCCTGATCGATCCGGCCACGAGTCTCGGGAAAGGCGGCCCGGAACATCGTTCGATAGCAGGAGTCACGTCCGAGCCGGCGGCGCAGTTCAGGCTCTTTGCCAGCCATGCCCATTTCAACGGGGAACCGGCCGGTCAGCGGAATGGCCACTTGTTGCTCCAATGTGGTCACACGTGGATCGCCCCATGTGAGCGAACGTCGCCACGCAACATTGGCGAGCCCCGGCACGTTTCGCCGCCCGGGATCGCCATGGACGCCGGCATGCGTGACATTGCCGTCCGCAAAGCCGCGCCGTTGCTCGTGGCAGGTGGCACAGGCCATCGTTCCGTCGACGGACAGGTCCGCGTCGTAGAAAAGCCTTCGGCCCAGAGCGATCTTGGCGTCGCTGATCGGATTGTCGGGCGGGATGGCCGGTGGCGCCACGCCTTGGGGGAGAGGCCAATGGAATGCTGCAGGCGAGGCCGCGATCAGCGTGAAGGCGACGATGATCGCCGCGATCCGTTTCACGGCAGGCGCGCGACCATCAGCGGCAACGTCGCCCCCGCATTGCCGGCGATCTGGAGCAGATAGCGGCCCGGCTGCAGATCGAAATCCACCATCTTGCGGATGCCGGTGCAATCCGGCCCATGCCCATGAGAGACAGATACGGCCGGCGTCGTGCCGCTCAGTACATCCACCCACGCGCCGGAACCAAGCGCGATCCGGTAGCGACCGGCTGCCGGCACTACGAACGCGAACATTCCGCCGCTGCTTACTGATCCGCCCGGTTTCTCCGGTCGAACCGCATAATCAACC
The DNA here is from genome assembly GCF_003248515.1 of Sphingomonas sp. Classification (GTDB taxonomy): domain Bacteria; phylum Pseudomonadota; class Alphaproteobacteria; order Sphingomonadales; family Sphingomonadaceae; genus Sphingomonas_I. The sequence goes on from NZ_QFOB01000011.1 coordinate 129,846, forward strand.
TTGGGCGTCTTCAGCAGCGTGGCCGTCACGCCCGAGCCGATCGGAAGGAGTGTCGCCTGGGCCGGGTTGGCGCCTCCCTTGATGGATTGCGCTTTGGACCAGCCCTCCATCCCGGCCGGCGGTGGAGCAGGCGTGGCAGAGCATGTCGGCGCCATGGAAGGATCGGCAGCCATTCCAGCCTGAAGCAGGGTGAGCAGGAGCGCGGCATGGATGGTCATCGGGATTTGTCCTCGGGCGAAGCTCTGTATATGGCCAGATACAATATCTGTTCGGATATCGAGGGAATAGAGGCCAGCAGGCCCACTCGAAACAAGGGGGAAAATTCGATGCGCGTTCTTGCCTGCACCGTCAGCATGCTTGCCCTGGCGAGCCCGGCATTCGCACAGGAGCGGAGTGCGGGCGGCGATGCCGGAGCGCAGGCGCAGAATGACGGTCGCTTCGGCCTTGGTGAGATCATCGTGACCGGCCGGCGGCCCGAGGGCGTGGCGATCGGGGCGGATACGGTCGGACAGGAAGCGATGTACACGTTCGACCGACGCACGCTGGACGATGCCGCCAATCTGATTCCAGGTGTGACGGCGGGCAATAGCGGCGGATCTCGCAACGAGCGTCTGCTGTTCGTGCGTGGCTTCGATCGCTTTCAGGTGCCGCTCTCGATCGATGGCATCCGCGTCTATCTGCCCGCCGACAACCGGCTGGATTACGGCCGTTTCCTGACACCGGACATTGCCGAGATTCAGGCCGCCAAGGGCTATGCCTCCGTACTCGACGGGCCCGGCGCGATGGGTGGCGCGGTGAATCTCGTGACGCGCAAGCCGACCAAATCGCTGGAAATGGAGGCGCGCGGCCAGCTCAATCTGGATTCCGATGCGGGCTATGCCGGCTATACCACCTTCGGCCTGATCGGAACGAAGCAGGACAAATGGTATGCGCAGGCCAGCTATACCATGAACTTCACCGATCACTGGGATCTGCCCGGTGGCTTCACGCCGACCGTGAACGAAAAGGGTGGCGCGCGCGATTTCTCGCGCAGCAGGGATTGGCGGGTGAACGCCAAGGTCGGCTTCACGCCCAACGCCACCGACGAATATGTGCTGAGCTATACGCGGCAGGAAGGCGACAAGAATGCGCCGCTGCACATTACGGACACCAGCAACGTGTCGCTGCGAAACTGGAAATGGCCGGAATGGAATGTCGAGAGCGTCTATTTCCTCTCGACCACCGCGCTGGGCGATCAGGCGACGCTGAAGACGCGGGCCTATTACAACAAGCTCTACAACATGTTGCAATCGTTCGACGATCGCACGCAGACGAGCCAGTCGCTGCCGCGCGCCTTCAACAGCCCCTATGACGACAATGCCTATGGCGGCTCGGCGGAGCTTTCGCTTCGTGCGACCGGGGCGGACACGTTCGCGCTGGCATTTCATTATCGCCGCGACGAGCATAACGAATCCCAGACCAGCCGGCCGACCTCGCCGCTCGTGACGGCCGAGCCCAATCAGGAAAGCGTCGAGCGAACCTTCAGCATCGCCGCGGAGAACCGGCTGGCGCTCTCGCCCGCTGTCTCCTTCACGGTCGGTGCCAGCTATGACTGGCGCAATCTCGACAAGGCGCAGGAATATGGTGTTCCACAGGGCGCCACAGGAGCCAGCCGCCTGTTCAGCTATCCCTTGCGGGGCGCGGAAGCCTGGAACGCGCAGGGTCGGCTCGACTGGCATGGCCCCAACGGCATCGAGGCGCATGCCAGCCTGTCCTCACGCGCCCGTTTCCCAACCCTGTTCGAGCGCTTCTCGAGCCAGTTCGGAACCGCCGAGGCCAATCCCAACCTGAAGCCGGAACGTGCGACCAATGCCGAGATTGGCGCCTCGCGCCGGTTTGGTGCGGTTACCGTGTCGGGTGCGGCTTATTATAGCTGGCTGACAGACGCGCTGGTGTCCGTCCGTACGCCTGCCAATCTCAATCGGCGTGAAAATCTGGGCTCGGCCGATTATTATGGCGCAGAGCTTTCCATCGACGTGCATCTGGGTGCCACCCTCGATGCCGGCGTGAACTACAGCTACATCCATCGCAGCTTCGATGCCGGAACGCCGCCGGCGGGCGGCCTGATCCGGCCCTTCCAGTTGACCGATGTGCCCGATCACAAGGGCTTCGCTTATGTTTCGTGGAAGCCGATCGCGCCGATCACGGTAACGCCCAGCCTGGAATTCGCCTCGGACCGCACCACCGTCACCCCCGCGTCCGCCAACGGGCTTGCGCCGGTCTATTATGATACGGGGAGCTATGTGACGGCCGCGCTCCGCATAGATTATGCAGTGACGGAACGTGTCACCGTGGGCGTGGGCGCACGCAATCTCTTCGATCGAAACTATATGCTGACCGATGGCTTCCCGGAGCCCGGTCGCAGCTTCTTCGCGGGAATCCGGGCGCGCTATTGATGTCTGAGGCGGCTTGATAAGCCACAACCGGGCGGATCTCGCGCATCGTGCCTGCTGATATGCTGGCCTGGCGCATCGTCGGTGCGATGGGCGACAGGGGGGAGCGGAGATCCCCGGCTGTTGGCCCTGCCGATCGATGTGTCGCCCTTCTGAAAGATGGGTGCTAAACCGGGGCATGGACTTCGACCAGCTTCTCATCCGCTTCTTCGGCACCGACGATATCACCACGCTTGCACCCGAGCGGGTAGCGGACGGGGTAGCTGCGCTCCGGCTGCAGTTCGGCTTCGAAAAGGATGAGGATGAACGCTTCGCTCTGTGGTGCCTCATGTTCATGCTGGGCATCGAGCCCGATGTGGAGGAGGCTTTTCAGGACGAGGAGGGGCGCGCCGCCGCGCGCGAGTTCATGGCAGAGGCGGAGCGCGAGATGGACGAGAACGAGTAATTGTTAGAACATGGGACTTGGCGACCAGGCGCTGCCGGCTAGCCTTATCTATGGGGGCAAAGCGCATATACCCCGAGTAAGCCTAATAAGCGCGAGAACATTAAATTTTCATTCCGAGTCTGTTTGGGTTTGAGACCCAAACAGCAATGTCGCGCAAGAATTTCCATACGTCATCTTCCGACGGCCTGACGTAGCCAGATAAGGAAGGATCGGATCCTAAGGCAGAAAACACCTCACTTAGCCATACGGATTTATTGCGGCTGCAATTAATATTTGCGAGCCACGATTCAAGCTCTCCAGACCGAACAGTGAACAAGCCATACATTTCCATTTGATCAAAAAATGCTATAGCTGTGGCAAGTTGTTCTCCATGTAATAGAAAAATTCCTCCTTTTCTCTTGTAGTCGGGGTCGGCTTCAGAAAGATATGCTCTCACCGTCTGGCGCATATTTCGGAGACCCTGCCTCAGCCCCTCCGGTACACCGGCAGCATTGAGATACTTGTTGCACACCTGCCCGTCTTCTTTAATCCAATCGATATCGACAATTAACGCCGATGGAACGCCAATTTGACGCAGTTCTACCGTAATTTCTGACGCGGTTTGCTTATTGTGAGCATTCAGAAACATGGCGTGACGTACGCTTGGCGGCTGACGTGCTCCCCTGAAACTCCGCCAGTTTGAGCTAGAGTCCGGCTTCGTGAGGAGACGGACGTGAAGAAGACCAGGTTCAGCGAGGAGCAGATCAT
>NZ_QFOB01000012.1 GCF_003248515.1 Sphingomonas sp.
CGTGGCGCCCGAAGTCTATGTCGCGGTCGGCATCTCCGGCGCCATCCAGCACCTTGCCGGCATGAAGGACTCCAAGACCATCATCGCCATCAACAAGGACGAGGACGCCCCCATCTTCCAGGTCGCAGACATCGGCCTCGTCGGCGACCTCTTCAAAATCCTCCCAGAACTCACCGGGAAAATTTGAAATTAGGCAGGAAGGGGCGGTCGCAGGACCGCCCCGCTTCCCATTTCACCACATCGGCGGCTAGGCCCGGCCGGACATGATGCCGACCCTCCACATGATCCAGTCCACATTGCTCGGCTGGATGCATCGTTATCACGATGCCGCGCTCTGGATCGAGCGCAACGGCCCCGCCAGCGACAAGCTGCTGCACATGAATGCCGGCCTGATCCTCTGGCTGGCGACGGTGCTGCTGCGTGGCCGCTCGTGGGGTGACAAACGCAACCTTCTTCCCCTCGTGCTGCTGGAAACGCTCAACGAGGTTGCGGATTATCTCTTTCCCTATCGCTGGACGCTTTCGGGCACGATCGCCGATCTGTTCTGGACGTTCTTCTGGCCCTTCCTGCTCGCCTTCCTGATCGGCGGCAGGGGTACGACGGGGAGGAGACGATGATCGCACGGCATCTGCGCATTACGGGAAAGGTGCAGGGCGTCTGGTATCGCGCCTGGTTCGCGGATCAGGCGCGCGCGCTCGGCCTCGATGGCTGGGTGCGCAATCGCGCGGACGGCAGCGTCGAGGCGGTGGTGCGCGGCCCGCGCGAGATGATCGATACGATCATCGCCCGCGCGCGCGAAGGCTCGCCCGCATCGCGCGTGGCGGATGTGATCGTGACCGACGATGCGCCGGCCGAAACGCTGCGGGGCTTTGAGAAACGCCCGACCGTCTGAGACGGCCGGGCGTTATGTCGATCCGAAGATGTCGACGGATCCGATTATTTCGGCGCGATCACCATCAGCATCTGGCGGCCTTCGGTGCGCGGAAACTGCTCGACCTTGGCGACTTCGGCCGTGTCCGCCTGAACGCGCTGCAGCACCTGCATGCCCAGTTGAAGATGCGCCATCTCGCGGCCACGGAAGCGCAGGGTGCATTTCACCTTGTCGCCTTCCTCGATGAACTCGAAGATCTTCTTCATCTTCGTTTCATAATCATGATCGTCGATGTTCGGACGCATCTTGATCTCCTTGATCTCCTGCGTCTTCTGGCTCTTGCGGGCGAGATTCGCCTTCTTCTGCGTCTCGTATTTGAACTTGCCGACGTCGAGGAACTTGGCGACGGGCGGATCGGCATTGGGCGAGACCTCGACGAGATCGAGCCCGACCTCGGCGGCCTGCGCCATCGCCTCGCGCGTGTACATCACGCCCAGATTTTCGCCATTCTCGTCGATCACCCGAACCTTTTGGCTCTGGATGAACTCGTTGTAGCGCGGGCCGTTCAGCGGCATCGGCGGCTGGCCGAGCGGACGGCGCATCATGGGCGGTGGTATAACGCTTTCTCCTGTCGCGGCGGGATGCCGCTCTTTCCAATATAGCGAAGTGACCGGGCCTTTTAAAGGCGCGGCCACTCCGTTCGGTTCGAGGTCGCTCCGGTCCGCTCAGGCGGCGGAAACGGCCGCCAGATCGGGCGGGGTCGCCTCTGCGGAAAGCATGGCGATCGCCTCGTCGAGCGACACGATCTGCTGGCCTTCCCGGCCGAGGCGGCGGATCGCGACCGTGCCTTCCTCGGCTTCACGACGACCGACCACCAGCAGAGCCGGCACGCGCGCCAGGCTGTGTTCGCGTACCTTGTAGTTGATCTTCTCGTTGCGCAGATCGCCTTCCACGCGCAGTCCTGCCGCGCGCAGCCTGGCCACCGCCGCATTCGCATAATCATCCGCGTCGGATACGATCGTCGCCACCACGGCCTGCACCGGCGAAAGCCACATCGGCATGCGGCCGGCATGATGCTCGATCAGGATGCCGATGAAGCGTTCGAACGTGCCGAGGATGGCGCGATGGAGCATGATCGGCCGGTGCTTGGCCCCGTCCTCGCCCACGAAGGCCGCATCCAGCCGCTCGGGCAGCACCGTATCGGTTTGCAGTGTGCCGCACTGCCACGTCCGCCCGATCGCGTCGGTCAGGTGGAATTCCAGCTTCGGCGCGTAGAAAGCGCCTTCACCGGGCAGTTCCTCCCAGCCGAATTCCTCCGTGGCGCGGCCCGTGGCGGCCACGGCATCGCGCAGGCTCTGCTCGGCCCAGTCCCACATCTCCTCGCTGCCGAAGCGCTTCTCGGGGCGCAGTGCCAGCTTGATCGCATATTTCTCGAAACCGAGATCCTTATAGACCACGTCAAGCAGATCGCAGAAGCGCGTCACCTCATCCACCAGCTGGTCCGGCCGGATAAAGATGTGGGCGTCGTCCTGCGTGAACTGGCGCACGCGCATGATGCCGTGCAGCGCGCCATGTGCCTCGTTGCGATGGCAGCAGCCGAATTCGGCCATGCGGATCGGCAGGTCGCGATAGCTCTTGATGCCCTGCTTGAAGATCAACACATGCGCCGGGCAGTTCATCGGCTTCAGTGCCATCAGATCGCCCTCGCCGGTCAGGACGGGGCCCTCCTCCTCGGTGTTGGGTACCTCGTCCGGCACGACGAACATGTTCTCGCGATATTTGCCCCAGTGGCCACTCTGCTCCCACTGGCGGGCGTCCATCAGCTGTGGCGTCTTCACCTCGGCATAGTCGGCCGCATCCAGCCGGCGGCGCATATAGGCCTCCAGCGCGCGCCACATGACGAAGCCCTTGGGGTGCCAGAAGACGGATCCCTGCGCCTCGGACTGGAGGTGGAACAGATCCATCTCCTGCCCGATCCGGCGGTGATCGCGCTTGGCAGCCTCTTCCAGCCGCGTCAGGTGCGCATCGAGCTGCTTCCTGTTGAGCCAGCCCGTGCCGTAGATGCGGCTCAGCATCGCATTCTTCTGATCGCCGCGCCAATAGGCGCCGGAGACGCGCGTCAGCTTGAAGGCGTTCGGATCCAGCTTGCCCGTGGAGGCGAGATGGGGGCCACGGCACATGTCGAGGAAGTCGCCCGCGCGATAGACGGTCAGTTCCTCGCCCTCGGGCAGCTCGCCCGCCCATTCGGCCTTGAACGTCTCGCCCTGCCGCTTCCACAAGGCGATCAGGTCGTCGCGATCCCACACTTCGCGGACCAGCTTCTCGTCCTTGGCGATGATGCGGCGCATCTCCGCCTCGATCGCGGGCAGATCCTCTTCGGTGAAGGCGCGATCCTTCGGCGCGAAATCATAATAGAAGCCGTCGTCCGTGGAGGGACCGAACGTGATCTGCGTGCCGGGGAACAGGCTCTGCACCGCTTCCGCCAGCACATGCGCATAATCGTGGCGCACGAGTTCCAGCGCGTCGGCCTCGTCTTTCGCCGTCACCAAAGCGAGGCTCGCATCCTGTTCCAGCGGGCGCATGATATCGCGCAGTTCGCCGTCGACGCGCGCCGCGATCGCCGCCTTGGCGAGGCCCGGCCCGATCGCCGCCGCGATGTCCGCCGGGGTGGTGCCGGCCGCGACTTCGCGGACGGAGCCATCGGGCAGACTGATCTTCAGCAGTGCGGACATGATTTCTTTCGGGCCTTCTGAAAGGAGGAAGCCGCGCTTAGGCGGGCCTGCGGGATATAGGCAAGCATGCGCGTGCCTCAAAGGTCGGTGGCGAGGGTGATGGCGATGCCCGATCCGGGGCGGGCATCCCCCGCGATTCGCAGGCGCCCCTCGATCGCGAGGCTCAGCGCATGATCCGCCATCGGCAGGTGGAAGACGGCGCGCGGCCCGATATCGAGGCGCGCCGCACGCGGCTGTGCCGCCCCCCAGAGGCCGCCGCCCAGGCCGATCGCGGCCCGCCCTGTCGGGATTGGCCGCTCGATCCGCACGGCGCCGTCGGCGAACAGATCGCCCCGCCGCGCGCCGACGATGCCCGCCTGTGCATAGGCGTCCAGCCTCAGTGTTGCGCCGAGCGTCCGATAGAATCCGCCAGCGGCATAGGCCGACCAGGCGGAACGCCCGCCGGAATCGATCCGCTGCCGCCGCTCCACCGAGATGCGCAGAGGCTGGCCGGCGTAAGGGTGCCAGTCGAGCCCCAACGCCGCCTCGGCACCCTTGGCTGCGAGCGGAGCATAGAGTCGCGCGGCCGCCGTCCCATGGCCGTCGCCATCGATCGGCATCGCGATTCTCAGGGCTGCCTGGCTTCCGCCCAGCGCGCTTCCGGCGGCCAGCGCCCGCCCGCTGCCGGGCCGCAGGAAAAGATAGGCCTGCGCTTCGATGCCGGGCCGTGAAGCCCGGCCAGGGGCGGGCAGGGCGGTGGCCCGGTTTCGTTCGGGCGGATCAGGCGGACCCGGGATCGCCTCCGGCGAGGGCCCGCCCCTCCAGGAGATGATGATGGCGGGGTAGGTTTCGCGGACGTATTTCGGATTCCTCCGGATGGCGTGTCTGATCCTGAAGTGTCCCGGACCGCCCTCCTCTCCGGCCCGCCCGGCGACGGGTTGGGCGGTGGAGACGGAGGGGGAGATATGCGGCGGGCGTGGTCCGTCGTTCGCGCTTGCCATCACCGCTCCGGCCTTCGCGACAGGCGGCGCCGCCGCCGGCCAGAGCATGATCGCGCGAGCCAGCGCCCAGCCGCCGATCACCAGCAGCAGGAAGCGGCCCTGACGCCCTCTCAATCGCCTGCCCCTTCAGGAAAGCGATGACGTGTCTTGTCCCACACGGGCGTCCTGCCGGGCACATAGCGCATCACCGCGCGCCGTGCTGCGGCGATTTCGATGAGATTGGCGATGAACACGCGGGGGATAGCGCACAGCCCCTCGCGCCAGCCATAGGCCCTCGTCACGAAGAAGGCGCGCATCGAGAGTCGCCAGACGAGCAGGGTGCTCGTCAGCATCAGGAGGGAATTCAGTGCCGGTGGCCAGCCGGGATCGACGCCCACGATCCAGCATAGGATCGTCAGAAGAAGCGCCGCATAAGCGACGGCCAGCACCAGCGCGGCGATCGGGGCGCGGCGATCGCGCACCCGCATCCAGCGCTCGGTGAGGCCGCCCTCCCAGCGCAACCTGTCCCATCCCGCCAGCGCGATGCCGATGATCCATCGCGTCTTCTGGCGCACCGCGTCTTCGACCGTCTCGGGAAAATGGGCGCGCACGGCAACGGGACCGTGCCCCGGCGCAACGGGCAGGATCACGAACGCGCTGCGCCCGCCGATCGCGCATACGCGCAGCCCCAGCTCATAATCCTCGGTCAGGCTTTCCGCCGAGAAGGGCAGGCCGCCGCTCTCGTCCGCGATGCGCGCGATCATTTCGCGCCGGATCGCGCAGCCCACCCCGGCCGAGGGGACGGCCGCCCCCACCGCCTCGCGCAGCACGAGGCTTTTCTGGTGCGATTCGGCGAATTCGTCCGCGTAGGTGGCGGAAACCATCCAGGCCCAGCGGCTCTCCGATGCGAGCAGCGGGAGAACCGGGATCTGCACGAGATCGAAGCGCTCGATCATCCGGTCGTAGAGATCCAGTTCGTGCGGGTGGATCACATCCTCGGCATCGTGCAGCACGATCGCCTTGAAGCGACGGCCCGATTCCCGCTCGTCGGCCAGCATGGCGCGCCACACGCGATTGAGGCACTCTGCCTTTGTGGTCGGCCCCGGCAGCACGCCGCTCACCATGCGGACGCGTGCATCCCCGATGCCGAGCACCGCCCGTTCCGTCTCCGGATCGTTGGGATAGGTGCCGACATAGATCCGATAGTTGCGGTGGCGGATGCCGGCCAGCGCGGTGCGCAGCATCGGGCCGATCACGGCGGATTCGGCCCATGCACCCACGAAGATCGCGAGAGTGCCCGGCTCTTCGGGCGGGGGCAGCGTCGCCATCGTCGTCCGGGCGTGGCGCCGATAGACGGTCGCACGCCGCCACAGGGTCCGCGTGATCCACAGCAGATCCACCGCAAGGTCGTCCAGCCCGCCAATGGCCAGGCCGATCGCCGCGAACAGCCCCAGTTCGCGCGCCAGTGCCGCGAGCAGCCACGCCGCAGCCTGTGTTGCGGTTTCGATTTCCCCCATGTCCCCATCGGCCAGCGTAGGTCCGGATCGGCCACTTACAAGGGCGAATCGGCAATTGCCGGGGATTTCCCGCTCGTATAGCTGCATCGGGATGGTCGAAACCAAGTCCTCGCCTGCCGTTCTGGCCTTTATCGCGGGGGAGGCGGCGGGCGGCATCGTGCTGATCGTGGCGGCGGCACTGGCGCTGATCGTCGCCAATTCTCCGCTCGCGGCCTCCTATCAGGCCGCGCTTCATGCCAGGCTTGGGCCGCTCAGTGCCGCGCATTGGGTGAATGATGGGCTGATGGCTTTCTTCTTCCTGCTCGTCGGGCTGGAAGTGAAACGGGAGGCGCTGGAAGGCGCGCTCAGCACTGGGGGAGCGCGCGTGCTGCCGGTGATCGCGGCGGGGGCGGGCATGATCGTGCCGGCGCTGGTCTATCTGGCGATCGCCGGGTCCGCGCCGGGGCTGGCGCGGGGCTGGGCCATTCCCGCCGCCACCGATATCGCCTTCGCGCAGGCCGTGCTGCTGCTGGCCGGAAGCCGGGTGCCGGCCTCTTTACGCCTGTTCCTCACCACCATCGCCGTGGTTGACGATATCGGCGCGGTGCTCATCATCGCGCTCGGCTATACGGCGCAGGTCGATCTCGTGATGCTGGCGGCGGCAGCCGCGATTCTGGGGGTGATGATCCTGCTCAACCGGCGCGGTGTGGACAGGTTGTGGCCCTATCTGTTGCTTGCCGCACTCTTATGGGTCGCCGTCTATCGCTCGGGCGTCCACGCCACCGTCGCCGGCGTGCTCGCCGCGCTCACCATACCGTCGCGCGGACATGACGGCACCTCTCCGCTCGGTACACTGGAACATGCGCTGCATCCGTGGGTGGCCTTCGCGATCGTGCCGCTGTTCGGATTCGCCAATGCAGGGCTTTCGCTGAAGGGGCTGGATCCGATGGCTCTGCTGGCGCCGCTCCCGCTGGCGGTTGCGCTCGGCCTGTTTCTTGGCAAGCAGGCAGGGATCGGCATCGGCACCTTCGCGTGCCTCCGCTTCCGGCTGGCGGAGCGGCCGGAAGGCGCCAGCGGAATGCAGCTTTACGGAGTCGCGCTGCTGGCGGGAATCGGCTTCACGATGAGCCTGTTCGTCGGCGGCCTCGCCTTCGGGGAGGGCGCCATGCTCGATGAGGTGAAGCTGGGCGTCCTCGCTGGATCGCTCCTGTCGGCTTTGGCCGGTTTCCTGCTGCTCCGCTTCGCCCGACCGCTTCCCGCCTATCAGTGAAGCTCTTGCCAGGTCCCGGGGGACACGTCCCGCCTGCCCGCCCCGGAATCGAGCCAGCCCTTGCCAGCGGATCGGCACTCGATCATATGCCCGCGCGGGAGTCGGGCGGACGGTGCCGTCGCCAACCCGGTCAGGTCCGGAAGGAAGCAGCCGCAACGATTTCGTATCGGGTCGTTCCGGCTCCCACCCTCGCTCAGCGCCTCATGCCAGCGCGGCCCTGCTTCGATAGCGCCGCCCCAGTCCGCCGATCAGGCCGAAGCCTAGCACGAACTCCGCCCAGGTTGCCGGTTCCGGCACGTCGGTCGCGAAGGCACGGAAGGCATCCGCCGTGCTGAAGCTGTAGCCGGCGGTGTCGCGCGCATTGTCCGCGAGATTCCAGCCGATCGCGTCCATCGCCGCCAGATCCAGCCCCGTCACGGAATCGCCCTGACCGCTACAGATATAGGGGTTCATGATGCCCAGGAAATTGCTGCACGCCCCGTCGCGGGTCGATTGATCGGCCGGCTGCAGCCAGTGCGACGCCTGATTTTCGTCTCCGTTGAAGGCGCCGAGAGAAAAGGCGCCGGTACCGTAGACGGCGGTGGATCCATCGACCGAGAAGAGTTTCTTGCCGTCGCTGGTTGACCAGTCGAGCAGCCCGTTCTCATTGTAACGATAGAGATCGAGCACGCTGCCGATCGCGAAATCCTCGATATTGTAGACGCCGGGGATCAGGATGCCCAGGCGCAGCGCCTGCGCATAGGTGATCGGAATGCCGTTGACCTCGGCGTAGACCGGGCTGTTCGGCCCGGAGAGCAGATCATAGGTGTCGACGCCGCTCACGAAGCCCAGGGCGTGGCCGATTTCATGGATCGCGACGCCGATGAAATCCGAGGTTCCGGTGGAAATTCCATCGGTCGGATTGAAGTCGAAGGCGAAATCGCTGCTGAAGACGATCGTGCCATCATAGCTGGTATCGATCGGGTCGCCATTGGCATCCGTGGTGAAGCCCAGCGCGCGCAGATTCGCGGTGTTGACGTCCAGCACATAATTGTTCGCGGATCGGTTGATGTCGAAGCGCGTGCCACTGTCCGTATAGCCGCGTTGCGTCACCGGATTGGCATAATCGTTCACGACCATGTTGATCGCGCCATTGGCGCCAAACTGGTGGGGCAGGTTTGCCACCGCCGTCTGGTCGATCAGCGAGCTCCTGTCGGCGGCGAGGGCGCCATAGACGTCGGAAACGTAGGCGACCTGCGAGTTGCTCCCGGTGGAACCCAATATGTTGGCGCCGAGGCTGGAAAAGCCGATCTCGAGATTCACGGTCACATCGTCGGTCAGCACCGAGGACCAGAATTTGGCGGCGATATCGAAGCCCTGACGGGCGAGCGTGCCCTGCGCGGTTCCGCCGATATCGGTGAGGTTGAAGGTCACGGCCTGCGCCGGCTGAGTCGTGAAGGCGGCGAATGCGATCACGGATGCCACGATACGCCTGATACGTGCACGCACCATACTCTTTACCCCCTTTTACTGGTTCTCCGACATGTCTGAATTATGAATTGCATGTTAACGATACTGCCGGAAAGCTGCGGAGCGTCAAGGGTCGATCGCACCCGGCACGCAGAAATCCTTGAATTGCGATGATTCGTGCAAAACGGCGGCCGCGCCGGATATTCCGCGCTTTGTTGCTCGCGGCGGGGAATGACGGGACGGTGCGGAGCGGCTAGTCTGGTTTCGATGTCCGAATCCGCCCCCGTCTATCGCGTTCTCGCGCGCAAATACCGGCCCCAGCGCTTTACCGAACTGATCGGTCAGGATGCGATGGTGCAGACGCTGGGCAATGCCATCGCCCGGGATCGGCTGGCCCATGCCTTCCTGCTCACGGGCGTTCGCGGAGTGGGCAAGACGTCCACGGCGCGGCTGATCGCCAAGGCGCTCAACTGCATCGGCCCGGACGGGCACGGCGGCCCCACCATTGATCCCTGCGGCGTGTGCGAGCCATGCGTTGCGATCGCGGAGGGGCGCCACATCGACGTGGTGGAGATGGACGCCGCCAGCCATACCGGCGTGGACGATGTGCGCGAGATCATCGAGGCGGTGCGCTACGCGGCCGTCTCCGCGCGCTACAAGGTCTATATCGTGGACGAGGTCCACATGCTGACCAAGAATGCGTTCAACGCTCTTCTGAAGACGCTGGAGGAGCCGCCCGCGCACGTGAAATTCCTGTTCGCCACCACCGAGGTGAACAAGGTGCCCGTCACCGTCCTGTCGCGCTGCCAGCGGTTCGATCTGCGCCGCATCCCGGCCGACAGCCTTGCCGCCCATTTCGCGCATGTCGTGGAGGAGGAAGGCGTCGAGGTGGAAGCCGAGGCGCTGGCGCTGATCGCGCGCGCGGCGGAAGGATCCGCGCGCGACGGGCTTTCGATCCTCGATCAGGCGATCGCGCATGGCGCGGCGGAGGGAGGCGTCACCGCCGCCCAGGTGCGCGACATGCTGGGTCTTTCCGATCGCGGCGCGATCCGCCGGCTGTTTGGCCAGCTGCTCGTGGGCGACGTGCCGGCGGTGTTGGCATCGGTCGCACAGCAGCATGCGCTGGGCGTGGAACCGGTGGCGATGCTCAAGGGGCTGCTGGAGACGGTTCACGGCGTCACCCGTGCGAAGGTGGGCGGTGCAGATGATCCCGCGCTCTCCGCCGAGGAACGCGAGGCCTTTTCCGATTGGGCGAGCCGCATGGGCTTCGCCACTCTCCATCGCCTGTGGCAGCTCTTGCTGAAGGGCCATGGCGAGGTGCAGACGGCCGTTCTGCCGCGTGAGGCGGCCGAGATGGCGCTGCTGCGCGTCGTCCATGCCAGCCAGCTGCCCGATCCGCAGGATCTGGCGCGCAGGCTCCGTTCGGGCGAGCTTTCGGTGCCGTCCACCGGCCCGGCCGCCGCGCCCCCCCCGGTCGCAGCCCCGCTTCCTCCTGTATCGGTGGCGAGTGAGCCGCCGATGCCGGCGCTTCCCCAGGATCCGCAGGCGCTCCATGATCTTCTGGAAAGCAGCAAGGCGCACCGGCTGGCCGTGCAGGTGCGGGCCGCGCGGTTCATCCGGTTCGAGGCGCCCACCTTGCTGATGGCGACCGGCCCCGGCGTGAATGCCGGCTTCGCGCGCGAAGTGCAGGATTGCCTTCGCAAGGCGCTGCCCGGCCATGTCTGGCGGGTCGAGGTGGCGGACGGGATCGGCCGGCCCTCGCTGGATGATGAGGAGAAGGCGCAGGAAACGGCCGCGCGCGACGCGATTCTGGCCGCGCCCGTCGTTGCCGCGGCCTTCGCCGCCTTTCCCGATGCGGAGCTGATCGGCTACGCGCCGGAGGATAGCAGGAGTATCGCTCGATGAAGGACCTCAACGAATTGATGGCCGCCGCCCAGGAGGCGGCCGCTTCCATCCAGGCCCAGATGGCCGATGCCCAGGCGGGGCTCGACAAGCTGGAAGTGGAAGGCGTGGCCGGCGGCGGCCTCGTGAAGATCCGCGCGACGGCCAAGGGGCGCATCCTCGGCGTTGCGATCGATGATTCGCTGATGGTGCTTTCCGAAAAGCAGATGCTGGAGGATCTGATCGCCGCCGCGCTCAACGATGCGCGCGGCAAGGCCGATGCGGCCGGCAATGCCGAGATGAGCAAGATGACGGCGGGCCTGCCGCTCCCGCCCGGTTTCAAGCTGCCTTTCTGATCCTCGGGCGGGCGGCTGGTCCCGTGTCCGCCGGGGGACGCCCCCGTGGCCAGGGCGCTGGACGGTGAAACGATCGCGCGTTAACCCGGTCGCCATCCTTTGAAGGCAGACGTCCGGGGGACAATGCGCGTCGCCTATCTCGTCAATCGCTATCCGGCCGTGAGCCACAGCTTCATCCGACGCGAGATTGCGGGGGTGGAGATGGCAGGCGTCGATGTCGCGCGCTTCTCGATCCGGCCGCCCGATGCCTCGCTTCCTGATGCCGCCGATCGCGCGGAGCTGCCGCGCACCACCGTGATTCTCGCGCAATCGAAGGCCGCGCTGCTGATGGCCGCCCTGTGCATGGCGGTCACCCGCACCGGCCGATTCGTTCGCGCGCTTTCGGCCGCAGTGAAGATGGCGCAGGGGCGGCCGAAGATCGCGCTCAGGCACCTGATCTATCTGGTCGAGGCGTGCTGGCTTGCGGGCAAGCTCAAGGGCGTTGATCGCCTCCACGCCCATTTCGGCACCAACCCCGCCGCCGTCGCGCGGCTCGTCCATATCCTGTCGGGCATTCCCTACAGCTTCACCGTCCATGGCCCCGAAGAATTCGATGCGCCCGGCGCGCTCGATCTGCCGGCCAAGATCGCGGATGCAGCGCAGGTCGTCGCGATCAGCGATTTCGGCCGCAGCCAGCTCATGCGCTGGGCGAAGCCCGCCATGTGGGACAAGCTTCACGTCGTTCGCTGCGGGATAGACGAGGGCTTCGCCGCGGCACCGGCCGCGCCGCCCGTGGCGGATGCCAGATTGTGCTGCGTCGCGCGATTGAGCGCGCAGAAAGGCCTGCCCTTGCTGATCGATGCGGCGGCCCGGTTGAGGGATCGCGGCGTGCCGTTCCATCTGACCCTGGTGGGGGATGGCGAGATGCGCGCGGAGATCGAGCGCGCCATCGCGGATCGTGATCTCGGCGGGATCGTCGCCATCACCGGCTATCTCGATGCGGCGGGCGTCCGTAGCCACATGTTGGCATCGCGCGCCATGGTGTTGCCCAGCTTCGCGGAAGGGCTTCCGGTGGTCATCATGGAGGCGCTGGCGCTGCGCGTGCCGGTGGTGACGACCGCGATTGCGGGCGTGCCCGAGCTGGTCGATACGGCCTGTGGCTGGGTGGTCCCGGCGGGCTCCATCGAGGCGCTGTGCGATGCGATGGAGCTGGCGCTGGCCGCCGATCCGGCGCGGCTCCGGGAAATGGGTGAGGTGGGGCGCGCCCGCGTGCTCGCCCGTCATGATGCGCGCGCGAATGGCGCGGCGATGGCGGATCTGTTCCGCCAATGATCCTTCTCGCCATCCTTGCCGGCCTCGCCTGCCTTCCGCTCATCGTCACCGACGCGGTCTTTCTGGTGGAAGTGCTGCTGGGGCTGCGCTCCAGCGGGCAGGGTGGCCTCGCCCGTCCATCCGGATCGATCGCGCTGATCGTGCCCGCACACAATGAGGAAGGTGTCGTCCGCGCCTCCGTGGAGAAGATGATCGCGGAGGCGCCGGCCGGCACGCGCGTGATCGTCGTCGCGCACAATTGCAGCGATGGCACGGCCGAGCAGGCCCGCGCGGGCGGCGCCGAAGTCCATGTGCTGGACGAGCCCGACCGGCGCGGCAAGGGCTATGCGCTGGCGGGGGGCAAGGCGGCGCTGATGGCCGCGCCTCCGGCCACGGTGATCGTCGTCGATGCCGATTGCACGCCTGCGGCCGGCGCCATCGCCCGTCTGGCCGCCACCGCCGAAAAGAGCGGACGCGCGGTGCAGGCGAGCTACCTCTTCGCGCCCCGCCGCGATGCCGGGCCGATCGTGCAGATCTCCAATTTCGCGATGCTCGTGAAGAATCTCGTGCGCCAGCGCGGCGGCCGGCGGATCGGCGCGCCCGCGCTGATGACCGGATCGGGCATGGCCTTTCCGTGGCCGGTTTATGCGTCGCTCGATCTCGCCACCGGCAATATCGTCGAGGATCTGGCGATGGGCGTGGATCTGGTCCGTCGCGGCCGCGCGCCCCTGTTCGAGCCGCGCGCGACCATCTGGTCCCATCCGTCGAGCGAGCAGGGCACCGGCACCCAGCGCGCGCGCTGGGAGGGCGGCTTCCTCGCCACCGCGCGCATCTTCGGGCTGCCCCTGCTGCTGCGCGGGATCGGGCGGCTCGATTGGCAGATGCTGTGGATGGGGCTCCACCTGCTCACGGCGCCGCTGACGCTTCTGCTGATTCTCAATGCGGCGGCGGTAGCCCTGTGGGGCGTGCTGTGGCTGATCGGGGCCGCGCCTCTCGTCGCCCCGATCGCGGCGCTGGGCCTTTGCGGGTTGGTCGTGGTCGCCGTGCTGGCGGCCTGGGCGCTGGCCGGCCGCGCGATGCTTTCGGCGGCCACGCTCGCGCGGCTGCCGCTCTACATGGTCTGGAAGCTGGCCCTGTACGCCCGCATCGTGCGCGGCCGCGAGACGCCCGACTGGATTCGCACCGAACGGGTGGATTGAAGGCCAGAGATCGCGGCATACCGGCGGGGGCATCGGCCCGGAATGTTCCCTGCAAGAACCAAGCCGAATTGCCGATACGCGTCCAAACGTTTACGGACAGCGCCATGAACGAGATGACCATGTCTGCGTCCGCGCCCTCCGTGCCCGAGCAGGTGGCGGGGCTTGCGATCGTCTCGATCGCCAAGGCCTATGACAAGCGCCAGGTGCTCCACGATGTGAGCCTGGAGGTGGCGCGTGGCGAGGTCGTGGGCCTGCTCGGCCCCAATGGCGCAGGCAAGACGACCTGTTTCTATTCGGTGATGGGCCTCGTGAAGCCCGATGCCGGCCGCATCCTGCTGGATGGCAATGACGTGACGGGCCTGCCCATGTATCGCCGCGCTATCCTGGGCCTGGGCTATCTGCCGCAGGAGACATCGATCTTCCGGGGCCTGAGCGTCGCGCAGAATATCATGTCCGTGCTGGAGGTTTCGGAACCGGACAAGACGGTCCGCGCCGAGCGGCTGGAATCGCTCCTCGGCGAATTCCATCTGGAGCGGCTGCGCGATGCGCCGGCCACCGCGCTTTCGGGCGGCGAGCGGCGCCGCTGCGAGATTGCGCGCAGCCTGGCCGCCGATCCCTCCATCATGCTCCTGGACGAGCCGTTTGCCGGCATCGATCCCATCTCGATTTCCGACATTCGCGATCTGGTGAAGGATCTGAAGCGCCGCGACATCGGCGTGCTCATCACCGATCACAATGTGCGCGAGACGCTCGATATCGTCGATC
This sequence comes from Sphingomonas sp., assembly GCF_003248515.1. GTDB lineage: Bacteria > Pseudomonadota > Alphaproteobacteria > Sphingomonadales > Sphingomonadaceae > Sphingomonas_I. The sequence goes on from NZ_QFOB01000012.1 coordinate 14,269, forward strand.
GCGCCTGCATCATCTATGATGGCCGCGTGCTCTTCCAGGGCAGCCCGGCCGATCTCGTCGCGAACGAGGATGTGCGGCGCCTGTATCTGGGCGAAAGCTTCGAGCTCTAGCCATGGCGTGCGCCTGGGGAACTCCGTTCGTGCCGAGCGACGTCCAGCAGTGCGCGTTGAGCGCCACTGGCCGCGTGCGCGCTCCGGCATCACCCGGCGCCCACGGCTTCGAGTATCACAAGCGGCAATGAGCCTCGCCCCTCGCCTGGATCTGCGCCAATCCCAGTCGCTGGTGATGACGCCGCAGCTGCAGCAGGCGATCAAGTTGCTGGCGCTGTCCAATCTCGAGATCGAAGCGTTCATCGCCGAGGAGATCGAGAAGAATCCTCTCCTTACCGGCGGTGCCGAGGAAGGCGATCCCGCCGCGCCGGACGCCGATGTCGAGGCCATCGCCGATCTGCCGGATCTGCCGGAGGAACCCGTGACGGCCGATCGGCTGATCGAGGCGGGCGATGCCTCCGTCGATGCCCCGCTGGATGTGGATTATGTCGAGGAAACGTTCCACCACGATAGCGCGATCGATTCCTTCGGGCAGCAATCGGGCGGTGCGCCGGAGGAAGGGCTGGATCTGGAGGCGGTCGCCGTCGGCGGCATCTCGCTTCACGATCATCTCGCGGCGCAGGCGGGCGAGCGGCTGGATGGGATCGATCTGCTGATCGCCGCGCGCCTTATCGATGCCATCGATGAGGCCGGCTATCTGACGGAGCCCCCCGGGGAACTGGCCGATCAGCTCGGGATCGATCCGGGCGAGGTCGATCGTGTGCTGGCCGTGATTCAGGCCTTTGATCCCGCCGGCGTCGGCGCGCGCAGCCTGGCCGAATGCCTCGCCATCCAGGCGCGCGAGGCGGATCGCTACGATCCCGCCATGGCGGCCCTGCTCGATCATCTCGATCTGCTGGCCCGGGGCGCGTTGCCGCAGCTTCGCCGCATCTGCGGTGTGGACGAGGAGGATCTCTCGGACATGATCCGGGAGCTGCGCAATTATGATCCCAAGCCGGGCCTGAAATTTGGGGGCGAGCCGGCCACGCCGGTTTCGCCCGATATCTTCGTTGTCCGCACCCGGGGCGGCTGGCAGATCGAATTGAACAGCGCCACGCTGCCGCGCGTGCTGGTCGACCGGCGCTATCATGCGGAATTGAGCGCGGGCGCGGCCAATCGCCAGTCCAAGGCATGGGTGGCCGATTGCCTGGCGAGCGCCAACTGGCTGGTGAAGGCGCTGGATCAGCGCGCGCGCACGATCATCAAGGTCGCCGGTGAGATCGTGAAGCAGCAGGAGGGCTTCTTCCTCCACGGTGTCAGCCATTTGAGGCCGCTCACGCTGAAGGCCGTGGCCGATGCGATCGGCATGCATGAATCGACGGTGAGCCGCGTCACCTCCAACAAATATCTCGCCTGCGAGCGCGGTTTCCACGAGCTCAAATATTTCTTCACGAGCGGCGTGGCCGCCGTGGATGGAGGGGACGCCGTCTCAGCCGAGGCGGTGAAGAGCCAGATCGCCCGGCTGATCGCCGAGGAGGGGGACGATATCCTCTCCGACGACAAATTGGTGGAGGTGCTCAACGCCAGGGGGTTCGGCCTCGCCCGGCGGACCGTGGCGAAATATCGCGAGGCGATCGGTCTGGGCTCCTCCGTGCAACGGCGAAGGGCCCGCGCGCTGGCGAGATAGGCTCGCCCCCCATCAGGCGGCGGCGCGGCGCGCCTCCCAGAGCCCGTAGCCCAGCCCCGAACATGTCACCGCCGTAACATCGCATCGGCGCGGAACTATCCTTGCAAGACGACTCGAACATTGAGGCCATGTTGCGGCATCGGGCCGCGAATCTGGAGTCGACGAGATGCGGGTTTTTCTGACGGGCGTGGCGCTGAGCGTCCTGATCGCGGGCGCGGCGATCGCGCAGGAGCAGGGTGGCATGGCTCCGCCGCCGGGCGAGCGTGGCCCCGATGGTCCGCCGCCGATGATGGCGCCGATGCAGCCGCTGAAGCGGGCGGACGTGCCCGCGATGGTCGCGAAGCATTTCGCGATGATGGATCTCAACAAGGATGGTGTGATCGACGATGCCGATCGCGTCGCGATGGTCGCCAAGCGCCGTGAGGCGATGGAGGCCGCGATGAAGGCGCGCCGCGACCGCATGTTCGCCGCGCTCGATACGAACAAGGATGGTTCGATCTCGCGAGAGGAATTCGATGCGCGGCCGGCTCCGCCGCCGGGCGAACGCGGGCCGGGCGGCCCCGGTGAACGGGGTCCCGCGGGGAAGGAAGGTCCCGGCCACGGACGCGGCCCCGATGGAGCGGGTGGTCCCGGCGGACCGGGTGGCCCCGGCAACGGCGGCATGGGCGAACGGGGCGGCCGGGATCGGCCGATGGGGCCTCGCGGCTTCGGCATGATGGGCGGGCGGCTGCTCGAACGGGCCGATGCCAATCATGACGGCAAGGTCACGCTCGCCGAAGCGCAGAAGGCGGCGCTGGCCGCGTTCGACAAGGCGGACGTGAATCACGATGGCACCATCGATCGCGACGAGATGATCGTGGCGATGCGCGACCATGGGCGCTGGGGCGGCCATGGTGACGGCGATGGTCCCGGTCGCGACAGGGGTGGTCGCGGAGGTCCGGAGAGCAAGTGAACCCCGGCGGCGTCGCTCTTCCGGTCATGGGGAGCGGCGCCGGCCGGTGCGGGGCCTCCCGCATATGATTTTCGGTGCTCCTGCCTCTGCGGGAGCAAGGGAAATCAGCTCCCCCGCAGCGTCCGCTCGGCCTCGATCATGTAATCGCGCGTGATCGGCAGCGCCGTGCGATCGCGCACATATTGCAGCTGATAGTTGATCATCTGGCCGTTGAAGAAGCCGGTCGTGGATCCCGCCAGATAGAATTCCCACATCCGGTAGAATCGCGGATCGTACATCGCCTCGATCTCGGCCTTGGCCGCCTGCGTGCGGCGCAGCCAGTGTTCGAGCGTGTAGCCATAATGATGGCGCAGCGTCTCCACATCGGTGGTGATCAGCCGTACCGCTTCGGTCGCCTCGGCGATTTCGGAAAGCGTGGGGATATAGCCGCCGGGGAAGATATATTTCACCGTCCAGGCGTCGGTCGGGCGGCGCTTGCCGAGCCGGCCGATCGTGTGGAGCAGCATCACGCCGTCATCCGCCAGCAGCTTGCGGCAGCAGGCGAAGAACTGGCGGAAATGGCCCGGCCCGACATGTTCGAACATGCCGACCGAGACGATCCGGTCGAACTTGCCGGTCACGGCACGATAATCGATCAGTTCGAACTTCACCTTGTCCGCCACGCCGGCCGCCTCGGCCCGCTGGCGCGCGATCACCAGCTGCTCTTCGGAAAGCGTGATGCCGAGCACTTCGGCGCCGGTCTTCTGGTGAAGATAGAGCGCAAGCCCGCCCCAGCCGCACCCAATCTCCAGGATGCGCAGCCCCGGCTTCAGGTGAAGCTTGGCGGCGATATGGGCCTTCTTGTCGAGCTGCGCCTGTTCCAGGCTGTTCGAAGGATCGGTGAAATAGGCGCAGCTATACTGGCGGTCGGCATCGAGGAAGAGATCGTAGAGCCGCGCCGAGAGATCATAATGATGGGCGACGTTGCGCTTCGCCCGCCGCTCATAATTCCAGGTCCGCAGCCAGCCGCCCAGATCGCGACCCGGCATGCGCACCTTGCGCTCCAGCTTGGCGCGATCGCCGCGCTTCTCCCAGCGATTGTTGAAGGTGACGAGATCGATCAGGGCATGGATGTCGCCCTGCTCCATGATCAGCCGGCCATCCATATAGGCCTCGCCCGCGCCCAGCGACGGGGCGGAGACGATCCGCTCGGGCGTGGTGCGATCGGTGAAGCGCACCGCCACCAGCGGGCGCCCCGGCTCGGGCTGGCCGTATCGATAGACCCTGCCCTTGTAATCGGTGACCTGGAGTTCGCCCTTGCGGATGAGCTTCTTGAACGCGCGATCGAATAGCCACATGATCCGCTAGGTAAGGCTTTACGCCGTCGCCGCAATCTCCACGGCGGCAGCCGCCTCGCGATCCCGCTCGCTTCGCCGTTTTTTCTCGGCCGCCGTCTTCAATTGCCCGCAGGCGGCATCGATGTCCCGCCCGCGCGGCGTGCGCACCGGGGCGGAGATACCGCCCTTGAACACGATGTCGGAAAAGCGCGCGATCCGCTCCCTGGTCGAGCATTCATAGGCCGATCCCGGCCATGGATTGAACGGGATCAGATTCACCTTCGCGGGCAATTTATAATGGCGGATCAGGCGCACCAGTTCGTGCGCATGATCGTCGGTATCATTCTTGTCCTTCAGCATCACATATTCGAAGGTAATGCGCCGGGCATTGTTGGCGCCGGGATAGGCGGCGCAGGCCTCCAGCAGCTCCTCGATCCCGTATTTCTTGTTGAGTGGCACCAGCTCGTCGCGCACATCCTTGGTCACGGCATGGAGCGACACGGCGAGATTCACGCCGATCTCCTCGCCCGCGCGCGCCATCATCGGAATCACGCCCGAGGTGGAAAGCGTGATCCGGCGCTTGGACAAGGCGAGGCCGTCCCCATCCATCACCAGCTTCAGCGCATCGCGCACCGCATCGAAATTGTAGAGCGGTTCACCCATGCCCATCATCACGATGTTGGTGAGCAGGCGGCCCTCGGGCTGGCTTGGCCATTCGCCCAGCGCATCGCGTGCCAGCATCACCTGGCCCACGATCTCGCCCGCAGTCAGGTTGCGGACGAGGCGCATCGTGCCGGTGTGGCAGAAGCTGCAATTGAGCGTGCAGCCCACCTGGCTGGAAACGCAGAGCGTGCCCCGATCCGCATCGGGGATGAACACCATCTCATAATCATGGCCATCGTCGGAGCGGAGCAGCCATTTGCGCGTGCCATCGGTGGAAACCTGCGCCTCCATCACGTCCGGCCGGCCGACCACGAAACGCTCTTCCAGCCACGGATGCATCGCCTTGGCGATGTCCGTCATCGCCGAAAAGTCGCGCGCTCCGCGATTGTAGATCCAGTGCCAGATCTGCTTGGCGCGCAGCTTGGCCTGCTTCGCGTCCAGCCCGGCCTCGGCCAGCACATCGCGCAGAGCCTCGCGCGAAAGGCCGATCAGGTCGATCCGGCCATCGGCGCGCAGCGATGGCGCGCGCGGCACGGGCACGGGATCGATCAGTCCGGGAATGGGCATGGGGGCGTTCATCGCCCGCCATATAGGGGAAGAGGGCGTTTTCGGCTAGTTGGGAGCGGGAAATGCCCGGCCTCACCGCTCCCGCAGGCAGGCAAGGTCGGCCGCGTCGATCGCGCTGGGCGCGCCGGCCAGCGCGTAAGTGTCGCTGATCCGCCGCCCGCCGATCCGCGCGGTGATGCGCAAGGTGCCGCCCTCGCGCACGAGCCGGGCGATCCGCCGCCCGTCGGCGGGCGAGGCGGGCCAGCCGTCCGCGCTGTTGGTAGCTAGCGGGAAGCGCCGTTCGCCGATCGAAAGCACGGCGCCGTCGGCCGGCACGCCGCGGAAGCGGACATGGATCTGCCGCACCAGGCGCCGGGCGGGCCATGACGATATCGTAAGATAGGCTCCGTCCTCGCGCCCCGATCGAGAGGGTTGGGCGATCGCATAGCAGGAGGCGCCGTCCGCCGCGCGAAACGCGCCCCACCGGCCGAACTGGCCGATCGATTGAGGCCCCGATGCGGCGATGAGGCAGGGGGCCAGCATCATCGTCGTCAGGATTGCGGGGCGCCTCATCGCGTTTCTCTGCGGCAATGCGACGAACCGCACAATCCGGCCGATAATCGGGGCGCGGATTCATTCGGGAGACAGGTCGAAAGGCGTCCTAGCGCCGGCCCGGTCGCGGCCGGACAAGATATCGACGGAGTTTCAAGATGTTCAAGTTTGCCCCCCTCGCCATGATCGGCATCATCGGCGCCGCCGCCCCGGCCTTCGCGCAGGATGCGGACGCGGCCGGCTTCACGGGCGCGCGGGTCGAGGGCATCGTCGGCTTGGATCGCAACCAGGCCTATGACGATCATAAGGATGGCGCGGTCTATGGCATCGGTGCCGGCTATGATGTCGCGCTGGGCCACAGCGGCAAGGTGATTGCCGGCCTCGAAGGCGAGATCAACGACAGCACGGCGAAAGTGTGCGGCGGCGCGGGCACGGCGGCTGATCCCCGGCTCTGCGCGCGCGCCGCGCGGGATCTGTATGTGGGCGGCCGTGTGGGAACGGTCGTCGGCGGGCGCACACTGCTTTATGCGAAGGCGGGCTACACGAACGGGCGCTACAAGTTCACCAGCGATGACGGATCGAGCCGCACGACGCTGGCCCGGACGGATCTGGATGGCGTCCGCGTCGGGGCCGGCGCGGAATATGCGCTTGGCCCCAATACCTATGTGAAGGCCGAATATCGCTATTCGAACTATGAGCAGGGCGTGTCCCGCCATCAGCTGGTCGGCGGCTTCGGGATGCGGTTCTGACCTCATCCCCCCGGTATCGTGGCCGGCCCGGTTCTCCGGGCCGGCCACGCGCAAACTAACTCTAGCCGAGCGCTTCGCCCGCGCTATAAGCCTTGTCCCAGCGGATTTCGGGGCGGAATATGAAGGCGACGATCGAGCGAGCGACCTTGTTGAAGGCGCTGAGCCATGTGCAATCGGTCGTGGAGCGACGGAATACCATACCGATCCTGTCGAACGTGCTGCTGGAGGCGTCCGCCGACGGCGGCCTGAAGCTGATGGCGACCGACCTTGATCTCCAGATCGTGGAGACGATCGGCGCCGCCGTCGATGTTCCCGGCGCGATCACGGTTCCCGCCCACACGCTCTTCGATATCGCGCGCAAGCTTTCGGAAGGCAGCCAGGTCCAGCTTTCGGCGTCGGACGGCAAGATGCTGATCGTGGCGGGCCGCGCGCGCTTCAATCTGCAGACGCTGCCGCGCGACGATTTCCCGGTGATCGCGGAAGGCGAACTGCCTACCAAGTTCGAGCTGCCGGCCGAAACGCTGAAGCAGATCATCGACAAGACGCGCTTCGCCATCTCGACCGAAGAGACGCGTTATTATCTGAACGGCATCTTCCTGCACGTGTCCGACGATGCGACGCCGGTGCTGAAGGCGGCCGCCACGGACGGCCATCGGCTTGCCCGCGTCACCGTGCCGAGGCCGGATGGCGCCGAGGGCATGCCGGATGTCATCATCCCGCGTAAGTGCGTCGGCGAGCTGCGCAAGCTGCTGGATGAGGTGGATGGCTCGGTCGAGGTATCGCTCTCGCCTACCAAGATCCGCTTCGGCCTGGGCTCGGCCATCCTCACGTCGAAGCTGATCGATGGCACGTTCCCCGATTACAGCCGCGTCATCCCGACGGCGAACGACAAGCTTCTGAAGATCGATCCGCGCAGCTTCGAGGATGGCGTCGATCGCGTCGCCACCATCGCCAGTGAAAAGACGCGCGCCGTGAAGATGGCGCTGGAGCGCGACAAGATCACCCTTTCGGTCACGAGCCCGGAAAACGGCACCGCTGCCGAGGAAGTACCCGGCGATTATGCGAGCCTGCCGTTCGAGATCGGCTTCAACGCGCGCTACCTACTCGACATTCTCGGCCAGATCGAGGGCGACTCCGTGGAGATCCACCTCGCCGACGCCGCCGCGCCGACGCTGATCCGCGAGAGCGACAAGGCCCCGGCGCTTTATGTGCTGATGCCGATGCGGGTGTGATCCCGCTCTCAAGGGTTTGATCCTTTTCTCAAGCCAGATCCCGGAGTGCTGACCGCAGCCGGCTTGGCAATGCACTCGTAGCGCGCGACAAGGCGTGCGTGCAGAGCCTCCCCATCTTCGTGCGCGCGCGCGGCCTGCCCGTGATCCTGGTGGGCGAGGGCGAGGCCGGCGAGGCGAAGCGCCGCCTGCTGGAGCGCGCGGGCGCCGTGATCGTCGATGAGGCGGCGGACGCGAAACTGGCCTTCGTCGCGATCGAAGAGCCGGATGCGATCGCCGTGCGTCTCCACGCGCGGGGCCTTCTGCTGAATGTGGCGGACCGGCCCGACCTTTGCGATTTCACCCTGCCCGCGATCGTGGATCGCGATCCGGTGATGATCGCGATCGGCACGGGCGGCGCCTCCGCAGGGCTTGCGGCGGCACTGCGTCAGCGGCTGGAGGCGTTGCTGCCGCACGGCCTGGGCAGGCTTGCGCGTGCCCTCTTCGATGCCCGATCCGCGCTTCGTTCTTATTATCCCGATGCCGGCGACCGCCGCCGTGCGCTGGCCGTGATGCTGGCGCCTGGCGGTGCGCTCGATCCCCTGATCGCGCATGCCGATCCAAAGATCGCGCCGGAGGACCACGAAGCGCCCGCAGCGTCGCTCGAGCGGATCCTCCTCACCTCGCCCGATCCCGACGAACTCACGCTGCGCGCCGCGCGACTGCTCGCGCTGGCCGATCGCATCTATCATCCGGCCGACGCGCCCGCCGCCATCCTCGATCGCGCGCGCGCCGACGCGGCGCGCATCATGGGATCCGCCCCGGCCGTGCCGCCGCCCGGCCTTTCCGTGGAGCTGATCGTCATCCCATGAGCAATCATTTCGCCATCGAGCTTCGCGGGGATGGAAGGGGCTATCGCGTGGAGCCGACCGAGGCTTGCGCCGGATCCCCCGATCCCGCCCGCCTTGTCTGGGTTCATCTCGATGGCAATGAGGGCGAGACGCTGGAATGGCTGCGCGCCCATGGCGGCATGCCCGAAACGGTGATCTACGCGCTCACCGCGATCGAGACGCGTCCACGCTGCGAGCAGATCGGGGAGGGGGCGCTCGTCAATCTGCGCGGCCCCGCGGAAACGGCGGACGACGGCGATCCGCTTGCCTCCATACGGCTGTGGCTGGAGCAGGGGCGCGTCATCTCCGTCAGCTACCGGCCGATCGCGCCCATCCATGTCGTGCGCGAGCAGATGGAGGCCGGCCAGATCCGGGATCCGGGCGATTTCGTCTCTCATCTGGCGATGCTCATCACCAAGCGGATCGATCCGATCATCGCCGATCTCGGCGATCTCGTCGACGATTGCGAGACGATGCTGGAGCCGGATCAAGCCTTCGAGACGCGCCGCAGGATCGCGACCGCGCGATCCGATGCGATCGTTTACCGGCGCTTCATCGTGCCCCAGCGCGAGGCGCTGACGACGCTGGCGGCGCTGGAGGCGAGCTGGCTGGAGGAGGATGACCGGCTGCACCTGCGCGAGGCGGCCGATCGCTTCGCGCGCATGGGCGAGGAACTGGAATCGGTGCGCGAGCGATCGGCCCTGATCCATGAGCAACTGACGGATCTCCGCTCGGAACTGATCGAGAATCGCGCCCTTCTCATCTCGGTGGTGGCGCTGATCTTCCTGCCGCTCACCTTCCTCACCGGGCTGCTGGGCATGAATGTGGACGGCATTCCCTTCGCGCATGAGCCATGGGCCTTCTGGGGCGTCACGGGCGTGTGCGCCCTGCTGGCGGCAGGCGTTGGCGGCTGGTTCGCGGGCCAGCACTGGTTCGGGCGCTGAGCCGGGGCGCTGCGATGAGGCGCCTGCTGATCGTGTGGCATTCGATGACGGGCGGCGCCCGCGCCATGGCGGAGGCGGCAGCCGACGCGGCACGCGGGCAGGAGGGCGTCGAAACGATCCTGCGGCGCGCGGATGCGACGGATGCGGGCGATGTGCTGGCGGCCGATGCCTATCTGTTCGTCACGCCCGAAAATCTCGCCGCCATCGCCGGGCTGATGAAGGACTTTTTCGATCGCTGTTATTATCCGGCGCTCGGCCGGATCGAGGGGCGGGCCTATGCGCAGATGGTGTGCGCGGGCAGCGACGGCACCAGTGCCGCGCGCCAGATCGAGCGGATCGCGAAGGGCTGGCGCCTGCGCGCCGTGGCGGATCCCCTGATCCTGCTCACGCATGCCCAGACGCCCGAAGCGATTGCCGCGCCGAAAATCATCGCGCCTGCGGATCTCGATCGCTGCCGGGATCTGGGCGCGGCGATCGCGGGCGGGCTGGCACTGGGGATCTACTGACGATCATCGCCTGCCCATCAGTGCGGGCGGGTGAGGGCTTTCTGCCGTCAGGCGATCAACATGCCCGCCAGCGCCGCCGACATCAGATTGGCAAGGCTGCCGGCGCAGAGAGCGCGAATGCCGAGCTTGGCGATCATCGGCCGCTGATTGGGCGCCAGATTGCCCGTCACCGCCATCTGGATCGCGATCGAAGAGAAATTGGCGAAGCCGCACAGCGCGAAGGTGACGACGGCAGTGGCATGTTCCGATAGCGGCGGGGCGAGCTTGCCGAGGTGGATATAGGCCACGAATTCATTGAGAACGATCTTCTCGCCGAACAGACCACCGGCGGCGCGCGCCTCGTTCCAGGGCACGTTCAGAAGATACATGACGGGCGCGAACACCGATCCGAGCAGCTTCTGGAAAGTCAGGTCCTGCTGGCCCAGCATAGAGCCGATCCCGCCCAGCAGCCCGTTTGCCAGTGCGACGAGCGCGACGAAGGCCAGCACCATCGCGCCCACCGCCACCGCCAGCCGCACGCCCAGTTGCGCGCCTTCGGCCGCTGCCTGGATCAGGTTGGCGGGGCGTTCCTCCGCCTCATGTACCTCGGCGATCGCGATCGCATCGTCTTCCAGCTTTTCCGCGGCCGCACCCGATCCCGGCCGGGGATCGGGCATCATCAGCTTCGCCATCAGGATGCCCCCGGGCGCGGACATGAAGCTGGCCGCGAGCAGATAATCGATCTTCACGCCCATTGCGGCATAAGCGGCCAGGATCGTTCCGGCGACGCCCGCCATGCCGCTCGTCATCACGGTGAAAAGCTGCGTCGGGGTGAGCCCCGCCAGATAGGGGCGGATCACGAGCGGCGATTCCGATTGGCCCACGAAGATGTTGGCCGCCGCGCACAGCGATTCCACCTTGGAAACGCCGATCACCTTCTCGATCCCGCCGCCGATCCAGCGGACGACGAATTGCATGATGCCCAGATAATAGAGGATCGAGACGAGCGACGCGAAGAAGATGATCACCGGCAATGCGGCGATGGCGAAGGCACGGCCGCCGATTTCGGGCGCCGCGATCGGCCCGAAGATGAAATCGGTGCCCGCCTGCGCATAACCCAGCAGCGCGCCGACGCCTTCGGAAAGCGCCCCGATCACATAGCGCCCGGCTGGCACATAGAGGACGAGCACGGCGATGCCGGCCTGAAGCGCGAAGGCCGCCCCCACAACGCGGAGCCGGATGGCGCGCCGATCGCTGGAAAGGATCACGGCCACCAGGACGAGAATGGCCATGCCGATCGGGCCGAGCAGGAAACGGTTCATGCGGTGCGTGGCGCCCTCATCTGCGCGAGGACCGGCGTCGTGCCTCCGGCACGCCTTGCCTTGCCAGCCCCGCGAAAGCGCAGCTTAGCCGCTTCTCGGGCGCCGTAAATGCCTGTCCGTCAGGCGGCGCGCAGCCCGGATGCGATCGGTGCCGGCATGGCCTGTCGCCGGCCCGGCCCGATCGCCTGCGCGATCTCGGCCTCGCTGGGCATGGGCAGTTCGATCAGGCAGCGGAAGCCCAGGCCCGAAAAGGATCGGAAGGGCTTGGCCGTGGCAAAGGCGGCCACGCTGTCGGGCCGGCGCTGGATGCCGGATGACGTGCCCGGCGGCAGCGCGACGGGCTGGCCGAATCCGCCGCCGTGCGAGGAGCCGACCGAACGGCCATCGGCATCCACGATGGTCACGGTTGCCTCGAGCCCGGTCTCGCCGCGCAGCGAGGATTCCGAGAGAATCTCTTCCATCAGCTGCTGCCAGTCGAATTCCAGATACAGCACGCCTTCCGGCTTCGCATGGGGATGCGGCCGCACCCCCATCACGAAGACGAGCACCGCGCGATAGTTGGAGAAGGGATTCTGCCACACGGCATCGGTGAACCAGGCGGCGGAATCGGTCGACGCCATCACCCTGTTGAACTGCTCGGCATCGGAGAAATCGTGCAGCGCGAGATTGGCGGCCGGTCGGGCGTTCATGATCAGGCGGCCCTCGGCGGATACGACGAAGGCGTTGCGATATTCGCCGCTCACGTCCGTCAGGTGGGCCAGCCGCGCATTGCCGGCGGCGATCGCCTCGGGCGTGCGCAGGTGGGTCGCCTCCACCACCGCGGGGTCTGTCGAGAGCATGGCCAGATGCTCCGCGCGGCCCGCCAGCGTCCGCGTGATCTGGATCATGTAGCGCTCGGCCAGTTCCACCAGGTGCGCGCCCTCGATCTCGTTCAGCATCTCGTCGGCGATCCCGTTCGCGCGATCCAGCCGGTTGAGCACGTCGGCACGGAAGGCGGCGGCCGATTTGCGCGCCTGGCCGGCGAGCGCCTTCACCTCCTGCGCCACCACGGAAAAGCCGCGTCCGGCTTCCCCGGAACGTGCGGCTTCGATCGTCGCGTTCAGCGCGAGCAGATTCGTATGGCTGGCCACACGCTCTGATTCGGCGGCATGAAGCTCCACCTCCTCGCGCAGGATCGACAGCAATGCTCGTATGCGACGGGGCATCTGGATGTCCGTTGACGGAAAAGCAGGGAAATCTAGGCGCTAATTGGTAAATGAAGGCTTAGCGCCGGTCCGGGCGGCCGCGATTTCATTGCATTGCAAAATGGATGCGCGGCGGGATCGTCCCGCCCGTGCGTTTGCCGCCGTTCATTTGGGCCGCAAGCTGGCCTCGTGGCGCTGGACATGCCTCGATGTCGCCCCTATCCGGCCTTGGGCATGAGCGTCGCCCCGCAAGATTGCATCCTTATCGTCGATTTCGGCAGCCAGGTGACCCAGCTGATCGCACGCCGCGTGCGCGAAGCGGGCGTCTATAGCGAGATCGCCCCCTTCAACGCCGCCGATGCCGCTTTCGATCGGCTGAGGCCTGCCGGCATCATCCTTTCGGGCGGCCCCGCCTCCGTGACGGAGGCGACGAGCCCGCGGGCGCCGCAGCGTTTCTTCGAGGCCGGCATCCCGATCCTCGGCATCTGCTACGGCCAGCAGACGATGTGCCAGCAGCTGGGCGGCGAGGTCGTCGTCTCGGGCGAGGGCGGCGAATTCGGCCGTGCCTTCGTGGAGGTCACGGCCCGCTCCGGTCTGTTCGACGGCCTCTGGAGCAGGGGCGAGCGCCATCAGGTGTGGATGAGCCACGGCGACAAGGTCACGCGCCTGCCGGAAGGCTTCGCGCCGATCGCCGTTTCCGAAGGTGCGCCCTTCGCCATCACGGCGGACGAGAAGCGCCGCTTCTACGGTGTCCAGTTCCACCCGGAAGTCGTCCACACGCCCGATGGCGGCAAGCTGATCGCCAATTTCGCGCGCCATGTCTGCGGGCTGGCGGGGGACTGGACGATGGCCGAGTTCCGCGCCGCCAAGATCGCGGAAATCCGCGAGCAGGTCGGCTCCGGCCGCGTCATCTGCGGGCTTTCCGGTGGCGTCGATTCGGCGGTGGCGGCGGTGCTGATCCACGAGGCGATCGGCGATCAGTTGACTTGCGTGTTCGTCGATCACGGCCTGATGCGGCTGGGCGAGGCGGAGCAGGTGGTGAGCCTGTTCCGCGAACATTATGGCATCCCCCTCGTCCATGTGGATGCGAGCGAGCAGTTTCTTGGCGGCCTCAAGGGGCTCACCGATCCGGAGGCCAAGCGCAAGTTCATCGGCAAGGCCTTCATCGAGCTGTTCGAAGCCGAGGCGAAGAAGATTGGCGGCGCCGATTTCCTGGCGCAGGGCACGCTCTATCCGGACGTGATCGAGAGCGTCTCCTTCACCGGCGGCCCGTCCGTGACGATCAAGAGCCACCACAATGTCGGCGGCCTGCCCGAGCGGATGAACATGAAACTCGTCGAGCCGCTGCGCGAGCTGTTCAAGGATGAGGTACGCGTGCTGGGCAAGGAACTGGGCCTGCCCGACGCGTTCGTCGGCCGCCACCCTTTCCCGGGGCCGGGCCTCGCCATCCGCATTCCCGGCGAGGTGACGAAGGAACGCTGCGATATCCTGCGCAAGGCGGATTACATCTATCTGGACGAGATTCGTCGCGCGGGTCTTTACGAAGCGATCTGGCAGGCCTTCGCGGTGCTGCTGCCCGTGCGCACGGTGGGCGTGATGGGCGATCATCGCACCTATGACAGCGTCTGCGCGTTGCGCGCCGTCACCTCGACGGATGGCATGACGGCGGACATCTATCCCTTCGACGCCGCCTTCCTCGCCCGCTGTGCCACGCGCATCGTCAATGAGGTACAGGGCATCAACAGGGTGGTGTACGATTATACCTCGAAGCCGCCCGGCACAATCGAGTGGGAGTGACTCCGCCGCCGGGTGCTTCCCGGCGAGCTGCGTGATCGCATTGCCATATGCTGAGCTGTCCGGGGTAGGACTGCCGCGCGGTCCTGTGCGCGTTGGCTGCAGGAAGGAGGCCGGTCGCCGCTGAGAGCGGACGGATCCGTGCCGGGCAGCCGTCCGGGTGTTCGGAACCATGTCGATCGCTTCTGGACTAGCCTTGCGCTTCGGGTGTGGGTGGTGGTGTTTCCAGGCGGACCGAAAGCGCCGGGTCCCAGATCGCGTAGGTCTTCTTGAGGAAGATCGATTCGAGCACGCCCTGGCCCACCCCGAACAGGCTGAGCAAAGCGGAGGATATCAGCGAGAACGGCTTGATCTGGGCACGCTCGCCCACGACGAGCAGGATCGCGGCGACGAGCAGCGCGATCCCGGCGACGAGCGGACCGGCGGCCAGCCCCAGTGCCACGAATCCGGCGATGATCGCACCCGCCACGAAGAAAGGCATGAACCATTTGATCGGCCGGTGCGAGACATAGGCGTAGAGCGGAAGCCAGCGCATCCGCCGCAGCCGGGGCCACATCGCGCGATGGACGTTGAGCGCCTGGCAGGCGATCCGCTGTTTGCGGCGCTTTTCCTCGTCGGCGCCGGTGGCGCTGCGTTCATAGACATGGACATGATCGACCGAGACGATCCGGCTGCCCGAGGCGAGAATCTGCAGGCTCAGATAAAGATCGTCGATCAGATAGGGCGGGGGCGGCGAATGCAGCGACCGCCGCATCATGAACATCGCGCCATCGCATCCGACCAGCCCGATCCGGTCGCTTTCGATGCGCTTGATCCACTCCTCCAGCGCCCAATAGAAGGATCCCAGCCGGCTGGTCGGCGATTCCCTGCTGTTGGAATAGATGAGCTGGGCGGTGGTGCAGCCGATCGTGGGATCCGCTAGCGGCGCGGAAAGCTCGATCGCGACATCCGCTTCGCTTTCCACATTGGCATCGGTGAACAGCAGCAGCTCGCTCCGGCTGCGCTCCACCAGCAGGTTCATGCCGTAGGTCTTGCCGGTGCGTTCGGTGCCGATGACGAGATCGATCCGATCGGCATAACGTTGCGCGATCGCGACCGTATCGTCGGAGGGGGCATCAAGATAGACGTGAATGGTGGCCGGGCCATAAGCGCGCGCGATTTCGATCAGCCGCTCGATTTTCGCGGCGATCACCTCCTGCTCGCGATAGGCGCACATGCAGATGGCCAGCGACGGGCGCGGCGCATCCGGCGCGCGCAGCCGGGCTGGCGCATGTTTGCGGCCGAATGCCGCGAGACTGAGAGGGTAGGTCAGCATCGGATGGACCGACAGCGCAAGAAGCGCCGCAGCCATCGCTACTGCCAGATCAAAACCCGTGCCGATGATGGCCCCCGAACGCTCCGGAGAGGAGAAACCGATTCGCGAAGTCCCACATTTTCGTTAATCGGCACATAATCCCTGAAACCTAGCATGCGGTAGTGCAAAGGGAAAATGGCGGTGTAAACATATCGATAACACCATGCGCCGCACCTACTGTAAAGCTACCGTCGAGCCCGACACTAGCGGACTAACGGCTTTTGCGCCATGCAGGGAAGCGGAGTGGATGCTGCATCGCAGCATATTGACGCGGGCGACGGCTTCGTAGAGGTTGCCGATCGGTAAAGGGGCGTTGGAATGGTACGAAAGACGGTGGCGTTTGTCGGTCTGCTCGCAGTCGCGATGGGCGGCTTTTCGGGCTCTGTCGTGGCGCAGACCGCGCCCGCAGCCACCCAGGGCGGTTATGCTCTGGGGCCGGGCGACAAGCTTCAGATCAACGTCTACGGCGAGGAGGAGCTGTCCGGCGAACAGCAGGTCGGCCCTGACGGGACCGTGACCCTGCCCCTGATCGGACGCGTGAAGGCCAGCGGCCGCGCGGTAAGCGACGTGTCGGAAGAAATTCGCGCCAAGCTGGCCGAGGGTTTCGTCCACAATCCCAGCGTGACCGTCACGATCCAGACCTATCGGCCCTTCTATATCCTGGGCGAGGTCAACACGCCCGGCCAGTATGAATATGCGCAGGGCATGACGGTGCTTTCGGCGGTGGCCCGTGCCGGCGGCTTCACCTATCGCGCCAAGAAGAGCGAGGTCTTCGTGAAGCATGAGGGCGGATCCGCGGAGGAGCGCGTGAAGCTGACCGGCGATCTGCCGATCCGTCCGGGCGACACGATCCGCGTCGGCGAGCGCTACTTCTGATGGTGATCGCCCGCTCGCTCTCGCGGGCGCGTCGCGGTGCCCGCAGCGATGCGGCACTGCCATTGTGCCTGCGCCGCGCCGTGATGGCCGGAGCCGTGATGGCCGGGGCGATCTGGCCCACGGCCGCATCCGCGCAATTTTACGGGCAGCTGCTGGAATCGGAGATCCCGCTCAAGACGGTGACCGGGCGCAATCTCGGTGTGCGCGATCGCGTCAAGCCGGAGCTTGAGCAGATCGGGCTGCCCATGGGCAGCTTCCATGTTTATCCGAGCGTGCTGGCCGGCGTCGGCTATACCAGCAATGTCGTGGGCGCCGAGGTGAGCAGCCGCGCCGATGGCTATGGCGAGATCAAGCCCGAAGTCATCGTGCGCAGCGATTGGGCGCGTCACGCGCTGACGGCGACTGTATCCTATGATGGCCAGCGTTATTTCAACACCAAGGCCAAGAACCAGAATGGCTTCCTCGCCAAGGCTGATGGAACGATCGACATTCACGATCAGAGCTCGATCTTCGGCTCGGCATCCTATCGCCGCACCTACGAGGATCAGCAGGAGGCGACCTTCCCGGCCAATGGCGGCGGCGCGATCGCGGTGCGGCAGCCGCAGGCCCTGCTGCGCGCGACCTACGTCTCCAATCGTGTGCGCTGGACGGCGAGCGCCGATTATAACGGCTTCACTTATGGTGATACGATTTCCACCACCGGTGCCCGGCTGGATCTCTCCTTCCGCAATCGCGATGTCTATCGTGGCAGCGCGCGCGTGGAATATCTGCTCGGCCAGGATAATTCGGTCTTCGCGCAGGGCACGTATCGCCGCACCGATTATCGCACGACCAGCGCGATCGACGATCGCACGAGCGACGAATGGCGCGTCGGCGTCGGCGCGATCGCGGATGTCACCAATCTCATGCGCATCGCCGGTGGTATCGGCTATTATCACCGCACCTATGACAACAAGACCGTCTTCCATTCGGTGGGCGGTCTCGCGGTCGATCTGCGCGCCGATTATTATCTGACGCAGCTGACGACGATCACGGCGATCGTTTCGCGGCAGCTGGAAGAGGCGGCGGTCACCGGATCCTCCGGCTATGTGGCGACGCGTTATGGCGCGCGCGTGGATCATGAGCTGCTGCGCAACCTGATCCCCTATCTGTTCGCCGATCGCTTCACCTCCAAGTTCAAGGGCGTCGATCGCGACGATCGTTCGTGGGATGCGGGCGGCGGCGTCGATTACAAGCTCAACCGGGCCTGGATGGTCACCGTGAGCGGCACCTATGTCTCCCGCGTCAGCCACGGCACGGATCGCGGGCCGAACATCAATGAATTCCGTGGATCGGTGGCGCTGAAATTCACGCCATGAACGATCCTTTCTTCAGCGTACGCGTCGGGCGCTCCCTTCGTATCCAGAGAGCAGGTCTCCTATGAATCAAGAACAAGATGGTTCGGCCACACAGGATCTGGCGGGCATCGTTTCGCGGTTCCGCCGTCACCTGCCGATCGGTTTCGCCATCATCGTTCTGATGATGGTGCTCGCTTATGGCGCGACGAAGATGATGACGCCGAAATATTCGGCGTCGGCGCAGCTGAGCTATTCGCCGCAGCAGGCGCTTTCGCGTGACGGCCAGCCCGCGCCGCCGACCCAGACCACCGATGCCGCGCGCGATGCCGCGATCGAATCGCAGCTTCAGATCGCCACGTCGCTGCCGGTGGCGATCCGGGCGCTGCAAGATCCCGAGGTCGCGAAGAATCCCACGATCCTGGCGCGCGCCAAGGCGTTCGATCCGTCGGGCAAATCCAGCGATGCGATGGCCGCCGCGCTTCTCTCCGGCGTTTCCGCCGCCCGCGTGGGCACCACCGCCTTGTTTTCGATCGGCTATAGCGATGGCGATCCGCTGGCCGCCGCCCGCATCGCCAATGTCGTGGCCGGCGCCTATCTTGCGGTGCAGGCCCAGCAGAAGCTTGGTCAGGGATCGGCCACGTCGAACCAGCTCAAGGGCCAGGTCGAGAAATTGCGCCAGCAGGCGCTGGAGGCTGATGCCGCCGTTGCCGCCTATCGGCTCAAGCACAATATCCTGACCGATCCGAACGCGACGCTGCCGGACAACGAATTGTCCAATATCGGCGTGCAGCTGTCCGATGCGCGCGGCGCCGCGGCGCAGGCCGAAACGCGCAGCGCGGCCAGCGGATCGACCGTGATTTCGGGTGGCGTCGACACGACCGCCCTCTCCACCCTGCGTGAGCAGCGCGCCGAGGCTTCACGCGATCTGGCGGGCCTCACGTCGCGCTATGGCGACAGGAATCCGCAGGTGATCGATGCGCGCCAGAAGGTTGCGGATCTCGATACGGCGATCGGCCGTGAAATGGCGAGCATGTCGCGCAGCGCGCGCGCCGAATCCGCCGCCGCCGCCGCGCGTTCCGCCTCGCTCCAGGCCAGCCTGGCCCAGGCGCAGAGCAAGCTGGCCGGCGCCGTCAATGCCAGCGTGCAGCTCGCCGAATTGCAGCGCAGGGCGGATAATGCCCATACGCTCTACACCAATCTTCTGACGGCATCGGGCCAGCAGAATGCCAATTCCGCGCTGATCCAGCCGGATGCGCAGATGGTCACGCCGGCTGTCGTGCCGCTCGCGCCCACGTCTCCGCGCATGCTCATCAATCTGCTGGTGGGCTTCGTCGCCGGCCTCGCCATCGCCGTCGCGGTCGCCTATCTGCGCGAGCGCTGGTCGCAGACGATCAATACGATCGATGATGTGCAGCGCCTGCTCGGTGTGGAATTCCTCACCACCATCCCGACGCTCCAGTCCTCGATCGACAAGCCGAAGACGCGCGATCCGGCCGAGGCGGTGATCCTGCATCCGCTCTCCTCCTATGCGGAGGCTTTCCGCAGCCTCGCACAGACGCTGATCTTCGACGCGCGCAAGGCGGAGGCGGAAGGCGGCCGTGTGATCGGCGTCGGCTCGGCGCTCCCGCGCGAAGGCAAGACGACCACGACCATCTCGATCGCGCGCGTCCTCGCCATGGCCGCCACCAAGGTGGTGCTGATCGATTCGGATCTTCGCCGCCGCTCGGTGACGGAGACGCTCGCGCCCGAAACCCAGAAGGGCTGGATCGACGTGCTGAACGGCACGGCGACGCTGAGCGAGGTGATGATCGAGGATCAGACCGGCGCGATCATCCTGCCGCTGGCCCCCGGCTCGGAGCGCGCGCAGCGTGTGTTCGACAGCGGCAAGTTCGAGGAGATGCTCGCCCATCTGCGCGAGCATTTCGAGGTGGTGGTGATCGATACCGCACCGGTGCTCGCGCTGGTCGATACCCGCGCGATGATGCCGCACCTCGATTCCTTCGTGCTGCTCGCCCACTGGCGTACCACGCCGGTCAAGGCGATCCGCGCGGCGCTGCATCAGCTGGATACGGTCGGCGCGGCGGTGGCGGGCGTCGCGATGACGATGGTCAATCTCAAGACGCAGGCCCAGTCCGGCTACGGCGACGCATCCTATTACTACAGCGAGATGAAGGACTATTACGTCAGTTCCTGACGTGCCGGAAGGCGCGTTTCGCGAACGAGGAGGACGCGCGATGTCGACGCCCTTCCTGGAACTGCCGGTTCGGGCGATTCTCGCGCCGATCGAGCGTCGCATAGGGGCGGGCAAGGCCGCGCGCCTCTATGCGCTGGCCGATCAGGGCTCGTCCGGCGTCGCCAACATTGTCGCGTTCGCGCTGCTGGGGCGGGCCTTGCCGGTCGGCCAGTTCGGCGCGATCGGCATGATGATCGGGCTCCATTATTTCATCGCCGGCTTCCATCGTTCCGCGATCGTGCTGCCCTTCACCACCGATCATCGCCTCGCCCGCGATCCTGGTGAGGCGCATTGCGAGGATAATGGCTGGTGGTGGCTGGGTCTCGCGCTGGCCCTGCTCCTCTCGGTGGCGATCGGCCTGGCGGGCGTGATCGTCGCGCGGGTCGGCGATGCGCTGCCGAGCTGGCGCTGGCTGGCGCAATCGCTCTTCCTGACGGCCCTGATCTCGCCGGCGATGCTGGCTTGGGAATTTGCGCGCCGCTGGCTCTACAAGATCGAGCGTGCCGACATGGTCGCCCTGTGCTCGCTTTCCTATTTCCTCGCGCTCTGCGCCGGTGCGTGGCTGGTGAGCCATCATGCGCCATCGGCGTTCGCGGGCGCGTCGGCCTGGGTGGTGGCAAGCCTCTGCGCGCTCCTGATCGCGCTGCCCACGGTGCGTCCGGCCCGGCCCGATCGGGCCGTAGCGGCGCGGCTGATTCACGACAATCGCGCGGATGCGGGCTGGCTGGCGGCTACCAACCTGCCTTACTCGGTTTACAGCAGCGCCACGATCGTGGTGCTGATCGGATTGCTCGTCGGCTCCGTCGCGGCGGCGGTATTCTCGGCTGCGCGCACGCTCACGAATCCGGCGATGAGCATCGTCACCGCCATCGATTCGATCGACAAGCCGCGCGCCGCGCGTGCCTTCGCGGCCGATGGCATGGCGGGGCTCCGGTCGGTCGTCCACCGCTCCCGCCTGTCGATCGCGCTCGCCACCGGCCTCTATCTCGGGCTGGTCGCGCTGTTCGCCGGGCCGCTCATCGCGCTGGCCTTCAAGGGGCAATATGCGGGGCTGGAACATGAGGTGCGGTTGCTGGCGCTCGGCTTCTTCCTGTTCGGGCTCAACCTGCCTTCCGAAACCTTGCTGATCGTTCTGCGCGCGGGGCGCACGATGCTGACGGTGAGGAGCGTCACGGCGCTGGTGACCATCGTCGCGCTGGCCATCGGATCGGCCTATGGCGTTTCGGGCATGGCGATCGCCTTCGCCGTCACCCAGGCCGGAAATTTCGTGCTGCTGCGCGGGATCGAGCATTGGGCCGGAACCCATGCGGAGCGCCGTCTCGCATGAACGATGCGCCCGTCCCCCGTTTCTCGATCGTCGTGCTCACCTTCGCGCGTGACGAGATTCTCGCGCGCATGCTGGAGCGGCTGGCCGCGTATCTCTCCGGCCGGAGCGACTATGAGCTGGTCCTGATCGACAACAATGTCGAATGCGTCGATCGTGCCGCGCAGCTCGCCCCCTTCCATTCCGCGCGCCTGCTGTGGGATGGCGTGAACAAGGGCGTCGTCGCGCGCAATCTCGGCTTCGAGGCGGCGCGCGGCGAGATCGTGGTGCTGCTGGATGACGATGTGTTCGTCGACACGCCCGATTTCCTTGATCGCTTCGGCGCGTGCTTTGCGGCGGAACCCCGTCTGGGCGCGGTGACGATCCGCAAATATGTGAAGGGTGAAACCCGCGCGCGCCCCGATCTCATTCCGCATACGGACAAGGCGATCGATCTCACGAAGCCGTTCAAGACGTTCCGCTTCGTCGGTGGCTGCGTCGCCTTCCGCACGGCCTGTTTGCGGGAGACGGGCGGTTTCCTCCCCGATTTTTTCTATGGGCTGGAGGAGATCGAACTGTCCTACCGGATGATCGATCGCGGCTGGACGATCCTCTACGATCCCGAAATCGTCTGCGAGGAGCTGGAGCATCCCGCCGGGCGCCGACCCAAGCGGCAGGTGCAGTCCGATCGGCTGACGAACAAGTTCATCATCAGCTTCCTGCGCATGCCGTCACCCTATGTGTGGCTGAACCTGATCGCCTTCCCGCCTTATGCCTATGCCTTTGCGGGCGGGGAGATGGATGTGCCGCTGGCGATCCGCCAGTTCGTGGCGTGGCTGCGCAAGCCTGGCCGGTTGCGGCGCCAGCCGATCGGGCGCGAGGCGCGGGCCTATATCCGGCAATGTGGAGGGCATTTGTGGCGGTGACATCCCTGCCGGCGCTGGGCCTTGGCTGTGCGCGCGTCGGCTCTTTCAACAATCCGAGCCCGCTTTCCGAAAGCATCGCGCTGATCCGGGCGGCGATGGCGCTGGGCGTCACCTTGCTGGATACGGCCAACATCTATGGTCAGGGCGATAGCGAACGGGCGATCGGCAAGGCGGTGGCGGGCGTGCGGGACGAGGCATTCATCGTCACCAAGGGGGGGCTCACCTTCTCGGCCAAGATGAAGCTGCTACGCCCGCTCAAGCCGCTGCTGCGCCCGTTCCTGGCGCGCGGCGAGATGGACAATGCCGTGACCGCCAGTCGCGCCGCCGTGATGCGATCGGACTGG
Source organism: Sphingomonas sp. (assembly GCF_003248515.1). Taxonomy (GTDB): domain Bacteria; phylum Pseudomonadota; class Alphaproteobacteria; order Sphingomonadales; family Sphingomonadaceae; genus Sphingomonas_I. Next base: position 36,963 of record NZ_QFOB01000012.1, read on the forward strand.
AGCGCCGATGCGCTGGTCGCCAGCCTCGATGGATCGCTCAAGCGGCTGCGCACGGATCGGGTGGATGCCTTCCTGCTGCACAGCCCGTCGGCGGAGATGCTCGGTCAGGCGGGGCCGGCGGAGGCACTCTCGCGCATCGCCGCTTCGGGCCGTGCCGCGATGGTGGGCGTCGCGTGCGATGACATCGCTTCGCTGGACGCCGCGCTCGCGCTGGATGGCGTCTCGATCCTGGAACTTCCGTTGGATGTGCTGGCCGGGATCGCGGATGGCCCTCGCGCCGCCGCTATCGCAACGCGCAACATCGCCGTGATCGCCCGCGAAGTGCTGAAATTCCAGCCTGGCATTCCGCCCGCGCGGGCCGTGGCCAATGCGCGCGCGATGCCGATCGTCAGCAGCACGCTGATCGGATCGCGCCGCATCGATCGCGTCCGTGCGCTCGCCCTGGCGGAGGCGGGCGCATGAAGATCGCCTTCGTCGGCTGCGGCTATGTGTTCGATATCTACATGCGCACGCGCTGGGCCTATCCCGAGATCGAGATATGCGGCGTATTCGATCGGGATGAAAAGCGCGCGGCCGTGGTGCACGCGCATTATGGCTTCCCTCTCTATCCGGATCTGGGAACGCTGCTGGCCGATGCGCGGGTGGAGGTGGTCATCAACCTCACCAACATCGCTTCGCATTTCGCGGTAACGAAGGCCGCGTTGGAGGCCGGCAAGCACGTCTTCACCGAAAAGCCGATCACCACCGATCTGGCGGCGACGCGGGAATTGTTCGCCATCGCCGAGGCGCAGGGCCGCGTGCTCGCGGCGGCACCGTGCAATCTCCATTCGGATGCCGTGAGCACCGTCTGGAAAGCGGTGAGCGACGGCGCGATCGGAAGGCCCGTGCTGATCTATGCCGAGATGGACGATAATCCGGCCCATCTGATGCGCATGGATAAGGTGCAGAGCCCCACGGGCGCGCCCTTCCCCTATGCGGAGGAATTCCAGGAAGGCTGCACGATCGAGCATATCGGCTATCATCTCGCCTGGCTGTGCGCGATGTTCGGCCCGGCGGTGGGCGTCACCGCCTTCTCGAAATCGCTCGTGCCGGACAAGAATACGCCCGTGCCGCTCGCGCCGCCCGACACGCCCGATTTCTCGGTCGCCTGTCTCGATTTCGCCAACGGGGTCGCGGCCCGCATCACCTGTTCGTGGGTGGCGCCGCGCGATCATAGCATGCGGATCATCGGCGATGCCGGCCAGCTTACCGTGGACAATGCCTTCCACGATCAGTCGCCCGTTTTCCTCGAGCGTTTCTCGGGGGTCAGCCTTGCCGCGCGCAAGGCCTATAGCGCGCGCAGCCAGCCGCTGATCGGCCGCCGGTTCGGCATTGGCGGCATGCGATTGAAGCTCGTCCGGCGCTGGAAATCGTATGCGGTGGAGGCGGAGCGCGGTGTCGGCAGTTCGCTGAAGCACCGTTTCGTCAGCTGGCTCAGGCGGCGCGAAGTCTATGCGCAGGACAAGATCCTCGGCATCGCCGAAATGGGCAAGGCGATCGCCGAGGGGCGCACCCAGCCGATGCCGCCCGATTTCCTGATGCACCTGAACGAGATCACCCTGCTCGTGCAGCAGGCCGGACCGGACGGGCGGACGGTGAAGCCCCAGACGAGCTTCACCCCGCTTGCGATGTTCGGTGATATCGCCACCGGCCAGCCCGACTATCGGGCATCCCACCGCCCGACATTTCTGGAACGGAGGCTGGGGCGCGTCGTGCAGAGTCTGCAGCGCCGCTGATCCCGGCCTATGGCGGCTGGCAAGCCATGCTGCACTACGGTAAGAAACACTTGTGGGTGGGCTGTCGCGTGGGCGTTTTTCGGCACCGTGCGGCGCTTTGCCCGATTGAACGCGGAGGAATGCGCCATCGGACAGGCCCCGTATCGCCGCCCTCTGCGTGCGCCGGCTCATGCCGCACCTGCTCAGGCGACATGTGATGGCTGACGGGCACGGGCCCGATGCGGCGGTGGCGGAGTTCACCATGCCGCCGCCCGAGGGCAGCAAGGGCGGCAGGCTAGGGCATCTCGATGCGCTGCGCGGCATCGCGGCTTTTCTGGTGATGGTCCAGCATGTGCTGGAAATCGTCGCGAACCATCCTGCCGCGCCCGGCTGGTACAGGGCGTTCGCGGAGAGCTGGAACCTCACCTATTTCAGCCCCGGCCGCGCGGGCGTGATCGCCTTCTTCCTCATCAGCGGCTTCGTCGTGCCGTTCAGCCTGAAGCAGCCCTGCGCCCTGCGGGCCTTTGCCATCTCCCGCTTCTTCCGGCTCTATCCCGCTTACTGGCTGTCGCTGTTCCTGTCCGTCACGATCCTGCCGGCGCTGGGCCTCATCCATTTTCCGGCCAGGCAGGTGCTCGCCAACGTGACCATGCTGCAATTCCTGCTGCGTCAGCCCGATGTGATCGGCGCTTACTGGACGCTCTTCATCGAGATGGCCTTTTATGGCTGCTGCGCCCTCTGGTTCCTGTTCGGTGTGCTGCGTTCGGCGCGTTTCCTCGCCGGCATGACGATCGCGCTGCTGGGGCTTTCGCTGGCGGCGGCCTTCGTGCGCTATCACCATCCGCAGGCGCCGCTGCCGGTCGGTTATGTCAGCTTCCTCGCGGCGATGCATGTCGGCACGCTCGCGCGGCTGGCGACGCTGGAGGGGGATGCACTCGCGCGCCGCCTGCTCGGGCCGATCGTCGCCATCGCGCTGGTCGCCACGATCGCGATCAGCTGGCTCGCTTATTCGCAAACCCCGGAAACCGATCCCTGGATCGCGAACGCCACGGGCATCTTCGTCGGCTACGCGCTCTTCTTCTATTGCATGATCCGCAAGGCGTTCGTCTCCCGCTTCACGCTCTATCTCGGCGGAATCAGCTATTCCTTCTATCTGTTCCACGGCCTGTTGCTGCGGCTGGGCCGGCCGATCGGCTTCGCGCTGCCCTTTTGGGAAGGGGCGGCCGTCATCCTGCTGTTCGCCTCCCTGCTCTCCATGCTGCTGGCGACATTGGTGTTCGAATATGTCGAGCGGCCCGCGGTCAAGATCAGCCACCGCCTGATGCACGGGCTGCGCGCGCGGGCGGGCGGGGCCGCAGCCTGATCCCGATCCGATCGGCCTTATGGGCGGATCGGATCGGGAGACAGGCACTCTTCCGGCCGGCTAGCTGAGCGCGCCGATCGTGCCGCCGCTGGCGGTCAGCCGCGCCTTGGGGAACTTGCCTCCACGCGTGTAGATGGTGCCGAACTTGGCATTGATCGAATATTGCGAAGAGCCGGCCGCGCAATTTTCCAGGAAGAGTTTCGAGCCGCCGGCGCCCTCCTGCTGATCGACCAGGAAATCGCTGGGCGGTACGACGCCACCGAAAATCTGGTCTCCCCGGCTCGCATAGCAGAAGGTGTCGATGCACCACATCATCGTGCCGTCATTGACGATCGCAACCTGGCCGCCCGCGTTGCGCGCGCCCACGCCGCGCAGGTCGATCCATTTGCCGCCATCGTGGGTGGTGATGAAGTTGTTGCTGATGGATCCCATCCGTCCATTGTTGAAGCCGGTGCAGTCCATCGTGAACACGAAGGCCTGCGCGCCGCTGGCGATATGGCTGTTGAATCCGTCCTGCTGATTGGCGCTGGCATCACAGCGGATGAAGGCTGCCGCCTGCACGTTGAAGATGGTCGCGCCATGCCACATGTTCTTCGTGCCGGTGACGACGATGCCATCGTCTCCCGAGGAATAGCGGAAGGTGCAATCCTCGGCCACGAACCGATAGGTTGCCGCATTCTGCAGGATCAGCGGGATGCTGCCCATCACGTCAAATCCGCTGAGATACATATTGCCGCCGGTGGACATGCGCACGACAGCGTTGTTTCCCGTCATCAGCAGCGCCCGCGTGTTCGCATCGGTCACGGTCGCGGCGTCGGCGCGGTTCACATAGACGGTCGTGTTGTCGGTCCGCCACGATCCCGGCGTCGATCGGCATGCGGCGAGGCTGGCCGCGAAGGAGAGATCGGGTCGCAGTCCATCCTGATCGATATTGCCGAGATCGATCACGCGCCGCACGTCGGCGCGCGTCGCCTTCCAGGTGGTGCCGGTGTCCAGCGTCCATGTCAGCGCATCGAACAACCCCGTCTCCACGCGGCCGCCCACGGCGATCAGCGCGCAGGCTTTGGTGGGCGTCGATCCGGAGCCGAGGCCGTACAGGCGCGGGTAAAGCCCCGCCCGGACGTAGACGATATAGGGCACGGAGCCCGCATTGCCGGCGAGGACGGCCGCCACGATCGATTTCTTGGCGGCCGCCCAGCTCAGGCCGTCCCCGCTATCGTCCGCCCGATTGATATCGACATAATAAGTGGCCGGTGTCGTCCAGGGCATCACGTCCGGCGTGGGCGCCCAGGCCCTGCGATCGAAATTGGTGCGCACGCGGCCTGTCGCATCGCGCCAGAAATCAAAGGGAAAGAGGCTGCGCGTGTAGGTGAAGCCGGTTGGCCGCGCGAGCGGCGTGCCGAAGGCAATGCCGCGGATCGCGAGCGCGCTGTCACTCACCCCGCCGAGGGCGCCGGAAGTTCTGGTCATGGCTCAGGCCTCCGCGACGAGATCGGTGGCGGTGGTCCCGGTCGCACGCACGAATGCGGCGCGCACGGCGACATAGCTCGCGTCGGGCAGGTTGCGATACGTCACGTCGGCACTCGCGCCGATGCCGCGCAACGTCACGTCCCCGCCCGTTCCCACATAGATGCCGCGCGGCACGATCGGCAGCGCAACGCTGTCGCTGGGGGTGATGGCATAGGGCGCGGGCGCCGGAGCGCCGGCGGAATCGGTGAAATTGGCAAAGGCATCGGTCGGCATGGCGATAGTCTCCCCGAGTCGTATGTTCCTGATATGTTCTATTCGTGTCTGTAGGAAAGCCCCTTTTGGCATCGGTGGACAAAGCACCGAGCTTCTGCGATTTTCGCGTGGACGTAGAGTAACCTGGGGGACGCCGGACTTGGCCGAACATCGTGAGTCGAGCGGCCGGATGGAGGACGCCTCCGCATTCGATCTGTCCGGAAAGCCTGCACGCCGCCGCAGCGGTGGAGGCGGGCGGGGCCGGTCGGACGGCTCTTCGCGCGGCGGATCCTCGGGCCGCGACTCTCGATCCGGCGATGAGGTGGCCGATCTTGTAACGGCCGATCAGCAGAAGGTCGTCTTCGGCATCTTCGTCGCCATGACGATCGGGATCACCGTTCTCCAGAAGATCGGCTATGCGCCCAGCAAGGCGTTCGTCATCCCGGCCATCCTGCCGATCGTCTATGCGGCGCTGGGCGTGGGTGTGCTGTTCGCGCGGCCCATATTCCGGCCGGAGCGCACGATCCTCTATCTCGCGCTGGTGACCTTCTCGACGCTGAGCAACGTGCTCTTCGCCAAGACCTTTTCTCCATCGAGCATGGCGCTCTATTACGTCCTCTATCTGCCCTTCATCGTGGCCTTCGATACGACACGCGCCACCTATCGCCGCTGTCTGGATTTCTTCTGCACGGTGATGCTGGCCTTCGCCGTCATCATATGGCTCCAGCATGCCATCCAGATCACGATCGGCTGGCGCTACTGGCCCAATCTGGACAAGTTGCTGCCCCCCACGCTGATCATTCCCGAATTCAATTATATCCAGCCGATCGAATGGGGGCTGAACCTGATGAAGCCTTCGGGGATCGCCTTCCTCGAAGTCTCGATCCTCTCGCAATTCCTGACGTTCGCGCTGATCATCGAGATGCTGTTTTTCCAGCGGGCGCGGCGGGCGATCTTCTTCGGTGCCACCCTGCTGGCGACGTTCGCGGGCACCGGCCTGCTGCTCCTGATCGTCAGCCTGCCGATCATCTTCAGCAAGATGAACACCCGCGTCTTCGCGATCCTGCTGGCCACCGCCTTCGTCGCCCTGTTCGTCGCGCTCCAGCTCCACTGGTTCGATCTGGTCGCGCATCGTTTCGGCGAGTTTCAGGAAACGGGCAGCAGCGCCAATTCGCGCTTCATCGCGCCGCTGGACCGGATCCGCGCGGCGCTTCTGAATCCGCATGGCATCTATGGCGGTGTCGGCGCGGGCCAGATCGAAACAGGCGGCAACACCTTCTGGTGGCCGATCGTGAAGACCACGGTGGAATATGGCCTGCTGGAGGCGGTCCTCTTCTACGCCTTCTTCCTGTTCTCGCTGCTCGATCGCGTGCCCAGCAAGCAGATCGCGTTCGTGATCGCGATCTGGTTCTCGTTCGAAGGCACGCTGCTCACACCGCTCAATCCGTTGTTCTGCGTGATGCTATCCACGATGTTCGTGGTGCGTGACGAGAAGAGGGTGCGCCGCCGCTCTTCCAGCCGGGGCGAAAGCGCAAATGCGGCCGCCACGATCCAGGCCGCCGCCGTGCCGGCAGGATGAGGCGACGCTCAGGTGCTGGTGGACAGGCTTACCTACGCGATCGGGGACATTCACGGCCGTGCCGATCTGCTCGCGCGGCTGCTCGATCAGATCCGTGCCGATCGCGCGCGGGAGGCGGCGGACGGTGCGCCCACGCTCACGATCTTCCTGGGCGACTATGTGGATCGCGGCCCGCAGTCGCGCGAGGTGATCGATCTGCTGCTCGATTTCCGGCGGGATCCGGCCTTCGAATGCCGGTTCCTGCTCGGCAATCACGAAGATACGATGCTGGATTATCTGGAAGGCCGGATCAGCGGCCTCGGCTGGAGCCGGCATGGCGGCGGCGAGACGCTGAAATCCTATGGCGTGGCGCCCCCGCGCGAGGATTCCCGATCCGCCTGGATGGCGCGGCGGGAGGCATTCCGCGCGGCCGTTCCCGCTACGCATCGCGATTTCCTGCAGGATCTGGAATTGATGATCGCGGTCGGGCAGACGCTGTTCGTCCATGCGGGCATCCGGCCGGGCGTGGCGATCGATCAGCAGAGCAAGCGCGATCTGCTGTGGATCCGGCGTGAATTTCTGGAAAGCGAACGGGCCGATCCCTGGCTCGTGGTGCATGGCCATACGCCGAAGGCCGAGGCCTATGGCGCGCCGGGGCGGCTGTGCCTGGATAGCGGCGGCTATATATCGGGCCGGCTCACGGCGGCGGCCTTTGCGGGCGATGCGGTCCGGCTCATAGAAACGGGCGTCAGGGAACCGCGCCTCTTCCCGGTGCGGCTGGCCGGCGCCGGATAGCGCAGCTTCGGGGCGAAGCGCCGTCAGCGCCTCCCCCTTCATGATCGCGCCAGGGGGCGGGCTGCGGGCCGCTTGGTATTTCATCGGGTGGGGGCGTCGTGTCCCGTCGCTCCCAGCGCCGCCGGTGCTCGTCCGGACTTTTGCCCGACCTGTCGTCGTGATGGTTTCGTGCCGCTTGTTCGCGGACCGCGGACCTGTTAACCATGTATTTCCACGTAAACAGGGAAATATCCCTTTGCGGATCACAAGATCATTCCGGCTCCGCGCGCGGGATTGTCCTGTCGCGCTTATGCGTGATGCTTGTGCAGTGCATTATTCGTAACCCTGGTAATGTTCGAAAAGCGGCTCTCATCGCGGGAAGTCCATGATGGTCGAGAATTCCGTCTATATCGATAACAAGGCGTCGAGCGTTATTGCCAGTCAGTCATGGCTTGGCGGACATCTCGATTCTATTCAGCTGGTAGGTGGAATCGCCAACTGGTGGGACTGGAGCAATTCTCCGGCGTGGATTGCGCAGCAGGTCGCCGGATTGGATGTGGACATTCACTGGTCGATCGGCCTGATCCCGTGGGGCGCCACGCTGGAGGATGCCGCCGCCGGAAAATATGCCAGCCAGTATCTTGCCCTCGCCAGGAGCATGGTCGCCAGCGCCGGTGGCGACGACAAGATCTACGTCCGTCTCGGCTGGGAGATGAATTATCCGGGCTGGCCCTGGTCCGTGCAGGGGCATGAGGCCGCCTATGTCGGCGCCTTCCGCCAGTTCGTGGATACATTCCGTTCGGTATCTGACAAGTTCGTGTTCGAATGGACGCCCCAGGCCGGCAATCCGTGGCTCGACAAGACGACCGATCCCACCATCGTCTATCCGGGCGACAAATATGTCGATGTGATCGGGCTCGATCTCTACAATGTCGCCTCCAGCAATCAGGCGGCCGTGTTCAACTGGTTCGTCAATGCCCCGTATGGGCTGGAATGGCAGCAGGATTTCGCGGCCGCCCACGGCAAGCAGACGGCCCTCAGCGAATGGGGTGTGAGCTCCGATACGGCCGGTCCCTTCATTGAGCGGATCGCGCAGTGGGCCAGGGACCACGGCATGCTCTACCAGAATTACTGGAATTCGAACGCGGCCTTCCCGGGATCGCTGCTCACCGGCCAGTATCCCACGGCGTCGGCCGTCTTCAGGGCGATCTTCGCGGACGGTGCGGATCCCTATGCGTGGGATGTGAATCCGATCGTCGATACTGGCACGGCCGGCGTCGATCTTCTGATCGGGCATGGCGGCAATGATATGCTGAAGGGTGGTGCCGAGGATGATTTTATCCATGGGCGGGGCGGCAACGACCTGCTCGATGGAGGAACGGGTGCCGATCTGATGATCGGCGGTTCGGGCAACGACACCTATTATGTCGACAATGCGGGCGACGAGGTGGTCGAGTTGCAGGCGGCCGGCGAGGGCTATGACACCGTCTATGCATCGGTCAGCTATGGCCTCGCCGGAACCTTCGTGGAAGAGTTGCGGCTGACGGGCAGCGCGAACATCAATGCGACCGGCAACAGCCAGGCCAATGCGCTCCATGGCAATGCCGGCAACAACATTCTGGACGGGCGCGGAGGGGCCGATCTGATGATCGGCGGTTCGGGCAACGACACCTATTATGTCGATAATGCGGGCGACAGGGTTGTGGAGTTGCAGGCGGTCGGCGAGGGCTATGACACGGTCTATGCCTCAGTCAGCTATGATCTCGCCGCGACCTTCGTGGAGGAGCTTCGGCTGACGGGCAGCGCGAACATCAACGCGACGGGCAACAGCCAGGTGAATTCGCTCTATGGCAATGCCGGCAACAATGTCCTGAACGGTCGCGGCGGGGCCGATCTGATGGCCGGCGGCAAGGGCGACGACATCTATTATGTCGACAATGCGGGCGACAAAGTCGTGGAGTTGCAGGCGGCCGGCGAGGGCAATGATACCGTCTATGCCTCTGTCAGCTACGGGCTCGCCGCGACTTTCGTCGAGACGATGTGGCTGACGGGATCCGCCAATATCGATGCGACCGGCAACAGCCAGGCGAACACGCTGCACGGCAATGGCGGGAACAACGTCATCAACGGGATGGGGGGAGACGATCTGCTGTTCGGTGGCGGCGGAAGCGACCGCTTCGTCTTCACGCAGGCCGGGCATAGCCGGATCGCGGATTTCGGTGCCGGGGATACGCTGGATCTCTCCGCGTCGCTCAAAGCGGGCAAGCAACCGACTCTCGCGCAGACCGCCGCGGGCGCGATGCTCACGATCGATGCCAATACGTCGATCCTGATCGAGGGGCTCGCCTTGTCGCACCTCATCAAGGATTCCGCCGGCTTCCATTTCGTATGACGATCACCGGCAACGCACCCGCCCCGCTCGCCCCGCTTTTGTGTGCACCTGCAGCATTGAGCCCTTGCAGCATTCACGCTCTTGGGGGAGGACGGCTCCGTCACAGTAGCGGGGAAGACCATGCGGATTCTGGTCACGGGTGTTGCAGGCTTCATCGGTAGCCATGTCGCGCGCCGGCTGCTGGCCCGTGGTGACACCGTTGTCGGCATTGATAGTCTCAATGATTACAATCCCGTCCAGCTGAAGCGTGATCGGCTGGATCTCGTCGCTGCGGGAGAGGGTGGGGATCGCTTCACCTTCCACCACGTCGATTTTTCGGATCATGAGGCGCTGGATGCGGCGCTCGGGACGCTCGCGATCGATCGCATCGTCCATCTCGGGGCGCAGGCGGGCGTGCGTTATTCGATCACCAATCCGCGCGCCTATGTCGCCTCCAATCTTGCGGGCCACCTCAACATTCTGGAGCTGGCGCGCGAACGAAAGGTCGAGCATCTCGTCTATGCCTCGTCCTCGTCGGTCTACGGCACCAGCCCGGATCTGCCCTTCCGGGTCGAGCAGCGGGTGGATTTCCCGATCTCGCTCTATGCCGCCACCAAGAAATCGGACGAGCTGATCAGCGAGACCTATTCGCATCTCTATCGCATCCCGCAGACGGGCCTGCGCTTCTTCACCGTCTATGGCCCGTGGGGGCGCACGGACATGGCCGTGTGGGGTTTCACCGACAAGATCCTCTCGGGCGTGCCGATCGAGGTCTATAATGGCGGCAATATGCGCCGCGACTTCACCTTCATCGACGATATCGTGACCGGTATCGTCGCCGCGCTCGACAATCCTCCGCCCGATGACGGTCAGCCGAAGGCCGGTGGCAGCGTTTCGCCCCACCGTCTCTACAATATCGGCAACAATCAGGCGGAGCAGTTGGAAACGCTGATCGCGCTGATCGAGGAATCGTGCGGCAGGAAGGCGATCCGGATCGAAAAGCCGATGCAGCCGGGCGATGTGCCGGCCACCTATGCGGATCTCACCGCGATCCGCGAGGATCTGGGTTTCCAGCCGACCACGCCAATCTCCGTCGGCATTCCGATCTTCGTGGACTGGTACAAGGGCTATCGCGCGTCGCGAGGCGGCTGAGATGCGCATTCTGCATCTCAGTTCCCTCTACCCGCCCTATGTGCTGGGCGGGGCCGAGCGCGTCGTCGAGATGCTGGCCGAAGGACAGGCGCGCGAGGGGCATGAGGTGGGTGTCGCCTATCTTTCCCCGGGGCCGGATCCGGCCGGCGATCGCAATGGCGTGAAGACCTTTCCGATCGCCAACCCCAATCTTTTCTGGATCGAGGATATCCCCTCGAAGCCCGCGCCGCTGCGCGTCGCCAACAAGGCCCTGACGATCGTGAATCCCCGGTCCACGGCGGCGTTCGGCCGGATCGTGGAGGAGTGGCGGCCCGATGTGGTCCATTCCCACTCGATGGTGATCTTCTCGCCCATGGCCTGGGCGCGGGCGAAATCGGCCGGCGCGCGGCTCGTCCACACGCTCCACGATTATGACATGGTCTGTCTGAAGGCGACCCTGTTCAAGGGTGGCCACAATTGCGGCAAGGCGCATGCTGCTTGCGATTACAGTTCGCGCTGGAAAGCGCGTTACGCGCCGTTGTTCGATGCCGTCGTCGGCGTGTCGCAGGCCGTGCTGGCGGAGCATGTGGAGCGGGGCGCGCTGAAGGGTGTGTCGCCCGATCGCCGGTCCGTGATCTGGAATGGCGTCGCGCTGGAAAAGGCGTCGTTCTCGGAGAGGCGCGAGCGCAACGGGCCGCTCACTTTCGGTTTCATGGGGCGGCTCATGCCGGAAAAGGGGCTGGATACGCTGCTGGCCGCCTGCCGCCTGCTGCCGGCGGAAGGCTGGCGGCTGCGGATCGCGGGCAAGGCGCGTGGCGATGTCGATTATCAGGCGCTCGCTGCCGGCCTGCCGGTCGAATTTTGCGGTTTCGTGGAGCCGGGGGCCTTTCTGGATTCGCTCGATGTGCTGGCCGTGCCCCCGGTCTGGCGTGAACCGTTCGGCCTCACCGTGGTGGAGGCGCTGGCAAGGGGCGTGCCCGTGCTGGGATCGGATAATGGCGCGGTGGGCGAACTCGTCGAGAAAAGCGGGCTCGGCCGCGATTGGGTCGTGCCGGCGGGCAATCCTGCCGCGCTGGCGGCCAGGATGCGCGGTCTGATCGATGGCCGGCGGGCGGCGCTGCCTTTCCCCGCAAGCTATGGTGACCTGCTGGATGCGGTTGCGCCCGGGAAGATGGTGCGCTCGTATCTGAGCCTCTACGAACATGTCCTGTCTGAACGAATGGCTGCGGAGTAAACGGTGCGTATCCTCCATCTGGGCACACTCTATCCCCCTCATATCGTGGGCGGCGCGGAGCGTTCGGTCGAGCTGCTGGCGGAAGCGCAGGCGGCGCTGGGTCATCAGGTCGGCGCGGCCTGCCTGAATCGCGAGGCGGTGGCGCCTGTCGAGCGCAATGGCGTGACCGTCTATCGCATGGAGCATGGCAACAGCTTCTGGATGGAGGATGCCGATCAGCACAGCCGCGTGGAGCGCACGGTCGCCAAGCTGAAGCAGCCGTTCAACAGTTTCCTCGCCCATCAGTTCGGCGCGGTGCTGGATCAGTTCAAACCCGATCTGCTGCATAGCCATTCGATGGTGGAGGTGAGCAGCCTGCTCTGGTCCGAGGCGGCCAGGCGGAATATCGCGGTGGCGCACACGATCCGCGATTATGAGCTGCTGTGCACCAATTCGGGCATGTTCAAGAATGGCAAGCCGTGCGCGAAGCGGCACGTGAAATGCCAGGTGCTCACGCTCGATAAATTGCTGCGGCACCGGGCGATCGGCGCGGTCGCGGGCGTCGGCCGCCAGATCCTGCAAACGCATGTGGACGAGGGCTATTTCTCCCATGTCGCGCCGGCCTATCGCCGCGTGATCTGGAATCCCGCGATCGTGAAGGGCGCCGATCCCGATTATGTGAAGCCGAGGCTCGATGGCCCGATCCGCTTCGGCTATCTTGGCCGGATCTCGGCCGAAAAGGGCGTCGATACGATGCTCAACGCGCTCCGGCGGCTGGAGCCGGGCAGCTGGGAGGCGATCATCGCCGGCAAGGCGCCGAGCGACATGGCGAAATTCGAGGCGCTGGCGGCCGGGATGCCCGTGAATTTCGCGGGGTTCATGGATCCCAAGGCCTTTTTCGAGGCGATCGATATCCTGATCGTGCCGTCGCTCTGGGCGGAGCCGCTGCCGCGCACGATCCTGGAGGCGAGCGCCATGCGCGTCCCCTCGCTGGGCGCGCGATCGGGCGGCATTCCGGAGCTGATCGGGGATGACAACAAGGATTGGCTGTTCGATGCGGGCGACGATGTCGATCTGGCTGATCGCATGGCCGCGCTGATTGCGCGCGGGCGTGACGACATGGCGTTCGGTCGTTTTGGAGATATTCTCGCCGAAACCCAGCCGCAGACCGTGGCGGCCAAATATCTGGATCTCTACGAAGGGGCGCTGGCGGGGCATCGGGCGAAGGCGGCTGCCCTCTCGTGAGCCGGGTGCTTCTGAACCTTTCCAGCCCGCCGGCGGGCGTTCAGGGGGGGATTGCGCGCTTCGGCATCGAATTGTCCCGTCGCCTCGTGCTGCGTGGCCGGCACGATTACACGTTCCGCAGCCAATGGTCCGCCGATCAGCTCCCGCCCGAGCTGGCAAAGGGCGCCGCGATCGAGGTGATCCCGCCGATCGAGAAATATCTGCAGGATCTGGTGCGCACCTGGGCGCGGGGACCCAGGACGCATCCGGCCTCCAAATTCGATCTGCTGTTCAATCTGGATTCGCTCGGTTTCGCCACGGGCGGTCGGCGGCGCATGACGATCGTGCACGATATCTATTTCTGCTCGGTGCCGGAGATGTTCTCCCGCTCCGCGCGGATGAAGGAACGGCTGATCCACCGTATCGTGCTCGGCCGGAGCCATTCGATCGTCGGCATTTCGGAAGCGACGTCATCGGAAGTGCGGCGCCATTTTCCGGCATCGGCCGCCAGGGTGCGGACTGTCCTGTCCGATTCGATGATGAATGATGTGATCCCCGGCGCGCTGCCCCCGGGGCTTGTTCGGGGCGGCTATGTGCTGGCGGTGGCGAAGGTGCTGCCGAACAAGAATTTCGGCCTCCTGGCGGAGGCGTTCGCGCGGATCGCGCCCGATTTTCCCGATCTCAAGCTGGTCCATGTCGGCAGCGATGCGGGTGAAACCTTCGAAAGCGCGCTTGCTCCGCGCGGGCTGTCCGGCCGTCTCGGGCGCCTGCGGGGGATAGACGATCCGACGCTCGCGGCGCTCTATCGCGATGCCCTGTGTCTGGTCGTGCCCTCGCTTTATGAAGGATTCTGCCTGCCGTTGCTGGAAGCCCAGCGTTTCGGCTGCCCGACCGTCTTTTCGGAACGATCAGCCACCGGCGAAGTCGGCGGCGAGGGGGGCATTCCTTTCGATCCCACCGATGTGGATGCGCTGGAAGCGATCCTGCGCCGGGTTGCGGCGGATCCCGCCCTGCGCGCCGATATGGTCGCGCGTGGCCATGCGAATGCGCGCCGCTTTTCGTGGGATGCCACGGTCGATGGCTATGAACGCGCCATCGATGATGTTCTGGAGGGGCGCTGATGCGGGCGGATACGATCAATCGTGGCCCGGCGCGGATGTGGGGGCGGGCGGGCGCCCGGCGCCGTGTTGCGGCAAAAGGGTGCCCCGCATATAGGTTCCGCAGTGCAGCAGGCCGATATCGGTCGGCGGCCGCGGACGTAGAGTAGCGCAAGGCGGGGCGAGTTCTTTATGGCGACACGTCTGATGCCGGCAGCGGCGGCGGGAGATGCCGGGGTCTATCGCTGGGCCGCATTCGGCACGGGCTTTCTGCTGCAGTTCAATCTCGTCCCGGCCGCATGGCATATCCCGGTCACACGCATCTCGCTGATCGCGATGCTGCCGTGGATCGCGTTCCTGATCCATCGTCTGCTGAGCCGGGCCAATCCGCTTTCCACGATCCTGTACAGCGCCATTATCGTGCTGTTCGTGTTCCTGCATCTCGCCTTCAGCGGAACGGCGCTCACCTTCGGCGGCGGCAATGTCGATCTGGCTCTTTCGCTGGGCTATCTGATCTATCTGCTCGGTGCTGTCGGTCTCTATATCGTCCTGGCGCAACGATCCGGCACCGCCTGGTTCTGCTGGGGGCTCCTCTTCGGCGCGCTGACCTCGCTCCTCGTGTTCGTCATGCAGGCGATCGGGCTGGGCGGGCTGGCGATCAGCCTGGGCCTTTCCCAGCCGAGGCAGGTGATTCAGGGGCTGGTGGATGGCAGCAGCCGGCTTACGGGCATGTGGGGGCATGCGAACGAAGTGGGGCATATCCTCGCCATCTCGGCGCCCGCCGCCGGCTATCTCTTCGTGTCCAGACGGGATCGGGCGCCGCTCGTCCTGCTCGCGATCATCATGGGCGGCTGTTTCTTCTTTACCGCCAATCGCGGTGGCATGATCGCGGCGATCATCACCTGCATTGCGATGTTCTTCGCGCGCAAGGAAAGCGTGATGGAGCAGCGTCGCCCGCTGCTCATCACCTTGGCGCTGCTCGCGGTGGTCGGCTACGCGCTCTATTTTCTGCCGGCGCCCGAATTCATCTTCGCCCGCTTCACCGAGGATTCGAACATCAACAACAATGCCTCGGGGCGGTTGGGGACGACGCTCGCCGGGCTTGAAATGGCCGTGACGCATCCGTTCGGAATGTCCGGTGTGGATTGGCGCTCCGCGCTGCGCAGCCGCACCGGTTTTTCGACTCCGCACAATGGCTTCATCGCGATGACGAACAGCATCGGCCTGCCTTTCGTGCTGATGTATCTGGTGGCGCTCGTCACCGTGGTGCTCGCGGGTCTGCGCAAGCCGCGCAAACTATCCCTCGATATCTTCCTGATGCTGGCGGCCGTGCAGGCCTCCTTCTCGTTCATGTTCGAGGACGTGTCCCTCGCCGATCCCTTCATGGTAATCATCGGCCTCATCATGGCTCGCGTCTATTCGGGGGCGGTCACGCTCGCCGCGCCGCGCAGGAGGAATGCGTCCGCCGGCCGCCGGCAGGCGGATGCCCAGGCGGCGACGCAGGACCCGCTGGATCAGGCGACGTGAGCGAGGCCGGTCGGCCGCCGCTCCGCCAGCTTCTGGCCAGCGATCTCGCCGCCAACGCCGGCGGCAGCGGCTGGCGCGCTATGGCATGGGCGTGGCTGCTCAATCCCGGTTTTGCCGCGATCGGGCTTCATCGTGTCGCCACGCATCTGCTGGCGCGGGGTCATCGGCGCTCGGGCTTCCTGCTCTGGGCCTTCAACACGCGACGCTCAGGGTGCCATTTCCATCCGGATGCCGTGATCGGCGCCGGCCTCTTCCTGCCGCATCCCGTGGGGGTGGTGATCGGTTCCGGCGCCGTGCTGGCGGAGAATGTCTGCCTCTATCAGGGCGTCACGCTCGGGCGGAATCGCAAGGGCGGCTATCCCCGTATCGGCACAGGGGCCATGCTGTTTCCCGGATCGGTGGTGGTCGGCGATGTGCGGGTCGGCGCTGGTGCCGTGATTGGCGCCACGGCGCTCGTCCAGGCTGATGTGCCGGATCATGCCACCATCGTCGTGTCGCAGGCGCAGACGGTGCGCCTGCCCGCGGCGGCGCTCGGGCCGGATGCCGTCCTCGGTGTCGATCAGGTCGGATAGCGACAAGTCATGGTCCTCAAGAATTTCGCCACCATGTCCGCGCTCAGCGTGTTCCGCAGCGCCGTGCAGCTCGGCATCAACGTGCTGCTCGCCTTCTTCATCGATCCCGGCGAATATGGGCTGGTCGCCTTCTCCACGCCGTTCATCGTGCTCATCAGCATGCTCACCGATCTCGGCATGTCGAGCGCGCTGGTGAGGATGGAGGTACTGGATCGCAAGACGGTCGGTGCGGCCTTCACATTGCTGATCTCCGTTGGCGTGGCGCTCGGCACGCTGCTGATCGCGAGCACACCGTTCATCGCGCATGGCGTGCACATGCCCGGTCTTCCCGGTGTTCTAAGCGGCATGGCGTTCGGCGCGATCCTCAGCATCGCGGCGATCGTGCCCCGCGCGATGCTGGAACGCGCGCTCGATTATTCCAAGATCGCGCTCACCGAGAGTGCGGCCGTCACCATTGCGGCGGTGACGGCGGTGGCGCTGGCAGCTTCTGGCGCGGGCGTTTGGGCGCTGGTGTCCTTCACCATCATCACCAATGCGCTGCGGGCGATCGTCTTCTGTTTCCTGGCCCGGCATACCCTCTCCCTCTCGCTGGAGTGGAGGCGTTGCGCCGGCATCGTCACGTTCGGCGGCTGGGTGCTGCTCACCAATCTGGTGACGTTCCTCGCGCGCAATTTCGACAATCTTCTGATCGGTGCGGTGCTGGGCGCGGCGAGCGTGGGGCTCTACGGCCTTTCCTACCAGTTCATGATGATCCCGATGATCGCGGTAACGTGGCCGGCGAGCGGCGTGCTGCTGGCGACGCTGAGCCGTGGCGGCTATGATGCCGAGCAGGCCGAGCGGATCACGCTGGCGACGATCGGCGTCACGGCGGCGATCACCTTCCCGCTGATGATCTGCCTCAGCCTCGTCTTTCCGGAACTCGCCAATAGCGCGATGTCGCCGAAATGGCAGGGGATCGGGGATATTCTCGCGTGGCTGGCGCCGTTGGGCGCTTTGCAGTCGATCGCGGCCTATAATGGCGCGCTGCTGCTGGTCGCGGGCAAGGCGCGCGCGCAATTCCTTTATTCGGTGCTCAATACGGTGGCGACAATGCTGTTCTGCATCGTCGGGATACGCTGGGGCCTGATGGGGATGGTGAAGGCGGTGGCGCTGATCGGCACGATCATGTCGCTCGGCTTCCTCGCGCTGATCGTCGGGGTGGCGCGCCTGCACTGGCTGAAGCTCGCCCGCGCGCTCGTTCCGGCGGCCTGCTCCAGTGCCGTGGCACTTGCGGTCGCGGCACTGTTCCATACGTGGACGCCGCGTCTGCCCATGCCCTACGTCCTGCTCTCGATCGGGCTCGCGATCGCGATCCTCGCGGTTTACGCGCTGTTCGTGGGCCAGTTCAAATCATGGGCGCGCACGCTTGCCAGCCGCCGCGCACCGGAGGCAGTCGTCGCCTGACGCCGCGCTTCCGGGCTCGCGGGGCGGGCCGTCGCGGCGCAAATCGGCCCGGGGGTCGGCCTCGCCTCAGAACTGCAGATTGTAGCGCAGGCCAGCGCCCATATCGTCGGGCGCGGTGGCGATGTTGCCGGGCTGGCGGCGCCAGAAGAGATTGGTTTCCAGCCAGCCGTCGCCCACGCGGATGCCGGCATTCGCCTCCGCATCCGTCTCGCGGCCCCGGGGTGCGAGCGCCACGAACCGGCTGTCATAGCCGATCGCGCCCGTTTCATAATCATAGCTGGTCGGAACGATCAGCCCCAGGCCGCCGCCCGTCACCCGCGTCGGCAAGGCGAAGCGGAAGCCCAGCCGCGTCGTCCGCGCCTCGCGCACAAGGCCGAGGGAGGCCGCCATGCTGCGCAGGTCGGCCGAGGCGAGCACGCCTCCGGTGTGCCCCTGCGTCCACGCCTGTCGCACGCTGCCATTGGCGGACCAGCCCGCGCCCAGATCCAGCCGCGCGTCGAAATCGATGAAGCGCGTCGTCGCCCCGCCGGAGCCCAGCGCCGGCGAAAGGCGTGCGCCCAGCAATGTCCGGGCCTCGCGCAAGGTGCCAAGATAGGCGTTCATCACGAGCCGGCCGACTTTCCGGCCGATGCCGACGCGGATCTGCGAATAGGAAGGCTCGAGCGTATCCGCCGGCAAAGCGCGTGCCATGCGGCCCTGTTCGGCCTCCATGTGGAAATCCAGGCCGCCGTCCGATCGGCGCATCGCCAGCGCGAATTGCGGGCGCCGGGCCATGTCCGTCGCCATGGCGGCCGATCGGGCGGAGAGAAAGCTGCCCTGTCCGGCGCTGTCCTCCAGCCGGCTCGCCAGCGACGCCGCGCCCTCGCCAAAGGCCATGCCGGTGACGAAGCTGGCCGAAAAGCGGCTGACGATCGTGCCGGAGCTTGGCCGTGCGCGCTCCTCGTTTCCGGCCATGCCTCGCTGCGCGAAGCCTTCCCACGGCGCATCGGAGAATCGGCTCGCCATCGTGGTGGAAACGGAGATCGGACCCAGCGACGTGTTGCGGGTCAGGAAGTCGCTGCGCAATCCCTCGCGCAGGGGCCGTCCGCCGCCGGTGCGGATCGTGCGGGTGGCGAGCCCCATCTCGAACGCGCGGCCATAGCTGTCGAGGATGATCGCGCTGCCGAGTGAGGAACTGCTGAAGTTCGCATCGCCCATCGCGGAAGACAGCACCGTCGTCTCGGTCGTCGAAACCGGCACGGCGCTGCCGGCCAGGCTGGTCGTGCCGATCGGCTGGAAGGCCTTCGTCAGGTTCAGCAGGCCGCGTCCATAGACGTCGTCGGTGCCGGTGGCGCCGGCGTCGGTGGCGCTGCGATAGAGGATGTCCACGATCTGGGCCGGCGTCAGCGTCGGGAAGGCCTGTTCAAGCAGGGCGACTGCGGCGGCGATGGCCGGCGCGGAGAAACTGGTGCCCGAATAGAGATAATCCTCGCCATTCTGGTTGAACGAGCGGACCCGCTCCCCCAGCGCGGTGAGATAATATTGGCCGAAGCTGCCGGCGCGATCGGAGAAGGTGGAAATGGTGCCGCTGGCATCATGCGATCCGGCGATGATGACGAGCCCGTTCGCGGCGCTTGAAGAGGCCACCTGCGCGAAGGCGTCGGGGCTGGAGGTGCCGTCATTGCCGGCGGAGATCACGACGATGATGCCCGCCGCCGTGGCGCGCTGGATCGCCTGGCTCAGCTGGCCGTTGGCCGCCGATCCGCCCAGCGAGAGATTGATGACCTTCGCGCCGTTGGCGCGCGCATAGTCCACCGCGCTGGCCAGCGTCGAATCGGCGAACTTGCAGCCGTCGGTGGTGCCGCACGTGCCGGCCGTATCCGTGCGGAGCGCCATGATGGACGAGCCCCAGGCGATTCCCTGAATATCCGTCCCGTTGCGCGCGGCGGCGATGATCGCGCTGATCGCGGTGCCGTGCCCGTCCGGATCGGCGACGGTCGTATTGCTGCCGAAGGCGCGGCTCGTGCTGGTGATGCGCCCGGTGAATTCGGTGCCCACCGCCGCGATCCCGGTATCCACCACGGCCACGGTGACGCCCTCGCCATTCACCCCGGCATTATAGGCTGTGACGGCGTTGATCGCGGTCGCCGCGTTCGAGATCTGATACTGGCTGTCATTGTAGTTGGCGGGCGGTGCGCTCGCCGCCGCCGTGGGATTGATGACGGTCGATGTCGGCGTGGTGGTCGTCGGGGTCGTGGTGGTGGGGGTGGTCGTCGTCGTGCTGGTCGGCGTCGGGGTGGAATTGACGGTGCCGCCGCCCCCGCCGCAGCCCGCCAGCAATGCGAACGGCGCCGTCGCCAGACATGCGCGTGCCCTGATCCCCCTGCCGATCATTCGATTCCTCTACGCCTCGTTTACCATAAGGAAGCGCGGTCATATTGCCTGAATATTGCGAGAGGGTTAGCAGCGAAGCTCCCATGCTGCCCGCACTCGCCCATATCGAAAACTGGATCTTCGATCTCGATAACACGCTGTATCCGGCGTCATGCGATCTGTTCGGGCTGATCGACCAGCGCATGACGGACTATGTCGCGCGAACGGCCGGGATCGATCGCGATGCCGCCTACCAACTTCAGAAGCGCCTGTTTCGCGAACATGGCACCACGCTTTCGGGCCTGATGACGCTCCACGATGTCGATCCGCATCATTTCCTGGCGGATGTGCATGCGATCGAGATGGACGTGCTGGCCGAGGATCGACGGCTAATCGATGCGCTGGCCGCACTTCCCGGCCGCAAGCTGATCTTCACCAATGGCGATGCACCTTATGCGCGCCGCGTGCTGGAACGGATCGGCCTGTCCGAGACGTTCGAGGCGATCCACGACATCCACGCCTGCGCCTATCAGCCGAAGCCCAGCGCCCACAGCTATGCCTCGATGATCGAATCATTCGGCATCGATCCCCGGCGCGCGCTGTTCGCCGACGATATGGCGCGCAATCTGAAGCCCGCCCACGATCATGGCATCACCACCCTCTGGATCGACAATGGATCGGAACAGGTGGGTGATCTGGGCGCGGGCGACTGGATCCACTATCGGACTGCCGACCTGGGCGCCTGGCTCGCCGAAATACTGAAGGACTGACAAGCATGAGCACGGAACTGGCCGCGGCCATCGATGCCGCGTGGGAGGCGCGCGACACCCTTTCTTTCGCCACCAAGGGCGAAGTGCGCGATGCGGTGGAAACCGCGCTGGCCGGTCTGGATTCGGGCAGCTTCCGCGTCGCGGAGAAGGGCGATGGCGGCTGGACCGTGCACCAGTGGCTGAAGAAGGCGGTGCTTCTGTCGTTCCGGCTGAACGACAATGCCGTGGTCGAGGCGCCGAATGGCGGCCCGGCCTTCGACAAGGTGCCGCTGAAGTGGGCGGGCTGGGGCGAGAATCGCTTCCGCGAGGCCGGCTTCCGCGCCGTGCCGGGCGCCGTGGCGCGTGCCGGCTCGTTCGTGGGCAAGGGCTGCGTGCTCATGCCCAGCTTCGTGAATATCGGCGCCTATGTGGGTGAAGGCACGATGGTGGATACCTGGACGACGGTTGGCTCCTGCGCGCAGATCGGAAAGAACGTCCACCTGTCCGGCGGCGTGGGCATTGGTGGCGTGCTGGAGCCGCTGCAGGCGGATCCCGTCATCATCGAGGATAATTGCTTCATCGGCGCGCGCAGCGAAGTGGCCGAAGGGGTGATCGTGGAGGAGGGCGCCGTCCTCTCGATGGGCGTCTATCTGGGGGCGTCGACCAAAATCGTGGATCGCGCGACGGGCGAGATCATGATCGGCCGTGTGCCGGCCTATTCGGTCGTCGTGCCGGGCACGCTGCCGGGCAAGGATGGCGGCCCCGGCCTTTACTGCGCGGTGATCGTCAAGCGCGTGGATGCGCAGACCCGTTCGAAGACCGGCATTAACGAACTTCTGCGGGACTGAACGGATACGATGGGGTGGCGCACGGCTTCGGGTGCCACCCCGTTCAGGCCGGTGGGAGGCCTCGCGCTGCGCGATCCGCCCGAAGTCGGGGCTTCCGGCCCGATCTGCGCATGGTTTGCGGCAAAGCGAGCATGACAGGCGCCCAAATCGATCAAACCGTGTGACATTCTCGGTCTGGGTTACCGGTTACCCTTGACCGTCCCCGCCTGAAATCGGAAAGGGAAATGCCCCCGCCAAGCCCTTCCCGATAGCCAAGGTTTGCCGATGCCGATCGAGATCAAGATGCCCGCTCTCTCTCCGACGATGGAGGAGGGCACCCTTGCCAAATGGCTGGTCAAGGAGGGCGACACGGTCTCCTCCGGCGATATCCTCGCTGAAATCGAAACCGACAAGGCGACGATGGAGTTCGAGACGATCGACGAAGGCACTGTCGTTCAGTTGCTTGTGCCCGAGGGCTCGGATGGCGTGAAGGTCGGCGCGGTCATCGCGATCATCGCCGCCGAGGGCGAGGATGCGTCCGCGCCCGTCGCGAAGGCGGCCGCCCCGGCCCCGAAGGCCGATCCGGTGCCCGCCAAGGCGGAAGCCGCGCCCGCGCCCAAGGCGGATGCGCCGGCAGCCAAGGCCGCTGTTGCCCCTGCCGACGGCGGAAGCCGCGTAAAAGCGAGCCCGCTCGCCCGGCGCCTTGCGGAACAGCAGGGTGTGGATCTCGGCGCCGTCAGCGGTTCCGGCCCGAACGGGCGGATCGTGAAGGCCGATCTGGAAGGCAAGGCCGGCGCGCCGGCAGCCAAGGTCGCCCCCACTGTCGCTGCGCCAGCCGCCGCGCCCGCTCCGGCGCCCGCCATCGCTCCCGAAGGCGTCCCGGCCGAGGTGTCGAAGCTTTCGAACATGCGCAAGACGATCGCGCGCCGCCTCACCGAATCGAAGCAGCAGGTTCCGCACATCTACCTGACGGTGGATATCAATCTGGATGCGCTGCTGAAGCTGCGTGAGCAGCTGAATGCCGGCCTCGCCTCGCGCGGCATCAAGCTTTCGGTCAACGATCTGCTGATCAAGGCGCAGGCCGTGGCGCTGATGGAAGTGCCTGCCTGCAACGTGATGTTCGGCGGCGACACGCTCACCTCGTTCAAGCGCGCCGATATTTCGGTGGCCGTCTCGATCCCGAATGGCCTGATCACGCCGATCATCGCCGGGGCGGACATCAAGCCCGTCTCCGTGATCGCGACCGAGATGAAGGATCTTGCCGAGCGCGCCCGCGACGGCAAGCTGCAGCCGCACGAATATCAGGGCGGCACGGCCAGCCTCTCCAACATGGGCATGTTCGGCATCAAGCAGTTCGAAGCCGTCATCAATCCGCCGCAGGCGATGATCCTGGCGATCGGCGCGGGCGAGAAGCGGCCCTATGTGGTGAATGACGCGCTCCAGATCGCGACGATCATGAGCGCCACCGGCAGCTTCGATCATCGCGCGATCGACGGGGCGGACGGCGCCAAGTTCATGGCGGCGTTCAAGCGTCTGGTGGAAGCGCCGCTGGGCATGCTGGCTTGAACGATACCGCATCGGATCAGCCGCCGTCGGGATCGCCCGCCGTCCGGGTGGTCGCGATGCCGGCCGACACCAATCCCTATGGCGATATCTTCGGCGGCTGGCTGCTGAGCCAGATGGACTCGGCCGCCGGCACCGTCGCCGCGCTTTACAGCCGGGGCCGGGCCGTCACGATCGCGGTGGACGGGATGACCTTCCATCGGCCGGTGAAGGTGGGGGACGTGGTGTCGGTCTATGCGGACGTGATCGCGACCGGGCGCACGTCGATGAAGATCGACGTTTCCGCCTGGGCCCACAAGCGGGCTTCCGAAGAAACCTATCGCGTGACCCACGCCGTCTTCACGTTCGTCGCGATCGACGACGAGGGCAAGTCGCGACCCCTGGACGCGGCGTGATCGTCGCCATCTCTATCCCCAATATCTCTCCCCGCTGCGGTGAGGGGCTCAGTGGAGCTTTCCATGGCTGATACTTTCGATGTGATCGTGCTCGGTTCGGGCCCCGGCGGATATGTCGCCGCGATTCGCGCGGCCCAGCTCGGCCTCAAGACCGCGATCGTGGAGCGCGAACTGCTCGGCGGCATCTGCCTCAACTGGGGCTGCATCCCCACCAAGGCGCTGCTGCGCTCGGCCGAAATCTATCACTATATGCAGCATGCCAAGGATTATGGCCTTGCCGCCGAGAAGATCACGGCGGATCTGGAAGCGGTGGTGAAGCGCTCGCGCGGTGTCGCCAAGCAGCTGAATCAGGGCGTCACGCACCTGATGAAGAAGAACAAGATCACCGTCTTCATGGGCCTCGGCACGCTGACAGGCAAGGGCAAGCTCTCGGTGAAGGCGGATGACGGCAAGGTGACCGAGCTCGCCGCCAAGAACATCATCGTCGCGACCGGCGCGCGCGCGCGCGACCTGCCCTTCGCCAAGGCGGACGGCAAGCGCATCTGGACCTATCGCACGGCGATGACCCCGCCCGAGATGCCGACCAAGCTGCTCGTGATCGGTTCCGGCGCGATCGGCGTGGAATTCGCCAGCTTCTACAATGATATGGGCGCCAAGGTGACGATCGTCGAGATGCTCGACCGGATCGTGCCCGTCGAGGACAAGGACGTCTCCACCCATCTCGAAAAGCAGTTCAAGAAGCAGGGCATGACGATCCTGACCGCGACCGGTGTCGAGAAGATCGAGACGACCGCGACCGGCATCAAGGCCTCGATCAAGGGCAAGGACGGCAAGGTCACCGTCGAGGATTTCAGCCATGTGATCGTGGCCGTCGGCATCGCGCCCAATACCGAGAATGTCGGGCTGGAAGCGCTGGGCGTGAAGATGGAGCGCGGCCACATCGTGACCGATGCGATGTGCAAAACCAACGTCGAGGGGCTTTATGCGATCGGCGATGTCACCGCGCCGCCCTTCCTCGCGCACAAGGCGAGCCATGAGGGTGTGATCGCGGCGGAGGCGATTGCGGGCAAGCATCCGCATACGATGGACGTGAAGAATATTCCGGGCTGCACCTATTGCCACCCGCAGGTCGCGTCGGTGGGCCTTACCGAGGCGAAGGCCAAGGAAGCGGGCTATGAGGTAAAGGTCGGCAACTTCCCCTTCATCGGCAATGGCAAGGCGATCGCGCTCGGCGAGCCGGAAGGCTTCGTGAAGACGGTGTTCGATGCCAAGACCGGCGAGCTTCTGGGCGCGCACATGATCGGTGCGGAAGTGACCGAGATGATCCAGGGCTATACGATCGGCAAGACGCTGGAGACGACCGAGGCCGAGCTGATGGAAACGGTCTTCCCGCATCCCACGATCAGCGAGACGATGCACGAGGCCGTGCTCGCGGCCTATGGCCGTCAGCTGCACATGTAAGAAAGCGCGGATCGGAAAAACGGGGGAAGGCCGGGGCCTTTCCTGAGGCCCGGGCTTGTTCCCGGAGCCGCTTTTCCGCAAGATCCGCCATCGCTGCTCCCGCCGCCCGGTGGACCCCGGAACCAGTCCGGGGTGACAAGGCGGTGGGAACGGGTGGCCCGCATGCCGACAGCGACCGAAGCAACTTCGCCCCGAGGGGCCGGGGACCGATCCCGTTCGTGGGTCCTCCTCGCCGTCGCCCTCCTCCTCTGCATCGTCACCCTTGTCGCGCGTTGGCCTGGCGTCGCTATGTACGACACCATCTCCCAATATGAGCAGGCGACCAGCGGCGATTTCTTCGATTGGCACCCGCCGATCATGGCGCGCACCTGGGCGCTGCTGATCCGCGTCTGGCCGGGAACGCAGCCTTTCCTTCTGCTTCAGGCGATTTTCTGGTGGGGCGGGCTGGGGCTACTCGCCGCGGCGCTGGCGCGCATGGGCAAGGCCCGCGCGGGCTGGGCCGTGCTCGCGATCGGCCTGCTCCCCTTGTTCGTCGGGTGGGATACGGTGGTGCTGAAGGATGCCCAGCTCGCCTCCTGCCTCGTCGCGGCGACGGGGCTCGCGGCCCATTTCCGCCTTGCCGGCCGTGCCCTGCCGGGCCGGGCAGTGGCCGTGATCGCGCTCCTCCTCGTCTATGCGACGCTCGTGCGCGGCAATGCCGTCTTCGCCACGGTGCCGCTGGTATTGGCGCTCGCGGGATGGCTCGGCGTGCGCGTCTGGTGGAAGCGTGGCATCCTGCTGCTGGCTCTCATGCTCGCCGTGATCGTGGCGAGCCCGCCGATCAACCATCGCCTGCTTGGCGCCTCCTCCTCGAAGGTGGAGCGCGCCTTGCCGCTCTATGACGTCGCCGGCATCGCGCATCATGCCGGGCTGGCGGAGGTGCCGGGCACCAGCCGGCCGGCATGGGCGGAAGGCGAACGGAAGCGCTGCTACACGCCCTATTTCTGGAATCCCTACGGGATGCCCAGCCAGTGCGCGCCACTGGGCGATGAGATCGCCTTCGATGCGGACAGCGGCGGGCCGATCATGCGCCTCTGGATCGTCATGATCGTGCATCATCCCGTGGCCTGGGCCGAGCATCGGCTGCGTCACTTCAATTCCAACATCCGCTTTCTCGTCGGGCATAATGAGAGCGATGCCGCGCCGCCCGCCGCATCGGAGAAGAATGATTTCGGCCTCGGCGGGCCGCCGGGATTCCTCGGCAGGGGGCTGATCGCCGCGGCATGGCTCCAGTCGGAAACGCCGCTGGGCTGGCCCTTCGCATGGCTGGCACTCGCGCTGGTGACGCTATGGGCCGCGCGGGATGGCCGCTCGCCGGCGGCCGCGCTAGGCGTCGCGCTCGCTTTCTCGGCGGTGGTGATGAGCGCGAGCTACGCGGTCGTCAGCATCGCCAGCGATCTGCGCTATCATCTCTGGTCGATGGTCGCGGCCGCGCTCGCGCTGGTGCTGCTCGCCACCGCCGATGCGCTGGACAGGCGCCGCCTGCGGATCGGCCTCGGTGTCGTCGCGTTCGTCTGCGTCATCGGCATCGTCGCCCGACTCGTCCTCCCGCCCGAGCCTTACCCCTATCCGGTCGATGGCCGCCTGTCGGGGGCCGCGTGAAGCAGGATCCTCGCGCGACATTCACATCAGCGACCGGCCTCGATCCTCGCCAGATTCTCTGGCTGGTGATCGGCATCGCCTTTCTCCTTCGCCTGCCGCTCATCTTCCTCGAGCTTTTTCACCATCCGGACGAGGCCTGGCAGTATCTGGAGCCGGCGCATGGGCTGGTCACCGGCTGGAAGGTGGTGCCGTGGGAATATCGTGCCGGAATCCGGACCTGGTTGATACCGGCGTTTCTGGCTGGCCCGATGGCGGCGGGGAAGCTGCTCTGGCCGGATACGATCCATTATCTGATTCCGGTCCGGCTGACGCTCGCCCTGGTGTCGCTCGGGATTGTGGCAGTCGGCACGGCATTGGCGCTGCGCATTACGCGCTGGCATGGGTTGATCGCCGGCCTGATGCTCGCGACCGCGTTCGATCTCGTCTATTTTTCCGCGCGAGCCCTTTCCGATAGCATCGCGCCGGCCCTGTTCCTGCCTGCTCTCTGGCTGATGTCGGGAAAGTGGGAAAAGGACGGATGGCGGTTTCTTGCGGGTGGTTTCCTGCTCGGGCTTGTATTCGCGATCCGGTTTCAGCTCGCGCCGGTGCTGGGCCTCACCGCGGTGATAGCCTGTCGTGGAGATAAGCGACGCTGGCTGCATGTGATTGCCGGCGGCGTTTTCGCGCTGATGATCGATGGTCTTGTCGATCTTGTGCAGGGGGAGATGCCGCTTCGCTGGATCATCGAGAATTTCCGGATCAACCTGATCCAGAACAAGAGCGCCTTCTACGGGACAGAACCACCCTTATGGTATGTGGCCAATCAGATCCGGGTCTGGGGGTGGTCGATCATCCCCATTCTGTGCCTGGCGCTGGCGGGCGGGCGCCGAATGCCCTCCGTCGCCCTGATCGCGATCGTCAACATGATCGTGCACGCTGCTATCCCGCATAAGGAATATCGGTTCGTCTTCCTGTCGATCACGTTGATGTGGCTTTTGGCGGGTGTCGGCGCGGCCGATCTGGCCGCGATGCTCGTGTCCCGCTGGCCGCGTGCGCGCCGCTGGCTGCCGCTTGCCGGTGTTACCTCGGCGTTATTGGTGGCGGGTGGCGTGGCGGCTGCTCCCGGCAAGGCCGTGTGGTCGAGTTCGAGGCGCGTGATCGCGCTGATGCGCGGCGCGCATGACGTGCCCGGCATATGCGGTCTCGCCTTCCTCCAGCCGTCCAACGCGCTCAAGGCAGCCTATGTCTATTATGATCGTGCCACGCCCATCTACGTGTTCGATCAGCCTGATTCCCACGCTGATGTTCGGCGGCTGGGCTCGGCCTTCAACGCTGTCGTCACCTCTCCCGATCGGGCCGCCCTGCTGGGCCCCGGATATCGGCAGGCGAAATGTTTCGTCGGCCGCCATGCGCGGCGGGAACGCAATCTCAGCCTTCTGCCCGAACATTGCCTTTATGTGCGACAGGGGAGTTGCGGCGCGCCGCTGCCACCAGAATATGGGATCAACGCGGCACTGATCCGGAGCGGCGAATAAACGGGCTATCGATCGGGCGTTCGCCGCGCCCAAACCTGATCGACATCATTGTGCTTGCCCTTGTGCGCACCTGTGAAGACGAGCCGATAATCGCGCGCCAGGGCATCGCGCAGGATGGTCTGGACGTGCACATTAATCTCCGAATCGCTGTTCAGCCGATCCACGATCACGGTTGGCCGCGATGCCAGGATCCGCCGAATCTCGGCTTCGGGGTCGACTCCGATCGCCCCGGCTTCCCGCGCCAGGCTCAGATGGAAGGGGAAGGGCCAGCGGGTCGGCATGCAGGCGTTCGACAGGTGATAATAAATGGGCTCGCCATAGAAGATATAGAGACAGCCGCCGTCGAGGTGGCTGGCGATGGCCTGCTCCATCCGGGCGGCGAAGGCGGTGTCGCCGCGCTTGTCGAGATATTTGCGATAATCGATCCGGCCGAAGATCAGCAGGAAGGCGAGTGTCAGTGCCGCCAGTACCGGCCCCGCCAGACGTGTGCGGATCGAGAAGGTGGCGGCGGCGATCACGGCCAGCGGCGGCAGCAGGGGCAGCGCATAATGCTCGAAATAGGTGCCGAACGCCGCGAAGCCGCCTACCGCCGCGACGCACCAGCCGGCCAGGAAAAGGTAGGCCGCCTTGTCCGCGGCGGATCGCCGCCATGGCGCATCTTTCCGCAACAGCCACTCGCCGATGATGATCGTGAGCAGCAGCGGCGCGATCCGAACGGCGATCTTGCCGAGATTCTTGAGCGGCTTGACCGTATCGGCATCGCTGCGCGCGAAGATCGAGCCGACATTCGCATAGAAGAATGCCTGGCGCTGGCCGATGCCGGCATAAGTGAGCCACGCGATCAGGCTGGGCGCCAGCGCCGTCCCGATCCAGATCGCGGCATCGCCTGCCAGCGCCGCCGGGCGCGTGCCGGCGCGCCGGGAAAGCCAGAGCAGGATCAGCCCGAAATAGATGCCTTCGAACACCGCCGTCGGCTTCAACTGGATCGCGAGGCCCATCAGCAGCATCGCGATCATGCCGCGCCAACGAATCGCGCTGGAGGACACGCCCTGGCCCCCGGCCGGGCTGGCGAGGCCGAGCAGGATGAGCGCGGAGAGCGCCACCGGCAGATTGTAGAAGATCGGCGTCTGCCCGCCACGCCCGCCCAGAAGCGCTGCGGCCGCGACATAGACGAGGCCGGCGGTAAGGGCGGCCAGCGGATGCGCGATCCGGCGGGCGATCAGCGCGATCGCAACGGCCGTGGCCGTCGCGAAGAGCGCCGCCACGATCTGATACTGGAGGATGCCATCGCCCCCCAGCAGCCGGATCGCCGCATAGAGCAGGAACAGGCCCGGAGGTTTGCGATCCCATATGTCGACATAGGGAATGGCGCCGTGCAGCATCCTGTCGCCGACGAGGAGGTAGAATTCCTCGTCCACGTCGATCAGCGGATAGCCGAGCGCGGGCACCCGTAGCGCGAAGGCGGCGGCCGCCAGAAAGGCGAGGCCGATCCGCCACTGCTGCGGGCTCCATCCGTCGGATGGCGTCACGGATGGGCGACCGGCCGAAGCCGGCGGGCTCACGCCCGGCGCCAGGTTACGAAGGAAGAGGCCGCGTAATTCCAGACCGCGCCCACGGCGGCGCCGGCAAGCCCGCCGACCCACCAGATGCGGCGCTCGTCATACACCATCTCGCTGATGCCGACCTGCGCGATGGCGCCGATTCCGCAGATGAGCGTGAACGTCGCCAGCCCGCGCAGCCAGGCCAGCCCGCGCAGCCGCCGGTCATTGTAGGTCAGCCAGTTGTTGATCGCGAAATTGAACAGGATGGAAAGCGCCACGGCGGCGGTCTGCGCGCTGCGGAAGCTGAAGCCGGCCGCGTTGAGCAGCACATCCAGCGCGAAGAGATTCACGACCAGCCCGACCGCGCCCACCGCGAGGAACAGGATCATGCGTGCCGGCACGCGGCCATGCGTGATCTTGTCGACCAGCAGCAGCAGATATTCCAGCGCGACCATCGAATCGAGCTTGCTGGCGCCCGCCTGCCGTGGCCGGAACGTGTAGGGCACCTCGGCCACGGCCAGCGGCCGTGGCGAGGAGGCGAGCAGATCGAGCAGGATCTTGAAGCCCACGCCCGACATGCTGGGCACGGCCGCGAGCACGGCATCGCGGCGGACCACGAAGAAGCCTGACATCGGATCGGAAACGCGGGTCTTGGTGACGATCGCGGCGAGCCGGGTGGCGAATTCGCTCTTGCGGACGCGCGAGGCTTCCCAGTCGCCGGTGGAGCCGCCGCCGGCATAGCGGGTGCCGACGGCCACATCGGCGCCGGCGAGCACGGCATCGTGCAGGCGGGGCAGGATGGCCTCGTCATGCTGCATGTCCGCATCGATCGAGGCGACGACGGGTGCGGTGGTCGCCATCATGCCTTCCACGATCGCGGTCGAAAGGCCGCGCCGGCCATGGCGACGGATCAGGCGGACATCGCGGCGGAAGAGCGCGATCGCCTCGATCGCCTCGGGCGTGCCGTCGGTCGAACCGTCGTCGACGAAGATGGCCTCCCATTCGCGTCCGGCCAGCGCGCGATCGAGCGCCGCCAGAAGCGGGCTGACATTGTCGCGCTCGTTGAGCGTGGGGATGATGACGGCCAATGCCAGCGGCCGGGTCTCGGCGTCGACATAAGGACGAGCGGGGAGGCGGATCGGTGCGTTCATGGCCGACATTTCCATGTGCCCATTTGCTTAACAATTACCGAATACGCACTTACGTAGCGCTGATGTTACACCAATGATGCATAGGTCCGCGACGGGACGACCTGATCCAGCGATGGCTGGCGAGGCATGTCAGCGGACGTTCGCCACGTTGTAGCGAAACAATTCCTCCTGCGAGAGGCAGCGCCGAGTCGACGAATCGCCTCCGGCGCCGGCGACGGCCTTCTGGCGATACATCACTTCCGTCAGCAGCTTGCGCGATACGCCCATGCGGATGAGGAAGTCATTGTCCTCGCTGGCGAGCAACGCGGATCCCTGCTCGACATCGCCGATCACGGAGACGGCTTCCTTGTAGCCGCGCTGCGCCTCCGCCGCGATCACGCCCCCGTCCGACGTGAAGGTGAACATGTGGACGATGAAGAGGCCCCCCGGCTCCACTGCGCGGATCGGGCCGCCCATGAAGAGGAAGTTGCACGCCGAGAAGCAGGCCCAGCCGGCGGGGATCCGCGTGGGTATGCCCGCCTTGCGCACCACGAGACCGGCCTTGTTGCCGGCCTCGGCATCGCCGCCGGGCGATCGGATGACGATCTCGTCTATCTGTTTCGTCTTCGCGAGCGCGGCTTCCAGCCGCGCGGGCATGCCCGCATCGATCCGCCCTTCGGCGAACAGAATCGTCCGCCCGTCCTTCTTCAACGGCGTAAACGTCATGGAGGGCACGGCCGACCAGTCCGGATTCAGCGGGCAGGTGGGGTTGCGGGGATCCATCTGGCCTTCGGCCCGGGCGGCCGTGGCCAGCAGCATGAGCAGGCCGGCGGCCGCGCGAATCATGCCTGCGCGATCGAATAGCCGGAGGCCCCCGGCGCGCGGCACATCTTCTTCGGCACCGTCGTCTCCTCGCCGTTGACGATGATGACATCGGTCACCTGCACGCAGCTGGTGCCGTCGGCCTGTTCGGCGCGCGCGGTGAGGGTCGATTTGCCGGAAACGCCTTCACGGCTGTCGCTCTTCCATTCGGATGTGGACCCGATCTCTCCGCCGCGCACCACCGTCTGCGTTGCGGTTGCGGCCTGCTGCTGTTCTTTCTGGTCCAGCTGGCAGGCGATCGCGTCACTCAGGATGCCGGCCACTTCCGGAATGGGCACGAACTGAGCGATCCCGGTGCCGCCGAGCGCGCGATTGGTGGCGTTGCCGAACATCTTGCCCATCATCGAGGCGCCCTTGCCGGCGCTCTTGCCGTTGCGCTCGCATTTCGTGGAGCTGGACGATGATGAGGAGCCCGAGGGCGCGATCGAACGAAGGAAGGAGCCGAACTGGGCCGCAGCCGGATCAACCGTGACAATTGCCGCCAAAGCGAAAGCCAAACAAAGCGATCTCACGAGTCCCCGCGCCCCTGTGTTGCTGCCGTATTGCCCCTTTCGGCCCTGTTTGAGCAAGCCATATCGCCATCCATTGACGGCCCGGGCCCCCGAGCGCATCACCCGCGCCAGTTTCAGGGGCGTCAGAGGGGGGGCTTGTGAGGATCAGCCGCGGCACGATCATGTTCGCGTCGGCCATCGCGTTCGGCGCGGTGGCGGCGCCGCCGGCCGTTCAGCAGAAGGTGACGGGGCCTGTCGCCGTCTATTGGGTGAGCGCGGGCACATCGAGCGGTTTCGGCTTCGGAGGCCTCGGATCGGGGCAGAAGAAGCCCTCGATGGGCGATATCATGTCGATGATGCGCGGCGGCGGCGGCCGGCCGATCCACATGCTGGAGCTGGCGCTTGGCTCCAGCCGCACCGCGACGGGGCCTGAGGCGAATCACCTGCCCGGCACCGCGACACCGCTGCCGCTTCTCACGCCCACGCAGAGCCCGCCCGTCCGGAAGGAAGAGGACACGCGCGACCAGCCGGAGATCAAGGAGCCGCCCAAGGCGCGGATCCTCATCTACTGGGGGTGTGGTGACAAGGCGGCGCCGGGCCAGCCCTACGTCCTCGATTTCTCGAAGATCATGGCCGGTCAGCAATTGCCGCGCATTCCCTATATCGCCGTCCACCATCAGAACCCGCCGACCACGGGCCGCTATGCGACGTTCGGCGGCTGGCCTAACAGCAAGTCGCGCGACCAGCAGGTGCCGCAGAGCCTGCTCGGCGATCATGTGGTGAAGGGCAATTATTCGCCCGACATCAAGTTCACCTTGCCGCCCGGCAAGGACTGGATGCCGCCTCTCCAGCTGAATTCCGGCGCCAAGAGTCCGGCTGGCGCCACCATTCTCCAGTGGCAGTCGATCCCCAACGCGACCGGCTATTTCGCGACCTTGTTCGGCGCGTCGGGAGAAGGCGGCCGCGAGGATGGCACGACGATCGTGATGTGGAGCTCCAGCGGGGTGCAGACCTTCGCCGATGCGGGCCTGCTCGACTATCTTTCGCCCGCGGAGGTGAAGCGCCTGATCGGCTTGAAGCTGGTCATGCCGCCGACCGCGACCCAGTGCACCGTGCCCGTCGAGGTCACGAATCAGACCAGGTCGGGCATCGTTTCGATGATCGCCTATGGCGACGAGGCGAATTTCGTCGATCCGCCCCGGCCCGCCGATCCGAAGGTGCCGTGGAACATCAGCTGGACCACGAAGGTGCGCTACAAATCCACTACCGGCCTGATCCTGGGCATGCAGGGTGGCTCCTCCGCCACGACGGCGGATGACGAGCCTTATGAGGGGCGGCGCACGATCGAGGGGCAGAAGGCGCCGGAGCAGCCCAAGAAGAAGGGCGGCCTGTTCGACAAGCTCAAGGGCGCCGTCAGCCCGTTCTGATCGCCTCCCTTTCGTCACCCTGATCGGTTTGGGGTGACGAACGGGCCGGATATGAGCGAGCGCGCCGCTCCGGTTGACCGTGGCGGCGCTCCTCTCTATAGGCCGCGCCCGTTCGGAGCCGTTTCGATGGTCCGGATGCATGAACATTGCCGCTGCTTGGCTCGAGGCACCAAGACGACCGGTTACGGTCGGCTGGGGCCTTTCGCGCATTTCCGGTCTCGGAAGCGTGCGTGGCCGGTGCGGCAAAGTAACCCTATGAAAGGTGAAGGCTTCAATGCCGACGATCAATCAGCTGATCCGCAAGGGTCGCGAACCGCAGAAGGCCAAGTCCAAGGTTCCTGCGATGGAGCAGAATCCGCAAAAGCGCGGCGTCTGCACCCGTGTCTATACGACGACCCCGAAGAAGCCGAACTCGGCGCTCCGCAAGGTGGCCAAGGTTCGTCTCACCAACGCTCGCGAAGTCATTTCGTACATTCCGGGCGAAGGCCACAACCTGCAGGAGCACTCCGTGGTGCTGATCCGTGGCGGCCGCGTTCGCGATCTTCCCGGCGTCCGCTATCATGTGCTTCGCGGCGTGCTCGACACCCAGGGTGTCAAGAACCGCAAGCAGTCCCGTTCCAAGTACGGCGCCAAGCGTCCGAAGTAAGCCGATCGGCCCGGCTTTCAGAAGCCGGCCAGTCCGATCAATGCGGCTGAAGCATTAGAAGGAAAAATCAGATGGCACGTCGTCGTCGTCCCGAAAAGCGCGAGATCCTTCCCGATCCGAAGTTCGGGGATATCGTTCTCTCCAAGTTCATGAACAGCGTCATGCTCGACGGCAAGAAGTCCGTCGCCGAGAGCATCGTCTATGGTGCGCTCGAAACCGTCGAGACCCGCGCGAAGCGCGAGCCGATCGGCGTGTTCCATGACGCGCTCAACAATGTCCGCCCGGGCATCGAGGTCCGCAGCCGCCGCGTCGGTGGTGCGACCTATCAGGTCCCGGTCGAGGTTCGCCCGGAGCGCAGCCAGGCGCTCGCGATCCGCTGGCTGATCGCCGCCGCCCGCGGTCGTTCGGAGCACACCATGGCCGCCCGCCTGTCGGGCGAGCTGATGGATGCGGCGAACAATCGCGGCAACGCGGTGAAGAAGCGCGAGGATACGCACCGCATGGCGGAAGCGAACCGCGCGTTCAGCCACTACCGCTGGTAACATTGTCGCTCTAGCAGCGACGACCTACATAGTGGGGAGCCGGCCTGTGGGCCTGCTCCCCGCATCGCTAAGGAAGCCCCGATCATGGCCCGCAGCCATCCGCTCGAAAAGTATCGCAACATCGGCATCATGGCGCACATCGATGCCGGCAAGACGACGACGACCGAGCGCATCCTGTATTACACCGGAAAGTCCTACAAGATCGGCGAGGTCCATGAGGGCACCGCCACGATGGACTGGATGGAGCAGGAGCAGGAGCGCGGGATCACGATCACGTCGGCCGCCACGACGTGCTTCTGGAACGATCACCGCATCAACATCATCGATACGCCCGGCCACGTGGACTTCACGATCGAGGTCGAGCGTTCGCTGCGCGTGCTGGACGGCGCGGTCGCTTGCTTCGATGGTGTGGCCGGCGTTGAGCCGCAGTCGGAGACGGTGTGGCGTCAGGCGGAGAAGTACAAGGTTCCCCGCATGTGCTTCGTCAACAAGCTGGACCGTACGGGCGCCAGCTTCGAGCGCTGCGTGGAGATGATCAAGGATCGCCTCGGCGCGCGTCCGGCCGTGCTCTATCTCCCGATCGGCATCGAGGGTGGCTTCAAGGGCCTCGTCGATCTGGTCGAGAATCGCGCGATCATCTGGCTGGAAGAGTCGCTGGGCGCGAAGTTCGAATATCAGGAGATCCCCGCCGATCTGGCCGATGCCGCCGCGACCGCTCGCTCCGAGCTGATCGAGATGGCCGTCGAGCAGGACGACGAGCTGATGGAGGCCTATCTGGAGGGCAATGAGCCCACCACGGAGCAGCTCAAGGCGCTGATCCGCAAGGGCACGCTGAACTTCTCGTTCGTGCCGGTGCTGTGCGGCTCGGCCTTCAAGAACAAGGGTGTGCAGCCCCTCCTGGATGGCGTGATCGACTATCTGCCGAGCCCGCTCGACATTCCCCCGGTCCAGGGCCTCAAGCTCGACGGCGAGACGCCCGATTCGCGTCCGGCCGACGACACGGCGCCGATGGCGGCGCTCGCGTTCAAGATCATGAACGATCCTTTCGTCGGCACGCTCACCTTCGCCCGCATCTATTCGGGCAAGATGGAAGCCGCGACCACCGTGACCAACTCGGTCAAGGACAAGAAGGAAAAGATCGGCCGCATGCTGCTGATGCATGCCAACAGCCGCGAGGACATTCAGGAAGCCTATGCGGGCGACATCGTCGCGCTCGCCGGCCTCAAGGATACCACGACCGGTGACACGCTGTGCGCGCAGAACGCGCCGATCATCCTCGAGCGGATGGAATTCCCCGAGCCCGTGATCGAGCTGTCGGTGGAGCCGAAGACCAAGGCCGACCAGGAGAAGATGGGCGTCGCCCTCAATCGCCTGGCGCGCGAGGATCCGTCGTTCCGCGTGTCTTCGGACAATGAGAGCGGCCAGACGATCATCAAGGGCATGGGCGAGCTTCACCTCGAAATTCTCGTCGATCGCATGAAGCGCGAATTCAAGGTGGAGGCCAATATCGGCGCTCCGCAGGTCGCGTATCGCGAGTCGCTCGGCAAGAAGGTCGACGTCGACTACACCCACAAGAAGCAGTCGGGCGGCTCCGGCCAGTTCGGCCGCGTCAAGATGACGGTGGAGCCGGGCGAGCGCGGCCAGGGCGTCGTCTTCGTGGACGAGGTCAAGGGCGGCAACATTCCGCGCGAATATATCCCGTCCGTCGAGAAGGGCATTCGCGAGATCGCGGCGACGGGTTCGAAGATCGGCTTCCCGATCATCGACTTCACCGCGACGCTGACGGACGGCGCCTACCATGACGTCGACTCGTCGGCGCTGGCGTTCGAAATCTGCGCCCGCGGCGCGATGCGTGAAGCGGCCCAGAAGTCCGGTATCAAGATCCTCGAGCCGATCATGAAGGTCGAGGTCGTGACGCCGGAAGATTATCTGGGCGACGTGATCGGCGACATGAACAGCCGTCGCGGCCAGATCCAGGGCACTGACAGCCGCGGCAACGCGCAGGTGGTCGAGGCGATGGTCCCGCTGGCCAACATGTTCGGCTATGTGAACCAGCTCCGCTCGTTCACGCAGGGCCGCGCGCAGTATACGATGCAGTTCTCGCACTATGATGAAGTCCCCGCCAACGTGGCCGAGGAAGTCGTCGCGAAGCTGGCCTGAGCGGCGCCATCCCGGCGGGATGGACTCCACAAGGCTGGCGTAACTGAAAAAAGCTGTTATGGGCGCACCCCGTTTGGCGGTGCGCCCGTCACTCCCAACAGATTCGAAGCAAGGTAGGAAAAATGGCGAAGGCGAAATTCGAGCGGACGAAGCCGCACTGCAATATCGGCACCATCGGGCACGTCGATCACGGCAAGACGTCCCTCACGGCCGCCATCACCAAGGTCCTCGCCGAAACCGGCGGCGCGACCTTCGTGGACTATGCCAACATCGACAAGGCTCCCGAGGAGCGCGAGCGCGGCATCACCATCTCGACCGCGCACGTCGAGTATGAGACCGAGAAGCGCCACTATGCGCACGTCGATTGCCCGGGCCACGCCGACTATGTGAAGAACATGATCACCGGCGCCGCGCAGATGGACGGCGGCATCCTCGTGGTGTCCGCGACCGACGGCCCGATGCCGCAGACCCGTGAGCACATCCTGCTCGCCCGTCAGGTCGGCGTGCCGGCGCTCGTCGTGTTCATGAACAAGGTCGATCTGGTCGACGACGCCGAGATCCTGGAGCTCGTCGAGCTCGAGATTCGCGAGCTTCTCTCGTCCTATGACTTCCCGGGCGACGACATCCCCGTCATTGCGGGTTCGGCCGTGAAGGCGCTGGACGGCTCCAACGACGAGATCGGCAAGAACGCCGTTCTGAAGCTGATGGCCGCTGTCGACGAATATATCCCGCAGCCGGAGCGTCCGCTGGACAAGCCGTTCCTGATGCCGATCGAAGACGTGTTCTCGATCTCGGGTCGTGGCACGGTCGTCACCGGCCGCGTCGAGACCGGCATCGTCAAGGTGGGCGAGGAAGTCGAGATCGTCGGCCTCAAGGACACCCGCAAGACGACCGTCACGGGCGTCGAGATGTTCCGCAAGCTGCTCGACTCGGGTCAGGCCGGCGACAATATCGGCGCGCTGATCCGCGGCGTCGGCCGTGAAGAGGTCGAGCGTGGCCAGGTTCTCTGCAAGCCGGGCTCGATCAAGCCGCACACCGAGTTCAGCTCGGAAGTGTACGTGCTGTCGAAGGAAGAGGGGGGCCGTCACACGCCGTTCTTCGCCAACTATCGTCCGCAGTTCTACTTCCGCACGACCGACGTGACGGGCGAAGTGAAGCTGCCGGAAGGCACCGAGATGGTGATGCCGGGCGACAACGTGCAGCTCGGCGTGAAGCTGATCGCGCCGATCGCCATGGAAGAGGGGCTCCGCTTCTCGATCCGCGAAGGCGGCCGCACCGTCGGCGCCGGGGTTGTCGCGTCGATCACGGCGTAATATAGGCGCAAGCCTAACGAGCCGGCCGGCTCTCCTCATGGGAGAGTCGGCCGGTTTGCTTTTAATGAGAGGTCATTCCGCAACCCCCAGGGAGGCGGCAACGGCCCAGGCTCTTTCGCATCGGTAGGAATCCCATGGACAGCAATATCCGCATTCGCCTGAAGGCGTTCGATCATCGCATTCTCGACCAGGCGACCGGCGAGATCGCCGACACCGCCCGACGCACCGGCGCGCTGACCCGTGGCCCGATTCCCCTGCCGACGCGCATCGAGAAGTTCACGGTCAACCGTGGCCCCCACATCGACAAGAAGAGCCGCGAACAGTTTGAGGTGCGCACGTACAAGCGCCTCCTGGATATCGTGCAGCCCACCCCGCAGACGGTCGACGCGCTGATGAAGCTCGATCTCGCGGCAGGTGTTGATGTTGAGATCAAGTTGGCGTAAGGCGCCGACACCGCCGGTCTGGGTGATTCCCTGGGCCGGCGCTTTTAGCTTCCCGTGATACGCGGTTTTCCGCCTCGGTCGAAGCAGGAAGCAAGGATACCGAACGACCTGCCCCCTAAGGGATCGGTCGTTGCCCGCGTCCCCGCTTTCGACATTTTGGTGAGCAGTCACCGATCTGTTGAACATGGCCCTGGCGGGGCACGCGGTTTCATTGGGCTGGGGTTCGGGTGACCGGGCCCTTTTTCGTTGGCAAGCCCTCCCCGGGGGACCGGGTCGGGCCTCTGTTGTGGAAGGAATGGATCATGCGCACAGGCGTGATCGCGAAGAAGGTTGGGATGACCCGGCTGTTTCAGGATGATGGGCGTCATGTGCCTGTCACCGTCCTGCAGCTGGAAAGCGTCCAGGTCGTCGCGCGCAAGGAAGTCGAGTCCGATGGCTATGTGGCCGTCCAGCTTGGCGCCGGTGCCGCGAAGGCCAAGAATGTCGCCAAGCCGCAGCGCGGCCACTTCGGCAAGGCCGAGGTTGAGCCCAAGGCCTATGTCGCCGAATTCCGCGTCTCCGAGGATAATCTCCTCGATGTCGGCGCCGAGCTTTCGGCCGAGCATTTCGTCGCCGGCCAGCTGGTGGACATTTCCGGCCGCACGCAGGGCAAGGGCTTCCAGGGCGGCATGAAGCGCTGGGGTTTCGGCGGTCTGCGCGCGACCCACGGCGTTTCGGTGTCTCACCGTTCGCTCGGCTCGACCGGTCAGCGCCAGGATCCGGGCAAGGTTTTCAAGAACAAGAAGATGGCCGGCCATATGGGCGACCGTCAGCGCACGCAGCAGAATCTCGAGATCGTCCGTACGGATGTCGAGCGCGGCCTGCTCTTCATCAAGGGCTCGGTGCCCGGTTCGAAGGGTGGCTGGCTTCTCGTGAAGGATGCCGTGAAGGTGCCCGGTCACAAGGACGCGCCGAAGCCGGCCGGCCTGAAGGTCGCGGCCAACAGCAACCCCGCTTCGGTCGTCGAGATGCCCGAAGCCGCCGAAGGCCAGGAGGGCTGATCGTGAAGTTTCAGGTCAAGAACCTCGACGCGGCGGCGGCCGGCGATATCGAGCTTAACGACGACGTGTTCGGCCTCGAGCCGCGCGCGGACATCCTGCACCGCGTCGTGACGTGGCAGCTCGAGAAGCGTCGCGGCACCGCCCGCGGCACCCGCGAGCGTGCGGACGTTGCGCGTTCGGGCAAGAAGCTCGGCAACCAGAAGGGCGGCGGCTCGGCTCGTCACGGCGATCGTCGCGCTCCGGTGTTCATCGGCGGCGGCAAGGCGCATGGCGCCCGCGTCCGTGATTTCAATCCGGGCCTCAACAAGAAGGTTCGCGCGCTCGGCCTCAAGATGGCGCTGTCGTCGAAGGCCAAGGACGGCAACCTGATCGTGCTGGACGTGCTCGACGTCGCCGAGGGCAAGACCAAGGCGCTGTCGGCGCAGCTGGCGGGCCTCGGCTTCGGCAAGAAGACGCTGGTGATCGATGGCGAAGCGCTGAACGTCTCGTTCGCGCGGGCCTCGTCGAACCTCAAGGGCATCAATCTGCTGCCCGCGATCGGCGCCAACGTCTACGACATCCTGAAGCATGACACGCTGGTGCTGACGCGCGCCGCGGTCGAGAAGCTGGAGGCGCGCTTCAATGGCTAAGCAGCAGCAGGGCGCGATCGACATCCGTCATTACGACGTGGTGCTCGCTCCGCACATCACCGAAAAGTCGACCCTGCTCTCCGAGCATAACGCGGTCGTGTTCAAGGTGGCCGAAAAGGCGACCAAGCCGGAGATCAAGGCGGCCGTCGAGGCGCTGTTCGGCGTGACCGTCACCGGCGTCAACACGATCGTGTCGAAGGGCAAGACGAAGCGCTGGAAGGGCGAAGCCTACAAGCGTTCCGACAGCAAGAAGGCGATCGTGACGCTGGCGGACGGCCAGTCCATCGACGTGACGACGGGGATCTGAGGCGATGGCACTCAAGCATTATAACCCGACCAGCCCGGCCCGTCGCGGCCTGGTGCTCGTCGACAAGTCGGGCCTCTGGAAGGGCAAGCCGGTCAAGGCGCTCGTCGAGGGCAAGCGCAAGTCGGGTGGCCGCAACAACATGGGCCACGCCACGGCGCGCGGCATCGCTGGCGGCCACAAGCAGAAGTATCGCTTCGTCGATTTCAAGCGTCGCAAGTGGGATGCCCCCGCGACCGTCGAGCGCCTGGAATATGATCCGAACCGTTCGGCCTTCATCGCTCTGGTGAAGTATGAGGATGGCGAGCTTTCGTACATTCTGGCGCCGCAGCGTCTCGCCGCGGGCGATGTCGTTCTCGCCGCCAAGAAGACGGACGTGAAGCCCGGCAATGCGATGGAAATCGGCCAGGCTCCGGTCGGCACGATCGTCCACAATGTCGAGATGAAGCCCGGCAAGGGTGGCCAGATCGCGCGTGCCGCCGGCACCTATGCGCAGATCGTCGGCCGCGACAAGGGCATGGTGATGGTCCGCCTGAACTCGGGCGAGCAGCGCTATATCCGCTCGGATTGCATGTGCACGGTGGGCGCGGTGTCGAACCCCGACAACGCCAACACCTATCTCGCCAAGGCCGGCCGCACCCGCTGGCTCGGCAAGCGCCCGCTGACGCGCGGCGTTGCGAAGAACCCGGTTGACCATCCGCACGGCGGTGGTGAAGGCCGGACCTCGGGCGGCCGCCATCCGGTGACGCCGTGGGGCAAGCCGACCAAGGGTCATCGTACCCGCCACAACAAGTCGACCGACAAGATGATCATCCGGTCGCGTCACGCGAAGAAGAAGGGCTGATAGATGGCTCGTTCAGTCTGGAAGGGCCCGTTCGTCGAACTGAGCCTGCTCAAGAAGGCCGAAGCCGCCCAGGAATCCGGTGCACGCGCGCCGATCAAAACCTGGTCGCGTCGTTCGACGATCCTGCCGCAGTTCGTGGGGTTGACCTTCAGCCTCTATAACGGCCGCAAGTTCGTTCCCATCGCCGTCAACGAGGACATGGTCGGGCACAAGCTCGGCGAGTTCGCGCCGACGCGCTACTTCCCCGGCCATGCCGCGGACAAGAAGGGCAAGCGCTGATGTCGAAGCCTGCATCCCCCCGCAAGGTGGGCGACAAGGAAGCCCTTGCCGTCAACACCTCCGTGCGCGGTTCGCCGTACAAGCTCAATCTGGTCGCGGGCCTGATCCGCGGCAAGAAGGCTGGCGACGCGCTCAACATCCTCACCTTCTCGAAGAAGGCGATGGCTGTGGACGTCCGCAAGACGCTGGCGAGCGCAATCGCCAACGCCGAGAACAACCACAATCTCGACGTGGACGCGCTGGTCGTGGCCGAAGCCTCGGTCGGCAAGGGCCTGGTCATGAAGCGCTTCGCCACCCGCGCCCGCGGCCGCTCGGCCCGGATCGTGAAGCCGTTCAGCCGGATCCGCGTCGTCGTGCGCGAGCAGGAAGAAGCATAATGGGTCAGAAGTCCAACCCGATCGGCATGCGGTTGCAGATCAACCGCACCTGGGACAGCCGCTGGTTCGCCGAGGGCGAGGCCTATGGCCGCCTGCTCATGGAGGATCTCAAGATCCGCCAGTACATCTTCAAGAACCTGCCGTCGGCAGCGATCTCGAAGGTGGTGATCGAGCGTCCGGCCAAGCTGTGCCGCATCTCCATCTATGCCGCGCGCCCCGGCGTGATCATCGGCAAGAAGGGTGCGGACATCGAGAAGCTGCGCAAGACGCTCGGCAAGATGACCGGTTCGGACGTGAGCCTGAACATCGTCGAGATCCGCAAGCCGGAAATCGATGCCAAGCTCGTCGCCCAGGGCGTCGCCGACCAGCTCGAGCGCCGCATCGCCTTCCGTCGCGCGATGAAGCGCGCGGTGCAGTCGGCTCTCCGCCTCGGCGCCGAGGGCATCCGCATCACCTGCGCCGGCCGTCTCGGCGGCGCGGAGATTGCGCGCACCGAATGGTATCGCGAGGGTCGCGTTCCGCTGCACACGCTGCGCGCGAATGTCGATTATGCGGAAGCCGAAGCGCACACCGCTTATGGCGTCTGCGGCGTCAAGGTCTGGATCTTCAAGGGTGAGATCCTCGGCCATGATCCGCTCGCGCAGGATCGCCTGATGATGGAAGCGCAGACTTCCGGAGTTCGTCCGGCGCGCTGAGGCTTAATCGCCCTGCCGCCTTATCGGCCGCCCGCAAGCCGGGCGGTGTTTGAAGGTTAGAGAACATGCTGCAACCGAAGCGCACCAAGTTCCGCAAGGCCCACAAGGGCCGCATCCACGGCGACGCCAAGGGCGGAACCGCGCTCAATTTCGGCGCCTTCGGCCTGAAGGCCATGGAGCCGGATCGCATCACGGCCCGCCAGATCGAGGCGGCCCGCCGCGCGATCACGCGTCACATCAAGCGCCAGGGTCGTCTCTGGATCCGCATCTTCCCGGACGTGCCGGTTTCGTCGAAGCCCGCCGAAGTCCGCATGGGTTCCGGTAAGGGCGCGCCCGAATTCTGGGCCGCCCGCGTGAAGCCCGGCCGCATCCTTTTCGAGCTGGACGGCGTTCCCGGCCCGCTCGCCCGCGTCGCCTTTGAGCGCGCGATGGAAAAGCTGCCGATCAAGACCAAGGTCGTCGCCCGCCTGGGCGAGTCCGTGCACGAGGCCGCGTAACATGGCGAAGATTTCGGATCTCAAGGTCGCGACCGACGACCAGCTCTCGACCCAGCTCTCCGAGCTGAAGCGCGAGCAGTTCAACCTGCGCTTTCAGGCGGCCACCAACCAGCTCGAAAAGCCGAGCCGGGTGAAGGAAGTTCGCCGGACGATCGCGCAGATCAAGACGCTGCAGACCGAGCGCACCCGCTCGGCTGCCAAGTAAGGAGCCACACGATGCCGAAGCGCGTGCTGACGGGCACTGTGGTGTCCGACAAGACCGACAAGACGATCGTCGTGCTCGTGGAGCGCCGGGTGAAGCACCCGCTCTACGGCAAGATCATCAAGCGGTCGAAGAAGTATCATGCCCATGACGAGGGCAACACGTACAAGGAAGGCCAGACGGTTCGCATCGAGGAATGCAAGCCGATCTCCAAGCTGAAGACCTGGACTGTTGTCGGCGCCGTGGACACCCACGCCACCCCGAACCACGCGTAAAGGAAGGACTGACCCATGATTCAGATGCAGTCCAACCTGGACGTCGCTGACAATTCGGGCGCCAAGCGCGTCCAGTGCATCAAGGTGCTGGGCGGCTCGAAGCGTCGTTTCGCTTCGGTCGGCGACGTGATCGTCGTTTCCATCAAGGAGGCGGCTCCGCGTGCGAAGGTCAAGAAGGGCGACGTTCACCGTGCCGTGATCGTCCGCACCGCGAAGGACATCAATCGCGCCGACGGCTCGACCATCCGCTTCGACGGCAATGCCGCCGTTCTCATCAACAAGAATAGCGGGGAGCCGATCGGCACCCGCATCTTCGGGCCGGTCGTGCGCGAGCTGCGCGCCGCGGGGCACATGAAGATCATTTCGCTTGCGCCCGAGGTGCTGTGATGGCCGCTGCCAAGATCAAGAAGGGTGACCGCGTCGTCGTCCTGTCCGGCAAGGACAAGGGCCGCACCGGCGAAGTGACCAAGGCCTTCCCGAAGGAAGCCAAGGTTATCGTGTCGGGCGTCAACGTCGCGACCCGTCACCGCAAGCCGAGCCAGGAAAACCCGCAGGGTGGCCTGGAGCGTCGTGAAGCGCCGATGCATGTGTCCAAGGTCGCGATCGCGACCGCCGACGGCAAGCCGACGCGCGTCCGTTTCGAGACCCAGGACGGCAAGAAGGTCCGCGTGGCCGTCAAGACCGGGGAGAAGATCGATGGCTGAGGCCAAGAATGTGAAACCCCGTCTTCACAAGCTCTATGACGACAAGATCGTCAAGGCGATGACGGAGAAGTTCGGCTACACCAACCCGATGCAGGTGCCCAAGCTCGAGAAGATCGTGCTGAACATGGGTGTCGGCGAGGCGACGCAGGACAAGAAGAAGGTCGAGCAGGCGGCCAGCGAGATGACGCTGATCGCCGGCCAGAAGGCCGTTGTCAC
This sequence comes from Sphingomonas sp., assembly GCF_003248515.1. Lineage (GTDB taxonomy): Bacteria > Pseudomonadota > Alphaproteobacteria > Sphingomonadales > Sphingomonadaceae > Sphingomonas_I. Next base: position 81,851 of record NZ_QFOB01000012.1, read on the forward strand.
CAAGGCGAAGAAGTCGATCGCGCAGTTCAAGCTGCGTGAAGGCATGCCGATCGGCTGCAAGGTCACGCTGCGCCGCGAGCGTATGTACGAATTCCTCGACCGCTTCGTCACGATCGCGCTGCCGCGCGTCCGCGACTTCCGCGGCCTGAGCGACAAGTCGTTCGACGGCCGTGGCAATTATGCGACCGGCCTCAAGGAGCAGCTGATCTTCCCGGAGATCAGCTACGACAAGGTCGACAATATCCGCGGCATGGACGTGATCGTCCAGACCAGCGCCCGGACCGACGAGGAGGCTCGCGAGCTTCTCCGCCTGTTCGGCTTCCCGTTCCCGCTGCCCCAGACCGAAGCGAAGAAGGCGGCGTAATTGTTTCCCGCCGTGGGCCAGGCCCGCGGCTCTAAGGACTTAAGTCGATGGCGAAACTGAGTTCGATCAACAAGAACGAGCGTCGCAAGAAGCTCGTGAAGCAGTATGCGGGCAAATATGCCCGGCTGAAGGCGATCGCGGACGACGAATCCAAGGATGAGACGGAGCGCCTGATCGCCCGCCTCAAGCTGGCCGAGATTCCGCGTAACGGCAATCCGACCCGCGTGCGCAATCGCTGCGAGGTCACCGGGCGTCCGCGCGGCGTCTATCGCAAGTTCAAGCTCGGCCGCGTCATGCTGCGTCAGCTTGCCACGCGGGGCATGATCCCCGGCGTCGTCAAGTCGAGCTGGTAAGGGTCCGCAGAATGTCGATCAACGATCCCCTGGGTGATCTGCTCACCCGCATCCGCAATGGCCAGCGTGCGCGCAAGGATTCGGTCCTTTCGCCGGCGTCGAAGCTGCGCGCCCGCGTGCTCGATGTGCTTCAGCGCGAAGGCTATATCCGTGGCTATTCCGAAGAGCAGCTGGGCGAGCATCCCGGCCTGCGCATCGAGCTGAAATATTTCGAGGGCCAGCCCGCGATCCAGCATGTCGCGCGTGTCTCGAAGCCGGGCCGCCGCGTCTATTCGGGTTCGCAGAGCCTGCCGCGCGTTCGCAACGGCCTCGGCATGGTCATCGTCTCGACGCCGAAGGGAGTTCTGTCCGACGCGGAAGCGCGCGACCAGAATGTCGGCGGCGAAGTGCTCGCGGAGGTGTTCTGATGAGCCGCATCGGTAAGCGTCCTGTTCCGGTTCCGGCCGGCGTGACCGCCAGCCTCGAAGGCAAGGAAGTTTCGGTCAAGGGCCCCAAGGGCACCCTGACGATCCCGAAGGCCGACGAGATCAGCTATGAGATGGTCGATGGCGGCATTTCGGTGCAGCCGGCGAACGAGACCAAGCGCGCCCGCTCCTTCTGGGGCATGCAGCGCACGCTCGTGCAGAACCTGATCACCGGCGTGACGGAAGGCTTTTCGAAGCAGCTCCTGATCACCGGCGTCGGCTACCGCGCGAACGTTCAGGGCAAGAACCTGAAGCTCCAGCTCGGCTACAGCCACGATGTCGATTACGCGATCCCGGAGGGCATCACGATCGCCACTCCGGATCAGACGACGATCAACATCTCGGGCATCGACAAGCAGAAGGTCGGCCAGGTCGCCGCCGAGATCCGCCGCTGGCGCAAGCCGGAGCCCTATAAGGGCAAGGGCATCAAGTACGCCGGTGAGTTCATCTTCCGGAAGGAAGGGAAGAAGAAGTAATGGCCAAGGGTCTCTCTCTCTTCGAGCGCCGCCGGCGCCGTGTCCGTACCGCGCTGAAGGCCAAGGGCTCGCTGCGCCCGCGCCTTTCGGTGCATCGCTCTGGCCGTCACATCTATGCGCAGGTGATCGACGACGCGGCGGGCAAGACCGTCGCCTCCGCGTCGACCCTCGAAAAGGATGCGCGCGACGTGTCCGGCGCGAATCTCGGTGCTGCCGAGGGCGTGGGCAAGCGGGTCGCCGAGCGTGCGGCTGCTGCCGGCGTCACCAAGGTGGTGTTCGATCGCGGTGGTTTCCTCTTCCACGGCCGGGTGAAGGCACTCGCCGACGCCGCCCGCGAAGGCGGATTGGAGTTCTAAATGGCTGACGAAGTTCAGAACGAGGTCGCCGTCGAGGCGACTGCACCCGCCGGCGATGCGCCGCAGCGCGAGGGCCGTGGCCCCCGTGGCGGCCGTGGCCGTGGCCCCGGTGGCGGCAACAACCGCGATGGTCGTGGCCGCAACGATCGCAACCGTCGCGATAATAATCGTGAAGAGGGCGGTGAGGAACTGGTCGAGAAGCTGGTTCACATCAACCGCGTCTCGAAGACGGTGAAGGGCGGCAAGCGCTTCGGTTTCGCGGCGCTGGTCGTCGTGGGCGATGGCGCCGGCCGCGTTGGCTTCGGTCATGGCAAGGCGCGCGAAGTGCCGGAAGCCATTTCGAAGGCGACCGCGTCTGCCAAGAAGGCGATGATCCGCGTCGCGCTGAAGGATGGCCGCACTCTGCACCATGATGGCCTCGGCCATTTCGGTGCGGGCCGCGTCACCGTTCGCACGGCACCGGCCGGCACCGGCATCATCGCCGGCGGTCCGATGCGCGCCGTGTTCGAGAGCCTGGGCGTGCATGACGTGGTGACCAAGTCGGTCGGCACCAGCAACCCCTACAACATGATCCGCGCGACCTTCGAGGCGCTCAAGGACCAGACGAGCCCGCGCTCGGTGGCCCAGCGTCGCGGCAAGAAGATCGCCGACCTGCTGCGTCGCGGCGGAGCCTCTGTCGAGGTTGCCGAAGCCGACGCCGCGGCCGTGGTGGAGTGAGCGACATGGCAACCATCAAGGTGACGCAGACGGGTTCGCCCATCCGCCGGACCAAGGATCAGCGCGCGACGCTGATCGGCCTCGGTCTCAACAAGATGCATCGCACCAGCGAACTGACCGACACCCCCGAGGTGCGCGGTATGATCAAGAAGGTGCAGCATATGGTGAAGGTCGAGGGCTAAGCTCCGGTCCGAACTGCTTTCGCAAGGGCGCCCCACGAGAGGATCGTGCGGCGCCCTTCGCATGTCCGGGTGTTTTCTTTCACGGCATGATCCCGCATGGAGGGCTTGGCGGCATGGGGCCTGCTCGCCCGGAAGGGGACGCGTCGGGCGCGTCCGTTGCCGACGCCCGCGAGGCCCCTTTTCTTGGGGGTGAGGTGTTGAGGCAGGTTCCGCGCGCGTCGGGCTGGAAACGCCATGGGGCGGGGCCTGCGTGAGCGAGGTGGGCACGGGCGTCGCAGCGCGATGGCTTCGCTCGCTGGACGCGGCGGCGTTTGATGCGCCCGGCCGCGAGGGGGCCGCCAGGGCGGATCGCCTGCACGAGATTGACGGGATACGCGGCTGGGCCGCGCTGGCTGTCGTCATCTATCACATGTTTTACGAAACGTTCGGGATGCTCTATCCTGCGTTCCGCAATCCCCTGACGGAGACGTTCAACGGCCGCTATGCGGTGGGGATCTTCTTCATCCTGTCCGGTGAGGCGCTGAGCGCATCCTTCTTCGCGGGCGGGGGGATGCGCGCGGTGGCGTCGCTGGCGGTGAAGCGGCATTCGCGTCTCTCCATCCCGATCTTCGCTGCGGCCTTGCTCGTCTGGATACTCCAGCAGAGTGGGCTGATCTTTGCGCACGAGGCGGCCGGGCTCGTCCATCGCGAGGATTGGCTCGGCACGTTCGTGTCGCAGCCGATCTCGCTGCTGACCTGCCTCCAATATGCGCTGATCGGCGTCTATGTCGGCGATCCCGCGACCGGGCAGATCGTCCCTTTCCTGTGGACGATGTCGGTGGAGATGATGGGCTCGATCCTCATCTTCATATTGCTCTCACTGTGGGATTGGCTCCGGTATCGAGCCGTCATCCTCGTCATCCTTGGCCTGCTGCTGCTCTCCAGTGGTGTCGCCTGCTATTATGCCGGCTTCGTGGCCGGCCTGTTCTTCGCCTCGGCCCGGCGGCAGGGAATGATCGGGCGTATCCGACGGTGGCGGTGGATGCCGGCGCTGAGCGGCATCGCGATCGTCGCGCTGTTGGCGGCCATGTATGCGTCGCGCCTGCGGGGCGAGCGCTTCTATGTGATGCTGGAGGTGGCGTTGCTGGCGGCCGTCTTCGTCAATCCGTGGGCGGTGTCCTTCTTCTCCACGCGGGTTTCGCGCTTCCTCGGTCACATCTCCTTCCCTCTCTATCTCGTCCATTTCGCGGTCCTGATCTCCTTCACCTCTGGGATGATCGTTCACTTCGGCGGCGGCGCCGCGCTCGATCAGCGCATGGCCGCCACGATCGCATCCGCCTCCGTCGCGGCGGCGATCGTGGCGGCGATCCTGTTCGAGCCGGTGGAGCTTCTGACACGGATGTTCGGCAAGTGGCTGGCGCGCACGATCGTGCTGCCCCGCGACCGGGGCTGACCGGGCCTGGCCGGTTATGGCTTGGCAAAGGGGCGCGGACCCGCTATCGGCGCCCGCTTCCAAATCCGCGCGACCATAGCGAAAGCGAGTGCACACACATGAAACTGAATCAGATCACCGACAATAAGGGCGCGCGCAAGAGCCGCGTCCGCGTGGGCCGCGGCATCGGCTCGGGCGTGGGCAAGACCGCCGGTCGCGGCCAGAAGGGCCAGAAGAGCCGTGAGGGCGTGTCGATCGCCGGTTTCGAGGGCGGCCAGATGCCGCTCCACATGCGGCTGCCGAAGCGCGGCTTCAACAACATCTTCGCCAAGGACTATGCCGAGGTGAACCTGGGCGCGATCCAGAAGCTGGTCGATGCGGGCACGCTCGCCACCGCCGGCACGATCGATCATGCCGCGCTGAAGGCCGCCGGCGTCGCCCGCGGCGGCAAGGATGGCGTTCGCATTCTCGCCAAGGGCAGCCTTTCGGCGAAGCTCTCCTTCAAGGTTGCCGGCGTGTCGAAGTCCGCGCGCGAGGCGATCGAGGCCGCTGGCGGCTCGGTCGAGGTGATCGAAGTCGTTCCCGCCGCCGAGAAGGCCGCCGCGAAGAAGGGCAAGACGCTCGCCGCCAAGAAGGCCGCGCGCGCCTGATTCTCTGGCCGGTGTGGCTTTGGCCGATCGGGCACTATATGGGAGCGGCGCAGGCGGATCTTTCGCCTCGCCGCTCCTGTCATTTCTGAAGGTTCGATAGTTCTCCATGGCATCCGCAGCCGAACAACTGGCGTCGAACGCGAGCCTCTCGCAGTTCGCCAAGGCCACCGAGCTCAAGAAGCGCATCTGGTTCACGCTGGGCGCGCTCGTCGTGTTCCGCCTGCTTTCCTATGTGCCGCTGCCGGGCATCGATCCGCGCGCGCTCGCCACGCTCTTCGATACGACGAAGGGCGGCGTCATGGATTTCTTCAACACCTTCACGGGCGGCGCGCTGACGCGCATGTCGATCGTGGCGCTGGGCGTGATGCCCTACATCACCGCATCGATCGTCGTGCAGCTTGCGACATCGCTCAGCCCGCAGCTTGCTGCCATCAAGAAGGAAGGCGAAAGCGGGCGCAAGAAGCTGAACCAGTATACGCGCTACGGCACGGTGCTGCTCACCGCCATCCAGGGCTATTTCATCGCCGTGGGCCTTTCGGCCTGGGGTGATTCGGCCGGGCAGACGGCGGTCGTCGTCGATCCGATCCTGTTCCGCGTGACGACCGTCATCACGCTCGTCGGCGGCACGATGTTCCTGATGTGGCTGGGAGAGCAGATCACCAGCCGGGGCATCGGCAACGGCGTCTCGCTCATCATCATGGCCGGTATCGTGGCGCAGCTGCCCACGACGATCGCCACCGCCTTCGAACAAGCGCGCACGGGCGCTTCCTCGCCGCTGATGGTGCTGGCGGGCTTCGCCTTCATCATCGCGCTGATCCTGCTCATCTGCTTCATGGAGCGTGCGCAGCGCCGTGTGCTGATCCAGTATCCGAAGCGTCAGACGGCGCGCGGCATGATGCAGGCGGACAAGAGCCACCTGCCGCTGAAGATCAACACGGCCAACGTGATTCCGCCGATCTTCGCCTCGTCACTGCTCGCGCTGCCGCTGACGATCACGCAGTTCGCCGGCAACCGCATTTCGGGCGAGAGCCGCTGGGGCGATTTCCTAATCACCGTCAATCAGGTGATCGGCCAGGATACGCCGCTCTATTTCGTGCTCTACGCGGCCGGCATCATCTTCTTCTCCTTCTTCTACACCGCGGTCGTGTTCAATCCGGAGGAAACGGCGGACAATCTGAAGCGCTATGGCGGCTTCATCCCCGGCATCCGCCCAGGCAAGAACACGGAAGTCTACTTGGACTATGTGCTCACTCGCATCACGGTGATCGGTGCGGCATATCTCACGCTCATTTGCGTGGTGCCGGAAATCTTCATGCCGCGGCATCTGGTCGGTTTCGGGGGCACGAGCCTCCTGATCGTGGTCAATGTGACCATCGATACCGTGACCCAGATCCAGAGCCACCTGCTCGCGCATCAATATGGCGACCTCATCAAGAAGGCGCGCCTGAAGGGAGGAATGCGTAGATGAAGCTTCTGATCCTGCTGGGGCCTCCGGGGGCGGGAAAGGGCACGCAGGCCCAGTTGTTGACGAGCAAGTACGGCTATGTGCAGCTCTCGACCGGAGATATGCTCCGCGCCGCCGTCAAGGCCGGCAGCGAAGTGGGCAAGCAGGCCGAGGCGATCATGAAATCCGGCGGCCTCGTGTCCGACGAGATCGTGACGAAGCTGATCGCGGATCGGCTGGACGGCGAATCCCAGGCCACCGGCTTCATCTTCGATGGCTATCCCCGCACGCAGGCCCAGGCCGAATCGCTGGATGCCCTGCTTTCGGAGCGCGGCCTGAAGCTGGATCATGTGATCGAGCTGGACGTGGACGAGGATGCGCTCGTGGATCGCATCTCCGGCCGCTATACCTGTGCCAGGTGCAACGAAGGCTATCATGATCGCTACAAGCTGCCGAAGACGGCCGGCGTGTGCGACGTGTGCGGCTCCACCGAATTCAAGCGCCGGCCGGATGACAATGCCGAAACGGTGCGAACGCGCCTGGCCGAATATCGCGCGAAGACGGCGCCGATCCTGCCTTATTACGAGGCGAAGGGCCTGGTGACCCGTGTCGATGGCATGGCCGATATCGAGGATGTGACGGCATCGATCGATCGCATCCTGGGTGAGGAGACGGTCGGCACGCCGGCCTGATCCTTCTCCCCGCTATCGGGCGAGGAGGGCGGAGGCGCGCTCCGTCGCCGAGCGGGTGTTTTGCGCCAGCCGCTTCACTTCCTGAGCGACCACGGCGAAGCCGAGGCCTGCCGGTCCGGCCCGCGCGGCCTCGATCGTGGCGTTCAGGGCCAGCAGGTTGGTCTGGCGCGCGATGCTTTCCACCATCCCCACGATTTCGCGCACCTCGTCGACCATCGCTTGAAGCTGGTCGCGGCGGGCGTCGCTTTCCTCGATCAGCCGCGTCTGCGCGTCCGCCTCGCGATTCTGTCGGAACTTCTGTTCGGTGACATCGGTGGCGAAGCCCACGATGCGCACGGTGCGGCCGCGCGCGTCGAGGATGGGATTGTAGACCGCCTGAAGCCAGATCGTGCGCCCGTCGCGCCCCAGCCGGCGGACCTCGCCCCCGGCGCGTTCGCCGCGCGAAAGCTTCTGCCAGAGCGCGCGATAGTCGGCGCTCGCGGCCGCGCCGGGCGGGCAGAGAAGGGTATGATGCCGCCCGATCAGTTCCTTGTGGGTATAGCCCGTGGCGGCCAGATAGTTGGCGTTGACGTCGGTCACCCGGCCTTCGAGATCATATTCGATGATGAGCTGCGATCGATCGATCGCGGCCAGCCGGCTTTCCGCGGCCGCAGCAAGCCGCTGTTCCTCGGTCACGTCTTCGGCGATCAGGGCGATGCCGGCCGGTCCGTCCTCGTGCCGCAGCGAAATATAGGTCCCGCGCAGCCAGCGCTCGGCGCCGCTTGCCGTCAAGCGCACATAGGCGCCGCTGTCCCGGCCGCCCTCGCGGAGCCGCGCCCAGCGATTCTGAAAGCTTTGGGATGCCAGATCGCCGGGCGCGCACAACGCGGCATGGGGCATGCCGCGCAGCTCTTCCAGCGTGTAGCCGAAGGCGGCGAGGAAGCCGGGGCTTGCGTCTGTTACCCGATCGTCGCGATCCAGAAGCAGGACCACAGATTCGGCGATCAGCGCGCTCGCCAGATCCCGCTCGATCAGCTCATCAGGGCGAGGCTGAACACAGCCCATCATCCATCTCCGGTTTCTTGTCTGCCCGATATGGCATAAGAGGCTTAGAGCCGCGTTAACGCTGTCCTTGCGCTGCTTGACAGACTCGGCGGCGATCCCGTAGTGGCCCCTTTCCCATCAAACCGGTTTCCGGCGGCGCTTGCGCGTGCGCCGCGATTTTCCTGTTTGTGGGTTCGAAGCGTCGAGATGGGGCGGCCCGCCAACCGCCCCGTGGAGCAGGAGACAGAAAGACCATGGCACGTATCGCGGGTGTGAATATCCCGACCAACAAGCGCGTCGAAATCGCGCTGACCTACATCCACGGCATTGGCCCGGCCAAGGCCAAGGAAATCACCGCCAAGCTGGGCATCGAGCCGGCTCGCCGCGTTCAGGACCTGTCCGATCAGGAAGTCCTGCAGATCCGCGAGACGATCGACGCCGGCTACACCGTGGAAGGCGATCTCCGCCGCCAGGTGGCGATGAACATCAAGCGCCTGATGGATCTCGCCTGCTATCGCGGCCTGCGCCATCGCAAGGGCCTGCCGGTCCGCGGCCAGCGCACGCATACCAATGCGCGCACCCGCAAGGGCAAGGCCAAGCCGATCGCAGGGAAGAAGAAGTAATAAAAACCGTCCGGGAGGCGGTTTTTCCACTTCTTCTCCGCCGGAGGCGAGGCCTCGCAGAGAGCCCCCTCCGTCCACCACAGAATTCAGGTCAGGACAATTTCGATGGCACGCGAACCACAGCGCATCAAGCGGCGCGAGCGCAAGAACATCACGGCGGGCGTGGCCCACGTGAATGCCAGCTTCAACAACACGATGATCACCATCACCGATGCCCAGGGCAACGCCATTTCGTGGTCGTCCGCCGGCATGATGGGCTTCAAGGGCAGCCGCAAGTCGACGCCATATGCCGCGCAGGTCGCGGCGGAAGACGCCGGCAAGAAGGCGGCGGAACATGGCGTCCGTACCCTCGAGGTCGAGGTGAAGGGTCCCGGTTCGGGCCGCGAATCGGCCCTGCGCGCGCTGCAGGCTGTCGGCTTCCACATCACGTCCATCCGTGACGTGACGTCGATCCCGCACAACGGCGTTCGCCCGTCCAAGCGCCGCCGCGTCTGATCGTCCGCCGGCCCTTCCCGGGGCCGGCACGCTTTTATGGTCGCGGCGGACGCGTCGCGGCTCAAACCCCAAGGGGAACACCATGGCCGTCAACGCCAAGAATTGGCAGGAACTGAAGAAGCCGATGGGCCTCGAGCGCAAGGCCGGCGGTGGCTCGAAGAGCCGCGCCACCTTCGTCGCCGAGCCGCTGGAGCGCGGCTTCGGCCTCACGCTCGGCAATGCGCTGCGTCGCGTGCTGCTGTCGTCGCTGCAGGGTGCTGCCGTGACCGCGATCAAAATCGAGAACGTGCTGCACGAATTCTCGAGCCTCGCCGGCGTGCGCGAGGACGTGACGGACATCGTCCTGAACGTGAAGCAGGTCGCGCTGCGCATGCAGGGCGAAGGCCCGAAGCGCCTCCAGCTTTCGGCCACCGGCCCCGCCGAAGTGACCGCGGGCGATATCGCCACGTCGGGCGACATCGAGGTGATGAACAAGGATCTCGTGATCTGCCATCTGGACGAGGGCGCCTCGCTCAACATGGAGCTCACGGTTCATATCGGTAAGGGCTATGTCCCGGCCGCCGCCAACCGCCCGGCCGATGCGCCAATCGGCCTGATCCCGATCGATGCGCTCTACTCGCCGGTCCGCCAGGTGGCGTACAAGGTCGAGAATACGCGCGTCGGCCAGGAGCTGGATTACGACAAGCTCACCATCACCGTCGAAACCGATGGCACGGTGACTCCGGAGGACGCGCTCGCTTATTCCGCGCGCATCCTGCAGGATCAGCTTCAGCTGTTCGTCCACTTCGACGAGGGCATGGCCGTCTCCGCGCCGGTCGCGGCCCACCCGCTGGCCCCGCTCGGCGGCGTGGCGGAACCCGAGGTCGGCTCGAACCAGCTCAACCGCTTCCTCCTCAAGAAGGTGGACGAGCTGGAGCTTTCGGTCCGCTCGGCCAACTGCCTCAAGAACGACAACATCATCTATATCGGCGATCTGGTTCAGAAGACCGAGGCAGAGATGCTGCGCACGCCGAATTTCGGCCGCAAGTCGCTCAACGAGATCAAGGAAGTCCTCGCCACGATGGGGCTCCGTCTGGGCATGGAAATCCCCGGCTGGCCGCCCGAGAATATCGAGGAAATGGCCAAGAAGCTCGAACAGGAATTCTGATGCGGCGGGCGGCGTGATGCCGCCTTCCCGTCCGCCCGGCGGAGGCCGGGATCCATGTCTGTCGCTTCCGGGCGGCACGATCTGGAGAGAGGAACATGGGTCCCGGCCTCCGCCGGGGCGACGTTAAGACAGGGCGGTCCACGTCGCCGCCTGGCTGGGGTTACCTGATACGGGCCCCTGACGAACGAGAAGGAAAGTTACTATGCGTCATCGCGTCGGCGGTCGTAAGCTTCAGCGCACCGCGTCTCATCGTGCGGCCCTGTTCCGCAATCAGTCGGCCGCGCTCATCAAGCATGAGCAGATTATCACCACGCTCGCCAAGGCGAAGGAGCTTCGCCCCTATGTCGAGAAGCTGGTGACGCTGGCCAAGAAGGGCGGCCTCTCCAACCGTCGTCTCGCGCATGCGCGCCTGATGGACGATGCCCAGCTGGTGAAGCTGTTCGACGTGCTGGCCTCGCGCTACGCGACCCGCAACGGCGGCTATACCCGCATCATCAAGGCCGGCACGCGCGGCTCGGACGCCGCCGCCATGGCCGTGATCGAGTTCGTCGACCGTGACGTTTCGGCCAAGGGCCAGGATTCGGGCCCGGTCGAGCTGCTTGACGAAGCGGCCTGATCGCCCGGCTCGTTTGGGCCACAATGAATGAAGGGCCGGGGGCGAAAGCCTCCGGCCCTTTTTTCGTTTCGGGCGCGGTTCTCGGGGCGCTCTGCCCTGGCGCGGGCCTGGGATGGCGCCTTTTCGCGGCGCCGGTGGCTTGATTCCCGTTTCAGGCTGATTCAGCCTGACGCAATCAGGCTTTCGAGGCTTTCCATGACCTTTCGTTCGGTGTTGTTTTCCATGGCCCTGCTTTCCACCGCCGCCCCTGCCACCCCGCCGCAGACGGCGGCGCCCTATCCCGCGACGGAGCGGGGCACGACGGTGGAGCATCCCTTCGGCCTCTCCATTCCCGATCCCTATCGCTGGCTGGAAGGCGATGTGCGCACGGATGCGAAGGTTCGCGCCTGGGTGGATGGGCAGAGCCGGTTTACCGAAGCCTATCTCGCCACGCTGCCCGGCCGCGATGCGATCAAGGCGCGTCTTACCCAGCTGTGGAATTTCGAAAAGTTCGCCGTGCCCCAGCGGCGCGGCGAGCGGCTCTTCTACCGGCGGAACAGCGGCCTCCAGAATCAGTATGTCCTGTATGTGCAGGATGGGGCCGGCGCGCCCCGCGTCCTGATCGATCCCAATCCCTGGTCGCAGGATGGCGCGACGGCACTGGCCGAATGGGATGCGTCGCCGGATGGCCGCTACGTGGCCTATGGCGTGCAGGAAGGCGGCACGGACTGGCGTACCTTCCATGTGGTGGATGTCGCCAGCGGCAAGCTGCTGCCCGATGCCGTCGAATGGGGTAAATATACGAACATCAGCTGGAAGGGCGATGGTTCGGGCTTTTTCTATGGCCGTTATGCCAAGCCGGAAGGCGAGCATCTCTATACGTCCGGCACGCTCGATCAGCGCATCTATTTCCACAAGGTCGGTACGCCCCAGTCGGCCGACAGCCTCGTCTATGCGACGCCGGATCGGCCGAAGCTGACGCACAGCCTCCATGTCAGCGCCGATGGCCGCTGGCTCACGATCCTCTCGACCGAGGATGATGTGAAAACCGAACTGGTCGCGCTCGATCTGGCGAAAGCCGGAGCCACGCCCCGCATCCTGATCCCCTATGGCGATCATGAGCTGCAGGTGGCGGGCACGGCGGGGGACAGGCTGTTCGTGGTGACGACCGAAGGCGCGCCGCGCAAGCGGATCGTTTCGCTCGACGGTACGGCGCCCGGGCATCCGGAGGCCAGCCCGCTGATCGCCGAAGGGGCGGGCACGATTGATTCCGCCTCGATCGTCGGCGGCCGTTTCCTCGTCGTCACGATGGAGGATGCCAAGAGCGTGGTGCGGCGCTTTGCGCTGGATGGGACGACGCAGGGCATGGTCGCGCTTCCCGGCATCGGCACCGCCGCGGGCTTCGCCGAGGATGAGGACGCCCCCGTCACTTATTACAGCTTCGCCAGCTACAACCGGCCGGCGACCATCTATCGCTATGATGCGGTGGCCAACGCATCGACCGTCTTCAAGGCGCCCCAGGCGCCGTTCGATCCCGGCCAGTATGAGGTGACCCAGGTCTTCAACACCTCGAAGGACGGGACGCGCGTGCCCATGTTCGTCGCGCACCGGAGGGGCCTGGATCTGTCGGCCGGCGCCTCGACGCTGCTCTATGGCTATGGCGGCTTCAACATCCCGGTGCTGCCGGCCTTCTCGGTCGCGTGGCTCGACTGGATGGAGATGGGCGGCGTGATCGCGGTGGCGAATCTGCGCGGCGGCGGCGAATATGGGAAGGCCTGGCACGATGCCGGCAAGCTCCTGCACAAGCAGAATGTGTTCGACGATTTCATCGCCGCGGCCGAATATCTCGTCTCCACCGGGATCACGCGAAAGGACAGGCTCGTCATCAACGGCGGCTCGAACGGCGGGCTGCTGGTGGGGGCGGTGACCAATCAGCGGCCGGATCTGTTCGCGGCGGCGATCCCGCAGGTCGGCGTGATGGACATGGCGCGCTTCACCAACTGGACGGCGGGCCGCTTCTGGACGGGCGACTATGGCGATCCGGCCAAGGCGGATGAACTCGCCTACAACCTCACCTATTCGCCCTATCACACGATCCGGAACGGGGCGGCCTATCCCGCCATCCTCGTCACCACCGCCGATACGGACGATCGCGTCGTGCCGGCGCACAGCTTCAAATATGCGGCAGCGCTGCAGGCGGCGGAGATCGGGCCGAAGCCGCACCTCATCCGCATCGAGACCCGCGCGGGCCACGGCTCCGGCAAGCCGACGTCCAAGGCGATCGAGGAATATGCCGATATTCTGGCCTTCGCCGCCTACTGGACGGGGATGGCGCCGCCCAGATGAGCGCCAGCGCCCTTTCCGTTCGTCCCAGGCGGGTCGGAGCAGGCGCCGAGGGCGGTGACGCCCCCAGCCCGGTCTTCGGCCTCGCCCAGGACGAACGGGCGGGTTGATCGATCCGTCAGCCGTGCGCGGCCAGCGCGGCGAGCAAGAGCAGGGCCACGATGTTGGTGATCTTGATCATCGGGTTCACGGCGGGTCCGGCCGTATCCTTGTAGGGATCGCCCACCGTATCGCCGGTCACGGCAGCCTTGTGCGCCTCCGATCCCTTGCCGCCATGATTGCCGTCCTCGATATATTTCTTGGCATTGTCCCACGCGCCGCCGCCCGACGTCATCGAGATGGCGACGAACAGGCCGGAGACGATCACGCCCAGCAGCAGGGCGCCCAGTGAGGCGAAGCCGTTGGCGGGACCGGCCACCCAGCGGATCACGAAATAGACCACCACCGGCGCCAGCACAGGCAGAAGGCTGGGCACGATCATCTCGCGGATCGCCGCCTTCGTCACGAGATCCACGGTGCGCGCATAATCGGGGCGGCTGGTCCCTTCCATGATGCCGGGATTGGAGCGGAACTGGTCGCGCACATCCTCCACCACCGATCCCGCCGCCCGGCCGACCGCCGTCATGCCGAAGGCGCCGAACACGAAGGGCAGCAGCGCGCCGAGCAGCAGGCCGACGATCACGTACGGATTGGAGAGCGAGAAATCGACGGCGAGATCGGGGAAATATTCCTTCAGATCCGCCGTATAGGCGCCGAACAGAACGAGCGCCGCCAACGCCGCCGATCCGATCGCATAGCCCTTGGTCACGGCCTTGGTGGTGTTGCCCACCGCATCCAGCGCATCCGTCTTCTCGCGCACGCTGTCTTCGAGGCCCGCCATTTCGGCAATGCCGCCGGCATTGTCGGTCACGGGGCCATAGGCATCCAGCGCCACCACCATGCCTGCGAGCGCCAGCATCGATGTAGCCCCGAAAGCGATGCCGATCACGCCGGCCAGTTGATAGGCGGCGATCACGGCGATCACGATCACGATCGTGGGGAGTGCCGTGGATTCCAGGCTGATCGCCAGCCCCTGGATCACGTTGGTGCCATGGCCCGTTACGCTGGCCTGCGCGATCGATTTCACCGGGCGATAATTGGTGCCCGTATAATATTCGGTGATCCACACGAGCGCGCCCGTCACCGCAAGGCCGATCATCATGCACCAGAACAGGCTCATGCCCGTGAAGCCGGTCTGCGCGGCGACGGCGGCCGGCGTTCCCGGGCCGGCCGCCTCGGCGGGGCCGCCGATCGGGGCATTGAGATCGCCCAGCGCATAATAGCTGGCCACATAGATGGCGGGCACGGCGAGGATCGCGGAGGTCCAGAAGCCCTTGTAGAGCGCGCCCATGATCGATCCCGATCCCAGGCGGACCATATAGGTGCCGATGATCGAGGTGATGATGCACACCCCGCCCACCAGCAGGGGCAGGCTCATCAGCGCCAGCGCCTCCGGCCCCTTCACGAACAGCGCGATCGAGACCATCGTGACGCCGAGCGTGACGACATAGGTTTCGAACAGGTCGGCCGCCATGCCGGCGCAATCGCCGACATTGTCGCCGACATTGTCGGCGATCACGGCGGGGTTGCGCGGATCATCCTCGGGAATGCCGGCTTCCACCTTGCCCACCAGATCGGCGCCCACATCGGCCGCCTTGGTGAAGATGCCGCCGCCCAGCCGCGCGAAGATGGAGATGAGCGAGGCGCCGAAGGACAATGCCACCAGCGCATTGATGACGATGCGATCCGTGGGCGCATGGCCGCCGGGGCCGATGAGCGCCCAGAAGAAGACAGAAATGGCGAGCAGGCCCAGCCCCGCCACCAGCATGCCGGTGATCGCGCCCGAGCGGAAAGCGGTGGTGAGGCCCGCCTGCAGGCTGCTGCGCGCGGCTTCCGCCGTGCGCACGTTCGCCTTCACGGATATGTTCATGCCGACGAAGCCGGTCGCGCCGGACAGGAGTGCCCCGATCAGGAAGCCGATCGCCGATATCTTCCCGAGCAGGAAGAAGACCAGCACGACCATTACGAAGCCGACGATCGCGATCGTCGTATATTGGCGGGCGAGATAGGCGCGGGCGCCTTCCTGAACGGCGGCGGCGATATCCTGCATCCGGGCGTTGCCGGCGGGCAGCTTCAGAACCTGACCGCTCGTGACGAGGCCGTAGATCACGGCCAGTGCGCCACACGCGATCGCAAGCTGGACTATTGCCATGCGATGTCCTCTCCTATGCGGCAGGTCGCTGCGTGGCGCCCGCTCTGGGCGGGAGTATGAACAGCGGCAGGGCGTTGGGCAAGCCGCGCGATCGGAGCCTATCCGCCATGTTCGTAGCCCAGCCGCAGAGGGCGCTCGACCGGGCCGAGCGCGTCGATCAGGACGAAGCCTTCGTCCGCCTGGAAGCGGCCGATCGCGGTGATCGGCAGGCCGCCCGGCAGCGCGATGTCCAGCCCATCGGGTGCTGCGAACAGCAGCTCATAATCGTCGCCCGCGCTGGCGGCGGCGATCCGCCCGGCCTGATCGGCATCGCAGCCTTCGGCGAGGGGCACGGCATCCAGATCGATCGTGACGCCCAGACCGCTGGCCTGGGCCATGCGCAGCGCATCGATGAAAAGCCCGTCCGACACATCCATCATCGCATGGACATGTGGCGCGAGCGTGCGCCCCTCCGCGAGCCGGGGCGTGGGGCGGCGATAGGCGGCGAGCGCGCCGGCCGGCCCATCCCGCCGCCCCTGCGCCACCGCGAGGCCAAGCCCCGCCGCCCCGATCGCGCCGGTGACGTACAGCACATCGTCCGCCTGTGCGCCCGCCCGTGATGGCGCGCCCGTCTGCGGCGCCTCCCCGATGGCGGTGAGTCCCATCATGCGCGGCGCACCTTCGGGGGCGGAAACCGTGTCACCCCCCAGCAGGGCCGCGTCGAAATGATCCAGCACGGTGCGCAGGCCTTTGACGAAGCTGAGATCCCAGGCCTCGCCGCCCAGCGGATAACCGAGCAGCACGCCCAGCGGCCGCGCGCCCTTTGCGGCGAGATCCGAAAGATTCACCGCGACCAGCTTCCAGGCCACGTCTTCGGGCGGATCGCCGGGCAGATAATGAATGCCCTCCACGATCATGTCATGCGTGAGCACCAGCGCGTGATCGCCCATCGGCAACACGGCCGCATCGTCCACCAGCGCGCGGGCGGCCGGATCCCGGGCCAGCCCGCGCAGCGCAGCGATGAAGGCGCCTTCGTCGGACACGGCCATCAATGGCAGGCGCCGGCGTCGGCCAGCTGCTGGCGCAACTGTTCCGCTGCCAGCTTCACGCGGATCGCGCCGAAGCGGCGGCCCATCGCCACCGTGGCGCCGCGCGGATCGCCCGAAATGCCGTGCGCGTCGATCGGCCCGTTGCCGTCGTTCGTCAGCGTGCCGGGCGCCATCAGGCCGGGGCGGACGAGGCCGGGATCGGCCGCCATCGTCTCGGCCGTGTCCCACAGGCCGCCATGGCCGCCCGGCACCTTGCCCGAAGCCTTGATCTCCGCCTCTATCTGCTGGCGTGCCTTCGTATAGGCATCCTCCACGAAGAAGACGCGTGCGCCCCTGGGCCGATATTCCTTGTCCAGCCGCTCCACCATATCGCGCAGCTGGGGCATGCCGTCGCCATGATCGGTGAGGATCGCCACTCGGCGGAAGCCGCCGCCGATCAGGCTGCGCGCGACATCCTCGTTCACGGCCACCCATGTTTCGGGCCGCAGGCTGACCGTGCCGGCAAAGGCCATGCGGGCGGCGTCGTTGGGCGAGAAGGGCATCACCGGCAGCAGGATCGCATCCCCGATCGCCTGCGCCAGCTGCGCGCCATATTGGTAGATGCGCAGATTATGCTTGCCGAGCGCGAGGTGCGGTCCGCTTTCCTCGACCCCCCCATTGTAGAGCAGGGCGACGGGGCAGCCCGTCTCCAGTCTTTCCTTCAGCTCCACGGTCGTCAGTTGTTCGAGTGCGGCGGGCTTCCCGGCGGCGGCGGCCGGCCCGGCCACGAGCGCCATGGCGAAGATCGCCGCTCCCTTCTTCAGGATCCTGGTCCAGGGCATGATGACATCCTCTCTGCGATATGGCGAAATCCTAGGACCGGGCGGTCGGGGGAGCAATTGCCGTGGCACCTTGGCGGCTTCGGGCGTTTAGCCCCCATGGTGATATTGGCAGATCCTCCACGCCCGCGGCCCGATCCCCATGGCCGCACCGCGCGCACGCCCATCGCGCTGCCGATGCGGGCCTGGCGCGAGATTATCGGGCGCGTCTGGATCAAGACCGGCACGGACAATATCGGCCTGCTCGCGGCGGGCGTGGCTTTCTATGCCTTTCTCTCGATCGTTCCGCTGCTGGGCGCGCTGGTGATGACCTACGGGCTGATCGCCGATCCCGCCACGATCGCCGGCCACATGCGCGCGATCATCGGCGTGGTGCCCAGGGATGCGGCGAAGCTGATCCTCGACCAACTCGTCAGCCTCGTCACGACAGCTGCGAGCAAGAAGGGCATAGGGCTGCTCGTGGCGCTCCTGATCGCACTTTACGGGGCGACGCGCGCATCCGGCGCGATCATGACGGCGCTGAACGTCGTCTATGAGCAGAGCGAACGCCGGGGGATCATCCGGACGACGCTGATTTCCTTCGTCCTGATCGTCGGCGCGGTGCTCGTGGGGATCGTGGGCCTGCTGGCGGCATCCGCGCTCGCTCTGGTCGGCCGGTTCGTAGAGGGGCTGGGATCGGGCGTCGCGATCGCCATCAACGCTGCCACCTGGGCCGTCGCCGCGTCGCTTGCCTCGATCGGGATCGGCGCGGCCTATCGCTTCGGCCCGTCGCGCAGCGATGCGCGCTGGCAGTGGCTCACGGCCGGATCCGCGCTCGCGACCTTCCTGTGGCTCATCGCGACAGTGGGCTTCGGTGCCTATGCGGCGACATTGGGCAATTACAACGCCACCTATGGATCACTCGGCGCCGTCGTGGTGCTGCTGATGTGGCTGTGGGTTTCGGCCTATGCGATCCTGCTGGGCGCCGTCATCAATGCGGAGGCGGAGCGCCAGACGGCGCGGGATACGACGACGGGCAGCCCCAGGCCGCTCGGCCAGCGTGGCGCGACGGTGGCCGATCAGGTGGCGCCGGCGGGTTGAGCGGGCCGCGCCCCCGCGCCGGACGGATGCCCGGCCACGGCCTCAATAGGCCCTGATCGCGGCCACGAAGGCATCGCCATAGCGTTCCAGCTTGGCCGCGCCGACCCCCCCGATGCGGGCAAGCGCGGCGAGCGACTTGGGCCGCTCGGCCGCCATCTCGCGCAGCACCGAATCGTGGAAGATCACATAAGGCGGCACGCCCTGATCCCGGGCGAGATCGCGGCGCACCGTGCGGAGCGCCTCGAACAGGGGATCGTGCGGGAAATCCTGCGCGGCTCCCCGTGAGCGGCGCTCCGCCCGTCGCGGTGGCAGCACGATCGCCACCGGCTCCTCGCCCTTCAGGATGGGCCGCGCGCCGGGGCCGAAGGAAAGGCCGCCAAAATCGTCCGCCCGAAGCGCATCGCGCGCCATGAGCGCGCGGGCGACAGGCTTTACGAGGCGCAATTCCTCGGCCGTCGCGATGCCGAAGACGGAAAGCGTGTGATGGCCCGCGCCGAGGATCTTGTCCGTTTCCTTGCCGGCCAGCACATCGGAGAGATGGCCGATGCCGTAGCGCATCTCGGTGCGGAAGGCGGCGGACAGCAATTTGCGCGCGATCTCGGTCGCTTCCACCGTAGCGGGCGGATTGAGGCAATTGTCGCAATTGCCGCAGGCGGGCGGGGGATCCTCGCCGAAATGGCGGAGCAGCACGGCGCGGCGGCAGCCGCTGGTTTCCACCAGCGAGGCGAGGGCGTTGAGCCGCTGGCGTTCGCCGCCGCGACGGCTCTCCTCCATCTCGGTCTCGATCCGGCGGCGCGCGCGGGCGAAATCGTCCGCGCCCCAGAAGAGATGGGCGATGGCGGGATCGCCGTCGCGGCCGGCGCGGCCTGTTTCCTGATAATAAGCCTCGATCGATTTTGGCAGGCCAGCATGGGCCACGAAGCGCACGTCCGGCTTGTCGATGCCCATGCCGAAGGCGATGGTGGCGATCATCACCATATCTTCGGACTGGACGAAGGCGCGGGCGGACGCGGCGCGCGCGGCGGGATCGAGCCCGGCATGATAGGCACGCGTCGGCCGGCCCGTGTCGCGCAAGGTGGCGGCCAGCCGCTCCGTCTCGGCGCGGCTCTGGGCATAGACGATGCCGCAGCCTTCGGTGTCGGCGATCAGCTGCGCGAGCTGCCTGGGCAGGCCCTCGCGCGGGGAGATGCGATACTGGATGTTCGGCCGGTCGAAACCGGCGAGGATCAGCCCCTCTTCGGGAATGCCGAGCTGCGCGAGAATGTCCGCGCGGGTGCGGATATCGGCTGTGGCCGTGAGTGCGAGGCGGGGCACATCCGGGAATGCATCGAGCAGACCGCGCAGCTGGCGATAATCGGGGCGGAAATCATGCCCCCATTCGGAAACGCAATGCGCCTCGTCGATCGCGACGAGCGACAGGCGTACGCTGCTGGCCAGCCGATGAAAGCCCTCCGTATTGGTGCGCTCCGGCGCCACATAAAGCAGGTCGAGATCGCCGTCGCGCAGCCGCCGGATCGTCTCGTCGCGATTGTCGTCGGCGGACGTGAGAGCGGCGGCGCGAATCCCCGCCGCCTCGGCCGAGCGTACCTGATCGTGCATCAGCGCGATCAGCGGCGAGATGACGAGGCCCGTGCCCGGCCGGCACAGCGCCGGGATCTGATAGGTGAGCGATTTGCCCGCGCCCGTGGGCATCACGGCGAGCGTGCGCGCGCCCGCCATGACGCGATCGATCACCTCGCTCTGCCGCCCCCGGAAGCTCTTGTAGCCGAAGGTGGTGCCCAGCGCCTCCAGCGGCGTCATGCGCGCCTCATTCCGGCGACAGGCCCCGGCTTTTCAGGAACGGTGCCAGTTCCGGATCGTGGCCGGTCATCTCGCGGAACATCGCGCCATAATCGCGCGTGCGGCCGCGCGAAAGGATCAGGTCGCGCAGGCGCTGGCCATTGGCCCGCGTCATCCCGCCATTCGCCTCGAACCAGGCGTAGACATTCTCCTCGATCATGTCCGTCCAGATGTAGGCATAATAGCCGGCGGAATAGCCCGATCCCCAGATATGGTTGAAATAGCTGGTGCGATAACGGGGCGGCACATGCGCGACATCGAGGCCGGTGCCCTTCAGCACCTGTGCCTCGAATGCGTCGACATCGCCGAACCGGGCGTTGGCGGGAATGGAGTGCCACGCCATGTCCAGCTGGGCGGCGGCGAGCAGCTCTCCAAAGGCGTAGCCCTGGTTGAACTTTTCGGCCTTCTTGATCTTGGCGACCAGATCGGCGGGCATCGGTGCGCCCGTCTCGTAGTGGACGGCATAACGGGCGAGCACGCGCGGCTCGAGCGCCCAATGCTCGTTGAACTGGGAGGGGAATTCCACGAAATCGCGCGCCACCGCCGTGCCGGAGATGCTGGCATAGGTCTGGTTCGCGAACAGGCCGTGCAGGGCATGGCCGAATTCGTGGAACATCGTGCGCACGTCCTCGAACGTCACCAATTGGGGCTGGCCGGGCGCCGGCTTGGCGAAATTGGCGACATTGTAGATGGCGGGCTTCGTCCCATCGAGCTTCGACTGGCGGACGAAATTCGACATCCAGGCGCCGCCCGCCTTGTTGTCGCGCTTCCAGTAATCGAAATACATGAGGCCGAGGGGCTTGCCGTTCTCCTCGAACACCTCGAACACGCGCATGTCCGGATCATAGACCGGAATGTCCTTCCGCTCCTTGAAGCTCAGGCCGTAAAGCTGGTTCGCGGCGTAGAAGACGCCGTCCTGCAACACCTTCCAGATCTCCAGATAGGGCTTGGTATCCTCCTCGTTGAGATCGAACTTCGCCTTGCGGACCTTTTCGGCATAGAGATCCCAGTCCCACGGCTGAACCTGGAAACCGCCCTTCTCCGCATCGATCACCTTCTGGATCTCGGCCACTTCCCGCGCCTGCGCGGCGGCGGTCGGCGCGTCGAGGCCCGTCATGAAATTGCGCGCCGTGTCCGCCGTCTTCGCCATATTGTCGACAAGCGTGAAATCGGCCCAGGTGGGATAGCCGAGCAGATTGGCCTTGCGGATGCGCAGGTTCACCATCTCCAGGATCGTGGCGCGCGTGTCGTTCGCGTCGCCCTGCTCGGCGCGGGTCCAGCTCTTGTCGAACAGGGCCTGGCGCGTTGCCCGATCGGTGAGCGAGGGCAGGGCCGGTTGCAGCGTCGTATTCTGGAGCGGCAGCACATATTTGCCGGCAAGGCCGCGTTCCCGGGCGGCAAGCGCCGCGGTGGCGATTCCGTCTTCGCCCAGGCCCGCCAGCTGCTCCGGCCGGTCGACCACGAGCGCGCCGGCCTTGGTGGCGGCGATCAGTTTCTGGCGGAAGCCGATCGAAAGCGAGGCCAGCTGCTGGTTGATGCCGGTCAGCGTCGCGCGGTCGGCGGGCGAAAGCGCGGCGCCCGCGCGCACGAAGCGCTGCCAGTGGAGATCGAGCAGCGCCTTCTGCTCCGCATCGAGATTCAGGCTTTCCGCCTTGTCGCGGATCGCCTTCACGCGGGCCGCCAGCTTCGGATCGCCATAGAGCGGATCATCGCTCTCGCTCAGCCACTGCGCGCGCGCGGCCTGCACCTTGGCCAGCGCGGGATTGGTATTGGCCTGGGTAAGCGCCGAAAAGACGATGCGGACGCGGCCGAGAATCTCGCCGGACCGCTCCAGCGCGACGATCGTATTGTCGAAGGTGGGCGCGGCCGGATTGTTCGCGATCTTCGCGATTTCCGCCTTTTCCTGCGCGATGCCGGCGGCAAAGGCGGGCTCGAAATCACGATCCTCGATGTGGGCGAAATCGGGCGCCTGATAGGGCAGCGTGCTAGGCTTTTCGAAGGGATTGGCGGCGGGCTGGGCGATGGCGGCGGTCGCGGAAAGCGCGGTGGCGGCGAGCAGGAAGGTGCGGAGCATGTGAGTCCCTGAAGGAGGGGCCGCGTCGTGGCGGCGAATGGCCCCTCTTAGAACCGCCCCATCGTCGGTTGGAAGGGGGCAGGTCGGTTGTGACGAGGATGTTGCGATCGGGCTTTGAATGGGGCCGATCCGGTGGCATTCCTGGGGGCGACGGAACGGGAGAGCAAGATGGCGCGCGGGGCATTCCTGGCTTTGCTGGTGGCGCTGGCGACGCCGGCCGCCGCACAGGCGGCGGATCTGATCGACAATGGCAGCTTCGCGGAAGGTTTCTCCGGCTGGACCCTCTACGATACGGCGGTGGGCTATCGTGCGCCGGCCGGCTTTCCGCCGATCGTGACGGCGTTCGATGTTGCTGGCAGCGGCACGCCGCAGCAGGTGGCCCGGCTGCAGGTGGGCGCCGTCGAGTTCAACGATTACGATCCCAGCTTCATCGGGGGTGGCGGCCTGCGCCAGACGCTGAACGTGGCGGCCTCTGGCACTTATGGTTTCGCGGCCGCGATCGCGGCCAGCAATCCCGATGCATGGAATGCCGACGGCGGAACCTTCACCGTCTATCTGGATGGCTTGGCGATGACGAGCTTCACCTTCGGGGAGATTGGCGAAGGCAGTGTGCTGCGCGGTGGCCTGAGCTTCTCGACCACGCTTTCCGCCGGGATGCACGATCTCGCGATCGAGGCGGTGCGCGTCTTCGAAACGCGGCCGAGTACGCCCTATCAATATGTCACCGGCATCACGCTGGCCGGGGAGGTGCCGGAGCCCACCGGCTGGGCGATGATGATCGCGGGCTTCGGCCTGATCGGCGCGCGCCTGCGGCGGGTTCACTCCGCCGCCAGCGCCTCTTCCGCCTCGGCCTGCTGGCGGTTCCACATTTCCGCATAGAGGCCATCGCGCGCCAGCAGGGCCGCGTGCGTGCCGCGTTCGACGATGCGGCCAGCCTCCATCACCACGATCTCGTCGGCGTGGACGATCGTCGAGAGGCGATGCGCGATAATGATCGTCGTGCGCCGTTCCGCGACGCGCGCCAGCGTTTCCTGGATCTCCGCCTCCGTGCGGCTGTCGAGCGCGCTGGTCGCTTCGTCGAGGATCAGCAGTTGCGGATCCTTGAGCAGCGTGCGCGCGATCGCCACGCGCTGCTTCTCCCCGCCGGACAGTTTCAGGCCGCGCTCGCCCACCGGCGTATCATAGCCTTGCGGCAGCGACAGCACGAAATCGTGGATGGCGGCGCCCTTCGCGGCGGCCTCCACCTCGGCCTGCGTGGCGCCGTCGCGGCCATAGGCGATGTTGTAGCCGATCGTGTCGTTGAACAGCACCGTATCCTGCGGAACGATGCCGATCGCGCGGCGCAGCGACGCCTGCGTCACGTCGCGGATATCCTGCCCGTCGATCGTGATGCGCCCGCCCGTCACGTCATAGAAGCGGAAGAGCAGGCGGGCGAGCGTGGACTTGCCCGCGCCCGACGAGCCGACCACGGCCAGCGTGCCCCCCGCCGGCACCTGCAGATCCACGCCCTTCAGGATTTCCCGATCGGGATCATAGGCGAAGCGCACATCCTCGAAGCGCACGGCGCCGCCGGCCTGCACGAGCATGGTCGCGCCGGGCGCGTCCTTCACCTCCTCGTTCGTGTCGATCAGGCCGAACATCGCCTCCATGTCGATCAGGCCCTGGCGGATCTCGCGATAGACCATGCCGAGGAAGTCGAGCGGCCGGAAAAGCTGCGAGAGCAACGTGTTCACCAGCACCACGTCACCCACCGAGAACAGGCCCCGGCTCCAGCCCCACACGCTATAGGCCATGGCGGCCGCCATCATCAGATTGGTGATGAGGGACTGGCCGATATTCATCCAGGCCAGGCTCACCTCGACGCTGGCGGTGGTATCGACGAGCTTGCGCACGCTGCTGCCGTAGCGGCGGCGCTCGACATCCTCGGCGTTGAAATATTTGACCGTCTCGTAGTTGAGCAGGCTGTCCACCGCCTTCTGCGTCGCCTCGCTGTCGCTCTTCGCCCATTCGCGGCGCAGCACAGTGCGCCACTCGGTCATGCGTTGGGTGAAGAACACATAGGCGGCGATCATCAGGATCGTGCCGGCCACCAGCCCCCAGCCGAATTTGGTGAGGAAGATGATGCAGACCGCCGTCAGCTCCAGGATGGTCGGCGCGATGTTGAAGAGGATGAAGTAGAGCATCGTATCGATGCTCTTCGTGCCGCGTTCGATGATCTTGGTGACGGCGCCGGTGCGCCGCTCGAGATGGAAGCGCAGCGACAGGCGGTGGAGATGACCGAACACCTCCAGCGACAGGCGGTGCGCGGCTTCCTGCCCGACCCGCTCGAAGATCGCGTTGCGCAGATTATCGAACAGCACGCCGCCGAAGCGCGCAGCCGCATAGGCGACGACGAGCGCCATGGCGAGCGCGGCGGCGGGCTGGAGGCCGGGCGCCATCCGATCGATCGCCGCCTTGTAGGCGAAGGGCATCAGCAGGGTGATGCCCTTGGAGACGAGCACGAACAGCATCGCCACGGCGACACGCGCGCGCAGCGCCGGCCGATCGGATGGCCACAGATAGGGGAGGAAGCGGCGGAGGGCGGCGAAGCCGTCGATCGGCTTGGGCGTGGTGGCGTCGGTGGAAGCGGGCGGCATGGTCGCGCCAAGATAGGACGAGGGGCGGATTATGTCAGTGGTCCGCCGCTATCCGCTCGCATCCGCCTGCTTCAGGCGGAGATCGAGCCCGCCGAGATCGTGGTCGGGACCATTAGGGCAAGGGACGGCCGCCCGAACGGGGCGGGAGCTGTTCGTCAGCCGCCGATGCGGGTGGTGAGCAGGCGGGCGAGGGTCGCCTTGAATCGGGCGAGCTGGGCGCCGGCCAGCTGCGCCGCGCGCGCAAGCTTCACCGTGGTGGGGTTCACCGCGCGGCCATTCTGGAACAGTTCGAAATGGAGATGCGGACCGGTGGAGAGGCCCGTCGAGCCGACATAGCCGATCAGCTGGCCGGCATGCACCTTCTGGCCCACCTTCGCAACGATACGGCTCATATGGGCATAGCCGGTCTGCATGTTGCCGGGATGCTGGAGCTGCACATAGTTGCCGTGGCCGCCATGCCAGCCAGCAAAGCGGACGGTGCCGTCCGTCGCGGCGATGATCGGCGATCCCATCGGCGCGCCATAATCCACGCCCTGATGCATCCGGCTGTAGCCGAGGATCGGATGAAAGCGCGCGCCGAACGAGGAGGTGAGATGCCCCTGCACGGGCATCGTGAAGCCGCCCTTCTTTTCAGCGCCCACGCCGGCCGCGTCGAACCATTGCTCCTTGCCGTCGCTCGTCCACTTCAGCAGGCGGAGAACCTTCTTCCCCTGATCCAGCCCGCCATAAAGCAGGCTGCCCGTCTCCGTCTCGCCGGTCGCGGCGCGGCGATGCTCGACGATCAGGTCGAAGCGGTCGTTGGAACGCACGCTGCCGATCGGCATATATTGGGCGAGCGCCTTCAGATAGGATTCTATCGCCTTGGGTGGGGCGCCGGCCGAGCGCGCCGCGGCGAACAGGCCGGAGCCGACGCGGCCCTGGATGCGGAGCGGCGTCTCGTCGATCGCGATCGGCTTTTTCAGAAGCTGGAGCTGGCCGCCATTGCGGTTCACCTCCAGCGCGAGTTCGAATTTGGCGCGGAAGGAGAGGCGATCCAGCGGCCGCGCCACCTTGCGGTTCGGGCGGCGGCCGAGCGTCATCTCCAGCTTCGTACCGGGCCTGATATCGCCGAGCGAAACGGCCCCCGCAACCAGATCGGCCGTGCGCCGCGCTTCCTCCTCGCCCACGCCGGCGCGGGTAAGCACGCGGGCGAAGCCGTCGCCCGTGCCGAGCGTCGCGGTGATGTCGATCTGCGGGCGCTCGGGCGTCTCGGCCAGTTCTTCCACGAGGGGAGTGGGCGCGGCGACGCGGCCCGTATCGGCGCCATAGGCGGATGGCGCGATCGTCTGCGCGCGCATCTCCTGCCACTGCGCGTCGCCCAGCGCGGGCGCGGTCTGGCCGACGAGCGGGCGATAGGAAGGCGCGAGCGCAAAGGCGGAGGCGCAGAGCGCGGTGCAGGTGGCGAGGCCGCGCCACCATTCGGCGCTGCCGATTCGCGCGCCCAGATCGACGATGAGATCCAGATCGCGCGTGCGATCCAGCCCGCGGCGGAGAAGCGAGGAATCGAACCGGGCATAAGCGCGGCTCCGCAGTGCGACGGCGCCCCCGCCCCCGCCCGCCAGCCTGTCGCTTTCCTGCCGGTACATTGGCCCCAGATCGTCCCTGTTCGCGAACACGCCTCTGCCACATGGGCGCTGGCGGCATGACTGTGAATCAAGAAGGTTAAAGTCAAACTAATACGACGAGTTACGGGCCGAAGTTGCGATGAGACGAATCTTTCCGGCGGCGAATGGTTGCAAGTCGGACCTATTGCGGTGCGGTGGATGCCGACGCTTGCTTTTGCGTGTCGATCGGCCATCTTGGTGCCCGAGATGACGCGCTTTGCCGATCAGCCGCTCGTGGCGGTGCTCGGGCCGACCAACACCGGCAAGACCCATCTGGCGGTCGAACGGATGTGCGCGCACTCATCCGGACTGATCGGCTTCCCCCTTCGTCTGCTGGCGCGCGAAGTCTATGACCGGGTCGTCGCGATCAAGGGCGAGGCTTCGGTGGCGCTCATCACCGGCGAGGAGAAGATCGTCCCGCCCAAGGCGCGCTGGTTCCTCACCACGGCCGAATCGATGCCGGTGTCCGGAGGCCGCGAAGGCGGGCTGGAGCGGGATTTCGCATTCGTCGGGCTCGATGAGGCGCAGCTTTCGGCGGATCGCGAGCGCGGCCATATCTTCACCGATCGACTGTTGCGTGCACGGGGCCGGGAAGAGACGATGCTGCTGGGCTCGGAAGCGCTGCGCCCGATGCTGCGCGCGCTCGTCCCCGAGGCGGAGGTCATTACCCGGCCTCGTTTCTCGACATTGACCTATGCGGGCGCGACCAAGCTTTCGCGCCTGCCCAAGCGATCGGTCGTCGTCGCCTTCTCGGCCGAGGAAGTCTATGCGGTGGCGGAGATGCTCCGGCGGCTGCGGGGCGGCGCCGCCGTGGTGATGGGCGCTCTCAGCCCCCGCACGCGCAATGCGCAGGTCGCGATGTTCCAGGCGGGAGAGGTGGATTATCTCGTCGCGACCGACGCGATCGGCATGGGCCTCAACATGGATGTGGCGCACGTCGCCTTCGCATCCCTGCGCAAGTTCGATGGGCGTAAGGTGCGCCGGCTCACCATTTCGGAAATGGCGCAGATCGCCGGGCGCGCCGGGCGTCACCAGCGCGACGGTACGTTCGGCACGCTCTCCTTCGAGGGCGGATCGGCCCAGTTCGAGGATGAGGAGGTGCTGGCGATCGAGGAGCATCGCATGCCCCCGCTCGATCATCTCTACTGGCGCGAAGGGGCGCCGAGCCTGGCCGGCGTGGATGCGCTGATCCGCGATCTGGAGCGGCGACCCGATCATCCGGTGCTGCGCCCCGCGCCCGAGGCGATCGATCTCGCCGTACTCAAGCGGCTGGCCGAGGAGCCGTGGGTGCGCGAGCGGGCGACGGGCACGCACATGGTCTCGCGCCTGTGGGATGCCTGCGGCCTGCCCGATTTCCGCAAGACCGGCGCGGAGCCCCATTCGCGGCTGGTGGCGCGCATCTTCCGCCATCGCAGCGAAGGCGATGGCACGCTGCCGGTCCAGTGGTTCGCGGAAGAGCTGGTACGCCTCGAAAGCGTGAGCGGCGATGTCGAGACGCTGTCCGATCGCCTCGCGGGCGTGCGCACCTGGGCCTATATCGCCCACAGGCGGGACTGGCTGGCCGAGCCTGCCAAGTGGGTGGAGCGGACGCGCGCGATCGAGGAGCGGCTGTCGGATGCGCTCCACCAGCGGCTTACCCAGCGCTTTGTCGATCGGCGGACGGCCGTGCTGATGCGCGATCTCGGCGCGCGCGGGGCGGATATCCTGCCGATGAAGGTGGCTGAGGATGGCACCGTCACCGTCGATGGCGAGGCGATCGGCGCGCTGATCGGCTTTCGCTTCAAGGCCGATCCGCAGGCGCGGCACGGCGACATGAAGAGGCTGATGGCGGCCGCGGAGCGCCGGCTGGGCGAGGAACTGGCCCGCCGCGCCCGCGCGCTGGCGGCGGACGAGGATGCCGCCTTCAGCCTCGCGACCGATCCGGGCCGCCCGGTCGCGCTCTTCTGGCAGGGGGACGTGGTCGCCCGGCTGACGCGGGGCAAGGATCTGCTCCATCCCCGCATCGAATTGCATCGCGCGCTCGAAACCCTGCCGCAGGCGGAACGCAAGGCCGTCTGCGAGCGGCTGGCGCGCTGGCTCGAGACGGGGATAGCGCGCCATCTCGCGCCGCTGGTGGAGCTGACGGCGGCCGCGCGGGATCGCGAGCAGCCGGCGGCGGTTCGCGCCTTGCTGGCGCCGCTGGCCGAGGCGTCCGGTGTGCTCGCGAGGCGCGGGCTGGAGCCAGTGCTGGATGCGCTGGACAAGGCGCTCCGGCCGATCGTGGCGCGGCTCGGCGTTCGCATCGGCACGCTCGACATCTTCCTGCCCAGCCTCATCAAGCCGGAAGCATCGCGCTGGCGGGTGGCGCTGATGGCCGCGCAGGAAGGGGCGACCATGACCGCGTTGCCACCGGTGGGGGCGGTGTCCGTCTCCACGCCGGGCGATTCGGCCACCTGCGCGGCCTTCGTCGCGGCGGGTTTCCGGCCGCTCGGTGCGCAGATGCTGCGGGTCGATCAGGTCGAGCGCCTAGCCCGTAACGCGCATGATTCGCGATCGGACGGAAAGAGCGGGCGGCTGCCCTTCGCGCCGGATCCCGGCCTGCCGGTGAGCCTCGGTCTCGGCTCCGCGAGTTTCCAGCAGCTCATGCTCGCGCTGGGTTTCCGCCGGGCCGAGCAGGGCTGGCTGTGGCGCGGGAAGCCCGCGCAGGCGCGCCCGAAGCCCAAGACGGCCCAGCCCCGGCCGGGCAACGCCTTCGGCGCGCTGGCGGGCCTCCGCCTCTAGGCTCCGGACGGCGGGTGCGGCTCGACAAATATCTCTGGTTCGTGCGGCTGGTGAAGACGCGCGCCATGGCCCAGGCGCTGATCGAGGAAGGGCATCTGCGCATAGACGGGCGCCCGGTGGACCGCTGCCATGTCGCGGTCAGGCCGGGCATGGTGCTGGGCTTTCCGCTGCACGATCATATCCGCGTGCTGCGGATCGAGGCGCTCCCCGTGCGGCGCGGGCCGGCCCCGGAAGCGCGCGCCTGCTATACCGATCTGTTGCCACCTGTGCCTTCTGCCAGCGAAGAGGGCGGGGAATAGCATCGCTCCGGTTGACTTGGTGGCCGCCTGCGCCATATGCGCGCCACCGTTCCCGGGAGCCTAGAATGACCTACGTCGTCACCGACGCCTGCATCCGTTGCAAATATATGGACTGCGTCGAGGTCTGTCCGGTCGATTGTTTCTACGAGGGCGACAACATGCTCGTCATCAATCCCTCGGAATGCATCGATTGCGGCGTGTGCGAGCCGGAATGCCCGGCCGAGGCGATCCTGCCCGATACCGAAAACGGTCTCGAAAAATGGCTGGAACTGAACACGACCTTCTCCGCGCAATGGCCGAACATCACGCGCAAGCGCGAGGCGCCGGCCGATGCCGACGAGTGGAAGGACGTGAAGGACAAATTCGACGCCCATTTCTCGCCGGAGCCCGGCCAGGGGGATTGATATTCGGGGGCCTGTCGGCCTAGCTGTGGCCAACAAGGGCCCGTCCCGCAGTCGATGTCAGGCGCCCAGGCGCGAGCCGTAACGATCGGTTCGTCGCTCCGAAGGCGTGCGCCTTGGTTGCAATGCTGGCAATCCTCTTGGATTTGCGCTATAAGCAACGACGGAAGGCGATGTTTTTCCCGATCATCGTCCGTCACGAGTCGTTAACAGGTCGATAATCCCGCTTCGCAGTCCTCGCGTCCCCGTTTCCTTCGTGGATGCCGCGGAGCCGGCAGGCCGTTCAGAAAGGTCTTCTCTACATGGCAGCAAAGGCGCTGAGCTTCGTCGTCGGCGATTATGTCGTCTATCCAAAGCATGGGGTGGGCCGGGTTGTCGAACTGCAGAGCCAGGAAATCGCCGGCGCGAAGCTCGAGCTCTATGTGCTCCGTTTCGAAAAGGAGCGCATGACGCTCCGTGTGCCGACCAACAAGGCCGAGAGCGTCGGCATGCGCAAGCTTTCCTCGAACGCGCAGATGAGCGACGCGCTCACCACGCTCAAGGGCAAGCCCAAGGTCAAGCGCACCATGTGGTCGCGCCGTGCGCAGGAATATGAGGCCAAGATCAATTCGGGTGATCTCGTGTCGATCGCCGAAGTGGTCCGCGATCTGTTCCGTGCCGAGGACCAGCCGGAGCAGAGCTATTCCGAACGGCAGATCTTCGAGGCGGCATGCAGCCGTCTCGCCCGTGAGCTGGCCGCGATGGAGCAGGTCGACGAGCCTGCGGCGCAGGTGAAGATCCTGGATATCCTCCGCGCGGCGGCGGCGATCCACAACAAGTAAGGTCCTCAGGGACAAGGCCCGGCGGCTTCGGCTACCGGTGCGAAGGGGGCGCGGTGTTTCGGCACCGTGCCCTTTTTCGTGCGCCCGTCCCGTCCCTTCCCGCCGCGCTGCGACGGGACGGGAAATGTCAGGCCGTGGCCGCCTGTGGGGCGAAGAGGCTGGCGATCGTCGTCACGGATTGTTCCGCGGCGGCGCGATCGGGGCTTTCATTGCCGTCATTATAGCCGAACGAATCATCCGCGCCGACCGCCTGGACGACGATGCCGTCCTTGCGCGCCAGCACGCTGATGTCGCGATAGTAGAGCCCGTAGCGCACGCCCGCCTGCGGAATCAGCCAGGCGATCTGGCCGCGCACGGGCACGATGCTTTCATCCCGCATCAGCGCGCGCGCGCCATAGCCCGTACAGTTGACGATCACCTTCTCCCGGATCTTCGCGAAATCCGAAGGTTCGTGCAGTTCCATCGGAACGAAGCGGCCGCCGGCGATCTGGAAATCGGTTTCCAGCGTGTGTGCCAGATCCGCGACGTTGAACATCATCGATGTCGTCTGCCGGGCGAAGGGCACGCGGAAGGGGTGCGTGCCGGGGGCGAGCGGGCGCGTCAGCGGCTGCAGATCGCGCACGCGCGCCTGCAACTCGACGAAATGCAGGGCGGTTTCGACATGCGGCCGATTGCCGGTGGCCGGTGGCGGCGCATCGAACAGATTGTAGCGATCCGTCCAGTCCACCGGATCGCCGGGCAGGCCGAGATAGCTCTGGTGCCGCGCGAAGGAGGCGCGCGCCATCCGCTCCCAGCGATCGGCGAAATCGGGCGCGACCTTGTCGGCCAGGCCCACGCGCGAATCCGGGGACCATGTGCCCGTCGCCCGGGCGGAGCGCACGTCCGGGAAGCGGGCGGCGGAATAGATCGTCACCTTGGCGCCGGCGCGCTGCAGCGTCAGTGCGCTCGTCAGGCCGATCGCGCCCGCGCCGACCACGGCGATCTCCCGCGTCGAATCCGCAAGAGCCAGCGGCAACATGTCCAGCGCCGAGCCCCAGGAGAGCGACCAGCCGCTGCCGCCATGGCCATAATGGTGGACGACGCGCTTGCCCGCGATCTTTTCCACCTCCAGCCGCGGGCCGACCGCGCGGAACGGGCGCAGGCAGACGGTGGTGCGGAAGATGCGATCCGGGCTGGCCGCGAGCGGCAGGATGGGGTCGGTCCCGAAAGGCAGGGGGGCGATGTTCTGCGCAAGCAGGGCATCCGGGCGCGCGGCGATACCCGCCAGCCCGAGCGCGGCGGCATTTCCGATGAACGAACGACGATCCATGAGGCGCTTCTCTCCCTGGGTGACAGGCGCCCTCTCCCTCGTGCAGACAAGCACATCGCGGCGGACAACCCAAGTGCGATTGCTTGCCGAAACGATCGCGCTTGTGTATTGTTCGTATAACACAGTGGAGATCGACATGCGGATTGCGATTCTGGCCGGGCTGCTCCTCGTCACCGCGAGTGCTCCCGCGTCTGCGGCGACCCGGACTTTCCCGGTGGGTCCGTTCGACAAGGTTCGCAGCGACGTGCCATTCGATGTCGTCGTGCGCACGGGCGGCCCGATCGGCGTGCATGCCATCGGCAAGGATGACGTGCTCGCGCGGCTCCACGTCTTCGTCCGCAATGGCGAACTGGTGATCGATGCGGACAAGGGGCGCTGGTATCAGAACATCACGATCCGCAAGGAAGACAAGGTGACGATCAACGTCAGCGTGCCGCGTCTTTCCGGCGTCGCGCTCAACGGCCCCGGCGATATGCGCGTGAATGCGGTGCGCGCGCCCGCCGTCGCGATTGCGCTGGCCGGGCCGGGCAATCTCTCGATCGATCAGGTGGAGGCCGGCCGGGCGGACGTCAGCCTCAGCGGCCCGGGAGATATCGTGCTGGCCGGCAAGAGCGGCAGCGCGCGCGTCACGGGGCGCGGGCCGGGCGATGTGCGGGGCGCGCAATGGACGGTCAATGATGTCTCGGTCGATCTGATCGGCCCGGGCAATATCGCGGTGACGGCGCTGCGCACGGCGAACGTGAAGCTCATGGGTCCAGGCGATGTGAATATCGGCGGCCGCCCCCGTTGCCAGGTTTCCAAGACGGGGCCGGGCAGCGTGCGCTGCGGGGGCTAGAGGATTTCCCGGCGGGTAGAATCACCTGCTGGCCCGGACATCGCTACGAGACGAAATCCCGGAGCCGGTGATCCCGTGAGACCGGATCGAAAGCGGCTTCAGGTTTTTGCCTGAATCGTCCTCGCTTATGATGGGGCGGCGATCAGATCAGCGCGAGCGCGGCGAGGCGGCCGGCAAGGTCTGCCGGCAGCACGTCGCCGTCGTCCCCCTCGCCCGAAAGATCGGCCGGAGCATCGGCGGCGGCAAGGTAGCGCCAGCCCTGATGCGCGCGTTTGGGGCGCGGGCGGACGCCGATCAGATCCGGGCCGAGCCGGATCCGGCAATGCCCATTCTCCTCTTCCGCGAAGCCGAGGATGGTGGAACGGGCCACGAGCTGGTGGCGGATGATCCAGTAGAGCGAGCCGCCGATCAGCTCGGTGTGGCGCGTCGGGCGATAGCGGGTGACGATATGGGTCTCGCCGTCCTCGATCCGGCCGGAAAGGCGCGCCTCGAGCGCCTCCATCCGGGAGCAGCCGACGGCGACCTTGGTGAGATGAAGGGGCGGCACGCGCCCGATATGGGAGCGCCATGCGATCCGTTCCAGATCGGCGGCATCCGTTGACGTCTTGGGGCTCGCGCAAGCCCTGTGGCGGGGAACGGAGCTTCTAGCTGCCGAGGCCCCACAGGGTGGCGAGGCCGAGGAACGAGAAGAATCCCATCACGTCCGTCGCCATCGTCACGAACACAGCCGAGGAAACGGCGGGATCGACGCGCGCGCGCTCCAGCCCGATCGGAATCAGCACGCCGGCAAGACCCGCGACGAGATTGTTGATGACCATCGCCAGCGCGATGACGATCGCCAGATCGGGATTGTGATAGACGAGCAGGGTGCCAAGGCCGACGAGCGTGCCCAGCGCCACGCCGTTGGAGAGCGCGACGCGGAATTCGCGGCCGATCATGCGCCAGGTGTTGGAACTGGTCAGCTGGTTGGTGGCCAGCGCGCGCACGATCACGGCCAGCGTCTGCGTGCCCGCATTGCCGCCCATGCCCGAAACGATCGGCATCAGCACGGCCAGCAGGGCGAAGCGGGCAATCTCGCCCTGGAAGAGGCCGACGACGGAGGCGGCGATCATGGCCGTGCCGAGATTGACGATCAGCCAGGTCAGCCGCGTCTTCACGGTGAAGCGGATCGGCTCGTTGATGTCGCCGTCGCCCGCGCCGGAAAGAAGCAGCGTATCCTCGCCCGCTTCCTCCTGGATGATGTGAACGATGTCGTCGACTGTGATCATGCCGACGAGGCGGCCCGATTTATCGACCACCGCTGCGGAAATCAGCGAATATTTCTGGAAGCGCAGCGCCACTTCTTCCTGATCCATCTCGGCCGGGATCAGGGTCTGCTCGCGCGCCATCACATCGGCGATCGGGGCGTCGTCGGGTGCGCGGATGACCCAGCTCACCTTGCAGGTGCCGACCGGCTTGTGCGCGATGTCGACGACGAACACCTCCCAGAAATCGGTGGTGAGATCGTCGTTCGAACGCAGGTAGGAGATGACGTCCGCCACCTTCCAATGCTCCGGCACCGCGATCAGATCGCGCTGCATCAGGCGGCCGGCGCTCTCCTCGGGATAGGAAAGGGCTTCCTCGATCGCGGCGCGATCGTCCGGCTCCATTGCGCGCAGCACCGCGCGCTGATCCTCTTCCTCCAGATCCTCGATGATCGCGACGGCATCGTCGGTGTCGAGCTGGGTGGCCAGTTCGGCCACCTGATGCGGAGTCAGCACCTCGATCAGCTGCTCGCGCACCCAATCGTTCATTTCGGCCAGCACGTCTGCGTCGAGCAGATCGTCGATGCCCAGCACGCTGGCGAGGGGCTGCCGCTGCTCGCGCGGGGCGAGCTCGAACAGATCGGCGATGTCGGCGGGATGGAGCGGCTCGACGAGGGCGCGCGCGCCCTCCTTGTCGCCAGCCTCCACCTTTTCGATGACGGCGTGGACGAATTCCGGCGTCAGCCGCGCTTCCGAATCATGCGCGGTATCCAGCGCCGCGGGCGCCGCGATGGTCTCGATCTCGCTCTCGCTCATCGCCCATCTCCCGGCCGTGCTTCCGATTCGAGGCCCGCTTAGAGCCTGAACGTCCGGCGTGGAAGCCTGCTCGGCCGCTTCGAGGGTGGCGGCCGCGCCAACTCCTGCTAAGCGCCGCGCCATCTGATCCCAAGGAGAGACACATGGCAGACGATACCCTGACGCTGACGCTGGATAGCGGCGGCGATGTCGTGATCAAGCTGCGCCCCGATCTGGCACCCGGCCATGTCGCGCGGATCGTGGAACTGGTGAAGGAAGGCTTTTACGATGGCGTGGTCTTCCACCGCGTGATCCCCGGTTTCATGGCGCAGGGCGGCGATCCCACCGGCACCGGCATGGGCGGATCGAAGAAGCCTGACCTGAAGGCCGAATTCTCGGCCGAGCCGCATGTGCGCGGCGTCTGCTCGATGGCGCGTGCCAGCAATCCGAACAGCGCCAACAGCCAGTT
This sequence comes from Sphingomonas sp., assembly GCF_003248515.1. Classification (GTDB taxonomy): domain Bacteria; phylum Pseudomonadota; class Alphaproteobacteria; order Sphingomonadales; family Sphingomonadaceae; genus Sphingomonas_I. Next base: position 117,488 of record NZ_QFOB01000012.1, read on the forward strand.
CTTCATCTGCTTCGATGACGCGACCTTCCTCGATCGCCAATATACGGTGTGGGGTGAAGTGACCGAGGGCATGGACTATGTCGATGCGCTGCCCAAGGGCGAGCCGCCGCGCACGCCGGGCAAGATCGTGAAGGCGACGGTGGCGTAAGGCCAGCCCGTCTTCCATCGTTCTGATCCTGTCGAGCGGCCGTTCCTTCCGGCTTCGAAAAGAACGGCCCTTCGGCAGGCGCGGGGCGAGCAAGCGGGATCTTCAATCCCGCATGAAATCGCCGAACAGCCAATCGTGGAAGATGCGGACGGCACGGTTCGACAGCCCCGTGCGGCGTGACGCGAACCAGTAGCTGTAGCTGGACTGAACCTTCGTCTGCACCAGATTGGCGAGACGATCGTCGTGCGACAGCTCGACATGATCCTCCAGCATGAAGGCAACGCCGAGCCCCTGCGCGGCCGCCTCCAGCACCACGGCGCCCGAATCGAAGCGATCGAAGGCCGCAGGCTCCAGCTCCGGCTCCCCGATCGCATCGCGCCATTCGTTGAACAATTCGGGAAGGTCGCGGTGGATGAGCACGGTCGCCCGCTTGATGTCGGCGGGCGAGCGGATCGCGTTTTCACCATGCAGCAGCGATTTCGAGCCGACCACGGCGATATTGTTGTGCGCGATGCGGCGGCTGTAGAAGGTGGCGTCCACCTCGCGCCCCAGCACGATCGCCGCATCGATGCCCTCGCCCAGCCGGGCCAGGGCGTGGGGCTGCGTGTCGATGTCGATATGAAGCTGGGGATGTTCCTGCCGCAGCTTGGGCAGGCCGGGCAGCAGTCGCTGCGACGCGAAAAGCTGTGGCACGCTGAGTCGGAGGCGTAACAGTTCCGATTCGCCCGTGGTTGCATCAATCGCAACGGCCAGTGCGTCGAGCGCCGGGGCGATGCGCGCGAGCAGCATCTGCCCGTCGCTGTTGAGAACCATCGCCTGATGGCGGCGCGCGAACAGCGGGCGCCCCAGAAAACGCTCCAGCGCCTGAATCCGTCGGCTCAGCGCCGGCGAGGAGAGCGCAAGCTCCTCCGCCGCGGCTTTTACCGAACCGAGCCGTGCCACTTGCACGAAAGCTTCAACAGCAGTCAGCGGCGGCAATCTTCGCATTTCCGCCTCCTTGTCTGACAAGTTTGGAAGCCGCAAGGCAGTTATGAATGCAAATTGCGTATTTCGCAACCGCGAACACGCCGTTCGCACTTGCACAAAAATCGGCCGGGCACCATAAAAGCCCTGCCTTTCAGGCATCCTCTCCTAGACTTAAGGGCTGGTCCTCCGGGGCTGGCCCTTTTTTTCTGCCTCCGTTACCCACGGCGCGCGCCGGATCGGTTGGGATCTCGCAATGTGGCCGCGCATTCCTATTTGCGGATGCCGCGAAAGGAGACGGCAAGAATGGCCGACAGCGAGACACGCAAGCTGCAGGTCGCCAATGCGCGACCGGACGATTCTGGGCGCGGCCTCGCCCGCCTTTCCCGTTCCACCATGGGCGCCCTGGGCCTCACCGAAGGCGACGTCGTCGAGATTGTGGGCCGCCGGGGGACACCGGCCCGCGCCGTGCTGCCCTACCCGGAGGATGAGGGGCTCGATATCCTGCGGCTGGATGGCCTCCAGCGCGCCAATGCCGGCATCGGATCGGGCGATTATGTCGAGGTGCGCAAGGCCGTGAGCCAGCCGGCGCAGCGTGTGGTTTTCGCGCCCGCGCAGCAGAATCTGCGGTTGCAGGGGTCGGGCGAGGCGCTGAAGCGCAGCTTCGGCATGCGGCCGATCACGGCGGGCGATGTCGTCGCCACCACCGGCCAGCAGCGGCTGGATCAGGGCGACATGCCGTCTGCGCTGCGCACGATGCTCAACGCGCCGGCTTTTTCGTTGCAGGAAATCCGGCTGACCGTGATTTCCACGACGCCCAAGGGCATCGTTCATATCGACGAGAATACCGACGTCGAGCTGCGCACCGAATATACGCCGGTGCGCGAGGATGGCGGCCGCCGCGCGGACGTGACCTATGACGATATCGGCGGGCTCGGCGCCACGGTGGATCAGGTCCGCGAGATGGTGGAGCTGCCGCTGCGCTATCCGGAGCTGTTCCAGCGCCTCGGCGTGGATCCGCCCAAGGGCGTGCTGCTCTATGGCCCTCCGGGCACCGGCAAGACGCGCCTCGCGCGCGCCGTGGCGAACGAAAGCCATGCGCATTTCTTCCTGATCAACGGTCCGGAGATCATGGGCTCGGCCTATGGCGAGTCTGAAAAGCGCCTGCGCGAGATTTTCGAGGAGGCGACGCAGAATGCGCCCTCGATCATCTTCATCGACGAGATCGATTCGATCGCACCCAAGCGCGGGCAGACGACCGGCGAGGCGGAAAAGCGCCTCGTCGCCCAGTTGCTCACGTTGATGGACGGGCTGGAGCCGCGCGCGAACCTCGTCATCATCGCGGCCACCAATCGGCCGGAGGCGCTGGACGAGGCGCTGCGGCGCCCCGGCCGCTTCGATCGCGAGATCGTGATCGGCGTGCCGGACGAGCGCGGACGGCGCGAGATATTGGGCATCCATGCGCGGGGCATGCCGCTGGGCGATCGGGTGGATCTGGATGAGCTGGCGCGCCAGACCTATGGCTTTGTCGGTGCGGATCTGGCCGCGCTGGCGCGCGAGGCGGCGATCGAGGCGGTGCGGCGGATCATGCCGCGCCTGAACCTTGAGGAGAAGACGATCCCGCCCGAGGTGCTGGATACGCTTTCGGTGACGCGCGAGGATTTCCAGGAGGCGATCAAGCGCGTCCAGCCTTCGGCCATGCGCGAAGTGATGGTGCAAGCGCCGAACGTGGGCTGGGACGATGTCGGTGGCCTCGACGAGGCGCGCGAGCGGCTGCGCGAAGGCGTGGAACTGCCGCTCAAGGATCCCGAGGCGTTTCGCCGGCTGGGCATCCGCCCGGCCAAGGGCTTCCTGCTATATGGGCCGCCCGGAACGGGCAAGACGCTGCTTGCGAAGGCGGTGGCGCGCGAGGCGCAGGCCAATTTCATCGCCACCAAATCCAGCGACCTTCTCTCCAAATGGTATGGCGAGAGCGAGCAGCAGATTGCGCGGCTCTTTTCCCGCGCGCGGCAGGTGGCGCCCTGCGTGATCTTCATCGACGAGCTGGACAGCCTCGTCCCCGCGCGGGGCGGGGGGCTGGGCGAGCCGGCGGTGACGGAGCGTGTGGTCAACACGATCCTGGCCGAGATGGACGGGCTGGAGGAATTGCAGTCGGTCGTCGTGATCGGCGCGACCAACCGGCCCAACCTGATCGATCCGGCCCTGCTGCGGCCGGGCCGGCTGGATGAACTGATCTACGTCTCCGTGCCCGACGAAGCCGGGCGCCGGCGGATCCTCGGCATCCACACCGCGAAGATGCCGCTGGCCGACGATGTCGATCTCGACGGGCTGGCGCGCCGGACCGAGCGTTTCTCGGGCGCCGATCTTGAGGATCTGGTGCGTCGGGCGGGGTTGGGCGCGCTCCGGGAATCGCTGGAGACGCGGCAGGTGACGGCGGCGCATTTCGCGCGTGCGCTGGAAGAGACGCGCGCTTCCGTGACGCCTGAGATCGAGCGCGAATATGAGCAGATCCAGGCGCGGCTGAAGCAGGATTCGCTCGCGCTGGAGCCGATCGGCTTCGTCTCGCCGGGCATGCTCAAGCCGCGCAGCTAGGCGGATCCGGGCCGTTGGGCCGGGGGTTGGGCAGGCGGGAACCCCGGGCTTCGGGCGGGGTGCTCGCCGCCCGGGTTTACCCCTCCGGCAGGGAGCCGCATTTCTCCGCCGGCTATCGCGCCCAGCGATAGCCGCGCGTCACGCCCGCGACGATCACCTCGTAATTCTCATACCATTCGGCCCGGCCCCGTGCGCGGATGGCGGCATGGCCCGCATGATTGCGCCAGGCGATCGCGGCTTCTTCATCGGCCCAGTAGCTGATCGTGATTCCGTGCCCGTCCGTGTCGCGCACGCTATCGATACCGAGAAAGCCGGGCTGGCGCCGCGCCTCCTCGTCCATCATCTTCGCGGCGGCGGCATAGCCCGCTTCATCAAGCCCATTGCGCAGGCTGCGGAAGATCACCGCGATGCCGGAACGTTTCGTCTCGTCCATGACCTCCCCTCTTTGGATTGCGTTGGTCCGGATGACGCCTCGCTTGCGTTTGCGTTGCGCATTTGCGACGGGTCAAAATTCGGAAAGTTCAAAGGACGATAAGATGACCTCACCTTCGGGGGAGCAGGTGCTCAAGCGGAGCGGTACACGCCGCGGGAAGGCCAAGCTGGGGCCGATGGGCATGTTCTTCCGGGAATTCCTGAGGCATCCCGTGATGGTCGGCTCGATCATTCCTTCGTCCAACAAGCTGATCGGCCACATGCTCTCCCGCACGGATTGGGAGAATACCAGGCTTTTCGTGGAATATGGGCCGGGCGTAGGCACGTTCACGCAGGCAATCCTCGATCGGCTGGGGCCGGATGGCACCTATATCGCGATCGATACGAACCGCGAATTCATCGACTATCTTGGCGATCGCTTCCACGATCCGCGCTTCGTCCCCGTCCATGGCTCGGCCACCGACGTTCGCCAGATCATCGCCGACAATGGCCATGAGCATGCCGATTATGTCCTTTCCGGCCTGCCTTTCTCCACGCTGCCGCCGGGAATCGGCCCGAAGATCGCAATCGAGACGCATGCGGCGCTCCGCGTGGGCGGCGCCTTCCTTGTCTATCAGTTCAATCCGAAATGCCGCGATTTCATGGCGCTGGCGTTCGATCGCATCGATCACGCCTTCGAGCCGATCAACATTCCCCCGGCCCAGCTCTACTGGGGCTGGAAGGACTGACCGCCACGAGGCTGCCCGAAGCCGCGCTGTCATCCTGAACCGGGTTCAGGATGACGTGAACGGATTATCGCGGGCGCGGGGCCAGACGTCAGACCCCTCCAGTCTCACCTTTCCGCAGCCGCGTCGTTCAGCGCCTCTCCCGTGAGGGGAGAGGCAGCGGCGGATTACTCCGCCGCCACCATCTCCGCATCCTGATCGTCCAGCGGCTGTTCGAGCCGCGTGACCATCTCCTTCGGCACCACCTGCCAGAAACGATCCCGCCAGCGATCCCAATCGTCGAGGATCGTGTTGGACCATTTGCTGTCGGTCGCGATCGCATGCGCCGCGATCAGCGATCGCAGGCGCTGCTCCCAATAGGTGGAGGCGAGGCGCTGCCAGAGGATGCTCTCCGGATTGGCGTGGGCCGGGAAGCTGCCATCCTCATCCAGCACGAAGGCCATGCCGCCCGTCATCCCCGCGCCGAAATTCTCGCCCGTGCGGCCGAGGATCACGGCGGTGCCGCCGGTCATATATTCGCAGCCGTTCGCGCCGCAGCCTTCCACCACCACGGTCGCGCCCGAATTGCGCACCGCGAAACGCTCGCCCGCCTGGCCCGCCGCATAGAGCTTGCCCGAAGTCGCGCCGTAGAGGACGGTATTGCCGATGATCGTGTTGGCGCGGCTTTCCAGCGGGCTGGAGACCGTGGGCCGCACGATGATCGTGCCACCTGAAAGCCCCTTGCCCACATAGTCATTGGCCTCGCCCATCACTTCCAGCGTGAGGCCCTTGACCGAGAAGGCGCCCAGCGACTGGCCGGCCGAGCCGCGCAGCTTCACATGGACATGGCCTTCGGCAAGCGAGTCCATGCCATATTTGGAGGTGATCTCGGCCGAGAAGCGCGTGCCCACGGCACGATGCGTGTTCCGCACCGTATAGGTGAGCTGCATCTTCTCGCGCCGTTCGAACACGGCCTTGGCATCGCGGATCATCTGCGCGTCCAGGCTGTCCGGCACCTCGTTGCGGAAGGTGTCGATCTGGAAGCGACGCTTGTCGTCCGCCGCGTCCACCTTGGCGAGGATCGGGTTGAGATCCAGATCGTCGAGATGCTCGGCCCCGCGGCTCACCTGCCGCAGCAATTCGGTGCGGCCGATGATCGCATCCAGGCTGGGCACGCCCAGCCGCGCCAGGATCTCGCGCACCTCCTCGGCGATGAAGGTCATCAGGTTGATGACCTTTTCAGGCGTGCCGACGAATTTCTGGCGCAGCGCCTCGTCCTGCGTGCAGACGCCCACCGGGCAGGTGTTCGAATGGCACTGGCGCACCATGATGCAGCCCATCGCGACCAGGCTCAGCGTGCCGATGCCGAATTCCTCGGCGCCCAATATGGCGGCGATCACGATGTCGCGGCCGGTCTTGAGGCCGCCGTCCGTACGCAGCTTCACGCGGTGGCGCAGGCCGTTGAGCGTCAGCACCTGGTTGACCTCGCTGAGGCCCATTTCCCACGGCGTGCCGGCAAACTTCACGCTGGTCTGCGGGGAGGCGCCCGTGCCGCCGACATTGCCGGCGACGAGGATCGCATCCGCATGCGCCTTGGCGACGCCCGCCGCCACCGTGCCGATGCCGGCCGAGGAGACGAGCTTCACGCAGACGCGCGCGCGCGGGTTGATCTGCTTCAGATCGTAGATGAGCTGCGCCAGATCCTCGATCGAATAGATGTCGTGATGCGGCGGCGGCGAGATGAGCGTCACGCCCGGCGTCGAATGCCGCAGCTTCGCGATCATCTCGGTCACCTTGAAGCCGGGCAGCTGCCCGCCCTCGCCGGGCTTGGCACCCTGCGCGACCTTGATCTCCACCTCTTCGGCAGAGCCGAGATATTCGGCGGTGACGCCGAAGCGGCCCGAGGCGATCTGCTTGATGACCGAATTGGCGTTGTCGCCATTCTCATAGGGCTTGAAGCGGCGCTTATCCTCGCCGCCCTCGCCCGAAACGGCCTTCGCGCCGATGCGGTTCATCGCGATCGCCAGCGTCTCGTGCGCCTCCGGGGAAAGCGCGCCAAGGCTCATGCCGGGCGTGACGAAGCGCTTGCGGATTTCGGTGATCGCCTCGACCGAATCGATCGGGATCGGCTCCCTGGCCCAGTTGAACTCCAGGAGATCGCGCAGATAGATGGGGGGCAGATCGCGCACCCCGCGCGAAAATTGCAGATACTGGCTGTAGCTGTCGTTCGTCACCGACGTCTGCAGCAGATGCATCAGCTGGGCCGAATAGGCATGGCTCTCACCGCCCGAACGCTGGCGATAGAAGCCGCCGATGGGCAGCGTGGAGACGCCCTCGTCGAACGCGGGATCGTGGCGCAGCTTCGCCGAATATTGCAGCGACGCATAGCCTTCGCCCGAAATCTTCGTGGGCATGCCCGGAAAGAGATCGTTGACGAGCGCGCGGCTGAGGCCGACCGCCTCGAAATTATAGCCGCCACGATAGGAGGAGATCACCGCGATCCCCATCTTCGACATGATCTTGAGCAGGCCCTCGTCGATCGCCTTGCGCCAGCGCTTGAAGCAATCCTTGAGCGGCAGATCGCCGAACAGGCCGCGCGCATGGCGGTCCGCGATCGCGGCCTCCGCCAGATAGGCGTTCACCGTGGTGGCGCCCACGCCGATCAGCACCGCATAATAATGGGTGTCGAGGCACTCCGCCGAGCGCACGTTCACCGAGGCATAGGAGCGCAGCCCCTTGCGCACGAGATGCGTGTGCACGGCGGCCGCCGCCAGCACCATCGCGATCGATACGCGCTCGGCCGATACGCCCTCGTCCGTCAGGAACAGCTCGCTCTTGCCCTCGCGCACGGCCTGCTCCGCCTCGGCCCGCACGCGGGCGATGGCGTGGCGCAGCGAATCCGGGCCGCCATTGGCCGCATAGGTGCAATCGATCTCCGCGTGGCTGCTCGCGAAATGCGCCTTCAGCGTCGCCCAGTCGGTGCTGGTCAGCACCGGCGAATCCAGCACGAGCACGCCCGATTGCTGGGCTTCCGTGTCGAGGATGTTGGCGAGATTTCCGAAGCGCGTCTTCAGGCTCATCACGCGGGTTTCGCGCAGGGAGTCGATCGGCGGATTGGTCACCTGGCTGAAATTCTGGCGGAAGAAATGGCTGATGAGCCGCGCTTTGTCGGAAATGACGGCCAGCGGCGTATCGTCGCCCATCGATCCCACCGCTTCCTTCGCGGTTTCGACCTGGGGCGCGAGGATCAGCTCCATATCCTCCATCGTCTGGCCCGCCGCTACCTGGCGACGGATCAGTTCGGCACGGCTATATTGCGGCACATGGTTGCCCGATGGCGCGGGCAGATCGTCCAGCGTGCGGAAGCCCTTCACCCATTCCGCATAGGGGGCTTCGGCCGCGATGCGCGTCTTGATCTCCGCATCCTCGTAGAAGCGGCCTTCCACGAGATCGATCGCGATCATCTGGCCGGGGCCCATGCGGCCCTTCGCCACGGCCGAGCTTTCCGGCACGACGACCATGCCCGCTTCCGAACCCACGATCAGCAGATTGTCCGCCGTGCGCAGCGTGCGCAGCGGGCGCAGCGCGTTGCGATCGACGCCGGCCACCACCCAGCGGCCGTCCGTCATCGCCAGCGCGGCCGGGCCGTCCCACGGCTCCATCACGCTCGCGAAATAATTGTACATCGCGTCCACGTCCGGGGCGAGATCGGCGCCCTGCCACGCTTCGGGCACGAGCATCAGCTTCGCGGTCGGCGCGTCGCGGCCCGAACGACAGATCGTCTCGAACACGGCATCCAGCGCCGCCGTGTCGGAGGCGCCCGCCGGGATGAGCGGCTTGATCTCTTCCGAATGCTGGCCGAACGCCAGCGAAGCCATCTTGATCTCGTGGCTCTTCATCCAGTTCTTGTTGCCGCGGATCGTGTTGATCTCGCCATTGTGGGCAAGGCAACGGAACGGCTGCGCCAGCCACCATTGCGGAAAGGTGTTGGTGGAATAACGCTGGTGGAAGATCGCCACGCGGCTGACGAAGCGATCGTCGCGCAGATCCGGATAGAAGACGGACAGCTCCTCGGCGAGGAACAGGCCCTTGTAGATGATCGAGCGCGTGGAGAGGCTGCAGATGTAGCAGCCCTGCACCTGCGCCTCGATCAGCTTCTTTTCGATCCGGCGGCGAACCAGATAGAGCTTCTTTTCGAACTCCGCCTCGCTCTCCTCGTCCGGCAGCGGGCCGGCGATCATGATCTGTTCGATCTCGGGGCGAGTCTGCATCGCCTTCTCGCCGATCACGGAGATGTCGACGGGCACCTGGCGCCAGCCATAGATGGTGTAGCCGAAATCGATGATCTCGCTCTCGATGATCGTGCGGCAGGCTTCCTGCGCGCCCAGATCGGTGCGCGGCAGGAAGATCATGCCCACGGCCAGCCGGTTCGGGCGCGGGCGATGGCCGGCGCTCTCGATCGCGTCGTCGAAGAAGGCGGCGGGGATATCGAGATGGATGCCGGCGCCGTCGCCGGTCTTGCCGTCCGCATCCACGGCGCCGCGATGCCACACGGCCTTCAGTGCATCGATCGCCGCGGTGACGACGCGGCGCGAGGCCTTGCCATCGGTGGCGGCGACGAGACCGACGCCGCAGGCATCGCCCTCGAATTCGGGACGATACATGCCCTCGTTCGCGATCCGCTCGCGTTCGGCGGCGGAGGGCAGGGGCAGATCGTGGATCGTGGTGGTCGTCATCGTCCGGCCATCCTTCAATTGGGCGTGGACATGAGGGGGGTCAGCTCGCGCTGGATCTCGGGCTGCAACTCGGCCATGGCCGGCGCGATCCGCTTCGGAATCTCCGCCTGCACCCAGGCAGTCGTCTGGGCGAGCACTTCGGGCATCTTCTCGTTCATCCGCTTGCCCAGCGGCGTGCGATAGAAAGCCGCGATGGCCTTCAGGTCCGCGACCGAGAAGCTCTGGGCGTAGAGGCGGATCGTGCGCGCCTCCACTTCCGGCTGCATCTCCGTCACGATCTTGGCCATGATCGCGGCCTGCTTCGTGCCGAGCCGGGCGAGCGCCGCATCCCAAGCCTGCGGATTGGTGGCGCGCTTCATCCGCATCTGCGAATTCTGATCGACAAAGGCGCTCAGCGCCGCGCCGGAGCGCATCAGCGAGAGTGTCTTCTCATTGCCCGCGAGCATCACCGCGCGGACGTTGCTGGCCTCGAACAGATCGCGCGCCGCCGCTTCGGCCGCCGGATCGAGCGGCGCTGCGGATTCGGCCGCTGCCGCCGGTGCCGATGCCGCCGCGGGCGCCCCGGCAGGAGCCTGCGCAAGCGCGGGCAGCGGCAGGGCTGCCAGCATCAGGCAGGCGAGCGCCCGTGCGCCGGGGCGGCTCATGCCGACACCAGCGCCGGCTGCGTGGCGGCAGCCTTGGCCTTCAGCCACACATGCATCCGATCGGCGAGATCGCGCCCGTCACGCACCGCCCAGACGACGAGGCTCGCCCCGCGCACGATGTCGCCCGCCGCGAACACGCCGTCGAGGCTGGTCATCATTGTCTTGTGATCGATGCGGATCGTGCCCCAGCGCGTCACGGCCAGTTCCTGCGCGCCGAACAGGCGGGGCAGTTCCTCCGGATCGAAACCCAGCGCCTTGATGACGAGATCGGCGTCCACGCGATATTCCGAACCCGGATCCACTTCCGGCGCGCGGCGGCCGCTGGCATCCGGCTGGCCGAGCCGCATCCGGGAGACCTTGACGCCGGCAACCTTGCCGCCTTCGTCGTGGAATGCCTCGGGTGCGGCGAGCCACACGAACTCGACGCCCTCTTCCTCGGCATTCTTCACTTCGCGCTGGCTGCCCGGCATGTTCGCGCGATCGCGCCGATAGAGGCAGCGGACCGAGGATGCACCCTGGCGGATCGCCGTGCGCACGCAATCCATCGCCGTATCGCCGCCACCGACCACGACGACATTCTTGCCGGCGGCATTCAGCGCGCCGCCGTCGAAGGCGGGCACGTCATCGCCGAAGCCCTTCCGGTTCGATGCGGTGAGATAGTCGAGCGCCTCCACGACGCCTTCGGCGCCGACGCCGGGCGCCCTGATCGCGCGCGCCTTGTATACGCCGGTGGCGATCACCACCGCATCATGCTTGCGGCGCAGATCCTCGAGCGTCGCATCGCGGCCCACCTCGAAGCTCTGGTGGAACACCACGCCGCCCGCCGCGAGGCGATCGACCCGGCGCATCACGATCGGCTTCTCCAGCTTGAAGCCGGGGATGCCGTAGGTCAGCAGGCCGCCCGCGCGATCGTGGCGATCATAGACATGCACCTCATAGCCGCGCGATCGCATCAGATCCGCCACGGTCAGGCCTGCCGGCCCCGCACCGATGATGCCGATCGACTGGCCCCGCGCCGGCCCCGGCACGAGCGGCTCAACCCAGCCATTCTCCCACGCCGTATCGGTGATGTATTTTTCCACCGATCCGATCGTGACCGATCCGTGGCCGGAAAATTCGATGACGCAATTGCCTTCGCACAGCCGATCCTGCGGACAGATGCGGCCGCAGATCTCAGGCATGGTGGAGGTGGCGTTGGAAAGTTCGTAGGCTTCGCGCAGCCGGCCTTCGGATGTCAGGCGCAACCAATCCGGGATATGATTGTGGAGCGGGCAGTGCGTGGAGCAATAAGGCACGCCGCATTGCGAGCAGCGCGAGGACTGTTCCTCCGCGCCCGCAAGTTCATAGACGCGGGAAATCTCGCCGAAATCGCGGGCGCGTTCCTCGGCGGACCTTTTGTCCGGATAAACCTGCCCGACCTTGGGAAATTGCAGCATGGCCATGAATGTCGCTCCCTCGTGGCGATGGCCATGAGGAAGCAGCAACAATGAGTCAAATGGTTAGGTAAGCAATGTTTACCTATTATGGGGCCGTCCTGATGCTTTTTTCGCCAATGGGACGGTTATGTCGGAAAAACTGGGTCCGATCCGGTTATAATATGCCTTTTAGCCAGAGAAGCCCGATCACGCCAGCCGCGATTCGATACCAGGCGAAGGGGCCGAAGCCATGCCGCGACACGAAGGTGACGAAGCCCCGGATCACGGCCAGTGCCACGATGAAGGCGACCAGAAAGCCGATGGCGATCGTGCCGAAGCCGACCTGTCCCGGCGCGCCGATCGCGTGGCTGTTCTTCGCAAGCTCCAGCGTCGAGGCGCCAAGCATCGTCGGGATGGCGAGAAAGAAGCTGAATTCGGCGGCCGTCCGGCGTTCCACGCCCAGGGAGAGCGCGCCGAGGATCGTCGCGCCCGATCGGCTGACGCCGGGGATCATCGCGATACACTGGATCACGCCGATGCCCAGGCTGGTGCGCACGGGCAGATCGGCGACGCCCACCAGATCCTGCTTTTTCGCCAGCCTTTCGATCACGAGGATCGCGATTCCGCCGAGCACCAGCGCCACGCACACCACATCCGGTCGGCCGAGCAGCGCCTCGATCTGCTTGTGCAGCGCGAGGCCCACGACCGCGGCGGGCAGGAAAGCGAGGAGCAGGTTGCGCAGGAAGCGCCACGAAACCGGATCGCGCCGGATCAGGCCCATCGCGACCGCCCAGAAGGTGCGCCAGTAGAGCACGATCACGGCGAGGATCGCGCCCAGCTGGATCACGACGTTGAACAGCGCCCACTTCTCCTCGTCATAGCCCAGCAGGGCACTGGCAAGGATCAGATGGCCGGTGGAGGAAACGGGCAGGAATTCGGTGAGCCCCTCGACGATGCCGAGGAGGATCGGTTCTGTCACGCTCATCGCGCACTCCGGCGGGAGGAGAGGGTGTGGCTCAGGCCGGGGCGTTCAGGCTGAAGCGGCCCTGGCGCCGATACCGGACCAGCCACGAAGGCGCGACCACCTCGATCGGCTTGGGATCGATATCGAATGCGGCGAAGCCGGGGGCGCCTGCCGAAACGAGATTGTCGGTCTGCAGCATCGCCCATTGATCGGCGGTGATCGGCGAACCCGGCAGTCGCGCGAGGATACTGGCAATCCCGTCCGGCACGGGCAGGAAGGAGGGCTTGGCGCCAACGGCGCCGGCGGCCCATGCGTTAAGCTCCGCCATGCTGATCGCGCGCGGGCCGCCCAGTTCGTAGGTCTGGCCGGCATAGGCTTCGGAATGGAGCGCGGCCTTCGCCACGGCCTGCGCCACATCGGCGACCCAGGCGGGCTGGAAACGTGCCGCGCCGCGGATCACCGGCAGCACCGGCAGGCGTGCCGCCATCGCCGCGAACTTGTTCACGAAATCATCCTCGGCGCCAAAGAGGATCGAGGGACGGATGATCGTCGCGCCTGGGAAGGCCTGTGCCACTGCTGCTTCGCCCTGCGCCTTGGTGCGCGCATAGGCTGATGCCGCGCCCGCATCGGCGCCGATCGCGGAAATCTGAACGAAGGCTTTGGCGCCCGCCGCCTTTGCCGCCGCCGCCGCGTTGCGCGCACCCTCGACATGCAGCTTCTCGAAATCGCCCGAAAGCACGCCGACGAGGTTGATCACCGCATCCGCGCCTTCCACCGCGCGCCGCACCGATTCGGCATGCGTGATGCTCGCCGCCACGAACTGCGCCTGGCCGAGGCCGGCGAGCGGCTTCAGATAAAAGGCATCGGAAGGATCCCGCTCCGCGATGCGGACGCGCGCGCCCGCCGCCATCAGCTCCTGCGCGACATAACGACCGAGAAAGCCGCCACCGCCGAACAGCGTTACCAAAGCCACCATCGTTCCTTCCCGGTTCGTGCGGGCATTTTGTGCACCGCGAAGAAAGCCTCCATTGCCCGCCCGTTCGGCACCATGCAAGCAATCAAGCGCCAGCCGGTTGACAAGCCCGTGCCCCGCCACCTAAAGGCCCGCGCCTACCCCGTGCCCAGATGGCGGAATTGGTAGACGCACCAGCTTCAGGTGCTGGCGATCGCAAGGTCGTGGAGGTTCGAGTCCTCTTCTGGGCACCATTCGGGTGAGAATCACCGGCAACCGTCCGGGGCGATCCAGCCCAATCCGACACGAGACCAACACATTTGTTGGTGTTTTTGTTGGTGCTGGATCGACCCGGCAAAGCTGGGACCAACATGATGCTGACTTACATCCAGATCGCTTCCGCCAAGCCCTCGGCGAAGCCCTTCAACCTCGCCGATTCCCAAGGCCTGTTCCTGACCGTCAAGCCCAACGGCTCGAAACTGTGGCGGTTGAGCTATCGCTATCTCGGTCGACAGAAGACCTTTCACATCGGCCCCTGGCCCGACGTGAGCTTGGCTGAGGCCCGTGTGCGCCGGGACGAAGCACGCAAGCAGATCGTGGCCGGTCTCGACCCGGCCCTCGAAAAGAAACGCGCCCGCGTCTCCGCGAAGATCGCCGCTGCAAACACCTTCAAGGATGTGGCGGAGGAATGGGTCGCCAAGTGCGAGCGGGAGGAACGTGCCGCAATCACGCTCGACAAAATCCGGTGGCTGCTCGGGATGGCCTATCCGATGATCGGCAGTCTTCCGATCTCGGACATCTCGCCGCAGGAGGTCCTGGCGGTGCTGCGCAAGGTCGAGGCGACCGGCCGTTATGAAAGCGCGCGGCGGATGCGCAGCGTATTGAGCCGGGTATTCCGCTATGGAATCGCCACAGCGCGAACCGACCGGGATGTTGCCGCCGACCTGCGCGGCGCCCTCATCACCCCGAAGGTCAAGCATCTCGCGGCAATCACGACGCCCAAGGAGGTGGGCGCGCTCATGCGCGCGATCCAGGGATATACCGGACACGGAATCACGGCGATCGCGCTGCGGCTGTCGCCTCATCTGTTCGTGCGACCCGGCGAGCTGCGCCAGGCCGAATGGTCGGAAATCGATGTCGACAAGGCAATCTGGTCACTGCCGGCCGAGAAGATGAAGATGCGTCGCCCCCATCGCGTACCGCTTTCGCCTCAGGTGCTCGCGATGCTGGAGGAATTGCGTCCGTTTACCGGCGACGGACGCTTCCTCTTCCCGTCGTTCCGATCGCCCCGCCAATGCATGTCGGAGAATACCATCAATGCGGCGCTGAGGCGCCTGGGGTATGCTCAGGATGAGATGACCGCTCATGGGTTCCGTGCGATGGCGGCGACCCTGCTCAACGAGATGGGCATCTGGAATCCAGACGCGATCGAGAAACAGCTTGCCCACCTCGACACGTCGATGGTGCGCCGCGCCTACACGCGCGGCGAATATTGGGACGAGCGCGTCCGCATGATGCAGCACTGGTCGGATCATCTCGATGAGCTCCGCGACGGTGCAAAAATTCTTCGCCCGCAATTCGGACAGAACAGGGATAAGGGGGCATGACCGACACGTTAGCGTCTATGGGAAGGCCTCCCCACATCGAGCTATTCCTGCTCATATATTCATGAGCACATCTCAGAAACTTGCTCATATATGTGAGCGACATTGATCGTTTTGCTCACATATCGGCAGTGCAAACGCTAACCTTCGGTCAGTGCTTTGAGGCTTTTGTAGGGAATAAGCGTGGAGCGGCCGACCTTGACCGTCTCCAGGTCGCCCGACTGGATAAGTTCGTAGAGTCGCGATCGGCTGAGGCCTGTCAGTTGAACGGCGGTCGATATGCGAACCGTGAGAGGCTCGATGTAAACGGCGTTGGATTGGCCTTCGCTATTATGTGCCATTTCTCAAGCCTTCGATTTGCTGCGTGCAAAACCCCGATCGCTGTCGAGAAAAGCCGTAAGCATGGCGGGAATGAGTTCGGCCAACGGCTCGGCGACGCCGTAGGCCTGCTCATAGGCGACCGCATAGGCCTGAAGCGCCTGATGCAGGTCGGGCGGGAGCAGAACAGCGAGTTTGACCGGCGTGCGATCAGGAAGTTTGCCGAGTTTGAGGTCTGTCATGTCAGCGCCCTCCCGCCGGAGCGAATACCAGATCCTTATGGACCACCAGCCGCACGGGCGCGCCGGGGCGGATGGTGATCGTCGGCTGGATGTTGAGATTGCGCCCGGTGATCTGGTCGCCGGCGCGTGAAACGGTATCCTGCGTCGAGAGGCGGATCGCCTGCACGAGATCGCTCTGGCCGGACAGCGCGAGTTCCGATCCGACCCCGAGCAGCGTCGACAAGGCGATGCCCTTCAAAAGCTGCCAGGTGTGGAAATCGACCTTGTCCTGCAAACCGGCATAGCCGGACGGATCGGTCGCCGGCACATTGTCGATGCGCAGCGAACTCCCGTTGGGCAGCATGATCCGCTGCCAGACGATCAGCGCGCGCTTCTGCCCGAATGCCACCACACTGTCATAGCTGCCGATCAGCCGCGATCCTTGCGGCACCAGCAGCAGTCGGCCGGTGGCGCTATCATGGACATTCTCGGTGATCTGCGCGGTGACCAGTCCGGGCAGGTCGGAACGCAGCCCGGTGATGAGGCTCGCCGCAATCACGCTGCCGGCTGACAGGGTATATGGCGATGGCGCCGGGGTCAGCGCATGCGGATTGACGTCGCCGCGCGGGTCGAGACCCGCTACGAACGCCGCCTTACGCCCCTGCGCGTTGGGATCATTGGCGGCATCGAGCGCGACCTTACCGGTTTCCGCGTCCGGTGCTGATGGCACTGCCGCGCTGGGCACGACGGCCACGGTGCTACCGGACGTCCCGCCCTGACGGTTCTGCACCAGCAAACCCGATTCCCGTGCCGCCTTCAACTCGGCAAGCTGCTGCGTGCGCTCTGCGGCTTCGGCCTGCTGCATCTGCTGATCGGCGGGGCCGATCCCCGCCGCCAGTGCCCGCTGATGATCGAGGATCGGCTTGCCGAGATCGCCGGGCAATGGCGGCCCCAGCTTCGGCACATCGCCATAGCTGGCGGGCGCTCCGTTCAATGTGTCGGCCGGTGGGCGCGTATCGGGCTGCGACAGCTCCTCGGGCGCTGCGACGCGATGGAATAGGCGCGGGCTCAATGCCATCCATGTCACCGCGATCAGGCTGACCGACCCGATCGCCGCGATGGCGATGATGACGCCGCGCCGGAACCGGATCGCACGCGGCGGCCGGGCGCGCAGCACCAGCGTCTCGGGATCGACCTTGGGCGCCGGGGTTGGCGCAACCATGGTGTCGCTCATGATTTCCTCCGGCGCTGGGCAGCTTCATCAGTGCGGGCGATGCGCACGACCTGTTGCTTCTTGAGTCCAAGCCGCAGCTCGGCGACATCGAACAACCGGTCGACCACATAGAAGCGACCTTGGACACGATAATTGACGAGGCTCGCCTCGCCCTTCGCATCGACGAGGAACAAGGGCGGCGCCTCACCCACCGTGATGCTCGCCGGAAATTCGATGAACGTCTGCCGCCCGTCATCGAACGCCCGTAGCGGCCGCCACGGTGCGTCGTCGCCCGATACCACATAATTGAAATGCAACTGGTCGAGCGTCAGTCCGGTCGAGACCGGCGCGACGGCCTGCGCCTGTTCTGTCGCACGACGCAATGCGATCAGTTCATCCTGGGGATAGGTCCAGGACAAGGCAGCCATCGCAGTACGGCCGGTACTGATCAGCGCGAGGTGATAGCTGCGCCGGTCAGTCGTGATGACGATGTTGGTCGAGAGCCCCGCGGCGAAGGGCTTCGCCAAGATATGGGTCCGCTTTGTGTCGCCGCTGCCGCTGGTCGTATCACCGATCACCCAGCGCACGGTATCGCCGGCGGCGACATCGCCCAGCACCTCGCCGGGCTGCAACGCGATGTCGGTCACCTGTCCGGGCGCGGCATAGACGCGGTAGATCGCGCCTTCGCTATAGGGATAGACCTGCACCGCGTTGATGAACCCGATGCTCGCGGGTTCCTGTGTCGCGGCGCGATTGGCGGCTCGGACGCGCAGTTCGGCCGGCGACGGCGGCACCTTGCGATGATGCGTGACCGGTGGAGCTGCCGGAACGGGAGAAGGAGATGCCATGGGTGTCGGGGATGGCGTCGGCATCGCAACCGGCATGGCGGTCGCGGGCTGCGGCGGGACCGGTACGGTCTGCGCGAAGACGGGCGCGACGCCGGCGAGCGCCGTCGCCACGAGGACGACATGTTTCATGAGCGGATCTCCGATTAGGGCTGGGCTGGCTGGGCAAGGGTCGGGTCGAGCGGCGATCCCGACGGGATGGTTGTGGCGGGTGCAGGTATCGCAGCCGGCTTGGGTGCTGGCGATGCCGCTTCCAGCTCGCGGCTCCAGTCGATCGCATCGACATAGAGGCCGAGAGGGTTCTTCCGTAGCGTGTCGGCATTTTTCGGCGCATGGATCTCGACCGTCACGATCGCGGTCCAGTGCGCGGTGCCTGCGGGGCTACCGTGCTCATAGGCGGTCTCGATCCACTTTACCTGGAACGAGCGGTCGGACGCGCGGACAACGCTGGTGACCTGCACCGAGACGGTGCGCTCCCCGACCTGCGCGAACGGGTCACTGGCCCGCGCATAGGCACCGAGGAACACCGCGCCGCGCTTCGTCGTGAAGTCATAAGCGGCGAGCCAGTTTGCACGCATCAGCACCGGATCCAGCGAGCGTCCGCGCACGTCGTTGATGAAACGGCTGAGGAACCAGGCGATCTGCGGATCGGTCGGCTGGTAGCTCTTGTCCGCCGGACTTACCGCGCGTGCCTCGCCAAGCCGGTCGACCGTCACGACGTAGGGCACGACCCGGCTCTGCATCGACTGCCAGAGCAACCCACCAGATAATATGGTCGTAAGTCCGAGACAGCCGAACGCCATCAGCCGCCAGTTGCGGGCCTGCAAGCGGGCCGAGCCGATCCGCTCGTCCCAGAGTTGCCCGGCGCGTTGGAAGGGCGTTTCGGGTTCGGGAGTTCGTCCATAACGCTGGACGGCACGCTTGAAGATCATGGGATCAGTCCCTTTCCTTGATGTCAGGAGCGGCGCCGTGACCACCACGATCGCCCGACTGGAGCGCGTGGATGGCCATCTGGCGGTGATGACGGGCGGCTTGCGTCGACTGGAGTTGGCGCGCCCAGCCCGGCATGGCGTCTGTGCCGGCGCCGGATGCCTTGGTGGCGGATGCCAGGCCGGTATTACCCGCATCCCATGCCGCCTGCCGGCCACGCTCGGCGGCTGCGCGCAGGCCGAACGCATTGCCGACCTTCTGGCTGGCAGCGCCTTTGGCGGCGGTGGCGATGCCGCCAAGGCCGGCGCCGACCGAAGCGGAACCGGAAGCTTCTTGCCCAAGCTTATAGGCAGTAGACGCGGCCGATCCCATCGCCGTGCCGGCGCGAACGGCACTGAGACCGGCCCCGCCGATGCCCCGTGCGGCTGCGGCACCCGCACTACCCGCAAGCGCAAAACCGCCAGCGGCGAGCGCAGTCGTCGCTACCGCCGATCCCGCGCCGAGTTGCGGCGCACCGGCGACGAGGCCGGAGGCGATGCCGGGCCCGAAGATGCCAAGGCCGAACAGCGCGAGACTGGCGAGCACCAGGCTCATCGCCTGACCGATGTCGGGTTCCTGGCCCTGCAGGGCGGTGGTGAACTGCGTGAAATAGTTCGAGCCGATGCCGACGATGACCGCGAGCACCATGACCTTGATGCCGGACGAGACCACATTGCCCAGCACGCGCTCGGCGAGGAAGCTCGAGCGGTTCCAGAAGGCGAACGGCACGAGGATGAAGCCGGCCAGGCTGGTCAGCTTGAACTCGAGGATGGTGACGAACATCTGCACTGACAGGATGAAGAAGGCGAGGATGACGATCACCCAGGCGACCAGCAGCACGATGATGGTCAGGAAATTGTCGAAGAAGCCGGTGAAGGTGGTGAGCTGCGAGACCTGCTCGACCAGTGGCCAGGCCGCCGAGAAGCCGGTCCCTGCCAGACGGCCGGGTTTGAGCAGATCGTCCGCCGACAGCGTTCCGCCGCCTGCGGTCAGACCCGCCTGCGCGAAGGAGCGGAAGATGATGTCGGCGAGCGTCGAGAAGCTGTTCAGGATGAATGCGAACGCGCCGATATAGAGGACTTTCCGGATCAGGCGTCCGAGAACATTGTCTTCGCCGCCCAGCGCCCAGAACAAAGCGGCCAGCGTCACGTCGATCGCGATCAGCGTGCGCGACAGGAACGACACGTCGCCGCCGAGCAGGCCGAACCCGCTGTCGATATAGGCGATGAACGCCGCCATGAACTGGTCGATGATGTTGAGGTCCGTCACGGGCGATCGGCTTTCTGTGATGAAGAGGGAATGCCGCGGGGTGCGCCGGGGAGCTGGACGCACCCCGCGGCGACGGCGACGGTGAGGCGAAGCCGCCGCCGTCCGATCCGGCGCTGCCTATTGGGGGGAATAGGCGCTGCCGGAGCCGAGGAACTTCTTGGTTGCCGCCTGACCGTCAGCCTGCGACTGCGCGCGGCGCGCCTGCTCGATCGCTTCGGCGCGATATTGCGCAGCCATCAGGTTCTGGATCTGGAATTGCTGCTTGGCGGCGAGCGCGAGAAGCTGGTTGGTCGCCTGTTGCGCCTGAAGCGATCCTTCGGCACCCTGGCTGCGGGCGACGATGCCCGACAGCGCTTGCGTATCGGCCTGCACGGTCTCGACCACCTGCGCCTGCACGGTCATTGCCTGCTGGAATGAGGCCTTCGCCGTGTCCATCCGCACACGGGCGTTCTGGACCTGCTGGTTCATCGTCAGTGCCTGGCCGAAGCTGTCGGGGAAGAGCTGGCGGAACTGCTGGTCGAGATTGGCGACCTTGAACTGGATACCCTGCGCCTGGCCCATCAGTTGGTCGATTTGGCTGATGGTCTGCTGGAGCGCTTGCAATTCGGGGAAGCTGATGCTCGTCAGGTTCTTCGCCTGATTGATTAGGCCCTGCGCCTCGTTCTGGAGCGACTTGATCTGATTGTTGATCTGCTGGAGCGTCCGGGCGGCGGTCAGGAGATTCTGGCTGTAGTTTGACGGATCGAACACGGTCCATTGCGCCTGTGCCGGCGTGCTGGTGCCGACCGCCATCATGAGCGCGCCGCCGGCGCCAACAGCGAGCGCGGATGCGATGAGATATTTGCGTGAGAAGATACCCACTATAGGACTCCTTCTTCGGGGGCTTGGGGAGCGGGAAAATCGGCGATGAGGTCGGCGGCCCAATCGGGGCCGGCGCGGGCTAGGAAGCGGGCCGCGAATGCGTTCGGCCCGAACTGGCCCAGCAGACGGTCGATCCGTTCCTGGATCACGGGCGAGGAGGCGCCGCACAGCGCTAGGGCGATCGGACCGAGGCCCAGTTCGAACAGCCGGTTGCCGCGCGCCGATTGCAGATAATAATGCCGCTTCGGCGTCGCGCGGGCGATCAGTTCGATCTGCCGTTCGTTGAGGCCGAACCGTTCATAGGCCTGACGGCTCTGCGGCTCGATCGCACGATCATTGGGCAGCAATATGCGTTGCGGGCAGCTTTCGATGATCGCGGGCGCGATACTGCTCTCGGTGATGTCCGCCAGTGACTGAGTCGCGAACAAGACCGCGACATTCTTCTTGCGCAGCGTCTTGAGCCATTCGCGGATACGCGCGGCGAACAGCGGATCGTCGAACAGGCTCCAGGCCTCGTCGAGGATCAGCAGGGTCGGCCGCCCGTCGAACCGTTGCTCGATGCGGTGGAACAGATAGGTGAGCACGGGCGCGACCACGCCCTTGCGCAGCATCAGCGCTTCGGTCTCGAAACATTGCACATCGGCGAAGGCGAGATGCTCGTCTGCCGCGTCGAGCAGCCCGCCATAGGCGCCCTCCAGCGTGTAGGGGGCAAGCGCGGCGCGCAACGCATTGGACTGGAGCAGCAGGCTCAGGCCCGTCAGAGTCCGCTCCTCGCGCGGGGTGGTAGCCAGATTGCAGAGCGCCGACCAGATGCGGTCCTTAATGTCCGGGGTCAGCGCGACCTTCTCATGGGCAAGCAGCGCGCCGATCCAGTCGGCCGCCCAACTCCGCTCGGCTTCGTCGTCGATATAGCGCAAGGGCTGGAAGGCGAGCCCACTGCCATCGCCATGTTCGGGCTGCGGTCCCAGACTATGATGGCTGCCGCCCATCGCCAGCACGGACGCACGCGCGGAGAAGCCCATGTCGAAGATGACGATGCGCGATCCCGGATAACGGCGATACTGCATGGCGATCAGCGAGAGCAGCACCGACTTGCCCGCGCCGGTCGGCCCCACCACCATCATATGGCCGACATCGCCGACATGAGTGGAGAGCCGGAACGGGGTCGAGCCGGTGGTCTGCGCGACCAGCAACGGCGGACCATCAAGGTGGATATTGCCCGCCGGACCCGCCCAGACCGATGACAGCGGCATCAGATGCGCGAGGTTCAGCGTATGGACGATCGGCTGGCGGACATTGGCATAGGTCTG
This sequence comes from Sphingomonas sp., assembly GCF_003248515.1. GTDB lineage: Bacteria > Pseudomonadota > Alphaproteobacteria > Sphingomonadales > Sphingomonadaceae > Sphingomonas_I. The sequence goes on from NZ_QFOB01000012.1 coordinate 139,648, forward strand.
GCCGGGCAGCGACGACAGCCAGGCCTCGACCGCGTTCACACCTTCGCGGATCGTGGTGAAGCCGAGGCCGTTGACGATGCGCTCCACCGCGCGGACCCTGTCCTCGACGCGGGCGCGATCGCTATCCGATACCGTGATCGTCGCGGTCAGATAGCCGAACGCGACATGATCGCCGCCCAGCGCCTGCAACGCCATATCGGCATCGGCGACCTTGTTGTCGGCGTCCAAATCCAGCAATTGCGCGGGGCTATTGTACATCACTTCGCGCAACAGCGCGGTGATCGACTTCCTCTTGTTGAACCATTGGCGGCGCAGCTTCGTCAGCACCTTGGTCGCATCGGCCTTGTCGAGGCTGATGAAGCGGGTGACCCAGCGATACGGAAAATCCGCTTCGTTGAGCGCGTCGAGGATGCCGGGCCGGCTCATGGTCGGAAAGCCGGTGACGGTGAGCGTGCGGATGTGCCGGTCACCCAACATCGGCTCCAGTCCGCCGGTCAGCGGAGTGTCGGCGAGCAGCCCGTCGAGATACATCGGCATATCGGGCACCGCGACGGCATGGCGGCGCTGCGATATGGTGCCGTGGAGATAGGTCAGCGTCTCGGCCGACGAGAGCGCCCGCATCTCGGGCATGAACGCGCCGAACAAGTCGAGTGCGCGAATGGTCTCCGCGATGAACGACGCCAGCGCGCCGCGCCAGTCGCGGCCCTTCTCGCTGTCCGGCCGTTCGACCAGCGAGCGGCCGGCGCTGTCGGCGCCGTCGGCGGGCGGCAGCCAGACCAGGGTCAGATAATAAAGGCTTTCATAATGCTGGCCCTCGGCCTCGAACCCGGCGCGGCGTTCTTCGTCGACCAGCCAGGAGGCGGGATCGCGGAATACGCTGTCGGGATAGCCGAGCGCCTCGCGGCGCTCGGCCTCGAAGAACAAGGCCCAGCCGGTGCCGAAGCGCTTGAGGACATTGTTCGCTCGCGCGCAGGCGGAGACCAACTCGGCCTCGGTCGCGCTCTCCAGATCGGGACCGCGGAACGCCAGCGTCCTCTGGAAGCTGCCGTCCTTGTTCAAGATCACCCCATCGGCGACCAGCGCCGCCCAGGGCAAATGATCGGCAAGGCGGTCGGCGCGGGGGCGATATTCTCGCAGGTTCAGCATGACAGATGGCTCCGCTGGCGAAGATGGCGAATGAGGACGGGCGCGAAGTCGGGGTCGCGGCGGGCGGCGAACACGGCGAGGCTGTGTCCGGCCGCCCAGAGCACCAGCCCCGCCACCCATTGCTGGAGACCTAGGCCGATCGCGGCGGCGAGCGTGCCGTTGACGATGGCGATCGTCCGCGGCGCGCCGCCGAGCAGGATCGGCGATCCGAGCGCGCCGTGGACCGGCGCCTCGAATCCTTCGATGTGGGCGCCGGCGATATGCGGCGAGGCTGGTGCGGCGGTGCTCACGCGATCAGCGCTCCACCGCCGAAGCTGAAGAAGCTGAGGAAGAACGAACTGGCCGCGAACGCGATCGACAGGCCGAACACGATCTGGATCAGCCGCCGGAACCCGCCCGCCGTCTCTCCGAACGCCAGCGTCAGGCCGGTGACGATGATGATGATCACCGCGACGATCTTGGCGACCGGACCCTGCACCGATTCCAGGATCTGCTGGAGCGGTTCTTCCCACGGCATGCCGGTGCCGGACGCAAAGGCGCTGCTGGTGATGGACAGGGTGAGCCCAATCGCCGCGCCGATGAGGAAGGTGGAACGGCGATCGGGAATCTTCAGGGCAGATGCACGCATGGGTCTTCTCCTTGGGGTTGGAAGGCTGGGGTGATGTCGATGAGGGCGTAGGCGCCATCGGGATCGAGCCCGGCGACGCGGGCGATCGTCTCGATCCGGCGGGCAAGGCCGCGCCCGGCGATGAACACGATCATGTCGATCGCCTCGGCGATCAGCCGGCGCGGCACAGTGACCACCGCTTCCTGTACGAGCTGCTCGATCCGATAGAGCGCGGACACTGCGCTGTTGGCGTGGACGGTGGCGATGCCGCCGGGATGGCCGGTGTTCCAGGCCTTGAGCATGTCGAGCGCTTCGGGACCGCGCACCTCGCCGACGATGATGCGATCAGGGCGCAGGCGCAGCGTCGAGCGGACCAGATCGGCCATGGTCACGCTGCCGGCACGCGTGCGCAGCGCCACCACATCGGGCGCGGCGCATTGCAGCTCGCGTGTGTCCTCGATCAGGATCACGCGCTCGTCGAGGTGCGCCATCTCGGCGAGCAGTGCGTTGGCGAGCGTGGTCTTGCCCGACGACGTGCCGCCGACCACGAGGATGTTTCGGCGGTCAACAACGGCGCGGGACAGCAGGCGCGCGGCCTCGGCAGACATGATCCCGTCCGCCACATAGTCGAGCAGCCTGTGGATGCGCGACGCGGGCTTGCGGATCGAGAAGCAGGGCGCGAACGCAACCGGCGGCAACAGCCCCTCGAACCGTTCGCCAGCCCCGTCGCCATGGGGCGGCAGTTCGGCCGAGACGATGGGCCGGTCGGCATGAACCTCGCCGCGGGCATGGGCAGCGACCAGACGGATGATGCGCTCGACCTGATCGGCATCGATGCGGACATCGGTATCGACGCGACCTTCGCCCAATCTGTCGATGCGCAGCGCGCCGTCAGGGTTGACCATGATCTCGACGACTTGGCTGTCGCGCAGGGCGGAGGCGATATCAGCTCCGAGCGCCGTGATCAGCATGCGACGACGGCGCTCGACAGAGGGGTCGGCGCTCACAGGCGATCCCCATCGTCATCGCCGCCAAGCGTGCGTCGACCGCTTGCGAGCTGGCGGCTGACCTGCGTGATGAAGGCGGCGAAGCGCTCGCGGGCGATGGCGCGGCCGGCATGGTCGGTCTCGGCCAGCGGCGCGTGGATCGCCAGTTCGTAGCGGACAAACAGCGCCAGCGTCTCGATGAGGACATGCGTGTTGCGCTCGATCCGCGCCAGCGCCCCGGTCAGCCGGTCCAGCCTTTGCCCGAAACGGTCATCCAGCTCGTTGGAGCCGCGACGGTTGAGCCACGCTTCGACCGCATCGGCGAGAATCGCGGACTTGGACGCGCCGGGCCTTGCGGCCAGCGCATCGAGCCGGGCGCTCAACGGTTCGTTGAGCATGAACTGGTGGCGGATGCGAGCCATGTCAGAAGCCCGGCAGCATGTCGTCGGCGCGGCTCGCACCTGCGTCGATGCCGAAGGTGGTCCGCGCGATGCCGGCGGCACGCGCCTGGTCCATCATTCGCGCATCGGCGGATGCATCGGCATCCTCCTCGCCGAGGCCGAGCGGATCGACCGGCGTCATCTCATCGGCATGGCTCGGCTGTTCTTCGGGGAGCCCGGGATGGCGCTCCTGCTGCAAGCCGCCGTCTTCGCTTTCACCTTCGGGAGAGATAGCCGCCGCCAGACGCATGTCAGGCGTACGGGACAGGGCGCCCCAGTCATCGGCGCGGGGTATCGGATGATCGGTGTAGTCGCCGTCAGCAAGTACGGGCGGCGGAATCACGCGCCCCCGGAAATTGCGATCCTCGTAATAGCGCAGCTTTTTCGCGCGAATGGGCGGCGTGCCCGATACCAGCACGAGTTCGTCGTCGGCTGGAAGCTGCATCACTTCGCCCGGCGTCAGGAGTTGGCGCGCGGTCTCCTGACGGCTGACCATGACATGGGCGAGCCAAGGCGCGAGCCGGTGGCCGGCATAGTTGCGCATCGCCCGCTGCTCGGTCGCCGTGCCGAGCGTATCGGACAGGCGCTTGGCGGTGCGTTCGTCATTGGTCGCGAAAGCCACGCGGACATGACAATTGTCGAGAATGCTGTTGTGCTCGCCATAGGCTTTCTCGATCTGGTTGAGGCTCTGAGCGATCAGGAAGGCGCGCACGCCGTAGCCGGCCATGAAGGCAAGGCTGGTCTCGAAGAAATCGAGCCGTCCCAGCGCCGGAAACTCGTCGAGCATCATCAGCAGCTTGTGGCGCCGGGTATCGCCGGTTGCGTGCAGATGCTCGGTCAGCCGGCGGCCGATCTGGTTGAGGATCAGGCGTACCAGCGGCTTGGTCCGGCTGATGTCGGACGGCGGGATGACCAGATAGAGTGAGACCGGCTGCTTGCCGTCGACCAGATCGGCGATCCGCCAGTCGCAACGCGAGGTGACTTCGGCCACGGTGGGATCGCGGTAAAGGCCGAGGAACGACATGGCGGTCGACAGCACGCCTGAGCGTTCATTCTCGCTTTTGTTCAACACTTCGCGCGCGGCTGACGCGATCACGGGGTGGACGACCGGCGCTTCCTCGCTACCCAGATGATTGGTGGTCATCATCCGCTTGAGCGTGGCGGTGAACGGGCGCTGCGGATCGGACAGGAAGGTCGCGACGCGGGCGAGCGTCTTCTCTTCCTCGGAATAGAGGACATGGAGGATCGCACCGACGAGCAGGGAATGAGAGGTTTTCTCCCAGTGGTTACGACGCTCGAGCGCCCCTTCGGGGTCGACCAAAACATCGGCGATATTCTGAACGTCGCGCACCTCATTGGCGCCGCGACGGACCTCCAGCAGCGGATTGTAGCGCGCCGAGCGAGCATCGGTCGGGTTGAACAGGAGGGCATGGGAGAAATGCGCCCGCCAGCCGGCGGTGAGCTGCCAGTTCTCGCCCTTGATATCATGAATGACCGCGGAGCCGGTCCAGCTCAGCAGGGTCGGAACGACGAGTCCGACGCCCTTGCCCGAACGGGTCGGTGCGAACACCATGACATGCTCCGGGCCGTCATGACGCAGATAATGGTCGTGCGACCGCCCAAGAAAGATGCCGGCTTCAATCGCCAGTCCGGCTTTGCGGATATCAGTCGCGGTCGCCCAGCGTGCCGATCCATAGGTGGTGATGTTCGTGCGCTGCCGCGCCCGCCACAGCGATCCGGCGATGGCAGCGCCGCATCCCACGAAACCGCTGGCGGCCGCAAACTCGCCGGCCCGGTCGAAGATTTGCGGCGCGTAGGCGTCGTAGTGATACCACCACAGGAAAATCGCCCATGGGCGGTAGACCGGGATATCGCCGACGAGGAACCAGGGCGGCCCCAGTTCAGGCTGATAGGCAAGATGCGCCGCGGCCCATTGCGTCGCGAACCAGATGCCACCGATCACGATGGCGAACACAATGGCGATCTGGCCGATCAGCAGCTTGGTGGGCGTCATGCGGGCTCTCCACCCGCACGGTGAGAATCACGGCGGGCCTTGCCCCGAGACTCGGCCCATCACCGTGATCCCGACAGTGCCGTTACTTCGCCAGAGAGCGCCACGTTCTGCCAAGTTTGCGATCGGGCTTAATCACCTTCAGTTTCCCGGAACGCGAACAGAGTGCCGAAGCGCTTCCCAACGCTCATATTGCGGTGAGTCGACTGGGTTTGCAGATTTTCGGTCATTAAACCAGAAATCTAGCCATTGCAGGCTTCTGCGATAAACGGCCGATCGATGCGCGGGGTGGAGCTTCACATGACCTTCGTCGGGATAGACGTACATATCGATCGGCCATCCGCGGCGCATGAGTTCGCGATAGGTTGCAAGGCCCATGCGAAATTCACTGGACGACGCCTGTATCAAAAGGGGGACGGGCTTTGTTCCATCCGCCTCCGCGAGCGAGCCGATCCGCCAGAACTCCCTACCGGCCTCACGGTTCGCCGGATAGCCCATGCGGACATAGAAATCCTCGTAGCCCTCCGCGGATTGTTGCAGCATGGCCGCGTCCTCACAGCAGGTGCTCAGGATCGCGGCTGCGAAGAGCCTTGTGTTGGTCAGCGCAAAGGTCGCTGTCACGGCACCGTCGCTCTGCCCGGTGATCGCGACACGCGCAGGATCGATCACGCCGTCACGATCCAACTGTCCGATGATAGACGTTAGGGACGAGAGGATATTCCGTCTGTCGGCGAAATCCTCCATGCTTAGTCGAAGATATTCGTCCTCGCCGACTGGATGATCGACTTCAGGCAGCCAAGGCGTGCGATTGAAGCTCAAGACGGCGAACCCGTGCGCCGCCAGCGCCTGGATCGGATATTCGTCGCCGGTGCCGCCGCGGAGAAAGCCGCGCGACTCATACTGAACGATTACTAACGGGAGGCGGCGATCGCCTCGATACTGCCGCGGCAGCACGAGATCGCCATAGGTCTTGACGCCCGCCGCGTTAGCCCATTCAAGCCGACGAACGATACCTGCCTCGGCGGCTGGATATTCCGGGTTGGGATCGAAGATGACGCGCCTTGATCCATTGCGCGCCGAAACAGCGACGAGATGTCGCGGAGAGACCGACGTCTCCTGCGCGCAAATGATCCCCTCACCACCTTCTCGACAGCCGAAAAGCGCGTCCGTCGTGGCCAACAGCAGGCGAGGGCGGTCACGCCTTGGCCTCCACGCGTAAAACTGGGTCAGACTGCCGTCGATGCCGGCTCGCCTTTGAAAGACGAGCAGCTCATGTGTTATCCACCAGAGATTGGTGACTCCGCTGCATGCGTCATAGGTGCAAGGCAGCTCATTCGGCCCAACCTGAACGTGCAACATCATCGGCGAGAAGAGTCCGTCGTCAGACGGCGCGCTCCAAGCCATCGTGTTGCCGAGCCTTGCGAGGGCAGTGCTGCTAGCAGGCCGATCGGGATCCGGGTGCAACGCGACTTTATCCGCCTCTTGCAGGGATTCCGGTGCCCCGCTTGATGGATTGACCGCTCGTGCGACAAGCGGAACATCGGCCGGCGGCATCGGGATGTCGCTCGACAGCGGCCAGAAACGCTCGTCGAAACGAAAGCCGCTCAATCCCTCAGTTGCGATGGCCTTTCTCGCGGCCGTGAGGCCGGGGCGGCTCTCATAGAGAAGCCTTGCACCATCGGCAGACCATGCCAGTCTCTCGATATCGACATCGCTGACCAGTTTTCGGCTAGAAACATGAAGGGCGAAATCGTGAATCCAGATCTCGGATCGGTCGGAAAAGAATTTCGTGTAGGCCAGAAATCTACCGTCAGGGCTCCATCTTATGATCGCCTGTTTGGGAATGCCCAGTGGCAGTCCGCTGATTCCGTAGCGACTGGACGTCGCAGCGACGATATCTCCAGCATCATCGAATACACTAGGAGTTCCTGAACCAGTGATCGGTACGATCACCATAGCGGTGCAGTAAGTGTCGCTGGACGGATCAGCCTGGCGCAATTGAAGTGCGGCAGAGCGTCCATCGGGGGACAGGGCAAAAGGCTCGGATCGAGCCCCAAGCCCGGCGCCACCGAAATCCCGGATGCGTATTAAATCGTCGGTGTTGATCGGACCCAGAGTTCGCTTTGCAGCCGATGCGAGGAGAGAACATCGTAGGCTTTCCGCCCGCACGCTGGGCGCGAGCAGCAAAAATGTGGCAGCAATACAAATCCGCACGGCATGACTGGATGCAGTGCGAATCTGATATGCGGCTTTCAAATGAGCGCGCATGTTCGTTGTTCCTACCAATCCTTCGAGATCGTGAAGCTGATGAACCGGCCGATCGGTGAAAAGTTGGTGGAATCGTAGTTCACATAATAGCTGTAGCCACCGCTTGGGGCTGCGTAGGGCGGGCGCTGATTGAAAATATTCTGCGCGCTAAGCTGCAATGCCAGCCCGCCAAGTACCGATCTTTCCTTGGGGAATGCGAGCCTAGCAGAAAGATCGAACGTCGTCATTGAGTCTATCGGAACAGAAGGTGACGCGCGATTGTCTTCGAGACCCGCGATATGGTTTACGTAGGCGCCGAGGGTCCATTTCTGATCTGACCAGATCATACTTCCGCGCGCTCGCAGACGCGCCGGGTTGAAAATCGTCCCGGCGAGCTGGAGTTCGCCCATATCCGCATTGATCACCTGCCGGGACCAAAGCCACGACGCATTGCTGCTGATCGTCAGCGATGATGCGTCCCTCAAATCAAATCGATACTCGGCCGACAGATCCACACCATGGATGTTTTGGCGAGCGGCGTTGACGTAGCGATCGGACAGGATGGCGATTGTCTGACTGGTCCCGCTGCCGCCGCTGTAATCATAATATCTAGACGCGGAAGCGATGAGCTGCTGCACTTCCTCCGCAGTTGGATCGTAGCTGACAAACCCAGCATATATGGGATTGGAGAGGGCGCTAAAAAGCTGCGCTCCCGACACCGGCTGGACGATACGGTCTTTGTAGGCCACTTCGAAATAGCTGACTGATGCCTTGAAACCGTTTAGCCACGATGGATGAATGTCGATCGTTGCGGACCAGTTCTTGGCTCGCTCGGGCTTGAGATCGACGTTGCCGCCATAATCAATCAAGACCGTCGAGCCCGCCGGATAACCGGAAGCGCCCACCCAGGTGGCGGGATACTGATATATAACATGCGGCATATACTGCTGGGACAGTATCGGCACCTTGAAGGATCGTCCCCAGCTTGCCTTGATGTCGAAATCGGAGTTGGGTGCGTAGATGAGACCGAGTTTCGGAACCGCAACCGATGCCGTGCCCGGATAATATTCGTAACGCATCGCAACGCTGGCCTTGAGCTTGTATGCCCATGGC
>NZ_QFOB01000005.1 GCF_003248515.1 Sphingomonas sp.
GGTCAGCAGAAATGCCTGCACGAGAAGATCATAGGGCTGTTCCCGCCAGGCAGGGTCGTCGAAGCGGCGGTCCTGGGGCAGCGGCTCGATTGCGGGAAGCGTGTCGGGATCGCCGGCACGCCGGGCTGCATAATCAGCCAGTCGCATATATTTGCGACCCAGCTTGGCAGCCAGTTGCAACTGCTTGCCCGGAGAGATGGCGAGATGGAGCGCCCAGTCCGACCATGCCTGAACCAGCGTTGCCGGAGACAGGCCATGCGTGGCCTGCGCCATCATCGCAGCCGCTGCATGATCGAGCGTTTCAGCGATGCCGTCGAGGGGGTCGGTTTGGTGCTTATCGATCGACATGCTCGGTCTCCTGCAGCAGAGCTGCCATGCTCACACGCGGCCCAAACCCGCCTACCGCGTTTTCCGCGGGCGTTCTGCGGCCTCCAGAAAGGTCGAGTGACTCCGCTTTGCTGTTTATCGCTGTGGAGGGCATGGCTCGCCGTGAAGCAAAGTTTCGATAATGGTTTCCGCGATGAGAATTCGGGCGGCGTCCTCGGGAATCTCAGGGGCAAGAGATCGCAGGACCGTAGGAAAGCTGGCGGGTTGATTGGCGGCGGCGCTCAGCAACGCGAAAAAGAGCGCAGGGTGACTCGCCCGGATTATGCCTTGCGCGATTCCGGCCTCGTAAAGCGTCCGACAACTTTCATAGGCAGGATGGATCAGTTGTTCCGTAACCAGTGTCGACCGCTCAGACCTATCCGCCGCGTGCCGAACGACAAAATCCCTGACATAGGGGTGGTCTGAATAAAAATAGACTATACGAGGAATGGCATCACAAAGACGGTCGTAAACTGATCGGCTTTCGTCAGAGGCGATTCTGGATATATCGGATATTATCCCAGACGCACTTTTAGTTATAGCGTCAAGGCAGGCATTCCAGAGTTGAGTCTTGCTTCCAAAGTGCACGCGGATCAGGTTTTGACTGACACCGGCCGCCGATGCGATTCCTCTCAGATCCGCGCGCTCAAATCCGTCATGCGAAAATGCGCAGATGGCGGCGGCCAGCAACTCCTGCCTGCCACCGGCCATATCCTTTGGCCTGCGCCCGCGGGGCGGAGCAACAGCAGGGAAGGCGGCCTCGGTCGGCATAAACGGTCCATGATATGTTCAACTGAACATATATGATGGAATGCTCCGGCACAATATTTGTTTCGGGTGCAGTTCGAACGCGAAGCCGAGCCCGGGCTGCCGGGTTGCGGCCTCGCCAGGCGCTCCCAATGGGGCACGGACTGGGCACCCTGGCTCTTTCAGCTTGTCTTCGCCGGAGTCGCATCGCGGGTGATGATGCTTCTCCGTGGAATCTGCCGCCAGCTGCCTCGGCTCTCCGGCAGAGGCGGTAATTGCGGAGCGAGTCGATCAAATGCGACAAGCGCCGCCACCGTCACCTCCGGGCTCTGGTCGATGAGTCCCGACCATAATAGGTTCTACCTCCCTTTTCATGATATCGGATCTGATATCCTGCTGTAAGACTTCAGGAGGTGACCGTTGGCGTTCGCATCCTACAGATCGACCCTCGAAATCATTTATCACGCGGCGCGCGATCCGAGCGGCTGGTCAAACGCGCTCGAGCAGACCGCGGATTATGTCGGCGGCACGGGGGCGTTGATCGCGCATCACGACTTGTCCCGGAACGAGGGCTCGCTGATTGTTGGGCGGCTTCGCGAGGATCTCTCGGAATTGTACTTGCGCCGCTATGGCCGCAATCCGTTCAGTGTCGGCATCGTCCGTTATCCGCCCGGCAGCGTGCAGATCGCTGGACGCCTTGCCGATCCCGCAGCCGTCCGGAAGAGCGCCTTTCACGCAGATATCCTGGCGCCCCAGCGTATCGTCGAGAAATTGATGTTTGCCCATGCGCCGTTCATGACGCAGACGCACACCGGCGGCTTTGCGGTGACCTTGGACCATCGCGGCGCAGACGATGTTGAGCGTCGACGCAGACGAATGGCACGACTGGCGCCGCATCTGTCGACCGCGCTCGAATTGAATCACCTCGTGGCCGCACTTGCGACCAGCGGTCGACAGCTTCAGGCCGTGCTGGAGGCGATGCCGCTCGCAGCGATGATCGTCGATATCAGAGGGCGGATTGAAGCTCTCAATGCCGCCTGCGAGGACATACTATCGCGGGGCGACTGCCTGCGCGTCGAGCCTGGGCTGATCGTGACAACCGTCGATCCTGCCAATGCCGCCGCAATAGCTGCGCTGATAACGTCGGCATCTGGTCCCGATTCTGCTTCGCGCGTCTGTCGCCTCTACGGCACATCGGGCGCTCTCCTTCTCGTCAAAGGCTCACCGCTGCCCGACAGCGTCGTCGAGGCCTGGGAAGGCCGGCCACACGGCGGCCGCGTGCTCCTGCAGATCATTGCCCCCTTCGGTGATCGTGACAATCCTCTCGACCGCAGTTGGCGCGACCTGTTCGGCCTCACGCGATCCGAGGCGCGCACCGCCACCCTGTTCGGGCGGGGGCTCTCTGCCGTCGAGACCGCAGATCGTCTGGGCGTTAGTGTCACGACCGTCCGCACCCACATCGCGCACTGCTTCAGCAAGACCGGCGTGCACTCCCAGGCGGCATTGGCGCGGCTTATGGTCGCAGTCCAGCAACTCGACCGAAGGCCCTGAGCCTCGTTCTGGTCTCAGATTGTGCGTGTCGTCTCATCAGATCTGATGAGGGGTTCCGAAGCGGTTGCTGGCAGGATCGATCATATCGGTCGATCCGGAATCCACGGGGGTCGCCCGCGGATTGTCTGAAAAGGGGGCGGCTATGAAGCGGGGTAGCATGACTGTTGGACGATATCGTTCGGGTTTTCGCCGGGGCATAGGCGCGACGCTTCTCGCAATCGCGCCGCTTGGCATGGGGTTTGGACTGTCCGCACCGGCGGCTGCAACGTCGCTCCTCGAACAGATCTCGCCGACGCCGGCCGTTTATACGCTCAATACGGATTATGCTCTTTCGGGTTCCCGAGCCTGCTTCGTGGGCGATGATGCTTGTAGGTTTCGCCGCGATCGGGACGGCCTTCCGCCGACGAGGAGCGTTCATCGCGCACGCGGCCTGAGCTCCTGCTTGTTCAGCGTGTTTCGCGCCGGCCGCGCGATCAAATCTAGCCTGCGGTGGACTCGGGGCCGCCGCATCGAGTGGCGATTACATCGTGCCCGGCAAGGTGCCGCGGAACGGCTATTTCGAAGCCTTAATGGCCGCCTGCGCGACGAACGTCTCAACGAGACGCTATTTGCGTCTTTGAGCCATACCCGTTCGGTGCTGAGAAATTGGGCACGACCATGACAACCATGTGAGGTAGCGTCGCGATATGGGGGGCTGACGCCCGCTGATGCTGCCAGACGGCCCGTGCAAGCCCGCCCAGATGGACACCATTTCGACTTATAATCGAAGAAACACGGGGAGCACGCCAGCGACCAAGCGGCGCGGCCAGCGCTTGCACGGATTCCCGATCAGTTCGGGAGAGCAGGGCTCAGATTATGTCTTCACTCTCAAGTCAGTGCCCATGCTCAGGATTGTGATCGCCGCAAGCAGCATGACAGCACCGGCAAAGGCCATGGTCCAGATCGGTTCGGCCGGAAAGAAATGATGCATGATCGTGCCCATCACCGTCGCCACCAGCAGCTGCGGAATGACGACGAAGGCGTTGAACAGCCCCATATAAATGCCGAGCTTGGCTTGCGGCACGCTGGATGCCAGCATCGCGTAGGGCATGGCGAGGGTCGACGCCCAGGCGATACCGATCGCTACTTCCGACAAGAGCAGCGCCCGCGCATCGCGCAGAACGAGGAAGGAAAGGAAACCGACCGCACCGAGGGTCAGCGCCAGCGCATGAGTCTGTGCCTGGCCGATGCGGCGGGCCAGTGGCTGAAGCAGGAAGGGGGCGGCAAAAGCGGCGACGCCATTATAGGTGGCAAAGAGGATGCCGACCCAATTGCCGCCCTCATTGTAGGCGGGGCTGCTCGGGTCGGCCGAACCGAAGAAATATTGGGCGACGACAGGCGTGGTATAAATCCACATGATGAACAGCGCCGACCAGGTAAAGAACTGGACCAGCGCCAGCTTCTTCATCATCGCCGGCATGGTCGCGAAATTGCCGACGATGTGGTTCAGCAGATTGTCGGTCCGCCCGCGGGCATGTAGCCTCCGGGCGACGATGCGGGCGATGCCATAGGCTGCGAGCAGGCAGCCGAGCAGATAGAGTTCCTTTTCCAGCGCCCAGCCCCGGACTGCGGCCACGATGGCAAAGCCGGCGATGATCCATAGCGGACCGCCGGCGGGGACAGGTGGCGCTTCCTGCTCGGTCGTCGTTTCAGTCTCGCTGGCAAAGCCGGCCATCTGTTCGGGCGAATATTCGCGGGTGCTGAGCACTGTCCAGAGCACGGCGAGAAAGAGCGCCGCGCCGCCGATATAGAAGCTGATGCGCACCGTGTCGGGGATCATGCCGGCGGACGCGACATTGGAGACGCCCATCTGGTCGAGCAGCCAGGGGGTGGACGAGCCTACCACCGCGCCCGTGCCGATGAAGGCGGTCTGGATAGCATAGCCGGCCATATGCTGCTCCTTTGCCAGCATGTCGCCGACAAAGGCACGGAACGGCTCCATTGAGACGTTGAGCGAGGCGTCGAGAATCCAGAGCATCACAGCGGCGGCCATCAGGCCGGGCGCATTGGGCATGCCGAACAGGGCGAGCGCTGCGAACAGCGCGCCGGCGAAGAAATAGGGCCGGCGCCGGCCGAGGCGGCACCAGGTGCGGTCGCTATAATGACCGATGATCGGCTGGACCAGCAGGCCGGTCAGTGGTGCGGCGATCCACAACAGGGCGAGATTGTCGAGATTCTCCCCCAGCGACTGGAAGATTCGGGACATGTTGGCGTTCTGCAACGCAAAGCCGATCTGGATGCCGAAGAAGCCGAAGCTGATATTACACAGCCCCCGGAAGCCTTGTCGGGGCCGGCCGTCGGACGTCGCTGTCCCCTGTGCCAGCCGCGTTTCATTCATCCCAGCCATCCCCATCCTTCGCCTTAAATTCTTACGTTTGCCGCGCATTTTGACATTTATTTGCCTGCAGATGATCCCGTCGGAGAGTGAGGCGGGCAGAGTGACGAGGCCAGTCTGTAGGGATGCGGCCTCGTAGGAAGGCCATGACCCTCACTGTCTGCGCTTCTCGCCGCTGGCAACGAAGCGGATCGCCTGACCGCCGCCGGGTGCAAGGTCGAGGCTGAGGACGTCGCCCTTCTTCACCTGCTTCTTTTCGATGACGATCGCGTGGCGGGCATCGGTGCGATAGGTGGCACCGGGGCCATCGCGATAGATTTCCGCGGTATAACCGCGGCCCGCGTCGAGGAAGTCGAGCGTCACCTTGCTGGAGCGTGCCTGTTCATCGCCCACGGCGCCCAGATACCAGTCGTCGCTGCCCTTCGCCTTGCGCGCGATGGTGGCATAGTCGCCGACCTCGCCATTCAGCGCCCGGGTGTCGGACCAGTCGGTCGGTACATCCTTGATGAACTGGAAGGGGCCGGGATATTTGGCGTAATTTTCCGGCGTGTCGGCCGCCATCACCACAGGTGAATAGAGGACGACATAAAGAGCGAGTTGCTTGGCGATGGTCGAATGGATGGCGCTGCCTTCCGAGCCCGACAGGCTGAGAACGCCGGGGGTGAAGTCCATCGGGCCGCCCAGCAACTGGGTGAAGATCAGGTTCGCCTCATGCTCGGGCGGGTTCTTGCCGCCGACCCAGGCATTATACTCCATGCCCCGTCCGCCTTCGCGCGCGATCCAATTGGGATAAGTGCGGCGCAGGCCCGTATCCTTGACCGGTTCGTGGCTGTCGATGCTGACATGATATTTGGCGGCGGTCTGCACGACGCGCAGATAATGGTTCACCATCCACTGGCCTTCATGCCACTCGCGATGCTTCGAGCCATCGGCGTCGACCCGCTCGATCTGGCCCGCATCGGTGACATAGCCGGTCTTCACCACTTGCTCGCCATGGTCGGCCGCCCATTTGAACGCGGTGTCGAGCTGGCCGTCATAGTGGCTGGCCGAGCCGCCGGTTTCATGATGGCCGATCAGGGCGACGCTCTTCGACTTCGCATAGGTGGCGAGGCTGTCCGCATCAAAATCTTCGGTCGGCTGCGAGAAGTTCATTTGATTGCCATTGCCGAACCAGTTTCCGTCCCAGCCGACATTCCAGCCTTCGACCAGCACGGCAGGGATGCCGCTGGCGGCGGCGAAATCGATATAGCGACGGACATTGGCAGTGGTGGCGCCATGCTTTGGGCCGCGCGCCCAGGTCCATTCGCCCTTGATCATGTTCCACCAGACGCCGACGAACTTGCCCGGCCTGATCCAGGAAACATCCCCGAGCTTGTTCGGTTCGTTGAGGTTCAGGATCATGTGGTTCATGTAGAGGCCGGGGGCATCGTCGGCGACGGCGATGGTGCGCCAGGGGGTAGAGAAGCCGGCGTCGCGTGACACCTTGGGCGCGCCCGAACCGGGCGTCAGCGCGGCGCGGAAGGTATTCCCTTCGGCGCGGGCGAGATTCATGCCGGCATAGTCGACCAGAGCGGCCTCATGCAGCGCGACATGGGTGCCGTCGGCCAGCTTCACCGTCATCACTGTCTGGGCGGTGCCGACAGCATCGAGTGGTGTGCGGTTGTAGAGATATTCCTCGCGGTTCCACTCATAGGCGGGCTTCCACCAGGCGGTGCCGCCCTGCGCGAAGGCGAACTGGGTCAATTCCTCGGCGATATTGGCGTGATGGAGGTGGGCCTGGTCGGGCAGCGTGTAGCGGAAGGCGACGCCGTCATCGAACAGGCGGAAGGTCACGTCCATCTCGCGCTGGAGATCGCCCTTTTCGTGGAAGACCAGCTTCAGCTCATTATGATGGTCGCGGATCGTGGTCCATTCGCCCCAGGGCTGCGTCCAGCTGCTGTCGCTGCCCGCCTGCTTGCTGTCGGCCAGCGTCAGGTTGCGCTCGATCTTGGGTGCGTCGGTGAACATGAAGCCCAGGCGACTGTCGGCAATCAGTGGTTTGCCGTTGCGCTGCACGGCATAGCTGGGGCGTCCCTCGCCATCGAGACTGATGGTGAGGGTGATATGGCCGTCGGGCGAGGATGCCTTGGCCACCACGTCGGCGCGCGCGGCGGCGGGCGCGAGCGCCAGGGCGATGAGGGGCAATGCGAGCGCGGTCAGTCGCGTCATGGGGACGTCCTTAAACGTGGAAGGCGGCGACGAGGCCGGATGCGGGGGCGAAATTCCAGTCGGTGATGCGGCCGGTCGACAGTTCAACCTGCCAGCGTGCCGCATCGGCCGGGCGCCAGGCGATGGGGCCGGTGCCGAGATTGAAGATGCAGAGGCGCTGCTGCCCGTCCTGTATCCGTTCGAAGGCGAGCAGATCGTCGGGCGTGTCGAGGAAATCGATTGTGCCGCAGCGCAACGCTGGGGTGGCGTTGCGCAGGGCCAGCACTTCGCGCGTCCAGTGGAGCAGCGAGGCGGGGTCGCTCTCTTGCTCATCGACGGCGAGCGCGCGATGCGCCTCTCCCACCGGTAGCCAGGGTTTCCTGTTGGAGAAGCCGAGCCAGGGCGCCGCGCCGGCCCAGGGCATCGGTGTCCGCGCGCCATCGCGCGACAACGTCAGCGGCCAGTTGGCGATCGCCTCGGGATCCCGCAGATCCTCAAACGCGATATCGACCTGCGGCAGGCCCAGTTCCTCGCCATAATAGAGGAAGATATTGCCACGCAGGCAGGCGAGCAGCAGCATCTTCATCCGGCAGTAGACATGGACGTCGATGTCGCCCGCCCAGCGCGAGATGGCGCGCGGCGCGTCATGGTTTTCAAACGCCCAGCTTGGCCAGCCGATCCCCTGTTCCGCCGGCCAGCGCGACAACGCGGCCTTCAGGAAAGGCGCAGTCAGCTTGGGGGCGTAGAGAAAGTCGAAGCCATAGGCAGTGTTGAGGCGGTGATCTCCTTCCGTGAAGGCCTTCATCTCCGCATCGCTGTCATCCCCACCGACTTCGGCGACGGTGAAGCGATCGGGATATTCGTCGAACACCGCACGCACCTTTTCCAGGAACAGCGGAATGTCCGGATGGCTCTGGCTGTAGCGCTTGATCTGGAAATCATAGGGGCGTGTGCGGGTGCGGCCGTCTTCCGGTGCGGGTGGATTGTCGCGCAGATTCGGGTCGGGCATCGAATGGTTGATCGCGTCAATGCGGAAGCCGTCGACGCCGCGATCGAGCCAGAAGCGGACGATGTCCAGCACCGCGGCCTGCACCTTGCCATTGTGCAGATTGATCTGCGGCTGTTCCTTGAGGAAATTGTGCATGTAGTATTGGCCACGCCGCGCGTCCCAGGTCCAGGCCGCGCCGCCGAATACCGACTGCCAGTTGTTGGGCGGGGTGCCGTCCGGCTTTGCATCGGCCCAGACATACCAGTCTGCATGAGCATTGCCGCGGCTGGAGCGGCTCTCGATGAACCAGGGATGTTCGTCGGAGGTATGGGCCCAGACCTGATCGACGATGATGCGCAGTCCGAGGTCATGGGCGCGGGCGATCAGCGCATCGAAATCGGAGAGCGTGCCGAAGATCGGATCGACATCGCAATAGTCCGACACGTCATAACCGAAATCGCGCATCGGGCTCTTGAAGAAGGGCGACAGCCATATGGCATCGACGCCGAGCGAGGCGACATAGGAAAGATGGGCGGTGATGCCGGCGAGATCGCCGACGCCGTCGCCGTTCGAGTCGGCAAAGCTGCGTGGATAGATCTGGTAGATGGTGGCGCCGCGCCACCAGGGGGCCGTGTCGGTCATTGCGGAACATTGCTCCGTACAGCGCAGACGCTGTAGCCAAGGGGGGGGAGGTCGAGGGTGAGACTGCCGGGCGCAGAGGCGCGCGGGGCGCAGGCCACGCCGGCAAGTGTCTCGAAGGCCATGGAGGCGGTGTCCACCTGAACCTGAGCCTTGATCGGGGCGGTCGACGTGTTGAAGGCGATCAGATATTCGGCGCCTGTGTCGGGATCGAAACGCGAAATGGCGAACAGGCCCGGCTCATCGCCGCGTGCGCGGATCGTCTCGTCGCCCCGACGAAGCGCGGCATGGCCGGTGCGCAGCTGCGCGAGCGCCGCAATCTCGCGATAGAGTGGGTGGGTGGGATCGAAGTGTGGCGTGGCGGTGGTCGCATCGCTGCCGAGCAGGCGATTATCGTTGAAACTCGCGACCCGACTGCCGAACATGTCCTCGCGCGCGTCCTGATCGCCGCCGTCGCCAACGAAGCCCTGTTCATCGCCGTAATAGATTGTCGGCACGCCGCGCAGCGTCAGCAGCATGACGTTGGCGAGCATCACCCGGCGCAGCACTTCGTCCTCGCCGGCCTGCGGAAAGGCACGGCGGACGAAGGTGGCAAAACGGCCGGCGTCATGGTTGCTGATGAAGGTGGGAAGTCGGCGCGCGGTGGCGCTGCCGCCCTGGTAGAGGGCGTCACCGGCCAGCATGTGTTCCCAGGTGGCGGTCGCCGCCTTGCCCGCAACGGTTTCCAGCGCGGCCTGGCGGAAGGCGAAGTCGAGCACGGCGGGTAAGCCGCCTTCGCGGGTGTGCCAGGCGAGCGGACCGGCATCGACGGCTTCGACATAGACTTCGCCGAAGATATGGAAATTGGGGATGCCGCGCGCCTTGGCCCGTGCCTGCATGGCGGGAACGAACTGCTGCCAGAAGTGCGGGTCGACATGACGGGCGGTGTCGATGCGGAAGCCGTCGATGCCGAAGCGATCGATCCAGCCGCCGAAAATGTCGATCATGCCGGCGATGACGCGAGGATGCTCGGTCATCAGATCGTCGAGGCCGGCGAAATCGCCCATGGTCGTGCTCTCGCCCGAATAGGTCGTCTCGCCGCGATTGTGATAGTAGCGGACATCGTTCAGCCAGACCGGGTTCTTTACGGTCTGCTCACCCTTGGGCACGAAGGGGGTGTAGGCGTAGGACGGGTCGGTGAGCTTGCCGAAATTGGCGTCGCTATGGTCTGTGTCGCCAGTGAAGCCGGGATTGATCGCCGCGCCCGCAACTCCGCCGCGCCTTTGATAGGGATAGTCGGCGCGCGAATGATAAGGACAGGGTTTGTCCGTGCATTCGCGATACTGGATGACGTCGGCTGTGTGGTTGACGATGATGTCCATATAGACCTTCATCCCCCTCCCATGGGCGGCCTTTACCAGTGCAGCGAAATCAGCATCGGTGCCGAAATGTGGGTCGACATGCTCGAAATCGGTGATCCAGTAGCCGTGATAGCCCGCGCTTTCCTGCCCCTGGGGGCCCTGCACCGGCTTGTTCCGGAAAATCGGGCCGATCCAGATGGCCGTGGCGCCCAGACCCTGAATATAGTCAAGGCGGCGGATCAGCCCCTTGAGGTCGCCGCCGTGGTAGAAGCCCTTGGATGCAGGGTCATAGCCGGTCCGGAGCCGGTCGCCCTTCAAGCCGCCCTTGTCATTGGCAGGATCGGCATTGTCGAATCGGTCGGGCAGGATGAAATAGATGACTTCATCTTCGGGCAGGCGGGCCAGAAACGCCTGATCCCGAGCTATTGCCGGGGCAGAAAGTACGCACAAGACTGCCAGCGGGATTGCCGTTCGTCCGCGCATCCTTTCACCCTCTCGTTTCCACGTTTGCCTGATTGATACAACTTTCTGACCTTATTAGTCGGCGGGATCGAGTTGGGCCAAGGAGGCAGCATACGTATTCAGGGCGAGCGGCCGCTCTATATGCAAGCCTGCCGCGCTGGCGTATTATTGGGCGATGGGAACGAACGACAAGCCGACCTCCTTCGATATAGCCACGCTGGCCGGCGTCTCCCAACCCACCGTGTCACGCGCACTCCGTGGCGACAAGACGGTCAGAGAAGGAACGCGAAAGCGTATCGAAATGATCGCCCGCCAACTAAACTATGCCGTCGATAAGAATGCTTCGTCGCTGCGCCGCGGAAAGAGTAATACGCTGGCGCTTCTGTTTTTCGAGGATCTTCTGCCAGGCGAAAGCTGGATCAATCCATTCTTCTTATCGATGCTTGGTCCAATTCTTCATACCTGCGCCAAGCGTGGATATGACTTGCTTACAAGCTTCCAGCAACTGTCGACGGACTGGCATGTCGATTATGAGGATAGCCGCAAGGCTGATGGGATCATCCTGCTCGGCTATGGCGATTACGAAATCTATCGCACCCGACTGGAGCAACTGGTTGCGCAGGGCACGCATTTCGTGCGCTGGGGATCTGTAGACCAGCGTGCGCTGGGCATGACGATAGGCTGCGATAATCGGCGCGGTGGGCGCGATGCCGGCGAGCATTTGATTGCGCGGGGATGCAGCCGGATTGCCTTCCTGGGCGACGCATCGAGCCATTATCCCGAATTTCGTGACCGTTATGCCGGCCTGTCCGAAGTGCTGCGCGAGGCCGGCCATGGGGTGGATCCCGGCCTGCATGTAGATGCGCTGTCGACCGAGCAATCGGGCTATGAGGCTGCGAGCCGGCTGATCGCGCGTGACGTGACGTTTGACGCGATCTTCGCCGGATCGGACCTGATCGCGATCGGAGCGATGCGGGCGCTCGATGAGCATGGCCTGTCGGTTCCCGGCGACGTTGCGCTGATCGGCTTCGACGACATTCCCGCCGCGGGCCTGACCAGACCGCCGCTGACCACCATTGCCCAGGATTATCTGCGCGCGGGCGAGGTGCTGGTCGATGCGCTGATCGGCCAGATCGACCGAACGCCAGTGATGCCGACCCTGTTGGCGCCACGGCTTGTGACGCGAATGACAGCTTAATAGCGTCCCAGACGCACCCGTGGATCCGTCATCCCGGTGAAGCTGAAATTTTGTGAGTGTGAACGAGGCCGCAGGGAGCCTGCCTTCGTCGGCGTTGCATGGAGGGCGCCCAACTGCCCTATCCCTCAAAAAAACAGGCTGACGCCCCCCCCTGTGTTGGAGGGGGCGCAGGGCTCCGCCAAGGATTGCCCGCGTGCGGTCGGGCAATCCAGGAAGGCGTCAGCAAGAATTTCCCCTATCGGCTCGAAGGCCGATCAGAACTTGTAGGACAGGCCCAGATAATAATCGCGCCCGTATCGCTGATAATCGATGACCTGGCGCTTGTCGTCATTCTGATAGGTGACGAAGGGTTGGTCCGTGAGGTTCTTGCCCTGCAGCAGGATCGACAGGCCGGTCAGCGGACCCGACTGGAATTCGTAGCCGATCTGTGCGTCGAGAATGCCCTCCGCCTTGGCGGTTCGGAAGGTCGGTGCGGCCGAGAGGCCGGCAACTTCGCCCAGGAAGGAGGAGCGATAGCGATAGGAGATGCGCGCCTGGAAGCCGCTCTTTTCATAATAGGCGGTTCCGCTGGCGACCCATTTGGACAGGCCGGGCAGCGTGACAGCCTCGTTCGGATTGCTGCCATATCTGACTTCGCTGTAGGTGTAAGAACCGCTGGCGAAGATGCCGAATCCGTCGAGACTTTTGCTGAACACCTTGAACGGCAGCGACGCGGTTCCCTCCATGCCCATGATCGTCCCCTTGCCGGTGTTGGCCGGGGCCTTTAGCAGGCCAATGTAGCTGCGGTCGGCGATAATCTGGTCGCGGATGCTGGCGGGCAGCGAGGCCAGCACGTTCGAGAAATCATAGGCGATGTTGTTGTTGGGGTCGACGAAGTCGGTCAGATTCTTGAAGTAACCCGCGAGCGAGAGATAGCCGCCACCCGAGAAATATTTCTCGATCGAAAGGTCGATGTTGGTCGACTGATAAGGACGCAGCGCGATGTTGCCACCATTCGAGCTGAACGGGCTGTACTGCGGATCGGAGCCCAAGCCCACATTGGCCAGGTTGAAGCTATATTCCTGGTTGACGCGTTCCTGATCCATACGCGGACGGACCATGGTCTGGGCCGCGCCCATCTTCACGAAGAAGCCCGGCTCCAGCTCAACCGAGAGTTGGGCGCTGGGCAGGAAGTTGGTGAAACTGTCCTTGCCCGAAGCCGGGACGACGGTGACCACGCCATTGGAGAAGTTGGAGATGGTGCCGGTCGACGCTTGGCGGGTGTGGATCACCTGCATACCAATCGCGCCCTTCAGCGGCTTGCCGCCCAAGTCGCCGTCCAGCGTCATCTTCGCATAGCCGGTGAAGACATCTTCCTTCACGACATTGTCGCGGACAAGTGAGGACGGCCGGTTATCATATACGGCATCCAGCACGTTATTGTAGAGATAGAGCGGGTTCAGCGTGAGCATCGCCGGCACGCCCAGATAATCGAGCGAAACATTGGAGCCAAGCAGCGCCGCCTGCGGCACGGGTGTCGATCCCGGCGTGCCGCCCGCGATGGTGCAATCCGTGCCACCGCTCGGGCATAGGAAATAGCTGGTATAGGCGCTGGTTTTCTTGCGCCGACTGTAATTACCGCCGATTTCCCAGTGTTTGAAGATGCTGCCCGAAATGTCACCGATCAGATTGGTACGGAACGACTTCAAGTCGTCGATGAACTTGGGTCGGTTAAGGAATCCTGCCTGCACGACCGCGGTAGTGCCGTTGTAGCCCCAGCCATTGGGATCGGTCAGGCTGATGACGTTGGTATTAGTATAGTCGAGCGTCGGCACGATGCTGAACAGGCCGTTCGACTGGCGCTCGACGCGCACGGTGTCGGACACACCCGAACGCAGATAGCCGGTGCCCGAATAGGTTTCGAGCAGGAAGTCGGTGCGCTTGGCATGCGACCAGCTGGCATCGACGTTCAGCTTCAGCCGATCGTTCAGGTGAATGTCGTTGTTCCAGCCGAGCGAGATCGTGTCGGCCTTGCGCTTGTTATAATCGTTGCGCTGGACGCCATAGACATTCGAGAAAGTGGCGCCGGTGACGAAGCCGTTTTCGACCGTCGTGTTGCTGACGCCGACATCGGTGCCCCAGACCAGGGGGAATTCGATGCCGCGCAGGCGCTGCACTTCTTCGAAGTGTGAACCGAGGACGTCGAAGGTCGAGTGGAAATTGTCGCTCGGCTGCCATTCCAGCGTGCCGACCATGCCGTAGCGCTTCAAGAGGTTCGACTGCACATAGGGCTTGGCACCGCCGATGATGAGGTCGCCGCTTGCATCGGTCGGATAACCCCAGGCGTTGAAGCGCTCATTCTGCGAAGGGGTCTGCGAGGCCGCGAAACCCAGCGACAGGCCCAGCGTGTCGTCGGCGAACTGATCGACATAGGTGGCCGAGGCGCGATAGCCGTAGCGTTCGCCATCGGGGTTGAGCTTGTCCATGCCATTCATCTGGCCGCGCAGAGACACAGCGAGAATACGATCATTCTTGTCGAGCGGGCGCAACATGCGCAGATCGACCGTGCCGGAGATGCCGGCAGCGATCAGCGCGGCGTCGGCGCTCTTGTAAACATTGACGTTCTGGAAGAATTCCGACGGATACTGATCGTATTCGACGCCGCGATTGTCGCCGACGGTGACTTGTTCGCGCCCGTTGAGCAGGGTGGTCGAGAAATCGGGGCCAAGGCCGCGGATCGACAGGCGCTGGTCACGGCCTTCGAGGCGCTGGGCGGTGACGCCGGGCAGGCGGGCGAGCGAGTCCGCGATCGACACGTCAGGCAGTTTGCCCACATCTTCGGCCGAGATGGAATCGACGATCAGGACGGATTCCCGTTTCGTCTTGGCGGCGGATGCAAGCGAGGCCCGAATGCCGGAGACGACGATGTCTTCTGTTGATGCCTGGGTTTCGGGCTGTGTTTGATCTTGGGCAAGCAATGGTGCTGGTAAAAAAGCCCCAAACATAAGCGCAGTGCACAGGAAGGGATTGTGGAAATTTTGCATTAGATGAAGTCCTCCCCAGACCACTTTACTTGTCTTGGCCGTTACGGATTTTCGACCAGCATAATTATCACCCCAAAGCGTGCATAGCTTTCAACATACGTATTCAGTGGCATGGGCTGTCATGAATGTGGCCGTCGAGCAGGTGGTCTGCGATTCGATATGGCACGGCTTAAGATTACGCCGTCTCCCGGCAGCAGAAGCCGCCAATGGGATCTGTCCGGCAGGCTGACGAAGAAGGTGGCGACGGTGGCGAGGACGCCCGTCAGCCGTGTCGACACCATATTCAGGGCAAACACCGCATCCCGCATACGTTCGGGCACGGCAGTTCGATTGTGAGCCGTGGTGTCGGAACCGGGACCCGGACTCAGCCTGCTCGACGGCGTCTAAGCTGGGTGATGGAGGCTTTCCCCATCGACACCAACGTGGCGCAGGGTATTCGCAAGCCGGAGGATAATGTCCGGGAGCGCCGAGTGAGCGAAGCCGAACACAGCATCCCCGGCAAGATTCTCACGAAAGCCGACGCGGACGACCCATATATAATGGTCGACCGGAAAGGAGTGGATATCGACGGAAGCAGCTTCTTGGTCTGTCGACAGCAGGGACGGAAGGTCGGTCCGGCAGCTCGACCAGTTGGCGGTCGAGCATTTCGAGAAATGACGAGACGGGCATGTGCGCTGTCTCAGGCCACGCGCCCCTCGGTGTCACCAAGCTCTACGTCAAGGCGAGCCGGGAAAGGGAGGTGAGGATCGCCGTGTGCAGGCGCGAGCATATCGTGTTGCTTACGGTTGGCCGGGATTGACCGACGAAACGAATCGATATCGTAAATTGGCCGATTTCGCCCGCGTGGTCACCGGAACGACCGGCGAATATCTAAACGCGTGTCCAAATGGGCATCAGGCAAGCCTCCACCGTCGGCTAAAAGCGCATTAAAACCACGGTGTAGGATGGCTCCCCGAGCAGGATTCGAACCTGCGGCCATTCGATTAACAGTCGAATGCTCTACCGCTGAGCTATCGGGGAACAACGGGAGCGGCGCCTATATGGCGAGCCGGCGTGGCAGGCAAGCCTTGGCGAGCACCTAAATTTCAATTCTTGCCCTTCGAAGCGGAGAAGGCACGGCAGCGCCATGATCGGGCACGGGCGGGAGGATCGGGCGGAAGCACCCGGCTACGGCTCAGAAGGCGAATTGCTCGCGCGCGATGCGATCGTCGAGCGCGTGTTCGGGATCGAACATCAAGGTGAGCTGCGTCGCGCGATCCACCGACACGTCGATTCGCGCCACGTCCCGCACTTCGCGCTGGTCCGCCACGGCGCTCACCGGCCGCTTGACCGGATCGAGCACGCGGAAGCTCACCTTGGTCCGGTCGGGCAGGATCGCGCCCCGCCAGCGGCGCGGGCGGAAGGCGCTGATCGGCGTCAGCGCCACGAGCGAGCTGTCGAGCGGCAGGATCGGTCCCTGCGCCGAAAGATTGTAGGCGGTCGATCCCACCGGCGTGGCGACAAGCACGCCATCCGCCACCAGTTCGGGCAGAACGACGCGGCCGTCGATCGAGATTTCGATCCACGCGGTCTGCCGCGTTTCGCGCAGCAGGGAGACTTCGTTGATCGCAGGGATGGAGATGCTGGTGCCTTCCACCGTGATCGCGTCCATGCGCAGCGGCTGCACCTTCACCGTCTTCGCCCGCGCGAGCCGGTTTTCCAGCAGATCCGGGCTGAACTCGTTCATCAGGAAGCCGACGGTGCCCAGGTTCATGCCGAAGATCGGCAAGGCGCGCCGCCGGTCCAGCATCGAATGGAGCACCTGCAGCAGGAAGCCGTCGCCACCCAGCGCCACGACGATCTCGGCCTCCGCCATCGGCACCCATTCGTAGCGGTGCTTCAGTTCCTCCGCGGCGGCCTGCGCGGTCGGGCTGGGGGATACGGCCAGGGCCAGCCGGGGTTCTCCGCTCATCCGCCCGTTACGCTCATATGTCGATCCACGGCGGGCGCCGCGCCACGCGCGTCGATGTGGAAATCATGCGCGAGCGGCTTGGCGGCGAGCGCGCGATCCAGCGCCGCGTCTATCCCCTCGCGCCCGCCCTCTCGCCACGCCGCGCGCAGATCCACCTTCCGTTCGCTGCCCAGGCACATGAATAGTTCGCCCGACACGGTCAGCCGCACGCGATTGCAGGTTGCGCAGAAATTCTCGCTGAGCGGCGTGATGAAGCCCAGCCTGATGCCCAGATCATCCATCCGCACATAGCGCGCCGGGCCGCCCGTCCGGTCGCCAAGCGGCGTCATCGCATGGCGCTCCGCCAGTTTCGCCTTCACGCCGTCCAACGGAAGGAAACGATCCACGCGATCCTCGTCCATCGCGCCAAGCGGCATCGTCTCGATCAGCGTCAGATCATGGCCCCGGGCCGCGCACCAGCGCAGCATCGGCTCGATCTCGTCCTCGTTCAGGCCCTTGAGCGCCACCATGTTGATCTTGATCGAAAGGCCCGCCCCGCGTGCCGCGTCGATACCCGCCAGCACGGGATCCAGATCTCCCACGCGGGTGATGTGGCGGAAGCGCGCGGGATCGAGGCTGTCGAGGCTCACATTGATACGGCGCACGCCGGCCTCGCGCAGCGTGATGGCATGATCGGCCAGCCGCGTGCCGTTGGTCGTAAGCGTCAGTTCGTCCAGCCCGTCGCCCAGCCGCGCGCCGATCATCCGGGCCAGTTCCGGCACGCCCCTCCGCACGAGCGGCTCGCCACCCGTCAGCCGGATGCGCCGCACGCCACGATCGATAAACGCGTCGGAAATGGCGGCGATTTCCTCCAGCGACATTACGGCGCTCCGGGGCAGGAACGTCATCTTCTCGGCCATGCAATAGCGGCAGCGCAGATCGCACCGGTCGGTCACGGAGATGCGGACATAGGTGATGTGCCGGCCAAATGCGTCGATCAGGGCGGGGGCGGCGCTCACATGCGGTAGCTAGGGTGGCATCGGCTTCGCGGCAAGGGTGGGCCGGGCGGGGACGGAAGGGGGCGGGGCAAAAGGAGGGGTGGGGCAAAAGGCGCACGCGGGGGCAGGCGCCTGTTGCGCGCGCCGCGCGGGGCGGCCATCCTTCGCGCGATGCCTCATTTCCGCACCCGGATCCGATGATCGCTCTCTCCGGCCTTGCCGTGATCCTGATCGGCTTCCTGCTCCGTCTCCAGCCCCTCCTCGTCGTCGCGGTCGCCGCTGCCGTCACCGGGCTCGCTGCGGGCATGGGGCCGATCGCGATCCTCGCGGCCTTCGGCAAGGCCTTCAACACGAACCGCTACGTCACCGTCGTCTATGTTCTGCTGCCCCTGATCGGCCTGCTGGAGCGCAACGGGCTGCAGGAGCGGGCTCGGGCCGTGGTGGCGAATATGCGGGGTCTTTCGCTGGGGCGGCTGCTGGCGGGCTATATGCTGCTGCGCCAGCTCACGGCGGGGCTCGGCCTCACCTCGATCGCGGGCCATCCGCAGACAGTGCGCCCGCTCGTCGCCCCGATGGCGGAGGCCGCCGCCGATCCCGAAGGCACGATGGCCGGGGCCGAGCGCGAGAAGATCCGCGCTCTCGCCGCCGCGACGGACAATATCGCGCTCTTCTTCGGGGAGGACGTGTTCATCGCGATCGGATCGATCCTGCTGATGAAGGGCTTCCTCGAACAATATGGCATCATGATCGAGCCGCTGTCGCTGTCCGTCTGGGCGATTCCCACGGCGATCTGCGCTTTCCTGATCCACGGCGGAAGGCTGATGCTGTGGAAGCGGAAGGCCGCCCCTTCCGACCATGCCGGCTCTGTGACAGGAGCGGCCCGCACGGAAGAAGGGGAGGGGGGCGCCCGATGATCTCCCTCGGCTTTCCCTATGCCGTCGCTGGGCTGATGTTCTCGGGGTTCGCGGCCTGGTCGTGCGCGCGCGCCCGCTGGCTGAACGGGCTGATGTGGGCTCTGCTCGCGCTGAGCTTTCTTGCTGGCGATTGGATCGGCGATGTCGGCAATGGCGTGCTGGTGCTCGCCCTCGTGACGGTCGCCACGATCGGCATCAGGCGCCCCGCGCCGTGCCCCGCTCTCGCGGAGGCGCGATCCGCCTCCGCCGCGCGCCAAGGCAATCGCCTGTTCCTTCCCGCGCTGGCCGTGCCGGTCATCACGATCGGCGGCACCTTCCTGTTCAAGGCGATGCCGTCCCTGTTCGATCCGAAGCAGGCCACGCTCATCGCGCTCACGGTGGCGGCGATCGCGGGGCTCGGGCTTGCGACATGGCTGTTCCGCGCCTCGGCGCTGGAGCCGCTGGAGGAAGGCGCGCGGCTGATGGATTCGGTCGGCTGGGCGGCGATCCTGCCGCAGATGCTGGCCGCGCTCGGCGCGCTGTTCGCAGCGGCGGGGCTGGGCGAAACGATGGGCAGTATGCTCGGCGCGATCCTGCCGGAGGGCAGCCTGATCGCGGCGGCGCTTGTCTATATGGGCGGCATGGCGCTGCTCACGATGGCGATGGGCAATGCCTTCGCCGCATTTCCGGTGATGACAGGGGCGGTCGGCCTGCCGCTTCTGGTGCATGTGCATCATGGCAATCCGGCAGCGGTGGCGGCACTCGGCATGCTGTCGGGCTTCTGCGGCACATTGCTCACGCCGATGGCGGCCAATTTCAATATCGTGCCAGCCAATCTCCTCGATCTTTCCAGCCGCTATGCGGTGATCCGCGCGCAGGCACCCACCGCGATCCTGCTGTGGATCGCCAATCTCCTGATCCTCTTTCTGCTGGCTTTCCGATGACCGCTCTTACTGCCGAAACCGCCGCCGCCTTCGCCCGCCTCACGCTGGGGCATGTCGGGCGCGAATATCCCTACAAGATGGATCATGTCCTGTTGGGGGATGGGGATGCGATGCCGCCGCGCCTGCTCCACCCGATCTTTCACGGCAGTTTCGATTGGCACAGCTGCGTCCATGGCTGGTGGCAGTTGCTCACGTTGGCGCGCCTCCATCCGGAGATGCCGGAAGCCGCCGCCATCGCCGTGCGCGCGGATGAGATGCTGGTGCCAGGCAAGGTGGCGGGCGAACTGGCCTATCTCTCCCGTCCGCTCTCGGCCGCGTTCGAGCGGCCTTATGGCTGGGCGTGGCTGCTCGCCCTGCATGGCGAGGCATCCCGCCACATGGCGGCAGGCTGGGGCGATGCCCTCGCGCCGCTGGCCCATGCCTTCGCGCGCCGCTTCGCGGATTATCTGCCCAAGCTCACCTATCCCTTGCGCGTGGGCACGCACGGGAACAGCGCCTTCGCACTGATCCACGCCGCGCGCTGGGCGCGGATCCACGATCCCGATCTGCTCGCCCTGATCGCGGCGCGAGCGCAGCATTGGTATGCGGGCGATCGGGCCGCGCAGGCATGGGAGCCGGCCGGCGACGAATTCCTGTCGGGCACCTTGTGCGAGGCGATGCTGATGTCAGAATTGCTCGCGCCCGATCCGTTCCGCCTCTGGTTCGATGCGTTCCTGCCCGATGTCGCGGCGGGGCGGCCCGAAACCCTGTTCACCCCCGCCTTCGTCTCGGATCGAAGCGACGGGAAGATCGCGCATCTGGATGGCCTGAATCTCAGCCGTGGCTGGTGCTGGCGCACGCTGGCGGATCGGCTCGGCCCGGCGCATCCGGCCCATGCCGGCGCGCTTGCGACGGCCGATGCGCATATCGCCGCCGCATTACCGCATCTGGCGGATGATTATGCCGGGGAACATTGGCTGGCGACATTCGCGCTGCTCGCCCTCACGGCCTGAGGGCCGGTGTCGTCCTGCGCGGGAAGGCGCATTTCCGGGCGGATTCTCAGCAGATCATCCTGTCGCCATGGCGGGCGCATGGGAGGGGAATCCAGATCGGATCGAAGATCGCCGCAGGCGAGTATGCCCCGTTTCCGTCGGTGGGCAGCGGGGGCAAAAGGATCGTTGCCGATGCAGCCGCCGGGCGATCCGGCGGGGTGGCGTGGCGTGCGGCGATATCAGGCGCTCCGGGCTCCCGCCGCATCTCCGGCGGGGTCATGAAGGCTGATATCGCCACAAACGCAACGAATACACCAAACATGGTGTGTTAACGCCATGTAAGGCTCCAGGTTCCCGAAAAGAGGAAAGATTTTCGGGAGGGGGGTGTGGAATGCCGCCCCCGCCGGCGATCAATCCTTCAGATCGGGCTCGAGCAACCGGTGCATGTGGGCGATCACATAGCGCATCTCGGCATCGTCGACCGACTTCTGCGCCGCGCCGCGCCAGGCATCCTCGGCGGACTTGTAGTCGGGATAGAAGCCCACGACATCGAGCGCCGAGAGATCGACGAAATCGAGGCCGCGGGGATCCTTGACCCTGCCGCCGAAGACGAGATGGAGCTTGCTCAACTGCGCGTTCCTTCCTTGAACGTAAAGTGAGCCTGACCCACCTTTGTCGCGGAGGCAGAGCGCGTCTGTCGCGGCAGCCCGGATGCTCCCGCGACAAAGGTGGGTCAGGCTCTCCTGCCGCGCGAACCGTCGGTTCAGCCGCGCGCCTTCATTCGTTTGACCAACGCGTCGAAACCTTCGCGTTGAATGACGCTGTCGAAATCCGCCGCCTGCGCCATGGCGACGTTAATGCCCGCCACGCGCAGATTCGCAACCTTCCATGCGCCACCAACCTGAGAAACCGACCAAACGGCGGCCATCGGCTGGCTTCCGGGCTTGATGACCTGCGTCATCACGTCCACCCCGCCGCCGGGCGCGGGCTGCGCCCGGACCATCTTGATGGTCGCGTCCGCATATTCGAACAGGCGATCGGCATAGGTGCCCACGATATAAGCGGGCAGCGCGGCCTTGTACGCGGCCTTCTGGGCGGGCGTGATCGTGGGCAGCCAGCGGCGGATCAGCCGATCGCCGATCTGGTCGACCGCGACATGGCTGGCCAGCAGGGTGCGAAACTGGGCCTTCGCGGTCGTCTTGTTGCCGGATTTCATCGCGGCGAAGCCGTCCGCCGTCAGCGTCTGGATGAAGCGCTGGGGATCGGAGGAATCCACCGCGGCCTGCGCCGGTGCGATGGCGATCGGCGCGCTGAATGCGGTGACGGTGAAGGCGAGCGCGGTCAGGAGCGAACGTGGGGAGGGCATGAAAAAGGGTCTCTCGGATGAAGATCTGGGAGAAAGCATGAGGCAAGGCTAGCGTTCCCGTCGTGAACGCCAGCCGAACCGTGATTCGCGGCGAAGGGTGGGATCAGCCGGAGACCTTTTCCCGGCCGGCGGCCAGAGCGGCCACACCCGCCGCGCTGGCGGCCTTGGCGGCATCGCCGAAGAGGCTGCTCACCTGGCTGCGCAGCGCTTCCTTGTCGAGCGCGGTTCCCTTCACGGCATCCAGGCCCGCGTCGCGCCCGGCGGTGATCGCGGCCGCCGCCGCCGCCGCAAGCTTGTCGCCCAGCGGCGCGAGCAAAGCCTTTTCCTTCTCGCCGCGCGGGATCAGGGCGCCTGCCGCCGCGCCCAGCGCGATCCCGCCGAGCAGGGCGGCGAGCGGATTCGCCTCGATCAGCGAAACGGTGGAGTGCACGGCGCCCGTGGCCTTCTCGCGCGCGGCTTCATAGGCGCTTGTCACCTTCGTCGCGGCGGTCTTGCCTTCCGGGGCCGCCGCCGTCGCGGTCTTGGCGGCCTTCTTTTCGGTCTTGCTCATGAAGCATCTCCTTGTCTCGATTTGCGACGTCCCGATTTCGGGCGCTTCGATTTCCTGTGAAACAGGCGTGCGCCGATGAGGGCGCCGATTCCCGCCACGATGGCGGATGCGGCGATCGGACGCTCACGCACCGCCTCCACCGCATCGACCGCCACTTCACCGCTCTTGCGCTTGATGCTTTCGATGGCGTCGCTCGCCAGGCTGGCCGGGCGAAGCCGTGCCTCCACCTCGCGGATCACCGCGCGCAACTGATCGCGCGCGGCGGCGGCGCGCGCGCGGGCGGCGGCGAGTTCCGGATCGGTCATGCCGCGCATCCGTTCACTTCAGCATCTCGCTGAACCGCTTCGCGGCGAGCCAGCCGAGCAGGCCGGCCACGATCAGCGCGATCAGCGCGGCCACAGCGAGCCCGCCCGCCGGGCCGATCCATCGCGCCAGCGCCATGCCCAGCGCCGCCACCAGCACGATCACCGCGGCATTGGCGAGGATCAGCGCCACGATGATGAGCGCGGCGCCGATCTTCGCGGCGCCGGCCCACGCCGCCACCGTCTTGCGGACCAATGCGATCTCGGCCTGCGCGAAGGCGCGGCCGGCCTCGATCAGCCGCGCGAGAAGCTCGCGCAGCGATGCTTCGTGACTTGCCCCCACGTCGTGCGTCAGGCCGAAGGCGCGTCTTTATCGGAAGTGGATCCGGTATCGACGCCGGCCCTGGCGAGGCGGGCGATGATGAAGCCCAGCGCCGCCGCCGTGCCCACCGCCACCGCCGGGGCCTTGGCCACCATGTCGCGCGCCTCGTGGAACAGATCGTCCACGTCCTTGCCCTTCAGCGCATCGTTGAAGGAGGCGATGCCATCGGCGGCGCGGCGGGCATAATCGCCATATTGGCTGCCGACCTTTGCATCCACCTGGCCGGCGGCGTCGTTGATCAGGCGGATGAATTCGTCGAGCGCGCCGGTCGTCTTGTCCTTGCTCAGCAGCGCATATTCGCGCGCCCGGTCGTAGCCCTGCGTCTTCACCTCGTCGAATCGCTCGAAGAAGGCGCCGCGCGTCGCGCCCGCCTCGCCGGTGGTCGATCCTCCGGTGCTTGTCGTCGTCTCTTCGCCGGTTTCGCTGGCGCCGTTGATGATGTGATCGGTGCCTTCCGGCAGGGGCGTTTCGGCTGCGGCCATGGGCTGTCTCCTTCTTCGCTTCCAATGCATGGCCGCGCGGGCGCGTTCCATGTCTGCGCTGGCATTATTGCCCTTTTCCGGGGCGCCCGATAGAGGCCGTCCCATCTTTTGAAACTGACCGGAGACCGCCCAAATGACCGCGATCGTCGACGTCCACGCCCGCACCGTGATCGACAGCCGGGGCAACCCCACGGTCGAGGTTGATGTTACGCTGGAGGATGGCAGCTTCGGCCGCGCCGCCGTGCCATCGGGCGCGTCGACTGGCGCGCGCGAGGCGGTCGAGAAGCGCGATGGCGACAAGAGCCGCTGGCTCGGCAAGGGCGTGGATGCCGCCGTCGATGCGGTGAATGGCGAAATTGCCGAGGCGGTGGAGGGCCTGGAGGCTGAGGATCAGGCCGAGATCGATGGCGTGATGATCGAGCTGGACGGGACGGACAACAAATCCCGCCTGGGCGCGAACGGCATTCTCGGCGTCAGCCTCGCGGTCGCCAAGGCGGCGGCCGAGGCGCGCGGCCTGCCGCTGTATCGCTATGTCGGCGGCGTGGCCGCGCATCTGCTGCCCACGCCGATGATGAACATCATCAATGGCGGCGCGCATGCCGATAATCCGATCGATTTCCAGGAATTCATGATCATGCCGCTGGGCGCCGAAAGCCTGCTGGATGCGGTGCGCTGCGGCGCGGAGATCTTCCACACGCTGAAGAAGGAGCTTCACGACAAGGGGCTCGCCACGGCGGTGGGCGACGAGGGCGGCTTCGCGCCGAATCTCGCCAGCCCGAAGGCCGCGCTGGATTTCATCATGCAGTCGATCGAAAAGGCCGGCTATCGCCCGGGCGAGGAAGTGGCGATCGCGCTGGATTGCGCCGCGTCCGAATTCTTCAAGGGCGGCGTCTATGATCTGGAAGGCGAGGGGCGGAAGCTCTCGTCGGCCGAAATGGCCGATTATCTGGCGGAACTGGCCGCCGGCTATCCGATCGTCTCGATCGAGGATGGCATGGCCGAGGATGACTGGGAGGGCTGGAAGATCCTGACGGACAAGCTGGGCGGCAAGGTGCAGCTGGTGGGAGACGACCTGTTCGTCACCAATCCGGCGATCCTTTCGGAAGGCATTGCCAAGGGGCTCGCCAATTCGCTGCTCGTGAAGGTCAACCAGATCGGCACGCTCTCCGAAACGCTGGCCGCCGTCAGCATGGCCCAGCAGGCCGGCTACACCGCCGTCATGTCGCATCGTTCGGGCGAGACGGAGGATTCCACGATCGCGGATCTCGCCGTCGCCACCAACTGCGGCCAGATCAAGACGGGCAGCCTCGCCCGTTCGGACCGGCTCGCCAAATATAATCAGCTCATCCGCATCGAAGAGGAACTGGGCGCGATCGGCCGCTATGCGGGGCGCAGCGCGCTCAAGATCTGATGTCTTCCGTCTTCCGTCTTCCGGAAGCGGGACGGCCCGTTTCCGGAAGACATGTATTTCGTGCACGCAAGCCGAACTGTGCCCCGGTTAAGCCACAATTCGTTGTCTGGCGTTCAGGTTCGGATATCCTTGCAGGCTCCCCGTTTGGAGTCGCCCGCGATGATGTTCGAGGAAGATCTGCGTCGTTCCCCCACCTGTCTGATCGTGCCCGGCCTCGGCAATAGCGGCCCGGCCCACTGGCAGACCATCTGGGAGCAGGAGCGCGCCGATTGCACGCGGGTGGAGCTTGGCTGCTGGGATGCGCCCGTGCGCAATGTGTGGATCGGCCGGATCGATCAGGCCGTCCGCGCGGCCGCCGGACCGGTCGTGATCGTCGCGCACAGCCTTGGTTGCGCCGCCGTTGCCTGGTGGGCGGGGCTATTGGGGCAGGATGTCACAAGCCGTGTCGCGGGCGCTCTTCTGGTCGCGCCGCCGGATGCCGATCGCTACGAATCGAATGACGTGATTGCCCGCTTCGCACCGGTTCCTCTGGCGCCGCTGCCGTTTCCGGCGCTCGTGGTGGCGTCGACCGACGATCCCTATTGCCGGATCGATCGCGCGCAGGAGATGGCGGCCGCCTGGCTGGCCGATTTCGTCATGCTGGAGGATGTGGGCCACATCAATGCCGCGTCGGGGCTTGGTCGCTGGGGCGAGGGGCAGGCGTTGCTCGATCGCCTGCTGGAAGGCGATGTCCGCCGTCGCAGCGCGGCCCGCCCGCCGATCCTTCAGGCCGCTCTTCCGAAACACGCCACGATGCGGTGATCGGGTGGGGCCGATCCGGCCGTGATCCCGTCCGCGGGGATCGCGGTCGCGTCGATCGCGATATCGCTGGGTTTGTGAGCGAACTTCTCGCAATTTCCCCGAGATGAGCCTCAAGCATATGGAAAATCGTGAGTTTGTGCCGATATGGAATGACGAACAAAATGTTAACATGTGATGCGGCCGCGCTGCGAAAGCATGAGCGCGGGCTGCGCTAAGCCCTCGATTTTGCCCGGCTCATCGCACGTCAAGACGCTGAGGCCCCTCGTTGAAAAAATTTACGCCTTGCGCCCGGAATCCGGCGATGACACTATCCGTTGTGTCGAAGCCATGTGGCCGGCACACCAGATTGAGTTTTCCGGGGCGATCACCATATCGTATCCGGCGTGCCGTCCTCGTGGAAGCGGGGGTGAACGGGTCCGCATGCGTGGGCCATGACTCGTCCGTGCCGCTCGCTGGTGTAGGATCGGGGGGCATATTCCCGAGTCGAACGGATAGAGAACACGGGGGCAGGCAATGGATCTCTCGGGTAGCGCAAGCGAAGGACAAGTGAACGACATGGCGACTCTGCTCGAGCCCGAAGCCAAGGTGGCGGCACGCGGCAAGAACGCGCCCTATCCGCTGGATGTCGATCATGGCCGTGACGCGCTCCTCACCGATTTCGGCAAGGAGACGCTGAAGGATCGCTATCTTCTGCCCGGTGAGAGCTATCAGGATCTCTTCGTGCGCGTCGCCTCGGCCTATGCCGACGATGCCGCACACGCCCAGCGCATCTACGATTATATCTCGAAGCTGTGGTTCATGCCCGCCACGCCCGTTCTTTCGAACGGCGGCACGGGCCGGGGCCTGCCCATCTCCTGCTTCCTCAATTCGGTGGACGATAGCCTGAACGGCATCGTCGACACCTGGAACGAGAATGTCTGGCTCGCGTCGCGCGGCGGCGGCATCGGCACCTATTGGGGCCATGTGCGCGGCATTGGCGAGCCTGTCGGCCTCAACGGCAAGACGAGCGGCATCATTCCCTTCGTGCGCGTGATGGACAGCCTGACGCTCGCGATCAGCCAGGGATCGTTGCGGCGCGGTTCGGCCGCCGTCTATCTCGATATCTCGCACCCCGAGATCGAGGAATTCCTCGAGATCCGGAACACGACCGGCGACTTCAACCGCAAGGCTCTGAACCTGCACCATGGCGTGCTGGTGCCCGATACGTTCATGGATGCGGTGCGCGAAAATGCCGAATGGGAGCTGAAGAGCCCGAAGGACGGCTCCGTGCGCGGCAAGCTCAATGCCCGGTCGCTCTTCCAGAAGCTGATCGAGACGCGCCTGCGCACGGGCGAGCCCTATATCGTGTTCCAGGACACGGTGAACCGCGCCATGCCCAAGTTCCAGCGCGATGCCGGGCTCAAGGTTTCCACCTCGAATCTGTGCTGCGAGATCACGCTGCCTACGGGGCGCGATCAGCATGGCAAGGATCGCACCGCCGTCTGCTGCCTGTCGTCGCTCAATCTCGAGACGTGGGATCAGTGGAACGGCGACAAGCGCTTCATCGAGGATGTGATGCGCTTCCTCGACAATGTGCTGGACGATTTCATCGCGCGGGCCGAGCCCGGCATGGAGCGCGCCGCCTATTCGGCCGGGCGCGAGCGTTCGGTGGGGCTGGGCGTGATGGGCTTCCATTCCTTCCTCCAGGCGCGCGGCCTGCCGATGGAAGGCGCCATGGCCAAGAGCTGGAACCTGCGCATCTTCAAGCATATCCAGGCGCAGGCCAATGAGGCTTCGATGGCGCTGGCGATCGAGCGGGGGCCTTGCCCCGACGCGGCCGACATGGGCGTGATGGAGCGTTTCTCCTGCAAGACGGCGATCGCGCCGACTGCATCGATCAGCATCATCTGCGGTGGCACCTCGGCCTGCATCGAGCCGATCCCGGCCAACATCTACACGCACAAGACGCTGTCGGGCAGCTTCTCGATCAAGAATCCCTATCTGGAGAAGCTGCTTTCGGAGAAGAGCAAGAATTCGGATGGCGTCTGGAATTCGATCCTCGAGAAGGGCGGCTCGGTCCAGCATCTCGATTTCCTCACGCCCGAGGAGAAGGACACCTACAAGACCAGCTTCGAGATCGATCAGCGCTGGCTGCTCGAACTGGCTGGCGATCGCGCGCCCTATATCGATCAGGCGCAGTCGCTGAACCTGTTCATCCCGGCCGATGTGGAGAAGTGGGATCTGCTGATGCTCCACTTCCGCGCATGGGAACTGGGCATCAAGTCGCTTTACTATCTCCGCTCGAAATCGATCCAACGCGCCGGATTTGCGGGTGGCGTCGAGGCTGACAATACGCCTGATCTCAAGCAGATAGAGCTTGAGGTTAAGGATTATGACGAATGTCTAGCCTGCCAGTGATCCCCCCGTTTCCGGCGTGACCTCCTGTCGCGGCCGCCCGTGATCGGGCAGTCGCCGGGATGGCATTGCCGGCGGGGCTAGTTGCTTCCGGTCGCACGGAGGCCCGCTTCTGCCCCAAAATGATGGATTAGGGGTGAGATATGGCGCGGCGCCACGTTGAAGGACGGCGGCGGCTCGTATAAGGATTTGCTCGCGATTAACCGTTCGAGCGTATCGGGCCGCCATGCCTGTAAGGACCGCCTCTGCAAAAGACGATGACGTCGAGGCGTTCGCGAAGGCGATCCTCGTCGGCATCCTCTATTTCTGCGCCGCCACCTTCTCTCTGGAATTGAGCCACGGGCTGTTCGGCTTCGCGCCGATCTGGCCCGCCAATGCGATTCTTCTGGCAGCGGTTCTGCGCGGCGGCGGCCAGGCGCGCCGCTATCTGGCGATCAGCGCGATCGCGAGCCTCGCCGCTAATTCGCTGGCGGGCGCCGGCTGGCTGCTGTGCGCCGGCTTCACCGTCGCGAATCTCGCGGAGCCCCTGCTCGCCCGCATGCTGGTTCGCAAGCTTGGGCTCCGGCCGGGCGCTCCCACCGTATCGGGCCGCGAACTCGCCCTTTTCTGCGTCGTCGCGGCGGCTGCCGCCTCGGTCAGCGCGTTCGTCGCCACGCTCTTCGCGCCCGATGATCGGGGCATCTTCTTCGCATCCTGGTTCCTCGCCGATTTTCTCGGCATGCTCATCATCACGCCGATCGCGATCATGGCCGCCGATGCCGTCAACGATGGCGCCTGGCGGCGCGTGCCCGCGCGCATGATCGAGGGCGTCTCGCTGCTGTCGCTCGTGACGGTGCTTACCCTGATCGCCTTCCTCAACAATCGCTTCCCGATGCTTTTCCTGCCGCTGGCCGCGATGATGCCGGTGGTGGTGCGACTGGGCACGATCGGTGTGTCGTTCGGCGTGGTCGTCATCGCCGCGATCGCGGCGATCGCGACCGGGCTCGGCAGCGGCCCGGTGGTGATGGTGCATGTCGGCCGGCTGCAGGAGGCGATGTTCGTCCAGGTCTATCTCTTTGCGCTCTACGCGGCCTGCCTGCCTTCGGCCGCCCTGCTGGGGGCGCAGCGCCGGCTGCTTGAGGATCTGCGCGAGAATAACCGGATGCTGAACATGGCGGAGGCGTCGGCGCAACTCGGCCACTGGCGCTTCCGGGCGAGCGATCGGCATCTCTACTGGTCTTCGGAAACCTATCGGATCCACGGCATGGATCCGGCCGGTCCTCCCCCGGCGCTGGACGCGATCTTCGACGCCTATGTCGAGGAGGATCGCGCCCGCGTCCGCGCGATCGTCGAACGGGCCATCGCGGAGGGATCCTCCTACGAGTTCCGCTCGCGAATCCGCCGCCCTGATGGGGCGATCCGCCACATCTTCGCGCGTGGCGAGATAGATCGCGATCCGAACGGGGAGATGATCTCGGTCTTCGGAATGATCCAGGACTGCACCGAACAATCGGAGCAGGAGCGCGCGCTGGATCATGCCCGCATCGCGGCGGAGGAGGCGGCGGCGGCGGCGCGGCTCGCTTCGGAAACGGATCCGCTCACCGCCCTGCCCAATCGCCGCCAGCTTCTGATCGTGCTGGATCGCGCGCGGGAACAGGCGACGGAGCAGCGCCAGGCACTGTCGGTCGCGATGCTGGATATCGATCACTTCAAGCGCGTGAACGACACATATGGCCATGTGGTGGGCGATCGCGTGATCCAGCGGATCGCGCAGGCGGCCTCTTCGGCCCTGCGCGGGACGGATGTGATCGGTCGCTTCGGCGGCGAGGAATTCATCATCGTCCTGCCGAACGCATCGCTGGATGTTGCCGAGACGATCGCGGGTCGCGTGCGCGCCGCGATCGAGGATGATGTGATGGAGGGCTTCGGCGATTGGCCCAACGTCACGGCCAGCCTGGGCGTGGCCGGCTGGAACCGGGGCGAATCGGTCACCTCGCTGCTCCAGCGCGCCGATGAGGCGCTGTACGAAGCCAAGCGGAGCGGGCGGAACAAGGTGTGCAGCGCGCGCCGCCCGATGCCGGCGGGAAAGCCTGGCGCGGAGGTCCGCTAGAGCGGCTTCGCGGCTGGGTAGAATTACCTGCCGGCCTGTGGAAATAGCGTCCGGCCGGGGATCGTTTCAGGAACCGGCGGCAGAGGCGGCGTGCTTGGGCCGCTCAGGCTCGGGCCGGGTGAGGCGCGCCTCTCAGTTCAGCTCGACCGCGAACAGCGTCACGCCCTGATATTTCTCGTTGCGGGGATCGAAGATGCTGTCCGGCTCGAACGGGCGGTCGGCCACGGCCAGCTCCTGGAGCCCGGTCAGCTTGAACGTGCCCAGCTTCACCTCGCGCGGCGGCTGCCCGTCGCGCTCCACCGTCACCGCGTCGAGGTAAAGCTCGTCGTGGCGCGTATAGAGGATGTGCGGGGCGAGGCGGACCTTCGTCCGGTTGTAGGTGGCCTCGACGCACTGCTTGAGCGCGATGGCCTGGAGGACGAGAGCATTCTGGGACATGGCTGTCCCGTTACTCCCTGCCGGCGGGTCGATTCAAGCGGCTCTTGTGCGTCGCAGCATCCTCCCGCGACGAAATGACCTGTTCCCCGCCATTTATCCCGCGCGGATTTCTTCCTGAATGCCGCGCGGGAGGGTGGATCGCCCGCTCAGCCGGCGGAAGCGGCCTTCAGCGCGGCCGAAACCTCGCCGGCCTTGGCGGCCTTCAGGTCTCCACAATGGCGAATCTCCTCCACGGTGCGCGCGAATTCCAGTTCGCCGGCGCCCATCGCCTTCACCTTCGGGCCCAGCTTCGCCTCGATCTCTCGCGCGCGATCGGCCGAGCATTGCGTGCCCAGCACCTGCGGGAGGCGGCTCGTGATGAAGATGCCGTTGCCTGCGGCGATCTTGTCATAATTGGCGAGCAGCCATTCGGCGGTCATGTCGCGCGTGTCGCGGGTCACGGCGAGGCCGCTGATGAGCGCGATCCGCTCGGTCGGCCGCAGCCGCTTGTCGACCAGCGAGAAGACCCATTTGGCGATGTCGGGATCGCCCGCCGTGGCGATCGCCTGGATGGCGCGCGGGCGGAAGACCGGATCCTCGCTGGTCAGCGCCTTTTCCAGCATCGCGCGCGCGCTGGCGAGGCCGCCTTTCTCCACCGTCAGCGCGAGGGCCGGCGCCAGGAAGGCCTGGTCTACCGCGCCCGCATTGCCCGCCAGATAGGCATCCCCCGCGGCGAGCAGCTTGGCGCGCACCGCATCGTCCTTAGCCTGCAGGGCGAGCAGGCGCACCAGATCCTGGCGCAGCTTCTGCCGGTCCGGATCGTCGGCCTTGTGCGCGCCTGCGGCAGGATCGAAGCCGATCGCGGCCAGCTTCGGCGCGTAGATCGCCTCGATCAGCCGGCGATAATCGGGCAGCGCCGCATCCTCGATCAGCCCGGTCGCGCGCAGCCCGCTCAGGCGGAAGCCGCCATCCACCGCGACGTTGGAATCGCTGGCCGTCGCCATCGTCCGCGCCGCTGCGATCAGCGTGGCCATGTCCGCCTTGCCCGCGCGGAACGCTGCCCACAGGCTGTCGTCGGCCGCCAGCGCCTCGCCCGCCGGTAGCATCGGCCCGGCGGCGATCAGCGCGGCCCAGTCCTGCGTGGAAAGGGTGAAGCGGTAATAGCCGGCCCCGCCCGCATTGGGCATGATCGGGCCGGATCCGGCCGGGCCGATAGCCATGCTCGGCTTGTCGAGCAGGGAGCAGGTGCGTGCCGTACCGGTGCGCACGCACAGCGGAATCGTCCAGGTCAGCGGCGGAGGCGTGGAGCCGAGGAAGGCATAGCGCGACTGGCTGGCGATCAGCTGGCCACCCTGCCGCCTGATATCGACGACGGGCACGCCCTGCTGATCGACAAAGCTCTTGAGCGCGGGCAGCACGCGCTGGTCATGCGCGGCATCGGCCAGCGCCTGGAAGAATTCGTCGGAGGTGGCATTGCCGTAGCGATGGCGCGACAGATGCAGGCGCACGCCGTCGCGGAATTCCTCGTCACCCAGATAGGCCGCGATCATCGCCACCACCTGGCCGCCCTTGCCATAGGTGATCTGGTCGAAGGCGCTGTCGATCTGGCTGTTCTCGCTGATCGTCTGGTGGATCGGGCGGCCCACTTCCAGCGCATCCGTATCCATTGCGGAGAGGGCCTCGTCGATCGCTCCCACGCCGATGTTCAGCTCCGGCCGCCATTCATTGCCGATGCGATAGCCCATCCAGTTGGCGAAACTCTCGTTCAGCCAGATGTCGTCCCACCAGGCCGGTGTCACGAGATCGCCGAACCACTGGTGCGAAAGCTCGTGCGCCACGACCATGCCGAAATTCTGCTTGCGGCGGGTGGTGGCGTTGCCGTCCAGCAGCAGGATGTCGTCGCCATAGATGTCGGCGCCGGCATTCTCCATAGCGCCCGGCATCACCGGCGATCCGATCTGGTCCAGCTTGGGGAAGGGGAAGGGCTGGCCGAAATATTTTTCCAGCAATTCCACGATGCGCGGGCTTTCGGCCAGCGCATAATCCAGCTTCCCGGCCTGTGCCTTGGTGCCGATGATGCGCAGCGGCAGCGGCGCCGTGCGCGCGCCCTCGGCCGGCGCGGCGCCGTCCGCCGTCAGGAACGGGCCTGCCATCATCGCCACCAGATAGGTGGGCAGCGGCAGGGTCGGCTGGAACTGGTGCTTCTCCAGCCCGCCAACCTTCGTCACCTGCGTCTCGGGCGCGTTGCTCACCGCCTTGAAGCCGGGTTTGGTGGTGATCGAAACGGTGAAGGGCGTCTTGAAGCCGGGCTCGTCGAACGAGGGGAAGGTGCCGCGCGCATCGATCGATTCGAATTGCGTCCAGGCGTAGAAATCCGGCCCCACCTTCACATGATAGAGGCTGGAAGGGCTGTCGCCGAAGGCGGCATCATAATCGAAGGCCAGCGTCACCTTGCCGGCCGGCAGCGGCCTGGCGAAATCCAGCCGCGCCGTGCCGGTCTGGTCCACCTGCGCCCATTTGCCCGGCACTTTCCGGCCGCCCACGATCGCGACGGCCTTCGCCATCCTCAGGTCGCGCCCGTGCAGATAGAGGCGGCTGGTTTCCGCCTTCACGATCGTGTCGATCTCCACATGGCCCGAAAAGCGTGGCCGATCGGGAATGATCGTCAGATCGAGGCGATAGGCGGTCGGGCTCGCCTGATCGGGCAGCTTGCCCTTCGGCGCCTGCGGATCGGCGACGATCGCCGTCGGCGCGGGCGGGGCTGCCGCCGTCGCGATGGCGAGCGGGGACGCGAAGGCGAGGGTGGCGAGCAGGAAGGCGCGCAACAGAGATCTCCGGCGAAGTGTATTGCAGGGATAATACATCCCTTGCGGGGAGCCGCAACCTCGAACGGAGGAAAACGGCATGACACGCCTCCAGAAAGCCGGCCTGTGCCGTGATACGGCAGGGACTGGCGGGGGCTGCGTGATATGCGGCTCGGTTATGTCCGCCCGTGCGGACGGGCGAGATGGAAGCGCATTCGCCCGTCAGGCGATGTCGGGGCCCTTGAAATTGTCGGCATAGGCCTGGATCTTCAGCGTCCGGCCGCTTGCGGCGGCGCTGACATGATAGGCAAGACCGTTGCGATCGGCATAGTCCCTAGCCGCCTCCAGCGTCGGGAAGCCCAGGCGCACCTGATCGCGCGTGTCGCCCGATCCGGCCCAGCCCGTCAGCGGATCGGGAAGCTTCGCCTCGGCAGGCTCATATTCCAGGATCCAGGCGCCTTCACGGAAGCGACCGGATTGCATGCTGCTCTTCGCGCGCGGGTGGATACGGGCCTGGATCATGGAGGAAATCCCTATCGTCATCACCGGCCTCGTCAAGAGCCGGAAGCACGCTTCGTGCGCAAAGTGGGCGCGGCGCCGGCCGGATCGTCGGGCCAGGGGTGGCGCGGATAGCGGCCGCGCATCTCCTTCGCCACAGCCGCCCAGCTGCCCGCCCAGAAGCCGGGCAGGTCCCTGGTGGTCTGGATCGGCCGGCCGGCGGGCGAGGTGAGGCGCAGGGTGAGGGGCGTCGTGCCCACCATCGGATGGCGGGCGAGTCCGAACAGTTCCTGCACGCGCAATTCCACCGCGGGGCCGCCGTCCGCCGCATAATCGATCGCATGGCGGTTGCCGAGCGGCGAGGTGAAATGGCCGGGCGCCGCCGCATCCAGCGCGCGCTTGCCATCCCAGCCCAGCAGGGTCTCCAGCGCCTCGAAGAGGGCGGAGGCCGCCACGTCCGCCAATTTTCGCCGGCCGGAAACAAAGGAGGGCAGCCATTCGTCGATCCGCGCGATCAGCGCCGCATCCGAAAGGTCCACCGCCGCCCCCGCATAGGCGGCGCGCTGGCGGAGCGCCGTGGCCGATGCGGGCCAGGGCAGCAGATCGATTCCGTGATCGCGCACGCCCGCCACCAGCGCCGCCCGGATCGCCTCCGGATCGGGCTCCGGATCCGGCCCGCCCGAAAGCCGCGCTGCGCCGAGCCGCCTTTCGCGGGTCGCAACGATCCCGCCCGCCGCGCGATCGAATCGCACTTCACGCTTCGTCTCGATCCGGTCGGCGAACAGGGCCTCGATCGCTTTTGGTTCGATCGGGGCTGCGGAAAGGATGCGCGCGCCCGATGCCGACCCCTGCGTCTCCGCCACGGCGAGCCACTCGGCGCGGGCGAGCGACGAAGCGGTGTCCAGCCGGAAGCCGCGCCCGCCGGCCGAAAGCCAGTCCGCCCCGTCGCCGCCGCGCCGCCGCGAAACACGATCGGGAAAGGCCAGAGCGATGCAGGCGCCCAGATCGTCCGCCGATCCCCCGGCGTCCCGTGCGGCCGGGCCGGCATCCCGCGCGGACGAGGATGCGAGTCGCGCCCAGCGTTGGGCAAGCTTGCGCGCACCTTCCGCCCGCTGGCCGCGCTCGCTCCGCCAGCGCCGCAGCCGTACCTCCAGATCCGGATCGGTGCCGCCCAGCCCCTGTTCGGAGAGCAGCACCGCCGCCTCGGCCGCGATGCCCTCCATGCCCTGTTCGCCCGCGCGCACCAGCATGTGGCCGAGCCGCGGCCCCACCGGCAGCGCGGCGACCTGCCTGCTATGCGCGGTCGGCCGCCCGTCCGCGTCGATCAGCCCGAAGGCGGTGAGCCGCAGGCGGGCTTCGGCGATGGCGGGGGCGGAGGGCGGATCGATCCAGCGCAGGCTGGCTGGATCGGTCACGCCCCACAGCGCGCAGGCCAGCATCAGGCCGGAAAGATCCGCCTCCAGCATCTCGGGCGGATCGTGCGGGGGAAAGCCCGCCATCGCCGCCTGCTCCCACAATCGATAGACGGTGCCCGGCCCCTGTCGCCCGGCGCGCCCGGCGCGCTGCGTCGCGGCGGCCTGACTCACGCGCTCGGTCACGAGCCGGGTCAGCCCCGCCGCCCGATCGTAGCGCGGCCGGCGGGCGAGGCCGCAATCCACCACGATCCGCACGCCGTCGATCGTCAGGCTGGTCTCGGCGATCGCGGTGGAGAGCACGATCTTGCGCCGCCCGTCGCCCTCGGGCTGGATCGCGGCGCGCTGCGCCTGTGGCTCGGCACTGCCCGAAAGCAGGTGGAGCGCCACATCGCCGGGCAATCCCTCCAGCCGCTCGGCCGTGCGCCGTATCTCTGCCACGCCGGGCAGGAAGGCGAGGATGCCGCCTTCGCCTTCGGCCAAAGCGCGGCGGATCGCGGCCGCCATATCGTCCTCGATCCGCCCGCCCGATCTGCCGGGATAGACATGATCGATCGGAAAGCTGCGCCCCTCGCTCTCGATCACCGGCGCATCGCCCAGCAGGCGGGAGAAGCGATCCCCGTCCAGCGTGGCGGACATCGCCACGATGCGCAGATCGGGCCGCAGCGCCTCCTGCGCGTCCAGCGCCAGCGCCAGCCCGAAATCGCCGTCCAGGATGCGTTCGTGCACCTCGTCGAACAAGATGGCGGAGATACCGGAAAGCTCGGGATCGCTCTGGATCATCTGCACGAAGATGCCTTGCGTCACTGCCAGCAGCCGCGTGGCTTCGCTTTGCCTGCTGTCCAGACGTGTCGCATAGCCGATCCGCCCGCCCACCTGTTCGC
Organism: Sphingomonas sp.; assembly: GCF_003248515.1. Taxonomy (GTDB): domain Bacteria; phylum Pseudomonadota; class Alphaproteobacteria; order Sphingomonadales; family Sphingomonadaceae; genus Sphingomonas_I. The sequence continues at coordinate 36,404 of NZ_QFOB01000005.1, forward strand.
CCGCATTGGCCGCGATCCGCTCGGCCGCCGCGCGCACGGCAAGGCGGCGCGGCCCCAGCAGCAGCACACGCCCCTCGCACCAGGGGCGATCCAGCAAGGCGGGCGCCACGGCCGTCGTCTTGCCGGCGCCCGGCGGCGCGACGAGCACGGCATTCGGCGCCGCATCGAGGGCAGCCAGCAATTCGGGCAGCACGGACAGGATCGGCAGGTCGGCCATCGCCCCGCCTTTAGGCGCAGGGGCGGCCGGTTGAAATGGTGACCGTTCCTTATCCGTCATGCCATCGTACCTGGCTTCCCCCTCCGGCGATCCGGTTCTAGCGTCACCGCAAAGGGAGCCATTTGATGCACGATTTCTCACGGCGCGAATTTCTGGCCTCGGGTGCGGCCATCGCGGCGCTGGCTGCGCTTCCGGCCTGGGCTCAGGCGGCTGGGGCAGGGGCTGCGGGGGCTCAGGGCGCGGGCGGCGATGCGGCGGCCGAAAGCCTGCTCGCCACGATCGCGCAGGAACTGCTGGCCCAATATCCAGACAATGCCAGCTATTATGGCCTCGATACGGGGGCGGGGGCAGCGCTGAAATCGCGCCTCGCGGATCGATCGATGGCGGCCGAAAAATCGCGCGCCGCCTGGGCCGCGCGCCGGCTTGCGGATCTCCGGGCGATCGATCGCGGCTCCGTTTCGCCCGGAACGGCGCTGGATCTGGATGTCGCGCAGACATCGTTCGATCTTGCCGTGCGGGGCTGGGCCTTTCCCTTCGGCGAGATGGGCGTGCTCAACGGGCAGAACAGCTTCCGCAATTCGCCCTATGTCACGTCGCAGCTGTGCGGCGCTTTCGTCGACGTCCCGGATTTTCTCGACAGCCGCCATGTGATCGAGACGGCGGCCGATGCCGATGCCTATCTCGCCCGGCTCGAGGCCTATGCCGGCGAACTGACGGCCGAAAATGCGCGGATCGCCGCCGATGCGGCGCGCGGCATCATCCTGCCCGATTTCCTGCTGGATATCACGCTGGGCCAGCTCACCATCGCGCGCGCCCAGCCGATCGAGCAATCGGGGCTGGTCCGTTCGGTCGCGGATCGCGCGGCCAAGGCGGGATTGGCGGGTGATTATGGCGCGCGCGCCACGGCGATCGTGCGCGACAAGGTGCTGCCCGCGATGGACGGGCAGATCGAGGCGCTGGGCGCCGCCCGGCCGTCCGCCACGCCCGATGCCGGGGTGTGGAAGCTCAGGGAGGGGCCGGCCTGGTATGACTGGGCGCTGCGCTTCGCCACGACCACGACGCGCACGCCCGAGGAGATCCACGCGATCGGCCAGCAGCAGATCAGGGAATTGCAGGCGCGGATGGACGTGATCCTCCGCAAGCAGGGGATGACGCGGGGCAGTGTGGGCGAGCGGCTGGATGCGATCGGCAAGCGCCCGGATCAGCTCTTCGCCAATGACGACAAGGGCCGCGCCGAGCTGCTCGCCTTCCTGAATGGTCGCATCGCGGACGTGCGCACGCGCCTGCCGCGCGCCTTTGGCACGCTGGTGAAGGGCAATCTCGTCATCAAACGCGTGCCGCCCGCGATCCAGGACGGCGCGCCCAATGGCTATGCCTCGGCCGGCTCGATCGACGGCACCCGGCCCGGCAATTATTATATCAATCTGAAGGATACGCGCATCTGGCCGCGCTATTCGCTGCCCACCCTCTGCTATCATGAAGGGATACCGGGCCATGTCTGGCAGGGCGAATATGCGAACCGGCTGCCCCTGATCCGCACCTATCTCACCTTCAACGCCTATTCCGAAGGCTGGGCGCTCTATGCGGAACAGCTGGCGAGCGAACTCGGCGTCTATGAGGGCGATCCCCTCGGCGAACTGGGCTTCCTCCAGTCGATCGCCTTCCGCGCCTGCCGCCTCGTGGTCGATACCGGCATCCATGTGAAGCGCTGGACGCCTGCCCAGGCGGTCGACTGGTTCCAGGCCAATACCGGCATGCCGCGCGCGCAGCTCGTGAGCGAGGTCAATCGCTATTGCGCGATGCCGGCGCAGGCATGCGGCTACAAGATGGGCCATAACGAGATGGTCCGCCTGCGTGAAAAGGCAAAGGCGGCGCTGGGCGCGCGCTACGATCTGCGCGGCTTCGATGATGTGCTGGTGGGATCGGGCAACGTGCCGCTCACCCTGCTGGAGCGCGTGGTGGACGGCTATATCGCGAAGGCGCGCGGCTGAAGCGATGGCCAAGCTCTATTTCTATTATTCGTCGATGAATGCGGGCAAATCCACCACCCTGCTCCAGGCGAGCTTCAACTATCGCGAGCGCGGCATGCGGACGATGCTGTGGACGGCCGCGATCGACGATCGCTATCGCGCAGGCACGATCACCTCGCGCATCGGGCTGGAGGCCGAGGCATCCGTCTTCGCGGTGGATACGGATCTGCGCGCCGCCGTGGAGGCGCGGCATCGCGAGGCGCCTCTTGCCTGCGTCCTCGTCGATGAGGCGCAATTCCTGACGCGGCTCCAGGTGCTGGCGCTGGCGGGCCTGTGCGACGAGCTGGATATTCCCGTGCTGGCCTATGGCCTGCGCACCGATTTCCAGGGTGAGCTGTTCGAGGGCAGCCGCTATCTGCTCGCGCTGGCCGACACGCTCAGCGAGATCAAGGCGGTGTGCGAATGCGGTCGCAAGGCGACGATGAACCTGCGCGTGGATGGCGCGGGCAAGCCGGTACGCGAGGGGGACCAGACCGAAATCGGCGGGAATGATCGCTATGTCGCTCTCTGCCGCCGGCACTTCATGGCCGCGATGCGCGGATAGGGCGCGCGCACGATCCGTCCCCGGGCCGGTTCGAGCTTGTCGAAAACCGGCAGGGATCGGGCGTGACTGACAGCCCGTGCCCCGCGTCCCGCTTTTGCGCGGCGCGAATGGAGCCGGGGAGAAGGGCCTAACCCTCCAGCACCAGCCCGAAGCTGGTCATTTCATAACCCCGGAACAGCAGTTTCACATGGGGATCGTCATTGTAGGGTGGCAGGTCGATATGGCGGTCCACCTCGCCTTCGCCCCGGCTCCAGTTCACGGTCGTGCCGAAGCCGCATTCCTCCGCGCGCGCGAAGATCCGTTGCAGATCGCGTCGCCGGTAGAGTACGGTCGCGCCGCGCCGTCGCGTCCGCCATGTGTCGTTGAGGTTATGTTCGGTCGTGTGCACGGCCAGACCGCCCGGTTTCAGCGCATCCAGCGCCGCGATCACGAAATCGGCGCCGGCCTTCAGCGTGCCGAGATGCTCGAAGGCGCAGGAGGAGAAGACCACGTCATAGTCGCGGAAATGCTTCGGGATCGCGCGCATGTCGGCATGTTCGTGGCGCACGTTCGCGGCGAAGACATGCGGATCGCAGATGCCGCGCCCGTTCAGCGCCGCCAGATCGGGCGCATGCTGGCTCGTCTCGATCCAGGCGCCCGCAGCCGCCGCGTCCGGCGCCAGATCGGTCGCGGTCACCTCCAGCCCGTGCGCCGCCAGCACCGCCGTCAAAGGATCGAAACCCACGCCAAAGCCCAGCGCGCGCACGCCGGGGCGCAGCAGCCCCCGGCTTTCCAGCACGCGCAGGATATAGATGAATTCCCATTGCTTGCGGTGGGTGCGCACGGGCTCGCGGATCGCGTCTGCCCAGCGCGCATATTCGGGCTCGGCGAATTGCGCGGCGGTGCAGGCCTGCGAAACGGGCGCCGCCAGGGTCGGTTCGCCCGATGCTTCGTGAATGGCGGCCATGCCGGAAATGCGCGGGTTCAGTAAGCGCGCGCCACCGCGAATTCCACCGCCTCCACCAGCGCCGCGCGGGCCGTGCCGGTGCCGAGCCCGCTCAGCGAATCGATCGCGAGCTGGCCGTAATGGCGCGCGCGTGCCTGCGTGTCGGCAATGGCGTTGGTCTCGGCCAGCAGGCGCATCGCATGAGCGAGATCCTCGTCGCTCGTGCGGCGACCCTCCATCGCCTCGCGCCAGAATTTCCGGTCCGCGTCGCTCCCGCGCGCATGGGCCAGGATCACCGGCAGGGTCACCTTGCCGTCGCGGAAGTCGTCGCCGGCATCCTTGCCCATCGTCGCTCCGTCGGAAACATAGTCGATCGCGTCGTCGACGAGCTGGAAGGCGATGCCCAGATTGCGGCCATAGGCATCCAGCGCCTCTTCCACCTGTTCGTCGCGCTCCGCCACCACGGCGGCGATGCGGCAGGCGGCGGCGAACAGCGCGGCGGTTTTCGCGCCGATGATCTCCAGATAGCGCGCCTCGCTCGTCGTGATCTGCCGCTGGGCGGTGAGCTGGTTCACCTCGCCCTCCGCGATCACGCTGGAAGCGTGGGAAAGGATGCGCAGCACGCGCAGCGATCCATCCTCCACCATCAGTTCGAAGGCGCGGCCGAACAGGAAATCGCCGACCAGCACGCTCGCCGGATTGCCCCAGATCAGATTGGCGGTGCGCCGTCCGCGCCGCGTGTTCGATCCATCGACCACGTCGTCATGCAGTAAGGTGGCGGTGTGGATGAACTCCACAGCGGCACTCAGCTTGTGATGGCGCGTGCCCTGATATTCCAGCAGGCGCGCACAGGCCAGCGTCAGCATGGGGCGCATCCGCTTGCCGCCACCGGCGATCAGGTGGCCGGCCAGCTCCGGAATGAGCGGCACCTCCGACTGCATGCGTTCGAGAATGACCGAGTTCACGCTGTGCATGTCGCTCGCGACGAGTTTCATCATCGGATCGAGCGAGGCGGGCTGGGCGCGGCGGAGGGGAGTGACTTGTCCCATGTGCTGCCCTTGGAGCGGCGGCGGCGCAAAGGCAACAGCCGGTGCTTGCGCTCGGGGCCTCGCGACCACAAAAGGCGGCGGAACGAGGAGTAATATCGTGAGCGATGCACAGCTCGACGCCTACCGCCAGAGCATAGACAATATCGATACCGCGCTGATCTGCCTGCTCGCCGAGCGATTCAAGATCACGCAGGCGGTGGGCCATTACAAGGCGAAGGCGGGCCTTCCCCCGGCCGATCCCTCCCGCGAGGCGCGCCAGATCGAGCGACTCCGCACGCTCGCCAAATCGGCCCAGCTGGATCCCGATTTTTCCGAAAAGTTCCTGCGCTTTATCATCGATGAGGTGATCCGCCACCACGAACGGGTGCGCGAAGGCGTCTGATTCGCTCTTCGGAACGCCGGATTCTCAGGTTTACAAGTCGTAAAGTCCGCATTTCTCGCGATTTGCCGGATTTCCATCGGAATTTTAGAGCGTTTCGGCTTACATTTTATCGGAATACTGTGCTAGCGTCGCTGAATGGCCAGTGCAGTGAACAGCCAGCCTTATATGGCGCTCTCCTTCGAGGCGGATCGCCAGCGCGCGGTCGATCGGAGCGGCGTGCTGGGCGGCTGGGGCGCCGGCGACCTCCAGCGGATTGTAGAGCGCGCCGCCAAGATATTCCGCACGCCGATGGCCGCCATCTCGATCATCGATCAGGAGCGGCAATGGTTCGCCGCGCGAGAAGGGATCAAGGTGACGGAAACACCGCGATCCCATGCCTTCTGTGCGCATACCATCCATCGCCCGGGCGAGCCGCTCGTGGTGACGGATGCGATGCAGGATCCGCGTTTCGCCGAGAACCCGCTGGTTACGGGCGATCCCGGCGTGCGCTTCTATGCGGGCATCCCGCTGGTCGATCGCATGGGCTATGCGATCGGCGCGCTCTGCGTGGTCGATACGAAGGCCCGGCCAGAGCCCGAAAACCTGATCGAGCTGACCTTGCTCGCGCATGAGGCCGAAAGAGCGCTTCGGCGCTGAATCGCCCCTTTCGCCGCAGGGCGCGCGCGATGATCGCGCGCTGGCATCGCCCGGCTCAGCCGAGCAGCCCCGGTCCCAGCAGGGCGAGCAGCTTCACATCCATGAACATGCCCTCTGCGCGTCTCGCCGCAACGAACGCAGGCACCTCCGGCAGCGCCACCCGGTGGACGATGATATCCTCGTCGTCCACGCCGCCGCCCGCGCCCATCTTTTGCAGATCGTGCGCGCGCACCAGCGTGAAGGTTTCGGAGACCATCCCCGGCGAGGAGGCGAAACGGCCGATCACCTCGATCCGCCCGGCGCGATAGCCGGTTTCCTCCTCCAGTTCGCGCGCGGCGGCGATTTCGATCGCCTCGCCCTCCGTCTCGTCGCCCACCAGCCCCGCCGGCAATTCCAGGCAGCGGGCGCCCAGTGGCACGCGCGGCTGATCCACCAGCAACACGTGGCCGTCATCGATCGCGAGGATCACCGCCGCATGGATGCCGCGCGCACGGCCGACAAATTCCCAGCGTCCCTGCTTCCTGGTGACGATGAACTTGCCGGTCCACATCGTCTCGATGGGCTGGTCGCTGTCGGGAAAGTCCATGTCGGTCGATCTTTCGCTGTTCCGGGCCGTGCTCCCGCGTCGGCGGGGTGCCGGCTGACCGCTAAAGCACGATCAGCCGGTCGGGTAGCTCGTTGGGATCGTCGCCGCGCGGGAAATGGGTGGCAAGGACATCGCCGATCCGGCCGATCGCGGCTGCTATTCCCTCGCCTGGCCGATCCTCGCGCACGGCCGCGATCAGCACGGCCATCGCCTCGCCCCACAGGGCCGGATCCACCTTCGCGTGGATCGCGGCATCAGCCACGATCTCGGCGCGATGCTCGGCCAGGCTCAGATAGAGCAGCACGCCGGTCGCGCTCGCAGTGCGCTGTTCGGTACCGGTGCGAAACAGCATGATCGCGCGGCGGCGCACGCGCCGCGCTTTTGTCGCGGCGGGCGTCAGCGCCATGCGGATTGCGGGGCGCCCGATGATCCAGCGCGCGATCAGAAACAGGGCCACCGTCTTCACGAGCAGCAGCGTGAGCAGCAGGCGCAGGTCCGGCGCTTCCTCCCATCCGCCCGTCACCAGTTCCAGCCCCCGCAGCGCGAGCGAAGGGAAGGCGGCGGCAATGCTGAGCGGCAGCAGCGCGATCAGCAGTGACCAGTGCAGCACCACATCATGATAGCTGTCGGAGCTGGCCGCCACGATCGCGGCAACCTCTCCGTCGGTGCGGGCCTCGGCCGCGCGGATCGCCTCGGCGACAAGCCGCGAATCGCGTTCGGTGAGCTTCATCACCAGTCTCCCGAGGCGCCGCCGCCTCCGAAATCGCCGCCACCGCCACCGGTGAAGCCGCCGCCGCCCCAGCTGCCGTCCGATCCGCCGCCACCGCCACCCCAGCCGCCGCCGTCATTGCCACCCCAACTGCTGCCGGAGGATCGGTTGCCGCGGCTGGCATGATCCAGCAATTCGCTCGCCGCCCACAGCCAGATCCAGCCATTGCCGTCGCCGCTGCGATAACGCCGCTGGCCCCACGGTCCGGCGGCCCGGTTGGCGCTGCCGCCACGGCCCCGCCGCATCGCGAGGATCACGAAGATCACCACGAAGCCCCAGAAGATCAGGCCGAAGGGCACGCCCCCGCCGCTGGACGATCGCCTGTGCGCCTGATCGAATTGCTTCGCGGCCTTGGCGGCCTCCGCCCTGGCCTGATCGTCCGGCGCGCTCAATTGGGCGATGATCGCATCCGTGCCGGCCTCGATCCCGCCGGCCATGTCGTCATTCTTGAAGGCGGGCACGATGCGGTTGCGGATGATGATGCTCGAAAGCGCGTCGGTCATCACCGGCTCCAGCCGGCGGCCCACCTCGATGCGAACCTTCCGCTCCTTGGGCGCGACGATCAGGATCACGCCATTGTCGGCATCCTTCAGGCCCACGCGCCAGCTCCGGCCGAGCCGATAGCCATAATCCTCGATCGCATAGCCCTGAAGGTCGGGAATGGTGGCGATCACCAACTGGCGCTGCGTCTGCTGCTGAAAGGCCTCCAGTTTCGCTTCCAGCGCGGCCTTGCGATCGTCGGGAATCACGTGGGCATCGTCCACTACCAACCCCGTCAACTTGGGGAAGGTCTGGGCGATGCCGGCCGACGGAACAAGTATCGTCAGGGCGAGTGCGAGCAGGGCGAGGATGGCGGCCAGCCCCACTCCGGCGAAGGTCGGAATGCGGAGCTTCGGGCGCAACGCCTGCGGCCCTGAACCCCGGCCGCCGCCGGGATACGGGGGGAGGGGGGTCACCCGATCGCCCTTAGAAATTCACCTTCGGGGCTTCCTCCGCGCCCGCGCTGGTCGCCTGGAAGGTCGCCATCGGCTTGGCGCCGTAGAAGATCTTGGCGCCCACCGCGTCAGGGAAGGTGCGGATGCGGGTGTTATAGGCCTGTACCGCCTGATTATAATCGCGCCGGGCGATGGTGATGCGATTCTCCGTGCCTTCCAGCTGGCTTTGCAGCGTCTGGTAGCCGGCCTGGCTTTGCAGTTCCGGATAGGCTTCCTGCATCTTCTGAAGCGAAAGGCCCAGCGTGCTCTGCGCGCGATCGAACTGGGCCAGCTTGGCCGGATCGGTCAGGTCGTTGGCGGAAACGCGCACCGTATTCGCCGCGGCGCGCGCCTGCGTCACCTCGACGAGGATGCTTTTCTCCTGTGCGCCGGCGGCCTTCACCGTCGCCACGAGATTGGGCACCAGATCGGCGCGGCGCTGATATTCGTTCTGCACATCCGCCCACTTCGCCTTGGCATTTTCCTCGGCGGTGGGGATGGTGTTGATGCCGCAGCCGGCCAGCGCGAGCGCGGCGATCGGTGCTGCGAAAGCCAGACGGGTCTTGGTGGAAAGCGACATCATGGGTCCTCGAAGGGATTGTTTAGGTTGCGCCGTCTTACTTGGGTAGCACACGGGCGGCAATCAAGATCGAAGCGTTAGCCGGGGTTGATCCCGCGCGCGGGAGCGCGGAGAAGAGATGGGGGGACGGGAACGGCCGGAAGGAGTTTCGATGTTTAAGGAGTTCAAGGCATTCATCAATCGCGGCAACGTGATGGATCTTGCCGTCGCGGTCATCATCGGTGCTGCCTTCGGCAAGATCGTGACCAGCCTGACCGACGATATTATCATGCCGATCATCGGCAAGATATTCGGCGGACTCGATTTTTCGGGCTATTTCCTCACGCTGGGGCCGATCCCGGCCGATTATAAGGGATCGCTGGCCAGCTATGCCGATCTGAAGAAAGCGGGCGTGCCCCTGCTCGGCTATGGCGAATTCGTGACGCAGATCGTCAATTTCCTCATCGTCGCCTTCATCATCTTCCTCCTGCTGCGGACCGTGAACAAGGCGATGGCAGCGGTGGAGCGTGAAAAGGCGCTGGAAGCCGCCGCGCCCGCGCCGGACAGCCCCGAAGTGGAACTGCTCCGCGAAATCCGCGACGAACTGAAAAGCCGCGCGAACTGATCGCAGAGGGGCGGCCCCGCGCCGCCCTTCACATTGGCGAGCCGCCTGCCTATATCGGCCGGGCCGGGGTTCGCCCCGGCTATGGCGATAAATGGTGCGACGTTTCGAAGCAGCGGACCCGGGGGCGGTACCCGGCGGCTCCACCAAAACCGGCCTTGTCCCTCCTGGGAGAAGGCCGGCTCTGAAGGGGCCGAACTAGGATCGACGTGTTTGCGGGATGCGTATTTTCGCCCGGGCTGAGTAACCCGTTAAAGGCTCAAAACCACAAGTGCCAACGACAACGAGGCGCTCGCGATTGCCGCGTAATCAAGGCCTAACGGCTTAGATTACAAGGCTTGAACGCGGTTCGGGCCGCACCGGGCAACAGAAGCGGATTCCGGCGGCCGCCGGGGGGGCCGAGCAACAGAACCCCCCGGACTTTCCCTTTTTCGATCCGGGCTCCGCCCATGCCCGCACCGGGCATTCCATTTGGGATATCCTGCCTGCGGAGCTGGGGGAGCGCGTCGGTGCGCGAATGGCTTGGGCTGATCCCCGAAAGGGCTTTCAGCGCGCGAAGGCCAGCCGCAGCGACATCGTCGCGCGCAGATCCCGGCGCTGCCGCATATCCAGCGCGCGCTGGTCATTCGCATCGATCGTCATCGCCCCCGTCTCGACGCCGAAGGTCATGCCACCGGCCCTGCCGCCCGGCGTGAATTCCGCTTTCAGTCGCGGCCCGCGTTCGGCGATCGACGCGCCGGATGCGATCGTGATCGCCCGGTCGATCGGGCTGCGGCCCGAAACCGATCGATTTTCGAACCAGCCGCCGTCGATCAGGAAGCGTTCGTCATGCTGCCAGCCGATGGAGATGGCGCGGGCGCTGGAGCCCAGCCAGCGCGCCCGATCCAGCGGGATGGTTGGTTTGCGGCGATCGGAAAGGAAGGATGCGCCGATCCGCACGGCCTCATGATCGAACGGGCGCATCAGATAGGCGACGTCCATCCGCCAGCGCGATGCGGCCTGCTGCACCCGGATGAGATTGCGGCTGCGCCCGATGCCGGTCCGCGCGTGGCTCGCGTCCAGCGTCAGCTCGCCGAAGCCGCTGTCGATCGCCAGATGCTGGGATCGTTCGAGGGCATAGGGGTTCTGCTTCGGGATCTGCCGGAAATCGGCGGGCAGGGCGATGCGGGGGTATCGGGGCGGAAGCAGCGGTTGTTGCGCGCGGCCAGCCGCCCCCTCGGCCCGCGCACCGCTTGCGATCAGGATGAGAAGCGCAAAGCCCCCCGGCTTCTTCCAATCCATCCGCGACCCCCCTGCGGGTTGCCCCTCCGCCCCGATTCCATGACGGGGCGGCGCGGGGATTCCCGCACGCGGAGCGGGGGCAGGCGTGTCGGCTTTCGAATTTTGCAGAAGTCGATGCCGGTCCCGCGCCCGTTCGGGGGCGGGGCGGCTGGTTCAGCCCGCGACGGGCAGCGCCACCATGCCATCTGTGTGCCGCTCCAGCGGGCCATAGGCGATCACCACCTCCAGGCTCAGCGGCTGGCCGTAAAGGTGCGGAAAAAGCTGGCCTCCCCGCGATTCCTCCCAGCGGATCGCATCGCCCAGCGCCTCGAGATCGACGGCGGCAACGTGCAGCCCATCCTGCCCCGCAAAATGCTTGTCGACCGTTTCTGTCAGCTGGGCTGCCGTGGAAAGGTGGATATAGCCGTCCGCCAGATCGATCGGTGCGCCGGCGAAGCTGCCCTCATGCTCCAGCGTGTCCATCTGCGCGCTGGTCAGCACCTTGTAGGCGATCGGATCGGCCATGGTCGTCATTCCTTGCTGTGCCTGTCCAGCACCGCGAGACAGGCATCGCGGGCGCGCGCCAGCTTCGGATCATCGATCACCGCCAGCGCATTGCGCGTATGGACCTCGAATACCTTGTCGTCGATCGGCCGCGTATCGATCCGCTGGTAGCAGATATCCTCCGCCCGGATGGCCGGGCCCATCATACCGAGCACGCCGGGGGCGTTGCGGCGCAGCGCGGTGGAAAGCGCGCCGAGCAGGGAATCCCCGGCCGGCCCGTTCGCGCCGGGGCGGAGTGACGCGGCAACGCGCAGCCAGCCCGCGTCCCCGCTCTCGATCGCGATCATCAATATGTCCCAGCGGCTGCCCCGGCCGGTCCCGTCGGCGGAGAGATCGGCCACGGCGCGGGCGGGGCCCTCCGTCTGGATCTGGCGCTCCACCACGGTGCGCCGCTCCGGCGACATGGCCTCGATCAGGCAAGCGCCGACGCAGGCGAAGCCGGAGGCGACGGATCCGGGAGCGAACATCATCGCAAGCCCCGCGCCGCCGCCACCACGGCCCTATTCGCCTTCGCCGCCATCGGCGAGATCGTCGCCCGTATCCGCATCGGGCACCGGATCGGTCGCGGGCGCCGTGACATCGCCTTCCTCGCGCACATCCGCGTCGGCTTCTTCCTCGGCCTCCTCGATCCGGGCGGCGGCGACGACATGTTCGTCGTCGGCCACATGGAACAGGCGCACGCCCGCCGATCCGCGCCCGATCACGCGCGTATCGCCCACGGACATGCGGATCAGCTTGGCCTGATCGGTCACGAGCATCAACTGCTCGCCCTTGTGCGCGGGGAAGCTGGCCACGACCGGGCCGTTGCGCTCCAGATTGTCGATGTTGGTGATGCCCTGGCCGCCGCGCCCGATCCGGCGATATTCATAAGCGGAGGAACGCTTGCCATAGCCGTTGGCGCAGACCGTCATCACGAATTCCTCGGCTTCGGCGAGCTGCGCCATCCGCTCGGGGCTCAGCGTGGGTTCTGCCTCGTTTTCCTTCCACGGCGCCGCGCGCAGATAGGCTTCGCGCTCCTCCGTGTCGGCGTCCGATCCTCTCAGGATCGAAAGCGAGATCACCTCGTCCGTGCCGAGCAGCTTCGCGCCGCGCACGCCGGATGCGGTGCGGCTCTGGAATTCGCGCACGTCCGTCGCGGCGAAGCGGATCGCCTTGCCGTTGCGCGTGGCGAGCAGCACGTCATCCTCTTCGGTGAGCAGGGTCACGCCGATCAGGTGATCGCTCGCATCCTCGCTCTCCTCGTCCGTGCCGAAACGCATCGCGATCTTGCCGGCCGAGCGGATGTTGGTGAATGCATCCATCGAATTGCGCCGCACCAGGCCCTTCGCCGTGGCGAAGAGGATGTGGAGCTTGCCCCATTCCGCCTCGTCCTCGGGCAGGGGGAGCACGGTGGAGATGGTTTCGCCCGGTGCCAGCGGCAGCAGGTTCACCATCGGCCGGCCGCGCGCCTGCGGGGCACCCTCCGGCAGCTTCCACACCTTCATGCGATAGACCTTGCCGGCCGTGGAGAAGAACAGGACGGGCGTGTGCGTCGAGGTGACGAACAGCTTGGTGACGGCGTCCTCGTCCTTGGTCGCCATGCCGGAACGGCCCTTGCCGCCGCGCGCCTGCGTGCGAAAGGCATCGAGGTTGGTGCGCTTGATATATCCGCCGAGCGTCACGGTCACGACCATGTCCTCGCGCTCGATCAAATCCTCGTCGTCGATATCGTCGCCGGCGGGCGCGATCTCGGTCTTGCGGGGCGTGGCGAAGGCGGCGAGGATCGCGTCGAATTCCTCGACCATGATCTCGTAGAGCTTGGCGCGATTGCCGAGGATCTCCAGCAGTTCGCCGATCGAGGTGGCGAGCTGCTGGAGCTCGCCGCCAATCTCGTCGCGGCCCAAAGCCGTCAGGCGATGCAGGCGCAGGTCGAGGATCGCGCGCACCTGGATTTCGGACAGGCGATAGGTTTCGCCCGAAACCTCTTCCTCCACCGCCTCGACGAGGCGGATGTACGGGGCGATTTCGGCGATGGGCCATTCGCGCGCCAGCAGGGATGCGCGTGCCTCGGCGGGCGAGGCGCTGCCCCGGATGATGCGCACCACTTCGTCGAGGTTGGTCACCGCCACGACGAGGCCGAGCAACACATGCGCCCGCTCGCGCGCCTTCAGCAGCTCGAACTTGGAGCGGCGGGTGATGACCTCCTCGCGGAAGCCCACGAACGCCTCGATGATGTCGAAGAGCGAGAGCGTCTCGGGCCGGCCGCCGCGCAGGGCAAGCATGTTGGCGGGGAAGCTCGTCTGCGCCTGCGTGTGGCGCCACAGCTGGTTCAGCACCACTTCGGGCGTCGCGTCGCGCTTCAGGTCGATCACGATGCGCACGCCGAACCGGTTCGATTCGTCGCGAATGTCGCTGATGCCCTCGATCCGCTTGTCCTTGGCGGCCTCCGCAATGCCCTCGACCAGCCCGGCCTTGCCGACCTGATAGGGGATTTCGGTCAGCACGATCGATGTGCGGTCGCCGCGCTTGGTCTCGATCTCGTGGCGCGAGCGCATCACGATCGATCCGCGCCCGGCCGTATAGGCGTTGCGCACGCCGCCCTTGCCCAGGATCAGGCCGCCGGTCGGGAAATCCGGCCCCGGCACGATCTCCATCAATTCTTCGATCGTCAGCGGATCGCCGCCGGAAAGCATGCGATCGATATACGCCTTGCAGGCCGCGATCACCTCGCCAAGATTATGCGGCGGGATGTTGGTCGCCATGCCGACGGCGATACCGCCGGCACCATTGACCAGCAGATTGGGGAAGCGCGCCGGCAGAACCAGCGGCTCCTCGCGCGAGCCATCATAGTTCGGGCCGAAATCGACCGTGTCCTTCTCGATATCCTCCAGCAGGGACATCGCCGCCTTGGAAAGGCGCGCCTCGGTGTAGCGCATGGACGCCGGCATATCCGGGTCCATCGATCCGAAATTGCCCTGGCCATCGATCAGCGGCACGCGCATCGCCCAATCCTGGGCCATGCGGGCGAGCGCCATGTAGATGGAGCTGTCGCCGTGCGGGTGATAATTGCCCATCACGTCGCCGACGATCTTGGCCGACTTGCGATAGGCGCGGCCGGGGACGAAACCGCCCTCCTGGCTCGCATAGAGAATGCGGCGGTGGACGGGCTTCAGGCCGTCGCGCACGTCAGGCAGCGCGCGCGCGACGATCACCGACATCGCATAGTCGAGATAGCTCGACTTCATCTCGTCGACGATGTTGATGGGCGAGATGTCGCTGCCCTCGGGCGGCGGCGGGATGGTGGCCAAGGATGTTTCCGTTTTGGTTGCGGGGGGAGGGGCCGTTCGGCCGGCCCGTGATGACCGTTTAGCGACAGGATCGCGCTTAGGCCAGCCCGCGCAGGCGCGTGTGCGCGAGGCTCATGCGCCGCGGGAGCGGATCCGTCCCGTCTCGCGCAGGGCTTCCCGGACGGCGCGTCGTGAACGAAGCGCCGGGCGGGCGCCGCGAGGCGCCTTCGCTCCCCATTCCGAAACAAAATATGTCCTGAGCGGGTTCAAAGGGCGTTCAGCCGTGCGGAGCCAGCTTGCATGCTTGTCGGCGCCGTCCGCCGGGGTTAACGACGCGACGCACTTACTCGGCCAAGCGACGCCAAGAGGAGATGAAGCCAGATGAAGATGCTTTCCACCACCGCGCTCGGTCTCGCGCTGGCGTTCGGCGCGGTAACGGTGGCCGCGCCCGCCTTCGCGAAGGAAAAGGAGGCCAAGCCGGCTCCGATGGAGCTTTCTCCCAAGGTTCGCACGGCGGCGGTCGCCGCGCAGGGCGCGATCGCCAAGAATGATTTCCCCGGCGCCAAGACAGCGCTGGATGCCGCCGAGCCGGAGATCAAGACGGCCGACGATAAATATATCATGGGCCAGCTCTATCTGCAGGTCGCGCAGAAGGGGCAGCAGCAGGATCTGTTCCCCAAGGCGGTGAACATGATGATCGACAGCGGCAAGGCGCCGCCCGAAATGGTCGCCCAGTTGCAGATGGTGAAGGGCAAGATCGCCTATCAGGCGAAGGATTATGCCACGGCGGAGCAGGCGCTTACCGCCGCGCAGGCCGCGGGCAGCACCGATCCGGATCTGATCCCGGTCCTCGTTTCGTCCCAGCATGAACAGGGCAAGGATCTGATCGCGCTCCAGGCGCTGACGGCCACGATCGACAAGCAGCAGGCGGCGGGGCAGGCGGCTCCCGAAGCCTGGTATCAGCGCGGCATCGCGATCGGTTATGGCGCGAAGCCCGGCCCGGACAAGGCGGCGATCAACGGCATCACTGCGGATCTCGCGAAGAAGTGGGTCTCGGCCTATCCGACGAAGAGCAACTGGCGTGATGCGCTCATCATCTATCGCGACAGTTCGAAGCTCGATCCGGATACGGAACTGGATCTCTATCGCCTCCTTTATTCCACGGGCGGGATGAAGGGCGAGCGCGATTACATGGATTATGTGCTCGCCACCTATCTTCGCTATCCGGGCGAGGCGGCCGCCGTGCTCGCGGCCGGCACGTCCGCTGGTCAGGTGAACCCGGCCGGCAAGAATGCCGCCGAGATCAAGGGTATCGTCACCGCCAAGGTGCCGGCCGACAAGGCTTCGCTGGCCGGCGCCGGCAAGTCCGCCGCCGCCGCCGCGAACGGCAAGGTCGCGCAGAATACCGGCGATGCCTTCCTCGGCTATGGCGAATGGCCCAAGGCCGTCGAAATGTACAAGCTCGCGCTGCAGAAGGGCGGGGTGGACGCGAATGTCGTGAACATCCGCCTCGGCATGGCGCTCGCAAAATCGGGCGACGTGCCCGGCGCCAAGGCTGCCTTCGCCGCTGTCACCGGCCCGCGCAAGGCGCTGGCCGATCTGTGGACGGTCTACGTCGATCATCCGCCGTCGGCCTGATCGCCGGCACGATCGCTGGATCAGGGAAGCGCCGCTCCGGGTCATCCGGGGCGGCGTTTTCTTGTCTCCGGGCTGTGGGGTTCGCCTGTCAGGCCGGGTCGACGGGCACGCCCGGCACCTGCTTCGCGGTGCGGATCGTGAGCGAGGTCTTCACGCTCGCCACATTCGGCGCCGGCGTCAGCTTCGAGGTGAGGAAGAGCTGGAACGCCTGCAGATCGTGCGCCACGATCTTGAGAACGAAGTCGATCTCGCCATTCAGCATATGGCATTCGCGCACTTCGGGCAGGGCCGTCACATGCTCCTCGAAGGCGAGTAGATCGCCCTCGGCCTGGCTTTTCAGGCTCACCATGGCGAAGACGGTGATGCCGAAGCCGAGCGCCGCGGCATCCAGTTCGGCATGATAGCCGCGAATCACGCCGGTCTCCTCCAGCGTGCGCACGCGGCGCAGGCAGGGCGGTGCCGTCAGGCCGACGCGACCCGCCAGTTCGACATTCGTGATTCTGCCTTCGTCCTGCAGCGTTGCGAGAATGGCGCGGTCGATCGGATCGAGGGTCGGGTGGAGCGGCACGGACGTTCCTTGCGGGTAAAGCGGATTGGCGGTAATCATATTGCGCAGCGCGGCAATTTTCCAAGCAAGACTTTGCTTCTCGTATGCGCCCGCCCGCGATATGATGCGGCTTCACGCCGCCGCGCGCTGATGGGGGGAAAAGTGCGCTTCGACGACAGGATCGCGACGTTGCTGGGATGGGAGGCGCATGCGCCTGCCGATCGCGCGCGCATCTGGCGTCAGCTCGCCGATCTGCTGGGCCATGCGTGGGAGATTGACGGGCACCTCGTGGCCGAGGCTGTTGATCGGCTCAAGGAAACCGAACTGGACGTGCCCTTGCCGGATCGGCGCCGGACGATCGGCGCGATCGATCTTGCCCATTCGCCGCCAGCCCTGCTCGCCTATCTCGCGTCGGATCCCGAAGCCTATGGCGCGCTGTTGCCCGTGGCCCCCGTGCCGACGCCCGCCATCATCCCGGCCCGCGCCGAGGAGCCGCCGGCCGAGCCCGATTTCTGGCCGGATGTCTGGGACGAGGATATTCTCGAACTCGGCGCGCCGGAAGGGGAGGGCGATGAAGAGCCCGTCGGCGCCAGCCAGATCAGCGATCTTCTCGCGCGGATCGATGCCTTCCACGCCCGCCGCGAAGAGCCTCAGGCCGGTGCGGGTTTCGCCTTCGAGATAGACGAGGCCGGCGCGCTGCACGCGCTGGATGGCACGCCCCTCTTCGCCCATTGTGCCGAGCCGCCGCAGGGCGTGGACGGGCAGGCGGCCGGCGCGTGGCGCATGAGCGCGGCGTTCACCGATGCGCGCCTGATCGTCGAGAGCGGCCAGCACGAAGGCGAATGGCGCATCTCGGCCGATCCGATTCGCAGCGAGAGCGGGCGGACGATCGGCTATCGCGGCATCGCCCGTGCGCCGCGCGCGGACGAAACGGCGGTGGTGCCGGCTGCCGTCGCCCCGGCGCCGTCCGCTGTGGCCTCGCGGCTCGATGCGGCGATCGATCGCCTGCGCGAGCCGCTGGAAGCGATCATCGATGCGGCCAATCCCGAAATCCTGCCGCCGGGCGACGTGCGCGAGGCGGCGGGCGCTGTCCTGTCGCGTGGTGCCGCGCTGGCGGCCGCGATCGATACGCTGGAACTGGCCGTGGCTGCGGCCGGCGATGGCGGGCTGGATGCGGCCGCCCTGCTCGTGCGGATCGATGCCGCGCTGCAGCCGCTGGCCGAGGCGCGCGGCCTCAAGATCAGCTTCCGTCTCGCGCGGGGCATGCCTCCGGTGGATGCCGATCCGCACCAGGTGGAACGGATGGTCGCGCGGCTGATCGGCGCGATTGTGGCGCTCGGGCGCCGCAACGAGCGGATCGTGGCCCGTCTCGGGCGAGACAAGGCCGATGGACGGATGCTTGCGCTCAGCGTCACCCGGCCCGGGCGCCTCACCGGATGGCCGCCCCAGGCCCTGCTCGATCCGCCCGCCGCGCTGGACGATGCCGATGCGCCGGAGCTTGGCCTTGGCTTCGCGCTGCGGCTTGTCGATCGGCTGGCGCAGGATGCGGGCGGCAGGCTCGCCATCCATCACGATCGGATCATCCTCTCGCTGCCTTTGCCGGCCGAGCCCCGCCCGGTCCGCCTGCGGCGGGTCTAGCCTGTGTGCGGAGGCGTCGGCTTCCGGTCTTGCAAGCAGGGACGCGGCTCCGCTATCGCGCATCCCAACGGGCCTGTAGCTCAATGGTTAGAGCTGGCCGCTCATAACGGCTAGGTTGGGGGTTCGAGTCCCTCCGGGCCCACCATTTCCATCCATCGCTCGCTCACGAATCCCACCGGATCCAGAGGCGCCTTCATGTCTCCATTCGGCCATCAAGGCCCAGCGGCCCCAGCGGATCGCCGACCAGGCCGCTGACCAGCGCCGCCTGAATCCGCGGCACCGGCCATAATTTCGATATAGGCCCGACGAGCCGGTCGCGGATGAAGGGGATCAGGCGGCTGTCCGATTGATAGACTGGCGTGAGCAGCGCCGTCAGGGCCTGATACAACCGCACATGGCGGCGGCGCATCGCCACGGCGCGATGCAGTGCCGCCCCGATCTCGGCGGAGTCCCGCAAGGCGCGCGTCAGCGCATAGGCATCCAGAAGCGCCATGTTGGCGCCTTGCCCGAGCTGGGGGCTGGCGGAATGCCAGGCATCGCCGAGATGGATCATGCCGGGTTCCGCCGGCATGGGCAGCGTCCGGTGTGCGTACCGGGCGAAGGTCAACTGATCGGCAGAGGCGATCTGGTCGAGCAATGGCCGAATGGTGGGCCAAAGGTGGGCGACATCCGCCTTCCACGCATCGAGGCCGGCGCTGCGCCAGGCGTCGAGCCGGTCGGCGCGGAGGGACCAGAAGAAGGCGGCCTGCTTTGTCTCGCCTCCGCCGGGCGGCATGCCGATCGGCATCACGCCCGCCATGATGCTGGCCCGGCGATAGCGCTGCTCCAGCGCCGCAGCGTCGAAACCCGGCGCCTCCGGCCAGTTGAGCGTGGCCCACAGCGCGCCATAGGCAAGAGCGCGGCCGCAGGGCGGCGCCAGCGGCGTTCGGGTGCCGAGCGCGTCGACGATCAGATCGAATGGCCCCGTCGATCGCCCGTTTTCAAGCAGGAGGCGGCGCCGGCCGCCGGACTCCGGCGCGCTGCCGGTCACCGTGCATCCGCTCTCGATCAAGATGCCCTCCGCCAAGACGGCATCGTGCAGCAGGGCGAACAATGTGGCGCGATGCACGCCCACGCCGAACATGCTCCGTCCGCCGAGCGCGGCATAGCGGACGTCGAGAACGACACGGCCATTCGTGCCGCCTTCTCCCCGCAGCTTCTCGATGATCGCGCCATGATCCAGCAGCGGACGGGCGACGCCCATTTCCCGGAGCACGGCGAAGCCGGTCGGCTGGATCATCAGGCCCGAGCCGATGGGGCGAGGGGTTTCGAACCGTTCGAACAGCGTGATCCGGTGCCCGTCTCGATGAAGAAGCAGCGCGGCCGCCAGCCCGGCCGTGCCGCACCCCGCAATGGCAATGTCGATCCGCCGCATCGGCTGGCCTTAGCGGATCATCCGTCTGGCAACAGCACGGATGCGAAGCGTGGGGAGCGCCCATGCGGCAGCCGATCGCGGGATGAGCGATAGCAGGGCGCCTTGGTCCGAATTTCGCGTGGCCTTGCCGGGCTCGCGCGTCGGCGCCAATCAGTGCCGATGCGGATCGCCCTCTTCGAACCCGAAATTGCCGGCAATGTCGGCGCCGTCCTGCGGCTGGGCGCCTGCCTCGGGGTCGCGGTGGATCTCATCGAGCCGATGGGATTCGAATGGGATGACAAGCGGGTGCGCCGCACCGCGATGGACTATATCGATCATGTCGAGATTGCGCGTCACGCCGGCTTCGCCGCGTTCCAGGCCACGATCGGCGCGCAGAGACTGGTGCTGTTCACGACGAAGGGCCTGCGCTCTGCCTATGATTTCGCCTTCAGCGCCGACGATGTCCTTCTCTTCGGCAAGGAAAGCGCCGGCGTGCCGCCGGCCGCGGCGGACGCCTGCCAGGCGCGGCTGCGCATTCCGATGCGGCCCGAAGTGCGATCGATGAACCTCGCCATGTCGACGGCGCTCGCAGTGGGGGAGGCCCTGCGGCAGACGGCGACGCTGCCGGGCTGATCGCAGCGGACGGGCCTTCCTGACAGGTCCTTATGATCGGGGTCAGCCCGTCTTTTGCTGCTGCATCGATCCTTCACGGATTCCTGCCGGATATACCGTGGCGCGCAGGCTTCCGGCACGGCTATCGGTTCGGCGGCGCGTCTGGCATTTGGTCGCATGATGCGGTCTGGCCCGCGAGGTTCTGAGCCGCGCCGGATCACCGGCTTCGCGCCGTGGCGATGGCGCCCGGGCGGGCATCGAAGGTCAGGGGGGGCGTTGCCCCGCACCAGCGTCTCGCCTTCGATGCGGAACAGGCTCACATCCTTTTCCACCGCACACTGGACGAGCAGCGCCGGCAAGCAGATCACAGGCCAAACAGCTATTTCATCCACGCTGCCTAGGCCTTGGTGCTCCTGAAACCAAGGTGCTGGCTTAATGCCGAACCGGCGCGGGCGATCTGGTCCTTGAGCTGGCGGGATCCGAGCGAGCCATCCTGATAATGTCGCGCTTCTACGACATAACTGACGCTGCCCTGAATTGCGGCGTCTGGCCCGAAAATTGGGGCGGAGATACCGACCAGTCCGTGATCGAGTTCGCCGAAGGTGACGAACGCCGGCTGTTCGCGGATCTGACGGAGCTCGCTGCGAAACGCCTCCCAGCTCTTCCCCAGACCGTTGGCGGCGACTTCCTCGCAATTGTCGTCATAGAAGCGGCGAGCCTTACGCCTCTCGACATTGGCCAGGATCACTTTCGAGGCGGCGCCGCGCAACAATGGCATCAGACGCCCCCGTTCGTAGCTGACGGAGATACCTGGGAATCCTATCCCGCGCTGGGCAACGCACATCACCTTCATGCGATAGAATCGACAAAGGAGGGTCATCACATTGACCGGGGCATGCTCGACGAGCCGCTCCATGGCGGGCTCCCCGTAAATCAGCAGTGGGTCGCTCTGGCGAACGAGATGGTCAAGCTCGAAGACCGCCGGGCCGATCGCGTAACGGCCCTGGCCACGAGCTGCGAGCAACTCGGCATTCAAAAGACTGCGAAAATATTCGTAGGCTGTTGCCTGAGCGAGATTAAGCTCCGTCGCAGCGGCCTCCACGGTCCATTCCGGCCGTTCGACACTGAACAGCCGCAGGATCGAAAGCACCTTGTCCGGGGTCTTCACACGCCTCTCTCTCGACGGCTTCACTTCGCTCGTGGCTGCGGTGAGTGGCCGTCCTCGACATTGCGTGGCCGGTTGTCAAACCGGAAGCATGGCAAGGTTCAGCACGGCGCCAGGCAGAACGGCTATCGGGGGTTCGGGCGCGCCATAAGCGAAGCCGCGAACGAGCGAGCCCAAGAGGGCGAGTTCCCGCACGGCGCGCCTTCCCGCACCCCGGACCGCATCATGCCCAGGCTTCACGATAGAGCGCTTGAATCGTATCCGCATCCGGAACGAGGGGATTGTTGGCCGGCGAACCCGAGGCCAATGCCTGCTCGGCCATCAACGGCAGCAATTCTGTCCAATGCTTCTCGTCGATCCCGTACGATCTGGGAGAGGGCACCCCAAGGTCGGAATTGACGTCGCGCAGAGCCTCGATCAGCCGCGCGACAGCGGCCTGGTCACCTTCGCCATGAACTGAGACGCCCATGCTCCGAGCGCAATCCGCATAACGCTGGAGAGCGCCGGGCGCAGACCAGGCCGTAACGACCGGCAGGAGCATCGCATTGGACAGACCGTGCGCGACGTGGAAATGCGCCCCGATCGGACGGCTCATGCCGTGGACGAGGGCGACCGAGGCATTGGAAAAGGCAATGCCTGCCTGAAGCGAGCCGGTCATCATGGCTTCGCGCGCCGCGCGATCGCCCGGATTCTCGCAGACCCGGCGCAGGTTGGGCCAGATCAGGCGCATGGCGGATATGGCCATGCCGTCCGAAAAAGGATTGGCTCGCCTGGAGACATAGGCCTCGATCGCATGCGTCAGTGCATCGATACCGGTGTCGGCCGTCAGCCGCAGCGGCTTGCTCAGAGTCAACTCATAGTCAACGATCGCAAGGGTAGGAAGGTAGGCGAGTCCGGCGCAGAGCATCTTCTCGTCATTCGCCTCATCGGTGATAACGGTCACTCGCGTAGCCTCCGATCCGGTGCCCGCCGTCGTGGGTATCGCAATGATCGGCAGGCGCGGTTCGTCTTCTTGATGCGGAGCCTTGAGCGCGCGCATCGAGCCACCGCACGTCGCGAGCACTGCGACCGCCTTGGCGGTATCGATCGAACTGCCGCCGCCGAATCCGATCAGGCAATCATGGTCGCCGTCTTTCACGAACTCTACGGCGGCATCGACGCACGTCACGGTCGGGTCGGGAACGATGCCGGTGAACGCGCGTGGCATGATGCCCGCGCCGCGCAAGACGTCGAGCAGCCGATCCAGTGCACCGCTCTTCGCCATGAAATCGTCGGTGAGAATGGCTGGGGTGCGTAATCCGAGTTGGGCCAGGGCGTCGGGCAGTTCGTTGAGCGTGCCGGCGCCGATGCGCATCGCCCGCGGAAGATAGATTGCAGACATTCAGACGTGCCTTTTCGATGTCGACTTGGGTGGGCAAGGATGTGGCTGGCGGATCGCGTTCCAGTGGGCGTGGGGCCGCCACCGGCGATGACAAATCATTGCCACGAGCGGACGATATCGGCGACCGCAGGCTCAAACCGGGTGAGCAGATCCTCGGCCGGGATGTCGCCCATCGCGATCGGCCTGGTCGGTCCCGCCAGGATGAACTGAATGTCCGAAATGCCGATCAGCCCGAGGATCGCTCTGAGATAGGGCGAGGCGTGATTATACTGTTCGCCAGGCGCGCCCGGAGAGAAATCCCCGCCTGAGGCAATGATGATGGCTGCCTTCTTGCCGCGGACCAGGCCCTCGTTGGTGGGCGTCACGGTGGAGCCCACACGAACGATCTGATCGATCCACGCCTTGAGCGGCGCGGGTATCGTCAGGTTGTGCATCGGCGTGCCGATCAGGATATGGTCGGCGGCTTGCAATTCGGCGATAAGCTCGTCCGATAATCGCATCGCTGCGGCGCTTTCGGCCGAATGCGTGTCGGGCGCGGTAAACGCCCCGATAATCCAGTGTATGTCGACAAGTGGCGCACCAGCGGTGATCAGGTCCCGTGTCACGACGTCGCCATCCGGATGCGCCCGCCGCCATTCAGCGACGAACCGCTTCGTCAACTGGCGCGAAATCGAATAGTCGAACTGCGGACTGGCGACCACCACCAGCAATCTCGTCATGGGATGCCTCTTTGTTGTGTCGGGCTCATTTGAATGCCCACCCGCCATCCACATTCAGAACCTGGCCGCTGATGAAGGACGCGGCATCGGAGGCCAGAAACGTGACCGTGCCGACGATATCCTCAGGCACGCCAGGACGGGTAATACTCTGATCGCTTACGACTGCGTCGGAAAGCGCCTGAATCTCCGGCCCCTTGTCCATTACGAACAGCCCCGGTGCCACGGCGTTAACGGTGATACCGTAGGAACCGAGTTCGCGAGCGAGCGCGCGGGTCAACGTCGCGACACCACCTTTGGCGGCAATATAGGGCGTCATATTGTGCGGAAGACCGCGATCGACGGTCGCGGAAACGACGTTGATGATCCGACCGGCTTTTGCTGCCTTCATCCCCGGGATGACGGCGCGCGCGCAGAGCCAGGCACTGGTCAGGCACAAGGCAAGGGTGCGATTCCAGTCGGACAAGCTGAAATCCTCCGCCGCCGCAAATCCAAATTGCCCGCCAGCATTGTTTATAAGCACTTCAACGTTGCCGAAAGCGCTCGTCGCGGTGCCCATCGCCCGATCAACAGAGATCTCGTCGGTCGCATCCATCGCAATGGCGAGTGTCTGAGCGCCCGTTGCGGCGAGGCCCGCCGCGACGTGCCTTGCGCCGCCTTCATTGATGTCGGCTACCACGACATGCGCGCCCAGTGCGGTAAATGTCTTCGCATAGGCGGCGCCCAGTCCTTGTGCCGCTCCGGTAATGAAAACATGCTTGCCGGTCATTGGCGTTCCTTCGGATACCGCGCTTGCAGCCGGATGGCTCACAAGCGCGGTCGATGGATCCTGGTGCGTCAGAAAGCTGGCGTGCCAATGGCGGTGATGCCGGCAGCCGGCTGTACGTGGCGCTTGGAGATCAGCCACTTGCCGTCGACCTTCGTGAACTCGTCGTTCGCATGACCCATCGTCACAAAGTCGGCCGGACGCATGTCGCCCTGATCCTTATTCTTGAGAAACCACTGCCATGATATGACGTTGGTGCGAAGAGATGGCGTGCCATTTTTCCATGCGAAGAATTGTTGCCCGAGGATGTGGGTAACCATCTCATATGCTGCGGTGGAATCGTCGAGAAATTTCAAATATTCGGCGCGCCCATTGAATACCATCGGTTTGCCCTTCATCGCATAGGTCACCTCGGTATCTTCAGTGAAGCAGGCCGCCGCTCCAGAGTTGGGTCTTCCTCGATCGATGACTTCGAAATATTCAAGATAGGTCTCGAGACATTCGCGCTCGGCCTGAATCGTAGCCATGAACGATTCCGGCGTCGACAGATCTCCAAGCTGAAAGGCGTCTTCCCGTGCCACGATATCCTCCTCCAATTCGACGTTGTCTTTCACAATGGGGTGACCGTTATCCTCAGGTTATGGAGCTCAGACCGCCGTCGAGCACAAAGTCGGCGCCGGTCACCCAGCTGGCCTCGTCGGAAACCAGGTAAAGCGCGCAATATGCGATATCCTCCGGCCGGCCGGCACGGCCTATCGGATGGAGATCCTCCATTTGCTGACGATATTCCGGTGTAAGCGCGGCGATCAGCCCCGGAGTGATCACGGCCCCCGGAGAGATCGTATTCGAACGTATGCCGAGTGAAGCGCCTTCGGCAGCGAACTGCCTGCTCATTGCGATCACTCCACCCTTTGCCGCAGCATGCGCTGTCGCGCCCAAGTGAGGGTTTCCGCGATGGCCCGACACCGACGCTGTGGTCAGGATCACGCCGCGCTTCGACGCATCGCACGGCCGAGGCCTGGCCCGATCCAAGCGCCATCGCCGAGCGACTCTATCTGGACTGCAACGAGATGGCGCTCGGCGAGCAACCGCCGTCAACGGAAGGGATCCGCGACTATGATTCCGAGGACGGAACGGTGCTGGCATTCGATTACAAGGCCAATCACGATTTCGAGATCGTAGGCGGATGCGGTCTGCATCTTTGGGCGTCGCCGGAAGCCCATGACGAGATGGATCTGTTTGTTGGTCTGACCAAGCTTGACAATGCCGGCCAGCCGATCGGCTTTCGTTTTTACTCGACGTTCAGCGAAGGGCCGATGGCGCTCGGCTGGTTGCGGGCCAGTCATCGCGAACAGGCCGCCGGCAGCAGCGAAATGCGCCCGCTTTACACCCATACCAACAAGCTGCCGCTGATCGCTGGCGATTATGTCGAGCTGGATGTCGAAATCTGGCCGGTCGGCAGCGTGATACGGAAGGGTGAGACGCTGCGGCTCCTGATCGGGGGCCGGGACTTGCATGATTTCAGCACCGGGGCGCCCGAACTTGGCCACTCCCCCGACAACCGCGGGGTTCATCGTATCCGATCGAGCGCCGATCAGCCCAGCTATCTGACCTTGCCGATTCGTCGGATCTCGACCGGACTGTCGGGCACTTGATCGGAGCCTTTGTTACACTTGCCGACTGGTTTACAAGATGCTGATGGACCTCGACATCAGCATGCTGACGGATTTTCGGCTGGTGGCATTGCACGGAGGCTTCGGCAGGGCGTCCCGGTCGACCGGACGGCCGAAGGCGACGCTGTCGAAGCGCGTGATCGAACTTGAGACGAATCTTGGGGTCCGGCTTTTCGACAGGTCGAGCCGGAGCCTGCATCTGACGGAGGAAGGCCAGAAACTGCTGGTCTATGCCCAGCAGCTCGTCGACACCGTCGAAAGCATCCGCGAGGAACTTGGCGCGGGGGCCGGCCACCCCAGCGGAAAGCTGCGGATCGCGGCACCGAGTGTATTCTCGCAAATCTGGCTTGGCCGGGTAACGGCTGAGTTCATCAAGCTCTATCCCGAGGTCGAAATCGAGGCATTCGTGCTCGATCCGCCTGCCGACACCGCGGTAGAATTGTTCGATGTTTTGATCAGGGTGAACCCGCCGCCATCGATGGAATTGGTCGGTCGCGTGTGCGCACGCGACCACGCGCGTGTGGTCACTTCCCCGTCTATGATCGACTTTCTCGAACGGCAGTTGGCCGAGTCTGACGAGCCCGTTCTGCCTGCAATCGCCCCGACCGGAATGACGTCGGTCGGGCCTTGGACGCTGGACTATAAAGGCCGCAGTTGCCGCGTGCAGCCGCAGATCCGTTTGCACCTCCCTTCGCGTGTTATGATGCGTGATGCAGTTCGCGCCGGGTTCGGCTTCGCCGAACTCCCTGCCACCGTGGTCATGGGAGATCTCGATCTTGGTCATCTGGTCGACTTGGGCCCGGCTCCGGTGCCCGACGTCGCGGAGTGTCGCCCGCAGATTGTGGCAACGTCGTCTGCGCCCCGATCGCCGGACAGCAGGTTCGACGTTTGCGCAAAGGGCTGCGGACGACCAAGGTCACAGGTGATACCGCAGCGTTGCGCCAAAGGTTCGCGGCGCTCCCGGGCTGTAGTCGCCGGAGAAATTCGCGTAGCTCACGAAGATCGGGTATTTCGCGCCGTTAAGGTTGCGCCCCCAGATGTCTATTCCCCAGATCTTGTCCGGCGATGTCCATGAAAGACCCGCGCTGAGCAGCTGATAGGGCGCGCGCCGTTGCTCGGGGGAATTCTGAACGTCGAAATAGGCGGTCGATCGGAAGCTCAAGTTCACGTTCGCCACGAGATCGCCGATCCTGGTTTCCGCTTTGTAACGCGCCGCGACATTGCCGGACCAGGGGTCGGCAAACACAACGCGCTTGCCCGAGGCGTCGGCTACGAAGGTCGCGCCCTGCACGCCGTTCACATAAGGCGTGAACGTCGCATTTGGATAGGATCGGTAACGATAGTCGGCGTAGGTCAGATTGGCTGACAGCGTCAATCCGGTCGTTGGCTGAACTTCCAGTGACGCGTCAAATCCCTTGTTGCGCGCGCTTGCGGCGTTGCCGGTGATCGGGAATCCAAGCACGGGGGATACGAAGCGCACCTGTAGATCGCTGACGTCATAATAGAAGCCGCTCAGATTCAGCACCACGCGATTGCCGAACAGCCGTGACTTCAACCCTATTTCATACGCATCAATGAATTCCGCCTTGATCGGTGGCAGTACGGCGCCGCTCGTCGTGGTGATATTATAGTAGCCGCTTTTGAAGCCGCGATTGTAGCTGATGTAGGTGATGATCTTCTGCGTCACCGCGAAATCGACAGTCGCTTTGTAGGTGAACGCGCCCTGGCTATCGCGCGGCGTCGGGTTTGATACGTTACGAGGGGGCGTCAGGACGCCCGCAGCGGTCAGCGTCTGATCGTAGGAATGCGTTAGCCGGTGAATATCGGTCGTATACCGCACGCCGCCTGTAAAATGCGCGCGATCGTTGAAGAATGGCACCGTAGCCTGCGCATAGGCGGCATAGGATATCGTCCGCTGCGCGTTATAATATCTGATCTGACCAGTAGCGCCCTGTCCGGTCGAGGTTCCCTCGATCGCGAAGGGGGTGTAGGCGGCATTATCGTGGAAGTAATATCCGCCGATGATCCACTTTGTTGCCGAGGACTGCAAGGATTGAACGTTTATCTCTTGCGTATATGTTTTCTCATCGAGGCCGAATCTGAAAGTGCTATACGGTATCGGCAGAGCGGTTGCGTTCTGGACGCCGTCACTTTTAAGCCGACGAGCACTCGAAATGCTCGTGATGCTGGCCCAGGGTAAATCCTGCTCGATGCGCAACGATGCGCCGCCCTGCTTGGCGATGCGGTACTGGTTCACCACGTCCTGCGTATCATAGTAACCACCGACGGGCGCGTTGGTATAGGGCGGCTTTTGTGTCCCGGGCAAGGTGGACAGCGTCAAGCCGGCATCCGCGCGCGATCTGTCATAGTCGGCGGCCAATGTAACGGTGGTGCGATCAGTCGGCGTCCAGTACAGTTTGGAGCGTCCGCTGATATTGTTGTTCAGATACGAATCCGAACCGTTGAAGAGATTGTGCCCCCAGCCTTGCGACTGACGAGATCCTGCTACGGAAAGATCGATCGCGAGATTGTCCGAAAGGCCGGTCGTTCCGTAGAAGCTGCCGGACACAGTCCGATAATTGGCGTAACCGGCAGTCAGGTCGAGTGACGGAGTGTGGCTGGGCGTGCGCGTCACAATGCTGACCGCGCCAGCCGCTGCATTGCGACCGAAGAGAGTGCCCTGCGGCCCCTTGAGCATCTCGATCCGTTCGATGTTGTTGAGCGAGAATACGGAGCCGCTCGGCGATGGCAGGTAGACGCCGTCGATATAGGTTGTTGCCGGTGGCTCATTGCCGACGGCGCCGGAGTTCACGCCGAAACCGCGTATATAGGGCGTGACCCCGGTCGACGCGGCCTGATAATTCAGCCCCGCGGTTACGGTGGCGAGATCCGCCACGCTGGTCACGCGCTGTTCCTGAAGTGTGGCGCCAGTGACGGCGCTGATGCTGATCGGGACCTTCTGGATAGATTCGTCGCGCTTTTGCGCGGTCACGATAATGTCAGCGATCCCTGATTGGGTATCGGTCGTCGATTGCCTCTGCGCAGCGGCGGGTTGCGTGGCTGGGACGTGCCCGGACGCGTTTTGAGCGCGCGCCGCGAATGCGCAACCGAGTGCGCACGTCATGGACGTCGATAATATGAGTGCCCTGTTCATGCTCATCTCCCCTCGTTTATTTTATTGATTGTTCTGCACGGCCGAACCGCGCCCAGTGCCAAGGGCCGCAGTCCGCGCTTCACCGTAGCTCCAGCTGCGAAAGGCAGGCGATCGCGGACGGAGTCACCACAAAAATCGCGAAAATCGATAATAATCGATCTACGCAACGTTCATATTGTCAATATAAGATAATATCGTCAATATCATTTCGGTCCGCTGGGGTGGCTTGACTGGATGGGGGCATGGTCGCCGATTTCGAATGCGCCGACCGCGTCGCTCCAGCGGGCAACTCATGGAAACTCTCAATGGACGGTCCGGCGCAGTTCGTGGTGATCGGGGCCGAAGGGCCAATGTGCGATTGCGCCATGCTGCGCGCATGCTCGATTTTGTCCCCTGGCTGGTCGGTTCGCCGACGGCTGCGCTTCTTCGCCAGGCTCAAGGAAGGCGCTGTCTAGGCGAAAGCATATGCCGGCCACCGGGTCGGTCGGCGGGCAAGTCGACAGCACAGGTGGGGCGACAGTTTCATCGGAATCGCGGCTTTACGGTATGGCGCGATGATCGGAAGCTGCATCCCGATCGGTCGGGCCATCTTCCGTTCGTGGATGCGCGTTACGCTTGGCGGCCGAGGTTTTTGATGTGGTACGATCTCCTATTTTGCCGAGGAGCGGCGCGCCCACAGTCAGAGGACGTCGCGAGACGCAAGCCGTTGCTGTCATCGGCTACATTCGTGGACGCCATGTCCACGCAGCGTCGTCGACCCCATTTTGCGTGCCATCTGGCAAGAGTTTGAAGGTGCTTTCACGCTGATCCCGCGTCGCTTGGGCGCGCATTCGGGCGCCCACGGGTTTCCGCTGTCATTCCCCTCGGCCATAAGTAAATATTTGATTATAAAAGAATCTATCCGAAATGTGCGGCGTGTGTGGCCGGTGGTGGCTTTTGTGTTGGTAGGGAAATTCCGACGCATAAAATGAATAAATTATCAAATAGCGATAATCCGGTTTGAGAAATTTGGACGATAATATCTCTCTTTGACATTCGTGAGATGTGAGGGCTAAGCCCGCGATACGCCGGACGAGAGATCCGGCCGTTCGGGCATCAGGAGAGGTTATGAAGGGCGTGAAGACGGCGGTGGCGCTGATGTGTGCGCATTCGATGCTGACACCGGCGTTCGCGCAGGGGCTCAAACCCGACGCGCAAGCGAATGGCGATCCGGTTGGGGCGCAGCCGGCTGTGAATGAGGAGCAATCGTCGGGCCGGCCTCAAGCAGCCGCCGCTGACAGCGATATTGTCGTTACGGCGCTCAAGAATTCCGTATCGCTACAGAGGACGCCAGCAGCGATTTCGGTCGTAACAGGTGACGTCATCGTCAAGCGGAACATCGTGGACCTTCGCTCGATCGGGCCTTTGGTGCCGTCGTTCAAGACCAACTTCGAGGGGACCGCGACGCAGATTTTTGCGCGCGGTGTTGGCAAGCAGGTTGACCAAAGCAATATTCCGGATGCGGTCGGTGTCGTCATTGATGGCGTCGCCATTCCGCAGCATTCCAGCGTTTTCGGCATGTTCGACATAAGCAGCGTTCAGATTCTGCCCGGGCCGCAGGGCACGCTTTACGGAAGCTCGGCAATCGGGGGTGTCGTCAATATTACAACGAACCGGCCATCCAATGACTGGAGCGGCTCGCTTGTAGCAGAAGGCGGCAATTATAATTCCCTCCACATTACCGGAGTCCAGAACGTTCCGGTGACGAGAAACTGGAGTCTGCGAGCCGTCTATAACGGTAATTACCATGGTCCATACAATGACAATGGAACATATACCGATAATATGACCGCATTCAGGCTATCATCTCTTTATAATTCGGACAGCGGATTTGCGTTTTACCTGGGCGGCATGTATGGTCATGATAGGTATCGCCTGTCGCCATCGGTGCCGTTCCCGATCCTCAATGGCAATCCGTACAAGATCATGCCGTTTGATCCGGCGACGGCCATATTTTATCCGCCAAATGGTGGGGCGACAGACGCCGGCAGAGTTCGCGTCGACGTAGCATCGATCACGGCTGAGCTTTCCAAGAAATTGGGGGATGTCACGATCACTTATTCGGGCGGATATGCTCTGCGGCGCACGCCAGGTGCAGGAAGTTCCGACGGATACAATATTTTTGCGGTCGCCGGCTTCATGAATCCCTATCAACTCAACGATGACGGCTTCAACAACGAGATCCGCGCAACCAACGGCACGTCATCGCGCCTGTCGTGGATTTTGGGGGCCTATCAGTCTTATTCCAAGAGCCATGAATTCTACGTTTTTGGGCCCAATCTGTCCGGATATGCGTATGACACCATCCGGCACACATATGCGGCCTATGGCCAGGCAACCTTTTCGATCACGGACTCGACCCGCATAACGGGCGGCTTGCGCGTCTCGAAGGATTCGCTGCGGACCGACGATGATGCCCGGGTGTTCTTTCCGGCCGGCAACTTCCCCAACTTTGACAGAGGCGTGATCCCGTTCAGCTACGATCAGAGTTGGAACCGGCTCAACTGGAAGGCGGCGATCGAACAGGATCTGGGTGCCCGCTCGATGTTTTATGCATTCGTCCAGTCCGGCTTCAATCCAGGTACGTTCAATGGCAACGCGCCAAACCCCGGTGGGCTCGTCAAACCGCAATCGATGGTGGGCTATACGGCGGGAATAAAGAACAGGTTTGGCCCGATAACGCTTAATTTCGAGGCCTATCTTTACAACTATAAAGACCAGATCATCGCGCTGCCCGATCTTGTCAACGGGACAAATGTGCTCGGTAATGCGCAGAAGACGCAGATGTACGGGCTCCAGGCCGACAGCGTGTTCAACGTGACGTCGACGACGCAGTTCAGAGCCAACATGGGCTATCTCCACGCCCGCTTCGACGAGTTCAATTACGTCAGCGGCTCATTGCAGGATTTCGCCGGCAACATTCCCTCTTTCTCCCCCAGGCTTACCGCGAGCATCGGTGCGTCGCAGACGTTCAAACTTGCAAGCGGCGGCTCGGCGGAGGCGCGCGTCGATAGCTATCTGACGACGTCCTACTGGTTTGAATTTACCAACACCCCGGGCTTCAAGCAGGACGGCTATACCAAAACGGACCTGACGCTGACCTACACCTCGCCCGATGGCAAATGGTCGATCGCTGGCTGGGTCAAGAATATCGAAGACAGCTGGACCGCTGCGTCGGGGGGCACGGCGCCGGGGCGGCCTTATCCGGCGGTGGCGTATTTCGAACCCCCGCGCACATGGGGCGGGCGCGTCTCACTCAAATGGTGACGCTGCCAGCCTGTGATCGGAGTGTGGGTAATTGGGGCGATCGCGGCGGAGACGCGGCGATCGCCAGCTGGCTGATGGTTGTACGGGCGTGAGGCGTCGTCGACCGTGAGGGAGTGAGCATGCGATCGGTAATGCATTTCATAGATGGGGCCGCAGCCTCGTTTGGCGGCGGCACAGGCAAGGTGTTCGCGCCGACCACCGGCGAAGTACAGGCCACGGTCGAACTGGGCGATCGGGCGGTGCTCGAACGGGCTGTCGTCAGCGCGCGCGCGGCGCAAGCCGGTTGGGCAAGTATCAACCCGCAGCGCCGCGCGCGCGTCATGTTCGCCTTCAAGGGCCTGCTGGAGGCTCGGATGGATGAGCTTGCCGAGCTGCTCGCGTCCGAGCACGGCAAGGTTGTCTCGGATGCCAGAGGCGATATTCAGCGTGGTCTCGACGTGGTCGAATTCGCCTGCGGAATTCCTCATTTGCTCAAGGGCGAGTTTTCCGAAGGCGCCGGGGCCGGGATCGACGTCTATTCAATGCGTCAGCCGCTCGGCGTGGTTGCCGGGATCACCCCGTTCAATTTTCCGGCGATGATCCCGCTGTGGATGCTGGCGCCGGCGATCGTCTGCGGCAATGCTTTCATCCTCAAGCCATCGGAACGCGATCCGTCTGTGCCTGTGCGGCTGGCCGAATTGCTGTGCGAGGCCGGATTGCCGGCCGGTGTGCTCAATGTCGTTCAGGGCGACAAACAGATCGTCGATGCGATACTCGACCATCCGGATATCAAGGCGGTCAGCTTCGTCGGCTCGTCGGATATCGCGCAATATGTCTATGGCCGCGGCGCAGCGGCGGGCAAGCGCATGCAATGTATGGGAGGTGCCAAGAACCACGGCATCGTGATGCCCGATGCTGATCTGGACCAGACGGTCGCAGACATATTGGGTGCGGCCTATGGATCGGCGGGCGAACGATGCATGGCGCTGCCGGTGGTGGTGCCGGTCGGCGAGGCGACGGCAGACGCGCTGCGCGACAAATTGGTCGGCGAAATTGACAAGCTCAAGGTCGGCATCTCGACCGATCCCGAGGCGCATTTCGGGCCTGTCGTGTCGGCACAACACAAGGAACGGATCGAGCATTACATTCAGATGGCGGTCGAGGAGGGATCGGAGCTTGTGGTCGATGGCCGCGGCTTCGGGTTGCAGGGCTACGAGAATGGCTATTTCCTGGCACCAACCCTGCTCGATCGCGTCACGTCCGGCATGAAAAGTTATCAGGACGAGATTTTCGGCCCCGTGCTTCAGATCGTGCGGGCGCGCAACTTCGAGGAGGCGGTGGCCCTCCCGACCCGTCACCAATATGGCAATGGTGTCGCGATCTTCACGCGCAACGGTGATGCGGCGCGTGAGTTTGCCAGCAGGGTCGAGGTTGGCATGGTGGGCATCAACGTGCCGATTCCGGTGCCGGTATCCTACCACAGCTTCGGTGGCTGGAAACGGTCGGGATTCGGCGACATGAACCAATATGGCATGGACGGGATCCGCTTCTACACGCGGGTCAAAACGGTCACGCAGCGATGGCCGAGCGGCGGGAAGGTGCTCGATCAGAGTTTCGTCATCCCGACGATGCGATGATCGCGCGTCGGGAGCCGACGCGCAACGGGGGAAGGGACGTCGCGGCCCACCGGCATATTGTCTCCGCCATCGGGGATGCGGTTGCCAGTTGTCTCGCGAGCGCGCCGGACAATCCCTTGAGAATTTATGCGCGCCCGGAGGCGTGCGCGGTGCGTGACAACGACAACGGATAGGAGGAAATCATGGCCCTCACCAGACTTGGACATGTTGCATATACCGCGACCGACGCGGCCACGGCGGGCTTCAAGACGCTGCCCTGGGTCGATGAGGTCGTCGGCGCGCTCCAGTCGTATCGAGACCAGCAACCGAGCGCGGAAGATCTTGCCCGGGTGGACAATTACCAGGTGACCCCGCTCGAATATTTCAAGAACCCGCACCTGCGGGTGCGCGCTCTTGAAAACGAGGCCGGGCACATGTTTCGCAACATGATCGCGCAGATGGACGAACATCTCGATGAGGAGATGGCCCGCACGGTCGCGTACGCTGCGGGCCTTGCCCACGGCAAACGGCGCATGTCTTCGTTCATGAATGGGCAGAAGCTCGATGGCGGGCCTGAAGCGATGGCCAAGATGCAGGACACCGGCCATTCGGCTGCTGGCCCGCGACACACCACCGCCCTGTTCGCGCATTACAATGACCAGCTGGTGGAGGTGGCGCGCACCGAGGATTCCTATGGCGCGCATACCGGCAAGGAATCTCCGGCAACGAGCGCATTCTTCGATGGCTTTATCGATGGTTATATGGCGACCGATCCGAAGCTCGTCCGTATCGAAGAGCTCCATCGTGATCGGCCGGATGGGCGGACCGAATTCGTCCATCGCTTCTGGTACGCGCCGGGCGACTGAGGTTTGCGCCGCGGCGCACCGCGTGGGGCGGCGGCGATCTGGCGCGGTTAGGATGAAATCATCATTCGCGAAGCGCACGGTCTTGTCGCGGTTGCGCAGCTCGATCTGATCGAGCTGCGCAACGTGGCCGGTGCCAACGCCTTGGCGCGCGCCAAGCCGCCCGAGCGGGCTTTGACGGGCGCCGGTTTTTGCGGGAAATATTCGTCATAGGTTTGTCTGCGGTGCTCAGCGCCGGGAACGACCTCAAGGAATTGGCGCTCCCGCCTGTTTGAGAAAAACGAGCGCCCGAGCGCAGAATCGCAAATTGTCCGGAAGCTTGAGCTGCCCTCGGTGCGGGTAATCGCTGCATTCGAAGGCCATAACGCTGGATGACAGGTTCAGGTTGGCGCTCGCTCGCCACGCCATGGCGAGCGAACCGCTTATACGCTCGCACCTGACAGAATGAGGCCGGTGACCGCGTGAGTTGGGGCGGACAGCTATCGACCGACGCGTTGCGCGCCGTTCGTCCTGCGCGTCTTGATGTTCGCCGGGATCGACGGCGAGATGTCCCCGCATGACGGGCAGGTCGACGCCCTGAAGCCTGTTGGCCGCGATCCGCACCGAGCTGCCATAGCACCACTGATGCAGGAGGCCGGTCTGGCGGCATCTCGGCGAGGGCGAGGTGTCCCGCGCGGTCGACATGAACCGAAAGCGGCGGACCGGAGCGGTCGACGGACGCAATCGCGGCAGAAGCTTGTTCGTCATTTGGCTTCTGTCGTGCCAAAAAGAGCTAAAAAGTCATATTATTGCAATATATGACTATTTATAATATGCAGATTCCCATAATACGCGAAAAATAACTATCATATATGGGAGGATGTGATGAAGTTGGGGCGTCAGGCATTCCTGCTATCCGCCGGCTCGTTCGTCTCGCTGTCCGCGCCGCCGCTCGCTGCGGTCGCTCAGACCGGCGCAGGCCAAGTCTCCGCCCAGGCTCCTTCTCTCCCAAGCCGGCGATTGGTGCTTGCGAGCGATCCGCCGCAGGATAGCGAGCGACTTCCCGACATCGTCGTGACCGCGCAGAAGCGCTCGGAAAATCTCCAACGCGTGCCCGTCGCTGTGAGTGCTTTCTCGGCGAAGGCGATCGAAACCGCAGGCATCACCAACGCCGATCAACTGGTCAGCCTCGTCCCCGGCCTGCAGATCAACCATGGCAGCAGCAATGCGGCTCCATTCCTGCGGGGGATCGGCACCAACAGTGGCACGATCGGCAATGAGCCGGCCGTGGCAACCTACGTCGATGGGGTCTACCGCCCGTCGCCGGCAGGCTCAGTCTATTCGTTCAACAATCTCGAGCGGATTGAAGTGTTGAAAGGCCCGCAAGGCACGT
Organism: Sphingomonas sp.; assembly: GCF_003248515.1. Lineage (GTDB taxonomy): Bacteria > Pseudomonadota > Alphaproteobacteria > Sphingomonadales > Sphingomonadaceae > Sphingomonas_I. The sequence goes on from NZ_QFOB01000005.1 coordinate 72,606, forward strand.
TGTTCGGGCGCAACGCCGCCGGTGGCGTGATCAACGTGGTGACAAAGGACCCGAGCGTCGAGCCCTATATCAAGGCGAGTATCGGCTATGGCAATTTCGATACCCTGTCGGCCGATGCCTATGCCAGCACCGGGCTGGCCCCCGGTATCGCGATGGATCTCTCGGTGCTCTGGTCGCGGCAGGGCGATGGCTGGGGCCGCAATCTGTTCACAGGCAAGGATGCGTTTCTTAGCAACGAGATTTCACTCCGCTCGAAACTGCTGATCGAGCCGTGGGTGGGGGGGCGAGTGACATTGGTCGGCGACTATGATCGCACCCGGTACGATGTTGGCGCGAGCGAAGCGATTGCAAGCGGACTGAACCGCGTCGGTCTGGCGCATGTCGGGGGATTTTACGACATCAACTCCGAGATCGATCCGTATAACTATCAGAAGCAGGGCGGCGTCTCGCTCAAACTCGAGCAGGCGCTGAACTGGGCGCGATTCACCAGCATCACGGCATGGCGCGCCGTGCGCGCGCCAAGCCTGCTCGAACTCGATGGCTCGCCGTCGCCCTACATCGTGTTCAATTTTACGGGCAAGGAGAAGACTTTCACGCAGGAATTCAATCTCCAGTCAGCGCCATCGTCAACGGTTAGCTGGATCGCGGGATTCTTCTACTTCAATGATGATGCCCGCTACGATCCGTTGATTACCAGGGGATCGGCCTACGGCCTTGGGCCGACGGGCGGCTTCATCGTCAACGCCGGCCAGAAGACGCGGTCGCTTGCCGGATATGCGCAGGCAACATTGCCGCTGTTCGACGATCAGACCCATATTACCGGCGGCATCCGCTATACTTCGGATATCAAGAGGTTGTCGGCCAACCGCACGGTGCTGCTGACAGGGGCTCCGCTCGGCTACTCCTTCGCCGCCGGATTCCCGTTCCGGGTGCACCAACCCAAGCTCACCTATAAAGTCAGCCTCGACCACAGTTTCTCACCCGACATGATGCTCTATGCCTCGTACAGTCGCGGCTACAAGAGCGGGAATTTCAATCTCACCAATCCCACCCAGTTTCCAACCAGACCCGAGACACTCGACGCTTATGAGATTGGGCTCAAGAGCCAATGGTTCGATCACACGCTGCGCGCCAACTTCGCGGCCTTCTACTATAAGTTCCACGATAAGCAGGTGCAGGCATTCGTGGGAACGTCGTCGGTGCAGACCAATGCGGCGGAGGCGGAGTATAAGGGAATCGAGGCCGAACTTACCCTCGCACCAATCGATGGTCTAACGATTGTCGGTAGCCTTACCTATGTCGATTCGGAGTATCTTCGGTATCCCAATGCGGTGTTCTTCAACCGCCTGCCCGCAGGAGGTTTCGCCGCGCCATTCAGCGCGGATGCATCGGGCAATCAGGTTGCCTTTGTAGATCCGCTGACGGCGACGCTCAGCGCACAATATAATCTGCCAACAAGCTTCGGCTCTTTTGCTGGTCAGGCGACCATCAATTATCACGATCCCTATTTCTTCGATCCCCAGGAAGGGGCGCGACAGCCTTCTTATACAACGGTGGATGTAACTCTCTCGTTCACCCCGCCATCAAGCAGATTCTCGGTGATGATCTGGGGCAAGAACCTGACCCAAGCTCGCTACTATTCGCAGCGTGCCTGGTCGACCGCCGGGGATCTCTACAATCCTGGTGTGCCGCGCACTTTTGGTGTCCGGCTCGGCTACAAGATGTAGGCAACGGGCTCACACGTACGCGCATTATTATCACAATATGAAAATATAGTTTGACAGATTGGACGTCGAATTCCAATAAGGCGATATCGAGGAGGGGTGCCAATGGACTTCATGGTTGAAATGGAGATCGGGGTTCCACCGGACCTCGATGCCGAGACGCTGGCTGATCTGACCCGCCGCGAGCGGGAGCGGGCTGTCGAGATTTTCGAAGCGGGGGATTTTTTCCAGCAGGTTTGGGTCGTGCCGGGCCAGCGCTCACGCATCATGATCTGCTCGGCCGCTGACGCCAAGGAACTGCACGAGACGTTTCAGAGCCTGCCCGCGTTCCCATGGTGCAGGTTCAAGGTTTCCCCACTGATCGGGCAGGCGCCCGGTGCGCCCATCTGTCCCGTAGATTGAGGTTGCGACCATGCAGTTTCTGGTTCGAACCGTAAGCCGGCTTCCGGCCGATTTTCCCGCCGACAGGCGCAGTGATTTGCTGGCGCGAGAGCGTGAGCGCTCGCGTGAATTGTCGGGAGCGGGGAAGGTTCTCGCGCACTGGCAAATCCCCGTTGCCGGGGATTCCCTGACCCTGTGGGAGGTATCCGGCGCGCAGGAACTACACGAGCTTTTGATGGCGCTACCGGCCGCCGCGTGGGTGCAATCCAGCGTCACCCCGCTGATCGATAGACGTCTGCGGCAGCACGCCAAGCCGGCCGGATCCTGATCTGGGATCGACTGTTGCGAGGCCGGACGGCCTTGCCTGAAGGCGCCACGTGCATCGCGTGACCGGTGGATTCTTGTTGCGCAGCCTGGACTGGCGCGAGCGCCGTGGCGCGTGATCCCGCTTCTTGTCGTGGCGCATAGCGAATGAAGGATGGGCACGGTATGAAGGCGAAACTGGTGGATGTCATCGTCGCCGGGTCGGGCAGCGCCGGGATGACGACCGCGGTCGTTGCCGCCAAGCTTGGCCTCGATGTGCTGCTCGTCGAAAAGACGCGATATTTCGGGGGCACGACGGCGCTATCGGGGGGCGGCGCCTGGATCCCGAACAATCACCAGATGGACAGCATGGGCGCCAGCGATACCGCGGACGCCGCCATGCTGTACCTTGAGGCGGTCGTGGGCAACTGGCTGCGTCAGGATCTCGCGCAGGCGTTTCTCGCGCAGGGGCCAGAGATGATGGATTTCATGCTCGCCAATACTGCGGTGCAGATGATCGTGCGTCATGGTCCCGACTATTTTCCGGATCGTCCGGGCGGTTCGCAGGGTGGGCGGGCGTTTACGCCGGTATTGTTTGACGGGCGCGAGCTTGGCTCCGATCTTTCGCGGTTGCGACCGCCCCTGGAGCAGTTCAACTCCCCCTGGGGCATGATGATCAACATGGCCGATATCCAACATGCCATGGCGGCCAAACGCAGCCCGAAATCGGCCTGGTATATGGCGAAGTTGTTCGCGCAATATGGCGTCGAGCGTATGCGCTATGGCCGCGGCGCCCGCCTGACGATGGGCAACGCGCTCGCCGGGCGCCTGCTCAAGTCGGCGCTTGATGCCGGGGTCGAGCTTTGGTCGGAAAGCCCGATTGTCGATCTCGTCAAGGAAGGCGGCAGGGTCGCCGGTGCGGTAATCGAGCATGACGGCGTCAATCTGCGCGTGCTCGCGCGTCGCGGCGTCGTCCTCGCCACCGGCGGTTTTTCGGCCAGCGAAGAGATGCGCCGCAAATATTATGCGAGCGCCGAGCGAACCATGACGCTGGTGCCGCCGGGCAATACCGGGGATGGTATTGCTCTCGCGCAACGCGCGGGTGCGGCGATGGTAGAGCGCAATGCCGACAATGGCGTGTGGATCATGATGTCGCGCTACACGAAGCCTGACGGCAGCGTGATGCCGATACCGCGCATACTCAATTTCGGTCGGCCGGGCGTCATTCTGGTCGACCGAAACGGCCAGCGCTTCGCCAACGAGGCAACCCTGTTCGTGGCGCAGAAGATGCGTGAGATCGGCCTGCCGTCCGGCTGGGCGATTTGCGACCATCGTTTCGTGCGCAAGTGGGGGCTGGGCAACATCCTGCCGACCGGGATCAGGCTGCGTCGCATGGTGCGGCAAGGATATGTCCAGCGCGCGCCGACACTCGAAATGCTGGCGCGTCAAATCGGCATCGACCCCGCCGGCCTTGGGGCGACAATCGCCGCGACCAATGCCGCTGCGCGCGAGGGACGAGGAGACCAGATGGGGAAAGGAGAAGGCGGGTTTGACCGCTATCTTGGTGATCCGGCCAACAAGCCGCACCCCAATCTCGGGGCGATCGAAAGCGGCCCCTTCTATGCGCTCGAGGTATTCCCGGGCGACATCACCTCGACACTTGGTTTGCAGGTCAGTGCGAGTGGCAGGGTGCTCGCGGTCACCGGCGTGCCGATCGACGGGCTGTTCGCCTGCGGTCTCGACATGAACTCGATCTGGTCGGGTCTGGCGCCCGCGAACGGTGCCAATAACGGCGCCAACATGACCTTCGGGTATATCATCGCCCGTACGCTTGCTGAGGAAGCGCCACGGCCGGTGGGAATGGCGGTCGCCTGACAGCGATGAACCGACCGGGGGCGGCCGATCGCTCGTGCGGCCGCCCGATCCTCTCATGCGAACAAGGAAGATGATGATGCAGATCGAGAATTGTGTGGCGCTTGTCACGGGAGCAAATCGCGGCCTCGGCAAGTCGTTCGTCGATGCTTTGCTCCTTGCGGGGGCGGCCAAAGTCTATGCGGGCGCCCGCAATCCCGAGAGCGTCGTCGCTACGGACCCGCGTGTCGTCGCTGTCGCGCTCGATGTGACCGACAAGGCGCAGGTGGCCGCTGTCGCCAGTGCCTGCCACGATGTGACTTTGGTAATCAACAATGCGGGCGTCATGCATGCGAGTTCCGTGCTCGACGCCGACGCCGAAGTCGCTCTTCGTTCCGAGTTCGATGTCAATGTCTGGGGCACATTCCACATGATCCGTGCGTTCGCGCCGGTCCTTGCGAGGAACGGTGGCGGTGCAATCGCCGATATCCTGTCGGTCGCGGCGTGGTTCGCCTTTCCGCACAATGCCACCTATGGCGCGTCAAAGCATGCGGCGCTCGCGCTGACCGAGGCAGTGCGTTTCCAACTCAAGGGGCAGGGCACGCAGATGATCGCGGTGTTCTCGGGCTATATCGATACCGACATGGCGGCAGGTGTCAGCTTGCCCAAAGTCTCGCCGCAACAGGTCGCTGAGCGCACTCTTGATGCGGTGCGCTCCGGCGCGGATCATGCCTATGCCGACGATAATACGGAGCAAACGGGCCGAATATTGCGCGAGGATCGCGACAGCTATCGGGCGCGCGTCCAGCAGATGTGGGACGATGGCGCGTTCGCCAAGAAGTGAGCGCACGATGCGGCTCGTCTTCGAAGCGCCGCGCGGCACAGGAATGACCCTCATGTGGTCGCCCCCGCGCCGTCGCCGTTGCTCGCCGCCGGCGGGATCCGGCTTCCCCCCGCTGGGAGATGGCATCGGTCACCAGCGGGGGCATGCTGTACACAACATGCGGACGGGGGGGCGACCAGCCTGATCGCATGACGCGCGGGCCATTACGCGCCGGGAATTGCAGCCCGGCGATATCCGCACCGCCGGCCTTCCGGTGGGCGGACGCTGGAGGAGGATGGGATGAGCGTATATAGCGGGGGATCCGCCGGCTCCGGAGTAGCTGATGGCGCACGCATCGCACTGGTGACCGGCGGAGCCGGCGGGCTGGGTCTGGCGACCGCGCGGCGTTTTGCGCACGATGGGCTACGCGTCGTCGTTGCCGATCTCGATGAAGCTCTCGCGCGCTCGGTAGCGGGTGACCTCGACGGTGGCGGTCATCACGGTCTCGCGCTGGACATAGCCAGCGAGGCGGCGGTGATCGCCGCCTTTGAAACGATCGAGCGCGAGATTGGCCCGATTGCCGTGCTTGCGCATTTCGCTGGCACCGCGGGGAGCGGCGTAACCGAAGTCGGAACATTGCTCGCAGGATCAACCGTGGCCGAGTGGCACCGGATCATGTCGGTCAATGCGCTGGGCACCTTCCTGTGCGTGCGGGAGATGGCGCGCTGCCGCAGCGAGCGGCCAGTCGATCATGCCCGGATTATTACGGTGTCATCGGTCGCCGGTATCCAGGGCGGCGGCCAGTCGGGGGTAGCCTATGCAGCCTCCAAGGCCGCCGTGCTTGGACTTACCCGGACGGCCGCGCGCGACCTCGGGCCGCTTGGGATTACGGTCAACGCGATCGCGCCGGGACCCATTGAGACGCCGATGCTGGCGCGTACCCAGAAGCGGCCAGGTGGCACCTATCCGTGGATCGATGCGGTGCCCCTGCGGAGGGTGGGGATGCCGGAGGAGATCGCCGAGGCGGCATCCTTCCTGGCTTCCGAGGGCGCTGCGTTCGTAACCGGAGCGACGATCGACGTTAATGGCGGCCTGTTGATGAACTAGATCCCATCTGTTTCATTGTGGTGGGTTGATTTTTCAATATGTGAATTTTTTGCCATGTACGGCAGATGCAAGTGCGATAATGAGGGGAGTATGAGAGGATCCGCTGTCCGAAGCTTCGTGCTGGTATGAGTACCGCCGACAAACTGCTCAACGCTCTTGCGCTGTTCACGTACGAAGCGCCGGAATGGACTGTTGAGGCAGCCGCCGATGCCTTGTCGGTGTCGGGCAGCACCGCCTATCGCTATTTCAGCAGTTTGACGAAAGCCGGTCTGCTCGATCCCATTACCAATGGCCGATACATCCTCGGCCCGGCGATCATCGCCTATGACCGTCAACTCCGGCATTGGGATCCGCTGATCAAGGTTGCTCGCCCGGCGCTGGAAAAGCTTATCCAGCGTAACGGAGGCGAGGGCATCGGATTATTGTGTCGCCGGTTCCGCCAGCAGGTGATGTGCGTCCATCAATATCACGAGAAACAGGTGGACAAGGCGGTCAGCTACGAGCGTGGCCGGCCCATGGGATTGTATCGCGGGGCCGCCTCGCTCGTCATTCTGGCACATTTGCCCGGGCGCACGCGCCGCGCGCTTTATGCATCCGATGCCGCCGCGATCGGGAAGGCCGGGCTTGGCGATAACTGGGATGAATTCCGCGCAAAGCTCCGGGTGATCAAGAACGATAATGTCTGCATCACGCACGGCCAGCTCGATCAGGGAATGATCGGCATTTCGGCGCCCATCTTCCACGCTGAGAAGCAGATCGCCGGCAGCGTCAGTATCGTATTGACCGACGAAAGCGTCGGCGAGAGTGAAGTCGCTGGCGCCGCCGCATTGGTCCAGGCGGCCGCGCGTGAGGTTGATGTCGGGCTGGGCCGGATCGAAAACCTGCCCGCACTGAGGCCTGCGCTTGGGGCGATCATCGGCTAGATCCGGCCTTTTCCCTCAGGAGACGTCGGGGATGGCGCAATAACAGTGCATGAATTGGTCGACGACACGCGTTGCTTCGCTAGCTGCCCTGTCCGCATCGAACGTATCGAAGCCGTAGAGAATGCGGTTGTGATAGCCTCCGACGCAGAGGTCGAGCAGCATCCCGGCTGCATGGGCCGGGGCCTCTGAACGCAGCAACCCAGCCGTCATCTGGCGTCCGACGAAGTCCGTCAGCATTGCGCGGTCGAGCGCCGGCGCGCCGTTGAAGAAAATCCGGGCGATCTCCGGAATTCGGTCTGCCTGGGCGATCACCAGCCGCTGGAAGCCGATTGCTTGCGGATCGGAAATGCGCGTGATGAAGGTCTCGCAAAATCGCGTCAGCACCTCGCGGATGTCGCGCTGTGTGACCAAAATGGTCGCCATGCAGCCGGGAAACGCACTCGCGACGGTATCGAATACCGCCCGCAGCAACTCTTCCTTCGAGCTGAAATGGTTCCATAAGGTTCCCTTGGATCCGCCAAGGGTCTTGGCGATCTCCGACATGGTCGTAGCTTCATAACCCTTGTCGAGAAAACTGTCCTTCGCGATCGCCACGATCGCGGCGCGCCGCTCTGCGTCTCGCTGCGCGCGCTGATCGCGAGCTGGAGATGATGGTTCAGCCAAGGCGCCGCGCACTCGTACGCCGTCTGACTCCCAGCCGGGATCGAAAGCGCTCACGGGATGATCGGAAGCGATATGTCATGAGTACCCAGTTGCTCCGCACGCGCGGAGCCGATCGCGACCGATTCACCCCAGAACGCCATTTCGCCGCTGGTCTTGTCGCGGACCTGCACCTTTACCGCGTAGATATGGTGTTCACGGATCTCGTAGGCGAGGATCGCCGGGTCGTCGGTCTGGTAGACGATCATCGGACGATCTTCGCCCAGCGCGCGTGTATGGATGACCGGAACCAGATCATAGCGGCTTGCCGCCGAATATTCTTTGTAGACGGCAATGACCTCGCGCATCGTCACGCCCGGCGTCATCGACGCGAGCACGCCTTCGAAGGTCTCGGCTGCGTCATCGAACATCCGGCGCAGATTGTCGGACGGAGCCCCGAGACAGGCCATGCGGGTTATCTGGCCGAGATATCCCGCCGGGCTGCGCGCTTCGATCTCGCAGTAAAGCGGCTCACCCGCCTTGAGTGCGCTGCCGGTGGGGAAGGGGGCGAGACTGTAGCCGAAATTGGTGCCTGCGGACCACATGAGGAAATTGGTGGGAATGGCGCCATTCTCGATCAGATTGCCCACCATGCGACCATAGACGACCCGCTCGGCAATTCCGGGACGGGCTTCGGCGAGCAACAGATCGAAGGCAGCTTCGGCCAGCCCGATCGCCTCGGCCACGGCGGCGCGCTCTTCGGCGCTCTTGGTGGCGCGTACATCGTCGAGCAAGGCGGTCGCGTCGACGATCTCGCTCGCAGGGAATGCCGCGCGGATCTTGTCCAGAAAGCCGGAGGGAACCAGCCCGTCCGGAAAGCGCGGGCTGCCTATGAGGCCGGGAAGGCCGATGCGCCCGGCGCTGTCGAGCTCTCCGAGCCTGTCGATGACACCGTCTCCAACCGCCCAGTGGGTGGCACGCACGTCGCTCACCCAGCTTTGCCAGGCCAGCCAGAACTCTCTGGAAGGCACCGGCCCGACAATGGCGGTCACCTCGCCGGATCGGGGAAAAACCACGGCGACCGGTGCGTTATTGCCCCCCACGCTCGACAAATAGGTGCCATGAGCCTGCAACTGGTCCCAGAAGCCCGGATTCGGCGCCGTCACCAGCACATCGATCCCGGCGGTCGCCATCGCCGCCCGCACGCGCGCCCAGCGCGCGTCACGATCGGCGAGGGTCAGTTCGCGTTCGCGTCGATAGCCGGATCTGTCTGGTATCGGGGCAGTTACGGTCATGGGGCATCCTTCAACTAGGTGCGCGCTGCGCGCGGCTTGAGGGTGAAGGCGAGGCCGCAGGCGAGCAGAGCGAGCGCGGCGAGGATCATCAGTCCGTGGGCATAGGATCCATTGCGATCGAAAGTCTGCGCGAGCAGCCAAGGCCCCGTGCCGCACCCGACAGCGAACCCGAACAGCACGAAGGCATAGATCTTGCCGAACGCCCGTTGCCCGAACAGTTTGAGCACCAGCACCGCCGCGATCGCGGTTTCTCCGCCCGAGCAGATGCCGATCACAGCGGCGGCAATGGCGGCTCCGGCTTCGCCACTTGGCTGCCACAGCAGGGCGATCGCCACTTCGGGCAAGCCGAAGAACAGGGCTGCGACAAGGTCGCTGCGGAACCGGTCGGCAGCGATCCCGGCAAGGACGCGGCCGGCAATCATCGAGATGCCCGCAATCGACACGGCGAGGACAGAGGATGAGTCCGGGAAACCGCGATCCTTGAGCAAGGCAAAGAGATGCACCATCAGCCCGGTCAGGACATTTGCGATCAGAAACAGCGCAAGGGCGATGGTCCACAAGGATGGTGTACGAAGCGCGGTCGCGAGCGAGGTCCCGCTCTCGGCAATCGTGCGTGGGGCGCCATCCGGGCGTGCGGCCTGATGCTGCGGCGGCCAGCGTATCAGGAAAAGTTGCGCGGGAAGGGCGATGGCCAGCAGGATCGCACCGAATACGACGAACGCTGCGCGCCAGCCCCACTGCGCGATGACCGCCTGTGCGATCGGCGGCATGATCGTGGTCCCGATCGCGGATCCCAGGAGCATGATCCCGATCGCCGCCCCGCGTGCATGATCGAACCAGGCCGAGATGATCTTGGCATAGGGCACCTGGGTCTGGCTCGCCGCCACCATGCCGAGTGCGGCGAACAGGCTGTAGAGCAGGATTTTGGACGGCGTGATCAGCGAGAGCGAAGCGATCGCGCCGGTGAAAAGCACCGTGCCGACAATGACGGTCACCCTGGGATCGTAGCGGTCCACGATCTGCCCGACCGCGAAGAGCGAGAGCGCTTCTGTGAACATCGTCACCGCGAATGCGGATGATACGACTTCGCGACCCCAGCCGAAACTGCTGCCGATTGGCAGGAGGAAAACACCGAACGAGATGGTGAGTGTCGTGACGCTGCAGATCATCGCGATCGAGCAGCCGGCCAATACCATCCACTGGCGCCCATTCCAGCGCGGTGGCGTACCGGTTGCCGCAGCGACGGCCGATTGGGCGTCGAGGCCGCCAGCGGCCTCTGCCGCACGATCACCGGGAGAGGTCACCAATGCACCATCGGCAGGCCTGCGACGGGTGCGGTGAAACTGGGAATGCTGGTTGCACGCAGCCCGCCAAGCATCACCGTCCGGAGATCGGGGCCGCCGAAGGTCACGCTGGCCAGCCAGGGGCAAAGCGTGCCGCCCGTGGCATAGAGCGTCTCGAACGATACGGCATTGCCGGTCACGAATTCGGCCTCGAAGGCATCGGTCGCGGCCGGATCGCCGTCGTCGAGCAATTCCAGCGCTTCGCCATCTGGAGTGATCGCGACGAGCCGGTCGGCGAACACCATCGTTGCCCAGAGATTGCCGAACGCATCGAACGTGATCCCGTCGATCACGCCGCGCCCCAGATCGGACGGACCATAGACCTCACGGGGCCCCAGCCCGTTGGCGGTCAACCGGAAACGTGAAACGCGCTTGCCGGTCGTCTCGGCGACATAGAGCCATTCCTCGGCGGCATCGAGCCGCACTTCATTGGCGAACATCAGTCCGTCAGCCACGATCCGCGCTCCCCTGTCGTCGACCAGTACGATCGCTCCGTCGCTGACCGAGCGGCTGATCGCGTCGCTCCACGGATTGATCCTGGTTGAGATTGTCACCCAAAGCCGGTTCTGACGGTCGCGAAGCACGAAATTGACCTTGCCTGGCCACACGCCGTCGATCGTTTCGAGTAGTACTCGGGTGCGGCCGTCGCGGGTCATCCGTTCCAGCCGATCAGTTCCGAAATTGGCGATGAGGATGTCGCCATTCTTGTCAAAGGCGAGGCCGTTGGGGAGCGTGCCGGTGAGCAGGCTGGCTGCGGGGTCGGTCGCAAGATCGAAGCCGTTGCTGATCTTCTGCGTAATCAACTGCTGGCTGCCATCTGGCGCGATCTTCATGACGCCACCACGCGCGTCTGCCGACCAGATCGTCCCGTCGCGTTCGGCAAGAATGCATTCGGGACGTTGCAGGTCGCGTCCGATCATGCGGGCCGCCGATCGATCGATCTTCCATCCTTTGAGCGGATTCCCGGTCACGTCCCCCCCGATCTAGGCGCCCGCTCTGTTTGAGCGGATTCTCTCCAGTTGCATCCTACGATATTCGCTCCGCACATGATTGACAATATAGTCATATAATGAGAATTAAGATGGAATATTCATTCGGCGGCATCGAGCGTGTCCGCGCTGGAACAGCCGGAGGAGAGGGCGGCATGGCGACTGATAACGAGGCTTCCGCCGAGCTGCCGGGCCTTCTGCTCGAAGCAGGCGGGGAGGCGTCGCGGCCGGGCATCCTCCTGCTCCAGGAAATCTTTGGATTGAACGCCAGCATGCGCCTGATCGCGACGGCCTGGCGTAACAGCGGCTATGATGTTTTCGCGCCGGATCTTTTCTGGCGCCAACAGCCCGGCGTCGAACTGGACCCGGCCAGTGCCGAGGACCGCGAGCGTGCCCAGGCGCTGATGCAGGGGCTCGATGAGAGGCTGGCGATCGCTGATATCGCAGCGGGTGTCGCGATGCTGCGAGGGCGCGGACGATCGAGCGGCAGGGTTGCCGCGGTCGGATACTGCCTCGGTGGACGATTGGCCTATGTGTCGGCCGCAGCCGGGGTCGTTGATGCGGCGATCTCTTATTATGGTGTTGCGATCCATCGTTCGCTCGATCTTGCGGGGCAGGTGAAAGTGCCGCTGCTGATCCATGTCGCGGGGGAGGATCATCTGTGCGACGCCGAGGCGCAGCGCGAGCTATACGAGGCGTTCGCCTTTCGCCCCAATGTCACCCTTCATACGCACCGTGGCGTCGGGCATGCCTTTGCCCGCCCCGCCAGCCCGCATTGGAACGAAACCGCAGCGGAAACCGCCAACGAAATGAGCCTGGCGTATCTGCGTAGCTCGATTGGCACGGGCGATGACCGTCGCTGAACTGTCCCTGGAAATCGCACAGGCCAGCCGCATTCTGGCCTTGCACGGGATTCTCGATGCGTTCGGGCATGTAAGCTGCCGCGATCCCCGGAATGATGCGTGCTTTCTCATGTCGCGCTCGCTGGCACCGAAGCTGGTCACGCCTGACGACATCGTCAGCATTGACCTCGAAGGAGAGGCGCCCGACCGCCCCGATACGCAGTTGTTCATCGAGCGCTACATTCACGCCGAAATCTACCGGGCGCGCCCCGATGTGCGCGCGATCGTTCACAGTCATGCCGCCGCAGTGCTGCCGTTTACCGTGGCGAAATCCTCACGTGTGTCGCCGCTCTGTCACGTCTGTGGATTCCTGAGTGGTATCCCTGAAACCTACGATATCGCCGATCACTTCGGGCCAGCTACGGATCTGCTGATCCGCGATCCGGGCAAGGGCCGATCGCTTGCCGCCCATCTCGGCGGCGCCAACGTTATCATGATGCGCGGGCACGGTTTCACAGCGGTGGGTGGAAGCGTGCCGCAGGCGACGTTCCGGACCTTCTACACCAACCGCAACTGCGAAATTCAGCTGATGGCGCAACACCTTGGCGCGATGAACGCGCTCAGCGACGCGGAAGCCGCAGCCTGCGAACTCGCGGTCAACGGGCAGATCAATCGCGCCTGGAGCCTGTGGGTCAGCGATCTTGCGGGCGACTGAATCCGGCCCGCTGGCGAGGCGCGGGCATGGCGTTGGCTCCGCCGTAACGGAGAATATCATGTCGAAGGTCATCATCAGTTGCGCGGTCACCGGCGCAATCCACACGCCGACCATGTCGAAGGCGCTGCCGATCACGCCGGAAGAGATTGCCGAGCAATCGATCGCGGCGGCCGAGGCGGGGGCCGCGATCCTCCATCTTCACGCGCGCATTCCCGAAACTGGCGAGCCGAGCGGCGATCCGGATATTTTCGCGCGGTTCCTGCCCGTCATCCGTCAGCGGGTCGATTCCATCATCAATATCACCACCGGCGGCGCGCCCTCGATGCCAGTTGCCGAGCGGCTGCGCGCGGCGATACGCTTCTCACCCGAAATGTGCTCACTCAACATGGGAACGATGAATTTCGGGATCTTTCCGGCCGCACGGCGGATCACCGAGTGGAAGCATGGCTGGGAGGAGCCCTATCTGCTGAACTCTGACGATTTCATTTTCCGTAATACATTTCGTGATATCGCCTATATTCTCGAAGCGCTGGGTGAGGGCGGCACCAAATTCGAGCATGAGTGCTACGATATAGGGCATCTCTACACGCTCGCACATTTTCTGGATCGTGGGCTCGTCAAACCGCCATTCTTCGTCCAGATGATTTTCGGTGTGCTGGGCGGGATCGGCCCCGATCTTGATAACCTGCTGTTCATGAAGCGCACCGCCGATCGGCTGTTCGGTGATAGCTATCAATGGTCGGTGCTCGCGGCAGGGCGTCATCAGATGCCGTTCGTTACGCAAGCCGCGCTGCTGGGAGGCAATGTCCGCGTCGGGCTTGAAGACAGCCTGTTTATCGAGCGGGGCAGGCTTGCCGTATCGAATGCCGAACAGGTCACCAAGATCGTGCGTATTCTTGCCGAAATGGGTCATGAACCGGCCAGCGCCGCGGATGCGCGTGCGATGCTCGGACTCAAGGGTGGTGACCGCGTGGCGATATGACGGCGGCTATCGCTGCGGAGGTGGCCGCCGGCACCTCGCGCCCGCGGACTCTATACGAGAAAATATGGGCCGATCATGTCGTTACGCGTCATGCTGACGGCACCTGCCTCATCTATATCGATCGTCATCTCGTCCATGAGGTCACGAGTCCGCAGGCGTTTGAAGGGCTGCGGGTGGCCGGGCGGCGTGTCCGGCGGCCCGACCTGACGCTGGCGGTCCCCGATCATAACCTGCCTACGACACCGCGTGTCGATGCGGCCGGGCAGCCTGTACCGATCGCTGATCCGGCCAGTGCCGCCCAACTCGCCGCGTTTCGCGTCAACGTCGCCGAATTCGGCATCCCCAATATCGATGCGCTTTCACCGCTTCAGGGCATTGTCCATGTCGTCGGTCCTGAACAGGGTTTCACCCTGCCGGGCGCGACGCTGGTTTGCGGCGACAGCCACACCTCCGCTCACGGTGCGCTCGGCGCGCTCGCGTTCGGGATCGGTACCAGCGAGGTAGAACATGTGCTCGCGACCCAGACGCTGCTCCTGCGCCCATCGCGTACGATGGAGGTGCGCGTCGCCGGGGCGCTCGGTTTTGGAGTGACCGCGAAGGACGTGGTGCTTGCGATCGTCGGGCGACTTGGGGCGGCGGGGGGGAATGGCCATGTTCTCGAATTTACGGGGGATACGATCCGCGATCTGTCGATCGAGGGACGGCTTACGGTCAGCAACATGTCGATTGAGGCCGGTGCGCGCGCCGGCCTGATTGCGCCGGACGACAAGACATACGATTTTCTGAAGGGGCGCCCGATGGCGCCCGATGGGGAAATGTGGAGGCGGGCGGTGGATGCCTGGCGGCACCTGCCGAGCGATCCGGGCGCGCCTTATGACGCCCGCGTGCTGCTGGATGCCACCGATATCGCGCCTTCGCTTACGTGGGGAACGAGCCCCGAGGATGTCGTGCCGATCACCGGGACCGTGCCCGATCCGGACAGCTTCGCCGACCCAGCCAAGCGCGATACGGCACGCCAGGCGCTCGATTATATGGGGCTCCGCCCGGGAATGGCGATGCAGGACATTGCGGTTGAGCATGTCTTCATCGGCAGTTGCACCAATGGCCGCATCGAGGATTTGCGGGCCGCGGCGGCAGTGGTCGAGGGACGGCAGATCGCGCGCGGCATCCGCCAGGCGCTGGTCGTGCCGGGTTCCGGTCTCGTCAAGCGTCAGGCCGAGCAGGAAGGGCTCGACCGGATCTTTCGCGATGCCGGGTTCGAATGGCGTGAACCCGGATGCTCGATGTGCCTTGCCATGAACCCCGACAAGGTTCCGCCCGGAGAACGATGCGCCTCGACCAGCAATCGCAACTTTGTCGGCCGCCAGGGGCCGGGCGCGCGCACCCATCTCGTTTCGCCGGCCATGGCCGCGGCTGCGGCCGTCACCGGGCGGCTTGCCGACGTTCGCGATCTTCTGGGCGCACGTTCCAATGGCGGCGGGCGGGGCTGAGTTTGCTGCGGGGCGCGACGATGACGATAGAATTCAATCACACGATCATCTGGGCAACCGATCCGGCCGCCTCGGCCCGGTTTCTGAGCACCGCGCTTGGCCTGTCCGATCCGGTGCGCTTCGCACGCTTCCATGTCGTCGATGTGGGCGGAGGAGTCTCCCTCGACTTCGCGAGATCTGATCGACCGATCCAGACCGGACATTATGCATTTCTGGTGAGCGACGATTCGTTCGACGCGGTGATGGGCCGCCTCGTGGAATGCGGTGTGCCATTCTGGGCGGATCCGTTCCAGTCGATGCCGGGGCGTATCAATCATGCAGACGGCGGCCGAGGCGCCTATTTCCTCGATCCCGATGGGCACAGTTTCGAGATCATCACCCGGCCATACGGCTCAAGCGGAGAGTCATCATGACAAGCGGTCTGATCGTTCTCAATTGGCCAACTCCGAACGGCAGGAAGGTGTTTATCATGCTGGAGGAACTTGGCGTCTCGTATGAGACCAGGTTCGTCAACATTGACAGGAACGAGCAGTTCGATCCTCAATTTCTTGCTGTCTCACCCAACAACAAGATTCCCGCACTGATCGATGCCGAGGCGGAAGGCGCCCCGATCCAGATATTCGAGAGTGGCGCGATCCTGATCTATCTCGCTGAGAAATACGGCAGGTTCCTGGCCCGGTCGGGGCAGGCGCGCGCTGCCGCGCAGGCGTGGTCGTTCTGGCAGGTCGGCGGGCTGGGGCCGATGATGGGACAGGTCGGTTTCTTCGCCTTCTATGCGAAGGAACGGGTGCCCTTGGCGATCGAGCGCTACACTGGCGAGGTAGGGCGCCTCCTGGGCGTGCTCGAGACGCGGTTGGCCAAGGCCCCCTACCTCGCTGGCGACGCCTATTCGATCGCGGACATGTGTATCTACCCTTGGGTCGTCGGCGCCTATACGCGGGCGAAAGAGGTGCTGGCCGCTCAGATCGCGGACAAGCCGGCGATCTCGCGCTGGCTCGAGGCGGTGGGATCCCGACCCGCGGTTATGCGCGCGATGGCGATAGAGCCGACTGACGGTATCACGCACTGATCCTGTTGGAACTGCGATCGATCTGCGCGGACCCAGGTAGAGACCCGGTGATCGCGGCCCGAATACGACGGTGGCCGGGACTCTGGCTCGGCCCGTATTCGCCTGAGAGGAGTTTCAGCACGGGCCCCTGCCGGTGTCGTCGCGACTGACCATGCGGGGCTGCAGGTCGCCTTCCACCTTCGGCCCGCGTCGCGCCGGATCACCGGCTTCGTGCCGTGGCGATGGCGCCCGGGCGGGCATCGAAGGTGAGCGGGGCGTTGCCCCGCACCAGCGTCTCGCCTTCGATGCGAAACAGGCTCACATCCTTTTCCACCGCACACTGGACGAGCAGCGCCCTGCCGTCGTCGCTGAAGGCGGCGCCCTGGCAATTGTGGCCGATATCGGCCTCGGCGATCTGGGTCAGCGTCGGCCCGCTCACGCGGAACAGGCGCAGGCGGCCTGTCACGGTGGCGAAATTGGCGGCCGTGCGGGTGAAGGCTGATCCGTTGCCCATCACCGCCGCCAGCAGCCGGCCATCCGGCGACAGCACGACATGCTCGGGGACAGTTCCCACCGCGACCGCCGCCACCATCTGGCCGCTGCGCAGATCCACCGTGCTGATGGCGCCCGCCGTGCCCGAAAGCGGGGTGCCACCGAAATTCGCGTTGTAGAGATAGCGGCCATCCTTCCCGATGATCGCCCCATAAGGCTGCGTGCCAACGGTGATATCGCGGACTCGCGACAGGCCGCTGGAGGAAACGGCCAGTTCGGTGATCTTGCCGTCACCGAAGCGCACGGCATAAGCACGCTTGCCGCCGGGCGCGAAGATTACGTCCCGCGGCCCTGCCTTCGCATCCAGCTTGATCGAGCCGATCTGCCGTAGTGCCTGCCCGCGATCGACGGCGAGGAGCGCGATCGAATCATCATTCGCGCTGGTGACCAGCGCGAGTGAGGCATTGGGGTTCAGCGTCACACCCATGGCGCCGGGCGCGGTTTCCAGCGTCTGGACGAGACGAGGGTGGCGAGGGTCGCCGATGTCGATCAGCGAGACGGCACCACGGGGCTGCAACTTGCCTGCATCATCCAGCCGCTGCGACACGGCGACCAGCGCGAACCTGCCGGAGGGCGCGACGGCGACGGACACGGGTGGCCCGTTCAGCGTGGCCGGCGCGCTGACCCGGCCGAGTATCTCCGGGCCCTCGCGGCCGAAGGCCAGCGTGACGATTTCGTCCGGAAAGGGACCGGCCACGGGATCGCCCTCGCGCACCTGTTTTCCGTCATGCGCCGACACCGCAATCTGTGCCGTGGCGGGCGGGAAACCAAGTAGAAATAGAGTGGCGGTGAAGAAAAGGCTGGTTCGCACCTGGAATATCCTCTCTTTTTTGGCGGATTTCCGGCGCTGGTACGGATCGACCCCACCATATCCGCGCTTGTGCAGTGTAATATACAAGACAAGTATGTTGCATATAATCTCAAGCGAAGCTAACCCATGCGCAGAAGCGGCGCAAAGCCGCTCGATGGGAGAGGAAAATCATGCGCAATCGACGCCACAGCCATGCCTTGGGCGCGTCCGCCCTCGCTATCGTGACCGCCACCCTCCTTCCTGCCGTTGCCCCCGCGCAGAATGCGCCGGCACCGGCAGCTCCGCAGGCGGGTGCCCTGCCATCCTCCGCGACGCCGCCCAGCGCGGACGAGGTCGCCGAGATCGTCGTTACCGGAACCAGCATCCGCGGCACCGCGCCGGTCGGCTCCAATCTCGTGTCCGTCAGCACGGAGGCGCTTGCCGCGACCGGCCAGCAGACCGTGACGGGCGCCCTGCAATCGATCCCCTCGCTCAGCGGCACGACGGGGCAGGGCGTCACCTCGGCCTTCTACCAGCCCTCCATTCACCAGCTTGGCGCCAGCGCCTCCAATTCCACCCTGGTGCTGATTGACGGGCATCGCGGGCCGACCGGCGGCACCAACCACACCTTCCTCGATCCGAACATCGTGCCGTTCAACATGCTGCAGCGGGTGGAGGTTCTCGCGGAGGGCGCCTCCTCGGTTTACGGATCGGATGCCGTGGCCGGCGTAATCAACTTCATCACGCGCAAGCGCTTCGATGGCGTGCGCGCCGATGGGCAGATCACCGTTCGGGATGGCATGCTCGGCCATCAGGGCGGCCTGCTGATCGGCAAGAGCTGGGATACCGGCTCGGCGGTGATCGGCGCGACCTACATCCATCAGGATAATCTCCGCGCGAAGGATCGCAGCTTCACCTATCCCGATCAGACCGGGCGCTCCGTGGGCAACGGCCTGTTCGGATCGAACTTCCTTTCGCCCTTCTGCGATCCTGCCCAGATCGGCACCAACGTCAATCGTTGCACCACCTGGGGAATGATCGATCTGCTGGGCAAGGAGAACCGGCAGAATGTGATGGGCAAGATCACGCTCGACATGACCGACAAGCTCACGGTGGGGCTCGATCTGCTCTACGGGCGCCGACGCGGCGTGACGCTCGGCGGCAACACGACGCTGCAGGCCACGGCATTCCAGTCCGGCGCGCAGGCCAATCCCTTCTATACGGGAACGGGCACGAGCCAGACGATCCGCTACGATACCACCTCGCTGTTCGGCCCGGCGCGCAATCGCAGCGATTCCGACAGCATGTATGCGGCCTTCACCGCGAGTTATGCGCTCACCTCCAACTGGTCGATCGATTTCCTGGCCAGCGCGGGGCGGGATGAAAGCTCCACCTTCAGCCAGAATGCGGTGAACGGATCGGCGGCATTGCTGGCGCTCAACGGCACCACGAACGGCGCCGGCAACCTGACGACGCCCTCCATTCCCGGCACCACCACGATCGTCACGCAATTGCCGCTGACGGCGGCCAACGCGCTGGATGTGTGGAATGCGGCGGGCAGCAATCGCACCTCGGCCGAAACGCGCGCACGGCTGCTCGACAATACCAACATGCTTCGCAATACGACGGGCTATCAGCAGGCGCGCCTGAGCGTCAGCGGATCGCTGTTCGATCTGTGGGCTGGGCCGGTGAAGGTCGCCGTTGGCGGCGAGATCTTCAATACGCAGCTTGGCCAGTTCGTCAGCCGTTCCAATGCGGGGCCGGCACGCACCAATTCACAGCAGCTGCGCTTCGATTTCGATCGCAAGGTCTATTCGGGCTATATGGAGCTGAACGTCCCCCTCGTCAGCGAGGAGATGGAGGTTCCGCTCGTCCACAAGCTGGATCTGTCGCTGGCCGGCCGCTACGATCATTATGACGATTTCGGATCGACCACCAATCCCAAGATCGGCTTCAACTGGGATGTGGCGCGCGGCTTCCGCTTCCGGGGCAATTATTCCACCTCCTTCGTCGCCCCGCCGCTCACGATCCTGGGCGATCAGTTCGGCGCGTTCGGCACCGCCACCTGGGTGCCCGGCGTGCGCAACGTGACGGTGGATACCGCCCTGTTCCCGGATGCGCGCGCAGCAATCAACAATGCCGCCGGCAATGCCAATGCCTGCCCCACGTCGCAGCAGGTCTGTTCTCTTGCTTCGGTGAACGGCATCCAGGTGACGCGCGGCGATCCCAAGGCGGGGGCGCAGGATGGCGATGGCTGGTCGCTCGGCGTGGATCTGGCGCCGCCGCAGGTGCCGGGCCTGCGCGCGGCCGTCACCTATTGGCGGACCAACTTCAAGGGCGGCGTGACCGGCAGCCAGATCGAGCAGGTGCTGGGCATCCAGTCCGCCAATTATCTCGCCACCTTCTATCCGAATTGCGCCACGCAGGGGCAGATCGAGGCGCAGACGGTGGGCATCCCGCAGGCGGGCCAACTCGCCTCCTGCACGGCCTATATCTATCAGACGCTCAACACCAACTGGCTGAACCTGCGGATCGGCGGCATCGATTACCAGCTCGATTATGATCTGAAGACGGCCACTTCGGGCACGTTCAGCGTGGGTGTCTCGGGAACCGAATTCACCAAATATACCCAGGCATTCGGCAGTGGCGCGACGTACGATATCCTGAACACCGCCGGCAACAACGGCACCTTCGCTTCGATCAAGCGGCGGATGCGCGGCTATGTCGGCTGGGGCAATGACGATTTCGTCCTGCGCGTATTCGCAAACCATACGGGTTCGTTCCGCAACTGGGCATCCACGTCCACGCGCAATCCGCTGACGCGCGACGCGAACGGCAATCCCAATGGCGGCGGCGACAAGGTGAAGGCGCTGACGACGTTCGATCTGAACGCGGTCTATGAATTCAACGGGGGCTTCCTCAACGGATCGCAGCTCTCGATCGCGGCGACGAACGTCTTCGACAAGGATCCGCCCTTCTACAATGCGTCCAGCGGCTATTACAGCCTAGTCCACAATCCCTATGGCCGCACGGTGACGCTGAGCCTCACCGTGAAGCTGATGTGAGGAGCGGAGAGACGATGATGCTTCATGGCATATCGGGCGCGGCGATCGCCGCAGCCCTCGCGACGGCCGCCATCGCCCAGTCCGCGCCGCCCGCGCGCGGGCCGGCGGAAAATGGCCAGCCTGCCTGGTTCCTCAAGGGCAGCTTTCCCGATCCGCAGGGCTTCACCGCCACGGCGCATGGCGGGATGGTGACGGTGCTGCCTCGCCCGACGACACCGCCCAGGCTGGATCTGCCCAATCCGCCACCCTGCCGGAAGGCGCAAAGCTGCGGCAATGTGCTGCCCGATGCGCCCAAGCGCAGCGAGATGCAGCGCGTCCAGTGGGCGCAGACGCTCGGCTATCGGTTCAGCTATCCGATCGATCTGCCGGCGGGCACGGGTGGTGTTCCGGCCGTCGCGCTCGATTCCGGGGGCAATATGTGGGTGTTCCAGCGCAAGCCCACTGGCATGGCCCAACTCTTCAAATATGATCGCGCGCACAAGCTGATCCTCACGGTGGGCGAGGATGTAATCCCGCATCACAACAAGGCTCACGGCATGGCCGTGGATGCCGAGGATAATGTGTGGATCGTCGATACCGGCCTCGCCACCGTCACGAAGCTCAGCCCGGACGGAAAGGTCCTGCTGCGCCTGGGGCAGCGCGGCCATCGCGGCGACTGGGACGAAGCCAGGGGGCAGCGGCTGTTGTGGGAGCCGGTGATGGTCGCCTTCGGCCGGAATGGCGATGTCTATATCGCGCAGGGCCATGGCAATGAGAGCCCCAACGACACGCAAAGCGACGATCCCGCCAACCAGTCCGGCGCGGCGCGCGTGCTACAACTTGATCGCAACGGCAAGTTCGTGCGCCAGTGGTTCGGCAATGATGTGGGGCAGGGCAAGTTCGCCAATGCCCATGCGATCGGCATCGATCCCGTCAATGGCGATGTGTGGATCGGGGATCGCGAGGATTATCGCATCCTGATCTATTCGGCGGACGGCCATTTCCTGCGGCAGATCCCGACGCGTAACCTGATCTGCGCGATCCAGTTCGATCATCAGGGCAATCCCTGGATGGCAAGCGGGCAGGATGGCCAGTTCCTGAAGCTTGACCGATCGGGCCGGATTCTGGGCGCCGTGGGCAATGGCATGGGCATCGGCCCCGGCGAATTCATCGAGGCGAGCTATTGGGTGTTCGACAAGCAGGGCAATCTCTACGCCGGGGATACCAGCGTCAGCCGCGTCACCGTGATGACGAAATAAGCGCGCGGCGCTTCGGCGGCGTGGGTCCGGAAGGGGCCGCGTCGCCCGCCCTCTCGTCAGGGCCGCGTCGACCCACGCCATCCTCCGGCGGAAGGGCGGACATTGGCCCCCCGATCCGCTGCGCCGGAATGTCCACGGTCGCGCCGCTCTCCTATCGCGCGAGATGCTGTCCGGGATCGTGCGACATGCCGATCGGACCGGCGCAGAGCGCTGCGCTCGTCACGAACGGGCTGGCTGTTTCCCGTGAGCCACGTTCGATCGGAAATTCCGGGCGGTTGCCGTCCGGGTAATTGTGACGAGCTATCCGCGCCCTTCCATCACGGATCGGCCGAGAGGGCGTGATGTCTTCCTCCGCGACGCAGGCTCTTGTCATCTTGTTCGTCCGGAATCCGGGTTCGGGATCGCGGATCTGGGAATGCCCCCGTTTCCCCAAAACGCCCGTCTCCCCAAAAAGAAAGTCCCGACCCTTGCGGGCCGGGACCAGGGGGTGACCGCTCGGGGAGCGACCGGATCAGAAGTTCAGACGGATACCGGCCCGGTAGGTGCGGCCCAGAATGTCGTACAGAAGCGGATTGAAGCCATAGGTCACGCCGTTCGCCGGTGCCGGCTCGGGCGCCTTGTTGAAGGTGTTGTCGACCTTGAAATAGGCCGTGATGTTGCTTGTGATGTTATAGGATCCGCCGAGATCGACATAGAAGGCGCCTTTCATCTTGTTATTGTCGATCGTCGATGTGTTGCCGGTCGGATCCGTGGTCGGGCAGCTGCCCGGCGTGCACTGGATATATTCGTTCGAATAGACGCCATCGGAGAACCAGCGCTCGGTGACGGAGAGCGAGAATTTGTCCGTATCCCAGCTCTGGATCGCGAACACCTTCCATTTCGGCGTGGAGCCGAGGTTCACGCCCGCGCGCTCCACCGGGATCGTGCCCGGCAGGCCGGACGTCTCGGTATAGTGCAGCACGCGCGTGGCGAGGCCCCGGATCGTGAACGAGCCCGGCAGGCCGACGCCGCTCAACGGGCGGCGATAGCTGGCCTCGATATCATAACCGTTGGTGCGGACCCGCGCGAAGTTGAACAATTGCTCGTTCACGAACAGCGGGCCGGCGGCGGCATCGATATTGAAGGAGGAACAGAAGCTGGTGATGTTCTGCTGGTAGCAGAGATTGATCGCCTGCTGCCCGCTGAACTGGGTGATGATCCCCTTCACCTTGATGTTGTAATAATCGAACGAGGCGTTGAAGCCGGGGAGGAAGCCCGCCTGGCTGCCGTTGAAGACGATGCCGCCCGTGGTGTTGCGCGATGTTTCGGGCTTCAGCGAGGGATTGCCCACCTGGTTCAGCGGCGCCTGCACGAAGGTGCCTGCGGTGGGCGACTGGCCCGGCGCGCGCGGATCCAGATAGGTGGCATTGGCGAATTGCGGCGCCCGGAACAGTTCCGAAAGGTTCGGCGCACGCACATCGCGCGAAGTCACGCCGCGCAGGCGGACGCCCTTCAGCGGCGTGTCCCATGTGCCGCCGATCTTCCAGCTGTTGATCCAGCCCGACGTGCTGTAGCGGGTGCGACGGAAGCCGCCGTTGATGTTCATCCGGCCGATCATGTCCTCGTTCGAGATCGGCACGTCGAGTTCGATATAGCCCTCGTTGACGTGATACCGGCCGGTTCCGTTATGATAGTTGCCGGCGTACCAGTTGTTGCCGGAAGTGGTGTTCTGGGTCGGATCGGCGGGATATTCGGCGGTGTTCGGGGAATCCGCGAACACTCCGTTGCCATAGGGATCGGCCTTCGTGCGATACCATTCGCGGCGATATTCATAGCCGAAGGCGAGCGAGACGGGGCCGGCCCAGGTTTCGAACGGCTGGCCGTTGATGTTCAGCGCCGCCGCATTCTGGCTCTGCCACGTATGCTGATAGGGTCCGATCTTGGGCTTGATATAGTTCAGCGCCGCCTCGGTCGGCGTATTGTCGCCGATGATGTTGATCGGCACACAACCGGCCGCGCGCGCCGCCACGTTGGCGCAGGCGATCGTGCCGTCCGCCAGGCGCACGGCCTGATAGGCGGCTCTGAACCGGTTGATGTTGACCATGTTCAGTACGTTGATGTCGGTATAATTATGCCCGTATTCGTAATAGGCGTCGTAGCTCCACTCGGTGCCGAGGCCCTCGAACTTGCCGGCCGCGCCGATCACGCCGCGCAGGCTGGTGCGCACGGGGCGAACCTTGATGAAATCGCCCAGATTGGCGAGCGCCGATCCATATTGGAAAGATGTGATATTGTTGTTGGTGCAGGCCTGCTGGATGGAGGTCGGCACGAAGGGGTTGGCATTGGGATTGTTCACGCCGCACTGGATCGTGAGGTTGGCCTGCTGGGCATAGCCCGGGTTCGGCGAATTCTCCGATTTCACGCGGGATGCGTTGAAGGTGAAATAGATCTCGTTTTCCGGCGCGAAATCATAGCCGACGCGCGTATAGGCGTTGAAGCGCTCGAGCTTGGAGGCGAGGCTGGTGCCCGCGCCCACCACGCCGCTGGTATCGCCGCCGACGCAGAAGGATGGCGTGCAGTTCGTCACCGCGCCGGTGCCCGTGGCGGTGCCGTTCGAACCATATTGGAATTGGTAGGGCTGGCCGCCCGCGCCGAAGGCGATCCCCTGCAGCGGGCCGGAGGTTATCAGGCCGTATTTCGAATATTGATATTGCTGCGCATTCTGGATCACCTTGATGCGCGGCTGGCCGGCCGGCGTGTTGGTGGTGCCGGTCTGTACGAAGGCCGGCGAGACATACCAGTTCCGGCCGTTGGCGCCGACGATGCCGAAGCCCGGATTGGGCACGCCACCCTGATAGCTATATTCGCCGCTGACCGCGATGTGCAGGCGATCGTCGGCAAAGCTGCCGCCCCATGCCGCCTGGGCGGTCACGCCCTTGTCATCGCCATAATCGGTGATGCCGGCCTGGATATTGGCCTTGAAGCCCTTGAAGCGCTTGTTGGTCACGAAATTGACGACGCCGCCTACCGCGTCGGAGCCGTAGGAGGCCGATGCGCCGCCATTTACGACGTCGACGCGCTCGACAAGCAGTTGCGGAAACTGGCTGACGTCCGGCACGCCCGAATAGTTCGCGCCGACGAAGCGCTGGCCATCGAGCAGTGTGAGCGTGCGGATCGCGCCAAGGCCGCGCAGCGAGAAGGAACTGAGCCCCTGCACGCCGCTCGATGTGGTGGCGACCGAGACGGCGCGGCCGGTGGAGCCCATCAGCGAAGGTAGCTGGGTAATCGCGTTGAAGATGTTG
Source organism: Sphingomonas sp. (assembly GCF_003248515.1). Taxonomy (GTDB): domain Bacteria; phylum Pseudomonadota; class Alphaproteobacteria; order Sphingomonadales; family Sphingomonadaceae; genus Sphingomonas_I. The sequence continues at coordinate 97,987 of NZ_QFOB01000005.1, forward strand.
GGTTGTGAAAGCTTGGCGATGTCCGCCGCGCCGATCACCTGCGTCGGCGTCGGAGCGCTGAATCCGCTGGACGTGATGCGTGAACCGGTGACGACGATTTCGGCGGCCACCGCCGCCGTCGGTGGCTCGGCCGCCGGCTGCGTGGCCGGCGCGGCCGGGGCGGCCGTCTGGGCGTGGGCCGGCATGGCGAGCAGGGCCATCGAGAGCGCCATGCCGCTGACGGCATGCAGGCGTCGGCGATGCGTGGAGCCACGATCGTGGGAAATATCGAGTAGCAGCATCAGGATCCCCTCATTCCCGATCGGTGAGGAGGAGAGTCCATGAGCGCCAGGACGCGCCGGTTAGGCGCGTTTCCTGCCGGCGGTATTTCCGTTCCGGCAGTGCCCCTCGAGCTTTGGCGACCTCTCCAGTCGATCGTTACAATCTATGTCGACCATCTTTTTGATGTTGTCGACAACATTCTTATCTTGTGTACAAGAATTTTTCAAAATGAAAGCGGAAATGGCGATGCGGTCCTTTTCCGGGGAGAGGCGGTCCGTTGCGACGGAGGCGTTCCAGCCTGCGCGGCGTGCCGAACGGGGCTGGCGCCGATCCGGCGGGGAGGGGGCGTCGCGATCGGAGGCATTCACGATCGGGGCGCATCCGCCGCGGCCACGATGTTCAAAGCCGCCGGCGGATCGCGCCCCGCCTCACTTCGCCTCCGGCAGCCCGAACACGTAAACGGCATAGCCCGTTACGGGGCGATGGACCTCGGTCAGCATCGTGCCGGGCTTCAATTGCGGGCTGCCGCCGCCGAGCGCCGTCGTCACCGCCACATATTGCTTGCCGTCGACCGTGAAGGAGACGGGGAAGCCCTGCACGGTCGTGCCGAGTCGCGTCTTCCACAGCGTCGCGCCGGTCCGCACGTCGATCGCGCGGAACACGCGGTCGAAATCGCCGACGAACGCCACGTTTCCGGCCGTCGACACGACCGAGGTAAGGAAGGGCGCGCGCTGCTGCACCGTCCAGATCGGCGTGAGATCCGCCGCACGATAGGCGGAAAGGCGGCCAAGATTGCCGGCGCTTCCTGGCATCTCGAAATAGACTTGGCTGCCATTGCCCAGCATCAGCACGCAGCTCTGGCTCAGCGGGATCACCACTGCGTCCGTTGGCTGATGATAGCTCATCGCCTGCCAGTTATGGCCGCCTTCGGGCCCGGGGCAGGAGGAGAGCCACTGGTCCGATTTCTGGTCGATCACGTCCTTTCGGTAGGTCGGCCGCCCGGTCTTCGGATCGATGCTGGTGAAGACGTTCTGGAAGACGGTCTGGGTGGAGCCCAGATATTTGCCCGTTTCGCGATCGAGCTTCCACAGAATGCCCGCCTTGCCGATCGTGAGCAGCGACTTTTCCGAGCCGTGATCGATCAGGACGCGCTCGAATACCTCGTCGAGATCGAATGTCTCGCCGGGCGAATGATTGAACGACCATTTGAGCTTGCCGGTCGAAGGATCCAGCGCGAGCGTGGAGTTCGCATAATCGGTGGCGCCGCTGGAGGAACCGCGCTCGTCGCGCCGCCAGGGCTTGGCCTGCGCCGTGCCCCAATAGGTGGTGTCGAGCACCGGATCGTAGGTGCCCGCGATCCACGTCTCGCTGCCCTTGCGATCATTGTCGGGCATCCCGCCCCAGCTGTCGCCGCCCTTCTGGCCGGTGAGGGCCACGGTCGTGAACGTCCAGTCGCGCTTGCCGGTCGCGGCATCATAGGCGCTGATATAGCAATGGTCGGGCGTGCCCTTGCGGCCGCAATTGGTCATGCCCACGATGACCTTGCCCTTGATGATCATCAGGCCGCCGGTAGAGAAGCCGACGCCCGGCTTCTCGTCGGTGATATGCGCCTTCCACACCTCTTCGCCCGTCCGTGCGTCAAGCGCGTAGACATGGCCCTGCGGCGTGTTGACATAGAGATTGGTGCCGTAGAGCCCCATCGAGCGGGTTTCTTCGGAGGAGGGGCCGGGGCCGGCGCTCTTGGGGAAGGGGCCGAGGCGGTTTTCCCAGAGCAGTTCGCCATTCCGCGCGTCCAGCGCCTGGATGATGTTGCCCACGCCCCACATGTACATGATGCCATCATGCACGATGGGGGTGTCCTCCATCGTGCCGTTTTCGGGCATCGACCACATCCACTTGAGCTGGAGGCCCTTCACGTTGCCGGTGTCGATCTGCGCGAGCGGGCTGTAGCTCCAGCCCTGATAATTGCGGCGGAACATCAGCCAGTCGCCGGCCGGTGGATCGCGCAGCATCGCGTCCGTTACCGGCACGTAATTCCGGATGTCGCCCTTGACGCTCAGGCCCAGTTTGGTCGGCAGCACGAAGCGGCCCGGATCCGAATATTTGACGACCTGGCCGGGCGCCGCGAACCCCGCCGATGTGGCGGGGGCCGCTTCCGGATTTTCACTCGCGGCCGTCGCGGGCGGCGGCGCGGCGGCAAAGGCATCGCCGGGCGCCTTTCCGGATGCCACCGTGCCCAGCAGGGCCAGGGAGGCGGAGTCCAGCGGCCCCGCGCCCACCGCGCCGCCATTGGCATAGAGGATGTAGGAGACGATCGCCGCATAGGTGGCGTCGTCCAGGCTTGCCCCGCGCCCATAGGGCATCGAAGCGTGGATCTTGCTGTAGAGCGCGGCCACCGGCCGCTTGCCCCACACAGCATAAAAGGATTTGCCGGCCAGCGGCGGCGCGTCGTTCGCGCCGATCATGTCTGGCTGGTGGCAAGCCGCGCATTGCTCGGCATAGGCGATGCGCCCGGCCTCTACCTGTGCGCGCGTGAACAGCCCGGTGATCGTCCCCTGGCCGAAGGCGAGCCCGGCCGCGAGAGCGCCGCCGGCACCGGCGACGAGAAGCGCGGTGGCGCGGCGTATCTTCATGGTGCGAAAGGCCCTCATCGTGCGGATACGGCATATTGCGGGATGAACCAGGGGCCTTGCTGCGGCACGCCTTGCTCCGCACGGGGATGATCCGGCAGCAGCCAGCCCCACAATGTTCCCTTCGGCCCCCAGCTATAGCCGGGCGGCGCCTTCTCGCTATCGATCTGCACGTAGAGCAGCCCCGCCCGAAGCGCCTGTGTCTGCGCCTTCGTCAACCTGATCGATCCGTTCACCGTGCCTTCGGTCGCGGCTGTCACGTCGATGTCGAAGATCGTCCGTCCGGGCACGCCGATGGCCGGGCTCAGCAGCACATGCGCGACCGTTGCGTTGGACGGCAGGCCGCGAAACTGGCCCTTCACGATCAGTCTGTCGCCTTCGATCTCCGCCGTCGCCTCGCCCCGTCCGGCAATGAAGGCCTTGGTTTCGTCATCCAGCGGCATGGGGCCGAGATCAGCCCTATAGCCGGCAGCCGCCGCGCATTGCGCGCCGAGAAAAATCACGGATAGTGCTGTGAGCATCCAGCGCACGTTCGCCTTCCCTCCCTCGCCGGTTTGGTGCGGGCGTGCGCACGTTTCCGGATTTTCATTGTCGGCTTGACGCGATCATGGATCGCATACAAGATGATACCTGTCCATACAACAATATCGCAATGACGATGATGGCGGGTGCGGTTTCGCGCCATTCCTGTGGGAGATTGGGATGAAGGGCCTTCTGTATCTGGGCGCCGCCGTCGCGGCGATTGGCGTGGCCGTCGGGGCTTCCGCGCAATTTTCGGGGCGCGAGGATCCGATGCCCGTGACCCAGCCGAAAATGCCGGTCGATTACTGGGCGCCCAAACCCACGACCCCGACCGCCTATGCCGCGCCCAACAGGGTGCACTGGAAGCTGGCCGACGTGCTCGCGCTCCACAAGGGGAAGACGGATTGGGTGCAGCCGATCGTTCGCAATCCGGAGCAGGATGGCGATTATGTGTCGCTGGGCGTGGGCAAGAAGACGAAAGCGAAATTCTACGCGGATGATCGCGTGGTCTTCATCGTCTGGGATGGCGCGGTAAAGGTCTCGATCGACGGGGTCGAGCCGTTCACGGCCACCAAGGGCTTCATGGTGAGCGTGCCGTTCCGCCATATCTACACGGTCGAGAATGTCGGCACCAAGCCGGCGCTCTGGTTCGAGGTGCGACAGGCCGGCTCGGCACCGCTCTATCCCGCCAGCGAGACGCCCGATCCGGTCGCGGGCAAGACCTATACCAAGGTCACCGGCAATCCCGGGCCGGCCAGGGATCGCGATACGAACCCGATCTATGTCGATTTCTTCAAGACGATCGCGGTGGGCGACAAGCCCTATAACGGAAAGTTCGTGTGGGACGATCACTTCACGTCGAACATCCTGCGCGGGCCTAAGGCGGATGCCGTGCCGCCGGATACCAACAAGGGCCATTTCCACACGGACTGGACGGAATTCTGGTTCATCATGGAAGGCCGGATCGGCTACAAGATCGAAGGGTTTCCCTATTTCGTGTCGGAGCCCGGCGATATCGTGACGGCCGCCAAGGGCCGCTGGCATCGTGCCGGCAACGATCCGAGCGCACCGATGTCCACGCGCATTCCGCTCAATCCCCGTCCGGTGATCCTCCACAATTTCGAGCCGGCGCACTGATCTCGATCAACGGCGGCCGGCCGGCATGAGGCGGGCGGCGGCGGGATGAACCCATGCCCGCCGCCGGCGTTCATGCCGGCGTCACCGTGGCCGTTCGCGGCTGGAATGAGGGAAAGCCGACTGGATGGACGATTCCCTGCTGTGGACGCGCCGGGCCGTTATGGGCGGCGGACTGGCGATGCTGGGGGCTCGCGCGGCCTGGAGCGCCCCCCCTGCGGAGCTGATCGCCGGCACCTACATGCAGGAGGGGGGGAAGGGGCTCTATCCCCTGATCTCCGGTGAGAGCGGCTGGGCGGTGGGCGAGCCCGTTTCCTCGATCGTCAACATCTCGTTCGGCACGCGGGAGCCGCGTTCCGGGTTTCATTATCTGATCGCGGAGGGCGCGATCGGGCGTCTCGGCCTCTATGATCGCGGGCTGCGGCCGCTGGCCGAACGATCGATGCCGGGCTCCGGGCCATGCCATGTCGCGATCAGCCCGGATCGGTCGGCCGTGGCGGTCGCCAATTATGGCAGCGGCTCGATCCTGCTCTATCCGCTCGACAGGGTGACGGGCCTGCCGGGTGGCGAGGGGCAGGAGGCCCAGCATCACGGGACCGGCCCCGACGCTCAGCGCCAGACCGGGCCGCATGCGCATTGGGTGGGCTTCACGCGCGATTCGCGCTGGCTTCATTCGGTGGATCTCGGCGCGGATTCCATTTTCGCCCACGGCTATGATGCGTCCACGCAGAAGCTGGGCGAGATGCGGATCGCGTTCCGCGCGCCGGCGGGGGCCGGGCCTCGCCATTTGGCGCGGCATCCGCGCCTGCCCGTCTGCTATCTCGTCGCCGAACTGGCCAATACGCTGACCGTGCTTGCCGCCAGCGAAGACGGCACCTTCCGGCAGACGGCTGTGATGTCCACGCTGCCGCAGGGTTTCGCCGGCGCCTCGCAGGTGGCGCATATCGCCCCGAACGCCGCCGGCACGCGGCTGTACGTCTCCAATCGCGGGCATGACAGCATCGCCGTCTTCGCGCTCGCGCCGGACGGGGCCGCGAGCCTGATCCAGCATGTCGATTGCGGAGGGCATTGGCCGCGCTTCTTCCTGCTGCTGGAGGATCGGGGCGAATTGCTGGTCGCCAACGAACGCTCCGGCACGGTGACCTGCCTAGCGATCGCGCAGGACGGGCGGCTGCGGTCTATCCCCGGAAGCCTCGATGTTCCGGGCGTCGCCTTCCTCGACATTCGATAGGGAAAATCTCGGACGATAGGGAATATCGCCGAGGTGGTCGCCCATGCCGATGACCTCCGGCTTGCACGCCGCGCCCGAGGCGGAGCCCGCCTCTACCACGCTTTTCCAGAGCCACATCCCACCCGCCATGCCCGGGCACTAACAGCCTTGAGCATTATGCATGCAATGTTCTATTGGTGCATACATAAAGAGAATCCGTCACGGTTTTGAAGGGGCGATGGGGGATGCTGGGATGAGGACTTGGCCCTGGATGGTCGCGGGTGCCCTCGCGCTGACGGCGACGACGGCGCTGGCGACGGGCATGCCGGCGGGTGACTGGTGGAGCTTCGGTCGTGACGAGGCGGGCGCGCGCTATTCCGAACTGGAAGAGATCACGCCTGCCAATGTTTCGAAGCTGATCCCGGTCTGGACGTTCGAACTGAAGCCGGCCGACAGCACTAGCACGCGCCTGCTGGTCAGCAACACTACCCCGCTTGTCGTGAACGGGATGCTCCTTCTTGCCACGCCTCATGGGCGCATCGTCGCGCTCGATGGCGCCAGCGGCGCGTTGCGCTGGTCGATGGCGTTGCCGGATGGCGACATGATCGCGGGTCGCTCGATGGATTACTGGCCCGGCGACGCGAAAAGCCCGGCACGCCTGTTCTTCGGCACGCGATCCGGCCGATTGCTGGCGCTGGATATCGCGACCGGCCGACCGGCCGAGGGCTTCACGCCCATCGACCTGCGCACGCCCGAAATCATGAACGGGACGAGGGACGGCGAGAATCCCGGCAACTATGCCTATGAGATCAACAGCGCGCCGGTGCTGGCGGGCGATGTGCTGGTCACCGCATCCCGCCTGCAGGAATCGCCGGCGCGCGGGCCGGCCGGTGACATTCGCGGCTGGGATGCGCGCACGGGCAAGCTGCTCTGGACCTTCCATTCCGTGCCGCGTCCGGGAGAGCCCTTTCACGAAAGCTGGGGTGGCGACGGGTGGGAAAGGCGCACGGGCGTCAATGCATGGAGTGCCCTCTCCGTGGATGAGGCTCGCGGCATCGTCTATGTGCCGTTCGGGGCGCCGGCTTATGATCGCGTCGGGATCGATCGGCCGGGGGCGAACCTCTTTTCCAGCGCGCTGGTGGCGATCGATGCGCGCACGGGGCGCTATCTCTGGCATTTCCAGGCCGTGCATCACGATATCTGGGATCTGGACATGCCTGTCCAACCGACGCTGATGGACGTGAAGCGTGGCGGGAAGACGATCCCGGCGATCGCGGCGATGAACAAGTCGGGCTATCTGTTCGTGCTGGATCGCGTGACGGGCAGGCCGGTCTTTCCGGTGACGGAGAGGCCCGTTCCGCCCAGCAGCATCGCCGGGGAGCAGGCGTGGCCCACCCAGCCCATTCCCTCCGCGCCCCCGCCGGTTACCCGGCAGGCGATGACGGCCGCCGATATCGCGACCGTGACGCCGGAACTGGAGCAATATTGCCGCGCCCGCGTCGCGCGCGAGGGGGCGACCTTCGCCGTTCCGTTCGAGCCGCTGCGCGCCGATCATCCGGTGATCCGATTTCCCGGCAGCGGCGGCGGCCCGAACTGGGGCGGCGGCGCCTATGATCGCAAGCGTGGCCTCTTCATCATCAATACCAGCGAACTGCCGAGCATCGAGCAGCTTGGCCGCGACGAGAAGGGCAATTGGTACAATGTCGCGCCGAAGCCCTCATGGTTCGGGATGGAGGGGCTGAAGCTGCCCTGCCAGCAGCCGCCCTGGGGCAACCTCACCGCGATCGATGTGGCGAGCGGGCGGATCGCCTGGCAGACGCCGCTGGGCATCACGGACGGCCTTCCCGAGGACAGGCGGAAGACGGGGCGGCCCAATGTGGGATCGCCGCTCGCCACCGCGACGGGACTGCTGTTCATCGGCGCATCCGATGATGCGCGCTTCCGTGCGTTTGATTCCGGCACGGGGCGCGAATTGTGGGCCTTTCGGCTCGGCGCCTCGGCGCATGCGGCGCCCGTCAGCTATCGCGGGCGGGACGGGCGCCAATATGTAGCGATCGTCTCGGCGGGCGGATCCTATCTGGGCAGCCCCAATACGGCGAGCCGGCTGGTCGTCTTCGCCTTGCCCCGCCCCGGAGAAAAGGGCGTCGCGGCGGCGGCTTCCGCCTCGCAGCCGGAGGTGAGGGAGAGGCCCCTGCCAGTGCCAGGGCCGGCCGCTGCGTCCGCCAATCCGGCCGAGTTTGCGCCGGGGCCGATGAAGGCCTTCGCCGACAGCCACTGCACATCCTGCCATGTGCCCGCCCAGGTGACGAGCCAGCGCAAGACGCGGGCGGACTGGGCGGCGACGGTGGAGAAGATGGTCGGTTTCGGCGCCAGGGTGCCGGACGACCAGTTCGATCCGCTCGTCGACTATCTGGCGGCGAACTATCCTGCGGCGCCGTAGCGACGGAGCGGGGCGCGCGCTCAGGTTCGCGAATGGCGAGAGCTCGGCCCGATTGGCTGACGATAGAATGCATGCATATTACCAATGATGCATGCAAGATATTGACTCGGCCCCCGCTCTGATGCGAACAGTCCGGCAGACCGATGGTCGGCTCCCCGGGGCCGGCAGAGCAAGAAAAATCGGCGATCCGGCGAACGATCGACGAGATAGTGGAGGGAATGTCCGCATGGCGCCGCTGACGAGAAGGACGATGCTGTCTTTGCCGCTCGTCGGATGGGTTGCCGCGAAAATGCCGGCCCTGGCTCAGATCAGCCCCCGCACGCGCGCCGCCGGCGACACCGATTGGCCGGGCTATGCCAATGATCTCGCCAATTCGCGCTATGCGCCCCTCGATCAGATCAACGGCACCAATTTCAACGATCTGGAAGTGGCGTGGCGTTTCAAGACGGATGCGCTGGGGCCGCGGCCCGAATTCGTATTCGAAGGCACGCCGCTGATCGTGAATGGCGTGATCTACTGCACCGCCGGCAGCCGCCGCGACATCGTGGCGCTGGACGGCGCCACGGGCGAACTTCTGTGGGTCCATCGCGAGGATGAAGGCGCGCGCGCGCTGAAGGCGCCCCGGCGGCTTTCCGGGCGCGGCCTTTCCTATTGGACGGATGGGAAGGAGGCGCGGCTCGTCTATGTGACGATTGGCTATCAGATGGTGGCGCTGGATCCCGCCACCGGCGCGCGCATCCCCACCTTCGGCGACAATGGCATCGTCGATCTGAAGAAGGAGGACGATCAGGAGATCGATCTCGAAAATGGCGATATCGGCCTGCACGCCACGCCGTGCGTGGTGAAGGATACGGTCGTCATCGGCGCGGCGCACACCGCCGGCAACGTGCCCAAGACGCGCGACAATGTGCGTGGCTATGTGCGGGGCTATGATGTGCGCACCGGCCGGCGGAAGTGGATCTTCCACACGATCCCGCTGAAGGGCGAATATGGCTATGACACCTGGCTCGACGGCACCGACAAGATCGGGAATGGCGGTGCCTGGGCGCAGATGTCGGCCGATCCCGAACTGAACCTCGTCTATATCGGCGTGGAATTGCCGACGGGCGATGTCGGTGGCCAGTATCGACGCGGCAACGGCCTGTTCGGCGAGAGCATCGTTGCGCTCGATATCGATACGGGCGTGCGCAAATGGCATTACCAGACGGTGCATCACGGGCTGTGGGATTATGATATACCCTGCGCGGCGATCCTGATGGACGTGCCGATCAACGGTCGGGTGGTGAAGCTGCTGGCCCAGCCCAGCAAACAGAGTTTCCTCTATGTGCTGGATCGGGTGACGGGGAAGCCCGTCTGGCCGATTCCGGAGCGGAAGGTGCCCAAGGGTGACATGCCGGGCGAATGGTATGCACCCACCCAGCCTGTTCCCAGCAAGCCGCCCGCCTATGACGTGCAGGGCATTACGCCGGACGTGCTGATCGATTTTACGCCCGAGCTTCATGCCAAGGCGCTGGAGCATATAAAGAATTACCGGATCGGCCCACTCTTCACCCCGGCTTCGATGTTCGATGAGAAGGGAACGTGGGGCACGCTCACCGCGCCGAACCTGACGGGCGGATCGAACTGGCCGGGCGGATCGGCCGATCCCGAGACGGGCATCGTCTACATCTATTCCAAGACGCAGGCCGATGTGATGAGCGAGCTGCCCAACAGCGATCTCGAAAAATCGGATTTCGCCTTCATCAACGTGCGCGGCATGCCCAATGCGCCGAAGCGTGGCGAGGTGACCTATGGCAACCTTACCGTGGAGGGCCTGCCGTTGCTGAAGCCGCCTTATGGCCGGATCACCGCGATTGATCTGAAGAAGGGTGCGATCGCCTGGCAGGTGGCGCATGGCGAGACGCCGGATGAGGTGCGCAACCATCCCAAACTCAAGGGGATGAAGATCCCCAAGACGGGGCGGCCGGGCTTCGTCGGCACGCTGACGACCCGCACGCTCGTGATCGCCGGCGAACCCGGCCTGTTCACGCTGCCTGATGGCCGCAAGGGCGCGATGCTTTGTGCCTATGACAAGGCGACGGGCGAGCAGAAGGGGGCTGTCTACATGCCCGCCGCGCAGAATGGCGCACCGATGACCTACATGCTGGACGGGCGGCAATATATCGTGATCGCGATTGGCGGCGGCAATTACAGTGGCGAATTGCTCGCGCTCCGGCTTCCCTCCTGATCGTACGCAATCATGTCAGCTTGCATTCAAGATGGCCCCGTCAGGATCGCGCCATGAAGCCTGTCCAGACCCTTGCGCTTTGCGCGATCGCCATCGTCCTGCCGGGCCTCGCCATCGCGCAGGCGGCGGGATCCGCCGCCTCGTCGGGCGTCTACTCGCCGGCACAGGCCGCGCGCGGGCAGGCGAAATACAGCGCCGTCTGCGCATCCTGCCACGGAGAGGATATGGCAGGCGTGGATGTGGCGCCGGCCCTCACCGGCGGCACCTTCGCCGGCAACTGGAAGGGGCAGACCGCCGGGGATCTGGCGACCCGTATCCGCACCACGATGCCGCTGGACAATCCGGGCAGCCTGGGTGCCGCGGCGTCGGCCGATCTCGCGGCGTTCATCCTTTCCCGTAACGGCTATCCGGCGGGGCAGGTGGAGTTGCCCCGCGATGCGACGCTGCTCCAGCAGGTCAAGATCGATTGAGCGGCCGGATCGACCCAAGGGTCAAGATGGGCGCGGCTTGCCTGTCCTACGGACGCTGGTTACCGTCGATCTCATGGGAAAAGTGAAGCCTGAGGCGGCCGTGGCGGCGAGCAGCGAGACCGGGCAGAAGCCGCGCAAGGGCGATCGCCATCAGGAAGCGGTGAAGCTGCTGCGCGGCATGATCCTCGCGGGGGATCTGGCCCCGGGCGAGCCGCTGCGCGAGCAGGCGTTCAGCGAACAGTTCGGCATGTCGCGCACGCCCGTGCGCGAGGCGTTTCGCACGCTCGCGGCCGAAGGGCTCATCAGCCTGCTGCCCAACCGCACCGTGCAGGTGGCGCTGCTGGACGAAGAGGCCGTGGCCGAGGTGTTCCTCGTGCTGGGGGCGCTGGAATCGCTGGCGGCGCGGCTCGCCTGCGAGCGGATCAGCCGCGATCAGCTGGAGATCCTCGACGAGTTGCAGGAGGATCTGGCGCATCATTTCCAGACCGGCGATCGCACCCGCTATCTGGAAGCCAACCGGCTGATCCACGAGTTGATCGTGGAGGCGGCCGCCAGCCCCTCGCTGCTGCTGGCCTGGCGCCTGCTGCTGCCGCGCGCCGAGCGCGCGCGCCATGTGACGACGCGTGCGCACGAGCGCTGGGGCGATGCCTTCGAGGAGCACAAGCATATCCATGCCGCGTTGATGAAGCGCGATGGCGAAACGCTCCGCCGGCTGATGGAGGAGCATTTCGCCAACGGCGCGGAGAGCATCAAGCGCGAGCAGAAAAAGACGCGGGCGCGCAAAAGGTGGGAAGCGTTCGACGAATCCTCTTCGGAAAAAGAGGATTAGCACCCGATTTCGGCGTGCTCTGTACGCTTGTATGCAATGTTATCGTGATGTATGCACTTGCTCGTGAAGAGAGCAGGGTGATTGCTCTCGTCCAGGATGATGGACGGGGAGAGATAGATGCTACCACTTGCGGGCGTGCGCGTGCTCGACGTGTCGCAGGTCATGGCCGGTCCGTTTTGCTGCATGCTGCTGGGCGATATGGGCGCGGACGTCATCAAGGTGGAGCCGCCGGTGGTGGGCGATTCCTCGCGGCGATCCATGGGCTTCCGCCTGAAGGGGGAGGATAGCCCCGGCTTTCTCGCGCTGAACCGCAACAAGCGCAGCATCGTGCTCGATCTGAAGGCCGAGGCCGATCGCGAGACATTCTATGCGCTGGCGAAAACCGCGGACGTGGTCGTCGAAAATGGGCGTCCCGGCGTGGTCGATCGGCTGGGCATCGGTTACGAGACGCTGAAGGCGCTGAATCCCCGGCTGATCTACGCCAGCATTTCCGGCTTCGGGCCGAAGGGGCCGTGGGCGAACCGGCCCGGCTATGATCTGATCGCGCAGGCGATGTCCGGAGTCATCAGTTCCACCGGCCTGCCGGGGCATGAGCCGGTGAAGAGCGACATTCCGGTGGGCGATCTGGGGGCGGGGCTGTTCGCGGCCTATGGCATCCTTTCCGCGATCATAGCGCGCGAGAAGACCGGTGAGGGGCAGCTCATCACGGCCTCCCTGTTCGAAGCGGCGCTGGGCCTCTCCATCTGGGAGACGGCGGAGCTGTGGGGCACCGGCAAAAGCCCCGGTCCCCTGGGCACGGCCAATCGCATGTCCGCCCCCTATCAGGCGGTGAAGGCGTCGGACGGGTATTTTGTGTTCGCGGCGGCCAACCAGAAATTGTGGTTGTCCCTGTTGCAGGTGCTCGGCCGGCCGGAGCTGAACGAGGATCCGCGCTTCCGCGACAACAGCGTGCGCGTCGCCAACGCGAAGATCCTGATCGCGCTGCTGGAGCCCAGCTTCCTCGAACGGACGGTGGAGGAGTGGGTCGATGCGCTGCTGGCGGTCGGCGTGCCCGCCGGGCCGATCAACAGCTATGATCGCGCGCTCGACAGCGATCATACGGCCGCCTGCGCGATGGTGCAGGATATTCCCCATCCGGTGGAGGGCAGCTTCAAGTCGCTGGGTTTCGCCGTGAAGATGACGGGCACGCCACAGAAGATGCGTCTGCCGCCGCCCCTGCTGGACGAGCATGGCGCGGAGATCCGCGCGGAACTGGCGGCGGGAGCACGTGCGTGAGCGACGATGGCCAGGTTCGCTATCGGCAGGAAGGCGCCGTCGGCCATATCCTGTTTGATCGCCCCGCCGCCTATAATGCGCTCACCTGGAGCATGTGGCGCGAGCTGGGCGCGGTGTGTGCCCGGATCGCCACCGATCCCACGGTGCGCGTCGTCACGCTGCGGGGCGCGGGCGGCAAGGCGTTCGTCTCGGGCACCGATATTGCCGGCTTCCAGTCCTTCACCAGCGGCGCGGAAGGCGTGGCCTATGAAGCCGAAATGGATGGCTATGTCGGCGCGGTCGAAACGCTGCCGCAGCCGACCATCGCGATCGTCGATGGCTGGGCGGTCGGCGGGGGCCTGGCCCTGTCCTTCGCCTGCGATTTCCGGATCGCCGCGGAAGGCGCGCGCTTCGGTTCGCCGCTTGCGCGAACGATCGGCAACTGCCTTTCCGCGCGCGGCTATCAGCGGCTGATCCAGCATGTCGGCATTCCGCTGGCCAAGCGACTGCTGCTCGCGGCCGATCTTGTGCCGGCAGCGGACCTGCACGCGCAAGGGCTCCTGACAGAGCTTGTGCCCTCAGGCGAGATGGATGCGGCGGTGGAACGGCTCACCGACAGGCTGGTCGCCTGCGCGCCGCTCACCCAGCGGGTGAGCAAGGAGGCGATCCATCGCCTGTCCACGCAGACGATGCCGGACATCGGCGATCTAATATCCCTGATATATGGCAGCGAGGATTTCGCGGCGGGCGTGCGCGGCTTCCTGACCAAGACGCCGCCGGAATGGCACGGCCGCTGAGGAGAGAAGAACGATCGTGACGCCGGCTTCCATCGAGGATTTCCGCACGCTGGCGCGCCGGCGTCTGCCGCGCTTCCTGTTCGATTATATCGACGGCGGTTCCTATGACGAAGGCACGATGCGCGCCAACATCGCCGATCTGCAGGCGCTGAAGCTGCGGCAGCGCGTGATGGTCGATGTCTCGCATGTCGATCTTTCCACGCGCCTGCTGGGGCGGGACGTGTCCTTTCCCGTCGCATTGGCGCCGATCGGGCTGGCCGGCCTGTATGCGCGGCGTGGCGAGGTGCAGGCGGCGCGCGCGGCGGAAGCGGCGGGCGTGCCGTTCATCCTCTCCTCCTCGGCTTGCTGCGGGATAGAGGAGGTGGTGGCGGGCGTCGGGCGTCCGCCGATCCTGCAACTCTACATGATCCGCGATCGGCCGTTCATGGTGGATCTGCTTCAGCGCAGTGCGGCGCTGGGTGTGGAGACGCTCGTGCTCACGGTCGATCTCATCATGCATAGCCCGCGGCGACGCGATCTGCGCTCCAGCCTCACGGGATCGCAGGGCCTCGCGGCGCGGATGCAGCGCGCCTTCGAGATCGGCACGCATCCGGGCTGGGCCTGGGATGTGGGCGTGCGAGGGCGGCCACATACGCTGGGCAATTTCGCGCCGGTCATGCCCGATGGCGCGGGGCTCGCGCAGTTCACGGCCTGGGTCGCGCGCAATTTCGATGCCTCCATCACCTGGGCCGACATGGCGTGGCTGCGCGAGAATTGGCGTGGTCCGATCGTGGTGAAGGGCGTGATGGACGCGGCCGACGCCGCCGCCGCCTGCGCGGCGGGCGTGGACGGGATCATCGTTTCCAACCATGGCGGCCGCCAGCTGGATGGCGCGCCCTCCTCGATCGCGGCCCTGCCGGGGGTGGTGCGGGCCGTTGCGGGCCGGTGTGATGTCCTGCTGGATGGGGGCATCCGCTCGGGAACCGATATCCTGCGGGCGATGGGGCTGGGGGCGAAGGGCGTGCTGCTGGGCCGCGCCTGGGCCTTCGCGCTGGCGGCGCAGGGGCAGGCCGGCGTGGCTCGCATGCTGGAACTTCTGCGCCACGAACTGGCCGTGGCGATGGCCCTGACCGGCCAGACGAACGCGCGATCGATCTCCCCCGAGGCCGTGCTGCGCGAGGGATAAACGGCGCAAAGGCGAGGCTTGATATTTATCCCGGCGGAAATGTCCGGGATTGGTGGTTAGCAAACGTTGCTTCTGCCGGTCACTTGGGCCGACCTTTGTTGGTCACTTCATGTCTATATCATATCGTCGACCCCGGCAGTGACGGCGACGAGATTCTCGCGATTCATGAGGTAGAGAGCGAGTTTCGCGTCCGGCCCGACCGCGTCGGTGTGTCACAAAAACCGCAGGTCGCCATAGATCTGGAAACAGCCACAGCATCATATTGTGCGGCCTGCGGAGCTGTGTCAGCGCTATTGAGCGAGTGACTGGAAGGTGTGCAATGAGAGTCGCGATTGTTGCTTGTTTGGCTTTGCTGCCGTCTCCATTGTTTGCTCAAACGTCGGGCGGAGAAGCTTGGTATTACTGCGCCTCACAAACATCCGACTCGAAGACGTTGTATTATTCTAGAGCTTTTTCCTACAGAAAAAATGAGCTGGATTCTGTGCAGGTCGGATGGACTGATTACCTCAGTGCCCATTCAAAAGGGAGTGCGTCGGAATTTCGCGGCGGCTGCTCAAGTAGAGATAAGGCCTTGGAGCAAGCAGCCGTTGTCACTGCATTTGACAGCTACATCTCGGACCTGAAGGGTAATTCGGATGTTAAGGAAGTGCGGACCGACTGGCAGTATCATTAATTCCCTTGGTTATTGGACGGCATGGCCGCTGGTCACGAATGTCCGCTATTGAGGCGAAAGCGGGCATCATCTCCACCCCTCCTGAGAGGATGCGCGTCGGCCGCCGCCGGCTCAGGCTTCCGATGGCGTGTAGAGCAGCTTCGAGGCGTTGATCCTCAGATACATGAGCCCCGCCAGGGCGGAGAGGATCGCGAGCACATACATCGCCGCATCCCAGCCGCTCCATTTCAGGATATAGCCGGTGATCACCGCCGCGAGCGCGCCGCCGATATTGCCGAACGTGTTCATCACGGCCGAGACGGATCCTGCGAAGATTCCGCCCACGTCGAGCGTCAGTGCCCATGAAATGCCCACCGTCAGCTCCAGCCCGAACACGGCCAGCGCGAACCAGCCGACGCTGGCGAGCGGGGAGGCGGACCAGACCGCAACGGGGATGGCGAAGGCCGCCAGCGTGAAGCCCGCTACCGCCACCGCGCGGCGTGCCAGCGTCACGCGGCCCGTGTGCTCGATCAGCCGATCCGAAATCCAGCCGCCGGCGACATCCCCCACCACGCCTGCCATCAGCGGCAGGCTGGCGAAGAAGCCCATCTGGACGATGTCGAAGCTGCGCACCTCGTTCAGATATTTGGGGAACCAGGTGAGGAAGATGTTGATGCTGTAGGCGTAGCAGAAATACATGGCCGAGATCAGCCAGAGCTGCGGATTGGCGAGCAACTGCCGCCACGGCACGGGCATCCGCGCGCCGGATGTGGCCTGGGCGCCCAGCGCCTCGGCGATCATCGTGCGCTCCGCCTCGTTCGTGCCGGCATGGTCGCGCGGATTGTCGCGATAATAATAGAACCAGAAGGCCGCCCAGATCAGACCCAGCATGGCGAAGATCAGGAAGGGGCCGCGCCATCCGAGGTGGATCATCAGCCATACGACGAGCACCGGGGTTAGCGCGCCGCCCAGCCGCGCGCCGGCATGGGTGATGCCCTGCGCGAAGCCGCGTTCGGAAGGCAGCATCCAGCGCGAGAGCGATCGCGTCGCGTTGGGAAAGGCGCCGGCCTCGCCGCAGCCGAACAGGAAGCGGCAGGCCATCATCGATCCGGCCGACCATGCCCCCGTCGTCAGCGCCGTGAAGGCGGACCACCAGACGACCACGCCCGTCAGCGCCCGGCGCGGACCGATCCGGTCACCCAGCCAGCCGCCGGGAATCTGGAACAGCGCATAACCGATCTGGAACACGCTGAAGATCCAGCCCATCGTGATAACGGAAAAGCCGAACTCCTTCTGGATCAGCGGCGCGGTGGTCGAAATCACCACGCGATCCATATAGGTTATCATGTAGGCGAGCACCGTCAGCCACAGCACCACATGGCGCACGCGCGTGGGGCGCGCGCCATGCACGGGCGCGGCGGCGGGAAGGGCGGCGTCGGTCACGGGCGGACCGATGGCACTTTATTGCCGGCCACATAGACGGCCGCGATCCGGCGCGTGTTGAGGATATCCTTCGTAGGATCGGCATCCAGCACGATCAGATCGGCCCATTTGCCCTGCGCCAGCGTGCCGATATCGGGATTGCGCAGCCACCGGGCCGCGCGGCTCGTCGCCGCCTCGATCGCCTGCGAAGGCGTGAGCCCCGCCTCGACCATGCCGGCCAGTTCCCAATGCTCCGAATAGCCTGGCACGCGGCCGGGCGGCCCGGCATCGGTTCCGAAGCCGTAGGGGATGCCGGCGCGCACCTCTTTCAGGAAATTGACCTTTGCCATCCTGTCGAAGGCGGGCAGCTTCGACCAGTTGGGATTGGAGGCCATCTTCCGTTCGCGTTCGGGGCTTTCCAGCCCGGCAACCGCGGCGGGGCTGATGGATTGCCGGAAAAAGGGATCCCTGGTGATCGGATTGGGCGCGCCAAAGGCGTGGACGGCCTCTTCGCGGCTCAGCGTGGGCGCCACCTGCCAGGTGCCGTGGGCCTTCATCGCAGCGATCAGCCCGGCGTCGATCGGCTGATCGCGCACGCTGTGGACGAAGCCGTCTATGCCCTGCGCCACCAGCCGTTTTGCGTCCTCCAGATAGAAGACATGGGCCAGCACGCGCATGCCCCGCGCATGGCCTTCGTCGATGATCGTCTTCGAAAGCTCCGGCGGCATCTTGGGCATCGAATGCAGTTCGTCATCCAGCCACAGCTTGATGAAATCCACATGCTTGGCCACCTGCGCATCCACCTCCCGGCGCGCCTCCTCTGCGGTGGCGATCGGATGGTTGATGCCGGGAACCCCGCCATAGCCGCCCTTGAACACGAGGCCTTGGCCGGCGGTATAGACGCGCGCCATCGTCGGCCGCCCCGTGCGCTGCGCATCGCGGATCGCGAAGATCGCATCGCCATCCGTGCCCATCGATTGCACGGTGGTCACGCCATAGGAGGCGTAGGTCTTCAGATCCTTCTCGACATTGTCGGTCGTGAAGTTGGCGGCCTGCTGGTCCAGATCGCGCACCGTGCCGATATGGACGTGCAGGTCGATCAGGCCCGGCATCACATATTTGCCCGTCAGGTTGATGGCGGTGGCGCCGGCCTTCTTCGGCACGGCGCCGGCCTTGCCCAGCCAGATGATGCGGCCGTCGTCGATCACCATCACCATGCCGGGTCGGGGCGCCGCGCCGGTGCCGTCGATCAGCGTGAAGCCGCTGAGGATCGTCGTTTCGGCGTGCGCGGCCGGTGCCGTCGCGATGCCCGCCGCCAGCGCGGCCACGCCCGCCGCCAGGCTCCACCGCCGTGTCATGCGCCGCATCATCCACTCCCTTGTCATTGTATCAGTCCGCGCGAGACGAGGTTGCGCATCAGTGCTCCGATGCCCACGGTCCACGGCGGGGCATCCTCGCAGGCCACCACGCGATTGACGAGCGCGCCCAGCTTCGGCGTGGCGATGCGCACGATATCGCCCCTTTTGTGGGTGAAGCCGCGGCCGGCCTCCGAACGATCCTCGATCGGGGCGAACATCGTGCCCAGCAGCAGCACGAATCCGTCCGGATATTGATGGCTCGCGCCGATCGTCTGGCCGATCAGATCCAGTGGATCACGGCTGATCATGCCCATGCTGGATGAGCCTTCGAGCCGGAAATTGTCCGGCCCCTCTATCTCCAGCGAGATCACGGATCGGCGGATATCGTCCAGCGTGAACCGATCGTCGAACAGGCGAATGAACGGGCCGAGCGCGCAGGAGGCGTTATTGTCCTTGGCCTTGCCCAGCAGCAGGGCGCTGCGCCCCTCGATATCGCGCAGGTTCACGTCGTTGGCGAGCGTGGCGCCCCGCGCGTGCCCGCGCGGATCGCACATGATGGCCACTTCGGGTTCGGGATTGTTCCATTCGGAATCGCCGCGCACCCCGATGTCCGCGCCTGCGCCCACCGAGGAAAGGACGGGCGCCTTGGTGAAGATCTCCGCATCCTTGCCGATCGCCACCTCCAGATATTGCGACCACATGCCGTCCGCGATCAGGAGGGCCTTGAGCTGCATCGCGCTTTCGGAGCCGGGCTTCACGGCGCGGATGTCACCGCCCAGCCGCGCCTGGAAATCCTCGCGAATGCGGTCCGCCTCCAGCGCGTCGCCGCGCGCCCGCTCCTCGATCACGCGCTCGATGGCGGAAATGGCGAAGGTGACGCCCGATGCCTTGATGCATTGCAGATCGATGGGCGAAAGCAGGCGCGTTTCCATGCCTCCCTCCCAATCCGGGCGGAAGACGAGCGCGTCGATCGCGCCAAGCGATCGTCCGCGCGGGGGCAGTTCGCCGGGCGCGAGGCGATCGATCAGATCCGATATGGTTGGCGCGAAACGGGACAGATCCTCGATCTCGCCGTCCCGCAACACGATCGGCGTCGGCCCCTCCCGCGTCTCGATGCGGCCGAGAAGGATGGCATCGGCGTGGTCGACGGGAAGCAACTGGCGCATCGGCGATTCCGGCTCAACGGGGGCGGGAAGGGCGGCTGGCGGCGGCCTGCCGTCGCGCGCGGGCCGGCGGCCTGCGCACGGTGGCGCGGGGCGCCGGGCTCAACGGAAGCAATATGGCCCTCGCGCGCATCGCATCCCTCCTGTCGCACTCTCTTTTTGATTCATGCATACAATGTGTCGACATTGCATGCATTGAGCGGAGGGCCGCTTTTGTCAAGCCGGGCGCTGCGATTCCGGCATTTTACGGGGTGATCGGCCGGATGGCCTAACGAGCGGGATGATCGGGGCGTTCCGGGAGCCGCCGGCTCGCAGCCTTCGCATTCGGGGGAGGGGCGGTACGCCGTCTCAGGCGGCGCGCTCCTCGGCTGCCGGTTCGTCGCCCAGTATCGCCCGCGCCACGGCTTCGGCCACCTTGATGCCGTCCACGCCCGCCGAAAGGATGCCGCCCGCATAGCCGGCTCCTTCGCCCGCCGGAAACAGGCCGGCCGTGTTGAGGCTCTGGAAATCGCGGCCGCGCGTGATGCGTATGGGGGAGGAGGTGCGCGTCTCCACGCCCGTCAGCGTCGCATCGGGATGATCGTAATTCGCGATCTGCCGGCCGAAGACGGGCAAGGCCTCGCGAAAGGCGTCCAGCACGAAATCGGGCAGGCAGGCGGCCAGATCGGTGGGCGTCACGCCCGGCTTGTAGGAGGGCGTCACCTGGCCCAGCGCGGTCGAGGCGCGGCCCGCGAGCAGATCACCCACCAGTTGCACCGGCGCCGAATAACTGGAGCCGCCCGCCGTGAAGGCCAGGCTTTCCAGCCTGCGTTGCAGATCGATCCCCGCCAGAGGGTGGCCGGGATAATCGCGCTCCGGCTCGATCCCCACCACCAGCCCCGAATTGGCGTTGAATTCGGCGCGTGAATATTGGCTCATGCCATTGGTGACGACGCGCCCCGGCTCGGATGTGGCCGCCACCACGCGGCCGCCGGGGCACATGCAGAAGCTGTAGACGGTCCGCCCGTTCGCGCAGTGATGGGATAGGCTGTAGGCGGCCGCGCCCAGATCGGGGTGGCCCGCGCAAGAGCCGAAGCGCGCGCGATCGATCCAGCTTTGCGGATGCTCGATCCGCACGCCGATGGAGAAGGGCTTGGCCTCGATGTGCACGCCACGCTCGTAAAGCTTAGCGAAGGTATCGCGCGCGCTGTGCCCCACCGCCAGCACGACATGTGCGGCCTCCAGGAAGCTGCCGTCGCTCAGGTGCAGCCCGCGCAGGCGCCGCGTGCCGCCGGGGCCGCTTTCCACCTCGAAATCCTCGACGCGCGTGCCGAAGCGATATTCGCCGCCCAGTTCCTGGATGGTCTCGCGCATGCTTTCCACCATCGTCACGAGGCGGAAGGTGCCGATATGCGGATGTGCCTCGGTCAGGATTTCGGGGGGCGCGCCGGCCTTCACGAACTCGGTCAGCACCTTGCGGCCCAGAAAGCGCGGATCCTTGATCTGGCTGTAGAGCTTGCCATCGGAAAAGGTGCCCGCGCCGCCCTCGCCGAACTGCACGTTGCTCTCGGGCTCCAGCACGGCGCGGCGCCACAGGCCCCACGTATCCTTCGTGCGCTCGCGCACCACCTTGCCGCGCTCCAGGATGATCGGACGAAAGCCCATCTGCGCGAGGATCAGCCCTGCGAAGAGGCCGCAGGGTCCGGCGCCGATCACCACGGGGCTGGGGGTGTTTGCGGGCGCATGGCCGATCGGGCGGTAGGCGTCGTCCGGTGTCGGGCGGATGTGCGGCTGGCCGGCGAAGCGGGCGAGGGTCGCGGCCTCGTCGGCCAGCGTTACGTCGACCGAATAGACCATCTGGATCGCGGACTTGCGCCGCGCATCATTGGCGCGCCGCGCGATCTTCCAGTCGATCAGATCGGTGGGCGCGATCCCCAGCCGCGTGAGGATGGCCTCTGGCAGCGCCTCGGGCGGATGATCCAGCGGCAGCTTGATTTCGGACAGGCGAAGCATGGCGTTCCTCTAGGCCGAAACCATGCTTCTGCGAAGGTGCGGCCCAAAGCCGGGGGTGCCCCCCGCTTCGCGCCGCGCGCTTCGCCCGTGGCACCCGCGCCGGATTGCGCTTCCTCCCGAACATCGGAACCCGTAAGGCGGCGCGCGATGGGGCGCGGCGCGGTTTGCCGCACAACCCTGACATACGAGGCAAAGAATGAAGAACAGCGCGACCGACATCATGCAGGAGATCCTGTTCTCCGCCGTCATGGAAGCCGTCGCCGCGCTGAAGACGGCATCGAAGGGCATGCCCAATTCGCTGCTGCGCGATATCAACGCGATGGGCCCGAACACCGCCTTTGCCGATCTGCCAAAGGAAGTGCAGGCCAGCATCGCCGCCACCGTGCGCACCGCCTTCAACCGGCTGCTGAAGGAAGGCTATTCCGTGGCACCCACGGCGACCGCCGCGCCAGCGCGCCCGGCCGGCCCGCGCCCGGATGGGCCGCGCGGCCCCCGGCCGGATGGCCCGCGAGGCCCGCGCCCGTCGGGTCCGCGCTCCGATCGTCCGCGCGGTCCGCGTCCGCCCTCCGACGGGCCGCGTCCGGCATCGCCCGGCGGCCGCACCGGCCCGCGCCGCCCGCAGCGCTGAATCGGCGCAACGCAGCCAAGAACGCCGACGTGGCACTCCGGATTCCTGCGTAGGCGGGAAGGCTGGCCCTGTGCGGCGCCGCTATCCGGCATCCTTTGCATTTGCGCTTGTTCGCATAGGAAAAACTGCGCACACCCTCCGCCGTTCGCCAGAATGTGGGGGTGAAGAATGAATCGCGTGAAGAAAATCCGTTCCGGCCTCTTTCTCGGCATCGCCGCGCTTGCCGGCGGCGCTGCCGGCGCCCAGGCTGTCGATGTCGCCGCGTTGAAGACGCGCGCCGTGGCCGGCGTGGATGCGCGCGCCAAGCTCGCCCAGGTCATCACGGATAGCGTGTTCAGCTTTGCCGAGCTTGGCATGCACGAGGAGGAAACCTCCAAATATCTGACGGCCCTGCTGGAGAAGAACGGCTTCACGATCGAGCGTGGCGTGGCCGGCATGCCCACCGCCTGGGTCGCGAAATGGACGAACGGCACGGGTGGCCCGGAAATCGCGCTCGGCTCGGATCTCGATTGTATCCCCAAGGCATCGCAGAAGCCGGGCGTTCCCTATCGCGATCCGCTCGTCGCCGGCGCGCCGGGCCATGGCGAGGGGCATAATTCGGGGCAGGCCGTGAACATCGTCGCGGCCCTCGCCGTGAAGGAGATCATGACGAAGGAGAAGATCCCCGGCACGCTCGTCATGTGGCCGGGCGTCGCGGAGGAGCTTCTCGCGGGCAAGGCCTTCATGGTACGTGCGGGCGTGTTCAAGAATACCGACGCCGTTCTCTTCACGCATGTCGGCAGCAATCTCGGCACGCGCTGGGGCTATTCGGGGGGCACCGGCCTCGTCTCCGTCGAATATACGTTCACGGGCGAGGCGGCCCATTCCGCCGTGGCGCCGTGGCGCGGACGTTCGGCGCTGGACGGCGTCGAGCTGATGGATGTGGGCTGGAATTTCAAGCGCGAGCATCTCCGGCCGGAGCAGCGCTCGCATTATGTGATCAGCGATGGCGGCGATCAGCCGAACGTGGTGCCGCCCACGGCCTCCGTCTGGTATTATTTCCGCGAACAGACGTTCGACAATATCAAGAACTTGTACGAGACGGGCAACACGATCGCGCAGGGCGCGGCCACCATGTCCTTCACCACCGTCAGCCATCGCCTGCTCGGTTCGGCGGCGCCCGGCCATTTCAACCGGCCGATCGCGGAGGATGCGGAACAGAATATCAAGGCGGTCGGCCTGCCCAAGTGGACCGATGAGGAACAGGCCTTCGCCAAACTCGTCCAGAAGAATATCGGCGCGCCGCAGGATGGCCTCGATACCCAGCTGGGCGAGCTGCGCCCGCCGCCCGCCAATCCCGGCAGCGGGCCGTCCGACGATATTGGCGACGTTTCGTGGAACGTGCCGACGATCGTCGTCTCCTATCCCGCGAACATCCCGAACCTGCCCGGCCACAATTGGGCCAATGCGATCGCGATGGCCACGCCCATCGCGCACAAGGGCGTGGTTGCGGGTGCCAAGGTGATCGCGATGACGACGCTGGATCTGCTGACCAAGCCGGAGCTGCGCACCGCCGCGAAGGATTATTTCACCAATGTCCAGACCAAGACGCAGAAATATGTTCCGATGCTCGCCGCCACCGACAAGCCGCCGGTGGAGCTCAATGCGGATATCATGGCCCGCTACGCGCCGCAGCTGAAGCAATATTATTATAACCCGGCGAAATACGGCACCTATCTGGAGCAGCTCGGCATCAAGTGGCCGATGATGGACACGCCCCCGGGCAAGGGCCCAGCGCCCAAAAGCTGAGGCGCGGTTCCCGCACATATCCGTTCCGTCGTTCCTGCTCTCGCGGGGATGACGGGACATTACCTCCCACTATCCCCAGCATGCTTCGGGATAGCGGGAGAGGGATCGGTCTCCCGCATCCCCTCCGGGACTGTCCTAGCGCGGCCAACCTGTGCAAAGGGGCCGCGATGCGAATCCCCGCGCCCTTTGCTTTCGCCGCCGCGCCTTTGCCCGGGCCTCGCGCGCATGTGTGCCCGAACGCACGCGTGAGCGTTCGCGCCTGTGCCCGCGCGACGCGCGCCTGCCCCTATGAGGCGCGACGTTCGTGTGACTTTTGACGCCACCGCATTTCCGAGAAACGAGGTTCCTGCCATGCTGATTGCGCTCTTCCCCGGCGACGGGATCGGTCCCGAGGTCATCGCCCAGGCGCGGCGCGTGCTGGATGCGGTCGTCGGTGATCGCCTGTCCTATGAGGAAGGGCATGTCGGCTATGTCGCCTATGAAGCGGCCGGCCATCCGCTTCCGGAGGAGACGCTCGCCATCGCGCGCAAGGCCGATGCCGTGCTGTTCGGCGCGATCGGCGATCCGCGTGGCGATAGCCTCTCGCGCGATCTCCGCCCCGAGCAGGCGATCCTCGGGTTGCGCAAGGAGCTCACCCTCTTCGCCAATCTCCGCCCGGCCAAGCTTTTCCCGGAGCTGGCCGATGCCTCCGCGCTCCGCCCCGAAGTCGCCTCCGCGATCGATCTGGTGATCGTGCGCGAAACGAATGGCGACGTGTATTTCGGTGAGAAGGGCATGCGGAAGACAGCCACGGGCCGCCGCGAGGGCTATGACATCATGTCCTATGATGAGGACGAGGTCGCCCGCATCGCCCGCGTCGGCTTCGAAACGGCGCGCGCCCGGCGTGGCAAGCTGTGCTCGGTGGACAAGGCCAATGTGCTGGAGACCTCGCAATTGTGGCGCGATGTCGTGATCGAGGTTTCGGCCGAGTATCCGGACGTGTCGCTCAGCCACATGTATGTCGACAATGCCGCGATGCAGCTGGTGCGCAATCCCGGCCAGTTCGACGTGATCGTCACCGGCAATCTCTTCGGCGACATCCTTTCGGATCAGGCCAGCATGTGCGCGGGCTCGATCGGCATGCTGCCCTCCGCGACGCTCGATGTGAACAAGAAGGGCCTGTACGAGCCGATCCACGGCTCCGCGCCGGACATTGCCGGGCAGGGCAAGGCCAATCCGCTCGCGACGATCCTCTCGGCCGCGATGATGCTGCGTTACTCGCTGGGCCTCCCGGCCGAGGCGGACCGGATCGAGGCGGCGGTGGCGGCCGCGCTGGCCGCGGGCGCCCGATCGCCCGATCTCGGCGGCACGCACACCACGGTTCAGATGGGCGACGCGGTTCTCGCCGCGTTCTGATGGCGCAGGCGGCGGGCGCGGATCTGCCGCTGATGGCGGCATGGCTGGCGGCCCGTTCCCTTTCGCGCGGCCTGCCCGCGCCGGTGCCCGATCGGGGCGGCATCCGGGTTGATACCGGGCATGCGGACGAACGCCGTCGCTATGTGTTCGCCGCGCCCTGCGAAGGCCTGCGTGAGCTGGGGCGGGAGCTTGACGAGCCGTTCGTGCCGCTCAAGCTCTGCTGTCCGGCGGAAGAGTTGCTCGCGCTGCTGCCGCGGCGCTGGACGATCAGTTCGAACAGCTGGGTGATGGGACGGGGCGGCTTTCCGGGCGCTCCGCCCGCTTCCGCGATGGCGGCAGACCGGGATGGCGAGCCGGGCGCGGGCCTGCCGCCCGGCTACACGCTGATCGTGGAAGGGCAGGCCCCCGTCTGGTTCGCCCGCATCGTCGCGGAAGACGGTATGCTCGCCGCCAGCGGCTATGCCGCCCAAGCCGCCAGCGGCCTTGTCGCCGAAAGCGAAGCCGTTTTCATCTATGATCGCATCAAGGTCGATCCGGCCCATGGCCGGCGTGGTCTCGGCCGGGCGCTGATGGCGGCGCTGGCGCTCCGCCGCGATCCCGCCCTGCGCGAGGTGCTTACCGCCACCGCCGCCGGCCGCGCCCTCTATCTCCAGCTCGGCTGGCGTGATCTCGCGCCATATTCGACAGCGGTGATCGTTGCCTGATGGCGTGCCGCCATGCGCCCGCGTCGGCGGACGCTGAAAAGGCTCATTCGCTGGCGAATAATTCCTTCTCGATCGCGCTCACCAGCGCATCGTCATCCGGCGCCGTATCCGGCGCGAAGCGCGCGACCGGCTCGCCATCCCGGCCGATCACGAACTTCTCGAAATTCCATAGCACTTCGGGCTGCGGATTCGGCGTCATGCCATAGCCTTCCAGTCGCGCCCGCATGCCGGCATCGTTCCGCGCCGCCGGAATGGCGGCCGTCAGCTCGCGATACAGGGGATGCTTGTCCGGCCCCACCACGCCGATCTTCGAGAACATCGGAAAGGCCACGCCATAATTGGTCGTGCAGAAATCGAGGATCTCGCTGTCCGTGCCCGGTTCCTGCGCCGCGAAATCGTTGGCCGGAAAGCCCAGCACGGCGAAGCCTTCGTCCTTATATTTGGCGTAGAGCCTCTCCAGCCCGTCATATTGCGGCGTTAGCCCGCATTTGGAGGCGACGTTGACGATCAGCAGAACCTGGCCGGCATAATCGGCAAGGCTGGTCGTTTCGCCACTGATGGTCTTCAGCGGCACGTCCTGGATGGCGGTCATCGGCGGATCTCCTTCACTGCCCGCTTCTGCCCGCTGCCTGCTACAAGTCAACGTCACCAAGCATTGACGGCGGGGGCGCGCCCGCCGCAAAGGCTTGCTCCATGAAAAGGAAGACCGGTCAGGATCGTTCGATCACCAGCAACTGGCGCCCCGCCACGCAGGCGGTGCGCGGCGGCACCGCGCGTTCGGAATATGGCGAGACGAGCGAGGCGCTCTTCCTCACCTCGGGCTACACCTACGACAAGGCTGCCGATGCCGCCGCGCGCTTTGCCGGCGAACAGCAGGGGATGACCTATTCGCGTCTCCAGAATCCCACCGTGGAGATGCTGGAACAGCGCATCGCCCTGATCGAGGGTGCCGAGGCCTGCCGCACGATGGCGACAGGCATGGCCGCGATGACAGCCGCACTCCTGTGCCAGCTCAGCCAGGGCGATCATGTCGTCGCCGGTCGCGCCGCCTTCGGCTCGTGTCGCTGGCTCACGGATACGCTGTTGCCGCGCTTCGGCATCGAGACGACGATCATCGATGCGCGCGATCCGGATCAGTGGGCGGATGCGGTGCGGCCGAACACGAAGGTGTTCTTCTTCGAGACGCCGGCCAATCCCACTCTGGATATCGTGGATCTGGCGGCCGTATGCGGCATCGCCCGCGATCGCGGCATCACCTCGATCGTGGACAATGCCTTTGCCACCCCGCTGCTCCAGCGGCCGATGGATTATGGCGCGGATATCGTCGCTTATTCCGCCACCAAGATGATGGACGGGCAGGGCCGCGTGCTCGCCGGCGCCGTATGCGGCACGACGGAGTTCGTCGAGAACACGCTTCTCTCCTTCACCCGCAATACCGGGCCGACTCTCTCCGCCTTCAATGCCTGGGTGGTGCTGAAGGGGATGGAGACGCTCGACCTGCGCATCCGCCGCCAGAGCGAGAATGCGCTGAAGGTCGCGACCTTCCTCGACAAGCGCGTGCCCGAATGCCTCTATCCGGGGCTGGCCAGCCATCCGCAGCATGAGCTGGCCATGCGCCAGATGCAGGCGGGCGGCACGATCCTCGCCGTCAATCTCGATGGCGCGCGCGCGCAGGCGCATGGCCTGCTCGATGCGCTGGCCCTGATCGACATCTCCAACAATATCGGCGATTCCCGTTCGCTGATGACGCATCCCGCCTCCACCACCCATGCCGGCCTCAGTGCCGAGGTGCGCGAGGCGATGGGCGTTGGAGAGGGGATGTTGCGCCTGAACGTGGGTCTTGAGGATCCGGAGGATCTGATCGAGGATCTGGATCGCGCGCTGGAGACGATCGGCCTGTGACGACGCTCACGGATCTGCTTTTCCCCCATGTGGCGGAAACGCAGGGCGTGATCGTGCGCGTGTCCGTGAGCTTTCTCGCCGATCAGTCCCAGCCGGAGCGCGGCCGCTGGTTCTGGTCCTATCATATCCGCATCGAAAATGCGGGCGAGCAGCCGGTGCAGCTCGTCAGCCGTCGCTGGATCATCACCGATGGCCATGGTGCGCGCCATCGAGTGGAAGGCGATGGCGTGGTCGGCGCGCAGCCCGTCCTCGCGCCGGGCGAAAGCTATGATTATGTCTCGGGCTGCCCGCTCGATACCGCGACCGGATCGATGGAGGGCACCTACCGGATGGTCTGGGCGGATGGCGATACGTTCGATGCGCGTATCCCGCGTTTCGCGCTGGTCGGTTCGGTCGGCGCGGAATAAGGCCGCCTGCGATGAAGCGGACGCACCTGCCCCTTAACGCGCTGCGCGTGCTGGATGCCGCCGCGCGCCATCTTTCCTTCACCCGCGCGGCCGATGAGCTTGCGGTGACGCCGGCCGCCGTCGGCCAGCAGATCCGCGCGCTGGAGGAAACGCTGGGCGTTGTCCTCTTCCGCCGCACTGCCAAGGGACTGGAGCTGACGCCGGAAGGCGGCGCCGGGCTGGAGCCGCTGCGCCGTGGTTTCCTCGAATTCGAGGAAGCAGTGCGGGCGATGCAGGCGGGCCAGACCTCGAAGACGCTGACGATCGCGGCACCGCGCGATTTCACGGCGAAATGGCTGGCGCCACGCCTCGCCCTGTATGGCCGCACCGATCCCGAGCTGCGCTTCAAGCTCGTCGCGGCGGATGAGGGCCTCGATTTCACCGAAGCCAATCTCGATCTCGCCGTCTGCCTTGCCGTCACGAAGGGCGAGCATGAGGGCGTGACGGTGGGCGGCACCGATTATGTGACGGTCGCGGCGCCCGATGGCGGCATGGACGAGCCGATCGGCTGGCCGGGCTCGCCGGATGCCCAGGCAGAGCCGCTCCTGTCCGTCGCCGATGCGGGGCTCGCCATCGATGCCGCCACGGCGGGTTTCGGCCGGGCGACCGTTCCGGCCCTGCTGGCGGCGGCCGACATCGCCGCCGGCCGTGTGATCGAGGCGGGGCGCGTCACCTCGGATCAGGCCTACTGGCTTGTCGCGCCTGTGCCGCAGTGGCGCCAGAAGAAGGTCAAGGCGCTGGTCGCCGCGCTCACCGCGGCCTGATCCCGCCGGCCTTCCGACTGCGATCGTCTTCCGGCCGTCCGGGGCCTCTCAGGCGTCGATCGCTTCCTCGTCCAGCGCGCTGGCATTGGCCTGAATGAAGGCGAAGCGGTGCTCCGGATTCTTGCCCATCAGCCGATCGACCAGATCGCGCACCACCGCGCGCTCCTCATATTCCTGCGGCAGCGTGATGCGCACCAGCGTCCGCGTCCGCGTGTCCATCGTCGTCTCGCGCAGCTGCTGCGGATTCATCTCGCCCAGGCCCTTGAAGCGCGCGACTTCCACCTTCTTGCCCTTGAACTCCTTTGCCTCGATCTCGGCGCGCTGGGCGTCATCCTGTGCGTAGAGGCTCTTGCCGCCGGCCGTGAGCCGGTAGAGCGGCGGCTGGGCGAGGAAGATGCGGCCGTCCCGCACGATCGCCGCCATTTCCTGGAAGAAGAAGGTCATCAGCAGGGTGGCGATATGCGCGCCGTCCACGTCGGCGTCGGTCATGATGATGATGCGTTCGTAGCGGAGCGCCGCCGGATCGCATTTGTCGCGCGTGCCGCAGCCCAGCGCCAGCGTGAGATCCGCGATTTCCTGGTTGGCGGTCACCTTGGCGCTGGCGGCGGAAGCCACGTTCAGGATCTTGCCCCGGATCGGCAGGATCGCCTGCGTCTTGCGATCGCGCGCCTGCTTGGCGGAACCGCCCGCGCTATCGCCTTCGACGATGAACAGTTCGGTGCCGGCGGGATCGTCATTCGCGCAATCGGTGAGCTTGCCGGGCAGGCGTACCTTGCGGCCGGACGTGGCCGTCTTGCGCTTCACCTCGCGCTCGGCCTTGCGGCGGAGGCGATCGTCCATCCGATCCAGCACGAAGCCGAGCAGGGATTTACCCCGGTCCATATTGTCCGAAAGGAAATGGTCGACATGATCGCGCACGGCATTTTCCACGAGGCGCGCGGCCTCGGGGCTGGTCAGGCGATCCTTGGTCTGGCTCTGGAATTGCGGATCGCGGATGAAGACGGAGAGCATCAGTTCGATCTCGGAGGTCACGTCCTCCGGCGCGATATCCTTGGCCTTCTTGTTGCCGACGAGTTCGCCGAAGCTGCGCACCGCCTTCACCAGCGCCGCGCGCAACCCCTGTTCGTGCGTGCCGCCATCGGGGGTGGGGATGGTGTTGCAATAATAGCTGTAGCTGCCGTCCGAATGGAGCGGCCAGGCCACGGCCCATTCGACCGAGCCCTGCCCATCGGGAAATTCCTGCCGCCCCATGAAGGGCTCGGCCGTGGCGCAGGCACGCTCGCCCAGCTGCTCCTTCAGATGATCGGCCAGGCCGCCGGGGAACTGAAACACCGCTTCGGGCGGCGTATCGTCACCGATCAGGCTGGGATCGCAGCGCCAGCGTATTTCGACGCCCGCATAGAGATAGGCCTTGGAACGGGCGAGCCGATAGAGCCGCGTCGGCTTGAAGCGCATCGCCTCGCCGAAGATTTCGGTGTCCGGCGTGAAGGAAACGCTGGTGCCCCGCCGGTTCTGCGTCTGGCCGACCACCTCGAGGGCGGAGGTGGGGACGCCACGCGCATAGGTCTGGCGGTAGACCTGTTTTTCCCGTGCCACCTCGATCACGAGATCGGAAGACAGCGCGTTCACCACGCTGCTGCCCACGCCATGCAGGCCGCCGGACGTATTATACGCTTTGCCCGAAAATTTGCCGCCCGAATGGAGCGTCGTCAGGATCACCTCGAGCGCGGACTTGCCCGGATGCTTGGGATGTTCGTCAATGGGGATGCCGCGCCCATTGTCGACCACGGTGAAGCGATTGCCCGGCGCCAGCGTCACTTCGATGCGGTTGGCGTGGCCCGCGACCGCCTCGTCCATCGCATTGTCGAGCACTTCGGCTGCCAGATGGTGGAAGGCACGCTCGTCGATGCCGCCAATATACATGCCCGGCCGGCGGCGAACCGGCTCCAGCCCCTCCAGAACCTCGATCGAGGAGGCGTCGTAGGTGGCGGTCGTCCGGGAGGAGGATGCGAAGAGATCGTCGGCCATGTGCCCGATGATTAGCGTGTGCCGAGCGGCCTGTCAGCATGGGCGCGCATGGCCGGGGTCGCGGCCTCATGGAGATCCGTCCCACCCCTCATGTCGAGCTGGATGCGGGCCGGGGTGAGGTCCCCGATCTTAATCGGGCTTCCTGCCGAGCCCGGCTTTGGCCCGGCGGATTTCCTCCTGCCGCATCGGCATGGAATCGATCGTCGCCTGCAATCTCTTCTCGTCGAGCGGCGTGGGGGAATCGATTGCGATATGGCCGGATTTGCCGATCAGCAGCGCGCGGAAGCGTTCGGGGGCTGCCCGGAAGCGGCGGCGCAGCTTCAGATCCTGATCGTGCGCGCCGATCACTTTGCCTTCGGCCACCTGCACCAGCACGAGATCGCGCGCTGCGGCACCCGCTGCGAAACGCGCCATGATCCGGCGTTGCGTCTCCAACTGGCCATCACGCATCGAAGGGGCGAAGACGAGCAGCACGCGATTATGCTGGCTCATCCCCGCGACCGAGCGGAGATCCTCCTCGGCCGCGACGGCTGGCGCGCCGATCGCGAGCGCCGCCACAAGGATCAGGATCGGGCCAGAAAAACGGCGCATCCCGGCGGAACGCCGGAATGCCTCCATATATCCGCCGTCCCGCCGCCCGCGCATGTCCAGCACGAGCGGGAGGCGGTCGGCAGCTGTCTCAGCGGACGCGCGGGCCGCCATAGGGGAGCGGCGGCGGCGGGCGACGGTCACGACGCGGCAACTGTGCCTGATAGGCGACCGAGCAATGATCGAGGCAATAAGGGAAGCCAGGGTTCACCGCATTGCCGCAGAAATGGAAATCGGGCTCGCCGGGGTGGCCGAGCGGCCACTTGCAGATCCGGTCGTTCAGATCGAGCAAAGATGTCTTGTCCGCCATCTCCGCCGAAGGCTTGGCGGGGACGAGGCGGCGCGGCGGCGCGGGCGGGATGGGGGCCTGCTGCTCATGCGGATTCTGGCGGGTGAAGCCGCCGGGGCCGATCGAACGGAGGACAGGCTCATCGCGTGCTGGCGCCGCGGGCGGCACGATCGGCGCCATCGGAGCCGCGGTCGGCGCCGGCGCGGCTGGAGCGGGGGCTGTGGGTGCCGCGACCGTCACGGGCGGCGGCGGGGGCGCGGGCGGCGCCTCGCGCACGACAGGATCCGGCGTGGGAGCGGCAGCGGCGGGCGCCGGCGCGGCATCGGTGGGCTTCACCGGCGACGGGCGCGATTGCAGGCCCAGGCGGTGGGCCTTTCCGATCACGGCATTGCGGCTCACGCCGCCGAGGCTTTCGGCGATCTGGCTGGCCGTCATCCCGGCCTCCCACATCTGCTTCAGCCGGTCGATACGCTCGTCGGTCCACGACATGGCACTCAGTTCCTCATCACGTCATTCACGGGGCGCTTGCCGCGCCGCGGCGCGGGGACTAGGCGAAAGCCATGGCCACCCCGCTGGATAAAAGTCATCACGCCCCCGGAGAACCGGTGATCCCGACGATCAACTGGGGGGGATTGCGCGCGCTGTATGTGAAGGAGGTGCGCCGGTTCTTCAAGGTGCAACTGCAGACGATCTGGGCGCCGGCCTTTTCCGCGCTGCTTTTGCTGATGGTTTTCTCCATCGCGTTCGGGCGCGGCGGCAATGCCGTGATGGGCTTTCCCTTCGCTACCTTCGCCGCGCCGGGCCTCATCATGATGGCGATGCTGCAGAACAGCTTCGCCAATGCCAGCTTCTCGCTGATGGTGGGCAAGATGCAGGGCACCATCATCGATTATCTGATGCCGCCGCTCTCCAATGCGGAATTGCTGGCGGCGCTGGCCGGAGCCGCGATCACGCGCGCGCTGCTGGTGGGGGTGGTCGTGTGGCTGGCGATGCTGCTTTGGCCGGGCGGCGCGGTCTTCCCGATCCACCCGCTCGCGGTGATCTGGTTCGCGGTTGGCGGCGCTGCGATGATGGCCTTTTTCGGCGTAATCGTTTCGATCTGGGCGGAGAAGTTCGATCACAACGCCACGATCACCAATTTTGTGGTCCAGCCGCTGTCGCTGCTCTCCGGCACCTTCTATTCGATCGAGGGGCTGCACGGCATCTTCCGGGCGATCAGCCACGCCAACCCCTTTTTCTATGTCATTTCGGGTTTCCGTTACGGTTTTCTCGGCCAGACGGATTCGCCCGTGCTGACGGGCGGCATCCTGCTGCTGGTGATCGATATCGTGCTGGCGGCCATCTGCTATGCGATGCTTCGATCCGGCTACAAGCTGAAGAACTGAACGGCGCTTCCGACGGGATGGTCAGGCGCCGGCCCACGAAGCCCGCTCATGAAAAAGCCCGGAGCGCTCCTGCGCCCCGGGCTCTGCGACATCAGAATGTCATCGTCCGATTCTAGGTCAGTCGGGCAATGGCTTCTTTCAGCTTGAGCTTCTGTTTCTTGAGCGCGTGAATGACGATCTCATCCGGCCGGGGCCTACTGGTCTCCGACGTGATCCGTGCGTCGAGCAGGGCATGCTTGGCGATCAGGGCTTGGGAATGGGAATCGGTCATCGACTCACTCCTCCTTCACTGGGGGGATGGGAAGTTAATCACGGATCGGGCCGCCTGTCTTGATGGCAATGCGTTAACCGGCGGAGCGTGCAGGGATCGCCTTGAGCGAAGCCCGTGGACGTCCTAACGTCCGGCTGCCGCAGGGCGGCTTCGGGGGATTGCGTGCATATGGACGAAGCCGACATCATCCGGCGGATCGGCGAACTCCGGCAGGAGCATCGCGATCTGGATGCGGCGATCGATGCGCTCGCTTTCTCGTCCTCCACTGATCAGATGCAGATTGCGCGCCTCAAGAAGCGCAAGCTGAGACTGAAGGATGAGGTGGCGGCGCTCGAGGATCTGCTGATCCCCGATATCATCGCCTGAGCGATCGGAACCTTTCGTCCGTGGCGCGGCCCTCAGCTTGCCGGAGACGCGGGTGTCTTCTTCGCCTGGCCGAATTTGTCGAGCAGCCCGCCGGCCGCCGTCTTCAGCTTTTCGCGCCGTGCGGGGCTGGCGAGCACGGCTGCCGCCGTCGCGCCGAGCGCGAGCCATCCGAACGTGGTGAGGCCGGGTTTCTGGGATGCGTTGCTGGCCATGATCATCGTCTCCTTCATGGGTTCGAACCGGCCGCCGCCTCGTCCGTTCCCCGCTTCGTCGCATGGATGCGGCGGTTCGTTGGAGACACCCGAAAGGCATTCGGCCGAAAGGAGCCCGGCGTTCCTTCAATCCGCAGAGGGATCGCCTTGAGCAAAAGGCCATGAGCAGCGCCACGCCCGTCGATGAAACCGGCATCCTGATCCGCGAGGGCGGCAGCTTCTGGCTGCGTCGCGATGCGGGTGGGCGCTATCTGCTGGAATTGCCCCGCATGCCGGTGGATGAGGTGGAAAAGCGCGTGCGTGTGATCGGCATCCTGTCGGCGGAGGGGCTAGTGATGGTCGAGGGCGTCAGCCTCGCGGACAGGTAGCAACCGGCGCGAAACGAGTTTAGCCTGCCGCCGCGTGCCGCGCCCGCGCATGGGGAAGGGCGCCGGGAGGTTCGCATGACGCTCATCCTTGCCCTGCTCATCGGAATCGTGGCCGGCCTTCGCGCGATGACCGCGCCCGCCGCCGTCGCTCTCGCAGCACGCTTTCACGGCTGGCCGATCGAAGGTTCGCCGCTCGCCTTCATGGCCTATCGCTTCACGCCGTGGATTTTCCTCGTCGCGGCGCTCGGAGAATTGGTGACGGACCAGCTTCCCTCGACGCCCAGCCGAAAGGTGCCCCAGCAATTCGGTGCGCGCCTCGTCACGGGGGCGCTGGCGGGCGGTACGATCGGCGCCGCGCATGCCATGCTGTGGGGTGGAGTATTGGCCGGCATTGTCGGCGCGATCATCGGCACGCTCGGCGGGGCGGCCGCGCGTGGCGCGCTGGCGCGGCGCTTCGGCAGCGATCGGCCGGCAGCTCTGATAGAGGATGCGGTGGCGATCGTCGGCGCTTTCCTGATCGTCGCGGCGGTATGAGCCGTTCGTTCGACGCGATCATCGTCGGCGCCGGCCAGGCCGGCCCGGCGCTGGCCGCGCGCCTGACGGGCGCGGGCATGAAGGTCGCGCTTGTCGAGCGGCATCATGTCGGTGGCACCTGCGTCAATACCGGGTGCAAGCCCACCAAGACGATGGTCGCCAGCGCCTATGCCGCGCATCTCGCCCGAAGGGGTGCCGATTATGGCGTGGGCATCGGCGCTCCGATCACGATCGACATGGGCAAGGTCCACGCCCGCGCGGAAAAGATCATCCTTGATAGCCGGAAGGGCAATGAGGATTGGCTCGTCGCGATGGAGGGGCTCACTTTCCTTCGCGGCCATGCCCGCTTCATCGGCCCGCGCATGCTTGCGGTGGGCGACGAGACGATCACGGCGCCGCGCATCTTTCTCAATGTCGGCGGCCGGCCGGCCATCCCCGATCTGCCGGGCGTGGCCGATGTGCCGTTCCTCACCAACAAGGGGATGATCGCGCTCAAGGAAGCGCCCGCGCATCTCGTGGTGGTCGGCGGCTCCTATATCGGGCTGGAATTCGCGCAGATGTTTCGCCGGTTCGGCTCGAAGGTCTCCATCGTCGAGATGGGGCCACGCCTGATCGGGCGCGAGGATGAGGATGTATCGGAGGAGATTCGCGGCATCCTCACGGGCGAGGGCATCGAGGTTCGCACCTCGGCCACCTGCATCACGATGAAGCGGGGCGATGCCGGCGTGATCGTCGGCGTCGATTGCGGGGAGGGCGCGCCGGAGATTGCGGGCAGCCATGTGCTGCTCGCCACGGGCCGCAGGCCCAATACGGACGATCTCGGCCTGGATGCCGCCGGCATCGCCACGGACAAGCGCGGCTACGTCACGGTGGATGATGGCCTCGCCACCTCGGCGGAAGGCGTCTGGGCGCTTGGCGATTGCAACGGTAAGGGCGCTTTCACGCACACCGCCTGGAACGATCACGAAATCGTCGCCGCCAATCTGATCGATGGCGAGAGCCGCAGGGTGTCAGATCGTATCCCCGGCTATGCGCTCTATATCGATCCCCCGCTCGGCCGGGTGGGGATGACGCTGGCCCAGGCCCGGGCGACCGGCCGGCCGCTGCTTCATGCCAAAAGGCCCATGAAGCGTGTCGGGCGCGCGGTGGAGAAGGACGAGACGCTGGGTTTCATGAGCCTGACGGCCGATGCGGAGACAAGGAAGATCCTGGGTGCCGCGATCCTTGGCACGGGGGGTGACGAGGCCATCCACGCCATTCTCAACCTGATGAACGCCGGCGCCACGGTGGATAGGCTGCGCTGGGCGGTGCCGATCCATCCGACCGTTTCAGAATTGCTGCCCACGCTCGCGGGGGATCTCGCGCCGGTTTGACAGGGCTATCCCGCGTGCCCCGGACGCGTGGCCCGATGACGGACCGTTAATCTTCGCCTGCTACAGGCGGAATTATGCGTTTTCTCTGTTTTCTCGGACTGCATCGGTGGCGGACCAGGCCCACGGCCCGGCCGGGGACGAGCGTGTCGCGCTGTCGCCTTTGCGATCGCGTGAAGGTGCGGCGGAAGCGGATCTGCCCGGCCGAACAGGCCGCAAAGGAAAGCGCCCCGCCGGCGTGAGGTCGGCGGGGCGCTGCGGCAACTCTCGCAGTTGCCGCCCCGTCGATTTATCCGGAAATCCTTATCATATTCTTTGCCGGCGCAGCTCTGTGCCATCGCGGCGGCGCTGAAGGCGCAGTTCGCCGCTGATCGATCGCTGGAATGCCTGCAACTGGGCGATGCGGGCCGTATCCGGCGCCGGCCTCGCCATTTCCGTTTCGATCGCTCGCTGCACCCGCTTGTGCTGCTCGATCAGAAACGTGTGAAGATTATGCGGCAAAAGCAGGCTCCCTGATTTCGGGTCTTTCGTGCCAGCTACGTCAGCAATTGCGGGTCGGTTTCGCGGGACGTGCGGATAGTCTCCTCAGCGGAGTCGCGAAAAATCGCCGAAATCATCCCGTACGGGGCG
This sequence comes from Sphingomonas sp., assembly GCF_003248515.1. Classification (GTDB taxonomy): domain Bacteria; phylum Pseudomonadota; class Alphaproteobacteria; order Sphingomonadales; family Sphingomonadaceae; genus Sphingomonas_I. Next base: position 135,181 of record NZ_QFOB01000005.1, read on the forward strand.
GCTGCCAATGCGCTCCACAGCGATGATATCGCGTCGCCCGGCGGCCATGCCCGCCCACGCCGTTCAGCATATACTGGCGCGGGCGGAAGAAGGGGCGCTCCGGTCGATCGGGGCACCGGGGGCGATCAGGGCACCAGGGTCGATCAGTAGGGCGTCGTCGATCAGTGCACCGGCATGGGCCGTTCCACCTTCATCGCGCCGTTGCGGACGGCGGCGAAAGTGGCGGCGGGGATGGGAGGGGCCTTGTTGCCCCAGCTGGAGCGGACGAAGCTGACGGTCGCCGCCAGTTCGTCATCCTTCAGCGAATCCCGGAAGGCGGGCATGCCGCCCCGCCCGTTGAGTACCGTCGCGGCGACCAGCTTGGGATCGCCGACGACGAACTTGTTCTTCGCCAGCGCGGGAAAGGCCCCCGCTATGCCTTCGCCCGCCGCCTGATGGCAGGCAGAGCAGTTTTCCGCGAACAGGGCCTTGCCGTCGGGAGCGGCGAATGCGGGGGCTGCCAGAGAGGATGCGACGAGAAAGATACCGAACGTCTTCATGATGGATCCTGTCATGTCGTGGGCAGGGTGAGGGGATCAGGCGGCGGCAGATGCGCGCTTGTGGAGCGCATCGATCTGCATCCAGGCGCTCTCGATGCCGCCGGCCTGCCATCCGCCGATATGGCTGAGATGCTCGCCGGCCAGATAGACGCGGCCCTCCGGCTTCAGCAGCACCGGATAATCGCGCGCGCGCGCCTCATCGCTCCACATGCCCCAGCCGCCCAGATTATATTGCACGCGGTGCCAGGCGACGGAGAAGGCGCTTTCGAAGCTTTCGCGATAGGCCGGGAAGATCTTCTGGCCGAAATCCACGGCGAATTTGGCGCGCTCGGCCGGCGAAAGCGCGCTCACCTTCGCGGCATCGCCCATGAACTGATAATAGCCGAGCAACGTGCCCTTCTTGCCCATCCAGTCGGTGGACGGGAGCGAGATGGAGCCGATCTCCGCGAAATCCGTGTAAACGTGGCCGCCATAGATCCAGTGATCCTCTTCCCAGAAGCGGCGCTTCATCTGCAGGCCGATCTTGCCGACCGGGGCATAGGCGCAGCCGTTCATCGCCGCCTTGAAGGCGGGCGAGAAGCCGGTGTCGATCGTCTTCAGCACGGAGAGCGGGATGGTGCAGATGCAATAGTCGCCCTTCACGACGCTGCGCTGCCCCTTGCCGTCCACCACCGAGACCTCGACGCCCTTGGCATTCTGCCGGATCTTTTCGACCACGGTGGAATAGACGATCTTTTCGCCCACGCCGCCCTTCGTCACGAAGCCGGTGGGCAGCATGTACATTCCGCCCTTGGGCTGGAACATCGTGCGCTGCTGATCCCATTCCGACACGGACGACAACACCTTCCACGCCTGCGAATGGAGCAGATCGGTGAGGGCATAAGGCTTGGATTCCTCGCCGGCGACTAGGCCGGCGCCCGGCTTCACGATCCAGCCGCGCCCCTCTGTGCCGTGATAATCGTGGGCGGCGCCCTTCAGATAGCCTTCGGCGGAAAGATATTCGAGGAACTGTTCCCGATCGGCCGCATCGAACTGCTTGTCGAGCGCGCCGCTCTGGGTGAGCTTCGCGAAGATCTCGGCCGAATGGCCGCGCATGTCGGCCGCGATCTCGGACTTGCGGATCGGCTTGTTGGCCAGCGGCCCGCTGCCCTTGGTGAAATACATGAAGCTGTTGTCATTGTCGTTGTTGAACAGCTCGATGTCGACACCGAACTCCTTGATATAGTGGAGCGTCGAGCGGTGATGGAACGGGATCCGCCAGGGCCCGTGATTGATATATTGCCCCTCGTCGAACGTGCAGGTCTGCGTCTCGCCGCCAAGTTCGGTCAGCTGGAAGCCCTTGCGCGCCGTCTGCGATCGGCCGCCCGCGAAGGATCGCGCCTCGATCACCGTCACGTCATAGCCGGCCTTGCCCAGTTCGTAGGCGGATGTGAGCCCGGCCACGCCGGCGCCCAGGATGATGATCCTCTTGCCGCCGCCGCCGCCCTGCAACGGGGGCGGGGCCGTCTGGGCGGAAGCGATTCCCATGCCGAAGGCTTCGAGGCCCATCAGCATCAGGGTCGTGCCGCCGACGGCGCTGAGCCGCTCTAGGAAGGCGCGGCGCGTCATCGTCATTGTAATTCCCCTCATCCCCGGAAGCCGGTTGGCCGGTCCCGCCGGGCATCATTGATCGATCGGCGCAGGCCCGAGTCAAGCGCCGAAATGACAGGGGGCGCCGAACCGTTCGGCGCCCCCCGCTTCATGAAGTCGCGTCAGAAATCGAAGGTCACGCGACCATAATAATAGCCGCCGTTGATGCCGTAGGGCGAATAGGTGAGCGGCTGGTTGTAAACCACGCCGCCGCCGGCCGTTTCGCCATAGGCCGCCAGGTAGGGCTCGGCCTCCGGATTTTTGTCGAACAGGTTGTTCGCGCCGGCCGCGAGCGTGAGCTTCGGCGTCAGCTTGTAGCCGATTTCCAGATCGGTGATCCCGGCCGCCTTGATACGGGTTGGCGTGTAGAGGCCGCCGCCGTCATTGTAGATCGCGCTCGTCTTGGAATAATAGGTTTCGCGCGCGGTGACGTTGAACTTGCCCAGGTTCCAGTTCACGCCGCCGATCAGTTTCAGCTTGGGCGTCGCATCGGTCAGATAGCTCTGCTGCGAAACGTCGAACACCGACTGGCCAAGCGCCGCGATCGGCGCCGGGTTCGCACCTTCGCTGCGCAGCGTCGTCTTGTTGTAGGCGCCCGACAGCGTGAAGCTGGCGCGGCCATAGGAGCCGAAGTCCGCATCGTAGCTGGCAACGATGTCGACGCCGCGCGTGCGCGTCGTCGGGCCGTTCACGAAGGCGACGATACCGGAATTGGCGAAGGTCTCCAGCACATAGCCGGAAGCCTGCGCCGCGCGGAACACCGCGTCACCCACCGACAGGCTGTTGATCTGCGAGCTGCCGACGATCCGGTTCTTCAGCTTGATCTGGAAGGCGTCGATCGTGACGGTCAGGCGCGAAACGGGCCGGAAGACGAAGCCGCCGGAGAAGTTGGTCGAGGTTTCAGGCTTCAGATCGGGGATGCCGAGGATCTTCGCCGCCGCCGAATTGGCCGCCAACTGCACGAAGGAGGAATTCGGCGAGACGTTGACCTGGGTGTAATAGGATTCGGCCAGCGTCGGCGCGCGGAAGCCGGTCGAAACAGTGCCGCGGATCGCGATCGCGTCGTTGAAGTCGTAACGGCTCGTGATCTTCCAGGTCGTCTTGTTGCCGAAGTCCGAATAATCCTCGTAGCGGACGGCGCCGTCCAGCTTGAGCCCTTCGACCGGCGTCAGCGCGAGATCGCCATAGATCGCCCAGTTATGCCGGCGATGGCCGCCCGATGCCGCCGGGCTGTAGCCCGGGAAGGATTGGGCACCCGTCTTGTAATAGGAGAAGGGGTCGCCGGGGGAGATGGTGTAGCTGTTCAGCCGATATTCGGCGCCCGCCGCGAGCAGGGCGATATCGCCGAAGCTGTGGGTGACGTCGAGGTTCGATGTCCACTCGAAATTCTCGAACTTGCCATCGTAGAAATCGGTGGGGGTGGAGCCCGTGTCGATGAACAGGTTACGGTTGGCGGAGTTCAGCGTGTAGACCCGCGCCTGATCGAGGCCGAAGGTCGTGCTCAGATCCCAGTTCCAGCCCGCGACCGAGCCCTTGGTGCCCCCCGTCGCCGAATAATCGGTTTCCTTGAACGCTTCCTGCGGACGGAAGCCCGTACGCGAGAAGATGTAGCTGGGATTGGCGGCGACGGTCGCATTGTAGACCGCGGCTGAAACCGTGCCCGGATCGACGCCGAGTACGGAGGTGCGGACGAGGCGGTTCGGCAGGCGCACATTCTCATAGGCCTTGGCGTCGCGATAGCCGACGGTGCCGAAGGCGTAGAAGGAGAGATTGTCGGTCGCATCGAAGCCGGCGTTGAACGAGCCGACCGCGAAGTGCGAGCGCGCATCACCGACGATCGGATTCACGCGCGGATAGTTCAGCATCGCCTGGTAATCGGAGGCGAGGGCGCCGCTGCCGCCGACCGCGCCGGTCAGCGGATCCTGCACGCGAATATCCTGCTGGCCGCGCTGGGTGTAATTGTGGAAGCGGTAGAAGGCGGTCAGGTTGAGGTAGCCGCGATCATTGACGATGCCGTAGTTGATCGAGGTCGACGCGGTTTCACCATCACCGTCATAGGTCTGGCCGCCGGTTGCGGAGATCGAACCGCCTTCCTTCTTCTTCAGGATGATGTTGACGACGCCGGCGATCGCGTCCGAGCCATATTGGGCCGACGCGCCATCGGTCAGCACTTCGACATGATCGATCGAGGCAGGCGTGATGAAATCGAGATCGGGGGCGGCGCCGCCCTGGAAGGCGCTCGACAGGACCTGGAGGTTGGCGGTGCCGTGGCGGCGCTTGCCGTTGACGAGCACGAGGGTCTGGTTGGGATTGAGGCCGCGAAGGGCTGCGGAGAGCGTCAGGTTCGCCGCGTCGCCGCCGAAGGCCTGCGCCGTGAAGCTGGGAACGAGCTGGGTCAGGACCTGATTGAGGTTGGGCTGGCCCACATGCGTCATGGCATCGGCGCTGACGAGCTTGATCGGCGCGGCGCTCTCCGCGGCGGTAATGCCGATGGCGCGGGTGCCGGTGACGATGATCGCATCATCGGGTGCGCTCTGCGCCGGATCTGCCGGCGCGGGATCGGCGGCAAAGGCCGGAGCGGAGCCGGCAAGCGCGATCGCAAGCGCGATCAGGGACGTGGATCGGGAAATGGACATGGAAGATCCCCAGTATTGCGGAACCAATACCGCTCAGGAGCCTCTCCCAATGTCTGGCCGGGGCTGGCCTGCTTTATGCCCCGATCGTTCCGGGCGCAGAAAAGCATTCGCTGAATCCCCGTTTTGCGAGGATCAACGTCCGATTTCTGCGTTCCATGTTCCTGCGACGCGTAAAATGAGCCTATGCGGCCTTGGGAGCCTGTTATTCTGCTCCGGCACCGATGCTTCAGTTTCATGACCGCCTTGGCAAGCGGTCACGCGGTCGGAAGGCCCGATTGCGTTAACGTAGGCGGCGGATAGTTGCGTTCCGGCAACAGTCGGGCAATGTCGGCGCGACGCTCGTCTTGCGCCGGAATATATCGCTCAGCGGTGGCAGGCGCTCGCCGCGACCCTCTTCAGGCACGTTCCATCGACAGGTGGCGCTGGAACGTGCGCGATTGCGGCGAGGGTGGGGGCGATGTCGACCGTCTCGGCGGCAGCCGACGGAGTCGCCGCGACGATGCCCGGCCACCAGAACAGGATCGGCACGCGGCGATCATAATCCCACACGCTGCCATGGCCGGCGACCGAGTCTCCGAACTTCGCCGGCATGCCGATGCTGGCGCGCGGGCGGAAGGCGATGAAGAGATCGCCGCTGCGCGCGGGATCGAAGCTTTCGCGATAGCGCTGGGGGATGGTCAGCCGGCGCGGGGCGCCGCGCGGCATCGCGACGGCGGCGATTTCGGCGCGCGTCCGCACGTCGGCCACTTCGGGGCGTGCCTTCAGCCAGGGGAGGGCGGCGGCCATCGCGGACGAGGCGGTCGCCGCATCGAGGCCCGGACGGAGATAAAGTTCGTTAGCATCCGCGAAGACGAACGGATCGGCGTTCAGCGAGAGTTTGGAACGCAGGTTCGCGTTCAGCGCCTTCACCACACCCTTGGCGTCGATGCGCTGCGCCGGCACGCCATTTTCGGTGGAGCGCTCGGCGGCGTCGGTCGCGCCATGATCGGCGGTCAGCGCGACGACATAAGGCACGCCCAACCCGTCCAGCCTGGCGAGCAGCCGGCCAATCGTGGCATCGATCACCTGCATCTGTACGCACATTTCGGCGCCGCCATTGCCGTAGCGGTGGCCGATATAATCGGTGGCGGAAAAGGAGACGGCGAGCAGATCCGTGCCCGCGCCGTGGCCGAGATGCATCCCATCGATCACCTTGTCCGTGAAATCCATGACGGTGGGATCGAAGAGCGCGCTGCTCCGAAACTGGAGCTGAAAGGCGGGCGAGGCGGCGAAATCCGGCCCGTCCGTCACGCCCTGCGCGAATTCCGGCGGTATCCTTCCGGATTCCGCGAAGGTGCCGAAACGGTGGGGCCTGGCGAGCGCCGCGCAGGATGCGGGCGCCTCGGCCGGCCACAATGCGGGCGGCGCCTGCCGCCAGCGGGCGATCAGATCGGCGTTGAAGGCGGCAGCCGGGCCGGTGACGGCGGGCGTCGCCGGGCCGGCGAGAGGGGAGGTGATGAAGCCTTCGCCGTCATTCCACCAATAGACAGCGTCCGCCTTGTGCCCGGCCAGCATGATCGCCGCGCGATCCTTGCCCGAAATCGTCACGACGCGATTGGCCGGGTTCGCCGTCTTCATCCAGTCGCCCAGCGTCTCGGCGCGCAGATTCTGGGGGCCGCGCACGGTCGCACCCGGCTGGCCGGGGACGGAGACGCAATAGATGCTCTCGCCCGTCGCGCGATCCAGCCAGTCATTGGCGACGATGCCGGTGCCGGCGGGGTGGCGCCCGGTGAGCATCGTCGAGTGGCCGGGGCAGGTCTCCGTCGCGGCGTGGCTCTGATAGCCGCGCGCATAGGCGATGCCTTCGCCCAGCCGCTTGAGGCCACCCGTATAGTTCGCCTTGTATCGATCCCACAGTTCGGCCGAAAATTGATCGACCGCGATCATCACGATCAGCTTCGGCTGTTTCGGCGGCGGGGCCGCTTCGGCAATGGCGGGCGTGAAGACGGTGGCGAGGAGGGCGAGCAGGAATTTGGACATCAGCCGCCCGTGCCCGCTGATGGTTGCGACTTGATGACGGTCCTGGCGTTTACGCAACGATCCATCCCGCCAGCGCATCCCGCGCCCGCGCCGTGATAAGCGCCTTGCGCTCATTCTTGCGCGGCTTGCCCTCCAGCGGCGGAAAAAGGCCGAAATTGACGTTCATCGGCTGGAATGTCTCCACCTCGGCACCGCCGGTTACATGGCCGAGGAGAGCGCCCAGCGCCGTTTCGCCCGGCGGCGGGGCGAGATCCGCGCCCGCCAGTTCCGCGGCGGCGAAGCGGCCCGCGAGAAGCCCGATCGCGGCGCTTTCCACATAGCCCTCGCATCCGGTGATCTGGCCCGCGAAGCGGATGTTGGGCCGCTTGCGCAGCCGCAGCGTGCGATCCAGCAGCTTGGGGCTCTGGATGAAGGTGTTGCGGTGCAGGCCGCCCAGCCGCGCGAATTCCGCATTTTGCAGGCCGGGGATCAAGCGGAAGATGCGCACCTGCTCGGCATGCTTCAACTTGGTCTGGAAGCCGACGATGTTCCAGAGCGTGCCCAGCGCATTATCCTGCCGCAGCTGGACAACCGCATAGGGCCAGCGCCCGGTGCGCGGATCATCGAGGCCCACAGGCTTCATCGGGCCATAGCGCAGCGTATCGGTGCCGCGCTCGGCCATCACCTCGATCGGCATGCAGCCCTCGAAATAGGGCGTGTTCTTCTCCCATTCGCGAAACTCGCCTTTCTCGCCGGCCAGCAGCGCCGCGTGGAAGGCGAGATATTCGTCCTTGTTCATCGCGCAGTTGATGTAATCGTGGCCGTCACCCTTGTTCCAGCGCGACTGGAACCAGGCGGTTTCCATATCGATGCTCTCGCGATGCACGATCGGCGCGATCGCATCGAAGAAGGCGAGCGCATCCTCGCCCGTTTCGGTGCGGATCGCCTCCGCCAGCGGTGCGGCGGTGAGCGGGCCGGTCGCAAGGATCGCGGGGCCTTCGGGCAGGCCGTCAACACGCTCTCGCACCAGTTCGATATTCGGATGCGCCTCGATCGCGGCGGTGACGCCCGCCGAGAAACCGTCGCGATCCACGGCCAGCGCCGAGCCCGCAGGCACGCGATGCGCGTCCGCCGTCTTCAGGATCAGCGATCCCAGCGCACGCATCTCGGCATGGAGCAGGCCCACCGCATTGTTGGCGGCATCGTCCGATCGGAAGCTGTTCGAGCAGACCAGCTCGGCCAGCGAATCCGTGTGGTGGGCCGGGGTCCCCTCCACGCCGCGCATTTCCGACAGGCGGACTTTCACGCCCGCCTCGGCGAGCTGCCAGGCGGCTTCCGAGCCGGCGAGCCCGCCGCCGATGATATGAATCTGGTGCGTCATGGCGTGCGCGCCTAGAACAGGATGCGGCACAAGCCAAACGGACGGAGCGGATCGATGATGCTGACCGGCGGACTGGCCTTCCTGATCTTCCTTGTCGTGCTGCTGGTGCCGACGCTTCTGAAGTCGTTCGGCGTGAACCAGGAATATGAGCGAGCCGTTCTCTTTCGGCTCGGCCGGCTGGGCGATGCGAAGGGCCCGGGCTGGTATTGGCTGATCCCGTGGATCGATCGCGTTCAGAGGGTGGACCTGCGCACCGTGACGCGCGCGCTGGATACGCAGGAGACCGTCACGCGCGATGGCGTGCCGGTGCGGGTGAATGCCGTTCTGTGGTTTCGCGCGCAGGATGCGACGCGGGTCATCACCACCGTGGACAATTGGCAGGGTGCTGTGATGCAGGCGGCGGAAACGGCGATGCGCGACGCGATCGGCCAATCCGATCTCGATCAGTTGCTGAAGGAACGCGCCGTCATCAACGATCGCCTTCAGGAAATGCTGGCGCGCGCCTGCGGCCATTGGGGCGTGATCGTCGATTCGATCGAGATGAAGGATCTCGACATTCCCGAAGCGATGCAGCGCGCCATCGCCCGCGAAGCGGAGGCGGTGCGTGAAAAGCGCGCGCGGATCATCAAGGCGGAGGGCGAGCGCGAGGCGGCGCAGACGCTGGCGGATGCGGCGAAGGTGGTGGGCGCCACGCCTGGTGCTCTGGAGATGCGCCGGTTGCAGGCCCTCACCGAGATCGGCGTGGAGCATAACAGCACGATCATCGCGATGATGCCGGTGGAACTGATCGAGGCCGCGAAGAAGATTGCGGAGAAATAGCTCGCTTCCTGGCCCGGCGACCGCGCGCCCCGTCGTCTCGCGCGTTGCGCCGGGCAGGGGGCGGGCTAAGGTCGCGTCATGACCGAAAAGCTGCCCGTCCTCGTCACGCCCGGCGTGCCCGATAATCTGATCCGTCTGCTGGAGAGCGATTTTACGCTCGTCCGCGAGCCGGGACCCGGCATCGCCATTCTTGTGACGACGGGAGGAGACGGGGCGGATGCGGCCGCGATGGATGCCTGCCCCGATCTCAGGCTGATTTCGGTGATGGCGGTCGGCTACGACAAGGTGGATGTCGCTTATGCCAAAGCGCGCGGCATCGCGGTGACCAATACGCCCGATGTGCTGACCGATGATGTCGCCGATCTGGCACTGGCGCTGATGCTGTCCGTCTTCCGGCGATTGCCCGCGCAGGATCTGTATGTGCGCCAGGGGCGTTGGGCGAGGGATGGCAATCCTCCGCTCAGCCGGAGCCTCAGTGGCCGCCGGATCGGAATCCTCGGCCTCGGCCGTATCGGTCGCGCCATTGCCGAGCGCGTGCAGCCCATCGCGGGCGAGATCGCTTATTATGCACGCGGCGCGAGGGCCGATGCGCCATGGCGTTTCGAGCCGGATCCCGTCGAGCTGGGGCGCTGGTCGGATGTGATGGTGGTCGCGGTCGCGGGCGGCGGGCCGACGAAGGGGCTCGTGAGCCGCGAGGTGATCGGGGCGCTCGGCCCCGATGGTGTGCTCGTCAATATCGCCCGGGGTTCGGTGGTGGACGAACCCGCTCTGGTGGAGGCGCTCGTGTCCGGTCGGCTGGGTGGGGCGGGGCTGGATGTGTTCGCCGATGAGCCGAACGTGCCGGAAGCGCTGCTGGGGCTGGAGACGGTGGTGCTGTTGCCGCATCAGGGCAGCGCCACGATCGAGACGCGCGGCGCGATGGCGAAGCTGGCGGCGGACAATGTCATCGCCTTTGCGGGCGGCGGACCGCTGTTGACGCCGGTGTGAAATTGGATCGCGCGGGCCACCGTGGCCACGTCTGCAATATCCGGGAAATTTCGGTGCAATCACGCCGGTGAATGAAGATGGCGCCCGCTACGAGTGGGTGCGGATGCGCGCTGTGCCGGGCGCGTGTGACGGGTCCCTACCCCGTCGGCCCCTGGGATGGCTCCCCAGTCCCCGCTCGGCCCTCCCGCCGGCGGACATGGCCAAAACTACGCGAGGCTGTTGACGAGCATCGAGGTCGTGCTGCCGGATGCGGTGCTGCTGCCCGTGGAGGTGTAGGGCGAAGTCGAGGTCATCGAATCCTCGAGCTTCTTGAGGAAGGCCACGAGCTGTTCGATCGCCGATTTGGTGGTATCCGTCGCGTCGGTCGACGAAGTGCTCGTATCGTCGCTGCTGTCCGACGTTTCGGATGAAGGCGGAGGGGGAGGAGGGCCGCCCGCGCCACCGGGGCCGCCGGGACCACCCGGACCCTGCATCGAATCCGCGGCGTCCGCGAAGACCTGCTTGAGTTCGGTCGCCTGATCGTCGGTCAGTTTTCCGTTCGACACTTCCTGATCGATCAGAGATTCGATCTTGCTCTTCATCGCGTCCGCGCTGGTGCCCGCGGTCGGCGGGCCGGACGATTTCATCGCGGCATCGATATCGTCGAGGGCGCTCGAAAGCGTGCTCTGATCGGTGGACTTCACCGTGCCGGTCGAAACGGCGGATTGCAGCGCGAGCTTCATCCGGTCGTTCGGCGACATCATCTGTGCCGCGGACATGCTTCCCGAAATGGATGTCATGATCCTTGCTCCTGGGCAGGATTGCCCGTGCCTGCGATGCCGGCCACATGGTTAGCGAAGATTTACCAAGAACTCGGCTCATCGCATTTCCGCGGATCTTGCAGCTCCACTTGCGGTGGGCTGATGCCTGCTGTCGATGCGCTCGGCTATTCGTGCTCCGTTCGCAATGATCCTCTCATCACAGGCCATCGGCATCGGCCGGTAAAGACCAGCATAACGTTGTGGAAACAATGACGTTGGGAGAATTAGTTAGGGGTGTAACGCCCCCTCGCGGGCGCAGTCCATCGATCGCATGGTCAACATGCGATCAAGATTAACGGAATGTTTCTGGCAGGCCCATCTTGGAAATTGATGCGGTGCAAGGTCTCGATTTGGCGAGATCGGCTGAAATCTCTCACCAATTTGAAGTCTGTTCGGATCTTTGCAGGGATGGAGATTGAAGATACAGGATGGCGAATGGTGAGCCAGCGTAGCGGAGAGCAGAGTCGATGCAAAGCGACCTGACCGATCTTGCAAGTGCAGGGGAGGGCGGGGCGGCGGCCGCGCTCGCCGCGCGCTGGGCCGCCGCCGCGCGGGCCATCGAGCATCTCGCCCAGGTGCGATCCCTGAACGATCTCGTCGCTGTCCTGCGGACCTACGCCCGCCGCGTCGTGGGCGCGGATGGGATCGCCGTCGTGCTGCGCGACGGGGATCTCTGTCATTATGTGGCGGAGGATGCGCAGGAGCCGCTCTGGGCCGGGCAGCGCTTTCCGGCGGAAACCTGCGTATCCGGCTGGGCGATGGCGCATCGGCAGACCGTCCCGATACCCGACGTTCTGCTGGATCCGCGCGTGCCGCAGGACGCTTATCGCGCGACATTCGTTCGCAGCATGCTGATGGTGCCGATCGGCCGGCGGGAGCCGGTGGCCGCGATCGGCGCCTATTGGTCGGTCGCCGGCCAGCCGAGCCACAATGAGATCGCCCTGCTGGAGGCGCTGGCGCGCTCCGCCTCCACCGCACTGGAAAATGGGCGGCTCCTCTCCTCGCTGGAGCAGCTCAATACGGAGCTGGAGGATCGGGTCAGCGCGCGCACGGCGGAACTGGAGCGCGCGCAGGAGATATTGCGCCAGACCCAGAAGATGGAGGTGATCGGCCAGCTCACCGGCAATGTGGCGCATGATTTCAACAATCTGCTGTCGCCGATCATGTCGAGCCTCGATCTCGTCCTGGCCGGCCGCGCCAGCGGCGAACGGTTGAGCAGGAGCGCCACCGTCGCGATGGAGGCGGCCGAAACGGCGAAGATGCTCGTCCAGCGGCTTCTGGCGTTCGCGCGCCGCCAGCCGCTCTCGATGAGCGCTGTCGATCTGCCGGCCCTCGTCGAGGGGATGCGCAGCCTGCTGGGGAGCACGATCGGAGCATCGATCACTCTTGATGTGCGGATCGCGCCCGATCTGCCCGCGATCCGCGGCGATGGGCATCAGCTGGAAATGGCGATCCTCAATCTGGTGGTGAATGCGCGCGATGCGATGCCGGACGGCGGCGCGCTGACCATCTCGATCGATCCCGCACCCGGCGGCGGATCCCCGACCCCGAATTATGTTCGTCTGGCGGTGCGCGACACCGGCTGCGGCATGGATATGCGGACCCGCGCCCTGGCGACGGAGCCCTTCTTCACGACGAAGGCCCCCGGCCATGGCACCGGCCTCGGCCTCTCCATGGTGGAGGGGCTGGCGGGCCAGCTTGGCGGATCGCTTTCGATCGACAGCGCGCCGGGCGAGGGAACGGAGGTGAGCGTGATCCTGCCGGTGGCGACGGATGGAGCCGTCACCGCCGAGCGCGATGATCCGGCGGATATGCTGATCGGCGGTCGCGGTCGCGTGCTCCTCGTCGATGACGAGGCGCTCGTCCGCATGGGCACGCGCGAGATGCTGGAAGACCTCGGTTACGAGGTGAGTGACGTCGATGATGCGGCGGAGGCACTCGTCGCGATCGAGGAGGGGCCGATCCCGGCCATCATCGTGACGGATCATATCATGCCGGGCATGACGGGCGCCGAGCTGGCCCTGCGCGTCCGCGCGGACCATCCCGAGATCGCGGTGATGATCGTGTCCGGCTATCAGGGCATCGATCTGATCGCGCCGGATGTCGTGCGCTTGTCGAAACCGTTTCGGCAGGCGCATCTGGATGCCAGCATCGCGGCGGCGCTCGCGCAGGTGAAGGCGGCGGCCTGATCGCGCCCGCCGCATTGCCAATCCCGGCCGGGGCGGCGAAGACGCGCTCATGAAGGCAAATGAATTGCAGGACATCATCCTGCGCAGGATCATCCGGCTGCGGGGCGGCACCGCCCGCCACTGGCGCGGCGTGATCGGGCCGATCAGGATTTATGATCCGGAGACGCATGCCCATTGCAACTGGTCCGTCTCGCCTTCCGGCGAACCGCGCGAGGTTCTCCAGGTCGAGACCCTGCTCGACGCGCTGCGGCTTGAGCATCCGATTGTGGAGGCGGGCTGAGCCGGGGCGCCGGGATCGTCCGCTTTCGGCCTTGAGCGGCAAGCCCGGTGCGGTCCGAACGGGCGGGGATCATGGGGAGCGAGCGGGTTCGACCCAACAAAAAGGGGGCCGTGAGGCCCCCTTTCCGTTTCAGCGTCTGAAGCTGGCGACGATCAGTCGTTGTCGCGGTTCAGGAAGGCCGGGGCGAAATCGGGGGCGGGGCCCTCGTCGCCATTGCTGCGCTCGCGGCGCGGGCGATCGCCGCCCTCTCCACGCTCGCGACGGGGGCCGCGATCGCCACGGTCGCCGCCTTCGCGACGGGGGCCACGATCGCCACCCTCGCGGCGACGGTCGCCACGCGGACGATCACCGCCCTCGCGCGGCTCGCGGGCCGGGCGGGTGTCCTCCAACTCGGCGCCGGTTTCCTGATCGACGACGCGCATCGACAGGCGAACCTTGCCGCGGCCGTCAATCTCGAGAACCTTGACCTTCACTTCCTGGCCTTCGGTCAGGACGTCGGAAACCTTGGCGACGCGCTCGTTCTTGATCTCGGAGATGTGAACGAGGCCGTCCTTGCCCGGCATGAAGGTGACGAAGGCGCCGAAATCCACCATCGAGGCGACCTTGCCGGTGTAGATCTTGCCGACCTCGGCTTCCATCGTGATGCCCTCGATCCACTTGCGGGCAGCAGCGATCTTTTCCGGATCCGACGACGAGATCTTGACCGTGCCGTCATCCTCGATGTCGACCTTGGCGCCGGTGGTGGCCACGATCTCGCGGATCACCTTGCCGCCCGTGCCGATCACGTCGCGGATCTTGTCCTTGGGCACCGACATCGTCTCGATGCGGGGCGCGTGGGCGGAGAGTTCACCGACCGAGGTGAGGGCCTTGGCCATCTCGCCCAGGATGTGCGCGCGGCCTTCCTTGGCCTGCTCGAGAGCGACGCGCATGATCTCTTCGGTGATGCCCGCCACCTTGATGTCCATCTGCATCGTGGTGATGCCTTCGGACGTGCCGGCCACCTTGAAATCCATGTCGCCGAGGTGATCCTCGTCGCCCAGGATGTCGGACAGGATCGCGAAATCCTTGCCTTCCAGGATCAGGCCCATCGCGATGCCCGAAACCGGGCGCTTCAGCGGCACGCCGGCATCCATCATCGAGAGCGAACCGCCGCAGACGGTGGCCATCGAGGAGGAGCCGTTGCTCTCCGTGATGTCGGACAGGACGCGGATCGTGTAGGGGAATTCCTCCGCCGTCGGCAGCACCGGGTGGAGGGCGCGCCACGCCAGCTTGCCGTGGCCCACTTCGCGGCGGCCCGGCGCACCGAAGCGGCCCACTTCGCCGACCGAATAGGGCGGGAAGTTATAGTGGAGCATGAAGCGCTCGTACGACAGGCCGGACAGGCCATCGATCATCTGCTCGGCATCCTTGGTGCCCAGCGTCGTGGAGCAGATGGACTGCGTCTCGCCACGCGTGAACAGGGCCGAACCGTGGGCGCGCGGCAGGAAGTGCACCATCGCCTCGATCGGGCGGATCTGCGTGGTGGTGCGGCCATCGATGCGCGAGCCATTCTTGAGGATGGCGCCACGGACGATTTCGGCTTCCAGCTTCTTCATCAGCTTGCCGGCCGCCATCTGATCCTGCGGGGTGGCATCGGCGAAGGCGGCCTTCGCCTTGGCGCGGGCCTCGTTCAGCAGGTTCGAGCGCTTGGACTTGTCCGTCACCTTGTAGGCGGCGGTGATGTCCTTGCCGACGAGCTTCTTAAGCTTGTCCTTGGCCTTCGAGAGATCGGCCTGCTCGGCCATTTCCCAAGGCTCCTTCGCGGCCTTTTCCGCCAGATCGATGATGCCGTTGACGGCTTCACGGCACGCCTTGTGGGCGAACTGGACGGCGCCGAGCATGACTTCTTCCGAAAGCTCCTTGGCTTCGGATTCAACCATCATCACGGCATTGCCGGTGGCGGCGACGACGAGATCGAGATCGCTCGTCTTGGTCACTTCGGCCGACGGATTCAGCACATATTCGCCGTCGATATAGCCGACGCGCGCGGCGCCGATCGGGCCCATGAAGGGCACGCCGGAAATGGTGAGCGCGGCGGAGGCGGCAACCATCGCCAGGATATCCGGCTCATTCTCGCCATCATAGCTCAGCACCTGGGCGATGACGTTGATCTCGTTGTAGAAACCCTCGGGGAAGAGGGGGCGGATCGGGCGGTCGATGAGGCGGGAGACGAGCGTCTCCTTCTCGGTGGCGCCGCGCTCGCGCTTGAAGAAGCCGCCGGGAATGCGGCCGGCCGCGCTATATTTTTCCTGATAGTGGACGGTGAGCGGGAAGAAGTCCTGCCCTTCCTTGACGGTCTTGGCGGCGGTCACCGCGCAGAGCACCACCGTCTCGCCCAGCGTCGCGAGCACCGCGCCGTTGGCCTGGCGGGCAACGCGGCCCGTTTCCAGGGTGAGGGTCTTGCCGCCCCACTGGATTTCCGTCTTCTTGATATCGAACATTTCGTTTCCTTCACTCCGGCGCGCCCTATGCGGCCGGGGCCAATGGCGACCCCCCGGGATGTCGGCGGGGTCTGTCGGGCTGCCGGCCCGTGCGGTTCGGGACATCTATGCCCCTCAGACGTCGGCCGTATTGCCTCGGTCCCTGTCTTTTCCCGTCATACCGGCGAAGGCCGGGATCGCGGGAGATATTCGCTGCCGCACGAATTCCGGACCGTGCCGGGATGGCGGCAGATATGAGAAGGGCGCCCGGAGGCGCCCTTCAGATTACTTGCGGAGGCCGAGCTTCGCGATCAGTGCGCTGTAGCGGGCGGCGTCCTTCTTCTTGAGATAATCGAGCAGGCTGCGACGGTTGTTCACCATCGTCAGCAGACCGCGGCGCGAATGATTGTCCTTCGCGTGGGTCTTGAAATGCTCGGTCAGGTTGACGATGCGCTCGGTGAGGATCGCGACCTGCACCTCGGGGGAGCCGGTGTCGCCCTCGCTCTGGGCGTTGTCCTTGATGATCTCGGCCTTGCGCTCTGCGGTAATCGTCATCGTCTTTTCACTCCGACATCAGGTTGAAGCCGCGCACCACCTTCACGTCCTGTTCCATTTCGACGAGGGCGACGGGCGTGGTGCCGTCGATCGCGAGATGGAGACCCGGTGGCGCTGCGATCCCGACGAGCCTGCGTCCCTGGCGGAGCGCGATGGCCTGATCGGGGGAGACGGCGAGGACCGGGATGTCGTCCAGTCCAGCCGTCAGCGGCAGGAGCAGCTCCTGCAGCGACGCCCCCTTAGCGGCCTCGTCCAATTTGTCCAGCGATATCGCGTGGGCGAGGGTGAAGGGGCCGGCCTTGGTGCGGCGGAGCATCGTGACGTGGCCGACCGTGCCGAGCGCCAGCGCGATATCGCGCGCCAGGCTGCGGATATAGGTGCCCTTGGAGACGGAGGCGGAGAGGGTGATCTCCTCCAATCGGCCCCCGCCGCCGACGGGTACGATTGCAAGGGAATGGATCGTCACCGCCCTTGTCGCCAGCACCACGTCTTCGCCCGCACGCGCCAGCGCATAGGCCCGCTTTCCATCCACCTTCAGCGCCGAATAGGCAGGCGGCACCTGCTCGATCGGCCCGGTGAAGCGGGGCAGGATCGCCTCGATGTCGGCCAGTGAGGGGCGCGCGTCGCTTTCCGCCACGGCCTCACCCTCGGCATCCAGCGTCGAGGTCTGCACGCCGAAGCGGATCGTGAAATCATAAACCTTGTCGCTGTCGAGCATCCGGCCGGCGAGCTTGGTCGCCTCGCCGATCGCGATGGGGAGCACACCCGTCGCCAGCGGATCCAGCGTGCCGCCATGGCCCACGCGCGCCTTGGGGTGGCCGGCGGTGCGCAGCGCCCGCTTGGCGGCGGATACGCCCTGCGTCGAACCCAGGCCGAGCGGCTTGTCGAGGATCAGCCAGCCATGAAGCGGCATCTTGTTCGCACTCACCGGCGATCCTGCAGGAAGCCGAGGAGCGCGTTGGCGAGTGCTATGCGATGATCGGAGAAGCTGTGATCGGTGGGCATCACGACAAGCCGCGCGGCTGGGCCGGCGGCCGCCGCGACGGTGCGTGCGGTGGGCGCGAGAGCCCGTTCCGCCCCGATCACCAGCAGCGGGCGCTTGCCGATATTCTTCGCGGTTTCGGCCAGATCGAGATCGGCGCCCGCCGTTTCGATCTCCGTCACCAGAGCGGCCTCGCTCGTGCCGGCGAGAGGCGGCAGATCGCCGCGCAATTCACCCTCGATGAACTCCTTCTTCGCGGCGGGATCGGCGAAGGAACGACCGGTCGCGGCGATGTCCCAAGGGTCGATCAGTACGGTGCCCATCACATCGGGATCGCGCGCGGCCGCGAAGGCCGCCATCATGCCTCCCATGGAATGACCGGCGACGACGATGCGGGAGGTGGCGATGCCCCCGGCCGCGCCCTGCGCGCGCAGCCATGCGAGGGCGGCTTGGGCATCCTCCGCACAATGGTGGAAGGAGAAGTCGCCCCGGCTGCCCCAGCTTCCCCGATAATGGAGCGTCAGCACATGCCAGCCGGCGCGGCGCGCGGCCTGCGCCAGATCGAGATTCTGTTCGTTGCCGGGAAAGCCGTGCAGCAGCAGCAGGGTTGGGTGCGGGCCGGCGCCGCTGGCCTTGTAGAAAACGGCGTTCAGGCCGCTGCCGTGGCTGGGCAGAACGAAGGCCTTCATCGAAGCGGGTGCGGCCGGATCCGGCGTGGGATCGAAGACGATCGCGGCCGGCGGCAGCGAGGCGGCGAGCGGGCTTGCGCCCAGAAGGGCGAGGGCGGGGACGGCGGCTTTGAACATGGCGGGGCTTATGCGCGATCCGGGCGCGCCACTCCAGAGGCCGGCCATTCGCGCGCGAGGATCGAAAAGACGCACGTATCCCGCACGAAGCCCGTCCAGGTGATGCGCTCCTCGCGCAATATCCCGTCCAGCACGCCACCAACCTTGACGATCGCCGCGCAGGATCGGGCATTGCGAACATCCGCGCGCAGTTCCACCCGGCGCATGCCGCAGGCGAAGGCGTGATCGATCATGAGCCGCTTGAGCCGGCCGTTGAGCCCCGTGCCGCGCGCTGAGGGGCGGATATAGGAATTGCCGATCTCCACCGTCTGGCTGGCGAGGCGATCGATGATGTAGCCGGTCATGCCGATCAGCGTATCGCCATCGTGAATCGCGAAGATCATGCGATCGGCGCGGGCGAAGAGCGCGTCGAAAGATGCATCGAAGCCGTCCGGCCCGAAATTGACCGGATAGATCTCCCAGATATCGAGATCCTCGGCGCAGACCGCCTTCAATGCTTCGCGATGCTCTTCCGCGAGCGGTGCCAGGGTGATTCCGTCACGCGCGGGCGGGAGAGCCAGCGTTGCGCTCAATACATCCAGCTCCCCCACTGGGCCGTCACCTTCCAGTCGCCCTTGCCGTCCGGCTCGAGCGCGTAGAGCGTGCCCCAGTGATAGACGCGCACCGCTACGAAGGCGATGTGATCGTTGCGCTTCACGCCGGAGAGCACGAACTGCGCGGTGCAGCCGACGGAGGCATCCTTGCCCGGCCACCAGCGCGCATGGACGTTCTTCGGTGCCCAGCTGTCCTTGATCATGGCCACATGGGTGGCGACAGCCGCTTCGGAAATGGCGAAGGCCTGCCCATCGATCAGCGAGCGCTGGTCGCGCGGCAGCATGTCCTTGCGCACAGGCGGCTCGGGTATGTCCGCGCGGCGCTCGGCAGCGACATCTTCGCGCAGTTCCGCCTGGGTGGGCATGGCGGGCGGGCGGAAAGGCGTCGGCGGATACCATTCCAGCGCATAATAACGTTCCAGCCGGCCGCGCCGCGCCACGCGATACTGGACGAGCGGACTGCCATAGGTGATGCGCTCCACGCACAGCGGCTTGCCGTCCGATGCCAGCAGCGTGAGCACCGAGCGGACGATCTTGCCATCCGTATCCAGCTCGCCTCCCTTGGCGCCGCCGCAGCCCGACAGCATGAGCGCGAGCAGGGGGGCGGCGAGAGCGGCGCGCTTAAGCATCATCGTCTTCATCCAGATCCCGCTTCACGGTTGGCGAATTGAGCAACGCGTCGATACGGGCACCCTCGTCGAAGCTCTCGTCCAGCTCGAAGCGCAGCTTCGCCGCATATTTGAGGTTCACCGCCTTGGCGATCTCGCTCTGCAGATAAGCGGTGTTGGTGCGCAGCGCCTTGAGCACGATCGCCTCGTCGCGGCCCAGCATCGGCTTCACGAACACCATTGCGTGGCGCAGATCGGGAGACATCCGAACTTCGGTGACGGAAACGGGATGGCTCGCGAGCACATCGTCATGCACGTCGCCGCGCATCAATATATCCGCCAATTTGTGGCGCACCTGTTCGCCCACGCGAAGCAGGCGCACGGAGCGGCCCTCGCCGGTCTGGTTCGTACGCATGACGGACTTCCTAGAGATGCCGGCGCCCCTTGGCGAGGGGGTGCTGCATGCGGTTACATTGCGATACGATGGCGGCGACATCTGCCGTCCCGCAGCCTGTTCCATGCAGAGCCCGGCCCGTCGCAACGGCCGCTCGCGCCCAGCAGCAAGAGGAACAAGCCACCCGCCTCGGAGGTTCTTTCCCCACGACGCAGGCAGATCGAGACCGGCGCTTCGTGGAGAGAAAATCCAGGAGGATAGAATGGGTTACGAGCGTAACGATCGTCGCTACGGCGGCGGCTACGGCACCTATGGCGAGGATCGCGGCCGCTATGGCCCGACCCAGGGCCGAACCTATCAGACCCGCAGCGATGACAGCGATTATCGGCAGAATCGTTTCGACGACCGGAGCGATTACGGCCGCAGCCACCATGGGCGCGATCCACGCGGTTACGACTATCAGGATCGCGGGTTCTTCGATCGCGCGGGTGACGAAGTTCGCTCCTGGTTCGGCGATGAGGATGCGGAGCGCCGCCGCCGCGCCGACGAGCGGAATGACGTGCGCTACGAAAACCGGGCCGATGCGCGTTATCGTGAGGGCGGCCGCTATGCACCCTATGGATCTGGTTATTCCGGTCCGGCCTATGGCTTCTCCCCCTATGGCGATATCGGTGGTGGCTATTCGCCCAGCGATTATGGGGCGGGCCGTGGTGCCGGCGCGACCGGCAACTGGGGCCTGGGCGCGGGCCATGATCGTGAGGATTGGGCCCGGGATCCCGGCTACAATTCGTGGCGGGATCGCCAGATCGGCCAGTTTGACCGCGACTATGATGAATATCGGCGCGAGCATCAGCAGAAATTCGACAATGAATTTCATAGCTGGCGCACCGCACGGCAGGGCCAGCGCGATCTTCTCTCCAAGGCGGAGGAGCATCAGGAGGTGGTCGGGTCCGATGGCCAGCATGTCGGCGTCGTCGATCATGTGCGCGGCGATCGCATCAAGCTGACCAAGAGCGATCAGAATGCGCGCGGCCATCACCACTCGATCCCGTCTTCGTGGATCCAGTCGGTCGACGACAAGATCACGATCAGCAAGACGGCGGATCAGGCCAAGGCCCATTGGCGTGATGAGGATCGGAACGCCGGCGTCCTGTTCGGCGGCCGCGACGACGATCGCGATGTCAATCTCAACCGGAGCTTTTCGGGCACCTATTGAGGCTCCGATGCCCCGGTAAGGAGGAAAGGCTCGGCCGCAAGGCCGGGCCTTTTTTTCGTGGCCGGACCGGCTACGCAATATCCCGGCTGGCGCAAAACGGGGGAATCTGTGGCATCATCCTCAAAAGAGGTGCGGGATTTGTCGCACCACTGAAATATTTCGCGCGATTTCGAGGGTGAATAACGCCACGGTGTCGCTATTGTGCGTTCGTCATTCGGGAGGAAGAAATGCTCATCGGGAAAGCCGTACGTTACGCTCTCATCGCATCGGGAGCATTGGTTTCCTTCTCCGTCGCGGCGGCACCCGCCGATATCATCACCACGCGCCAGCAGGGCCTGAAGCAGATGGGCAAGGCCTTCAAGGCGATCAGCGACAATCTGAAGGCGACGCCGGACGTCGGCCTGATCCGCACCAATGCGGCGGTGATCGCGATGCAGGCCCCCAAGGTGGGCGGCTGGTTCCCCAAGGGCTCTGGCAAGGAAGTGGGCGTGAAGACCGGCGCGCTGCCGACGATCTGGCAGCAGCGCGCCGAATTCGATGCGGACAGCAAGAAGCTGGCCGATGCCGCCAAGGCCTTCAGCGCGGCCGCCACGAAGGGCAATGTCGATGAGATCAAGGCTTCGGCCGGCGCCCTCGGCCAGACCTGCAAGGGCTGCCACCAGACCTTCCGCGAGCGCGAATCGTGAGCGACGGTTCCGGAGCCGGCCTGCGCGTCCGGCTCTGGGACTGGCCCGTCCGCATCTGCCACTGGGCGTTCGTGATCCTGCTGCCGTTGCAGTGGTGGACTTTCAAGAAGGGCGCGATGGACTGGCACATGCGGCTGGGCCTCGTGCTGCTGGCGTTGGTGGCCTTCCGCATCCTCTGGGGCTTCATCGGGCCGGATACGGCGCGCTTCACGCGGTTCGTGAAGGGGCCTGGCGCGATCCTGGCCTATGCGCGGGGCAAAGCGGGGCCGGCTGTCGGGCATAATCCGGTCGGTGCGCTCAGCGTGATCGCGCTGCTGGGTCTGCTTGCGGCGCAGGTCTGCGTCGGGCTCGTGACGCAGGATGTGGACGGGCTGGAGTCCGGGCCGCTCGCCATCTGGGTTTCCTACGAAACGGCGGATAAGGCGCGGCACTGGCACGGGCTGATCTTCAATCTGCTGCTCGGCTTCGTGGCGCTGCACATTCTGGCGGTGCTCTTCTATCTCGTCGTGAAGCGGGATAATCTGATCGCGCCGATGGTGACGGGCTATCGCCGGTTCACCGGCGCGGTGCGTCAGCCGCGTTTCGCGCCGCTCTGGCGGCTGTCGCTGGCGATCCTGCTGGCGGCGGCGCTGGCCTGGTGGGTGAGCAAGGGCGCCCCCATTCCCGGCGTGAAGCCGCCCCCGCCCAGCGATCCCTTCGCCTTTGCTATGCCGGATCTGCGGCGGGCCTGAGCCTCCGTCCCGGCGGTAAAGCGGCAGAGGGGGGTAAGGGGGGCGTGATTGGCAGGCCCGGCCGACGCAAAAGCTTGACGAGCATCGCCCCCTGCGTCAGAGGCGCGGTCCTCCTTGGGGAGTAGCCGCCCGACGATACGGGGCGCGCGTCAACAAACTTGGGCTCCGGCCCATGGCGCGTGCGGCATCAGCTTGGCGAGACCATGGATCGGCGGGCGTCCGGGGTCGGGCGACGGCCGGTTCATGTGCGTCTCCGGCCCCTGGAATATTCGATGCCGAGCCTGATCCTGCCGATCCTCCTGCTTCTCGGTTCCGCGATCATCATCTATCTGTCGTGCGAGTATTTCGTGAACGGCGTCGAATGGGCGGGGCGCAAGCTTTCCGTCGGCACGCAGGCGACGGGCACGGTGCTCGCGGCCTTCGGCACGGCGCTGCCCGAAAGCGTGGTGACCCTCGTCGCCGTCGCGTTCGGCGCGAGCGCGGCATCGAAGGATCTCGGCGTCGGCGCCGCTCTGGGCGGCCCGCTCGCGCTTTCAACCATCGCTTACGCCACGGTGGGCGTCGTCCTGCTGCTGACCCGGCAGCGCTTTCCGCACACCGACGGGGTCCGCGCCGATTTTCGCGGGCTGCGGGACGATCAGGCCTGGTTTCTCGTGCTGTTCGCGATCAAGGTCGCTCTCGGCATCCTGCTGTTCGCCGGCAAGGGCTGGACCGGCCTGTTCTTTCTCGCCGCCTACGGTGTCTATGTCCTGCGCGAGATGCGCGGCGAGAGCAGCTTCGAGGAAGAGGAGATGGAGCCGCTTCGCTTCCAGCCGGGGGCGGAGACGCCGCACACGTCGCTGGCGCTGTTGCAGACCGGCTTGGCGCTGATCGTGATCTTCCTCGCCTCGCGTACCTTCGTAGGCCAGCTGGAGGTGATTGGCCCGGCCTTGGGCCTCAGGCCGCAGCTGGTCGCCCTGCTGCTCAGCCCGATCGCGACGGAACTGCCCGAAACGATGAACGCGATCATCTGGGTGCGGCAGGGCAAATATCGCCTGGCGCTCGCCAACATATCCGGCGCGATGATGATCCAGGCGACGATCCCGACCGCCTTCGGCCTGTTCTTCACACCCTGGCTGCTGGGGCACGAACTGCTGCTTTCCGCGGGCGTGACGGCGGCGGCGATCCTGACGATGCTGATCGCCTTCTCGCGTGGGGTGATATCCCGGCGGATGCTGGCCGGGATGGCGCTGTTCTACGTGGCGTTCGTGGGGCTGCTGCTGCTGGCGTGAGCCAGCCGGCAGCCTCGCGGAAAGGCGGGGGTCGGCCGATCAGCGATCGATCGATCCCGTGAACGTATCGCACTGGGCGGGATCGCCGCTGTCCAGCCCGCGCTTAAGCCAGGCCATCCGCTCGGCGGACGTGCCGTGGGTGAAGCTGTCGGGCATCGGCGTGCGGCCGGCCGAGCGCTGGAGCGTATCGTCGCCGATCGCCTGCGCCGCGCGCATGCCTTCCTCGATATCGCCGGGCTCCAGCCTGTCGCGATTGTTCGCCGCCCAGACCCCGGCATAGCAATCCGCCTGCAATTCCATGCGCACCTGTAGCGCGTTGCCGCCGGCCTCGTTGGTCTGCTGCTGTCCGGAGCGCACCTTGGCCGCGATGCCCGTGAGGTTCTGCACATGGTGACCCACTTCGTGCGCGATCACATAGGCCTGGGCGAAATCGCCGGCCGCCTTGAAGCGGTTGCTCAGTTCATCGAAGAAGCTGGTGTCGAGATAGACCTTGCGATCGGTGGGGCAGTAAAAGGGGCCCATCGCCGATTGGGCCGCGCCGCAGCCCGAAGAGCCGCTGCCGTCATAGAAGCTGAGGATGGTGGGCGTATATTTCTCGCCTTGCGCGGCAAAGAGCTTCGCCCATGTATCCTCGGTGCTGGCGAGCACGCGGCACGAGAAGCGGTGCGCGGGATCGGCGGAGCAGACCTGCGCCGCGCTCTTCTGTTCGATCCGCGCCTGTTGCGGTGCGCCACCGCCCCCCAGAAGGGACAGCGGGTTCATGCCGAACAGCATCATGCCCACGGCAAGGACGAGGATGCCGCCGATGCCGAATCGGCTGCCGATCAGGCCGAACAGCAGACCCAGCCCGCCGCCTCCGCCACCACCAAAGCCGCCGCCGCCGCCTCCGCCGCTCTGCTGCTCGACATTGTCGCTATCCCGATAATCGTCGAGGCGCATCACATCTTCCTGACTGGATCGTTTGGGCATGAATGCGTCCGGAGGCGTCGTGGTTGCAAGCCTTGCGCTTCACGGCGCCGAAAGCATCGTCTAGCTACACCGCCATGGCTGAAGCAGACCCCGTCGCCCGCCCGCTGCCGCTGCCCGAAAAGGTGGCACTCGTTCTGCAGGGAGGCGGCGCACTCGGCTCCTTTCAGGTCGGCGTGTTCGAAGGGCTGGAAGAGCGTGGCATCGGCATCGATTGGGTCGCGGGCATTTCGATCGGCGCGATCAACGCTGCGCTGATCGCGGGCAATCCGCCTGGCCGGCGGATGGCGGCGCTGGAAGCCTTTTGGGAGGAAACCTCCTCCAGCCTGCCGATGTTTCCGCTGATGGATGGGGATAGCAGTCGGGAGGCCCTGCACGAATGGTCGGCCGCCGTCGTCGCGACGACGGGCGTGCCGGGCATGTTCGCGCCGCGCTGGCTGCCGCCCTTCCTCGCGCTGCCGGGTTCGTGCGAGGCGCTGAGCTTCTATGACAGCGCTCCGCTCCGCCGCACGCTGGACCGGCTGGTCGACTGGGATTTGCTGAACCATGGGCCGGTGCGGCTGTCGGTAGGCGCGGTCGAGATGGAGAGCGGCAATTTCAGCTTCTTCGATACGACGGAGATGCGGATCGACGCGCGCCATATCATGGCCTCCGGCGCGCTGCCGCCCGGCCTGCCGCCGGTGGAGATTGACGGCAAATGGTGGTGGGATGGCGGCCTCGTTTCCAATACGCCGCTGACGCACATTCTGGATCATCAGGAGGAAGACATGCTCGTCTTCCAGGTGGACCTGTTCTCCGCCGCCAATCCCGCCCGGCCGAAGACGATCACGGATGTGCTCGCCCGCGCCAAGGAGATCCAGTTTTCCAGCCGCACCCGGCAGGTTTCGGACATGGTGCTGCGGCTGCGGCGTGAGCGCGAGGCGATCCGCAACGTGCTGGCCAAGCTGCCGCCCGCCCTGAGGGACGATCCCGATGTCGCGAAGCTCGATGCCCTCGCCAACGAATGCGCGCTGAGCCTCGTCCAGCTCATCTACCGCGCCAATGCCTGGGAAGGCGGATCGCGCGATTATGAATTTTCGGCGCGGACGATGCGGGAGCATTGGGCGGCCGGCCGGGCGGCCGTGGCCGATACGATGACCCAATCGGCCGTGCTGGCGCGCAACATCCTCGACGGCAGGACCGCCGCCTTCGATCTGGCCCCCCGCTAACCCGACATCGTTTCGCACAGGAGAGACAGACCCATGTTCCTCAAGGGCAAGACCGCGCTCGTCACCGGCTCCACCTCCGGCATCGGCCTCGCTTATGCCAAGGCGCTGGCGGCGGAAGGTGCCGCGGTGATGATCAACGGCTTTGGCGAGGCCGACGCGATCGAAACCGAGCGCGCGGCGCTGGCCGCCGCAAGCGGCGCGGCGGCGCTCTACGATGCGGCCGACATGTCCAAGCCGGAGCAGATCGCCGCCATGGTCGCGCGGTGCGCGGCGGAACTGGGCGGCCCTGATATCGTGATCGCCAATGCGGGCGTGCAGTTCGTTTCCCCGATCGAGGATTTTCCGATCGAGAAATGGGATCAGATCATCGCGATCAATCTCTCCTCTGCTTTCCACCTGACGCGCGCGGCGATCCCCGGCATGAAGGCGAAGAAGTGGGGGCGGCTGATCTTCACCGCCTCGGCCCATTCGCTCGTCGCCTCGCCCTTCAAGAGCGCCTATGTGAGCGCCAAGCACGGCATTGCCGGCTTCACCAAGACGGCCGCGCTGGAACTCGCGACCTTCGGCATCACCGCCAATTGCATCTCGCCCGGCTATGTGTGGACCCCGCTCGTCGAAAAGCAGATCCCCGATACGATGAAGGCGCGGGGAATGACGCGCGAGCAGGTGATGAACGATGTGCTGCTCGCCGGGCAGCCGACCAAGCAATTCGTGACGGTGGAGCAGGTGGCGGCGATGGCGCTGCATCTGTGCAGGGACGAATCAGCCCAGATCACCGGCAGCAACATGTCGATCGACGGCGGCTGGACGGCGGGCTGATCTCCGCCGATTTCCGGTCCTTGCAAGTGTAGTATAAGAACAATACACTTGAGCCTCTGTGGAGGCGGGCATGTTCGTGAAGGCCATCATTGGCGTCTGGGCCTTGTGGGGTGTGGTCTGGATCGCGCTTGGCCTGTGGGCGGATCGCACGTGCCGCGCGGCGGCGGTCCGCCGGCAGGCGCCTTATCGGCTCATCAACATCCTCGCTTTCGCCTGCATGTTCGTTGATGGCGCTTTCCGGCGGACGGCTCACGGATTGAGCTGGACGCCTTTCGTGCGGCCTCTTTGGCGGGTGCCGCCTTCGCTCGGCTGGCTGCTGGTCGCGCTGGCGGCGGGGGGGCTTACCTTGGCCATCTGGGCGCGGATCACGCTCGGGCGGCTATGGTCTGCGGCCGTGGTGCGCAAGGAGGGGCATCGCCTCGTCGAAACCGGACCCTACGCCCTTGTGCGTCACCCCATCTACACCGCATTGTTGATGGCCTCCGCCGCGATTGCGATCGCCAAGGGCTCGCCGATCGCGCTGGCGGGCTTCGCGCTGATGATCCTGGGCTATTCGCTGAAGGCCCGGCTGGAGGAGCACTTTCTCACCGAGGAACTCGGCGAGCAGGCCTATTCCGCCTATCGCCGTCGCGTGCCGATGCTGGTGCCGTTCGCGCCACCCGCGCGATAGCGGGCTTTCCGGCCGCAGATCGCCGCAAGGCCATTGTAAAGCCGCGCGTGGCGGTTAGGCTGGAGGGGTGCGGGCCGCCACTCTTCTCGCTGCTGTCGTCCTGGCCCCGCTTACGGTGGGGGCGCCTGTCGCGCTTGCGGCCGGGATGGCTGCCGGTGCCGATGCGTGGCGCGTCGTCATCACACGCCCGGATCGCATCCGCCTGCGCAACTGGCGGGATGCCTGGGTGCTGGGGCTCGATCAGGCGAAAGCGGCGGGAAACGCCGCTGCCATCGCGAAAGAGGGCGTGCTTCTGGATCCCGATGCGGGGCTGGAAAATCCGATCATTCCCGATGGCGACTATGATTGCCGGATGATCAAGCTGGGCAGGAAGGGGCCGATCGGCCCGGCTTATGCTTCCTATCCCGCCGGCTCATGCCGGATTTCGGCGGGCCGCATCGCCAAGCTGGATGGTCCCCAGCGTCCGAACGGGCTGCTCTGGCCCTTCGATGCGACACGGCTGATCTTTCTGGGCGCCATGTCGCTCAGCGATGAGCCGCGCGCGCTGGATTATGGTCGTGACGATGATCGTAACATGGTGGGGCTGCTCGAGCGGATCGGGCCGCAACGGTGGCGGATGATATTGCCCCAGCCCGAATGGGAATCCCAATGCGACATCGTCGAGCTTGTCCCGAAGGCAAGCAGATCGGTGCCACAACCGGGATAGGGCGGCAGAGGCTCGAGCAAGACGGAAGCCAGGGAGTGGCTCCGGACGTTCGACCAGTTCCCGGACGGGCAGACGGACGGGGCCACCGGAATGTCCCCCGCCCGCCATGGTCTCAGCCTTCGAGTGCCGCCTTGACCGCGGTGAAGCGGTCCAGCGTGATATGCCCTTCACGCTTTAGCGCTTCGATCGCGCGCTTCACGTCCTGGCTCGATCCGCGTGGCAGGATCAGCACGGCATCGCCTGTCGCGATCACGATCAGATCCTTGATGCCGACGGCGGCCATCAGGGGCCCATCCGTGCGGAGCAGGCACCCCGATGTATCGATGGCGATCACCTCGCCATGGCGCGCATTGTTCGCCGCATCGCGCGGGGCGATGGCATGGAGCGCATCCCAGCTGCCGAGGTCCGACCAGCCCATGTTGACGGGGACGACAGCCACCCGATCGACCTTCTCCATCACCGCATAGTCGACCGACTCGCTGGGCGAGGCGCCGAAAGCCAGGGCGTCCGGATAAATGAGGCCGCCCTCGCGCCGGGCTTTTCCCATGCCCTCTGTCGCGGCGGCGAGCATCGCCGGCTCCAGCCGGCCGAGCGCACCGAGATAGGAGCCGGCGGTGAAGAGGAAGATTCCGCCATTCCAGCTATAATCGCCCGATGCCAGATAGGAGCGCGCCGTCTCGACATCCGGCTTCTCGACGAAACGCTCCACCCTGTTGACCCCGGGAGCCAGTTCCTCGCCACGCCGGATATAGCCATAGCCCGTTTCCGGGGCATCGGGCGTGATGCCGAATGTGGCGAACCAGCCCTGCGCGCACAGCGGTATCGCAGCGGCGACGGCTGCCATGAAGGCATCCACATTCTCGATCACATGATCGCTGGGCATCACCAACAGCATGTCCGCCGGATCAGCGGCGAGCGCCGCCAGCGCGATGGCGGGCGCGGTGTTGCGCGCGGCCGGCTCCAGAACGATTTCCGCATCGATAATGCCGATCTGGCCCAGCTGGCGCTCGATCTCCCCCGCATGCGCCGCGTTGGCGACCACGATCGGGCTGGCATAGCCCGGCCGCGTCATCGTGCGGCGTGCGGTCAGTTGCAGCATGGTTTCCGAATCCGTGAGGGAAAGCAGCTGCTTCGGCCGCTCGGATCGGGACATCGGCCACAGCCGCGTCCCGGACCCTCCCGAAAGGATCACGGGTCTTATCATGCTTAATTTCTCCCGAAGGCGCATTGGTAAACAGGGCAAACCTGTTCTCCGTACAACGTTAATGCGGCCGGCCCGTTGCACAAGGTGCGATCGGCTTTCAGGGCGCGATCCGCCCGATACGATCGATGACTTTCGATATTTACAAATTTTGAGTATGATGCGGCTACGCACAGTCTATATTTGACTGCGACTGTGTTGCGAAAGGCTTGTGGGAATGGCTGACACGATACCGATGCTGCGCCGCGAACAGCGCCGCCATCTGCTGATGAATGGCTGGCTCATCGCCGGCTTCATCGTCGTGGGCACGGCCGTTACCAACGAGCGCGGCATTTTCCGTCCGGTTGGCCTGGATGGCCTGTCGGCCACCGCGAAGGCCTTCATCGCCGTCACGTCGCCGGCCGGCCTGCAGAATCTCGGGCCGCGCCTGCGCGATGTCCGCTCTGTTTCCTCGCTCAGTCCGTTCGATGTCACCGCGCCTTCGCGAGATGTCCGCCGCCGCCTGATCGACGCGATCGACTGGGAGCCTGGCGAGGGTGAGGGGCCTGCCCAGGAGCCATTGAGCTTCGGCAATGCGCTTCCGCCCGTGACGGTCGCGGACGCCAGCGATTCGACGGGTAGCAATCCGCTGAGCCAATCGGCGCCGGCATTCATCACGCCGCCGGAGCAACTGGGCGTCAGCACGCCGACGACGCCGAACCTTCAGGATACGTTCCCAACGACGCCGCCCATCGATGCGGGCGTGGTGCCGGAGCCAGCGACCTGGGCGATGCTGATCCTCGGCTTCGGTGCGGTGGGTGGTCTGCTGCGGCAGGTGGAACGTCGCCGCCGGCTCCAGCTCAAGCCGGTTATCCGTCGCCGTCGCGGCCAGCGACCGGCCAAGACGGCCTGACCGGCCGGGCCTGCACTCTCCAGGGCGGGAGTTTGGGCCTCAGATTGAGGCAATCACGTATATAGGTCCCTCTTGCGAGGGGCAGAATCGGCAGGTTTTCGGATATGCGCTGGAAGCCGGGGTGCGCACCCTGCGCCCAAGGCGGCTGTCCGATTGCCGGGCTGAAGATCGTGGCGCACGCCGAAGCGGCGTGGATCGGGTTCAGCCGTTTGCCGCGCGCGCCATCGTCTGGCGCACGCCCCGCATTGTCAGTCGATCGTGTCCGCGCGTTCGAATTCGAGGCGATCGCCGTCGATATGCAGCCCGCCCAGCTTCGAGAGAAGATTCTGGCCCAGCAGCGAGACACCCGGGCCGCCATTGACGACGGCTGCGGTAACGCCGCGCACGTCATGGCCCGCGATGCGCACATGGCCGAGCTTCGTCCACGCCATGGGCCGGCTGCCGCCCGCCGTGGACATGCGGGCATTATAGCCGCCGGATGCCGGCATCGCGCCCACCGCGCGCGCATCGGCGGCGCTGAGAACGACCACACTGGCGCCAGTATCGACGAGGAAGCGCACGCGCTGCCCGTTGACCATGGCATGAACGTAGAAAAGGCCGTCGCTGGAACGCGCGATATGGCGGCTTCCGGCTTCCTCCGGCTCGATGATGAGCGCCTCGTTGGCGTCGTTCACCACGCCTACGTCGCGTGCCATGGCGGCCTGCATCGGGGCCTGCGCGCGCTCCGCCAGATCCGGTGTATGCGGATATACCGATGGGGCGACATTCGCATAATAGCCGCCGGCAAAGGCAGCGATGGCGATCGGAACGGAAAGCACCTGATACATCATGAGGCGGCTTATGCTGTGCCGCCTTCAAACATTCGGTATCCCGGCAAAGTTAACGGGGCTGTAACCCTGTTTCTTCCAACTCCTCCCATTCCGCCGACCGATAATAATCGAGATCGTCACGCAGCTTGCGGACGTGCCGCCATTGGCCGAGCCCGGTCGCGGCGAACAGGAGGCCGCCCAGCAGGAATTGCGCGGCGATGATGTAATAGGGCCAGCGGATCGTCGCGGCCGACGCGTAGAGCACGTAATAATGCTCGACAGGATGATAGCCGAGATAGCGATAGAGGCGGACGAGCGCGCCCGGCAGATCGGACCGGACGAGAATGCCGGTGCGGTGGCTGATCGTCGCGCCCTCGCTGATATCCGGCCGTTCCACGGGCAGGAATTCGACGAAGTAGCGAACATGCCCGTCGCCACCCTTCGGCGGGATGATCGGGGCGAACAGTGCCGTGCGATTGAAGAACAGGATGCCGCGGTTGAAGGAGGCGATGCGCCCGTAGCGAACGGCGCCCTCGATCCGGGCGGAGCCTTCCTCGGGTTCCGGCGCGTTCAGCATCGATGGGGTGAAGCTTCGCGCAGGCTCCTTGCCGTTGGGCAGGGTGAAGGTCCAGAGCAGGGCGATCAGCGCGGCGATGCCCAAGGCAGCGCCGAAGCCCAGCAGGAAATGCATGTAATCCTGGGCCGAAAAGAGCGCGAGCTGGGCTTCACGCTCCCATTCCTCGTCGTCCAGATCTTCGTCGGTTGCGTTGGATGCGCGTTCATTCCCGCCGGCTTCATCGCGCGAAACATGGCGGCGGCGTAGGATCAGCAGGGCCGGCCAGGAAAGGGCCATCGTCAGCAGGCAGAAATTGAAGGTCGGAAGGTCCTGGCCGAGGCGATCGAACTGCCATTCGGCGAGCCGCGCGAAGAATCCGCGATAGGCGGCCGCTTCCCACGCGAAATACAGGACGACGACGAGCACCCACAGCCAAAGAATTACAAGCCGGAACGATATCCGGCGGCGCCGTGCGGGAGGGGTGCGGGTCGCTGGAGCCGGAAAATTCGCGATGGATGTCACCGGGCAGTTCCCGCCCGTGCCTCAGAGGCGGGGATCCATCCGGATGCGTCTTCGCGGAAACGGCCCATATTCACTCCCCCGCGACAGACGGACGATCGTTCCCCATGATCGTCCCGGATCGCGCACCCGACAGGCGCCGTTCCAATAGATCATTCTGCAACGATGTGTTGTAAGAAATGGTTACCTCGCCAGACTATGGAATTTACGGGAAATCATCACCAAGCAATGTTGGATTCCCGTCCTCCGTTGCGCCGGGCCGCCCGTCTTTCGCGATGAATGCGGCGGCCCGGAGCAGTCGGTTCAGCTTTGGGCGGACGCCGCCGCACTCAGCAAGGCCCGGACGGACGCGGTTGCCACGTCGGCATCGACGCCCACGCCGAAGACGGTGCCGCCGGCAGGCGTGCGTACCTCCACATAGGCCGCGGCCTGCACATTGCCGCCCGCGCCGATCGCGTGCTCCGAATAGTCGACGATATCGAGATCCAGCGAGAAGCCCTCACGCAACGCCGCCAGCACGCCGGACAAAAGGCCGTTGCCGCGCCCACTGATCGATTTTTCCTCACCCTGATGCCGTACCCGGCCGACGAAGATGCGATCGCGGCCAGCATGCTGCTCCTCATAGGAGACAAGCTCGTAGGGCTGCGGGCCCACGAGGCGATAATGCGATTCGAACGCTCCCCAGATATCGCCGGCATCCAGTTCACTGCTCGTCCTGTCGGCCAGGGCCTGGACGACGCGGCTGAAATCGGCCTGCAGGCGCTTGGGCAGCTTCAGGCCCTTGTCCTGTTCGATCACCCAGGCGACGCCACCCTTGCCCGATTGCGAATTGACGCGGATCACCGCCTCGTAGCTGCGCCCCAGATCGGCGGGATCGATCGGCAGATAGGGGACGTTCCACAGCCCGTCATTGCGCTTTTCCTGCGCGGCGAAGCCCTTCTTGATCGCGTCCTGATGGCTGCCCGAGAAGGCGGTGAACACCAGATCGCCCGCATAGGGCGTGCGCGGGTGAACCGGAATGTTGGTGCAATAGTTCACGGTGTTCACGATCTCGTCGATGTCCGAGAGATCGAGACCGGGGTGAACGCCCTGCGTGTACATGTTGAGCGCAACCGTCACGAGATCGCAATTGCCCGTCCGCTCGCCATTGCCGAGCAGACAGCCCTCGACGCGGTCGGCACCCGCCATCAGCCCCAGTTCGGCCGCCGCGACGCCGGTGCCGCGATCATTATGCGTGTGGAGTGAGATGACGACGCTGTCGCGGTTCGGCACGTTGCGGCAGAACCACTCGATCTGATCGGCATAGATGTTGGGCGTTGCAGCTTCCACCGTGGCGGGCAGGTTCAGGATCAGCGGATTTTCAGGCGTCGGGCGCAGCACGTCCATCACGGCTGCGCAGACTTCGACGCTGAAATCCAGCTCGGCGGTGGAGAAGGTCTCCGGGCTATATTCGAAATGCCATTCCGTATTCGGCTGCTTCGCGGCCTCGTCGCGCAGGATCTTCGCGCCATTGACGGCGATGTCGCGAATCTGGCCACGCGACATGTCGAACACGATCTGTCGCCATGCCGGCGATACGGCATTGTAGAGGTGCACGATCGCGGCGCGCGCGCCCTGAAGGCTCTCGAAGCTCTTTTCGATCAGGTCGCGGCGCGATTGCGTGAGCACCTGGATGGTCACGTCGTCAGGGATCGCGCCCTTGCGGATCAGGCCGGAGATGAAATCAA
Organism: Sphingomonas sp.; assembly: GCF_003248515.1. Lineage (GTDB taxonomy): Bacteria > Pseudomonadota > Alphaproteobacteria > Sphingomonadales > Sphingomonadaceae > Sphingomonas_I. Next base: position 168,813 of record NZ_QFOB01000005.1, read on the forward strand.
ATTCGGTGGCTCCGGCAGAGGGGAAGCCGACCTCGATCTCCTTCACGCCCACCTTCACGAGCAGTTCGAAGAAGCGGCTCTTCTTCTCCTCGTTCATCGGATCGATCAGCGCCTGATTGCCGTCGCGCATGTCGGTGGAAAGCCAGCGCGGCGCCCTGGTGATGGTCCGGGAGGGCCATTGGCGATCGGGCAGGTCGATCTGGGGGAAGGGGCGATACTTGGTCGAAGGGTCACTCAGCAAAGGCATTGATGGTCTCGACGTCAAACGGGCGTGATGGCGCATGGACTCCGCATCCGGCGCGGCGATGATCCCCTTAGGCGGTCGAAGGCGGCGCGATGGCCTGCCCAGCGATAGACGCGCCTAAGGGCGCGTAAGTCGAAGCGTAAGCAGGAGGGCGCGGGCAGCCATCATATCGGATCGGGCGCATAATGCGCTTGGGGGGCGCCGTCCAGCCCCGACGCAAGGGATGGAGGCGGGAAGCGTGGCCGCCCGGCGGACGTTCCGTTACCGCCTTGGTCGCCCGCGATGATATTTTCGTCGCTTCGGACGGGCAATGGCGCACCGCGTCGCATAGCTTCGACTCGCTAGGGGGCGAAGGTCGCGCTATTGTGCGTTGCCGAAGGGGGCTGGGCGAATGGTTTTCACGATGGCGAACCTGTTGTTCGGTTCGGCGCTGTTGCTGGCGCTGACGTCCATCCCGCGCACCACCCTCTATCTGCGTGGGGCGCTTGCCGTGGTGGGCGCCGCCGGGCTCGCTTACGTGATCCTGCACGGGCGCGGTTTCGGCGCCGCGATGGTATGCGGCGCGCTGATGACGATCAGCGCGGCCAAGACGCTCTTCTCGATCAACTGGGGCAGCAAGGTGCGGCTTTCGGCCGAGGAGGTGGCGATGGTGGAACGCTGCTTTTCTTCCATCCCGCGGACGACCGTGCGCCATCTGCTGGATCAGGGGCTGTGGATGTCCGGAAAGGCCGGGGAATCCCTGCTGCAGGAAGGCGCGCCGGCGACTCATCTTTTCTATCTGAGCGAGGGCGAGGTTTCGGTCTCCTCGGGCGGGCGTGAACTGGCGACGAGCGGGCCGGGCCATTTCTTCGGTGAGATCACCGTGCTGGCCGGTGGACCCGCCACGGCGAGCGTCTCGCTCAAGACGCCTGCGCGCTTCTGGTGCGCCACGGCGGATTCGCTTCATTCCTTCCTGGCGCTCTATCCCGATTATCGGGCGATCCTGGAGGCGGCCTTCGCGGGCGACCTGCGCGACAAGCTGAGGCTGGCGAATCAGCGCATGGTATCGATGGAAGCGGCGCTGCACGCAGCGGTGTGAGCCAGGGGCGATCGGGCCTCCTGAGTGTCGCCCTGGTTGCCGCAAGGACGCTATCGTCCCTCTATCAGGCTGCGGGGCACGAAATCGAAGGCCTCGGCCGGAAGCCAGCCCATCACATAATTGAGATAGAACAGCCCGAACAGCACGGCGGCGACGATCGTCGTCCAGAAACTCGTGCGGCCGAAGCTGAAGCTGGGGGGCGCGCCATGCATCTCGCCGGGGATCGTCGGCGCCGGCGGGGCATCCTTGCGCTGGAGGCGGAAGGGCAGAACGAAGAAGAAGCTCAGCGCCCAGAACAGCGAATAGATGGCGATGATCGAGCTGAAACGCATGGGGCGGAATCCACGAAGCCGATGGCCGCCGGAACCGGATGGAAGCGAGACCCGCTCCCCGTCACCCCGGAGAGGATCCGGGGCCTACCGGGCGGCGATCCCGATCGCTCGGGAATGCCGCACCGGGGATGCCGGAACAAGTCCGGCATGACGGGAGATCGTCGGGTCCTTGGGATCAGCGGGCGTCGAGCGGAACGTAATCGCGCTGCGTGGCGCCCGTGTAGAGCTGCCGCGGGCGGCCGATCTTCTGATCGGGATCGGTGATCATCTCGCTCCACTGCGCGATCCAGCCGGCGGTACGCGCCAGCGCGAACAGAACCGTGAACATCGAGGTGGGGAAGCCGATCGCCGAAAGGATCACACCCGAATAGAAGTCCACGTTCGGGTAGAGCTTCTTGTCGATGAAGTAGGAATCGTGGAGCGCGATCTGCTCCAGCTCGCGTGCCGTATCCAGAACAGGATCGGAAATGCCCAGCTTGTCGAGCACTTCGGTCGCCGCCTTGGAGAGCACCTTCGCGCGTGGATCGAAATTCTTGTACACGCGATGGCCGAAGCCCATTAGTCGGAACGGATCGTCCTTGTTCTTGGCGCGGGCGATATATTCCGGAATGCGATCCGGCGTGCCGATCTCGCGCAGCATGTTGAGCGCGGCCTCGTTCGCGCCGCCATGCGCCGGACCCCACAGGGTGGCGATGCCGGCGGCGATGCAGGCGAACGGGTTCGCGCCCGAGGATCCGGCGAGACGGACCGTGGAGGTCGATGCGTTCTGCTCATGATCGGCATGGAGGATGAAGATCTTGTCCATCGCATCTTCGATGACCGGATCGATCACATATTCCTCGGCCGGCACACCGAACGTCATGCGCAGGAAATTGCCCGCGTAGCTCAGCTTGTTGTCCGGATAGAGGAAGGGCTGGCCGACCGAATATTTGTAGGCCATCGCCGCCAGCGTCGGGATCTTCGCGATCAGCCGGTGGCTGGCGATCTTGCGCTGTTCGGGATCGGCGATGTCCGTCGAATCGTGATAGAAAGCGGAGAGCGCGCCCACGACGCCGCACATGATCGCCATCGGATGCGCATCGCGACGGAAACCGCGGAAGAAGGTCGCGATCTGCTCGTGCACCATCGTGTGGCGGTTGATCGTGTAGGTGAAGTTGGTCAGCTCGTCCTTCGTCGGCAGCTCGCCGTTCAGGAGGAGGTAGGAAACCTCCATGAAGCTCGACTTTTCGGCCAGCTGATCGATCGGATAGCCACGGTGCAGCAGGATGCCGGCATCGCCATCGATATAGGTGATCTTCGATTCGCAGCTCGCGGTGGAAGTGAAGCCGGGATCGTAGGTGAAGGCGCCTGTATCGGCATAGAATTTGCGGATATCGACGACATCGGGCCCCGTACTGCCCGAGCGTACCGGATAATCGAAGCTCTTGCCTCCAAGGCCGATCGTGCTCGTGTCGCCCATGCCGATATTCTCCTTCAAATCTATGCCGGCCGATCGATCTGGTCGCCCAGACGGGCCAGACTTTCCTCGCGCCCGATGAGGACGAGGACATCAAAGATCCCCGGCGAAGTCGTCCGGCCGGTCAAGGCTGCACGCAGCGGCTGCGCGAGCTTGCCGAGGCCAAGTCCTTCCTCTTCCGCGACCTGACGGACGGCGGCTTCGAGCATCGCGATGCTCCAGTCGTCAACCGCCGCGAGCGCATCCCGGGCACGCGCCAGCAGACGACGCGCGTCGCCATCTAGCAGCTTGCCGGCGGCTTCGTCCACGTCCAGCGGGCGAGTGCGGAAAAGGAATTGTGCGCTCTCTGTCAAATCATTGAGATTCTTGGCTCTTGGCTTCAGCGAAGCCATGGCGCGGTGCAGCAGATCGCGCTTTTCCGAGTCGTTCTTTAGGCCCATTCGGGCCGCCACGAGATCGGCCAGGCGCGCATCATCCGCCTCGCGCAGATAATGGCCGTTGAGGTTCTCGAGCTTCTTCAGATCGAAGCGCGAAGCGCTGCGGCCGACTCCGGCCAGATCGAACAGTTCGACGGCGCGATCACGCGCGATGATCTCCTCGTCGCCATGGCCCCAGCCCAGGCGCAGCAGATAGTTGTTCACCGCCTCCGGCAGCAGGCCCAGTTCGTCACGATAGGCATCCACGCCCAGCGCACCGTGCCGCTTGGAAAGCTTGGCGCCGTCCGCGCCGTGGATCAGCGGGATATGCGCGTAGGTCGGCTCCGCCCAGTTCATCGCGCGGATGATGCCGAGCTGGCGGAAGGCATTGTTGAGATGATCGTCGCCCCGGATGATGTGGGTGACGCCCATGTCGTGATCGTCGACGACGACGGCCAGCATATAGGTCGGCGTGCCGTCCGAACGGAGCAGGATCATGTCGTCCAGCACGTCGTTCGCGACGGTGACGCTGCCCTGCACCTTGTCGTGGATGGTCGTCTCGCCACCGCGATCCGCCTTGATCCGGACCACGAAGGGCTGGTCGATCGGCCCATCGGTACGATCGCGCCACGGGCTGTCCACCTTGAAGGGGCGCTTGGCGGCCTGCGCGGCCTCGCGCTGGGCGGTCAACTCCTCCTGCGTCATCCAGCAGCGATAGGCGCTGCCGCCGTCCAGCATCGCCTGCGCGACCTCGGCGTGGCGCGCCATGCGGGCGAATTGATAGACTTCCTGGCCGTCCCAATCGAGCTGGAGCCAGCGCATCCCGTCAAGGATCGCCTCGATCGCGGGCTCGGTGGAGCGGGCGCGGTCGGTATCCTCGATCCGCAGCAGGAACTTGCCGCCATGGTGGCGGGCGAACAACCAGTTGAAGAGCGCGGTGCGCGCTCCGCCGATATGGAGATAGCCGGTCGGCGAGGGGGCGAAGCGGGTTACGACCGCCGTGCCCGTCGCTTCGGGTGCGCTTGCGCTCAACGAATGCCTCTTACAAGCTGGACCCGGTCTGCGGGTCTAGGGGTGGGGCCCCCTAGCATGACGCTCCCCGGGGGCAAATGGGGCGGAGGGGGAAATGGGCGCGGAAGCAGAATGGGCGGTCGCGTCTTCTGGCGATCCGCATCCGGCGCGCTGGCGCGCGGCGGCCGAGCGGTGGCTGGAGGCGGAGCGGGATCAGGTTGGCCTGTGGCTGCCGGTGGCGCTGGGCCTGGGCATCGGCCTGTATTTCGCGCTGGGAGCGCCCTGGATGTGGCTGGCGGCGGCGGCGCTGTTCGGAGGCGCGGGTGCGGCGGCGCTCGCCATCGGGCGGGGCGGGCGGCTGGCGCGGTCGATCGGCTGGAGTGCGCTCGTCGCGATGCTGGGCATCGGGCTGGCCTGGACGCGCAGCATGGAGGTGGCGGCGCCCGTGCTGGCGCGGCCCCAGGTGGTGGCGCTGTCCGGTACGATGATCGAGGCGGATCGGTTGCCGGCACGCGGGCAGGTGAGGCTGCTCGTCTCGCCGGATGCGGGGGCGGGATTGCCACCGCGGGTGCGGGTGTCGATCGACGATGCCGAGGCGCCTCCGGCGCTGGATCCCGGAGCCCGCATCGCGATGCGGGCGCGGCTTGTGCCTCCGCCCGAAGCGGCGGTGCCGGGGGCCTATGATTTCGCGCGGGTCGCCTGGTTCCGGCGGATCGGCGCGACGGGCAAGGCATTGGGGCCGGTGGCGATCGTGGCCCCGCCGGAGCGTGGCGGGTTCCGGCGCTGGCTGGCGACGAAGCGCGCGGCGCTGACCCGCCATATCCAGGATCGGCTGGAAGGAAGCATCGGCGGCGTCGCGGCGGCTTTCGTCACCGGCGATGTTGGTGCGATCGCGCAGGGGGATGCGGATGCGATGCGCCGCTCGGGCCTTGCCCATCTGCTTTCGATCAGCGGCCTGCATGTGGCGGCGGCGATCGGGGCGACGATGTTCCTCACCCTGAAGCTGCTCGCGTTCAGCGAGCGGCTGGCGCTGCGCTGGCCTCTGCACCTGATCGCGGCGGGCGCGGGCGCTTTGGCCGGGATAGGCTATACCCTGCTTTCGGGCGCGGAGGTGCCGACGGTGCGTTCCTGCGTGGCGGCCCTGATCGTGCTCGCGGGCCTCGCGATCGGGCGGGAGGCGATGACGCTGCGGCTCGTGGCGGTCGGCGCGCTGGTGGTGCTGCTGTTCCGGCCGGAGGCGCTCGTCGGGCCGAGCTTCCAGTTGAGCTTTGCCGCCGTCACCGCGATCGTGGCGCTGCACGATCATCCGTTGGTCCGCGCGTTCACGCTCAGGCGCGACGAAAGCTGGCCACGCCGGATGGCTCGCGAGATCGGCTCGCTGCTGCTGACGGGCATCGTCGTGGAAGCCGCGCTGGCCCCGATCGGCCTCTATCATTTTCACAAGGCCGGCCTGTACGGCGCCTTTGCCAACATCATCGCGATCCCGCTGACCACCTTCGTCATCATGCCGGCGGAGGCGATGGCGCTGCTGCTGGATCTGGCCGGTGCCGGCGGCCCCCTCTGGTGGGTGGCGGGCCGGGGGCTCGCCCTGTTGCTGTGGCTGGCGCGCACGGTGTCGGCGCTGCCGGGCGCGGTTTCCGCGCTGCCCTCGATGCCGCTCGGTGCCTTCGTGGCCATGGTCGCCGGCGGATTGTGGCTGCTGCTGTGGCGCACGCCGACCCGCCGGCTGGGCCTGCTGCCGATCGGCGTCGGCGCGATCTGGGCCATGCTGACGCCGGCGCCGGATCTGCTGGTGACGAATGACGGCCGCCACCTCGCCATCCGGGCGCGAGACGGAAGGATTCACCTGCTGCGATCGCGCGCCGGCGATTATGTGCGCGACGTGCTGGCGACGGGCATGGGCGTTGACGGCGAGGCGCTGGATCTGGATGCGATGCCGGGTGCGCGGTGCAGCGAGGATGCCTGCCTGATCGCCATCGCGCGTGGCGCGCGGACATGGCGGTTGCTCGCCCTGCGCAGCCGCTATCGGCTGGATTGGACACGCCTGACGGCGGTCTGCGCATGGGCCGACATCGTCGTCGCCGATCGCCGCCTCCCGCGCGGCTGCGCGCCGCGCTGGCTGAAGCTGGACGCGCCCGCGCTGCACGCGACGGGGGGTATCGCGATCAACCTTTCGGATGGAAAGATCTCCGCAACAAAAGCGGGCGATGTTCACCCTTGGGCAAATCCATCCAGTGTGATTTTGCCGATTAGATGGAAGGATATCATATAATAGTTTGTTAACATTAACTTTTATGTTGGATGTGGTCTGGCCTGTGCTACGTCCGGAGCGGGAGGATCGCGATGTCGGACGAAACTTCGAATCTCTGGGAAGTGATCGGTCAATCGGATGCATCGCCGATCTGCGCATTCGACCACGAATTTCGGATGATCGCTTTCAATCGCGCGCACAGCGACGAATTCTTCCGTATCTATCATTATCGGGTTCAGATCGGGGATGTCTTTCCGGATCTCTTCCTGCCGGAGCAGCGGCCCGTGATCCGCGGTTTCATGTCGCGTGCGCTGGCGGGAGAGATATTCAACGTCACCGAGGAATTTGGCGATCCGGATCTCTTCAAGCCCTATTGGGACATCTATTATGCGCCGCTGCGCGATGCGAGCGGAACGATCATCGGCGCCTTCCATCATGCCAAGGATATCAGCGATCGGCTGAGGGCCGAGGCGGCGCTGCATTCGGCGGAGGATGCGCTGCGCCAGTCGCAGAAGATGGAGGCCGTGGGCCAGCTGACGGGCGGCGTCGCGCATGATTTCAACAATCTCCTGACCATCGTGAAATCGGCGGTGGAGATGCTCAAGCTGCCAAGCCCGAAGGAGGAAAGGCGCGCGCGCTATGTCGGCGCGATCGACGAGGCGGTGGGCCGTGCGGCGAAGCTGACGCAGCAGCTGCTGGCCTTCGCGCGCCGGCAGACGCTGAAGCCCGAGACGTTCGACGCGAATGCCAACATCCACAAGATGAGCGAGATGATGCAGACGCTGGTGGGCGCGCGCGTTTCGATCACGCGCGATTTCACGGATGACGCGCTGTGCGTGAATGCGGACACGAACCAGTTCGATACCGCGCTCGTCAACATGGCCGTGAATGCGCGGGATGCGATGGAGGGCGAAGGGCATCTGACGATCGCGATCCGCGCGACGGACATGATCCCGGCCATCCGCGAGCGCCCGGCGGTGACGGGGGCGTTCGTGGCGATCAGCATCACGGATACGGGCAGCGGCATCGCGCCCGCCGATCGCGAGCGGATCTTCGAGCCCTTCTACACCACCAAGGAAGTCGGCAAGGGCACGGGGCTCGGCCTCTCGCAGGTGTTCGGCTTCGCGCGCCAGTCCGGCGGCGAGATACAGGTGGAAAGCGAAGTGGGCGCGGGCAGCCGCTTCACCCTCTATCTGCCGCAGGTGGAGACGCCGGCGCTGGCGGAGCCGCTGATCGCGACGGATGAACCCGAGCATGCCGATACCACGCCGTGCGTGTTGGTGGTGGAGGACAATGCCGAGGTGGCGGCCAGCACGGTGGATGTGCTGGATCAGCTGGGTTTCCGCACCGTACTGGCGATCAACGGTGTCGAGGGGCTGCGCGAGATCGCCAACGATGCCGAACGCTTCGACGTGGTTTTTTCCGATGTCGTGATGCCGGGGATGACGGGCATCGAAATGGGCAAGGAGATACGGCGGATCCACGGCGGGCTGCCGGTGGTGCTGGCGAGCGGCTACAGCCATGTGCTGGCGGCGGGCGGCACGGACGGCTTCGAGCTGATCCACAAGCCCTATTCGATCGACCAGGTCTCCCGCATCCTGCGCCGCGCGGCGGCGACACGGGACCGGCCGGATAAGCGGGCGGCTTGAGATTTGCGGGGCAAGGCTTCGGAGTAGCGGCTTCTGGTGGAAAGCGGACGGAGTAATGACATCCATGCGCCAATACCTTATGTGAAAGCATGATCTTTTTGTTGCTGGCTGCAGCGTCTGCATTTTGCCCGCCGACCCCAAAGAGCTGGGAACGACAAGAGAATAGCGTTGTGTCGGTGCCGGGGTGGAATACTGTAGGCCTAAAAATAAGTGGAAAGCCGTTGTGGAACGGCAACGCAATATCTTGGAAAAATTTGCGTCGTAACTTACAAATTGTCGGTGAAATGGTGCTGCCGAGGCCGATTACCATTTTTCGTCCGGAAAGTGTTGCGCCCTGTAATGAAATAATTCGGACGCGGGCAATGATGATTGAGCATCTGCATTGCAAGGAAGGGGGATGCGGTGAGGGGCCAAGCTGGAACGAGTTCAGCTCGCTGAGCCGCGCCGCCGACTTTTAAAACCCTTGGTAGAACGTCAGTAAATGGGGCGTAAGCAGAAGCCTACTTCCCAAACACGAGTGGGTGGAGACAACGCCGAAATACCGTGCCGTCGCCGCCCGGATGCCTCAGGCCACCCGGCACTATCTCGAACCGCCAAGTGAAATGCTCCGGCCGGCCAAACTGCTTATCGAGTACGGCGTCTATTGCGATCGAACGATCATTGATGATTTGCACTCGTTTGACGTGCCACCATACCTCGAATTCGTTGAGGCTTTTCGCATCAAGCGCATATCGAGCCTCTCGATCCGAGCACCCATCAGCAATCTGCTCATCCCAAGAGCCGCGAAACGCCGTCGGAATAACAGTCGCCCACCGTGGCAAGGTTGTTTTCGGCGGTTGAGCTGACGCTCCTGTGACCAAGATCATGAAGCAAAGGCTAACCAAACTGATGGTCCGCATCTAGCGAAGCTGCCACTGTCCGCGAACGACCGCAATTGCGGCGAAAATCACCGTAACCTCCAGTCGTCGGGGCCAGGAAGGTGGACGAAGAGGAAGCCATCCAAATTCGCCACGGCGCCGCACGCGATTGTCTGCCCCCCGGTCCGCCCGGGCCGGGCTCAGCCGAATGGCTTGTCGAGCGAGGGCGGGGGTTCCGAGAACCATTTCGGGCCGGATTCCGTCATGTGGAAGCAATCCTCCAGCCGGACGCCGAACTTGCCGGGAAGATAGAGGCCGGGCTCGTTGGAAAAGCACATGCCCGGGGCCAGCGGCGTGGTTTCGCCATGGACGAGATTGACCGGCTCGTGCCCGTCCAGCCCGATGCCGTGGCCGGTGCGGTGCGAAAGGCCGGGTAGCCGATAGCCGGGGCCATAGCCCTGGCGTTCGTAATAAGCGCGCACGGCATCGTCGATCGCGCCTGCGGGCGTGCCGGGCTTCGCCGCGGCGAAGGCGATACGCTGCCCCTGCGCCACCGTTTCCCACACGCGGCGCACCTCGTCCGGCGCGCGGCCGGGAACGAAGCTGCGCGAGATATCCGATTGATAGCCCTCCACCGTGCAGCCGCAGTCCATCAGTACGATCTCGCCCTCGCGCACGCGCTGGGGCTTCGAGGAGCCGTGCGGATAGGCGGCCGCCTCGCCCAGCAGGATCAGGTTGAATTCGGTGACGCCGCCCAGCTTGCGCGTGGCGGCATCCATCAGCGCGCCGATGTCGTGGGGCGTCATGCCCTCGCGGATGCGGGGCGCCGTCCAGCGATAGGCGGCGATCGTGATATCGCTGGCCTTCTGCATCAGCGCGATCTCGGCGGCCGTCTTGCGCATCCGGCAACCGCGCACGACCGGGTTGGCCGAGACGAGTTTCGCCTGCGGCAGCGCATGGGCCAGGCCGTCGCTGGCGAAGAATCGCACGCGCTCCTCGATCCCGATCCGGCCTGTCGCAAGGCCCCGATCACGCAGGGCCTGCGCGATCCGGGCGATCGGATCCTCATCCTCGTTCCACGTCCGCACATCGGCCGGAATGGCAAGCGACTGGCGCACGGAAGGTTCTTCGAAGAAGGGCGTGACGATGATCGCCTCCCCCCTGGCCGGCAGGATGGCGGCGGTCAGCCGCTCGCTCAGCCACCATTCGATGCCCGTGAAATAGACAAGGCTCGCGCCGGGCTCGATCAGCATGGCGGCGATGCCGTTTTCGTGCATCAGGCGCTGGGCGCGTTCGAGGCGGGCGGCGCGTTCGGCGGCGTCGATCGGCTTCACGTCGCCCGTCATGCTCGCGAGATCGCTGGTGTCGATCTCGGCGGCGAAGGCGCCTGCGGGCAGGAGCGACAGGGCGGCGCCGCCGAGCGCACCGCCCAGCAGTTCGCGCCTGCCGATCCCGCCCGTTTTCATGGCGCCGGATTCAGGGCGATGCAGTCCCCGCCTTTGGCGATGACCGCCTTGCACAGATCCTGCGCGTCGGCGCGGCTGGAAAGGCCGCTGGCCTGAAGCCGCCAGATCGCGCCGGCCTGCGCGGTAACGTGGGGGAGGCTGGCGAGGCGGGGCAGCTTCTTCACGAGCAGGCGCCAATGCTCCTCGGCTTTCTCCTGCGTCGCGATCGCGCCCAGTTGCACCCGCCATTTACCGGAGGCGGGAGGGGGCGCCGGTGCCGGACGCAGCGGGGCCGTCTCGACTGGCGACTTTGCGACCGGGGGCTTCGCGGCCGGGGCGGCGGGCGGAGGCGCGACGGGGGGGGGGGGCGCTAGGGAAGCGGGGCTCGTGGCGGGCGCGGGCTGCGGCTCCGGGCGGGGCGGCAGGAGTGGCGCGGCGCTCGAAGGTTGCGAAGGAGGCAGCTCGATCGTCTGGATCGGCGTCGGGGCCGCACGGGGGGGCAGGGCCGCCGTGGTCGCGGGCACACCGGGTTGTGCCGCAGGGGCGGCGGCCGGGGGTGTCGGGGGAACAGGCTGGCCAGGGCGGATCGCCGCCGAGGCGGCCCGATCCTGATCGGTGACATAGGGCTCCATCAGCTGGAGGCTGCGGATCGCCTGCGGAAGCCCCCTGTCGGCGGAGGCGCGCATTTCCGCATAGGAGCGGGGCAGGTCCTTCGGCACGCCATCGCCATTGAAGCGCGCGGTGGCGAGCAGATACAGGGCGCGTGCGTCCTGCCGCGTCTCGGCCGCTTCCAGCAGCGGAATGGATTCCTTGCGATCGCCCTTGGTGAACAGCAGCAGCCCCAGCGCATCCGCCGCGCGCAGATCGCCCAGCGAGGCGGCCTTGCGGAACCAGGCGATCGCCTGATCGCGATCAGGCGTCACGCCCTGGCCGGTGCGATAGGCCTCACCCAGCAGGAATTGCGAATCCCGATCGCCGGCAGCCGCCTTCGTCTGGATCTCCCCGATCGTCTGCGCGAATGCGGGCGTGGCCAGCGTCAGCAGCAGGGCGGCACAGGCGGCGCGCGCTTTCATCCCAGGATCACCCCGCCCTTGATCGTCGTCACGACGCGCCCTTCCACGGGCAGGCCGTCGAAGGGCGTGTTGCCCGCGCTGGCGACCAGCTTTTCCGAATTGATGCGCCACGGGGCATGCGCGTCCACCACGAGAAGGTCCGCCTCCGCGCCCGGCTGGATCGCGCCCGCCGGCAGGCCGAAGCGCTGTGCCGGCGTGGTGGAGAGCAACTGGAACAGGCGCTCGATCGAAACCATGCCGTCGCGCACCAGCGCCAGCGACAAGGCCAACAGGGTCTCGGCGCCGGCCATGCCGGGCTCGGCATCGGAGAAAGGCAGGCGCTTGGCTTCCGGGCCGCGCGGATCATGACCGGAGCAGATCAGGTCGATCGTGCCGTCCGCCAGGGCGGCGATGCAGGCGAGCCGATCGGCTTCCTCCCGCAACGGGGGGGACAGGCGCGAGAAGGTCCGGAAATCGCCCATCGCCACATCGGAAAGCAGGAAGTGCGCAGGCGTGATCCCGCAGGTGACGGGGATGCCACGGCGCTTGGCGGCCCGGATCAGATCGAGCGCGCGCGCGGTCGTCACCTGGCGGAAATGGATCGGCGCGCCGCTGATCTCGGCCAGCAGCAGATCGCGTTGTACGGCGAGCGCCTCCGCTTCGGCGGGGGCGGCAGGAAGGCCCATGCGGGTGGCGGATTCACTTTCCGTGGCCACGGTGCCGCGCACCAGCCCTCCATCCTCGGGATGGCTGATGGTGACGAGGCCGAGCGCGCCCGCATAGCCGAGCAGGCGGAGCATGACGGCGGAATCGGCGATCCATTCGCGCCCCGTCGCAACGCCGGTCGCGCCGCCACGCACCATCAGGCCGATCTCGGCCAGGTCGCCACCCTTGAGGCCCTTGGTGGCCGCGGCGAGCGGATGGATCCAGACGTGCGGCTTGCCGGCGGCCGCCGCGCGCTGGATGAGCGCCACCGTATCCAGCGGCGGCGATTGATCGGGCATCAGCAGGGCGCGCGTGATGCCCCCCGCGACGAAGGCGGGCATGTCTATCGCGAACACGCCGACATCGACGATGCCGGGCGCGATCGTCTTGCCGCTGACGTCGATGCGCTTCGCGCCGGCTGGCACGTCGAATCCGCCGACCGCCACGATGCGGCCGCCTTCGGCCAGCACGCCGCCCTCGATCACGCCATCGGGCGTCACGACATGGCCGTTGAGGAGCGCCAGCATCATGCCCAGCCCTCCACGCCGCGCCGGCCGCGCGTGAGCACGTCGAGGCAGGCCATACGCAGCGCCACGCCCATTTCCACCTGCTCGGGAATGGCGGACCGGTTGAGATCGTCCGCCACGTCGCTGGCGATTTCCACGCCGCGATTCATCGGGCCGGGGTGCATGACGAGCGCGTCGGGGGCCGCGCGGGCGAGGCGCTCGGCGGTGAGGCCATAGAGCGCGTGATATTCGCGGGGGGAGGGGACGAAGGCGCCGTCCATCCGCTCGCTCTGGAGGCGGAGCATCATCACCACGTCCGCGCCTTCCAGCCCGGCATCGAAATCGGTAAAGCGGGTGACGCCCATCCGTTCGACATGGGCAGGCAAAAGTGTGGGCGGGCCGACGACGCGCACGTCCGCGCCCAGTGTGCCAAGCGCGAGGATGTTCGATCGCGCGACGCGGCTGTGCAGCACATCGCCGCAGATCGCGACGGTGAGCCCGGCGATGCGGCCCTTGCGACGGCGGATCGTGAGCGCATCGAGCAGGGCCTGTGTGGGATGTTCGTGCCGGCCATCGCCGGCATTGAGGACGGGGCAGTCCACCTTGTCCGCGATCAGCCGTACCGCGCCCGACGATTCGTGGCGGATCACGATCACGTCCGGCCGCATGGCGTTCAGCGTGATCGCGGTATCGATCAGCGTCTCGCCCTTCTTCACGCTCGACTGGGCGACGGCCATGTTGACCACGTCCATGCCCAGCCGCTTGCCGGCGATCTCGAAGCTCAGCAGCGTGCGCGTGCTGTTTTCGAAGAAGGCGTTGATCTGGGTGAGACCGTGGAGACGGTCGTCACGCTTTTCGGTGGAGCGGTTGAGCGCGATCCACTGTTCGGCCTCGTCGAGCAGGAAGAGGATTTCGTGCGGCGCGAGGCCGGCGATACCGAGCAGGTGGCGATGGGGGAACGGATGAACCCCCAACCTCTCGTCTCTGGAGCGGGGCGGGGCGGAAGACATCGTCGCCGCTCCTATCGGGGGTGGTGCCTTTGCTCAAGTTCGATGTGAGCCGGCGCGTCGTGGCTCCGGCGTCAGCCGATGCCGGCGATCGCATCGATCGCGCCCTGAAGGATGTAGGCGGCGGCCAGCTTGTCGACCAGCTCGCGGCGGCGCGCACGGCTGGCATCCGCTTCCAGCAACGTGCGTGTCACGGCAGCGGTGGACCAGCGCTCGTCCCACAGCAGGATAGGCAGGCCGAGATCGTCTATGTTGCGGCAGAAAGCGCGGACGGACTGGGTGCGCGGGCTATCGGTGCCGTCGAGATTGAGGGGCAGGCCGACGACGAGGCCGCGTGCGCTTTGCTGTACGAGCAGCTGTCGCAGGATCGCCTTGTCCACCGAGAATTTGGCGCGGCGGATCGTTTCGGCCGGGCTCGCGATATGCCAGCCCGCATCGCAGAAGGCGACACCGATTGTTCTGGTGCCGACGTCCAGCCCGGCGAGGCGACCGCCTTCCGGGAGCGCGTCGCGAAAATCGAGGGCTTTGGTGGCGATCATGGAACGGGCATCGTGGCGGTGCGGCGTTCGGCATCCGCACGGAGATTCGCCCAGAACAGGGCATAATCGAAGACGTGATAATTGTTGCCCGGCAGCACATAGCCCCCGAAGCCTTCGGGCGGGGCGCCGATCGAGAGGATGCCCTCGGGCGTGCAGGCTGCGCCGACCAGGCCTTTCTTCAGATCGGCCGTGGAATAGTCCGCATTCGGCACCAGCGCGCCGCGATTGGCGGAGGCGGGCGCCGATCCGCCCGGAATGCCGGTCAGGGGATTGGAGCAGAGCATCGTCGTGCCCTTGCGGGGCAGGCCGGCATAGCCGGTGGTGGCATCGAAATAAGCGGCGATCAGGCGCGGCTCGGTAGGCTCCGCGAAGCTCTGCCACGAGACGAGGCAGGTGTGGCTGTCGGGGGTCTTGCAGGCGGGCAGGCTCAAAGCCGGCAGATCGGCCGTGCTGGAGATCGGCCAGCCGATCGCATAGGCCGCCACGACGCGCGAGCGGAGCTCCGTACCGCGCACCTTCTCCCGCAGCAGGCGGAGCAGGTGGAGCGAGCCCTGGCTGTGGCCGGCGAGGATGATCGGCCGGTCGAGCGGTTGGGCGGCGACGAAGACATCGAAGGCGCGGGCGACGTCGGCATAGGCCAGATCCATCGCTTTCGCGGCGCGGGGATCGCCAGCGACGAGGAAGGCGCCCAAAGTCGCCTGCCGGTAATAAGGAGCCCAGACGGGGCCGATGCCATTGAAGGCGCTGGCCTGGCTTTTCGCGAACAGGATCGTGCGGGCCTTCGCCTCCGGATCGGTGACCGGGCCGTTCCAGCGCGCCTTGCTGAGATAGGTGGTGGGCGGGATGTAGAAGATCGCCGCGCGGGGATAAGCGGCGGCGGTGAAGCCCGGCGGCGTGTAGCGTGAGGGATCGAGTGACAGATCGGGGCGGGCGACCCAGGCGGTGACCTTCGCATAATCGGGGGCGGGGCCGGCCTCGTTCCCCGCGAAATCGGCGGATGGCACGAACGTCCAGCGGATGAAGCGATCCTGGAACACGGCCCAGCTGATGCCGAGGGCGAGGATCAGCAGGATGATCGCGGCGATCACATAAAGGAATTTGCGGGCAAGCAGGGCGTGCATCCTCGAACGAAGCGCCGCTCGCCGGGGGCCTGTCGACGGGGCGGCCCCCGCTTCGCGATCGGAAGCGGGGTGGTGTCTCGGCAGGCCCCCGGCGAGCGGGATTTCGCGGCTGCTGTAATCGGCGGCGGGGTTCGCGTCCACGCATCGCCTTGTCGCGGGCGGTGGCCGATGCTAGCCGCGCCTCCATGTCCGTAGATGCCGCCACCGTTCGCAAGATTGCGAGCCTCGCCCGTATCGCCGCCACCGAGACCGAGGTGGAGGCGATGGTGCCCGAATTGAACAATATCCTCGGCTGGATCGAGCAACTGGGCGAGGTCGACACGAGCGGCATCGAGCCGCTCGCCGCCGTGATCCCGAACCATCTGCGCCTGCGCGACGACAAGGTGACGGACGGTGGCATTCGCGACAAGGTTCTCCAGAATGCGCCGCAGGCCGAACATGGCTTCTTCGCCGTGCCCAAGGTGATCGAATAATGGCTGCCCTCACCGATCTGACCGTCGCCGCCATTCGCGATGGCGTGCGCGACGGCGCCTTTTCGGCGCGCGAGGTGGCGGAAGCCTTCAATGCGGCGGTCTCCGAGGCGCGCGTGCTCAACGCCTTCATCGTGGAGACGCCCGATCATGCGCTGGCCGCCGCCGACGCCGCCGACAAGGCCCGCGCCGCAGGAACGCTGAAGCCGCTTTCGGGCGTGCCGATCGGCATGAAAGATCTGTTCGCCACCGCCGGCTACCAGACGACCGCCGCCAGCCACATGCTGGAAGGCTTCGTGCCGCCCTATGACGCGACTGTCGCGGCCAGGCTGTTCGATGCGGGCGCCGGCATGCTCGGCAAGCTCAATCTCGATCAGTTCGCGATGGGTTCCTCCAACGAAACCAGCTATTTCGGCAACGTTGTTTCGCCCTGGCGGCGCAATGACGGCGGCAATGCGCCGCTGGCGCCGGGCGGCTCCTCGGGAGGCTCGTCCGCCGCGATCGCCGCGCGGATCGTTCCGGCGGCGACAGGCACGGATACGGGCGGATCGATCCGCCAGCCCGCCGCCTTCACCGGCATTTCGGGCATCAAGCCCACCTACGGGCGCTGCTCGCGCTGGGGCATCGTGGCGTTCGCCTCCTCCCTCGATCAGGCCGGCCCGATGGCGCGCGACGTGCGCGACTGCGCGATCCTGCTGGAGGCGATGAGCGGCTTCGATGCGAAGGATGCGACTTCGCTCGACTTGCCCGTGCCGAATTGGGAAGCGCTTTTATCGAGCGATCTCAAGGGCAAGAAGATCGGTATTCCCAAGGAATATCGGGTCGATGGCATGCCGGCCGAGATCGAGGCGCTGTGGGAAAAGGGCATCGCACTGGTCAAGGATGCGGGCGCCGAGGTGGTGAGCGTCTCCCTGCCGCACACGCGCTATGCGCTGGCGACCTATTATATCATCGCGCCGGCAGAGGCATCGTCCAACCTCGCCCGCTATGATGGCGTGCGTTATGGCCTGCGTGATCTGCCCGAAGGCGCGAACCTGCAGGACATGTATGCGGCGACGCGCGCGGACGGATTCGGCGCGGAAGTGAAGCGGCGCATCCTGATCGGCACCTATGTGCTCTCGGCCGGCTTCTACGATGCCTATTACACGAAGGCCCAGCGCGTGCGGGCGCTGATCGCGCGCGATTTCGAACAGGCGTTCGAACAGTGCGATCTGCTGCTGACGCCGACCGCGCCCTCGGCCGCCTTCGCGCTGGGCGAGAAGACGGCCGATCCGCTCTCCATGTATCTCAACGACGTGTTTACCGTGCCGGCGAGCCTGGCGGGCCTTCCCGCCATGTCCGTGCCGGCGGGTCTGGATTCCCGGGGGCTGCCGCTGGGGCTGCAGATCATCGGCCGCCCGCTGGATGAGCAAAGCGTGCTGGATGCGGGCCTCGCCATCGAGCAGCGCGCGGGCTTCGCGGCGCAGCCGGAGCGGTGGTGGTAGCAGCCGATTCCGCCACCGGATCGGCGCTGGGCCGCCGCCTCCGCGGGATCTTCTCGCGGGAGCGGCTGACCGGCCCGACGGCCACCGTGGTCGTCAGCACGGCGGCGATCAATATCCTGCGCATCGGCAATACGATGCTGCTCACCCGGCTGCTGGCGCCGCGCGATTTCGGCCTGGTGGGGATCATCGGATCGATCTTCTTCGCGATCAGCATGATCACGGATGCCGGCTTCCAGTCCTATATCGTTCGCCACGAGCGTGGGGACGAACCGGAATTCCTGGATGCGATCTGGAGCATCCACATGCTGCGGGGCCTGCTGAACGGCGCGTTCGCAGCCGCGCTCGCGTGGCCGCTCGCGATGATCCTCGACAAGCCGGAAATGGCGCCGCTGATGGCGGTCGTCTCGCTGACGCTCGTCATAGACGGGGCGATGTCGCTCACCCTGCTCACGGCATTGCGGCGCAATCTCGTGCGGCGCCTCTCGATCGTGGATACGGTGGCGTTCCTGGCCCAGCTGGTGACCGGCGTGATCGCGGCGTGGCTGCTGCGCAACGCCTGGGCACTCATCATCTCGATGCTGGCCTATAGCCTGCTGCGCACCACCGCGAGCTATCTGGTATTTCCGGATTCGCGGCGGCGCTTCCGGATCGATCGCGCGCTTTCGGGCGATCTGTGGCGCTTTTCGCGGATCATCGCGGCTTCCAGCATGCTCACGCTGCTGATGAGCCAGGTCGACAAGCTTGTGCTCGCGCGGCTGTTCACGCTTTCCGAATTCGGCGTCTATGCGATCGCCGCCAATCTCGCGATCGCGCCGATCGCGATCGTCGGCCTCTATACCAGCCGCGTCGTCTATCCGGCGATGGCGGAGGCGGGGCGAAACGAGCCGGCGAGCGTGAAAAGGCGGTTCTACGAACTGCGCGGGCCGATGTTCTATCTGTATCTGTTCGGCGCGGGCGGGCTGATCGGCGGTGCGCCGATGCTGATCCGCCTGCTCTATGATCCGCGTTATGTGGGGGCAGGGCCGTTCCTCCAGCTGCTGGCGATCGCCACCGCGCTTTCGATGCTGACGCGATCCGCCAACGAGATGCTGGTGGCGACCGGCCATACGCGCACCACCCTGATCGCCAATCTGGCGCGCGCCGGCTGGCTGGTGCTGGGCGGTGTCGCCGGTCTGCTCCTGTTCGGGCCGATCGGGCTCGTCGGGGCGCTGGCGGTGATCGAGGTGCCGCCCCTCGTTTATTATTTCGTCGTGATGCGCCGCCTGTCCCTGCTCGATGCCCCGCGCGAGGGGCTGGCCTTCGCCGTGCTGCTGGCGGGCGTGGCCGGGGGCGTCGTCGTCAATCTCGCCGCGCATTGGCTTCTGCCATGGCTGTGAGGCGTGGGGAACCGGATCGGCCGCTGCATATCGGCCTGCTCGCGCCCGCCATACCGGCGAGCGGAATCGCCAACGGGATCGTGACCTACACCCGCATCATGCGCGATGCGCTGCGCGCCCAGGGGCATCAGGTCTCCATCCTCACCGCTTTCGATTATGAGGACGAGCGGGGCGAGCCGCACAAGCGCGCTCCGGAGGGGCTGGTCCGCTCCGGTCTCGCCTCGCTGCGGGGGCGGCTGGATCGTGCACGCAGGAGCCGGCGCATCTCGCCCGGCCCTTTCATCGCTACTCTGCGCGAGGTGAATGCCCGGCTTCCGCTCGACGTGCTCGAGATGGAGGAAAGCTTCGGCTGGTCGCGCGATCTGATGGGGCGCGGGCCGACGATCGTCACCCGCCTCCACGGCCCGCACATCTACGGCAAGGACGATCTGGAGACGGACGAGGAGCGTGCGACGAGCGAGCAGCGCATCGTGGACGAGGGGCGCTCCCTTGCGGTGATCCGGGCGCTGACCTCGCCCTCCGCGCGCCTCCTGAAGGCGACGCTGGATCATTATCGCGTGCGCCCGCCGATCGCGGAGACGATCCCCAATCCCATCCCGGTGGCGCCTCCGGCCGAGCGCTGGTCGCTCGGCCGGGCGGATCCAGATCAGTTGCTGTGCGTCGGCCGGTTCGACACGCGCAAGGGCGCCGATGTGGTGGTGGAGGCGTTCCAGCGCGCGCTTCGGCAGCGGCCGGGCCTGCGCCTGGTGATGGTCGGGCCTGATCCCGGCCTGACCCAGCCGGATGGCGGCCGCGTGCATTTTGCGGATCATGTGCGCACGCTGAGCCCGGAGGCGCGCGAGCGGATCGACTATCTCGGCCGCCGATCGGCAGAGGAGATTGCGGAACTGCGCCTCCGCTCCGCCTTCACGATCATCGGATCGCGCTTCGAGAATTTCCCCTACAGTCTCGCCGAATCGATGGCGATCGGCGCGCCGTCGATCGTTTCCGACAGTTTCGGCAATGGCGAGATGGTGATCGATGGCGAGACCGGGCTGGTCGTGCCGATCGGCGACAGCGAAGCGATGGCCGCCGGCATCCTGCGCCTGCGCGACAATCCCGGCGCGCTGGCCGAGATGGGCGATCGCGCCTATCGGCGTTGCGCCGAGTGGCTGGATCCGGATCGCGTTGCCCGCGAGACGGTCGCGCTCTATCGAAGGGCCGGCGCTTGAGCATCGGCTTGCCGTGCGCGGGCCGGAACACCACATTTTCCATCGTTGAAGAGATCCATGGCTGACGCATCCACACCCTATCGCATCGAAGGCGCCACCGGCCCGTGGGAGGTCGTGATCGGGCTGGAGGTCCATGCCCAGGTGACGAGCGAGGCCAAGCTTTTCTCGGGCGCCGCCACGGCGTTTGGCGCGGAGCCGAACACGCAGGTGAGCCTGGTCGATGCGGCGATGCCCGGCATGCTGCCCGTGCCCAACAGGGAATGCATCCGCCAGGCGGTGCGCACCGGCATGGCGATCGGGGCCGCGATCAACAAATGGTCGCGCTTCGATCGGAAGAACTATTTCTATGCCGATCTGCCGCAGGGCTATCAGATCAGCCAGCTCTACCATCCGCTGGTGGGCGAGGGCGCGATCGAGATCAGCCTGGACGAGAAGGATCCGGATGCCGAGGTGAAGAGCATCGGTGTCGAGCGCATCCATGTGGAGCAGGATGCGGGCAAGCTGATGCACGATCAGCATCCGACGCGCTCCTATGTCGATCTCAACCGATCGGGTGTCGCGCTGATGGAGATCGTCAGCCGGCCGGACATGCGATCGCCGGCGGAAGCCGGGGCCTATCTGCGCAAGCTGCGCTCGATCCTGCGCTATGTGGGCTCCTGCGACGGCAATATGGAGCAGGGCTCGATGCGCGCCGACGTGAACGTCTCCGTGCGCAAGCCCGGCGATGCCTTCGGCACGCGCACCGAGACGAAGAACGTCAATTCGGTGCGCTTCGTGATGGCCGCGATCGAGGGCGAGGCACGCCGCCAGATCGACGTGATCGAGGCGGGCGGCAAGATCGTGCAGGAAACGCGCCTTTACGATCCCGATCGCAACGAGACGCGATCGATGCGATCGAAGGAAGACGCGCACGATTATCGCTACTTCCCCGATCCCGATCTGCTGCCGCTGGAACTGGCCGACGATTTCCTCGCCGAATGCGAGGCGAGCCTGCCGGAACTGCCGGATGCCAAGCGCCGCCGGTATCGCGATGGGCTGGGCATTTCCGCCGGCAATACCGAGATCATCACCGCCGAGGTGGAAACCAAGGACCGGTTCGAGGATCTGCTGGCGGCGACGGCGGCCAGGCTCGGCAAGAGCGAGGCGGACGTGGCCAAGATCGTGTCCAACTGGTTCGTGTCGGTCACGCTCGGCGCGGCCAACGAATTCGGGCCGGAGCGCTTCGATCGGGTGTTCAGCACCGCCGCCAACGCCTCGATCATCGCGATGACGAGCGATGGCACGCTTTCCAACAGCCTCGCGAAGGACGTGTTCGTCCGTTACGTGGGCAGCGATGGTTCGCTGAGCCCTGAGGATATCGTCGAGCAGGAGGGGCTGAAGCAGACCAGCGACACCGGCGCGATCGAGGCGGTGATCGCGGACGTGATCGCGAAAAATCCCAACCAGCTGGCCCAGTATAAGGGCGGCAAGGAGGCCCTGTTCGGCTTCTTCGTCGGCCAGACGATGAAGGCGATGGGCGGCAAGGCGAACCCCGCCGTGGTGAACGAACTGCTGAAGAAGGCGCTGGCCTGAGGGTTGCGCCCGAACGGCTTGCGCCGTGGCGGCTGGCGTTCAGCCCGCGCCGCCCGTGCTGTTTTCGCCGCCGGGAACGTCCTCCACGCTTTCGCGGCGTGGCGTCGTCTCGGGCGTCACCTGCTCGGGCGAATCGGCCGGCCCGGCGGGCACGGAATCGGGGTTGGGATCGGGCGTGCTGGCCATGTCTCTCTCCATTTTCGGGGGAGAACGCGCGGGTGGCGGGCAGGGCTCCGCCGCACCGCGCTTGCCGCAGGGCGCAGGCTGCTATAGGGAGCCGCCCCTGACCGGCCTCATGCGGGCGTGGCGGAACTGGTAGACGCGCTGGATTTAGGTTCCAGTATCGCAAGATGTGGGGGTTCGAGTCCCTTCGCCCGCACCAGTCTCCGCCCGGCGCGCGCGATCTGGCCACCCCATTCCTACGCGTTTGCGGAAAGACTGAAATGCAGACTGTCGAGACGTTGAACGAGGGCCTGAAGCGCGCCTACACCCTCACCATCCCTGCCAAGGACATCCTGGCGAAGGTCGATGCGGAGGTGGCGCGCGCTGCCCCGCAGGTGAAGATGCCGGGCTTCCGTCCGGGCAAGGTTCCGGCCAACCTCATCAAGAAGATGCACGGCCCCGCGCTGGAGCGCGACGCGCTGAATTCCGCGGTGCAGGAAGGCATCCAGACGCTGATCGCCGAAAAGGGCTTGCGCCCGGCGATGCAGCCGGAAGTCGCCCTCGAGGAGGATTATCAGGCCGGCAAGGATGTCGAGATCAAGGTGGCGCTGGAAGTGCTGCCGCAGGTGCCGACCCCGGTGATCGAGGGTCTCGCGCTCGAGCGCCTGACCGTGGAGCCGGGCGATGCCGCGATCGACGAGCAGCTGGATCGCTTCGCCAAGAGCCAGAAGTCGTTCAAGGACGCCGCCGAGGGGCATCCGGCGATCGAGGGCGATCAGGTCGTGATCGATTTCGTCGGCAAGACGGCTGATGGCGTCGCCTTCCCGGGCGGCACCGGCACGGACATGGCGGTGGAGCTGGGCTCCGGCCAGCTCATCCCCGGCTTCGAGGATCAGCTGGAAGGCGCGAAGGTGGGCGAGGAGCGCACGCTCAACGTGACCTTCCCGAAGGAATATGGCGAGAAGAGCCTCGCCGGTAAGCCCGCCACGTTCGATATCACGGTCAAGGCCGTGAAGGTGCCGGCCGAGCCGACGCTGGATGACGAGTGGGCCAAGACCTTCGGCCTCGAGGGCATCGATCAGCTGCGCGGTCTCTTCAAGGGCCAGATCGAGCAGGAGCTGAACGGTCTCACCCGCACGCACATGAAGCGCAAGCTGCTCGATCAGCTGGCCGCCAGCCATGATTTCGATGTTCCGCCGTCGATGGTGGAAGCCGAATTCACGCAGATCTGGCGCCAGCTGGAGCATGAGGCGAGCCACGAGGAAGATCCGGCCGCCGCGCTTGCCGAGATGGAAGGCGATCGCGATGATTATCGCAAGATCGCCGAGCGC
Source organism: Sphingomonas sp. (assembly GCF_003248515.1). Classification (GTDB taxonomy): domain Bacteria; phylum Pseudomonadota; class Alphaproteobacteria; order Sphingomonadales; family Sphingomonadaceae; genus Sphingomonas_I. Next base: position 192,088 of record NZ_QFOB01000005.1, read on the forward strand.
CGCGTGCGCCTGGGCCTGCTCCTGTCGGAGATCGGCCAGCAGAATGGCGTGCAGGTTTCCGCGCAGGAAATGCAGCGTCTGGCCCAGCAGGCCGCGCAGCAATATGCCCCGCAGGATCGCCAGCGTTTCCTCGAGTTCGTCCAGCAGGATCCGGTCGCGTCCGCCCAGCTGCGCGCGCCGCTCTATGAGGACAAGGTCGTCGACTTCCTGTTCGAGAAGGCCGCCGTCACCGATCGCAGCGTGAGCCGCGAGGAGCTGGAAGCCGCGATCGAGGCGATCGACGATGGCGAGCTGAAGCCGCACGTCCATGGCCCGGATTGCAACCATGCCCATGGCGAGGAAGGCCACGTCCACGGGCCGGATTGCGATCATGATCACGATCATGCCGCCGACGCGAAGCCGGCCGCCAAGAAGAAGGCCGCGCCGAAGAAGGCCAAGGCCGAGGCGGAAGCCGCCGAGCCTGCGGCCGAAGTCGCCGAGGAGGCTCCGGCCAAGCCGAAGCGCGCCGCCAAGCCCAAGGCCGACAAGGCCGAGGCCGTCGCCGATGCGGGCGAGGCCGCTCCGGCCAAGCCGAAGCGCGCGGCCAAGCCGAAGGCGGAAGCCTGATCCTTTCGGCCTGAACCGAAGGGCCGAATGAAATGCGGCCGGGGTGGCGCGATCGCTGCCCCGGCCGTTTTCGTTCCCGCGGATGGCCATGGGAGGCGGGGCCGCCGATGATCCCGTTTGGCAGGGGCGGGGACAGTAAGCTATGCGGCGCTCTATCGTGCGCGGGACATTGAATGCAGAGTGAAGGGATGGCGGGGTCGCCGCGCATTGCCGTGGTGCTGCCCTGCTACAATGAAGAGGCCGCGATCGCGGCGACGGTGGCCGCCTTCCGCGCCGCGCTGCCGGAAGCCACGATCTACGTCTATGACAATAACAGCCGCGATCGCACGATCGAGGTGGCGCGCGCTGCGGGTGCGATTGTCTGGACCGAGGCGATGCAGGGCAAGGGCCATGTCGTGCGCCGCATCTTCGCCGACGTAGAGGCCGACATCTACGTGATGGCGGATGGCGATGCGACCTATGACGCATCGGCCGCCCCCGCGATGATCGCGCGCCTGATCGACAATAATCTGGATATGGTGGTGGGCGCGCGCGCGAGCGAGGTGGACGAGGCCTATCGGCGCGGGCATCGTTTCGGCAATGCGCTGCTCACCGGCATTCTGGCCCGCATCTTCGGACGCACCTTCAACGATATCCTGTCCGGCTATCGCGTCTTCTCGCGCCGCTTCGTGAAGAGCTTCCCCATCCTTTCGGCCGGCTTCGAGATCGAGACGGAGATCAGCGTCCACGCGCTGGAACTCCGCATGCCCGTGGCCGAGGTGGTGACGCGCTATTCCGCGCGGCCGGAGGGATCGACCTCCAAGCTTTCCACCTATCGCGATGGATGGCGGATCCTGATGACCATCCTCAACCTCTTCCGTATCGAACGGCCGGTGCTGTTCTTCGGGCTGATCGGTGCGATATTCCTGGGCGTGGGCCTGATCCTGCTGGTGCCGCTCGTCATCACCTATCTGCAGACCGGCCTCGTGCCGCGCCTGCCGACGGCGATCCTCGTGACCGGCCTCGCCATCCTCGCGGCCCTCTGCCTGTTCACCGGGCTGATCCTCGATACGGTGGTGCGCGGGCGGCGCGAGGTGCGCCGGCTCGCCTATCTCGCGCTCCAGGCGCCGGCGAGTGCGCGCCGATGAGCCGCCCCATTCTTTCGCTGATCGTTCCGGTGAAGGACGAGGAGGCGGCGATCGCCCCGTTCGTGCACCGCGTGGTGCCGATCCTGGAGGCGCTCGGCCCGCAGGAGGGGCCGGAGTGGAGCTGGGAAATCCTGTTCATCGATGATGGCAGTCAGGATCGGACGCTCGCCGAACTGATCCTCGCCAACCAGCGCGAGCCGCGCGTGCGCGCCATCTCGCTCTCGCGCAATTTCGGCAAGGAGGCGGCGCTTTCGGCGGGAATCGATAACGTCGGTGGCGATGCCGTCGTGCCGATGGATGTCGATCTGCAGGATCCGCCCGAAGTGCTGGGCGACATGCTCGCCAAATGGCGGACCGGCTATGAAGTGGTTTATGGCGTGCGCCGCAATCGCCTGACGGATTCCCTGCCCAAGCGGCTGACCGCCGATCTCTATTATCGCGCGCACAACTGGCTTTCGGACGACAAGATCCCCGAACATGCGGGCGATTTCCGCCTGCTCGATCGCAAGGTGATCGAGGTCATCAAGCTGATGCCGGAGCGCAATCGCTTCATGAAGGGGCTCTTCGCCTGGTCCGGCTTCCGTCAGACGGCGGTGGAATATGATCGCGCCGAGCGCGCCGTGGGCGAAACCAAGTTCAACTATCTGAAGCTGTGGAAGCTCGCGATCGACGGGATCACCTCGGCCTCCACCGTGCCGCTGCGCATCTGGAGCTATGTCGGCGCGGTGATCGCGATGGTGGCCTTCGCCTATGCGCTCTACCTGATCGGGCGCACGATCCTGTGGGGTGTCGATCTGGCCGGCTATGCCTCGATCATGGTGGCGGTGCTGTTCCTGGGGGGGGTGCAATTGCTGTCGCTGGGCGTGCTGGGTGAATATGTCGGGCGCATCCTGGTCGAGGCGAAACACCGGCCCATCTACGTGGTGCGCGACAGGATTGGCGGGCCGGACGCGCCGCCCGCCGAAGACACGTTCCAGCACACGCCGATCGCCTGAGAGAGGCGTTCGCCCCGATACCGTGAACGGGGCGGCGAACGGCCCGCCCGGGACGGGCGGGGCTTCCGCCCGTCAGGGCTGGCAGGTCTGGCTCCATTGTGTCTCCTCGATCGGATCCCGGCTCCTTTGCGCGGCACGGAGCCGGGCGAAGCTGGGCGCCGGCTGGCCAAGCGCGATCGTGGCGCTCCAGAAGCTCTGCTGCGATCCGATCGCGGCGATCCGTTCCGCCACGTCCAGTCCAAATGGCGCAGCGCCGGGCTGCTCTACGCGGAAGCTGCGCGTCGTGCCGTCGCCATAGGCATCCCCGCCACGGCCGCATGCCACCAGCGTCAGTTTCACGCCCAGAAACCGTAAGGCCGCCGGAAGCGCATAGGGAATAAGCGCGCCCGTTTCTCCCCAGGAAAAGACCAGGCTGTCGATGGCGCCCTTGCCGCTGAAGCCGATTTGAAGCCGGCCCATCGTGCCGGAATCATTCAGCGTCAGGGGCGGGCGGGGCCTTTCCGGGCGAGCATCCCATTTCGTGCCCGGCAGTGCCGTCTTGAGGCCTGCGGGGGTGCGGACCGTCGCCAGCGGCTGGCTCATCAGGGCGATGATCGTGCGGGCGAGCGGGAGGCTGGCATTCAGCTTCTTCCATTCCTCCGTGCAGGCCTCGGCCACATATTTGGCGTTCATGCCGGCCGCGCGCTGCTCGGCCCGGCAATCGGCCAACGCCTCCGCCTCCGTCTGCGGGTGCAGGCTTCCCGCGACCGGCGGCTCCAGTTCGGCGGAAGGGAGTGGTGCGGGGGGCGTGGCGCGGGGCGCGGTGCCGACAGGCTTGTCCTCCAGCCGGGCCAGCGTCTGGTTCCACACCAGATCATAGCCGCAGCGTGGCTGGCCTCCGCAGGCCGCGGCGCCAGCCTTCGCCACCTGTACGAGGGTGGGTGTGCGATCGAGCAGGCGATAGCCGAGCACCGTGGCGCGATAGGCGCTGGCAGCGCGGCCGTCGGGTCGCGCGGCGAAGATCTCGATCGCGGCGGTGCCATCCTTCACGAACAGGCCGTTCCGCCCCGCGCAGCCATAATTGCCTTCGCTGATGAGATAATCGGGAATGCCGTCGCCCGTATAATCATGGACGAAGATGTAACTCTGCGCCGCCGGTTTGCCGCCGGCGGCGATGCATTGGCGATCCAGTACGGCGATGCGCGCCGTAACCTCGGCGGGAACCCCGCTGGCTGCCTCCACGGGCATGGCGGCAAGGCAGGCGAGCAGCGGGACCGACAACCAGCGAATGATCACGAGCACCCCCGAAAGCAGCGTCTCCGGCGGAGGCTATTCGCATCCGCCACGCAGGCGAAACGAATTGTGAAGGCTCATGTGGCACCCGCTGCGGAGCATCCACCATCCGCGCGGGCTTGAACTGCCCACGCGGAACGCCGATGTTGAACGGCACCAAGGGCAGAAGGACCACAATTTCCCATGGCTTCCATCGACCACGCCGACATCGTCGGCGGCCTCGTCCCGATCGTCATCGAGCAATCCAATCGCGGCGAGCGGAGCTTCGACATCTATTCGCGCCTGCTGCGCGAGCGGATCGTGTTCATCACGGGCGGAGTGGAGGACCATATGGCCTCGCTCATCTGCGCCCAGCTTCTCTTCCTCGAATCCGAGAATCCGAAGAAGGACATCTATCTCTACATCAACAGCCCGGGCGGCGTCGTGACCGCCGGCCTCGCGATCCACGATACGATGCAATATATCCGGCCGCGCGTCGGCACGCTCTGCATCGGCCAGGCGGCGTCGATGGGCAGCTTCCTGCTCGCGGCGGGGGAGCCCGGCATGCGGGTGGCCACCACCAACAGCCGCATCATGGTGCACCAGCCTTCGGGTGGCGCGCAGGGCATGGCGGCCGACATCGAGATCCAGGCGCGCGAAATCCTGCGCATGCGCCACCGCCTGAATTCGCTCTACGCGAAATATACCGGCCAGCCGATCGAGGAGATCGAGAAGGCGATGGATCGCGACAAGTTCCTCGAGGCGGACGAGGCCAAGGACTTCGGCATCATCGACGAGGTGTTTGAAAAGCGGCCCGTGCCCACCGAGGAAGCCGCCGCCGCATGATCTTTTGGGCCGCTCTCCCATCAGGAGGGCGGCCCGATCTTCATGGGCCGGGCTGCCCGCGTGCGGCTGCGGCCCTTATGCCGGGTCTGTTGCGGCTGCGTCGCCGATAGCCTAGTCGGCTGGCCGCGGTTCCGGGAGTAGTCGATGTTGCATCGCGAGTTGCGTACGGTCACCCTGCTGGCGGCTCTCGTAAGCCTCATCAGTTGCGGAAATGGCGCTGGCGAGCCCGTCGCCGCCGCGACGGGCGCGGCCCCGGCACCGATCGATGCCAAGATCGTGCCGCCGATGGAAATCGGCATGAATCTCTCCCCGGCTGGCCCCTTCTTTCCCGCGCCGATGACGGCCAATCTGATCGCCGCGCATGGCAGCCTCTGGCTGGTCGGAAACAATGGCTGGGATTTCGAATCCAAGCTCATCAAGCGGGATGCCGGCGGCCATCCCGTAGACATGGCCAAGGGCACCCAGATCATCGTCGCCGTGCGGCCCGAGATACGCGACAGCCACTATCGCGATGTCGATTGCAGCCTCAGCCCCGGCTGGAGCGTGCAGGCGATGTTCTCCGCCCGCAAGAATGGGGGCGACGAGAAGTTCCGGATCGTTTCCGCCGGGCAACCCAAGATTCCGGGCGACTATGGCGTGAAATTGCTGCTGACCGCCAAGGAGAATGGCGCATCCCTGCTCCAGGCCGACTGCCGGGAGCAGGGCGTGGCGCCCGATGCGACGATCGATCCGGACGCGATCTCGGATGCGCGGCCGTTCAAGGTGATCCGGTTCATGGACTGGATGGCCACCAACGAGGGCGAACCCCGCACATGGGCGGATCGCTCCAAGCCGACCGACTTCAACCAGACGACGGGCAAGGGCATTGCCGTCGAATATATGGTCGATCTCGCGAACCGGGTTCAGGCCGATCCCTGGTTCACGATGCCGATGAATGCCGATGACGCTTATTATCGGAATTTCGCCATCTATGTCCGCGATCACCTGGCGCCGGAGCGGAAGGCCTATGTCGAGCTGTCCAACGAGGTGTGGAACACGATCTTCAAGGCCGCGCAGGAAGCCACGGCCAAGGGCATGGCCGCCTATCCCGGCGAGAAGGACAGCAAGGCCAACGATTATTATTATGCGGATCGTGTTCGCGCGGTGATGGCGATCTGGAGCGAGGTGTTCGCCGGCCGGAAGGACCGGCTGGTGCGCGTGATCTCGTCGCAGGCGGTATGGCCGGAGCGCGCCGAGAATATCCTCGGCCACAAGGAAACCTGGCGATCCGGCGACATGTACGCCACCGCGCCCTATTTTGGCAGCAACGGTTTCGACATCAATACGCAGGATCCCAAGGCCCGGATCGAGGCCCTGTTCGCGAAGGGGCCGCAGGCCGTGGACGACCAGATCAATTTCGCGCTGAGGGCCAAGGCGATCGCCGCCAGATACGGGCTGCGTTTCGGGACCTATGAAGGCGGCCCCGGCTACAGCAGCGAATCTCCGGAAATGCAGGAACAGCTGAACCGGCTGAACCGCGATCCGCGAATCTACGATCTCTACAGCCTTTTCCTGAAGCGCTGGGCGGAGAGGGTCGGCGGGCTCTACATGGCCTATAATTCGGTCGGCGAGTTCGGCCAGTATGGCGCCTGGGGGCACAAGGAATTTCGCGACGCGACACCTGCGGAATCGCCCAAGTGGCGCGCTCTGACGGATTTCATCGCCAGCCACCCTTCCGCCGGCAATGCGGCGCGCTGACGCCTGACCGGCGCGCTATTGCCGGCGGCGCCGGGCGCTGCATCGGAGGCCCGGGCGGGATCTGGGCGGGCGACGCAAGCTCGCGCCTTTTCGGGCGTAAACGGGATGGGGTGCGGCACGGGCGAGTGGCGGGGCGACCGCCGGATCGCTTGCGCTGGCCACCGCGCGATCACATATGACGGGCTCGGTCGGAAGGTGCGATGCCGCCTTCCCGGCCTTGCCGCTCCGTCCGCGCGGGGTTTAGGATGGCTGCCGACTCGGGCGGCCGAGATTGGGATTGCGTATGACAAAGCTTTCTGGCGGTGATTCGAAGAGCACGCTCTACTGCTCCTTCTGCGGCAAGTCGCAGCATGAGGTGCGCAAGCTCATCGCCGGCCCGACCGTGTTTATCTGTGACGAGTGCGTCGAGCTCTGCAACGACATCATCCGCGAGGAAACCAAGGCCACGCTGGTCAGCCGCAAGGATGGCGGCGTGCCGGCGCCGCACGAGATCAACAAGCATCTCGACGATTATGTGATCGGGCAGGCCAAGGCCAAGCGCGTCCTCTCGGTCGCCGTCCACAATCATTACAAGCGGCTGGCGCATGGCGCGAAGGGCGCCGATGTGGAGCTTGCCAAATCGAACATCCTGCTCGTCGGCCCCACGGGCTGCGGCAAGACGTTGCTGGCGCAGACGCTGGCCAAGACGTTCGACGTGCCCTTCACGATGGCGGACGCCACCACGCTCACCGAGGCCGGCTATGTCGGCGAGGATGTGGAGAACATCATCCTGAAGCTGCTTCAGGCGAGCGACTATAATGTCGAGCGTGCGCAGCGGGGCATCGTCTACATCGACGAGATCGACAAGATCAGCCGCAAGGCGGACAATCCCTCGATCACGCGCGACGTGTCGGGCGAGGGCGTGCAGCAGGCCCTGCTGAAGCTGATGGAGGGCACCACCGCCTCCGTGCCGCCGCAGGGCGGGCGCAAGCATCCGCAGCAGGAATTCCTGCAGGTGGATACGACCAACATCCTCTTCATCTGCGGCGGCGCCTTCTCGGGCCTCGAAAAGATCATCGGCGATCGCCTTCAGGGCAAGTCGATCGGCTTCGGCGCGTTCGTGGCGGCACCCGAGGAACGGCGCACCGGCGAGGTGCTCCGCCAGTGCGAGCCCGAGGATCTGCTGAAGTTCGGCCTGATCCCCGAATTCGTCGGCCGTCTTCCTGTCATCGCGACGCTGGAGGATCTGGACGAGCCTGCGCTCGTGAAGATCCTGTCCGAGCCGAAGAATGCGCTGGTGAAGCAGTATCAGAAGCTGTTCGAGATGGAGGGCGTGAAGCTTTCCTTCACGGAGGAGGCGCTGTCGGCCGTCGCCCGCAAGGCGATCGTCCGCAAGACCGGTGCGCGCGGCCTGCGCTCGATCCTCGAAGGCATGCTGCTCGATACGATGTTCGATCTGCCCTCCATGGATGGCGTGGACGAGATCGTGGTGGACAAGGATGTGGTCGAGGGGCGCAAGGAGCCCGTCCGCGTCTTCGCGAAGAAGAAGGAAAAGGCGGGCGGCGACGCCGCATAGGCGCTACGCCCCCCGATCCGGTGCGGTCCCGCGAAGGCGGGGCCGGGATTCGCGCGGCCGCCCGCGTTCCTCCTTTCGCGGGACTGACGATTGTGGAAGAGGATGCGCATGCACCTCCTCCACGATCCCGCAAGTCCGCCGGCCGATCCGATCGGGTTCGATGATTTTCTGAAGGTCGATATCCGGATCGGCACGATCGTCTCGGCCGAGCCTTTTCCGGAGGCGCGCAAGCCGGCGATCAAGCTGGTGATCGATTTCGGGCCGACGATCGGTCGCCGGAAATCGAGCGCGCAGATCACGCGGCATTATGCGATCGAGACGCTGGTGGGGCGGCAGGTGGCGGCGGTCGTCAACTTTCCGCCGCGCCAGATCGGGAAATTCCTGTCCGAGGTGCTGACGCTGGGCTTTCCCGACGCGGACGGCGAAGTCATGCTGTTCAGGCCCGATCTGGCCGTGCCGGATGGTGGGCGCTTGTTTTGATTTTGCACGGAAGAGAAAGATGAAGATCGAGGGCGGCTGCCATTGCGAACTGGTGCGCTACGAAGCGACGCTGCCGGACGGGCCGATCGAGGTGCATGAATGCAATTGCTCGATCTGCCGGATGAGCGGCTATCTTCATGTCATCATTCCGGAGAGCGACTTCCGCCTGATCGAGGGGAAGAAGGATATCACCACCTATCGCTTCGGCACGGGCAAGGCGCGGCACATTTTCTGCACCCAGTGCGGCATCAAGAGCTATTACAAGCCACGCTCGCATCCGGACGGGATCAGCCTCAATCTGCGCTGCATCGACGAAGCCGATCGGCTGGAGACGCGGCTGGTGGCGTTCGACGGGAAGAATCATCCCGGCGCAATCGCGTAACTTAGGGCTTTCGCGGCGACGCGAGCCCGGATAGCGGCGCGTCGATGCCCAGCGCCTTTTCCCGATGGTTGAAAGACGAGGAACAGCCTCTTCGTCGGCGCGCGGTGGCGCTGGCGGCGACGATCATCGCGCATCTGCTGCTGCTGTATCTGCTGCTGCGGCTGGCGCCCGAGCAGTTCGCGCCGATGGGCCGGGTCGGCTCGCTCATGACCTTTTCGGTGATGCCCGGCCCGACGGCCGAGAAAGCGAGCCAGAAGGCCGCCGCGAAGCCCGCCGCCGCCCAGCCGAAGGCCGTGAGCCCGGCGGCCGCTCCGGTCACCCCGCCGCCACCGATCGTGAAGATGCCGACGCCGCTCAAGATGCCGGACAATTTCATCGAATTGAGCCGCAGCGACATGAGCCAGGTGGATACGGCGATGAATACGCGCCACGACGGGCCGAGCGGGCCGACAACCGCCTCGGCCGGGGGCGGGGGCGAGGGGGACACTCCCTCCACGATGGGGCCGAACGGGCAGCTTCTCTACGCGGCCGAATGGTATCGGCGGCCGACTGATGCGGAACTGTCCCCCTATATGCCGCACCGTCAGTTGCAGGAGGGGGCGTGGGGTGAGATCGCCTGCCGTACCGTCGCCCGCTATCATGTGGAGGATTGCCAGGAACTGGGCGACAGTTTCCCCGGCATCGGGATCGCCCGCGGCATGCGACAGGCGGCATTCCAGTTCCTCGTGCGGCCGCCGCGCGTAGGTGGTCGCCTGATGGTAGGCACCTGGGTTCGCATCCGCATCACGCTGACCGAGCATCCCGACAACAGGGATGGTCAGGGTTAGGGGGCATTTCGGCCAGGCGCGGGGATCAGGCCATCAGCAGCCGATCCTGTTCCAGATCGGCCATGATCGAGATCAGGCCACCCGCCTCGAAGCGCGGATCCAGGGCGATCGCCTGTTCCGCAAGGCCCGTCTGGCAGACGGAGGCGTGAACGCCGAGATCGAGCGCGGCGGCCAGCATCGCATCGAGCGCGTCTGGCAAGGCGCGCAGCAACGGCACCGCTCCCGCATCCAGGAACAGGTGCACGCGGCCGCCCAGCGCGGCCTCCGCCGCCGCGACGCCCAGCGCGCTCCGCAGCCGATCGGGATCGGCGCCGGAGACGATGATCGTCAGGCCCCGGCGCATCGGCAGGAGGGGTCCTTGGGAAGGCCGATGGTGCGGAAACGGAAGGCGAGCGCATCGAGCAGAAGCAGCTTGCCCGCGCTATCTTCCCCGAAGGGCACGATCTGGCGGATGGCCTCGATCGCGGCGAGGCTGCCCATCACGCCTGTAAGCGCGCCGAGCACGCCCTGATCGGCGCAGGACACGTCGGGCCGATCCGGCGCATCGCCGACGAGGCAGCGATAGCAGGGCTTGTCCGCTTCCCACCCGCGATACACGGAGAGCTGCCCCTCGAACTGGCCGACCGCGGCCGAGACGAGCGGGATGCGCCGTTCCAGCGCGGCATCGGCGACAGCGAGGCGGGTGGCGAAACTGTCCGATCCGTCGAGCACGACATCGACGCCGAACAGCAGGCCGGAGGCGTTGTCCGCATCGAAACGCAGATGGCGCGGGCTGACGCGCACGTCCGGATTCAGCCGCTGCACCGCATTGGCGACCATCGCCACCTTGTTCGCGCCCACGTCGCGCGTGGTGTACAGTGTCTGGCGCTGGAGATTGGAGAGCGAGACCTGATCGTCGTCGATCACGGTCAGCCGGCCAATGCCGGCCGCGGCAAGATACTGGATGGCGGGCGAGCCTATCCCGCCCGCGCCGATCAGCGCGACATGGGCGGAAAGCAGGCGCTGCTGGCCGGCGCCGCCAATCTCCTTGAGGATGATGTGGCGGGCATAGCGATCGAGCTGGTCATCGGAGAAGGACATTGTCGAAAGGCTCACCGGCCGGTCGAGCCGAAGCCGCCGGCGCCGCGCGCCGTATCGTCCAGTTCCTCGGCCTCGGTGAAATAGGCGCGCTGGACGGGGGCGGGCACAAGCTGGGCTATGCGTTCGCCGCGCGCGATCGGGAAGGGATCCCCACCGAGATTGGCGAGGATGATCTTCACTTCGCCGCGATAATCGGCGTCGATCGTGCCGGGCGTGTTGAGGCAGGTGATGCCATGCTTGAGCGCGAGGCCCGAGCGCGGGCGCACCTGCACCTCATAGCCGACCGGAATGGCGATGGCGAAGCCGGTGGCGATCGCCGCGCGCGCACCCGGCGCGAGCACGAGATCCTCGGCGGCGACGACATCCATGCCGGCTGCCTCGGCGGTGGCATAAGCGGGCAGGGGCAGCCCCTCGCCATGGGGAAGGCGCTTCAGGCGAATGGCGATATCGGTCAAACGGAGGCTCCGAGGGCAAAGGCGATACGATGGGCGAGCCGATCGGCGATCTCGTCCTTGCCGGCATCGGGCCAGCTCTCGACGCCGTCGGCGGTGATGATGTGGATCCGGTTGCGATCGCCGCCCATCACGTCTCCCGAAACGTCATTGGCGATGATCCAGTCCGCGCCCTTGCGCACGCGCTTGGCGGTGGCATGGGCGAGCACGTCCTGCGTTTCGGCCGCAAAGCCGATCAGCAGCGCGGGGCGGCGCGGGCCGTGACCCAGACCGGCGAGGATATCGGGATTTTCGGTGAGCGCGAGCGCAGGCGGCGCATCCCCGGATTTCTTGATCTTCTGGCTCGATTCGGCGGCGGTACGCCAGTCGGCCACGGCGGCGACCATGACCGCGACATCGGCGGGAAGCGCCCGATCGACGGCGTTCGCCATCTCGTTCGCCGTCTCCACATCGATCCGCGTGACGCCGGGGGGCGTGGCAAGGGCGACGGGGCCGGCGACGAGCGTGACCCCCGCTCCCAGACGGGCGAGCGCGGCGGCGATGGCGAAGCCCTGTTTTCCGGACGATCGATTGGCGATGTAGCGCACCGGATCGATCGGCTCGTGCGTGGGGCCGGCGGTGACGAGCGCGTGCCGGCCCGCCAGCGGCTTCGCATCCGGCGCCAGCGCCATCCCGATGGCGGCCATGATCGCCTCGATCTCGGGCAGGCGGCCGGGGCCGAATTCGCCGCAGGCCATCGGGCCTTCGTCCGGCTCCACCACCGTTACGCCATCCGCGCGCAGGGTGGCGACGTTGCGGCGGGTCGCCGCATGCGTCCACATGCGCACGTTCATCGCGGGCACGGCGAGGACCGGCTTGTCAGTGGCGAGCAGGAGCGTGGTGGCGAGATCGTCGGCGATACCAGCCGCCATCTTCGCCATGAGATCGGCGGTGGCGGGGCAGACGACGACCAGATCCGCCTCGCGGCTGAGCTGAATGTGGCCCATTTCCGCCTCGTCCTTCAGATCCCAGAGCGAGGTGTGGACCGGCTGCTCGCTGAGCGCTGCGAGCGTCATCGGCGTGACGAACTGCGCGCCGCCCGCCGTGAGGACGCACCGCACCGAGGCGCCGCTTTTGCGCAGCGCGCGGATCAGCTCGCAGGCCTTGTAGGCCGCGATCCCGCCGCCGACGATCAGGAGGATGCGCTTGCCCGTCATGGGATGCTCCATGCAGCCGGCGCGCGCGCAAGTCGAGGGTCGGGCGCATCGCAGGGTGCGCGGCTTTTCGGGCCTGGCCGGCTTTTGGCGGCGGGAATTTGCGGCGCGGGGTGGCGTCGCCGCCCCCACGCTGCCACGGTGAGCGGATGGAGCGCCTGCTGGATCTTTTTCGCCGCCATTCGGGCTGGATGCTGGGCATCCTCGCGCTGATCGCGTGGTTCGTGATGCTGTGGAAGATGTTCGGGGACGTGCTTTAGGGGCGGTATCGATCGATCGGCATCCGATTGCGGCAATGTCGGGCGCCGGAGGCCGCGATATGCGGGATCAGCATGGCGCGATCATCGGCCTTCCGCCCTGCTTCATGCCAGGGCGGGCCGCCCGGCGAACCAGGGCGTCATCCGCGCGATCGCATCCTCGACGCGATCGGTGGAGACGGCGAAGCTGAAGCGCATGAAGCCGTGGCCGTCCACGGGATCGAAATCCACGCCCGGCGCCGTGGCGACGCCCGTATCGCGGAGCAGCGCCTCGCAGAAGGAAAGGCTGTCGCGCGTGAGATGGCCGACATCGGCATAGATGTAGAAGGCGCCATCGGGCGGCGCGATGCGGCGCAGGCCCATGGCCGGCAGCGCTTCCAGCATCAGCGCGCGGTTGCGGCGATAGGTGACGACATGCCCTTCCAGTTCGTCGCGGCAATCGAAGGCGACGAGGCCGGCATGCTGCGCGAGCGAGGGTGGCGTGAGGAACAGATTGCCCATGCGCGCGCGCGCCTTGTCGATCAGCGCGTCCGGTACGACCAGCCAGCCCAGCCGCCAGCCGGCCATGCTGTAATATTTGGAGAAGCTGTTGACGATCAGCGCGTCGGCCTTGTGTTTCAGCAGCGTATCGGCGGGCAATGTGTAGCTGAGGCCGTGATAGATTTCGTCGGAGACGAGCGCGATTCCGCGCCGTTCGCAGACGGCGGCGATCGCGCGCAGCTCTTCAGGCGGGATGATCGTGCCGGTGGGGTTGGCGGGGCTGGCGACGATCAGGCCATCCGGTGCGGGATCCAGCCGCTCGATCGCGGCGGCCGTGATCTGGAAGCGTTCGGCCTCGCCGCAGGCAAGCTCCACCGGCACGATATGTAGGGCCTTCAGCGTGTTGCGATAGGCGACATAGCCCGGGCGCGCGAGCGCCACCCGCGCGCCCGGCGCGAATAGGCAGGAGAGAGCGAGCACGAAGGCGGGGGAGGCGCCGCAGGTGAGGATCACGCGCTCCGGATCGACCGACACGCCATGGGCCTCGCCATAATGCGCGGCGATGCGTGCCTTGAGCAGCGGGCTTTCCCAATAGCCCATGCCGTCCGTATCGAGGATGCGATGCGCGGCGGCGATGGCCGGCGCGGGCGCCCCCGTGGAGGGCTGGCCGAACTCCATATGGATGATGGATCGCCCCTCGACCCCCAGCCGATGCGCGAGGCGGCTGATGGCGATGGCGTGGAAGGGATCGATGTCGACGGGCATGGCCGTGCGTTATGGCGCCGGGATCATGTGGGCAAGGCGGGCGTTTCATCCCGGTGCGTGGATGAGACGCGCGTCATCATGTCGATGCGGCCAGAAACATTCCCGCCCTGTTGAGGACACGAATATTAAGATAGTGTACACTTGTTAGCGTTAGTCCGGGTGCACCCCGGCGACGCACTGAAAAGAGGTAGTTGAAATGGCTGTCCTGGCCTATCTCTTCAGGGATGCCCGGTCGGACGAGCGTTATTCGGTAGACGACAGGAGAAGTCTTCACACTCTCCACGCGCCGCGAATAACCATTCGACTGCGCGACATGTCGGTCAGCGGTTTTCAGTTCCAGAGCAAGATCGACCTGCCCGAGGGCAGCGAAGTGGGGATCGGCTTCGAACTGGGCATCCGGCGCGCGCGCATCGTCTGGAAGCGTGATGGCATTTACGGTTGCGCGTTCAACAATCCGCTGACCCCGGAGGAACTTTCCCGCCTGATCGAGGAGGGGGACGAATCCCGCGAGAAGGCGAAGAAACCTCCCATCCCCGTCCGGCTGGCGATCATGGTGGCGGTCTCGCTGATCGGCTGGGCCGTCGTCATCGGGGCGGGGATCGCCATCGTGAAACTGACGGCGCGCTTTTTCCCCTGAAATCCGGCCAGGGCAGATCGAACCTAGGCGGGCATGGACCTTCGTATCGCTGGTTTCGCCGCATGTGCGAGCCGGCGGGCGATCGCCGCCGAGGCATCGATCTAGCCCAGAAGATGCATCAGGCCCGCGCCGACGAGCGCTGCCAGCACCGCCACCGCGACATAACGCCAGCCGCCGCCGATACGGACGACCTGCACCTCCCGGAGAGGTGGGGGCGGGGGAGCGGCGCCGGGGGCGGGGAAACGCGCCTCGATCCGGCGGACCAGTTCCGGCAGGCGCGCGAGGGTGCGTAGATCCTCGGTCAGGCGATCGGCGAGGAAGGCCTCCGGGCCAAGTTCGTCGCGCAGCCATTCCTTCACGAAGGGGCCGGAAACCTCCCACATGTTGATGTCGGGATCGAGCATCGAGGCGACGCCCTCCACCATCACCATCGTCTTCTGGAGGAGCAGAAGGTGTGGCTGCGTCTCCATGTCGAAATCGCGGGTGATCGCGAACAGGCCATCGAGCATCTGGCCGATCGAGACATCCTTGACCGGCAGGCCACGGATCGGTTCGCCCACGGCGCGCAGGGCGGTCGTGAATTCCGCGAGATTGTGATGCGCGGGCACATAGCCCGCCTCGAAATGGATTTCCGCCACGCGGGCATAATTGCCCGTCAGCAGGCCGTGGAGAATCTCCGCCAACCACAGGCGCGCCTGGCGGTTGATGCGGCCCATGATGCCGAAATCGATGGCGGCGATGCGGCCGTCCGGCAGCGCGAACAGATTGCCCTGATGGAGATCGGCGTGGAAGAAGCCGTCCGCGATCGCCTGACGCAGAAAGGCGCGGACGACCGTGGCTGCGAGCTGGTGCGGATCGTGGCCGGCCGCGATCAGCGCGGCGCGATCGGAAAGCTTGATGCCCGGCACCCATTCCAGCGTCATCACGCGGCGTGTGGTGCGGCTCCAGTCGATCATCGGCACGGTGAAGCCGGGCTCCGCCGCCATATTTTCCGCCAGTTCGGAGGCGGAGGCGGCCTCGCGGCGCAGGTTCAGCTCGCGCGAGGTCCATTGGCGGAAATGGGCGATGACAAGGCGGGGCTTGAGGCGCGAAAATTCACCGCCCAACGCCTCGGCCTGTGCGGCCGCCCATTCATAGGTCTCGATCGCCTTGGCGAGATCCTCCTCGATGCCGGGGCGCAACACCTTCACCGCCACGTCCCGCCCCTCATGCGTGGTCGCGCGATGCACCTGTGCGATCGAGGCGGCGCCCACAGGCTCCGGATCGAAGGAAGCGAAGGCCTGTTCGATCGGCCGCTCCAGGCTGCGCTCGATCTCGGCGCGGACGCGCGCGAACGGAGCGGGCGGAACGGCATCCTGCAGGCGCGTGAGATCCAGCGCCGCTTCCTCTCCGACCAGATCGGGGCGGGTGGCAAGCGCCTGGCCCAGCTTGATCGCGGCCGGGCCGATCGCCTGGAAGGCATCGGCATAACGCGGCTGATCCGGCACGCGCGCGCCGAAGCGGGCGATGCGGACGAGCCGGCGGACAGCGGTGGGCGTGTTCGGATCGCGCTCGATGCCGCGCAGGGCGCCGTGGTGCGCGAGGATGCGGCCCCAGCGGAGCAGGCGAAACGTGTGGATGATCGGGGAGGTCATGGCCGCGCGATCAGATCTTCCAGCCCGAATGGATCGCGACGAGGCCGCCCAGGATCGGTTCGGCCTTCGTCTGGATGAAACCGGCCTCGCCGATCATCGCCTTGAAACGACCCATGTCCGGAAAGCGACGGATCGATTCGATCAGGTAGCGATAGCTCTCCTCGTCGTCCGCGATCATCTTGCCCAGCTTGGGCACGATCCTGTGCGAATAGACATCGTATATGTCCGCAAAGCCCGGCCAGAGCGTCGTCGAGAATTCGAGGCAGAAGAAACGGCCGCCGCGCTTCAGCACGCGATGCGCCTCGCGCAGGGCCGCCGGAATGTCCGTCACGTTCCGGATGCCGAAGGCGATCGTATAGGCATCGAACGCCTTGTCCGCGAAGGTCAGGGTCTCGGCATTCTGCTCGATGAAGGTGAGCCCCTCGATGCCTTTCTTGGCGGCGCGCTGGCGGCCCACGTCCAGCATGGCGGGATTGATGTCGGAAACGGTGATGGCCGCGCCCTTGCGCGCCATGCGGAAGGCGATGTCGCCCGTGCCGCCCGCCATGTCGAGGATCGTCTCGTGCGGCTGCGGCTTCACGCGGGCGACGAAGCGATCCTTCCACAGCCGGTGCATGCCGCCCGACATCGCATCGTTCATGATATCGTAGCGACGCGCGACGCGGGCGAACACCTCGCCCACCTTCTGCGTCTTTTCCTCGGGGCTGACCTCGGCATAGCCGAACGATACGGTTTCGCTCATGACCGGGGGCCATAGCGAGGCGCGCGGGAATGGGCTAGCGCTCGCCCATGCCGGAACTTCCCGAGGTAGAGACCACCGTGCGCGGCCTGGCGCCCGTACTGGAGGGGCGCAGGCTGGCGAAGGTGGAGCCTCGCCGTGCCGACCTGCGCCGCGCGATTCCCCCGGATCTGCGCCAGCGACTGACCGGCGCGACCGTGACGGCGCTCGGCCGGCGCGCCAAATATGGGCTGATCGAGACGGATCGTGGCGATACGCTGATCTTCCATCTCGGCATGTCCGGCCGCTGGCGGGTGGACCCGGAGGATCTGGGCAAGCACGATCACCTGCTGCTGGAAACCGACGAGGGCAGGCGCCTTTCGCTGTGCGATCCGCGGCGCTTCGGATCGCTCGATCTGGTGCGGACGGAGGCAGTGGCCGATTTTCCCGCCTTCGCGGCATTGGGGCCGGAGCCTCTGGGCGAGACGCTGACGGCGAGCTTCCTGGCGACGCGGCTCGCGGGGCGGATCGCGCCGATCAAGCTGCTCCTCCTGGATCAGCGGATCGTGGCGGGGCTGGGCAACATCTATGTGTGCGAGGCCCTGAACATGGCGGGGATCAACCCGCGCGCGGCAGGCGGATCGGTGCCGGCGGCCCGGCTGAAGCGGCTGGTGGTGGCGATCCGGGACGTGCTGGAAGCGGCGATCGAAGCGGGAGGATCGTCGCTGCGCGATTATGCCCGGCCGGATGGACAGCTCGGCTATTTTTCCAAGCAGTTCCGGGTCTATGGACGCGAGGGCGAGGCGTGCGAGTGCGGCTCCCTGATCGTGCGGCAGGTAGATGGCGGCCGATCCACCTTCTGGTGCCAGAAGTGCCAGAGGTGAAGGGCGCCTGCCGTGCCGGTCGACGGGCCTTCAGCGGGGGCTGGGGCCGCCGCGACGGTTGACGTGCCACCCCCCTTTCTGTAGTGGGCGCGTCTCACGGTGCGGGCCTGCCCAGCGCCGCACCTCACATTTGAGCAAGGGTTCAGACTGAAATGGCGAACACGCCGCAAGCCAAGAAGCGCATCCGCCGCAACGATCGCCGCGCGGAAATCAACGGCGCGCGCGTCAGCCGCATCCGTACCTTCGTGAAGAAGGTCGAGTCGGCCATCGGCGCGGGTGACAAGGCTGCGGCCGCGGCCGCTCTGGCCGCCGCCCAGCCGGAAATGGCGCGTGGCGTGTCCAAGGGCGTGCTCCACAAGAATACCGTCTCGCGCAAGTTCGCGCGTCTGACGAAAGCGGTCGCCGCTCTCGGCTGATCCCTCCGGGCCACCGCCCGGTCGAAATTCGAGGCCCGCCGGTCGCCCGACCGGCGGGCTTTTTGCTGTTTCTGCGCTTCTTTCCGCATCCCTCGGAAAACAAATGATTCTCGAAACGGTAACATGAGATTCGTAATTTTCTCAATCACTTGAGAAAAATCGAGGCAATGTTTGGCGGCACACCCTGTCAAGCATGTATATTTCAATCGCATGACGATTTGACCGCTTGATTGCCCGGTCCCGACATCCCTAGGTTGGCTTTGCCGGTCCGGTGATTCTCCGATCCGGCGCTCACAGGATTGCGAATGCCGACGCGCGCGGGGGCCGCTGCGTGGGGGCGAGATGCATTGTTGCCAACCAACGCACGACGATGGGTGTCGGAGCGAACGGGAGAGTTTTGCGCGTGCGCGATGCCATGTCTGCCAGGCAGTTTCACGACGTGACGACGGCGCCGGTCACCCCGGCTTCCGCGTGGGCGGCCGTGCGCGAGACGCTCCGCAAGAGCTGCGGCCAGCGCTCGTTCGACGGCTGGCTGAAGTCGCTGGAACTGGCGGGCGTGGATTCCGAATCGGGCGCCGTGCGCCTCGTCGCGCCTTCCGCCTTTCTGGCGGATTGGGTGCAGAATCATTTTGCCGAGCAACTGGCCGCCGCGTGGCGCGTGGCGCTGCCGGGCTGTGGCGAGATTCTCGTCGAGGCGAGCGCAGACGCGCCCGCGCGATCGACCTTCGGCTTCGAAAGCCCCGTCACCGAAACGGAAGCCCAGCCGGTCGTGACGATCGAGGTGGATCGCGGCAGCCAGCTGGAAGAGCGCTTCACCTTCGACAGCTTCGTCGTCGGCAAGGCCAACGAACTGGCCTACAATGCGGCCAAGACGCTGGCCGAAGGCGGCAAGCTGGGCTTCAATCCGCTGTTCCTCCATGGCGGCGTCGGCCTCGGCAAGACGCATCTGATGCACGCCATGGGCCATGAATATCGCCTGCGCCATCCGGGCGCGAAGGTGATCTACATGACCTCCGAAAAGTTCATGTACGAATTCGTGGCGGCGATGCGCGCCAAGGATACGCACAGCTTCAAGGCGCGGCTGCGCGCGGCCGATCTGCTGCTGATCGATGACGTGCAGTTCATCGCCGGCAAGGATTCCACACAGGAGGAATTCTTCCACACGATGAACGAGCTGATCTCGGCCGGTCGCCGGCTCGTCATCAGCGCCGATCGCAGCCCCCAGGATCTGGAGGGCATCGAGAGCCGCATCCTGTCCCGCCTCGCCTGGGGCCTGGTGGCCGACATCAATTCGGCCGATTTCGAGCTGCGCTACAATATCATCCTCAAGAAGCTGGAGACGCAGCCGACCGTTTCCGTGCCGAACGAGGTGGTGATGTTCCTCGCCAAGCGCCTCTCGGCCTCGGTGCGCGAACTGGAAGGCGCGCTGACTCGCGTGCTGGCCTTCGCCCATCTTTCCAAGCGGCCAATCGATCTGGAATTCACGCAACAGGCGCTGGCCGATCAGTTGCGCGCCAGCCAGCGCCGCGTGACGATCGACGAGATACAGCGCCGCGTGTGCGATCATTATCGCATCCGCCAGTCTGAAATGGGATCGGCCCGGCGCGCCCGCGAAGTGGCCCGCCCGCGCCAGATCGCCATGTATCTCGCCAAGCAGCTCACGCAGCGCTCGCTGCCGGAAATCGGCCGCCGCTTCGGCGGGCGCGACCATACGACCGTGATTCACGCCGTGAAGCGGATCGAGGAACTGCGCGCGGCGGATGCCGAGCTGGACGCGGACGTGCGCCTGCTGATCCGCCAGCTGGAGGCGTAAGCGCGCCCGACATTCCGGATCCGTTTGCGCATCCATCGATCGACGGACCCCAAGATCGCCGCGCGGGCACGCCGGCCATGACCGGCGGGGGTTTGATGTCCGGAGCGAGCGGCCTACATTCCGCTCCATGACGAGCATGAGCGGCGGCTGCCAGTGCGGTCGCATCCGCTACGTAGCGGAGGTTGCCAGCGACGAGGCCTATCTGTGCCATTGCGCGATGTGCCGGCACGCGACGGGCGGCGCATCGATCGCCTTCGTGAACCTGCCGCTGGGCGATGTGCGGTGGGAGCGCGAGCCGGACTGGTATCGATCCTCCCCGATCGCCGAACGCCCCTTCTGCTCCGTTTGCGGAACGCCGCTCGGCTTCCGTTTCGTGGAGGGGGCGGGGAATATCGATCTCACGCTGGGATCCTTCGACGATCCTTCGCGCTTTCGCCCCGTGCGCAATTATGCGAGCGAGATCATCCTGCCGCCCTGGCAGGACGTTTCCCACCTCCCGGCGATGCGATCGGATGAAAATCCGGGCATCGTCGATCGATGGATGAAGGCCGTTGGCAAGCTCCCCGACTGAACTCGATCCTCTCTTCTTCGATGCCAGGGATGGCACCCGCCTCGCTTATTACGAGATGGGCGATCCCGCCGCGCGGCCTGTGGTGATGATCCACGGCCTGTTTTCGAACGCCTGGACCAACTGGGTGCGCTATGGCCACGCCGCGCGCGTGGCCGAGGCCGGCCATCGCGTGATCCTGCCCGATCTGCGCGGACATGGCCGGAGCGGCGCTCCGCACGATCCCGCCGCCTATCCGCCGGATGTGCTGGCCGATGATGGCGAGGCGCTGATCGCGCATCTGGGCCTCACCGATTTCGATTTCGATATCGTCGGCTATTCGCTCGGCGGCCGAACCACCCTGCGGATGCTGGTGCGCGGGCTCCGGCCCGGGCGCGCGGTGTTGTCGGGCATGGGGCTGGGCGGCATCCTGCACACGTCCGGTCGCGGCGAATTCTTCCGCAAGGTTCTCGAGAATTTCGGAAGCAATCCGCGCGGCACGCCCGAATGGTTTTCCGAAGCCTTCCTCAAGACGACCGGTGGCGACCCCAAGGCGATGATCCCGCTGCTCGACAGCTTCGTGGATACCACGCGCGAGGAGCTGGCGGAGGTGGACCTGCCGATCCTCGTGCTCAACGGCGTGGACGATCAGGACAATGGCTCGGGCGAGGCGCTGGCCGGGGCGCTCCCGGCCGGAAGATTCGAGGAAATTCCGGGAAATCACATGACCGCGGTGCTCAAACCGGAGCTTGGTCAGGCGTTAACCTCCTTTCTTCTGGCGAAGGTGGCAAACGAATCGTAAACACCTGATCCGGGTGCGCAGAGCGGAGGCTGCGCGCTGAGGGGAAGTGGTGTTGAGGCGCTTAAACGAATATTTGTTCATCGCTGGCATTGCACGTTCCGGCGCCGCGCGTTCGGCGCGTCGTTAGGCGAGGACGTTCGTTCGGGTGATGCCAGCCAGTGCCGTCATTCTCGTGCCTCTGCTCGTGTGCGCGCTGTTCACGGCGGCATTGTACGAGCAGTGGCGGCGCATGGGCCGGGCCGATCACGCCTCCAGCTGGCTGTGGGCCTTTCTGGTAACCGGCGGCGGATGGCTGGTGACGGGGCTCGAAAGCGCGCTGGCGGCGCGCTTTGTCTTTCCGGGATCGGCGCTGCTGCTCTGCTGGTTCGCGGCCAGCCTGCTCGGCGCGCGCGGGCTGCGGCAGCGCGCGCAGAAGCCCGATCGCGCGATCGTTCTGTTCGCCATCTGGGTGGGCACCACGATCGGCGTGAGCGTGCTGCAGGATCTGGCGATCGAGGATCCCGTGCTCCGTTCGGCGATGGCGATGGTGGTGATCGCCAGCGGCGCCATGATCGCGGGGATCGCGATCGGCCCGCGCAGTCGGCGGGCCTCCGCCTCGGCCTGGCTGGGCGCGCTCATCAACGTGGCCTTCGCGGCCCTCTGCCTGATGCTGGCCTTCGCCGTGCTCCGCCTGCCGATGACGGCGATGATGGAGATCACCTCGCTCACGCTGGTGCCGCTGATCGTGCTGTGCGGCGTGACGATCATGGCCTGCCTCAACGAGGATCGGGCGCAGGGGCTGGAGCGACTGGCGCGCACGGATGCGCTGACCGGCGTGTGGAATCGGCGCGGATTCGAGGAGGGCGCGCGCCATCTGCTCCAGCGTTTCCACGCGACGGGTGGCCGGGCGGCGGCGGTGGCGATCGCGGACATAGACGGCTTCAAGGGCATCAACGACAATCACGGCCATGCCATGGGCGATGCGACGCTGGCGCGTTTCGCGGAGACGCTGCGCGGCGTGGTGGGGCCAGGGGATATGCTGGCGCGGCTGGGCGGTGAGGAATTCGCGATCCTCGCCATCGGCATAGACGGGCCAGCGCTCCGGCAGCGGATGGAGCGGGTGCGCAGCCTGCTTAACGTGCCGAGCATCGATCCCAACGGGCCGCCGACCATCACGGCGAGCTTCGGCGTGACGACCCTGGCGACGGACGGCTCGCTGCGCGAGGCGCTGGAGCGCGCCGATCGCGCGCTCTACCGCGCCAAGAGCGACGGCCGGAACCGGGTGCTGCTGGCCGAGACTGGCGGGGAATAAGCCGAGCGGCCGGGCGGGACGCTCTCGCCCGACCTGCTGAGGTCGCCCGGGTCGTTCAGCGCAGTCGTCGATGGATCGCCGCCTTGGCTCCCTGCCTTTCAGGGAGGCGGAAGGCGCGTCCGCAACCGGATCGAAAGCCGTTATCCATCCCGTGTCATCCCGGACGTGATCCGGAACGACGCGAGGGAATCAGCTCTGTCTTGCCGCCCGCCCTAGCGGAACGGGGGCTCGTTGAAGGCGCGGAGCTTGCGGCTGTGGAGCTGTTCGCCGGCAAGGCGCAGTTCGTCGATCGCGGCGATACCGATCTGGAGATGTTCGGCGATGGCGCGCTCGTAAAAGCGGTTGGCCTGGCCGGGGAGCTTGATCTCGCCATGGATCGGCTTGTCCGATACGCACAGCAGGGTGCCGTAAGGCACGCGGAAGCGGAAACCCTGCGCGGCGAGCGTGGCGCTCTCCATGTCGATCGCGACGGCACGGCTCTGGCTGAAGCGCAGGGCCGAGGAGGTGTAGCGCAGTTCCCAGTTGCGATCGTCGGTGGTGACGACCGTGCCGGTGCGCATCCGCGCCTTCAGCTCCTCGCGCGTCTGGCCCGAAATCTGCTCCGCACCCTTGCTCAGCGCCTGCTGGATCTCGGCGATGGCCGGCACCGGGATCTCCGGCGGCAGCACATCGTCCAGCACATGATCGTCGCGCAGATAGGCATGGGCGAGGACATAGTCGCCGATGCGCTGGCTGGGGCGCAGGCCGCCACAATGGCCGATCATCAGCCAAGCCTCGGGCCGCATCACGGCGAGGTGATCCGTGATCGTCTTGGCGTTGGAAGGTCCCACGCCGATATTGACGAGCGTGATGCCCGAGCCATCCTCCGCCACGAGGTGATAGGCGGGCATCTGGTGCTTCTTCCAGGCGGTGTCGGTGATCGCCGCCTCGGGATCGGGATCGCCCGCGCGGATCTCCAGCCCGCCGGCGCCGCTCAGCATCGTGTAGCGGCCGCCTTCCTTGAGCTGCTTCGCGCCCCAGGCGACGAATTCGTCCACGTAGCGGTTATAGTTGGTGAAGAGGATGTATTTCTGGATGTGGGCCGGCGGGGTGCCCGTATAGTGGCGCAGGCGCGCGAGGCTGAAATCCACGCGCGCCGCATCGAAGAGAGCGAGCGGGCGGGGCGTGTCCTCGCCATGCGTCCAGGTGCCGTCTGCCAGCTCGTCGCCGATCCGCTCCAGCTCGGTGGAGGGAAAGATGCGCGCCAGCTCCACCGCGCGCACATCCGCCAGATCGAGGCTGGAATCGAGCACATAGGGGTAGGGGATTTCGTCCGCGCTCGTGCCGATATCCACCCACACGCCGAAATCGTCGATCAGCATGTCCAGCTGGGTCGCCAGATATTCGCGGAACATGCCCGGCTGGGTGACGCTGATCGCATAATCGCCGGCCGTGTTCAGCCGTCCATAAGCGCGGCCGAGCGGGCCGGGATTATGCTCCCCGTCATAATGAAGCTTGATCTGGGGATAGGCGAAGGCGCCCGCCGCGCGCGCGGCGGGATCCGGGCGCTCGCCCGTCTCGATATAGCGGCCCAGCGCCTCGCGCAGCCGCGCGACGGAGGCGCGATACAGCGCCTCCAGCTCGTCCACGATCTTCAGGCTGCGATTGGTGGGCATGGTCCGCCGCCCCTCTCAGAGCTGGCCGAGCAGATGGTCGGCAGAGCTGACCTTGAAGTCGCCCGGTGCCTCGATGTTCAGCGTGATGACCTTGCCGTCATCCACGAGCATCGAGAAACGCTGGCCGCGCTTGCCGAGGCCACCCTTGGTGAGATCCAGCGTCAGGTCGATCGCCTCGACGAAGGCGCCGCTGCCGTCCGCCAGCAGCGTGACCTTGCCTTCCGCGCCCTGATCCTTGCTCCATGCGCCCATCACGAACACGTCGTTGACGGCGGTGCAGGCGATCTCGTCCACGCCCTTGGCTTTCAGTTCGTCCGCCTTTTCGATGAAGCCGGGCAGGTGCTTGGCCGAACAGGTCGGCGTGAAGGCGCCGGGCAGCGAGAAGAGCGCGATCTTGCGGCCGGCGAAATAGGCGGCGCTCTCGATCGGCTGGGGGCCGTCCGCCGTCATCGTCATGAAGGTGACGGGGGGAAGCGTGTCGCCGACGGAGATGGTCATACGGGTCCTCTCATGGGGATGGGATGGAACCTCCTAACAGGCGCTCCGGCGCGGCGGAAGGCCACGGGTGGACCCGATCCATGCCTTCTCTATAGTGACGGGGCTATGGTTGGTGCGGAATCCGGACATCGTTCGCTGGCGGGGCAGCTTCTGCTGGCGATGCCGGGCATCGGCGATCCCCGTTTCTCCCACGCGGTGATCGCGCTGTGCGTCCACAATCCCGAAGGCGCGCTGGGCATCGGCCTCGGCCAGATCGTGCCGCGGCTGCGCCTGCACCAGTTGATGGCACAGCTGGATATCGATCCCGGCCAAGCGCCCGACGCGCCGATCCATGTGGGCGGGCCGGTGGATCCGCAGCGCGGCTTCGTCCTCCATTCGAACGACTGGTCCGGCGAGGATACGGTGACGGTCAACGAAGGCTTCGGGCTGACGAGTACGCTGGACGTGCTGCGCGCGATCGCGGCGGGCGAGGGGCCGGCGCGCTGGGTTGTCGCGCTGGGCTATGCCGGATGGGGCGACGGCCAGCTTGATGGCGAACTCACCCGGCATGGCTGGTTCGAAACGGTGGCCGATCCCGATCTGATCTTCGCGGTGCCGCATGCCGAGCGCTGGCCACGCGCCTTCGCCGCTGCCGGCATCGATGTGCGGCTGCTCGCCTCGATCGCGGGCCACGCCTGAGTGCTTCGTTTCGGTATCGCATCATTTTTGCGATAGACCGTTAAATTCGTTGGGAATTTTCTAACCACTCCGATGCTCTAACCAGCCGTGTTGCGGGGGCGCGCCGATCATCGGCGCCGGCGCGGACGGGGGTAAGATGCGTAGGATTTTTGGCGCGGTTCTGGCCGGAATGGCGCTGGCGGCGGCACCGGCCGAAGCGGCCTGCTGGAACCGGCAGGAAGTGGCGGCGGGCACGATTCGCGATTTCCAGTCGATGCTGATGGTGGCGACCTTGCGCTGCCAGGTGATGCGCGTCGACATCACCGCCGATTACAATACCTTCCTCAATGCCAACAAGCCGACGATCCAGCGGATGAATGATCGGCTGAAGGCGCATTTCATCAGGGCTCACGGCCCGGTCGAGGGGCAGCGTCACTATGACGGCTTCGCGACGAGCCTCGCCAATGGCTATGGCGCGCGGCAGGGCGGCAAGGACATATGCTCCGGCATCGCCTCGATCGCGCGCGAGGCGGCGATGATGGAGGGATCGGAAGAAGGGCTGATCCTGCTCGCCCAGCGCCAGGGCATCGCGACGATGCTGCCCGAAGGCGTATGCGCCCTGGAAACGGGCGTGACGATCGCGGCGGTGCAGGCGACGCCGGCCCCGACCTCGCCGGTGGTGCTCGTTTCCGCGCGCGGGCCGGCCGAATAGAGCCATAATCGGCCAAATTTCGCGAGCCGTCACCCGCAACGCGATTCCCGGTTCCCGTCGTCCCCCGAACGGCGGAACGGGTCACATCAGCGCTTGATCGTCTCCGGCGTGATCGATCGGCCGGCGACCCGCCACAGCTTGTCCGGGCTGGTGGATACGAAGAGCGGCATGCGCAGATTGTAGGACGCGAACACATGGATTTCGGTCGGCACCGGATCCAGCGCATGCGTTACGAACAGCCCGACCGGCTTCGCCCCGTTGGGAAGTGCCCCCGGCAGATCGAGGTTCAGGCAGGCGCGGCTATAGGCCCGCTGGCCGAGCACCTTGCCATCCGGCGAGATCACCAGCCGATAATGGCCCCCCATCGGCCAATGGCGCGCGTCCGTCTGCGCGGAGAGCAGATAGACGCCGATCGGGCCGTCGCCGCGCGGCGGCAAAACAACCGTGTTGAAGGGGGCGGCGGTGCAGGGCGCATAGCCCGCCGAGATGGCGGCCCTCGCGGCGATGTCACGGGCGCGTGCCAGCGCCGCCTGCGCGGGCGTGAGCGGAACGGGCGCGGCCAGCAGATCGGCGCGCACCACCTTTCCCTCGCGCACCTCCGCCACGAAGAAGGCGAGCGCCTGCTCTCCGGAGCCCCGATAATATGTGACGCGGAAGGCCGGATTGGCCGTCTCGACCACATAGCCGCCAAGACCGGTCAACTGATCCTTCGGCAGCTTTTCCAGCAGCGCATCGGTGCTGACCCACGCGGCGCGATCGAAGGCGTAAAGCACGCCGCCGAGCGTGATGGCATTCTGGATGCGCTGTTCGTCCGTCTGGGGCGGGGCGGGGCTGGAGACGGCCGGGGCCGCCGGGACAGCTGGCGGCAGTGCCGCGCCCTGAACGGCGGCGGCCGCCAGCATCATCGATCCCCAACCTGCGAACATCATGCGAATCCCCCTGTCGGATCTCAGGTTTCCCGCTTTTCGCGTCGGGAACAAGCGCGATCGATGAACATATAAAGACATCTTTATATTTGATTCGATCGCGTGGGGCGGCTAGGGCCGCCGCAGGCGATCCGACCCTCGGATCGCGCGTCGGGCTCGCCAAGCCGAGGAGAATCATCGTGGCCACCGCCACCGCAATCCCGTTCAACGATTATCTCGTCCACGATATCTCGCTCGCCGATTTCGGCCGCAAGGAGATCGCGATCGCCGAGACGGAAATGCCGGGCCTGATGGCGCTGCGCGAGGAATTCGGCGCATCGCAGCCGCTGAAGGGCGCGCGCATCACCGGATCGCTGCACATGACGATCCAGACGGCCGTGCTGATCGAGACGCTCGTGGCGCTTGGCGCCGAGGTCCGCTGGGCGACCTGCAACATCTATTCGACGCAGGATCATGCCGCCGCCGCGATCGCCGCGCGCAACATCCCGGTCTTCGCCGTGAAGGGCGAGACGCTCGCCGAATATTGGGACTATGTCGGCTCGATCTTCGACTGGGGCGACCAGACCGCCAACATGATCCTCGACGATGGCGGCGACGCCACGATGTTCGCGCTGTGGGGCGCCAAGCTCGAGGCCGGCCAGACTTTTGGCGAGCCCGAAAATGCCGAGGAAGTGGAATTCCAGCGCGCGCTCAAGGAATTCATCGCGCGCAAGCCCGGCTATCTGACCGAGACCGTGAAGAATCTGCGCGGCGTTTCCGAAGAGACGACCACGGGCGTGCATCGCCTGTACGAGATCGCGAAGAAGGGCGAGCTGCCCTTCCCCGCGATCAACGTGAATGACAGCGTGACCAAGTCGAAGTTCGACAATCTCTATGGCTGCAAGGAATCGCTGGTCGACGCGATCCGCCGCGCCACCGACGTGATGCTGGCCGGCAAGGTCGCCTGCGTCGCGGGCTTCGGTGACGTGGGCAAGGGCTCGGCCCAGTCGCTCCGCAATGGCGGCGCGCGCGTGATGGTGACCGAAGTCGATCCGATCTGCGCGTTGCAGGCGGCGATGGAGGGCTTCGAGGTCGTCACGATGGAAGAGGCCGTCACCCGTGCCGATATCTTCTGCACCGCCACCGGCAATGCCGACGTCATCACCGCCGATCACATGAAGGCGATGAAGCCCAACTCGATCGTCTGCAACATCGGCCACTTCGACAGCGAGATCCAGATCTCGGCCCTCAGCAACTATGAGTGGACCGAAGTGAAGCCGGGCACGGACATCGTGAAGTTCCCGGACGGCAACCAGATCATCGTGCTCGCCAAGGGCCGCCTGGTGAATCTGGGCTGCGCCACCGGCCACCCGTCTTTCGTCATGTCCTCCAGCTTCACCAATCAGGTGCTGGCGCAGATCGAGCTTTTCACGAAGCCCGGCGAATATGCGAACGAGGTGTTCGTGCTGCCGAAGCATCTCGACGAGAAGGTCGCTGCGCTTCATCTCGAGAAGCTGGGCGTGAAGCTCACCAAGCTGACGCCGAAGCAGGCCGCCTATATCGGCGTGACCACGGAAGGCCCGTTCAAGCCCGATCATTATCGTTACTGATCGGGAAACGGCGTGCGGCGCTTGTGAGTTGCGCCGCATCGCTGAATAAGAGCGTCCGATGGACGATTACGAAACAGCGCGATGGGGAGGGCGGCGAGCGTGACGACGCTGCCTTCCACGGCCGCGCTGATTTCTTTGGCGGGGGCCTTGTGGCTCTGCCTCGCGGTAGTGGCCACCTATCTGGGCCTGACAAGGGCGCTGCGCGCGCGGCGCGTCGAGGCGGATGCCCGCGCCGTGGCCGGCCTGCTGGAAGCGGCACCGGCCGTGCCGATGCTGATCCACGCCGATGGCCGGATCGAGGCTTCGCCGCGCGTGGCCGCCTGGCTGGGGCTGGAGGCGCCGCCGCATGCCTTTCGCGATCTGCTGGATGGCGGCTTCGAGCGCGAGCGCGTCGATCAGCTGGAGGCGGTGCTCATCGCCTCGCTGGATACGGGCAAGCGTTTCGCCGAATATGTGCGCCTGCCCGGCACGGAGCGCGTGATCCGCTTTTCGGGCGGGCCTTATTCGGCGCCGGATGTGTCCGATCGGGCGGTGCTGGTGTGGCTCACCGATGTCAGCTCCAGCAGCGAGCAGATCGATCGCCTTTCCGCCGAGACGCGGCGGCTCAGCTCGGCGCTGGACGGGCTTTCCACGCTGATCGAGGCCGCGCCTTTCCCGATGTGGTATCGCGGGCCGGATCTGCGGCTGGCTCTCGTCAACAGCGCCTTCGTCCGCGCGGTGGAGGCGGAGAGCGCGGGCGAGGTTGTCCGGCGCGGGCTGGAACTGATCGAGACGGGCAATGAGGGCACGGCGCAGTCGGTCGCGCGGACGGCGCTGACGGGGGGTGCCATCTCGACCCGCACCGCACCCGCCATCATCAGCGGCGAGCGGCGAATGATGCGCGTGGTGGACGTGCCGGTGGGCTCCATCGGCGTCGCGGGCTTCGCGATGGACGTGCAGGAACTGGAGGATGCGCGCGCCGATCTCGTCCGCTTCGCGCGCGCCCAGCGCGACATGCTGGATCGTCTTTCGGCGGGCGTGGCGCAGTTCGGCCCCGATCAGGGCCTCGTCTTCTACAATCGCTATTTCATGCGCCTGTTCGATCTGGATCCGGAATGGCTGGCGGACGGGCCGGAATTCGATCGCGTGCTGGAGCGGATGCGCGAGGCGCAGCGCGCGCCCGAAATGCGCGATTTCCCGACCTGGCGGAGCGAGCGGCGTGCCTGGTTCCATGCGCCGGAGCCGGTGGAAGAGACGTGGCAGCTGCCCGGCGGCACGCATCTGCGCGTGGTGGGGCAGCCGCTGCCG
Source organism: Sphingomonas sp. (assembly GCF_003248515.1). Taxonomy (GTDB): domain Bacteria; phylum Pseudomonadota; class Alphaproteobacteria; order Sphingomonadales; family Sphingomonadaceae; genus Sphingomonas_I. The sequence goes on from NZ_QFOB01000005.1 coordinate 222,187, forward strand.
GATGGCGGCCTGCTGCTGATCTTCGAGGATCGCACCGAGCATCTGCAACTCGCCAGCGCGCGCGATACGCTGCTGCGTGTGCGCGCGGCGACCTTCGAAAATCTGTTCGAGGCGATCGGCGTGTTCGCGGCGGATGGCCGTCTGCATCTGTGGAACAACCGCTTCCGCGACATCTGGGGGATGGAGGAGGGCGCGCTCGTCCAGCATCCGCGTGTCGATACGCTGGTGGCTGCGCTCGCACCCCGGCTGCAGGAACCATCGCGCGCGGGCATGGTGCGCGAGCTGGTCCGCACCGCAACGATCGACCGGCAGCAGCGATCGGGCCGGATCGCGCTGAACGATGGCCGTCATTTCGAGTTCGCCGCCGTTCCGCTGCCGGACGGCAATGCGCTCTTCACGCTGCTCGACATCACCGCCAGCCGCGGGATCGAGGAGGCGCTGCGCGAGCGCAACGATGCGCTGGAGCAGGCGAACAGCCTGAAGAACGCCTTCGTTTCCAGCATGAGCTATGAGTTGCGCGTGCCGCTCACCTCGATCGCCGGTTTCGCGGAGATGCTGGCGGCGGGCTATGCTGGCGAATTGCCCCCGCCGGCGCGCGAATATGTCGACGCGATCCTTTCCGCCGTCACCCGGCTGAGCGCGCTGATGGGCGATGCTCTGGATCTTTCGCAGAGCGAGGCGGGCGCGCTGCCGCTGGACATGGAAGTGGTGAATGTGGGCGAATTGGTGCGCGATGCCGCCCGCTTCATCGCCGAACCCGCCAACGCAGCCGGCCTGACGGTGGCGATCGATGTCGCGTCCGGCGACGAGACATTGCTGGGCGACAGGCGGCGGCTGCGGCAGGTGCTGGATCATCTGCTGCGCAACGCGATCGCCTATACGTCGGCGGGCGGGCGCATTCTGGTGCGCAGCCGGGTGGTGGGGAAATCGGCCGAGATCGTCGTATCCGATAACGGGCGCGGAATCGCCGAACACAAGGTGGAGCGGATCTTCGATCGGCTGAGCCGCGATACGAGCGACGGCGAACTCACGGGGCGGCGCGGTGGCGGCGTGGGGCTGCCGCTTTCGCGCCAGCTGGTGGAGGCGCATGGCGGCACGATCCGGATCGAGAGCGAACTGGGGCGCGGCACGAACGTCTATGTCTCGCTGCCGCTGGACCGGCAGGCGGCCGTGGCGTGACGCGCAGCGGCGTGATGCTCCTGCCCGGCGCGGAGGAAACGGGCAGGATCGGCGCCGCGATCGCCGAACGGCTGCGCACGGGCGATGTGGTGACGCTGGATGGGCCGCTGGGCGCGGGCAAGACCACGCTGGCGCGCGGCCTGCTCGCCGCGCTGGGGCTGGAGGAGGATGCGCCGAGCCCCAGCTTCCCGATCGTGATCGCCTATGACGAGGGGCTGCGCCTGCCCGTATGGCATGTCGATCTCTACCGGATCGAGGATGCGGAGGAAGCGGAGGAACTGGGGCTCGACGATGCGCTGGCCGATACGGCGCTCGTGATCGAATGGGCGGAGCGGCTCGGTCCCGGCCGGTGGCCCGATGCTCTCGTCCTGTCGATAGAGGATGCGGCGGATGAAGGGCGTCGCTTGACTTGGACGGCGGGTCCGTCTTGGGAGCGGCGATGGCCGCCAGCCCCCTCACGATGACTCCGCCGGCGGCTGCGCCCGCCTTCCTCGCCGCGCATGGCTGGGGAGGTGCGCAGATCCTGCCACTTGCCGGGGATGCCTCCTTCCGCCGCTATTTCCGCGCGGTGCGGGAAGGGCAGACGGCGGTGTTGATGGATGCGCCGCCGCAGCATGAGGATAGCCGGCCCTTCCTGCTCGTGGCGGATCATCTGCACGCGCTGGGCTTCGCGGCGCCCGGGGTGATCGCGCGCGATCTGGAACTGGGGCTGATCCTGCTCGAGGATTTCGGTGACGACCGGATGGCGGAGGTGATCGCCGCCGATCCGGCGAGCGAGATGCCGATCTATGCCGCCGCGATCGATCTGCTGCGCGATCTGCATCGTCATCCCGCCGGCCCGCTGCCGCCCTACGACATGGCCGTTTACGAGCGTGAGACGGGGCTGTTTCCCGAATGGTATATGCCGGCCGTCGGCCTCGATCCCGTGCCCGGCTATGCCGAGGCTTGGGCGGAGGCGCTGGCGCCGATCGCGGACGATCGCAGCGTGACCGTGCTGCGCGATTATCATGCCGAGAATATCATGCTGCTGCGTGACGGCAGCCTCGGCCTGCTGGATTTCCAGGACGCGCTGGCGGGTCATCCGGCCTATGATCTGGTATCGCTGCTGCAGGATGCCCGGCGCGACGTTTCGCCGGAACTGGAAACGGCGATGCTCGCGGCATATGGCCCGGTGGATCCGGCAGCCTATGCGCTGCTGGGCGCGCAGCGGAACGCCAAGATTCTCGGCATCTTCACGCGGCTGTGGAAGCGCGACGGCAAGCCCCGCTACCTCGCCTATCAGCCGCGCGTATGGGCCTATCTGGAGCGCGATCTCGCGCACCCGGCGCTCGCGCCGGTGAAGGCCTGGTTCGACAGGGCCGTGCCTGAGGACAAGCGCGGTCGCCATTGGGAAGGATATCGGCCGTGAGCCGCAGGATACCCCTCGCGCTGCGCCCGCAGCCCAAGGCGCCGCCGGTGCGGACGGCGATGCTGCTCGCGGCCGGGCTCGGCAAGAGGATGCGGCCGCTGACGGCGATGCGGCCCAAGCCGATGGTGGAGGTGGCGGGCAAGCCGCTGATCGATCACGCGCTGGATCGGCTGCGCGCGGCGGGCGTGGAGCGTGCCGTGGTGAACCTCCATTATCTCGCCGACGCGCTGGAGGGGCATCTGAGCCGCGCGAAGGGGATCGACATCGTCTTTTCCGACGAGCGCGGCGAATTGCTGGAGACGGGCGGCGGCATCGCCAAGGCGCTGCCCCTGCTGGAGGATGATCGCTTCGTGGTCGTCAACAGCGACAATCTGTGGCTCGATGGGCCGATCGATGCGATCCGCCTGCTCGGTGACCGCTGGGACGATGCGGAGATGGATTGCCTGCTGCTGGTGGTGCCGCTGGCGCGCGCCAATTGCCATGGCGGGCAGGGCGATTTCCACATGGATGCGTCCGGCCGCCTTTCCCGGCGCAAGCCGGGCCGGGTGGCGCCCTTCGTGTTCACGGGCGTCCAGCTCGTTTCCCGGCGGCTGTTCGAAAATGCGCCAGAGGGCTCCTTTTCGATGAACGTGCTGTTCGATCGTGCGATCGCCTCCGGCCGGCTCTATGGCGTCGTTCATCAGGGGCTGTGGTTCGATGTGGGCACGCCGCCGGCGATCAAGAAGACCGAGGCGATCCTGCGCGAAGGCTGAGCGCGGGAGCCTGCCACCTGCTGCCCTCTTTCCGGCGTTTTTTCCAGGCCTCTGCCTGATTCTGACTGTCCTGCCGCAGGCGGGCGATGGCGCGCGCGGTTCCCGACGGATCGTAGTTAAACCATCGGTAACCGGCCCACTTTACGCGATAGAAAGGATCCATGCGCCAAATGGCCCCTGCCGTATGGAGGGTAGAGTAATGGCGCAGCGTAATCTGAAGACGGAATGGTCGGACCCGCAGGACATGGCTCCTGTCGCCGCCGCGCGCGATGGCGCGATGGCCGTCCAGTCGCCCGCGCGCCTTCTTCAGCAGTTGCTGGACGAGCGCAGCGCCGTGCCCGAGCCGCATGTCGAGCGCTGGTCGCACCGCCGTTCCGTGGCCTTCATCGCCGCCAGCGCCAGCGCCCTGTGGCTCGCCATCCTCGCCGCCGGCGCGCAGATCGCGAAACTCATCGCCTGAACCGGGAAATCCGGGCCGCCCCGATCGTCCGGGCCGGCCGGATTTCAGGCCTGCTCCCGATCGCGCCGTAAGAACGGCGCCGGGGCGCGGTGCACGCCGCCCCCGGCACCTTGCCGTCAGCCGCGCGGAATCAGCGCTGCTCGCGCGGCCTTCGCCGCCGCCACCATATTGACCAGCGCTGGCCTCACATCCTCCCACGCGCGGGTCTTGAGGCCGCAATCCGGATTGACCCATAGCTGCTGCACGGACAGGCGTTCGGCTGCCTTCAGCAACAGCTCCTCCATCTCCTGCGTCGATGGGATGCGGGGCGAGTGGATGTCGTAGACGCCCGGCCCGATCTCGTTCGGATATTCATAGTCGACAAAGGCGTCGAGCAGTTCCATCTTGGAACGCGAGGTTTCGATCGAGATCACGTCCGCGTCCATCGCGCCGATGGAATCGATGATCTCGTTAAACTCGGAATAGCACATGTGCGTGTGGATCTGGGTCTGCGGCCGCACGCCCGAGGCGGAGATGCGGAATGCCTCGACCGACCAGTCGAGATATTGCCTCTGATCGGCCTTGTGGAGCGGCAGGCCCTCCCGCAGCGCGGCCTCGTCGATCTGGATGATCTGGCAGCCGGCGCGCTCGAGATCGATCACCTCGTCGCGGATCGCGAGCGCGATCTGCCGGCAGGTTTCCGAGCGCGGCTGATCGTCGCGCACGAATGACCAGTTCAGGATCGTGACCGGACCGGTGAGCATGCCCTTCACCGGTAGGGTCGTGATCGACTGGGCATAGTCCCACCACGCCACCGTCATCGCTTTCGGCCGGGAGACGTCGCCATAGATGATCGGCGGGCGGACGCAGCGCGAGCCATAGCTCTGCACCCATCCGGCGCGGCTGAAGGCGAAGCCTGTGAGTTGCTCCCCGAAATATTGCACCATGTCGTTGCGTTCGAATTCGCCGTGGACGAGCACGTCGAGACCGATTTCCTCCTGCCATTCGATGGTGCGCTTCGTCTCTTCGCGCAGAAACAGCTCATAGTCCGGCGTGGCAAGATCGCCCTTGTCGTGGGCCGCGCGCGCTTTGCGCACCTCGGTCGTCTGAGGGAACGAGCCGATGGTCGTCGTCGGCAGGGGCGGCAGGTTGAGATGCGCCTGCTGGAGCTGGATGCGCTCGGCAAATGGCGTGACCCGGCGGGTCCAGTTGGCGGTGATCTCCGCGACACGCGCGCGGACCCGGGGATTGTTCGTCAGCGGCGAATCCCGGCGGCCGGCGATTGCGACCGCATTCTCCGCGAGCGCTTCGGAGACGCTGTCACGCCCATGGTTGAGCGCGCGCACGATCGTCGAGAGTTCGGCCAGCTTCTGCGCCGCGAAGGCCAGCCAGCCCCTGATTTGGGGATCGAGCGTCTTTTCCAGTTCGAGATCGACGGGCGTGTGCAGCAGCGAGCAGGATGGCGCGATCTGGATGTCACGTCCGCCCGCGATAGCCTCCACCCTGTCGAGGATGGCGGCGAGATCGGCCTTCCAGATGTTGCGCCCGTCGATCACCCCCAGGGACAGGACGAGATCGGCGCGCGCGCCGATGAGGACCGGCCCCAGCTGTTCGGGCGCCCGAACCAGATCGACATGCAGCCCGGCGACCGGCAGCGAGAGGGCGGTTTCCAGATTGTCGCCCAGCGCACCGAAATAGGTGGCGAGCATCAGCTTGATGCCCGGCACCTTCGCCAGTTCGGTATAAGCGCTGCGACAGGCGCTGCGCGCCGCGTCGGTCAGATCCAGCACCAGCGCGGGCTCGTCGATCTGCACCCAGTCGGCGCCGGCGGCGGCGAGCTTCGCCAGCAGTTCCGCATAGACCGGCAGCAGGCCCGGCAGCAGCGACAGGGGATCGAAACCCCCGATCTTGGATTTGGCCAGCAGCAGCCACGTCACCGGCCCCAGGATCACCGGGCGGGTGTGGTAGCCGAGTGCCTTGGCTTCCAGAAAATGATCGATCGGCTTGGTGGTCGAGAGCGCGAAGGCCTGCCCCGGCGACACTTCCGGCACCATGTAGTGATAGTTGGTGTCGAACCACTTGGTCATTTCCTGCGCGGCCACGTCGCCGCCCGTGCCATGATCGTGGATGCAGCCACTGCTCGCCGCCTCGTCGTGACCGGCTCTGGTCTGACGGCCACGGGCCATCGCGAAATAGAGGTCCAGCGAATCCGGCGCCCCGATCGCCCGGTAGATGTCCGGGATCGCGCCCAGCATGACGCTGGTATCCAGCACCTGATCGTAAAGAGAGAAATCGTTGCTGGGGATCACCTCGATCCCGGCCGCCTTCTGGCGAGCCCAGATCGCCGCGCGCAGGCCGGCGGCGGCTTCGAGCAACTCGGTCTGGTCGATCTTCCCCGCCCAATAGGCTTCGGTGGCGGTCTTCAATTCGCGGCGCGGGCCGATACGCGGGAAACCGAGATTGGCGGCAGTAACGGGCATCATGCACTCCTGGTCTGCCGGACCGGTGAACCAGGATAGAGCGCGCGAGGGCGCCGGTCGCCGCGGACCGCGACGCAAGTGACGGACGCGCGACGCTTCGGCGTCTGGCGCGATCCACCGGAGGAACCCCCGTCCGAGGAACGTTATCGCGTCGGAGGCAGGTCTCCTGGCTTGCGGGTCAACACGAACGGCCCCGGCCTTCCCGGCACCCGAGGGGGTGCCAGTGACGCGTGAAGGGACCGCCGCTCACCGCTTACAGTTGCGGGGGCAGCGCCGGATTCCGCCCGAACAGGCGCCACCGGCTTCCCGTCTTAGCCCCGTCGCCCGCCTGGAAAACCGGGACGGGGAACCTCGACGGGGGGCTTCATCCGCCCTTTGGCCGGTCATGTCAATAACGATATAAAGACATCTTTATATCGTTATTTCTATCTCTCGCATGCCTGTAGCGGATGCGCATGTCAAAATGCGTGTACAAACGCATGTCGGAAGGACGCGCGAAAGCTGCCGCATGGTCGCCGGGAAAATCCAACATCTGCAATGGCTTGGGAATGGCGCGCCCGGCTGGATTCGAACCAGCGACCACGAGCTTAGAAGGCACGTGCTCTATCCAACTGAGCTACGGGCGCGCACCTGGAAATGAAGGGAAATCCCTTGGCGGGCACCCGTTCTTCCCACGTATCCGATGAAGGGTTGTCCCCGCGGCGGATGCGTGGGGCGGACGATTAGCGCCTGATCCCGAGGCCGGATAGCCCCAAAGCCCGTGCGACGGGCCGACGGGCGGCGCGGATTGCGCGGATTGCGCGGGGCCGGAACTGCGATAGTCTGGGACGATGGCGGATGGGGCGGGCTGACGGGTGGATGTGAAGGCGATCGAGGCGGGGGCGCTGACCGGGCGGCCGCTGCGCTATTTCGATTTCGTGATGTGCGCCTTCGTCGTCATCCTGCTTCTGTCGAACATCGTGGGCGCGGAGAAGCGCGCCGTGATCGATCTGCCCGGCATCGGCCCATGGCCTTTCGGCGCCGGCATCCTCTTCTTTCCGATCTCCTATGTGATCGATGACGTGCTGACCGAGGTCTATGGCTATGCGCGCGCGCGCCGTGCGGTGTGGGCGGCCTTCGTGGCGCTGGCCTTCATGGCGGCGATGGAATGGACGGTCGTGCATCTGCCGGTGGCGGAAGGATGGACGGGCCAGCCCGCCTATGAGCGCGTGTTCGGCGGGGGCTGGCGCATCGTGGGCGCGTCGCTCGCGGCCTTCTGGGTGGGCGATATCCTGAACAGCCTGGTGCTGGCCAAGATGAAGATCGCCACCAAAGGGCGCTGGCTGTGGATGCGCACGATCGGCTCCACCATCATTGGCGAAGGCGCCGACAGCCTGATCTTCTATCCGCTGGCCTTCTATGGCCTGCCTGATTGGCCGGTCGCCGCGCTGGGCGCGGTGATGCTCAGCCAGTTCATCCTGAAAGTCTCGTGGGAGGTGCTGCTGACGCCCGTCACCTATGCGGTGGTGGGCTTCCTCAAGCGGCGCGAGGGCATCGACGTGTACGATACGGATACCGATTTCACGCCCTTCAAGGCGCGCGTCTAGGCTTAGGACGCGCTTTCCGGCTCCTCGCGCCATCGACAGCGGCGCGCGGCCGGTGCAGACGGCGCGGATGGACTGGATCAACGGCGCCGTCGATGCGCTTTCCGCCGCCGTCTTCTGGAAGGTGCCGCTCGGCGGGATCCAGATCGAGGCGATCGTTCTCTACCTTGCCCTGCCGATGCTGTTCCTCACGGTCTGGCTCGGCTTCCCGAACGTGCGCCTGGTGGGGCGCGGCATCCGTGAATTGCGCGGCCGGCCGGGCGAAAGCGCGGCGCGGGGCGATACCAGCCAGTTCGGCGCGCTCGCCACCGCGCTTGCCGGCACGATCGGCCTGGGCAACATCGCGGGGGTGGCGGTGGCGCTCACGATGGGCGGGCCGGGTGCGATCTTCTGGATGTTCGTGATCGGCTGGTTCGCGATGACCGTGAAGATGGCCGAGGTGACGCTGGGCCTGAAATATCGCGTCGTGGATGCCGACGGGCATGTCCATGGCGGCCCCATGTATGTGCTGAGGGCGGCGCTGGGCGCGAGGGGCTGGCCCCGCCTGGGGGCTTTGCTGGGCGGGCTCTACGCCTTCTTCGCCCTGTTCGGCGCGATTCCGATGGTGCAGGTGAACCAGAGCTTCGCGCAGGTTTCCGCCGTGGCGGGGATCACCAATGGCTGGGCCTATGGCATCTTCATCGCATCGGCCGTCGCCTGCGTCACGCTCGGCGGCGCTGCCTGGCTGGGCGAGGTTTCCAAGCGCCTGACGCCGCTCAAGGTGGCGATCTATCTCGGCGGGCTGTGCGCGATCCTGATCCTGCACGCCGATGCGATCCCGGCGGCGCTGGGCCAGATCTGGCACGGGGCGTGGACGGGCGATGCCGCGCGCGGCGGCGCGATCGGCGCCTTCGTCGCGGGCATGCGGCGTGCCGTCTTCGCGAGCGAGGCGGGCGTGGGATCGGCGGTGATGGCGCACAGCCTGGCCAGGACGGACGAGCCCGTGTCGGAGGGGCTGGTGGCGCTACTGGAGCCCCTGCTGGGTACGATGATCGTCTGTTCGCTGGGCGGGCTCGCCCTAGTCGCGGCCGGCACCTGGAATGGCGGGCTGGAGGGCATCGCGATCATGTCGGCTGCCTTCGCGCAGATATCGCCCTGGTTTCCCTATCTGCTCGCGATCGTCGTCTTCCTCTTCGCTTATTCGACGCTGGTGGCCTGGGGTTTCTACGGGCTTCAGGCATGGGGCTATCTGTTCGGCAACGGGCGCCGCGCGCAGACCATCTACAAGATCCTGTATGTCGCCGCGCTGCCGCCGGCTGCCGCGATCGATCTGGGCCATGTGATCGGCATCGTCGATTGCAGCTTCTTCCTCATGGCGATCCCGAACGTCATCGCGCTCTTCCTGTGCGCGGGCGAGGTGCGGCGCGATCTGCTGGCGTTCGTGAAGGGCGGGGCGCGGCCGGCATGATCGGGGCGGCGCGGCTTCCACGCCGAGCGATCAGACTCTAGGGTTTGGCCATGATCGATCTCTCGGCCCTGCGCTCCGCCCTCTATCTGCCCGCCTCCAATGCGCGCGCGATTGCGAAGGCGCGCACGCTGGCCGCGGATCTCGTGATCCTCGATCTGGAGGATGCCGTTCCCGATGAGGCCAAGCATGATGCGCTGCACGCGGCCATCGCGGCGGCGGAGGAAGGGGGCTTTCCCGGGCTCGTCTCGATCCGCATCAACGCCTCCGGCACGCCGTGGCACCGGCATGAGGTGGCCGCGATCGCGGCATCGGGCGCGGTGGATCTGGTGGTGGTGCCCAAGGTGGAATCCGCCAACGGCATCGCGGCGCTGGCCGCGAAGCTGGAGCGCCCCCTGCTGGCGATGATCGAGACGCCGGCGGGGGTGTTCAATGCCGCCGCCATCGCCGCAGGGCAGGGCGTGGCCGGGCTGATAGCTGGCACGAATGATCTCGCCGCCACGCTGCGCTTGCCACCCGGCGCGCCCCGCGCGAGCCTTTCGATGGCGCTCCAGGCGATCGTGCTGGCGGCGCGCGCCAGCGGCGGCATCGCGCTGGATGGCGTGTGGAACCGGCTGGACGATCCGGAGGGTTTCGAGGCGGAATGCCGGGAAGGCCGCCTGCTGGGCTTCGACGGCAAGGCCTTGATCCATCCATCGCAGGTGGAGCCCTGCATCCGCTGTTTCTCGCCCGATGCGGCCGAGGTGGAGGAGGCCGAGGCGCTGATCGCGGCCGCGACTGGCGGAGCGGAGCGCTTCCGTGGCCGGATGGTGGAGACGCTGCACGTGGAGGCGGCGAAGCGGCTATTGGCCCGCGCGATCCGATAGATGGCGCAGTCGCTGGCTGGCAAGTCGTGCAAGCCATGCCTATAGAGGCGCGAATCCTCTGATCCTCCGACGGGATTCGCACTGCACATGATCGAGCTTGGCCTCACCTTCGACGACGTTCTCCTCAGGCCGGGGGCGTCCGACGTGCTGCCGACCGATGCCGACACCCGCACCTTCGTGACGCGTGATATCGCGCTCAACATCCCCGTCCTCTCGGCGGCGATGGACACCGTGACGGAGGCCGACATGGCGATCGTCATGGCGCAGCTGGGCGGCCTGGGCGTGCTCCACCGCAATCTGGGCGTGGAGGAGCAGGCGGCCGCCGTGCGTGCCGTGAAGCGCTACGAGGCCGGCATGGTCGTCAACCCGATCACCGTTCATCCGAACGAGACGCTGGCGGACGTGCTGGCGCTGATGGGCCGGCACAAGATTTCGGGCATCCCGGTGGTGGAGGCGGGCGGCAAGCTCGTCGGCATCGTCACCAATCGCGACGTGCGCTTTGCGGAGCGGCCGGACCAGCCCGTCTCCGAACTGATGACGCATCAGAATCTGGCGACGGTGCATGCGGGCGTGAGTTCGGAAGAGGCGCGCCGGCTGCTCCACCAGCGCCGGATCGAGAAGCTGATCGTGGTGGACGACGCCTATCGTTGCATCGGCCTCATCACGGTGAAGGACATCGAAAAGGCGGTGACCTATCCGTCCGCCACCAAGGATCGATCGGGGCGGCTGCGCTGCGCGGCTGCGACGACGGTGGGCGACAAGGGCTTCGCCCGCACGGAGGCACTGATCGATGCCGAGTGCGACCTGATCGTGATCGATACCGCCCACGGCCACAATCGCGACGTGGCGCGCGCGGTGGAGCGGGTGAAGCGCCTTTCCAATTCGGTGCAGGTGGTGGCGGGCAATGTCGCGACCGCGGAGGCGACGCGCGCGCTGATCGATGCGGGCGCCGACGGCATCAAGGTGGGCATCGGCCCGGGATCGATCTGCACCACGCGCATCGTCGCGGGGGTGGGCGTGCCGCAGTTGACGGCCGTGATGGAAGCCGCCGAGGAAGCCTGGAAATCCAATGTGCCGGTGATCGCCGACGGCGGGCTGCGCACCTCGGGCGATCTGGCCAAGGCGCTGGCGGCGGGCGCATCGGTGGTGATGGTGGGCAGCCTGCTCGCCGGCACGGACGAGGCACCGGGCGAGACGTTCCTGTATCAGGGCCGCGCCTTCAAGAGCTATCGCGGCATGGGATCGGTCGGCGCGATGGGCCGTGGCTCGGCCGATCGCTATTTCCAGGGCGAGGTGAAGGATCAGCTGAAGCTGGTGCCGGAAGGCATTGAGGGGCAGGTGGCCTATAAAGGCCCGGCCAAGGACGTGATCCACCAGCTGGTGGGCGGCGTGAAGGCGGCGATGGGCTATACCGGCTCCGCCACCCTGCCCGAACTGCGGGAAAAGGCGCGCTTCGTGCGCATCACCAATGCCGGCCTGCGCGAAAGCCATGTGCACGACGTTTCCATCACGCGTGAGGCGCCCAATTATCCGAGCATGGGATAAGCCTGCGCTGCCCTTCCGCTTGCCGGAGGGGTCGGGGGTGGGCATGAGCCACGCCATGATGTGTTCGACGGTCGAGGTGGAAAGCCCGCCCCCGGCCCCTCGCGCAGGCGAGAGGGGGGAAAGATGACCCCGGCCGCGCGCGTTCAGGCCGCGATCGACATTCTCGACGAGGTGATCGCCGCCGCGCGCACGCAGGGGGCGGCGGCCGACACGATCGTGGCGCGCTATTTCTCCACGCGCCGCTATGCCGGATCGAAGGATCGTCGCGCGGTGCGCGATCTGCTGTTCGCCGCGATCCGGCGTTCGGGCGAGGTGCCGGTCAGCGGGCGCGCGGCGATGATCGGGCTGGCGGGCGACCGGCCGGAGGTCGCCGCTCTCTTCAACGGCGCGCCGCATTGCCCCGCGCCGATCCGGCCGGAAGAGCCTGCCTCTCCGGCGGCGGCCTTGCCGGCCTGGCTTTCCGAAAAACTGCTCCCCGTGCTGGGCGCGGAGCAACTGCCCGCTTTGCTGGCGCGGGCGCCGCTGGATCTGCGCGCGAACCGGCTGAAGACGACGCGCGCCGATCTGCTCGCCCGCCTGCCCGAAGCCGTCGCCGCTCCGCATGCGCCCGATGCCTTCCGCCTGCCCGAGGGCACGCGCGTCGAGGCGTTGGCGGAATGGCGCGAGGGCCTGTTCGAGGTGCAGGACGAAGGCAGCCAGCTGCTGGCCGAGGCGGTGGGGGCCGGGCCGGGGCAGACAGTGATCGATCTCTGCGCGGGGGCGGGCGGCAAGACGCTGGCGCTGGCCGCCGCCATGGCCAATGAGGGGCGCCTGATCGCGTGCGACGTGGATCGCGCACGCCTTTCCCGCCTGGCCCCCCGCAAGGCGCGCGCGGGCGCGTCGATGATCGAGGAATTACTGCTGGACGCTGGCCGTGAGGATCGCGCGCTGCATTCGCTGGCGGGGCGGGCCGATGCGGTGCTGGTGGATGCGCCCTGTTCCGGCAGCGGCACCTGGCGGCGCAATCCCGAGGCGCGCTGGCGCCTGACGCCAGAGCGGCTCGCGCGGCTCTCGGCGATGCAGGCGCATGTTCTGGATCTTGGCGCCGGGCTGGTGCGGCCGGGCGGGCGGCTCGTCTTCGCGGTCTGCTCGCTCCTGCCGGACGAAGGTGCCGATCGTCTCGCCGCCTTCCTCGCCACCCGCTCCGGCTGGACGCCCGAGGCGCTTCCGTTAGGCGTTCCTTCAGGCGCGGGCTTTATGCTCACGCCCGAGCGGGACGGCACGGACGGCTTTTTCGTCGCCAGCCTGATCCGGGCATGATAGCCGTGGCGCCTGAGTCCCTTTGGGAGAAAGTGATGCGTTTCTCGCCTGCTGCCGTCGCGCTTGCGCTGGTGCTCGCCACTGTTTCGTCGAGCGTCGAGAGCCAGAAGCCGGACGACCAGATCGATCCGCGCAGCGTGGCATTGATGACCAAGGCCGATGCCGCGCGCGCGGCGGGCCAGTTGAGCGAGGCGCAGGATCTGCTGGAAACCGCCCTCGCGATCGATCCGCGCAACCGTGCCGCTTATGTGGCGATGGGCCGCGTCGCCACCGCGCAGGCGCTGCCCGGCAAGGCGGTGCGCTTCTATCGCGAGGCGCTGGCGATCGATCCCAATGACGTGACGGCGCTGTCCGGCCAGGGCGTGGCGCTGGTGGATCGCGGCGCGGTGGAGCGCGCCAAGGAAAATCTCGTCAAGATCCGCACGCTCTGCAAGACGGAGTGCGCGCCCGCCACCACGCTGGCCGCCGCCATCGCCAAGGGGCCGCCGCCGGCCGTGGTGACCGCGCAGAACAATACGACCGTGCCGCCGAAGGAAAAGGAAGCCGAGAGCGCGAAGCCCTGAGTGCCGGGACACTCTGAGCGCTGGGCTGGATCGGAGGGGGCGGCCTATAGCTTCGGCGTGACGCCCTGGCCCTGACGGGCGCGCACGGCCTGTGCCTCCAGTTGCTTCACCCATTGCGTGGACTGGCGGCTGTTGGCGACCATCCCGCCCTGATCGACCAGCCAGACATAGAATTCGGAAATGGGGGAGGCGGCATCATTGGCCGGCCCGCCCCACAGATAGCGGAGCACGACGCCACATCGCGCCGCATCCATCGTCGTCCCCATCGTGCGGCGGAGATTGGGGTTGTTCTTGCTGGCCATTCCTTCCAGCACGTCGACCGCGCGGGGCGGCATCAGCGTCTCGTTGCCGCCATCCACGGGGATCCGGCCCGAGCCATTGGTGCTGACGGCGCATTCGGCTTTGCCCGGCTGGCTCCACTGCGCGATATTCGCCCCACGGCTGGGATCGTAATAATATTTGGCCGGCCCGTATTTCGTATCGAGCGCCGCGACGAACTGGCCCCGCGCCGGCGGATTCTTCATGCCCTGGAGATAGCGGTGGATGGCGAAGGCGCGCGGCTGCGCCGGCGGGCTGGCGAACCAGATGCGGAACCGCGAATCCGTCGTGCGGAATTCCAGTTCGCTGAGGAAGGAGGGCGTTTCGAAGCCCTTCACGCCATCCGAATAGGGATAGGTGGCGATCTTCCGGCTGACGAGTTGCGCCTTGCCGTCAAAGGCCCTGATCGTCCGGGTCACATCCGCCTCGGTCATGCCGAGCTTGAGCCCGGCAACCTCCAGCCGATCCGGCGAAGGGCTCTGCGCGACCGCCGCCGAAAAGGCACACAGGGCAAGACCGAAGGACAGGCGTGCCAATCTCATCATTTTATCCCCGTTCATGATGAAGGATCCGGTTATATTTCCCTCTATCGGCCGCTTCACGTCTCGGGGATTGCCCTATTGCGAGGATATGTTGCTGCGCTTGCGGGTTGCCGGGCGCCTCTTTGCCGCTGATGGTCTGCCGATCGGAGCGGCATGCGGGATTGCCGGCCGGGCCGCCATTTCCATGCGGGCGGGCGCTCTACGACTTTGGTCGCACCACCGTAACGATTCAGCCCGTTGGTTATACTGCTTTAACCCGTAGCCCATAGCCGCTGGCTGTCTGCAGCGTGGGTTTCCGGTTTCGTGTCCATCAAACGCCTTTCGCGATATCTGATCGCCGCCGGCCGCGGGCTGGCCGTCGAGCAGCGCGGAAACGTGTTGATCCTGACGGCCGCCTTCCTGATCCCGCTGCTGGCCCTGATCGGATCGGGCATCGATATCGGCCGCGTCTATGTCGCGCGCTCGCGCATCCAGCAGGCGTGCGACGCGGCCTCGCTGGCCGGGCGCTGGGCGTTCAGCCAGGGGCAGGCCACCGATACCGCCACGGCGGAAGCCCTGAAATTCTTCAACTTCAATTTCAAGCAGGGCAGCTTCGGCACGGCCTCCTTCACGCCGAGCGTGACGGTGACGGGCACCAATACGAAGGTGGTGACGGTTTCGGCGAGCACGACCCTGCGCCTCACGATCATGGGCCTGTTCGGTTTCCGGCCGATGACGGTCGCGACCACCTGCACCGCCGAGCAGAATTTCGTGAACACCGATATCGTGCTGGTGCTGGATACGACCGGATCGATGAAGGACAAGGCGACCTCCAGCGATACGCAGACGAAGATCGAGGGCCTTCGCGCCGCTGTGCTCGCACTGTTCGATCAGCTTGCGCCGATCCAGACGCAGCTTGCCGCTGCAGGCATGCGGATGCGTTTTTCGGTCGTGCCCTATTCGCAGACAGTAAACGTCGGGAAGCTGATATATGCCGTGAACACAGGTTATATGCGCGATCCGGCGCCCTATCGACAAAAAGTCTGCAGCAGCACCGGATGGAACAACAACTGCAACGGCTACACCTATCCCGCGACGAGCGTCTCCCATAATGCCAGCTGGTTCACCAATACGTGGAACGGCTGCATCGAGGAACGACAGACCGTCTCGACGATAACGGCCTCAACATCGGCCATCCCGGCTGCTGCCTACGATCTCGACATAGACCGCATACCCGACAGCGATACGACGCGCTGGGTGCCCTATGATGGCGATGCGGAGACGGCGAACAGCCAGGAAGCGTGCCCGCAGGCAGCCAAGCGCCTGCAGAGCTGGGCCCGCGCCGATCTCGTAACCTATCTCAATTCGCTTACGCCGGATGGCGGCACATATCATGATATCGGCATGATCTGGGGCGCGCGGATGATTTCCTCCGCGGGCGTCTTCGCCGATAGCCCTGCCACCTATAACAGCATGCCAACCAACAGGTTCGTCATCTTCATGACGGATGGCCTGCTGTCTACCAACTCCACACTCTACAGTGCCTATGGCATGGAGAAATATGATCAGCGCGTGACGGGCGGGGATCTTTCCACGCAGGATGCGCGCCACCACCAGCGCTTCAATCTGATGTGCTCCGCAATCAAGAATCGCGGCGTATCCATCTGGGTGGTCGCCTTTGCGAGCAGCCTCGATACCAATCTCACCAACTGCGCGAGCAATGCGGGGCAGGCCTCCACCTCGGCCAATTCGACCGACCTGACCACCAAGTTCGTGGAGATCGGCAAGAGCATCGGCGCGATGAGGCTCACGCAATGATCCGGCGTTCGGCCCTGCGCCGTCTGGCGGGCGACCGGAAGGGTCTGGCGGCGGTGGAGTTCGGCCTCGTCTCCGTGCCCGTGATCCTCATGCTGCTCACGCTCGTCGATCTCGGCTTCCGCAGCTACATCGCCTCGCAATTACAGGGCACGATGGATCAGGCCGCGCGCAAGGTGACGATCGGCGGCGTCAGCACTTCCACCGTCTCCAGCTTCGTCACCGATCGCATCAAGCGTATCCTGCCGGGCGCGACGGTGCTCGTCGTGCCCAAAAGCTACGATGATTTCTCCGACGTGGGAAAACCGGAGCCGATCACGACGGATACGGCGCCGCTCGGCAGCTACAATACGGGCGATTGCTTCCTCGATCTCAACGGCAACGGCGTGTGGGACAATGACGGCGGCACGGCGGGCAACGGCACCGGCGACGACATCGTCTATTACGTCGCAACCGTCACCTATCCCACGCTGATGCCGCTGGGGCGCTTCCTTGGCTGGGGCAGCACCGAGACGGTCACCGCTACGATGATGATGCGCAACCAGCCCTATGCCGCGCAGCCGCAGCCAGCCACGGTGTGCACATGATCGCGCTCGCCGCCCGGCTGCGCGCCTGCAGCCGGGGCGCGACGCTCGTCGAAATGGGGCTGGCGCTGCCGATCGTGCTGCTGCTGGGGCTCGGCGGGCTGGAGGCCTGCCATTATGTGCTGGCCGTGCTCCGCGTGAACCAGATCGCCTATGCCGTGGCCGACAATGCCGGCCGCGTGCGCCACGCGCTGGACGAGAGCGACCTGAACGAGATCATGATCGGCGCGAAGCTGATGGGCGGAAGCGATTTCGCCACCAATGGCCGCATCATCCTGAGCGACCTGGAACAGCGCACCAATACCAGCGGAACGGGCGGCGTCGGCACGATCACCACCGCCAATCCCAACGGCTATCGCCAGTGGATACGCTGGCAGCGCTGCGCGGGCGCGCTCTCGAAAAGCTCCACTTATGGCGGGCCGAAGGATTCCAGCGGCAATGCCGTGACCAATCTGGATGCGACCGGCACCGATCATGGCGCTGTGCAGACCGCCTCCACGATCGATGGCATGGGGCCGAGCGGCCAGACCATCTCCTCCTCGGGCGGGACGGCGGTGATGGTGGTGGAAATCTTCTATACCTACAAGCCGCTGGTGCCGGTCTATGCCTTCGGGGCTTCCACGCTGCATGTGTTCGAGGCGTTCAATATCCGCCAGCGCACCGATTTCTCGGTCTATAACGCAGGCAGCCTGAGCAGCACGAAGCGTTCGGATTGCCGCCTGTTCAATTCGGCCGTGCCGGCGGTGTGACCGCGTCATTCCGTGCGGCTAAACGCCCCGCGCAGGCAGGGGCGGGGTGGATCAAGGGGCGATCGTGTCGATCCAGCCGGGCAATTGGCCAAGGCGTTCGAGCTGGCGGAAGCGCGGATGATCCGATGGCGTGGACGCGTTTTCGTGAACCCACGCGCCGGCCTGCGGAATGAAGGCCGCCCAGGCGCCCGCCTCCAGTGCGGGATGGATATCCGATCGCAGCGAGTCACCCGCCATCACGGCCTGATCGGGGTCGACGCCCTCACGCGCGAAGAGCCGGCGGAACGTGTCCACGGTCTTGTCGCTGACGATCTCGATCCCGCTGAAGCGATCGCCGAGGCCGGACGCCGCGAGCTTTGCCTCCTGATGCAGCAGGTCGCCCTTGGTGACGAGCACCAGCCGCGCGCGATCGGCGAGTGCCTCCAGTGTATCCTCGATCCCGTCGAACAACTGGACGGGGTGCGACAGCAGGGCACGGCCGGCGGCGAGAATGTCCGCGATCAGGCCGCGCGGCAGGGGATCGCCCACCAGCTCCACCGCCGTCTCGATCATCGAGAGGGTGAAGCCCTTGGCGCCATAGCCGTAGAGCCGCAGGTTACGCGCCTCGCAGGTGTTGAGCAGGTCCCGCGTCATCTGCCGTTCGGCGAAGGGCTCGATCAGCGCGAGCAGCGCTTCCTCGGTGGCGTTGAAGTGGCGCATATTGTGCCAAAGCGTATCGTCCGCATCGAGGCAGATCAGCCGGATCGCCATGCTCAGCTCCGCAGCCTGTAGCCCGTCCTGAAGATCCACGCGATGATCGAGACGCAGATCAGCAGGAAGGCGAGCGTAAGGCCGGCCGAGATGCGGATATCCACGTCCGCCGTGCCATAGAAGGCCCAGCGGAAGCCGTTCACCAGATAGACGATCGGATTGAAGAGGGTGATCGTGCGCCACGGCTCCGGCAGCATGTCGATCGAGTAGAATGTGC
The DNA here is from genome assembly GCF_003248515.1 of Sphingomonas sp. GTDB lineage: Bacteria > Pseudomonadota > Alphaproteobacteria > Sphingomonadales > Sphingomonadaceae > Sphingomonas_I. Next base: position 240,699 of record NZ_QFOB01000005.1, read on the forward strand.
CGCCCAGGAAGGTGAGGGGCGTCACCACCATCAGCGGCACCACCTGCAACTTCTCGAACCCGTCCGCCCAGCAGCCGAGGATGAAGCCGAGGAGGCAGAAGCTGACGGTGATGAGGATCAGGAAGCCCGCCGCCCATAAGGGGTGGACGATATGATAGGGCACGAAGCAGCGCGCCGTGGCCAGGATGATGAGCGCGAGGATGATCGATTTGGTGGCGGCGGCGCCGACATAGCCGATCAGCGTTTCGGCCACACCCACCGGCGCCGAAAGCAGTTCGTAGATCGTGCCGGTGAAGCGAGGCAGGTAGATGCCGAAACTGGCATTGGCGATGCTTTCGGACAGGATCGTCAGCAGCATCAGGCCGGGGATGATGAAGGCGCCATAGGGCACGCCGGCCACTTCGTGCATCCGCCCGCCGATGGCGGATCCGAACACGACGAAATAGAGCGAGGTCGTCAGCACCGGCGTGAAGATGCTCTGGAAAAGCGTGCGCCAGGTGCGTGCCAGCTCGAACATGTAGATGGCGCGGATCGCGGTGAGGTTCATGCGACCGCCCCCGCCCTGGCACCGTCCACCAGATCGACGAAGATGTCTTCGAGGCTCGATCGATGCGTGTCGAGCGTGCGGAAATCCACTCCCTCGGCCTCCAGCCGCTTGACCAGTTGCGCCAGGCCACGCGCCTCCGCTTCCTCGGCCGTGATCGTGTAGGTCAGCGTCAGGCCGTCTCCGGAAAGGGAGAGGGGCCAGTCGGCCAGCCCCGCCGGAAGGGCCTCCAGCGGCGCCGTGAGGCCGACGATCGCCTCGGTCTTGCCCAGCTTGGCGAGAAGCGCCTTCTTCTCCTCCACCAGCACGATCTCGCCCTTGTTGATGATGCCGATGCGATCGGCCATCTCCTCGGCTTCCTCGATATAATGGGTCGTCAGGATGATGGTGACGCCCTGATCGCGCAGGCCCCCGATCATCGCCCACATTTCCCGCCGCAATTCCACGTCCACGCCGGCCGAAGGCTCGTCGAGGAAAAGGATGTCGGGCTCGTGGGAGAGTGCCTTGGCGATCAGCACGCGCCGCTTCATGCCGCCCGAAAGCTGCATGATCTTGGCATCGCGCTTTTCCCACAGCGAGAGCGAGCGCAGGATCTTCTCCACGATCGCCGGATCGCGCCTTTTGCCGAACAATCCGCGTGAGAAGGCCACGGTGTGTGCCACATGCTCGAACATGTCCGTGGAAAGTTCCTGCGGCACCAGGCCGATCCGGGCGCGCGCCTTGCGCCAGTGATGGCGCGCATCCTCGCCATCGACGAGGATCGTGCCTGCCGTGGGCCGCACGAGCCCGCAGACCGCGCCGATCAGCGTCGTCTTGCCGGCGCCGTTGGGGCCGAGAAGGGCGAAGATCTCGCCACGTCTTATTTCCAGATCGACGCTCTTCAGCGCCTGATGCCCGCCGGCATATGTCTTGGAGAGGCCGGAGATCGAGAGGATCGCGTTCACACGCGATCCATAAGGGGGGAGGCGTGGCAGCGTCCAGCATCATTCCCGTGCCGAATTCCCCGCCCGCCGCCGATTTGATCGCGATCAAGGCGCGCGCCCGATCGCGGGCGCACGAAGGCTCCCGTCCCCTCGAAGACGATGGAGAGCATGACATGACGAGCATCGGCGACGCGATCTTCTACACCGCCATCGCGGGAGCGGCCCTGTTCATGGCCATCCTCGGCTTCGTCTCGATCGAACAGGTGCTGCGCGAGCGGAGGCCCCATCGCTAAAGGCCGGCGCGGCGATCGTCAGTGCCGGCCGCGCGAAAGGCGGCTCAGGCCGTCTTCCCGTCGAGGAAGCGGATCATCGCGGAGAAATCCTTTCCGCCCATCCCGGCATTGACCATCGCCTGATACAGGGCGCCGGCGGCATGCCCCATCGGCACGCTGGCATCCGCCGCCTGCGCGGCCTCGATCGCGAGCTTCAGATCCTTGAGTTGCAGGGCGGCCGCGAACCCGCCTTCATAGCCATTGTCCGAAGGCGTCGTGGGGCCGACGCCGGGGACCGGGCAATAGGTGGTCATCGACCAGCTCTGGCCCGATGCCTTTGACGAGATATCGTAGAAGGTTTGCAGATCGAGACCGAGCTTTTCGGCCAGCAGGAAGGTTTCGCAGGTCGCGATCATCGTGGCGCCCAGCAGCATGTTGTTGCAGATCTTGGCGCTCTGGCCCGCGCCGGCCGCGCCCGCGTGGATCACCGCCTTGCCCATCTGCGCGAGGATCGGCTGGGCGCGGGCGAAGGCTTCCGCCGTCCCCCCCACCATGAAGGTGAGCGTTCCGGCATTGGCGGCCGCGATCCCGCCCGAGACGGGCGCGTCGACCATCGCCAGCCCTCCGGCTTCGGCAGCCTCGGTCACGGCCCGGGCGGAGGCGACATCGATCGTCGAGCAATCGATCAGCAGCGCCCCCTTCGGCGCGGCGGCGAAGATCTCCCCCTCATAGACGGAGCGGACGTGCCGGCCGGCGGGCAGCATCGAGACGACGATTTCGGCATCGCGCGCGGCCTCCGTGGCCGAGGCGGCCGGCAGGCACCCGGCGTCTTGCGCGCGGGACAAGGCGGCCTCCACCAGATCGAAAGCGCGCACGGCATGGCCCGCCCCGGCGAGGTTCGCCGCCATGCCCCCGCCCATATTGCCGAGGCCGATGAATGCGATCCTGCTCATGCACGCTCTCCCGATGATCTCTTTGCTGCTTATTCTGTTCTCTTGGGGCCGGGCGATCCCTAGCGGACCGGCCTCCATTCCTCATCGGGAGCGAGGGGCGCGAAGATCTCATCGATCAGCCCATCGCTCACGCCTGCGGGCGTCGCCGGATCCCAGCGCGGCTGGTTGTCCTTGTCGATGAGGAGGGCGCGCACGCCCTCCAGGAAATCGTTGCGCTGCACGACATGGCAGCCGATGCGATATTCCGCCTTCATCTCCTCGGCGAAATCGGTCCGCTCCGCCGCCAGGGCAAGTTGGCGAAGCGCCACCTTGCAGGTCTGGGGGCTCTTGGCGGCGAGGATGGCGCGCTGCTGCATCGCCCATTCCGATCCGTCCGCTTCCAGCGCGGCGAGGATATTCTCATAGCGATCCGGGGCGAACAGGCGATCGATCGCGGGGGCGAGTGCGACCAGCTTCGCCTCCGGCGGGGCCTCGGACGCTTCGGCGAGGATCGCCTCCACCTCCAGCGGCCGCGCGATCAGCGCCGCCTTCACCGCATCGAGCCGTTCGGAGGGGATATAATGGGTGGCAATGCCCAGCGCCGCGCAATCGGCGCCGTCGGCCCGGCCGCCCGTCAGTGCCAGATAGTGGCCGATCCGCCCCGGCAGGCGCGACAGATACCAGCCGCCACCCACGTCCGGAAACAGGCCGATCCCCGTTTCCGGCATCGCGAACATCGTCCGCTCGGTGGCGATCCGGTAGCGGGCGGGCTGCGAGATGCCGACGCCTCCGCCCATCGTGATCCCGTCCATGAAGGCCAGAATCGGTTTGGCGCAGGTGAACATCAGGTGATTGAGCTGATATTCGTCGTGGAAGAAGGTGCGGGCATAATGCCCGTCCCCCCGAGCGCTTTCCCAGATGGCGCGTATGTCGCCCCCCGCGCAGAAGCCGCGGCCTTCGGCATGATCGATCAGGATCAGGCGGATCGCGTCGTCCGTCTCCCAGCTGCGCAAGGCCGACATCATCGCCCGGCACATGCCGAGCGTGAGCGCGTGGATCGCCTTCGGACGGTTGAGGCGGATCCGGCCGACGCCGCCTTCCGCCGACACCAGAAGCTCGGCGGCGGGCGCGGGCGCCGCCTCGCTCACTGGCGCACCAGATCGCGGCCGACGATCATCTGCATCACTTCGTTGGTGCCCTCCAGGATCCGGTGCACGCGCAGATCGCGCAGCAGTTTTTCGATCGGATAATCCTTGAGATAGCCGTAGCCGCCGAACATTTGCAGCGCGCGATCCGTGACCGACCAGCCCGTCTCCGTCGCGAATTTCTTGGCCATCGCCGCGAACCGCGTCTTGTCTGCGGCATTCTCCGTCACCTTCACGGCCGCCGCATAGAGCAGCATGCGCGCGGCCTGCAGCTCGGTCTCCATGTCCGCGAGGCGGAACTGGGTGGCCTGGAAATCGGCGATCGCCCGGCCGAACTGGTTGCGATCCCGCGTGTAGGCGATCGCCTCGTCCAGAGCGCGCTGCGCGCCGCCGAGCGAGCAGGCGCCGATGTTCAGCCGGCCGCCATCCAGCCCCATCATCGCGATGCGGAAGCCTTCTCCTTCGGCACCGATCCGGTTTTCCACGGGCACGCGCACGCCATCGAGGATCAGCTGCGCGGTGGGCTGCGAATTCCAGCCGAGCTTCCTCTCCTGCGCGCCGAAGCTGACGCCGGGCATGTCTTTTTCGATCGCAAGGCAGGTGATGCCCCCGGGGCCGTCCGCGCCGGTGCGCACCATCGTTACATACAGTTCATTCTCGCCGCCGCCCGAGATGAACTGCTTGGTGCCGGTGACGACATAATGATCGCCATCCAGCACCGCCTTCGTTTTCAGCGCGGCGGCGTCGGAGCCCGACGAGGGCTCGGTCAGGCAATAGCTGGCGAGGATCTCGCACGGCACGAGGCGGGGGAGATATCTGTCCTTCACCGCCTGCGATCCGAAGCGATCGATCATCCACGCGCCCATATTGTGGATCGAGATGAAGGCGCTGGTGGAAGGGCAGCCATAGGCCATCGCTTCCATGATGAGCGCCGCCTCCAGCCGGCCGAGCCCGACGCCGCCCGATTCCTCGGAGACATAGATCCCGCCGAAGCCGAGCCCGGCAGCCGCCATCACCACATCGCGCGGGAAATGATGCGTCTCGTCCCACCCTGCCGCGAAGGGAGTGATCGCCTCGGCCGTGAAGCGCCGCGCCATTTCGCGGATGGCGCGCTGGTCTTCTGTCAGATCGAACTGGCTCACGGCCGTCATCCCATCGTGGGAATGATGAAGGCGCTGTCGCCGGTGCCGCCGCCATCGGGCCAGCGCTGCGTCACCGTCTTCACCTTGGTGAAGAACTTGACGCCTTCCATGCCATGCTGGTTGGTGTCGCCGAAGGCCGAGCGCTTCCAGCCGCCGAACGTGTGATAGGCGACCGGCACGGGGATCGGCACGTTGATGCCCACCATGCCGACATTCACGCGCGCGGCGAATTCGCGCGCGGCATGGCCGTTGCGCGTGAAGATGGCGACGCCATTGCCATAGGGATGCTCGCCCGGCAGGCGCAGTGCATCCTCGAAGCTGTCGGCGCGCACCATCTGCAACACCGGCCCGAATATCTCTTCCTGATAGGTGCGCATGGCGGGCGTGACCCGATCGAACAGGGTGGGGCCGACGAAGAAGCCCTCCTCGTGGCCCTGGAGCCGGAAACCGCGCCCGTCGATCACCAGTTCGGCGCCTTCGTCGACGCCCATCTGGATGTAGCTTTCGATCTTCGACTTGTGCGCGGCGGTGACGACGGGGCCGTAATGCGCATCCGGATCGGTGGACACGCCGACACGCAGCGCGCCGATCGCGGGGATCAGTTTCTCGCGCAGCGCGATCGCCGTCTTCTCGCCCACCGGCACCACCACCGGCAGCGCCATGCAGCGCTCACCGGCAGATCCGAATGCGGCGCCGGCAATATCGCTCACCACCTGATCCAGATCCGCATCCGGCATCACGATGCCATGATTCTTGGCGCCGCCCATCGCCTGCACGCGCTTTCCGGCGGCGGCGCCGCGCTGATAGACATAATGGGCGATATCGGACGAGCCGACGAAGCTGACCGCCCGGATCTCCGGATGATCGAGGATCGCGTCGACCATCTCCTTGTCGCCATGCACCACCTGGAGGATGCCCTCTGGCGCGCCGGCCTCCAGCATCAGCTCGGCCAGGCGGACCGGGACGGAAGGATCCCGCTCGGACGGCTTCAGGATGAAGGCGTTGCCCACGGCGATGGCGATGCCGAACATCCACATCGGGATCATCGCCGGGAAATTGAACGGCGTGATGCCGGCGACGATGCCGAGCGGTTGGCGCATCGAATAGACATCGATGCCGGGGCCGGCGCCCTGCGTATATTCACCCTTCAGCACATGCGGGACGCCGCAGGCGAACTCGATCACCTCCAGCCCGCGCTGGATATCGCCCTTGGCGTCCGCGATCACCTTGCCGTGCTCGGACGAGAGCAGGATGGCGAGCTCTTCCATATGGCGTTCGATCAGTTCCTTGAACCGGAACATCACGCGCGCGCGCCGCTGCGGATTGGTCGCCGCCCAGGCCGGCTGCGCATTCTGCGCGGCGGCAACGGCATGCTCCAGATCGGTCGCGGTGCCGAGCGCGACGCGCGCCTGCACCCGGCCGCTGTTCGGATCGAAGACGTCTCCGAAGCGGATGGCGGGCGCACCGGGGGCGCCGGCGATCTTATGGGATATGTCGCGGAGCGCGGTGGCCATCGGAAATCCTCTTCTGTGCGATCGATCGCTTGATCTGCCGGTGTGATCGATCCTGCGCGGATTGCAACGCGTGGACTTGCAGGAAGTGGCTGCATAAATGCAGGCTATGAACTGGGATGACCTGCGAGTTTTCGTGGCCGTGGCGCGCGCCGGGCAGATCGCGAAGGCGGCCGTCGCTCTCGACATGGACGCGACAACGGTCGGCCGGCGGCTGCGACGGCTGGAACAGGATCGGGGCGAGATATTGTTCGGTCGCGACCGGACGGGGCAGCGGCTCACCGATGCGGGCGCGCGGCTGGTGCAGGCCGCGGAGGCGATCGATCAGGCTTTCCTCAAACTTTCGGACGATGGCGGATCCGCCGAAAAGCCTTCGGGCCTCGTCCGGGTCAGCGCCTCCGAAGGTTTCGGCACATGGTTCGTTGCGCCGCGCCTCGCCCAATTCGATCGGCTCTTTCCGGATATCCGCGTCGATCTCGTCGCCAATAACGGCTTCCTCAATCCATCGCGGCGGGAAACGGACGTGGCGATCCTGCTCGCGCGGCCGCAGAGCGGGCCGCTCATCGTGCGCAAGCTGACGGATTACAGCCTGGGTCTCTTCGCCTCACGCGAATATCTCGATCGCCACGGTGCGATCGCCTCGGTGCGCGATCTCCGGGAGCATCGCCTGATCGGCTATATTCCGGATCTGATCTACGCGCCGGAACTCAATTATCTGGATGAGGTGCTGGAGGGGCTGGAGCCGCATTATCGCTCGTCCAGCATCAACGCGCAGCACCGGCTGGCCGCCGCCGGCATGGGGATCGCGATCCTGCCCTGTTTCATCGGCGATGCGGATCCGGGGCTGGTCCGGATCGTGGGCGAGGTAACGCTGCGCCGATCCTTCTGGCTGGCGGTGCACGAAAGCACGCTGGCCCTGTGGCGCATCCGCTGCTTCGTGGACTGGCTGGCACAGGCCGCGCGCGAGGGGCGGGCGCTGCTGGCACCGGAGTAGCGCGCGGCCGGCCGATGGTTCGGCCGGTGCCCTTCCGGCGTGCGCATGGGCGCACCGGAAGGGCACCGGTTCCGGTTCAGGCGTCCTGCTTGGCGATCCGGCGGAAGCTGTGGAGCAGCGGCTCGGTATAGCCATTGGGCTGGCTGACACCCTCCATCACCAGCGCGCGCGCCGCCTCGAAGGCGGTGCCCGTTCCGGCACCCGAGAGCATCATCGGCCGGTAGGCGGCATCGCCCGCATTCTGGCGATCCACCTTGGCCGCCATCCGCCGGAGCGAGGCATCCACCTCCTCCGTCGAGCAGACGCCGTGCAGAAGCCAGTTGGCGAGATGCTGTGACGAGATGCGGAGCGTCGCCCGATCTTCCATCAGGCCGACATCGTGGATGTCGGGCACCTTGGAACAGCCGACGCCCTGATCGATCCAGCGGACGACATAGCCCAATATGCCCTGGGCATTGTTGTCCAGCTCCTCCACCACTTCCTCGGGTGACCAGTTGACGCCATCGGCCAGCGGAATGGTGAGCAGGGCTTCCAGCGCCGGCACCGGCTCCGCCGCGATTTCGCGCTGGCGCGCGAACACGTCGATCGCATGATAGTGCATCGCGTGCAGCGTCGCCGCCGTCGGGCTCGGCACCCAGGCGGTGTTGGCGCCGGCGCGCGGATGGCCGATCTTCTGTTCGATCATGTCGGCCATGCGATCGGGCGCGGCCCACATGCCCTTGCCGATCTGCGCCTTGCCCGAAAGCCCGCAGGCGAGACCGATGGCCACGTTGCGCCCCTCATAGGCCTTGATCCACGCGGACGAGCGCATCTGTTCCTTGCGGACCATCGGGCCGGCGCGCATCGACGTGTGGATCTCATCGCCCGTGCGATCGAGAAAGCCCGTATTGATGAATGCGATCCGATCGCGCACGGCATGGATGCACGCGCCCAGATTGGCGGAGGTGCGGCGCTCCTCGTCCATCACGCCGATCTTCAGCGTGTTGCGGGCGAGCCCTAGCAGATCCTCGATCGCATCGAAGAGGCGGTTGGAGAAGGCGCACTCCTCCGGCCCGTGCATCTTCGGCTTCACGATATAGACGGAGCCCTGCCTGCCGTTGCGGAAGCGGCCCTGGCCCTTCAGATCGTGCAGCGCGATCAGGCTGGTGACGATGCCGTCGAGAATGCCTTCGGGCGCCTCGCCGCCATCCGCCAGCAGCACGGCCGGCGTCGTCATCAGATGGCCGACATTGCGGACGAACAGCAGGCTGCGGCCCGAAAGCGTGAAGGCCGTGCCGTCCGGCGCGGTCCATTCGCGATCCGGCGAGAGAGCGCGCGTGATCGTCTTTTCGCCCTTCTCGAACGTCTCGACCAGATCGCCGCGCATCAGGCCCAGCCAGTTGGCATAGGCCGCGACCTTGTCCTCCGCATCCACCGCCGCGATCGAATCCTCGAGATCGACGATCGTCGACAGCGCGGCTTCCAGCACGACATCCGAAATTCCCGCGGGATCGCCGCTCCCGATGGGCGTGGAGCGATCGACGACGATCTCGATATGCAGGCCGTTATTGCGCAGCAGCAGGCTTTCGCCGCGCCGGCCGACCAGCTGCGCGGGATCGCGCAGCGTCTGCTCGCCACCGGTCCAGCCTGCCCAGCTTCCCGTGGCGAGGGGCGCGGCCTTGTCGAGGAAGGCCTTGGCATGGGCGATCACTTCCGCGCCGCGCACCGGATCATAGCCCGGCGCGGCCGTGCCCGGCAGGGCATCCGTGCCGTAGAGCGCATCATAGAGGCTGCCCCAGCGCGCGTTGGCGGCATTCAGCAGGAAGCGCGCGTTGAGCACGGGGACGACAAGCTGCGGCCCCGCCATCGCCGCCAGCTCCGCGTCGACATTCGTCGTGCCGATCGCGAAGGGGGCGGGCTCCTCCACCAGATAGCCTATGTCGCGCAGGAAGGCCTGATAGGCGGCGGCATCGATCGGGCGCCCGGCACGATCCTGGTGCCAGGCGTCGATCTCCGTCTGCAGCGCATCACGCCGGGCCAGGAGCGCCCGGTTTTCCGGCGCGAAGCGGGCGAACAGGTCCGCCGCGCCCCGCCAGAAGGCCTCCGCCTCGATCCCGGTGCCCGGCAGGGCGTGCGCTTCGATGAAGTCGCTCAGGACCGAGGCGACCCGCAGGCCGGCTTTCTCGCGATAGTTGGTCATCGCCCGGTTCAGCCCAGCCGGCCGAGGCGATGATAGAGGTTGCTGTACTTCACCGATTCCGGCTGATCCTCGATCGTCTTCAGATAGTGGAGAACGGCCGTGCGCAGCAGCTGGCTATCCTCGCTGGAGAAGACCGGGCGAGCCCGGGCCGGTTCGGGGGACATGGTTTCGGTCGTCATCGTTTCTCTCCTTCCTCTCGCGCTTCAGGCGAACTGGTTCATCGTATTGTGGACGCCACCGGCCTTCAGGGCCGCCTCGCCCGCGAAATATTCCTTGTGATCGTCGCCCATGTCGGAGCCCGACATATTCTGGTGCTTCACGCAGGCGATGCCCTCGCGGATTTCCTTGCGCTGCACGCCGGCGACATAACCGAGCATGCCCGCCTCGCCGAAATATTCCTTGGCGAGATTGTCCGTGCTCAGCGCCGCCGTGTGATAGGTCGGCAGGGTGATCAGGTGATGGAAGATGCCGGCGCGGGCCGCCGCATCCTTCTGGAAGGTGCGGATCTTCTCGTCCGCTTCGGCCGCCAGTGGCGTCGCATCATAGATCACGCTCATCAGCGCCGCCCGCTCATAGCTGGACACGTCCTTTCCTTCCGCCGCCCACAGATCATAGACCTGCTGACGGAAATTGAGCGTCCAGTTGAACGAAGGCGAGTTGTTATAGACCAGCTTCGCGTTCGGGATGACCTCGCGGATGCGATCCACCATCGAGGCGATCTGCTCGATGTGCGGCTTCTCCGTTTCGATCCAGAGCAGGTCGGCGCCGTTCTGGAGCGAGGTGATGCAATCCAGCACGCACCGATCGGCGCCGGTTCCCTCACGGAACTGGAACAGGTTCGAAGGCAGTCGCTTCGGGCGGACGAGCTTGCCGTCGCGCTCGATCACGACATCGCCGCGCAGCGTCGACAGATCGGTGATCTCCTCGCAATCCAGGAAGGCGTTATACTGATCGCCGATGTCGCCCGGTTCGCTGCTGAAGGCGATCTGCTTCGTCAGGCCCGCGCCGAGCGAGTCGGTGCGCGTGACGATGATGCCATCCTCGATCCCCAGTTCCAGGAAGGCGTAGCGGCAGGCGCGCACCTTCGCGAGGAAATCCTCGTGCGGCACGGTGACCTTGCCGTCCTGGTGGCCGCACTGCTTCTCGTCCGAAACCTGGTTCTCGATCTGGAGCGCGCAGGCACCGGCCTCGATCATCTTCTTGGCGAGCAGATAGGTGGCCTCCGCATTGCCGAAGCCCGCATCGATATCCGCGATGATCGGCACGACATGCGTCTGGTAATTGTCGACCTGCGCGATCAGCTCGGCCTCCTTGGCGGTGTCGCCGGCGGCGCGCGCCTTGTCGATCTCGCGGAAGATCATGCCCAGTTCGCGCGCGTCGGCCTGCTTCAGGAAGGTGTAAAGTTCCTCGATCAGCGCGGGGACGCTCGTCTTCTCGTGCATCGACTGATCCGGCAGCGGGCCGAAATCGGAGCGCAGGGCCGCAACCATCCAGCCCGAAAGATAGAGGTAGCGGCGCTTGGTGGAGCCGAAATGCTTCTTGATCGAGATCAGCTTCTGCTGGCCGATGAAGCCGTGCCAGCAGCCCAGCGACTGGGTGTAGTTGGCCGGATCCGCATCATAGGCCGCCATGTCCTCGCGCATCAGCTTCGCGGTGTAGCGCGCGATGTCGAGACCGCTGTTGAAGCGGTTCTGCAGCTGCATCCGCGCGACCGATTCGGCATCGATCCCGTTCCAGCCGGGGCCGGCCTGGGCGATCGTGGCGGCGGCCTGCGAAATGTGGCTTGCATAGGTCATGTGCATGTTCCCAACGTTTGTCCGATGCGGCGCCCTAACGCGCGGACGGACGGCGGGACGAGGCGCACCGGTGTCGAGTTGTAGATCTTTACAGGCGATCGTTGTAAAGCTGTCGAGACTTTACAAGCTGACGGGGTGAGATGTGTCGATCGATCGCGCAACCTATATGGGGCCCCGCCTCAGGCGGCTGCGGCGGGATCTGGGCCTCACCCAGCCGGGCATGGCGGGGGACCTTGGCGTTTCCGTCTCCTATGTCTCGCTGCTGGAGAGCAACCAGCGCCCGTTGACGGCGGACATGCTGCTGCGTCTGGCGCGGACCTATCGGATCGACGTGGCCGAATTCGCCGGCGACGGGGGCGAGCGATCCGCCGCCCGGCTCCAGTCCGCGCTCAAGGATCCGCTGTTCGCGGATATCGATCTGCCGGCGTTGCAGGCGGCCGACGTCGCCACCAATTTCCCCGGCATCGCGGAAGCCTTCCTGCGCCTCCACACCGCCTATCGTGAGGAACAGCGTGCGCTTGCGGATCGGGGCACGGGAGGCGGCGAAAGCGGGGAGGGGGATGCGGTTGCCGAGGTGCGGCGCTTCCTTGCCGTGCGCCGCAACTGCTTCCCCGCGCTGGACGAGGCGGCCGAGGGCATCGCCGCCGCGCTGAACGACCATGACGGGGCCGCCGCCTATCTCACGGCGCGGCATCGCCTGCGCGTGCGTATCCTGCCGAGCGCCGTTCTGGCCGGCATGGTGCGCCGGCACGATCCCCACAATCGCGCCATCTATCTGGACGAGGCGCTGGATCGCGAGAGTCGGGCCTTCCAACTGGCGCTCCAGATCGCCTATCTCGATCTGCGCGCGCCTCTGGACGATGCGCTGGAGGGGGCTCCGCTTTCCACCGAGAATGGCAGGCGCCTCGCGCGGCGCACGCTCGCCAATTATGCGGCCGGCGCGATCCTGATGCCCTATGCCGCCTTCGCCAAGGCCGCCGACGACAAGGGCTATGATGTCGAATTGCTTGCCCGCCTGTTCGGCACCAGCTTCGAGCAGACGGCGCATCGGCTGACGACGTTGCAGAAGCCGGGTCACGAGCGGATCCCCTTCTTCTTCGTGCGCGTCGATGCCGCCGGCAATGTTTCCAAGCGGCTGGATGGCGCGGGCTTTCCCTTTGCCGGCCATGGCGGCGGCTGCTCGCTCTGGTCGCTCCACGATATGGTCCGCACGCAGGGGGAGATCGTCACGCAATGGCTGGAGTTGCCCGATGGGCAGCGCTTCTTCTCGATCGCCCGCCTCGTGACGTCGGGTGGCGGAGGCCATGGCGCGCCCCTGCTGCGGCGTGCGGTGGCGCTGGGCTGCGCGGCCGAGCATGCGGCTCGGCTGGCCTATACGCAGGGGCGCCCGGCGCCCGCGGCCGAGGATTTCACGCCGATCGGCATCACCTGCTCGCTCTGCCAGCGCGACAGCTGCGTTGCGCGCGCGCTGCCGCCGATCGGGCGCCAGATCCTGCCGGACGATTATCACCGACGCCGGGCGCCTTTCGGCTTCGCCGACGATATCGGGTGAGGACGAGGTCGCTCCCGAAAAGGGCGTGGGCAAAAAAGGGTGCAGGCCAGAACGGGTGCAGGAGCGCCTTTCGGAAGGGCGGCCGGCGCGACCGAATTCGCCCTAGCGCGCAGCCTTCGTCAGTTCGCAGCTGATGTCGGGGCGATTGTCGCGCAGCCACTGGCGCGCCTTGGCCATGAAGGCGGCCGTCGCGGTTTCCGGAATGCGATCCAGCCAGCGGACCGCGTCGGCCCTGTCTCCGCGCGCCAGCAGCATGCGCGCGTGATTGAACATGCCCCGGAAATCGCCGCCCTCGGCGGAGCGCAGATAATGATCGGCGGCGATCGCCATGTCGCGTTCGACGACCCAGCCATCCTCGTGGAAATTGCCGATGATGTTGATCGATTTGGCGTGGCCCATGGCCGCCGCCTTGCGGAACAGCGCCAGAGCCCCGGCCCGATCCTCCGGGACGCCATTGCCCAGCGCCGTCAGGCTTGCGAGATTATACATGCCCCAGTCGAGCCCGCGATCGGCCGCGGCGCGATACCATTGGGCGGCGGCCGCCTTGTCCACCGCGACGCCCCTGCCATGTTCGCAGCAGCGCCCGATCATGTTCATCGCCATCGTGCTGCCGGCCTGCGCGGCCTTGTGAAACCACTCGAGCGCCTCGCGCGGATCGGCGGCCATGCCCTTGCCGTCCAGCGCGGCCTGGGCGAGCAGCAATTGGGCTTCGGCGTCACCGGCCCCGGCCGCCACGCGCAGCACCGCCACCAGTTGTTCGGGGGAGGCGGAAACGGCGTCACGCAGCGCCTCCGGATCCATTTCGTTCAGGTCGTCGAGCGTCATCATCCGTTCCATGATCGGGCCGCTGGGGGGAGCGGCCCGATTTCCTTGGCTCAGTAACGCAGGTTGAGCGTGCCAAGCACCGTGCGCCCCGCCGCCTGATTGGCGTAATGGGCCTGATAGGCGCGATCATAATAGCGCTTGTCGGTCAGGTTGTTCACGTTCAGCTGCAGGCCGATCCGCTCGTTGATCTGGTAGCTGGCATTGGCATCGAAGCGCCAATAGGCCTGCACCATGCGGGCGAGCGGCTTGGTGATCGTCAGCACGCCGTTGGAGACGGTGCGCGTATCCGAATAGCCACCATAGACTTCACCCATATAGATCGCGCCGCCGCCCAGCGTGAACTTGGGCGTGATCTTGTAATTGGTGAAAGCGGTGAAGCTGTGCTTCGGCGTGTTGGGGAAGCGCTTTCCGGTGTTCACCGAAGGCGCGAAATAGGCGACTCCGTTCACGGTGGTGGTGGTGATGCCGCCGTCGGCGATCTTCGAATCCATGTAGGTATAGCCGCCGAAGATATTCCACTCGGGCGTGATGTTGCCGTTGAAGCCCAGTTCGACGCCCTTGATCCGGCGCTCGCCAATATAGGCGACGAGGCCGTTCTCCACGGTCGTCCGCGCATTCTTGGTGGTGGTGCGGAACAGCGCGCCCGTCAGCGAAAGATTGCCGTCGAGCAGATTGGCCTTGGCGCCCACTTCGTAGGAGCGGGTCCGCTCCACCTTCAGCGCATCGGTCGAAGCCTGGTTCGTCGTGTTCAGCGCATTGCCTTCGGAGCCCTGCGCTAGGAAGGATCCCGGCGGTGTCGCGGAGGTTGAGGTCGAGACATAGACGCTGGTGTCCGGCGTAGGCTTGGCGATCAGGCCGACCTGGTAGGTCCACAGATCATCCTCGCGGCCAAATTTGGTGCGCGCGGTGCTGGCCGGTGCCGTCACCGCGATGCCCGGCGAGACGGTCGTCTTGTAATGATCGTAACGGCCGCCGACGTTCAGCAGCAGCCAATCGGTGAAGGTGATCGTGTCGAAGAAGGAGGCGGCCTTCGTGCTCGTCTCGCTGATCGTCCAGGTCTGCGGCAGGCTGCGCTGGATCGAGGCGAGCGCCGTCGAGGTATCGGATGCGTAATTGACCCACGGATCGGAGGCGTTCGGCGTGTCGATGGTGGTGCAATTGTAGCGCGCGATCATCGCCGCCGAGCAGCGCGGGCTGATCGTCGAACCGCTCGCGATCGCGGCCCCGGTCGCGGCATTGCCCACATAGGTGCCGTTCTGGGCCTTTTCGTTGCTGATCTCAACCGATGCGGTGAAGCTGTGCCTGATGCCGCCGGTGTCGACCGTGCCGTAAAGATCGCTCTGGTTGATGAGGCCCTCGGCCTCGCTCCAGCGCGTGTTGGTGCGCCGCCAGACCAGCCCGCCCGCCGTGGCCGTGGAAGCCGCGCTCGTGCCGTAGACATTCCCCTGCTGGTCGTCAGGCTGGGTCCAGACATAGCCCTGCGTGCTGCGGCCATAGCGCGACGTGTTGCGGATCGTGATGCCGTTGCCGAAATCATGCTGGAATCGCAGCGTGGCATTGTTCACGTTGGTCTTGCGGAAATCGCGATCCTTCAGGCCATAATAGGCGCCCTGGGGAACACTCACCTGCCGGCCGCCGATCGTGGTGTAGTTGCGCGCGGGGCTCGTCTCGGTGATGCCATTGGGCACATTGGCGGCGGTGAAGAGATAGGGGATGCCGGAATCCGGCAGTTCGTTCGTCTCGAGATGGTAGAAGGAGGCCGTCAGGCTGGTCGGGCCGTTGAGGCCGAGCTTGATCGAGGGCGCGACGCCCCAGCGCTTCTGCCAGATGGCGTCGCGGCCGGCCACGTCCTGATCGTGCCACATGCCGGCGATGCGCACGCCGACGAAATCGTTGAGCGGCTGATTGATGTCGACGGTGGCGCGCTTGTAGTTCGCATTGCCGCCCGTGATCGATGCCGTGGCGAGGCGCGTCGCGCTCGGCAGCTTGCTGACGAGATTGAGCGATCCGCCCGCGCTGCCGCGCCCGCCGACCACGCTGTCAGAACCCTTCACCACCTCGATCTGCTCGACCGCGAACACCTCGCGGCTCTGCGCGCCGATATCGCGCACGCCATCCAGATAGGTGCTGGCCTGGCTGTCGAAGCCGCGCAGGAAGGGACGGTCGCCCAGCGGATTGCCGCCTTCGCCGGCGCCCATCGTGATGCCCGGCACCGTGCGCAGCGCCTCGGCCAGCGTAGCGGAAGCGGTGTCCTTGATGATCTGGGCGGGGATCACGGTCACGCTGCGCGGCATGTTCACCAGCGGCGCCGTATATTTGGGGTTGCTGGCGGTGTCCGTCTTGTAGCTGCCCTCGTTGATCGCCGTATCGGTGACGGTCACGCCTTCCAGTTCGGTGCCCTTTTCGTCGGCGGGCGGCGGCGCGGCCTGCGCGAGCAGCGGCGCGGCCAGGCCAATGCTGCCCACGCACGAAAGGGCGAGGAAGCCCGGCGTGGTGCGCGAGGCGCCCGAGCGGCGATCGGAAACGTTCATCGTAAACCCCTTTGATCTCTTGTCGGGGCGCTAATGCGAATGACTTGCATATTTGGCAAGAGTAAATGCGACGCGCTCGCAAAAAACGAGGAGCTGAGGCGTTTTTGCCGCGTCGGCTAAATGTTTCGCTGGCGAATTATATTGCAGAACCGAAAATATTCGAAACATCGAGCTGCCTCCGTCCATCGTACTTCGACGAAGTTCGAGGGCAGATATGGTCGAATTATTTGATGAACGGAAGACTATTGGGGGATTGATTTTCTGAATATCACCTAGAAAGGAGGTCAGTCGACGGATTTCCGTCGATCTGTCGGAGCACTCGTTCTGATTTATTTCTAACCTATTGCTGTCGGAGGGGCGCTAGGCGGCGCTGAGGCGGCCGGCTACGCTTTCAGGCGGCAGCATACGGGCTTGCATATCTCGGTCGTCGTCGTGTTGGCAGTGGTTCGATCCGGGCCAGAAACAAAGCGTCCCCGCTCCGCCGGAAAAGGGGGCGGCGGAGCGGGGCCGGTGACCGTCGGGCCGCCAGCAGGTGAAGGAAGATGGTGGGCACGCCCGCCTGTTGCGATGGCGGTGTCGTCTGCCTGGTCCCGTCAGGGGCCGGGATCGGGGCCGGCGGCGCCGCCGGCCCCCTCCGGATCGTCAATAATCGAAGCGCAGGCCCACGCGGAACTGCCGCCCGAGGACGTCGTAGAGGCCTGCGCTGGTTTGTGGCGAGGCTTCGGTATTGTCGCCGGTCGGGCCGCCGGCGGTCAGCACCGGATCGGTGTTGAGGACGTTGCGGATCGAGATGAACACATTGCCCTTCACGCCGCGAACCTTGAATTTGTAGTCCGCGTTGAGATCGAGATACCACGCGCCGTTGATGTGATTGTAATTGTAGGTGCGGTTGTCGGTCGTCGAGAGCGGGCAGTCCGTTGAGCAAACGATATAGGCGTTGCTGTACGTGCCGGGGCTGAAGCCGCGGCCAACGGCCTGGAAGCCGAAGCCGTTGTCCATCGTATAGCCGGCGGTGAGGCGATAGGTCCACTTGCGCAGAACGCCGCTGCCCACCGTGTTGACGACGAGGTTGCCCAGCCCGTCGTCGCTCTCGTTGGTGAGGGCGCGGGTGGCGAGTGCGCGCGTCTGGAACATGCCCGGGCCGATGCGGCGGCGATAGCTGCCCTCGAAGTCGATGCCCTCGGACCGCAGGACGACATAGTTGATCGGCACGTTGTCGACGCTGATGATGTCGGCGGGAGCGGAGGGCGAGCCCGTGCCGTTCACCGTCTGGATGAAGGCGCAGGAAGCGGTGATCTGGCGCAGATAGCATTCGTCGACGGTGGTCTGCGCGCCCTTGGTGTTGATCGCGCCGGTCAGCTTGATCTTGTAATAGTCGACCGAGGCGGCGAAACCTTGCAGGAAGCTGGGTGTCAGCACCATGCCGAGGCCCAGCGTCCTGGCGACTTCGGGCTTCAGGTTCGGATTGCCAACCGAATTGTTGATGTAGGAGTCTGGGATCTGGGCCGCATTGGTGGCCGAGGTCGGGCGGTTGACGGAGTTGGTGGCGCCGCCGCCCGCCGCGAACAATTCCTGGATGTTGGGCGCGCGGATGTCGCGGCTATAGGTGCCGCGCAGCTTGATGTCGTTGATGACCTGCCACGTCAGGCCGGTCTTCCAGGTCTCCACCCGGCCCGATGTCGAATAATCGGTGACGCGCAGCGCGCCCTGGAAGTCCATGCCCTTGATGATCGGAACGATCGTTTCGACGAAGCCTTCCTTCACATTATACTGGCCATGGGTCGCGATGAAGTTGCCGTAGCGCCAGGTCGGCGTGAAAGGTGTGAGGATCGGCGCGAAGAACGGGTCGACGCTGCCCGAAACCTTCTCCTTGCGATATTCGACGCCGAAGGCGATCGAGACCGGACCAGCCCAGACATCGAACAGGCGGGCCGTGGAGAAGTTGAGCGCTGCCGCGTCCTGCGTGATCTTCTCGTCGCGCAGCGGATTGCGGCCATTGCCATAGACATAGTCGATCGCGCGCTGGTCCATCCCGCCCACGCCGACACGGTTCAGCGGGAAGCAGAGGGGATCATCGTTCGTGGTGCTGGCGTCGGCATTGATCCGGCACTGGATCGTGCCGTCAGCGGCGCGCACGGCATCCGTGGCGTTGCGCATCCGGGTGTAATTCCAGGCGTTGGTCAGCTGCTCGTGCGCCTTGGTGATGCCGCGCTGATAATAGGTGTTCCAGTGGAAATCGCGATCGAAGAGCGAGAAGTCGCCATCGACGCCCGCGACGTAGCGATAGACTTCGCGCCGCATGTTGCTGCCTTGCGCGGGCAGCCCGGCATTGCCGGTGCTCACGACCAGCGACTGGATGTTGTTCGCCTGCATGACCGCGACGATGTTGGCCGGCAGATAGGGGTTGTCGACCTTGATTTCCGCCGCTTGCGTGTCGGCCACGCCGGGGCTGCTGACCGAGCTGACCTGCGATGCCGTCGCCTGATAATAGCTGACGCCGCGATAATAGGCATAGGCGACCTGGACGAACGGCTTGAACCAGGGCGTGACATCGTAGCTTGCCCGGCCAAAGGCGCTGCGTCGATGCTCGGACGGCAGCAGGGATGCGGTGCCGAGGTGGCTCGATGCCGCATATTTGTAGTCGCCGCCGATCATCCACTGGCCGGTGCGTGTGCCGACCGCCAGCGTGCCGGTGGTCGCGCGGCCCGTGGAGGGATCGATCGTCCCGAAATAGGTGTTCGTGAGGGCGGTGCGCGCGGCGGCCGATACCGTGGTGTTGGTCAGTGCCACCAGCGCGCCGGCGCTGTTGCGGACGCCGGTGATCAGGCCGCCCGGCGTGAAGTTGCCCGAGCCGACGCCGCTGAGAATGAGGCGCGAGGGAACGCAGAGCGTGGCGCTGTTATTGTCGGTGCATGCCGCCGCGCTGTAGGATGGATTGTCGACCTGAAAGAGCGAGCTGTTCTGGTTCCAGTCGCGGTCGATCGTGTAGATGCCCTTGCGATCGAAATATTCGCCGCTGGCGATCAGATGGCCACGGCCTTCGCCAAATTCGATGCCGCCGGTGAGCGAGGCCTTGTGGTTGCCGCCGTCGCCATAGGTGGTGACGCCATATTCATATTCGGCCTGAAGGCCCTTATATTCCTTGTTGAGGATGAAGTTGACGACGCCCGAGACCGCGTCCGAGCCGTAGGCTGAGGAGGCGCCGCCCGTCACCACCTCGACGCGCGAGATGAGCGATTGGGGGATCGTGTTGGTGTCGACGGTGCCGCCGGTGGTCGACGCGACCGAGCGCTGGCCGTCGAGCAGCACGAGCGTGCGATTGGCGCCGAGATTGCGCAGATTGACCGAGGCGATACCGGCGCCGCCGGTGGAAAGCGCGCCGGCGGACGTCGCCGCCGTACCGGAGCCGCGCACTTGCGGCAGCGTGTTGAGGAAATCGGAAATGGCGGGCGGGGCCTCGCGATTGATCTCCTCGGTGGAGATGACCGAAACCGGGGTCGGTGCAGAGTAGCCATCGCGTATGATCCGGCTGCCGGTGACGGTGATTTCGCCCTCGTTGGCGGGCGATGGCTCCTCGTCCGGCGCCAGCGTGACGCGCTGGCTGGTGGTGGCCGCGGCCTGGTCCCCGGCCATTGCGAGCATCATGCGGCTGCTCGATCCGGTGACGACCGGCTCCGGTGCCCCTTGGGCATGAGCGGGGGCGATTGCCCCGCCGATGGCGGCCAGGCCCGAGGCCAGCATGAGGCTGCCGCGCACGAATGCTGCCGCGCTGATTTCGCCGGCGAGTCGCCGGCGTGAAGATATTTTCATGAATTGCCCCCTGATGCCCGAACAATTATCGCGCCTAGGCAATCCGTCTCCCGATATATTGTTTTAAATATTCATGCCGCGTGAGATTCAGATCTCCAGCCCCGGAGATTTATTGGATTCTTCAGCGAATATTTATCAGGACGATCGTGACTTGCGAGTCATTCCGACTTTGTGCGCAAAGCGTAACAGAAATGTCTTGGGAGATTCGATCAAATTTCGGCGGGATATAAGCCGGACGATCCGGAATCTGTGACGGTGACGCGATATCGAGCGCATTCTCACAGCGGCATATTGCTGGAGTTAGACGGATTTCGCCTGCCATCCGCCGAAATTCGACGAATGGAGGCCCCGATTCGCGTCTGTTAGGCGTGCGTTCATGTTGGTCGCGCCGGCCGCCGGGGCGGGGCACAACCATTCGTCGAATTCACCTTCTTCGGTAACCCCCGGCGATCGCAACTGTGGCATGATCGCTGCGGGAGTGATTCGAGTATGACCAATCCGGCCTTCGGCGGCACGACGCTTGCGGCACGGCTCGTGGACGCGCTCTACACGGAAGCGATGCTTCTCGCGGATGAGACGCGCGGCTATTTCGACGAGGCCGGGCAGGACGAGCGCGAGGCGCTTTCGCCCCGTCTGCGTGTGGAATTCGCCTGCGAGGCGCTGAAGGGCACCACCCGGCTGATGCAGGTGATCGGCTGGCTGCTGATGCGCAAGGCCGTACATGCGGGCGAGATGCTGGAGGCATCCTCCGAGAATCGCAGGCTGGGCGAGGCACCCCCGCTGGACTCGGTGGTGCTGGCGCGTCTGCCGCAGTCGGCGCGGCGCCTGCTGGCGGCCGGCGAGGATCTTTACCAGCGCGTACGCCGGATCGATGACGGCATCGATGCGCCACCCGTGCCGGGGCCGACGAGCCCGGCGCTGTCGCTGCTGCATCGGCTGGAACAATCCTTCTAGGCAACCCGTCGCCGGGGCTGCCGAAGCCCGGTCCCTCTTCTTTCCGCGCGCGGGACGGCGGGGGCGGATAGGGCCATCCGCACGGAAGGCGGGGAGTTCGCACCCCATTTCAGTGTTGCAATCTTGTGGAAGCGGACGCGCCTAGTAAGCGTGTATCCATGATCCCCGCCTATCGCCCCTTGCTGATGTTTGCGCTTGTCGCCGCCCCGGTCTGGGCCGCGAAACCGCCAAAGATTCCGAAGGACGCGCCCTATTGCGCGCCCGCGGGCATGAAGCCGGTCTTCCTGTCTCCGATGGGCGAGCCCTTTCGGGGCACGGCCGGCCAGCCCTATCCCGCCGCCGCCTGGTTCGCGGGGGCCGACAGCGATCATGACGGTGCGGTTTCGCGCGGAGAGTTCGTCCGCGATGCGGAGCGCTTCTTCAGGACGATCGATCTCGACCATGATGGCAGGATCACGCCCGAGGAAGTGATCGCCTATGAGCGCGACGTGGCGCCGGAGATCGCGCTCTACAGTCGCTCGCGCGACTATCTGGAGGTGCCGACGCACGGCAAGCCGAAGGCGGGCCAGAGCAATTATGGCGGAGCGATGGGCGCGGGGCGCTATGCGTGGCTGAACGTGCCCGAGCCGGTGGTTTCCGCCGATACCGATTTCAATCGGGTGATCGACGAGGAGGAATTCCGGCAGGCGGCCTCCCGCCGTTTCGACACGCTGGCGGGCGGCGAGGGGAAATTGCTGCCGGCCGCGATGCCGCGCACGCCGATCCAGATCGCGATCGAGGGGCCGTGCCGCCCCCGCCCGAAACCGAAGCAGGGCCCTGGCGGCGATCGCCGCGACGGCCCACCCGATTCCGATGACCGTGCCCGTGGGGAGGGGGCAGCCCAATGAACGATCCGACCGCCCGCCTGCTTGTCGTGGATGACGATGCCGAGCTTCGCACGCTGATCGCCGATTTCCTCGCGGCCAGCGGATATGAGGTGACGAGCGCCGCCAATGCCATCGAGATGGACGAGGCACTCGCCAAGGAAACCTATGATCTGATCGTGCTGGATCTGATGATGCCGGGCGAGGATGGCCTTTCCGTGCTCCGGCGGCTGCGCGGCGGTGGCGGCCCTGGGATCATCATGCTTTCGGCCATGGGCGAGGACACGGACCGCATCGTCGGCCTGGAAGTGGGCGCCGACGATTATCTGGCCAAGCCCTGCAATCCGCGCGAGCTGCTGGCCCGCGTGCGCGCGTTGCTGCGCCGCCGGGCGGAACTGCCGGCCGCCGGAACGGGCGCCAAGGTGCGCCGCTTCGGCGTGTGGGCGCTCGATATCGTGCAGCGGCGCATCACGCGATCGGGCATCGCGCCGGTGCAGCTGACGGATGCCGAATTCCGCACGCTGACGGCGTTTCTCGACAGGCCACAGCGCGTGCTGACGCGCGACCAGTTGATCGAGCATGCCAAGGGGCTTTCCAGCGATGTGTTCGATCGCGCGATCGATGTGACCATCAGCCGCCTGCGCAAGAAGCTGGCGCCCGAGGATCCGATCCGCACCGTGCGCAACGAAGGTTATATGTTCATGCAGAAGGTGGAGGGATGATCGCTCGCCTGCGGGGCCTGCCGCTTCTGTGGCAGACCCTGATGCTGCTGTTTCTGAGTGTGGCCGTCGCGCAGGCGGTGGGCATCCTCGTGCTGATTATCGCGCCGCCCCCGCGCCCGGATTTCAACCGGATGGGAGATATCGTGGCGGCGCTGACCGGCAATGCGCCGGCACGCGACCGGCGCGAGCATGACGATCGTGGCGATCACGAGCGCGAGCTTGTGGTGCATCGCGAAAGGGTGGCGCCGGGGCCGCGCCCGGAAATGGTATCCGATCCCGCCCTCGTGCGCGCGCTGGCGGATCGTCTGCGTGTTGGCGAGGATGGCGTGCGCCTCTGGTTCGAGCCGGATCGCCCGGCGCGGGCCGCCTATGGCGAGCGGCGCGGCCGGCGCTCCGTTTTCATCAAGGATGGCGAGCCGCTGTTCTTCACTGCGATCGTGGTGGGCGTGAGATCGGGTGACGGCTGGACGGTGGCGGAAACCAGGGCGCCCCCGCTGATCGCCCCCTGGCAGCGCCGCATGATGCTGTGGTTTGCGCTGAGCGCGCTCGTGCTTCTGCCGCTGGCGTGGATGTTCGCCCGCGCGCTGACCCGGCCGATCAGCAATCTCGCCGATGCGGCCAACCGGCTGGGCGTCGATCCCACGGCGCCCCCCGTATCGGAGGAGGAAGGGCCGGCGGAACTGCGCGTGACGGCCCATGCGCTGAACCGGATGCAGGCGCGGCTTTCCGACTATGTGGGCGAGCGTACCGCCATGATCGGCGCGATCGCGCACGATCTGCGCACGCCGCTGGCGCGCATAGCCTTCCGCATCGAGGGCGCGCCGGAGCCGATGCGGGACAAGGTGCTGGCGGACGTGGAGCAGATGCGCGCGATGCTGGCGGCGACGATCGGCTTCGTCCGCAATACCGATACCAGCGGCGCGCGCATTCCTGTCGATCTGGCGGCGCTGCTCGGGGCGCTGGCGACGCAGGAGGGCGATCTCGGGCGTCCGGTGAAGGCGGGGGCGATCACCTCCGCCACGGTGCTGGGGGATCCGCTCGCGTTGGAGCGGCTCTTCCAGAATCTGATCGATAACGGCATCGCCTATGGCGAGCGGGTGACGCTTTCCGTGAAGCCCGAACAGGGCATGGCGATCGTCTCCGTCACGGACGAGGGGCCGGGGATGGACGAGGATCTGCTGACGCGCGCCTTCCAGCCCTTCGTGCGGGGCGATCCCTCGCGCAATCGCGATACCGGCGGGATCGGCCTTGGCCTGACGATCGCGCGCACAATAGCGGAAAATCACGGCGGCACGCTGATGCTCGCGAACCGCAGGGGCGGCGGACTGGAGGCGACGTTGAGACTGCCGCTCGTCGCATGATGCTCAGGCGGCGGGGCCGGGAGGGGACGCCCTGCGCCCGAGCCGCCGATCCAGCAGCACCATCAGATGCCCGAACAGGAGAAACAGGGCCGAGATGGTGACCACATAGGCCGAAACCCCCGCCCAGCCGATCCGGCCCGGATCGATGAAGGGATAGGGATAGAAGCCGCCGGTGGCGCCGCGCAGGAGCGCATAGCCCAGATAGACGACCGGGAAGATCGCGATCAGCCACGGATCGCGGGCTCGCAGCCGCCCCTTTTCCGCAAGGAACAGCCAGGCCGCCACCGTCAGCAGCGGCACGGCATCGTGAAGCAGCGCGTTGGTGACGAGTCGCCAGCCGGTGGGGTGGACGACCCGCCGCAGCATCAGTTCGAAGACCGCGCCGACGAGCGCCATCGTCAGGGCCAGACCCGCCAGCAGCAAGGGGTGGCGCAGCTTCACCGATCCCCGCGCGATGCCTGTGAAGACAATCGCGGTCGTCAGGTTCGAGAGGATCGTGAAGTAGATGGAGAGCCGCCAGAGTGCCGGCGTAAGGCCATGAAGGCGCAGCGTGACGAGGATGATCTCGAGGATGAGCCCGCTCCATCCGCACAGCGCGATGACGGCAGCCCAAAGGCGCCAGCGTCGTTCACTCATAGGCCCACGGCTCCCCCTGAGCTTGTCGAACTGCTATTCTTTTGTTACGTCAGTGTGAAACATAATAACTCAACGCAACGAGCATATATCGGATGCGTTGGGAGAGGATGAACGAGATGGCCGAGCCGCGCATGCCGCGTAACCTGCCACCGCTATCGTTGCATGTGCCGGAGCCAAGGTTCCGGCCGGGCGATGCCGTGGATTATGCCCAGTTCGATCGTGGCGCGGCCGGAGCCGTCATGCGCCCCGATATCGCGGTGCCCGCCGGGGAGATACGCGATCTTTCCTATGCGCTGATCCGCGTGCTGGATGACGAGGGTGTCGCGCGCGGTCCGTGGAACCCCCGGCTCGATCCCCAGCGGCTGCGCGCGATGCTGCGCCACATGGCCCTCACGCGCGCGTTCGACGAGCGGATGTATCGCGCCCAGCGGCAGGGCAAGACCAGCTTCTACATGAAATGCACGGGCGAGGAGGCAACCTCGGTGGGCGCTGCCCATGCGCTGGATCGGGAGGACATGTGCTTCCCGTCCTATCGCCAGCAGGGCCTGCTGATCGCGCGCGACTGGCCGATCGGCGACATGATGTGCCAGATCTATTCGAACAGCGGCGATCGGCTGAAAGGCCGGCAGATGCCGATCATGTATTCGGCGCGCGAGGCCGGCTTCTTTTCGATCAGCGGCAATCTGGCGACCCAATATCCGCAGGCGGTGGGCTTCGCGATGGCGAGCGCGGCCAGAGGCGATACGCGCATCGCGGCGAGCTGGGTGGGCGAGGGATCGACGGCGGAGGGTGACTTTCATTCGGCCTGCACCTTCGCCAGCGTTTATCGCGCGCCCGTCATCCTCAACATCATCAACAATCAGTGGGCGATCTCGTCCTTCTCGGGCTTTGCCGGCGCCGAGGCGACGACGTTCGCGGCGCGCGCCATCGGCTATGGCATGGCCGGGCTGCGCGTGGACGGGAACGACATCCTCGCCGTTTATGCCGCGACCGAATGGGCGGCAGAGCGCGCGCGGGGCAATCATGGCCCGACGATCATCGAGCATTTCACCTATCGGGCGGAGGGCCATTCCACCTCCGACGATCCGAGCAAATATCGATCGGCGGAGGAGCGCGGCAAATGGCCGCTGGGCGATCCGATCGCGCGGCTGAAACAGCATCTGATCGCGCTGGGCGAATGGGATGAGGAGCGCCACGCGGCGATGGACCGCGAGGTGGCCGAACATGTGCGCGAGGAAGGGCGCAGGGCCGAGGCGCTGGGTACGCTCCACGATGGCCTCAGCCAGCCTTTCACGACGATGTTCGAGGATGTGTTCGAGCAACAGCCCTGGCACCTGAAGGAGCAATCCGAACAGATGCAGGCCGAGCGGAAGGCGGCCGGGATATGAGCAACCGCCGTCTCCCGTGCGCCTCGGAAGAGCGTGCCGGGGCGAAAGAGCGCCGGGGCGACATTGCGCCCGCTCTTCGCGTTTCATCCCTCGCCCGATCCTTTCTTGGGAAGGGAGAGCGCTGATGACCACCATGAACATGATCCAGGCGATCAATTCCGCCCTGGATATCGCCATGGGCCGCGATGACGAGATCGTCGTGCTGGGCGAGGATGTCGGCTATTTCGGCGGCGTCTTCAAGGCGACCGAGGGCCTTCAGGCGCGCTATGGCCGCACCCGCGTTTTCGATACGCCGATCAGTGAATGCGGCATCATCGGCGTGGCGGTGGGGATGGCGACCTATGGGCTGCGCCCCGTGCCCGAGATCCAGTTCGCGGATTATATCTATCCCGCGCTGGATCAGCTCGTCTCGGAAGCCGCTCGGCTGCGCTATCGGTCCGCTAGCGAATATACGGCGCCGATCACGGTGCGCACGCCGTTCGGTGGCGGCATCTTCGGCGGGCAGACGCACAGCCAGAGCCCCGAGGGCATCTTCACGCATGTGGCCGGGCTGAAGACGGTGATCCCCTCCAATCCCCATGACGCCAAGGGACTGCTCATCGCGGCGATCGAGGACAATGATCCGGTGATCTTCTTCGAGCCGAAGCGCATCTACAACGGACCGTTCGACGGCCATTATGACCGGCCGGTAACCCCCTGGTCCAGGCATCCGCAATCCGAGGTTCCGGAAGGCTATTATCGCATTCCGCTGGGCAAGGCGGCGGTAGTGCGGGAGGGCGAGGCGGCGACCTTGCTCTGCTATGGCACGATGGTGCACGTAGCGCTGGGCGTGGCGGAGGAAACCGGCGCGGACGTGGAGATCATCGATCTGCGCACGCTGGTGCCGCTCGATATCGAGACGATCGAGGCTTCCGTGAAGAAGACGGGGCGCTGCATCGTGCTGCACGAGGCGACGCGCACCGGGGGCTTCGGCGCCGAACTGGCGGCCCTGGTGCAGGAGCGCTGCTTCTATTCGCTGGAAGCGCCGGTCGAACGTGTCACCGGCTGGGACACGCCTTATCCGCACAGCCTGGAATGGGCTTATTTCCCCGGGCCGGTGCGACTGACCGAGGCGCTCAAGCGCGTGATGGAGAGTTGAGGGCATGGCGCGCGTGGATTTCAAGCTGCCGGATATTGGCGAGGGCATAGCCGAAGCCGAGATCGTCGCCTGGCATGTGAAGGTGGGCGACATGATCGAGGAGGATGCCCCCCTCTGCGACATGATGACCGACAAGGCGACCGTGGAGATGACCGCGCCGGTGAGCGGGACGGTCGTGGAAATCGCCGGTGAGGTGGGCGACCAGATCGCGATCGGATCGGTGCTGGCGGTGTTCGAGGCGGAGGGCGGTGCTGCCGGGGCCGCCGTACCGACGATCGAGGCGGCGCCGAGCGAGCCCGCAGCGACGGCCGCGCCGGAGCTGGCAGGGGCGGTGCCAGTCCACCCCGGCACGGGTGCTGGTGAGGCTGCGGGAGGAGGGGGCGCTTCGAGTGGGCAGCCGGCCGATGGCCCCTTCCACCAGCCGGCGGCGGCTCTCCCGTCCGGTGGCGGGGAGGATCATGGGCGGCGCATTCTTGCCTCCCCGGCCGTCCGTGCCCGCGCCAAGGATCTGGGGATCGATCTCGGGCAGGTTCACGCGCCGGATGGGCGCGTCCGCCATGCCGATCTCGATGCCTTCCTCGGCTATCATGGCGCCTATCGCCCGGCGGCCGGGGCGCGGGCCGACGAGCAGATCAGGGTCGTCGGCCTGAGGCGCCGGATCGCAGAGAATATGGCCGCGTCGAAGCGCGCGATTCCGCATTTCGCCTATGTCGAGGAGTTCGACGTCACCAAGCTGGAGGCGCTGCGCGCGGATCTCAACGAGACGCGCGGGGAGAAGCCCAGGCTGACGATCCTGCCCCTGCTGATTACCGCGATCTGCAAGGCCGTGCCCGATTTCCCGATGATAAACGCCCGTTACGACGACACGGCCGGGATCGTGACGCGCCACGGCCACGTGCATATGGGCATCGCGACGCAGACCGATGCCGGTCTGATGGTGCCGGTGATCCGCGATGCGCAGGATCGGAACATCTGGCAGCTGGCGGATGAGATCAGGCGGCTGGCCGAGGCGGCGCGCAGCGGCAAGGCGAAGAGCGAGGAGCTTTCGGGATCGACGCTGACGATCACTTCGCTCGGGCCGCTGGGCGGGATAGCGACAACGCCTGTCATCAATCGGCCGGAGGTGGCGATCATCGGCCCCAACAAGGTGGTGGAGCGGCCGGTGTTTCGCAACGGCCAGGTGGTGGCGGCGAAACTGATGAACCTTTCCATCTCGTGCGATCATCGCGTCGTCGATGGATGGGATGCGGCAAGCTTCGTGCAGGCCGTGAAAAGGCTGGTGGAAACGCCCGCCCTGCTGTTCGTGGAGTGAGCCGGCCCGATTTCCGTGCTCCACGCACGAACGGACGGCGGCCCGTGTGTCGCTTTTCGTACGACCTCCGGAACGCGGCCATCGGGAAGGGCGGGAGCTAGAAGAAGGCGAGCATCACGAAGCCGATGCTGAGCAGCCCGCAGGCTCCGCCGCACCACGCGACGATTTCCGGCAGACTCATGTCCGTGAAGGTTTCCGGTGGAATGATGTACATCGATCCTCTCCCGATTTCGTTTTCGAACCGGCTGAGACGGAGGATGCACTCTTAGGGGCGGGAAATAAAGGTCCGGATAGGACTTTATTTCAGAGGCGGCGGAGCCACAATTCCTTCACCGCATGGCGCGCGCCCTTGCGGATGATGACGTCCGCGCGGCTGCGCGAGGGGAGGATGTTCTCGCTCAGGTTGACGGCGTTCACCCTGGCCCAGATATCCCGCGCGGCGACCAGCGCCTGTTCGCGGGTAAGATGCGCGAAATGGTGGAAATAGGATCTCGGATCCTGAAACGCCGTCTGCTGGAGGAGGAGGAAACGTTCCTCATACCAGCGCTCGATATCGTCCGGATCGGCATCGATATAGATGGAGATGTCGAAGAAATCGCTCGCCGTGAACGGGTGGTGCGCATCGTGGCCGGTGCCGATCTGGAGCACGTTCAGCCCCTCGAAGATCAGAATGTCCGGCTGATCGATCACCAGTTCCTCGCCGGGGACGATATCATAGGCGTGATGCGAATAGACAGGCGTGCGCCCCTGACCGGTCGAGCGGACGTCGGAGAGGAAGCCGATCATCCGGCGGACGTCATAGCTTTCGGGAAAGCCCTTGCGCGACATCAGGCCGCGTTCTTCCAAGACCCTGGTGGGATAGAGGAAGCCGTCCGTCGTCACGAGTTCGACCGAGGGGTGATCGGGCCAGCGCGAGAGAAGCGCGCGCAGCACGCGCGCCATCGTGCTCTTGCCGACCGCGACCGAGCCCGCAATCGCGACCACATAGGGCCGGCGGCCGGCGGGGCGGCCGAGGAAATCGTCCGTCACGCGCGCCATGCCGCGCGTGGCGCCCACGTGCAGATTGATGAGGCGCGTCAGCGGCAGATAGACCTGCTCCACCTCGGCCAGCGAAATCGGTTCGTTCGCGCCGCGCAGCCGGGCCAGATCGCCCTCGTCCAGCGTGAGCGGCACGGCTGATCGCAGGCGCGCCCAGCCGGCGCGATCGAAACGCGTATGGCTCGACGTGCCGATCGGCGCATCGGGCGCGAACGAGGTCCAGCCCGGTCGCCTGGCCGTTCCCCCTATAGGAATGACGCCACTTCCCGCCTGGGGTGCTCCACGAGATGGCGGATCAGCCGGTTCGCCTTGTCGACGAGGATGACGTGCGGGGTGATCGGTTCGGCGGTGAGCTCGAAGCCCATGATGATGACCTCCTCGCCTTCACCGATCAGGTGCGCGGCGGCGCCGTTCATGCAGATCTCGCCCGATCCGCGTTCGCCCGCAATCACATAGGTTTCGAGGCGCGAACCGCTGGTGTTGGAAACGACCAGCACTTTCTCGCCGGCCCACAGGCCGACGGCATCCAGCAGATCGCTGTCGATCGTGATCGAGCCCACATAAGCGAGATTGGCCTCCGTAACGGTGGCATTGTGGATCTTGGACCGCATAACCCAACGCACGATAGACGTCCTCCCTGCCGGGAAACCGGCTTCAGCCCGCATATAGTAACGAAATGCCGGTTCGCGAAGATGTCGGATTTGCGGGGCGAAGCGGGGCGGGGTAGGGCGCTTGCCCCGAGTGCCGAGAGGAGTGGAATATGCGGCTCACCGTCGCAGGCATCGCCCGTATGAAGGCGAAGGGCGAGCGGATCGCCATGCTCACCTGCTATGATCATTCCTCCGCCCTGATCGCGGAACGGGCCGGGCTGCGCTTCCTGCTGGTGGGCGATTCGCTGGGGCAGGTGATGCTGGGTCACGGCACCACCATACCCGTCACGCTGGACGATATGGTGCGGCATTCCGCCTCCGTCACGCGCGGCGCCCCGGAATCGCTGGTCGTGGTGGATCTGCCGTTCCTCACCTACGCGAGCGAGGAGCAGGCGGTGCTTTCCGCGCGCCGGGTGATGCAGGAAGGCGGCGCCCAGGCCGTGAAGCTGGAGGGCGGGGCTCCTGTCGTCGGCATCGTCGAGCGGCTCGTCTCGCTGGGCGTGCCCGTGATGGGGCACCTGGGCTTCACCCCGCAATCGGCCAACCAGATCGGCGTGCGCGTGCAGGCCAGGACGGCGCAGGCGGCGGCCGATCTGATCCGCGATGCGCTGGCGCTGGAGAAAGCGGGTGCCTTCGCGATCGTGCTGGAACTGGTGCCGATCGAGCTGGCGGCGGAAGTTTCCAGGCGGCTGACCATTCCCACGATCGGTATCGGCGCGGGGCCGGGCTGCGACGGGCAGGTGCAGGTGTGGCATGATGTGCTCGGCCTGATCGATCACCCGCCGTTCCGCCATGCCGGCCGCTATGCGGAAATCGGCAAGGCGATCGAAGGCGCATTGCGGGGTTATGCGGACGATGTGGGCAGCGGCACCTTCCCGACCGACGCGAACGGAGCATCGATCGATTCCTCGGTGATCGCCGAAGCGCGGGCCTTGCTGGAGCCGGATGCGTGAAGATCGTGCGGACGGTGGCCGAAACGCGCGCGGCGCGCGCGCCACTCGGCCGGCTGGGCTTCGTCCCCACGATGGGCGCCCTGCATGACGGGCATATGAGCCTGATCGGTCTGGCGCGCGACGGCTGCGATGCCGTCGCGGCGAGCATCTTCGTGAACCCCACGCAATTCGGGCCGAACGAGGATCTCGCGCGCTATCCCCGGCCGATCGAGGCGGATCTGGCGAAGCTGGAGGCGGCCGGCGTGGAACTCGTCTTCCTGCCGACCGTCGAGATCGTCTATCCGGCGGGCTTCGATACGCGGATCGAGGTTGGCGCGATCGCCGAGCGGCTGGAAGGTGCGGTGCGGCCAGGCCATTTTTCCGGCGTGGCGACGGTCGTCTCCAAGCTGTTCAACATCGTGCAGCCGGATGTCGCGTGGTTCGGGCAGAAAGACGTCCAGCAGACGCGCGTCGTCCGGCAGATGGTGCGTGATCTGGACATGCCGGTGGACGTGCGTGTGGGGCCTACGCTGCGCGAGGCGGATGGCCTCGCCATGTCCAGCCGCAATGTCTATCTCTCCGCGACAGATCGTGCGCAGGCGGTGGCGCTTTATCGTGGGCTCTCGGCGGCCGAAGCGGCCTGGGCCGGTGGCCAGCGCGATGCCGCCGCGCTGCGAAGCCTGATCGCGGCCCAAATCGCGGCGACGACGGGCGTGGTCGACTATATCAGCATCGCCGAGACGAACACGCTGGAAGAACTGGAGCTCGTGCCGCCGGCCGGCGCGGTGATCTCGCTCGCCGTGCGATATGGCGCGACGCGGCTGATCGACAATCTCGTCCTGTCGGCGCGCTAGGGCGATTTCCGGGCGGCGGGGCGGGCACCGGGATCGCCGCCTCGCCCCTAGGCCGGAACGGCGGCCGCTTCCTTGAACGAGAGCATGCGTCGCGACTGTTCGTCCCACAAGGCGAGCCGGATGGTGCCGAGGCTCTGGCGCAGGGTCAGCCGGCTGATGCCCTTCAGCCTCGGCTCCGCCTTCAGCACATTCTGCATCCGATAGAAGGGGATGGTGCTGCACAGATGATGCACATGATGCACGCCGATATTGGCGCTGAACCAGCGCAGCACCGGCGGCAGATCGTAATAGGAACTGCCCTGTAGCGCCGCCGTCTGGAACGACCAGTCTTCGCTGCGATCCCACACGGCATGTTCGAACTGATGCTGGATGTAGAACAGCCAGATGCCGATCGTGGCCGCGATCAGCAGCATCGGCAGATGGACGAGCAGGAGGACCTTGACCCCGAACAGCAGGACGATGCCGCTGAAGAGGGCGGCGATCGCGAGATTGGTGCCCATCACACTGATCCAGAGCGAGGGCGATGTGCGCGCGGGCCCCGTGGGAAGCCGGTGAACCAGCAGGAACTGGAAGGATGGGCCGAGCAGGAACAGGGTGACGGGATGGCGATAGAGACGGTAGCGCCACTGGCCCCAGGCCGAGAGCTGCCGGAATTCCGCGAGCGTGAGCGTATCGATATCGCCCGATCCTCGACGATCGAGATTGCCGGTGCCGGCATGGTGATGGGCATGGGCCCGCCGCCAGAATTCATAGGGGGTGAGCGTGATCGCTCCGATGATCCGCCCCGTCCAGCCATTGGCCCGCCGCCCGCGGAAAAAGGAGCCGTGGCCGCAATCATGCTGGATCATGAAGAGGCGCAGCAGGAAGCCGCCGGCGGGGATCGCCAGCAGCGCCCCCGCCCAGATGCCCCCGCGTACGAGCAGCGCCGCCGCAAGCCACAACAAGGCGAGCGGAAGGGCGGTGATCGCCAGTTCGATCGCGCCCCGCCCGTTGCTGGCGACCCGGAACGGCGCCAGCGCCTTCAGCATCCGGGGGATGTCGATCGAGGGCGCGGCCGGTGGGGCGGCGGCTGTTGTTTCGGGTCGAAGCGCTTCCATCGGGGCGCTGCGTGGTTTGGGATGAGCGAGAATGAGGATGGACTTTCGAACGGGAACGGCCTGCACGCCGTATGACGGCGAGGCGAGAAGAAAAAGACTAATCGATCGCGCAGCGCAATAAGCCGGAAAATGATCGCCACCATCCCGCCCGCCGCCGCGCAGGACAATATCCTGCACGTTCGCGAAGGCCGAGGGTGAACTTGCGGCGCCGACGCGCTAAGGGGCGCAAATGCCCCTTCCTATCGTTGCCATCGTCGGCCGCCCCAATGTCGGCAAGTCGACCCTGTTTAACCGTCTCGTCGGCAAGCGTATCGCGCTGGTCGACGATCAGCCCGGCGTGACGCGCGATCGTCGCGAGGGCGACGCCACGTTGCTCGGGCTGGAGTTTCGCATCGTCGATACGGCCGGCTTCGAGGATGAGGATCCCGATACGCTGCCCGGCCGGATGCGCGCGCAATCGGAAGCGGCGGTGGGTGATGCGGATGTCGCTCTCTTCCTGATCGATGCGCGCGCGGGCGTGACGCCGCTCGACGAATCGATCGCCCGCTGGCTGCGCGGTTCGGACACGCCGATCGTGATCCTCGCCAACAAGGCCGAGGGAAAACAGGGCGAGAGCGGCGTGCTGGAGGCCTATTCCCTCGGCTTTGGCGATCCGATCCCCTTTTCGGCCGAACATGGCGAGGGGATCGTCGATCTGTTCGAGGCGCTGCGTCCCTTCGTCGAGCGCGAGGATGTGGCGGAAGAGGAGTATGAGCTGGAGGGCGATCGGCCCGATGGCCCGCTGAAGCTCGCCATCGTCGGCCGGCCCAATGCCGGCAAATCCACGCTCATCAATCGCATGCTGGGCGAGGATCGCCTCATCACCGGGCCGGAAGCGGGCATCACGCGCGATTCGATCGCGGTGGACTGGGAATGGCAGGGGCGGCCCGTGCGCCTGGTGGATACGGCGGGGCTGCGGCGGCGCGCGAAGGTGGAGGACAAGCTGGAGAAGCTTTCCGCCGCCGACACGCAGCGCTCGATCGATTTCGCCGAGGTGGTCGTGCTGCTGCTGGATGCCACGCGCGGGCTGGAGGCGCAGGATCTGCGCATCGCGGCGCAGGTGCTGGAGGAAGGTCGCGCGCTGATGATCGCGATCAACAAGTGGGACGTGGCCGAAAATCCGCCGAGCCTGTTCCAGGGCGTGCGCGCGGCGCTGGAGGAGGGGCTCGCGCAGGTGAAGGGCCTGCCGCTGCTGACCGTTTCCGCCGAGACCGGGCGAGGCATCGACCAACTGATCGAAGCGGCTTTCTCGATCCGGGAGGAATGGTCGAAGCGGATCTCTACTGGCCAGCTCAACCGCTGGTTCGAACGGGCGATCGAGGCCAATCCGCCGCCAGCGCCCGGCGGCAAGCGGATCAAGCTGCGCTATCTCACGCAGGCGCGGACCCGCCCGCCGAGCTTCATCCTCTTCGGCACGCGCGTCGATCAGCTGCCGGAAAGCTATCGCCGCTATCTGGTGAACGGCATCCGGCGCGATCTGGGCTTTCAGGGCGTGCCGGTACGTCTCACGCTGCGCGCGCCGAAGAATCCCTTCGGCAAGTGAGCGCAGCCTTCGTGGATGCGCGCGGGCTGAAATGCCCGTGGCCTGCCCTGCGACTGGCGAAGGCCATGCGCGACACGGATATTGTGAGAATTTCGGCCGATGATCCCCGGTCCGCCACAGAATTGGCGGCACTTTGCCAAGAACAGGGCTGGATTATCTCCACTTTGGATGGAGATTTTATCGTTACGCGCCTGCCGGGAATAAAGCCTTAACCGAATCGCGCGTACGGTATCACCGGATATCACGCGGATGCGTGGGGTGGGATCGTGTACGAGAACGGCAACGACATCATCGTGGACCGGAGCAGGTTCGAGCAGGCTTGCAAGGAGCTCGGCCCGGGTTTCTCCAAGATTTTGAGCTATTATCGCGACGATGGCGCGCGCGCGATCCAGGAGATCGAGCGGGCCGCGCGCGATCGCAATACGCCGTGCATGGTGCGCCCTGCGCATACGCTGAAGGGCGATTCGCTGATGGTGGGCGCCGAGGCGATCGGACTGGCGGCGGAAGAGATCGAGAAGGCCGCGCGCCACTCGCTGGAAATGCACGATTTCCCCGATCATATGGTCCCGCGCGTGCGCGAGCTTTCGGCGCTCTTCACCGAAACGATGACGTGCTTCGATAAATTGATGGCCGAACGCGTGCGCGTGCCGGTGGCCCCTCCCGTCATGCCGCGCCGCCCCGGCGGGTTCGGGCGCAAGGTCGGCTGATCGGGATAGCGCGATCCATCGGCGCCGGAGGCCTCAGGGGCTCCGGCGCCTTTCGTATCAGTGCGCTTCTTCGTCCGCCGCCTTGGACTGGAGCTGAACATAGTTCTGGATGCCCATGCGGGCGATCATGTCGAACTGGCGCTCCAGATAATCGACATGCTCCTCCTCATTGTCGAGGATGCGCTTGAAGAGATCGCGGGTGATATAGTCGCGCACCTTCTCGCAATGCTCGATCGCGTCGCGCAGCTGCGGGATCGCTTCATTTTCCAGTGCGAGATCGGCGTGGAGAATTTCTTCCACCGTCTCGCCGATGCGCAGCCGGCCGAGCAGTTGGAAGTTCGGCAGGCCATCCAGGAA
The DNA here is from genome assembly GCF_003248515.1 of Sphingomonas sp. Taxonomy (GTDB): domain Bacteria; phylum Pseudomonadota; class Alphaproteobacteria; order Sphingomonadales; family Sphingomonadaceae; genus Sphingomonas_I. Next base: position 276,446 of record NZ_QFOB01000005.1, read on the forward strand.
GAGGATGCGCTCGGCCAGCATGTCCGCATGCTTCATCTCATCGATGGATTCGCCATATTCGAACTTGGCGAGCTTCGCGATGCCCCAATGATCCAGCATGCGATAATGCAGAAAATACTGGTTGATCGCCGTTAGCTCATTCTTGAGAGCGGCGTTGAGATATTCGATGACCTTTTCGTCGCCCTTCACGGCCACATTCCTTTCTTGCTGTCGAACGGCCGATAGACCAGCCGCGCGGTGATTTGAAGCGCGAACAACTCGCAGATATGCTGCGAATAGATTTCAAATACTGTTGCGATTTTTTCGCATTATAGTCGAAGTCCGATCTGTCAAAGCAATCGCGGCTGATCGCCCTCCGGTGGCCTGAACAGATCGGTGCGGAGCACCAAACGCTCCCGATTGAGATCCAGTTTCCGGCAGGCGATGCGAAAGCGGGTGCGCAGCAGTTCGGCCCAAGGCCCCTGTCCCTTCATGCGCGAGAAGAAATCGGGATCATTGTCCCGCCCGCCGCGGATCGAACGGATCGTCGCCATCACCTTGGCGGCGCGATCGGGATGGTGCGCATCCAGCCAGGCGCGAAACAGCGGAGCCACTTCATGCGGCAGCCTCACCGGCAGGAAGAAGGCGCCGCGCGCCCCGGCCTGTGCCACCGCTTCCAGGATATGCTCCATCTCGTGATCGGTTATCTGCGGCAAGACCGGAGCCAGCGAGACATGGCATGGCACGCCCGCCGCGCTCAGCGCCCGGATCGCGGCGATGCGCCGGGCGGGTGCGGGGGCGCGGGGCTCCAGCGTGCGTGCCGTGACGGGATCGATGGTGGGCACGGAAAGGATGATCGCAACGAGCCCCCGGGCCGCCATCGGTGCGATCAGATCCAGATCACGCAACACGCGATCCGATTTGGTCGTGATGGTGAAGGGATGGCCCGTCTCGTGGAAGATCTCGATCAGCGACCGCGTGATCCGCCATTCGCGCTCGATCGGTTGATAGGGATCCGTGTTCGTGCCGAGAGCGATGGGCTGCGGCACATAGGGTCGGGCCGAAAGCTCGGCACGGAGCAGGCGGGGCGCATCCGGCTTGGCGAAGAGCCGCGTTTCGAAATCGAGGCCGGGCGAGAGATCGTGGAAGGCATGCGTAGGCCTTGCGAAGCAATAGATGCAGCCATGCTCGCAACCGCGATAGGCGTTGATCGAGCGATCGAAGGGAATGTCCGGCGATGCGTTGCGCGTGAGGATCGTCTTCGGCCGCTCGACGGAAACGGTGGTGCGGACGGGCGGCGCATCGCCATCCACCCCTTCGCGGGCATCCAGCCAGTCGCCGTCCTGCTCGCGTGCCGGCAGGTTGAATCGCTGGGGGCGATCGTTGCGCGTCGCGCCGCGGCCGGGCGTCGGGGGCAGGAGCCGATCCATCCCGCGAGGATAATGGAACGATCGGAACAAATAAAGAACATTTGACGGCGGCCCGGATGAATGAGGCGGCCCTATCGTTCCTTGAGGCGCGGCATGAGTTCCACGAAGTTGCAGGGGCGGTGGCGGTTGTCGAGCTGGCTCGCCAATATCCCATCCCAACCATCCCGGCAGGCGCCCGTCGAGCCGGGCAGCGCGAACAGATAGGTTCCGCGCGCGACGGCGGCGGTGGCGCGTGACTGGATCGTGGAGGTGCCGATCGACTGATAGCTGAGCCAGCGGAACAGTTCGCCGAACCCCTCAATCTCCTTGTCGCGAACGCGGGCGAAGGCTTCGGGGGTCACGTCCCGCCCGGTGACGCCGGTGCCGCCCGTGGAGATGATGCAGTCTATGGCGGGATCGTCGATCCAGCCGTTCAGCGTCGCGCAGATCAGATCGATATCGTCGCGAATGATCGTCCGGTCGGCCAGGACGTGTCCGGCCGCCTCCAGCCGCTGGACGAGCGTGTCGCCCGAACGATCCTCGGCCGGCGAGCGTGTATCCGAAACGGTGAGGATGGCGATGCGGACGGGCAGGAACGGCAGGCTGTGATCGAGCGGCATCGCCCGAGCCTAGCGAAAAGGCCCTATCCCGTCATGCCCCGCATCGTCGAGGGCGATGGGCAGGCGCGCGCCGATGATCGCCGGGCCGGTCCGCCTCGATGACGGGCTATTGAACGCCCGCCGTCGTGATCGTGAGGGGCGCGGGGCTTGCCGTCGCGCGGCGGCCGGCGATCGGGAAGCGCGGCCATTTGCCTTGCGCCATCGTGATGAGGCTGTCCGTCGGGGCGCCGCTCTCGCGCTGGTACATCCAGTAATTGCGCAGCACGATCGCGGTATAGGCGCGCGTTTCCGCGAACGGCATCTGCTCGATGAAGAAGAGCGGATCCTGCGATGCGCCGGGGCGAAGATTCCATGCGGCGATGTTGTTCGGCCCGGCGTTGTAAGCCGCGATCACCTTGGGCAGCAGACCGCCCGTGCCGCCGTGGCCTGCCAGTTCCTCGAGATAGGATTGGCCATATTCGAAGCTGACGGCCGGATCGTTGAGGCGGCCGGACATGTCCGTCGTTTCGCCCTTGTGCCGCGCGACGAGGCGCGCGGTGCCCGGCATGAGCTGCATCAGCCCGCGCGCGCCGGCGGGGCTTACCGCATCGGCGCGGAACTGCGATTCCTGCAGCGCGTGCGCGAAGAGCAGCGATCGATCGACCCGCCAGCCGCCCGACGGCTGCCACGAAGGCATGGGATAGCGCGCGGCGACCGGCGTCGTGATCCCGGCCGGCCCGTTCTGCGCAAGCCACATCTGCGCGGCGGGAAGGTTGAGCTTGGCGGCAAGCCGGATCAGCGCGCCATGCTCGGGCGACGGTCCGATCCGCGCCTGCTGGCGGAGCAGCGTATCGGCCAGGCCGGGCTCGTCGATCTGGACGAGGGCAGTGGCGACGCGGGCATTGGGGCGCAGCGCGAGCAGATCCGGCTCGCTGCCGGTGGGGATCGTCTGGACGGCAAGGCCGAGCGAGGCCGACGCGAGCATGCCATAGAATGTCTCGTCCAGCCGGGCTGCCGAGCGCAGTCGGGCGGCGACGCGATCGGGGCGGCCGGCGGCCGTATCGCTGCGTGCTGCCCAGAACAGCCCGGCGGCCACGGTCTCGGCATCGCGCGCGGATGTGGCGACGGCGGCGAAGGCATCGGCGGCGGCGGCCATGTCGCCCGCGCGCCACGAGGCGAGACCCAAGGTCCAGTTCGCCTGCACGGTCCAGTCGCCGGCCCCCGCGCCGGCCGTGGCGGCCACCCGGCGGGCATTGGCGTCGTCATTGGCGAGGAAATAGGCCCAGGCGACACGCTGGCGCCATTCGGCCAGCGCTTCCGGCGAAAGCTGCCCGGAGACCGCCTCGACCTTCGCTTCGGCGCCCGCGCCGTCATTCGCCTTCACGAGCGGCATCGCGACGATCGAAAGCCGCGCGGCGGCGGCATCGCTGCGCATGGGGCGCGCGGCCACCCGCTTCGAGGCGCCGGCCAGCCGCACCAGATCGTGCGGCTGCGGCAGGGTCGGCAGATCGGTAATCCCCTGCTGGGTGGCGAGGCGCATCAGTGCAGGCGCTTCCGGCAATTCCGGCGCCGCCGCCAGCAGCGCCGCCAGCTTCACCGGATCCGGCCGGGGGGCGCCCCTGGCCAGAAAAAGCTCGGCCCGCGCCACGGGCGTCAGCACGCCATCCGGCATCGAATCCAGCGCCATCGAGGCGGTCGTCCAGTCGCCCGTATGGATCGCGGCGAAGATCCGGCGATAGGCCGCGCGATCCACGTCGGAGAGGCCGCCGGGGCGCGCGGCGGTGACGGTGATCTCGGCGGGGCTGGTGTCGCCGGCGAAGGCCGCTGTCGGTAGGGCGCTGGAGGCGAGCAGAAGGGGAAGAAGGATACGCATCACAAGGCCATGAAAAGCTGGAGATCCGCCCACGCCGCTTTCTTGCGGTCGGGCGTCTGGATCAGAAGGCGGGGGTGGAAGCTGGCGATAGCGGGAATGGAGCCCGCCGGGCCAGAGACTTCATGCGTGCGCCCGCGCGCTTCGATGCAGCCCAGCCCGATCAAGGCCCGGGTTGGCGCATCGCCCAGCAGCAACAGCCGCTTCGGGCGGGCGAGCGCGATATGATGGCGCATCAGCGTGGCGAGAGTGGTGATGCTCTCCGGCGTCAGGCGGCCGCTGGCCGATCGTGCCGGTGATAGCGGGGCCAGATAGGCGGTTTCGCGCGAAAGGCTCATCGCGCCGAGCATCCGATCGAACAATTGCCCGACATCGCCCGAAAGCAGGCGGCCGGCCGCGCGATCGCCCTGTTCCGGCATGTCGAGGATCAGCATCGCGCCTGATGCGGGATCGCCTATCGCATCGATCCGCGCCTGCGGCGGGCCGGGCACGGAGGGATCGGTCAGCAGGAAATGACGGAACGCGGCGAGATCATCCGGAAGGGCGGCCGGTGAAACCGGCTCGATCGCCGCCACGGGCGGAGTCACGCGGGCGGGTGAGGCGGCCTGGGGGTGAATCGGAGTGATGGCGGGGGATAGCGCGGGCACGGCAAGCCAATCACGCGGCAGATCATCCACCGCCGTATCGACGCCTGCTTCCTCCCACCAGTCCAAGGCGCTCAGCGCCAGCCGATCTTCCATCGGCGCCCCCTCGATCGCAATCTGCTTTTACACAAGTCCGCTTCTACATAAGCGAGCAGTTGACGAATACGTCAATCTGCGCTCACCGGGAAAATGACAAGGCGTTCGGGCAACAAGACGACCGGACGATAGAGAGGTTATCGGGATGCACGATCGGGAATCGATGGAGTATGACGTGGTGATCGTCGGTGGAGGCCCGGCCGGGCTTTCGGCGGCGATCCGGCTGAAGCAGCTTGCTTCGGAAAAGGGCACGGACTTCTCTGTCTGCATCCTGGAGAAGGGCTCCGAAATCGGGGCGCACATTCTTTCGGGCGCCGTGGTCGATCCGATCGCGCTGAACGAGTTGCTGCCCGACTGGAAGGAAGACGGCTGCCCGATGGCCGAGGTGCCGGTGACGGAGAATCATCACTGGTTCCTGTCGAAGGGCGGGAAGATGGCGATGCCGCATCTCTTCACCCCCGGCTTCATGCACAACAAGGGCACCTATACGGGATCGCTCGGCAATCTGTGCCGCTGGCTGGCGGGCAAGGCGGAGGAACTGGGGGTCGAGATCTTCCCGGGCTTCGCGGCGGCCGAGGTGCTGTTCCACGAGGATGGATCGGTGAAGGGCGTCGCGACCGGCGACATGGGCGTGGCGCGCGATGGCACGCACAAGCCCGATTACCAGCCGGGCATGGAACTGCACGCCAAATACACCTTCTTCGCGGAAGGCGCGCGCGGGAGCCTCACCAAGGAGGTGAAGCGCATCTTCGATCTGGAGGCGACCTGCCAGCCGCAGGTTTACGGCCTCGGCATGAAGGAATTGTGGGATATCGATCCCGCCAAGCATGTGCCGGGCCGGGTGATCCACACGCAGGGCTGGCCGCTGACCGAGGAAGTGGGCGGCGGCTTCCTCTATCATCAGGCGAACGGGCAGGTGGCGCTCGGCTTCGTGGTGGGGCTGGGTTACAAGAATCCACACCTCTATCCGTTCGAGGAATTCCAGCGCTGGAAGCAGCATCCGGCGATCCGCGAGATCCTGGAGGGCGGGCGGCGCATCAGCTATGGCGCGCGCGCGATCAACGAGGGCGGCTGGCAATCGGTGCCGACGCTCGCCTTCCCCGGCGGCACGCTGATCGGCTGTTCGGCGGGCTTCGTGAACGTGCCGCGCATCAAGGGCAGCCATACGGCGATGAAGAGCGGCATGCTCGCCGCCGAGGACGCCTTCGCGGCGCTCTCCGCCGGGCGGCAGGGCGATGTGCTGGCGGGTTATCAGCCGGCGGTGAATGCGAGTTGGATCGCGAAAGAACTGAAGCTCGTCCGCAATTCGGAGCCTGCGGTTGCGAAGTTCGGCCCGCTGCTGGGCACGATCTGGGCTGGTCTCGACATGTGGATGAACAATTTCGGCATCGGCCTGCCCTATACGTTCAAGCATCATCGCGATTGCGAGACGCTGTCGCGCAAGGATCATGCGAACAGGATCGATTATCCGAAGCCGGACGGGAAGATCAGCTTCGATCGCCTCTCCTCGGTGTTCCTGTCGAACACCAATCATGAGGAGGATCAGCCGATCCACCTGACGCTGAAGGATCCGGAGGTGCCCATCACGGTGAACCTGCCGCTCTACGACGCGCCGGAGCAGCGTTATTGCCCGGCGGGCGTCTATGAGATCGTGGGCGTCGACCTGGGCACGCCGCGCCTCCAGATCAACGCGCAGAACTGCGTCCACTGCAAGACCTGCGACATCAAGGATCCCACCCAGAACATCAACTGGGTGGTGCCGGAAGGCGGCGGCGGCCCAAATTACCCCAACATGTGACGGGTGGCAGGCGCGCAGGGCGCTTCAACCTCGCGCAATGAGGCTTTAAGGCGGGGTGGATGATGAGATTGCGAGTCACCCAAACCCTGCTTGCCCTGCTCGTCGCGACGGCGGGTGCCGGCGCGGCCTGCGCCGCCCAGACGCGCGAGCCCAGCGATGCCGAGCGTTATGTGCGCATGCGGGCCGCCTCCACTGCGGGCGATCTGCAGACCACGACGAGCGAGCTTTCGGTGCTGCTCGCGCGGGATCCGGGCAGCGACATGATCGCCCAGCGCGCCTTTCGCGAGGCGATCGTCGCCGGAGACAAGGCGCTGGCATTGAAGGCGGCGCGCATGCTGGAGCAGCAGGGCACGCTGCCCGTGGATGGGCCGCTGCTCTATGTGGTGGATGCACTGCAGGCTAAGGACTGGAAACGCGCCAGCGCCGAGATGGAGCGGATCGAGGCGGGCAAGCTCTTCGCCTTCATGACGCCGGTTCTGCGCGCCTGGATCGCCTTCGGATCGCGGCAGGGCGATCCGCTCGCGGCACTGGAGCCTGCCCGGCAGAGCGGCCTCGCCTCGGCCTATTTCCCGGGCCAGCATGCCGTGCTGCTGCTGGCCATGGGCCGGGTGGAGGAAGGTGCGGCGGAAGTGGCCGCGCTTCCCAACGCGGGCAGCCGGCTGCGTCTGGCGGCGGCGGCCGCACTGCTGAAGGCGGGCAGGGCGGAGCAGGGGCGGACCTTCCTCGACGGCGGCGATCCCGTGATCGAGGCGGCGCGCGCGCGCGTGGCGGCCGGAGGGCGGATCGAGCTGGATTATTCCGGCGCGGGCACGGGCGTCTCCGATCTGCTGACGCAGGTGGCGATCGATTTCAATCGCCAGCGTCTGACTCCGGTGGCGACCATGCTGGCACGCCTCGCCACCTTCGCCGATCCGGGCAATTCGGGTGGATGGATCGCGACGGCGAACCTGCTCGGCTTCGGCAAGCGGCCGGATGCGGCGCTGGCGGCGCTGGATCATATCGGTGCCGACGATCCCTATGCCGGCACGGCCGAGCGGCTGCGCATCGCCCTGCTGATCGACAAGGGCGACAAGGCCGGGGCGCTGGCCGTCGCCAACGTCGCGGCATCGCGGCCGGAAGCGGGCTTCAACGATTGGGCGCGCGTCGGCGAGGTGCAGATGGCGCTGGACCAGCCCAGGCTGGCGGCGGTCGCGTTTGAAAAGGCGATCGCCGTGGCGGGGCCGAACGTGACGGCCGATGATGCGTGGCCGCTGTGGCTGCAACGCGGCGCCGCCCTAGAGGAGGGCGGCGACTGGCCGGCGGCGAAGGTGGCGCTGGCCAGGGCCTATGCGCTCGCGCCGGATCAGGCCGTGGTCCTCAACCATTTCGGTTATTCGATGTTGGCCCGGCGTGAGGATCTGCCGCAGGCGATCAAACTGATCGAGGGGGCGAGCAGGCTCCGGCCGGACGATGCGGCGATCACGGATTCGCTGGGCTGGGCGAAATTCGTGAGCGGCGATGCGCCGGGCGCCGTCGCCCTGCTGGAGCGCGCTTCGGCGGGCGAACCGGGGGAACCGACGATCAACGAGCATCTGGGCGACGTCTATTGGGCGCTCGGCCGGCGGATCGAGGCGCGCTATGCCTGGCGCGCCGCCCTGGTGACGGCCGAGGCGCGCGATGCGGAGCGCATCAGATCGAAGATCGAGACCGCGCCCACGCCGGCCACCGCCGCCCCGTGATCGGCGCGATCGAGACCGCTTTCGCCAAGCTCAACCTCGCGCTGCATGTCCGGTCGCGCGGGGACGATGGATATCATGCGCTGGAAACGCTTTTCGCCTTCTGCGCGGATGGCGATCGGCTGACGCTGGAGGCGGAGCCGGGGCTGCGTGTGGAAGGGCCTTTCGCCGCCGCGCTGGGGGATGGGGGCGACAATCTGGTGTCCCGCGCGGCGCAGGCATGGCGCGAACGGTTCGGCGGAGAGGTTGCGGGTTTCCGGCTGGAAAAGAATCTGCCGATCGCGTCGGGTATCGGCGGCGGATCGGCCGATGCCGCCGCCGCCCTGCGGCTGCTGGCCGCGCGCGACCGCATCGATCCGGCGGACGGGGCCGTCCATGCTATTGCGGCGGGGCTCGGGGCGGATGTGCCGGCCTGCGTCCTTTCGCGTGCGGCGCGTGGCGAGGGGCGCGGAGAGCAGCTGGTGCCCGTTTCGCTCGGGCAACTGGCGGGTCGCCCGGTCCTGCTCGTCAATCCCGGTGTGGCGCTCTCGACCGGTGCGGTGTTCAGGGCGTGGGACCAGATTGATCGCGGACCGCTGCCGCACGGCGTCGACGCGGCACTGAACGGGCGCAACGATCTGCAGCCGCCGGCGATCGCGATCGTGCCGATCATCGGGGACGTGCTGGATTTCCTGGGCATGCAGCCCGGCCTGATCCTCTCGCGCATGTCCGGTTCCGGCGCGACCTGCTTCGCCATGTTCGAGGATGAAGCCGCCCGAGATGCGGCGGCCGGAGGGCTGCCCGCCTGCTGGTGGCGCCTGGCGACCACTTTGCTGCCATGATCGAACTGACGCACGAAAGCGGGATCGCGCGCGTGACGATCCGGCGGCCGGCGGCGCGCAATGCACTTTCCATCGCGCTCTGGGGCGAACTGGCCGAGAGGATCGGTGAGGCGGCATCGATCGCGCGCGTCATCCTCCTTCGGGGCGAAGGGGGAAGCTTCAGCGCGGGCGCCGATCTCGGCGAATTGGCCGGGCTCGCCACCGATCGCGCCGCGCGCACGGCCCTGCGCCTGGCGATGCGGGCGGGGATCGAGGCGGTTGCCGCCTCTCCCATCCCGGTGGTGGCGGGGATCGAGGGCGGCTGCTTCGGCGCCGCGGTCGGCCTTGCGGTGGCCTGTGATATTCGCGTGGCCGGCCCGCATGCCACGTTCGGCGTGCCGCCTGCCCGCTTCGGCATATCCTATCCGCCGCAGGATGTGGCGCGGATCGTGGCGCGCATCGGGGCGGGGCAGGCCTCGCGCCTGCTGCTGGGCGCCGAGACGATCGATGCGGGCGAGGCGGTGCGGATCGGCCTCGTGGATCTGCTGGCCGAGGATGGAGGCGAGGCGATCGCGCGGGCCATCGCGGCCAACGTGCCCGAAAGCGTCGGCCTGCTGCGCCGGAAGATCGCCGGCATGGAAACGGCCGAAGCGGAGGCCGCCTTCGAGGCGAGTTTCGGCAGCGATGCCTTTGCGGCGGTCGCGGCGGGGATCAGGGCGAAGAGGGCGCAGGCGTGATGACGGACGATCTGCCCTGGCGCGCGGTTTCCGGTGATGCCCCCGCCTTGCTGATCTCCGACCATGCCTCCAGCCGCGTGCCGGACGGCATCGATCTCGGCGTGCCCGCCGAGATCATGGGCGAGCATGTCGCGATCGATATCGGTGTCGATCCGCTGGGACGGGCTCTGTGCGCCCGGCTGGGCATGGCGGGCATCTTCGGCAATGTTTCCCGCCTCGTGATCGATCTCAACCGGGAAGCGGATGCGGCGGGCCTGATCCCGGAGACGAGCGACGGCCATCCCATACCGGGCAACGCCGGGCTGGATGCGGAGGCGCGCGGCAGAAGGCTCGCGCATTTCTGGCTGCCCTATCATGCGCATGTCGAAAACAGCATCTCGGCATCGAAGCCGAAGCTTCTGGTTTCCCTGCATAGTTTTACGCCTTCGCTGCGCACCGGTGGCGCCCCGCGCCCCTGGCAGGTGGGCGTTCTCTATAATCGGGACGAGCGGGCGGCGCGGATCGCCATCCCCCTGCTGGAGGCGGCGGGGATCGTGACGGGCGACAATGAGCCTTATTCGGGCAAGGTGCTGAACGCGACGATGAACCGCCATGGCGAGGGCAACGGCATTCCTTATCTGGGGCTGGAAGTCCGGCAGGATCTGATCGGCGATCAGGCGGGCGTTGCGGTCTGGTGCGATCGGCTGGCGCCGATCATCCAGGCAACGCTCGACGTGTTTTGTTAGCTTATTTCGCGCTGATGATAAAAAACGTGATTTTATTTCGTGTCGGCTCTTGATCCCGTCCGTCTCTCGGGCCTAGGGGGCGGCACGAAAGGATCGTCCGTGCCCACATTCGACAAGTCCAAGCTGCCCAGCCGCCATGTTTCGGTCGGCCCCGAAAAGGCGCCGCATCGCTCTTATTATTACGCGATGGGCCTTTCCGAGGAGGAGATTGCGCGGCCTTTCGTGGCGGTGGCGAGCGCGGGCAACGACAGCGCGCCCTGCAACACCACGCTGGACATGCAGGCCGATGCCTGCCGCATCGGCGTGGAACTGGGCGGGGGCATGCCGCGCCGCTTCAACACGATCACCGTGACGGACGGCATCGCCATGGGCCACCAGGGCATGAAAAGCTCTCTGGTGAGCCGTGAGGTGATCGCGGATTCGGTCGAGCTTTCGGTGCGGGGCCATTGCTATGATGCGCTGGTGACGTTCGCCGGCTGCGACAAGTCGCTCCCCGGCATGATGATGGCGATGCTGCGCCTGAACGTGCCCTCGATCTTCGTTTATGGTGGATCGATCCTGCCGGGCCGCTTCCACGATCGCGACGTCACCGTCGTCGATGTGTTCGAGGTGGTCGGCAAATATGCGGCGGGCGCCTGCCCGCTTTCCGAGGTGACGGCGCTCGAGAAGGTCGCCTGCCCCGGCCATGGCGCGTGCGGCGGCCAGTTCACCGCGAACACGATGGCCTGCGTGGGTGAGGCGATCGGTTTATCCTTGCCAAACAGCAATATGGTTCCCGCTCCTTACAAGAGCCGTGAGGAGATCGCGGTCGCGGCGGGCAAGCAGGTCATGTATCTGCTGGAGAAGAATATCCGCCCGCGCGACATCTGCACGCGCGAGGCTTTCGAGAATGCGGCGCGCATCGTGGCGGCGACGGGCGGCTCCACCAATGGCGGGCTCCACCTGCCGGCGATGGCGAACGAATGCGGGATCGATTTCTCGCTGTTCGACGTGGCCGAGATCTTCAAGTCGACGCCCTATCTGGCCGATCTGAAGCCGGGCGGCCGCTATGTCGCCAAGGATATGCACGCGGCCGGTGGCGTCTACATGCTGATGAAGACGATGCTGGCGGAGGGCCTGCTCCACGGCGATTGCCTGACCGTGACCGGCAGGACGCTTGCCGAGAATATCGATGAGGTGACGTGGAACCCCGACCAGAAGGTGATCTACGACGCGAAGACGCCGATCACGCCCACCGGCGGCGTCGTCGGCCTCAAGGGCTCGCTGGCGCCCGAGGGCGCGATCGTGAAGGTGGCCGGCATGAAGCGCCTGCAGTTCGAGGGGCCGGCGCGGGTGTTCGATTGCGAGGAGGATGCCTTCGCCGCCGTCGAGACGCGCGACATCGCCGAGGGCTGCGTGATCGTGATCCGCTATGAAGGGCCGAAAGGCGGCCCGGGCATGCGCGAGATGCTGTCGACCACGGCGGCGCTTTATGGTCAGGGCATGGGCGAGAGCGTTGCGCTCATCACCGACGGGCGCTTCTCTGGCGGGACGCGCGGCTTCTGCATCGGCCATGTCGGGCCGGAGGCGGCCGATGGCGGCCCGATCGCGCTGATCGAGAATGGCGACATCATCCGTATCGACGCCGAGGCAGGCACGATCGACCTCGACGTGGCGGAGGATGTGCTGGCCGCGCGCCGCGCGCAATGGCAGCCGCGCACGAACGATTATCAGGCGGGCGCGCTATGGCGCTATGCGCAGAATGTCGGCCCGGCCTGGGCCGGAGCGGTCACGCATCCCGGTGCCAGGGCCGAGACGCACGTTTTCGCGGATATCTGAGACGGGGCATCGTTCGCCTGTGGCGCGCGGTGCTTCCACTTTCGCCGGCGAACGGCACGCTTTCATGCCGGGCGATCACGCTCTAGGGCGGCGGCGATGGCCCAACCCGTCCTGACCGCCGCCGAGACGCGCGCCGCCGAGCAGATCCTGTTCGATCGCGGCATCGTGCCCGTGGATCTGATGGAGCGGGCGGGGGCGGCCGCCGCCGAGGCGATCGCCGCGCGCTTTCCCGTCCAGCCCGTGCTTGTCGCCTGCGGGCCGGGCAACAATGGCGGTGACGGCTATGTCGTCGCGCTGCATCTGCTGGCCCGGGGCTGGCCGGTGCGGGTGGCGGCGCTGGCGCCGCCCGCGACCGAGCAGGCATGGGCCAAGCGCACCCGCTGGTCTGGCCCGGTGGAGCCGATGCCCGCCGCCTATGCGCCACTGGTGGTGGATGCCCTGTTCGGTATCGGTTCGCGCGCCCTTGATCCCGCGCTCGCGCAATGGCTGGACGAAGCACCGGCCGTGGCCGCGATCGATCAGCCGAGCGGGCTGGATACGGACAGCGGCGCCGCGAGGGGGCGGACGAAGCCGGCGGCGCTGACGATCGCGCTCGGCGCGCTCAAGCCGGTTCATGCGCTGATGCCGGGGGCGGGCCTCTGCGGGCAGGTGGACCTGATCGATATCGGGCTGCCCCTGCCGGATCGGCCGGCTCTGGGCCTGATCGTGCCGCCCGCGCTGCGCGCGCCGGATGCGACGAGCAACAAATATACGCGCGGCAAGGTCGTCGTGGTCGCGGGCGTGATGCAGGGCGCGGCCTTTCTCGCGGCCGAGGCAGCACAGCGCGCCGGCGCCGGCTATGTCGAGGTGACGGGTGACGATCTGCCCTTCGGCACGCCGCTCTCGCTGGTGCGGCGGGCGTGGAGCGACGATGTGCTGGCGGACCCGCGCATCGGCGCGATCGTGATCGGGCCGGGGCTGGCGGCGAACGATGCGGGCAGAGCCCGGCTTGAGGTGGCGCTGGCGACCGACAGGCCGATGGTGCTGGATGCGGGCGCGCTGGCGCTTTTGGCGGAGCATGGCGACGACGTGGCGCCCCGCTTGCGTGGCAAGAGCACGGCTATGCGCCTGCTCACGCCCCATGCGGGCGAATTCGAACGGCTCTTCGGCCCGGTGGGTGACGATCCGCTGGGGGCGACCAGAAAAGCGGCGGCACGGGCAGGCGCGTTCGTCTTGCTGAAGGGCGCCACCTCGATCGTGGCGGCGCCGGACGGGCGTGCGCTGATCGGCCCGGTCGCCTCGCCCTGGCTGGCGACGGCGGGGACGGGGGATGTGCTGGCGGGCGTATGCGGCGCGATGCTGGCGCAGGCGGGCTGGCATGGCTTCGATGCGCTGGCCGCGGCGGGCGCGGCGATCTGGCTGCATGCCCGGGCGGCGGAGCTGGCGGGGCCGGCGATGATCGCGGATGATCTTTTATGGAGTCTCAAGCGCGCGGTGGCAAAGGCATGAACGCAGTGATTACCCGTCTGGCGGCACGGGGCGACGGCGCCACCGACGATGGCCGCTTCGTGGCGCTGGCCGCGCCGGGCGATCTGGTGGCGGATGATGGCACGATCACGCCGGGGCCGCACCATGCCACGCCCCCCTGCCGCCATTTTCCGAAATGCGGCGGCTGTCAGCTCCAGCATATCGACGATGAGAGCTACGCGGCCTTCCTCGTCGACCGGGTGGCGGGTGCGCTCCGGGCGCAGGGGGTGGCCTTGCCCGAAATGCGCGCGCCGCATCTCTCGCCCCCGCGCACCCGTCGCCGCGCGGCCCTGCGCGCCGAGCGGATCGGGCATCGCGTGGTGATGGGCTTCAACGAGGAGGCGAGCCACCGGATCGTCGATCTCGCCGAATGCCATATATTGGCGCCCGATCTCTTCGCCCTCGTGGCGCCGCTCCGCGCCTTGCTCGCGACGATGCTGGATCGGAAGAAGGGGGCGGAGATTCACCTGACGCGCACGGATCAGGGGATGGACGTGCTGATTTCGGGCGTGACGGTCGACGAGCTCGCCGCGACCGAGGCGCTCACCTATTTCGCGGCGGATCATCGGCTGGCGCGCCTTGCGCTGGACGATGGCTATGGCCCGCAGGTGCGCTGGGAGCCGGATGCGGCGACGGTGGCGCTGGGCGGTGTGCCGGTTTCGCTTCCGGCGGGGGCCTTCCTCCAGGCGACGCCCGACGGCGAGGCGGCGCTGCTGGAAGGCGTGCGGGAGATCGTGGACGGGGCCGCCACGATCGCGGATCTCTTTGCAGGGCTCGGCACGTTCGCGTTGCCGCTGTCGGCCAGGGCGAAGGTGCTCGCGGCGGAAGGCGCGCGCGATCCCGTGCTGGCGCTGAAGGGCGCGGCGGCGCGCGCGGGGCGGCCGGTGGTGGCCGATCATCGCGATCTCTTCCGCAGGCCCTATACGGCGAAGGAATTGTCGCGGTTCGATGCGGTGGTGATCGATCCGCCGCGCGCGGGAGCCAAGGAGCAGGTGGTCGAACTGGCGGGCGCCGATCTGGCCCGGATGGCCTATGTCTCCTGCAACCCCGCCACCTTCGCACGCGATGTGGCGACGCTGGCGGCCGGCGGCTGGCGGCTGGATTGGGTTCGGCCGATCGGCCAGTTTCGCTGGTCCACGCATGTGGAGCTGGTGGCGGCACTGGCCCGGTGAAAGCGCCCCGTGGGGGAAGGGGAAGAACGGTTGCCACGGGCGCATCCCCGGCTAAAAGGCGCCAAACCTTGAGGGGGTAATGCCTTGCCGACACTCGTGCTGATCCGCCACGGACAATCCGCCTGGAACCTGGAGAATCGCTTCACCGGCTGGTGGGACGTGAACCTGACCGAGCAGGGCATCGCCGAGGCGAAGGCGGCGGGCGAGCTGATGGCCGCCAAGGGCCTCGATTTCGATCAATGCTATACGAGCCTGCAGACCCGCGCGATCAAGACGCTGAACCTCGCGCTGGAGGCGATGGGCCGTCTTTGGCTGCCGGTGGAGAAGGACTGGCGGCTGAACGAACGTCATTATGGGGGCCTCACCGGCCTGAACAAGGCCGAGACCGCAGCCCGGCATGGCGACGATCAGGTGAAGATCTGGCGCCGTTCGTTCGACATTCCCCCGCCCGTGCTGGAGCCGGGCGGCGAATTCGATCTGGCGGCCGACCGCCGCTATGCCGGCATCCCGATCCCGAATACGGAAAGCCTGAAGGATACGATCGCGCGCGTTCTGCCTTATTGGGAAGGCACGATCGCGCCGGACCTGAAGGCGGGCAAGCGCGTGGTGATTTCCGCGCACGGCAATTCGCTACGCGCGCTGGTCAAGCATCTGTCGAACATTCCCGATGATGAGATTACGGGTCTCGAAATCCCGACCGGGCAGCCGATCGTCTATGAGCTGGACGATGCGCTGAACGCCACCGATCGTTATTATCTGAGCGAGCGTTGAGTGACCCAACCCCTTGTCGGCATCATCATGGGCAGCCGCTCCGACTGGGAGACGATGCGCCATGCGGCCGAGACGCTCGACGCGCTGGGCGTGGCGCATGAGGCGAAGGTCGTCTCCGCGCATCGCACGCCGCAGCGCCTTTATGATTATGCGACGGGTGCCGCCGCGCGCGGCCTGAAGGTGGTGATTGCGGGGGCGGGCGGCGCGGCGCACCTGCCGGGCATGGCGGCTTCGATGACGACGCTGCCGGTGCTGGGCGTGCCCGTAGAATCGAAGGCGCTGAAGGGCATGGATAGCCTGCTTTCGATCGTGCAGATGCCGGGCGGCGTGCCCGTCGGCACGCTGGCGATCGGCAAGGCCGGGGCGATCAATGCGGGGCTGCTGGCCGCTTCGATCCTCTCGCTTTCGGACGAGGCGCTGGCCGTGCGGCTCGCCGGCTGGCGCGAGCGCCAGACCGCCTCGGTGGACGAAGCACCGGAATGATTCCTCCCGGCGGCACGATCGGCATCATGGGAGGCGGGCAGCTCGGGCGGATGCTGGCCATCGCCGCGGCCAATCTCGGCTATCGCACCCATATCTTCGCGCCGGGCATGAGCGGCCCCGCGACCGAGGTGGCGGCGCGCTGGACGCAGAGCGCCTATGACGATGCCGCCGCCGTCGCCGCCTTCGCGGCGCAGGTGGATGTCGTCACCTATGAATTCGAGAATGTCGACGTGGCGAGCCTGCCCGCGCACAATTGCGTCTTCCCGCCGGCGCGCGCGCTGGAAGTGGCGCAGGATCGGCTGACCGAAAAGACATTCGTGGAGCAGCTGGGCGGCCGGCCGGCTCCCTTCCGCAAGGTGGATTCGATCGAGGATCTGCGCGCGGCGCTGGGCGATCTGGGCAGCCCGGCGATCCTCAAGACCCGGCGCTTCGGCTATGATGGCAAGGGGCAGGAGCGGATCGAGGATCCTTCGCGGGCGGCCTCCGCCTGGCTTTCCATCGGCCAGAAGCCCTGCGTGCTGGAGGGGCTGGTCCGCTTCGAATCCGAATTCTCGATCATCCTGTGCCGGGGCATGAATGGCGAGATCGTGCGTTGGGATGCGGTGGAGAACCGGCATCGTCACGGCATCCTCGATGTTTCGATCGCGCCGGCAAGCGGGCTGGCGACCGATCAGGCGGCGGAGGCGGGCGCGCTGGCCGAGCATATCGCGGACGCGCTGGATTATGTGGGCGTGCTTGCCTGCGAATTTTTCGCGACGGCGGAAGGGCCTGTTTTCAACGAAATGGCGCCGCGCGTTCATAATTCGGGGCATTGGACGATCGAAGGCGCCGTCACCTCCCAATTCGAAAACCACATCCGCGCCATCTGTGGCCTGCCCCTGGGATCGACCGATCTGACCGGTGCCCGCGTGGAGATGCGCAATCTGCTGGGCTCCGATGTCGAGCAGTGGCCGGCCATCCTGGCCGACCGGGCCAACCACCTCCATCTCTACGGCAAGAGCGGCCAGCGGCCGGACCGGAAAATGGGGCATGTGACCAAAGTATTCGTGTAGCAACGGCCGGATGCGGCCAGACAAGAGGGAGTGATCCGATGCGCCGTAGCCTGATTGCCTTGTCCGCCACCGCCATACTGCTTGCGGGCGGCGCCCAGGCCGCCGAGCCTGGCCGCCGCTATCTCGCGCCGCGTCAATCACTTCCCGGCACGCCGCAGCCGCCGTTCAGCGAGGCGGTCGAGGCGAATGGCACGCTCTACGTATCGGGTATGATCGATCTCGATCCGAAGACGGGCAAGCCGCCGGCTACCTCCGAGGAAGGCGCCAAGCTGGTGCTGGATGCCTTCAAGGCGACGCTGGCCGAGGCGGGCTACACGATGGACGATCTGGTGCAGGTGCAGATCTTCGCGAAGGACCTTGCCGACTTCCCGATCTTCAACAAGGCGTATGTCACCTATTTCACCGGGCCGAAGCCCGCGCGCGCCTTCATCGGTGCGGGCAACCTGCTGGCGGGTGCCCATTTCGAGGTGATGGGCATCGCGGTGAAGAAGGCGAAGTAAAGCGGGTGGCGGCCCTCCGCTAGAGATCCAGCTTGAACCCGACATGAGTTGGGACGAAGCCCATGCGCTTCCAGAAGCGGTGGGCATCGGCCCGCGAATCATGCGAGGTGAGCTGGACCGAGGCGCAGCCCGCTGCCCGGCATTCCGCGACGGCCCAGCGGACAAGCTGCTCCCCCCGGCCATTGCCGCGATGGCGGGCGGCGATGCGGACCGCCTCGATCAGGCCCCGCAGGCTGCCACGCCGGGATATGGCCGGGATCAGCACGATCTGGATCGTGCCGACGATCAGGCCCTCTTCCTCCGCCACGATCAGGCGCTGCCGGGGCGTCGCCTGGATCGCACGAAAAGCGGAGAGATAGGACGGCGCCAGCGGGAGCGAGGCATTCTCGCGCGTGGCGCCCAGCGGATCATCGGCCAGAAGCCCGACGATCGCAGGCAGATCGGCTTCGGTGGCGTCACGGCAGAGGAAGCGCATTCCGGCATTCTATGGGATGGTGGCGATCGCCACAAACCTGCGTTTGGCTTGTCCGGAGCGGTTTTCGATCCGCTTGTGCCGGGCCGGACAATGCCTCCGCCGGCCTCGCAATCATTCTAGCGGATCGCGCCTTTCGCGATCAGGCGGGGGAGGAGCGTGATCGCACCGAGGATGGGCCATCGGCGCTGCCAGGGCCGGATCGTCACCTTCTGCCCGGAATGGCGCGATATCTTCCAGGCGAGATAATCGATCCCGCCCGCATAGGTGGCGCTGGCCTTGGCAAGGCGGGCGAGCGTCAGCAGCTTGCCGTTGCGACGCAGCTTCGCCCAGCGCCCGGCCGCTGCCGCCGGGCTCCAGGCGTTGGGCACTTCACCGTTCGGGCCGACACCGTGCTCCCGTGCGATCGCGGCCAGAACGGCGCGTGCGAAGGCGTGATAGCGGGCGGGATCCGCATCGACGACGGATCCGGGACGGTTGGCGCGCTCGGCGCGAAGCTCCGCGCCATAGGTGAGGCGGAAACCCTCGCGCCAGATATCCATGTCCGCGACATCGCCGGTGCCGGTCAGCATCGGCAGCGTCAGTTCGAACAGGGTCGGCGCCGCGCGGGCGATGGCGTCGACGATGGCGGCCGTCGCGATATCGCCCGCCACCCAGACCAGCCGTGAGGGCTGGGCGAAGCGGGCCCAGACGGAGACTGTCTCCGCCTCCGGGCCGTTGAGACGGGCGAAATCGTCAGCGCTCAGCACCGCATATTTGGCGATCAGCCCTTCATGCTCGAACGGGAAGACGTTTGGCGGAAGCAGGCGATTGGCGCGCGCCAGCCACGCACGATCGAAGGCCCGGCCATAGCTTTCGACGATCAGGTAGAAATCCAGCATCAGCCCGTCGAACGACTGTTCGCGCAGACAGGAGCCGTAGAAGAGCACGCCCAGCGCGGACGGATGCCGCGCGGCGATGGCGGCCGCCATGGCATTCACGGCGGCCGGCACGGGAACGGCCAGTTCGGCGGCGACGAGGTCGCGGAGCGCCGGCGCCCCTGCGCTCACGGGATCAGGCCGCGAGGCGGACGAAGGGCAGGGGATCGGTGTGGCGCAGCACGATGGTGCGGCCGGCGCCGGCCTGGAACACTTCGCCATCGAGGATCACGCTCGAACGATCGCCCGAGATGCGAATCTCGTCGCCGCTTTCCACCTGCATGCCATGGAGCCGGCCATAATCGAGCTTGCCGAGGGCGCTCGTGATGACGGCGCGCAGCAGGGCCAGCGGATTCTGATCGACAACCAGCAGCTGCAACGCGCCGAGCCTGCCGCTCGCAGGTACGTTCGATCCCAGCAGCAGCTTGCGCAGCGTCGTCACGATCAGCAGCGAGAAATGGCCCTGTATCTGGCCCTGGCGGATCAGCTGGACCTTCACGGCGGAGGGACGGGGCGGCAGGAAGGCCGCGCGCATCCCCAGCACGAGCGAGAGCATCAGCGCGAAGAAGGTGAGGATGTGGCTCAGCCAGTTGGGCAGGCCGAGCGGGTAGATCTTGTTGCGGCAATAGAGGATCGAATCGGCCAGCCCCGCGCCGCCGAGGAACATGCCGAGCACGGGCGCGCCATCATCCTCACTAAGAGCGATCAGTTCACGGCTGACGATATGATCCTGGAGCGGACCGCGTGCGATTTCCAGCACGCGCTCCAGCGCCACGATGGGATCGCCGACCGCGCCCAGATCCAGCGCGATCAGATTGGTCTTGCCGTTGGGCAGCACCGCCACGGGCGGCGGCTTCGTGCCGAACTGGCCGCCATGATAAAGCTCGGTCAGCGTCGACTGGACCGTACCGTCGCCGCCATTGATGACGAGGATGGCGGGATCGACGCGGGCAATCGTCTTCAGCGCCGCGCCGATCTGGTCCGCGCTTTCCACCTCATAGTGGAAAATTTCCGGATGATCGGCGCAGAAAGTGCGGACGCGCGGCAGCAAGGACCGGTTGCCGGTCGATTGCGGGTTTGAAAGAAGCGCGATCCGGGTCATGTTTCCTGTCAGCGTTCCGCAGTCGCGACCGGCTTCACCGATCCGCCCTGCACATAATTGAGAACCACGGGCACCTTCGTCACGCCCGCCACCTTCACCTCCACCGAGGCGGGCGAGGGGCGGCGCTTGAAGATCACATCCATCAGCGAGAAGCTGGGATTGCCGGAAAAGCCGCCGCCATCCGACATGTCCGATTTGCCGCTGCCATTCACGTCATGCCGGATCGAGACGGCATAGGTGCCGGCGCGGGGCACGGGCATGCACACCTCCATCGATCCGCTGGTGGGCGTGGGCAGCTCGATCCGCTCGATATAGGCGCCCTTGTCGAAATAGGTCTTGGGATCGCCGCCATAGGATTGAAGGCGGATCATCCCGGTGCGGCTCTTGAGCCCCAGTACATGGACCAGCATGGCCTGTTTCTCGGATCCCGGCGCGCAATCGGCGGCGTGCGGACCCACGATCGCGGCGGTGGCCGCGACGGGCGCGACGACGCTGCCCGCGCAGAGCGCGGCGGCGGCGACAGGCACGAGAAGTTTAGACATGACCAACCAACTCCCGGAAGCTATAGGCCACCGCCACCGGCGATGGGCGAAACACGCCCCCATGCCGACTGCAGATTGGCGGCGATTGCGGCCAGATCATGGTGACGGAGCGTCGGCATTTTGAATTCTGGCAAGATGGTCGATCGTTACCTCGCCCGCCTGATCGCCGTGCCGCTGGCGGCGACCCTGGTGATCGCGGCGATGCTGCTGCTGCTCGACAAGATGCTTCGCCTGTTCGATTTCGTCGCGCAGGAAGGCGGGCCGGTCAGCGTGGTGTGGCGGATGCTGGCGAGTCTGATCCCCGAATATCTTTCACTCGGCATCCCGATCGGGCTGATGCTGGGCATATTGCTCGCCTTCCGCAGGCTGGCCACCACATCCGAACTGGATGTGATGCAGGCGGTGGGCATGAGCTATGGCCGGCTGCTGCGCGTGCCCTTTTATTATGCGGGCGCGCTGGCCTTCGTGAATCTCGCCATCGTCGGCTTCGTCCAGCCTTATGCGCGCTATGCCTATGAGGGGCTGCGCTACGAGCTGCGCTCCGGCGCGCTCGGCGCATCGATCAAGGTGGGCGAATTCACCAAGCTGGGCAAGAAGATGACGCTCCGGGTGGAGCGCAGCCAGGATGGCGGGCGCGAGCTTTCCGGCCTGTTCGTGATGGCGCAGGGCGATGACGGCAAGAGCCTTGCGGTGACGGCCGAGCATGGCCGCTTCATGGCGACCGACGATCCCGACACGATCATCCTGCGCCTGCGCAACGGCAGCCTCGTCCACAATGCGCCCGGCTTCGCCGCCCCGCGCGTTCTGACCTTCGTGAATCACGATCTGCCGATCGATCTGCCGCGCGAGGAGAAGTTCCGGCTGCGCGGCGGGCGCGACGGGGAGATGACGATTCCCGAACTCGTCCGATCGGGCCACAAGAACGGCAATCCCCTGCTGGAGCGTGCCCGCAGCCGCGCCGAATATCATTTCCGCATGGTGGAGGTGGCGACGATGCTGCTGCTGCCGCTGCTCGCGGTCGCGCTGGCCGTGCCGCCCAAGAGATCCAGTTCGGCGCTCGGCGTCTTTCTCTCGATCGTGATGATCGTGACCTATCACAAGGTGAATGAATATGCGGAGGCGCTCGGCAGCCTCGGGAAGATCGATCCGTTGATCGCCCTGTGGGTGCCCTTCGCGATCTTCGCGGGGCTGATCTGGTGGATGTATCATACGCTGGCGCACAAGCCGGGCGGACAGCCGATCGGCGCGCTCGAGCGCAGCGCCGACAAGGCGTGGAAATGGGTGCGCAGCCGATTCTCCAGTGATCGCAAGGGCAAGCCGGCATGAGCGCCGGCCCCGGATTCCTGCCGCCGCGCACGATCGGCTGGTATCTCGCGCAGACCTTCGTCTCGCGATCGCTTGCGGTGCTGGCCGCCCTGGTACTCGTGCTCATGACGCTGGATCTGCTGGGCGAATCGGGCGACATCCTCGCCTATCCCGGCAATGGGCAGGCGGCGATCCTCCATTATGTGGCGCTGCGCGTGCCGCAGATCATCGCCCGCTTCCTGCCTTTCTCGGTCCTGCTCGGTACGCTCATCACGCTGGTGCGCATGAATGCGAACAGCGAGATCATCTCGATGAAGGCCGCCGGCATCTCCGCGCACCAGATTCTGGCGCCGCTGGGTTTCGCCAGCCTCGCCATTGCGGGCCTTTCCTTCTGGTTCAACGATCATGTCGTGGCGCGCTCCACCGCCGCGCTCACGGCATGGCAGAATGTCGATTACGGCCCGGTCAGGGATACGCGCGGCGTGGTCGACAATGTGTGGGTGCGCGATGGCGAGGATCTGATCCACGTCGATCACGTCACCGGGCGCGGCGCGGCCGCGCGGCTGATCGGCGTGGAATATTATGATCGCACGGCCGACAGGCTGACGGTGATCGCCAAGGGCGAGCGCGGCCAGTTCGTGAATGGCGCGTGGAAGATCGACAAGGTGCAATTGTTCGATGTTCGCAGGGGGGCGCTCCGCGACTTCCCGTCGATGACGATCGGCAAGGGCATCGCGCCCGACCGCTTCACGCTGGCCTCCGTGGATGGCGACAGCCGTTCGTTCCGTTCCTTGTGGGAGGCGATCGGGGAGCTTCAGGCGAGCGGCCGGCCCACCGGCGCGCTGCGCACGATCCTGTGGCACAAGATATCGGGGCCGCTCTCGACCATCCTGATGCCGCTGCTGGCGGGCGTCGCCGGCTTCGGGCTGGCGCGATCGGGGCGCCTGTTCCTCCGCGCCGTGATCGGCATGGCGCTGGGCTTCCTCTATTTCGTGGCGGACAATTTCGCGCTGGCGATGGGCAATCTCGGTGCCTATCCGCCGCTGCTGGCCGCCTGGGCGCCCTTCCTGCTCTTTTTCCTCATCGGCGAGGCGGTGCTGATCCGCACCGAGGAGTGACGAGCGGGCCGGCGCCGGCGGAAGACGAATCGTCGATCATCGCCCATGAGGCCCGGCGCAAGGCGGCCAGGGGCGTGGGCTCGGTCGCGCTTTCGCGGCTGGGCGCCGTCGTCGAGGTGGTGAGCCAGCCGGCCTACACCTGGATGTTCGGCCTGCCCACCTACGGCCTCTACATGGTGCTGTGGAGCCTGGTGAACATCACAGAAAATGTTCTGGATCTGGGGGTTACCAGTGGGTTGCAGCGCATTCTTCCCGCCTGCCGCGAACCGGCCGAGCGGGCGAGGGCCGTGCGCGCGGCGCTGCTGCTGGGCGTGCTTCCCAATCTGATCGTCGGCGCGCTGGCCTGTGCGCTCGCCCCGATGATCGCCACCCTGCTGAACGTGGCGGCGGCGGATAGGGCGCAGCTCGTGATGGGCATACGCCTGTTCGCCTGGGCGTTGCCGCTGTGGGCGATCATCGAGGTGGCGACATCGGCCGTCCGCGCCAACCATGCCTTCGGCCCGGAAGTTCGCGTGCGCCTGATGTGGGAGCAGCTCGCCCGGCTTGCGGCGGCGATCATGCTGTGGGCGGCGGGCGTGCGGACGCTGGGCCTGCTGGGCGCGCACCTGATCTCGCTCGCCTTCACGGCGGCGTCCGCGCTTCGCCTGCTCAACCGCTATGTGCCGCTGGCGGACGTGATCGCCCTGCCGGCGGGACGCGCGGCGACGCGGGACATGGCGCTGGCGGGGCTTTCCGTGCTGCCGGCCAATATCCTCAGCCGCGCGTTCAGCGATCTCGCCACGATCGTCGCCAACATGCTTGCCCCGGGCGCGGCCGGGGCCTCGGCCGCGGGCCTATATGCGATTGCGCGCAAGGTTTCGAGCATACCGCAGATCGTGCGGCAGACGTTCAGCTATGTGCTCGGTCCGATCGCGGCGGCGGCGGCGCGCGGCGATCGCGCCACCCTCCAGGGCCTCTACGATTTCGCGGTGCGCCTGTCGCTGCTGCTCGCGGTGCCCACCTGCATCGCGCTGGCGGCCGCCGGCCCGGCCATTCTCGGCGCGTTCGCGAAGGGCGCCGAGGCGGGCCTGCCGATCCTCGTCATCCTGTCGCTCGCCCGGGGGATAGAGGCCGCGATCGGCCCGGCTTCGTCGATCCAGCAGGTGATCGGCCGGCGCGTGCTGCCGCTCATCAACAGCCTGATCGCCGTGCTGGCGGCGGGCGTGGTTCTGATGGCGACGGCGGACCGCTGGCCGGGCCTTGCCGTCGCGCTCGCCGTGGCGACGGGGCAGGTGGTGGTCGCGGTGCTCTCGATCGGCCAGCTGAGCCGGGAGGAGGGACTGGTCGCCTTCGCGCCGCCCTTCCTGAGGACGCTGCTCGTGGCGCTGGGCGCCTCGCTGGCGATCCTGCTCCTCGCCTGGGCGACATCCCCGCTGCCGCTGGCGGCGAGCGGCATGTTAACCATCATCGGCTGGCTGGCGGCGACGTGGGGCGCCCTTCGGCTGGGGCTCGTCGACTCCGACAAGCGGGCGCTGGGGAAGGCGGCCAGACGCCTCAAACTAGCGTAACTGCTGGATTTTGTGCGACAGAACGAGTTTCCGCAGGGATCAGCGGAAAATCGATCATTCGGTGTTCAGGAACCGGACACGGGCAATATTGTTAATATTCGCCAGATGAAGCACCGCTCCTCCCTCCCTGTCAGGATGTCCGGAAGGCGGTGTGCTGTCCATTCAGGTGAGTTGATCCGATGATCTTGCCAGCCCGCGCCGCTTTCGACGCCGCGCTCCTCGACCTATCGCTCACGGCCTTCGTGGCCACTCTTTTCATTGTCGTCCAGGCACGCTCCGTTTTCGGGGTGGACGAGGAAGGCGGCCGGCAGATCGTTCCGGTCTGGACCGCCGCCGTCGCCTGCGGCCTCGTCAGCGCGATCGCCACCGATCAGGGCATGGGGGCGCTTATCGCGACCCTGCTCGTCCTGATGGGCGCGAGCCTCGCCAGCTGGCTTTCGCCCCGCCTGACTTCGGCGGGCGCGCTGCTGACGTCGGTGCAGCCGCTGCTGCTGCTCGTGACGGTGCCCTGGTCGTTCCTTGTGCTGACCGAATTGTCCTATCCCATGTGGGCGCTCACGCTCTGGGCGGTTTCCAGCGTCGTGGCGGTCGCGCTGCTCGGTTTCACGGTGGCGGGTTCGCTCGTCCGCCAGGCGACGCTGACCCATATGAGCTGGCGCCGGCCGATCGCGCCGCTGCCGCAGAAGCTGGGCCGCGATGCGCCGATGATCTCCGTTCAGGTGGCCTGCTATGCCGAGCCGCCCGAACTGGTGATCGCAACGCTGGATGGCATCGCGGCGCAGACCTACCCGAATTTCGAGGTGATGGTCTGCGACAACAACACCAAGGATGAGGCGCTGTGGCGCCCGGTGGAGGCACATTGTCGCCGCCTGAACGCCAAGCTGGGCTTCGAGCGCTTCCGCTTCTTCCACGTCGCTCCGCTGGAAGGCGCCAAGGCCGGCGCGCTGAACTGGTGCCTGGAGCGGATGAACCCGGAGGCGAAGCTCGTCGCGGTGCTGGACGCCGATTATCAGTCGCGCCCCGATTTCCTCTCGCGCCTCGCCGGCTTCTTCGACGATCCCAAGATCGGCTATGTGCAGACGCCGCACGATTATCGCGGCTACGATGCCAATCCCTATCTGCGGGCCTGCTATTGGGAATATATGCCGACCAACAAGGTCGTATATCCCGGCATCAACGAATATAATGCCGCCTTCACGATCGGCACGATGTGCGTGGTTCGTGCAGCGGCGATCCGCGAGGTCGGTGGCTGGGCCGAATGGTGCCTGACCGAGGATAGCGAGATTTCGATCCGCCTGCGCGCCATCGGTCTGGAAGGCGTGTATCTGCCGCAGACCTTTGGCCGTGGCCTGATCCCCGAAACGTTCGAGGATTATCGCAAGCAGCGTTTCCGCTGGACGGCAGGCCCGGTGCAGCAGCTTCGCCGCTACTGGCGCTATTTCCTGCCGCGTCCGTTCGGCCAGAAATCGGGCATCAACGGCTGGTCCAAGCTGCTGGAATTCCAGCGCAGCGCCGCGCCGATCGTGCAGCTCGTGACGACCGGCTTCGGCCTGGTGATGATGGCGATGATGACGGTGCTGAGTGCTGCCGGCGTGCTGCCGGACGTGATCCTGCCCGCCGTGGCGTGGCCGGTTCTCCTTTCCGGCATCGCATCGACCGTGATCCTGCGCTGGCGCCGTTATCGCCTTTCGGGCTGCCGCCGGATTTCGGACATGCTGCTGGCGGAGGTGGCCGAATCGAGCCTCACGTTCGTTCAGATGACGGCCGCGATCGCCGGGCTTTCAAAGAAGCCGCAGCCGTGGACGCGCACGCCCAAGTTCGCGGTGGCGGGCTCCTGGCAGCGGGCCTTCAATGCGACCCGGCCGGAGGCGATCATCGGCGGCCTGCATGTTCTGGTGATCCTGGCGCTTTTCACCATATCGCCGCTGATCGGCGGGCACATGACCCTGCTGGCATCGGTTTCGCTGATGCTTTCGGGCGCGCGTTTCCTCGCGGCGCCGGCGATGGCGGTGCTGGGCGAGCGCGAACTCAACCGGCAGGAAAGCCAGGCGCGCAAGGAAGCGAGCCGCTTCGCCGCGATCCGCCGCAGGACGGCCTTCAAGATCGCCTGACGACCACGCGATCGAATGGAAAGCGGGCGACACCTGTGTGTCGCCCGCTTTTGTTTGTCCGGCCGTGATGCCGGGCAACACCGCGCCGGCCCTTGCCGCTGGAAGCGACGGCGCTGATTTGCAGCGGCGTGGTCATCCGCCCTTTATTTAGGAAAAATGTTTTCATAAATGGCTCCGGCTGGAGAGGGCGGTAGAGCGCCGATCCGGCCGGGCAATGCCGGGCATCCCGCAGCGGCTTCGACAGGATCGGGCGTATCCGCCCGCGGCAATCCGAGCCCCGCTCGATTGGCGATCGGGCAAGGGTGAGGGGGGAGAGAACGATGAATGGATTGCTGATCCGCGGAGTTGCCGTGGGGGCGCTTGCCGGGTTGCTGTTCGGCTTCGACACCGCCGTGATCGCGGGCACGACGGAGGGCATACGCAACGCCTTCGGGCTGGATGCGGCGGGGCTCGGCGTGACCGTTTCCAGCGCCTTGTGGGGGACGCTGGCGGGCGCGTTGCTCGCGGGCGTGCCGGGTGATCGCTATGGCGCGCGGACGGCTCTGATTTTCATAGCGCTGCTGTATCTCGTTTCGGCGATCGGCTGCCTGTTCGCAGGGAACTGGTGGGCGCTGATCGTCTTCCGGATCCTGGCCGGGCTCGCGGTGGGGGCCTCTTCGGTGCTGGCGCCCGTCTATATCGCCGAGATCGCGCCGGCGGACCGGCGCGGCATGCTCGTCGGCGCCTTCCAGCTCAATGTCGTGCTGGGTATCCTTGTCGCCTATCTCAGCAATGCCGTGGTCACGTCCTTCGCGCTCGGCGCGCTCGACTGGCACGTGAAGTTCGGGGTGACGGCCCTGCCGGCACTGCTGCTGCTCGTGCTGATGTTCACGATCCCCGATAGCCCGCGCTGGCTGGCCGCCAAGGGGCGGACGGAGCAGGCACGCACCGTGCTGCGCGCGCTCGGCACGGCGGATCCCGATGCGGAACTTCTGCGCTACCGCCAGGCGGAGACGGCGGCCACTACCCCCCGACTGAGCTGGGGGCGCCATCGCCGCCCGATCCTGCTGGCCTTCGCGGTCGCCGGCTTCAACCAGCTTTCGGGCATCAACGCCATTCTCTATTATCTGAACGACATTTTCGCCGCGGCCGGCTTCGATACGGTATCGGCCGATCGGCAGGCGATCATCATCGGCGCGTGCAACCTGTTCTTCACCGCGCTGGCGCTCACGGTGATCGATCGCGTCGGCCGCAAGACGTTGCTGCTGGTGGGGGCGGTGGGCGTGACGGCCGCGCTATCCGGCGTGGCGGCGATCTTCCTGAGCAATACGCACCAGGATCTCCTGCTGTGGCTCCTCATCGCCTTCATCGCTTTCTTCGCGTTCAGCCAGGGGGCGGTGATCTGGGTCTATATCAGCGAGATCTTCCCCACCGACGTGCGCGCGCGCGGGCAGAGCCTGGGTTCATCGACGCACTGGTTCATGGATGCGATCATCGCCACGGCCTTTCCGCTGGTGGCGCAACATATGCACGGCCTGCCCTTCGCCTTCTTCGCGGCCTGCATGGCGGTGCAATTCGTGGTGGTCCTGTTCTTCTTCCCGGAGACGAAGAGACGATCGCTCGAGGCGCTCGGGGCGGGGCTGTGATCCGGATTCCCCATGCGGCAACGGTGGCGCGTTTCTCGCGTTCGGATTTCTCTTATTTGCCAGCGATCGTCGCGTACGAAGGAGCGAACGAGCCATGACCATGCCTGCCCCGGCGGCTGCCTCCGTCCGCAACGGGAATGACGTGCCGGAACCGCTCTTTGCCGGTGTCGAGCTTGGGGGAACCAAGACGATCGCCGTGATCGGGCAGGGCGGGAAGATTCTGGACCGCGTGACGATCCCGACGACCAGGCCGGCCGAGACGCTGGCGGCGACGGCGGAGCAATTGCGATCCTGGTATCGCGAGCATCGGCCGGCGGCGCTGGGCGTGGCGAGCTTCGGCCCGATCGCGCTGAATGCCCGGCATGGCGAATATGGCCATATGCTCTCGACGCCGAAGGAGGGCTGGTCCGGCGCGGCGATCGTCGGGCCGCTTGTCGAGGTGATGCCGGTGCCGGTGGCGCTGCATACCGATGTGACGGCGGCCGCGCTCGCCGAAGGGCGGTGGGGTGCGGCGCGTGGGGTCAGCGATTTCGTCTATGTCACGATCGGCACGGGCATCGGCATGGGCGTGGTGGCCGGGGGCAGGCCCGTAACGGGACGCATGCACCCTGAGGCGGGGCATTTGCGCGTCCGCCGGATGGCGGGCGATGGCTTCGCCGGAAATTGTCCGTTCCATGGCGATTGCCTGGAAGGGCTCGCGGCCGGCCCCGCCATCGCGGCGCGGACGGGAACCAGCGCCAACAAGTTGTCGCCGGAGGATCCGGCGTGGATCCCCGTGGCCGATGCGCTGGCCGAGGGGATGGTCTCATTGTTCCTGACGCTCTCGTGCGAGCGCGTGATCGTGGGCGGCGGCGTGGGCGTGGGGCAGCCGCATCTGCTGGCTCTGGTGCGCGACCGGATCGGCGAGAAGCTGGCGGGCTATCTGCCGGACATGGACGAGGCCACGCTCCGGGCCATGATCGTCCATGCCGAAATGGGCGCGGACGCGGGGCCTCTCGGCACGCTGGAGCTGGCGGCGCTGGCGCGGGGCTGACCGGTCGATATCAAAGCCGCCCCGTGCGCCTCACGCGCCGGGCGTGAGATGCTCTCTGGTCGCCGACGTCAGGCGGCCGACCGGCTGCCCGCGATAAGCTTGTTCAGCACCACGATACGATCACGCTCCGCCGCCCAGTCACGGGAGGGCTGTGACTGGATCATCTGCAGAAGAAGCTGAAGTTCCTTGCGCCATTCGGCGGGATTGAACTCGATCGTCATGGTGCATCCTCCATCGTTATTTTCGTTACGCGTGGACCGCCCGAACGGAGCCATTCCTTTTCAGGCGTGAGACGGTGTTCCGATAGAGCCCCGATTGGCGAGGGCTGCGTGAAAGCCATCGCGCCAATATTCGTGCAGTGACGGCTCGACATGGCTCGGCGGGCAATTGTCGCCCTTCTTCGCGGCGGATGCCCATCCATCCTCGAAGGCATCGATGGCCCGTTCAAGCCCCGCATTGATGTCCATCACCATGACGAGTTCCCACCTCCTCATCGATCCGGACCTTCGCCAGATCGCATTCTCCATTCCCCAGTAACGCAAGCAACCATGGTTGAGTTGCAGTCGGATCGGGCCGCATCCCGAAACTTTCTTTTTGCCGACAGCGTTCGCATGGAATTTTCATTTAGGAAGAGTCAAGTATAAAGATAGTTAACGCGGCCTATTTACAATCTATTAGACGCATCGGGGGCGAAATTACATAACGTAATGTTAGATCCGAATAATGATCCGAATTATATCCAAGACAAGCGGAGGGCGTGGTCGCGATCGATTGCCGGAGCCGCGTCGCCGCAGGGGGAGAGCGTGTGGAGGGCGAGCGATCTTCGACGGCCGCGCGCGCCTTCGGCGCCCGGACAGCGGACGGCAGGCGCGCGACCGGGCGCAGCGTGGAAGGAATGACCGCATCACCGGCCGGAGCATGGCGTGGCTTTTTGCCCGCCCCTTCCGGGCAGGCGCCGGCGATCAGCCGTCCGCTGCCTCTTCGGGCGGCATCCAGCCTAGCGCGCGGCTGATCGTGGTGGCGGCATCGCGCACGGATGGCGCGAGAATGCGCATCCTTTCCTCGCCCAGATAGGCGCTCGGGCTGGCGATGCTGATCGCGGCGACGATCCGGCCGGAAACATCCCGGATCGGCGCCGCGATGGCATGAATGCAGTCGGGCGGAGGCCCTTGATTGAGGACGGTACGCTCGGCGGTGCTGCGCTGCATGTCCGCGATCCATTGCGGTATGTTGGCGAGGCCGGCAGCCCGCGCGGCGGTTTCCAGAGCGGCCGGCGAGTCATCCAGCAGCAGCGCCTTGCCCAGGCTCGTTTCCGGCAGGCGGCGGCGGGTGCCCGGGGCGGTGGTGACCGCGACCCGCTCATTGGCCGAGCTTCTGTGAAGATGGACCGAATAATCGCCGTCGCGGCGCCCCAGAAAGGCGGAGTGGCCGGTTTCGGCGGCGAGATCGTCGAGATGGCGGCGCGCGATCAGGAGCAGATCGGTCTGCTCCTGCGTGCGGGCGCCAAGCTGGAGCAGCTTGGGGCCGGCATGCACCTCGCCCGAGGTGGAGACCGTGACGAAGCGCCGATCCGCGAGCGCCTGCACCAGGCGCCAGGTGGTCGTCTTGGAGAGGCCATATTGGCGGATCAGGGCCGGCATGCGCGTGGGCCGGGCGACGATCAGCTCGAGCATGTCGAGCCCGCGCTCCAGCGTCTGCGCGCCGGCCGTGCCGCTCTTGCGTTCCTTGCGAACCCCGGGCGCCGCATCGGCGGGCTCGTGGTTCGTGCGGTCCGATTGCTTCACTCTGTCGTCGCTTCCATTGAACGCGAATGCCGATGCGGCCCTATCGCTTATCCGTGCCGCCTCCGCCACGTTCGTTTTGCGTCCGCGGATCCGTGGCAGCGGGCGCGGATCCGGCCTGATGGGCGCGGCGCGGCGGACGGGCCTGCGATCGCCCGCCCGCCGGCGCCGGGCTCAGCGGCCCTGAACGGTCAGTTTGTAGATCATCACATGATGATAGGGTTTGCCGGGATCCACGCGCGCGGAGACGAAGGCCGGATGGTTCGGCGCGTCCGGAAACTTCTGCGGCTCCAGCGCGATGCCGTCGCCCATCCGGTAAAGATGGCCGCCCTTCCCGGGGAAGGCGCCGTCGAGGAAATTGCCGGTGTAGAATTGCACGCCGGGCTCGGTCGACAGCACTTCGAGCACGCGGCCGGACTGCGGATCTTCCAGGCGGGCGGCGAGGCCGGGCTGCGCCGTCAGCCCCTTGTCGAGCGCGAAATTGTGATCATAGCCTTGGCCGAAACGGATCTGCTGATCGTGTCCGTCGCGGATCCCTTCGGCCACGAGGCGGGGCTTGCGGAAATCGAACACCGTGCCCTCCACCGGGCGAAGCTCGCCCGTGGGGATAAGGCGCGCGTCGACCGGCGTGTAGGCGCGGGCCGGGATCGTCAGAAGATGATTGGTGGTGCCGGCGGGCGCGCCTTCGCCAGCGAGATTGAAGATGGCGTGATTGGTCATGTTCACGATCGTCGGCTTGTCCGTCGCGGCGCCGAAATCGATGGTGAGCGCATTCTGCTCGTCGAGCGAATAGGTGACGGTCACGTCGAGCTTGCCCGGATAGCCCGCTTCCCCGTCCGGACTGGTGAGCGCGAGGACCACCTTCGCGACGGGGCCGCTGGTGGCCGAAACGACGCGCCAGAGCTTCTTGTCGAAGCCTGCGCCGCCGCCGTGGAGCGAATTCACCTTGTCGTTGAGGGGAAGGGAATAGCCCGTTCCGTCGAGCGTGAATTTGCCGCCGGCGATCCGATTGGCATAACGGCCGACAGTGACGCCGAAATAATTGGGGTGGCTCTCATAGGTGGTGGCATCGTCATAGCCGAGCATCACGTCCGCGATCTTTCCGTTGCGATCGGGGCCTTTGAGCGATTGCAGTGTGGCGCCGTACGTCAGGATGCGCGCGGAAACGCCCCTGCCGTTCGAAAGCGTGAACGCCTCGATCTGGCCGCCGCTCTTTGTCGTGCCGGCGGCCTCGCGGCGCACCTCGGCCGCGCTCGCGGGAGCGGCCGCCGCCACCGTGGCGATCAGCAGCGCGCATGTGCTCAGGAGAATTCCTCGCATAACCTCTCCTCGCGCGTCGACATTGACGCGTCCTCCGGCTCTTTCTAGTCCGACAAAAGAATGAAGGACAAGCGAGTGTCGCATCCGGCACCGCAACGAATCGAACAAGGAGTTGGAAAAGATGCCCGCACCGATCCACGCCGCGGCAGGCGCGGGCCATTCCGATCCATCGGGGCCGCGTGCCGGCTATGGCGCATCGCTGAGCCTGCTCGCGAGCCTTTTCTTCATGTGGGGCTTCATCACGGTCATCAACGGCACGCTGCTGCCGCATCTGCGCAGCGTGTTCGAACTCAGCTATTTCCAGGCGGCGCTGATCGAGAGCGTGTGGTTCATCGCCTATTTCTTCGCCTCCATCCCATCGGCCAAGCTGATTGAGCGGATCGGTTATCAGAAGGCGCTGGTGACTGGCCTGTGCATCATGGCGGCCGGTGCGCTGGGCATGGTGCTCGCGGCGAGCCTGCCTTCCTATGGCGTGACCCTGGTGATGCTGTTCGTGATCGCCAGCGGCATCACGCTGCTGCAGGTGGCCGCCAACCCTTATGTGGCGGTGATCGGGCCGAGCGACACGGCATCGTCCCGCCTGAACCTTGTGCAGGCGATGAATTCCGCCGGCACGATGCTGGCCCCACTGTTCGGCGCCTATCTGATTCTCGGGCGATCGAAGGGCGGGCGCGCGGACGCGGGCACCATTCTGAGCCAGGCGGATCGCCTGGCCGATGCCCAGTCGGTCGTGTTGCCTTATGTGCTGGTGGCGTGCGTTCTCGTCGTTCTGGCGATCGTCATCGCGCGTTTCCCGCTGCCCGCGATCGGCATGGCATCCAGCCGCGTCGCCAAGGAGGAGCGCAAGAAGCACTCGCTCTGGAAGCATCGCAATCTGGTATTCGGTATTCCGGCGATCTTCATTTATCTGATCGCGGAGATCGGCGTCGGCAATCTGTTCGTGAACTTCGTCAGCCGGCCCGAGATCGGCAACATGACGACCGAGGCCGCTGGCCGCTACCTCACCTTGCTGTGGGGCGGCATGATGGTCGGGCGTTTTATCGGATCGGCGATGATGCAGAAGGTGCCGGCGGAACTGGTGCTGGCCGGCTTTTCGATCGGTGCTTTCGTGGTGATGGCGGTCACGGTGATGACGACAGGCCATGTCGCGATGTGGTCGCTGATCCTGGTCGGCCTGTTCCATTCGATCATGTTCCCGACGATCTTCACGCTCGGCATCCGGGGGCTGGGGCCGCTGACGGAAGAGGGATCGGGCCTGCTCATCATGGCGATCGCCGGCGGCGCGCTGGTCGCGGTGCAGGGCTGGCTGGCCGACAGCTACGGCCTGCAACACTCCTTCATCCTGACGGCCGTGTGCGAACTCTACGTTCTGTTTTACGCGCTGTGGGGGGCGAAGCCCACCAACGCGCTGGATTGATCCGCGCCGGCCCGGGCGATGCCTGCCCGGGCCGGCGACATTTCGCGGAGCGCGGGGGCATCGGGCCTTTCGGCCCGACGATCATTCCATGGAGCTGCGCGTATCCTGGAGCGCGAGCGCGACCAGCGCGCGCATCGCTTCGGCCGCGGCATCGGCATCGCCCGCCGCGATCGCTTCATAGACACGGACGTGATCGGGGATGGCGTTGCGCGGCAGCGGCTCCCCGCGCTGCTTGAACACGGTCGTCCAGCTTACCGCCGCGCCGATGCTGGCGCTGAGCGCGACGATCGCGTCATTGCGCGTCGCGTGCAGGATCGCATGGTGGAAATCGCGGTCCGCCGTCTGGCCCGCATCGGTGGCGAGGCTGTGGTGCCGCATCGACGCCAGCGCATCGCGCATGGCCTTCAGATCGGACTTGTCGCGTCGTTCGGCCGCGAAGCGCGCGGCGGCCGGCTCGATCACCGAGCGCAACTCGAACAGGTCGCGCACGAAATTCATGTGTGGCTGCCCCGAAAAGGCCCAGGCCAGCACTTCCGGATCCAGCAGGTTCCAGCGCGCGCGCGGCAGGACGCGGGTGCCGGCCTTCGGCTTGCTTTCGACCAGCCCCTTGGCGACGAGCACCTGTATCGCCTCGCGATAGGCGGTGCGGGAGACGTCGAGACTCTCGGAAAAGGCGACCTCGCCCTCCAGCCTGTCACCGGGCGCATATTCGCCGCCCACGATCGCGCGGCCAAGCTTGTTGGCGATGGCGCCGTGAAGCCTGCGGCCCGTGCCGCGCCGGGCGCGGCTGGCCGGTGCTTCGCTGCTGATGTGCCGCAGATCGGCTTCGTCTGTCTTCACGCGCTTCATGGATCACCATCACTGCAACACTCCGTGGCATCCGGCAATTGCCACTCGCATCATGCTCGCATATTGTCGGAGTAATAGTGCTGCGATCCGCCGTCCGAGCCGGCTGTTTCGTGCGTGCGGATCGCGCCTTCGGGAAATCGAGGCGATCATTTGAAGAGGGTGATGGAATGAGTCTCAGGTTGCTTCAGCATCGCGCCGAAAGCGGGCAGCGTTCGGTGATCGCGGCACGCGGGGATCGCGCCTGGTTTGTGCCGGGCGTGGAAAGCGTCCGTGAACTGGCGCTGCGGGCGATCGCCCAGGGCATTTCCCTGACGGACGCGATTGCCGCGGCGGGCGAGGGCGATGCGGCGGACCCGGCGGCCGAATATGCGGCCGGCCGTCTGATCGCGCCGATCGACCATGCCGATGCCGCGCACGTTATCATGACCGGTACGGGCCTGACCCACCTGGGCTCGGCCGAGGGGCGCGACAAGATGCACAAGGCGGCGGCCGCCGCCGAAACGCAGACGGACAGCATGCGCATGTTCCTGGAAGGGCTGGAGGGGGGCAAGCCCGGTGCCGGGGCGATCGGCCAGCAGCCCGAATGGTTCTACAAGGGCGATGGTTCGCAACTGGTGGATCCCGCAGCACCCCTGACCATGCCGCCCTGCGCGAAGGATGGCGGCGAGGAACCCGAACTGGCCGGCGTCTATCTGATCGGTGATGATGGCACCCCTTATCGGATCGGGTTCGCGCTCGCCAACGAGTTCAGCGATCATGTGACCGAGCGGCACAATTATCTGTGGCTGGCTCACAGCAAGCTGCGGCAGGCATCGATCGGGCCGGAGCTGCTGGTCGGCGAAACGCCCGCCGATGTGCGCGGCACCAGCCGGATCGTGCGCGATGGCGCGGTGATCTGGGAAAAGCCCTTCCTGTCGGGCGAGGACAACATGTCCCACAGCATCGCCAATCTGGAGCATCATCACTTCAAATATGATCTGTTCCGCAAGGCCGGCGACGTGCATGTCCACTTCTTCGGCACGGCGACGCTTTCGTTCAGCGACGGCATCCGCACCGAGCCCGGCGACGTGTTCGAGATCGAGGCGGCGCCCTTCACGCTGCCGCTGCGCAATCCGCTGGCGCGCGCGGCGGGCGATGCCAGTGTCCCGGCGACGGTGAAGCCGCTCTGATGGCTTCGCCGATCCGCATCGCCATCGTGGGGATGGGCAAGATCGCCCATGACCAGCATCTCCCGGCCATATTCGGCAACGATGCCTATCGCCTGGCCGCCACCGTCAGTTCGCGTGGCGAGGCGGCGGGCGGCGTGCCGCTGTTCCGCACGCTGGACGATCTGCTGGCGGGAGGGCCGGAGATCGACGCGGTCGCGCTCTGCACACCGCCGCAGGTGCGCTACGACCTCGCGCAGAAGGCGATCGCGGCGGGCAAGCATGTCTTCCTCGAAAAGCCGCCGGGCGCGACCCTCGCCGAAGTGGCGGTGCTGGAGGATTATGCGCGTGCCGCGGGCGTCTCGCTCTTCGCCAGCTGGCATTCGCGTTACGCGGCCGGCGTCGGCGCGGCGCGCGCGTGGCTGGCCGCGCGTGAGATCCGGAAGGTCTCGATCGTCTGGCGGGAGGATGTGCGCGTCTGGCATCCGGGGCAGGCGTGGATCTGGGAGCCGGGCGGTCTCGGCGTGTTCGATCCGGGGATCAACGCGCTTTCGATCGCGACGCACATCCTGCCGCGCCCCTTCTTCCTGCAGGAGGGCACGCTTTTCCTTCCCGCCAATCGCGCGGCGCCGATCGCGGCGCTCCTTTCGTTTCGCGACGCGCATGGCGTGCCGGTCTCGATGGATCTCGACTGGCGGCAGACCGGCCCGCAGACCTGGGACATCACGGTCGAGACTGATGCCGGGGAACTGAAACTTTCCAAGGGCGGGGCCGAGCTGTTCCTGCCGACGGGCGAGCACAAGAGCGAGGATCATGAATATCCGGGCCTCTATGCCCGCTTCGCCGATCTCGTCCGCGCGGGCACGAGCGACGTGGATATCGCGCCGCTGCGCCACGTGGCGGATGCCTTTCTGAGCGGGCGCCGCGAACTGGTCGAGGCATTCCACGACTGATCGCCCGGCCATGATCCACCACCAATGACAGACGGGACCCGGCGATCGGCCGGGAGCTTACAGGGAGAGACGATGATGATGAGGATGCTTCGCGATGCGACGCTGGCGCTGCTCGTATCGGCCGCGCCGGTCGCGGCCCAGGCGCGGGAGGCGCTGACCGCCACCGCCACGATCAGGGGGGATCAGCCCGGCCCCGTCTATGACCGGCATATCTTCACCCAGTTCGCCGAGCATCTGGGCACGGGCATCTATGGTGGCCTGTGGGTGGGCAAGAACAGCAAGATCCCGAATACGCGCGGCTTTCGCAACGATGTGGTGCAGGCGCTGAAGGATATCGACGTGCCGGCGGTTCGCTGGCCGGGCGGCTGCTTCGCCGACGAATATCACTGGCGCGAAGGCATCGGGCCGAAGCGCCCGGTGAAGGTGAACACCCATTGGGGCGGCGTGACCGAGCCCAATGCCGTCGGCACGCACGAATTCATGGATCTGATGGATCAGCTGGGATCCGAGATCTATATTTCCGGCAATGTGGGCGATGGCACGCCGACCGAAATGGCCGAGTGGGTGGAATATATGACGGCGCCCGCCGGCACGCTGGCGGAGGAGCGCGCCCGGAATGGCCACAAGGCGCCCTACAAGGTGCCTTATTTCGGCATCGGCAACGAGCTTTGGGGCTGTGGCGGCAACATGCGCGCCGAATATGCGGCGGACGAGACGCGCCGCTACGCCACGTTCGTGAAGGTGCCGGCGGGCGAGAAGATCACGAAGATCGCGTCCGGCGCCAATGGCGACGATTATAACTGGACCGAGGTGATGATGCGGGAGGCGGGCTCCAAGCTCGGCGGCCTTTCGCTCCATTATTATACGGTGCCGAACGGCTTCGACAGCAAATCGCCCGCCGTCGACTTTGACGAGGCGCTTTGGGCCGAGACGATGGCGCGCACCTGGAAGATGGAAGAACTCGTCACCAAGCACAGCGCGATCATGGACAAATATGATCCGAAGAAGCGCGTCTTCCTGGCTGTCGACGAATGGGGCACCTGGTTCAGGGAGGATGCCGGCACGCATCCCGGCTTCCTGCGCCAGCAGAATACGCTGCGCGATGCGCTGGTGGCCGGCATCAACCTCAACATCTTCGCCAAGCATGCCGATCGCGTGCGCATGAGCGCCATCGCGCAGATGGTGGACGTGCTGCAGGCGATGATCCTGACGGACGGCGCGAAGATGGTGAAGACGCCGACCTATTACGTCTTCCAGATGTACAAGCCCTATATGGACGCCACCGTGCTGCCGGTGGAGCTCAAGAGCCCGTGGTATGGCAAGGATCAGTGGGTGGTGCCGGCCGTCAGCGCATCGGCGGTGAGGGATAAGGCGGGCGCCGTGCATGTCGGCCTGACCAATGCGGATCCCAATCGGGCCGCGACGGTGACGGTGAGCCTTTCCGGTGTGGCGGGATCGACCGTGACGGGGAAGGTTCTCACCGCGACGGCGATGAACGCGCTCAACAGCTTCGACAAGCCGGGCACGGTAGTGCCGGTTGCCTTCACGGGCGCGCAGCTTTCGGGTGGCACGCTCACCGTGACGCTGCCGGCCAAATCGGTGGTGATGCTCGATCTGAAGTGAGGCGAGGCCCTGTCGAAGCGGGGGGCTGGCCTGTCGCCGGCTCCCCGCGACAGCCGCTCCGCTCGCTTAGGCCGCAGCGCCCCGACATCCACCTTTGGCGGATTGCGCGGGGGCGGCTGCACTTATAAATACTCCTACATATGTAAAGCAGGACGAATGATGAGCGAGGGAAAGCAGGCGAAGTTGCGATCGCGGGCGTGGTTCGACAATCCGTCGAATATCGACATGACGGCGCTGTATGTGGAGCGTTATCTGAATTTTGGTCTGAGCCTGGAGGAGCTG
>NZ_QFOB01000030.1 GCF_003248515.1 Sphingomonas sp.
CGACCTTTCCGAGACCGTCAAAACCGCGCTCGACGAGCGCCGGATCAAGGTCGGACACGCCGAATTGCTCGCCGCCGTTCCCGCCGACAAGCAGGACAAAGCGCTCGAGACGATCATCGCGGCCGGCCTCGACATCGCAAAGACCCGCGATCTTCTCATGAAGGTCACGCAGCGCCTCGCCGATGCCCTGTTCGACAAAACGGAATGCACCACCTGTCCGTTCAATTCGGGGACGCAGCGCGCCCTGTTCGACACCCATGTCGATGATGGCCACTGCACCAACACCACCTGCTTCCAGCTCAAGACCGAAGCCGTCGAGGCGGCGCGCCGTGAAGCTGAGGCTGCCGCCGAGGCCGCGGAAGCTGCCTCGGCGATCGATACCGATGGCGACGAGGACGATAATGGCGATGTCGGCGACGAGATGGACGAAGTCGGCGAGACCGACCGTCCGACCGACGGATCCGCGACTGTAGCTCCTCTGGTTGGCCGCGGCACCGTTGTGCGCAAGGTCTCCGCCAACGGCGGGCCGAGCAGCACCGCGAAATCCATTGCGGGCCGCACTTCCGAATTGCGGGAGGCGACGTGGCGGACGGCACTCGCTCGCGGGCTCGCCGACGATCCATCGAATGCCCAGGCGGCGATCCTCGTGGCGGCGCTGACCGGCACGCTGTCGCACATCAAGGCAGACACTTTGACCTCGCGCGCCGCGCTGTTGGTCGATGCCGCGTTCCCGGACCGCGGATTCAAGGACAAGATCGCCGTGATCCGCGAATTGTCGGAAGGACAGGCCACCACGGTGCTCGCCGCGATCGGAGCCGCATATGCCCGGGACGTTCAGTCATTCGCGCACGTCGCCGATCTCGCCGGCGCCTTCGGCATCGACATCCGGACGGTCTGGCAGGTCGATCGCGCCTTCCTCGAACGCTACACGAAGGACGAGCTCAAATTCATTGCCGGCGAGAGCGGCCTGGTCGCGCACATGGGCGAGAAGGCCTTCTCCAAGTTGCTCGGCGCCAAGAAGGGCGACCTCATCTCCGGCATGTTGAATGCTGTCGGGTTCGACTGGGCTGGCCGGGTGCCAAGCGCGATGGCCCTCGATGGTCGCTATGCGCCGCCCCGTTCGCTTCCGCCCGCCAAGGCCGACGAGGTTGTCACCGAGCTGGCCGCCTGACCCCGCCCAACTTTCCAATCAAGGAATCACCACAATGCTGATCACCAATCTCCTGCCCATGCTGGGCAGCTATTCGCTCGCCTTCGATCTTGTCGCCGGCGATGACGGTGTCGTCACCCTCATCATCATTCCCCGCGTCGCAGAAGGCAAAACGCACAAGGCCGAGGCCGGCGAGCTGCGCCCGATCTCGATCACCGCGACGGCCGCCGAGATCGATGCAGAGCTTGCGAAGGGCGCCGAGGGTGCGCTCGGTGGACTGATTGCCACGCGCATGGCGCTTGCCGACCAGATCGCGACCCAGCGGGACGCGGCCGAGGCCGCGCGCGCGGCGTCTGCGGAGGCAGCGAAGGCAAAGGCGGCATCGGCACCCGCCAAGCCCGCAGCCACCGCGAGCGCGCCGACGGCGCCAGCGCCGGGCGCCCTCCCGGCTGATGCCAAATCCGAGGAGCCCGCCAGCCTCTGGTGATCAGGCTCGATCGCACCCCTTTTTACGTCTCCAACGAGGATATTCCGATGCAGATCGATCATCTCGCCCGCGTCTACCGCTATGACGGTATTGATCTTCCCCAGCCGCCGCACCTTGCCAACGATCAGCAGGGGCTGCGCGCCTATCATGCCACCCTCTATCCGGCGATCCTCAACGCCGACCTGGTCGATGCCGGGGTGACGGGCGGCGTCCATGTCACCGAATATCGCCGCGCGGTCGGCACGAAGGGCTGAGGTGGTGCGCCGGCAAGCGGCGGCCATTCCCGCCGCACCGCGCTGCACGCTCTTGCATTGGATCGAGGATGATCATGGCGACTCTTCCGAGCCTTCCCGACCGGCCTGCAGTAAACAGGCCGAGGCCCTCCACGCGAAGATCATCCTTGGCGCGGACACGCGCGAGGACGGCCCCGCCGATCCTATCCCGCCGCCCTCAGGACTCTGTCTCCCTCCGCTCGGCTGATCTGGCCGGCAGCGCCGTCCGTATTTCCCGCGACATTCCGGTGATGTTCGATCGACCTCTGGCCGCCCACCATAAGCTCGTCGGCAGTTGGGTCGCCTCGAAGGAGCAGGAAACATTGCGGCGCACGCGCCCTGAGGCGCGCCGGCATATCGAACGGGTCTTCCAGGCCGAGGTCCTCGAAATCCTGCGTACCTGCACGATCGCGGACTTGCGTGTCGTCGTGCTCAACGGCGAATCCTGTGGGGCGCCGGCGGTCGCAATCGTCTGCGACAGCGTCGGGCAACTCGATCTCGGATGGATCGAGGACAGCAACCGGCCGATCTCGTGGCGCGCGGCTGCCTATCGGGCGCTCGAGCGCACGCTCGGAAGCGCTCTCCCGGTCTTCTGCTACGACGACCTCTTCGACAACATCTCGATGTATTATTGGGACGGCGAGACCGAGGACGCCGCTGCCCGCGAAGCCCTCATTGCACTCCACGGGGCTAACGACGGCGAGATCGAGGCCCAGACCATGCCGTCCGAAATGAACGCCAGGCGGCCGGAGTGGATGCTCGCCGCGAGGGCAGCGCCCACGTCGAAGTTACCGATTGCTCTCCGTCGGGCTCTGCGCGAATTGCGGGATGCCCACGCGGCGCTCACCAATTTGCCTGACGAGCATCACGCCTGGCGCCTCGAGATGGATGTTCTCTACGAGTATGTCCCCGGCATCGAGGAATGTTCGCCGCTTCCACCGCTGACACTCGTTCCCGTCGAACAGTTCGCGGTCGAGGTCGACGACGTCGGGCGTCACGGCATGGAATATGGTTTCATGGACGTGACGGGCCTTTGC
>NZ_QFOB01000024.1 GCF_003248515.1 Sphingomonas sp.
CTTCGTCTGGGGGATCATGACCCAGCACATCCTTATTGGCATGGCGGCAGCGTTCGCCGGCTGGTGGGGACTTAAGAAAGCGAAAGCGGGTCGTGCAGCATCTTGGCTGCTTCACTTGGCCTATTGGCATCTTCCGGCCGGCTTCACCGGCCTGAGAGCCACGCCACCCTCGTACCTCCGATTGATGGCGGGGTAAGATGGACCTTTCGTACAGCCATGCGCACAACCAGCGCGTTCTGAAGCAGCGCAACCTGTTGGTGATTGTCGCAGTGGGGCTCGCTGGGCTGACGGCGCTCCTCCTCCTGTTCGGCATCTCGCGCGACCGCGAGATCGTGCTGCAACCCGTTCTTCGCTCCTCCGTGACGGTCAGCAGCGCCGGCGTGTCCCGAGAATATCTCGAGATGATCACGCGTGACGTCGTCGTGCTCACGCTCGACCGGAGCCCGCAGAACCTCGAATATTGGATGAACTCGGTACTCGCGATCACCGCGCCGAGAGCCCAGGGCAAGATCAAGGGCGATCTTCTCAAGATCGTCAACGAGCAGCGTGGCTCTTCGATTTCACAGTTCTTCACGATCCAGTCGATGGAAATCGATCCGAAGAACCTTCGGTCCGAGGTGACCGGGGAGCTCCACACCATCGTCGGAAACAAGGTGATTTCGAATGAGCGCCGGACCTTCCGCTACGACTGGGAGTACCAGGGCCTGTCTCTGCGCCTGATCGGCTTCGGCATGGTCCGTATCGGCAAGGAGCAAGATCAATGACGGCTATCTATGCCTTAGGCAGCGCCGCAGCTGGCACGATCCTCATGTCTCGGATCAGTTGCATCCTGAGCCGGATGATCGGCGCTTGCCTGGTGACGCTTGCGGTCTTCCTGTTCGCGCCGCCGGCGTGGGCCGATCAGACGATCATGGCCGCTGACAGCGCGCAGGTGGACTGCCAGGCGTCCGCCAAGGATTTGACCCGCATCAGTCTCGTCGAGGACGAGTTCGCTAGCGTGTCGAAGATCTCGACGGGTAACCCGCAGGACGACTTCTCGGTCGTAAACGAGCCGGTGCGCGGTGACATCTACCTCAGCGTGCCGGAGGGCTATAATCGTCCGGCGCTGTCGTTCTTCGGCACCACCAAGCGTGGCTACGTCTACAAGTTTGTGTGCCGGATCGCCGGAGATCAGGCCGCCCAGGTGTTTGTGTCGAATCCCGCGATCGCCAAAGAGAAGGCGGCCGAGGCATCGCCACAGCAGGTCGCTGCCGGCCCGCAGGATGCGGCGGTCGAGCTTGTTCAGGCCATGTACTCGAATAGCGTCGCGGACGGCTACGAGATGCGCCAACGGGCCCTGAAGCCGGTCTACGTGGGCAAGCTGAAGGTCCAGATGATCGCGGAATATCGCGGCCAGGACCTCACCGGCAAGGTGCTGCGCATCGAGAACACCGGCGATGCACCGACCGAGTTGACGGAACGCACGGTCGCGCCGGCCAGCGCGCTCGCCGTTTCGATCGCCGAGCCCAGGCTCGCCCCGGGGAAGGTCACCACGGCCTACCTCGTCTCCCAGAACGTGAGGTAAACCATGGCCTTTGCGGACATCTTCAATCGTAAGCGCAAGCCGCTCGACGAGGCCGAAGGGGAGAGCGTCTCGCCGGTCGGCGGCGAGCTCGCCGGAAACGAAGCGGTTCGCCGCAAGCAGCGGATGCTGCTCGCCGGCGCCGGTGGTGTGGGGTTGCTCCTTTCCTCGCTTTGGATCTTCAGCAGCGACGACGGCGCAAAGACCGCGGACGGCGACGACGCGGAGAAAGTCGAGGTCTCCACCAAGGATCTCGTCAATCGCAATCTCTCCCAGCAGGAGTGGATGGCACTCTCGGAAAACCGCTTCGCCTCGACGGAGAACCAGCTCAAATCGGTGAATGGCCAGACGGCGCGCGTCGACAACCTCGCTGAGCAGATCGAAGCGCTGAAAGGCCAGAACCAGGCGATGCAGGCCGATGGGCAGCGGGTGCTCTCGGCGTATCAGGCGGAGAACGAGCAGCTTCGCAAGCAGCTGAATGAGCGCCCGACGGCGCCTCCGCCTCCCCCCGGCCCCTCGGCGATGTATGGTCCCAATGGGCCACAGGCGTACCAGCGACCCGATGCGGCGGCAGCCGCTGCGATGCCGGTGGGCCGGTCCGCCGAGGTCAAGATGGTCAGCTTTTCGACGGGCGACGCAGGCACCGCGTCCAAGGTTGCAAAGGGCAACACGGTCTACACTGATAGTCCGAACTATCTACCGCCCAACAGCTTTGCCTCGGCCAAGGTGATCGTCGGCGTCGATGCGGCAGCCGGAGTGAATAGCCAAACAGACCCGCTCCCGGTCGTACTGCGCATCACCGGTCCGGCGCGATCTGTGCTGCAGAACGGCAAGCTCCTCACGACCAAGATCCAGGGCTGCCTCATCAACGGCGCAGCGCGCGGGGAGCTTTCGAGCGAGAAGGTTTACGTCAAGCTGCAGAAGATGACCTGCCCGCAGCCCGGCGGGCGCTATGCGGTTTCCGAGGTCAAAGGCTTCATCGCCTTCGGTGGCAAGACCGGCGTGCGTGGACGGGTCGTCTCTCGGGAAGGCGGCCTCGTCAGCCAAGCGTTCATCGCCGGCCTGGTCGGCGGTTTCGGGCGCGGCTTTTCGGCGAACGCCAATTCCTTCCTGACGCAGCCCAACGTGACCGTGAACGGTCAGCGTCAGAAGCTCGGGCTCGGAGACATTGCTCAAGGTGGGTTCGGGGAAGGCGTCGCCCAGAGCGGGGACATGGTCTCGAAATATCTGATCGAGCGCGCCGAGCAATATCAGCCGGTGATCGAGATGCCGACCGGCATCGATGTCGAAATCGTCTTCCTGGAGGGTGTCTATGTTCGGAATTGATCGTCTGCGCCGGCGCTTGTCACCGAAA
Source organism: Sphingomonas sp. (assembly GCF_003248515.1). Taxonomy (GTDB): domain Bacteria; phylum Pseudomonadota; class Alphaproteobacteria; order Sphingomonadales; family Sphingomonadaceae; genus Sphingomonas_I. Next base: position 2,916 of record NZ_QFOB01000024.1, read on the forward strand.
GCCATGATGGTGCTGGCCGTGCCGCTCGTGGGAGTCGCCAGCGTTGCCGTCGCTGCACAGATCGCCAGCCCGGGCAGCGTAGAGGTGGCCAGTCTCCTGAAGACCAGGCTGCCCAAGACGCCGCTAACCAAGGTCGACTGCGAGAAGGTCAAGGGGCTTTGCGAGGTAACCGCTGGAGCGAACCTCTTCTATGTCGACACCAAGGCCCGCTACCTCATCATCGGCCGGGTCTATGACATGGAGACGCGGCAGGATCTCACCGCCGCCCGACTCCTCGAAATAAATCCTGATATGCTGGTGGGCGGGGCTGCGAAAGCCAATGCCGCCGCGGCGGAGGGAGACGAAGAATCACCGATCTCGCCGACTAAGGGCCGGGTCGAGAAGGCGTCGCTCCCGGTTCGGCCCGCCACCCTTTCGCTTGATGGCCTGCCGAAGGACGGCGCGATAGTGTGGGGCAATCCTGCGGGGCAGACGGTCACCGTCTTCACCGACTTCCGCTGCGGCTACTGCCGGGCCCTTACGAACGTGCTGCGCAGCATGAATGTGCGGGTCGTGGAGCGGCCTATCTCCGTTCTGGGTAGCCGCGACATCGCCGATCGCGTCTATTGCGCGAAGAACCGGGAGGAGGCGCTCCACGCCGCCTATGCAGGCGAACCGTTCAAGGGCGGCGCGTCGTGCGATACCTCCGGCCTCGACGCGAACGAAGCGTTCGCACACAAGCATGGCCTGACCGGGACGCCGGTGATCGTCCGGAGCGATGGCGCGGTCCTCGAGGGCTATCGCCCCAAGGAGTTCCTGCTCAGCTGGTTCAAGGACGCGCGGTCGTGAGCGCCCGCGTACGCTCGTGCCGCTCCGCCCTGTGCGTCGCAGGCCTGTTGGCAATGACGGGGTGCGCGACCCTCGGTGGCAACGTCAAGGGCAGTTTCTCGTGCCAAGCGCCCGACGGGATTTGCGCGCCCTCCTCGACGATCGACGATCGCGCGCTGGCGATGATCTCGGGCGAGGCAGGTGACGTGATGATCCCGGCCGGACCATATCAGGCGCCACGTTCGCCGCGAGCAACCCGTACCGCGCTCGCGCCGGCCCCGGTCGCGGCCGGCGAACCGGCCGCGGCCCGCACGCGGGAGAAGGTGCTTCGGATCGTCTTCCAGCCTTATGTCGACGAGCGCGGCCGCCTCCACGAGGCCAGCGCGGTTCACACCGTGGTGCAGTCCGAATGGCAGGCACAGGCGCTCGCCGACGCAAGACCCATCCCCGACCGCAATGCCGCAACAGCCGAGCCTGCGCAGCTGAGCCTCGTCGAGGCCGTCGATCGTCAGGCGTCGGGTACGGTCGATGTCGCCGCGTTTGATCCCAATCTGCCAGATCCCGCCGTTGTGGCTGCGGCTCGCGCGCGAGGAACGGACCCGGTTGCCGCGATCAAGGCTGACGTCGCGAAGCGTCTGACAGCGAAGCCGGAGCGGAGCACCGCCCGGTCGAACGTAGCTGTCTCCGATGATGCTCGAGTGTCTTCGGGCGCATCGACGACCGCAGCGGCGGCTTTGGCTCCGCCGCCCGGCGGCGTCGAGGCCAAGCCTCCTTTGGACCCCGCCCGAGGCGCCGCGGCCCCGCCGCCGGCCGTGAATAGTCAGACTTCATCGCAGACGCCGGACGCGAAGCGCGCTGCGCTGGAAGGTGTCGGCAAGGCCAGCTCGGGCGTCGAGGCGATGGCCCGCGTGAAGGCGAGCCAAGCCTATGAAGACGCCCAAGCCCGCCTGGAGGGCGCGGCGCAGGATGCTGCGACTAGCACCGAGACGCCGGGCCTGAAGCCGCTGACCAGCCCCACCATTCGCGCCGCGAGCTTTCCGGCGTCCGTCCCGGAGGACAAGTGAGATGAGCGGCAAGCCCGGCTTGTTCGACAACCTGCTGTCAGGGGTGTTTGGCGACAGCAAGCGCCCGGATGCGCAGCGGCCGGATCTGGCGGTGCCGATGCTCGCCCATTGGCTGCCGTATCGGAGCTACGATCCCAAGACCGGCATCTTCTACAACTCCTCGTCCCGCGGCTTCGTAATCGAGGTCTCGCCCTTGGTCGGGGCCGATGAGCGCACTGGCGAGATACTCACCCAGTTTCTCTCGGAAGGGATTCCAGCGCCGGGTTGTTTGCAGTTCCACGACTGGATGAGTCCGCGTGTCGGCGAGCGGCTCTCGAAATGGTATCTGCCACGCTATTCCGCGAGCGGCGTCTACGAGCGGATGGCCAAGCATCGCGTCGACTTCCTAACCGAAGGGGTCTGGAAGTCGCTCTCGGCCGACGCGCCATTCTGTCTGCGCAACCATCGCGTCGCGATCTCCTATTCGACACCTGAAAGCTCGAGCGTTTCGAACGAGGAGATCGTCGCCGTGATGGACGGCCTGGTCTCCGTGCTCGGCTCGATCGGTGTCTCGGCGCGTAAGATGGACCCGATTGCGCTGATAGGCTGGATCGACGACATCACCTCGCCGACCACCGCGGCAGGCGAGGACGTGGTCAGCTACAACCCGCTCGACCCGATCGCCGACCAGGCGGTCCGGCGCGACATCGAGATGCGCGTCGATCCGGACCGGATCCTGCTGCGGACGGAGCGCTTCCGCCCAACCGGCAAGGAGGTCGATGGTGCGCCAGAGATCGGCGAGATCTACCCCGACGTCTTCGACGTGCGCTCCTTCTCGGTTCGCAATTTGCCGCAGCGCTGGGCGCCTTGGGATTGCGCACGGCTGATCGGCGACATGTTTGCCGACAAGCTGCGGATGCCGTGCCCGGTAGCGACGAACCTTTGTTTGGATTTTCCCGATCCGCAGGCGTCCAACAACAAAGCCAGCTTCAAGTTCATGCGGACCACGAGCCTGGCAGACTCCAAGTCCGCCCGGTTCCTGCCCCAGCTCCGCGATCAGTCGCAGGAGTGGAAGTTCGTCAACGACGAGATCCGACAGGGGCGCAAGCTGGTGCGCCTGTTCTACAGTGTCACCTCCTTCTCCCCGAAGGGCAGGGGGGACTCGAACGAACGCATCCTGAAATCCGTCTACCGGGCAGCGGGATGGGACCTGCTCGACGATCGCTATCTGCAGGTCATGGGGCTGCTCTGCGCCATGCCCATGACGATGGCGAACGGCCTCTCGCGGGATCTCGAGCGCATGAAGCGCATGCGGACGATGCTGAGCACGACCGCGGCAAACCTTGCGCCGATCCAGGGCGAATATCTGGGCGGTCACACGCCGCACCTGCTGCTGATCGGGCGGCGCGGCCAGCCCTTCTTCTGGAGCCCGTTCGAGAACGCCGCCGGCAACCACAATGTCGCGGTATTCGGGAAGAGCGGCAGCGGTAAGTCCGTCGCACTGCAGGAGCTATGTGCATCGCTGTGCGGCGCGGGGTCCAAGGTCGTCGTGATCGACGATGGCCGGTCGTTCGAGCACTCGGCCAAGCTGCAAGGCGGCGCCTTCGTCGAATTCACGATGTCGAGCGGCTTCTGTCTGAACCCATTCTCGATGATCGACGAGCGGCAGGCGGCCGAGGACGAGGACTATCTTCTCGACTGCATGGCAATGCTCAAGGCGATCGTGAACCAGATGTCCCGACACATCGACCGGCTGACCGACACCGAACGAGGCCTGATCGACGGTGCCGTCAACCGGGTCTGGGAGGCCAGCGGCCGGAACGGCTCGATCGACGACGTCATCGCGGCATTGAACGATACCGGCAACGAGCTGGCATCCCACCTTGCGATCGCGATGATGCCGTTTTCCAGTGCGGGCACCTACGGCAAGTTCTTCAAGGGCGAGGTCTCGTTCGAGCTGCAGGCGCAGCTCACCGTCTTCGAGCTGTCCGACCTGTCGTCGCGCGAGGAACTCCGCAGCGTCGTCCTGACGGCGATCATGTTCATGTCGCAGCAGATGATGCGCAAGGTCGATCGCTCGATCCCCAAGGCGCTGCTCCTCGACGAAGCCTGGCAGATGCTGCGCGGTGGGGCGATGGCGGACTTCATCGAGACCTATGCGCGCACCTGCCGCAAATATGGCGCCTCGCTGGTCACCGCGACGCAATCGCTCAACGACTATTACAAATCAGCCGGCTCGATCGCGGCGCTCGAGAATAGCGACTGGTTCGTCATCCTCCAGCAGAAGCCAGAGACGATCGCGGACTTCAAGAAGCACGATCGCTTCGAGATGGATGATTACACGGACGCGTTGCTCCGGTCTCTGAAGCGCAACGGGTTCGAATATTCGGACATCATGATCAAGGGGCCGGATACCCTGGCCGTCGGCCGACTTGTCCTCGACCCTTTCTCCGCGGCGCTCTTCTCGTCGAGCCCCCGCACGTTCGCCGCCATCGAGGAGATGGTCGCGGACGGACTCACCATGGACGAGGCGATCGAGCGGATCGCGTTTCCCAACAACCCCGAGAAATGGGCGACGCCCGCCGAAGATCCGGCGGCGATCGCGGCGGAGTGAACGATGGCGACGATCCAAGCCCAAGCCGAACCCGGCACCACCGCGCAGAGGCGTAAGATCGACGCCCGCTTCCTGCTCTACTTCTACCTCCACATGGCAGGGTTTCTCGCCTCGACCCTGCTCATGACCTGGGGGCTGTTAGTCCTCTTCTTCCTCGCGATCGGCGGTCTCTCGTTCGACGGGATGATGCACCAGCTCAACAATATGGCGAGCCGTTATGTCGCCGCCGATGCGGCGCGCGTGGAGTCGTTCAAGCACGTCCTCGTCGTCGCGCACATGCTGCTTGCCACCGCGATCATCGTGTTCCGCCGCAACAGCATCCTGCCCTCGCGCGACCCCAAGCGGAGCAACGTCAATGGCTGATCAGCCCGAACTCGACCTTCCCCCGCCTGTCGTTGCGTCCGCACCCGCCGCGGCCTCCCGCGCGCGCCGCGGCTTCGCCGGGTTTACAAGGGCTCAGTTGCTGATCGGCCTCACACTCATCCTGGCGCTGGTCTGGTCGATGTGGGTCACGAAGGCGCTCATCGCCCCACGCGAGGAACACATCGTCAAGGCGAGCCTGTCCAACATCGTCGGCGAGTATGTGTCCGCACAGGCCCGGTCGGCGTCGCCGCCTGCCCAGGTCGAGGCCGAGATGCGCGCCTTCATGTCGTCCCTCGACCACGAACTCCAGCGCCGCAGTGCGAGCGGCCAGGTGGTGCTGGTCGGTGAGGCGGTGCTGACCAAGAATGTGCCCGACATCACCGACAGCCTCAGAAAGGCTGTGTATGCGAGCGGGGTGCATCCGCCCAGGCAGGCGAGCGCGCAAGAACTCCAGCAGCTCCAGCAGCAAATGGCGCCTGCGGCGGCACCCCAGTTGTTTGCCGGACCTGCCGCCACGATCGACCCGATGGCTGCCGCGCCTCAAAACCTTGGCGCGCAGCCGGCGATGCCCGGTCGAATGCCAGCGGCACCGGCTGGCGTCCCAGGTGCTTCGATCTCGACCTTTGGAGGCCAAGATGGCGGCAACGGCCAATAGCGCTCCTGCGCCAGCATGGCGGCCGCGCAAGCGGTTATGGGGGCTGTTGGGAGCCTTCGTCGTCGGCAGCTTCATTCTGGGCGCGATCAGCGACTGGCGGGACGATCATGCATTGCTGATCAACACGACAGACTCACTGCCGAACTGGGCATTCATCATCCATCGCAACAAACTGCCGGCTCGTGGTGAGTATGTCTTTTTCGACCCACCGGCGAGCGATCTGGTGCGTGCGCATTTCGGCGCAAAGCCGCAGTTGTTCGGGAAGATCGTCTACGGCATGCCGGGAGACGTTGTTGCGCATTGGCATAGCGCTGTCACTGTCAACGGTCGGGTCGTCGCGTACACAAAGCCGAAAACGAAATTGGGCGAGGCGCTGGCTATCGGCCCGAGCGGCGTGATCCCGGCCGGCTGCTATTATGTCGGTACGCCCCACAAGGACGGCTTCGACTCCCGTTACGCCGCGATCGGCTTCGCGTGTCAGCGACAGATCGTGGGAACCGGGGAGGCGATCCTGTGATCCGCCTGTTGGCCCCGCTCGCCGGCATCGCCAGCTTGGGCGTGGCTGTGCTGCTCACGGGATCCGAGCGGGGCGAGGCACGGGATTTTGGTCAACTGGGGCAGACATATCCGGTCGTCGAGGCAGACTTGCTCTCGACGATCGAGACCCGGCTCAAGCGAGCCCAGGCGACTGGTGAGATGGACCGCGTGAACGCGGCCTTTGCTAAGCGAGCGGAAGCCAAGGTCAGGCGGCCTTCGCCAGTGGCAGGGATTTCGCCGGCCGAGCTGGCGCGAACCTGGAATTATGATCCGACAATCACGCTCGAGCGCGAGATCCGGGATCATAAGGGGCAATTGATCGCCGCCGCCGGCCAGAGGATCAATCCGCTCGACTTCGTGTCGATGCGCCAGACCCTGGTCTTCGTCGACGGCGACGACGCCGGGCAAGTCGATTGGGCGACGGAGCGCTTCACCGAGCTCAACGCGAAGATCATCTTCGTCAACGGCTCGCCGATCGAGTCCATGACGACGCGTAAGCGCCGGTTCTTCTTCGACCAGGAGGGTCGCCTCACCAGCAAGTTCGGCATCCGCCATACTCCGGCCGTCGTCTCGCAGGCTGGCAAGCTGCTCCAGATTTCCGAAACGGTCCTCAAATCCGGAGGCCGCAGCTGATGCCGTTGTGGCTCGATCTGCTGCGGACGCCGATGGCGGCTCCGGAGACGCGGGCACTGCGCCGCATGCGCCTGTTGTGGCAGGCCCTCTGCCTCTCGCTCGCCCTCGTCACAGCCTTCTTTGCGCAGGTCCACGCCATACTGGGACGCGCGGCGCCCTGCCTCGCGTTGGCGTTGCTCGTCGCAGCCGGGCTGTACACTTGGCTCTACCTTCACCGGAAGAATGCCGCCGACAACGCTTTCCTCGAGCGGATGGGGGAGGGGCGCTAATGCGTTGGCTACGAGCCTTTCTGGGCGCTCTCGCCCTGCTGACGGTTACGGTGGCGCTGACACCACGCGCCGAGGCGGCGCCGACCTGCACCGGCAAGTTCGTCAACCCGATCACCGACGTCTGCTGGTCATGCCTCTTCCCGCTGTCGATCGGCGGGGCGAAAATCTGGCCGGGCAGCCGGCCAGACACCAACAATCCGGCTTCGCCAATCTGTGCCTGCGCCGATCCGCTCCCGCGCATCGGCATTTCCGTCGGGTTCTGGGAGCCTGTGAGGCTCGCCGACGTCACGATGAAGCCCTGGTGCTTCCCCAATCTTGGAGGCACGCGCATCGCGCCAGGCTTCGACATCGGCCAGGGCTACCTAGCAGGACCGTCTATGGTCGGTGGGCGGTCGCAGAGCACGGCCAAATGGCATGTCCACTGGTACGTCTATCCGCTCCTATACTGGATGGAGATCCTGACCGACTTCCTCTGCTTCGAGCAGGCGTCGTTCGACATCGCCTATATGACGGAGATCGATCCGCTTTGGCAGGATGACTCCCTCACCGCGATCATCAACCCAGAGGCGATCGTCTTCGCCAACCCTATCGCCCAGGCGGCCTGCGCGGGCGACTGTATCGCCGGAACAGCCGCGCTCCCGCTGGACGCTCTGTTCTGGTGCGCGGGCTGTCAGGGCAGCATGTATCCACTCAACGGCAACATCCCCGCGTCGATCGGGCATGTCCAGTCGTCCCGCCTGGCGCTGTCCCGCTTCGCCTACAAGATGCACCGCGAAGGCCTCGCGTGGGGGACGATGGGGTCTGAGGGACTCTGCAAGAAATACCTCATGCCGATCATGCGGAAGCAGCAATACCGCTTCCAGATGGTGAACCCGATACCGACGGTCAGCGGGCGCTTCGCCTGTTCCGCGATCGGCGCATCGACCATGCCGCCGGATGCCGGCCGAGCCTTCCCCGCCGGTGGCGAGGACATGGGCTACCTGGTTTGGCGCAAACGCAACTGCTGCGTGTTCTGAGGAGGGAAGCATGCGCCTTTTGGCTTTCGGCATCACCGCGCTTCTCGCCACTGCCGGCCTCTCGGCACTGGCCCAAACCGTCGACGGGCTCGACGTGCAGACGGTCAAGAAGAGGGCGGCGGACCTCGCTGCGGAGGCGCAGGCTTTCGTCGACCAGGTGAAGGACCGCGGTGACGAATTCCGCGAAGAGGCGACGGTCGTTCGCAAATCGGGCATGGACAACATGCAGCGGGTCGCAGCGACGGACCTGCCCAAGGGACCGGACGGCAAGATCGACTTCGACGAGCTGGTCCAGGGTGCGGCGAAGAATGCCAATGTGCCGGGCGGAGATGCGCCGCAGTTCATCGTGTTCGCCAGCCTGTCCATGCCGCCGGCTTCGCTCAAGCAGCTGATCGCCGACACAGCGAAGGCCGGGGGCGTTGTCGTCTTCCGCGGCTTCCCGAACAACTCGGCCAAGGAGTTCGTCAGCCGCCTTGGGCAGGTCGTTCAGAAGGACGACATGCCGAACATCGGGATCGATCCGCGCCTCTTCCGCGCATTCAACGTACAGGCGGTCCCGACCTATGTTGCCGTGTCGTCGACCTTCGATCTGTGCGCCGGCTTTTCCTGCGAAAGCAAGGTCCCACCCCATGACCGCATGGAGGGCAACGTCACGGTCGACTATGCTCTCAGCACCTTCGCCGATGCGAATGGCCCAGGGGCCCGGATTGCTTCAGTCGCGCTCGCGAACCTCGCGCGGAGCCGGCGCCGGTGATGCTCCGGACTCTTGTGGCCGCCCTCGTCGGCGTCTCCCTGGTCGCCAGCCCTGCCGGTGCTCAGCAGATGACGGTTGAGCAGGCGCGCGAGGAGGGAAAAGCCCTCGGCAACGCCAAGCGGCAGGACGAGAGCCTCGTACCGACGTCTGATGCTCAAGCCGCGGCCGTGCCCGGCTATACCGGCACCAGCCAGCCTCAGAGCACCTATTTCGAAGATCCGGACGCGCTGGTCGCCGCAGGAACCGCTCAGCGTTCCACCAATGATTCCTATCGGACTGTGACCGATCCAGACCATACACGGGCCACCTTCAGCAATGCCGAGATCCTCGCAACCACCAATCGCGCGACGACGGTCGAAAATGATCCCGAGGCATACCTGCAGGGCGAGAATATCGGCTCTGAGAGTGGCCAGTGTCAGCCGCTGCCGCCCGGATCCGGCGCGGCTGGCTATTACGAGGCGACCTGCAACACCGGCACCAAGGTCGACGAGACGGCGCCGGTGTGCCGCGTGCCACTGGTGGTCGATGTCACGCCTGGCGTGAACAAGTTTGTTTATACCTGCGAGAACTGGTCGCGCTCGGCCGCGCAGGGTGGCGACAACCGGAGCCGCCGCTGTGTTCCGGCGTTCAACGCCCCCGTCGCCAACGGAGTCTGTCGCGAGCGCTCGCGCGAGACCGTCATGTACGACGTCTGCCTGCAGGGGAATCCGCGCTTTTGCACCGAACCGGACATTCGCGAAGGCGAGATCATCACTTACGAGTGCGACAGCGCCGCGGTCACAGGCAGGCCGTATACGATCGAAACTGTCGGCCAGGTCATCAACGAGCATCGGGACGAGGGCATCTGCATCGGCGCGACCTCAGGGCAGACTTGTGAACTCACCTCCGAGACCTGCGTCGACAGCGAGCCGACCACGCGCACCATCAACGGCGTGGCCGTCACGCGGGCCTGCTGGCAGTGGGAGCGGCAGTATTCGTGCCATCGGCTTTCGCAGGGTAACGATTGCGGCAATCTCGAAGGAAATCGCCAGTGCACGTTTCTGCGCGAGGAGTGCCTTGACGACCCGCAGCAAGGCGAGTGCAAGGTAAAGGAGAAGGTCTACCGCTGTCCGACACCGGACGCGCCTACCTCGAATGCGCCGCAATATATCTGCGGCAACGATGTCTACTGCATAAACGGCGACTGCGAGCCGATCACGCGCGAGGCATCAACAGAGTTCAAGGACGCGCTTGTCGCGCTTCACGCGATCGATGACGCCTCGAAGGGGTTCGATCCGAACAACCTGACGGTGTTCTCCGGAACGCGGGATACCTGTCACAAGCCGGTCTTCGGCCTCATCAATTGCTGCGCCGGCAAGGTGTCCGGCGCGTTGACGCTGGCGGCCGGTGGGGCGGCGCTTGCCGGCGGGCCCGCAGCGATCGCAGCGCTCGCCACGCCCTTCCTCGCGTTGTTCGCCTGCTCCCAGGACGAGATGAAGCTCGACATCAAGGACCGCATGGGGCTGTGCCACAAGGTCGGAACGTGGTGCTCGTCCAGCTTTCTGGGCATCTGCAAGACGAAGAAGACAGCCTATTGCTGCTTCGAGAGCAAGCTCAGCCGCGTGCTGCAAGAACAGGGCCGCGCCCAGCTCAACAAGCCTTGGGGCAGCCCGAAGTCCGAGCAATGCAAGGGCTTTACCATCGCCGAGTTTCAGCTGCTCGACTTGTCGAGGATGGATTTCACAGAAGTCTACGCCGACTTTCTCGACGCGGCGAAGCTGCCGGATGAGGTCCAGACGATGACCGAAATCCAGGCGAAGATTCAGAATTACTACGACCTGCATGGAGGCACTCCATGACGATCAGAGAACCGGGTGATCGACATGACGGCCGTGGCGAATGATCCGCGCACCGCTGACTCTCCCGGCTGCGACTGGAAGATGACGGTGTTCGAACTGGCGATCTTCATGTGCGTGTTCCGCGCCGGGCGAGCTCCTGGCTTGGAGGAGATCTGCCACGTGATCGGCGAATGGTTCGAGTGCGCGGTGGATCCGACTTCGGCTGCCGCGCCCATCGAGCACATGCTCGCCAACCGCTGGGTCGCGGAGGAGAGCCACTGCTTTCGCGCCACCGAGGAGGGCCGGAGTGCGGCGCGACCTTTGATGAATGGGATCATCCGCATGCTGGATCAGGGAACCCGGCTGATCGACGTCGCCCTGATGATGTCCGTGCTGCGCTTATCGAAAGGAGAGTTGGACCATGGGCTTCGCATTCTTTGAGCCGGCGATGATCGCATCCCTGCTTGCTAGCCCAATGCTACCCGGCCCCGTAGGGCAGGCCCAAACCTCGCCTGCTCGGTCCTTGTCGGCCTGCAGCGCCGCCTCCTCCTCCACGGCCCCGATCGACTGCTGCCTCCACATCGCGGCCTGGGACAGGCCACCGACCACCCCATCCAACCACCCCGCGCAATCCCAGGATGGTGCGGCTGACCCCGAGGAAGGACGATAGACATGTCGAAGATGGCAACGCTGGCGATGGTCCTGCTGACGGTCGCGCCGGTAGCTGCCCCGTTGCGGGCGCAGGACGCAGGACGAGCCGACGATAGTGTCGAGGCTCTGGGTGGCGGTGACGATTTCTACTGCGGCGAGCGCAGGCTCGGCCAGTGGTTCTATTGTACGAGGCCGAAGCCGGCCGAGACGGTCAATAGTCAGCCGCCGGCGCCTGAACCGAGCGCGGCCGAGCGTCTCGCCGCGATCACGCGGCAACTGGACGAACTCAAGGCGCGTGCTATCCTCGATCCATCGGAGGCGAATGTCATCGCCTATGTGCGCTTCCAGCGCGAGCAGCTGGACCGCGCATCCACGTTCTCCGACACTTGGCAGCGCGCCCTCTGGCAAAACCCGGATATCGACTACACGCTACAGCGCCCGGTCAACACGGTGGCGAAGCGGACATGGCTCGACAACCGGAAGGCCGATCGCGACCAGGTCCTCACAAACCTCAGCCAGCGATACGGCCTGTTCTATTTCTACGCGCAAAGCTGCGGCGCTTGTGAGGTGTTCGCGCCGATCCTGCGCTCGGTCGCCGACAGCCACCGCATGGCGGTGATGGCTGTGTCCATGGACGGGGGCCCGAGCCGGGACTTTCCGAACTACGTCGTTGATTCCGGGCAGCGGGCGCGGATGGGTGTTTCGGGCAACGAAACGCCCGCCCTCGTTCTGTTTGACACCGCGACGAAGCGAACGATCCCGGTCGGCTACGGCATCCTGAGCGCAGATGAGATCATGGATCGCATCTTCATGCTCACCAACACCAAAGTGGGGAGCGACTACTGATGCCCGGCTCTCGACAGAAGGGACTGCTCGGGAGGCTGGCTCACCGCGCCGGCACCGCTCTGGCCCTGGTCGCCGCATCCCACTTCGCGCTGATCGGCGTAGCGCGCGCCGATGTCGCCTCGGAGATGAACGGCTTCTTCAACGACGCCGGCGGCGCCGCGAACGTGACCGGGCCAACGGCCTTTCAGGGACAGTCGGCCGGATACTATTCGCTGGGCAACGTGTGGACACGCTTCCCGCAGAAGAGCGTATCGCCCTTCAACCTGCAGCTACCGAGCGCGCGTGCGGGCTGTGGCGGCATCGACCTGTTCTCTGGGTCCTTCAGCTTCATCAACGCCAGCGAGATTGTGGCGATGTTAAAGGCGACCGCCAACAACGCCCTGGGCTTTGCCTTCAAGCTGGCGATCGACAGTGTGTCGCCCGAGATCGGCAAGGTCATGGACGAGTTCAGCCAGAAGGCGCAGCTCCTCAACCAGATGAACATTTCGAGCTGCGAAACGGCTCAGGCGCTTGTCGGGGGCATCTGGCCTCAAATGGAAACCACCCGGTCGACGATTTGCGAGGCGGTCGGCAACAGCCAAGGCGTGTTCTCGGACTGGGCCGCTTCCCGGCAGGGCTGCAATAACGGCGGTCAACGGGACGGGACGCTGGCCGGCAACACTGATCCTCACATGAAGGAGCAGATCGTCGGTGATCCCCATAATTATACCTGGGAGGCGCTGAAGAAATCCTCGAAATTCGGTGCCTTTGACCAGGCGTTTTCCGAGTATGTGATGACGCTGGTCGGGACGATCGTCACCACGCCCCCGACAGGCAGCGATCAGGGGCCGAAGGTGGTGATTTACGGTCCTGCCGAAGAGGCGGTCGTCACGGCGCTGTTGGACGGCACCGCCAGTGCGCCCCAGGTGAAGATCCTGAAGTGCAACAACGAGCTTTGCACGGACGTGTCCGACCAGACGTTGAGCGTGCCCGAGGCGAGTGCACTTCGGCCGCGGATCGCGACGATGATCAAGAGCATGAGCTCGAAGATCCGCAGTGACACGGCGCTCGACGCGGCCGAAAAGCAGCTCCTGAACATGGCCACCGTGCCGATCTACAAGATTCTCGCGGTGCAGGCTTATGCCCACTATGCGTTGACCGACGGCGAGATTCAGACGCTCTCTGAGATCGTCGCGGTCGACCTTCTCAACGCGATGCTCGACAACATGCTCGACCGCGTCGAGCAGGCGAAGGTCTTCTACCAGACTGCGGACCAGGAGACGGCCGGGCAATGGCGCCAGCAGATCGCCGCCACGCGCGCCAAGTTCGCGCAGCGCGACGTCAAGCTTAGCAACAAGCTCCAGGTGACGATGCAGATCATCAACCGGAGCATCATGCTGGAATCGACCCTGCAGAACAGCATGACGCCGGGCATGTCCTCGGCGCTCAATTTCTCGCGGGGCTTGAACGCGCAGGGCCTGCTCTAGGCGCGGGAGGGGAGGGTTGCGGCGTGCTCGAAGTCTTCACCGTCGGCGGGGGCGAGTATCTCGTCAACACCTTCAATGCAGTGGCAGCGTGGGCCGGGGGAGGGGGCTACAAGTCGCTCATCCGGGTCGTGATGGTCATGGGCCTGACATACTCGCTGCTCGTCGTCGCCTTCACCCTCAACTTCCGCGCCTGGATGAACTGGTTTTTGCAGGCGACCGGCATTTATCTGTGCCTCATGGTGCCGACGATCGACGTGAAGGTCACGGATCGTATCAATCCGAGCCTCGCGCCGGCGACGGTCGCCAACGTACCTCTCGGACTGGGCGTCCTCGCCAGCTTCACAACGCAAATCGGCGACTGGCTCACGCGTACCGCTGAGACCGTCTTCGTGATGCCCGGCGAGCTCAACTACACCACTAACGGAATGGTTTATGGTGCGCGGCTGTTCGACGCGACCCGCAACTTCGCGATCCGAGATGCCGAGTTCTCGACGAACCTCGAGAGTCACTTCAAGAACTGCCTCTTCGGCGACGTGATGCTTTACCAGAAGTCCCTCACCAATCTGGCGCGGGCAACGGACCTATGGGCGGCCATCGGACCCGGCTCAGAGGCGCGGTCGCAGGAGTGGCTGGAGCGCCAGGGTGATGGGACGGTCCAGAACTTCATCGTCACCTGCCGACAGGCCTATGACAGCCTCAACGGCCAGTGGGCCGGGATGATCGAGGCCAATGCCGAGCCATGGGCAAAGGAGGTCTATCCCAAGCTCAGCAACGCGGTCGCTGCCGCCAAGCTCAAGCACGACGTGCCGATCGTGAACTCGGCGTTCACGGGATCCGGCGACGACTTCATCGGCGTCATGCGGCAGAACACGGCGATCAATGCCTTCATGCAGGCACGCAACTCGATGGCTGGCGGGAGCGGGGCGGCAACGATCGATACCTTCGCGCAGACACGCGCCGACGTTCAAGCGCGCAACACCTACAACTCGATCGCGCAGCAGGCCATGGCCTGGGTTCCGATCTTGAACATCGTGCTCACTGTCGTGTTCTTCGCGATGTTCCCCGTCATCTTTCCGCTGTTCCTGCTGCCCCAAACTGGGCTGGGGACGCTGAAGGGCTATGCGATGGGATTCTTCTATCTCGCGTCCTGGGGCCCGCTTTACGTCATCCTTCACATGATCTGCATGACGCGCGCCGAAAGCGCGGCGAACGGCGTGGCTGGCGGCGGAATGTCGCTTGGGAGCTATGCCGGCATCGGAGCGGTGAACGGGGAGACGGCGACGATCGCGGGCTTTATGCTGATGAGCATCCCATTCCTCGCGGCCGGCCTAGCCCGCGGTGCCATGTCGATCGCCGGGCAGGCAACATCGATGCTGGCCCCGGCGCAAAACGCGGCGGAGGCGGCCGCGCTGGAGCAGACGACGGGCAATTATTCCTACGGGAATGTCAGCTGGGCGAACTCGACTTCGAACATGCGGCAGGCCGACCAATGGTCAACTGCCCCCAGCTTCATGGGGGGCGCGGCGAGCATCGGGTGGCGCCAAGATAACGGAGCGCTCATCAACGGGTTCGGCAACGGCCAGGAGGTGTTCGATACAGGCGGCGCCATCTCGCGGCTTTCTTTCACCCCGACCGCCACGACCGGCACGGTTGCGGAGTGGCGGCAGATGGCCAGCGAGGCCCACCGTCAATCCCAAGCGTACGACAACGCGGCGCAGGAGATGCTCACCTGGACCAAAACTGACCGCAGCGCTTACGGCACGTCGAGCGAGCGATCGTCGGGATGGGATTCGAGCAGTGGCCGCGCGGCCAACACCTCGATCGAGCAGTTCGACCGCACGACAGGCAGTAGTTCGCAGGGGCTGGAGGATCGGTCGTCGACGGGCCAGAGCCTGACGGTCTCGAACGGCCACGATCGGTCCGCGGGCACTCTCAACCAAGTGACAGGATCTTTGTCGGCGGGAGTGGGCGGTGGCGGTTCTAGCAGTGGCAGTGGCAGTGGCGGCGGCGGCCGGAGCGGGATCGGCAAGGTTCTCGGGCGCCTTCCAGGCGTTGGCGGCAGCGTTTCGGCGCAGGGTCAGCAGAACGACTTCCTACGTCACGGCACGTCAGATACTCGATCATCGGACAGCTCGAGCACGGCAAGCAGTGGGGTGCGGGACGAGCACGCTAATGGAACGGGCGCCACGTCTTCTGACGGTACCTATGAACGCTCAGGCGTGTTCAGCCGCGCGTCGACCTCATCTAGTTCCTCGCTGACCCACGAGCAGGCGCTGGCGCGGGCCCGGTCTTACACTGAAACAGCACGCAAGCTCGAGGAATTGTCGCAGCAGCTGTCGCGCGACGCCAGTTACGCCGAAACACATGGCATGCAGCTAAGCGAGAATATGAGCCAGGATCTCGCGCAATGGTATCGCGCGCAGCAGGCTTCGAACCCGGGCCTTGACGCCCCCGCGCTCTGGGCGACCGATCTCAGCGACCATCAGCGCGCCGTCCGGCAGGAGATGGTGACACGCTGGATGCGCGAGAAACAGGATTCCATTCGGGAGGAGATTGCCGGCAAGTTGCATGAGCCAGACCTTGTCCAGGTCGATAGACCAGGCGTCGACAGCGCAGCGGATGTCGCCGGTTCGTACCGCCCGCTTGGCGTATCGGGTATCCCATCAGCTCCGACCGGAGGCAATCCCCGCGCGGCGCAGGCGGTGATCGAAAGCGGAGAAGCAAGGCTCAACGATGATCGGACAGCGGCCCAGGCGACGCGGGCCAGCTCCGTGCAGGGATCTCTAGGTGTGCAGCAGGAAGTCCACCGCGACCACAATCGCGGCTTCTTCGACGATCCGAAGCTGCGGGAATGACCGCCGCCTTAAAGAGCGAAAATGAGGTAGCCCACAAAGCCGGCCAAGATCGCATACGCCACCAGGTAGGCAGCAGCGCTCGCTTTGCTCACGTTGCCGTCGGCGTCGGTCACGGGGCCGTGCGGCTCGACGCCATCATCTACAAGGAGCATCACAGGGCCACCAGGATTATCCTTGGTTGCCGCGAATGTCGCAGTATCCAGCGTCAGCATAAGAACCTCCGAACCGTTCAAACATACTAGGTTCGAGGTTTGTTCACAAGGCATTGAGGACACGGCCAAATGACGAGAAATCAGCTGGGGCGAATAGAAGTAGAAAGCGAAACGCCTGAGCTGGACATGGCTGATCGGGCAGTGTTCGGGTTCTCATGGATGCTGGTGATGGCTCTCGGCTTGATGCCGATCATCGATACGAGCCTGAGGC
Source organism: Sphingomonas sp. (assembly GCF_003248515.1). GTDB lineage: Bacteria > Pseudomonadota > Alphaproteobacteria > Sphingomonadales > Sphingomonadaceae > Sphingomonas_I. The sequence goes on from NZ_QFOB01000024.1 coordinate 19,665, forward strand.
GATCGCCTTCCATCTCAATACCCGTCGTGATCGCCTTCTTTGTAGCAGTCGCAAGCGGCCTTGCTCTCCGGCGGCGCTATAGCTGGATCGGGTTCGTGCTTCACATTGTCGGTCAGATAGCAATCTGGCTGTCGATTTTCTGCATGTCGTTGGCGGCCATGTTGTACCTGTCCGGCTGAAACGGGGCTATCTCAGCACCGGCCGGCTTTCACGGAGAAAGATCGCTAATCGGCACGAACACCTCGCCGGTCTCGGCCGCGCGGCGGACCTTGAGGGCGAGCAGCCGGTCAATCCCGATGCCGCGATCGAGTGCATCGTATAGGTCCTTGCCCTCAACTCCGATCACGCGCTTTCCGCGGCCGAACGCTCGAAGCCCCTCGTCGGTGAAGCCGCCGAAGCTGATGAAGACACCCCGGGCCCAAGAAGCCTTTTGCTCAATCTTGCCGTGAAAGGTATGTAGCTCGGCGACGCCGATCTTGCGGTTGAGCCACTTGGCTTCGAGCAGATAGGTTTCGTCGGCCAGTTCGAAGCTGCCGTCGATCTGCTCGCCGTCAAGCCGGAACGGCTCGCGCGCCTTGAGCCGGAAGGCGTCGAACAGGTCGGTCAGAAAGCGCTCGAAATCATAGCCACGGCGATGCGCCTCGAGGTCGCGGATCGCGAGCAGCCGGTCGCGCAGCCGGGCAAAGTCGATTGCGTCGAGCATCGGCGACGGCACGACGTTGGCGGGCATCGGCGGAGCGGAGCCTTCGAGTTTGGCGATCAACCCAGCGATCTGAGCGGCTGCCCGAGGCATGGGATCCGGCGTCCCGCGCCCACGGAGCGCCTCACGCTGCTCCCACAGAACGCGCAGCGTCCGAGCCGCGGTGCCGTCGTCGACCTGCGCCAGAAAGCAGCGCAATCGCTTCGCCTTCGATGTCCCGTCGACGGCATATTGGGGAGCGTCGATGTCGATATCGAGCTCGCGGACGAAAAACTCGCTGAAGGTCCGGTTTGAGAAATCGAGAACATAACCCTTCTCGCCGCCCCGGAAGACCTCGTCGACCAGGCCGAGCTCGATCGAGCGCAGGCTGCTCACCGCCGCTTCGCCTTTGACGGACGGGCTCGGTCGGCCGCGCGGATGACGCTGAGCACTGCGGGGTGTACGTCGCCAGCTTCCTCGTCGGTCGGCTCGGTTGCCCATTTCTCGTTGAAGCGCAGCAGCTGATTGTTGCGCCAGGCGTCCATCTGGTAGCCCTCCGCCTTCAGCCGTGTTTCGATCGGCACCGGCACCGAAAGGTGCTCGGGCAGGACATAGGCGAAGAGCAGCTTGGGTAAGCCGTCCAGCCGCTTGATGGCATAGCCGGTCGAGCGCGGCGACAGCACGCATTTCTTCTCGCCCCATCCGGACCGGTAGCTGCGCAGAAGCGAGTCATAAGTCAGGATCTTGATCTTCTGATCCTCCTCGATGCTGGCGATCCGGTCGCGCTGTGCCTGGCTGAAATCCTTGCCGGTCGAGCGGCCGATGATCAGCACCCGGCGCAGCTCGATGCGATTGCGCGCCATGGGAGAAGGAACGAGCAGTGGCAGGAGACGCTCGCGCACCTCGGATTGGTGCTGTTCCCAATAGTCGCGCCAGACCGCTGTCTGGGCGAGTGCCTCGTTGAACGCAGAGGAGCTGCCGACGTGTTTGCTGCTGGTGGTGAACAGCGACTTGTTGGCGCGCTCGATCTCGACCAGCACCAAGATCCAGCGATCGGACGATTTTGTGAGATATGCGAAGTCGGCGGTGCGCCCAGCGATCGGAAATTTCGCAATCACGCAGTTCATATGGAGGCGGTGGTTCAGCAGCCAGGGGCTCGTGTCGAGCAGCTCGGTATGCTGTTCCAGGAAGGCCTGAATGTCGTTCTCGTCCTGACCGTCATCAGCGAGCAATTGCGCGAAGGCGGAGGCGAGCGCTTCGTCCGGCGGTTGTCGCATCAGTGGCCTTTGTCTCTTTATGAATGGTTGATCCGAGGCGGCCGGGGTCAGCGGATTGCCACCACTTTCGCGCCAACGTCTGTGGCCACATCCTTCCAGGCGCGGTCCGCGGTAAAGGCTGGGACCCCTAACCGCTTTGCAAGCGCCAGGCAGAAGCGGTCGCCGAGCGACAGCCCGGCCGCGCTGGTCGCAGCGCGCAGCGCTCCCGCCTCCCAACCCAGCGCCTCGTCAGCGGGCACGACGGTGTAGGGCAAGGCACCCAGCATCGCCCTGATCTCGTCAAGCGGAGCGCCGAGGTGAACGAAATGGCTCACAACCTCGGCCTGATTGAAGACCCCCACCGCCGCCTCACTCACCACGCCGGCGACCTTGCTTCCTCCGCGCTCCCCTTTCAGCAGGGCCAGGATGGCGGAGGCATCGAGAACCGCCTCCGTCACTCGCCGCTGTCCGTCCGGCGGCCGGCGAGGAAAGCGTCCACGGATGCGTCCGGATGCCCGGCATATTTCTTGGCGATCGCCTGCGCTCGCGCCACCGCCTGATGAACGGTCCTAAGAACCACCCCGTCCTCGGTTTCCTCCAGCAGCACCGCGCCGCCGCCCACCAGACCCAAGCGCTTGCGGATGCTCGCGGGGAGGCTCATGCGTCCGTTAGGGGTGATGTTCACTTGAACTGTCATGAGTCGCATTACTCCGGATGTGGCAAGCGCTCGACGATATACCACATCTGGCGATTTGAGGCCAGCATCGTCGAGCAAGCCCCACTACGCGCCGCTTGCCAACGATGTAATTAGCGATAACTGTGATTCCCGCTAAAAAGATGCTGGCCGAAATTCGGGGGCTTCGATACGATCCTGACCATGATCATCGACATCCCAACCGCCGGCGAATTTCATGCCGCCGGCCTCAAGCAGGTTCACCTGGCGTGGCAGATCGCGATGGACTCGGTGCATGATTACGATGGTGCAACGTACTACAAGCTGGCCGACGAAACGCCCGAGGAAGCGGTTGAGGAATTTTGGCAGCGCTCGCAGCCCGCGCTCGCCAACGCGTACAGCCTCATCCAGCAAGGCATGGAGCTGGCGCTCAAGGGTCGGATCGCGGCGGTATCGCCCTATCTCCTGATTGGTGGGCCGAAGGATTGGCCGAAGGGCACCGCCACTGGGCCGGTCTCGTTCGGTGAATTTCGCACGCTCGACGCCACGGACCTCATACCCGTCCATAACAGTGTGGTTGCCTCTCCCTTGGACGAGCCGTTCAAGACGTTCTGGGAACAAGTCAGGCGCGATCGCAACAAGATCATGCATTCATCGGCGCCGGGCACGTTCACGCCCGAGCAGGTGGTGAAGACGCTGCTGACAGCGATCGAAGCGCTCTTTTCGGAGGTCCCGTGGGCGCAACGGTTGATCGAATTGGAGGACGAGAGCAAATTCGCCTCGCTCGGCTTCGTCGACAATGCCCGAAACCACGTCCTGCGACAGATCGCCACCGCCATCCGTCATCTGAAGCCCGCTGAGGCCAAGCGCTTCTTCGGCTATGATGACGATCGGCGGGGCTATGTGTGCCCGCACTGCTATTTCGCGTCGAACCGCGATTGGCAGGACGACTGGCCCCGCCTTGCTCAGTTGACGACCAAAGCTCTACTGCCTAGTGTGCGAAGAGACGACTGTTACCGAGCGCGCGCCGTGCGGTCAGACCGAATGCAAGGGCGATGTCATCGCCGAAGGGATCTGCCTGACGTGCACACATAGCCAGGACGAGTGTTTCGACGTCGCATCCGGCTTGGTGGATTCGACGCTCTCCAAGGCCGAT
>NZ_QFOB01000013.1 GCF_003248515.1 Sphingomonas sp.
CGTGGCGCCCGAAGTCTATGTCGCGGTCGGCATCTCCGGCGCCATCCAGCACCTTGCCGGCATGAAGGACTCCAAGACCATCATCGCCATCAACAAGGATGAGGACGCCCCCATCTTCCAGGTCGCAGACATCGGCCTCGTCGGCGACCTCTTCAAAATCCTCCCAGAACTCACCGGGAAAATTTGAGGCAAGCCGATGACCGGTCTGGATGAAATCCGGAAACTGATGGCGGTCGGCAAGCGGCCGCCCATGATGGAACTGCTCGATATCGATCTGATCGAGGCGGATCATGGGCGCGTCGTCTTCGCGGCCACGCCCACGCAGCAGAGCTACAACATCATGGGCATCGTGCACGGCGGCTATGCCGCGACGCTGCTCGATTCCGCATGCGGCGTGGCGGTCAGCGCTGCTGCTGAAAAGCCCGTCACCTGCGTGACGCTGGAATTGAAGGTCGCCTATCACGCGGCGCTCACCGATCAGGTGGGGACGGTGCGGGCGATCGGGCAGATCGTGTCGATGGGAAGGCGCGTGGCCTATACCGAGGCGAAGCTGGTGGACGCCAACGACAAGCTCTTCGCCTCCGCGACATCGACCCTGCTCATCACCGAACGCCGATAGCGAACGCGAAGGACATCGAACGTGGAAATCAGCATCCCCCACGAACTGGGAAAAGCGGAGGCGCGCCGCCGCATCGAGCAGGGGCTGCCGAAGTTGCAGCAGCATATACCGGGCGGCGGATCGATGGAGGCCGAATGGCCTTCCGACTACAGCCTCGCTCTCCTGATCGGCGCGATGGGGCAGAAGATCCCGGTGCGGCTGGACATTGAGGAGGATCATATTCGCGGAGACGTGACCATCCCCATCTTCCTGAAGATGATGTCCGGCCAGGTATCGGAATTCGTGAAGACCAGCGCCGAAAAGATGCTGGCCAAGGCCTGATCGCGCGAGGACGTCCGCTATGGCGCCTGTCAGATCGCGCCGGACCAGCCTCCGCCGAGAGAGCGGAACGAGGCCACGGCCGCCCGCGCCGATTCCGTGCGCGCCTGGACGAGCGCGTCGCGCGTGGCGAGCAGGCGCGTATCGGCATCGAGCACCTCGATCAGACTGACCACGCCGCCCTTGTACGCCGCCATCGAGGATTGCTGCGCGCGGGCGAGCGACGTCTCGCCGCCGGCCAGCATGCGCTGCTGCGCCTCGCGATTCACCAGTGCCGAGAAACTGTTCTCCACATCCTCCGATGCGCGGAGCACGGCGAGGCGATAGGCGGCGAGCGCCTCGGCATTGCGGCCGCGCGCGGACTTTATCTCGGCATCGACGCGGCCGAAATCGAACAGCCGCCAGCGCAGGCCGGCAACGCCCTGCGCCTGCGTGGCCGCGCCCGTGAAGAGGGCGCCCGGCCCGGTCGCCGCCGTGCCGATCAGCCCGGTGAGCGACAATTTGGGAAAATATTCGGAGATGGCCGCTCCGATCCGGGCATTGGAAGCGGCGAGGCGGCGCTCGGCGACGATCAGATCCGGCCGGCGGCGGAGTAGATCGGCGGGGCTGCCTATGTCCGCCATGGCGGGGGGCGCTGGGATGGCGGAAGGCTGGGACAGGCGCGCGCGATAGGTGCCCGGCTGCGCACCCATCAGTACGTCCAGCGCATTCAACGCGCCATCCAGAGCGATGGTGAGCGTGGGTACCGTGCCCTGCACCTGCGCGAGCACGCCTTCCGCCTGCCGCAATTGCAGCTCGGCGGCGACACCCTTGCGATATTGCAGGCCGATCGTATCGACCAGCTTCTGCTGGGTCGCGACCTGATCGGTGGCGACGGCCAGCCGCGCCTGAAGACCCCGGATCATGATGTAGGTATCCGCCACCTGCGCCGCGACGGACAGGCGCGCGGCGGCGACGCCGGCCTGCGATGCCTGATAGTCGGCTGCCGCCGCCTCGCGATCGCGGCGCAGGCCGCCGAACAGATCGATCTCCCAGCTCGCGCCGAGATCGGCCTCATAGCTTTCCTGATTGCGGTTCGTGCCGAAGGCCGCGAGCTGGCGGCCCTGCAACGTCTCTCCCGAGAGGCGGAGTGCGGCGGCCGAGCCTGAAACGGTGCCCGAGGGAAGCAGGGCGGCATCGGCGGCGTGAAGCCCGGCGCGGGCTTGCGTCACGCGGGCGACGGCCTGCGCGATATCCAGATTCTGTTCGAGCGCATGGGCGACGAGATCCGTCATCACCGGATCGCCGAAGGAAGCCCACCAGGCGGACGCGGAGACGGGCGCCGGCGCGCTCACCACCGCTGTGGCGGGTGCGCGCCCGGCGACGGCGGCCGCGCCCATGAAGGACGTGGGAGCGGCGAGTGTGGGGCGACGATAATCGGGGCCTACCGTGCAGCCGGCCAGCGCCGCAGAGGCGAGGAGCAGGGTGAAGGAGCCGGAAAAGCGCATGGTGACCTCGACGTCGAGCAGGATGTGACCGATATACATTATGGTCACTCGTTGTCAATTCGTGGATCAGCCTCTATGTGGGTTGCCATGAGCGTACTCAAAGTCAGCAAAGGCGCCGGCCAACGCGGCCCCGCCGATCACGGCATCCGCGATCAGATCATCGAGGCGGCGGACGAGCATTTCAGCCATTATGGCTATGGCAAGACGACGGTGGCGGATCTCGCCAAGCAGATCGGCTTCTCCAAGGCCTACATCTACAAGTTTTTCGATTCGAAGCAGGCGATCGGCGAGGCGATCTGCGCGCGCTGCCTGGGCGGGATCATGGAGGCGGTCGAGGAATCGGTGGCCGGCGGAAAGAGTGCGACGGATAAAATCCGTAGATTGTTCAATACGATATCGGCATTGAGCGCCGAATTGTTCTTCAATGATCGCAAGCTCTATGACATCGCTACTTATTCCTGCGCCGAGCACTGGCCCTCATCGGAAGCCTATATCGCCCGAGTGGAGGAGATGGTTGCCGAACTCATCCGCGAGGGGCGCGAGGGCGGCGAATTCGAGCGCAAGACGCCGATCGACGAGGCCGCGCGCGCGATCATGATGGCCTTCCAGCCGTTCATGAACCCGATGATGCTGCAATATAATCTGGATGCCGTGCCCGAGGGCGCGAACGAGGTGGTGAGCCTGATCCTGCGGAGCCTGGCTCCATAAAAAGTTACGAGTGACTAGTTGACACAAGAGTCACTCGTCTTCATTTGAGCGCGACCCAGCAAAGGGACGCGACTCATGGCACGCTCGTTCACTCCTGTTCCGATCCGGTTTCTGGGCGCCTCGTCGCTCGCGCTCTCCCTGGCCATCGCCGGTTGCGCGAAGGCGCCGGCGGATCCGCGCGTCGGCGCGCCGCTCGTCCGCGTGGCGACAGCAGGCGGCTCGGCGGAGGCGACGCAGGATTATACGGGAGTGGTTTCCGCCCGCGTCCAGAGCGATCTGGGCTTCCGTGTTTCCGGCAAGATCGTCGAGCGGCTCGTGGATGCGGGGCAGAAGGTCCGTCGCGGCCAGCCCCTGATGCGGATCGACCGGACGGACCTCGCGCTCGCGACGGTCGCGCAGGCCGGCGTGGTCGAGGCGGCCCGCGCCCGCGCGTTGCAGGCGGCCGCCGACGAGGCGCGCTATCGCGATCTGGTGGCGGCGGGCGCCGTCTCGGCCTCGGCCTACGATCAGGCGAAGGCGGCCGCCGATGCGGCGCAAGCGCAGCTGGACGCGGCCCGGGCGCAGGCCGGCGTCGCGCGTAACGAGGCCAGCTATTCCCTGCTCGTGGCGGATGCGGACGGCATCGTCGTAGAGACGCTGGCCGAGCCGGGGCAGGTCGTCACTGCGGGGCAGACGGTGGTGCGGCTCGCCCGCTCCGGCCCACGCGAGGCGACGATCAACCTGCCCGAGACAATCCGCCCCGCGATCGGATCCACCGCCACCGCGGCGATCTTCAACACGCCCGGCTCGGGCACGGCGCGCCTGCGCCAGCTTTCCAACGCCGCCGATCCGCTGACCCGCACCTATGAGGCGCGCTATGTGCTGGAAGGGCCGGCCGCTGCCGCGCCGCTGGGCGCCACTGTCACGATCCGCCTCGCGCTGGCCAGGGCCGGCACGGAGATGCAGGTGCCGCTTTCGGCGCTCTACGATAATGGCAAGGGGCCGGGCGTCTGGGTGGTCCAGGGTTCGCCCCGCAAGGTGGAATGGCGCGCGGTTCAGATCGTCCGCGTGGGCGAGGAGGCTGCGACGATCAGCGGCGGCCTCCATCCCGGCGAGCGCTTCGTCTCGCTAGGCGCGCACCTGCTTCATCCGGGCGAGGCGGTGCGGGTTTCCGAACAGGTCGCTTCGCGATGAGCGGCTTCAATCTCTCCGCGCTGGCGGTGCGGGAACGCGCCGTCACCCTGTTTCTCATCATCGCCATTTCAGCGGCAGGCCTGTTCGCCTTCCTGAATCTTGGCCGCGCCGAGGATCCAAGCTTCACGATCAAGGCGATGACCTTCGTCACCACCTGGCCCGGCGCCACCGCGCAGGAAATGCAGGATCAGGTGGCCGAACCGCTCGAAAAGCGGATGCAGGAACTGAAATGGTATGACCGGAGCGAGACCTTCACGCGCCCCGGGCTCGCCTTCACCACCGTCACGCTGAAGGATCCGACGCCGCCCGCCGAAGTGCCCGAGGAATTTTACCAGGCGCGCAAGAAGCTGGGCGACGAGGCGGCCAGGCTGCCCCAGGGCGTGCAGGGCCCCTTCATCAACGACGAATATGGCGATGTCACCTTCGCGCTGTATGCCCTGAAGGCGAAGGGCGAGCCGCAGCGCCTGCTGGTGCGCGAGGCGGAGCAGTTGCGCCAGCGCCTGCTGCATGTGCCGGGCGTGAAGAAGGTCAACATCATCGGCGAGCGGCCGGAGCGCATCTACGTCGAATTCTCCTATGCCCGCCTCGCCAATCTGGGCGTTTCGGCGCGGGACGTGTTCGCCGCGCTCAACGATCGCAACATGCTCACGCCCGCCGGATCGATCGATACGAACGGGCCGCAGGTGCAGGTACGCCTGGATGGCGCGCTGGACGATCTGAGCAAGATCAGGGACACGCCGATCGTCGCCAACGGCCGCACCCTGAAGCTCTCCGACATTGCGGAGGTGAAGCGCGGCTATGAAGATCCCGCCACCTTCCTGATCCGCAACGATGGCGAGCCCGCGCTGATCCTCGGCGTGGTGATGAAGGAGCGTTATAACGGCCTCCAGCTCGGCAAGGATCTGGAGAAGGAGGCATCCGCCATCTCGTCCGGGATGCCGCTCGGGCTGAGCTTCACCAAGGTCACGGATCAGGCGGTCAACATCGCCGAGGCCTATGACGAATTCATGCTGAAATTCTTCGTCGCGCTGGCGGTGGTGATCGCGGTGAGCCTCATCAGCCTCGGCTGGCGGACGGGCATCGTCGTCGCGATGGCCGTGCCGCTGACGCTGGCGGGCGTGTTCGTCATCATGCTGGCGACGGGCCGCGATTTCGATCGCATCACCCTGGGCGCGCTGATCCTTTCGCTCGGCCTTCTCGTGGACGATGCGATCATCATCATCGAGACGATCGTGGTGAAGATGGAGGAGGGCTATGATCGCATCCGTGCGGCCACCTATGCCTGGGGGCATACGGCGGCGCCGATGCTGGCCGGCACGCTCGTCACCACGATCGGGCTGATGCCGGTCGGCTTCGCGAAATCCAGCGCGGGCGAATATGCGGGCAACATCTTCTGGGTGGTCGGCTTCGCGCTTTTGACCTCGTGGGTCGTGGCGGTGGTGTTCACGCCCTATCTCGGCGTGAAGCTGCTGCCGGATATCGCGAGGGTTGAGGGCGGCCACACCGCCATCTACGGCACACCGCGCTACGAGCGGCTGCGCGCCGGGATCAGCTGGATGGTCGACAACAAGAGGAAGGTGGCGTTCACCGTCGTCGGCCTCTTCTTCGCGGCCATCTTCCTGATGGGCTTCGTGAAGCAGCAATTCTTCCCGATCTCCGACCGGCCGGAGGTGCTGGTGGAGGTGCAGATGCCCGAGGGCACGAGCATCGAGGCGACGAACGCTGCGACGAAAAAGATGGAGAGCTGGCTCCGTAAGCAGCCGGAATCGAAGATCGTCACCGCTTATGTGGGGCAGGGGGCGCCGCGCTTCTTCCTCGCGATGGCGCCGGAACTGCCGGATCCCTCCTTCGCCAAGATCGTGATCCTGACGCCGGATGAAAAATCGCGCGAGGCACTGAAGCATCGTGTGCGCGAGGTGGCGGCCGAGGGCCTTGTCCCCGGCGCCCGCATCCGCGCGACGCAGATCGTGTTCGGGCCTTATTCGCCCTTCCCGGTGGCCTTCCGCGTGATGGGGCCGGATGAGGGCAAGGTGCGCGAGATCGCCGGCCAGGTGCGGGCGGTGATGCTGAAGAACCCCAATATGCGGCAGGTGAATACCGACTGGGGTGAGCGGGTGCCGACCGTGCATTTCGTGCTGGATCAGGATCGGCTGCGCGCGATCGGCCTCAGCTCGCACGATGCATCCCAGCAGCTGCAATTCCTGCTGACAGGCGTGCCGGTGACGCAGGTGCGCGAGGATATACGCTCGGTGGAGGTGGTTGCCCGCAGCGCCGGCAATGATCGCCTCGACCCCGCGAAGCTGGGTGCGTTCACGCTGACCGGAAGCGCCGGCCAGCGCGTGCCGCTCGACCAGATCGGCAAGGCCGTGGTGCAGATGGAGGATCCGATCCTGCGCCGCCGCGATCGCTATACGACGATCGCGGTGCGCGGCGACATCGGGGAACAGGTGCAGCCGCCGGACATCTCGAACCAGATCATCAAGGCGATCCAGCCGATCGCCGCGTCGCTGCCGGCCGGCTACAAGATCGAGACGGCGGCCGCGCTGGAGGAATCGGCCAAGGCGAATGTCGCGCTGGCCAAGGTCTTCCCGCTGATGATCATCCTGATGATGGTGGTGGTGATCTTCCAGGTCCGCTCGCTTTCCGGCATGGCGATGGTCCTGCTCACGGCCCCGCTGGCGCTGGTGGGCGTGGCACCGACATTGCTGATCTTCAACCAGCCGTTCGGCTTCAACGCCATCCTCGCGATGATCGCGCTCGCCGGGATCATCATGCGCAACACCCTGATCCTGATCGGCCAGATCCACCAGAATGAGGCGGACGGGCTGGATCCCTATCATGCGGTGGTCGAGGCGACGGTGCAGCGGGCGCGGCCGGTGATCCTCACCGCGCTGGCGGCGGTGCTGGCCTTCATTCCGCTGACCTTTTCGGTCTTCTGGGGATCGCTGGCCTTCACGCTGATCGGCGGCACGATCGGCGGCACCGCGCTGACGCTGATCTTTCTGCCCGCGCTCTATGCGATCTGGTACCGGATCAAGCCACGCGAGGGCGCCGCGCCGGCCGCTCTCCAGCCGCAGGCGTGATGATCGCGATCCGGCGCGCCTTCCTTTCGTGCGCCGGATCAGCCACGCGACGGACGGTTTCATCCGGCCGCGGATCCCGGATTTCCGGGTGCGACGGATCGAAACCTGCCCTATGATGCCGCCGTCCCGTTCCGGGGCATTTCCGCCGCTGCCGCCGAGGAAGATGCATGATACCCACGCCGGACTGGGACGAGATATGCACGCTCACGCAAACCGGAGGCGAGGACCGGCAGGGGCCGCTGGCCGAACTCGTCCTGTTCGCGACGCGCGACGAACTGGAGGATCGCCCCTCCTATCTGCTCGTCTCGGAGTCGCTGGGCGAGGTGGATAATGAGCAGCTGGAATGGCTGCGCCGTCGCCCCGATTTTCCGCTGATGGCCTGAACCGGGGACAAAGCCCGCAAACGCCCTTATGGATGGGCGATGCCCCGTCCCGCACGTCCCGCGCCCGGCCTCCCCAGCCGCCAGCAGATCCTCGATTTCATCGCCTCCAGCGAGACGCCCGCCGACAAGCGCGAGATCGCACGCGCCTTCGGCCTGCACGGGCAGGAGAAGATCACGCTGAAGGCCCTGCTCAAGGACATGGCCGACGAGGGGCTGATCGATAGCGCGCCGGGCCGCGCCTTCCACAAGATGGGCGGCGTGCCGAAGGTGACGGTGCTGCGCGTGGTGGACGTGAGCGACGGCGGGCAGGCGTTCGCCGTGCCGGAGAGCTGGCATGCCGATCAGCCGCCGCCGCGGCTTCGCGTGGTGGAGCGTGGACGCAAGGGCGGCGCGTTCGCCGTGGGCGATCGGATGCTCGCACGGACGGAGGAGGCCGGGCAGGGCTGGGTCGCGCATCCGATGAAGCGCCTGGCGCGCGGCGAGGAAATGATCCTCGGGGTGCTCCACAAGGAGGGCGACCGCCTCTGGCTGAAGCCGGTCGACAAGCGCGAGAAGCGCGAATTGCAGGTGTCCGACGCGGGCGAGGCGCAGGCGGGCGATCTGGTGCTGGCCGAGAAGGCCGGCCGCCCGCCGCGCATCATGGCGCGGGTGACGGAAAAACTGGGGCAGCCGTTCGAGCCGCGCAGCTTCAGCCTGATCGCGATCCACAAGTTCGGCATCCCAGATCATTTCGCGGAAGAGACGATCCAGGAGGCGGAGCGCATGGCCCGCCAGCCGCTTGGCGATGGGCGCGAGGATCTGCGCCATCTGCCGATCGTGGCGATCGATCCCGCCGATGCGCGCGATCATGACGATGCGGTGTGGGCCGCGCCGGATGAGGATCCCGCCAATCCCGGCGGCTACAAGGCGGTCGTCGCGATCGCGGACGTGAGTTTCTACGTTCGCCCGGGATCGGATCTGGATCGCGAGGCGAGGCGGCGCGGCAACAGCGTCTATTTCCCCGATCGCGTCGTGCCGATGCTGCCCGAGACGCTCTCGGCCGACATCTGCTCGCTCAAGGAGGGCGCGGATCGCGCCGCGCTCGCCTGCCACCTGACGATTGCGGCGGACGGCACGCTCAGGGCGTGGCGCTTCTCCCGCGCGATCGTCCGCATCGCCGCGAATATCGCCTATGAGGATGCGCAGGCCGCGATCGACGGGCGTGGCGATGTGGTGTTGAAGGCGGTGCCGCCCGAGCTTCTGGAGGATGCCCTCAGGCCGCTCTGGGCCGCCTGGGCGCTCCTTGCCAAGGCGCGCGACAAGCGCGAGCCGCTGGATCTCGATCTGCCCGAGCGCCGCGTGATGCTGGACGAGAAGGGGCGCATCCTTTCGGTGGCCCCGCGCGAGCGGCTGGATGCGCACCGGCTGATCGAGGATTATATGATCGCCGCTAACGTCGCCGCCGCCAAGGCGCTGGAGGCGAAGAAGGCGCAGGTCATGTATCGCGTGCACGAGGCGCCGAGCCGCGAGAAGCTGGTGGCGCTCAAGGATTATCTGGAGACGTTCGATATCTCCTTCGCGCTGGGGCAGGTGATCCGCCCCGCCACGTTCAACCGCATCATCGAGAAGGTGGGCGACGTGGATTTCCGGCCGCAGATCATGGAACAGATCCTGCGTTCGCAGACGCAGGCTTATTATGCGCCGGTGAATCCGGGGCATTTCGGCCTCAGCCTGGGAAGCTACGCGCATTTCACCAGCCCGATCCGTCGCTATTCGGATCTGCTCGTCCATCGTTCGCTGGTGGGTGCCTACCGGCTGGAGCCGGCCATCGAGCAGACGCGCCTCGCGCCGGCGGATGCGGCCGATCTCACTGCCGTCGGCCAGTCAATCTCGGCCGCCGAGCGGCGGGCGATGGAGGCTGAACGCGAGACGATCGATCGCTATGTCGCCGCCTTCATGGCCACGAAGGTGGGCGAACTGGTCGAGACGCGGATCACCGGCGTCAAGAGTTTCGGCTTCTTCGCCACGGTGGAGGGGCTGGGCGGCGACGGGCTGGTGCCGGTCTCCACGCTGGGCGCGGAGCGCTTCCGCTATGACGAGGCGGCGCAGGCGCTGGAGGGCGAGGAGAGCGGCGATCGCTATGTGCGCGGAATGATGCTCACGTTGCGACTGGTGGAGGCGGATCCGATCGGCGGCTCGCTCCGCTTCGAACTGGCCGAAGGCGCAAACCATCTGCCGATGCGCGGCGGCCCGCGCCGGGATCGGATGAAGATGGGCCGGCGCGGCCGCCCGTCGAACATCCGCCACAACGGCAAGAGACGGTAGCACCGGGCGGGATCGGGCGCCGGCCCGGTGCGACGGCCGCTTGCCCCCATCCGTTCGTGCCGGGCCGTTCCCGATCGGCGTGGAAACGGGAGCTGTGCTCCGGCGGGTTCGGCATATCCGTTCCGGGCGCCCGTCATCCATGCGCCGTTTTCGCGGGAATGAGGCATTTCGGGGATGAGCCGTTGGAACGGCTCCGTGCGCGCGCCGTTGGCTGATGGAGTTCCCCGCGACCGGAGTGCGCGCCCCTGATGACCCTGATCCCCGGCATCCCGCCATGGCTGGCGGATATCGTGTCGGTCGCCGTCGCGATCGTCGCCGCCCTTCTGCTCCATCGCGTCGCGATATTCGTCGCGGTGCGCGCCGCCCGGCGGACATCCACGATCGTCGATGACGTGATGCTGGAATGCCTGAGCACGCCGATCCGCTGGCTCCTCATCCTGCTGGCCCTGGGGGCGGTCCAGCCCGCGCTGGATATGGGCGAGGGCATGCAGATCGTGTGGCGGCGCATCGTCGGCCTGTTGGGTCCCGCCTTGCTCGGCTGGCTGGCGGTCCGCCTGCTCGGCGCATTCCAGAGGATCGTGCTGGCGCAGGCTGATATCAGCGTGGAGGATAATCTGCGCGCCCGCCGCCGCCGCACCCGCGCCAGCATCCTCCATCGCGTCGCGACGTTCGTGGTGCTGGGCGTCACCTTCTGCCTGATGCTGATGAGCATTCCCAGCATCCGCACGATCGGCGTGACGCTGATCGCGTCCGCCGGCCTCGCCGCACTGGCGATCGGCGCGGCGGCCCAGCCCGCGCTCAAGAATCTGATCGCGGGTCTCCAGATGGCGTTCACCGAACCAATCCGGCTGGACGATGTGGTCATCATCGATGGCGAATGGGGGCGGATCGAGGATATCAGGCTGACGTTCGTGGTCGTGCGGATCTGGGATGATCGCCGCCTCGTCGTGCCGGTTTCCAAATTCCTGGAAGACAGTTTCCAGAACTGGACGCGCGAAACCAGCCAGCTGCTCGGCAGCGTTTTCTGGCAGCTCGATCCGGCGACGGACATCGCTCGGCTGCGCGCGAAGCTGGGCGATGTCGTCCAGGCCAATCCACGCTGGGACAAGCGCTTCTTCAACCTTCAGGTGACAGAGGCGCGCTCGGATGCGATCGAGGTGCGCGCCCTGATGACGGCGCGTGACGCCAGCACCGCTTTCGATCTGCGCTGCGACGTGCGCGAGGCGATGCTGGATTTCATGCGCCGCGAAATGCCGGAGGCATTCGTGCGCAATCGCGCCGATCTGGTGATTCAGTCGACCGGATCGGGAGAAGGCATGGCGGCGGCCTGAGGCGTGTTGATGAGCGCATCGGTGAAGCATTGCCGCCACCAGATCACGTCCTCGCGCTGGACATTGTCCATCAGCGCGCGCCACCGCGCGATCCGCTCGTCGCGCGACATGCGCAGCGCCGTGAGGATCGCATCGGACATCTCCTCCGCGCTGTAGGGATTGACGATCACGGCCTCCTTCAGCTGGAGCGCCGCGCCCGCGAAGCGCGAGAGGATCAGCACGCCGGGATCCTCGGGATCCTGCGCCGCTACATATTCCTTGGCGACAAGGTTCATGCCGTCGCGCAGGGGGGTGACCAGCCCGATGCGGGCGGCGCGATAGACGCCGGCAAGCACATCGCGCGGATAGCCCTGGTTCACATAGCGGATCGGCACCCAATCCAGATCGGCATAGGCTCCGTTGATGCGTCCGGCGAGGCCCTCCAGCCCCGTGCGGATCTTCTGGTAGGTTTCGACCGATCCTCGCGAGGGCGGCGCGATCTGGAGCAGGAATACTTCCTTCCGCTCGCCCGGATGTTCCTTGAGGAAGCGCTCATAGCCGAGGAAGCGTTCCTCGAGGCCCTTGGAATAATCGAGCCGGTCGACACCGACGATCATGTCGCGGCCAACGGCGCTGTCGCGCATCTGGCGGAAGGCGAGGCGCGCGCGCGTGCTCTGCGAAAGCTCGGCAAATTCCTTGGCGTCGATGCCGATCGGCGCGGCGATCGCGCGCAGCGTGCGCCCCTTGAGCGTGACGAGATCGCCTTCCACCGATCCGCCAAGCTCGTTGGTGACGAAATCGAAGAAGGATTGCAGCCATTCCTGCGTGTGAAAGCCTATGACATCATAGGCGAAGAGCGTGGTGACCAGTTCCTCCGCCTCGGGCAGCGTCGAAAGCAGGCGCTGCGGCGGCCACGGAATGTGGAGGAAGAAGCCGATCCGGTTTTCGCATCCGCGCCGGCGCAGTTCCTCGCCCAGCGGCAGCAGATGATAATCCTGGATCCAGACGATATCGTCCGGCTCGATCAGCGGGCGGACGGTTTCGGCGAACCGTTCGTTGACCCGCTGATAGCCCCCGGCGAAGCCGCGCTCATATTCCGCCAGATCGATCCGATAGTGGAACAGCGGCCAGAGCGTGCGGTTCGCATAGCCGTCATAATATTCCTCGACGTCCTGCTCCTCCAGATCGACCGTGGCGGTCGTCACGTCATGCGCGCGCTGGAAATTGATGTGGCCGTTAAACTGCTCGGTGGTCTCGCCCGACCAGCCGAACCAGATGCCGCGATATTCGCGCAGCGCCGCCGAGAGGGCGACGGCGAGGCCACCCTGCGCGCCCGAATGGGAGCCGGTAGGGGCCGAGACGCGGTTGGAGATGACGATCAGTCTGCTCATCGGATGCTTGTCCACGGTTTGCTCAGCATCGCGGCGCAGTTGATCATGCCGACGAGCGAATAGGTTTGCGGATAATTGCCCCAGAGCTCGCCCGTCACAGGATCGATATCCTCCGACAGCAGCCCCGCGGACGTCCGCCTTCCCAGCACCTCTTCGAAAAGGGCGCGTGCATCCTCCGTCCGGCCCGTCGCCTGAAGCGCTTCGATCAGCCAGAATGTGCAGACGTTGAAGGCGGTTTCGGGCAGGCCGAAATCGTCTTCCGTCGCATAGCGCAGCATGTGCGATCCCCGCCGAAGCCCTTCCTCGACCGCCTTCAGCGTGCCGAGAAAGCGGGGGTCGTCGGGCGAAAGGAAGCGCAGATCCAGAAGCTGGATCAGGCTGGCATCCAGATCGTCGCCCGAAAAGGTGGCGGACATGCGGTTCGTCTCCGGACGCCACGCCGATGCGATGATGCCATCCTTGATCCTGCCGGCGCGATCATTCCAGTAATCGCGCCTGTCATCCAGGCCCAGGACGTGCGCGGCATTGGCCAGGCGATCGCACGCCGCCCAGCACATGGCGGAGGAATAGGTGTGCACGCTCTGGCGCGTGCGCAATTCCCACAGGCCGGCATCGGGCTGGTCATGAAACTGCCAGGCGCGCTCGCCCACCTTCTCCAGCGCCTCGAAATCCTCGATCGTGGCGGGGCGGAACAGGCGGCGATCGAAGAAGGCCTGCACGTTGCACAGCACGATCTGGCCATAGGCGTCGTGCTGGATCTGCTCATAGGCCTGATTGCCCACGCGCACAGGCCCCATGCCGCGATAGCCCGCCAGATCGGGCGCGAACCGCTCCACCAGCGTCGCCTCGCCCAGAACGCCATAGAGCGGCTGGATATGGCCGCCCCGGGCGCTGTCGACGATGTTGCGCAGATATTGAAGATAGCCTTCCAGCACATCCAGCGCGCCCAGCCGGTTCAGCGCCTGCACGGTATAATAAGCGTCGCGGATCCAGCAGTAGCGATAATCCCAGTTGCGCTGCGATCCGGCATGTTCGGGGATCGACGTGGTGAGCGCCGCGACGATCGCGCCCGTCTCCTCATGCTGGCAGAGCTTCAGCGTGATCGCGGATCGGATGACGACATCCTGCCATTCCAGCGGGATGGCGAGGCCGCGCACCCAATGCTGCCATTCCTGCGTAGTCGCGTAGAGCATTTCCTCGATCGTCGCGCCGACATTGCGATCGAAGCTCTCGTCCGGGCCGAGGAAGAAATAGAGGGGGTGTTCGACGCGGAAGGCGCGCTCTTCCTGGATCAGGCCGACGGGCGCCGTGGTCGTCAGCCGCAACGTGATCCCGTCGCCGGGAAAGCGGATATGGTTCGAGCCGCCCGTGCGGATCGCGCAGCCGCCGCCCCAGCCGCATGTCGGCCGCAGCTTCACTCGGATGCGCGGGCTGCCGGAGAGCGGCTTCACGATCCGGCAGAAGGCGGTAGGGCGGTAATTGCGCCCGAGCCGCTCGAAACGGGGGCAGAAATCTGTGATTTCGATCGAATTGCCCGAAGAATCGGTCAGGCGGCTGATGAGGATCGGCGTGTTGCGGACATAGGTCTGCTCGATCGTCGCCACGTCTTCCAGCTCGATCGCCCAGAAACCGGTTTCCGGCGCTTCCCCGCCGATGAGCGCGGAGAAGAGCGGATCGCCGTCCACGCGCGGCACGCAGCCCCACACGAACCGCGCCTCGCGATCGACCAGCGCGCTGACCTGGCAATTGCCGATCGGCCAGAGATCGAGATCGGGCTTCATGCCGCGGCCTCCGTGGCGGCGGCCAGCCAGTCGATCGTCTCGGTCACACCTTCCAGGCGATAGCGTGCCGCACTCGGGCGATCCGCGCCGACGAGGACGCCGGCTCCACCCAGCTTCCGGGCCATGGCGAAGGCGGCTTCGTCCGTCACGTCATCCCCGAAGACCAGCGGGCGCGTACCCGCCATCGGCGGTTCGTTCATGAAGGTGGCGACAGCGGCGCCCTTGTCCGCGCCGAGCATGCGCAGTTCGACCACCATCTTGCCGTGAAGCACCTCGATGTCGCTCGCTTCGGCGAGATTTTCAGCAAAGGAGCGGCAGGCCCGCTCCTCGTCCGGCGCCTGGCGATAGTGAAGCGCGATGCCGAACGGCTTGGTCTCCACCAGCACGCCCGGCCGGCTCCTGCCGAACGTTTCGAGCCGGGATCGCGTCGGTGCCAGCCAGGCGGGCGGCTGGGCATCGCGGCGGCTGCCATCCGGCCAGAGCATCTCGGCCCCATGGCTGCCGCTGAACACCAGCTGGGGTATCTCCAGCAGTGCCGCGATCTGCGCGAGAGGACGCCCGGTGACGATCGCCACGCGGCCGGGCAGGGCGGACTCCAGAGCTGCCAGCGTGCCCAAAAGGCGATCGCTGACGATCACCGCCTCCGGCCGATCCGCAATATCCACCAATGTGCCGTCGAAATCGAGGAACAGGCTCGCATCGCGGATCAGATCCACAGGAGGCGCGAGCCGGCCGCCGACGATGGTCGTCGTCTCTTGCTGCATCACGGTAGAAAGGATTCGGGGCCGGATCGTTCCACGTCCGCCCCGATTCTCCGGCAGGGACGACGAAGCGTTAGGAAGCGGCGGCGAGTTCCTTGAGTGGCACCGCAGCATCGGCCAGCCGCGCGGGATCGGGCGCGATCCCGCCGGCCACCAGCGCCTTGCCCTGAACATAATCCTTGGTGGCGTTCACGCAATCGAGCGCGATCACCCGGCCACCCTTCAGATAGACGAGGCTGAAGCTCCGGCTGGCGGTATCGCCACGCTGGACCACGGCATCGTGGCCGATCGAGAGGCCCACCGTCTGCAGGCGCAAATCATATTGGTTCGACCAGAACCAGGGCACGGAATCGTAGGTGACGTCCGCGCCGGTGATCGTCTTGGCCACCACGGTTGCCTGATCGTTTGCATTCTGCACCGATTCCACGCGGATGGTGGCACCCTCCGCATAGCCGTTGCTGTGGAGCGCGCAGTCTCCGATAGCGAAGATATCGGGCAGGCTGGTGCGGCACCGGTCATCCACGGACACGCCGTTGCCGCCCTCGGCGCCCGCCGCGATCAGGGGTTCGACCGCCGGCACGATGCCGATGCCGACGATCACCATCTGGCAATCCAGCACCTCGCCATCGTGCAGGCGCACGCCGGTGACCTTGCCATCCGCGCCTTCGAGGCAATCCACCCTGGCGCCGAGCCGCACCTCCACGCCATGGGCGCGATGCTCCGCCTCGTAGAAGCGCGACAGCGGCTCGCCGGCCACGCGCGCCAGCACGCGATCCAGCGCCTCCAGCAGCACCACCTGCTTGCCGAACTTGGCGAGCACCGCCGCCGCCTCCAGCCCGATATAGCCGCCACCGATCACGACGGCGCGGGTGATGCCGTCCAGTTCGTCCATCATCCGGTCCGCATCGGCGCGGGTGCGCACCGTGTGGACGCCGGCCAGATCGTGGCCGGAGCAGACCAGCCGGCGCGGTTTTCCGCCGGTTGCCCAGATGAGCTTGCCATAGCCGATCGTCGCGCCATCCTCGGTCGTGATGCTGTGCGCGGCGGGATCGACGGCGATCACCTTGCGGCCCAGCAGCATCGCGATGTTGCGCTCCTCCCAGAAGGCCGGCTGGCGGATCAGGATCCGCTCGAAAGTCTTCTCCTTCGCGAGATAATCCTTGGAAAGAGGCGGGCGTTCATAGGGAAGTTCGGGTTCGTCGCCGATCATCGCGATCGTGCCCTCGAACTTGTTCTGCCGAAGCGCGATCGCGGCCTGCGCGCCACCATGGCCCGCCCCGACAATCACGACGTCATATGCTTGCCCCACAGGTTCCTCCGAGCGCTTCGTTCGGGGCCTCCCAAGCCCCCGGCGGCATGCCTGTCAATCCTGGAGTGCATGCGCCACACCAGCGATCCGATGCTAAACGGGAGTGATACGCCGCTTTCATGTGCGCCTCTCCCGATCCGGCGATGTTCCGATCGAATTCGCAGATTTCCAAGGTTAATTATCGTCAACGCGCGTTGTGGGAAATGGCCGGCTTCGGCAGAATGGCGGCGTGGCGGCTATGAGAGTCGCCGCAGCGCCCCGCTGAAGCTCACGCCAGCGGGGCGCTTCCTCCTCTTGCCGCCTCTCGCGCCCGGTCCGTCGCCAGACGGATTGCCAAATTGTATCAATATGTCAGGGCCGTAACCGGCGTTCCCCAGCGCCGTGTACCCGGCCCCGCCACACTCCCTTTTGGCGGGGCCGTTTGCGCTCTGGAGAGCCCCCGGTGCGATGCGATGCGATGCGATCCGGCTAGGAGCGGGCGTTTCTGGCTGCGATCAGCCTTTCGGCCGCATCATCGAGCGTCGCATCCTTCTTCGCGAAACAGAGCCGCACGAACGTGCGCGGCGCATTCTCGCTGTAGAAGGCGGAAAGCGGGATGGCCGCCACACTATGATCGCGGACGATCCGCGCGCAAAAATCGGTGTCGCTCTCGTCGATGCCCGAGGCTGCGAGATCGATTGTGAGGAAATAGGTGCCTTCGCTTGGCAGCACGGCGTAGCCACCGCCGGCCAGCGCGCCGCCGAGGCGATCGCGCGACCGCTGATAGCCGGCCCGCATCGCGGCGAATTCGGCCGGTGGCTTCGCCAAGCCGGCCGCGACGCCGATCTGGAGCGCCGGCGGCGTCGTGAAGGTAAGGAATTGATGCGCGCGGGCGATCGGGTCCAGCAGCGCCGGAGAGGCCAGCACGAAACCCACCTTCCATCCCGTGAGCGAGAAGATCTTTCCGGCCGAGCCGATCTTCACGGTGCGCTCCGCCATCCCCTCCATGCCGATCAGGGGCAGATGGCGACGGCCGTCGAACACGACATGTTCCCACACCTCATCGCAGATCGCGACGATATCGTGCGCGATGCAGAGCTGGCCGAGAAAGGACAGTTCCTCCTCGTCGAGCGCCTTGCCCAGGGGATTGACCGGATTGTTGAGCAGCAGGAGCCGCGTGCGCGGGCCGATCGCCGCGCGGAGCGCCGCGCGCGGGAGTGACCATTTCGGTGGCTCCATCGTCACCAGCTTCGGAACGCCGCCCGCGCGCAGCACCAGCGGCAGATAGGCATCGTAGAGCGGCTGGATCAGGATCACCTCGTCCCCCGGCGCGATCAGCGCGAGAAGGGATGCCGCGATCGCCTCGGTCGCGCCTGAGGTGACCAGAATGTCGGATGGCGGGATGGTGAGGCCCTGATGGGCGGCATAATGGGTGGCGACCGCCTCGCGCAGTTCGGGCAGGCCGGCCATCGGAGGATATTGGTTGGATCGCGAGACCAGCGCCTCGGCCGCCGCTCTCCTCACCTCGGGAAATCCATCCTCCTCGGGGAATCCCTGGCCGAGATTGATCGCGCCAGTGGCGCGCGCCAGCGCCGACATCTCCTCGAAGATGGTGGTGGGCATGCCGCAATAGATCGGATTCATAGCGTCTCCATAGGGGATTGCGCTCCCGTGGGCGAGGCCGCGCGGAGAGCGAAGGTCCGGCCAACGCTGCCGGGGGGATTGCGGAAGTCGATCATTGGGCTACGAGCGCGGGCCATTCCTTCCCCCGACGAGAGCTGCCCGGAAGAATTATGCGCACGGATATCGATCCCGATCGCCAGTGGCTGGACGAGGCCGCGCTCCTGATCGTGCCGCCTGCCGGGGCCGCCCAGGCGCGCATAACCCTGCCGGGCTCGAAATCGATCACCAACCGGGCCTTGCTGCTGGCCGGGCTGGCGAACGGCCGCTCGCATCTGACGGGGGCACTCAAGAGCGACGATACCGGCCACATGGCGGTGGCGCTCCGCCAGATGGGCGTCGGGGTCGAGGAGCCCGAACTCACGGCCTTCGTGGTGGAAGGCAAGGGGCGGCTGGAGGCGCCGGAGGCACCGCTGTTTCTGGGCAATGCGGGAACGGCCGTGCGCTTTCTCACCGCCGCATCGGCGACGCTCGCGGGGCGGACCGTGCTCGACGGCGATGCCCATATGCGCAAGCGGCCGATCGGTCCGCTGATCGAGGCGCTGGGGCGGATGGGGGTGAAGGCCAAGGCGCCGAGCGGCTGCCCGCCCGTCACCGTGGAAGGGCCGCTGGCCGGCGGTGGCGAGATCATCGTCGATGCCAGCCTTTCAAGCCAATATCTGTCGGCGCTCCTGATGGCCGCGCCGCTGGGCGCCTCCGCCACGACCTTTCGCCTTTCGGATGCGACGATCGGCGCCCGGGGATATGTCGACCTGACCGTGGCCGCGATGCGGGCATTCGGAGGTGAGGTGGATCAGCCCGACGTGGCGAGCTGGCGCGTACAGCCCGGCGCTTATCATGCGGCCGATTACCGGATCGAACCGGATGCGTCGGCGGCCACCTATGTCTGGGCGGCCGAGGCGCTGCTGGGCGGCTCGATCGACATCGGCTTCGCGCCCTCCGATTTCACCCAGCCCGATGCGGCCGCGCATCGCCAGATCGTGGCCTTCCCGCATATGCCGGCCGTGATCGACGGCTCGCAGATGCAGGATGCGATCCCTACGCTCGCGGTGCTTGCCATGTTCAACGAGACGCCGGTGCGTTTCGTCGGCATCGCGAACCTCCGGGTCAAGGAATGCGACCGGATTTCGGCGCTGGCCACAGAGCTTTGCCGCTTCCGCCCCGGCCTGGCGCGGGAAGAGGGAGATGATCTGATCGTGGCGGGGCAGGGGCTGACCGCAGCGATGGCGCCGCCCGTTTCGATCCACACCTATAGCGATCATCGCATCGCGATGGCCTTCGCTCTGGCCGGGCTGCGCTTCAGGGGCGTGACGATCCTGGATCCGGGGTGCGTGGCCAAGACCTATCCCGGCTATTGGGCCATGCTGCACAGCCTTGGGGTCGGGCTGATGCCGGTTTCCGCATAGGTTCTGGAGGACCCCGATGAGCATTGCCGCCGAGCTGGCGATCCGCAGCGGTCGGGCGGCCTTCAACAGGGCGCTGGCGAATGCCGATCTCGATGGCGTCGCCCGCATGCTCGCGCCGGATGCGATCCTCGTCACCGGTACGGACAGCGCCGTGATTTCCGGGCGCAAGGCGCAGCTGGCCACGTGGAAGCGCGAGTTCGGTGCCTCCGCCAGAACGGTTTACACGCGCACGCCCGAAACGATCGCGGTTTCGCCCGTGGAGCCGATCGCCTTTGAACAGGGCAGCTGGACGGGCGTCCTCCAGCCCGGCGGGCAGGAGCTTGCGCGTGGAAGCTATGTGGCGAAGTGGCGTGAATTCGCGTCCGGCTGGCTGATCGAGGCCGAGCTTTACCTGACCCTCGCATAGGCGGGAGGGGCCTGCCGCCGCCCGGAAGATCGGCATGCGGGCTCGGGCGGGCTGACAGCGCTGCCATAGCGGCTGCGAGAAAAAATATCTCGCGCCGCAAGCCGAATGATCCGAAGCAGCGCTATCGGCCGGGCGTCCTGCACGGCATCTGTTTTGGGACGAATGCCCGATGGTTCCGGCGCTCATCCGCGATCCGCTGTTGCGATGATCCCGGTGCATATCGATCTGCTTTATTCCATTGCGGGTGTGGCGGTTGGGCTGCTGGTTGGCCTGACCGGTGTAGGCGGTGGGTCCCTCATGACGCCGCTGCTGGTGCTCGCATTCGGCTTCCACCCGGCGACAGCGGTCGGGACGGACCTGCTCTACGCCTCCGCCACCAAGTCCGTCGGAACGGCGGTGCATGGTTTCAGCGGCTCGGTCGACTGGAAGATCGTCCGCCGGCTCGCTTTGGGCAGCGTGCCCGCGACATTGGTGACGCTTGGCCTTCTGGCCTTTATCGGGACGCGCGTCGGCGGAACGGAACACCTCATCACGTTCGTGCTCGGGCTGGCGCTGATCGCCACCGCGATCGCCATGATCTTCCGGGGGCGGATCGTGGCCCGTTATGCCGACAGGATCGATGCGCTGGGGGATGGCCAGGTGCGCACCCTCACGATCATCCTCGGCGGAATGCTCGGCGTGCTGGTGGCGCTTTCCTCCGTTGGCGCGGGGGCGCTGGGGATGACGGCGCTGCTGGTGCTCTATCCGAAACTTCCGACCAGCCGTCTGGTGGGATCCGATATCGCCCATGCCGTTCCGCTCACGCTGGTGGCCGGTATGGGGCATTGGGCCATGGGATCCGTGAATTTCGGGTTGCTGCTGTCCCTGCTGATCGGCTCGATCCCCGGGATCATCGTCGGCAGCCTGCTTTCGACGCGCATACCGGATCGTGCCCTGCGCGCCGTCTTGGCGGGCACGCTGGCGGTGGTGGGCGGCAAGCTGCTCTTTTGAGATCAGGGCATCCTTTTAGGGTTTTGATCGCCGATCCATTTTGTTTCGGACAAGATAATTATCCCGATCATGCTCAGATATTTGGTGGACAGCTCGGGAGCGGGGCAAGAAAAATCCGGAAATTCCGCGCCGATATCCGGATATTCGACTTTGTATGACGCAGGATTAACCATTTTAACGTGTTTTTTACGATCGCATATACCGGGCTTCACGGAAGAATGACGCCGAAACCCTAGAGCCTCGTCATCGGCCGCCATGGTGACGCGCCGAAAGGTTCATAGGGGTGGTTCATATGATCCGTGCTTTTCTTCTCGCCGCCGCATTGCTGGGTTCCTCATCGCTGTTCGCGGAGGTGCCGGCGTCCGATGGCCCGCTGACGGCGCACGTCAGCTATGCCGATCTCAACCTCGCCAATCCGGCCGGGCAGAAAGTGCTCGATGCGCGGATCAAGCGCGCCATCGGGCAAGTCTGTCCGGAGCTGAATTCGTCCGTTGCCAGCAGGCTGGCGGCCAATCATTGCCGCCGGGAAGTGACCGCCGAAACGCGGCGCCAGACGGCGATCGTGGTGGCGGCGGCGGGCGGCAAGCGCGCCGGTGGCCCGATGACGGTCGCTGCCATTCGCTGACATGTCTGGATCGAAGAACGGGCGCCTCACCGGCCAGGTGGGGCGCCCGTCTTGCGTCAGATCAAGCTGGCCCCGACCCCGTTTTCGGGGAGCCATCCTGCCCGCTCCCGTCCCGATGCGCACCGGGAGGTTCCGAAGCGGATGGGCTCGGGGGCACGGAAACTCCTACGCTACTCGTACGCCTGCCGGCGGTCCTCAATACGCCGGCAAGATCCCTCTCGCAGAGGCATCGTGAAACCAGCGTGAAATGGAAAACCGTCGGCATGGCCGGCGGGCGACGCTGGCGCGGTTCTCGGACGATCCGTCCCGCATTGGTCTCGTTTCGTCGCTTCGCGTCTGCGAGGCGCCCGAAATGCGACGGGTGGAGGCCGCCGGGGGCGACGATTTCACGCGGAAATCACGGCTTTCTCACGCGCGTAATGATCTGTGGATGGCAAGCAATAGCCTCCTCCAGCCGATGGAAACGAACCGTGATGCATTCTCAGAGCCTCCACACGATCAAACCTTGGATCGAGGGTGGGCCGGGGCTGCGCGCCCGCCGCGATATCGCCGAGGGAACGAAGCTCTATCGGGTGAGCGGAATGCTGTCGGCGCTGCCGACGCGCACGTCACTCCAGGTGGGGGCCGCGCTGCATATCGATTCCGCCACCGCCGAGTGGCGCTTCATCGAACATTCCTGCGCGCCAAACCTGCATATGGATTTCGTCGACTGGTCGTTCCGGGCAGATCGCGACATCGCCGTGGGCGAACTGCTGACCTTCAACTATCTGACGACCGAGGCGCGGATGGCCGCGCCTTTCACCTGTAGCTGTGGCGAAAGCGAATGTTTTGGCGAGATATCGGGCTTCGCCAAGCTGGCGCATGATCTGAAGGAGCGGCTTCGCAATCGGGTCGCCCCGCATCTGTGGGCGGGCGAAGCGGGCGGCTGCATCTTCGGCGCGTTCCAGGCCATGCCCGGCACCCTATAAGTTTCGCGACGTACCGGATCTGCGAAAAAAAGAGGGCGGGGGCGCATGCATCGCGCCTCCGCCCCCGCCGGGCATCAATCCTCAGCCGTTGGCGATGCTCACGGACGCAAGATCGCCAACCTGGAGGAGGGACAGGCCCGTTGTCGTCCAGGCGACACCATACCAGACGCTGTCCGTGCCCGACCATCGGCGGATGACGATCTCGTAAGTCTCGCCCGCCTTCGCCGAGAATTCGGCGACCTCGTAGCTATTGTCCCACGAGGCCGCCACCGCGACCTGGGTGCCGTGGCTGTCACGCACGAGCAGGTCGAGATCCACCGTCAGCGTCGATGCCGTGGGATTGTCGCCCGATGAGGTGACCGCGCTGTCCCAGGCGAGCGCCACCTTCACCCTCGGGAAGAGCAGGCCCCTGGGCACGGCGATGCGATGGCGGAAGGTGGCGAGCCGATCCGCGCCGATGACCGAGGAGGAGAGGGTGCCCACATCCCAGCCGTGACGGGTGGCCGCGCCGTTGCGCGCGTTGCGCTGGCGCGCGATGGTCACGCCGGCGCGGGCATCGAGAGCCCCCGCGCCATCGCGCGCGTCGACCCGGGTGGACACATCCTGCCACCAGTTGCCGTCGCGGATGTTTCTCCCCGCCGACGCCAGCAGGATCGCGCGGCAGCCCTCCGGCCACGAGCAGAGCACGCCATCGACATCCTGCAGCACGGCGGTGACGCCCGCCGTGGCGGGTGCGGCGAAGCTCGTTCCGCTCTTGCTCTCGCCCACCGCCGAAACGCCGGTGCCGTTCGCGGCCAGTTCGGGAAGTTCCCGGTCGCCATGCGAGGAGGTGGGATTGCGGAATACCGAATCCCCCGACATCGCATCGGCCGTGTCATTATGGTTGCCGATAGCGAGTGAATTATAACCCTTGTGGTTCACATATCCATTTTCGGGCGGATTGATGCCGTCGGCATCGCCCAGCCAGAAATTGCCGGCCGCCTGCAGGATGGTGGGATAGGGCCAGCGCAGCACCATCCAGTCCTTGAGCAGATCGTCCGACTGGAGGCCGGAGCCGCCAGGCTCGCTGCTGCGATGGAAGCTCTGGCTGATGACGGTGCAATGCTGATCGTTCACCGCCCATTTGAGCGCATCCGTGCCAGCCCGATTGGCCGAGTAGAGGCTGCAATCCGGCGCGTGGCCATGCGGCTTGCTGGCTTCCACATTCTTGATGATCGCGGAGGTCAGCCGGGCGTGGCTGCTGGCGGGCGGCGATGTGGAGAAGCGCCCCGCGAAGGAAAGATTGGTCGTGTCGCTCGGCCCATCTTCCCACACGGCCACGCGGATGCCCGTGCCATCGAACCCCGCCAGATGCGCGCGGTCCGTCCGCGCGATGGCGATGGAATCGCCAAGATCGGTGATCGCGCTGCGATCGTCATAGTGAATCGCGCCGACAGCGTCGTTGCGGGCCAGAGCGCGGATCTGATCGGCCGTGGCGATCGCCCGCAGGGCTACGGCATCCTTGTCGGCGGCGTCGGCCTTGTCCGGTTCGATCTTGTGGCGGGTGAGGGCCTCTCGCACCTGCCCGCTGCGCTTCCTGATTTCCGCATCGATCTTCAGCTGGCCCTCGGGCGGGCGCGGGGAGCGTTCGTGGGAGGGCTTTTCATAGGGGGCCGCCGGCAGATCGAGTTTCGGCCAGACGATGATCGGCACGCGGCCAGGATCCTTCGTCGTTTCGAGATGATGGAACAGGGTTTCGTGGATGCGGCCATATCTGGCGTTGCGGCGCGCGGCGAGCTCGGCCAGCCGCTCGCCATAGTCCACCCGTTCGCCGCGCTCGTCGAAGGCCAGCTCCACGGGGGCGCCGTCCTTCCGCTGAACCGCCTTCACGACATCGACATGCCCGCCTTGGCCCACTTCGCCGGGGCGAAGACGCACGATATCCAGATCCTGGATCGCCACGCGCACTGCATGTTCGATCCGCAGATCGGCCGGCACCTTGCCCGATATGGGAAGGATCGAAAAAGGCAGGATGTGATGTTCGACGAGCTTCTCGCCCTTGGCGCCGAGCAGCTCCGAGATCGTCAGGCGTGTCGCACCGGGCGAAAGCCCCTCGGTTTCCACCCGTACGGTCCGTCTGGCGACCTTGATGCGGGTCGGCAGCGTCTCGCAGCCTCGTCGGAGCTGGATGGCCCCCTGCGCGGATTGCGGATCGACCGCCGCTGCGAAATTCAGTTCGATGATGCGACCGTCGGCGACGATTTCGTCGGCGCTCACATTCGCTGTGAAAGACGTGATGTCAGCTTTCAAGGATGGATCAATTTTCATCGAAAGTCCCCTCCGCGTACTGGTACAAAAAGATCCCCGTCCACGCGGCGGATCAGGAATCTTCCAGATCGTCGAAAAAGAATCGGCTCCCCCGGGAGCCGGAGAGGTTTCTGTCAGGACCGGCGTGAGGCCATCGTTAAAGTTGCGTGAATAATAACCATAGGGTCGCGCTGGCTGCTCTCGCGGCGAATGACATGGTGTTTTTCTGCGCGGATGGGCCGGATCAACATATCGACGCGCCCGATCTACGCGCCATGCACATGGCGCGCGCGGCCGGGATCAGCGGGTGGGGGCCGTAATCACGCCGGGTGAGGGGAGGCGATGATCGTCTCCGAGGCGCACGGCGGACGGGATCCTTCGCGCGCACGCAGCCGGTGATGCGTACAGGTCTTACGGCTTGGCGGGCGTATCCGGAAAGGCGGTGGCGAGATAGTTGGTCACTTCGTCCAGCTGTTCGTCGGTCGCCTGTGCCCCGCGCGAGGCCATCGTGTTCACCAGCTCCACCCAGCCATCATGCGACAGGCGCTGCTGGGCGGCGATCGCGGGATCGTGACATCCGGAACAGACGCGCAGCATCGTATCGCGGCCGGGGCCGGGGGGCAAAGCGCTGGGCGCGGCGGGCGCCGTCGCCACAGGCTGTGCAGGCGCGGCCGGGGCCTGGGCGAAGGCCCTTGGCAGGACGATGCCAGCGCCGCCCGCAAGAGCCAGGATCACAAGTCTATGGCTCATCAATGAATTTCCCGTCGCTTCCGCTCGTGGTTCTTTTGTGCCGGCTACTGTGAACGGGGGCTTATGGCAGGGAGAAGGCGATGACGGAATCGCCCTCGGCCTTCGTGATATTCTGGCTGCCGCCGGTCGCCACTACCGCGACATATTCCTTGCCGCCGGCCCCCTGATAGACGGCGGGCGTCGAGGCTGCGGCCGCATCCAGCAGGATCGACCACAATTCCTTGCCCGTCTTCGTATCGAAGGCGCGGAAGCGCTTGTCGTCGGTGGCGCCGATGAAGGCGAGGCCGGCGGAGGTGAGCGTCGTGCCGCCAAGGCCAGGCCGGCCCGTATCCCGGAGCCCCTCGGGGAAGCTGTCCGTCACGCCCAGTGTCGATCGCCAGGCGATCTTGCCGGTATCGATATTGACCGCGACCATCTGGCCCCACGGCGTGGGCCCGCACGGGAGCCGCTTGTCGGCATCCCAGAAGCGCCGCGTGCCGGCCAGCGGCCCTCGATTGACGTAGCTGCCGTCCGGATTCCTTTCCATTCGCATCGGCTGTGCGATGTTGTTGACGTTCGCCACGAACAGGCGCAGCCGGGGATCATAGGCGCCGCCATAATAGTTCACGCCGCCCTGCGTGCCCGGCAGCGACACGGTATAGCGATCTAGCTCCAGCGGCGTGTAGACTGGCCCCAGCTTCATATTGTTGTCGTCGACCAGTTTCTCGCAATAGGCCTGATGCGATGGCTCGCCCTTGTAGAGATTGTCGCGGCTGAGCTGCGTCTGCGCGAGCGGTTCGGGCAAGACCGGGAAGGGCTGGGTCGGCGAGAGTTGCTCGCCGGGGATCGTGCTGGCCGGTACGGGCCGCTCCTCGACCCCGAAGACAGGCTTGCCGGTCACGCGATCCAGCACGAACATCAGGCTGTTCTTGTTGACCGAGACGAGCGCGGGGATGGTCTTCCCGCCCTTGCGCACATCCACCAGGGTCGGCGGGGACTGGGTATCCATGTCCCACACGTCATGATGGGTGATCTGGAAGTGCCAGAGATATTTGCCGCTCCTGGCGTCCACCGCGACGATCGAACTGGAATAGAGATTGTCGCCCGGCCGATCGACGCCGACGCGATCGTTGTTGGGTGCGCCGAGCGGCATATAGAGGATCCCGCGCGCCGCATCGATGGTGAACCAGCCCCAGACGTTCACGCCGGATCGCGCCACCCAGCTGTCTCCGCCCCACGTCTCGTGGCCCGGCTCGCCGGGCTTGGGGATGACGTGGAAGGTCCAGACGAGCTTGCCGGTGCGCGCATCCCATGCGCGCGTATCGCCCGCCGGCCCCCTGCCGCCGCCAAGGCCGCCCGGCCCCTCGCCGGGGCCGGCGCCGGTGATGACGAGATTGCCGTAGATGATCGGCGGCGAGGGAAGGATGTAGGATGCCGTTGGCATGCCGTTCATCACTTCGGGCGTCTTCAGGTCGACGATCCCGCCCGCGCCGAAGCCGGGATTGAGCGCGCCGTCGCGTGCGGCGAAGGAATAGAGCTTGCCGTCCCGCGAGCCGACGATCAGCTGCGCGCCAAGCTTGCCGTCGCCCGGCCAGTAGGAGACGCCCCGGATCGAGACGAGATCGCCGTTCGGAACCGGGACCGACCATTTTTCGGCGCCCGTGGAGGCATCCAGCGCGACGATCCGGCCATAGGGCGTCGGCAGATACATGACGTTGCCCACGACGATCGGGATCGCCTCCGATATCATCACGCGCGAACTGGGCGCCTGACCGGCCGCGGGGCGGGGCTTCATGTGATAGGTCCAGGCGATCCGGAGCTTGCTCACGTTGGCGGGCGTGATCTGCGCGAGCGGCGCATAACGCTGCGCGCCGAGATCGCGATTGGAAGAAGGCCAGTCGCCCGGCCCGGCGGCGAGGCCGGGAAGCGCCGCAAGCAGGGCTCCGCCTGTCGCCAGCGCGGATAACGAGCCACGAAGATGATTCCTCACGCTCCCGGTTCCTCTCTCGGTTCGGCTCTGCGGCCGGTTTTTACACAATGGTGCGGCTATTTCGGGCCGCCGGCTTCCGCCCAGAGCCCGTCCACCCGCACGGCGGGCCAGGATGTCGCGGTCCAGCTCCAGCCCAGATCCTCCGTCCTGATCCGGGCGATCAGGTCCGCTTTGGTCGCGCCGCCCCGGATCGCGGTCCGCGCGCGGTCGAGGAAGGTGGCGAGCTTGGCGCGAAACCGCTCGACATCCGCGCGCGACAGGGGCGCGTCGCCATGACCGGGAATGGCCGTGTCGAAATCGAGCTTCAGCATCTCGTCCAGCGTGGCGATCCACCCGGCGATGGTTGCGCCGCCGGCATAATCGATCGTCGGATTGGCGGCGACGACGAGATCGCCGGTGGAAACCGTCTTTGCCGTCGGGAAATGAATGATCGCGTCGGCGGAGGTGTGGCCCGGCCGATAATGATGCGCATCGATCCGGCCGCGCATCAGCACCAGTGAGAAATCCTTCGTGAAAAGGATGCTGGGAGTCTTCGTCCCATTCTTCGCACTGGCCAGCAGGCGATCGATGCCGTCGACGCCGATCACCATCACGCCCGCCGCCAGAAAGCGATCATTGTTGCCGATATGATCGGGATGATAATGGGTGTTGAACACGGCCAGCACCGGCAGCGTGCTGACGCCCCGCACGGCGGCGACGAGATTGTCGAAATTGGCGTCGCCGGCGAGCTTGTCGTCCACCAGCATCACGCCATGATCGCCGATGAAGGCGGTCACGTTTCCGCCCGCGCCCGTTATCATGAAAAGGCCGGGCTTCACCTGCCGTGCGATCTGCGGCTGGGGCGCCGGGGGCGGGGTCTGGGAAAATGAGGGGGCCGCGCCCACTATGGCAATCGCAACGAACGTGGTCCGGCGCACGCAGGAGCCCAGAGCCAGGAGCGCCGCCCTTCGATAACCCCGGGCTCCTGCGTGCGCGGGAGCATGGAGGGTGGCATCGCTCACCTCAGTTTCCACCAGCCGCACCAGGCGCCGCCGGCAGCGTCAGGGAATAGAGCGTGTCGCCGGCGGCGATCACCACATATTGTTTGCCGTCCAGCATGTAGGTCATCGGGCCGTTCGACTGGTTGGCCAGCGCCTTGTAATGCCACAGGATCTTCCCGTCCCGTGCACGATAGACGATGATGTTGTTCTGATCGTCGCCTGTGAACAGCAGATTGCCCGCCGTCGCCATCAGCCCCGGCCCCACCGTGGCGCCGGGCGAATTGAGGTTGGGATAGGGGTGGCGCCAGACGATCTTCACGTTCGTCGGATCGATTGCCAGCAACTCGCGCACGCTTTCGCCGATGCTGCCCCCGCCGCCGCCGGCATAGCCGGCGGGCTTCGGGCTGGTATCGTAGAGATAGTATATGCCCATGCCGCGCACCGTATTCAGATAGAATAGGCCGGTCTGATCCGAATAAGCGGGATTATACCAGTTGGTGGGGTTCGAATTGCCGATCGATCCGGTCGTCTTGGGATCATTGTCGCGATCGGAGATGGGCTCCAGCGTCTTGGGGTTCTGGCCCTTCACCCATTTGAGCGGATCCATATAGGGCCGGGATGCGATCGGCTTGCCCGTCTCGCGATCGACCGTGACGAACCAGCCCGAGCGCGCCGCATAGGAGACGAGCTTGCGCTCCCGCCCGTCGATCATGCGGCTGAACAGGATCGGCGTGTTGGTGCCGTCATAGTCGTGCGTGTCGTGCGGCATGGCCTGGAAATGCCATTTGAGCTTGCCGGTCTCGACATCCAGCGCGACGAGGCTGGCCGTGTAGAGATTGTCGCCCATCCGCCCCTGGCCCGCATAGACCGGGTTGGCATTGCCCGTGCCCCAGTAGAGCGTCTTGAGATCGGGATCATAGGTTCCGGGCAGCCAGGTGCCGCCGCCGCCATGGGCCGCTGATTCCGCATCGGGCCATGTCTCGATGCCCGGTTCGCCGGGGCCTGGCGTGACGTGGAAGCGCCATTGCTCCTCGCCCGTTTCCGGATCGAGGCTGGCGAGGAAGCCGCGAATGTCCATGGCGTCGCCACCGACGCCCACGATCACGTGATTGCCGGCGACGATCGGCGCCGAGGTGGAGAAATATTGCTTGCGCGCATCGGCGATCTCCTTGCGCCAGCGCTCCTTGCCGGTCGCGCTGTCGAGGCAGATCACCCAATTGTCCGGCCCCATGAAATAGAGCCAGTTCTTGTACATGCCGACGCCGCGATTGCCGACGAGATGGCCGCCCTTGTCGACCCACTTGTAGGTCCACAGACGCACGCCCGTCCGCGCATCGAGCGCATAGACGAGATCGGGCAGCGTCACATAGAGAATGCCGTTCACGAAGAGCGGGGTGCCCTTGAGCACCGGCACCGGGGCGCCGCGCATCGTGCCCACATCGCTGAAGCGCGATGTCCACGCCACCTGCAGGCTGCCGACATTGCTCTCGTTGATCTGATCAAGCGTGGAGAAGCGGCGGCCGGAATAGTCGCCATGGAAGGTTGGCCAGCTATCCACGGGCGGCTTGCCCAGCAGGCTCGTGTCCAGCGTATTGGCGTGCGCCGCGATGGCGGCACCCAGCACCAGGCACCAGCCGGCGGATTTCGTGATGCGCCGCGTCATTTCACGGTGCTCAGGTAGGTGACGAGATCCGTCATGTCCTTGTCCTTGAGCCGGTAGGCGAAGTTCTTGTGCCACTCGAGCGGATCCTTGAGCGTGACCTTCACGTCGCTCTGGCGCCAGGCGTGGACGACGCCCGCCTTGTCGCGCAGCACGATATCGAAATCGTCGATTTTGGTGACCTCGCCCTCGACGGTGCCGTCCCGTCCGACAACGGTGGCCTGGATCATCCGGGAGGGATGCCCGTCCCGTTCCGGGAAGATCATGTATCGTTGCAGATCGAGCGGCCGGAACCTGGCGCCAACGCCCTTGAGATCGCCCGTCGCCGAATGGCAGGCGGTGCAGGTCTTCGCGAAATAGGCGGCGCCGGCCTTCGCATCGCCGACCAGCAGGTTGTTCACATTCTGATAGGTGCCGCGATTGGCATAATTCTCGACCTGAAGGTGCAGGAATTCGGTGATGTCGGTGAGCGCCGCATCGCCGAGCTGGGCGAAGGGAGGCATGCCTTTTTCCGGCCGGCCCGCCTTCAGGAACGGCACCAGCTTTTCGCCATGATCGTCGTCCAGCAACTGGCTGGAATAGAGCAGATTGGGGCCGATGCCGCCGCGCGCGTCCGGGCCGTGGCAGGCGGCGCAATTCTGCGCGAAGACCGGGGCGCCGCGCTTGGCGGCCTCCGCATCCGGCGCCACGCCGAGCCCCAGAAAGGCGCGTGTCGCCTCCGCGCGGGCGGCGGGGGCCGCCGCGCCCTGGCGGGCGGACGGCTGCGGCGCGGATGCGGCGCGGGGGGGCTGCGCGCCACCCGGCCTGCGTTCGCCCTGCGCGGCGGCCCCCATGTCGTCATTGGGATCCACCTGCTGACGCTGCTGGGCAAGCGCCAGCCCCGTCACGAACAGGGCGCCCGTGGCGATGGAAAGGGAGAAGCGGCGCATCTCTATCGGCCCCGATCTGTCATTTGGCTTCCGCCAGTCGCTTCATTTCGGCGAGCGCGCCTCCGAAACGGCCCTCGAGCCGCTTGTGCTCGGATTCCCGCACCGCATCCGAAGGCATCAGGGAGGCATCGTAGAAGAGCGTGTAAATCAGCTTCGTGCGGCCC
The DNA here is from genome assembly GCF_003248515.1 of Sphingomonas sp. Lineage (GTDB taxonomy): Bacteria > Pseudomonadota > Alphaproteobacteria > Sphingomonadales > Sphingomonadaceae > Sphingomonas_I. The sequence goes on from NZ_QFOB01000013.1 coordinate 31,420, forward strand.
TTGCCCGCAGGCTCGGCGACGAGCGACCCGTGATACTGATAGGGCGTCATCGTGCCGGCGCTTTGCCAATAGGCGTAGGAAGTCGCGGTCTTCGCGACCATCGGCTCCACCGTGGTGCCGTTGAGCCGCCTGACCGTTCCCACCTCGCCGGTGCCGGAGGTTAGCTCGCATGTCACCTTCAGCCAGTCCGCGATCGCGCAATAGCCGCCGATTTTCGCCCAGACCGCATCGACCGGCCGGTCGACGATGTTCGTCTGGACGATGGTCACATAATCGGCCGCCGCCACGGGAGAGGCTGCGACGAGACCGGTTACAAGGGCAATGGCGAGTGGGGCGATGGGGAGGAGTGCGCGCATCGCGATCATCCCTGCCGTGCGGGGCGGGGAGGGGCCGGCGGCTGCTTGTAATCCACCAGTTCGTCGACCGGATGCTTGCCCGCCCAGGCGATGCCCCGCAGCAGCATATTCTCGATCATCGGATTGCCGAGGTTCGCATATTCGTGGCCCTGCATCCACACGAAGGCGCGCGCCGGCTGGCCGCCGGGCAACGCATGTTCGTAGGTCCAGATCTGCGGCACCACCTGGCCCACGCCGCCGCCTTGTCGCGCGGCCGGCGTATCATCGATCGTGGCGGTGGCGAGTACATGGATCTTCGGGCTTTCCGCCCATGTCATCTTGTAGAAGCTCTCTTCGGGCTTCAGCGCGAAATCCTTCACCCCCTTCATGATGGGGGAGGCGGGGTCGACGATGTGATAGGGCACGTTGGCATCGAGCGTGTAATTCACCTCGCCATGCTTCTTGCCGCCACCCACGAGCATGGCCATTTCGGCGGGATCCGGCCCGCACAGGGCATCGTGGATCATGACGATGCCGCCGCCGCGCTTCACGAACGCCATCAGATCGGCGCGCTCCTTCGCGGTCATGAAGCCGGTATCGCCCTTGTACATGACGATCACGTCCACCCCTTGAAGCTCGTCCGCGCCGGGCGCGTGGAAGGATCCGTCGACGACGGCGCCATGCTGCGTCAGGATTTTGCTCCAGTCCGCGAGGAACTGGGGATAATCATGCTGGCCGGGCAGGTGGGTCTTGAGGCCGGCGCGCAGATAGACGTGCATCCCGTTCAGATTCTGGCCGGGAATGCGCGGCTTTTCGGCACCCGTCGGCACGCCATTGGCATCGGTGACGGCGCCACCCTGCGCGCCCGCCACCGCCGAAAGCGCCAGCGCCACGGCCGCTGCGCCGACGAGCGGACTCCACTTCAACATCGTCCTGATCATCATCCCTCTCCCCCCGGGCTTCGATCCGGGTTTTCGTTCGTGTCGTTCAGGCGGTCACTTCACGATCCAGCCGCCGTCGATCACGTAATCCGCGCCCGTGATGAAGCCTGCGAGATCCGAGCAGAGATAGCAGACGAGGCCGCCAATCTCCTCGACATTGCCCCAGCGGCCGACCGGCAGATTGGTGAGGAACTGGGCGTTGGCGACGGGATCATTCTTCACCACGGCATTGAGCGGCGTGCTGAACGGGCCGGGGCTGAGCGCGTTCACCGTGATGCCCTGATCCGCCAGCTCGAGCGCGAGTGCGCGCGTGAAGCCCTGGATCGCAGACTTGGCCGAGGAATAAGCCGTTCGCTGCGGCAGCGAGACATGCGCCAGCATCGAGGCGAGATTGATGATCCGCCCATAGCCCGTGCCAGTCATGCCCGGCACGAAGGCGCGGCAGGCGAGAAAGGTGGAGATCAGGCTGGAATCGACGACGCTGCGGAATTCCTCCAGCGTGAAATCCACGCAATTCTTGCGGATGTTCGTGCCCGCGCTGTTGATCAGGATCTGCGGTGCGCCGAAGCGGGCATTTACCTCATCCCGCAGGCGTGCCACGTCCGCCTCGTCCAGCAGATCGGCCGTGAAGATGGCGGCGTCCGCGCCCCGGGCGGCCAGGTCGCTTTCCAGCGCGCGCAGTTTCTCCGCATTGCGGCCGACAAGCGCCAGCGCCGCGCCGGCCCCGGCCAGCGTGTGCGCCATGGCCTCGCCGAGGCCGCCACTCGCCCCGACGATGACGGCCGTTCTGCCGGTAAGATCGATCTTCACGCGCTCAATGCCTCCTGGGAAGTGGGGCCGCCAAGGCCCGACGCGGCCATGCGGCGGGCCGAACGCTCGCCCGTGGGATCGATGAAGAGCCACAGGAAGGCGCCCAGCGCCGCGAACACGGCCATGACGTGAAGCACCATGCTCCAGTCATTGTTGTAATGCTTGAGGATGTAGCCACCCACGAACGGTGCCACGAAACCCGAGAAATTGGCGAACATGTTCATCGCGGCCCCTACCGTGGCGGTGTATCGCTTGCCGATCTCCACGCAGGCATTCCACGAGATCGGCACCGTCAGGTCGCCGGTGAAGCTGATCGCCGCCATGATGGCGATGGCGGGCACGACGCCGCTTACGTTCGGCAGCAGAAGCAGCAGGGCGAGCACCACGAGATAGGCGCCGATGGCGACCCATTTGCGCGGAACATGAAGGGGCAGGAGCCCGCTCACCAGCGATCCGAATCCGCCGAACAGCAGCGGCAGGATCGCAAAGCCGGCGGTGGCGGCCGCGCTCTGTCCCTGCGCCTCGGTGAGATAGGTGGGCAGCCAGGTGACGAAGAAATACCAGACGTAGGACCAGCAGAAATACTGCATCATCAACAGGATCACCTGAGGCTGCAGCAGCACGCTGACCCAGCTGGCCGTATGATGCGTGACGAGTGCGTGCGAATCCCTCAGCAGATCCAGTTCGGCCGCGTTCACCTTGGGATTGTCGGCCGGATTGTCGTGAAAGGCGCGCAGGAAGAAGACGCACCACACCACGCCCAGCAACGCGAAGGCGACGAAGCTCCAGCGCCAGCCGAACAGGTTGATGCCGAGCAGCGCCAGCGGCGGGGTGACGGCCCCGCCCCAGCGGGTGGCGGCCCACATGAAGGCCTGCGCCCGGATCCGCTCGCCGCGCGGCAGCCACTGGCTGAGCATGCGCGTGAGATTGGGAAAGCAGCCGGCCTCGCCCGCGCCGAACAGGAAGCGGATGACCCAGAGGGACGCCAGATTCCACGCAGCACCGGTCAATGCCGTGAAGGCTGACCAGGCGAGCACGACCTGCGCCAGCACGCGCCGCACGCCGCGCTTGTCGCCATACAGGCCCATCGGGATTTCGAAGAGCGCATAAGCGAGGCCGAAGGCGCCGAGCACGGAGCCCAGCTGCTGCTTGTCCAGGTGCAGATCGGACGCGATCGGGCCTGCCGCCTGGCTGATCGCGACGCGCTGGATGTAGGAGAGGATGGCCAGTGAAAGGGCGAATCCGACGACGCCATAGCGGACCTTGGTCGCCTTCATCGCGGGTTTCCGATCCCGGCACCATGGCGTCGTCGCGACATCGCATCCCCTCGATATAGAGAGCCGGTTTTCCGGCTTGCATCTGTATACTAAATTCTGATTCCCGCTTGTCAATGCGCAGCATTCGCGTCATCAAGCTGCAACTGCGCCGCCTTCCTATAGGGTAAATCAAGGAGGAAGGGGGTGCTAAAATCTGTATTCAGGGAGGCCGGAGATGGATCAGAGAGTCGAGGCCCGGGGGTCGGAGCCTTCGTCTTCGGACCTGACGGGGCAGATCGCGCTGGTCACAGGCTCCGGGCGCGGGCTGGGGCGCACGATCGCGGAGAAGCTGATCGCTCTGGGCGCCCATGTGGCGATCCACGATATCAATGAGGACGCGCCCGCCCAATATGGCGAGGGCAAGAGCCTGAGTGAGGTTGCCGCATCGCTCGGCGCAGGCGGCATCGAGACGATGGGCGTGACCGGCGACATCACCGACGAGCAGGCCGTCGACCGGATGGTAAGCGCGATCGAGGCGCGGCTGGGCGGCGTTTCGATCCTCGTGAACTGCGCCGGCGGCGATATCGGCGCTTCGGGCACGAAGCCCCATCCGAACGGGGCGCTTGATATCAGCCTTGCCGATGCCATGGCGGTATTCCAGCGCAACTTCATCGGCACGATGCTGATGTGTCGCCGCATCGTGCCGGGCATGATCGCGCGGAAGTCGGGCGCGGTCGTCAATTTCGGCTCGCTCAACGGCCATGTCGCTGTGTCGCCGGAAGTGATGTACGGCTGCGCGAAGGCCGCGATCGTCCATTATACGCGCTGTCTTGCCCTGGAGACGCGGCCCGTGGGCGTCCGGGTGAACGTCGTCAGCCCCGGGCCGACGACGACGGCGCGCTTCCTCGCCACGCGTCAGGTCGATCCGGCGATGATGGGGAAGGGACCTTCGCTGGATCGCTATGCCATGCCGGCAGAAATCGCGGATGTGGTGGCCTTCCTCGCATCGCCGCAGAGCAGCTTCGTGAGCGGGCAGGTCCTCCGCGTGGACGGGGCGATCGGCCTCTACGCGGCCTGAAAGGAACAGACGAACCATGACGTCGCGATTGGCCGGGCGATTGGCCGGCAAGGTCTGCCTGGTGACGGGCGCCGCCCAAGGCATCGGCAACGCCATCACCGAAGCGTTTCTGGCCGAAGGCGCGATCGTCGTCGCGACCGATCTGAGCGAGGACCTGCTGGCCGCCGCCTATGTGAGGCGCGAGGTGCGGATTGCGCGGATGGACGTGACCGATGCCGCCGCGGTCGCATCCGTCGCGGCGGCGAATCCGGATATCAGCGTACTGGTCAACTGCGCCGGCTGGGTAGCGAGCGGGGCACTGCTGGAGAGCGATCCGGCCGATCTCGACCGCAGCTTCCAGATCAACGTCACCTCGATGGCGAATACGATCCGCGCGGTTCTGCCCGGCATGATCGGGCGCGGGGATGGCGCGATCGTCAATATCGCCTCGGTCGTTTCCTCCGTCATGGCGGCGCCCAATCGCTTCGCTTATGCCACCAGCAAGGCGGCCGTGATCGGCCTCACCATGTCCGTGGCGCGCGATTATGTCGGCCATGGCATACGCTGCAACGCGATCAGCCCCGGCACGATCGACAGCCCTTCGCTGGGCGAGCGGCTGCGTGCGGGTGGCGACGAGGCGGCGGCGCGCGCGGCCTTCGTATCGCGCCAGCCCATGGGCCGGATCGGCACGCCGCGTGAGATTGCGGATGTCGCGGTGATGCTCGCCTCGGACGAGGCGACCTTCATGACCGGATCGAACCTGATCGTCGACGGCGGCATGAGCCTTTGAACGGAGCGGGCACGCGCAAATGCGGGCGGAGCGAGGAGGCGATCCCGTCCCCATCGCAAAGGCGGGCGGGGCGCCGCGCGGCCTTGCCCTCCGCGCTGACGGCATCCCGATCCAGCTCCGGCGAAGACGGGGCGGCTCGGCGCCGCCCCTTTTTCTTCAGCCCTTGTAGCGGCTCACCTCCTGCCGCTGGTCGCCGAGACCCGCGATGCCGAGCGTGATGACATCGCCTTCCTTCAGGAAGACGGGCGGCTTCTTGCCCAGCCCCACGCCCGGCGGGGTGCCGGTGGAGATCACGTCCCCGGGCTGGAGGCTCATGAACTGGCTGACGTAGGAAACGATCGTCGGCACATCGAAGATCAGGGTGGAGGTGTTGCCGGTCTGCATGCGCTGGCCGTTCACATCCAGCCACATGTCGAGATTGCCGACATCGGCCACCTCGTCGAGCGTGACGAGCCAGGGGCCGAACGGGCCGAACGTGTCGCACCCCTTGCCCTTGTCCCACGTGCCGCCCCGTTCGAGCTGATATTCCCGCTCGGAGAGATCGTTTATCACGCACAGGCCGGCGACATGCTCCATCGCCTGTTCCTTGCTCACGTAGCGCGCTTCCTTGCCGATCACGACGCCAAGCTCGACCTCCCAGTCGGACTTGGTGGAGCCCGGCGGCAGCAGCACCGCATCGTTCGGGCCGATGATCGAGGATGTCGCCTTGGTGAAGATGATCGGCTCGGTCGGGATCTCCATGCCGGATTCCGCCGCATGATCGCTGTAGTTCAGGCCGATGCAGAGAAACTTGCCGACGCGCGCGACAGGCTCGGCAAGGCGAATTCCGGCTTCCACGATCGGCAGGGAGGCGATGTCCAGACCCCGCAGCATCTCCAGCCCGTCCGCCAGGATCGCGCCGTCAATATCCGCGATGAAGCCGGAAAGGTCGCGGATCGCCCCCTGATCGTCCAGAAGGCCCGGCTTTTCCTGCCCCCTGGGGCCATAGCGCAGCAATTTCATGATCTTGTCCTCTCATATTGCGGGCCTCCCGATCTCGCAGGACGCGATCGGCCCGGTGCGATCGCGCGATCAGTCGCGCGGCTTGGAACCGATGGCGAGGCTCGAGAAACGCTCGGGCTCGTTATAGGCCATGCGGAAATGGGTCAGCAGCGCCATCTGCGGATCGGCCGCCTCATTCACCAGCGCATCGAGCAGCGCGCGATGGTGATTCAGGCGCCAGCGGCGGATTTCCTGGCTCACATGCTCCAGCGCCTTGTGGGCGAAGAGCGAGGTGGTGAGGGAATCCAGCATCCGCTGCAGATAGGGATTGCCGGTGGCCGCCCAGATCACCTTGTGGAATTTGCGGTCCAGCGCGGCGGCATCGATCAGCGGACCCTGCCACGCCTCCATCTGATCGACGAGATCGGTCAGCTCGGCCATGATTTCCGGCGTCATGTTGGCGCGCGCGAGCAGCATCGCCTCGTTCTCGAGTACGAGGCGCAGGCTGTTGATCTGCTGCACTTCCTCTGGGCTGAGCTGCATTACGAACATGCCGCGCCGCTCGTGATTCATCACGAGGCCCTGCTCCTGAAGCTGGGACAGAGCCTCGCGCACCGGAATGCGGCTGACATTGAATTCGCGCGCGATCTGGCTTTCGTTGAGCCGCTCGCCCGGGCGGTAGCGGCCGCTCAATATCTGGGAGCGGAGCACCTTGACGATATGCGTGCGCAATGTGGAGGGCGTCGTATCGTCCGATCCTGCCGTTACCTCGCCTTGCTGCATCTTCGTCTCGTCATCCGCTGTTTTGCGGCCGCTTGGGGGCTTCGCCATCTGCTCCGGCCTTATAGCAGAGGGCGTCATTTACGAACCCTGATCGACATGGCCCGATCGATCTTCACCGGTCCGGCCCGCCATCAGTGATTGTGTCGCGGCAATTCGCGCGAGATGCGCTGATAGCGCGTCGCGAATTCCAGCACCGCGCCATCCTGCAACTGGCCGACATGCGCCCGGTACATTTCCTCCCACGGCGTATGGCTCGGCGGCATGGCGGGCACGCCGCCAGCCTTGCGGCGCGTGATTTCCTCCTCCGAAACCAGCGCGTCACAGCGGTTGAGGTTCAGATCGACGCGGATCATGTCGCCTGTCCGGAGCCAGGAAAGGCCGCCGCCCGCCGCGCTTTCGGGCGAGCAATGCACGATCGAGGGGCTGTCCGACGTGCCCGACTGGCGCCCGTCGCCGATCGTGGGCAGGCTGTTCACGCCGCGCCTCAGCAATGCGTCCGGCGGCTGCATGTTGACGACTTCCGCCGACCCGGGCCAGCCCACGGGGCCGGCGCCGCGCATCACCAGGATGCAATCCTCGTCGATTTCCAGCGTCGGTTCGTTGATGCGATGATGATAATCGTCGCCGCCCTCGAACACGATCGCGCGCCCTTCGAAGACATTTTCGTGCCCCGGCCGGGAGAGATAGCGTGCCCGGAACTGATCCGAGATCACGCTGGTCTTCATGATCGCGAAGTCGAAGAGATTGCCCGTCAGAGGGAGCAATCCCGCATTTTCGCGCATCGGCGCATCGAAGGCGAAGATCACCTCGCGGTCACGCGCGCCACGCCCTTCGAGATTTTGCGCCACCGTATCCCCGGTGCAGGTGATGCGATCGGCGTGGAGCTTTCCATGATCCAGCAATTCCCGCATCACGGCGGGCACGCCCCCGGCGCGATGAAAGCGTTCGCCCAGATATTTGCCGGCGGGCTGCATGTTGACCAGCAGGGGCAGGGCGAAGCTGTCGCGCCAATCCTGCACGCCAATCTCCACGCCCGCATGCCGCGCCATGGCCGTGATATGCGGCTGCGCGTTGGTGGAGCCACCGATCGCGCTGTTCACCGCCATCGCATCGAGGAAGGCCTCGCGCGTCAGGATCCGGGAGGGGCGCAGGTCCTCATAGGCCATGTCCACGATGCGGCGGCCGGTGGCATAGGCATATTGGCCGCGTTCGCGATACGCGGCCGGAATGGCCGCGCAGCCGGGCAGGGAGAGGCCGAGCGCCTCCGCGATCGCATTCATCGTGGATGCGGTGCCCATCGTGTTGCAATGGCCGACCGACGTGGCGGAGGCGACCGCGGCATCCAGAAAGCCTTCCTCGTCGATCTCGCCCGCTGCCAGCCGCTTACGGCTCTTCCAGATGACGGCGCCCGATCCGGCCAGTTCGCCCTCGAACCAGCCATCGAGCATGGGGCCGCCTGAAAGCACGATGGCCGGCAGATCCAGCGTGGCCGCCGCCATGATCCCGCTGGGCGTGGTCTTGTCGCAACCCGTGGTCAGCACGACGGCATCCAGGGGATAGCCGTAGAGGATCTCGACCAGCGCCATATAGGCCAGGTTACGATCGATGGCGGCGGTGGGCCTCCGGCAATTTTCGAAAATGGGGTGGACCGGAAATTCCATGGGAATGCCGCCGGAATCCCGGATCCCGTCGCGCACGCGTCTGGCCAGCTCGATATGGACCCTGTTGCAGGGGGTGAGATCGGTGCCCGTCTGGGCGATGCCGATGATCGGCTTGCCGCAGCGGAGTTCCTCCGGCGTCAGCCCGTAATTCATGAAACGCTCGAGATAGACGGCGGTCATGTCGCTGCGTTCGCGGTTGGCGAACCAGTTGGCCGACCGGAAGCCCCCGGGCGGCGCATCGCGCCTCGTCATTCTCAATCCCTCACTCTTGCAAACTGTATACTAAGGTCGCGGCTGTTTCTGTCAATCTCGCACGGGTGCCATAAGGGAGAGGGATCTCCGAACTTTGCTGGATGATGAATTATCCTGCTTGACGCGGGCAAAAGCTGAATACAGTATTCATTCCATAAGAGAAGCGGCCCAGCCGCAGGGAACGGGGATGCCATCATGAAAACGATACAGGTCGCTCGTCGTGCGCTTCTGCTCGGCACTGCGGGTCTCGTGACGGGCGGCGCTTATGGCCAGACCGTCGCGATTCCGGCTGGCCCGGCGGCGACCACCTCCGCCGCCACCGCCGCGCCGAGCAGCGGTGCCGCCACCGCGCCCATGTCCGGCCAGGACGTGACGCCCACGGCTTCCGCAGCGACGCCGCCCGCCACGCTGACGCCGAGCCAGGTGAATGAGGTGGGCGAAATTCTCGTGACCGGATCGCGCATCGTCGCCAACGGCTATCAGGCGCCGACTCCGGTGACCGTGGTCAGCACGGTAGAGCTTCTGAAGAAGGCACCGGAAAGCCTTGCGGCCGGCCTTGCGACGATGCCGCAATTCTTCCAGTCGTCCGGCGCGAACGTCACGTCGAGCCAGGCGCGCGAGACCCGCGCGGGCAATTATCTCAATCTGCGCGCGCTGGGCGAGATCGAGACGCTGCTGCTGCTGGATGGCCAGCGCCTGCCGCCGACCTCCTATGTCGGCACGACCGACGCGAACATCATTCCTCAGGCCTTGATCCAGCGCGTGGACGTGGTCACCGGCGGCGCTTCGGCCGCTTATGGTTCGGATGCGGTGGCCGGCGTGGTCAATTTCGTCCTCGATACCAAGTTCGAGGGCCTCAAGGGATCGGTCCAGTATGGCAAATCCAGTCGCTGGGACAATCATCAGGTGAAGGCCAGCCTGGCCGGCGGCAAGAGCTTCCTCGACAATCGCCTGCACCTGGAAGCCAGCTTCGATTACTTCTTCCAGCCCGGCATCGCGAATAATGGCGAGCGGCCTTATGGCGGTAATTATACCGGTGGCTGGGTGAATGTGGGTGCCTATGCGCCCGGCACGGGCACCAATACGGTGGCGAATGGCTGTGCCGCCACCACCGGCTGCGCGGCGGGCACGCAGCAAAATCCCTATACGCCCACTTTCAACGTGCGGCTGGCCAACGGCACATATGGCCTGCTGATCAACCAGGGGCGCAACGCGGCGGACGCCACGGTGCCCTTCTCGCTGGTCAATTACACGTTCGAGCCCGGCGGCGCCTATCACGCGGCCGATCTCGGCACGCGCACTGGCACGCCGAACTTCAACGTCGGCGGCGCCGATACGGCGGTCACGTTCGGCACGACGCTCACCAGCAAGCTGCGGACCAAACAGGGCTTCGCGCGCGCCGATTATGATTTCGGCGGCGATATCACGGGCTTCCTCCAGGGCAGCTATACGGAAGGCCATACCGAATTCGTGACGGTGGCGGCGGGCACGCAGTTTAACTCGATCCGCATCTTCCAGGACAATGCCTTCCTGCCGACCGGCGTGCGCGATGCGATGATCGCGCAGGGCGTGAACAGCTTCGTCGCCAGCCGGGTCGAGGCCGATCAGACGCCCAAGCGCGCCTATCAGGACAATAGTGCGCTCACGATCTTGGGCGGCCTCAAGGGCAAACTGGCCAACTTCAACTGGAACGTGACCGGATCCTATGGCGATTCCCTGCTGAAGGCGCGCCATTCGGGCAATTTCCAGCAGGCACGCTGGTATGCCGCGCTGGATGCGGTGCGCGATCCCGCCAGCGGCGCGATCGTCTGCCGCACGACGATCACCAATCCCGGCCTCTATCCGGGATGTATTCCGTGGAATCCGTTCGGCAACGGATCACCCTCCAAGGCTTCCTACGCCTATTTCGAGGAGGATTCGAAATTCCGGGTGCGATCGCGCCAGTCCGATTTCGCGGCGAATATTTCCGGCGCGCTGTTCGATCTCCCCGCAGGGCCGGTCAATATCGCGCTGGGCGCCGAATATCGGCACCAGTATCTCAACATGACGAGCAATACCGATCCGTCCAGGCCGATCGACCTGACCGGGCTGCGCGCCTATGTCGGCACCTATAATCTCACCTATAATTCCACAAACCAGGGGCCGTCCTACGGCACGCAGAATGTGAAGGAAGGCTATGGCGAAATCGCCATTCCGATCCTGCGTGACACGCCCTTCTTCCAGGCGCTCGATCTGAACGGCGCCGCCCGCTACACCGATTATAGCGTGTCCGGCGGCATCTGGGCCTGGAAGGGGGGCGTCAGCTGGACGCCCGTGGAAACGCTTCGCTTCCGCGGCACGATTTCCCGAGACATCCGGGCACCAACCCTGAACGAACTCTTCGCGGGCGTTTCCTCCACGCGCGGCACCTTCACGGACGTGCACACCGGCGTGAACACGAACATCATCACGCTGCAGCAGGGCAATTCGAACCTGAAGCCCGAAAAGGGCGACACGATCACGCTGGGTGCGGTGTTCCAGCCCAGCTTCATTCCGGGCTTCAGCGTTTCGCTCGATTATTATCACATCAAGATCAAGGACAAGATCACCACGCTCAGCACGACGGATCTCAACCAGCGGTGCGAGGATAGCGGCGGCTCCGATACTTTGTGCCAATATGTCCTGCGTCCATTCCCCTTCTCGAATCGCACGGCGGCGAACTTCCCGACGAGCATCTCGCAGGTTCCGTTCAACCAGGCGTCACTCAAGACCTATGGCTTCGATTATGAGATCAACTATCGGATGCCGCTCGGCCGGATCTTCTCGGACGAGCCTTCGCGCCTCGATCTGCGCCTGATCGGCAATTACACGCCCCGCCTGATCAGCCTTTCCTCCGCCACCGCCACGCCGCTCAGGCTGGACGGAACGGCGGCGGGCGGCGGCAGCGGTGTTCCGCGTCACAAGTTCACGGCATCCACCCAGTTCACGGAAGGCCCGCTGAGCTTCGGTTTCGACGTCCGCTTCATCGGCGTGATGCACTACACCAAGCAACCGACCGTGTTCGTGACCAACAACCGCATTCCGGCGGTCGCCTATCTGAATGCGAACATCTCCTATGATTTCAATATCAGCGGGCATCAGATCACGGCTTTCGCGACCGGCACGAACCTGACCGACAAGTTCGTGTTCGCGCCGCAGAACAATGCCCAGCCGACCGAATTCTATCCGAGCTTCCAATCCTTCTATGACGTGATCGGCGCCTATTTCGTGGTTGGCGCACGCTTCAAATTCTGAGGCTCCCCTCCCCGAATCCAGGCCTCGGAATCGGCCCGGCATCCAAGGATGCCGGGCCTTTTTTTGATCGCGGCAGGGCAGCTGGGCGTACCGGAGGCCGCAATCCCGGATCATCGATGCATGGAGCAGGCAGCCCGGGTGCCGGCCCGTGCCGGAACCCGGTAATTAGGGTCAGCCTGCTTTTTCGCCCCAGAAGCGCTGTTTGGTGGTCTGGCCGATCCCGGGATTGAGCTGGTTGCGCGGATCGAGGCCGCGATAGAAATCCGCGAGCGCCGGCTTCGCCTTGTAGAGATGGCCCACATTATGCTCGGCGGGATATTCGGCGCCGCGATCGTCCAGCAGGTGCCACATCCGATGTTCCAGCGCGATCGGATCCACGCCCTTCCGCACGATATAATCCTGATGGAAGACGTGGCAGAAGAAGTGGCCATAATAGAGCTTGTGGATGATGTGCCCCTCGATTTCGGGCGGCAGAATTTCCATCCAGTCGCGTTCGTTGCGGGGCAGGGCGATATCCAGCGCGACGATATCCTCCACCTCCTGCCGGTGGATCTCGCGATAGCGGATCGCGGCGCCGGCGGCGGCGAAGCGGTGGAGAAAGGCCTTGGTCGCCTCCTCGCCGGTGCATTCGAAAAAGGCGCCCTCGCCGGAGGAAAAGACCTGCCCGAGCAGGGCGCGCGTCTGCTCGATCGCGGCGGCCGGCATCTTCAGCATCAGATGATGTTCGAAGCGATCGCGATAATCCCGCATGCGCCGGGGAAGATGGTGCGGGAAGAGCCTGCTCGCGAACTGCATCACATGATCGCTGACGTGATCTCCGAAGATGCGGAGCCTGCCGACCAGCGTATCGACCTTCGCCTTGAGCGCGAACAGACCTGGCAGGCGATCCGTGCCAAGCCGCTGGATCGCGAGGAACGTATCCTTGCCGTAGATGGCGGCGATATCGAAGGCGGTGCGGTGAATATATTCGCCGGCGATCGGCAGGCTTTCGAAACTGCCCAATATTTCGCGGCGCAGGCGCGTGAGCTGCATCGGATCGTTGGTGCCGATGTAGAAGGTGGCCACCCCCGTCTCGCGCGGGAAGGTATCGAGCCGTACGGCGAACAGCACGAGCTTGCCCGCGCTGCCCGAACCCTCGAACAGGCAGCGCGGATCGGCGTTGAAGCGCGCGGGTGTATCCGCATCCACCTGCCGAACATGATCGGCATAGGCGCGGTCATGCGCCCAGCGCTCCGGATCATGCGCGATCGCGGCGGGGTCGAAGCCGCCGCGCTCGACATGGGCGAGCACCTCTTCGGGCGTGCCGTTTATGGCGATGCCCAGATGGTTGACGAGGTCCACGCCGCCGTCCGGCCGGATCGCGGCATAGAGGGCAAGCTGGGTGAAAGCCGGCCCGCGCTGGACCAGCGAGCCACCCGAATTGTTGCAGACCCCTCCCAGCACGGAGGCGCCGATGCAGGAGGAGCCGATCACCGAATGGGGCTCGCGCTCATAGGGCTTCAGCGTGCGCTCCAGTTCGTAGAGCGTGGCGCCGGGCAGGCACACCACCTGTTGGCCCCCGTCGATCACATGGACGCCGGCGATGCGCGTCGTGCTGATGAGCACCACGCCGCCCGGATAGCCGGCGCCATCGGGCGTGGAGCCGCCGGTGAGCCCGGTGTTGGAGGCCTGGAGGATGATCGAGACGTCCGCGGCGACGCAGGCCCGCACGATCCGCCACTGCTCCACCAGCGAGCCGGGGCGCACCACTGCGATCACCGGCCCCTCGCCATAGCGATAGCCGCTGCGGAAGCGGCGCGTTTCCGCCTCACCCGTCAGAACATGGGCCGGCCCAACGATGGTTCGGAGCGCGGCGACGAGGGGGGCGGGGGCGGGATCTGTCGGCATCATATCGTCTCGTGAATCGCGGATCAGTGGCGCGGGCTCTGCCGGTAGGTGATGGTGGCACCGGTACGGGGATTGGTGACGGCGATGGTGCCATCCTTGCTGGCCACGATCTGGAGCGGATAGATGCTGTCCGGCCCATCGAGATTGGCGATCTGATCGGCGGGTGCGTTGCTTGCGGGGCTGCGCGTGGCGAAATGCAGTTGCCACATCCCCTTCACGAATGGTGCGGCGGCAACATTGGCCAGCGTCGCCTCGTCGGCTCCCTTGGTGGGGCCGTTGTTGAAGACGAATACGGTGGGCTTCACCGTATTGAGCAGGTTCGGATTGCCGCTGTTGGCCGAGCCATGATTATTGGCCATCATCATGTCGACAGGGCCGATCAGGTTGCGCGGGCAGACCAGCTTGTTCTCCATTTCCCAGGTCGTGTCGCCCAGCGAGAGGATGCGGGCCTTGCCCCAACTGGCGACGATGCCGAGCGAGCGCGGATTTTCCTCGCCGCCGATATCGGGCACGCCGGGCGGATTGGGGCGCGCGCAGCCCGCGCCGGGCGCGCCCTTGCCGAATATGGGGCGTGCCGGGATCTGCCCATCGCTGTTCACGGCGGTGATCAGCATGTCGTCCATCTTCAGCGTGTCGCCCGGCTTCATCACGCGACGGGGCCTGTTTCCGATCGCGGCGAGATAATCGCGATATTTCGTTTCCGGCGCATAGGTGCGCGCGCGTTCGGGGGCGGCTTCGGGCAGCATTTCCCGGTTCGGTCCGTGATCGATGAAGGCACCCACCGGAAAGGCACCGACAAGCTCCCGCAGGCCGCCGATATGATCCAGATGATAATGGCTGATCAGGACATGATCGATGCGCGAGAGGCCGGCCGCTTTGGCCGCGGCCACGATCCGCTGGGCGCTCGTGCTGGTCGGTGGCGGCGCGACCCCGCCGGCGGCGGGGCCGGGCTTGCCGCCGCCGAGGCCGGCGGGGAAGCCCGTGTCGATCAGCAGCGAATGTCCCTGCGGCGTCACGAAAAGGGTCGCCGCGCCGCCTTCCACGTCAATCGGGATGATGCGGAGCTGATCGGGGCTGGCCGCCGGGGCGGGGAGCGGGGCGAGGCCGACGGCCAGCGCGGCCGCAAGGCGAAGGGTGAAGTGTTTCATCGAAATGGCGTCCCGTCCATCATCCCGTCGGATCGCGTGATAGCGGCGTGAGCGCGCGCGGAAAGGCCTATCATGCCAACGCCGCCCGCACATCCTCTCCGACAGGCCCGCTGCTCGCGAACCCGTGCCAGCCTAATTTGTATACATTTCTGGTCAATCGGAATGTCGTTGCCTCATGTGCAGGGTGCGACCGATCCCGAACTATATATCTGTAATTAATTAACTAAAATCGAATGTGGTGATGACCGGAGCGAGCTCACGAGCGGCGGAGTCCGAGCGATCGTTGACACGCTCCATAGACTGAATACAGTTGCGGCAACGACAAGAAATCGGGTGACAGGTGAGGATGCGCGCTGGCCGTGCGATCGTTCTGGCGGCATTGTTCGCGGCTGGTGCCGCAGGGCTCCTCGCTGACGTTCGCGCCCAGCGGAACGGGATGCCGCCCGGCGATGTCGCCGATCTTGCGGGCTTTGGCGAGCGGACGTTTGCTTCGGTCTGTGCCGGCTGCCATGGCACCGATCTTTCGGGCGGCAGGGGCCCCAGCCTGTTCGACGCGAGGCTGCTCGGCGCCCGCAGCGACCAGCAGTTGCACGACCGGATCGCAGCGGGTGTGACGGGCACCGAAATGCCGGCGTTCGGCAATGCCTATAGCGGCAGCCAGATCGACGGGATCATCGCCTATCTCCGGCGGCACACCACCGAGATCGGGCAGGCGCCCGCGCCACGCGCGGACCCGGCCGGGCAGGTGATTCACAGCCGGCGGCAGGCCTTCAGGATCGATGTCGTCACCGATGCGCTGGAAACGCCGTGGGGCCTCGCCTTCCTGCCGGACGGGAGGCTGCTCGTCACGGAGCGGCCCGGCCGGCTGCGCATCATCGACAGGCGTGGCAAGCTGCTGCCCGAACCGGTGCGGAACCTGCCGAAGGTGTGGGAGCGGCAGGATGCCGGCATGCTGGATGTGGCCATCCACCCGCGCTTTGCGCGCAACGGCCTCATCTATCTTTCCTATGTGGAGATGGCGCCGGGGCATGTGCTGACCAGAGAGGAGGCGAGGCCGCCTCTGCCGGGCGAGCATCCCGGGAGCCCGCCCTCGATGACGGTGCTGATCCGGGGGCGGATCAACGCGCGCAACGAATGGGTGACCGACCGCGAGATATTCCGCGCGCCGACCGCTCTATATACGGCCAGCGGATCGCATTACGGCACGCGCTTCCTGTTCGACGGGAAGGGGCATCTGTTCTTCTCGCTGGGGGACAGGGGCGACATGGCCAATGCCCAGCGGCTGGATACGCCGCTGGGCAAGATCCATCGCGTGAATGAGGATGGATCCGTGCCGGGGGACAATCCCTTCGTGCATGTGCCGGGCGCGGTGCCTTCGATCTGGAGCTATGGCCATCGCAATCCGGAGGGGCTGGCCTTCGATCCGGCCACGGGGCTGCTGTGGGAATCCGAGCATGGCCCCGCCGGCGGCGACGAGATCAACATCATCGAAAAGGGCCACAATTACGGCTGGGGGGTCGTCTCGATGGGGATGCAGCCGGGCATCGTGAAGCGCGAGGCGCCGGGCATGGATCAGCCGATCGCCTATTACACGCCGACGATCGCGCCGAGCGGCATCCATTTCTATCGGGGCACGCGCTATCCGGGCTGGACGGGGAATCTGTTCGTCGCGGGGCTGGCCGGGCAGCAACTGCGCAGGCTCGCCGTGCGCGGTCGGGCTGTGATGGAGCAGGAAGAGATCTTCAGCCGCTTCGGCCGGGTCCGCGCGATCGCCACCGGACCGGACGGATTGCTCTATCTTTTGCTTCAGACGGCGACGGGGCCGGGCACCGGCGTCGATCTGACATCCTCAACTCCCGGCAGCCTCGTTCGGCTGGTGCCGCTGCCGTGAGGAAGGCGAAGCTCGACGGGCGAAAAGGCCAGGAGCGCCGGGGTCGAGCCGAAGCGTCACCGTCGCTCATTCGGCGGAGGGCTGCCCCGGTTGGTGCATTCCGCCGCCACGCGTCATGCCGGCGCGAGCCGGCATGACGGATGCGGAGGGCGACGGCGCAGGCGCCGTCGCCCGACCATGGCTCAGAAGCGGTAGCCGAAGCCCACGATGCCCGCATCGCGGCCACCGAAGCTGTCCTCATATTCCGTCCGACGATATTCGGCCGAAATGTAGGTGTGCGGCGTCACCGCATATTCCAGGCCGCCGCCATAACGGACGCCCTCGAGGTTGGTGTGGCCGGCACCGGCCACTTCGACGCGGGTCGTGTCATAGCCGACCTTCGCGAAGGCCAGGATCTGCGGCGTCAGCACATAGCCGGCCCGAGCCGAGATCGCGAGATCGCGCGAAGCATGGACGCCACCGAACTTCGTGGTCGAATCCTCGAGCGTCGTTTCGGCGCCCAGCGTGATCTTCGGGGTCACTGCCAGATCATAGCCGATCGCGCCGCCATAGGCGAAGCCATCCTGACCATGGGTCTTGTCATAGCCGAGCGTCGCCCCGACGCGTGCACCGGTGAACGGCGCGGCGTCCTGTGCGAACGCGGGGGCGGCGACTGCGAGCGCCGCTGCGGCGATGAGAATAGTGCGCATTTTTCACTCCTTCAGCCGCGTTTCGGTGGATTTGAATGCATTACCGGAACGCGGGGCGGCGCCATTGCGCGCCGCAATATGAATGTCACATAAACGTCATCAGGCGTGTTGCTGCGGCGCAACGTTCCCAAGAGTTTGCTTGTCAAGAGGTTGAAACGAGGGGGGGGCTGCCCTAGTCTCGTTTCGTCGCGCGAATTCATCCAGAAGCGCATCGATATTTATGTGACGTTCATTTGCGCCGACGTGCCTGTCGTCGCGATATGCCCAAAACTGAATTTTTGTTCATCGATCGATTTGGTGGTGATCTGACAAGCTCGCTGCGAGGTGCATGGCGAATTCTGTGATTCGTTAGGAGGCAAACGACTCGCATTTTCGGCCGATCCGGCCGGGAAGAGCGTGGCGCGTGTCGCGGGTGGACAGGCGATCGGGCGCACGGCTATCGGCGCGCAATGCCTGTTATTGCCACCGTCATGAACTCCACCACCGGCCAGCCGATCCAGAAGATCAGCTTCGGCCGGATGCCCAAGCCCTGGATCTCCTTCACACTGGAAAGTGGCGAGCTGGTGAAGGCCGATCGCGTGGAAATCGGCAAGCCCGCGCCGGGCAAGGTGGTGGTTCCCGTGTCGGTATGGGTGACGCCCAAGGGATAAGCCCGTCGCGGTCTCGACGCCTCCGCGGCTCTTTTTCGCGCAATTTCCGGCCATGGGCCTGATGGTCGGCCAAAGAGGCGCGGGCGGTCGGAATATGTCGCGTCCGGACCTTATTGCCATCGCCACCGTCTGCGCCGAAGAAGGGGAATGTCTATCCCTTCCGGCACCGACGACGCGCTCGAAGCGCGCATCTCCAGCGATCCGCGTTATCGTGCGCTCGTGCGGGATCGGCAGCGTTTTTCCTGGCTGCTGACGGCCATCACCGTGCTGGTCTATGGCGGCTTCATCTCGCTGATCGCCTTCGACAAGCCCCTGATGGCTCGCCCGATCGGCGATGGCGTGACCAGCCTCGCCGTGGTGCTGGGCGCCGCGATGCTGCTGGGCACGATCGCGATCTGCGCCGTCTATGTGCGTCGTGCGAACAGCAGCTATGATGCGCGGCTGGCGGCGCTGCTGGCGGAGAATGCGGCATGATCCGGCCCGTGATCCGTGGCGCTGCCCTGCTGGCTCTGGCGGGCTGGGCGACGATGGCGATGGCGGCGGATCTCGCCGTCGACGGCCCGATCGCGCGGCAGCCCACAAACTGGACCGCGATCACGATGTTCGCGGGCTTCGTGGCGATCACGCTGTGGATCACGGGCATCGCCGCGCGGCGCACGCGCACCGTATCCGATTTCTATACGGGTGGCGGCATCACCGGCTTTCAGAACGGGCTCGCCATGGCGGGCGATTATTGTTCGGCCGCCTCGTTCCTCGGCATCACCTCGCAGATCTTCAACGATGGCTATGATGGCCTGATCTACGCGATCGGCTTCCTCGTCGGCTGGCCGATCGTGCTGTTCCTGATCGCGGAGAAGCTGCGCAACCTCGGCCGCTTCACTTTCGCCGACGTCGCTTCCTATCGCTTTCTCCAGGCGCCGGTTCGCAGCTTTTCCGCGATGAGCACATTGCTCGTGGTATCCTTCTATCTCATCGCGCAGATGGTGGGGGCGGGCCAGCTCATCCAGCTCCTGTTCGGGCTGCCCTATCTCTATGCGATCGTCGTCGTTGGCGGCCTGATGATGGTCTATGTGCTGTTCGGCGGCATGCGCGCGACATCGTGGGTGCAGATCATCAAGGCCGTTATGCTGCTCTGCGGCGCCAGCTTCCTGGTGCTGGGCGTGATGGCGCATGTGGGCTTTTCGTTCGAGGCGCTTTTCGCGCGCGCCGTGGAGGTGAAGACGAAGCTGGCGCTGGGCCATGGCCTTTCGGCCGAGGAGGCCGCCGCCAAGGGCCGCGCGATCATGGGGCCGGGCGGCTTCATCAAGGATCCCGTCTCGGCGCTTTCCTTCGGCTTCGCGCTGATGCTGGGCACGGCCGGCCTGCCGCATATCCTGATGCGTTTCTTCACCGTTCCCGATGCCCGCGAGGCGCGCAAGTCGATCCTGTGGGCGACGGTCTGGATCGGCTATTTCTACGCGCTCACCTTCCTGCTCGGCTTCGGCGCGATCGTGCTGATCTCGTTCGATCCCGGCTATGTGGATGCCGGCGGCGCGCTGCGCGGCGGCAACAACATGGCGGTGATGCACCTGGCCCACGCCATCGGCGGAAACCTGTTCCTCGGCTTCATCTCGGCGGTGGCTTTCGCCACGATCCTCGCGGTGGTGGCGGGGCTCACGCTTTCGGCCGCCTCGGCCATCTCGCACGACATCTATGCGAGCGTGATCCGCAAGGGGCATGCGGATCCGGTGAAGGAATTGCGCGTGTCGCGCGTGACGACGATCCTGCTCGGCATCGCCGCGATCATTCTGGGCATCGTATTCGAAAAGCAGAATGTGGCCTTCATGGTGAGCCTGGCCTTCGCGCTGGCCGCCTCGGGCAACTTTCCCGTGCTGGTGATGTCGCTGCTCTGGAAGGGATGCACGACGAGAGGCGCGGCATGGGGCGGGGCGATCGGCCTGCTGAGCGCATTCGTGCTGACCGTGCTGTCACCGGTGATCTGGGTCGCGATATTCCACTTCGAGAGCGCGATCTTCCCCTACAGTTCGCCGGCCCTCTTTTCGGTCCCGATCGCGTTTTTCTCGATCTGGCTGATATCGGTGCTCGATCGTTCCCCGCGCGCGGCGGTGGACAAGGCGGGCTATCCGCAGCAGCGGCTCCGGTCCGAAACCGGAATCGGTGTACACAGTCCCAGCGATCACTGAACACAGAACGCTGAGTACTGGGCATTGAGCGTGGGGCGGAAAGGCCGGCGTCGCCCGGGCGCACGGGGAAGCGAAAGCGCGCCTTGTGCCTGCAATGTCGGTTATTTCTTGATGTAGGCTGCCGACGCGTCCACGCCGGATCCGTCGTGTTGATGCCGCTTTCCCTTCCCGCCTTCCCCTCCATTCGCCCTTTTCGAGCGGATTTCGTATGTTGAGGCCGCGCCGGCGGGGGCTCGCTTCGGTCAATGCGGAGGTTCGCGACGGGATCGTGCCCGCCGCAGGCGCGCTGGCCAAAACGCGCGACGTGGGGCCTGCCGGCTCCGGCCAGAATTATCGCATCGTCGCGCTCATCATCGCCAGCGCCCTGTTCATGGAATTCGTGGACGCGACCGTCCTGGCGACCGCATTGCCGACGATGGCGCGCGATTTCGGCGTGCCGGCGCCGACGATGAGCATCGCGTTGACATCCTATCTTCTGGCGCTGGCGATCTTCATCCCGGCCTCCGGCGTGCTGGCGGATCGATATGGATCGCGCGTGATATTTCGGGCGGCCATCCTGCTGTTCATGGTCGGCAGCCTTGCCTGCGGGCAGGCGCCCACTCTTGAGATCATCGTCGTCGCGCGGTTTGTGCAGGGCATTGGCGGCGCGATGATGATCCCCGTCGGCAGGCTCGTGCTGCTCCGCTCGGTCGCGAAGAAGGATATGGTCGATGCCATGTCCTGGCTGCTGGTGCCGGCGCTGATCGGGCCGATCCTGGGGCCGCCTCTCGGGGGCTTCATCGTCACCTATCTCGATTGGCGCTGGATCTTCTACATCAACCTGCCGGTGGGGCTGCTCGGCTTCTGGCTGGTGGGGCGGTTCATCGCCAATTTCCGCGAGGATCATCCGCCGAGCTTCGATGTCAGGGGCTTTTTCCTGAGCGGCATATCGCTCGGCAGCCTCCTGTTCGGCTTCGAGATGCTGAGCCATCCGGGGGAGGGACGGGCGGCCCTCCTGCTGGTGGCGATCGGCCTTGTCGCGGGCGCGCGCTATGTGGCGGGGGCGTGGCGGCGCAAGAATGCGATCCTCGATCTGGGGCTGCTGCGGGACGAGACCTTTCGCCTGTCCGTGATCGCGGGATCGATCATGCGCATCACGCAGGGCGCGCAGCCCTTCCTGCTGCCGCTGATGATGCAGATCGGCTTCGGCTTTTCGGCGGCGCGTAGCGGATCGATCACGGTGGCCACCGCGATCGGATCTCTCGCAATGAAGGCGTTCGCGCCGCGCATCCTGCGTCGCTTCGGGTTCCGGCGGGCGCTGATCGTAAATGGCGTGCTGGCGGCGGCCGGCTATGCCGTCTGCGGTTTCTTCGGGCCGGCCTGGCCGCTCTGGGGCATTTTCGGCGTTCTGGTTTTCGCGGGCTTCTTCATGTCCTTCCAGTTCACCGCCTATAACACGATCGCCTATGACGGCATCGACAAGCGGCAGATGAGCAGCGCCACCGCTTTCTATTCCACGCTCCAGCAACTGATGCTTTCGCTGGGCATATGCATAGGCGCTCTGGCTCTGCATGGTGCGATGCTGGCCCGTGGCCATGCCGCACCCGCGCCCGCCGATTTTTCCACCGCTTTCTGGATCGTCACGGGCCTGTCACTCACCGCGACCTTCTGGAACCTTCGTTTCAGCGATGGCGCGGGGCGCGAAATCAGCGGCCACGGCATGCCTTCCGACGAGGCCGTCGACTGACCTGACTCGTCGCGCCTTCGGGCCGCTGCGCGAGGCAACGAAATCCTGTGCGGAAGTCTCGGATCGGCCCCGTCTCTGGATCGAGGCGGAGACGTTGTTGATGAACATGCGAATGGTGTTGGGGCGGGGATTGGCCTTGGGGGTGCTGGCGCTGGCGCCGCTCCCCGCAATGGCCACGAAGGTTTCCACGCCGGAAGCGGCCGGCCTCTCGATCCTGACCTACAATGTCGAGGGATTGCCCTGGCCCGTGCGGTTCGGGCGCGCGGCGAAGCTGGCCCGGATATCGTCGACGCTGAACGGGCTGCGCGCGCACGGCAGGCAGCCGCACGTGATCGTGCTGCAGGAGGCTTTCTCGCCGGAGGCCAAGGCGATCGCCCGGCAGGCTGGCTATCGTTATGTGGTGGATGGTCCTTCGAAGACGCTGGCGGGCGCATCCGCGCAGACGGCGGCGGATCGCGCCTTCGCGGCCGGCGCCAGTCTGTGGCGGGGGGAAACGCAGGGCAAGTGGCTGGACAGCGGCCTGCGCATCGCCTCCGATTATCCGATCGTCGCGGTGCGGCGTATGGCCTATCCGGCCTTCGCCTGTGCGGGCTTCGATTGCCTGGCCAACAAGGGCGCGCTGGCGGTGATGATCCGGGTGCCGGGCGTCGCCGATCCGGTCTCGCTGGTCGCGACGCACCTGAATTCGCGCGTCGCCTCGCATGCTTCCAACGAACGCGCGCTCTATGCCTATCAGCGGCAGATGGATGCGCTGGGCACCTTCGTTCGCGATGTGGTTCCCGCGCATGATCCCTTCATCCTCGCCGGCGATCTGAATGTCGGGCCGAAGATCGAGCGGCGGGCCTATCTGGCGCGCAGCACCGCCTTGTGGCGCACGGATGCGCCGCTCAACGTGGCGATGACGGCCTGCCTGCCCGACCCTGCCTGCGCGAAAGGCAACATCGCGGATCTGCGCTTCAGCAACAGGCGGGCGCGGGATTGGCAATTCTATTCGCCCGGCCCGCGCACCGGCGTGAAGATCGCAGCCATAAATGGGCTGTTCGGG
This sequence comes from Sphingomonas sp., assembly GCF_003248515.1. Lineage (GTDB taxonomy): Bacteria > Pseudomonadota > Alphaproteobacteria > Sphingomonadales > Sphingomonadaceae > Sphingomonas_I. Next base: position 54,778 of record NZ_QFOB01000013.1, read on the forward strand.
CGCGATCCCAGCGGCGCGATGCTTTCCGATCATGTCGGCTATGTCGCCTCCTATCTGTTGACCGCGGCGAAGACAGCGGCGCCGATCACCGTCGCGTCGCGGTAACGATCCGATGGCCATCACGTCTGTCGGGATCGTCCTGCATGATTTCGCGCTGGGCGGCACGGAGCGGATCGCCGTCCGCCTCGGCCGGGCCTGGGCGGAGCAGGGCGTGGACGTGCGCGTCTTCTGCGGGGAGGATACGGGGCCGCTCAGGAGCTTTCTGGGGAAGAATATTCCGGTGCTGGCGGCCGAGCCGGCCTTGCCGCGCGCGCAACGCGACAGGGGGCGCCTCGCGATCGCGGCGGCAGAGGAATTCGCGCGCGATCCCGTGGATGCGGTGTTCGTGCCCGGCAATTATCACTGGCCGGTCGCGCACCGGCTGACGCGGATGGCGCGGGGGCGCCGCCCGGTCGTCGCGGCGCAAATCAGCGCGGCGGTGTGCAAGCCGCAGCGCGGCCCCGTCCGCCAGCGTGCCTATGACTGGCAGATGCGTCGCCTGCTGAAGAAAGCGGACGGATTGATCGCGCTTTCCGGCGCGGCGCGCGTGCAGGTGGAGGATATCGTCTCCGGCCCGGCGGTGCGATCCATCCCCTCGCCGGCGCTGGATGATGTGCTGCCGCCGCCGACGCAGGCCGAAGGACGGATGGTGATGGCCGCCGGCCGGCTTGTTCCCGAAAAGGGCTTCGGCATGCTGATCGAGGCCTTCGCACGGACCAGGGATCCCGATGCGATGCTGACGATCGTGGGCGAAGGGCCTGATGAGGGGCGGTTGCGCGCGCTGATCGGCGCGCTGAATCTGGAGGATCGCGTGACGCTGGCCGGCTATCAGCCGGATATTCGCCCGTGGCTGGATCGCGCGCGCCTGTTCGTCCTGTCCTCCGATTATGAAGGCTATCCGGCCGTGATGATCGAGGCGCTGGCCGCCGGCCGACCGGTGATCGCCACCGATTGTACGCCGGCCACCAGCGAATTGCTCACCTCGCCCGATCGCGGGATGGTGGTGCCGGTGGGCTTTGCGGCGAGCATGGCGGCGGCAATCGATACGATGCTGGCCCGCCCCGCTCCGGATGCCGCGCAGTTGGCGGTGGCGGTGGATCGCCATCGGCTGGGCCATGTGGCGCGGCTGTATCTGGACTTCTTCGCGGAGCTGGCTACGCGCCGGGTGTGACCCGTCCGATCCGCATCGCCTATGTGATCAATTCGGTGGAAGGCGGCGGCGCTGCCCTGCCGGTGCCCTCGGTGGCGGCGGTGCTGCGTCGGCTGGGCGCCGAGGTCCGCATTTTCGCGCTGACCCCGCGCGATCGGCGGGCAGTGGCGCCGATGGAGGCGGCGGGGCTGGCCGTCACCGTCCGCCCCGGCGGCGAAAAGGATCATGCCGCCGCCGCGCGCTGGCTGGATCGCGAGCTGCGCGCCTGGCGGCCCACCGTGATCTGGACATCGCTCACGCGCGCGACGTTGCTGGGGCAGCTGGTGGGCCTGCGTCTGCGTCTGCCGGTCGTCAGCTGGCAGCATGCGGCATTCCTCAAGCCCGCCAATCTCTTCCTGTTGCGCCGGCTGAACCGGCTTTCGCGGCTGTGGATCGGGGATTCGCAGATGATCAGCGATCTCACGGCCGAGCGGCTCGGCATCGGCCCCGATCGCCTCATGACCTGGCCGATCTTCCGTGCGGATCCCGATGCGATGCAGGCGCCGGCCTGGAAGCCGGGCGAGACGATCCGCATCGGCACGCTGGGGCGGCTTCATCCGGTGAAGGGCTATGATGTGCTGATCGCGGCGCTGGCGATGCTGCCGCCTCTGCCCGTGGCGTGGGAGGTCGCGATCGGCGGCGACGGGGCCGAGCGATCGGCGCTCGAACAGGCGATCGCGAGCGCCGGCCTCTCCCATGTGCGGCTGGCGGGCTATGTCGATCCGGCCAGTTTTCTTGCCGGGCTGCACCTGTATGTGCAGCCTTCGCGATCGGAGGGGCTGTGCATCGCGGCGCATGAGGCGATGCAGGCGGGGCTCCCTGTCCTGGCATCGGCCGTGGGGGCGCTGACCCGATCGATCGACGATCGGGTGGGGCGGCTCGTGCCGCCCGGCGATCCGGCCGCGCTGGCGGCGGCGCTCGCGGATCTGCTGCGGCAGCCGGAACGGCTGGCCGTGCTCGGCGCCGCAGGGCGGGAGCGCCTGCTGACCCATTATGGGCCAGCGACGTTCGAGGCCGCGGGCAAGGCGATCCTGGATCGGATCAGCACCTTCCAGGCGCGCACCTAGACGGAAGGCACCGGCCGTCGGCGAGGAGGGCTCAGCGCCGTTTGCGAATCTCTCGCCGGATGCGCTCGCCGAGCTGGATGGAAAGGCCGTGGAGCGAAAGCTCGGTGCGCTTCATGTCCACGAGCGTGATGTCGCCCGCGCCGGACAATGTGTGCAGCCCCTCCACGAAGGGCGCCGCATCGGCGGGCGCGCGGAGCGGCTTGCCGAGCGTGGCGGAGAAGACCTCGGGGGTCAGCCGGTCGATCACCAGCGGGCTGATCGCTCCGCCATAGGTGGCGCTGCAATCCTGCACCGGGAGGGTGATCCTGCCATCGCGCACAAACGGGGTGCCGCCCGGGCGGGAGCCGGCCGGATCGCGGCGGACGGGATTGGCCGGGTGCGGCGTCCACGGTCCGGTCAACCGATCCGCATGGGCGACGTAGAGCGCGCCGGTCTTGTCCTCCTCCGCATCCGCCGACGTATAGAAAAGCCACCAGCGGCCATCATGGAATAACGGGGTCGCGTCGATCGGCACATGATCCACCGCGATTACGTGCGCTGCTTCCCAGCGATAGGGAAATTCCCGCGCGCGATAGAGGGTGAGGCGGCCCGATTTGTGCGCCTCCGGCAGCATCCACGTCTCGCCGTCCGCCTCGAACACATAGGGGTAGGAGAGGTGGAAGGGCTCGATCAGCGCCGGGCCGCGCTCGATCAGCGCATAATCGGCATCATAGACGAGCGCCTCGATCCAGCCCACGCGATCGCGATAATCATAACCCTCGACGAAGACATGCAGGCGCCCGTCACGCCACAGGCCGAAAGGATCCGCCATGAACCGGAACGACTCCATCGGCGGCAGCCAGTGGCGTGCGAAGCCTTCGATCGATCCCTTCGCGATGATGTTCGCGATCGGCGCCCCGACGATCGCCGGTCGCCATATGTCCTTGCGTAAAGGCATGCCCGCGTTCGTGCCCGCTCAGCGGCGGCTTGCCAAGGGAAGGGATGTCAGGCGGCGTGGGCGGGCGAGCCGATCGCCGGCATCGCCGGCATGCGATCGGGCATCGCGGTGGTGGTCGGCGCATGGCCGAGCACGCTCATGATCGCGCGCGCCGCGCGCGCCGAGGAAGGCTCCGCCGTCAGCTCGAAGCTGCGGTCGAACAGGGCTCGCTGCACCGGGCGATAGCGATCGTGGCCCGCAATGGCGCGATCCAGCGCCGCGCCGAGATCGGAGGGATCGGGGATCACCTCGCCCGCCTGCCAGTGCGTGTAATTCCGGTCGTTCGCCCAATCCGCGCCATTGCTGTTGATGAACAGGCAGGGGCGCGGCGTGTACAGGAATTCGTATATCTGGCTGCTCACGTCGCCCAGATAGATGTCGGCCATGCGGGTATAGGTCATGTTCGTGGAGGCCCGGCTGCCCAGATCGACATGAATGTTCGGCGCTGAAAGCACGCGCGGATCGATCCGGCCGGGACGATCGATGCGGAATTTGTCGATCGTCACCACGAACGGCCGGTGAAACAGCATCACATGCGGCGCGAAGATCAGGTTGAAACGATCATCCTTCAGGAAATGGTCGAGCACCTGCTGCCCGTGCGCGAACCAGGAGGAAAGATGCGGCGACGGGTGCGGATTGTAGAGCACCGTCGGCTTCGTGGGATCCGCGAACGGCGACGGGGGAAGCTTCGTCTCCATGAGATCGAACTTGGGGTAGCCGACCACGCTCATGCGGCTCGCCTCGACGCCGGCATCGCGCGATAGCCGCTCGACGATCTTGCTGCCCGAGACGAGCACATGATCGAACTGCGCGCTCGCCTTGTTGAAGCCGATCGCGCGATCGCCGGCGCCGTGGCGCGTGTGGATGATCCTGAGGTGATCCAGCCTGTAGCGGGTCTTGAGCAGCAGCGATGTCTTCTCGGCCACAACTAGAGCGTCGAGCTTGCGGAAGAAATCGAGATTGTCGCGATAGATGGCGATCTTGGAAACGGGCACCACCGCCTCCAGCAGGGCGCTGGCGACACGCGAACCGGTCCGGCGGAGCCCAAGGCGCACGATCGGCAGATAGACGCCGAGAAGCACCGAAAGCCGCGTGACCTCCGCCGCCAGTGCATCGGTCGTCACGGCAGCGACGATCTCCACATCGGGATGGGCCCGGCGAAGCGCCACCGCGATGGGCAGCGAATGCGCGACCTGATGGATCTGGTCGTGATTGAACAGGAATCCGATCTTCATGCCACCATGACGGCGCCGATCGGCCATTCCCGCAGTCGTTTTTTTCAGCGCGATCCGTTTACGGATTTTGATGGCATCGAGGCTTGAGCCTGCCGGGCACGCCCCTAAAGGAAGCCGGTGTCGCCCGCAGAAAGCCCGATCCCCGCATCGCCGGCGCCGCTCCCTTCCGGGTTGCGGCGGCTGTTCGGCAATCTCGCGAAGTTGCTCGGTGGCAAGGCGGCGGCGGGGCTGCTGAGCCTCGTCTATCTCGTCATCGTCGCGCATCAGCTCGGCGCGAACGATTATGGCGTGCTGATGCTGGTGAATGCCTATGCCGTCACCGTCGGCAGCATCGTCGCCTTCTCCGGCTTTCACGGCGTCGTGCGCTATGGCGCGCTGATCCTGGCGCGGGAGGATCGCGCGGGCCTCGCCCGGCTCATCCGCTTCATGACGCTGCTGGAGCTGGGCTGCGGCGTGGCGGCGGTGATCGTCGCGGCGGTGGGCGCCCCGTTGATCGCGCCGCATCTGGGCTGGTCCGATCAGGTGACGAAGATCGCCATGATCTACAGTCTCGCCGTCGCGGCCACGGTGCGCGCGACGCCACAGGGCGTGCTGCAACTGGCGGACCGCTTCGATCTCATCGCGCTGCACCAGACCGTGTCTCCGGTCACCCGGATGATCGGCGTGCTGATCGTCTGGATGCTGGGCGGGGGGCTGGCGGGCTATCTGATCGTCTGGCTCGCCTCGTCCGTGGCCGAGGGTGTGGCGATGTGGATCCTGGCGCTGCCTTCCTGGCGACGGCTGGTGAAAGGCCAAACGCTGTTCGGCCCGTGGCGGGGCGTTCTGGATGAGCATGACGGCTTCTTCCGGTTCATCACCGTCACCAATTTCGACATCACGCTGCGCGAGCTGACGCCGAACCTCATTCCGCTCACCGTCGGCTGGCTGGTCGGGCCGCACGCGGCGGGCATGCTGGCCCTGGCGCAGCGCGCGACGAACCTTTTGCAGCAGCCGGCGGTGCTTCTGTCGCAGGCCAGCTATTCGGTGCTGGCCGAGCAGGTCGCCAACCGGTTTTTCCCGCAACTGCGCAGCACCGTGATCCGCAGCACGGCGATCGCGATGGCGGCGGGCATCGCGATCGTCGTGGCGCTCACGCGCTTCGGCGATGCGCTGGTCGTGGCACTGGGCGGGCACAGTTTCGCGGCGGCGGGGATGCTGCTGGTGCTCGTCGGCATCGGCCGCGCCTGCGCGCTGGCGTCGGCGCCGTCCGCGGCGGCGCTGACGGCGCTGGGGCGCCCCGGGCGATCGGTGGCGGTGGCGCTCGTCACCAACGTCGCGCTGTATCCGCTGTTGCCCGTGCTGCTCTCCCGGCTCGGCACCGACGGCGCGGGCTGGCACGTCCTGATCCAGAATCTGATCGCCTTCTTCCTCCTGCTCGCTTTTTTCATGCGGGACGTGGAGAAGGCGGCATGACCGATTCCGGGATACGCGCCGTCTATCTTCAGGAGCGTGCGAAGCTGCAGCGCATGCTCGTGGCGCGCCTGGGCAATCAGGACGAGGCCGAGGATGTTCTCCAGGAGCTCTGGATCAAGCTCCAGCACGGCACGTTCGGGCCGATCTCCAGCCCGCTCGCCTATCTCTTCAAGACGGCGAACAATCTCGCGATCGATCGGCGGAGATCCGATCTGTGGCGCAATGTGCGCGAGACGAGCTGGGTGGAGGTGCAGCCCGGCGCGGACGAACTGCCCAGCACGACCGATGCGATGATCGCGCGCGAACGGCTCGCGCATGTGGAGGCGGCGATCGCGACGCTGCCTGAAAGGACGGCCCGCGCGTTCCGCCTTTACCGGCTGGATGGAATGCCGCAGAAGGAGATTGCGCGCGAACTGGGCGTGTCGCTCAGTCTGGTCGAGAAACTGTTGCAGCAGGCGTACCGGTGCATTCACGATGCCGGGCGGGAAAATATTGCGGGTTCGCAGACGCAGCAACGTCTCTCGTCCAAGGAGGACAGGACGTGACCGTTCAGGGGGCAGATATCGTCGACTGCGCCATCGACTGGCATCTGCGCCTGTCGACGGCATCGGAGCATGATTGGCTGCGCTTCACCGAATGGCTGGAGGCGGATGCGGAGCATGCCGCCGCTTATAATCGGGTCCTCGAAGACGATATCCTTGCAGCACCCATGCTGAACCTCGCGACCGAGGCGCAGGGCTCGGTCGTCAGGATCGAGGGACGGCGGGATGGCTGGCGCAAGCGGCGCGGCTGGATCGCGGTGGCGGGCGGGGCGCTCGCGGCCTCCATGGCGGCGATGGTGTATCTTCCCTCGACCCAGCCCGGCGCGGCCGCGCCGTCCTCGATCGTGACGGCGCCGGGCGAAAAGCGGGAGATGACGCTGGCGGACGGCAGCCGCGTGGAGATGAATGGCGGCACCGAACTGGTGATGGATAGCCCGAGGCAGGTTTCGCTGGTGCGCGGGCAGGCCGTTTTCCACGTCCGCCACAATCCCGCGGCACCTTTCCAGGTGGCGATTGGCGATGTCGTGCTGCGCGATGTCGGCACGGTTTTCGATGTTTCGAACGAGGCCGGCCGGCTCGGCGTGCAGGTGGCGGAAGGCGCCGTCACCTATCAGCCCGATCGCGAGCGGCTGACGCTGCACAAGGGGATGGCGCTCTCCGCGCGGGCCGGTGACGATCGCATCCTCGTCCGGAGCGTTCCGGCCGAGGCTGTCGGCGGCTGGCGCCAGGGGCGGCTGGCATTCCGGGAAGCGGCACTGCGGGAGGTGGCGGCGGAGATTCGGCGCACCACCGGCCATGACTTGACCGTTGCCACGCCCGTGGCGGATATGCCGTTTACCGGATCGATCCGGCTTGCGGGCAATGCCGAGCAGGATGCGACACATGTGGCCAATCTCACGGGGCTGTCCGCACGACGCGCCGGATCCGGCTGGATCCTGACCTCGACAAGGGATGCGCCGAACTGACGCGATTGCCGCCGCCGGCCTGGCGTTGATCCTCGCGGCACCGGGTGCCGCTGCCAGTGGGGAGGTCCGTTTCGCCGTCCCTCCGTCATCGCTGGATGCGGCGTTGGCGATGTTCGCGCAGCAGAGCGGGATCGATGTCGGGGCGGCCGGCGCCGGGATCGCGCGCCTCCGCAGCCCCGGCGTAAGGGGGCATATGGGGGCAGGGCGTGCGCTGGACCGGCTCCTGGACGGGACGGGGCTGATCGCGACCCCGATCGCGGGAGGCGGCTTTCGCCTCGTGCCCGAGCCGCCCCGGCGCACGCATTCCAAGGCTGCGATCCTGCCCGTTGTCGCCACCGGCGACATCATCGTCACCGCCAACAAGCGCGGGACTTCGCTGCTCCGCTATCCCGGATCGATCTCCATCGTGGATCGCGCCTACACTGCCCAGTCGGTAGCGGGGGATCGCGGGCTGGTGGAGGCCATGGCGGAAGCGCCGACGCTGCAAAGCACGGCGCTGGGCGCCGGGCGCGACAAGCTTTTCATCCGCGGTATCGCCGACAGCAGCTTCATGGGGCCGACGCAGGCGACCACCAGCGTCTATTTCGGTGAGGTGCAGCTCGCCTATAACGGCCCGGATCCCAACCTGAAGCTGTACGATGTCGATCGGGTCGAGGTGCTGGAAGGGCCTCAGGGCACGCTCTATGGCGCGGGGGCGATCGGCGGCGTGATCCGGATCACGCCACGCGAGCCCGACGCGAAGAAGATGGCGGCGTCCGTCACGGCCAGCGTCGCGGCGGGGCAGGGATCGGATCTGGGCAACGGGCTGGCGGGGATGCTGAACGTCCCCATCCTTTCCGACAGGATCGCGCTGCGCGGCGTTGCCTATCGCTATCGCGACGGCGGCTATATCGACGATAGCTATCGCGATCTCCACAATATCAACGATACGAAAACGAGGGGCGCCCGCCTCGCGCTCGCCCTCACGCCCGGCGATGGCTGGTCGATCAATCTGGGCGGCGTCGCCCAGTCGATCGATGCGGCGGATTCCCAATATGCCTCGCGATCGATGAAGCCGCTCACGCGGCGTTCCGCCATCGCCCAGCCCTTCGAGGACGATTTCTATCTCGGCCGGCTGACAGTAACCAAAAGATGGGACAATGGCCTGACGCTGCTCTCGGCCACCGGCATCATCCATTCGAAGGTGGACGATCGCTTCGATGCCAGCATCGTGCCGACGCTGCCGATCGCCTATGATACGCACAATCGCAACGGGCAGTTCACCCAGGAATTGCGGCTGACGCGGCCGGATGGCCCCCATGGTGGCTGGATAATCGGCGCAAGCTGGCTGCACGACCGGGACGAGATCGCGCGCGAATATGGCAATCCGAACGAAACGCGCAGCATCGTGGGCGTCACCAATCGGGTCCATAGCGCCGCACTGTTCGGGGAGGCGACCCTCCCGCTGACGACGCGGCTTTCGATCACGGGCGGCGCGCGCCTCACCTATGCGCGCATCGACAGCAATCCCTCGATCGTCACGCGCGGCAGCAGCTTCGTGCGCGGGCAGAGCCAGACCCGCGTGGATCCGGTGATCGGCTGGTCCTGGCAGATCGTGCCCCGGCTCGCCTGGTATGGCCGCTATGCCGAAGGCTTTCGGACCGGTGGGTTGAGCGTCGCGCAGGGCGTGGGGCGCATCGCCAATTTCAAATCGGATTCGATCGGCGTAGCCGAAACGGGCCTGCGCCTCGCCAAGGCTTCGGCGCGCGGCCTGGGCGGGACGATCGCGATCTCGAAGGCGTCGTGGCGCCACATCCAGGCCGATCTCGTCAATTCGCGTGGCTTCCCGTTCACCGCCAATGTCGGGAACGGGCGCATCACCGGCGTGGAAGGCACGTTCGACTGGTCACCGGTGGAGAGGCTCCAGGTGAATGGCGGCTTCTTCTTCGCCGACAATCGCGGCTTCGACAGGCCCGATCTGCCACCCAACATCCGGGTGACGCGCCTGCCCGATACGCCGCGTTTCTCGGCGGCGGGCGGCTTCGGCTACGATATTCCGCTGGCGGGGGGCGCCGGCAATGTCGCGGTGACGGGGCGCTATGTCGGCCCATCCTATCTCGATCCCGTGGCGCTCCTGAATTTGCGCCAGGGCGGCTATGCGACATTCGATCTCAAGGGGGCGTGGCGGCGCGATCGGGTGCGGATCGACGTGGGGATCGACAATATCGCCAATGCGGGAGGCGATCGCTTCGCGCTGGGCAATCCGTTCGGAGTGGCGAGCGGGGATCAATATACGCCGGTGCGCCCGCGCACCCTGCGGCTGGCCGTCACTCGCGACTGGTGAGGCGGCCGATCAGGCGATGACGGGCAGCTTTTCCAGATGCTTGTCCAGCGTGATCGGATAATCACGCACGCGCACGCCCGTCGCATTGTAGATGGCGTTGGCGATGGCGGCACCCACGCCGCACAGGCCGAGTTCGCCAACGCCCTTCGCCTTCATCGGGGATGATTTGTCGTCGGGATGATCGAGGAAGATCACCTCCTGATGCGGGATATCGGCGTGGACCGGGACCTCGTAGCCGGCCAGATCGTGATTGACGAAGAAGCCGAAGCGCGTGTCGACGGCCAGTTCCTCCATCAGCGCGCCGCCCACGCCCATCGTCATCGCGCCGATCACCTGGCTGCGCGCCGTCTTGGGATTGAGGATGCGGCCGGCATCGCACACCGCGAGCATCCGGCGGATGCGTGTCTCGCCCGTATAGCTGTCGACCGCGACTTCCACGAAATGGCTGGCGAAGGTGGATTGCTGGAACGTCCTGTCCAGCGCGCCATATTCGATGCCGTCCTCCGCGATGATCGGCCCGTCGCGGGCGGCGTCCGCCAATCGGACGGATCGGTTGCCGGCAGTGACCTTGCCGTCGGCAAAGTGCGTGTCGGCCGCATTGAAGCCGAGCTTCCCGGAAACCTGCTCGCGCAGCCGGACGCAGGCGGCATAGAGCCCGGCCGTGCTGTTGTTGGCGCCCCATTGGCCGCCCGATCCGGCGGAGGCGGGAAAGTCGCTGTCGCCCAGCTTCACGGTCACGTCGCCAATGTCGACGCCCAGCATCTCGGCGGCGGTCTGCGCGAGGATCGTATAGGTGCCGGTGCCGATGTCGGTCATGTCCGTCTCGATCGTGAGCTTGCCCCCCGTTTCGAGCCGGATGCGCGCGGCGGATTTCATCAGCAGATTGTTGCGGAAGCCGGCCGCCACGCCCATGCCGATCAGCCAATGCCCATCGCGCACCTGGCCTGGCCCGGCCCGGCGGCGCGACCAGCCGAATTTCTCCGCCCCCGTGCGCAGGCATTCCGTAAGATGGCGTTCGGAAAAGGGGCGGTCGGGTTGGGCCGGATCGACCTGCGTATCGTTGAGAATGCGCAATTCTATGGGGTCGATGCCGAGCTTTTCGGCAAGCTCGTCCATCGCGATTTCCAGCACCATCAGGCCGGGCGCCTCGCCCGGCGCGCGCATCGCATTGCCCTCGGGAAGATCGGTCACCGCGAGCTTCATCCAGAATTCGCGGTGGGGTGCGGCATAGAGCAGCTTGGATTGCGCCACGGCACCCTCGGGCGAGCCATCGGGCAGATTGCCGCTCGTGCTGGAATGATGGATCGCCGTCAGCTTTCCGTCTCGCGTGGCGCCGAGCCGGACGCGCTGGATCGTCGCCGGGCGATGCGTGCTGTTGTTCATCATCAGCGGGCGCTGCATCGCGATCTTCACGGGGCGTCCGCTCGCCTTCGCGCCCAGCGCCGCCAGTACGGCATCGGCACGCAGGAACAGCTTCCCGCCGAAGCCGCCGCCGATGAAGGGCGAATCCAGCCTGACATTTTCGGGTTTCAGGGAGAGTGTCTTTGCGAGCGAGGCCTTGCCCCACGCGATCATCTGGTTCGATGTCCAGACGGTGAGCTTCTCGCCCTGCCAGGCGGCGATGGTGGCGAAAGGCTCCATCATCGCATGGCTTTCGTCGGGCGTCGTATAGACCTGATCGATCGTGACGGGTGCGGCCGCAAAGGCGGTCGCGAAATCGCCGACGCGATCGATATCCTTTGCGCCCGGCCCCCGTCCGTCCGGCTCGAACGGTGCGGTGGGCGCCAGCGCGGCCAGATCGAACTGGCCCTTGCCCCGCGCATAATCGGTGCGGATCAGGGCGGCGGCGGCGCGCGCCTGCTCGAACGTTTCGGCCACCACCACGGCGATGGCCTGATGATAATGCGCGATGTCCGCCCCGCCGAACAGATGCGCGGTGTTCATCATGCCAAGCGGCAGCGGAGCGGCGTGATCGAGCGTCGTGACGATCGCGATCACACCCGGCGCCGCTTTGGCCGCGCGCGTGTCCATCGCGGTGATCCGGCCCTTGGCGATCGCGGCGCCGACGATATAGCCATAAGCCTGATCGGGCACGGCATCATGCCGCTCATAGGCATAAGGCGCGGTGCCGCTCGTCTTGAGCGGGCCGTCGATGCGATCCGTCGGGCGGCCGACAACCCGGAGCTGATCGATCGGATTGCGGCCGGCGGGCGTGTCGAACTTCATCGCCTCAGCTCCTCGCCTGTGCGATCGCGGCCGCCAGCGTGCGCTCGGCCAGCGGGATCTTGAACCCGTTCTGCCCGGTCGGCTGGGCGCCTGCGAACACCTGATTCGTCACGGCACGGGCGCCCTGCGGCATGGCGGCTTCGGCCGCCTCTACCCGCCACGGTCGATGCGCGACGCCGCCGAAGGCGACGCGGCCACTCCCGTCCTTCTGGATCACTGCCGCGACAGAGACGAGCGCGAAGGCATAGGACGCCCGATCGCGCACCTTGCGATAGATGTGCGTGCCACCGATCGGCCGGGGCAGGGTGACGCCCGTGATGAGCTCACCGCGCTCCAGCACATTGTCGCGATCGGGGGAGGTGCCGGGCAGGCGATGAAACTGGGCGATCGGGATGCCGCGGGTGGAGCCATCCGGCTTCACCGTCTCGACGGTCGCATCCAGCACGCGCAGCGCGATCGCCATATCCCCGGGGTAGGTGGCGATACACTGGTCGGACGTGCCGATCACGGCGAGCTGACGGGAAACTCCGCCGATCGCACCACAGCCCGAGCCCGGCCTGCGTTTGTTGCAGGGCTGGTTGGTATCGTAGAAATAGGGGCAGCGCGTGCGCTGGAGCAGGTTGCCCGCCGTCGTCGCCTTGTTGCGCAGCTGGCCGGAGGCGCCCGCCACGATCGCACGGGTGAGCACGCCATAATCGCTGCGGACGCGATCGTCGACCGCCAGCGCGGTATTGGTAACGAGCGCGCCGATCCGCAGGCCCCCCGCGTCGGTGCGCTCGATCCGGTCGAGCCTGATATCCTGCACGTCCACCAGATGCGTCGGCGTCTCGATCTCCAGCTTCATCAGATCGAGCAGGTTGGTGCCGCCTGCCAGGAACTTCGCGCCCTGGTGGCTGGCCACGGCCTGCGCGGCCTGCGCCGGGGAGGAGGCGCGTTCGTAGGTGAAGCTCCTCATGCGCCGGCTCCCGCGACTTCGGCCATCGCCTCCAGAATGTTGGAATAGGCGCCGCAGCGGCAGATATTGCCGCTCATCCGCTCGCGCATTTCGGCATTCGTAATGTCCGGTCTGGCGGTGATGTCGGCCTGCGCATGGCTCGGCACGCCACGCCGTATCTCGCTCAATACGGATACGGCCGAACAGATCTGGCCGGGCGTGCAATAGCCGCACTGATAGCCATCATGCTTGATGAAGGCGATCTGCATCGGATGGAGTTTCGCAGGCGTGCCGATCCCCTCGATCGTCGTCACCTCATCGCCCTGATGCTGGAGGGCGAGGCTGAGGCAGGAATTGATGCGCTCCCCGTTCACGATCACCGTGCAGGCGCCGCACTGGCCATGATCGCAGCCCTTCTTGGTGCCCGTGAGCTTCAGATGCTCGCGCAGCGCATCCAGCAGGGTGGTACGCGTGTCCAGCACAAGGTCCGCCGGCTTGCCGTTGACCGAGAAGGAAACCGGCATGGTGGCGGGGCTGGGAAGAGGGGGCACGCTTTCTCCTTCCTTGGGGATACCGCCGATTGCGGCCGATGCCGCGCCCGCGGCCAGCACGCCGCGACGGGACAGCGTGAATGACGGAGACCCTTGCGTGGACATCGTTTCCCCTCCCGCCCGATAGGCGCCAGATGGTAACGCTACAGCGGCCGATCCAATACATGCTGAGATCGGCATGAAATCATGCCCTGAATTCATGAATAACTTTATATACATGAGAATATAGAGGGTTGGGCCAGGCTGACGCTGGCCCGAAGCCAGCCATGTTGCCATAGCATGGCGATCGATCGGTTATTCGGGCGGAGGAAACGGAGCATGGCGGATCGGCTGGCCGGCATAGAGGTGTTCGTGCTGGCCCTGCGCCTCGGCAGCCTGTCTGCGGCGGCGCGCCAGATGGGGATATCCGCGACGATGGCGGCCAAACATGTCGATGCGCTGGAAGCGCGGCTCGGCGCGACCCTGGTCAACCGCACCACGCGGCGCCTGTCTCTCACGGAGGCGGGACGCGACTATCTCGACAAGGCCGAACGCATCCTGGGCGAACTGGCGGAGGCGGAAGCGGAGGTTTCGGCCCGCTCCGTGGAAATTGAAGGGCTGCTCCGCGTCAGCGCACCCGTCACGTTCGGGGTCATGCATCTGAGCGCGATCACGGCGGAGTTCGGGGCACGGCATCCGCAGGTCACGGTCGAGCTGGGCCTCAACGATCGTTATGTGGATCTGCTCGAGGAGCGCTGGGACATGGCGATCCGCATCGGCCGGCTGGCCGATAGCGGCCTGATTGCGCGCAAGCTCGCTTCCGGCCGTCTGTGCCTGTGCGCATCGCCCGATTATCTGGAGCGTCACGGCCGCCCGGGGGGCGTCGCCGATCTGGGGCGGCATAATTGCCTGGGCTACACATTGGCGCCGCTGGTCGGCGGCAGCGATGTCTGGGGATTCGGCCGGGATGGCAGCATCCGCGTGCCGATCCAGGGGACGCTGCGGGCGAATAATGGGGAGGCGCTCGTCCATGCGGCGCGCGCCGGGCTCGGCATCGTCTATAGCCCGCGCTTCATGATGGCGGGCTGGATCGCCACCGGAGAATTGGTCGAGTTCGAACTGGACGCGCCAGTCATGGATCTGGGCGCCATCTATGCCGTGACGCACCCCACGCGACTTCCGGCGGCCAAAACCCGCGCATGGATCGATTTTCTGGTCGAGCGCCTGCCGGCCCTCGCCACGGAGTGGTGATCTTAAACTGTGGGTTTGAACATATTCCACATATGTGCGGATTATCAATGATAACGTGAAACTGCATATCGGCTGCGACCGGCCGGGCATCCGCCCTGGCCGGGCTTTCATCCCTGCCGCGATCGTTCGATCGCGTCGTTCGCCGGAGCTTTCTGATGAAGTCCATTTCGTTTGCCGCCCTGCTGCTGGCGGCCGCCATTCCTTCCGCCGCGATCGCCCAGACGCCGATCGCCCCCGCATCCGTCCAGGCGGGAACCTACAAGGTGGAAACCAATCACACTTTGGCGGAATTCACCGTCAACCATTTCGGCTTCAACGATTTCTTCGGCGTGATCCCGGGCGCGACCGGATCGCTGACGCTGGATCCCAAGGCGATCGGATCGGCCAAGCTGGATGTCTCGCTGCCCGTCGAGCGCATTTCGACCACCAATTCGATCCTCGATGGCGAGCTGAAGAGCGCCGACTGGTTCGACGCCGCCAAATATCCGACGATCCGCTTCGTCTCGCAGCAGGTCGTCCAGACCGGCGCGAACAGCGCGCGTATCTCCGGCACGATCACGATGCACGGTGTGAGCAAGCCGATGGTGCTGGATGCAACCTTCGGCGGCGCGGGCGTGAACATGATGAGCAAGGCCTATACGATCGGCTTCAGCGCGACGGGCACGCTCAAGCGTTCCGAATTCGGCGTGAGCAAATATGTGCCCGCCGTGAGCGATGAGGTGCGCATCAAGATCAGCGTCGCCTTCGAGAAGAACAATTGATCGCCAAGCGCCGCGCCCCGGCCAATGGGGCGCGGCTCGCTTCCGGCGCTGGTTCGGCGTGGGGCAGGGGCAGTTTGCGGGGACGGAAGCTGTCGCCGCCAATGTCCGCGTCGATGTCGCCCTTGCCGTGCGGAGGCCCTGATCCATGCTTGTGAATGGCAGATGGAGTGCCGACTGGCAGCCGGTTCAGGCCACGGACGAGGCGGGCGGCTTTGTCCGCCAGGTTTCCGGCTTCCGCCACTGGGTGACGCCCGATGGCGGCGCAGGCCCGACGGGCGACGCCGGCTTCAAGGCCGAGGCGGGGCGCTATCATCTCTATGTCGCGCTGATCTGCCCATGGGCTTCGCGCACGCTGATCGCGCGCCGGCTGAAGGGGCTTCAGGAGATCGTCTCGGTCTCGGTGGTCGATCCGGTGCTGACCGACGAAGGCTGGCGCTTCGGCGACGATCGCGGGGCGGATCGCGATCCGCTTCAGGGCGCCACCTACATGCACCAGCTCTATACGCACGCGGACCCCGTTTATACCGGCCGCGCCACCGTGCCGGTGCTGTGGGACAAGCGGACCGACACGATCGTGAGCAACGAATCCGCGGATATTCTGCGCATGTTCGATACCGGTTTCGGCGATCTGGCGACGGACGAGATCCGCCTCGTGCCGGAAGATCTGCGCGCGCGGATCGATGCGCTGAACGACGAAATCTATCCGCTCCTGAACAACGGCGTCTATCGTGCGGGCTTCGCGACCACGCAGGGCGCCTATGAGGAGGCGTTCCGTGATGTCTTCGGCATGCTGGACCGGCTGGAGGCACGGCTCGATGCGGGCGGCCCCTTCCTGTTCGGGGATCGACTGACCGAAACGGACATTCGCCTGTTCGTGACGCTGGTGCGCTTCGACGCGGCCTATTTCGGCCTGTTCAAATGCAATCTGCGCCGCATCGCGGACTATCGCGCGCTGAGCACCTATCTCGCCCGCATCCTGACCGTGCCGGGCATCGCCGAAACGGTGAACCTCGATCATATCAAGCGCGGCTATTATTCGATCAGGGCGCTCAACCCCGCCTGCATCGTGCCGCTCGGTCCTGAGCTGCCCTGGTCGAACGGGCTGGGATCGGTCGTGGTCTGATCACTTCCTGCGGGCGGGGGGTGGGGCGTGAAGCCCGGTCAGCCCCCCGCCAGCAGGCGATAGCCCACGCCGGGCTCGTTGATGATGAGTCGGGGGCGGCTGGGATCGGCCTCCAGCTTCTGGCGCAGCGCGCGCACGGCGATGCGGAGATATTCCACATTGCGCTCCTGCGCGGGTCCCCAGATGGACCGCAGCAATTGCACGTGGCCGATCACCCGATCGGGATGGCGGGCGAGTGCGGCGAGGACATCATATTCCTTGGGAGTCAGGTGAACGGCCTCGCCATCGCGCAGCACGCGGCGGCGGGCCAGATCGATCACGATCGCGCCGATCTCGACGCATTCGGCTTCGGCCGCCTCGTTGCGGCGGTGGCGCAGCGCGGTCCGGATCCGGGCCAGCACCTCCTCCGTATCGAAGGGCTTGGTGAGATAGTCATCCGCGCCCAGATCCAGCGCGGTGACCTTTTCGGCCGTGTCGATGCGGGCGGAGACGACGAGCAGCACCGCATTGCCCTTCGCCCGGAGAAGCTGGATCAGTTCCAGCCCGTCGCGATCGGGCAGGCCGAGATCCAGCAGCACCGCATCCGGCCGATCGATATCGGCGGCCGCCAGTGCCTCGCGCGCATTGCCAGCCTCGATCACATCATAGCCCGCCCGCGACAGCGCCGCGCGCAGCAGCCTGCGGATCGCGGCGTCGTCCTCGACGATCAGGATGCGCGGGTCGCGGGCCATGCGTCCGGTCTAGGGGCGTGTGGCGGCGCGGTCGAGGGAGCGGTTCAGCGCGAGCACGTTCACATGCGGCTCTCCCAGGAAGCCGAGCAGGGGTCTGTCGACCTGCGCCTCAACCAGCGCCCGGACCCTGGCCGGATCGACATGCCGGGCGGCCGCCACGCGCGCGACCTGAAAAAAAGCCGCCTCGGGGCTGATATCGGGATCGAGCCCCGAGGCGGAGGTGGTCACCAGATCCGGCGGAACATTGAGATCGGATGACGAGCGGGATGAGGAGAGGAGCGCGGCCTTTTCCGCGCGCACGCGATCCGCGAGCGCCCGGGCGGCGGGGCCGAGGTTCGAGCCGGAGGATGCCAGCGCATCATAGCCCTTGCCGGCGGCGGACGGCCGCCCGTGAAAATAAGCGGGGCTGGCGAAGGTTTGGCCGATCAACTCGGAGCCGATCACCCGCCCGTTCGCGCTACGGACGAGGCTGCCATTGGCCTGCGCCGGGAAGAGCAGCTGGCCGATGCCGGTGAGGGCGAGGGGGTAGGCAAGGCCGAGCAGCAGTGAGAAGAGCAGGGTGAGCGCGATCGCCGGGCGCAGCGCGGATTTCAGTTCGGTGAGCATGGGAGATGTCCTCAGGCGAGGTGGAGGGCGCTGACGGCGAGATCGATCAGCTTGATGCCCGCGAAGGGCGCGAGCAGGCCGCCGAGCCCGTAGACGGCGAGATTGCGGGCCAGCAGCGGACCCGCCGCCATCGGCTTGTAGGTCACGCCCCTCAGCGCCAGCGGCACCAGCGCCGGGATGATGAGCGCATTGAAGATGATCGCGGACAGGATCGCGCTTTCCGGGCTGGAAAGCCCCATCACGTTCAGCACGCCCAGGCCCGGATAGAGCGCGACGAACATGGCCGGGATGATCGCGAAATATTTGGCGACATCGTTGGCGACCGAGAAGGTGGTGAGTGCACCGCGCGTCATCAGCAGTTGCTTGCCGAGACCCACCACCTCGATCAGCTTGGTGGGATCGCTGTCCAGATCCACCATGTTGCCGGCCTCACGCGCGGCCTGCGTGCCGGTGTTCATCGCCACGCCGACATCGGCCTGCGCCAGCGCCGGTGCATCGTTCGTGCCGTCGCCGCACATGGCGACGAGCCTGCCACCCTGTTGCTCTTTCCGGATCAGCGCCAGCTTGTCCTCCGGCGTCGCTTCCGCGAGGAAATCGTCCACGCCCGCCTCGGCGGCGATGGCGGCGGCGGTGAGCGGATTGTCGCCGGTAATCATCACGGTGCGGATGCCCATGCGGCGCAGTTCGCCGAAGCGTTCCCGCACGCCGGCCTTCACCACATCCTTCAGCGCAACCGCGCCGAGGAGGCGCCCGTCGCGGACGACGGCGAGCGGCGTCTGTCCGGCGCGCGCGATTTCCTCCGTCGCGCGCCGCAATTCGGTGGCGGCGGCGCTTTTGCCGAGATCCGGATAGGCGCGCAGGATGGAATCCACCGCGCCTTTCTGGACGAGCGTTTCCGCTGTCTTCAGGCCCGAAAGGCGCGTCTGGGCGGTGAAGGGGATCGCTTCTGCATCGGCCGGAAGCGCGCGCGACAGGCCATGCTTTTCGCGCGCCAGCACCACGATCGAGCGGCCTTCGGGCGTTTCGTCCGCGAGACTGGCCAGCATCGCCGCCTCGGCCAGCTCGGTTTCGGTGACGCCGGATACGGGGCGAAAGGCGCTGGCCTGGCGATCGCCGATCGTGATCGTGCCGGTCTTGTCGAGCAGCAGCACGTCCACATCGCCCGCCGCCTCCACCGCGCGGCCCGATTTGGCAAGCACGTTGAAGCGGACGAGACGGTCCATCCCGGCAATGCCGATGGCGGAAAGCAGTGCCGCGATGGTCGTGGGGATCAGGGTGATGAGCAGCGCCGCCAGGATGGCGACCGGTACAGCGCCGCCCGCATAGGAGGCGAAGCTCGGTATGGTCGCGACCGCGATCAGGAAGATGATCGTGAGGCCGACGAGCAGGATGGTGAGCGCGATCTCGTTCGGCGTCTTCTGCCGTTCGGCGCCCTCCACCAGCGCGATCATGCGATCGAGGAAGCCCTGGCCCGGCTCGGCCGTCACGCGCACGCGGATCCGATCCGAGATGACGCGCGTGCCGGCGGTGACGGCCGAACGATCACCGCCTGCCTCGCGGATCACGGGCGCGCTCTCGCCGGTGATCGCGGCTTCGTTGACCGAGGCCACACCCGCTATCACCTCGCCATCGGCCGGGATCAGGTCACCCGTCTCGACCAGCACGATCTCGTCCTTTTGCAGCCGCGTGGCCGGGACGATCTCATAGGTCTCGCCGACGCCGGTGAGCAGCTTGGCGCGCAGATCGGATTTGGTGGCACGTAGGCTCGCCGCCTGCGCCCGGCCGCGGCCTTCCGCCAGCGCCTCGGCGAAGGTGCCGAAGAGCACGGTGAGCCACAGCCAGACGATCAGCTGGATCTGGAAGCCCGCGCGGACGGGCTCGCCGCCGATGAGGGCGAGGATCGTCAGCAGCGCCGCGACGGAGGCCGTCACGAACAGGACCGGGTTTTTCACGAGCTGGCGCGGGCTCAGCTTGCGCACCGCATCGCCCATGGCGGGCCCGACGAGCTGGGCCGAGAACATCGAGGTGGGAGTGGTCATGACAGGCCTCAGTTGAGCTGGCCGTGGAGCGTCGCGATGTGATCGGCGACGGGCCCGAGCGCGAGGGAAGGCAGGAAGGTGAGCCCGCCGAGGATCAGGATGATGCCGACGAGCAGCCCCACCCAGAGCGGCCCCGTGGTGGGGAAGGAGCCTGCGGTGGCGGGCGTGTGCTTCTTGGCGGCGAGGCTGCCGGCGATCGCCAGCACCGGCACGATCACGAAGAAGCGGCCCAGCCACATACCCACCGACAGCAGCCCGTTATAGAAAGGCGTGCCCGCGGTGAGACCGGCGAAGGCCGAGCCATTGTTGGCCGCCGCCGAGGTGAAGGCGTAGAGGATCTCCGAAAAGCCGTGCGGACCCTTGTTGAGCGGCCCCGCGAGGCCGGCCTGCGTGACGCTGGCGATGGCGGTGCCGCCCAGGATCATCAGCGGCAGCACCGCAATGGCCAGCACGGCGAGCTTCACTTCGCGCGCCTCGATCTTCTTGCCGACATATTCGGGCGTGCGCCCCACCATCAGCCCCGCCACGAACACGGCGAGGATGGCGAAAAGCAGGAAGCCGTAAATGCCCGCGCCGACACCGCCGACGATCACTTCGCCCAGCTGCATGTTGAACAGCGGCACGAGCCCGCCCAGCGCGGTGAAGCTGTCGTGCATCGCATTGACCGCGCCGCAGGATGCGGCAGTGGTGACGGCCGCGAACAGCGCCGATCCAACGATGCCGAAGCGCACCTCCTTGCCTTCCATGTTGCCACCCGAAAGGCCGAGGGCCTGGAGCGTGGGGCTGCCATGGGCCTCCATCCCATAGGCCAAGGCGGCGCCAGCCACGAAGAGGATCGCCATGGCGGAAAGGATCGCCCAGCCCTGCCGGGTGTTGCCCACCGCCTTGCCGAAGGTCCATGTCAGCCCGACGCCGAGCGTGAAGATGGAGAGCATCTGGACGAGATTGGTGACGGCGCTGGGATTCTCGAACGGATGCGCTGAATTGGCGTTGAAGAAGCCGCCGCCGTTGGTGCCGAGCATCTTGATTGCTTCCTGGCTCGCCACTGGCCCCAGCGCGATCGATTGCCGGGCGCCCTCCAGCGTCGTCGCATCGACGGACATGGCCATCGTCTGCGGGACGCCCGCCCAGATCAGGTAGAGCGCGTAGAGAAGGGATACGGGCAGCAGCAGATAGAGGGTGACGCGCGTCAGATCCGCCCAGAAATTGCCGATCGTCTTCGCCTCACGCCGGGCGAAACCGCGAAAGAGCGCGAAGGCGATGGCGATGCCGGTGGCAGCCGACAGGAAATTGTGGAGCGCCAGGGCCAGCATCTGGCTGAAGTTCGAAAGCGTGCCTTCGCCCGCATACCATTGCCAGTTGGTGTTGGTGACGAAGGCGATGGCGGTGTTCATCGCGCCATCCGCGCCGACGCCCGCCATCGCGCGATCGTTGAACGGCAGCACCGCCTGCGCGCGCAGCAGCGCATAGGTGAGCAATGTCGTCGCAAGCTGGAACAGCAGCATGTGGAGCGCATAGGCGCGCCAGCCCTGCTCTTTGGCCGGATCGATCCCGGAAAGCCGGTAGAAGCCGCGCTCGACCGGGCCCAGCACGACATGGAGCGGCGTGCGCCGGCCTTCATAAAGGGCAAACAGCCATTGCCCGACCGGCCTGGTCAGCACGGCGAGGATAAGGATGAAGAGCGCGATGAGCGCCCAGCCTGCGAGCGTCATGTCAGAACCTTTCCGGTCGCACGAGCACGGCGACCAGATAGACGAGAAGGGAAAGCGCCACGGCGCCGGCCAGAGCGAGCGGAAGAGTCATCGGCTCAGGCCGCGTCGCACAGCCGCACGAAGGCGAGCGTGAGCAGGAACAGGCCGGCAAGCACCGCCAGCCACAGGAGATCGGACATCGGATGTGCCTCCGGCCGCGGGATGCGGCACCGGCGGCTCACCTAGGCGTGAGGCGCGTAAAGCTTCTCGGGGGAAAACGGGTGTGCGGGATAAGGATTCCGTAAAGATGCCGGGCGCGCGCTTCCCGCATCGGATCGATCCGCCTAATCAGGGGGCGTGAATGATCGCCGCCCCTCGCCCGATGCGCTGCTGCGCGCTGCCACGCGGTCGGGGCGGGGGCGGCTCAAGATCTTCCTCGGCGCCGCCCCCGGAGTCGGCAAGACATTCGAGATGCTGCAGGAGGCCGCCGAGCGGCAGGTGGCGGGCGTGGATGTGGTCGTCGCGGTGGTCGAGACGCATGGCCGCAAGGATACCGAGGCGCTGCTCGCGCCGCTCACCCTGATCCCGCGCCGCCGCATCGATCATCACGGCCATGTGCTGGAGGAGATGGATCTCGACGCGGTGCTCGCGCGCGCGCCGGCGCTGGCGCTGGTGGACGAGCTGGCCCACAGCAACGCCGAGGGCAGCCGCCACGCCAAGCGCTGGCAGGATGTGGAGGAGCTGCTCGACGCCGGCATCGATGTGCTCTCGACGATCAATGTCCAGCATGTCGAAAGCCTGCGCGATGTGGTGGCGGGCTTTACGCGCGTCCGGGTGCGCGAGACCGTGCCCGATCATGTGCTGGAAGGCGCCGAGATCGAGCTGGTCGATCTGCCGCCCGACGAGCTGATCGAACGGCTGAAGGACGGCAAGGTCTACATTCCCGCCGAGGCGAGCCGGGCACTCAACCACTTCTTCTCCAAGGAGAATCTGTCGGCGCTTCGCGAGATGGCGCTGCGCGCGGTGGCGCTGACGGTGGATCGCGGGTTGATCGAGCATCTCGACGCGCATGCGCTGGCGGGCACCTATGCGGGTGGCGAGCGGATATTGGTCGCCGTTTCCGAATTGCCCGGCAATGACGAGATCGTGCGCGCGGGCAAACGCCTGGCCGATGCGCTGCGCGCGCCGTGGCAGGCCGTGCATATCGAAACGCCCCGCAGCGCCGGTTTCGACGCGGGCCAGCGCCGCGCGGTGGCCGAGGCGCTGCGCCTGGCGGCCACGCTGGGCGCGACGATCGCGACGGTGCCGGCTGAATCCGTGCTGGATGGCCTTCGCACCCACATGGCGGGGATGCGCGCGACCCAGCTGGTGCTCGGCCGATCGGTGCGCAGCTGGTGGTTCGAGCTACTTCACGGATCCGTGGTCGAAGTGTTGCTGCGCGAAAGCAAGGGGCTGGCCGTCCACGTCATTCCTTCCGCCTTCGATGGCGCGCGCCCGCGCCCGCGCCCGCCAGCGGCGGGATCGTGGCGCGGTCACGGTTTCGCGCTCGCCCTCGTCGCGGTGACGACGATGCTGGCGCTGGCGGTGCAGCCTTGGATCGGGGTCGGGCCGGTCGACCTCATCTATCTGCTGCCGGTGATCGTGGCCGCCGCGCGCTTTGGCCGGGCGCCCGGAATCGCGGCCGGCATATTGGGCGGGCTCGCCTATAATTTCTTCTTCCTGCCGCCGATCCACACCTTCACCATTGCCGATCCCCAGAGCGTGCTGACGGTGGCGGTGCTGCTCGCCCTCGCCATCTTCGTGGCGAGCCTGGCGGACCGGCTGCGCACGCGGGCCTCGATCGGATCGCGCAGCGCGCAGGAAAATGCGGCGGTGGCCGCCTTCGGGCAGGCGCTGGCGCGCAGCTCCGACTGGAAGACGACGAGCGAGATCGTCTCGGCCGAATTGTCCCGCATGCTGGATCTGTCGGTGATCGTCTTCGTCGATCGAGATGGTCAGTTGACGCCGATCGCGGCCGCGCCGGCCGACGCTTCGTCGCTCGGCCCGGTGGATCAGGCCGCGGCCGACTGGGCGTGGACGCGTGGCGAAGTGAGCGGCCGTGATACCGGCACGCTCGCC
This sequence comes from Sphingomonas sp., assembly GCF_003248515.1. Taxonomy (GTDB): domain Bacteria; phylum Pseudomonadota; class Alphaproteobacteria; order Sphingomonadales; family Sphingomonadaceae; genus Sphingomonas_I. The sequence goes on from NZ_QFOB01000013.1 coordinate 78,576, forward strand.
GCCGCCGACTGGCAATTCCATCCGCTGGTCACGTCGCTCGGCATTCTCGCGGTGGTGGCGCTCGCCGATGCTGACGGGCGGGCGCCCGTGCCGGCGGACAAGGTGATGCTGCTTTCCACGCTGCTGGGGCAGGCCGCGCTCGCGCATGAGCGGCTGCTGCTGGAGGATCGGCTGCGCGACATTTCCGTGCTCCAGGAGCGGGATCGCCTGCGTGGCGCGCTGCTCTCCTCGATCGGGCATGATCTGCGCACGCCGCTCACCGCCGTGACCGGTGCGATCGACGCGATCCGCACACGCGATCCCGACGATCCCGCGCTGGCGAGCGCCCGGGCCGAGGTGACGCGCCTGCGCCGCTTCCTCGACAATCTGCTGGAGATGGTACGCATAGACAGCGGCGCGCTCGCCGTGGCGCTGGAGCCGATCGACCTGACCGATGCGGTGGCGAGCGCGGTGCACGACCTTCGCGATCTGATCGATGGCGGAGCGGTGGATCTGCAGGTGCCGCCGGATCTTCCGCTGGTGCAGGCCGATCCCACCCTGCTGCATCATATCCTGCTCAATCTGCTCGCCAATGCGGCGACGCACGGCGGCGGGCGGATCATGATCGAGGGACGGAATACGGGAAGCGCCGTGACGCTCTCGATCGTCGATAACGGGCCGGGGCTTCCGGAGCAGGATCCGCAGCGCATCTTCGATGCCTTCGTGCGGGGAACGGGCAATGATCGGCGGGGCGGCAGCGGGCTGGGCCTCGCGATCGTGCGGGGCTTTGCGGATGCGATGGGGCTGACGCTTTCGGCCGCCAATGTGGAAGCCGGGCAGGGCGCGCGGCTGACCATCGGCTTTCCGATCCGGTGATACGGTGGCGCTTCGGGGCGACGGGGCCGTGAAGCGCTCGGATTGGCAGGTGTAGCGCGCGGTAGCGATCTGCTAGGCGGGGGCGATGACGCTTCCTGCCGCTTCCCCGCTCTGCCACGATCGCCGCTGGATCAACGAGGCGATCCGCATCATCGAGGCCGATTATAACCGTTCGGCCGATACGCATCTCGTGCCCGTGGCGATGCCGGCCTTTCCGGGCGTGCACCTCTATCTGAAGGACGAATCGAGCCATCCCACCGGCAGCCTCAAGCACAGGCTGGCGCGTTCGCTCTTCCTCTATGCGCTATGCAACGGGCGGATCGGGCCGGGGATGACGATCGTGGAGGCGTCGAGCGGATCGACGGCCGTTTCCGAAGCCTATTTCGCGCGGATGCTGGGCCTGCCCTTCGTGGCGGTGGTGCCGCGCGGGACGGCGGAGGCGAAGATCGATGCGATCGCCTTCCATGGCGGCCGCAGCCATTTCGTCGATCGGCCGGGTGACGCCTATGGCGAGGCGGAGCGGCTCGCCCGCGAGCTGGGCGGCGTCTATCTGGATCAGTTCACCTATGCCGAACGCGCGACCGACTGGCGCGGCAACAACAATATCGCCGAATCCATCTATGCGCAGATGGCGCGCGAACCCCATCCCGTGCCGGCCTGGATCGTGTGCGGCGCGGGGACGGGGGGCACATCCGCCACGATCGGCCGCTTCGTCCGCTATCGGCGCCACGCGACGCGGCTGTGCGTGGCGGATCCGGCGGGATCCGTCTTCCATCGCCACTGGGCGGATCGATCCATCACCGCGCTCGATCGTTGCGACAGCCGGATCGAGGGGATCGGGCGTGCACGGGTGGAGCGCAGCTTCCTGCCGGAAATCGTGGACGAGATGATCGCGATCACGGATGCGCAGAGCATCGCCGCGACGCGGATGCTCAGCATGAGGCTCGGGCGGCGTTGCGGCGGATCGACAGGCACGAACCTGTGGGCCGTGGCGCGCATCGCGGAGCGGATGGCGGCGGCGGGAGAGACGGGATCGATCGTCTCCATCCTGTGCGATGACGGCAATCGCTACGCCTCCACCTATTTCGACGATGGCTGGGTGGCGGCGTCCGGTTTCGATCTTCGCGCTTCGGAAACGGAGCTGGCGGCGCGACTGGGGTGGTGAAGCAGGCGGCGGCACGCATGCGCGCCGCAGCCCGGCCGGACATGGCCCGGGCATCCGTCGCGCCTGAAATCTGCCTGCAACATTCAGGCGCGAGGAGCGAGGCTGGCGGGACACGCGCGATCGCGCGCGGGCGCGGAGTGGTGTAAGACGAGGGCATGAACTGGGTTCGCTGGCCGCGCTGGCGGGGGCCGCCGCTGGCATTGCAGATCATGGCGCTGCTGGTCGGCGGGCTCGTCGTCGCCCAACTGGTGACGCTGATGCTCACCCTTTTGCTGCCGCCGGCGCCCGCTCCCCAATATGGGCTGGACGATATCGCCGCCGCACTGGTGGACGATCCGGAGGCGGATCTGCGCGGCAATGGCCTGCAGCGCATCGTGCAGCAGGGGCCCCCGGACGTGAACGGATCGGGCTGGCTCGTTTCCGAACGATCCCGCAGCGAACTGGCCAAGCTGATCGGTGTCGATCCCCGGCGCGTCTCGCTCGCTTTCTATACGCCGCTGCCTTTCGCCGGCACGGCGGCGGCGCGCAGCCTAGCGATGGCCAATGACGGTTATGCGCCGCCCTTCAAGGCGGCCGCCTATCAGGCGGACGGCCCGGAAGCCCATTTCATCCTCGCGCAGTTTGCGGGCGGCCTTCCGTCCCTGCCACGGGGCAACCGGCTGGAGGGAGCGGCCCCGCCGCGCGACGGCCTGCCGCCGGGCCTGATGGCGCGCGGGCCGCTGGCGACGCCAATGGGGCAGGCGGGGCAGACACTCCAGCCGGGAACCGCGCCGGGGCTGCCGCCGTCGGAGGCGCGTGCCCATATCCCCGAACTGCGCGGGCAATTATTGTCGCGCCAGGATGCAGCCCACCCTCTGGTGAGCGTCGATCCGCGCTTCGCCGGCAACGGCCTCTTCATTCCCGGCGATAATGGCGCGGCCGTGCCGGGACTGTTGCGCGGCGGGGAGAACGCCGGTGGGGCGACCACCGCCATCGTCGCGGCCGAGGCGCTCGCCGCGGCGGCCAATGCCGCCAACGCGGCCAATCCCGCCGGCACGCAGGTGCCGATCGGCGGCGTCGCCGCATCGCGGCCGGGCTTCACCTCGCCGGGCTTCGCACCGGAGGTGGGTGCGCGCGCGCTGGGGCAGTTCTTCGCGGGAGGAGCGGGCCGGATGCTGCCCGATCGCGCGCTGATCGCGCAGGCACAGACGCAGTCCGTGGCGCCGCAGCGCATTGCGCCGCCGCTGATCGTGGAGCCGTTGCAGAATGCACAGGCCCCATCCGCGCCCAGCCAGCGTGTGCAGGAAACCGCGCCGGTGCCACTCTCGCCCGGCTTCTCCGCGCCCTTCGCGCAGGCACCGATCGCGCCGCCGCTACAGACTCCCACATTCGAGAAGACGCCGCAGGCCTTGCCCTATGAGGCCCCGGAGGGTCCCCCGATCCAGATCACGCCGACGCGGCGCAGCCTTTTCGGTCTGGCGCAGGCGCCGTTCGTGGAAGGCGATTTCGTCGCGTCTCTGAAATTGCAGGACGGGCGTTGGGCGGTGGTGCAGCCCGCACCCGCCGGCATGCTCAACAGCTGGCAGCGGCGCGTGCTCCTCTGGTTCGCGATCGCGCTGACGGTGGTGCTGCCGCTCGGCTGGCTGTTTGCACGGCGCCTCGTGACGCCCTTGCAGAGCTTCGCGCGCGCGGCCGAGCAACTGGGCCGGGCGCCGGCCGCCGCGATCGTCCCGCTCGACGGGCCGGCCGAGATCGGGCGCGCCGCCCATGCCTTCAATCTCATGCAGGGCCGCCTGCGCGCCTTCGTCGACGATCGCACCGCGATGGTGGGCGCGATCAGCCACGATCTGCGCACGCCGCTCACCCGGATGCGCTTCCGCATCGAGGATGTGGGCGAGGATGACGTGCGCGATGGCCTGCTGGAGGAAGTGGAGGAGATGGAGGCGATGATCGCGCAGGTCATCGAATTCATCCGCGACGCCTCCACCCCCGGCGCGCGGGAGCGGCTGGACCTGCGCACCCTGATGGATGACGTGGTGGAGGATGCCCGGCTCGTCGGCGGGGACGTGACGGTGGAGCAGGCCGATCGCGCGCCCGTCGAGGTGGACGTGCTGGGCATGCGGCGCCTGCTCGACAATCTTCTGGAAAATGCGGTCAAATACGGAACCCGCGCGCGGGTGCGCCTGCGCACCGAGGCGGAGGACGTGGTGGCCGAGATCATCGACGAGGGCCCCGGCCTGCCCGAGGAGGAGCTGGAGCGCGTGTTCGAGCCCTTCTATCGCAGCGACGAGGCGATCGCCTCCGACAAGAAAGGTTCGGGCCTGGGGCTGGCGGTCTGCCGCTCGATCGCGCGCGCGCATGGCGGCGATGTCCGGCTGGTGCGCGGGACGGATGGCTTCCGGGCCGAGGTGCGCCTGCCGCAGGCCTATGGCGGCGCGCCGGCCGCTCTCGTCTGAGAGCGGCGCTGTGGGGCTGGCGTTTCCGCTCGCCTCGCCTCAGCCGAAATAATTGCCCAGCTTCACCGCCATTTTCTGATCGGCCGCGCCATGCGTGAAGACCGAATCCTTGAAGCGGGGCGGGCGGAGCGGCAGGCCCTTGAGGCCGGAAAGGCCGAAATCCTCCTTGGGGATGCCCAGCCAGCGATTGAGCGCGCCATCGCCATTCGCGTCATGGAAGGCGAGCGCCGCGTAATCGCCCGGCGGCACGTTGTGGAAGGTGACGGTCACGCTGCCTTTCTGGGCGGGGGCGTGCGAACCGATCGCGCATTTTCCGAGGAAATGTGCCCGATCGCAGAGCTGCACCATGATCGCGCCCGCATCGGAGCGAACGTTGGTAACCGTGATTTCCACCGTGCCGCCATCGGCCGCGATGGCGGGTGTGGCGAGGCAGGTTGCGGCGGCGAACATCAGATGGCGAGCAAGCAAGAGAATCTCCCGGGCCGCTCGCCCCGCGCCCGCAAAGAGGCCGCCCCGCTTTCCGGGCGGGGAAAGAGGAACGCTTCGACTGGCTCGGCCCAAGCGGGGTGACGATCCCCTAGACGAGCCGGCCGCGCGCGCAAATCATCGAGTTCCGCTTTCGGGCGGGAGCGGCTAGGTTCGTCGCGTGTCCGGCACGATCCAGCCCAGCATCTTCACAATTCCGCCCCACCGCGCCTTCGCGGATGCGCTGGCGGCGGGGCTGCTCGCCCGTTTCGGGGGGGATCCGCTGGGGCTGGCGCGGAGCATCGTGCTGCTGCCGAACAATCGCGCGCGGCGTGCGATCCGGGATGCCTTCGTTCGCGCGAGTGGCGGCGCATTGCTGCTGCCGAGGCTCGTTTCGATCGGCGATCCCGCGCTCGACGAGGCGATCGGCGCGGCGCTGGATCCGGCGGACGCGCCGGCCATTCCGCCGGCGATCGATCCGGTCGCCCGACAGCTGATCCTGGCGCGGCTGATCGAGGCGGCACGCGCCGGGGCGGGCGAGGCGATCGACGCGGGTGAGGCGATGCGCTTCGCCGCCGATCTGGGGCGCACGCTGGATCAGCTGATCGTGGAGGGTATCGATCCCGCACGGTTGCGCGATGCGGTGCCCGGCGAACTGGCCGAACATTGGCAGGCGAGCCTTTCCGCCCTTTCGGTGATCCTCGATCGCTGGCCCGAGGAACTCGCCCGGCGCGGCCGGATCGATCTGGCCGACCGGCGCAACCGGCTGATCCGTGCGACGGCGGCGCGATGGCGGACGGATCCGCCGTCGGGCTTCGTCGTGGCGGCGGGCATCGGCGCCGCCGGCCCGGCGATGGGCGATCTGCTGCGCACCGTTTCGCGCATGGAGCGCGGCCTGATCGTGCTGGCGGGGCTCGATCGCGCGATGCCGGAACAGGAATGGGAGGCGCTGAAGGGCGCCGAAGGCGTCGACGGGATCGAGACGCACCCCCAATTCGGCCTTTCCCGCCTGCTCGATCGGATCGGTGTGGCGCGGCACGAAGTGAGATTGTGGCGTCCGGCGGGCGCGGAGGGCGCGCGCTCCGCCCGCAGCATCGCAATCGGCAATGCGATGGCGCCGGCCGCGTTCACGGACAAATGGCAGGTGCTGAAGCCGCACCGGCGGCGGCTGAGCAATGTGCGGATGGGGGAACTCGCCAATCCGGCGGCCGAGGCGCAGGCGATCGCGCTCGCGCTGCGCGAGGCGCTGGAGACGCCGGAGCGCACGGCCGCGCTGGTGACGCCCGATCGCGCGCTGGCCGTGCGCGTTGCCCAGCATCTGAAGCGCTGGGGGATCGAGGCGGACGACAGCGCGGGCCGCCCGCTGGCGCTGATGCCGCCGGGCACGTTGCTGCTGGCGATCGCGGAGGCGGTGGCATCGGATTTCGCGCCGGTGCCGCTGCTGGCCCTGCTCAAGCATCCGCTGGTGAGGAGCGGCGAGGATCGGGCGGCATGGCTGGAAGACGTGCGCGCGCTGGATCGGGCGCTGCGCGGCCCCCGCCCCGGACCGGGGCTGGAGGGCATCGGCCGTTTTCTGGCGGAGGGCGAGGGGTGGAGCGACCGCGATCGCGAAGCGGCCCGTGATCCCTGGAGCGCGATCGAACCGCTGCTCGCGCCCTTCGCCCGGCCCGCGCGGCCGACGCTCACCTATCTCATGGGGCTGGTGCGCGAGGCAGCGGGCGTGCTGGCCGGCGACGAGGCCTGGAGCCGGCCGGCGGGGCGTGCGGCTGCGGATCTGGTGGCGGCGCTTGAGGAAGGCGCGCCGGATGGGCCGCAGCGGATCGACGTGGCGACCTTTCCCGCATTGCTGCGTGCCGCGCTGGAGCAGGTGGCGGTGCGGCCGCCGCAGGGCGGGCATCCGCGCATCTTCATCTGGGGCCTGATCGAGGCGCGGTTGCAGCGCGCCGATCTGATGGTGCTGGGTGGGCTCAACGAAGGCGCCTGGCCTTCCTTGCCAGCGCCCGATCCGTGGCTGGCGCCCGCCATTCGCAAGGCACTGGGCCTGCCGGGGCTGGAGCGGCGCATCGGCGCGGAGGCGGAAGAGTTCGCCGCCGCCCTCGGCGCGCCGCACGTGCTGCTCACCCGCGCGCGGCGGGATGCCCGCGCGCCGGCGATCGCCTCGCGCTTCTGGCTGCGGCTGGATGCGATGACGGGCCGGCTGCCGCGCGCGCACGGGCTGGCGAAATGGGCCGACGCGCTGGATCGCCCGGAGGCGACCCTTCCCGCCGAACAGCCCGCGCCCATCCCTCCGGTGGAGGATCGCCCGCGCCGGATCGCGGTGACGAAGCTCGATCGGCTGAAGGCGGATCCCTTCGCTTTCTATGCCGACGCGATGCTGAAGCTGCGCCCGATGGATGCGGTGGATGCCGATCCCACCCCGGCATGGCGCGGGAGCGCGGTGCACGCGATCCTGGATGCGTGGTTCAAGCAGGATGGCTGCGATCCTGCACTGCTGAGGGCGCGCGCGGAAACGCTGCTGGCGGAGACGGCGGCGCATCCCGTGCTGCGCGCGCTGTGGAGCCCGCGCCTGCTGGAGGCGATCGACTGGATCGCGGAGACGACCGCGCAGGATCGCGCGGAGGGGCGTGCGCCGGTGGCGGCCGAGATCAAGGGCAGCATCGACCTTTACGGTATCCGGCTGGAAGGAACCGCCGACCGGATCGATCGCGCTGCTTCGGGCGCGCTCGGCATCGTCGATTACAAGACCGGCAAGCCCCCGTCGAAGAAGGCGGTGATCGAGGGTTATTCCATGCAGCTCGGCCTGCTGGGCCTGATCGCGGAGAAGGGTGGCTTCGCCGGGTTGGAGGGCGTGCCGGGCCTGTTCGAATATTGGTCGCTCGGCGCGAAGGGATCCGGGCTCGGCTATCGGGAAAGCCCGGTGGGCCTGAACAAGAAGGGCGAGGGGATCGCCGCCGAGGATTTTACCAGGCGCGCCGCCGCCGTGCTGGAGGCGGCGGTGGGCCGCTGGCTGACGGGAGACGCGCCGTTCGTGGCGAAGCTCCATCCCGAATATGCGCCTTATGGTGATTATGACCAGCTGATGCGGCTGGATGAATGGTATGGCCGCGCGGCGCGGCGGGAGGAGCCGTGAGCGCGCGGATCGAACTGCTGCGGCCTCTGAAGGGCGCGCAGGCGGACGCCTCCGATCCGCGCCGGCAGGTGTGGCTTTCGGCGTCGGCGGGAACGGGCAAGACGCATGTGCTGACGGCGCGCGTGCTGCGTCTGCTGCTTTCCGGCGCGCGGCCTTCCTCCATCCTGTGCCTTACCTTCACCAAGGCGGGCGCGGCCGAAATGGCGGAGCGGATCCAGTCTCGCCTGGCGAGCTGGGTGCGGCTGGACGAGCGGAAGCTGGAGAAGGAACTGTTCGCGCTCGGCGAGCCCAATGATGCGGAGGCATTGAAGAAGGCGCGGCGATTGTTCGCGCGCGTGCTGGATGCGCCGGGTGGCGGGCTTCGCATCCAGACGATCCACGCTTTTTCGCAGACGTTGCTCGCCGCCTTTCCGAGCGAGGCGGGGCTGGCGCCGGGCTTCAGGCCGCTCGACGGGCGCGCGGAGGCGGCGCTGGCGCGCGAAACGCTCGCGCGGCTGCTGGCCGATGCCGAGGCGGGTGGCGATCTGGGGCTGGTGCGCGATGTGCAGGCGCTGAGCCGCAGGCTGGGGGAGCAGGCGGCCGAGCGCTATTTGCGGCTGTGCGCGCGATCGCCGCGCGCGCTGGCGGAGCTGGGCAGCCGCGAGGGGCTGGAGGCGCGCATCCGCACCGGCCTGGGCATCTGGCTGGGCGATATCGAGGCGCGGATCCTCGGGATGGTGGCGGACGACATGTTCGACAGCGGCCTGCTGCGCGCGATCGGCGATGCCTATGCGGCCTGGGGCACCAAGACCGGGCTGGAGCGGGCTGCCGTGGCCGAGGCCTTCCTCGCGGCCGATGCCGAGGCGCGCGCGGGGATGCTGGAAGAGGTGCGGCGCATCGCCGTGACCGCGACGGGATCGCCCTACGCACATTCGCAGAAGCTGCTCGATTGCGATCCGGCGCATGGTGACAATTGCGAATCCCTGGCCGAGGCGATCGGCGTGCTGCTGGAGCACAGGCGCGGCGCGGAACTGGCGGCCCTGCTGGCGGCGGGCCTGCGCGCGGGGCAGGCCTATGCCGCCGCCTATGAAACGGCCAAGCGCGCGACGGGCGCCGTGGACTTCGACGATCTCATCCGGCTGGTGCTGGATCTGCTCGACAAGCCCGGCATAGGCGAATGGATCCGCTACAAGCTGGACGCCCGCGTGGATCATCTGCTGATCGACGAGGGGCAGGATACCAATGCGCAGCAGTGGCGGATCGTGCGGGCGCTGGCCGACGATTTCTTCGCGGACGAGGCGGACGGGCGGATTGCCCGGACGATCTTTTCGGTTGGGGATTTCAAGCAGGCCATCTTCGGTTTTCAGGGAACGGACCCCTTCGCCTTCGCCGCCGCGCGCGAATATTTCGGGCGGCAGATCGAGGCCGGGGGCGAGGATGAACGGGGCAGGCCGCGTGCGCTGGACCGGCTTTCGCTGGATCGCTCCTTCCGCTCGACGCCGCCGATCCTGGCGCTTGTCGACGGCCTGATCGGGGATCTCGGCAAGGATGCGCTGGGCCTGTTCGACGAACTGGAGCCGCATCTGAGCGCCAAGGAGGGCAAGCCCGGCCTCGTCACCTTGCTGGCGCCGCTTTCCGATGCGGATGCCGATGCGGGCGAGGATGAGAGCGAGGAGGGCTGGCTGGACGATGCCACGCGCCGCTTCGCGCAGCGGCTGGCCGAACAGCTGCGCCTTTGGCTGGATCAGCCCTTGTGGCTGCCCGGCAAAGGCAGGGCGCTGCGGCCGGAGGATATTCTGATCCTCGTCCGGCGGCGCGGCGATCTCGCGTCGCTGATCGTGGCGCGTCTGCATGCCGAGGGCGTGCCGGTGGCGGGGGTCGATCGGTTGCGGCTGGATGCGCCGCTGGCCGTGCGGGATCTGATGGCGGCGATCCGCTTCGTGCTCCAGCCCGGCGACGAGCTGAGCCTTGCGAGCCTGCTCGTCTCGCCCCTGTTCGGGTTGACGCAGGAGGAGCTTTATTCGGTCGGTTTCGGGCGGAAGGGATCGCTATGGTCGGCCTTGCAGGATCATGCCGCTCATCGGGCAACGACGGGCTTTCTGCGGGATATCCTCGCGGCGGCCGACTTCACCACGCCTTATGCCTTTCTCGAGCGGATATTGACCGGGCCGCTCGACGGGCGCCGCAAGCTGCTGGGCCGGCTGGGCCATGAGGCGCGCGATCCGATCGAGGAATTGCTGAACGCGGCGATGCTGTTCGAAGGCGAGGCGACGCCGACATTGCAGCGCTTCCTCGACTGGTTCGATCGCGGCGAAGTGGAGGTGACGCGCGATCCTTCCGCGCCGCTGGATGCGGTGCGCGTGATGACCGTGCATGGCGCCAAGGGCCTTCAGGCCCCCCTCGTGATCCTCGCGGATGCGACCGGCGATCCCGAGCGGCAGCCGGCGCGCGACGTGAACTGGGCGATCGAGGCGGATGCCGATCCCGTGCCGATCCTGCGCCCGCGCAAGGCCGAGCGGATCGGGCCGCTCGACGATCGCATCGCCGAGATCGAGCGGCGCGAGCGCGAGGAGCATTGGCGGCTGCTCTACGTGGCGGTGACGCGCGCCGAGGAGCAGCTGGTGATAGGCGGCGCGCTTGGCCCGGCCGCGCGTGGCCAGCCGCCGGCGGAGAGCTGGTATGCGGCGATCGGCCGGGCGATGGACGGTCTGGGCGCGGAGGAACTGGCCGATCCGCTGTGGGGGCATGCCCGCCACTATCGCGGCGGGCGATCCGGCCTGAGCGTGGTGCGCGAGGCGCGGCCGGCAGCGATCCGCATCCCAACCTCGCTGCCCGGCTGGGTACGCTCGCCGGCGCCGATCGAGCAGCGCCCGCCACGCCCGCTGGCGCCGTCTTCGCTGGGCGAGGATCTCGCCGCGAGCCCTCCGCCGAGCCCGGCGATGCGCGCCGCCGCCGAACGCGGGCGCCTGCTGCATGCCCTGTTCGAGCGCCTGCCGGCGCTGGCGCCCGATCAGCGGTGGGCCGCTGCCGAGCGCTGGCTGGTCGGGGCGGGCGGCATGGCCGATCCGGGGGCGGCGCGATCGCTGGCCGAGGATGCGTGCCGGATCCTTTCCGATCCGGCGCTGGGCGATATCTTCTCGCCCGATGCGCTGGCCGAGGCGCCGATCGCGGCGGTGGTGGAGGGCGGGCATGTGGTGGCCGGCACGGTGGACCGGCTGCTGGTGACCGACGATGATGTGCTGGTGCTGGATTACAAGACCGGGCGGGCAATGCCGGATCGAGCCGAAGAGGCGCCCGCGCATCATCTTCGCCAGATGGCGGCCTATGCCGATGCGCTGGCGCGGATATTTCCGGGGCGCCGGATCCGGGCCGCCTTGCTTTATACGGCGGGCCCGCGTCTGTTCGATCTGCCGCCCGCGCTGCTGGCGCGGTACAAGCCGGACTATGCGGGGGCGCAGCAAAAGCTTGAGCTCGGCAGTTGAGGGAGACGGCCGCGCTGCCTACATCCGTGCCAACTCACAGGAGCATATGACGATGGCGACCAAGAAGATCACCGACACTTCGTTCGAAAGCGACGTGCTGAAGGCGGACGGGCCGGTGCTGGTCGATTTCTGGGCCGAGTGGTGCGGGCCGTGCCGGATGATCGGGCCGGCGCTGGAAGAGCTTTCCGACGAACTGGGCGAGAAGGTGACCATCACCAAGATTAATATCGACGAGAATCCCGAGACGCCGGGCAAGTATGGCGTGCGCGGTATACCGACGATGATCCTGTTCAAGGGTGGCGCGCCTGCCGCGACCAAGGTCGGCGCGGCGCCCAAGAGCGCGCTCAAGGGCTGGCTGGAACAGTCGCTCTGATGGGATTGCCCCGGCGGAAGCCGCCGGGGCAAAACGCGGCGGGATATTCTCAGTCGCGTGACATGTCCGGTCGTGTCAGACCTGACCCATCCCGCCATCCACAAAAAGCTCGGAGCCGGCGATGAAGCTGGCTTCGTCGCTCAGGAGGAACAGCGTGGCCGCCGTCACTTCCTCGGGCTTCGCCATGCGTCCGAGCGGGATCATCGCGTTGAGAGCGTTCCTTTCTTCTTCGGATACGCGCGCCATCATCTCGGTGTCGGTTGGTCCCGGCGCGACGACATTCACGCGGATGCCGCGTGGCGCCAGTTCCAGCGTCCAGGTCCGGGCGTAGGCACGCAGAGCGGCCTTGGTCGCCGCATAGGTGCCGCGGGCAGGAATACCGGCCACCGAGGCGACCGATCCCATCAGCACGACGGAGGCGCCGTCCTTCAGCGTGCCGAGCGCAGCCTGCAGACCGAAGAGCGTTCCACGGACGTTTACGCCAAAGTGGCGGTCGAAATGGTCGGCCGTGACTTCGGTCAGTGCCGCCGGCTCGCTGATCCCGGCGTTCAGAACGAGAGAATCAAGCTGACCATGCTTTTCCCGGACCGTCGCCATGACACGCTCCAAATCTTGCTGTGCGCTCGCATCCGCGACCAGCCCGTGCGCGCTGTCGCCGATTTCGGCCGCCGCGCGATCGACCTGACCGGCATCGCGCCCCGTGATGAGCACCGTCGCGCCTTCGGCGGCCAATCGTTTTGCAATCGCGAGGCCGATACCCTTCGCACCGCCCACCACCAGGGCAACCTTATCCGTCATGCCATTCATGATTCGATCCCGTTCGGTAAAGACGGGAGACTAGATATACGGACAATATCTGATATCAATTACGCACTATGAATAGCCTAGATATAGCCGGCGATACCGATCTCGCCTTCCTTTCGGATTGCGCGATGGCGGAAATGGCTCAAATTCGACCCGTGCTCGACAAAATTGCCGACAAGTGGACGATCATGATCCTGATCGTCATTTGCCCCAAGCCAGCTCGCTTCAATGAGATCAAGCGTCGGTTGAATGGCATCACGCACAAGGCGTTGGCGGATGCGCTCAAGCGCCTCGAGCGCAACGGACTGGTGACCCGAACCGTCCTGCCCACCGCACCCATCGGCGTGGAATATGCGATCACGGCGCTCGGTCACTCGCTTCGACAGCCATTTGAGGTGTTGTGCGGCTGGGCGCTCGCTCACGGTGGAGAGATCAATGCGGCCGGGATCAGCTATGATCGCGCGAGGGAAATGGCCTGAGCGGCGGCTGGATGAGCGATCCGATCGTCGATCGCGAATGATCCGGGGTTCGCGATTTTGATCCCCTCCGCAGCGATCATGGCATTTCGCGGCCTCCTCGATACCGCCCCAAGATACGGCATCGTTGCCTGCCTATAGCGCGCCGGTTTCGTGCAGATCCACACGCACCCGGCAGCCGGGGTTCATGTCCTCGCGGGTGAACGTGCCGCCCTTCTGCTGCGCGAGCAGGCGCACGAGGCGGGATCCCATGCCCGATCGGGAATCGGAGGGGCAGCCCATGCCGTCATCCTCGACATGGATGATGATCCGGGGGCTTTCCACCGCGATCCTCACGCGCACCGTGCCGGCCGTTTCATCGGGGAAGGCATATTTGAAGCAGTTCGTGACCAGTTCGTTCACGATCAGCCCCACAGTGATGGCGGTGGAGCCCGGCACGATCGCGCTGGCGCATTCCACGCGCACGGCAATCGGCCGCACGCCGCGCAGCAGGTCGCCAAGCCCCGCGCACAACCGCTCGACATAGGCGGCCAGATCCAGCCCGATGCCGTCGCCGAAATCGCTGCGCAGCCGATCCTGCGCGGAGGAGACGATCATCACGCGCGCATTGGCCTGGCCCAGCGCCTCCTTCACGGCGGGGTCGGCGCTGGCATTGCTCTGTAGCGTGATCGCCGCGCTGATGATCGCGAGATCATTCTTCGTCCGGTGCGTCAGTTCGGCCAGCAGCAGGCTCTTGGCGCGTTCGGCCTCGTCGAGCCGGCGGACGGTGCGCCGCAGCGCCTCGATGATGGCGGACAGCGAGAAGCCCACGAGGTGGAAGATCAGAACCGGTGCCCAGGGGATGCTTCGTCCGGGTTCCAGGAAGAAGCCCCAGCCGACCAGCGCGCTCGCGATCGTGGCGAGATAGCCCGCTCCCCGATTGAGCAGCAGCGCACACAGGAACACCGCCGGCACGAACAGGAGGATCGGATAGCCGATGAGCGCGTCCGCCAGCGCATAACGTATCGCGGCGACCCCGGCCACGATGGCCACTATCCCGGCATGGCTGACGATCGCCGGGAGCTGGCGTTCGGGAATGAAGCGGAGAACGAGCGCCTCGGTCAGATGGCGCGCCATCACTGCCTTGCCATGTCGCAGGGGCTCCCCGGTCTCAGCGCCGGCCGCCCGGTTCGCTCTGAGACGGCGGATCGCTCGCCGGGAAGCTCTCGTCGAGGGCTTCGTCGAGCGCCTCTTCCCGCTCGTTGCGTGTGACGCTTTCCGCCATCCGGGCAAGCTGCGCGGGCGTCGCCTCGGTCTGGTGACGGGCCTTCCATTCGGACTGGGGCATGCCGTAGATCGCCTCGCGCGCGGCCTCCTTGCCCAAAGCCCCGCCGCTCGCCTCGGCGATCCAGTCCGCCAGGCAATTGCGGCAGAAGCCGCCGACGCCCATCAGATCCACATTCTGAACGTCCGTACGGTGGCGCAGATGGCGCACCAGCCGGCGGAAGGCATCGGCCGCCACGGCATCCGATATGTCTTCAATCCGCATCGAACATCTCCTGCCGGGCATTGTGCCGGGCGGCTCTGCGCGAGTCCAGCATGCGCCCGCCGGGATGAAGGAGAGTGCAAGGCGGGCCGGTGTTTCAGCGCGGCCGCGCGGCCACCGCCTCGGCCGGGAATTCGCTGAACAGGCCGTCCACCCCCAGATCGTAGAACATCCGATATTCGGCGGCGGCATCGCCATGGTCGGCGGGGGAGGTGCCCTTGCGCAGCTCGGTGGGCAGGAAATAATTTTCGGAGCGGAAGGTCCAGGGATGGACGATCAGCCCGGCCGCATGCGCATCGGCGACGAGGCTGGTGGGGGCCAGCGAGCGGCCGTCCTTGTCGCGCGGCACGATCAGCGGCTTTTCGGGGCCGATCGCCTGCGCATAGGTGGCGATCGTCCTGAGGCCGGCGGGCGTCACCATCTGTGCGTAGGTGGTGCCGGGCACGTCCGGCGGCCCGGCCTGGCTCGCCACGAGCTGGACGAGCTTCAGCTTCGTCATCTTGTGCAGCGTCTTGAGATTATTCACCTCGAAGGACTGGATGATGACCGGATCGCTGGCCTTGCTGTAACCGGCCTTCGCCAGCGCCGCGATCAGCGGACGCTCCATCGCGAGGCCTAGCGCCTGGAAATAGGTGGAATGCTTGATCTCGGGATAAAGGCCGATGCGCCGGCCCGCCGCCTTGTCCTGCTCCGCCACGAGCGCGAGGATTTCCTCCAGCGTCGGTATCTCGAACCTGCCGTCATAGCGGGCGGCATTGTCCGGCCGCAGTTGCGGCATCCGCTCGCGGGCGCGCAGCGTCTTCAGCTCGGCCAGCGTGAAATCTTCGGTGAACCAGCCCGTGATCGGGTGGCCGTCGATCGTCTTGGTCGTCTTGCGGCCGGCGAATTCGGGGTGGGCGGAAACGTCGGTCGTGCCCGAAATCTCGTTTTCGTGCCGCGCGACCATATGGCCGTCCTTCGTCATCACCAGATCCGGCTCGATGAAATCGGCGCCCTCCGCAATGGCCAGCCGATAGGCTTCCAGCGTGTGCTCGGGCCGTTCGCCGGATGCGCCGCGATGCGCGATCACCACCGGGTGAGTCGGGGTGGCTTGGGGCGTCGGGGCCGCCGCCAGCATCAGGGCGAGTGCAATCACGCTTCGTCTCCACATCGGATGAGGCTGTGTCGCTAGGACAGGTTGAAGTCGCTTCTGTGACAGGATTTGCGGCAGAAATCCGGGTTTTCACAAAGTTGCAACCGACCTGTCACCGCTTCGGCATCAAGTGGCTCCTATCCGGCCGGCCATCCGCGCGGCACCCGCCGCACCAACGAAAAGGGTGGGATCATGTTTCTGGCTCGAACCTCTTTGTTTGCCCTGATGATCGGCTGTTCGGTCGCGGCGCAGGCTGCCGCACCCGCCGCGCCGGCCAGTGGAGACGCCGCAGCCGATGCGCCCGCCGCGGCCGATGCTGCCGGCGACGAGGGCGCGATCGTCGTGACGGGCCGCACCACCCGATCGGTCGCCTCGCTGGAAGGGCCGGAAATCCAGAAGCTGCTGCCGGGCATCAGCCCGCTGAAGGCGATCCAGACCCTTCCCGGCGTCACCTATCTGACGGCCGATCCGTGGGGCAATAACGAGCAGAACATCTCGCTCTTCATCCACGGTTTCAACCAGCAGCAGTTGGGCTATACGCTGGATGGCGTGCCGCTGGGCGATCAGAATTACGGCAATTACAACGGCCTTTCGCCGCAGCGCGCGGTAATTTCCGAAAATGTGGGCAGTGTCACGCTGGCAACGGGTGCGGGCGATCTCGGCACGCCTTCCACCAGCAATCTCGGCGGCACGATCGACACCTTCACCTCCGATCCGGATGCGCAGTTCGGCATCCGCCTCGCCCAGACGCTCGGCAGCTACGATACGCAGCGCACCTATGCGCGGATGGATTCGGGTGAGTTCGGCGGCGGCAATAATCGCCTTTATGTTTCGGCCGCGCGGCAGCATGCCCGCGCCTGGGATTTCAACGGCAAGCAGGGCGGCTGGCAGGTGAACGGCAAGTTCACGCACGAAGACAGCACCGGCAAGCTCACCACCTATTTCGCCTTCTCCAACAAGAAGGAGCCGAACGAGGATGCCACCTCGATCGTGGTGCGCCCGGCATCGGGCACGACGGCGGCTGTCGATAATCGCGGCACGGCGCCCTATACGCGCCCATTCCTCTTTCCGGATTTCGCTGCGGCGATCGCGTATTACCAGTCGCCGGCCTATGCGGCCGTCAACGCCGCGCCCGGATCCAATTACCAGAATTACTACAGCGCCGCGATCCGCCGGGATTATCTCGGCTACGCCAAATATGAGCTGAACGTCTCGGACACTATCAAGTGGACGAACCTTGGCTATTATCATCACAATAGCGGCGTGGGCATCGTTGCCGGGCCGATCACGGCCGCCGGCCTGCCCGGCCTCTTCTCTTTCTATTATCCCGATCCGGCGGGCGGTGCCGCGACGACACCGGCCAATCTCGCCCGTCTTTCCACGATCTTCGGCGGATCGGGCATGGCGGCGCGCACCACCGAATATCGGATTGAGCGCTATGGCGCGATCAGCACGCTGAAGGCCGAGCTCGGCAATCACGAGCTGGAAATCGGCGGCTGGTATGAGCGCCAGAAATCCTCGGCCTATCGGCGCTGGTATGCGGTGGACGTGAACAATGGCCGCAGCCCCTATCAGCGGCCGGAAGATTATGCGCAGCCGCTGATTACCCAATATGGCAGCCAGATCCGCGTCGACGAATATCAGTATCACGTGCAGGATGCCTGGCACATCACGCCGGCCATCACCCTGCAGGCCGGCTTCAAGGGCGAAATCCAGAAGGCCAGCCAGGAGGTTCCGGTCCAGCCGATCCCCGGCTCCTTCACCGGATCGCGCGAGCTTCCGGTCGGCAGCCTGACGACCAAGCGCTGGTTCCTGCCGCAGGTCGGCGGCGTGTGGGAGGTGACCGGCAACGAGCAGCTCTTCTTCAACGTCCAGAAGAATATGCGCCAGTTCCAGACGAGCGCGGCGGCGGGCCTTTCGCCGTTCGCGCTGGGCAGCCAGACGCTCTTCCAGTTCTTCAAGGACAATACGAAGCCCGAGACGAGCTGGACCTATGAGGCGGGCGTGCGCACGCGCCACAGTCTGAACCTGGGGCCGATCACCGCCTTCGAAGGGCAGATCAGCTATTATCACGTCGATTTCAGCAATCGCCTGCTCGCGATCAGCCCGACCACGACGATCACGGCGATCGCCAGCGGCGCCACGATCCTGCAGAATGTGGGCAGCGTGAAGACGGACGGCTTCGATTTCGCCGGCACGCTGCACTTCGGCAAGACCTTCACGCTGTATAACGCGCTGTCCTTCAATCGCTCCGTCTACCAGGACGATTATGCGACCGGCACGACGACGGTGCCGACATCTGGCAAGAAGGTGCCGGCTTCGCCGGACTGGCTGAACAAGACCGTGGCGACGCTGAACGTCGAACCGTTCGAAGTGCAGCTGGTCGGCGATTATCTGGGCAAGCGTTACGCCACCTTCACCAACGATCTTTCGGTGAAGGGCTATTTCACGATGTCCGGCCGGATCGCGGTGGATGTGCCGCTGGGCAATATCTCGGCGATCAAGAAGCTCACCCTTTCGATGAACGTCACCAACATCACCAACAAGAAGGGGGAATCGACGCTCAGCGTCGGCCAGCCCACCGCGACCTACAATTATTTCCCGCTGGCGCCGCGCCAGTGGTTCGGCACGGTGGCGGTGCGCTTCTGACGCGTCGCTGACGCGGCGGCCTCGTGCCGGGCGCGTCGAGGCATCGTTCCCTGTCCCTTTGCCTTGGGGGCGGAGCGATGCTTCGACGGGCCTGGCATGAACGGCGCAAACCCGGATTATCCGCGCCGAACAGCAATTGTTTGTCACAATAGGTACATCGAACAGCCCTAGCGGCGAAATCGCGCGGACACGCCGATCCCCGGCCATCGGGACGACGGACCAACCCGTTCCTTACAGAAAGCGGGCCTGCGCGGGTTCCTGTTCCACACCGCAAGGGGTTATCGATATCATGCGCTCCGCGTCCACCGGTCGCGCGCTCCACAAGGGCGCGGCTCATCTTCTGCTTTCCGCCTCGATCCTCGCCACGGCCGCGCCGGCCCTTGCCGCCGAGCCTGCCGCCGCTGCCGATACTGCGGCCGCCCCCGATGCCGCGACGGACGCGGAAGCACCGGGGGAGATCATGGTGGTCGCGCGCAAGCGGACGGAAAATGCGCAGCAGGTGCCGATCCCGGTCACGGTGATCTCGCCGGTGGAGCTGACCCGCCAGAACCTGACCAACTTCACCAATTTCCAGGCGAAGCTGCCATCCTTCTCCGTCTATCTCACCAATCCCAAGCAGCTGAATCTCGGCGTGCGCGGCATCGGCAATAACGGCTTCAACACGGATGGTATCGACGGATCGGTCGGCATCTTCGTCGACGGTGTCTATACGGGTCGGCAGGGCATGGCCTCGATCGATTTCAACGACATTGCCGATGTCGAGCTGCTGCGCGGGCCGCAGGGAACATTGTTCGGCAAGAACACCACCGCCGGCGCCGTCATCATCAACACGCTGAAGCCCAGCTTCGACTGGGGCGCTTCGGGCGAGGCGACCTATGGCAATTTCGATTTCAAGGAGGTGAAGGGCTCCGTCACTGGCCCGCTGATCGCGGACAAGCTCGCGATCCGCGTGTCGGGATTCTACAGTGATCGCGACGGCACCTACAAAAATCTCTATGACGGCCGGAAGCTGAATGCCCGCCAGGGATCGGGCATCCGTGGCCAGCTGCTCGCCACGCCGACCGAGAATCTCTCGATCCGCCTGATCGGCACGCATGCGCGCCAGAGCTTCCCGACCATCTCGCCGGTGATCCTCTCCATCTACAATCCGGCGGCGCTCCAGACGCGCATGGCCAATGCGGGCTATACGCTGACGGCCAGCAACAAGGAGGATCGCTTCGTCAATATCGACGCGGCGCTGAACGCCAAGACGAAGTCGGATGGCGGCAGCGGCGAAGTGAACTGGGATGTCGAGGGCGTCGGCACCTTCACTTCGATCACGGCCTATCAATCATGGTCGTGCTTCACCAACAACGACAATGATTATACCATCCTCAACGCGATCCCCGATTATGGATCGTGCAACAAGGAACATCAGTTCAGCCAGGAACTGCGCTGGGCCACTCCCAAGGACCGGCCGGTCGAGGCGACCTTCGGCGGCTTCCTGAGCCGCCAGCGCCTGCAGGTCGACAGCCGCATCCGTTTCGGCAACCAATATTATATCTGGGCGGCCAATCCTTCCGCCACGGCCTTCCCCACGCTGGGCGGCAAGACATGGGCGCAGGGCGCCTATGCCAGCCAGGTCGCGGGCTTCGGCATGAAGAGCCTCGCGGTGTTCCACACGGATACGAACGCGCTGTTCGGCAACGCCACCTGGCATCCCGATGCGGCCCGCCGCCTCGCGATCGACGTGGGCCTGCGCTATACGTGGGAGGATCGCAGCTATGTCTATGATGGCACGGTCGTCTCGAACGCGGGCAATCTCAATCAGGCGCAGATCAACGTGCTGTCCGCCGCGGGCGCCAATTCGCAGCTCGGCCATGGCGATGCGAGCCTGAAGGATCGCGCGCTCTCCGGCGAGGCGGGCATCAATTACAAGATCACGCCCGACATCTTCGTCTATGGCAAATATGCGCGGGGCAACAAGTCGGCGGGTTTCAACCTGCTGCCCTACAATAGCAGCAATCCCGATCCGAGCGTGAACCAGGCGATTGCGCTCGGCGCCTCGCAGACCGTGAAGGGCGAGAAGGCCGACAATTTCGAGATCGGCTTCAAGAGCTTCTTCCTCGATCACCGCATCCTGCTGAACGTCACCGCCTTCCACACCAAGGTGAAGAATTATCAGGCGAACCAGGCGGTGGGTGTTGGTAATACGGCGCTGAAATTCCTCGCTAATGTCGGATCGCTCACTTCAAAGGGCGTGGAAGCGGAGCTGGAGACCTGGCTGGTGCCCGGCCTGCATACCAAGGGCTTTATCGCCTATGACAAGGCGACCTATTCGTCCTTCCACAATTCGGTCTGCCCGGCCCAGTCGACCGCGCTCACCTGCGATCTTACCGGCCGTCAGGTGGCGTGGGCGCCCAAATGGACCGGCGATTTCACGATCGATTACACGCACAAGATCACCGAGAAGGTGAAGGGCTATGGCCTGTTCGACGTGAACTATCGTTCGAAGCAGAATTACACGATCACGCTGGATCCCTCCGCCGAGGGGCCGGGCTATGCGCTTGCCAGCCTGCGTGCCGGCGTGCTGCTGATGGACGACAGGCTGGAGCTTCAGGCCTGGGTCGAGAATCTGTTCGACAAGGCTTATTATATCAACCTGCTGGGTCTCACGAAATCGACCGGGCTGGTGCAGGGCTATCCGGGCAATCCGCGCACCTACGGCGGCACGGTGCGCTTCAAATTCTGATCGGCATCGCCTGATCCCGGGCCGCGCGGTGGATGCGGCCCGGTCTTCCTCCTCCATCGGAGACGGATGGGGGAGGGGGCGCCGCCGCCTATGGAAAGCGGCCGCCGGCAATGGCATAGGCCGGCCGATGGCGGGGCTTTTCGTGTCGGGCCGCATCGGGCGTGGCTGGCATGGACGCTCCAGACGAAACGGGGCGTGATGATAGATCCGGATCTGATTTTCGAAGAATTCACCGCCTATCTGGCGGGTAACGTCGTGACGGCGATCCTGGTCGGCCTGCTGATGCTGGCGATCGCCGTGGCGATCCCGCCGCGCTGGAAATGGTGGGCGGCCTTTCCGCTCGCGGTCGTGATCGGCCTGTGCCTCACCGTTGCGTTCATCGCGCTGGGCATGCCGATCCTGTACCGGCTGGGCGCGACGTTCGAGGCGCATTTCGGCCCGATCCACCTGGTGATCGCGATGCTTGTCAGCGGGCTGGGGTTCGCCATCGTCCGCAAACGGCGCGGCCCCGTTTCGGATCATGACATGCCGAAGCCGGATCGCTGGTACGATCGGCCTTAGGGCGAGAGTCGCACCGTTTTTCTTCCGTCCTTTGCCAACCACCCCGATGGTGGCCGGGATCGGATGGCCTTATCGTAGATCCGTCCGTTCGCCGGTGGTGGAAAGTCGATTGTCGAAGAGGTCCGAGCGATCGATCCGCACGATCTTGCCGCCGTCGAACGTGATCGTCTCGGTAAGATAATAGGTGCAGCAGTCGCCAGTTATGCCGTCGCGCAGCGTAAAGTTACTGGCGTTTTCGACCAGTATCACTCGGGCGCGATACCGACCACTCGAATAGTCGCTCGTGCTGAAAACCTGCATGATGCTTGCGTGAAAGCCGTCGTTGGCGAAGGCCTTTCTGATTTTTCCGAGCCATGTTTCCCGGTTCTCCGAGGCCGACTGCATGCTTTCATAGCCGGCGAAGTCCTCGGCCAGCATATCACCGTAGGCGGCGGCATCTTTGGTTACCAACGCACGGATGAAGGATTGTACTGCCTTCAGCGTATCGGGACGGGGTGGTGCCAGTGGAACTGCCATGGCGGGTGTAGCGAATGATATGGCGATGGCGGATAGATACATATGACGCATATTCTTCACCCATGGCCATGACGTGATCGGTTCTGGCTGCCCTCTTCCTCCCGCAGGGGAGCCAGGGCTTCATTTCCCCTTCGACAATCTCTTCTCGATGCCCGTCCACAGATCCGCGATCGCCTTTGCGGGGGCGCTTTTCGGGGCATAGGCGCCGAGCGGGGCGTGGCGCTCGGCCATCTGCTCCACCACGCTCGCCATCGGCACGACGGACATGTCGGGCGCGGTATCCAGCGCCTGCCGGTGCGAAAGGCGGCGGCGATCGACGAGGTTGAATACGGGCAGGATCGGCGGGCCGGCCTTGCGCCGTTCGTTCAGATGTTCGCGCAGTTCGTCCGCCGTTCGCATCGAAAGGGCTGACGGGATCATCGGCAGCACGATCAGCGACGATCCCTGGATGATCTGATCGGCCGTGACGCCAAGGCCGGGCGGGCAATCGACGATGATCCGGTCATAGAGGGAGGCCAGTTCGCCGGCGATCTTCTGGAGGCGCTTCTTCGCGCCCAGCTCCGAAAAGAGCAGGTCCAGCGTGCGCAGTGAGGGGTCCGCAGGCAACAGGTCCAGCCGGGGGATGCCTGTCTTCACGATCAGCTTTTCGGGCGCCACATCCCGCTCGATCACCTCGCTCGCTTTCTTGCCGCTCTTGCGATCGGGGGCGAGGATGAAGCTGGCCGCGCTTTGCCCGTCGAGATCCCACAGCAGGGTTCGGCGCGCGGAAAGCGTCGCCGCCGCCCAGGCCAGGTTCACCGAGAGCGTCGTCTTCCCCACGCCGCCCTTGGAACTGTAAACCGTGATCGTCGCCATTCGCCCTCGCCGGTTGCCGTCATCGTGGCGCTAACGGGCGAAGGTTGCAATCTTTGGTCAGGCGGCGCGATCGAGGCGCCGGGCCGGCGTGGCAAGCGCGCCGAGAAACTGATCGGTGCAGGCATCCCATGAATAGCGGCGGCCTTCGGCGGCACAGGCCGCGCGATCGATGCCGAGCGCGGCCGTGATCGCGGCGGCCAGATCATCGCGCAGCGCGCCGATCTGCGCGCCTGCGCATCCTGCGGGGCCACGACCGAGCCCGCCGATCACGTCCATCGGGCCATGGACGGGAAAGGCGGCGACAGGCACGCCCGAGGCCAGCGCCTCGATCATCACGAGGCCGAACGTGTCGGTGCGGCTGGGAAAGACGAATATGTCGGCACCCGCATAGACGGAGGCCAGTTCGGCGCCGTGCAGCGCGCCGAGGAATGTGGCATCGGGAAAGCGCCGTTCGAGCATCGCGCGCGCGGGGCCATCGCCCACCACCACCTTGGTGCCGGGAACGGAGGTGGCGAGGAAGGCCTCGATATTCTTTTCGCAGGCGACGCGGCCGACATAGAGCTGGATCGGGCCGGGCAGGCCGGAGATCGCCGGATGCGGCGCGTTGCCGGGCGAGAAGAGCGATAGATCCACCCCGCGCGACCAGCGCCGGGTCTGCGTCAGCCCATGGGCTGCCAGTTCGCCCGCCAGCGTCTCGGTGGCGACCATGATGGCGTGGGCGGGGCGATGGAAACGCTGGAGGATCGGCCAGAACCAGCGCGCCGGCAGGCCCGTGCGCATCGCGACATAATCGGGGAAATGCGTGTGGAAACTCGTGGTGAAGGGCATGCCGCTGGCGAGGCACCAGCGCCGCGCGGCCCAGCCCAGCGAGCCTTCCGTGGCGATATGCACCGCATCGGGCGCTGTCCGGTCCAGCCGCTCCGCCACGGCGCGGCCGCAGCCCAGCGCCAGCCTTATTTCCGGATAGGTGGGGCAGGCGACGGTGCGGAAGCCGTCCGGCGTGATCGTTGCCACCTGATGGCCGCGCGCGCGGAGCATCGCCACCGTCGTCTGCAAGGTGCGGACGACGCCGTTCACCTGCGGCGTCCACGCATCCGAGACGAGCGCGATCCTCATGCCGGCACCAGATCGCGGCCGGGCAGCGGATCCGCCCTGGGCCTCGCCAGCGCCTCCGCGCGACGCATCTCGGCCCAGTCGATCACCTCGATCGTGCCGTCCGCCTGCTCGACGAGCGCGGTGCAGCTCTCCACCCAATCGCCGTCATTATAATAAGTGATGTCGCCAAACTGGCGGATCTCGGCCGAATGGATGTGCCCGCAGACCACGCCGTCCACGCCGCGCTCGGCGGCGGCATGCGCCACGACTTCCTCGTAGCGGCAGATGAACTGGACGGCGTTCTTGACCTTCTTCTTCAGGTGCGCGGCGAGCGACCAGTAAGGCAGGCCGAATTTGCGACGAACCCAGTTCACGCCCGCATTCGCCTTGAGCAGCATCGTGTAGGCACTGTCCCCCAGGAAGGCGAGCCAGCGGGCGTAGAGCACGACGCCATCGAACTGATCGCCGTGTAGCACCAGCAGGCGGCGGCCATCGGCGGTGGTGTGGATCACTTCGTCCGCGATCGTCACGTCGCCGAAGCCGAGGCCCACATAATCGCGGAAGATCTCGTCGTGATTGCCGGGAATATAGACGACGTCCGTGCCGCGCTTCGCCATCTTCAGGATGCGGCGGACGATGTCGTTGTGGCGAGGCGGCCAGTACCAGCCCTTGCGCAACTGCCAGGCATCCACGATGTCGCCGACGAGATACAGCGTCTCGCACTCGATCGACTTGAGGAAGTCGATCAGAAGCTCCGCATTGCAGCCGGGCGTGCCGAGATGCACGTCGGAAATCCAGACGGTGCGGAACTGGAGCCGTTCGCGATGCGGGGATTTATGCTCGGCCTCGGGCTCCAGCAGCCAGCCCGGCATGCGCGGAACGGGGCGCCGCGCGGGCGACGGAACTGGGGGACGAACGGGGTGGGCGGGGCGCAGTTCGCGCTTCGCTTCCGGCTGAGACATCGCGCCTCTTCTCCTCGCAACCTGCCATTCTGCTTAGTCGCGGAGGGAGACGGTCTCGTTTCGGCAAGATGACGGTTCGATGATCGGCCGATTTCATTTTGGCCACGGTCATCGAACTTTCATTTTATCTTCGCCGTCTTGTCTTGTGCTTGTCCGATAGAGGGGCTTCGATCCAGGGAGCCCGCAATGGCACTTACGATGAATACCAGCGGCGTCGCGTCGGCTTATGACAGGTGGACGCCGGTCTATGATCTCGTCTTCGGGCCGGTCTTCCGCACCGGCCGCGCGCGCTCCATCGAGGCCGCCGGCCGGATCGGCGGGCGCGTGCTGGAGGTGGGCGTCGGCACCGGCATCTCGCTGCCGCTCTACGGGCGCAATTGTCGCGTCTATGGCATCGATATTTCGGAGAAGATCCTCGACAAGGCGCGCCGGCGCGCCGCGCGCCTCAACAATGTCGAGGCGATCGAGGTGATGGATGCGGAAATGCTCCGCTTCGCCGATGCGAGCTTCGATGTCGCCATCGCCCAATATGTAATCACCGCCGTGCCGAACCCCGAGCGCGCGCTGGACGAACTGGCCCGCGTCGTGCGGCCGGGCGGTGAAGTCATCATCACCACGCGCATCGGCGCCGACGAAGGCACGCGCGCCTCGATCGAGAAAATCCTGATGCCGATCACGAGCCGGCTGGGCTTCCGCACCGAATTTTCGTGGGAGCGCTATGCGGCGTGGGAACGGGGGGCGCCTTCGGTGCGCCTCGTCGAGCGATCGCCACTGCCTCCGCTCGGTCATTTCGAGCTGATCCGCTACCGCAAGCTTCCGGGAGCCGTCGCATGAGGGCGCTGAAATTGCAGGCCGACATGGAAGACCGTGTCGGCTTCAAGGCGCAGCTCGCCGAGCAGCGCTGGGACGATCACCGTTATTATCATCACAGCCTGATCAACCAGAGCTTGCACTTCGTGAGCGCGATCACGTTCCTCACGGCCTATGTACTGCTCTTCACCGATCCGGCGCTGGCGAGCCTGCTCGCCTGGGGTGTCGCGATGACGAGCCGCCAGGCGGGCCACTTCTTCTTCGAGCCCAAGGGCTACGACCATTTCAACCAGGCGACCCACGAGCATAAGGAAGACATCAAGGTCGGCTACAATCTGTTCCGCAAGGTCGTGCTGATGACCCTGTGGGCGCTGAGCCCGCTGATCCTGTTCGCCAGCCCCACCTTGTTCGGCCTCGTCCCGGAGCCGCAGGGCTTCCGCGATATACTGCGCTCGGTGGGCTATCTGTGGCTGGCGGTCGGCGCGGGCGGGCTGCTGTTCCGCACGGTGCAGCTATTCTTCATCCGCGATGTGATGTCGGGCATCGTCTGGGCGACGAAGATCGTGACGGATCCGTTCAACGATTTCCTGCTCTACTGGCGCGCGCCCTTCCGCCTGCTGAAGGGCGAGCGGATCGATCATCACGGCATCGCCTGACCCGATCTTCCATCCGCAAGGTACGGGGATGGCGCGCGCCGAAGGCGCCACGGGAGAGGGGCTGTTCGCGATTCCGCTGGCGGCATTGCGAACAGCCACCCCGCCACCATGCCCCGCCACCATGCTTCGCATGATCCCCGTCCCCCTTTGGCAGGGGGGAGGATCTTCTATCGCCCCAATCGGCCCCGGATCGCTTCCTTGAGAAGCTGCCGGCCGATCTTCTTGCCGGTCGCGCCTTTCGGGAACCACCACCAGCCGTCCGCCCGCATCCGCAGCGCCGCGGCCACGAAGCGATCGGCGACATCCGCGAAGGCGGCATCGTCATAATCGAGGCTGAAGATCAGCCGCCCGGTGCCCACCCAGCTGAGCGCGAGCCCTTCGGCGCGGAGATAATATTGCAGCATCCAGTTGTAGCGCGACGGCGCGGTGTAGTGGATCGTCCAGATCGAGGCGAGGTTCGTCACGCGCAACGGCAGATCCCGTTCGCCCAGCCGCGCATTCAGCGATGCGGCGCGGGCGGTCCAGCGCGTATCCTGCCCTTCGTAGAGCGCGCGCGTGGCGGGTTCCTCCAGCCGGCGCAGGAAAGCGTTCATCGCGCCCATCACGTAAGGATGGCTGTTGAAGGTTCCGCGCGCGAAGCAGATGTCGACCGGCCGGTCCTCGCGGAAGCGCCGCATCAGCGCGGCCTTTCCGCAGACGACGCCTACCGGGAAGCCGCCACCCAAAGTCTTGCCATAGGTGACGATATCGGGCGTCACGCCATAATATTCGGCGGCCCCGCCGGGGGCGAGGCGGAAGCCCGTGAACACATCGTCCAGAATGAGCACGATGCCGCGCTCGCGGCAGACCGCCGCCAGTCGCTTCAGCCACTCGGCATAGGTCGCGCGGTCGGCCGCCGCGAGGTCGCGGCCCGCCACCAGCGCGCTGTCGCCCGGCGCGCCCCGGTTCGGATGCAGCGCCTGAAGCGGGTTCACCAGCACGCAGGCGATATTCTTCCTGGTCCGCAGCACGCGCAGCGATCTTTCGGACATGTCGGCCAAAGTGTAGGTCCCGTCGGCGGGCACGGGATTGCCGATGCCGGGCTGCACATCGCCCCACCAGCCATGATAGGCGCCGCAGAAGCGCACCAGATGGCGCTTGCCCGTATGGTAGCGCGCCAGCCGCACCGCCTGCATCACGGCTTCCGTGCCGGACATGTGGAAGGAGACTTCGTCGAGGCCGGAGATTGCCTTCAGCCGCTTCACATTGTCCGCCACGATCGGGTGCAGCCCGCCCAGCACGGCGCCCAGCGCCTCGCCGGTCGCCGCGCCCTCGCGCATCAGGTCCTTGTAGGCTTCGTTGCCCAGCACATTCACGCCATAGGATCCGGTGAGATCCCAGAAGCCGTTGCCATCCGGATCGGTGAGGCGCGGGCCTTCGGATTTTTCCCAGAAGGCGCCGGCCGCCAGCGTCGTCGAAACCATGTCGGCGAACTGGAAGGGCACGCGATAGCGGCCGGTGAATTGCAGGTCCGAAAGGCCGCTCCTCGTCTCGGCGGTAAGCGCGCGGCTTACGGGGAAGGTCTGCGCGTAATAAGCGGCGAGCCGCTCGAATCCGGCACGGCGCGCGCTTTCGATTTCGGCGCGCGCGCCGTCGATCCGGAATGCCTCCGCCGCGTCGTAACAATTGCCCGGTATCAGGGCGGCGATCCGCTTGCCCCAGCGGACATGGCCGGCGAGCGAGGGATGCTTGGCCTTGGACAGGATCAGGCGGCGGCGGGCGCGATCGGCGCCGAGCGCGGTCGCGGCGCTACCCGCGACGAGAGCGAAGGTGGAGATCATGGCCATGCTCTACGCGCGGCCGGGCAAGCAATTATGACAGTGAAGGCGATGAAACGATGACAGTCCGGGGTGCCCTGATGCGCGTGTTGCTGCAGGAGGATGTGAACTTCCTGCTCACCAACCGTCTGCCGCGCCGCTTCGCCACCAATCTGGTCGGTCGTTTCAGCAGGATCGAGCAGCCCCTCGTCAGCAAGGCTTCGATCCGGGTCTGGCGGATCTTCTCGGATCTCGATCTGTCGGATGCCGCCACCACGCGCTTTCGCAGCATGCATGATTGCTTCACGCGGCGGCTGAAGCCGGGCGCGCGGACGATCGATGCACGGCCCGAGATTCTCGCCAGCCCCTGCGATGCGATCGTCGGTGCGATCGGCAGGGTTTTGGGTGACGAGGTGCACCAGATCAAGGGCATGCCCTATTCGCTGGCCGAATTGCTGGGCGATGCGGCCGATGCCGTGCCCTTCACCGGCGGCACCTTCATCACGCTGCGGCTGACGGCGGCGATGTATCACCATTTCCACGCGCCCGCCGATCTGACGGTGGAGCGCGTACGCTACCTTTCCGGCGATTGCTGGAACGTCAATCCGATCGCGCTCAGGCGGGTGGAGCGCCTCTTCTGTCGTAACGAGCGCGCGGTGGTGAACTGCCGGATGCATGACGGCGGCGCGCCCTTCCTGCTCGTCGCGGTCGCCGCCATTCTCGTGGCGGGCATCCGGCTCACGTTCCTCGATACGGATCGACTGCTGCGGGAAGGGGGCGATCGCACCGTGCCGCTCTCGGCCGATATGGCGAAGGGCGAGGAGATGGGCTGGTTCGAGCATGGCTCGACGATCGTGATGTTCCTGCCCGAAGGCTTCGCGCCGGCGGACGGAATAAGCGAGGGATCCCCGATCCGGCAGGGCGAGGCGCTGGCGCGGCGGCTGTGAGACCCGGCCGGGGCGGTGTCGAAGGTTCCGGCTGGCCCAAGGGCCGAATGTAGATCGGTCCTAGTGGGGCCTCCGCCGGCATGCATCCCATTCCGCAGCCAGCGTCCGCACCATTTCCCCCGTGGGCATCGCCCGAGCAAGCGGCGCGCCCTGTCCTGCCCATTGCGCGCCGAAGCCATATTCGCCCTTGGCCTTCGCCGCCGCGTGCAGCGCCTTTCCGGCATCATAGGCGATCGGATAATCGGGGGGAGCGAGGCCGCCCAGCGTTTCGGCCAGCGCCGTAAAGCGATTGGCGAGCGCGCGTGCGGGGCGGCCGGATATCGATGCGGTGAATGTCGTATGATGGCCGCCGGGGCCGGTGAGCGCTGCCTTGTAGCGTTCGTCCGCCGCGGATTCCTGACAGGCCACAAAGGCTGTGCCGAGTTGCGCCGCCACCGCGCCCAGATCCAGCGCCGCCGCGATGCCGGCCCCGTCCATCATGCCGCCCGCCGCGATCACGGGGATGCGGCTCTGGCGCACCAGCAGCCGCGTGAGCGCCATCATGCCCAGCGCATCGTCCGGCGCCGCGGGGTCAAACATGCCGCGATGGCCGCCCGCCTCGATCCCCTGCGCCACGATCGCATCAATGCCAGCCGCCTCGATCGCGCGCGCCTCTTCCGGATTGGTTGCCGTCGCCAGCAGCACGATGCCTCGTGCGCGCAGCGCCGCGATCACAGAGGGGGAGGGCAGGCCGAAATGGAAGCTCACCACCGAAGGCGCCACCTCCAGAAGCATCGCCAGCATATCCGGATCGTCGGCGAAGCTGCGGTAAATCGTTCGCAGCTCCTTGGGCGGCTCCGCGCCGAACTCGGCGAAAGTGGGGGCGAGACCTTCGATCCAGGCCGCTTCACGCGCCGGATCGGCCCTCGGTGTCGCGTGGACGAACAGATTGACGTTGAACGCCCGATCCGTGGCCGACCGCACCGCCGCGATCATCGCGCGCGCACCCGCCGCATCGGTCGCGCCCACGCCGATCGATCCCAGCGCGCCGGCATTGGATGCCGCCGCCGCCATTTCCGGCGTGGAGACGCCGGCCATCGGCGCCTGGACCAGCGGCAGCGAAAGGGCGAGCCGTTCGAGCAGGGGCATGAATGGTCTCCGGAGCGATCCGTCCTGATCGCGCGCCCGATGATTATCGCGGAGCGGGCCATGCGTCACCGGCCGGATATCCGCCTTCGCCCGCCTGATGAGGGGGCGGGGCTCGACGGGTTTCGATCAGATAATTGAAATCGCTGGTGACCCCTACGGGAGGCGTCAACGCATCCCACGTGGTACTGATTTTCCATCATTTTCTTGGGTCAGCCAAGGCCCAAGTGCACTCAACGAGTGTACTCGAGCAAGGGGGGCGCGTGTTGCAAGCTCCCTCAACTTCATGGCGCGGATGGCGGGCACGACGAATTCGGGGGTCCCGTGGCGGCCAGCGACATGCTCGATCAGGGGAATGCCTTCACCCTCGCCACTCCGCCCGATGCCGTCGGGTCCACGCAGGTCCTTGTCCGGGATTCCGCGCGTGAGGCCTTCCTGATCGTCCGATACGCGGTGGAGGGATTGCCCTCTCCCGATCGGGAGAGGGCATCGCGATGGTCGCCCCCGGCGCCTCGATCAGGCTATGTCGCTCAGGCCGGCAGGGCGGGCGACGGTTGCAGGCCCCCCCGTCCCTGCAGTATGCGCCAGTAGCCGGGATAGGTCTTGGCGATGCAGCCCGGATCAAGGAGCGTGAGCCCGCGGAGGCGCAGGCCCGCCAGAGCGAAGGCCATCGCGATGCGGTGATCGTGGTAGGTCCGGATCCCGACCGGCCCGGCCGGGGTGTCGGGCAAGGGCGAGACTATCAGGTCATCCCCCTCCTCGCGGGCGGGCCGGCGAGACGAGATGTGCCGCGCGCCCGTCCACATCGAACGAGCGCATGGCAAAGCCGTGATAATCGGTTTCGGGGGGCGGCGGGGAACGCCATGCCGGGCCATGGTGCGCAGGCCGCTGCGGCGCCCAGCCACCGCACGGCCTGTCTGCGGTTTGGTGCCATGGCAACCTTTCAACCGGTCATAGGCCTGCCCGCTCGCCGGATCCGCCGCCTATGCGTCAAATCGGGTGAGCGGGCACGCCACTATTGAAGCGCTCAGTCCCCGGTTCAGAACTTTGCGTTCACGGCCAGGCGGAAGGTGCGGCCATCATAGTCGATCCGTCGCGCCTGCGCCTCGATGCCCTGATATTCCTTGCGCACCGCATTGGTAACGTTGAATGCGCTGAGGTTGAGGCTGATATCTTCCGTCACGTTGAACGTCGCCGATACATCCAGCTGACCGCGCGGGGCAACGCGACGCTGTGTTCCGCCGAAGCCCAGCACTGCCGTATCGGGAACGTCGTATTGCGTGCGATAGTTATACGTCAGGCGTAAACCGAAGCGATCGACTTCATAATAGCCGATGATGTTGAAATTGTGCTTCGACACACCCGCCAGGCTGGCGGTCTGGCCATCCGCGAATGTTCCACTGATATCGGTATACCCATAATTTGCGCCACCGCCGAAATTCTTTAAGAATCCGGGCAGGAAATCGAGGTTCTGCTTAACGTTCACCTCAATGCCTCGAACGGTAATGGGCGCATCTGAATTAGCGTTACCCGTGATGTTCACGATCAACGGCACGCCGTTCACGAGAGTTTCCGGCGCAATGCACTGATCGCCGCTGGCCCGGAGCGCTCCAAAGCCTAGGCCTCCGCCATCGGTGGGGCAAAGCGCCGCGCCACGAATGGTCTGGATCAGGCCTTTGAAGCGCTTCTGGAACAGGTTGACGGCGAAGACGCCGCCAGGCCGATTATACCATTCCATACTAAGATCGAGGGACGTGCCGGTATAGGGTTTCAGATCCGGATTGCCGAGCGTCACGGCGACTTCGCCGGTTGTATCGTTGACAACACCCGTCAACGTGACCGGTGAGAATTGGCGGGGGTGCGGACGCACATACGTCTTGTAGGCGGCAAAGCGGAAAAGCAGGTTCCTCGCCGGCTCTAGGATCAGGATGCCGGAAGGCAGGAAGTAACCATAATTGTTCTTCAGCCGGCGCTCGGCAAAATCGCAGAGGCAACCGATCGGGAGAGAATAGGGGCGGAAGCGATTCAGGACGTCCAGTTTCTGGTTCGTCTTTTCATACCGCAGGCCGAGAGATCCCCTGAGCGGGATCGAAAAGATGCGGGTGTCGAGATTGGCCTCGCCGTAGATCGAGAGAACGTCTGTCGTGTTCGAAAAATTGAACCGTCCGACATTCGCGTCGTCGGCATATTCGTTGTACAGGCCCACTTCGTTGAGGCTTGTCAGCGGGTTGGCGATTTTTGCGGGGCCGATCGCGGAAAAGATCGATCTCACATCGACGACTTTCCAGAGGGGCGAGGCGCCCGGAAGGCTTCCGTCGTGACGTGCTCCCCTGAAACTCCGCCAGTTTGAGCTAGAGTCCGGCTTCGTGAGGAGACGGACGTGAAGAAGACCAGGTTCAGCGAGGAGCAGATCATC
>NZ_QFOB01000025.1 GCF_003248515.1 Sphingomonas sp.
GCAAACTTCCTCCCAACGCCCCACACATCATTGATTGGGAACGCGCCCAGGTCTTTGCGGCGAACGTTCCACACGCCATGCGGTGTGCGCTTGGCAATCTTATTAGCCATTTTTGCCAGCGTTTTGGTGGGTCCAATTCCCACACAACACGGCACCCCGACCCATTGCAGGATCCGTGCACGCGCTTCAATGGCAACCGCCCGCCTCTCCTGGGCGCGGATCCCGTCAAAGGACACGAAGCTCTCATCGATCGAGTACACCTCCACCTGTGGAAACAGGTCGGTCAAGATCGTGGCAATGCGTCCGGAGATGTCGCCGTACAAAGCAAAGTTGGGTGAGCGAAACGCGATTTGCTTGCGGATGTGCGCGGGGATTTGATGGATGGGTTGGCCCATAGTCACGCCCAGCGCTTTGGCTTCCTCGCTGCGGGCAATGGCGCACCCATCGTTGTTCGACATCACAACAACAGGAACCCCGCGCAACTTCGGGTCAAATACGCGCTCAACGGAACAGTAGAAGTTGTTCCCATCCACCAAGCCGATCAATGGTTGCGCAACAGACATCACATCCTTCTTTTGGGTTTAGGGGCGTCATCTTGCTTAAGGCCGGCATCGGCAAGTGCTTGGGTGATATTTGCAGCGTCACGCTCGGCGATACGGCGTTCGCCTTCATCGATTTCCGAATTGATATGTGCGGCCATCTCCGACAATCCATGTTCCGTCGGACGCTCAACACTTACGCCCCACTCGATCAAATCAGAAATCAACCCAGGGCTGGGATTTGGGCAAAAGAATGTCTCTGGTGCTACAGGAGAACCGCCGTGGAAGTCGTAGCCATTCTTGTGCATGATCCGAAGAACATGGTGGACGGCTGACGCCCCATTCTCTAGCGGCGGGCGAGTCACTTGATTAAGCACTTTCACGTAGCTCACCTTACTCCGCCGCCGGATGATGGCTGCAATCACACTCTCAATTTCCGCAGGACATTTGCACCACACAGACAATTCAAACAGAATTTCCTCGACGTAAAAACATTGATCCAAAAGCCCCGAATCAACCAACTCAATTGTCGTCTTGATGTCGAGATTAAATGCAGCATTGTGCACGAATGCATCTCGTATAACTTCAAATCCAGCAACGCTTGAAGCGAACTTAAGAATGCCCGATGCTGAATTATTGAAATGCGAGTTGTACATAACAGCGCTGTGAAAGATGTCCCCAGCCTTTTTTGGCTTGACCGACAAGAATAATTGAACTGCTCTTACACCGCACGCAACAACCAGAACAATCAAGAGTCGATCAATAAAATCGATAACAGATATAAATGATTCAAGCGACTTCACATGAATATATGACTTAAACGATGAACACACCCCCATATTAAACCCCCAATTTGCCTTTAACACATTCAAGCAAACACAGAAGCCAACATTGTCAAGCTCAGTCACATCCTTCTTTTCGGTTTAGGGGTGTCATCTTGTGTCAGGCCGGCGTCGGCAAGCGCTTGGGTGATGTTGGCGGCTGTCTGTTCAACAATCTCGAGCTCGGCCATCTCCTTGTCGTGGAGCATTACCCACTTGCTTACCTTGTGGCACTCAGGCGGATCATCAAAATGGGGATGCTCAAATTCAATTTTCTGCCCCCAGGTCAAAAGGTCGAAAAGCTCCCCTTCGTAAGAACCCAAGATGGAGCGGTGAAAAAAATCCACAACATTTATGCTTCGTGTTTTTGTGAAATCGTATCCAAACTCGTGCAGCAGGGCGCTCATATCGCGCAATCCGTCTTGATCGCGCCACTCACTGACAAGCCGCACGTAGTCAATGCCGTTCACGTCATGACGATCAAATAAAGCTTTTAAGAGGCGGCGGAAAGGGCCGGCCCACGCTTTTCGATGGGCATCTGCAATAGCGCTTTCGATATTTGACGGGATGGGCGCACCGTTTTCCACCAATGCGATTGCAGTCTCTACATCGCAGTACTGCATTGCGTGATACAGCACTAATGGATCAACGATCACCCCACCATATTTTGTGGCAATAGATATCAAAGGTGAGCGATCACTGCTAACGGCAATATCCAAAACTGTGTTAGCCCATTGAGGATGCTGCGACAGCATCGATTCAACCTCAAGTCGTGTTCCATATCGCGCCTTAGTCCGAACCTCGTCTTCTGTTAGCGCATCGGCTGCGGATGCGCCATTGCCAAATATCTTTGATTTAATCCACCCAAATATTTCCATATCGCCCTCTTTATTTGCCTTGAATACATTCAAGCAAACACAGAAGCCAACATTGTCAAGCGTGTCGAGTGAACGACCACGTGACCACGCCCCACACATCCAATTCGATTTCGGGCGGGACAATGATGGGTGGGATGTCGTCTGCGGACGAATGCAATTCAAAACGCCCGCGCCGCTGAACCAACTTCTTAACCGTGAACCCGCCTTCCCAATTCACCATCACGATGTCCCCGCTCCTGGGCGTGCGCGAGCGATCGACAATCAGGGTGTCCCCAGGCTGGATCCCAAAGCCCACCATTGAGGTGCCGGTGTCCGCTTGCGCGAAGAAGGTGGCCACGGGGTTGGAGATGCAGTGCTGGTTGAGGTCCAAGCCGTCGCCGGCACCGTAGAAGTCCTCTGCGGGGCTTGGGAAGCCACAGGTGACGTTGACCGGTAGGAGTGGCGACCGCGCCTCTGCGGGCTCAGGATGGGCTTGGATGGCGTTGGCGAGGGCCATGGGCGTAGCCGGTAGAGACGGGGGGCGGATATCCTACACCCCGGTTAGTAGGAATACTAACGCGCTCTGCTGAACGCCTTCACATCCACCGCGACATGCGTTTGCTGCAACGATCGCTCCCGCATACCTCAGATGCTCGCCCTTCGTCAGATATGATGAACTCAAACCGGACCGTACGCCCTGAGTGAAGCATTCAATGAACGCAAAAAACATAGAAAACTCGATGCAGTTAATATGCAACTTGTTTGAGGCGTGCGCATTGGAAACATCCATGCTCAAGTATCCGCCCAACAAATCATTGTTGTCGCACGAGCCCTGCAACACCCCTTTAAGTCACATTGCGGAACTTGATTTTTACCAGCGATCCCTGATGGATCTCGATCTTCAAGATCCCCGTTTCAATAATATGTACCAAGAATTCATTGAAACAGGAGAGATAAGCGAACAGGGCGCGCACTACTGCAAACAAAGAATAGATGCAACCCTAGGCGCGCACTGGTCACAATTCCCACACATGCGGATTGAGCCAAACAATCGCGTAAGGGACGGACGCACGCAATTTACCGAGCCGGACGCCTGGGGCGTAAGCGGCTCTGTTTTGCAAGCATATCTCGTAACCACTCAAACGAATTGTGCAGACAAAGCAACACAAGCAGTACTGCTCGGCCAAGAAATCCTCAATGGCATCAATTCCGGAAATCTGAAAAACATTCTAGACTTCAAGATCACAACATCATGCGCAACCAATTTCGGCACGTGGCGCAGCAGCACCCCGCTTAATCAAGAGCTTATAGAAATGATGCAGCAAGGGGAAATCACCCCTCTTGACTACAACGCGCTGAAATATGCGCAGGTGGATGAGGGAATTTGGCGCATCATCGCTACCACACCTGAGCCCTTGTACACCCAGCTTCAAGGACGACTCAGGTTCGGATTTCACTCTGACAAATCACCCAATATTTTACTAAAGGACATTGACTCCCAGGCAAGCCAAAGCTCCACGAGGTTGAAGATGTCATCTTCGCTCATCAACTCAATAGTGAACAATTCAAACCAGATAGAAGAAAATTCAATACTGATCGATCAACTTATAAGATCGATAGATCAAGCATTCAAGTTTGCACAGAGAGCCGCAGCAATGTATTTCCCAGGCGACGCCAATCTCCGGGAACTTCTCATTGATGTCGAAACAAATTTGTCAGGCGTACGAGATACATGGGTGCCAACCAACACCGACTTCGCAGATCAACCGCATTCGTCTGGGTAATGTTTGGAACGGAACGCCTTCACATCCGCCGCGACATGCGTTGACGCTGGCCATTGATGCTAGCGCCATCCAATGCCGACTGAATAATCCCACGCTCTTGATCTGCCAATGCACATTCGACCACATCCAATAGATTTTCATCTTGTAGGAGCTTACGCGGCGTATCCCCATAAGTGTTCCGCGCATCAAGATTTGCCCCAGCCTTAGCCAAAATCTCGATCATGCGCGTGTCTTTTTTTGTAATGGATTCAAAAATGCATGTCTCATCACTGTAGCTAACCAAGGCGTTCACATCGGCACCGGCCAGAATGATCATTTGCGCCAATTCATATTGCTTGGCACGAACCGCATGAAACAACAGTGGGTCAGGCCCCAGCTCTTCGGGAACGTGATTAACATCAAGCCCCAAACCCATCAACCGCCCCATATCTTCTTCCGGACTTTCAACATCGCCGTCGGATGCATCCCAAATTAGCTCCATAGCCTTCTGAAATAACTCCTCCTCACGAGTGTCATAACAGCCAAAATCTCTATCCCAAGCCACGAAACCCCCTATTTGATTGTTATACATTCAATCAAACAGATATCCCAACATTGTCAATCCCTCAAATAAAAAACCTGTTGACATACGCCGGGAACTCCCTGTAACGGGAGTGAGACTGGGTAGAGTTTGAAACAGAACCCCTTCACATCCGCCGCTTCACGCCGTGGTTGGGCCCACAACCGGCAATAGCGCGTTCCAGCACCACACGCTGCCTTTGCTCAGGGGTTGTCCGAGCCAGGGCACTTAAGAACGGCTCAAGGTCACGGATTACCAAAGGCTTACGGTCCAAGGGCCGTAAGCCTTCATCCATGCCCATCAACTGGTAGCACGAACGCGCCATAGCGTTAGCCAGTTCGTCACGTTCACGCCCTTGGGCAAGAGCGTGTTTTGCATAAAAGATGATGTGCCCGCAAGCGCGCTTGTGCAGATGCGCGCACAGACTGGAAAACTCATAAGGCTCAAGTTTGAAGACGCGATCCCAGATTGGATCGTGTGACTCCTTCATGGCTGTTAGCACTTCATCGACACTCAATGTATTGCTATAACGCTTAGTTGTGTCATCGCTGGACACAAGGCCAGGGTCCGAAAGCGCTTGAGTGTTGTTGGCTGCGGTGCGATTGATGATCACCTGGTCTCTCGGACACATATTGCTTCTCCTACACTTACATGCGGCGCACTTGAACCGCACGCTGCACCTCTACAGGCTCCTTTTGACCCGCATTGATGTGGTTCTGTATGCGTGCACGCTGGAACTGTTCGGCCGGGTTGTTCGCTACTCGCACGAAGTCGGCAGGGGAATGAATGGGAATGAAGATGTCCGAATTACGTTCAACAGCATAGTACGGAGCCGGCGTGTCCAAGTGACGCCCATCCAGGTCATCCGGGTCCAAGTCTCGGTCGCTGCACACATAGTGGGCATCATCAATTTGGTGAACGAACTCATTGTCCACCATCTCAAAGGTCAACGCGGCGTCGCGCAAAGCTACTGGTATAACCGCATGTTCTACTGTGTCACCCAAATCATATTTTTGTGAGTCGATGGCTTCCTCCAACGCATCGGAGACACACTGATACAGATAGTCGTTCACCAGCTCGTCGTGCATAAGGGACTCGGGGCCATCGAAGTGCAAGCCATTTTTGTCGCGAATGGCTACAAACCACGCAATGCACTCGTCACCGTCGTCATCAAGGTATTCAACTCTGCAAACCGCACTCAATTGCTCAATGACCAACTCATCCTCGATATCCTCATCAAAAGACATCGCTGGATTGAACGCGACAACGGTCAACCAATCCTTGTCTTCACCAGCATCCACTTCGTCATAAGTATTTTCACTGTCGCACATAGAACCCCCTAGTTGATTGACATACATTCAATCAAACAGATATCCCAACATTGTCAACAGGGATAATTGAACCGCACAACCCAGCGCGCCGGTAGCTTTAGATAGGGGGATGTTGAAGGTTCAAACCTAATGATCAGACTGACCGTCTAGCCCGATCTTTCTTTCTTAGCTTTTGCAGTCTCTCTCAACTTCCGAATTTTATGTTCTACGTCTTCAATACCTATTGAAACAGACCCCTCTTGAATTCTGAGGGTCTTTTTTTCATACGTAGCACGGAGAAAATCGAGCGCAAATTGTTCCATATTAGAGTGTGTTCTCACATTTATTCACCCGATTCACATCCGCCGCCACCGCGATACGGTTTGCGGCGCGTCATGTTGAATATTCAAGGCTTCCTGCAAGGCTTCCTTCTGAGCGCGGCTTTGGAGCAGCGACACCATCCCTTCTCCGTTGGCAATCTCATCGACCGACTTGCCTTGAGCCGTGTGTTTGCTGTGCTGCTTCGCTACATCCAAGACAGTCAGCCCTTGGTGGTTAGGGATGGACACCGTGGCG
The DNA here is from genome assembly GCF_003248515.1 of Sphingomonas sp. Classification (GTDB taxonomy): domain Bacteria; phylum Pseudomonadota; class Alphaproteobacteria; order Sphingomonadales; family Sphingomonadaceae; genus Sphingomonas_I. Next base: position 6,447 of record NZ_QFOB01000025.1, read on the forward strand.
CCCTGGTCAATGAGGGTTCTTACAACGCTGTCTTGTTCACCTTTCGCAGCGAAGTGAAGTGCGGTGTTGCCGTTCTTGTCCACGGCGTTGATGTCGGCGCCCGCGTCGATCATTTTTGACACCAACTCCGCGCGCCCTGCGCGCTCGCCCATCACACGATCCCACTGATTGGTTGGCCCGTAGGCCAAAAAGTGCAACGGTGTGAGGTTGTCGGTGTTGGCAATAGTGGGATCGGCGCCGGCGTCCAACAACACTCTCACGCACTCCAACTGCTGGAAGCGTGCACAGTAGTTCAACACACTCATACCGGTGTTGGAAACGGCGTTGATATCCGCGCCCATCGCGATCAGGAGCGTTGTGTTTTCAACATCCCCCTCCGCCGTAGACCAACACAACACGCCCTGCCCGTCGTTGCTCACGGCGTTGATGTCGGCGCCCGCGTCTATCAAAGCTTCGATGAACTCTGTGGGCCGACGTGCTTCAAGAGCCAAGAGAAGTGGTGTGACACCGTTTTTATCGGCGTGGTTGATATTGGCTCCGCCGTCTAAAAGAGCTTGAACACGCGGCATGCGGCAGATGGATTTTTCCTTCGACAAGTTGACGTGCAATGGAGTCTGGCCGTTCACGTCGCCCAGGTTGGGGTTGGCGCCGCTTTCGATAAGCTCCGCAATGGCCTCGGGGTCACGCGCGTAATGCAACGGTGTGCGCTGGTTGACTTCACGGGCGTTAGGATCCAATCCGGCGTTGACCAGTGCGGTGACAACACCAGGCTCGTAAAACTTTTCATCAACAACGCGGTGCAAAGCAGTGCTTTGAGTTATCCCACTGCGCTCATGAATGTTGCGCCCCGAAGCAATAACATCCTGAACATTTTTCAAATTTGATCCAATATACATACCACCCCCACATTCATTGCTTTATTGCAAACATCAAAACAATAATTGGAATATTGTCAAGCCTTCAAATATAAACCCTGCCAAAGCAGGGTTTTCACGTCTCACATGAGCCGACGCGGCCTGTTTTCAACGTCACCCGCCGCAATACCTAGCTCACGCAACAAAGTGTTTTTCTGCGTTTTGGCCTCGATGGCCTCGAACGAGGACAATCCGTCAATGATGTTCTGCAATTCTGTTCCTTCAACCTTTAGGGGACCACCGTTGAACCTTTGAAAAACCGAAACAATGTTTGCAGCGGTCATCGTATCCACCCTCCAACCTTTGACGGGACGCGCTCCGTGTTCAATGAGAAATGGGATCAATCTAAAGCTGTAGCTGTAGATGGCCAGTTCCAGTGGGGTCAAACCGTAATCGCCCCGTGCGTTGATATCGGCTCCGCATTCAAGCGCGAACAGGATCATCTCCTTACACGCATTGAGAAGCTCTTCTTGTTGTCCGCACTCAACAATGTGGCTGAGAGTATTTATGACTGCCCCCCGATCAATTGAGATTGGGCGCCTGTGAAATGTGTGCTGCTTAGCAAGACTTGGATCATCCCCCACCAAAGACTTGAAAGTCTCTGCGTCACCGCTGCTAATGGCATGAGAAAGACGATTTCCAGGAGACAATAAATAATCCAACTCAGGTTCGCCACTTGTACCAGCAGAGCGGGCCATGCCGCGCATCAATCTTGCCGCCATAACCAATATTTTATTCATCACAATATCCACCCCCTTCAATTTGATTGCAATAAATTCAATCAAACACAAGGTGCAGTATTGTCAAGCTCTTTTCTTGACATCCACCTCCCGAAATTCAGGTGTTAGAATGCAATCTTCAATAATGGAAGCGGGGGCATTGTGTATCTGACTGAGGATTTGTCGAGAGTGCGTGCACGTCACATCCAGCTAGATCGATTGTGCCGATTTCTTTTCCACAGCCGTTACTCAGACGGCCGACCGTATTTTGATATACGGGAAACGTACGATCTGCGCTTGAATGATGAACCCAGGGAACTGACCAACGACCCCGATAGAGTTTTTGCCAGTGCCTCCAATCATTACGAAAACGCATACACACTGGCTTTGGGCGGGCACTACGAGGCGATATCCAAACTCGCGAGCCCTGCATCGGACGCCGGCAACACAGTCGCAGCGTTGGTGTTGCTCAGGCTGATTGCACGCTTTAACTACGCTCTGGCGGTTGTGGGATCACGCGAGGTTCAAGATTTGGCTTTTTACGCCAACATGAAGGATCCAACTTATATGCAATTGCGAGTGGACAGCCACGTGGTCAATCCGTACCACACGTTGGAAGATGGCTCCGGCGAGCATGTCATCCCTTTCCTGGCCTTTTCGATGAACCCCTCATCAATTTTTGAAAGCTATGTTTTGAGAGGGGAAATCACTCAAGAGAACATTGAGTTCGTGATGTCGGAAGCCGGAGTGGATGCAACCCTTACGCGACTTAAAGATGTAGTGGGAACGATCATCAACACCATCAACGATGCACACCGCAAGGTGTGGGATGAGTTCTTTGGACTGTACGACGAAAAATATGGCAAGTCATTGTTCTATGAAACCCTAAGCCATCAAATAGGATTTAAAAGATCGCTGCTTGAGGTGTGCTACAACGAACCACGCGAATAAGTGAAAAGCCCGCTTCGGCGGGCTTTCAACCGGCAACCGTCAAGTTCTCGGGGCAGGAAGCGCGTTGGGGTAGTGCCGTGCAATGACGGCGTTGAGTTTGTCCACCAAATCGGGACGTTTGAAAATGATGTGAGCGTTGCCGTTCTTGTACAACTTCACGTCAATGTACTCTGCAAAGCGTTCGACGGAGCAATGATCGCGAAAGTCTGGATGCGGCTTGCCGTCGTATCGATAGAAGGCCCGCAAGAGATCGTGCAGGGCGTGATCTTTGAACACCGTACTCATTCCGTAAGTGTTGTGCGTGGTGATGATCTTCTTGCCCAGACGTGTGGGCAAATGCGATTTGAAATCCCAGGACAGTCCACGGAACGCATCAACAACGCCCTCCTCCATCAACGCCGTGCGTTCGCCAATCAACGTGTCGAACGTTGATACAACCGTGTCAAGGGTGAACGCCGGCACATCGGAATGTTTTGAGTTGAGTGTGTCGGACCACTGCGCGCGGCGTGTGCTGGACATGCAATCGTACAGGCCTGTTCCTTTCAGTACATGCCACCACCCAGCGCGTGTCATTGCGCGGTCGAATTCAGCACGGACAGCGCCCATCGGCTCCAGCGAACAGTAGTCAATCTTTTGCAACGCCGATTGGACCGGCACATGCAATTCCATGGCCTTTGCTTCTTCAACAAAGGACTCGATGGATTGGATCATTGCTTCAAAGCGCTGACGCACCACATCGTGGCGCATAAGAACAGCTTCAATGGATACGGACTTGATCAGTTCAGACATTTTGGACCCCCTAAATTGTTCGATCAACCAATCAAACATGGATCCCAATTTTGTCAAGGTCAATGAAAAGGGCGCTCTTTAGCGCCCTTTTCAATCCAGCGTATGTGTCGGTACAAAGAAGTTATCACGGTGATTTGACGCACCACTAATCTTCACGCCTTCACAGTGGTCTATCCGAGAATGAGGTAAGCAATACCAACAGTGATGGCACCAATAACGAAGTAGCGCCAGAACGTAGCGCGCTGTGCTTGCCTGCCTTCGTCCACAAATTGATTGAAAATCGACACACGATATGAGTGCATCGACTGCGCAATCATCAAGATGGCCGACAGGTACGCCTCATCGCTTTCAAAGCTGGATTTGTACTTCATGTCCCTGAGAAGCAAGTTGACAACACCGCCTGATATCGCCTTGGACTTCGGGTCATTGACTTGCTGTATCGACAACATGGTAAACGCGTGCGCTGCGTCTGCCGCGTCCTTGAATGAATAGTTGAACTCGCCACGGTTGAAGGTGAGCGCAACACCATTCAAACGTCCGGCGAAATACTCAGCAAACTGCTGGTTGTGGGCGCGCACAACCACCTGAGCGGCCGCAAACGCCGCCGCCACTGTTTGAGCGTCGGCACCTGGCTCATTGGCCTTATCCATCAAAGGTTGCAGCCGCACAAGATCCTGCGCAAGCTCCGGCGTCATCTTCATAGCGTCGTCCATGTCCCCTGTTCAGCCCATGATAGCCCAATCGGACCAAACGCCCAACCAAGATCGCTGGACACCAAAAAGGGCGCATACCTGCGCCCCTTGATGGATCACCATGGCAATGCCTCGGTTAGTACGTCACTGTGAAGGTTACGGACGCGGTGTAAGTACCTTCCGCCAACGACTTGTAATAGCCGTAGTAGGCGTCGCGCTGCCCAAAGTCATAGGACAAAGGAATTGCTTGGTGCGCACCGGTTCCCACACCAGCCAACGCCAAGCCGTTGGCGTCCGTCCCGAACTTCGGAGCCGAGCGGGTATCCAGACCGCGATACAACGTCACTGGGTATTCGCGAGCCGAGGTGGCGGATGTTGCCATGACCTGTCCACTGGCATCGGTGGACGCCTCAACGATGTACGGCAAGTCCTCACTGCATAAAACCCCCAAGTTGTCGGACCAACCTTCGCCAGCACTGTCAATTACATCGGTTTGATTGATGCTGTCGGTTACGGTCAGATAGATGTCGCATGTTGCGGCAACAGAGAACGAAAAATTCATGGTGGCGGATTTCGTTGCGGCGAATGAGGAACCCGATGCCAGCAAGGCGACGGCGGCGGTTGATGCAAGAATTAGTGTTTTTTTCATAAGTAAGCACTCCTTAAATTGATGAGATTGTTGTTTTGTAATTAGTACGTCACCGTAAAGGTCACCGCTGCGCTGTAGGTGCCAGGGGCCAGTACTTTATCGAGATAGCCAAAAGACCAACCGAATGGAATTGCTTGATACGCCCCTGTTCCCACGGCGGCGTGCGCCAACCCATTGGCGTCCGTACCAAAATAGTTGCTGCTCGTTGGATCCGTTCCACGCGTGAACGTCACTGGGTATTGGCGTGCGGAGGTGGCCGATGTCGCAATGACCTGTCCATTGGCATCGGTAGAAGCCTCTACGATGTACGGCAAATCTTCGCTGCACAACACGCCAAGATTGTTTTCAAAGCGCCCACCTGTGTAATAGCCGCCCACGGCTGCTGTTTCCAATGAATCCTGCTCAAGTGAGATTTCGCATATTGCCGCGACAGAAATTGAGAAGTTCATGGTTGTGGACTTTGATGCGGCAAAAGTGGATCCCGATGCCAGCAAGGCGGCGGCGGTTGCTGCGGTTAATAGTGCTGTTTTCATTTACTCTCCTTTTTTAGTGATTGAAGTGTTGCATCATGGTCAGAAAAACATAAAACATCATATTGTCAATGCCCAAACTAATAGTTCAGATCCAAACGCACAGAACTGCTGTAAACACCAGCAGCTTTGTAGCGAACCGAAGTGGACAACACACTTCGGAATTCAATCGTGACCAGCAGTGGCGCGTCGCCAACATCGATGGGCACTTCATCAATCAACGCTTCTCCGGATAGCGCCGCTGACAATGGGATTTCGTGGTTGTTTGCTGACCGCAGAACCATTTGGCCTGGATCAATTTGCAGTGTGGCGGCGGTGGGTTCGTCGCATTCGATGAGGTATTGCACGTTCACGCCTCCGTCCTGATCCAAGACAGCAAAGTCTTGGTTGGGAGTGATCGAACAGTCCGCCCAGGCTGAACCTGAGAACAAAAGCAACGCGATGAGAAGCGCTTTCATAAAACCTCCTTGCATTCCAAAATTGGTTTGTCCAGTTCGCCCGACTGCGGGATGGTGATGGCACATCGACTGCCATTCTTTTCAATGGTGAGAACTTCCCCAACCAAGGGAGCTTCAAGAACCAACGCTCCACGTGTCCCAACAACGGTTTGCTTGCCCACAACATTGGCCATATCGATCGGAACCCCATTGCGCACAACCACGTACTCGCGGGTGGTGTTGCTCAGAACGTCGAACTGCAGCTTTGTCCCGCCCCCACGCGGGGCCACGGCTTTCTTGCTCAGGCTGTCCAGTTGCACACCGAACGGAAGACTCAAAGCTTCCACCGTCACTGTTTGATCGAACAATGCAGATACGTTGGGGACCACGGCCACACCCAGGGCGTTGGTGGTGACGCTTTTGCCCGTGAGTTGAACGCGTGCGTTGGGCATGTTGGGAACGCGAATGAGCGCGTACGATCCAAACGGCCTGGACGTTGGCAGTACACCGCCCTCCCCGATCCACACCCCACCGTTGGCTCCAAACACAGTGCTGGTTGTGCTGTTTTGCAGCAGCAACGTGGACATCGGCAGATCCCAGCGCCCCGCAACATAGTGATTGCCGGCGCTTGCGCTTGCGTTCCACGTCAGCCGGCGGTTTTTCAGTGTGGTGGAACCGTTGGCTTGTCCAAACCATTCGCCATCGTTGTGGCTGACACTGGCCGACCCGGATCCAAATTGGTAGCGGAAACCAACGTTCAATGTTGTGTCGCGCAGCGATAAGTCGTGTTGCGCAAATGCGGACAGTTCGGCGCGGGAGTTCATTTGCCAGCGCGTCTGAGCGGTAAGCAACTGAGTGGAACGGTTGGAATAGCGCACATCGCTGTAGTTCAATGCTGCGCTGAAATTATTTTGGCGGTAGGCCACGCCCAAGGTGGTTTGCGACTCAAGCGCAAAGCGGGAGCGTTCGCGGTTGAAGTTCCAATAGTCGTCGGTGACATGAGTGTGCGAAGCGGACCACGACAAGCCGTTGGTGCGCCGCTCGTATCCAATCGTGGCGGCCATCCCGTCCCCGCTTGTTGCGATATCAAACGTTGCAGCGCCCCAGCGTCCGAAGCTCCACAGATTGCCCCACATGGCCGACTGCCCTTTAGCCGTGCCCTGGAATGCTGCGGTTGTGGTCCAGCGGTCGGACATACCACGCGCGTACACCGCGTTCCACGCCAGGTCTGCGTAGTCGTTGCCCAACCCTCCGTTGCGCATTAAACCGGCCGAGACTTCCCATTCGCTGCGCCCCTTGGCAAGGGCTTTGGGCGTGCTGTAGAACTGCCGTGTTGTCCAGTATTCGCGGCCCAATTCGTCGCGCACCACCATGGAGACAGTGCTTAACCCAATCGGCGCATTGAGGCTTGCGAACTGGTACGGCCCCGGCTGGAACTGCTGTTGGGACGCACGCACGCTGTTGACAAAGACTTCGGCTGTGGAGCGCGTGTCGGCCACCCCGTTGAATGTGGGCACAGGATAAAAAGCGTCGTTGCTCAACGATCGATCGGTGCCCACGCGAACACCAAGCATGTTGCGCGAGCCCAGCAGCGCACCGTTGGGCGTGGCGTTGATGACATCACCGATCTGCACGCGAGTTTGAGAGGCATACAGATCCTTACTCCACGTCGTTAAAGAGCGTTCGTGGCTCAGTCCGTTGCTGTCGTCGTTGAGTTGTCCGGCACCATAGAACGTTCCACCCAGGACGTTGGATCTAATGTCGTACGACAACGACTGTGTGAAGCCGTACGTATCGCTGTCCTGCGCGCGGTAGTCGTAACCCAGCATCACCCCTTTGGGCGAAGGACCAACGTCCGTACGCATGCGGGAAACAGGGTTGTAGTCGCGCGCAGGCAGATACTTTGCGGGCACAAGAATGTCGTAGCTTTGAGTGGCTGCGTCGTACTGAACATCGGCGTTCAAATCCGATGGCGACACCAGGTCACGATCGGACAACGATGCGGGCAACTGGATCCCCCACTGTGCCCACCGCTCTTTGGCGATCATCAACTGTCCATCGTCACGAACGTGCAGTTCTTCAACGTCGCTTTTGAGCGACCCATTGATGGATACAGCGGCGATGGTTGCGTCTGAGGCCCAAGAGGTTTGTGCAAAGCAGACAGCCATCGCCAAGGCGATGACCGATCTTTTCATTTGATGTCCTGGCGCTGCCCATTCACTTCAACCGACACCACTCCGTGCGGGAAATCGGGAAGTGCAAACGAACGGGTTTCACCGGGCAAGACATAGCCCAGCAGGCCACTGCGTGTTGCGGATCCCGATGAAGGGGACACCAACCGTGCCGAGGCGTCACCCGTGTTGGTCACTTCAAAGCGACCGCCAATCCAACGACCTGTGAGGGTGGCCTTGGCCGATGGAGAACGCCAAATCCACGCCAGGTCTTGCTTGACCAATTTAATTAGCCCAACCTCCCCAGGTGTGGGAAGTTCGGCCACGCTCACGCGGAAAAATTCTTCACGTCCAACTTGGTCGGACTTGATGTAACGAATGGATTGGGTGGCGCCCTTTTTCACCGTGACAATCGACGGCGCAAAACGAATTTTCTCCGATGGCCCTCTGCGGGACACACCGCCTTCAACGGTCAGTTCGTCAACAGTGATCTGATACGAACGATCAGGACCGTCATTGGAAATTGTCAGCACACCGCTCTTCTCCCCTGCGGTGTTGACTTTGAAAACCGGACCAACCGAAGCGGCCGAGGACACCAATGGAACCAGCGCCAAAGAAACGGCCAAAACAATGCTTTTAATCATTAAAACCCCCTGTTAATTTAATAAATTCAGCTAAACATAAGAACCAATATTGTCAATAGGTTTTATTTAGATCCATTGAGAGCACGCAACCGCTCATAGTCCAAAGTGAACTTGAACGGCCCTGTATTGGCGTAACACTGCTGGCGATCACACCACAACGGCATCTCTTCGGGGTCAAACTGTTCGGTGTTGCGCTCGACGGAAACTGATATGGGTAAGCCACCCAAACCGTCGCAGAATGCGCTGCCGCAATCGGGCTGCTCGTATGTGTCACAGCGCAGGAATTCGGCGGCTGAGCCTGAGACGAATGCGCAGGTTTGTTTCACCGATAGGACCGCGCCCAAATCGGCGTTCTGAGATTGGGCGCCAAGAGCCAACAGTGGGATTGCGGTCAATCCAAAGAATAGATTTTTCATATGTGTCTCCTTTACGAGTTGATTAGTGTTCGTTGTCCAAAGGGCTGGTCCGCCCCAGGAGAACGTTGAAGAACATCGCCAAGCGGCTGGGTGGTTTGCTGGCTGGCGCAGTGAGCGGGGCAGCAGATGGGCTGGGGGGAGTGGATATGAAGTCGTTGCAGGGCTCCAGCTCGCTCCAATCGATCTTTTCCAAATCGTCTTGTGTTGGCGCGGTTGCAAGATTGCCGTCTTTTTTTTCTTGCTCGCGAACATTCAAACCGGCAAACGAGTTGAGATGGCCGTATTGCGCGGCAACGTCAATTGATGTGTACCCATCCTTGTCTTTGATCGTCGGCGTCCCACCCACAGCCACCAGCCGTTCAACAAGCTCTTTGTCGTCGTACAAAGCACAGCACCAATGCAAGACGGTCATGCCTCTGGCGTCGGACCCAGCCAGGTTGCACTTGTGGATCAAACACAGATCAATGATTTCTTTGGCACGTGCCAGTGCAGCGATTTGCTCGTCTGAGTCCACCTCGGGGCGATCCCCAACGATGGAAGTGAACATGTCAAACACCGCCGCCAGCACGGCATTGGAAAACGAGCTTGGCCCCATACGCACTTCATTGGCGTCCGCCGATGCGATCGGTACGTGTCCAGCCAAACCCAGCCACTTCACGGATTGCATGTTGTCCAGTGGCAGAACGTCTGTAAGCAGTGCGGCGTGTTTGTCCAAAGCAGTGCACGTGTCGTGTGGAGCCACCTCGTTGGCCGGCACCCGCAATTGAGCATGCCAAACGTTCAAATCCGTCTTCAACACAGGTGTTGGGTCTGCGTTGTTTTTTAAAGCGCTGCGCACGCCATTTGGATCCACAGCCAAGATTGCATTGATGAATTTTTGCGTCTCGTGTTTGTTGAATTTTTTATCCATACGACTCCTTAGTAAGTGACTACAGTGACGATCCGCTCATCGGATCCTTCCGGGGTTTTGATTGCAAATTTTTCCTTGGCGACGGTGGGTTCGCGCATTCCTGTCGTGCATTTTTGAATGCCGTGATCGGTTAACACGCAGGACTCAACGATGGTCATTGACACCACAAAACGGCCCCGCGCCTCTTCGGCGACCGACAACAGCGGAGCCAATAAAATGAATATTGCAATGAGTGGTTTCATAATTTATCCCCCGTTTTATTCAATCAAACACATATCCTAATATTGTCAATACCTTTTATTGAGATGTTGGCAAATCGGGCAAGCGATTGAAGCCCGCAGGGGCGCGGCAGTGGTGCGCGTCGTAGACCATAAGCGCGGTCCGCAAGGCGGATGACCCAATAAAAAAGCCCCGAAACGGGGCTTATTCAAGAACAACCGACCAAACTAGCTATTGCAAATTTTTCCGCAGGATGTAGCGCACAAGCGAAGCTTTGCTGATACCAAAATTGCTAGCCAATTGTTCAATCTGACTGACAACCGGCTTAGCGTCGGATATAAACCCAATACCCTCGCCACGCACATCATCCACATGATTAGGATTTGAAGGCTTCGGCTTTTGTGGCTCACAGCCCAGGTTCAAAAAATCATCCCGGTCAAAATCAGGGTTCTCGACAAACGCCCAAATGAACTCGCGCAACGTTCCCGCCATCGTTTTATCAAGCTTTGTCGCACGTGCATCCAGACGCGCGTAATATTTAGCCGTCTCATAAAACATTGCATACCCGCAGGTCTTTGGAACCCAATTGCCCGATGGCTTAACCCGATGATTTCTCTGTTTCGATTTACTCATTGACCCTCCCAACCTTAGTTTCTATCAATTCTGACTTGGTGAAGAGCTTCCGCCTCCCCGTCCATCCAACCATCTTCATATAGCGCCGGTTCAAGTCTCCTTTGAGCAAATATTCATGAACCCCCTTGGGCTGCCAAAACAGTTCTCCCGAAGCATGCTCCCATAAGTAATATGTTTTTCGCGCCATAGATACCCCCATTTATCCATTCATACAAACACAAACGAAAACAAAGTCAAGATGTTTTATTGAAATCAAATCTTGCGACCAACACCAAACCTCCCCTCTGCGCTTGACAGTGCATTGCAAATATTTTCCCGTTGCTTCTCACGCTGAGCGTCCATGTACTCGCTCAACAATGCAACAACATCTTTGCACCCAACAATTTGAGCAACATGCAATGTGGACTCCACTTCATACAGAGAAACCGGCTTGTCGCTGTTCAAAATACGCCCCATAAGTTCCACCACCTGGGGCGCAACCTCGCCCGTTAAAAACCCCTCTTTGCACATCAGCCACAGTACGTTTTGCGGCATTTCCTCACCAGCGTTGATGAGCGCTCCAACCAACACATGCAAGTTGTCGGGTCCAAAGTGGATCATCGAGCCAATGGCGTGTTCGCAAATGCGTGGCGCACGGCCGGGGAAATCTTCACACGCCACGCGCACATACCAGCGCAAAGCGTCAAGGTTGTCTGAGTGCGTTGAAATGGCTTTTGACAACAGTATTTCGTTTTTCTCCAAATGTGAGTAGTTCATTGACCCTCCTACAGATCAATCCGACCAAATAATTCAATGAGTGAGAACGCCGTGCCCACGGCCGCAACACCGAGCCCAACAAACAGAGATGGCAGCGCTGCGCCGCGAATGGGCAGGAACTGAACGCAAGCAATGCACGCTCCGCACGTCCAACAAAACGCTATTTTCATCGCGCCCAGGGTGATCCACACTCCCCACATATCAATGCAGTAGTACAAACAAATTCGGGTGACACAGATCAGCACCAGCCACGGAACCGTTGAAAACGCCACCATCAATACAGACGATTTCCAATTGCGCTTCACACCGTAACGAATGGCTGCAATGAAGTAGAACGCAAAGGCCGCAAGCGACAAAGCGTTGACCACCACCAGATCCATCCACCCGAACATTGTTTACCGCCCTGCTGCGTGTTGTAGGTTGCCAACCGCTGTTTCAATGGTGTCGATTTTTTCAAACGCCGCTCCGGCGAAGTGAAGCACGAACAGAGGCAATCCGACATACAAGATGTACTTCGCCAATTGTTTTTTCATGTAGTTCATATGACACTCCTTTTGTTGATCTGTATTTTGACTAAACCACAGAAATCAACATTGTCAACACCTTTTATTGAGACAAAAATCGATATATTTTGTCAGCCCAGCGGTGAGGCTTTCAAAGAATTTGCCAGCCTCCTTCGTGCGTTCTTCTTTGAGCAGCTTTTCTTGAAGCGACTCTTGATGTCTGATGGCTTCCGCAAGCTGCTTTTCAATTTCGGAAACGACATTGCTCATTGGATTTCCTTTAACCCCCTGCCCGATGCAGTGAGATGAATCTATTCAATCATCGCCAATATAGCTAGCTGTTCTCCGATCTTTTGTCATGCCGTTAAGCTTTTGGATTCATTGCATCAAAAAAGCCCCCAATGGAGGCTTGATTGACTTGTCAACGCGAGCTAGTCAAAACGTCGGGTATTGGGACAACACGGGTGTCCCGCCCACTGCCGCTAATGAGAACACTTTGGCCCTGGCGCACGTTCACATCCGCGTCCTGGACAATTGAGATGACTTCGGAGCGCCCACGGCGGTCCTGCGTGCGGATTACGATTTCGTAGCCTCTGTGCCCGCTTGCAGCGCGCTGAGTGGCGCCCCCAATCAACGCACCACCTGCTGCGCCAACAACACGGGCAACGTTGCGTGTGTCGCGGTTCTTGCGGCTTGCGCGGTCACCAATGGCGGTCCCCACCGCCCCACCAACAAACGTTCCGGTGTTCACCTTGGAACGGTCTTCAATCCGCACCTCACGAACCATGAGAACCACGCCTTCTTGGATGTTGCGTTGGGACAACGCTTGATCGCGTCCAAAATTTTGAGATGAAGTCGTAGATCCAGCCACGGCAACGCCCGAGAATAAACTTAAAGCCACCGCCATTAAAATTAAAGTTGTGCGCATACAATCTCCTGTGTGTGATGATGCCCTCAATCAACCACACTATTGACTTCTGTCAAGCTCATTGCATGCGCATTTGAATTGCCTGAGCGCGAACCAACGCATGAATGGTCTGGTTGTGGCTTATGCTTAAAGCGAACGACTGCTGCAGCTCCTGCGCACGCGGGGCATTCTTTTTCCAGAACTGAACAACGACGCTTGTTCTTATCCGCCAGTCTCGTTCGGACAACACCATAGGGTTCGTGTACCCCATCGGGGTCTTGCCGAACTTGTCTTTGACCAGTGGGTTGGCACCCAGGGCAAGCAAAGCGTCGGCGACATCGAAGCGTTTGTTGATGACGGCCCAATGCAACGCCGTTCGACCGTTCTCGTCTGTATGCGTGATGAGGTGGTGGTGTGAATGCTTGGCAAGCACACGCACATCTTGAAGAGATAAGTTGTCCATCGTTTCCCCTTGTGTTTTTCTTACAATTGCAAAAGGGGAGATTTTGTCAAGCCGGAAACTCTAAAAAATCAATTGCTGCTGCACCACTTGCCGTGCCTGGAACCCCACAGACATCTGCGCGAGCGCGCTGTCCAAGGTGATGGCATTACCGTTGCCTTCCAGCAGAACATCCTTGATTGGAACGTACCATCGGTTCTCATCGTCGCCTTTGACGTTGAACTCCACGTATTCATCCCGAATGGCCGCAACTTCTATGGGTTGGCGATCAACCCGTGCGCGCTGAACTGATGCAACCACGTCATCCCCCAATCCGAAGCGCTCCGACAGACGCCCCATAAAAACGGTGCACAACACAGGCATGATGGGCGGAATACTCATGTCCAGCAAATCACCGAACTCTTTTGGGAACGATCTGCGGGTGTCACTCGATCCAATACCGTTGCGTGAGATGACTTGGTGGCCTATCTCTTCATCGGTCATCTCTTCGCACAGTTCCTGCACCTCCAAAGCGCTTTTTGAAGTGGCCTGCCCAAGTAAACGGGCTCTAAAGCGAAGCCCCGTGAGCTTACACACTTCATCCACCATGATCTTCAACGCTTCCTCATCGCGCTTTTGCGCGTAATCAGCAGCCTTGGCTTTTACGCTGTGAATTAGCGTCATTTCATCGGCAAGTGTTGGCTTGTCCATGCGCTCCCTCACATCTGTGGATGATGATTGGCGTGCCGCCCAGGGCACATCTGACGCAGGACACTGGAAAGCGAAACACTGCGCTCTCCATCATCCAGATAGACTTTGCTTGCGGCCACAGTGTGAGTGGCGCCTGTGTCGTTGTGCACAAAGGTCACCACATCGTCTTTCACGGATTGCATCCGCACAGCGTGGTTTTCCCAACTGCCCCGAACAAAGAGTTGGGCGTCGCTTGGAAGATTGAAACGCTCACGGACCCGCTCAAGAAAGATGACGGCCGATTTCAACATCACTGTAGTCGCCCGATATGTTGTCGAATGCCTCGCGATGACGCTCAACTTTTGACTCAAACAATTTCAACCGCAAGTTCAATCCGGCCAACTCTTTGATTTGGTCAACCATTCCTTCCAACGACGGGGCATTGCCGTCCTTGTCGTAGACGGCGGACAGGCGGACAATCTCGCTTTCAAGAAGTCGCTGCGTTTCTTTCGCGCTTGCATACCACATCACGCCACCTCCATTTCAGTCTTCTGTGGGCGGCGCACGACTTGAATGGTGGGCTTAGGTGACTCTTCACTGGACGGCCGCACTTCGTCTTCGTCGCGCTCCATTTCAAACGCCTTGCGCGTGTACTCTTTGACGTTGTAGTACGTCGCGATCTTTTCGGCCTCGGCAAACGCCGTGAAGATCAAAGAGTGGTCGTTTTTCAGAACCTTGATCCACGACTGCAAGTAAGCAATGTGGTTGCCTGGGTCATAGTCTTGATCGACAGACAAGCCCAAACGGTCGGCCACGATCAGAGAAAAGCATTCTGCGATCAACTCTTCTTTTGCGTACTTCTCCGAACCAAACTTGCCGCTTAGATCGCGCCCCAATCGTGTGGGGTGGGCGCTGGCGTGTCCCGTCTCATGCAACGCGGTAGCGTAGAACCCTTCCATCGTGCGGAACTGTTCTTTGGTCGGCAGTTGCACGTAGTCCTGCGCGACGGTGTAGTACGCCGCGTTGCCGCCGTAGCGGTAGGTAACCCCGCTGTCTTTCATCAGACGCTCGGCTTGCTCGTGGCTCCACTCCACGGGCTTTGGTACTTTTGACTCACGTATGGGCAAGCCATCGCACTGTTCGCTGTTGAACACCGCCGATGTAATCAGTGCAATTTTCTGCCGTCCGTTCTCATCGAGAACGGGGTTTCCTTGCTTGTCAGATACATTGATGACACGCACGACCTTAGATGACTTCTCACCTTTGCGTACTGTTCCGCCCAGGGCTTTGGCCTGATTGAATGTCAACCACCCGTTGCTTTGGAAGCCGCGCGCAGCCTGGGCCATCATCAGCATCATCACGTTGCTGCCGTGGTAGGTGTTTCCTCGGGCGTAGTTGTAGGGCAGGCTTCCAAATGCTCCTGTCGAACTGTGCTGTTTCCAATCCCGTCGCCACGGGATCACACCCTGTTGCATTTGCTCGATGATGTATTCAGCGGCAATGCTCCGTGCTTCGTCTTGCTTACTCATTGCCACCTCACATTGTCAGTGTTTGTTCTTTCTTCGCCGCTCCATTGAGTTTTTTAGCCGCTGCAATTTTGACGGCCTTACCCACCTCTTTGCTGGGCTTGTCGGCCACGTGGATCACTTGGATCTTGTCGTCAACAAACGACTGCACAGGATCGGGTTGAGCTTGCTCCTGCTCGGCGGGTTTTACGGTGGGCTGGAACGCCTGTGATGTCTCTTGCTTCCAGACTTTGGAGCGCACAGGCTCGTGTTGGATTTCGCGCACGCCAATGGTTTTCAAAATGGCTTCTGCAGCTTTGCCCGCGCGAAGCAACTCTTGCCAGTTGGGCCGGCTGTCAATGTAGTTTTGTGTCCAACCGCTGTCGTCGGGTTCGTATGTCATGCCCAAACGGCTGGCGATCTGCAACAGCGCCAGTTGGCGCCCTAAGCGGTACTGACTGTCTTGTTCGCTGCCCTGCTCACCCGGTTGCACGCCTTGGTAGCGGCTGGGGTGCGTGGCCCAATCGGTCAGAACGAACATCAGATCGTGGTAGTACGCGCTCTTTCCGTCCGGATGCTTGGAGGTGTATTCCGACTGAGGGCGCATGTACAAAGTGTCTGTCTTGCGCTCGTAATAGGGTGCGTTCATCGGATCGAACGAGATTTTTGCGCCGGTCTTAGCAATCAGTTCGTCCAAGAATGTGTCGCGGCTTTCGGCCTTGCCCTGCCAGGCGAACGTTTGCTGGGTCAGCGGCAAATTTTTGATCTGATCGCCGTTGAAGCACACAGACATCACGGACTTGATTTCACCGTCTTCTTGCTTATAGGTGCCTTCAATCTTTGTGGCTTTGCTTTCGCCTTTGGCGATGTAGTAGCCATTTTTTTTGATCTGCTCAGACTTCATGTAGATAGGACTGGTGAATCCACGATCGAGCGCAACGGTCATCAGTTGCAGTGCATTGAAGTCTTTGAATGGGTAACCACTTGCCCCAATCGGCCAACCGCCTATGACGGGCAGTGGCTTCTCGTTTTCATTAAAGCCGTAGTCCAAGATGGACCGGCGCTCTCTAAGTTGGTCGTAAAACCGCTCCGCAATGTCCTGCTTCAATTCGTTTGCTGCGCTCATAACCGTGTCTCCAAGTTGATAGAAATGCTTACCCCTTTTTCAAGTGCTTGCCGTATGCGGTAAAGAACTTCATCAACTGTGAGAAGTTGCACGCTTGCGTCGTCAAAGTCGTGGTGCAAGAGAATTCTTAAGTCACCACCGACTTTGTACACAGCGAAACGCTCCGCTGCGATAAGATCGTCCCACCAGTCCTCTTCATCTTGATTCATATCTCTTCCGCATTCGCAAAGTAAAATCATTAAACGAGCGGAAAAATGAAAGTCAAGCTTTAAGGAAAACGAAATTTCATTTTTTTAAAAAACAAAAAGCCGCATTTCGGCGGCTTGTTCTTGTTCTGCTTTGCATTTGAGTTACCCCACACCACTGGGCGCACAATGTTTATTCAACCTGTTCAGAAGATTGATTGCATGTCCATGATTGGCCTTACTGTAAACAAGCTCAAGCAATCGCATGTCCAATTCGGGAGTGGTTTTCCCATGCCCCACTTTGAATTCATAACGCTGCAAAATAAGAGCATCCCAGGTAGCGTTGCCACCTACCTTCTGATCGTCAAGATAAAAGAAGCCACGTGCAACCCACTTCGCCCGTTCCAGAAGTTCATCACCGTCATCAAAAAGATGACTGAATGCCGCGCAAAACGCTTCTTCAATGTCTTTATTAGTGCACATATTAAAAGCTCCACTGGTCATCAGAAAAGTCCTTGTCGGGCAGCGTAATCAGCATCGGTTCGTTGTCAGCAGCCTTTGGTTCAACAGTTGGCGGTGCGCTCTTGATAGGCCGTTGGACAATGATTTCACCCGTGGGAAGTTCCCAAGAAATTTCCGCAGGAATGCGTGCGCGCACACAGTTGACCTGGACCCCCGCAATACGCTGTGTGTCGCCCCGCGCAGACTGTGGGCGTTCAAACCCCGGCATGGCCCAAAAGCGCGTCCAAAACTGTGGCGGGCTCAGCACGTGACGGCCATCGCCCTCAGAAAATTTGGCGTATGAGTTATAGATCTCGCTCTTCGGGGTCAATGTGCTTGCGTCAGGTACGATGCCACAGTAATCACGCCAAGCTCCTACGCAGTCGTTTTTGCTGCGGATGGATTGTTTAAAGACCTTCGTTGCTTCGGGCCATTCGCTTTCGGGAATAAAACCGCCGCGTTGAACAATGCGACTGACCCCTTCCAGAAGCCAATCGAGAACAATGTGCGCTTCTTCTTTCAGAATTCGATCGGCAAGGTTTGGGATCTTGACGTACGTGCCGTGCCGTTGGTTCCACTTGACCACACACAAGCGTCGGTACACACCATCTGTAGCGTCGGTAATCATTGGCTCATAGTTGGAACTGACGATGTGGCACGAGGTATTAACGAACTCAATCATGTCACGATAGAGAAATTTAGCGGTCAGCAAATCTCCGCCGCTGAGCGCTTTGAAAGCTTCTTGATTGATACCGCGCGCCCCATTCGTCACTTCTGGCGTGAAGATCAAGCTCGCGTTGACGCAACTGGCGAGCGCTTGGGGGTCGCCACATTTATCCAGCCAGATTTGCGCCGTGCGGTGGTGGAAGCCACGAATAATGGAGGACATCACCCCTTTACCATTGCCCCCCGTTCCCACCCACCACCAGACCAGCTGATGGGGACCAGGAATAAGCGTCAAGGCGCACTGCTCTTGCACCAGGTCACGAATATCCAGATCAGGCAATGCGCTTGCAAGGAAGCGCCCAAACAGCGAGTTGGCGGGAACCAGTTGTGGTGTGTGGCGCTTGTTGTATGAGGTGCTGACAGTGGCGTTTACGCCGAACGTGAGCCCGAGCTTTTTATCCGCTGGCAGAACCGTAATCGTCCCGTCTTTTTCCACGTGGACGTATCCGTTCTTAGAGGCAATGACAACCTTGCCTGCATCCAACTTCGGCAGTGGATCAAGCATGTTCGTGGCAAATTTGAAGCAATCTGTAGCCGCCGCATTGGTGGCCTTGTCGGGCATGTGCTTGAACAAGAAATCGGTTGCAAGAGCCGTTCCATTGGCCTGGTCAACAGTGTCCCAGAACACCCCATTCCATTTGTACGCCATCCCATTGGCTTTCGCCCAATCACCACACGCGCCACTGTTGATGTAGTTCACCCAATTCCATGCGGGGGTATTAGATGGGATGATGTTCGCGCTGTTGATTTTCTTGATTTTCGGTTGGCCAGCTTTGGGTTTGACTTGTTTCGCAACCGTGGGCACAGGGGTTGACACACCTGCATTATTTGATACGTTGATTTTAGACATATTTTTACTCCTATATGAATACCTCTTTGAAAACCGATCGGTTGCAGCCGTTCGGTTTTTTATGCGTTCTTTGCTGACTCAAACAACCAGCAGTCCCGTACAGCAAGATCTGTGAGTTCGCGGATGTACTCTGATACGGTCAATCCACTGCGTTGCGCCACGTCTTCCAGTAGCGCCAACTTCTCCTGGTCAAAGCGAAATGTTCGATTGACTTTCTGAGGCCGTGCGCGGCGACGGTACGGCTTTCTTTTTTTGATGATCTTGAATTGCAAAACCTCACCCATAAAAACCTCCACATTTAAATAAACACCAACTTGTTCTAATTTATTTTTTTATCTTGTCAAGCATATTTTGTATTGCAAATTTCAAAACCCTTGCAGCACAATGCTTTTGCAT
>NZ_QFOB01000006.1 GCF_003248515.1 Sphingomonas sp.
CCGATGCTGCCAGGCGGGTTGTGCAACACCGCCCCGAGGGGCACCATACCAACCCCGGACTCCAGTTATGACTGGTAGAGCTTTGGGGAGCACGTCAGTGGGTCGAGCCCCGTTTCCTACCCAAAGCGCCCCACGCTGGACCCAAGCGCGCTTCCCACGAGAAGGCCGTTCCGCCGGACGTTACCCGGTTTCCCTTGTTTATGGTGCTTTGGGAGGATGGTGCGCGACGCAGTCGCGAGCGGACCAGTCTCGTGCGCCGTTTCCCTTAAAAAAGGGGAAGAAAGGGGAAAACTGTTCCGCACGACAGCGCAGATTTACGCTTTAGAGCCGTGAGAGGCTCTGTAAACAGCGCCTTCAACGAGAGTGGCAAAGGGCATCAGAAAGGGAGAAAATTCTTCCAGCCGATCTCAAAAGGGAAGCCGAGCGGCAATCTCCGGAAATCCTTGACGGACGATCGTCAGCAGCAGTAAGTCGGAAACAGCGCATCCGTGTTTCGCGGGTGAGCTCTGAGAAGACGAGGCGGCTCTTCGGAGCCAGCGCCAACGCTAACTACGGTCCGCGGACCGAGCAGGCGAGCGCATTTGGATCCCCGCTCCGGCGGGGTTTTGGGCCCACTCTTCTCGGAGGCGCAGATGCGCAAACCTCTTCGTTCATCGACTTCTCTTTCCCGCCCTAACTTTGATGCGATCCGGCTCGCTATCGAGTATGTAGCGCCGCGGCGCGTGTGGAAGCGACGTCGCCAAACTCGCAAGCATGGCCAAGCGCAAATCCGAAAGCTTGCGGCAGGCATTGACCGGCACGGCTTCAATGTCCCTCTTATAGTGGATGACGAGCTGGCCCTGGTTTCGGGCCATCCCGTCGGTCAGCGTCAGCAAATGCGCGCGGTCGACCAGCATCTTCTCGGCCGACCAAAGCGTAGGGCTGCCCGCGAAGCACCTGAACCCGTCGACCTTCGGCTCAACGGCGCGAAGGATTCCACGTCATCTGCTCCTGCGACTCATCGACGCGCCCGGGCACGAACGGCCGAAGTTCAGTTCCTCTGTCGCGGTCCACTGCGACTGACCGCGGCTTATCGCTGTGATCAGCTTGCCAGCGGCGGAAACGATCTCACCGGCGGCGAGCAACTACCGAGCCGGATAGACGTGAAAGAAGCTGAAGCGCTAACGCCGGTTTTCGACTGGGCGGCTATCGAAAACGTACTGCCGGAGCTGACGGGCGCAGAAGCTCGCAACAGATCTGGAGCTTTGGTTGCAAGCTCGCTTTCAGGAATTAGCTGGTCGCCAATGATCCAAAATACGGCCATTCACCCCCTCCACTAACGCAAGCCAGACAGCATCAGGTGGATTTGCGCAATTGCATCTGCGGATCGTCGAGGATGATGAGATCGCCGCCCCGCCCGGTCAGCGTGCCTTCGATCGACGTCGCCTTCCGGAAGCCGCCAGCCGATGTGTAAAATTGAAGGGAGGCGGCTCGTTTGCTGATCACGGTTGAGGGGAACAGGTGCCGGTACCAAGCTGATAGCATCACCTGCCGCGTCTTCTGCCCGAGGTCGGCCGCAAGATCCTGATTATAGCTGATGACGATGATCCGCCGGGTCGGGTCGATGCCGAGGAGGAAGGCCGGCAAAGCCACGGAGATCATGATCGACTTGGTCGGCCGCGAAGTCGCCATGTTTGCCCGTCGACGAGAAATCCTTGGTCTTGAGATTGTAGGGCGGGTCGGTGAGGATCTGACGGATCTTGGCCTCGCCGATCAGCCGCTGGATCGTGGCGGGGTCGGTGCTGTCACCGCAGAGCAGCCGGTGGCGGCCGCACAGCCAGAGGTCGCCGGTGCGAGTCACCGACCGCTTTGCGTGGTCGGGCAACGCCGTGCTGTCGAAGTCGGAAAGCTTCGCCGTCCGGGCCCGACCAGCCATGGTGTCGATCTCAGCAATTTCGAAGCCGCTGTCGGTCAGCTCGAAGGTGGGCTCGGTAAGCTTCAGCTCTTCGAATTCCAGAACCAGAGCGGCTTCGTCCCACTCTGCCTCTTCAGTCACTTTGTTCTCGAAGATAGCAAACAGCCGCAGCTGCTCTTCGGTCAGGTGGGATATGCGAATGATCGGGACCTGATCGAGACCTAGCATCTCGGCCGCCGCAAGCCGCGCATCGTAGATCAGCCGTTTGCGGCTGTCACGGGGCGGCGGCGAGCCGTCGACCTTTGTCCGAGAAGCTGCGGAATGTGATCGAGTAGCGCTTCCCGCTATCCATCTCCGCGATGCTGTGCTCCCAGATATGGCGAACCTCGCCACTCAAATGATAGAGCCCGCGCGGCTCCAGTGGCAGCGATATACGCTGCCAGCGGTCTTCCTCTTTGCGACGAAACCGCATGGTCGCGGGAACTCCTAAAGAAAGCCCGACGACATGCTCGTAGATTGGCCGATCCTTGTGCCAGCCTATCCCGGCACCAGGATCGTAGCGGATCATTAAGGCTTGCGTGATCTCTCCGGATAAAAGACCTGCAAACGCCTCGGCGCGCTCCCGCACCGGTTGAAGCCAGTCCGGCAGCGGCTCTCCGCGGCTCAGCGCGCCACTCGCGAAATCATACTTCCAGCCGAAGCTACGGGTGAGCCGCTTGCCCGTCCACTGCTGGAACCGGAAAGGGGTGAGATCCAGAGTGTCTATGGCCGCAATCAGCGCTTCTTCCTCTTCGCGCGTAATGAAGTGGGGCTGAGCCGCGAGCCCCGGTACGGGCGGGACTTCGAATAGGTCGAGCATCGATCAGATCGCCAGCCGTTGCTGTTGCGCACGCGCCGGCTCGATAACGAACGTGCCGGCGGGATGCGTCACCAGCATCTCGCCTTCGGTCAACGCATGGTCCAGCCATGCCATGTGCCGGTTACGCCGGATGATCGCGCGAGTGGCACCGGCGGGTGGGGTCAGCCACTTTTACGACAAGCTCGTCGACGGCATGGTCGCGCGTGGCTATCCCCGCCGGGCACAGGCGGAAGGCCCTCCTGCGCTCGCACTTCGTTGATGGTCATCCAGCCGGCATTGAGGGCGGCCGTGTAATATGTTGACCGGCCCTCACTGTCACCACTTCGGTCGAATATCCGCGCGATTTCGCCGAGCGGACCTTCAAGCAGATCGAGGGGTTCGGCTCCTACGGCTTTCCTGAGAGCCACGCGGCGAGCTTCGCCAAAATCGCGTACGCGTCGTCCTGGATGAAGCATCACCATCCCGACGTCTTCTGCGCGGCTCTGCTGAACGCACAGCCAATGGGGTTCTACGCACCGGCGCAGATCGTGCGGGATGCGCGTGAGCACGGCGTCGAGATCCGCCCGGTCTGCATCAATGCGAGCCGCTGGGATTGCACGCTGGAGCCGACAAGCGGCCGCTACCTGGCGGTTCGCCTGGGTCTGCGGCAGGTGCGCGGGCTCGCCAATCTCCACGGAGCTGCGATCGTCGGCGCGCGTGGGCAAACGCCCTACGGCTCGGTCGAGGAGGTCTGGCGGCGTGCCGGTGTGCCGCGCGTCGCGATCGAGCGGCTCGCCGAGGCGGACGCGTTCGGAAGCCTCGGCGAAGGGCGACGGCAGGGCTTGTGGAAGGTGAGGGGGCTCGGCGAAGCGCCGCTGCCGCTGTTCGCGGCTGCGGATGCGCGTCAGGCGGCGTTCAACTCGGAGGGGCTGGAGCCCGTGGTGACCCTCCGGCCAATGACTGATGGCCGGGAGGTGGTCGAGGATTACCGCTCCACCCAGCTCTCGCTCAGAGCCCATCCGCTAACCTTCCTGCGGGATGATCTTGCCCGACGCGGCATCGTCTGCTGCGCGGATCTTGCCCGGATCAAGGATGGGCGGCGGGTGGAGGTCGCCGGGATCATTCTCGTTCGCCAGAAGCCCGGCTCGGCCAAGGGTGTGCTGTTCATCACGATCGAGGATGCGACTGGCATCGCGAATGGCATTCTCTGGCCGGACCGCTTCGAGGCGCAGCGGCGCACCGTCATGTCGGCGTCGATGATCGGTATGCGGGGGATCGTTCAGCGCGAGGGCGAGGTGATCCATGTCATCTGCAAGCGAATCGTCGATCATACGGTGCTCCTGGCGCAGGTCGGCGCGATGTCGTTCCCGCATCGGCCGGGGCGCGGCGATGGTGCGACGCACCCCGGCTCACCCGATCGTGGCGACCCCGGTTGGCAGCCGCGCACCAAGGACGGCTATTACCGGCCGTTCCGGACCGGCGCCGACCCCGAGGACGTCGTGCGGGTCAAGACCCGTGACTTCCGGTGAGCCGGTCGCCCTCGCGTCACCAGCGCATCGTCATCGAACTCTCGCTCCGGATACTGCGTGCTGCGATGACGCGGTCGGCGCAGGGCAGGGTGGACTGCATTGAGGTCCGTCTAGCGCTCCGCTGCCTGCTCCATCATTGTCCCGAACGTTGGCCGTTCGCGTTGTTCTGGGATGCGGCTGCCAGCGAGAACGATATCGGCCGCGCGCAGGGGTGCACGGCCGCGTTCAACGGAATCGTGCGGCAGCTTCGGCTCGGAGGCGCAGCGCATGAGGACGAGGGCGGCTCCTCGCGATGAGCTTCATTAAGCCACTTAGCATTCGACCACGTCGTGTACTGATCGGCATCAGTCTTAGCGCTCGCGGCGCAACCGGAGCCCACCCCGCACATTATCATGTCGACCCAATTGAGGTACGCCGATGACCGATCAAGACGGGGCGCCGCGCCCTCTACCACTCATCGACACGGCCAGTGCGGGCGATAGGCCCGCCTCGACCGTTTTGAAACCAGAGGCGGGCCCACAGCCGGCTTCCACAAAGGAAGTATTCGGCCGCGGCCTGCTGCTCATTCTGGGCGAAATGGCCCAGTTGGTAATCGCCTTCGTGCTCGCGATATGTGCGATCGCGTGCTGCGCGGCTCTCCTTGTCAAGCTGAATGACGCCATTCACTTCATGGGCGAAGCTTTTGTGATACCACCGATCGTCGGTCGAGCACTCGGCGGTTTATTGGCGCATTCAGCGACCTTCCTCGTCATCTGCCTCCTGCTGGCCATCTTTGGCATCAAGGTCCTCGATCTCGTCGTGCGTGTGCTCAAGCGTCGCGCACGACTGGCAGAGCTTGGCTATTCACCGAGGTGACCCGCGCCGCTAAGCGCAGCTGCTCGCGGCGCTAAGGGGACATGGTCCTGCGCCGCAGGGAAAGTGTTACGTGAAAGCGGCTGAATTGCGGGACCTGATCGTGCAGCGCCTCGCTAGAGAGGATGGCGGCGGCACGATCCGCTGGCGGAGAGCACTGGGTGAACTGTGGGTCTATTCGCGATCCACACACGCGCATTGCAATTGGGACGTTCGCCCGACCGGATCCATAAGACACACCGCCGCAGTCCAGCGAGCGGCCGACATCGTACGCTTGGCTCATCCTTTTGTGGAGCCAGCTGCGTACCTCGGCGCAGACAATTCCCCGGACCTACCGCTTCGACCGGGTGGGCATGGAAATCGGGCGGCTTGTTCGCCATCCAGTTCAGAAATCGCTCGATCGGCGCGGCACTCGTCAGGTCATCGCGTGACATCCTGGCGAGAGCGTGATTGTCGAAGCTGGCGTGACCCAGACCCGACCATGACGTTCCCTTGCGCGAACGCTTGCGAGGAGTCGCGCGTCCTACATCAGGGTAGCGATGAGAGGCGGCGGCAAGCGCTTTCATCTGTTTGGACGCTCGTTTGAACAGACCGGTCTCGACAAATTCGGAGGCTCGTACCTGATCGAGCCGCCGCTTCTTCCGCATATTTAAGTCGCGGGGCTGATGCGACCAACTGTGTGAATACGAAAATGTTCGGATCGATCACCGCTCCTGAAACGCGTTTTCGCGCAATCGTGTAATAGGCGTCAGTACATAAGACAGCACCGAACGTTTGTCGCCGATCAGGCTTACATCGGAAACCATTCCTGGCCCAATCGGCAGCGGTCTGCC
The DNA here is from genome assembly GCF_003248515.1 of Sphingomonas sp. GTDB lineage: Bacteria > Pseudomonadota > Alphaproteobacteria > Sphingomonadales > Sphingomonadaceae > Sphingomonas_I. The sequence continues at coordinate 5,947 of NZ_QFOB01000006.1, forward strand.
GTCCGCATCGGTCAATTGTCCGTGCGTCTGGACGCGAACCTCGTAATGGATTTCGCCCGTTTTCTCGTTGGCGACCGCATCGGGCGAGATATTGACGACACGGCCGTCTATTGCGCCATAGATCGCATAATCATAGGCGCTGATTTTGACGCGCGCTGGCTGCCCTACCGCGACGAACGCAATGTCTTCAGGTCGGACCTGAACCTCTACGGTGAGCGCGCCATCTTCGGGCACGATTTCGACCAGCGGATCGCCGGGCCGCACCGATCCGCCGACCGTGGCGACCATGACCCGATTGACCCGTCCCGCGAGCGGCGCGCGGACCTCCGTCCGCCTCATCTTATCCGAGAGCGCGGGCAATTGCCGGCGTCGTGCCGCCAGATCGGCGCGCGCGGAGGCGAGATCCTCCGCCGCTTTCGCGCGCCAGTCCTGTCGGGTTTGCGTGAGTGTGGCGCGCGCTTCGGCGACGCCGGCGCGCGCGCGGGCCAACGCCGCCGCCGCCGCATTCGCGTCGGCGGCGGTGATCGCAAGCTGGTTTTCCGCCTGGACGAGGGACAGGCGCGGCTCGATCCCCCGCAGCACGAGCGGGCGTATCAGATCCGCCTCCGATCTGGCCGCATCCCGTGCCGCGCTCTTGGAGGCGAGGGTCGCCTCGGCCTCGGCGACCGCGCGCTGGGCCTGCGCGATGCGCGCCTCGCCCGCCGCCGAGAGGCTCGCGAGATCGGCCTGCCGCGAACGGTAGAGCGCCTCCTCGATACCGACCGCCTCGGCCGCGTCTGCCGGGAATAGCGGTGGATGCCCTCCGACCTCGCCTTCCAGCCGGGCGACCTTGGCGGTCAGCGCCTGGACGGCCGCCTCTCCGCTGCCGAACTCGGCGCCGGTGGCGGTGCGATCCAGGCGGATGAGCGGCTGCATCGCCTTCACGCGATCGCCCGCCTTGACGAGGATCTTCTCGACCACCCCGCCTTCCAGATTGGAGACGACCTGCAATTGCGCGGTCGGCACGACCCGACCGACGCCATGGACCGTCCGATCGAGCCTGGTGAACGTCGCCCAGCCCAGCGCCACCACGAAGAAGCCGACGATGCTCCAGAGCAGGATGCGGGACGCCTGCGACGGATGAAAACGTATCGCCAGGTCCTCGAGAGAGTGGGGTGCGGTGGACATCAGGCGGCCGCCACGCCTTGAGGGCCGGCCTCCGCCCCCCCGCCGGCGGCCGCCGCGCGCTGCCGCGCCAGCACGTCGTCGCGGGGGCCATCGACGATCACGCGGCCCGCTTCCATCACGATGATCCGCGTCGCCAGCCGCATCAAAGCGGGGCGGTGCGTGATCAGGATCATGGTGCGTCCGGCGACCTCATCCACGAGCCGATCGATCAGCTGCGCCTCGCCCGGCCCGTCCATCGCGCTGGTCGGCTCGTCGAAAATAATAAGGGAGGGGCGGCCGGCCAGCGCGCGGGCCAGCGCGATCGACTGGCGCTGGCCCCCCGAAAGCCCTTCGCCCCGATCGGTCAGCTTCAGATCATAGCCGTTGGCGATGCTGCCGATATGATCGTGCGTGCCGGACAGGCGGGCGGCACGCAGCATCTCCTCCTCATCGATATCGGATCGGTCGAGCAGGATATTCTCGCGGATCGTACCGGAAAGCAGGACGCTCTCCTGCAGGGCCGCGCCGATTTTGCGCCGCAGGGCCGTGGGATCGAACTGGCGGATATCGGTCCCGTCGATCTGGACCACGCCCTCGGCCGCCTCGTGCAGACCGAGCAGCAGCCGGGCGATGGTCGACTTGCCGGAGCCGACGCGCCCGATCAGGGCGACACGCTCGCCCGGCTCGATCGAAAACGTCACGCCGCGCAGCGCAGGCTCGGCAGCGCCTGGATAGGTGAACGCTACATTCCGCAGGCCGATGCGCCCGGCGATCGCGCCGGGGCGAAGTCCTTGTCCCTCCGGGCCTTCCAGCGGCTTGCGCATGAAGGCGTCCAGCTGGCGATAGGCGGTGCGGGTCGCCGTCAGGCGGCTGAGCAGCTGCGCGATCTGGGCGAGCGGGCTCACCGCCCGGCTGGTGAGCATGGACGAGGCCACCAGCGCGCCCATCGTCAGCCGGTGATCCACGATCAGCGTGACCCCGAGGATTACGACGCCCGCATAACTCAGCGTATTGGCGGCCGCGACCACGTTCATCCCGATCGCGGACACCATCCTTTGCCGGAGCGCGTGATCGGCTTGCCGATCGATCGCCCCGATCCAGCGGCGTGCGAGCAGCGGCCCGGCGCCGTTCGCCTTGACGGTCTCGATGCCGCCAATCGTTTCGACCAGCACCGCCTGCTTGGTGATCCCCTCGGTCATGGCCTTGCCCGCCAGCCGCTCCAGGGTGGGGCGGGTGAACAAGGCGGATGCGATCACGATCGGCACCGCCGCGAGCGGAACGAGCACCACCCACCCGCCGATCACCGCGATGATCGCCAACGTCAACAGGATGAACGGCACGTCGACGAGCGCGCTCAGCGTTGCCGAGGCGAAGAAATCGCGCAGCGATTCCAGTTCGCGCATCAGCCCGGTCAGTTGGCCGGTCGATCCGCTGCGAAGCGCAAGACGCATCGCGAGCAACCGGCCGAACATTCGCTCGCCTATCTCGCGGTCGATATTCGCGCCGGCAATGTCGACAAAATAGGCGCGCAGCCCTCGGAGCAGGAAATCGAAGACGACCACCACCGCGAGCCCGATCGACAGGCCGACCAGCGAGGCAAGCGCGTTGTTCGGCAGGACGCGGTCATAGACCGTCATTGCGAAGATCGAGCTGGCGAGGCCGAACAGGTTGATCATCGTCGCGGCGACGACCACGCGGATGTAGAGGCCCCTGTTGGCCCACATCGGCGCCGCCATCCACGAGGCGAGGCTCCGGCTTTCGGCATCCGCTTCCGGCTTCATCGCCTGCCTCCCCGCGGTGTCGCATCCGCCACGTCGATCCCCAGCGTGTCCAGCAGGCGCCCCGTGCGTGACAGCAGGGCATATTGGGCGGCATCGCGATCCCCGAGCCCTTCGATATAGGCGGTCGCGGCCCGGAACTCGGCATCGTCCGCTTCCAGTACATCGAACAACGTGCCGCGCGCGAGCCGGAACCTCTCGGCCAGCATCTCGCGCGAGCGGCGCGCGGCGACATAGCTTGCCTCGAGCGCGGCGATCTGACCGTCCAGCGCGCGGACGTCGGTCCATGCGATGGCGGCGTCGCGTTCGGCTTCCTCGCGGATGCGCTGGGCGCGCGCGGCCGCCGCATCGGCCTGCGCATCGGTCTGACGGGCGCGCGCGATCAGCCCCATCGAAAAACGCTGCCGCACGGTGATATGTGCCCGGACGTCATAATCCCGCCTGTCCTCGAAGACGCCGTAGCGTCCCGCATCGACCCCGGCGGACAGGCTGGGATAGCGATCCGCCTTCGCGGCGCGCGCATCGGCATTGGCGCCGGCCGCCTGTTCCTCGGCCGCGCGCACCATCGGCAGACGGTCTGCTGCGCCGCGCGCCATGTCGATGCTCGCCAGCGTCGGCGCGGCGGGCGGTGCACGCCCCAGCGTCGGCGGAGGAAGCGTCCCCGAAAGCTCCTGGAAGCGCGCCTCCGCATTGGCGAGCTGGCGACGATAGCCGGCGGCGCGCGCGGCGGTCTCAGCCAGCGCGCTGTCCACCCGCAGCAGGTCGCCCTCCGCCGAATAGCCGCGCTCGATCCTGACGCCGAGATCGCGTCGCAGCCCCTGCTGCCGGGCGACATGCTGATCCGCCAGCACGATCAGCGCGCGGAACGTGAAAACGTCATACCACGCGGCGACCATCCGCAGGGCTGCCTGATCGGCCGCGACATCGATCCCGGCGGCGGCGGCACGCAGCCTTGCGCTCGCACCACCTATCCGCTGCGCGGTGGCGCCGAAATCGAACAATGTCTGGGTCAGGCTCGCGCTGACGTCGGTGCGGCTATTGGCCCGCGATCGTTCGTAGACTGTGTCCGGATCATTCGAGAAGCCGCGGGCCAGGACGCGCGCCGAATAGAGCGAGACATCGGCGGTTGGCAGCAACGCGGCGCGTGCCTCGAGATGTGCGCCCGCCGCCGCCTTCTCGTTCGCGATCGCTTCCCCCAGCGAGGGATGGCGCAGGACCGCCGTCGACACGACTTCCGCGAAGGCGGCGCCGGACAGAGTGGGACGGGCGAGAGCCAGGATGGGATCGGGCGCCGGCTCGGCTGCCGGATCGGCGAGGGCGCCCGCCGCGCCGGCGATGGCCACGCCGCATGCGAACGCGATCCGGATCGGGCGTCCGAAATCTGTTCCCCTCCACCACCGCTCCGCGTCCGGTTGCATAGGCCGCTGACGATACCCCACCCGGCCCTCACATCGGGCCGAAACCGGGCTTATCTGGCGATCCATCCAAAGCCAAGCCAAAATCGCCGAATGTGAATGGCTCGTTTCCGAAAATGGCGGAAATAGGCGGCGCGGATGGGCGTCCCTTCGTGTGCAAGCGGCGAGGGGAATCTCGAAACCGATTTATTACAAAGGGATGAGTCCAGGCACTGCGCTGCGCGGCTCTCCGAGAGCTGTATCGAAGAGTGAATGTTTGGTTAATGACATTGCTGGTTTGGATGGGTTATGGACCCGTAATAACGAGTCGTGTTCATGTTGCTTTGATTTGGGGGAGGCAGGCGATGTCAACGCTCACCGACGATCTGCGGGCAGAGGTCAACAGCTTTTTCAACAGCATAACGGAAACTGCGCTGGATCAGGCGCTGGGTGTCGACGTCCCGCTCGTCGGGCACACCGTGCAGGACGCGATCACCGGCACCATTCCATTCTTCAGCACGATCAAGTCGGCCATCCTCGGCGCGATCGACAGCGTCGACACCGCCACATCGGCCGAAGCGATCGCCAGCGCACTCGACGCGCTCGATGGGGTGGAGGCGACCGCCAGCGGCGGCAAGGTCCTCATCCATATCGGCGCCAGCGACAACTTCTCGCCCGCCGCGCAGCAGTTCGACCTGGCAGCCGGATCCAGCGCGCTCGGCATCAAGCTGCACGGCAGCGCCGGCTATGCGCTCACGGCGGGGCTCGATGCCAATTTCAGCTTCGACGCCGAAGGCACGCACGCGCTGACGATCGTCGACAAGGGCACGGACGAACTTAGCCTGGGCATCGACGGCAGCCTCGACCTGAACGGCAAGGGCGATCTCGGTTTCCTAGACATCGATGCGACCGACAAGCTCGCCACGCCCGAAATCGCGCTGAAGGCGGCAATCAACTTCGCGGACGGCCAGAACGTGACCGCGCTGACGGCGGCGGACTTCACCACATCGATCAGCGGCGACGCGAACCTCGATCTGGGCCTTTCTGCCGGTCTCCTGACCGACGAGACCAGTCTGATCCCGAAGGTTCTGACCGATCTCATCATCAATTATCACGTCACCGATTTCGATCCGTCCTCCGGCCTCTCGGCGCTGGGCGCGACGCCCACCATCCAGCTCGCCAACATCCAGCTGGATCTGGGCTCCTTCGTCGACTGGCTGTCCGACGTGTTCAGCCCGCTCATCAGCGACGTGTTCGGCGAATTTCCGCTCGGCGATCTGCTGGATGCGGTGACGACGCCGCTGCCGGTCATCGATGACGCCAGCCACGCGCTCAACCTGATGCAGGTGTTCGATCTGGTCGGTCACGACGACATGATCACGCTGCTCGATCTGGCGGCGGCGGGCGGCGCGAACAAGGACGTGCTTAATGCCTTCGCGGTCGCCTTCAACTTCATCAAGGGCATCAACGATTCCACGGGCGCCGGCGAGGCCGATCATGTCGATCTGGGCTCGATCACGTTGCTGGGCGACGCTCCGGGAATGGGCTTCGCGGCGCTGGACGCATCCGGCCCCGACTACACGCCGCCCTCGGACGATCCCTTCGGCAGCGCCCTTGACGGGCTGGCCGACACGCTCGGCGGCAATCCGCCCGCACCTAAGAGCGGCCTTGGCGGCCTGCTCCAGCCGCTGGTGGACACGCTCAACACCGTGGGCCTTTCAATCCCGCTGCTGACAGACCCGGAAGGTACGATCGTGCCATTGCTGCTCAACAGCAGCAGCGCGCCAGTGACGCTGATCCAGTATGACGTGCCCGCACTCACCTACGATGCGAGCTACGAGCAGTTCTTCCCGATCATCGGCCCGATCGGCGTGTTCTTCGGCGGCAATTTCTCGGCCGGGGTCGATGTCGATTTCGGCTACGACACCAAGGGCATCGCGACCGGCAATTTCGCGGACGGCTTCTACTTCACCACCGCCAAGCTGCCGACGCCGAAGATGGTGGGCGACGAGCTCGCTTACTATGCTCCGGCGGGCCTTGTGGGAGCGGGTGTCTATGCGTCCGCCGGCATCAACGTGGGCTTCGCATCGGCGCAGGTGGGCGGCGGCCTGACCGCCGATCTCGAAGCCTATTTCCCGAGCGCCGACAGCAACGGCAAGCTCTATCTCGCCACGATCGGCGACGGCGGCTGCATCTTCGATCCGATCCACGGCGAACTTGGCGTGGAGGTATTCGTCAAGGCCAAGGTCGGCTTCGGGCCATTCAGCGTGTCGCGCAAGTTCGACATTGCCGACGTGACGCTCGCGGAGTTCAACTTCGGCTGTCATGGCGATGCAACCGATCCCGGCTTCGGGCTCGCCACGCTCGGGCCGGCGGGCGGCGTCGCGCCCGGCGTGCTCGCAATCAATGCGGGGACGCGCGCCGACGATCGCTCGATCCAGGGCAAGCATGGCACGGACGGCGCCGAAGCCTTCCAGGTTCGCAACGCCTATGACGATCAGGGCCACCTGATTCCGGGCCAGCTCGACGTCTCCGCGTACAATATCAACGAGCATTATGGCTCGGACGGTAACGTGCCGACGTTCATCTACGCGCAGATGGGCAATGAGCGCGACACGATCGTGATCGCCGCCGATGTGACGCAGAATGCCCATCTCGAAGGCAATGGCGGAGACGATCTCGTCGTAGGCGGCGCCGGCAATGATGAGCTTTATGGCGACGATGGCGAGGATCATCTGATCGGCGGCGCCGGCAACGACACATTGTTCGGCGGCAATGACGACGACGTTCTCGAGGGTGGGTTGGGCGCCGACATCATCGACGGCGGCGATGGCACCGATCAGGTCACCTACGAACATTCGGCCGAGGGCGTCACCTTCAAGTGGGGCACGGTCAACGGCCGCGACGGCTTCGTCGGCACGGGTGGCGAGGCGCAGGGCGATGTACTTTACAGCGTCGAATATCTCATCGGCTCGCACTTCGACGATGAACTGCACGGCAATCCGAACCAGTCGAACACGATCGAGGGCCTCGACGGCGACGACCGGATCTACGGCGGATCGAAGGACGATTTCCTGCTGGGCGGCGGCGGTGCGGACCTGCTCGTCGGCGGCGCCGGCACCGACTCCACCAGCTATGCGACGTCGAACGGCCTGGTCTACGTCGATCTGGCGACCGGCCGTGGTTATTTCAGTGACGCGGCGGGCGACCAGCTCGACAGCATCGAGAACGTCCAGGGATCGTTCGCGGGCGACGTGCTGATCGGCAACGCTTCGGACAACGTCCTCGACGGTTGGTTCGGCGACGACACGATCGAGGGCGGCGGCGGCCACGACACGATCTATGCGGGCGCGGGCAGCGACATCGTCTATGGCGATGCCGACGGTGATGTGATCGACGGCAATGGTTCGGCCGACACGATCAACAATCCCTCCGCGCTCTTCACGCCGGGACGCGATCTGCTGAGCTACGCGCTGGTTTCCGGCCGCGGGGTCTCGATCAACCTGCATGACGGCAATGGCGACGACAATACGGTCCGCTACGTGCTGCCCGACGGGTCGGTCTTCAATTCATTCGAGGATCTCGACGGATCGAACCAGAATGACAGCCTTACCGGCGACGATCAGTACAATGTGATCCGCGGCCTCGATGGCGATGACAGCATCTCGGCGCTCGGCGGTGACGACGACATCGTCGGCGGCAGGGGCGCCGACGCGATCAATGGCGGATCGGGCCGCGATCGCGCCGATTATCGTTCGTCCGCACTCGGCGTGATCGTCGATCTCACCGCCGGGACCGGCAGCGCCGGCGACGCACTGGGCGATACGCTAACCGGCATCGAGAATCTGCGCGGATCGGACAAGGCCGACACGCTGATCGGCAATGCCAACATTCCGATCTTCGGGATCGACGGCAACAACGAGATCGATCCAGGGCTGTCGCGCGGCGGCACCGATTATGTCGACGGACGGGGCGATCCGGGCAACGATGTCGACACGCTGGTGCTCGATTATTCGCGCGGCGATACGGGCCTCGGCGTCACTGGCGGCTTCGCCTATGTCGGCGCGACCAGCGGATCGTTCCAGAGGCTGACGACGGGCGGCGCGCTGCTGGACGGCGTCAATTTCGACAATATCGAACAGATCCGCGTTACCGGCACCGCCAGCGCGGACACGATCCAGGGAGGCACTGGCAACGACACGATCAGCACGGGCGGTGGTGACGATTATGTCGACGCGGGCAGTGGCGCGGACTGGGTCTCCGCGGGCAAGGGCAGTGATTTCGTCAATTATTCCGAGGCCGCCACACCAACGGTGTTCTCGCTCGATGGCGGGCTCGGCATCGATACGCTCTCGATTACGACGGGGTATAGCGGCGCTTTCGGCGGTGGCGGCTATCGCGGTGACGTCACGCTGACGGGTGGTGACGGGACGAGCGAATTTTCCGGCATCAACCTGATCCTGCCGGATACTGGCGGCTCGGCGCGGAATTTCGAGATATTGCGTGATGTTTTCACCGGCGACGGCAACGATGTTGTCACCCAGCCGGGCCGTTTCGACAACAGCTTCAATACGGGCTTTGGCAGCGACGTCATCACGCCGGGCCTCGGTCTCGATTATGTGAATGGCGGAATGGATTTCCCCGGCGGCACGGTGGTCGAACCCTTCGCCAATTACGGCCGTGTGTTCCTCGATTCCTATCCCGAGGCGAAGACCATCCTGCGCGCCGCCGGTGATCAGCTCGTGCTGGATTACAGCCACTCCACGGATGCGGTGATCAGCGCGGTCTCCACCTACGATACGGGCTGGGTGATCGACAGCTACTATCTCGGCACAGGGCAGGACACAGTCGACAGCATCCGCTCGAACGAGGGCAATTACAGCTCCGGCAACGACAGCGTGACGTTCGAGAATATCGAGCGGATCTCGGCCGTGGGTTCGGCGCATAACGACCTCCTCGTCGGCACCGACCTGGCGTTCGGCTTCAACCTCACGATCGACGACGGCTATGGCCGCGCTACGGGTTCGGAAAGCCTGCGCGGCGACGACTATCTCGACGGCGGCGACGGCAATGACGTGCTCATCGGTGGATCGGGCGACGACACGCTGATCGGCGGAAACGGCGACGACATTCTCGCCGGTTCCAACAATGGTCGCGGCCAGATCCCGGATATTAACGAGATCGATCACCTGACCGGCGGGGCGGGGGCCGACACCTTCGTGCTCGGGTCGATCAGCGGGCCGCTCTACCGCGATTTCGCATCGGGCTATGGCACGCCGCTCTTCAATTCGGAGCTCGTCTCCGACGACAACCGCGCCATCATCACCGATTTCGACAAGGCGGCCGACAAGCTGGCGCTGTGGACGAGTTCCACTCATGTCGACGCGGGCCTCTACCGGAGCGAGGAGCATGACGGCTCGACATTCATTTACTATCGCGACGGCATCTCGGTCACCGGCGCCCCCAATCCGGCGGCGGACGAGCTGATCGCCGAACTGGTCGGCGTCACCGGCTTCGATCTCCACGCCTACTATGTCGATTACCGGACGGACTTCTCCGATCTGCTGCAGGCGCCCGCCAATGCGGATCTGGTCGCCGACGCGACGACGGCGAGCCTGGCGAGGACCGCCGACGTGTCGGCGCTGACCGCCGATCTGTCGCCTCTCGACGCCTCATGGGTCACCCAGACCGGCGATGCGGACACGCTCAAGAGCGCTCTGTTCGGCGGCAGCTTCTCGCCGCTCGGCCAGGGGACGCTCACGATCGAGGGAAATTCGGCTGGCTTCGGCACGTTCTCGGGCGATCCCTTCGGGCTCGGCTCGGGCATCGTGCTCTCGACCGGCGATGTCAGCGATCTCGCCGGCCCCAACCTGATCGACGGCGGCACCGTGAAGTCGCAAACCGTCAACCTCACCTTCCAGCAGGTCGCGGCGTTCACCGCGGATGGCGGCGCGACCATCTATCGCGCCGATCTCTCCAATCTCGGCTTCGACATCAAATCGCTGGTGCTGGGAGACAGCGCTTCCGGCTTCGGAGGCAGCGGCGGCAAGGCGAGCGGGTTCGATATCGACGCGCTGGTGCTCAGCACGCAGAAGGTCGACAGCTTCGCCACCCGCGCCGATTTCAACAATACGAGCGTACTGTCGCACCTGGATGCGTTCGGCTTCAACACGGCCGAGACGCGCTACGATCCCGGTACGCAGCGCGCGGGCGGCGGCAACTTCCCGAATGCCTCGGATCTGCTTGGCGCCGTCAACAAGATGCCCGACTTCGGGGAAGCGACGCTCGGCGTGGCGGATGCCGACGGCTACGCGGGCACCGGCGATCTGACGCTGGGCGATGCCGGATCGATCGGCTTCGATCTGCGCGACGGCGTGCCGAGTGACGGGCCGCTCTATCTCTACGTGGTCGAATCCGGCGACGTCGCGGGCGAGAAGCTCACGGGTGGCCTCACCGCTTCGAACACGCGACTGGATGCGCCGACCGATCTCAGCACCGATCTCGGCCTGCCGGGCGGCGATGACGATACGGTATCCCTGACCTACACCTTCACGCCGACCGACATGGCCGGCCATACGGACGGCACCGTCACCGATATCGCGCTCGACTTCGTCTTCTTCTCCGAAGAGCTGATGGAGTTCGCGCAGTCCGAATATAATGATGATTTCAAGATCATGCTGAACGGCGTGAATCTCGCCCGACTCAGCGACGGATCGTTTGCGAGCGTCAACACGCTGGCGACGCCGGCCGCCGGCCCCGATGCGGGCAGCGACATCTTCAGCCTCCGGACCGACATGCAGGGCTCGGACCTGATCTACAATCCCGCCCTCACCGGGCCTTCCGCCGCCGAAACGCGCGCGGATGCCTACAGCAAGGTGCTGCACTTCACCGGCGCGATCAACGTCGGCCAGGAGAATGTGCTGACGATCGAGGCGCGCGACGTGCGCGACGGCCTGCTGGACTCCGGCATCCTGATCAAGGCGGGCAGCCTCTCGGCCGAGACGCACGCCACCTTCTCGATCGATCGCGACGGTACGCCGCTGGACGAGGGCGATATGCGCACGGTCGGCTATCATGTCGTCCTGCCCGGCGGCGCGACCGCATCGAGCCCGGTGACGATCACGTTCGATCCCACCGCTGGCCTCGATCTCGGCGCGGGCGCGGGCGTCGCGGTGACGCGCACGGTCGCTGCGGGCGGTCCTTATGACGGCACGTTCGACATGCTGGCCTTGCCCGACGGCAAGAATGACGGCGAGCGGACGGAGTCCGTGTCCGTCGCAGTCTCGGGTGGAGGCATCACCGATCCTGTCGCGCCGCTGGGCGTGCTCGTCGACGACAGTATCGAGACGCTGACCCGCACGATCGGCAACGCGCCCGAACGCTATAATCGCACCCAGCCCAATGCGTGGCACGATGCGTGGACGGCGGACGGCATCACGATCACCCACACGGCCGACCATACGATATCGACGCCCGCCTACAGCGCCGTCGATTTCGGGACGCTCAATCCCGGTATCCTTTCGGGTAGCGACATGCTGGCCGGCGATCTCGGCGTTTCCGGCATGGCGGGCGCCATGACCAGCACCCCGCAGGACATTGGCGGCACGGAAGCGCTGCGCTTTGAGTTCGCCAGCGGCGGCGTGACCAATTTCGAGATCGATTTTGCCCGCTTCGAATCCGGCGATTCCGCGCTGCTCCAATTCTATGACGCCGGCGGTGCTCTGGTCCGGAGCGAAACGGCCGGTGGCGCCAGTCTCGACGTCTCGGGCCTGCACGATGTCGCATCGGTGGTCGTCAGCGCGGCTGCGGGCGCCTTCATGGTCGACAGCGTGACGGTCGGCGAGGTCAAGGAAGCCGTCACATCTATGTCGATGACGGCGTTCGATACGGGCAATGGCGATCCGGCACTGATGGCCGTTGCCTTCTACGATCATCCCCAGCAGCTGAACGCCAATCACGAGCTGATCCCGCTCTGAGCCGGACGACGCGTCGCCGCCCGCGACCGGTGCATGGTGCGGGGCGGGCGTCTCGGAGACTGGAAATGAAAAGGCGGAGCGGGTTCCTCACCCGCTCCGCCTCACTCGTTCGGGCCCTGGAAAGAACCCGACGCCGTCAGGCCGGCTGTCCGATCCGCAACAGCCGCTGCGTTCGACGAAGCGATCCGCCGACGCAGCCGAAGCCCACGATCATCATCATCCAGGTCGCCGGTTCGGGCACGGCGCCATTCGTGTCGCGCCCGCCTGCGACATCGATCTGCTGCTCTAAAGTGGCAAATGGCGCCGACGTCGCGTTGACATCGAACGAGGCGATCGAAAGCGTGACCTGGCTGATGGCCGTGTCGCTGATGAAACCCAGATAGGCAGCCGACCCGCCTTTGGCCGTCAGCGACGCCGTGGCCCCGCCATTGAGGGCGATGGACAGCGTTCCATCGATATAGTTGAAATTCTCATCCGCGACGCCGCCGAACAGGCCGAGCGCCGTGATCGGCGTGGAGAACGTGAACACCAGCGCATTGCTGTCGATCTCCGTGGAAACCAGATTCCCCGCACCGTACACGTTCGTGCCGGGCGCGGTTATGGTGAGCGGGCCGACGCTGTAGCTCGGCGCGTCATACGATGCGCCCAGATTAAACGTCAGGGTCGATCCGCCGCTGGTCGCCGCCACGAAGTCGGCCCGGTTCGAGAAGGTCTGGGTGATCGTGGCGCCGGCCGCCACCGGTGTACCCGCAACGATCATCGCCCCGACAATCCAATGCGTTATCTGCCGCATCCGCATCATTCGTCCTCCCTACAAAACGCTACGGGGTCTGGCTTTCGACCTTGCCGAAACGGCAGTCGACAGCTCCTAACGGATCGGAAACCGTCCGCCGATTTTTCATACATCATCCAATCCAAAAGCACGACCAAAAAAGGTCCGAATTCGGTCCGTACTTCGGTTGGCGAAAGCGTCAGGAAATCGTCGCCGGGCGGGTCGTTGCGAGGATGTCGGCGGCCATGCGTTTCGCCGCCGCCACCGGGTCGTAGCGGCCATATCGCAGGCGTATTTGGGCGCAGGCGGCGGCGATCCGCGGATCGGTCGTCAGCGTGTCCAGCCCCTCGGCGATCGCGGTGCCGCTCGGCTTCCGCGGCATCACGGCCAGCGCCGCACGGATGAGACAGGAGGCCACCAGACCTGCCTCCAGCGTGTCCGGAAAAACGAGGCTGGGTACGCCGTGCCGCAGCGTGGCGGACGACAATCCGTGCCCCGCGCGACCCACCAGAACCGCCGCTTCCGTGAGGATCGCATCGATATCGACCGGTTCCGGACTATAGTGGATAGAGGGTGGCAATGCTTGGGGCGGCGTGCCTTGCGCATGCCAGATTGCCGGCCATCCGCGCGCGCCCAGTAGCTCGATCAAGGCCGTCGCAGCGGGATGTTCGAAGGGCATATAGAGGAAAGTCCGCGGCCCGTCGCCGGTCGGCCAGGCCGGTCGGGCGGTGCCGCCGAAGCTGAGCAGCGGCCCGTAATAAGCCCGCCCCGCGCGCGTCCCCGCAAAATCGAGTTCCGGCCAGGAGGTCAGAAATTCAATGCTTTGGCCCAGCAATCCGGCGATGCCCCCCACGGCCGGACGATCAAATCGACTCAGTGTCCCCTCAATCGCGGCATCGATCTCCCGATCGGGGTCGTCATCCGGGCCGGCAGGCGCGACCGTCCTCGATATCAGCCGGGGCATCGGCCTGATCGCGGGCGGGGCGGAGAAGGCGGTCCCTATCCGAACGACGGGAATTCCGGCGATATGCGCGGCGAGCAACGAGACCGGCGCATGTTCGGCCACGATCATGTCGGGTTTGGCCAGATCGAACAGGACCAGCCACGCCTTGACCAGCGCCTCGATCGCCTGCGGCTCGGCGAAGCCGGCATCCGCGATGACCTGGCCGTAGGTGATCGTCGCGGTCCGCCGGGGCGGGCGGCGCAAGTAGAGCGGCGCCTGTATTACGCGGGCGAAGCGTGGGTTCGGCAGTGCCGCGACCGTGACCAAATCCTTCGCCGCAAGCGTCACCGTGTGGCCCGCTTCGACAAGGGGCGCGGCGAGCGCATCGAGCATGGCGACATGCCCGTATCGCAATCCCAACTCCCATGTGGCGAGAATGTCCGTCATTCCATGGGGGCCGTAACATCCTCGATCGAAGCTGGACTGACCATACCAATACCATGCCGTATCTCAATCCGGGGAAAGGCGGGCCGATCCGCGTCGATGCGCGGAATTGCACTCGAAAATTCCGCGACGCGCCGCCGGCCGCAATATTCCGGCGCCCAGCGTTCCACTTGGCCGGTTAACCATTATTCACAGTTCCGCATCTACTGACCGAACCAATCCTCCCCTATGTGGGAAGCATACGAACGGCATTTTGCGAGAAATGCGCGTTGGCAGCTGAGGGTCAGGGCGTTGGAGCATCTTCTTCATCTCGATCACAACACGGCCCGACCGCTCTATCTACAGCTCGAGGAGCAGTTGATCGAGTTGATCGAAAGTGGGCAACTCGCGGTGGGAGACAGCCTCCCACCAGAGCGCAAACTTGCCGAAGCTCTCGGGATCAGTCGCTCGACAGTTCAGCAAAGCTACGCGATACTGCGTGAACGGCAGTTACTGGCCGGACAGGGCCGACAGGGTTCGATCATCCAGAACGAAGCTGCGCGGTTGCGCCCAGGTATGGATCGCCTGCGCGGGTTCACGGAAGAACTGGAAAAGCTGGGCCGCAGACCCTCAGTGCGCGTCCTCGAGTGTCGCATTGTGGAAGATCGTTCGGTCGCGTCGCTGTTCGGTCTTCCTTCGACGGCTAAATTCCTGCGATTGGTCCGGGTACGACTAGGCGATGATGTGCCATTGTCGCGCGAATCCGCCTGGTACAGCCTCGAGGCCGCGCCATTCCTTGCCGATGCCGACCCGACCCAATCAATCTACGGCCAGCTCGCTGCCAAAGGCCTGCCCCCAGCTTCGTGCGATCAGACGGTCGAAGCGACAATGCCGAACCAGGAAGAAGCCGAGATTTTCGGCTTCGAGCAGCCATTTCCCTGTTTGCTGATCAAGCGCAAGACCCACGCGCTTAGCGGCGTGATGCTCGAATATGTCGAGGGCACTTTCCGCGGCGACGCCTATGTCTATCGCCTCAAACTGGACGCCTGAGACCGCGATTCAAGGCGCCAGGCAATCGAGATAGGCGCCGATATAGGCATTGATCCCCAATGTCAGCGATCCTCCAACGCGCGGATTGATCTCCAGAAGGACGGGCACGTCGCCGGCGATCTTGAAATCGATGGAACAGGTCCCCGAATAACCGAGGGCCGTGAGCATCGGCTCGAAAGCGGCGAGCGCCGGGCGGGGATCGATTTCGCGGCTCTCGATCGGTGCGTTCGCGCCGCCACGAACGAGGCCGGGACCTGCCATGCGATGATGGAGCGCCCAGGCGAAGCGGATTCGGCCCCGATGCCGGATCGCGTGGAGCACATATTCGTCGGCCCCCGGCACATAAGCCTGATCGAAGAGCGCCGGATCATGATGGGCGGGAGCGGGTCCCTGGAAAATCCGGGCGCCGCGCCCGAACTCGTCACGCCGCGGCCGGCGTATCAGTGGAAAAGGGAGATCGCCCACATCGCCTACGGCGGGGATGTGACGTTCGAAGCCCGCTCTAATGAGATGGCGAGCCAACTCGAGCTTGTCGTTGCAGAGCGCCACCACGTCATCCGCAGGGCGCAGGAAGCGGCGACCTTCCAAATCCGCCCGCGTTGATAATATCTCGTAATCCGCCAGTCCGAACGGCACAACCGCATCGAAGGCATCGAGATCGACATGCTCCAGCGGTGCGAACGACCCGGCATATCGGCTCGGGTCGATCCGCTCGGCGATGAGCGGCATCCAGGCGAGATGTTGGGCAAAGAGAATTTGAACCGTCATCCGTTCGTCCGCTCCAGGGGGCGAACGGGTTTGGCACGTCGGCGAAGGAGGATCATGCAGAGGATGGCGCAGCCCGTCATTGCCGCTGCCGACGAACTCAATGGGCCGAAAGCCTCGCCCTCGACGAACAAGCCTGCAAAGATCTGACCGGCGGCGATCCCGAGCGGCAACATGGCCCCGGCGAGGACGACCACGCGACCCGAATGATCCGCTTCCGCCGCCGATCCCAGATAGTAAGGCACCAGAAAAGACCAGAAGAAGAGGATGGCCGGAACGGCGATCCCGAACGGCCCGCCGACGCTTCCGACGAATGCAAGCGCCAAGCTTGCGGATCCCGCGACGAGTGGGAGCACGCGACCGATGCGATCTGCCAACAGGATCGCGAGAGCCGCACCAGCGATTCCCGCCAAGCCGGCGACGGAAAGAACGTACCCGAGATCGACGTCCCCGATACCGCGAGCCCGCGCGGTCAGCGCGACAACCGGCCAGATCGCGCCAAATCCCGTGGCCAAAAGAAAGATGCCGGCGAGCCCGGGCAGCATTGAAAGGATGTCTCCAAGCACGACAGGCGGACGCTTCTGGCCTTCCTCTTCCATCTTGTGCAGGAAGCCCGCGCATGCCGAGGTAAGCAGCAGGAAGATCAGGAGCAGCGCGAAGATCCCGAAGTGCGGAAATCGCAGGTGCGCCCCAGTTGCCGATGCGAGCAACAATGCGCTGACGATCTGGTTCGAGAATACGACGATGCCGAATGCTCGGTCTGGACGGGGGGTCCGTGCGAGCACCGCGATCGCTAACCCATAGAGGGCGCCTTCTGCGAGCCCGAGAACAGCCCGTGCCGGTATGATGATCGAGATATTACCGGTCAGAAAAGCGAGTTGGGCTCCAATCGCCGTGACGATCGCCATGACGGCGAAGGCGCGATCGCTGACCCAGCCCATCATTATCGGCACAAGCATCATTGCCACGGTCATTGTCGCGAACTCGACGGCGACGAGCCTCAGCGCGATGGTGAGTGGAAGGTTAGCTTCCAGCGTCAGAGCAATTATGATCGCCGGCGTGATAGCGCCAAGGACACCGGCGGGGTTCGTTAACATCGCCGTCGCGATGAGTTGAAGCCATCCATTACAAGTTGGTCGCAAGCGATGCTCCGTATCCAGCTTTTCGCCGAGGACCTACGCTATCGAGAGGCCGACACTCAAGGCTGCGTAAGGCACAATCGACTTTAATCAACTCTGCCACCCATAAGGAACTTGCTGTATATGGTCCGGAGATCAAGGCGATCCTTCGGACATTTAGGGCATATATGCGAGAGATCTGAACGCTCATTTGACCCGAATGCGGACATCAAAGCAGCTTCTCCGCTTCCCGGAACCGGTCGTTCATTCACGCGACCTGCGGACTAGCAGAAGGGCATCATATCGGAAATTCCCGATACATATTGCAGCGACCAGAAACATCGGGTAATTCCGATGTATGGAAAATGGTTCGGCGATATCCGCTTTGGCGGCTCTTGCGCATCCGACGCGCCTCGACGCCTTCCGGCTGCTGATCCGTCATGAGCCCGACGGACTGCCGACCGGCGCATTGGTCGAAGCCAGCGGTCTGAGCCAGAGTACCTTTTCGACCCATCTCGCAGTGCTGGCGAAGGCTGGTCTTGTGAGCGCTGAAAAGCGCGGACGTCAGCAGATACAGCGTGCGAACGTCTCGGCGCTAGTCGCGCTGATGACCTTCCTCGCGAAGGACTGTTGCCAAGGCCGAGCTGACCTGTGCGAGCCGCTGCTCGCCGAACTCATATGCTGCTGAAAGATCACGGCGTGATCGAAATCATCATCTATCACAATCCTGAGTGCGGCACGTCCCGCAACACCCTCGCTCTGATCCGGAATGCCGGTGTCGAGCCGCATGTGATCGAATATCTGAAGACGCCGCCTGCGCGCGGGCTGCTCATCGACATGATTGACCGCGCCGGACTGACACCGCGCGCCCTGCTGCGCGAAAAGGGCACGCCTTATGCCGACCTCGGCCTCGGCGATGAGGCTTTGCCGGATGAGGCGATCATCGATGCGATGATGGCGCACCCGATTCTCATCAACCGGCCGCTGGTCGTGACGCCGCTCGGCGTGAAGCTCTGCCGTCCATCCGAGGCGGTGCTGGACATAATGCCCGCGCAGCAGCTCGGCGCGTTCGCGAAGGAGGATGGCGAGCAGGTGATCGACGCTGCCGGCCGTCGCATCCAGTCGACGTGAGTTCGCGCGCGATCTTCGCCGAGGCGCTGGGCTGCCTGATGCTGTTCGCGACCGTCGTCGGCTCCGGGATCATGGCGGAGCGTCTGGCCGGCGGCAACATGGCCGTCGCCCTTCTGGGCAATACGCTGGCGACGGGCGCGATCCTGTTTGTCCTCATCACGATGTTCGGTCCAGTGTCCGGCGCGCACATGAACCCGGCCGTCACATTGGTCATGCGCCTGCGCGGTCATATCCGCACCGACACGGCGCTGGCCTATGTCGCTACGCAACTTGTTGGCGGCATCCTTGGGGTGTGGCTGGCGCACCTGATGTTCGACCTGCCGATCCTCCAGCTTTCCACGAAGCTACGCTACGGGCCCGGACAGTGGGCCGGGGAAGCGGTCGCCACATTCGGGCTGATCCCGACGATCATTGGCACGATGCGGATGCGGCCGGACAGCATCCCGGCCAGCGTCGCGCTCTACATCGTGGCCGCCTACTGGTTCACCTCATCGACCAGCTTCGCCAACCCCGCCATCACCGTCGCCAGATCGCTGAGCGATAGTTTTGCGGGGATCGGACCATCCTGCGTTCCGGCGTTCGTCATCGCGCAGATCGTCGGCGCAGTCGCCGCGCATCTCGTAAGCGGGATCATCTTCCCCAGCCTTCAAGAGGAATTTGCGTGAGCCGCATACGCGCCCTTGCAGAACCCGATCATCTTCCCGCGCTCGATCCCGCTTACGCGATCAGGCAACCGGCGCTCGGTCTCGGTGACGACCAACCGCCGCCGCGCATCCTGCTGCTCTACGGCTCTCTTCGTGAGCGCTCCTTCTCACGTTTGGCGGTCGAGGAGGCGGCACGTCTGCTCCAGTTCTTCGGGGCCGAGACGCGCATCTTCGATCCGTCGGACCTGCCGCTGCCCGACCAGGTAGCCGGCGACGATCATCCCGCCGTCCATGAGTTGCGAGAGCTGTCGATGTGGTCGCAGGGGCAGGTCTGGTGCAGCCCAGAACGGCATGGCCAAATCAGCGGAATCATGAAGGCACAGATTGACCATCTGCCGCTTGAGATGAAGGGAATGCGCCCAACGCAGGGGCGCACGCTTGCGGTCATGCAAGTCTCGGGCGGTTCCCAATCGTTCAACGCAGTGAACACGCTTCGACTGCTCGGCCGCTGGATGCGTATGTTCACGATCCCGAACCAGTCGTCGGTGGCGATGGCCTACAAGGAATTCGACGACGCGGGCCGCATGAGGCCGTCCAGCTATTATGACCGGATCCTCGATGTAATGGAGGAATTGGTGCGGATCACCGTGCTGATGCGTCCGCACGCGAGCCAACTTGTCGATCGCTATTCCGAGCGGAAAGCGGCAGGCCTTCTGGTTCAAGCAGAGGATCACTCGGCAATCGCAATGCGTCGTGGTTGAGGCGCCGGTCTTCGTTGGAAGGCAAAGCCAGCTCAATACCCGCGAGGGGTCGGCGTCGTGGTGGAAAGACCCAATCCCGGCCGCTCAACGAGCTTAAGGCGGCACCAGAAACCTGCCATTCGTTCATGTGAATAAATGGACCGCTCCGTCGAGCCCAGGGAGGCGCTCCGAACAGCTTAGATTGGGGACAAAGTTGACTGGCAGCTTTTAACACGCTGCCGCGCATAGCTGCCAGTAAGTGCGTGACATTGTCGCTCCGGCCGCGACGACTTCAGGCCGTCACAATGCCCCTGATACGGTCGATCCCCTCCTGATACCAGAACCACTGGCCGCCCAACAGCACCGCGAGGCCCTTCGCCGGATCCTTCAGGTCGTTTAGCTTCCAGGCCTGCGTAAACTGATGGGTGGTAACGGCCACGCCGTCGTCGAGCAGCTTCTTGATAGCCTCCGTCATCCGATATTTTGGACGCTCGACGTGCTTGATCGCCACCTCCACGTTGGAGCCGACTGGACTGTAGATCACAGCCTGGTCCGCCTTCTTGGCGTTGTTCGTTACCTTCGGCACCACGTAGACACGGAAAGAGTAAGCGGGGTCGTCGAACTCGGCTTGCGACATCGGCCCCTCGATGAGCGCGTTGACGGCGGCGACCGCCTTGGCGACCGGCACCGCGCCCTTCAGCGCGTTCGCGGACTGCAGGGTCAGCGCCTGGAGCTGGATCGCGAACGCGAGGTCGTGGGAGAAGTCGTACTTGCTGCCGAAGTTGTCCTTGGCGAACCGCAGGAAGTTCAACGCGTTTGCCTGTATCTTCGCTTGCAGCGCATCGTTAACGTCCTCGGCGGATCGGTGCTCGATCGCGTTCCTGATTGCGATCAGGTATCTGAGGTTGGCCTTCTCACCTGCTGACAGCCCCGACTGCGGCCGCTCGATGCAATAGCCCAGCTCCCAGAGCTTCTCCTGACCGTCGATCATGACCGGTGAGCCGTCCGCGTTCTTGAACGCCGGCGTCACGCCCTGTTCGGTCAGTCGCGCGTGCAGTAGGTATGTCCAGGCAATGATCGACAGGACAATGAAGGTCTCGGATCGGGTGGACAGCGTGTTGTTGTTGTAGACGAGGACGGCGGTCTTGAAGATCTCGACGGCCTTGCGAACCTGCGCGCTGGCGTAGGTGGTCACATAGAACCCGAGATGCTCGGCCAGCGCGGCCAGCTTGGCATACTGGTAGAGAAGCGCGTCCACCTCCCCGACGGTAGCGGTCGCGATCGCCACGTAGCGTGGCTTCGTCCCCTTCCGGATTGCTCCGATCTCGCGGTGGTTGAAGTTGCGATCGAGGAAGCTGAAGATCGCCAGCACCTGCTGATCGTTCAAAGCCTTGTGCTGGATCAGCCCCTTAATGAGGCCGACCTCCCGATCTGACAGAACGACCTTCGCCATACGTCGCCTAGCCCCCCTTGTCCTCCACGCTAGGTCATGATCAGCGCCGGAGTCGATCCGGCGTACACTTATTGGGTGGGATGCCGGCTGGCAGCTTCTTGCCGAGCATGCCCAGAAAGCGACATTCGGTGTGCGCAGATCGGTTCGCCAAAAGGTGCTTTCGTTCAGCTAATGAGCGCGACAGCCGCTGATCCCACTCCGAAGGCTAGGCTATCGGTTGCAGGAGAGAGCACATGGCGGGCTCGCACCTGACATCCGTCGCAAGCTCGACAGCCTGGCGGGCCCGGCAAAGAATGGAAAGATGCGAGCTGAGGTTACTCGGCCAAGCCTCAGACCAGGTGCTCGCCTTGTTCGCGAATGGCACGGCCAAACACATCAGGTGCTGGTGCTGGACAATGGCTTTCTGTTCGAGGAGCGTCGTTACACGTCACTAACCCACATTGCGCGCGACATCACCGGCAGCAATTGGTCAGGACCGCGCTTCTTCGGCTTGCGCGCTACCGGGAAGGGCAGGGAAGTGGCGAATCATGGCTAAGCCCGCCTCGGCTATAACTCGCTCGGACAAGGTCCGCTGCGCCATCTACACAAGGAAGTCGACGGAGGAGGGATTGGAGCAGGAGTTCAACAGCCTCGATGCCCAGCGCGAGGCCTGTGCTGCCTACATCACCAGCCAGCGCCACGAAGGCTGGACGCCTGTGCCCCACACTTATGATGATGGCGGCTATTCCGGCGGAAGCTTGGAACGGCCCGGTCTCAAGCAATTGCTTGCCGATATTGCCGCCGGCAAGGTCGACGTCATCGTCGTCTACAAGGTCGACCGGCTGACCCGAAGCCTCGCCGACTTCTCCAAGATCGTCGAGGTGCTCGAGCGGGCGAATGCCAGCTTTGTGTCGGTGACGCAGGCGTTCAATACGACGACGAGCATGGGCAGGCTGATGCTGAACGTGCTGCTGAGCTTCGCGCAGTTCGAGCGAGAGGTGACGGGCGAGCGCATCCGCGACAAGGTGGCCGCCTCCAAGCGCAAGGGCATGTGGATGGGCGGACCGGTGCCGCTCGGCTACGATCTCGGCAGCCGCAAGCTCGTGATCAACGAAGCGGAAGCGGCGGACGTTCGCGCCATCTACAAACTCTATCTCGAGCTTGGCTCCATCGGCGCGTTGGCCGCGGAGCTCGAACAGCGAGGTATCCGCACCAAGCCGCGTACCTACAAGGACGGGCGTGCCGTCGGTGGAATCGCTTTCTATCCCGGGCCGCTCAGCTATTTGATCAAAAACCCCCTCTACATCGGCGAGGTCCAACACCGCGGCGAGCGCTTTCCGGGTGAGCATGAGGGTATTGTCGAAAGGGACGTGTGGGAGGCCGCCCAGCGGTTGCTCGCCGACAATCGAAACAGCCGTCGCGTTGGCGGCCGCGCCGCCAGTCCCAGCTTGCTGGCTGGCATCATCAAGGATGCCGAGGGCAGGGCGATGACGCCAAGCCACAGCACGCGCGGCAGCCGACGCTACCGCTACTATTTCACGCAGGTCGGCGTGGACCGCAAGATGCCCGCCGATGGCTGGCGAATACCCGCGAGCGACGTCGAGCAGGCGGTGCGAGATAAGCTGCGACGCTTGCTAAGCCGCTCGTCTGAGCTGCTTGACGTACTTGGGCCGCTGGACCGACCGGCTCCCATCCTCGAGGCTGCTGCACTGCTTGCCGGATCGATGGTGGCGATGGCCACCTCGGAGCTGCGCGCCTCGCTGCTGGCGATCAGGACAGAAGTTACCATCAGCGAGGCGGCGATTCAGATAAGCGTCGCGCGAGACAAGTTGCTTTTGGAACTGGGCGCCGTTCCAGCAGAGGAAGATGCTCCTCCGATCGTACTGACTATCCCCGCGAAGCTGACGCGTTGCGGTCTAGAAATGCGGATGGTTATCGATGCCTGGGACCCGGCTGCGCCGGCGCTTGTCGATGCTGCTCTGGTGAAACTGATCGTTCGCGCTGAGCAGGCACACCGCACGTTGGTGGAAGGTGGATCGACCATCCCGCGGCTCGAGCGCAACGAGCTGGCGCGCCATGCCCGCTTGCACACGCTCGCGCCTGACATCGTCAGCGCCATCGTTGAAGGACGCCAACCGCGCTCGCTCTCGGCCCGCAGGCTGCTACGCGTTCCAGAGATGCCGATGGACTGGCGTGAGCAAAGGAAGACGCTCGGCTTCAGCTGAACGTCACGACCATCGGGTGAAGGCCGCGCTATATGCGCGGTCTTCTTCGTTCCGTTTGGCTCACGGTCTTCAGCTGAGACCTTTCTCCACGGGTCACGGAAACGGCGCTCAGAGACTCTGGCCGGATTGGCCGCGCAACGCCGGGTCAAAACGGTCTCGCGACACGCGCGACAGCCACCTGCCTCGGCAAAGTCCCGGAAAAGCGGGAGGAATTTGGCTCGAGCCAAGAGACCGCCACCAAGTCGGTGAATATGAGAATGGATGGTGCCGCTTACAGGACTCGAACCTGTGACCCCCGCATTACGAAGGCCTCTGACGAAGGCGTATTTCTATATATTTATCAGATGGATGATGCCTAAATCGGGGTGTGGTTTTGGTGTTACCCAATCCCGCCCCAAATCGGGCAAAGTTCGGTGATCGGTTGCTTCCTAGCGAACGCACTTTGGCTGGACGATCTTGCGAAAATCGACCTTCTGCCGACCCACTTGGAATGAGGGCGGCAGGTGAGGGGGCTACGTGCTGAGGGGTTAAATTTCCGGAAGCGCCTGCGAGATCGCGCACCAATCCGTGAACTGCCTCGCGCCAGTGCGTTCGAGCAGCAATTCGATATCGTCGATCGTGTAGGGTCGCGCGTCATTCAGCCGGGCGAGTTCGTCCCACGTTATCGGAGCCGCGACAGTCGGCCGTTCCCGTGCTCGCACCGAAAAAGGCAGCACCGCTGTCGCGCCACGCTCGTTGCGCAGCCAGTCGAGGAAAATACGGCCCTTGCGATTAGCCTTGCGCATGTTGGCGGTAAATATGCTTGGGAAGGCTTGCCCGAGCGCGCGGGAGAAGCGGCTGGCGAAATCTTTCACCACTGGCCAGTCGCTGCCGCCGTCCAGCGGCACGATGATGTGCACGCCCTTACCGCCCGAAGCCATCGGCCAGCTCTGTAAACCCAGTTCGGCCAACTGATCGCGGAGCAGCACGGCTGCATCACGTACCGTCACGAAGCCCAGGCCCTCGTCGGGATCGAGATCGAACACCAGACGGTCGGGGTGTTCGACAGCGCTCGCAGGCGAGCCCCAGCCGTGAAACTCGATCGTCCCCATCTGCACGCAGGTCAGCAGCGCGGCCCCGTTATCGACGACGAGATACTCTTCCTCGCCGCCCTTCTTTTCGCGGATCGCGACGGTGGAAACCTTGCCGCCGAAGCTGCCGCCATCGTGCTTCTGGAAGAAGCAATGTCGTCCGCGCCCCTGCGGGCATCTAACGAGGCTGACGGGGCGGTTGCCGAGCCAGCGCAGCATCGGTTCGGCGATGGCGGCATAATAAGTGGCGAGATCGCCCTTGGTGTGGCCGCTGTCGGGAAACACGACCCGATCGGGGTGGGAGATGACGATGCCGAAGGGCTTGTCCGCCGTGCCTGGGGCCTTTGAGGGAACCGGCGTCTCGCGCGTGACATCCGCAGCCGCCTTATCCTCGCGCAGCCCCAGAAAACTGGCGTGGCGCAACACATTCTCGGCGGTGAATTCGGCGAATGCGACTTCAGCTACAAGCTTGGGCGTGACCCAATGCGCGCCACGCGCGGCAGCTTTGGGCACCTCGGCCGGCGGGGTCTTACGGGCCAGCGGCTTCAGCCGCGCCAGCAGTCTCTCGCGGGTATCAGCATTGAAGCCGGTGCCGACCTTCCCGGCGTAACGCAAACGCTTGCCGTCCTGCACACCCACCAGAAGCGACTGCAGATCGCGCCCCGCTTTGCCGCTTTCCAGATAGCCCAGGATCACGAACTCCTGTCGGCGGGTGCATTTCACCTTCAACCAACTTCGCGTTCGCCGCCCGCGATAGGGCGCGTCGGCGGCCTTGGAGACGATCCCCTCATAGCCATCGCGGCACAGCCGATCGAACAGCGCCTCGCCGCCTTTCTCGACATGCTCCGTATAGTGGATCGGCGGCGATACGCCCTCCAGCAGGGCCGACAGTCGCGCCTTGCGCTCGACCTGCCCCAGATCGCGCAGATCCTCGCCGCCTTCCTCCAGCAGATCGAAGGCAAAGTAATGAAGTTCGCCGCTATCCTGCAGCGCGGCCTGGAGCGCCGAGAAGCTGGGTCGCCCCGCTTTGTCGAGTGCCACAACCTCGCCATCGATCAGTGCGCCGTGCGGGGCGAGATCGCGTGCTGCGGTAACGATTGTTGCAAAGCGATCCGACCAGTCGAGCCCGCTGCGGGTATAGGCCTTGGCTGCACTGTCACCACAGGCGAGCAACGCACGATAGCCGTCGAACTTCACCTCATGGATCCAGCCGCTGCCACCCGGCACCGTATCGGCGAGTGTCGCCAACTGCACTGACTGGAAAGCCGGCGGCCTGCCCGATCTCCTGCCTCTACGCGCGCGTTTTGGCTTCGGAGGTGCCTTGCCCGGCGCATTCGCGGCGGTCTTATCCCGTTTCGCTTCGGCTGTATCCGAATGCCACACCGGATCACCACCGCGCAGGATTTCCGCCATGCTGCGACCCGTCTCGACCGAAGTAAGCCCGGTGCCGACCAAATCGATCGACGCGCCGGCATGATCGTCCGCGACCTTCCACAGCAGCCAGTTCTCGCGCTTCTCACCGGGGCGCGGCTTCATCCGCACCAGCAGCCATTCGCCCCGCATCCGCTGGCCATGCAGGACGACATGGACGTGACCGTCCTCGATCGTCTTGGCCGGATCTTTGCCGCCCACAGGGGACCATGTGCCGACGTCCCACAGCATGACCGTGCCGCCGCCATATTCGCCCTTGGGGATCGTGCCCTCGAAGGCGGCATAGGCCATCGGGTGGTCCTCGGTCCTCACCGCCAGCCTCTTGTCGTCCGGATCGGCGGAAGGACCGCGCGTCACCGCCCAGCTTTTGAGAACGCCGTCCATCTCCAGCCGGAAATCCCAGTGGAGGCGGGTGGCATCATGCTTCTGCACGACGAAAAGATTGCCGGCGGCCGTTCCCGTGGGATCGCCTTTCGGTTCCTTCGTCCGCTTGAAGTCACGCTTCGCGTTGTAGGTCGCCAGCGGATCGGCGCGGGCCATCACGCGCTCTTGCGGGCGCGTGGAGCCGGCTTCTTCGCGGTCGGTTTCGCCGCCGCCTTCGTTGCCGCCGGCTTGCGTGAGGCGGCCTTCTTGGCCGGAGTTGCAGCGCCCGGCTTGTCGAGCGACTTCCTGAGTGCCGCCATCAGGTCAATAACGTTCGATCCGCCTTTCGCCGGCCGGTCGTCATCCGTGTCGAGGCTGACCTTGCCGGACTTCGACTTGCGCTTGCGGGCGATCAGGTCGCGCAGCGCATCGACGTAGCGATCATGGAAATCGGATGCATCGAACTTGCCTGATTTCTTCTCGATTAGTGAGGTGGCGAGATCGAGCAGATCCTCGTCAGGTTTGGCGTCGCCGATGTCGCGGAAATAGCTGGCCGCCTTGTTCACCTCGTCGGCGTAGCGCAGCGTCTCCAGCACCAGTCCGCGTCCGCACGGCTTGAGGCTCACGACATATTCGCGGCCCCTGAGCGCCAGCTGGCCCAGCCCCACCTTGCGTGTCTTGCGCAGCGCCTCGCGCAGCACGACGAAGGCCTCCTCGGCGAGATCGTCGGCAGGAACGACATAATAGGGCTTGTCGTAATAGATCGCGTCGACCTCGTGCACGTCGACGAACTGCGTCAGCTCCAGCGTCTTCTTGCTCTCCAGCTTAACGCCCTCGATCTCCTTCTCGTCGAGCAGGACATATTCGCCCTTCTCATATTCGAAACCCTTCATGATCTCGTCCGGATCGACCGGGCCGATGCCGTCAACGACCTTCTCGTAATGGATGCGCTTGCCGGACGGCTCATGGATCTGACGGAAGGAGACGGTCGCCCCGCTCTTGGTGGCGGAATAAATCTCGACCGGGATCGACACCAGAGCGAGGCGGATCTGCCCCTGCCAATATGCGCGTGCCGGCATGCGAGATCTCCATCTGGTTGCGCATCAAAGCCGGCACGGTGGGAGTTGTTCCACTTGAAGGTTGATCGGCCGTCGAACGGAAGTGGAAGTGCACGCCACCGGGTGAATTTGTCCGCGACCAGATGGAAAATCCTATATGATCGCCTCGTATCGCCGGCCCGGCCTGGAGCGCCAGCGAACGCGCATTTGCGCATCCAAAAGCTTGGCCACGCGAGCGCGATCGTAGCCCAGCTTAAACAGCGCGCCAAGAATGCGCGGTCGAGTGTCGAAACCCTCGTCCAGCGCCGCGCTTATGAGAACGAGAATCGTGTCGGTGCTGCTGGCGTCGCCGCAGGCATCGCGAAGCCCGCGCAGGCGCTGGAAGATGAGAGCGGTCTCGTCGGGTACTGCCGGGACAACGGCCTCGGCGGCAGTTTGGATCGGGGTATTCATTGTCGGATGTCCTTCGCGGCCGAAGCCGAAAAATAATAGGAAAGGGTGCCCCGACCCGCGCGAGGCGGATCGAGGCGAGAAGGTTAGGCAGCGATGCCGAGCTTGAGCTTGGCGGCACCGGCTTCGACGGCAGCGGCGAGGGTATCGTCAGCGAAGTGCGAGTAGCGTGCCGTGGAGGCGAGGTTGGCGTGCCCCAGCAGCTTGCCGACGGTCGCCATGCCGACGCCGTTGTTGATCATCGCGGACGCGGCTGAATGGCGCAGGTCGTGGATGCGAAGGTCCGGTAAGCCTGCCGCGACACGCGCCGTCTGCCAGCCGTGCTTGATTGTCGTAAGGTGCCGCTTCGGATTGCGCGGGTTGGGGAACAGGAAGCCCGAGCCCTTCGGCAGCGCCTCGATGATGTCCAGGGCCGCCTGAGACAGCGGCACGTGGCGGGATCGGCCGGTTTTCGATGTCGGGATGAACCAGTCCCGCCGATCGATATCGACGTTTTGCCAGCGCGCCGACAGCAACTCCGATACCCGCGCTCCGGTCAGCAGGAGAAGGCCGATGACGTTGGCCAGCTCGGGGTTCCGGGATTTCGCCGCTGCCGCCATCAACCGGGCGGTCTCATCGGCGGTGACATACTTCTCGCGAGCGTTGCTGAATTTCGGTCGAGGCACGCCCCTCACGGGGTTCTTGTCGCCACCGGGCGTTTCCCAGCGTGCCGCCAGTTCGAACGATCGGCTAAAGATCACACGGATCTTCTCTACCGTGGCCGGCGCGAGGCCTTCCGCCCGCTTCTCCGCCAGCCACTTCGCCACGTCCTGCTGCTTGATGTCGGTCAGCCGAACCTTGCCCCAGCGCGGGCGAATGTGGTTGTCGATGTAACCCTTCAGCGTCTTGATCGACTTAATGTGCGTCCGGGCATGGGCGATGTGGTCGTCGGCGAGAGTACCATAGAGCGGCACCGCTCGCTTCTCGGCTTTATCCGCCATCGGGTCGCCGCCAAGGGCAACCTTGGACATCAGCTGCCGGGCGGTCTTGCGGGCCTGATCGAGGCTAATTTGATCGGACCGCGCTATCTTATGCTGACGCTGGGCGCCGTGCTGGTCCTGATATCGCAGATAGTACGTCTTCCCGCCGCTGGCGCGCACTTCCAACACGAGGCCGGGGTTGTGCGTACACCAGAGGTCGATTTTCTTCTTGCCCGTCGGGCATTCGGCAGCGGCAACGACAGCCGCGTCAAGTTTGAGCTTCATGGTCGGAATTTCCTTCGTGAAGAGGAGATGGCGCGCGGCCGCACAGGCGCACGCAGGGGCACGCCGCGAGGGCGCGATGGGTTGGGGATGGGCGGGGGCCGAAACAGCGCTCCGTGGCCCGCAGGCGGGCGAGGTTGGGCAGTCCGGGCAGAGGGCATGTGCCGCCCGTATCCCCGCCGACGGGTGAGGCCGGCGAGGGGTTGGGAATTGGAAAACTGAAACTGATGCAGGTTGGGCGGCGAACTCGGGATCTGAAACTAAGCGGCCACCGATACGCCCGCGAGCAGCCGATAAACGTTGGCACCGCGCGCCTTGACGTCGAAGGTCCACAGGTGACGACTGGCATCTTCGCCCGTCCGCGCTTCCAACACCCGAAGCACCTTGTCCCGGCTGCTCCGGGACGCAGCACCGGCTACCCTCAGTATCTGCATTTTCTTATTGTGACCGTGTTCGATCGCCAGCTCGATGCATTCCGTAATGTGCTCATCCGAGCCCGGAGGCGGTCCTTGTTCGAAATCGACGCCGTCCACCTGTCGGACCGAGGCAAGCCGCTCGACGTAGCTCAAGCCGGTCGTGGTGGCGTAGGTGTAGAAAGCACGCTGGGCGGTGCCGCCCCGGTTCTTGAAGCACTCGAACTCGATGACGCGTTCGTTGCCGCGTTCCTCCTTAGCGTCGAGATAGTAGCAACTGTCGCTGTCCTCGAAGAGGTCATTGGTGCCCGAGAACACCAGCTTCTGGTTCGCGCCGCGATGCTTGTTGGTGTGCGCGAGAGCCAGCAGCGATCCGTTCGCCATCGCGAAACGCCGAGCGAGCTTGCCGAAGGCTGCAGAGTCTTTCTTGCTCATGAGGTCGGCAAATTTCTTCAATGTATCCAATATGATGAGCTTGCCGTGCGCTGAGCCGTTGGCGATCATCTCCTCCATAGCGGGAATGAGACCGGACGCACGGAAGCCATGTTCGCCTTCCGCCAGACCGTGGATGCCGTAATCGTCCAGAGCCTTCATTTTGGCTGCCACGCCTGCGGTGCTGTCGTCGACGTTGACGTAGAAAATGTCCTGCGGGGCAATCCGCTTTGCATCCACCGCATCCATCGCCAGATGCAGGCCGATAAGGGTTTTTCCTGAGTTCGGCGGACCGTACCAAATGCTGATTTCGCCAGCGAGGGAGACTTCGCCGAGCAACGGACGCTGGCTAAGGGCGCGGGCCTCCAACTCGCCGCCTTGTCCGGTGAGCGAAAACTTGAGCAGTGGGTTCTGAGACGCAGTCGGGATCGGTCGACTTGCCTCCTTAAATATATCTTTCACTTCCATGATCTTAAATCCGATGCGTGATGGCGACCGTGGTCAGATCGCCAGATTTCCAGATCCCGGCCCTCCGCTCGTCGCCGCGTTGGCAATTAGAGGGCGCGGGTCAGGTGTCGCCACCGCCGGAGGCAGCAGCGACGCCCGGCGTCAGTATTTGTCGAAGGCCATCCGCTGAGCGGCATTCAGGTCGGGATACAGTTCGATCAGGCGCTGATGTACGAAACGGATGTCGTCTGCCGAAGCACCGCGCATCCAAAGCCCGTGGCCGCGAAAGTCCTCGAAGAGATCGAAGGTCTGCTTTGCGCGACGGCCGATATTGATGTTGAGGTGTTTGCCGAGAACCGTTTCGATATCGTCGGGATCACGCCCGCGATCGAGGTAAGCGGCGACGATGCCGATATAGTCCGGCACCTGGAGCGTCAGATGCTTCCCGCGATCCGAGAAAGCATAATCGACGAGGGTTGCGCCGCGAAGGAGGGAGTCATTATCGATGATCTGCATGATGTTGCTCTGGCTGTGAGCCCGGCAGGCTGCCGGACGATCACACCGGAAATCGTAACCAAAAAAGCTGAGGCTAAGTGGTCTTCCCGATGCCCACTGTGTGGGTTAATCCAACGGGCTCATAAGTCACTGATAATAGGCGAATAAGTTAGCATCCTATTTGGTTATATTGTGATTATGGTTTGGTTCGTTAGCGCTACGGCTGCCGCTTGTGTGGCTCATCTACGACGAAGCATGTTCGCTATCACCATAAGCGCTACCAACGCGATGAACGCCAAGGGCTGCGCCTGCATCAGTGCCCCGAAAAGACATAGGCCGATCATGCCGAACAGTTCGCGCGGGCACTCGAACAACGCGATCACCAGCCCGATGAGGATGGCGAGGCCGAGAACGACCGCCACAGCCTGTCCGGCAGCGATGATGGCCCCCGCCACAAGGAAGATACCCAGCCATTTCATGCCGCCTGCTCCCGACAGAGAGCGACCAAGGCCGGGTTAGCGGTGTCCGCGACAATTAGCTCGAAGGCATGTCCGGCGTTACCCACGATCTGGACCGCAATGTGATAGTTGCGGCTGGCTCGGTAGATGTAATCAAAGGGCTGGACGAAGGCGGGTTCGTCATGCCGTCGTCCGTCGGGGTCAGTTAGCGGAGCCCAGCCTATGGCCTCGACTAGGTCGGCTTCCGTGGTGACAGCGGTGACGACCACGACGTCGGTCATGTCGAGCAGCCCATCTGCTTCAAGGAGACGACGACGAGCGGTGAGGAGGGCGGTCAGTTCGGGATCAAGCGGCATGCTGAGGGCGCGCGCCCACGATGCGCTGTCGAAGGCGTGGATCATTGATGTTCTCCGGGCATAAAAAATGCGCCCGAGGCGGGGTGCCTGGACGCTGCGATTTCGTTGGTTTTGTTGGGAGAGCGCGTCCGAGAGGGAGGCGCTTCGCTAAGTTTTACGGCTGTTCGGCGGTGTCCCGATCGGCGAAAGCGCGGATGATCGCGAGAAGGGTAGGGTCTATGCCTTCGCGGTCCGGGACAAAAAGGATGGCTCCCCCGCCTGCATCG
The DNA here is from genome assembly GCF_003248515.1 of Sphingomonas sp. Classification (GTDB taxonomy): domain Bacteria; phylum Pseudomonadota; class Alphaproteobacteria; order Sphingomonadales; family Sphingomonadaceae; genus Sphingomonas_I. Next base: position 37,964 of record NZ_QFOB01000006.1, read on the forward strand.
CTGGTAACGAACACTATCTCGCGCCAGCCATGATCCGATCGGACCCATTCCCAGTTCGGGACGAAGTCTGGATCTGGCCACGCGGCTCCATCGACAAGGTTGGTGGCGATCGGGATACCGGCCGCTGTCTCAACTGCGGCAAGACCATCGCCTGGCTCGACAATGATAAAGGGACCGAGTTCGCCAATCTCGATATCGGCTTCCAGCAGCTGAATGCTTCGCAGAGCCAGCATGTGTTTGAGCCACGGGTTGAGGGCCGTAGCGATGGCGCGCGCCATGGACTGCGCATCGGTGATTATCTGCATGTGAAGGGCTCCAGAAATGACAAAACCCCCGACGCCGGGTGGCGCCGAGGGTCCGTGGTGGATGTGGAGTTGTAAGAGTTAGCGGAGTTGCATCGTGACGAGGCTCTTGCCTTGCGGTGTCCTCCGCGCTCCAAAATCGATGCGGCGATCGCCTCCGCGAGACACTACTGCGAGGCCGGTACAGTTCAGTTGGTTGGCATCGCCCGTATAGCCGACCGCAATCTCGTTGATTTCGATGACCTCCGGGCCGATTCCGTCCTTCGACAACGCGATAACGTTCGGCACGAGGCTGTCACATAGGTTCTGCGCCTGTGTCTGAATGTCGGCTTGTCTTTCGGCAGCAGCGGTTTCAGCGGCTTGAGCCAGTTCGGCCTTGGCACGCGCATCTTCCAGCGCCTGCTTACGCGCCTTCTCGGCGGCTGCCAGTGCCTCGACTTTCGCCTTAGCGGCGGCTTCCTTAGCGCCCTCTGGTGTCTGATGCCACGCAGCATCCACGGCTGCCGTGCAGTCGCCGAACAAAGCCAGCATCGGGATTAAGGCGATATATGCTCCCCATTTGGCCGTACGAGGCAGCCGTTTGAACGTCATGGGCGCGTAAATTAGGGCGGCGATCACCGCGATGGCGATGCAGATATAGAGGTAGACGGCCGGTGCCCCCGGAGAGTTCAGTTTCCCCACGCCAGCGGAAAGCGTGAGCGCCGACACGGCCATTAGGGCACAGACAGTCCATTGAATTATGTTGGCAACCTTCCCGGAGCGGGTCGGTGCGGACGGAATCGTGGCGTCCATCGGGTTCCCCTGTTGCTGAATGTGGAATGGGCGCGACCGATCGCGTCAGGACGCAGGTGCGCTGACGTGTCGGATCGATGGTGTCATTGATATTGCCCCTTAGCGGGACAACCTTCGGCTCAACCTCGTGCCGCCCCTATGAACCCCTCGGGACGACGGCCGAAGCCGGATGTTGGAAACCTACTTAGCATAGGCGCATGCGCCTTTATCGGCCGAAACCGACTGGACATGCGCGCATGCCACCCGGCCTCCGCCTTCGCGGTGACCGAGTTGCTAAGAGAGGTTTCCACGCCCCACCCTCTGGCTTTCACAGAGGGCAAAGCGCTTATCGTTAGGCTGGAGGGCGTTCGCAATAGCCGTCTGCGCGGGAAGGCCTGGATGCCTTCATATAAGATGGTCGGATTGGCGCTCGGCCCTTGACCATCCCTCGATGTTCGTTACTTGTTCTCATTCGACTGGGGTGAGGAATTGTCAGTGCGAATATCGAGCATCGAACTACGGGCTACCCGACGCTTCTCGAAATTGATGATCTCTGACCTGCCATCCAGCGCGAAGCTCATTTTCCTATGCGGGCCAAACGGATCGGGAAAGAGTTCCCTATTTGATGGTATGAGATCTTTCTTTTTGAGGAGCAATGGGACCGGACACGTTCCCAACGATGACTACCTAATGAAGATTATGACCAATGAGCTCGCATCCGAAATCTTTCCTTCGCAGACGATGCCTGGTCCGAACGGGCAGACGATAGCAATGCCGTCACCTCGGTCGTCATACAGTGCGATTCAGTTCCACTCATCTGGCGAGGCAGCGGTTTCGGGGCCAAATAGTTCGACGAGTATTCGCCCAGCGAACCTGATGCCTGGTCAGCTTCATCCTAACTCGTTCTATTTTCGGTCGGCCCATCGGAACGAAGCTGAGTTTTCGATGTCATCGATCGGTGGTCAGCCGCGAAATATGCGGCCTGACATGGAGGGGCTTAGAGCCATCGACAATGATGCTGCGGTGAGCAGAAACTACGCCAGATTGGTGACAAACTCGGTCGAAGACCTTTGGACGAAAGGGCAAGGGGCGACAACATTTGATGAGTATCGGACCAAGACAATCGGTAAGGTTTCCGGGCATCTTGAAAGGCTGTTTCCCGGACTTCTGTTCACCGGTATCGGAAATCCGCTAAATAACGGAACATTTAAATTTGACAAGGGAGGTTCTAGCGATTTTCCTTATAGAGATTTGTCAAGCGGTGAAAAGGCGGCGTTTGACTTGCTGCTTGATGTTTTTTCGCGCCAAAATGCGTTGGTCGATACAGTGATGTGTATAGACGAACCGGAAGCTCATCTAAATGCTCGAGTGCATGGCGACCTTTTAAATGCCTTGTTTGAGGGGGTGTCCGAAAAGTCACAGCTTTGGCTGGCTAGCCACTCGATCGGTATGATGCGACGTGCTCGCGATTTGTCGTTTGCTTACCCTGGATCAGTCGTCTTCCTCGACTTTGAGGGGCATGATTTTGATAAAGCGGTAACGCTAGGGCCGGTGTCACCAGATAGAGATCTCTGGAAACGCGCTTTGAAGGTAGCGCTTGACGATATAGGCGATCTGGTCGCGCCGGAGCACATCGTTGTCTGCGAAGGCGAGGATAGCGCAAAATCGCTCGATGCCGAATGCTATGGCAAGATATTCGGGCGAACGCATCCTGAGGCTCAATTCGTCCCAGGTGGTGCCAACAGCGAGATTGCAACCGATCGCCGAGGCTACGCATATTTGGTTGGTCGGCTGACGCCGGGAGCAATAGTAACAAGGCTGGTAGATCGAGACGATAAGTCCGCCTCTGAGGTGATTGAGCTTCTCCCGATCAAAACACTCCACCGGCGTAACATCGAATCTTACCTTTTCGCCGACGACGTATTGGAGAGGTTCGCTGAATCCGTTGAGGCGAACAGTTGGCAGCGCATCAAGCCATTGATCGATCAGGCTTTGGCCGATGCCGTTGGAAGAGGGAATCCGCCTGACGATCGAAAACCTGCTGCTCCAGCGATCTATAATGTTCTGCGCCGGGAGCTGGAACTCGTCGGGATGGGGTCGACGGCGAACGCCCTTGCCAAGGAACGGTTGGTGCACCTGATCACCCCTGATTCTGAGGGATACAAGGAGCTCGAAGCCGCGATTTTCTAAAGTTGCTGGTTCAGTGGATAAACGGATGGTCGGAGCGATAGATGGATGGGCGAGCCGGGTTCTCCCCAGTTAACGCTGCCGCTCGACGTGTCGCCCTTCTGACGGGTGGGTGGTAGGGGCGTAAGCATGGACTTTGACGCGCTCCTCATCCGTTTCTTCGGCACCGATGATATCACCACGCTTCCGCCTGAGCGGGTGGCGGACGGAGTGGCCGCGCTACGGCTGCAGTTCGGCTTCGAGAAGAATGAGGACGAACGCTTCGCCCTGTGGTGCCTCATGTTCATGCTCGGCATCGAACCCGACGTAGAGGAGGCTTTTCAGGACGAGAGGGATCGCGCCGCCGCACGCGAGTTCATGGCACAGGCCGAGCGGGAGATGGGAGAGGAAGAGTGATGGGAAAGGTGCATTGCGCTAGGCGACTACCCGGCTACCTATCGGCCGCTGCAGTAGCCTTCGCAAGGCGCCTCATGGCGATCGGAGTTTTGTAGAGCACGATGAAACATCGATACCTGTTTGCATTTTGCGTGATGCTTGCAAGCACGCCAGTCCCGGTGGCCTCTCAGTCACGCGATTCCGTGTCGGAACGTGAGAAGTTCACGGCAGATCAGGTTGTTCGGCGATCTCAGATGACTATCGCGGAGCGCGAGCAGAAACTTAAGGAGGACGATCTGCAGTTGCGTCGGCAGGAGGCCGGACGGGCTCGATGGCTAAACCCGATCCTCGTCGGCGTCTTCGCTGCTTTTGTCGCCGCGCTCGCCAATGTCGCTGTGGCATGGTGGAACGGGCGTTCGCAGCGGGAATTAGATAGAATTCGTGCAAATGACAACCTCACGTTGGAACAGGAGAAATTCCGCAGTGAGTTAGAGTTGCATGCGCGACAGGCCGAGAGTGCTCGCATACTTGAAATGATCAAGACCGGAGACCCTGATAAGGCATCCGACAACATGTCATTTTTGGTAAAAATCGGTCTCATTTCGACACCAGATCTGGTCGAAAAACTTAATCATTACGTTGCGGGCAGGGAGCCAGGGACGGGAGCATCCCTTCCGTCTCCTCCCGGAACCTCGGCTGGCTCGTATTTGGATCTAGATCAATATAATAATTTCTTCGCTCAGTTCATAAGCCATTTTGCCCGCGTACTTGAAAATGAACGTGAGGCGCGTAGGCGAGGAATCGATCTTTCTCAAAACACCGAGTGGCAAAAGGCGCAGCCACATAGAAAGTTGCTTCAGCGGGCACGGGACATGCTGATACAACATGCTTTAATCGGCATGGATAACTCGCATTACGTAACCACAGACGTCTTCGATAAATCTGCTGATAAAATTGAGATCACGCCGAAGCGTTTGCGCGCGATGGCGTACGACGCCGCTCTTCTCGCCAATATGGCGATGGGAATCAGTTGGGGAAGCAACTGGTGGTATGATCCGAATGCAGAAGAAGGAATAACTTCTTTCTACCCTGGCGGATCGGACAATCCAAACTGCATCTGAGGTTGCTCAGCAGCTTGGCAGCACTGTTCTATAGCGTGGTCCCGTGCGCCCGGCACAAACAAAGGCCGCATATTTAGTAGAAGGCGGCTCCAGAGCTACGCAGGCGCCCGATCTCATTCGTCACGACGAATAGCTTGGGAGGTGCGCTCTGATCGCCGTCCAAAGCGAACCGCAATTTACTGCCCACCATCCATCGGCCTCGTGCGGTGCTGGTGATCTCTGCTCGTCACAACCGCGTCCGTGATAGAGTGGGGTGCGGGTGACGATCACGCGCGACCAAGCGAACTGATCGCCGGAGATGTCGATCGTGAGGCCGTTCCACTCCAGCCAGCTATGACAACCTGTCCATCCGCCAATGCTATCCGTCGCGGTCTGATTTACGGCTTCAGGCCGAATGCCAAAACGTTCCAAAAGGTAGCGGGCGAGAAGCTCGACCGAGTGACCGCAACATCCGCGCGGATATGTCATGCTCTTCGCCTGCCACGGCCCTTGACCGGCGGCATCAATGGCACGGCGGAAATCGGTTGCGGCCTCCAAGATATCTGCGTCGGTTGGCGCCATTCGTTTACTGGTCAAAGCCGGTTCCCCCCTCGTTATGCCGCCGAGCGTAGCCGGGTAGTTCGCCAACGGCCGGAGAAGGGGGCGACAAGAGTATAGCGTGGGTCGAGCCCCGCTTCCTACCCAAAGCGCCCCACGCTGGACCCAAACGCGCTTCCCACGGAAAGGCCCTTCCACCGGACGCTGCCCGGTTTCCCTCGTTTATGTGCCTTTGGGTGGATGGTGCCGCTTACAGGACTTGAACCTGTGACCCCCGCATTACGAATGCGATGCTCTACCAGCTGAGCTAAAGCGGCGTGCGGCGAGGCCTCTATACGGGCTCGCGCGTTACCGCAAGCGGGTCATTTGATTTACCTTTCGGCAAGGCCTGCGGGTGCATTCTGAAGAACGGTGATGCCGCATTGCGATGGCAGCGAAGGGCTCGGGCGGGCGATGACGAATTTGGTGGGGACAGGGCAGGGCGAAAGCAGCGGGGGCGGCGCTTATGCGTTCGAACCGCTCCCCTTCATCGCCAGCGAGCGACGGCTGCATGTTCGCGCCTATAATTACTGGCGAGGGCGCGCCGATGATCGCGCCATGCCCACGCTGGCGGATTGCGACGACGTGTCCGAATCCGGTTTTGCCGACCAGATGATTCTGGTGGATCTGCCGGCGGGCAACCAGCCGGCCCGAATTCGCACGATCGGCCCGGCGCTGTCGGCGGAAATGTCGACGGCCGACACTGCCGGCACCAGCCTCGTCGGGCAGCTTCTGGCTCGGCTGCCGACCGTGGCATTGCAGCGCACGCCGATCGGCTTCGAGGCGGAAACGCCGGAGGGCGGCGATGCCGGACGCTGCTTTCGCGGCATTCTGCTGCCGATCGCCGACGCAAAGGGCGCGATCGCGCATGTCATGGGGGTGATGAGCTGGCGGAAGATCGCCGCGGAGCTGCCCGGCCGCGATGTGGCCGCCGCCCTCGCCAGCATCGGCGCGACGCCGCCTTCGGATGCGACGCTTTCGCCCTGGTCTCTGCCGCCTGTGACGCGCGATTTGCCGACACCTCCCTCGACGCTGGAGCGCATCGCCTCGGCGCACACCTGGGCCGCGCTTGCCAAGACGGACCGCCCGCGTGCCCGCGCGCATCTGCACGCCGCCATCGGGGCCGCGCATGATGGCGTGGCCGGGCTGCCGGCGGAGGAAGCCAGGGCGCAGCTGCGCTCCATTTTCGATGATGATGCCGAGTTGCCCGCGATCGAGCGCACCTTGGAGCAGGCGCGTCTGCTGGCGATCGGCGGGCATGATCTCGCCCGGCGGCTGGATGCCGCGCCCGGCGGCGTGGCCGAATTCGCCGCCCGCTGGGAAGCGATGCCGGATGCCGGCCAGGCGCCGCCTCGGGCCCGCTTCCGTCTCACCTCGATCGCGCCGGAGCTTATGGCCCGGTCGTCGCATCGCTCCGACGACGAGGATGATGCGGGGCGCGAGCCGGCAGGCCGGGCCGCGGGCTGATACCTGTCGGCCTCGCTTGTGCTGGTAACGAGCGAGGCGCATAGCGCGTGCATCTTGAATGAGGAGGGGCGCCTCTCCGAGGACGCTCCCAAGGAGCAGATGCATGGACGCGGAGCTCGTTGAAAACGAAGCACGCATGACGCTCGACAAGGCGATCGGAGAGGCGATTGTCGCCTCGCTGACGGACGGTGCCTTGCCGGGTGAGACGGATGGGCTGGACGATGCCGGGCGTGCCGAGGCCGCGGCTTTCGTGGCCGCCACGGCGAATGCGAGGCGGCCGGGCGAGGCGGCGGTGCAGATCGAATCGATCGGTGGGGAAGGTGTTCGCCGCAGGATGCGCCTTGCGATCGTGAATGACGACATGCCGTTCCTTGTGGATTCGGTGGCGGGTGCGCTGGCCGAAGCGGGGATCGACATTCATCGCCTGCTGCATCCGGTCGTCGCCGTGCGTCGGGATGGCGGCGGCAAGCTGGTCGAGCTGTTTCGTGGCGAAGCGAGCGGCGAGCGCCGGGAATCGATGATCTATATCGAAGCCGATCGTGCCGATGCGAAGGCGCGCCGCGCGCTGGAGGCCGAGATCGCCGCGACGCTGGGCGATGTGCGCCACGCGGTGGAAGACTGGCCGCGCATGCAGCTTGCGCTGCGCGATGCGGCGGCGACACTGCCGGATGGCGAGGGCGCGGCCTTGCTGCGCTGGTTCCTGGAACGGCATTTCACCTTGCTGGGCGCGCATGTCGAGACGCGTGACGGCGCCCTTCGGGATGGGCTCGGCATATTGCGCGGCGCGAGCGATCCCTTGTGGACCGAGGAAGCACGGGCCGAGGCGTTTCGCTGGTTTGAGCGTGGCGGTGAGGCCCCGCTCGCGATCAAGAGCGATCGCACGGCGCGCGTCCACCGCCGCACCGCACTGGACATGCTGGTCGTGCCCTTGCGCGGCGATACGGGCGTGGAGGCGCTTTCGATCCATGTCGGCCTGTGGACCAGCGCCGCGCTGCGCTCGCCTTCGGACAAGGTGCCGGTGCTTCGCGCGCGGCTGAAGGCGATCGAGGAAAAATATGGCTTCGATCCCGGCGCCCACGCCGGCAAGGCGCTGCGCCATGCATTGTCGGCGCTGCCGCATGATCTGCTCGTGGGCCTCGGCGCGGGCGCGCTGGAAGAGGTGGCGCTGACGGCGATGTCGCTCGCCGATCGCCCCCGGCCGAAGCTGGTGATCGCGGCAGGGCCACTGCGCCGGCATCTTTATGCGTTCGTCTGGCTCGCGCGGGAGGCGGTCTCCACCGCGCTTCGCCTGGCGATCCGCAATCTGCTGTCGGAGGCGGCGGACGCCCCGGTATCCAGCTGGTCGCTGGAGACGGGCGGCGAGGGCGATCTGGCGCTCCTGCGCTTCACGCTGGATCCGCGCCCCGGCGCGACGATGCCGGATGTCGCCGCGCTGGATCACGCGATCGAGGCGATGCTGCGCGGCTGGGCGCCGGCCGTGGAACTGGCGCTGGGCCAGAGCGTGAACGCCACGCGCGCGGCGCGGTTGACGCTCGACTGGGCCGAGCAATTCCCGGCACCCTATCGCAATGCGGAAGTGCCGGCGGAGGCGGCGGCGGATGCGCTGCGGCTCGACGCGCTGGCGGACGAGGGGGCGCGGGGCACGCGCATCGCCGCCGCCGCCGATGGGGAGCCGATGCACCTCAAGCTGAAAACCTATCGGCTGGGTGGGCTGATGCCGCTTTCCTCCACCGTTCCGGTGCTGGAGAATTTCGGCTTCACCGTGCTGGCCGAGCGCCCGACGCGCATGGCGGGCGAGCGGAACGCCTATATCCACGATTTCCTCGTCGAGACGACCGATGTCGCCATCGTCGATGATGTGCTCGCGCGGGCGGACGATGTGGGCGCGGCGATCTCGGCAGTGCTGGAAGGGCAGGCCGAAGACGACGCGTTCAACATGCTCGTCGTCTCGATCGGGTTGCACCCCGGCGACGTGCTACTGTTGCGCGCCTGGTTCCGTTATCTGCGCCAGACCGGCCTTGCCTATGGGCTCCAGACGGTGGCGGCCGCGCTCGGACGGTCCGCCGAAGTGACGAAGGCATTGCTCGGCTTCTTCCACGCCCGGCATGATCCGAAGAGCAGGCGCGACGGCGAGCGCGAACTCGCCGCGATCGACGAAGGGCTCACTGCGGTCTCCTCGATCGAGGATGACCGGATCCTGCGCCGGCTGCGCGGTCTGGTGCTGGCCATCCTGCGCACCAACGCCTTTACGCCGGCCGCTGGGGAGGCGCTCGCCTTCAAGCTGGATTCGGCCGAAGTGCCGAACCTGCCCAAGCCCAGGCCGTGGCGCGAAATCTGGGTCTATAGCCCGCGCGTGGAGGGTATCCATCTGCGCGGCGGCCCGATCGCGCGTGGCGGCCTGCGCTGGTCCGATCGGCGGGACGATTTCCGTACCGAGATATTGGGCCTGATGAAGGCCCAGGTGGTGAAGAATGCGGTGATCGTGCCGACCGGCGCGAAAGGCGGTTTCTATCCGAAGCTGCTGCCGCCTCCTGCGAACCGCGACGCTTGGCTGGCGGAAGGCACCGAGAGCTATCGCATCTTCATCCGCTCGCTCCTCTCCGTCACCGACAATCTCGTCGAGGGCGGCGTCGTTCATCCGCAAGGCGTCGTGATCCACGATGGCGATGATCCCTATTTCGTCGTCGCGGCCGACAAGGGCACGGCGACCTTCTCCGATGTCGCCAATGCGATCGCGGTGGAGCGGGGCTTCTGGCTGGGCGATGCCTTCGCCAGCGGCGGCAGCGTGGGTTACGATCACAAGGCGATGGGGATCACGGCGCGTGGCGCCTGGGTTTCCGTCCAGAGACATTTCAAGGAGATGGGGGTCGATGTTCAGACCGATCCCGTCACCGTCGTCGGCTGCGGCGATATGTCCGGCGACGTGTTCGGCAACGGTATGCTGCTGTCCAAGGCGCTCCGGCTGGTCGCCGCCTTCGATCACCGGCACATCTTCCTCGATCCCTCGCCGGATGCCGCGCGCAGCTGGGAGGAGAGGGCGCGCATGTTCGCGCTGCCGCGCTCTTCCTGGGCGGATTATGACGCAAGCCTGATCTCGCCCGGCGGCGGGGTCTATTCGCGATCGCAGAAGAGCATTCCGCTCTCCCCGGAGATCCGCGCCGTGCTGGGTCTGGCGGAGACCGAGCTGGATCCCTCGTCCCTCATCAGCGCGATCCTGAAATCGCCTGCCGACCTGCTCTGGTTCGGCGGGATCGGCACCTATGTGAAGGCCGCTGCCGAGGGCAATGTGGAGGTGGGCGATGCCGCCAACGATCCCCATCGCGTGAACGGCGAGGAATTGCGCGTGAAGGTGATCGGCGAGGGCGCCAATCTCGGCGTCACGCAGGCCGGGCGCATCGCCTTTTCCGAGCGAGGCGGGCGGATCAACACCGACTTCATCGACAATTCGGCTGGTGTCGATTGCTCGGATAACGAGGTGAACATCAAGATCGCGCTCAATCGCGAGATGAACGAGGGGCGCCTCCCCTTCGAGGATCGCAACGCCTTCCTGGCCGGAATGACGGACGAGGTGGCCCGGATCGTGCTGGAGGATAATCGCCTCCAGACATTGGGCCTCTCCCTGGCCGAACGCGGCGGGGCGGCGGCGTTGCCGGGCCAACTCCGCGTGATCGAGATATTGGAAGGCATGGGCCGGATCGATCGCGCCGTGGACGGGATCGAGAGCAACGAGGCATTGCTGCGCCGCGCACGCGAGGAGCGCGGCCTGACCCGGCCGGAACTCGCCATCCTGCTGAGCCACGGCAAACTCGCGTTGCAGGCAGCGATCGAGGCGACCGACATCGCGCGTGACGAATGGTTCGGTCCCCTGCTGCACGCGGCCTTCCCGCCGCAGATGCAGGCGCGGTTCGCGCCCGCGATCGATTCTCACCGGCTGCGGCCGGAAATCGTGGCCACGAAGATGGCCAACCGTGTCGTCAACCGGCTCGGCCTCGTCGGGCCGTTCGAGCTTTCGGAAGAGGAGGGCGTCACGCTCGCCGAGGTCGCTGCCGCATATTTCGCGACGGATGCGATGCTAGGGTTCGAGGCGCTGTTCGCGGAGCTGGAAACCGGCCAGATGGACGAGACGGCGCGGCTTCTCCTGCTGGATATGGCGGGGCGGGGCGCGCGCCTGCACGTCGCGGATCTGCTCCGCGTGAGCAATGGCCAGATCGAGCCGGCCAGTCTGGTGAGCGAGCTCCAATCCGGTCTCGACCGGCTTTCGGCGGGGCTGGAGCCGCTGCTGCGGGATGATGCGCGCGCGCAGGCGGGGGCGCTATCAGCCCGGCTGATCGCCGCTGGCGGCGAAGAGAGGCTGGTGGCCAAGGTCGTTCGCCTGTTCGAGCTGGATGGCGCGATCGGCACGGCGGCGCTCGGTGCGCGGATCGGTGTCGACGAAATCGCCCTGACGGAAGCCTATGTCCGTGTGGGCGAGGTGCTGGGCATCGACTGGGCGAAATCGGCCGCAGTGCGCTTCGTGCCGGCGGATCCATGGGAACGCCTCCTCACGGCGGGGCTGGCGCGCGATTTCGAGCAATTCCGGCTCGATTTCCTCGCGCGCATCGGGGACGGGGATCCCGAAGCTGCGCTGGATGCGTGGCTGGCCGAGAATGAGACGCGCGTGGGCCAGTTCGTGCAACTGGTCGATCGCGCGCGACTGGCGCCCACCGTCAGCGCCGCGATGCTGGCGCAGATCGCGGCACAGGCGCGAAGCCTTCTCGCGCGATGATCTCGAACGCTCTCCCTGTCTTCCGGGCGAGGAGAGCGTTCGAGCGGTCTTGTTGGGGGATGCTGCTGGTCGATCGACCGGATCGGCGGCGATCCGTCTGCCAGCCCGGAATTCGTCCGCGCGTTTCAGGCCTGCGTTGGCAGGCCCGTTCCTGATCGGATCAGAGCTTGGGGAATTTCAGGCCGCCTGGCATGGGCGGAGCGCCGGGCTCCGCATCGGCGACATCCAGACGCCGCCACCCAGTGGGGCCTAGCCGCTCCATTGGCTGGAAGCGGGTCTTGTATTGCATGCGGGCAGAACCCTTCACCCAATAGCCAAGATAGACATAGGGCAGGTTCGCGGCGTTCGATCGCATGATGTGATCGATGATGATGAACGTGCCGAGACCGGGGCGGCTTTCCAGCTCGGGATCGAAGAAGCTGTAGACCATCGAGAGCCCATCGGACTGCTGATCGGTCAGGCAGGCGCCGATCAGGCGGCCGGGACGGCCATCCGTCGATGGTTCGCGATATTCGACGACGAAGGTGGTGACGGGCGTCTGCTCCACCATGTCGGCGAAATCGAGCTCATCCATCTCCGCCATGCCGCCACCCGGATGGCGCGCGGCAAGATAGCGACGGAGCAGGCCATATTGCTCCTCCGTCGTCCACGGGCGGCAGGCGCTGATCTCGAGATCCGAATTGCGACGCATCAGCTTGCGCTGGGTGGCGTTGGGCTTGAATTCGCCGGCCACGACGCGAACCGACACGCATGCCTGGCAATCGATGCAACTCGGCCGGTAGGCGACACCCTGGCTGCGCCGGAAGCCGATTCGGCCTAGCGCCTCGTTCAGCTCGCCCGCATGGGGGCCGGCCAGCTCCGTGAACACCTTTCGTTCCGTGCGGCCGGCGAGATACGGGCAAGGCGCGGGCGTCGTTACGAAGAAACGCGGAAATTTGAACTGCGCGCTCACGCCCGATTCCGCCCCAATCGCAATGCCTAGCCCCGATAACGACTATGCCGCCAGCGGGCTGCCATGAAAAGCGGCTTTACCATGAAAGATGGTTACCAAAGCTTTAAAGCGATCGGGCGCAGGGATCGGTCAGGCAAGCTCGACCGGGCTCACTTCATAGCCGGCGGCGCGCAACTCACTGGTCAGTCGATCCAGATGCGCCTGATTGCGGGTTTCGCATTCCACATCCAGGCTCAGGCCCTTGGCCGGAAGATTGGTGAAGATGCGCTGGTGCGAGAGCTCCAGGATGTTCACGCCTTCCTGATCGAAGATGCGCGCCACATTGAACAGCGCACCCGGCCGATCCTGCAACCGGATGCGCAGGCGCGCGAGCCGGCCCGAGCGGGCGAGATCGCGCAGCAGGACATTGGCGAGCAGGCGCGTATCGATATTGCCGCCGCAAAGAACGAGGCCCACCGTCTTGCCGGCAAACTTCTCCTTATGCGCGAGCAGCGCGGCGAGGCCGGCGGCGCCCGCACCCTCCACCACCGTCTTCTCGATCTGGAGCAGCAGCGACAGGGCGCGCTCCATGTCCCGTTCGGAAACGAGGACAATGTCGTCCACCTTCTCGCGCACGATCTCGGAGGTCAGCGCGCCCGGCTGGTTGACGGCGATGCCCTCGGCCAGCGTATCGCCGCCCACGGGGAGATGCGCGCCGGTGATCCGGTTGAACATCGAAGGATAAAGCTCGGCCTGCACGCCGATCACCTCGATCGGGCGATCGGCCGCCTTGGCGACCGTCGAACAGCCCGAAATCAGGCCGCCGCCGCCGATCGGCACGACGAAACAGTCGATATCGGGCGCGGCCTCCAGCATCTCCAGCGCCACGGTGCCTTGCCCCGCGATGATGTGCGGATCATCGAAGGGGTGGACGAAGGTCAGCCGCTGTTCGGCCTCCACCAGCCGCGCATGGGCATAGGCCTCGTCGAAGCTCTCGCCGTGGAGGATCACGGTCGCGCCGTGATTCTCGGTCTGCTGCACCTTCACGGTGGGCGTCGGCTTCGGCATCACGATCGTGACGGGAATGCCCAGGCGGCGGCCATGATAGGCAACGCCCTGCGCATGATTGCCCGCCGACGCCGCGATCACGCCGCGTGCCCGTGCGCCTTCATCCAGCTGGAGCAGCCTGTTGAGCGCGCCGCGCTCCTTGTAGGCGGCGGTGAACTGGAGATTCTCGAATTTCAGATAGACGGTCGCGCCCGTCAGTTCGGAAAGCGTGCGGCTCAGCAGGGTCGGCGTGCGCACGATCGAGGGCTGCACGCGCGCGGCCGCGATCCGAATATCCTCCATCGACACCACGGGGGTGGGGACGAGGTCGATCGTTTGCAGCGTAGCCATCGGTGGCCCCTACAGGCTCTTACGCCGTATTTGAACCCTTTCGCGTTGCGAAGGCGGCTGGCGCATGAGCGCGCGTCGCATTATCGGACGCGCATGGCCAAGATCGCATATATCGGCCTGGGCGTGATGGGTGGGCCGATGGCGCGCCACCTCCTCGCCGCAGGCCACGACGTCACCGTCTATAATCGCACCGCCGAGAAGGCGGATCAGTGGGTCGCCGCCAATGGTGGTCGATCCGCACCCACGCCCGCCGCTGCGGCGCAAGGAGCCGATGCGGTGATCAGCTGCGTTGGCGCGGATGCCGATCTCGAGGCGGTCACGCTTGGCGATGCGGGCGCGTTCGCGGCGATGAGCGAGGGCGCACTTTTCATCGATCACACCACCGTTTCGGCGAAGATCGCCCGACGCCTGGCCGAGGAGGGAAGCGCACGCGGGCTGCTCGTCGTCGACGCGCCCGTATCCGGCGGGCAGGCGGGTGCAGAGAAAGGCGCGCTTTCCATCATGTGCGGCGGTACGATCGAGGCGCTGGCGAAAGCGCATCCGCTGATGGAGGCCTATGCGGCGCGCATCGTCCATATCGGTGGCGCGGGCGCGGGCCAGCAGGCCAAGATGGCGAACCAGATCTGCATCGCCGGCGTGCTTCAGGGCCTTTCGGAAGCGATGCGCTTCACGCAGGCCTCCGGCCTCGATCCGGACAAGGTGTTCGAGGCGATATCGGGCGGGGCGGCGGCGAGCTGGCAGATGCAGAATCGCTGGGCGACGATGGCGGCGGACAGCTTCGACTTCGGTTTCGCCGTGGATTGGATGCGCAAGGATCTTGGCCTCGCGCTGGAGGAGGCGCGCGGCAATGGCGCCACCTTGCCCGTCACGGCGCTGGTCGATCAATTCTATGCCGAAGTGCAGGCCATGGGCGGCGGCCGGCAGGATACCAGCAGCCTCATGCGCAGGCTGGGGCGTTGATCCGGAGCCCGTCGTCACCGGCGATGGGATCGGGCGATCCGGCCTGCTCCGCCGGGATGCACCGGGTGGTGCGCGATCGGGCCTCGCTGAGGGTGGCCATGCTCGCCGCGGTGGCGATAGCCTTCTCAGCGGGCGCGCCGGTCAACGCGAAGAAACGCCCGCCCGTGGCGGAAATCCCGCTCACCGAGCAGGGGCTGGTCGATAACGTCAACGGTTACACGATCGGAATGAAGGGCGAGATCGTCCGCTTTACGGGCATGCTGATCGATCGCCAGGGCAAGGTGGCGGGCCTGCTCCACGCGGGCGAGGCGCGGCCGCAGCGCCCCGATTTCCGACTGGACGGGCAGGGGCGGACGTTGCTGCCGGGCCTGATCGATGCCCATGGCCATGTACAGGGGCTGGGTGACCAGGCGCTGAGCCTTGACCTCACGGGCACGAAAAGCCTTGCCGAGGCGCAGGCGAAGCTCGCCGCTTATGCGCCGGCGCATACGGGATCGGCCTGGATCCGGGGCGGCGGCTGGAATCAGGAAACGTGGCGGCTCGGCCGCTTTCCCACCGCCGCCGATCTCGACGCGATCGTGCGCGACCGGCCGATCCTGCTGGAGCGGATCGACGGCCATGCCGTGTGGGCCAATGGTGCGGCCATGGCGGCCGCCGGCATCAGCGCAAAGACGAAGGATCCTGCCGGCGGACGGATCGAGCGGGATGCGAAGGGCAATCCGACAGGCCTGTTCGTGGATGCCGCGCGCAAGCTGGTGGAGCAGGCGGCGCCCCCGCGCCTGCCGCGCGAACGCGATCAGGCCTTCGCCGCCGCGCAGGATATCCTGCTGGCCGATGGCATCACCGCGACGTGCGACATGGGCACGAGCATCGAGGATTGGGAGGCGATGCGCCGCGCGGGCGATGCCGGCCGGCTGCGCCTGCGTGTCGTGAGCTACGCCTTCGGGCTGGAGCCGCTGCTGGCGGTGGCCGGCACGGGCCCCACGCCGTGGCTCTATGGCGGGCGCCTGCGGATGGTGGGCGTGAAGCTCTTTGCCGATGGCGCGCTTGGATCACGCGGCGCCGCGCTGAAGCAGCCTTATGCCGATGCGCCGGGGCAGAAGGGCACGCTCTTCAATGACGACGCCAAGCTCAAGAACCTGATGAGCCGGGCGGCGATGGATGATTTCCAGGTGGCGGTGCACGCGATCGGCGATGCGGCCAATGCGCAGGTGCTGGATGCGATCAACGAGCTGGCGGATACCTACAAGGGCGATCGGCGCTGGCGGATCGAGCATGCCCAGATCGTTGACGTGAAGGATCTGCCGCGCTTCGCCCAGCATGGCACGATCGCCTCGATGCAGCCCAGCCACGCGACATCCGATCACCGGATGGCGGTCGTGCGGCTGGGGCCGGACAGGCTGGCCGGTGCCTATGCCTGGAAGACGATGCTGGACGAGAAGGTGCCGCTCGCCTTCGGATCGGATTATCCGGTCGAGGATCCCAATCCGTTTCCGGGCATGGCGGATGCGATCACGCGGCAGGATGCGGCCGGCGATCCGCCGGGGGGCTGGCTGCCCGAACAGAAGCTGACGCTGGATCAGGCCTTCGCCGCCTTCACGACCGGGGCGGCCTATGCCGCGAAGGCCGAACAGCAGATCGGCAGCCTGGAGCCGGGCCATTATGCCGACTTCATCCTCGTCGATCGCGACCCCTTCCGGGTGACGCCCGAGGCGCTGCGCGAGACGAAGGTGCTGGAGACATGGGTCGGCGGCCAGCGGGCCTGGGTCAGGAAGTAACCGCACCCGTCATGCCGGCACCGTCTGGCCTCCATGCCGTTCGATCATGATTTGCGGGCATGAGGCGAACCGGTATCGCCCCCTGCCTGCGCCGGGGACGATGTCAGGCCGGTTCAGCTCGCATATTTGACCGAGCAGCCATAAGCCCGGCTCTCGCTCACGCCGATCTTGCGCCCGGCCTTCATGTCGCCCAGCGCCGCCAGCACCATATTCTTCGCGGATGCGATGTCGGCGGGGTTGGCGGTCGGCTTGTCGTCGATGCCGCCCTGATAGACGAGGCGCCCGGCCGGATCGATCACGTACATGTGTGGCGTCGTCTTGGCGGCGTAGAGATGGCCGACCTTGCCGGCGGGATCGAGCAGATAGGCATTGGGCCTGGCCTTCGATGACGTGACGAAACGCGCGGCTTGGGCGCCGTTCATATGGCCCTGCTGGCCGGGTGCACCGCTGTTGATCGTCAGCCAGACGACCCCTTGGGCGCCGGCCGCGGCCTGCGTCTTCTGCATGTTCCCGCTGCCATAATGTTTCTGCACGAAGGGGCAGCCGGGATTGTTCCACTCCAGCACCACCGTCTTGCCCCTGAACGCGGCGAGGCTCACCTGCTTGCCGGAGGCATCGGGAAGCGTGAAGTTCGGGGCCATCGCGCCCGTGGCGACATCGGCGGAGGCGGGGGCGGCAAGACTGGCCGCGATCGCGATCATCGCGAGGCTTCGAAACGGAGTGTGCATCTCAGGCTCTCCTCTCGATATATCCCGCCGACTCGTCAGGCGGGCAGGGCCGCCAGCATGCCCGGCGTCAGCACCTGCGGCAATTCCTTCGGTTCGGCGCCGCCCGCCGGATACCAGAGATAGAAGGGCACGCCCGATCGGCCATGCGCCGCGAGGAAACGGCTGATCGCGGGATCGCCATTCGTCCAGTCGCCGACCATCACCGCCACCTTCTTCGCCGCGAAGGCGTGCGCAACTTCCTCGCGCTCGATCGCGGCCTTTTCGTTGACCTTGCAGGTCAGACACCAGTCGGCGGTGAAATAGAGGAGCACCGGCCGGCCCTCCGCTCGCAGCGCGGCGAGGCGCACCTCATCGAAACGTTCATGGCCGGGCTCGGCCGATGCCGCCTGAGTGGCGACAGCGGCGTCGCGCGGTATGGTGACGACGATCACACCCGTCACCAGCAGGGCGGGCACCAGCGGCCACCAGGCAGCGGGCTTGAACGCAAGCTGACGGCGGCCAACACACCACAGACCGAGCGTGAAGACGAGCGCGGCGGCAAGCGCCAGCGCCATCCCGTCGACGCCGGCCTGCCGCCCCGCGATCCAGGCCAGACCGAGCGCCGTGAGGAACATCGGCACGCTCAGGATGCGGCGGAGGCGATCCATCCACGCACCCGGCTTCGGCAGGCGATTGCGCAGGGCGGGGACGAAACCGAGCAGGAGAAACGGCAAAGCGAGCCCCAGCCCGAGCCCCGCGAAGATGGCGAGCGCGGCGGGCGCGGGCAGAACGAGCGCCGCGCCCAGCGCGACGCCCATGAACGGCCCGGAGCAGGGCGTGGCCACGAAGGCCGCGAGCGCGCCGGTCCAGAAGGCGCCGGCCTTGCCCCCCTGCGACGCGAGCGCGTCGCCGCCGGTGATGGCGGGCAACTCGAACAGGCCGGCCAGATTGAAGGCGATGGCACTCACGAGAACCAGCAGGATCAGGATGACGCGCACATCCTGCAGCTGGAAGGCCCAGCCCGCCGTCTGCCCAGCCGCGCGCAGGCCCAGCAGGACGGCGCCGAGCGCGATGCAGATGGCGACCACGCCGGCCGTATAGGCGATCGCCTCGCCCCGCGCGTCCGCCTCCGACTTGCCCGATCGCGCCAGGCTCAGCGCCTTGAGGCTCAGGATCGGGAAGACGCAGGGCATGATATTGAGCAGCAGACCACCGAGGACTGCGCCTCCCAGCGCCAGCAGGGTTGCGACCAGACCCGTGTCGCCCGCTTTTTCCTGCGCGCCGGATGCGCCGATCGCGGCGATCGTTCCCGGCATTGCCTCCAGAGCGACGCCACTGTCCGAACCGAGCCGCAGGATGCCCTCGATTTTAGCGGGAGGCGCACCATCCTTGGCGACCGTCTCGATCACGAGGCGATCCCCCTCGCGCGCCACCTTCTGCGGCGCAGCATAATCGATGATCTTGTCGGTCAGGGGAAAGAAATAGGGCTGCACCGCCTGCGCGGCGGCCGGCAGGGGCACTTCGAGGCGGAAGGTCTTGCCCGAAATGGCATAATGCGCGACGCCGCCGAGCGGCCGGGGGAGCGCCGCGCGCCAGCGATCGAACTGTGCGATCTTGGCCGGATCGGCATGGCCATCCCCCACCGTCAGCTCGGTTTCCAGCACGGCTGTTTCGGGCACGCAGACGGAAGGGTTGCAGGCAAGCCAGTCCAGCTTGGCCTTGATCGGCAGCTGCGTGCCCGGTGCCATGCCCTTCGGCACGTCGACCGTGACGAGCATCGCGTAATCGCGCTCATAAACATAGTTCATCAGGCCCGCGATCAGCAGCGTCTGCGGCACCGGATATTGGAGCGGGCCGAAATGGAGGCCCTTGTCCGCTGTCCATTCCACCAGCGTCTCGATCCCGGCGTCGCCCGGATTTTTCCAATAGCCGTGCCAGGTGGGATCGGGGCGCATCGCGAAAGCCAGCGTCACCTTGCTGCCGGGCGCCGGCGTGGCGCTTTCTGCCACGAGAGCGGGGGTGATATGATTGGTGGTGCCCAGCGCCTCGGCAAAGGCGGGCGCGGCCAGCAGCAGGGCGAACAGCGTGAGGATGCGACGGATCATGTTACGCCTTTAGCATGGCAGGCGGGCGAAACGCGATGACCGGAGCGCGATGTCAGCGCTGGTCACAAGCCTCATAGACGCCGTTCATGCAGGCATCCACGCGCGCGCGCCATTCCGCCATGCGGCGCTGATAGGCGGCGCGGGCGGCGGCATAATCACGCCGGGCATCATTCGCCTCTCGTGCCGCGCCGCGATCGTCGCGTCTGTCCACCACGGCGGCCGCCTGCCGGTTGAGCTGCTGGGTGCGCAACCGATCGAGCCTGTGCGCCTCGTCCTCCACCTCCTGGGCCGAGGATGCGGCTACGGGATGGGCGGCGATGAACGAGGCGATCAGCAGATGGCGCATGCGGGAGGCTGCGCCGAAGCGGATTGCGCGGGGCTGAACGCGGCCCCGCGCCGCTCAATCGAGATTGGGGCGCAGATAGCGCTCCGCCAGCGCCACATCGATGCCGCGCCGGGCGGCATAATCCTCCACCTGATCCTGCCCGATCCGTGCCACGCCGAAATACTGGCTGTCGGGATGGCCGAAATAAAAGCCGGAGACGGCCGCTGTCGGCAGCATCGCGAAGCTTTCGGTGAGCGAGATGCCGGTGGCGTGATGCGCGTCCAGCATCTTGAACAGCGTCGGCTTCAGGCTGTGATCGGGGCACGCGGGATAGCCCGGCGCCGGTCGGATGCCGCGATACTGCTCCTTGATGAGCGCCTCGTTGGTCAGTTGTTCGCCCTCGGCATAGCCCCAGAGCGCCGAACGCACATAATGGTGGAGCCGCTCGGCAAAAGCCTCTGCCAGACGATCGGCCAGCGCCTTCAGGAGGATGTCCGAATAATCGTCGATCGCGGCGCGGAAACGGGCGAGGTGGGGCTCGATGCCGTGGATCGAGACGGCGAAGCCGCCGATCCAGTCGCCATCATGGCTGATGAAATCGGCGAGACACATGCTGGCGCGGCCTTCGCGCTTCGCGATCTGCTGGCGCAGGAAAGGGAGCTTCACATGACTCTCGTCCGGCATGTGGACGATCACGTCGTCGCCCTCGCGGCGGCAGGGCCACAGGCCACAGACGCCCTTCGCGACAAGCCAGCGATCCTCGATCACCTTGTCGAGCATCTTCTGCGCATCGGCATAAAGCGAGCGCGCGCTTTCGCCCACCACGTTGTCTTCGAGGATCGCCGGGAAGTTGCCAGCCAGCTCCCATGCGCGGAAGAAGGGCGTCCAGTCGATATACTGGCGCAGATCCTTCAGATCCCAATCCTCGAACACATGCACGCCGGGCATGCGCGGGCGGCCGGGCTTGAGGCTTTCGTCCAGCGTGAAGGCATTGGCGCGCGCCTGCTCCAGCGTAAGCAGGGCGTTTTGCGGCTTGCCCTCGCGGGCGATGCGGACGGCTTCATATTCGTCGGCGGTCTTGGCGACGAAAGCGTCGCGCTGCGTATCGCTCATCAAGGTCGAGGCGACACCGACGGCGCGGCTGGCATCGAGGACATGGACCACCGGCCCCGTATATTTGGGCGCGATGCGGAGCGCGGTGTGGACCTTGGAGGTGGTGGCGCCACCGATCAGCAGCGGCATCGTCATGGACGAGCGCTGCATCTCCTCGGCGACCGTCACCATCTCGTCGAGCGAGGGGGTGATGAGGCCGGAGAGGCCGATCATGTCGGCGTCATTCTCGTTGGCGGCCTTCAGGATATCCGGCCAGGGGACCATCACGCCGAGATCGATCACGTCATAGCCATTGCACTGGAGCACGACGCCGACGATGTTCTTGCCGATATCGTGCACGTCGCCCTTTACGGTCGCCATGACGACGCGGCCCTTGGCGCGCTGTCCCTCCACCTTCTCCGCCTCGATGAAGGGAAGGAGGTGGGCGACCGCCTTCTTCATCACGCGGGCGGACTTCACGACCTGCGGCAGGAACATCTTGCCCGATCCGAACAGATCGCCGACGACGTTCATTCCATCCATCAGCGGGCCTTCGATCACCTCGATCGGACGACCGCCGCGATCGAAGATCTGCTGGCGGGCCTCCTCGGTATCGGCCACGACATGCGCGTCGATGCCCTTCACCAGCGCATGTTCGAGACGCTTGACCACATCCCAGCCGCGCCATTCCTCGGCGGCCTTTTCAGCGACGGCGTCGGTGCCCCGGAAGCTTTCGGCCAGCGCCACCAGCCGCTCGCCCGCCTCGGGATCGCGATTGAGGATCACATCCTCGCACGCCTCGCGCAGCTTGGGATCGATCTGGTCATAGACGTCGAGCTGCCCGGCATTGACGATGCCCATGTCCATTCCCGCCGGAATGGCATGGTAGAGGAAGACCGAGTGCATCGCGCGGCGCACCGGCTCGTTGCCGCGGAACGAGAAGCTCAGGTTCGAGAGGCCGCCGGAGATGTGGACGTGCGGGCAGCGGGCGCGGATCTCGCGCGTGGCCTCGATGAAATCGACGCCATAATTGTTATGCTCCTCGATGCCCGTCGCCACCGCGAAGACGTTGGGATCGAAGATGATGTCCTCAGGCGGAAAGCCGATGCCCATCAGGAGCTTGTAGGCGCGCTCGCAGATCTCGATCTTGCGATCCCTGGTATCGGCCTGGCCGGTCTCGTCGAAGGCCATGACGACGACGGCGGCGCCATAGTTCATCACCTTGCGGGCATATTTGAGGAATTCGGCCTCGCCTTCCTTCATGCTGATCGAATTCACGATCGGCTTGCCGGAGACGCACTTCAGCCCGGCCTCGATCACCGACCATTTGGAGCTGTCGATCATCACGGGCACGCGGGCGATGTCCGGCTCGGCGGCGATCAGCTTCAGGAAGGTGGTCATCGCATGGTGGGCATCCAGCAGGCCCTCGTCCATGTTGACGTCGATCACCTGCGCGCCATTCTCCACCTGAGCGCGGGCGACATCGATGGCCTTGGTGTAATCGCCGGCCATGATGAGCTTCTTGAACGCGGCGGAGCCCGTGACGTTCGTGCGTTCGCCGACATTGACGAAGGTGGCGGTTGGGGTGGTCATTCTTGCTCCGATCCTCCCCGGTACGGGGAGGGGGACCGCTCGCAGAGCGGTGGAGGGGGCTCTCCATTATCGGTGACGCCAGTGGAGAGCCCCCTCCACCAGCCTTTGACTGGTCACCCTCCCCGGGCCGGGGAGGATCAATTTACGCCGCCATCACGAACGGGTCGAGGCCGGCAAGCTTCATGACGGGCGTGAGACTGGGAAGCGGGCGAGGCGGGAAGCCGGCGACCGCCTTCGCCATCGCCGCGATATGCGGCGGCGTCGAGCCGCAGCAGCCGCCGACGACGTTCACCAGGCCCTGTTCGGCCCATTCACGAATGAAACCGCCGGTCGTCTCGGGCAATTCGTCATAGGCGCCGAGATCGTTGGGCAGGCCGGCATTCGGATAGATCATCACCAGGGCGTCGGCGATCTGCGAGATCACCTGAACGTGCGGACGGAGCAGATCCGCTCCGAACGCGCAGTTGAGCCCGATCGTGAGCGGGCGGGCATGCCGCACGCTCGACCAGAAGGCCTCGACCGAATGACCGGAAAGGTTGCGCCCGGACATGTCGGTGACGGTCATCGAGATCATCACCGGGATCTCGGCGCCGCGTTCCTCCTCGACCTCCTTCACGGCCATGATCGCGGCCTTGCAGTTGAGTGTGTCGAACACGGTTTCGATCAGGATGAAGTCGGCGCCGCCATCCAGCAGCGCGCCCGCCTGATCCTTGTAGACGTCTTTCAGATCGTCATATTCGATCGCGCGAAAACCGGGATCGTTCACGTCGGGCGAGAGCGAGAGCGTCTTGTTCGTCGGCCCGATCGCGCCTGCGACGAAGCGGGGGCGGCCATCCTTCGCCGCATATTCATCGGCGGCCTTCCGCGCGATGCCGGCGGCGGCGAGGTTCATCTCGCGAACCAGATGGACGGCCGCATAATCCTCCTGGCTGATCGTGTTGGCGTTGAACGTGTTGGTGGAAACGATGTCCGATCCCGCATCCAGATATTGCCGCGTGATCGCATCGACCACATCGGGCCGGGTCAGCACGAGCAGGTCGTTATTGCCCTTCTGATCCAGCTTCAGATCATAGGCGCCGCGATAATCGGCCTCCTGCAGCTTGTAGGTCTGGATCATCGTGCCGAATGCGCCATCGGTGATCAGCACGCGCTTGGCGGCTTCGGCCCGGAAGACGGCGGCGACGGGGGAGGGGGTCATGAGCGAAGCCTTTGCGCGCCTCCCCGGCACGGGGAGGGGGGACCGCCGCGAAGCGGTGGCGGAGGGGGCTCTCCTTTGAACGGATCACCGGTGGAGAGCCCCCTCCACCAGCCCTCGGCTGGTCCCCCTCCCCGTGCCGGGGAGGAGCTGAAAATCTAGGCCGCCGCTTCCAGCGCTCCGCCCAGCTTCGCCGGGCGCTTCCCCAGCAGGTGGCAGATCGCGTAGGCGAGTTCGGCGCGGTTGAGCGTGTAGAAATGGAACTGGCGGACACCACCCGCATAAAGCTTGCGGCACAGTTCCGCTGCGATCGTCGCGGAGACGAGCTGGCGGGCGGCGGGATGATCGTCCAGCCCCTCGAACAGGCGGCCCATCCATTCGGGCACCTCGGTGTTGCACATGCCCGCCATGCGAGTGACCGCCGCGAAGGTGGAGACGGGCATGATGCCGGGCACGATTTCCGCATCGATGCCGGCGGCCGCCGCCGCATCGCGGAACCGGAAAAAGGTTTCGGGCGAGAAGAAGAATTGGGTGATGGCGCGATCCGCACCCGCATCGATCTTGCGCTTCAGATTGTCG
The DNA here is from genome assembly GCF_003248515.1 of Sphingomonas sp. GTDB lineage: Bacteria > Pseudomonadota > Alphaproteobacteria > Sphingomonadales > Sphingomonadaceae > Sphingomonas_I. Next base: position 62,191 of record NZ_QFOB01000006.1, read on the forward strand.
AGATCGACCTGCGGGTTCGCCGAATCCGGGTGGCATTCGGGATAGGCGGCGACCGAAATCTCGAACGGCGCGATCTTCCGGAGGCCGGCCGTCAACGCGGCCGCATTCTCATAGCCGCCGGGATGGCTCCGGAATGCTTCGCCCGCACGCGGCGGATCGCCCCTGAGCGCCACGATGTGGCGGACGCCGGCTTCCCAGTAATCGCGGGCGATCCGGTCGATCTCCTCACGCGTGGCATCGACGCAGGTGAGATGCGCGGCGGCGGGGATGCTCGTCTCGCGTACGATCCGCGCGACCGTCTGATGCGTGCGCTCGCGAGTCGATCCGCCCGCGCCATAGGTGACGGAGACGAAGCGCGGGGCGAGCGGCGCCAGCGTCTGGATCGCGTCCCAGAGCGTCTGTTCCATCTTCTCCGTCTTGGGCGGGAAAAATTCGAAAGACACGCCGATATCACCCGCGACATCGGCATAAAGCGGCGCCGAAAGCGCGCTCTGCGCCTCGTGCAGCTGGCTCAACGAAAGTCCCATTACGCAACGGCCTTAAGCAGTCGGCTTTCCGGGCGGCGCTGCCCGAGCCAGAGTTTTACGGTCAGTTCGCCGCCCCGCAATTCGCGGGTGGCATCCATATGGAGCCCGGCCGCCGTGAACCAGCCCTCGATCTGATGATCGTCGAAGCCCAGGCGGACATGGGCGTCACGCTCGCGCAGCACATCATGATCGTGCGCCGCGAAATCGATGATGAGCAGGCGTCCATCCTCGCCCAGCGTGCGGCCGGCCTCCATGATCGCGGCGGCCGGCGCCTGCGCATAATGCAGCACCTGATGGATCACCACCGTATCGGCCCCGCCATCGGCGACGGGCAGGGCATACATGTCGCCCTGGCGCAGCTCGGCGCGCGGCTGCCCATCCTTCGCGACCTTGGCGCGGGCGAGCCGCAGCATTTCCGGGCTGCGATCGATGCCCACGGCACTGGTGGCGCGATCGAGCAGCAATTCGATCATCCGGCCCGTGCCGGTGCCAATATCGACGAGGCGGCCGAGCGGATCATCGCCCAGCAGATCGAGGATCGCGCCCTCCACCTGCGCCTCCGCCACATGGAGCGAGCGGATCGCATCCCATTCGGCGGCATGCTGATTGAAATAGGCTTCGGCGGCGGACACCCGATCGGCACGCACGGCCGCCAGCCTCGCCGCGTCGGCGATTTCCCAGCGTTCGGCGGCGATATCCTCCCAACCGTCGATCGCGGCAAGCAAAGGACCTTCCCGCGCGGCCGATCCCAGGCCGAGGAAAATCCAGCTGCCCTCGCGCCGCCTGTCGCACAGATCGGCATCGGCGAGGATCTTGACGTGGCGCGAGACGCGGGGTTGGCTCTGGCCGAGAACCTGGGCGAGTTCGCCCACCGAAAGCTCCATCTGGCGCAGCAATGCGACGATCCGAAGCCTGGTGGGATCGGCGAGCGCGCGAAAGACGGCAAGAGGCGCGGGCATCGTCCAGAAATCTCCTGCAATCGAGACATAAAGATGTCTTTATATGTGGTCAAGGCCTTGTTCGACCGAAGGGCCTATGGCAGCGCCACGCCATGACCAGCCGCGCCCCGACTCCGTTCGTTGCCGTCGTCGCCCTGTCCCTGATTTCCGGCGGTTGTGCGACCGTCCCGGGGCAGGACAGGCTCGCCGCCCGTGATCCGCTCGAAAAGTTCAATCGCGGGGTATGGGGCGTCAACCAGGCGGCCGACAAGGTGGTGATCAAGCCGGTCACGAAGGTCTATCGCGCCGTGGCGCCCAAGCCGGTGCGAAGCGGCGTGAGCAACTTCTTCAGCAATGTGAGCGAACCCTGGTCGTTCGTGAACAATCTGCTCCAGGGGAAGCCCAAGCGGGCGATGCAGAATTTCGGCCGCTTCCTCGTCAACACCACCATCGGCGTGGGTGGCCTGTTCGATGTCGCGAGCAAGAAGGGGATCGATCCGGCGCCCGAGGATTTCGGCCAGACACTGGCGAGATGGGGCGTGAATGGCGGTCCCTATCTGGTACTGCCGCTGCTGGGGCCGTCGACGCTTCGGGATGGCGTGGGATCGGCGGTGGCCTGGGGCGCGGATCCGGTGAATGTCGGCATCCGCGAGGCGGATGTGCCGAACAAGGCGGCGCTTGGCTATCGCGGCGCCTATGTGATCGATGCGCGTTCGCAGTTGATCGACAGCGGCGCGGATGCCTTCCTCAAGAGCAGCCTGGATCCCTACGCGACGGCGCGTTCGGCCTATCTCCAGCGTCGGCGCTCGGCGATCATGGATCAGGAAAATGCGCTCGACGCCGGGCCTCCGGACGAGGAGGAGCCGATGGGCGAATCGGCGGCGATGCCGGCTGACGGCAACCTGACCGAGCCCACGCCTGCGGCGAATGGTTCCGAGGTGGGAGCGCCCCCTGTCGCCGAGGGCGCGGCCCCTGCGGCGGGGCCGGCTCCGACGGCAGATCCTGCTCCTGCGCCCACCGAACCGCCCAAGTGAAGGGCGCTCTTTCCCTGCTGGCGGCGCTGGCGGTGCTGGGCGGGTGCCATCGCGCCAAGACCGACGCGCTCCTCCCGGACGCGCAGGCCGAGGCCCAGACCCGAACCTCCGCCAAGGCGCTCGCGGATGTCGCGGCTGCCGAGGAAGCCGCGCGGGTGCCGCTGCCGGAGCGCGCGTCGCGTGCGAAGGCGGCCGAGCCGCAGGAAAAGCCTGCCGCCAAGGCTCCTGCCGCTGCCGCCGAATCCGCTGCGGAAATGGGCGCCGGCGAGCTTTCGCTGAACGAGTCGGATCCGCGCTGACGAGATCCAGGCGCGACGCACGAGCCATCGCGCTATCGGAAAAGCAGGGAAGATCGGCCGATCCGCGGCAACCTCCGACAGATATACACAGGTTCGTGCCGATCCGACGCCGGATGACGTTGGTGAAGCCTGCCGGCCGCGCTACAGGCGCGGGATGCAACAGCCCGTCCGCATCTCCCCTTCCATTCTTTCCGCTGATTTCGCCAGGCTGGGCGAGGAAGTGCGCGCGATCGATGCGGCGGGCGCGGACTGGATCCATGTCGATGTGATGGACGGGCATTTCGTGCCGAACATCACGATCGGCCCGACGGTGGTGAAGGCACTGCGCCCGCATACGACCAAGCCGTTCGACGTCCATCTGATGATCTCGCCGGTCGATTCCTATCTCGAGGCCTTCGCCGAGGCCGGCGCGGACACGATCACGATCCATCCGGAGGCCGGCCCGCACACGCACCGCACGATCCAGCGGATCAAGGCGCTGGGCAAGCGTGCCGGCGTCTCGCTGAATCCCGGAACCCCCGCCAAAATGCTCGATTATCTGCTCGAGGAGATTGATCTCGTGCTGGTGATGAGCGTCAATCCTGGCTTTGGCGGACAGAGCTTCATCGAAAGCCAGCTGCGCAAGATCGAGGCGATCCGGAAATCGATCGACAAGCTCGGCAAGCCGATCGATCTGGAAGTGGATGGCGGCATCGATATCGCCACCGCGCCGCGCGCGATCGCGGCCGGCGCCGACGCGCTGGTGGCCGGCACCGCCACCTTCCGGGGCGGCCCTTCCGCTTATGCGGCGAACATCGCGGCGCTGCGCGGGGCCTGATGCCCAGGAAAGGCGAAGAGGGCGGGGAGGGGCCGCAGAGCTTCGGACGACGGCGGCTGCGGGGCGATGGCACGCGCGGCCTTTCGCTGGCGGACCGGCTGAACCAGCGGCTCCACCGTCTGGCATGGCGTTCGCCGATCCACCGCATGCGGCTGGCCGGGCGCTATCCGCTCCAGTTGATCGACGTGCCGGCCGATCCCATTCCGGGCCGGCGCAAGGCCGGACGCGCGCTGATCGAGGGCGCAATGCTGTTCGGGCAGGAGCGGATCCCGCTTTCGGCCCTGTCTCGCGGCGGGCAGAGCGCGGGTTTTATCGAATATCGCCACGGCTTCGGCTGGCTGCGCGATCTTGCCGCTGCCGTTTCGCGCGAGGAAGGCGCGCCGATCGCGGAGAAGATTGCGGGCGACTGGCTCGCCGAGCATGCGCGCACCGTGACGGACCCCGCCTGGCGGCCCGACCTGTGGGGCCGGCGCATCCTCTTCTGGACCGCTTATGCCCCCTATCTGCTGAGCTCGGGCGATGATGCGTTGCGCACCGCCCTGCTCAACACGCTCGCGCGCGGCGCGCGGCATCTGGACCGGGCGGCGGACAGCGTGCCCCAGGGCGTGCCGCGCATCGCCGCCTGGTCCGGCGTGATCGCGGCCGGGCTGCTGATCCCGGGCGGAGATCTGCGCACGACGCATGGCGAGGCCGGGCTGGCGCGCGCGCTGGGCCAGGCGCTGTATGAGGATGGCGGCCTGGCGACGCGCGTGCCGGCGATGCAGCTGGATCTGGTGGAACTGCTCGCGCAGTTGCGCGCCGTCTATGAGGTGCGCGCGCGGCCGATGCCGGTCGCCATTACCACCGCGCTGGGCAAGGCTGTGCCGGCGCTCGTCAGCGTGGTGATGGGCGATGGCGGCCTTTCGTCCTGGCAGGGGGGCGGGCCGGCGAATGCGAGCGCGATCGCGGCGGCCGTCAACGCCTCGGGCACACGCCCCGATCCGCTGCCGCAGGCGCGGGACTGGGGCTATCAGAGGCTGGAGGCGGGGGCTTCGCGCCTTGTGATGGATGCAGCACCACCGCCCTCCGGCGCGATGATCCGGGGCGGTTGCGCATCCACGCTCGCCTTCGAGCTTTCGGAGGGCCCACAGAGGCTGATCGTCAATTGCGGCTGTGCACCGGGCCTGCCCCCCGAATTCGCGCAGGGGCTGCGTACGACCGCGGCCCATTCGACCCTCACGCTCGCCGATACCAATTCGACAGCCCTGCACGAGGATGGATCGCTCGGGCGCGGCGTGACCGAGGTGGAACTGGAGCGGATCGAGGCGCGCGAGGGCGTCACGCTGATCGCCGCGCATGACGGATATGTCCGGCGCCACGGCTTCCGCCACGAACGGGCGCTCACATTGTCGTCCGATGGCAAGATGCTGGCCGGCGAGGACAGGCTGGCCCCGGCCGGCCGGCGGCGCGGTCTGGCCGCCACGCCGTTTGTGATCCGCTTTCATCTCGCGCCGGGGCTGGAAACGGTGCTGACGGCTGATGCGCACGGCGCGCTGATCCGTCCACCCGAGGGCGGCGCCTGGCAGTTTCGCGTGGATACAGGAGCGCTCTCGCTGGAGCCAAGCGTCTGGATCGACTCGCTCGGCCGGCCCCGCGCCGCTCAGGCGATCGCCATTTCGGGAGAGACGCCGCCGGATGGAACGGGGCTCGCCTGGTCTTTCCGGCGGGTGCGGTAGCGCGCGCAATCTCCCTTGGCCGTCATCCTGATCTGCCTCGCAACCGGGGATAAAGCATGATCCGGATCCCAAGCCCGCTGGCCTCTCCTGCAATCGGGCGGTAGGGTCGGCCCCGAATTTCGAAACGAACAACAGGATGCCAGAGTAACGATGAAGCGCCTCCGTAAAGCCGCTCTCCTGATCGCCGCCAGCGGGCTCGTCGTCCTGCCGGGGCAGGCGGCCGCGCCGCCGTTCGATACGCCCGCCAGGGTCGCCTACATGATCGATCTGTCTTCGGGCGCCACGCTCTTTGCCAAGGATGCGGACCTGAAGATGCCGCCCGCATCGATGGCGAAGATGATGACCGTCTATGTCGCCTTCGATCTGGTGAAGCAGGGCAAGCTGAAGCTTTCGGACATGGCGACGGTCGCGCCGGAAACCTGGCGCAAATGGCATGGGCCTGCCGCCGGATCGACGATGTTCCTTTCGGTGGGGGAACAGGTTTCGATCGCCAACCTCCTCTTCGGTATCGTCACGCTTTCCGGCAACGATGCCTGCGTGGTGCTGGCGGAGCATATCGCCGGGACCGAGCCGGCTTTCGTGGCGATGATGAACCAGAAGGCCAAGGAGATCGGCCTTGCGAACAGCCATTTCGGCACGTCCAACGGCTGGCCGGACAATGGCGTGACCTATGTGACGGCGCGTGACCTCGCCAAGCTGGCGGCCGCCACGATCCAGAACTTCCCGGACATGTACAAGACTTTCTACAGCCGCCCGAATTTCACCTGGGGCAAGACGCTGGGGACGGGCGCGGACATCACGCAGGCCAATCGCGATCCGCTGCTGGGCCGTGTCGCCGGCGCGGATGGGCTGAAGACCGGGCATACCGAGGAAGCCGGCTACGGCTTCACCGGTTCGGCCGAGCAGAATGGCAGGCGGCTGGTGATGGTGCTGGCCGGCCTGACCAGCTTCAACCAGCGGATCGATCAGTCGGTGGCCTTCATGAACTGGGGTTTCCGCGCCTGGCAGTCCAAGCCGCTGTTCGCGGCTGGAAAGCAGGTCGACAAGGCGCCAGTCCAGCTTGGCGACGCACGCGAAGTGGGCCTGGTCGCGCCGAAAAATCTTACGGTGACGATCCCGGCGGGGCTGGCTTCGGATGTGAAGCTGTCGGTTGCCTATAACGGCCCCCTCAAGGCCCCCATCAAGAAGGGCGATCATGTCGCCGATCTGATCGCGCGCACCGGTGACGGGCCGCCGCAGGTGATGCCCCTCGTCGCCGCGAGCGATGTGGGCGAGGCGGGCTTCTTCGGGCGGATCGGCAACGGGTTCCACCGCCTGCTCGGCGGATCGTGAGCCGCACCGCGTGAGTCCCGCTCCGGGCCGCTTCGTCAGCCTCGAGGGCGGGGAAGGGGTCGGCAAGTCGACCCAGGTCCGCGCCCTCGCGGCGGCCCTGCGCGCACGCGGCAAGGAAGTGATCGAGACGCGCGAGCCGGGCGGGAGCCCCGGCGCGGAGGCGATCCGCAAGCTGCTGCTGGAAGGCGCCGGCGATCGCTGGACGCCCGAAGCCGAGGCGCTCCTCTTCGCCGCCGCGCGGGCGGATCATGTGGCGCGCACGATCCGCCCGGCGATGGAGCGCGGCGCGTGGGTGGTGTGCGATCGTTTCCTCGACAGTTCCATCGCCTATCAGGGGGGCGCGGACGGGCTGGGCGACGAGGCGATCCGCTCGCTCCATGCGGTCGGCAGTCGCGGTCTGCTGCCCGATCGAACGCTGCTTCTGGCCCTGCCGGAGCAGGAGGCGGCCGCGCGCGAGGCGGCGCGCGATGCGGGCAAGCCCGATCGCTTCGGCGCGCGGGACACAGCCTATCACAGCGCCGTGGGGCAAACCTTCCGGCGGCTGGCCGATGCCGATGCGGCCCGCTGGAGGATCGTGGACGCGACCGGCGCGGCAGAGGCGGTGACGGCACGGCTGATAGACGCGCTGGCCGATCTGCTGTGACGGTCATCGGCCATGACGCCGAGGTGGCGACGTTCCACGAGGCGCTCCTCTCCGGTCGCCTCCACCATGCGTGGCTGCTCACCGGGCCAGAGGGGGTGGGCAAGGGAACGTTCGCGCGCGCCGCGGCGCTCTGGATGCTGGCGCGGGCGGCGGGGCCGGAGCCTGTGGGCGGCGGCTTCACGGTGGATCCGGCCCATCGCATCGCGCATCTCTTCGATGCGGGATCACACCCCGATTTCAAGTTGTTGAGACGCCTTCCGAAGGATAAATCGGAGGAGCTGGCGCGGTCGATCACGATCGATCAGGTACGCACACTCCAGCCGATGTTCGCCACATCTCCCAGCCTTTCGCCGCGCCGTGTGGTGCTGATCGATGCGGTCGACGATCTCGAGCGCGGCGGTGCCAACGCGCTGCTCAAGAATCTGGAGGAGCCGCCGACCGGCACGATCTTCCTTCTGGTGAGCCACGCCCCCGGCCGGCTGCTGCCCACGATCCGCTCGCGCTGCCGCCTGCTGCGTTTCTCGCCGCTGGCGGAGGAGAATAGCGCGCGGGTGCTGCGTGCGGCACTTCCCGAAAGCGACGCGGGCGAGATCGCCGCGCTCGCCGCCATCGCGGAAGGCGCGCCGGGGCAGGCGATCCGCTTCGCCGGGCTCGACATAGACGGGCTGGATCGCGCGATCGATCGGATCGCGCGCGAAGGGGATGCGACCGGTCTCCAGCGGCTGGCCCTCGCCAAGCAACTCTCGGGCAAGGCGGCACAGGCACGCTACGAGGCGTTTCTGGAGCGCGCGCCGGGGCGGATAGCACAGTCTGCGCGGGAAGGGGGCGATATCGAGGCGAAGGTCGCCTTGTGGTCGCAGGCGCGAAGCATCGCGGATGGCGCCGTGCGGCTGAGCATGGATCAGCAGACCACCGTCTATGAAGTTGCGGGGCTGCTCGCGAAGCTGGCCGGCTGACTCTACTTCCGCGTCGAAATGCTTTCGCGTCGGGCGATCACGCTCTAGAGCGCGGCCCATGTCCGAACCTTTCTATATCACGACCGCGATCAGCTATCCGAACGGCGCGCCGCATATCGGCCATGCCTATGAGGCGATCGCGACCGATGCGATCGCGCGGTACCAGCGGCTGCGCGGGCGCGAGGTGCTGTTCACCACCGGCACGGACGAGCATGGCCTGAAAATGGCGCAGACGGCGCGCAACCGGGGGATAACGCCGCTGGAACTGGCCGATGAAATGTCGGCCCAGTTCAGGCGGATGGACGAGACGTTGAACATCTCGTTCGATCGCTTCATCCGCACCACCGAGCCCGCCCATTATGAGGCGAGCCAGGCCATCTGGCGCGCGATGGTGGCCAAGGGGGACATCTATCTCGGCCGCTATGAAGGCTGGTATTCGGTTCGCGACGAAGCCTTTTACGGCGAGGAGGAACTGATCGAAGGCGAGGGGGACGCGAAGCTTTCGCCGCAGGGAACGCCTGTCGAATGGACGGTGGAGGAGAGCTGGTTTTTCAGGCTCTCGGCTTATGCCGACAAGCTTCTGGAACTCTATGAAAGCCAGCCCGATTTCATCCGCCCCGAAAGCCGCCGCAATGAAGTGGCCAGCTTCGTGCGCGGCGGCCTTTCCGATCTTTCGGTCTCGCGCACCAGCTTCGATTGGGGTGTGCCGGTGCCGGATGCGCCCGGCCATGTGATGTATGTGTGGGTGGACGCGCTCACCAATTATCTCACCAGCACCGGCTATCCCGATCGCGCCGGGCCGCTCTCGAAATTCTGGGATGCCCGTGCCACGCACATCATCGGCAAGGATATCGTGCGCTTCCACGCAGTGTATTGGCCCGCTTTCCTGATGTCGGCGGATCTGCCGCTGCCTGCCCAGGTCTTCGGTCACGGCTTCCTGCTGAACCGGGGTGAAAAGATGTCCAAATCGGTCGGCAATGTCGTCGATCCGATCGGCATGGCCGAAACCTATGGTGTCGATCAGCTGCGCTATTTCCTGCTGCGCGAAGTGAGCTTCGGCCAGGACGGCAGCTACAGCCACGAAGCGATCGTCACGCGCTCCAACGCGGATCTCGCCAATGGGCTCGGCAATCTGGCGCAGCGATGCCTCAGCATCATCGCCAAGAATTGCGATGGCAAGGTGCCCGCGAGCGGCGTCCCAAGCGAACTTCGCACCGTGCTGGCGACGGCGAAGGAGAAGCTGGACGAGGCGATGGGGGCGCTCGCCCCGCATCGCGCGCTGGAGGCGATCTGGGAAGCGGTGGGCGAGGCCAATCGCTATTTCGCGGATATGGCCCCCTGGTCGTTGCGCAAAACCGATCCGGTGGCGGCTGACGCCGTGCTTTATGAGACGGCCGAGGCGATCCGGCAGCTCGCCATCCTCGTCCGCTGGGCGATCCCGGCGAGCGCCGATGCGCTGCTCGATCAGCTCGCGCAGGCACCGGAGGCGCGCAGTTTCGCGGCGCTCGCGCATCCTCTTGCACCGGGCACGACGCTGCCCGCGCCACAGGGCGTGTTCCCGCGCTGGACCGATCCCGCCTGAACGCTGGACAGCGCGCACGGAGCAAGGCAGTCTGTTCTGTATGAGCGACGAATTCGACTGGGCACGGCCCTGCATCCTGCATTCCCGATCCGACACCGGATCCGAAATGTATTTCGATTTCGAGAAGCTGGACGAAGGCCCGCTTTCCGCGATGATCGCGAGGGTCGTTTCCATGACCCCGGCGGATCGGTCGCGCGTGATCGTGGATGTGCCGGGCAAGGGCAATCTCACGGTGGGAGAGGTGCTGGCACTGGCGGAACGCCCGGATTTCCCCACGATCTGAGCGGAAAATCGCGCGCGACGCAGAAGGCGGGTGACGCGCCGCCGCGTGCCCATTATCCCGGCTCGCGATGCTGATCGATAGCCACTGTCACCTGAACTATAAGGGCCTCGTCGAGGACCAGCCGACCATATTGGCCCGTGCGCGCGATCGTGGCGTGACGGGCATGCTCAACATTTCGACGCGCGAGAGCGAATGGGGCGATGTGATCGCCACGGCCGAGCGCGAAGCGGATGTCTGGGCCTCCGTCGGCATCCATCCGCACGAGGCGGATACGCATCCGGATATGCATGCGGCGCGCCTGATCGAGGCGGCGGCCCATCCCCGCGTGATCGGGATCGGCGAAACCGGCCTCGATTATTATTACGACCATTCGGATCGCGACCGGCAGAAGGCGAGCTTCCGCGCCCATATCGAGGCATCGCGCACGACGGGGCTCCCGATCATCATCCACACGCGCGATGCGGAGGATGATACGGCCGCGATCCTGGCGGATGAGATGGGGAGGGGGGCCTTTCCGGCGCTGATCCACTGCTTCACGGCGAGTGCCGATTTCGCGGCCAGGGCATTGGAACTCGGCCTTTACATTTCAATCTCGGGGATCGTGACGTTCAAGAACGCCAGGGATCTGGCGGCCACGGCGGCGACTTTGCCCGAAGATCGCCTGCTGGTGGAAACCGATGCGCCGTTCCTCGCGCCGGTGCCGCACCGGGGCAAGACCGGCGAACCGGCATTCGTGGCCGATACGACGGCATTTCTCGCAAATCTGCGCGGCGTTTCGGTCGAGCGGCTCTCCGAGCGAACGAGCGCCAACTTCTTCCGCCTGTTCGCCAAGGCGCGGGCATGAAGGCTTCCCTGTGAAGGCGGTCATGCTCGGTTGCGGCACGTCATCGGGCGTGCCGCGGATCGGCGGCGATTGGGGCAATTGCGATCCGGCCGACCCACGCAATCGCCGCACGCGCGCATCGATCGCGATCATGAGCGGGGCGACGACGATCCTCGTCGACACGGGGCCGGATATGCGCGCGCAATTGCTGGCAACCGGAATCGGCGCGATCGACGCGGTGATCTGGACGCACGAACATGCCGATCACACGCATGGCATCGATGATCTGCGCCAGCTTTTCCATGTTCGGGGTGCGCCGATCCCCGGATACAGCAATGTCGCCACGCTGGGTGTGCTCAACGAGCGCTTCGCCTATGTCTTCACTGGCAGGTCCGGCTATCCCGCGTCGGCGACCGGGCATGTTCTGGGGCAGGACGCGACGATCGGAGATATCAGGATCCGGAGCGTGGAAATGCCGCATGGCGAAATCGTCTCGCTCGGGCTTCGCTTCGATCTCGATGGGAAGAGCATCGGCTATGCCACGGATTTCCATGCCGTGACGCCTGAAATGGACGCGCTCTTCTCGGGGCTCGACATCTGGATCGTGGATGCGCTGCGGCGCAAGCCGCATCCGACGCATCCGCATCTGGCGATGATCCTGGACGCGATCGATCGGCTGAAGCCCGGTCGCGCGATCCTGACGCACATGGATCAATCGATGGATTATGCGACGCTCGCGGCGGACCTGCCGCCAGGCATCGAGCCGGGCTATGACGGATTGGAAGCGATAGCGGCATGAACGAGAACCAGCTTCTGTCGCTCGTTGCGGGCATGATGGTGCTGGTGATCGTGATCGGCGGCCTCGCGCGGCGGCGGATGAAGCCGGGTGAGAGCCTGAGGCTGGCGCTGATCTGGATCGCAATCATCGTGACGGCGACAGTGGCGGTAACCCTGGTCCGCCGCTTCCTGCACTGATCCATATTTTACATAATATATATTATCGAGATGAAGAATGACGCAGCCCGCAACCGATCAGTCTGAAAATCCGATCGGCCCCCCGCCGACCGAGCAGCCCGTCCGCGCGCCCGATCCTGCTGCAAATACTGCTTCGGCTGCGGAAGATGCGCTGCGCCGGCTGATCGCGATCATGGCGAAGCTGCGCGATCCGGAAACGGGCTGTCCGTGGGATGTCGAACAGACGTTCGCCACGATCGCGCCTTACACCATCGAGGAGGCCTACGAGGTTGCCGATGCCTGCGCATCCGGCGATCTGCCGGCGCTGAAGGATGAACTGGGCGATCTGCTGCTACAGGTCGTTTTCCATGCGCGGATCGCCGAAGAGCTGGGTGCCTTCGCTTTCGCCGATGTGGCAAATGCCATTTCGGCGAAGATGATCCGGCGGCATCCGCACGTTTTCAGCGATGCGCCGCGCTCGAACGGGCATGGTCAGTGGGAAGCGATCAAGGCCGAGGAGCGCAGGGAAAAGCCGATCGATCCGAGCGCGCTGGCGGGGGTCGCACTGGCTCTGCCCGGGCTCATGCGCGCGGAAAAGCTGCAGAAGCGCGCCGCGCGAACAGGTTTCGACTGGCCGGACGCCGAGGGCGCACGCGCGAAAATCGTCGAGGAAATGGACGAGATCGCGACGGCGGGCGATGCGGCCGCGCGCGAGGAAGAGATGGGCGACCTGCTCTTCTCGGTCGTCAATTACGCGCGCAAGCTGGGCGTGGATCCGGAAGTGGCGCTGCGCGCCGGGAACGCGAAGTTCGAACGACGCTTCCGCATGATGGAAGGCATGGCCGGTGACGCTTTTTCCGGCCTGTCGCTGGAGGAAAAAGAAGCCCTTTGGCAACGCGCCAAGCAAGGCTGAATTCCGGGGTCACGCCCCCCCTTGCGGAGGCGCGCGACGTTTGCGGGCCTGACCGGATCAGCGCGCGGCCGCGTTGCGGACCTGGAAACGATCCCATTCGGCCGGCGCCAAACGGACGTCGAGAGTCATCGTCTCGGCCTCGACCTCCTGCGCCAGAACTTCGCCATGTTCGTGCAGCCATGCGATCGCGGCGCCGTCCGCCACCGGAAGCGTGAGCCGATGGATCTCGGCACCGGCCAGCAGGCGATCGGATACGATCCGCCGCAGCGCATCGATCCCCTCCCCGGTCAAAGCCGAAATGGCGGCGACATCCTCGCGCCGATGCGCCTCGGTCGTCAGCCTCTCCCTTTCCTCGGGATCGAGCGCGTCGAGCTTGTTCCACACTTCCAGGATCGGCGCGGGTAGATCGGATCCCTCCCCGCCTATCTCCGCCTCCGGCCCCACCCCGATCTCGCCCAGCACGGCGAGCACGTCCGCCCGCTGCGCGTCGCTGTCAGGATGTGCGATATCGCGGACATGGAGGATCAGGTCGGCAGCGGTGACTTCTTCCAGAGTGGCCCGGAACGCGGCGACCAGCTGGGTCGGCAGATCGGAGACGAAACCTACCGTGTCCGACAGGATCACCTTGTCGAGACCCGGCAGCGAAATCTGGCGCATCGTGGGATCGAGCGTTGCGAACAGAAGGTTTTCCGCCATGACCTCGGCACCGGTCATGCGATTGAAAAGAGTTGATTTTCCGGCGTTGGTATAGCCGACCAGTGCCACCACCGGCCAGGGCGCGCGCTCGCGGCGGGCACGATGCAGGCCGCGAGTCTTGCGAACCTGTTCCAGCTCGCGACGCAGCTTCGCCATGCGATCGCGGATCATCCGGCGATCGGCCTCGATCTGGGTTTCGCCCGGCCCGCCGAGAAAGCCGAAGCCACCACGCTGACGCTCAAGGTGCGTCCAACTCCGCACGAGGCGGCCCGCCTGATAATCGAGATGGGCAAGTTCAACCTGAAGCCGCCCCTCGGCGGTGGCGGCGCGCTCGCCGAAAATCTCCAGGATCAACCCGGTGCGATCGATCACCTTTGTCTGAGCGGCCTTTTCCAGATTCTGCTGCTGGACGGGCGTGAGTGCGGCATCGACCACGACCAGCTCGGCCTCCACCATGCGCGCGGCGAGGGCGATCTGCTCGACCTGGCCCGAGCCGAACAGCGTGGCGGGCTTGGGCTGGCGAACGCGGAAGGACAGGCGATCGACCACATCAAGCCCGATCGCGGCGGCCAGACCGGCCGCCTCCTCCAGGCGTGACTCCGTATCGCGCAGCACATCGCTGCGCTCGGGCAAGGCGATCACGGCGCGTGCGCCGCGCGTCACCTCGTCAACCGTCTCGCGCTGGAAACCGCTCATGGCGTTCGAACCCGGAAAGAGGGATCTTGTTTCAGGAGGAGCAACCTTTCGTCACGTCACAAGGACGGGCGCCCGACCGCGGCAAGCCCGGCGGGGTCCCGTCGTTGTGGAAGATGCCGAAAAGCAACGGCGCGGCCGAAGGCGCCTCACTCGTCGCCTTCATCCTCATCCGTCATCAGGTTCAGCGGGCGCATCGGCTGCACGGTCGAGATGGCGTGCTTATAGACGAGCTGGCTCATCCCATCGCGACGCAGCAGCATGCAGAACAGATCATAGGCCGCGATCTCGCCCTGAAGCATCACGCCATTGACGAGGAACATCGTCACCGGATCGCCCGACTTGCGGACGGCCGCGAGGAAGATTTCCTGCAGAAGCTGGGATTTCTTGTCCTCGAATGCCTTGTCGATCTCGGCCAGATCGATCGGATGCGCGGGCATCACCGTCGAGATGGCATGCTTGTAGATCAGTTGGCTCTGTCCATCACGGCGCAGCAGCACCGAGAAATTGTCGAACCAGGTGATGATTCCCTGGAGCTTCACGCCCTTTACCAGGAACATCGTTACCGGCGTCTTGGACTTGCGCAGCGTATTCAGGAACACGTCCTGAAGATTGTTGACCTTATCGGCCATCGTCCGGTTCTCCGGCCTTGGCGGGTCGTGGCCCGCGTAGCGCCCTTCATGGGCGTCATGCGCCCCGCCGGCTGCGGAGCGCTCCGAATGTATGTTTTTTGCAGCGCAGCACAAGCTTTAATCGAGGCATTGGGCTCGCGTCATTCCTCGTCGGAACGCGGATCGGCCAACCCCAGCGTCTTCAGCTTCCGGTGAAGCGCCGATCTTTCCATCCCGATAAAGGTCGCCGTGCGGCTGATATTGCCGGAAAAGCGGCGGATCTGGACGCGCAGATATTCACGCTCGAACGTTTCCCGCGCTTCGCGCAGCGGCGTGCCCATGATGGATCGCGCGGCATTGCCGGAGACGAGTTCGGTCTGCCCGCTGGTAATTTCCTGCGGCAGCATGTCCACGTCGATCATCGCCAGCCGATCGCCCGGGGCAAGGATGATGGTCCGCTCGATCACGTTGCGAAGCTGGCGGACATTGCCCGGCCAGTCATAGGCCTGCAACGCGGCCAGTGCCTCGGCGCCCAGAACCGGTGTGGCGACGCGACGCTCGGCGGCGAAGCGCGCGACGAAACGCTCGGCCAGCGGCGGCACGTCCTCGCGCCGTTCGCCCAGCGGCGGGAGATGAACCGGAACGACATTGAGCCGATAATAGAGATCTTCGCGGAAGCGGCCGGCGGCAATCTCCTCCGAAAGATCGCGCGCGGTGGCCGAAACGACACGAACGTCGACCTTCACGGTGCGCGTGCCGCCCACGCGGCTGAAGCTCTGATCGGTCAGAACACGCAGGATGCGGGCCTGCGTCGTCAGCGGCATATCCGCTATCTCGTCGAGAAACAGGGTGCCGCCATGCGCCGCCTCCAGCAGGCCGGGGCGGACCAGTTCGCCCCCCTCCTCCACGCCGAACAATTCCTCCTCGACGCGATCGGGCGTCATCCGCGCTGCCGCGACCACCACGAAAGCGCCGCTCGCGCGCGCGCTCCAGTCGTGCAGCAGGCGGGCGGCGACTTCCTTGCCGACGCCGGCCGGCCCGGTGATGAGGACACGGCTGCCCGTGGCCGCCACGCGCTTGAGCGTGGCGCGCACCGAATTGATCGCGCTGGAGGCGCCGGTCAGCTCCGCCTCTTCGCCGAAGCGCTCCTTGAGGGACGCGTTTTCGCGGCGCAGGCGATCGGTCTCGGTGGCGCGGGCGACGAGATGGAGCAGACGCTCGCTCTCGAACGGCTTCTCGATGAAATCGATCGCTCCCTGCCGGACAGCGGCGACAGCGGTGTCGAGCGTGCCGTGGCCGGACACGACGATCACCGGCAGCGAGGGATCGCGCCGCTTGATCTCCGCCAGAAGCTCCAGCCCGTCGAGCCGGGAGCCCTGCAACCAGACGTCGAGCAGGGCAAGGCTCGGCCGTCTTTCGGCGATCGCGGCGAGCGCGGCATCGGCATTGCCGGCCGTGCGCGCATGATAGCCTTCATCCTCGAGCACGCCTGCAACAAGCTCGCGAATGTCGGCTTCATCGTCGACGACCAGAATATCGAGGGCCATGCGTCAATTCTCTCCGTGAGTTATGGTCATTCTGCCGCGATCGGGCGCTCGGCCGGCGGAGCCCCCTCCCCGCCGGCGAGCGGCGCGAGCGCCGCGGGATCGAGGAGGAGGCGCACCACGGCACCCCCGCCCTCGCGGTCGGCGAAGCTCATCTGCCCCAGATGATCCTCGACGATCTTCTCGACGATCGCGAGGCCCAGGCCCGTGCCCTTTGCGCGCGTCGTCATATAAGGCTCGGTCAGCCGCTCGCGTTCCGCGGGCAGGCCGACGCCGTTGTCGGACACGGTGATCGAGAGGCGACCGTCGCCTGTCCGTTCGATCGACAGGCCGATCTCGCCGCCCGGCGCATCGCCCAGCCTTCCCTCGATCGCCTCGGCCCCGTTCTTGACGATGTTGGTCAGCGCCTGGCCAAGCTGGCGGCGATCGCACACCAAGGTCGGCCCCGGATGCGGCGCATCGAACGAGAAGCGGATGTTCGGGCGGGAAACCTCGGCCAGCAGCAACGTCTCGCGCACGATCTCCACGATCGGCTCCTCGGCGAAGCTGGGCTTGGGCATGCGGGCAAAGGCGGAGAATTCGTCGATCATGCGGCGGATATCGCCCACCTGCCGAACGATGGTGGAAACAAGCCGCTCGAACGTGCCGCTCTCGTCGACGATGTCGCGGCCATAGCGGCGCTGGAGACGCTCGGCGGCAAGCTGGATCGGGGTGAGCGGGTTCTTGATCTCGTGCGCGATCCGGCGGGCCACGTCCGCCCAGGCGGCGCGCCGCTGATCCGAAAGCTGCTGGGTGATATCGTCGAAGGTCAGCACATGGGGCGCTTCCGGCGTATCGCCAACGCGGCCGATCGTGACGGCGAGCGTGCGCAATTCTCCCCCGGCCGGAAGCTGGATCACCGCCTCGCGCTGGCCCGATGCCATCAGTGCCGCCAGTTCCGGCGCGATCTCGTCCAGCCGCGCGCCAATGGGGCTGCGCCCTTCGGCATGAAGCAGGTGGTTGGCGGAGGGATTGATGATCGTCACCAGCCCGTCCGCATCCACCGAGATCACGCCTGCCGACACGCCCGAAAGCACCGCCTCCGTCAGCGCGCGTCGATTTTCCAGCGTGCTCGTCTGCTCCTGCAGGCGGCGCGTCATCCGGTTGAAGGCGGCGGCCAGCGTTCCAACCTCGTCATGGCTGGCGCTGAAGGAAACGCGCGCGGACAGATCGCCGCCGGCCACGCGCCGGGCCGCGCCAACGAGATCGCCGATCGGGCGCACCAGCCTGTCCGCCACGGTCAGCGCCACCCAGATCGCGATCGCCACGATCAGCAGCGATCCGGTGAACAGGGCCACATTGAAGCGGAACTGCCACGTGCGCGAACGATCCAGCAGCTGCGTATAATCGTTGATCGCGCTGTTCGCCCTGCCCGCCTGCGCCAGCACCAGCGGATCGGCGTTGCGGGCCACCCACAGATAGGTTCCGGTATTCTTGTCGAAGCGCAGCACCGATTCCAGCCTGTCGCGCAGCACGCGCGTGTGCGGCTGATCGTCCTGAAGGCTGGGCAGGATCGCGGGCGACAGGCGCTTCTCCAGCGCCATCTTGTCGAGATTGGCGCCCCAGATCAGCTGTTCGCTGCCATCCTTGGCGACACGGATCATCGCCGCCTGATCGAGCAGGCGATAGAAAACCTGACTGGCGAAATAGCTGTCCCAGCGCGGATCGTCCGGCCGGGCATCGTTAAGCGCGCGCAGAATGTCTCCCGCCATCGCCACATTGTCGTCCGCCAGCCGCTTGCTGTGCTCGCTCACATAGGTTTGCGCCACCTTGTCGGCATTTTGCAGCACGATGCGCGCGCGATCCGAAAACCAGAATTGCACGCCATATTGAAACAGCAGCGAGGCGAAGATCACCACCAGCAAAGTCGGCAACGCGGCGATCGCCGAAAAGAGCGCGACGAGCCGGACATGGAGCTGGCCGCGCCCGCCAAGCGGGGACTGTTCCGCCCGCGCCCGCGCGATGCGCCGGGCAAGCAGCACCAGCAGGCCCATCGCGGGCACCAATGTGGCCACGAGCAGCAGCGCCACCACCACCGGCGTCAGCAGTTTCTGCGGTGCACCGGCATGGTTGAGCGTGGCATAGGCCACGCCCATCATCGCGAGCATCAGGAACAGCGTGCCCAGTTCGAACACGAGCCCCGCCTGCGGGCCTCGCATCCACAGCGCGAGCCGGCGCCGCCAGCGCGGCGCGCTCGTGCCGAACCGCTGGCCAAGCTGCGGGGCGGACGACTTCATAGTGTCCGGGATACCACAGTGACGTGGCAGAGCAAACACAGCCGATCGCAGGCGCGATCGGTTCGTCGCAGGATGCGGGACGGCCGCGCCGGAAAGCGCGTCAGTCCGGCCGGCGGACGGCGGGCCCCACGCCCAGATCCGTAAGCTTCTTGCGCAGCGTATTGCGGTTCAGCCCGAGCAACTTGGCCGCCTTCAGCTGATTGCCGCGCACCGCCGCCAGCGCCAGACGGAAGAGCGGGCGCTCCACCTCCGAAAGAATGCGTTCGTAAAGGCCATCCGGCGGAAGGCTGCCGCCATAGCTGGCCAGATGGCGGGCGATATGATGTTCGATCGCCTCGCTCAGGCTGCTCGTCTCCGGCGTGAGTGCGACGCCTGCCAGCCCTGCCGCCAGCTGCTGCTCCACCAGCGCCGCACCGATCACCGGATCGCGGCTGAGCGCGGCGAGCCGCCGCATGAGATTTTCCAGTTCGCGCACGTTGCCGGGCCAATTGTGCCGTTCGAGCCGAAGGGCGGCGGCTTCGTCCAGCGATTTGCGTGGCAAGCCGCTCGCGGCCGCCCGATCGAGGAAATAGCGCGCCAGCAGGGCCATGTCCCCGCCCCGCTCCCGCAGCGGCGGCAGGCGGACGGGCACCACGTTGAGCCGGTAATAGAGATCCTCGCGAAAGGATCCCTCCGCGATCAGGCGCGGCAGATCCTGATGCGTGGCGGAGATGATGCGCACATCGGCGCGGATCGCGCGTGCCGAGCCGACCGGCGTGAATTCTCCCGACTGGAGCACACGCAGCAGCCGCGTCTGCGCCTCGATCGGCATGTCGCCGATTTCGTCGAGGAACAATGTGCCGCGCTGGGCCTGCTCGAACCGGCCGACATTGCGCTGGGCCGCGCCCGTGAAGGCGCCACGCTCATGACCGAACAATTCGCTCTCGATCAGTTCGCGCGGAATCGCCGCCATGTTGACGGGCACGAACGGCGCCTCCTTGCGCCCGCCGAAATCGTGGATCGCGCGGGCGACCAGCTCCTTGCCGGTGCCCGACTCGCCCAGGATCAGCACGGTCAGGTCATTGGAAACGACTCGTGCGATCGTTCGATAGACTTCCTGCATCACCGGCGAGCGGCCGATCAGCGGCAATTCCTCGCCCGGCTCCTGCTGCGCGGGATCGTCCCCCGGCGCGGCGGCGCGGAGCGCATCGGCCACGGTGCGCGCCAGTTCGCCGAGATCGAAGGGCTTGGGCAGATAATCGAAGGCGCCTTCTTCGTTCGCCCGAAGCGCCGTGGTGAAGGTATTCTGGGCCGAGAGCACGATCACCGGAAAACCGGGCTGGTGCGCCCGCAGATCCGCCACGGCATCCAGCCCGTTGCCATCGGGCAGCACCACGTCCGTCACCAGCACGTCTGGCCGAAAATGGGCGAAGGCGCGGCGCTGCTCGGCAAGGCTGCCTGCCACCTCGACGACATGCCCGGCCCGGCGGAGCGCTTCTCGCACAACCGTGCGGATCGCTGCATCGTCGTCCGTCACGAGAATGCGGCCGGCGCGCGTGGCGTTCATCAGGGCAACCCCGCCCGGCTTGTCATGCGCATCCTGCCCCCTCGTTTCCTTCATGCCGCCCATGCTCATTTTTTCCGTTCCGCTCTGGGCAACATCAGACGGAAGACGGTGCGCTCGGGCCGCCCCTCCCGCGCATATTCGACCATCCCGCCCTGATCGACGATCAGCTTCTGCACGAGCGCCAGCCCCAGCCCGCGTCCCGTGGGCTTGGACGTGACGAACGGATCGAACAGATGCTCGGCAATGTCGTGTGGCGGGCCAGGCCCGTCATCGCACACGCAGACCTCGATCGGCAGTTCGCGCCGGCCATGGCCATGATCGGTGAGCATGCGGATGCCGTGGCGATAGGCCGTGGTGAGCGTGATTGTTCCGCCAAGAGGACCAAGTGCTTCGGAGGCATTCTTGATAAGATTGATAAGAACTTGCACCAGCGAATCGCGATGCCCTAGCACTGCCGGCAATGACGGATCATAAACTTCGCGGATCTGGATCGTCGGCGGCGCGCCCTGGATGGCGACGGCACGGGCATGTTCCAGAATGGCGTGGATATTCTGCGGCGCGCATTCCAGCGGGCGCGTATCGGTGAAATTCTCCATCCGATCGATCAGCGCGGCGACGCGATCCACCTCCTGCCGGATGAGCCGGGTGAGCGGGCGCGCCTCCTCATCGGCGCTCTCCTCCAGCAATTGGGCCGCGCCGCTGATGCCGGACAGCGGATTCTTGATTTCGTGCGCCAGCATCGCGGCTGCCCCGGCGGCCGTGCGGCTGCCTCCTTCCCGGCCGCTGCGTCGCGCGATCGGGCCGGCGGTGGGCTGCGGGTGGATGGTCACGATCCGCCAGCCCGGTCGCTCCGGCCAGGGCGCGATCAGGAGATCCGCCTGCTGACGACCTCCCGGCAGCGCGATCTCCTGATCGTAAGCCGTCACCATCGTACCGCTCGGCAGCGAATTCAGCGTGTGGCCGATCGCATCGACGATCATCATGCCAACGATCGCGGCGCGCGAAAGATTGAGCAGGGATTCGGCGGCGCCGTTGATTTCGTGGATGATCCCGTCCGCATCGATCACGATCAGCGGCGTGGGCAGCGCCGCCAGCAATTCTTCCGAGGGCACGGGTTTCCTCCGGTCGACCGCCGGCCGACCGAAAACGGGGCTCAGGCCGCCGCGCGGCACGTCCACGGGGCGTAGAATTCCGAAAGCATGGAAAGAACGGTCGCGGGATCGGGTATCTGGTTCACGCGATTGCGGAACTCCGCCGAGCCTGGCAGGCCCTTGGTATACCAGCCCAGATGCTTGCGGGCCATGTTGACGCCCACATCATGGCCATAGAGATCCAGCATCGCCTGATAATGGCCGGTAATGACCTGATATTGCTGGTCGATCGAGGGATCGGGGCGATGCTCGCCCGTTTCCAGCCAGCGCATCACCTGAGCGAGCAGCCAGGGGCGGCCATAGCTGCCGCGGCCGATCATCAGGCCATCGGCGCCGGAAAGCTCCAGCGCACGATCCGCATCCTCGATCGAGCAGATGTCGCCGTTAACGATGACGGGAACGGCCACCGCATCCTTCACCTTGCGGACGAAGGCCCAGTCGGCGCTGCCCTTGTACATCTGGCAGCGCGTGCGCCCGTGCACCGTGATCATGCGGATGCCGAGATCCTCCGCCATGCGCGCGAATTCCGGAGCGTTGAGGCTCTGATGATCCCAGCCCATGCGCATCTTGAGCGTCACGGGCACGTCCACGGCCTTCACGCACGCCTCGATGATCGCGCGCGCCAGTTCCGGTTCGCGCATCAGCGCCGAACCCGCATCGCCATTCACAACCTTGCGGACCGGGCAGCCCATGTTGATGTCGACGATCGCGGCGCCCTTGTCGGCGGAAAGCTTCGCCGCCTCGCCCATCTCATAGGGCGTGCAGCCGACGAGCTGCATCGATACCGGCTCCTCGATCGCATCCCACATCGCTTTTTGCAGCGATTGGCGCGTCTCGCGGATCGCGGCCTGGCTGGCGATCATCTCGGTGACGTTGAGGCCCGAGCCGAAGCTGCGAACGATGCGGCGGAACGGAAGATCGGAGACGCCGGTCATCGGCGCCAGAATCACCGGCGTTTCGATGCGGACATTGCCGATCTGGATGGGCTTCAGACGAGACACGATTCGCTAGTGCACCATTTCCATTGCCCAAAAAAGAGGCAGGTGACCACAAATCGCGCTGGTGTGTCCAAGATGTGCCATGCGATCGGGCATTCTCTTTCGTGCCGGCTCGCGATAGGGGCCGCGCGATGGCCGACCATGTGACCGCCCTGATCGTCGCCGCCGGCCAGGGCACCCGCTCTGGCCCCGGCCAACCCAAACAATATCGCAGGATCGCCGGGAAGGCGGTGCTCGCTCACGCGATCGACGCGCTGGCGAACCATCCCGCCATCCACGCCGTGCAGGTCGTGATCGCGCCGGGCCAGGAGGATGTCTATCGTGCCGCGATCGGCGAACGCCGCTTGCCCCCGCCTGTTATCGGCGGAGAGACACGGCGGGAATCGGTTGCCAACGGCCTGCGCGCTATCGGCGGCGGCCGGGTTCTGATCCACGATGCGGCGCGCCCGTTCGTGCCGGCGGATGTGGTGGATCGCCTGCTGGCCGCGCTGGACGGGCATGACGGCGCCGTGCCCGTGCTCCCGGTGGTGGATACGATCGTGCGCGTGGCCGATTCCCTGGGCGATGTCGTCCCGCGTGATCCGCTGCGCCGCGTGCAAACCCCGCAGGCCTTTCGCCATGATGCCATACGTGCCGCCCATGCCGCCTGGCCTGAAGGGCGGGAGGCCACGGACGATGCCCAGATGCTGCGCGCGATCGGGCGAAATGTCGCGATCGTCGAAGGAGCCGCCATGCTCGAAAAACTGACCTTTCCCTCCGATTTTGAAGCAGCCGAACGCAGGCTGGCGGATCGCCTCGTCTCCCGCACCGCGCTCGGCTTCGACGTGCACGGCTTCGCTCCGGGCAACAGCCTGTGGCTCGGCGGGATCGAGATCCCCCACACGCGCGGGCTGGCCGGCCATTCCGACGCGGATGTCGCTTTGCACGCGCTGACCGATGCGCTGCTCGGCACGATCGGCGCCGGAGACATCGGCACGCATTTCCCGCCATCCGATCCGCAGTGGCGTGGCGCGGCCTCGTGGCGCTTCCTGGATCATGCGCGCAAGCTGGTGGAAGATGCCGGCGGGCGGATCGATCATGTCGACCTGACGATTATCTGCGAGGAACCGAAGGTGGGGCCGTATCGTCCGGCCATCCGGACCCGTATCGCTGAGATCCTGGGCATCGGCGAAGGAAAGGTGAGCGTGAAGGCGACGACGACGGAGAGACTGGGCTTCACCGGGCGACGCGAGGGCATTGCCGCGCAGGCGGCGGCCACGGTTCGCGTGCCGGACGGGGACGAAGCATGAAGCGGCTCGCGCTGGCTGCCGCGGCGCTCGCCATGCCGGCGGCGACATCGGCGCAGGGCCTGCGCTGCATGCCGCAGGAACAGGCGGCATCGCTCGTCACTTTCGCGCTGCCCTCCCTGGTCCAGGGCCTTGCCCAGCGCTGCGGGCCGGAACTTCCGCGCACCGCCTATCTGCCGGCCAATGCCGATGCGCTGGCCGATCGCTATCGGCCGGATGCGGCGGCGGCGTGGCCTTCGGCACGCACGGCCATCGCCGGCATCTTCACGCAGGTTCTGGGGCAGGAAATGCCGCCGGAAATGAACAGTGATCTCGTGCGTCAGCTGGCCGAGCCGCTGCTGGGCAATCTGCTCGCCAAGCGCATCAGCACCAGCGATTGTGCCGCCGCGGACACCGCCATTTCGGCGGCGGCGGCCCTGCCGGGGCGTAACGTCGGCCGGCTTGCGATCGTGGCGATCATGTTGGCCGACAGAAAAGACAAGGGGATAGCGGGCGTGCTTCACATCTGTCGGCCGGAGATCCGGCCTTGACCGAGTCTCTTCTGCCAGCCGAGCTGACAAAGCTCGCGCGGCGCGTGATCGATGAAAATCGCGCCGCGGGCCGGCGGATCGCCGTCGCGGAGAGTTGCACGGGGGGCCTGGTCAGCGCCGCCCTCACCGAGATACCGGGATCGTCCGATGTCTTCGTGGCCGGGATCGTCACCTATGCCGACGAAGCCAAGATGAACCTGCTTGCCGTGGCGCAGGATGTGCTCGAAACGTTCGGCGCCGTCAGCCTCGCCACCGCCTGGGCGATGGCGAATGGCGCCGTTGAGAAGACGGGCGCCGACCTGTCCGTTTCGATCACCGGCATTGCCGGGCCGGGCGGCGGCAGCGAGCGCAAGCCTGTCGGCACGGTCGTCTTCGCCCGCTGCATCGCCGGCGAGGATCCGGAGAAAGCGAAGGTCGATCAGCGCGCTTTCGGCGATCTTGGCCGATCGGGCATCCGCCTTCAGGCGGCGCTGTGCGCGCTGGAACTGCTGCTGCCGGACGCGCCGGCCGAGCCCGTATAAAGAACGGCGGCGCGTTCCTCGAACGCGCCGATCATCCTGCGCAGCGCGCGATCGAACACCTGGCCCGCCAGCGCCTCGAACATGCGGCTGCGGAAGGCAAAATCCACCGCGAAATCGACGAGGCAGCCGCCCTTCCCATCCGGACGGAACGCCCAGTCGTTGGTGAGATGTGAGAGCGGGCCATCGAGATAGTCGACGTGGATGCGCCCCGGCCGCTCCTTCGTGACGCGTGACGTGAATTTCTCGCGCAGCGCCTTGAAGCCGACGAGCAGGTCCGCGACCATCTCCGTCTCGCTGTTCGATTTCACGCGGACGCCGACCACCCAGGGCAGAAATTCGCCGTAGCGGGCCACGTCCGCCACCAGATCGAACATCTCTTCAGGCGCGTAGGGAAGCGCGCGCGTTTCGCTATGCTTGGGCAAGCTTCACTCCTCCCCGATATACGGGGGAACGGATCAAGGACGCGCCTTCGCCAGTTGCGCCTCGCGCGCCGCCTTCATCTTCGCGAAATCGTCGCCCGCATGATAGCTGGAACGGGTGAGCGGGCTGGCCGCCACGAGCAGGAAGCCCTTGGCGCGCGCGATCGCGGCATAAGCCTCGAACGCCTTGGGCGTGGTGAATTCCTGCACCTTCGCATGCTTGGGCGTGGGCTGGAGATACTGGCCCATCGTCAGGAAATCGATTCCGGCGGAACGCATGTCGTCCATCACCTGATGGACTTCCAGCCTCTCCTCCCCCAGGCCCGTCATCAGGCCGGATTTGGTGAAGATCGAGGGATCGAGCTTCTTCACGCTCTCCAGCAGGCGCAGCGACGCATAATAGCGCGCGCCCGGACGGATCGTGGGATAGAGCCTCGGCACCGTCTCCAGATTGTGATTGTAGACATCGGGCCGCGCCGCGACGATCGCTTCGACGGCGGCTTCCGCCTTGTTGCGGAAATCGGGGGTCAGGATCTCGATCGTCGTCGACGGCGCGGACCGGCGGATCGCCTCGATCACCTTCACGAATTGCGAGGCGCCGCCATCCTTCAGATCGTCGCGATCGACCGAGGTGATGACGATATGCTCGAGCCCCAGTTCACCGGCCGCATCGGCCACGTGCTGCGGTTCCAGCGGATCGACGGGGCGTGGCATGCCGGTCTTGACGTTGCAGAAGGCGCAGGCCCGCGTGCAGACATCGCCCAGGATCATCACCGTCGCGTGCTTCTTCGTCCAGCATTCGCCGATATTCGGGCAGGCCGCTTCTTCGCACACGGTGTTGAGGTTCAGGCGGCGCATCATCGCGCGCGTATCCGAAAAGCCCTTGCTGGTAGGGGCCTTGACCCGGATCCAGTCGGGCTTGCGGGTGCGGATCAACGGCGTGGCGGGAAGCGGCTCGGTCATGGGCCCCAGATAGCGCTGGATGCCCGCGCTTGCCACCCCCGCCCCTGCCGTTCTACGCCAGTAACATGACACAGGAATCCATCGATTTCGAACGGCTGCTGGCCGGTTATCGCCGCTTTCGGGCAGGAGACTGGGCCAACGAGCGTGCCCGCTGGGCCGAACTGGCCGAGGGGCAGAGCCCCAAGGTGATGATCATCGCCTGTTCGGACAGCCGAGTCGATCCGACGGTGATCTTCGATACGGCCCCCGGCGAGATGTTCGTCGTGCGCAACGTCGCCAATCTGGTGCCCCCGTTCGAAACGGATGGCAGCCGCCACGGCGTCTCGGCCGCGCTGGAATTCGCGCTCAATCAACTGAAAGTGCCCGAAATTGTGGTGCTGGGCCACGGCGCCTGCGGTGGCGTGGGGGCGGCGCTGTCGCGGGCTTTCGCCGGGAAGGCCAATGGCGAGGGCGGCTTCATCGCGCACTGGGTCGATCTTCTGGATGAGGCACGCGATCGCGTCGTGGCCGAGCATGGCACCGGCGCAGAGGCGGTTCACGCGCTGGAACTGGAAGGCGTGAAGGTGAGCCTCGCCAATCTGCGCACCTTCCCTGGAGTCGCCGAACGCGAGGCCGCCGGCGATCTCACGCTGCACGGCGCCTATTTCGCGATTGCCGATGGCAAGCTGCATCTGCTGGACGAGGCATCGGGGATCTTCTCGCCAGCTTCCGCCTGACCGCCCCCTCGAAGGCCTCCCTCCGGAACAGGGCCATGCGGGCAGGCGTTTGCGCTGCCGCACATATATGTTTCGGAGAGTAGAGATGCGTACCAAGCTGATCGCCGCCGTTCTGGCCGGAGTGGCGCTGCTGACACCGGCGATCGCGCAGACGGCCGATCCTCATGCAGCGCATCAGGAACTGGCCCAGGATCGCGGCTACGACAAACCCACCGCGCGGGCGGATGCCGTGAATGCGAAGGAAGGTCCCGTTACCGACGCCCTCAATGCGCGGGCCGGGGCGTCGGCCTCGGCGACGGCGGCGACCAGCGAGGCGGATCGGGCGCAATATGATCTCGATCGTCAGGCCTATCTGGAAGCCCTCGTGCGCCACGATGCGGCCGTCGATCGCACGGATGCCCGCTATATGCGCCAGCAGCGCGCCTATGCGGATGCCATGTCGGTGTGGCGCATCCAGGTGCAGGCCTGCAAGAAAGGCCATCAGCGCGCCTGCGACATGCCGCCGCCCAACGTCTCGGATTATTACTGACGAAAGATTGGATGAGCGGGCGCGCGGGCGCCCACTCATCCCCTTCGCGTAGCTTCCGCCAGTCGAAGACCCGGTCATGGCCCGATGCTCCGTCAGATCGTGCAGGAGGATAAGAGGCCGGCCCGCGTGTGACACGCGATCGACTGGATCCGGCGCCATTAGGATCAGCCTATCCGGATCAGCCTGCTGGCGAAAATAGCGGGGATGAGCGTTCCTTCCACCGCCATTTCAAGGCGGCGACAATGAGCCCGCTCCAGTTTCAGAAGGCCCTGCGCCTCCAGACGGCAAGGCTGCCGCTTTCCACGCCATACGATGCCGCGCGCGCGGACCATGCCGTCGGCGGTGAAACCGTCGGCTATGAAAGCGCGTCGCAGTTCAGCCGGGATGATGCGCGGCAGTTCGGCGCGCGCCCGGCGCGCGATATGGCCCGGCTGCGCGGGGCGCTCGACGCCGCCTGAGCAAGCGCATGTTTCTGTCGTTTCGGGGCTGGTGTGCGCTTGACAGGGCGGCGGGAAAAGTGAGCTTGCGGGCATGATGAAACGCCCCCTTGCCCCCCTGTTCGCCACGTTCGTCGCAGCCGGGATCGTCGCCCTGCCATCCGCTGCCATTGCCGCCGATCCCGCTGTGCTGCGCGACGCCGCGCTCAAGGACGATATCGCCTTCGACATCCTCGAAGGACTGACCACGGAAGTGGGGCAGCGTCTCGCCGCGACACCGGCCGAGGCACGCGCGCGGGAATGGGCGGTGACGGAGCTCCGGCGCGCGGGCTTCGCCAACGTCCATGTCGAAACCTTCACCATGCCCGTGTGGCAGCGTGGCGAGGAGACGGCCGAGATCATGTCGCCTTTCCCGCAAAAGCTGGTCGTGGCAGCGCTCGGCAACAGCAGCGCGACCCCTGCCGGCGGGATCACGGCGGAAATCGCCGCTTTCGACGGGCTGGACGCGCTGGTTAAGGCTCCGGCCGAAGCCGTTCGCGGCAAGATCGTGTTCGTGAACCATCACATGGCCGCGCAGCAGGATGGCGGATCCTATGGCGAGATCGGCGCAATCCGTCGTTCCGGCCCCTCTATCGCTTCGAAGAAGGGGGCGCTCGCGATCGTGATCCGATCGATCGGCACCGATCATCATCGCGTGCCGCATACCGGCGTGCAGAACTGGATCGACGGCGCCAGGCCGATTCCTGCCGCCGCCCTCAGCGTGCCCGATGCAGAGCAGCTCGCCCGCGTGCTGGATCGCGGCAAGCCGGTGACCCTGCACCTCACCATCGGCGCGGGAATGGCGGGCACCGGCACATCAGGCAATGTCATCGCCGAAGTGCCCGGCCGCGATCCGAAGGGGGGCATCGTGCTCGTCGGCGGCCATCTCGACAGCTGGGATCTGGGCACCGGCACGATCGATGATGCATCCGGCCTCGCCATCGTGACGGCGGCGGCGCGACGCATCATGGCCTCGGGCCAGCCGCGCCGGGCGATCCGGATCGTCTGGTTCGGGGCGGAGGAACCGGGCGGCTTCGGCGGCGACGCCTATGCGAAGGCGCATGTGGGCGAGAAGCATGTGCTGGTGGGCGAAAGCGACAGCGGCGCCGATCGGGTGTGGAAGGTGGATTTCACGGCGGCCGATCCCAAGGCGCCGCTCACCGTCCGGATCGCACTGGCGCTCGCCCCCCTCGGCATCACGCGCGGCAACGCCCCGGCCCATGGCGGGACGGACGTCGCCCCCATCGCGCGCGTCACGGGCGCCCCGGTGATCGATCTCCACCAGGATGCGACCCGCTATTTCGATATCCACCACACGGCGGACGATACGCTCGACAAGGTCGATCCAGAGCAATTGCGCCAGAATGTCGCGGCGTGGACGGCGCTGCTGGCCGTCGCGGCGGAGGATGGCGAGGAGCTTGGACCGGTGGCGCCCGCTTCCGCCCGATAAAGGGACGAGACCCGGCCCGGTCCGCTCAGGCCCGCTTGCCGCGCCAGTAAGCGAAGGTGCGCTGCTGGATCCCGGCGACGAAGGCCGCCGCCTCCGCTCCGGTCCATTCACCCTTGTAACCGCGCGTCTCGGCCGCGCCGGTCCACCAGCCCTGCCCCGGCAGCCGATCGCTTTCGCGCACCACCAGCACGGCCAGTTCGGGTTCGCCCCTCAGCGCCGCCTCCCGATCGATCACGTCCAGCGTCCTGCATAGCGCGCGCATCTTCGGCCGGGTGAAGCGATGGCCGAGCAGGCCGAGTATTTCCGAATAGCTCACCGCCTCGCCTCGCTTCGCTGCGGCCACGAGCAGCCCGCATACCCGCTTTACGTCCGCGATCGTGCCCGGCCCCCCGGCCGGCACGATCCCCTCGGACTCCAGCCACTCCGACAGTGTTTCGATGGCCATGGCGCACCCCGTCCGTCAGGCGGCCGCGCCCGAGGCGATCGACTCGAGCAGGGTGATCGTGTTCGCATCGGGCGTTCCGGCAAAGGCACGGATGATCGCGAGCGCCTCGTTGGCGGCGGCCACAACCGCGGGATCGGTGCCGGCGTGCAAGTTCGCTACGCTCCGCAGGATGGTGCCCGCCTGGAAGAAGAGAAAAGGATCATCCTGGCGGAAGCGATCCACGATCCATGGCAGATCCGCGAGGCCGGGATCCACCTGCATGATCGCCACCGCCGCCAGGCGTTTTCCGGCCGAGGACGACGCCTTCAGCTCGGCTAGGAAGTGCTCGACGGTCGGCGCCAGCGTACGCAGTTTCACAAGGACCTCGACCATCGCCCGCGTGCGCGCCTGGCCGGAGGGCATCGCCTTCCGGATCGTTTCATATTCCAGGCAGAGCTTTTCCAGCTGATCGTGCAGCGCCGCATCGCCGATGCCGCGCGCGGCGAGCTTCACGCTCGCGGCTGATCTAATCTGGCTGAACGATATCTCGCCGGGCGCGTCGATCGCTTCTTCAACGAGGCCCGC
Organism: Sphingomonas sp.; assembly: GCF_003248515.1. Taxonomy (GTDB): domain Bacteria; phylum Pseudomonadota; class Alphaproteobacteria; order Sphingomonadales; family Sphingomonadaceae; genus Sphingomonas_I. The sequence continues at coordinate 92,421 of NZ_QFOB01000006.1, forward strand.
CGTCTTGGCGGAAAGCTCCGCCTCGAACGCGCCAAGCTTCACCTTCTGCATCCGCCCCAGCAAGGCGGGCAGGTTGCGCGATGCCTCGCGGATCGGATCCCTAAAGATCATCAGGGCCGTGACGATCGCCATGGGCCAGACCAGTGCGCCGATCAGCGCCGCAATCGCCGTGATGAGTGCCGCCCAGCCTGCCACCGCCCTCTCCCCTGCCGGAGACATGCATAACGGATCGGCGCGGGACAGGCCATCGGCGGTGGCGAGACGCTCTCCCGCCGCGTTTGCGTTGCGCCCGTCGAGGCCGGCCCTCCTTCCCCTCCTCCGGGGGAAAAGGGCCGCGCCCCGACTGTCTCAATGCTGGCGGGATGAAGGGCCGCGGGTCAGCGCGTCAGCTTCTTGTAGGCGCCGGAGCCCGGTCGGTCGGCAGCATCGCCGAGGCGGCGGCGCTTGTCTTCCTCATAGCTATCGAAATTGCCCTCGAACCATTCGACATGGCCGTCACCCTCGAAGGCGAGGATGTGCGTGGCGAGGCGATCGAGGAAGAAGCGATCGTGGCTGATGACCACGGCGCAGCCCGCGAAATTCTCGATCGCTTCCTCCAGCGCACCCAGCGTCTCGACGTCCAGATCGTTGGTCGGCTCGTCGAGGAACAGTACGTTGCCGCCACGCTTCAACATCTTGGCGATGTGGACGCGGTTGCGCTCGCCGCCCGAAAGCTTGCCGACATTCTTCTGCTGGTCGGCGCCCTTGAAGTTGAACGCGCCCACATAAGCGCGGGTCGACATGTCGTGGCCGTTGACCTTCACATAATCGTGGCCCTCGGACACTTCTTCCCAGACATTATGCTTGGGATCGAGATGGTCGCGGCTCTGATCGACATAGCCCATCCGCACCGTGGACCCCACCTCGACCGTGCCCGTGTCGGGCGTCTCCTGCCCGGTCAGGATCTTGAACAGGGTGGATTTACCGGCGCCGTTCGGGCCGATCACGCCGACGATGCCACCCGGCGGCAGCATGAAGGACAGGCCTTCGAAGAGCTTCTTGTCGCCGAAGCTCTTCGAGATATTCTCGACGTCGATCACCTTGCCGCCCAGCCGCTCGGGCACCTGGATCACGATCTGCGCCTTGCCGGGGGTCCGGTTCTGCTGCGATTCCACCAGCTGCTCGAACTTGGCGATACGCGCCTTGGATTTGGTCTGGCGGGCCTTGGCGCCCTGCCGGATCCACTCCAGCTCGTCCTTGATCGCCTTCTGGCGGCCGCTCTCCTCGCGCTCTTCCTGCTCGAGCCGCTTGGCCTTCTTGTCGAGATAGGTGGAGTAATTGCCCTCGTAGGGGAAATATTTGCCGCGATCGATTTCGAGGATCCAGCCCACGACATTGTCGAGGAAATAGCGATCGTGGGTAATCATCAGGACGGCGCCCGGATAATCCTTCAGATGCGCTTCCAGCCACTGGACGCTCTCGGCATCCAGATGGTTGGTGGGCTCGTCCAGCAGCAGGATCGAGGGCTTCTGGATCAGAAGGCGGGTAAGCGCGATGCGACGCTTCTCGCCGCCCGACAATTTATCGACCGGCCAGTCACCGGGCGGGCAGCGCAGCGCCTCCATCGCGATCTCGAGCTGGTTGTCGAGCGTCCAGCCGTCGACCGCGTCGATCTTCTCCTGAAGGACGCCCATTTCCTCCATCAGCGCATCGAAATCGGTATCGTCCGTGGGATCGCCCATCTCGGCCGAAATGGCGTTGAAGCGATCGACCATGTCCGCCACGCCGCGCGCGCCGTCCTTGACGTTTTCCAGCACGTTTTTCGATGGATCCAGCTCTGGCTCCTGCGCCAGATAGCCAACCGTGATATGTTCGCCAGGCCAGGCTTCGCCCGAAAATTCCTTATCGATACCCGCCATGATCTTCATCAGCGTCGATTTGCCGGCACCGTTCGGGCCGACGATGCCGATCTTGGCACCCTGATAGAATTGCAGGTTGATGTTGCTCAGCACCGGCTTGGGGGCGCCGGGGAAGGACTTGGTCATGTCCTTCATGACGAAGGCATATTGGGCGGACATACGGGGCCAGGCTCCGGACAGGATGGGTCGGGTGAATGAGGTGGTTGCCGGTTAGCCGCTGGCCCCGTGCTTGGCAAACATGGGAAGCATGTCGCCGGTCGTCAAACGCGCGACCCGGATGATGCCGGCTTTTCTATTTAATGGAATTCACCGTCCAGCATAATGCCCACTTTGTGGAAATCTGACAGTGCCTAGATCGTGACAATCACCTCATGCGAGTAGCAAATGGAGGATTTCATGTCAGAAAAACTTGCAGGCAAAAAGGCAATCGTAACCGGAGGATCGCGCGGCATCGGCGCCGCGATCGCGCGGCGGCTGGCGGCAGAAGGCGCGCAGGTCGTCATCACATATGCGGGCAACAAGGCTGCGGCCGATGCTATCGTCGCCGATCTCGGCGAAGGCGCGCTCGCGATACAGGCCGATGCGGCCGATGCCAGTTCTGTCGCCGCCGCGATCGGGCAGGCGGCCGGGGCGCTCGGCGGGATCGACATCCTCGTCCACAATGCGGGCGTAGCCGCGATGGCGCCGCTGGGCAGCACGGGGCTCGAAGATTATCGCCAGATGTTCGGCGTCAATGTCGAAGGTGTGTTCACCGGCACGACGGCCGCCTTCCCGCACCTCAACGACGGCGGCCGGATCATCATCATCGGCAGCGTCAACGCCCATACCATGCCCAATCAGGGCGGTGCGCTCTACGGCGCGACCAAGGCTGCCGTCGCGCAGATGGCCCGCGGCTGGGCGCGCGATCTCGGCCCTCGCGGTATCCTCGTCAACGTGATCCAGCCGGGGCCGGTCGATACCGACATGAACCCGTCCGACGGGCCCTTCGCGGAATTTCTGAAGCCCTATATCGCGCTCGGGCGCTACGGCCACGCCGACGAGATCGCCAATGTCGCCGCCTTCCTGGCCAGCGGCGAGGCCTCGCTCATCACCGGCGCGCTGATCGACGTGGACGGCGGCTTCTCGATCTGACGTTGCTCTCTGCGATCCGATCGTAAGCGACGGATAGCGCCTGCCCGTCCGTTCAATCTCCCGTTCCAGAGAGGAGAACGAACGTGAAGGTAGCATCGCTTCTGATCGGTTTGAGTGGTTTGCTGGTGCTGGCGTCGCCGTCCGCCGCACAGATTAACGGTCGGCAGGCGAACCAGCAGCAGCGGATCGACCAGGGTATAACGAGCGGCTCGCTCACGCCGCTGGAGGCTGATCGACTGGAGCACCAGCAGGGCCGGATCACCCGAACCGCGGATCATCTGGGCGCGACGGGCGGCGGGCTCAGCAATCGCGAGCGCGCCTATATCCATCATCGGCAGAATCGCGCGAGCGCCAATATCCGGCGCCAGAAGCGCGACCGGCAGTTTCGCTGAAACGAAAAGGGCCGCGCCTTGCGAGGCGCGGCCCTTTCCCTTGGATGTTCGTCGCTGGCGAACTCAGTAAACGCGCGCCTTCGGCTTGATATATTCCGCCTCGTCGGTGAGCGTGTAATCATGGACGGGGCGGTAATCGAGCGTCACCTTGCCCTGATCGAACCACGAAATGGTGTGCTTCATCCAATTCGCGTCATCGCGGTTCGGATAATCCTCGTGCATGTGCGCGCCGCGGCTTTCCTTGCGGTTTTCCGCCGAATGCATCGTCACCACCGCCTGCGGCAGCAGATTATCCAGCTCCAGCGTCTCGACGAGATCGGTGTTCCAGATCAGCGAGCGATCCTTCACGCCCACATCCTGCAGACCGCCATAGATCGTATCGATCTTGGCCTGCCCTTCGGCCAGCAATTCGCTGTCGCGGAACACCGCGCAATGCTTCTGCATCGTGCGCTGCATTTCGAGGCGGATCTTCGCGGTCGGCGTACCGCCATTGGCGTTGCGGAAGTGATCGAGGCGGGAGACCGCCTTGTCATCGGCCTCCTTCACGATCGCGCCATGCTTGGAATGGGCCTGCACCAGCTCCGCGATGCGGAAGCCGGTGGCGCGGCCGAACACGACGAGATCGATCAGCGAATTGGAGCCCAGCCGGTTCGCGCCGTGAACGGACACACAGGCCGCCTCGCCCACCGCGAACAGGCCGGGGACGACCGTGTCCGGGTTGCCATCCTTCAGCGTCACCACTTCGCCATGATAATTACAGGGCACGCCCCCCATATTGTAGTGGACGGTGGGCGTGACGGGCAGCGGCTGGCGCGTGAGATCCACGCCGGCGAAGATCTTGCCCGTTTCGGTGATGCCCGGCAGGCGCTCCGCCAGCACCTTCGGATCGATATGATCGAGGTGCAGGAAGATATGATCCTTGCCCGCGCCGACGCCACGGCCCTCGCGCATTTCCATCGCCATCGAGCGGGAGACGACGTCGCGGCTGGCGAGATCCTTCGCGGACGGCGCATAACGCTCCATGAAGCGCTCGCCCTCGCTGTTCGTCAGGTAGCCGCCCTCGCCGCGCGCGCCCTCGGTGATGAGCACGCCCGCGCCGTAAATGCCGGTCGGGTGGAACTGCACGAACTCCATGTCCTGGAGCGGCAGACCCGCGCGCAGCACCATGCCGTTGCCGTCGCCGGTGCAGCTATGGGCCGAGGTGGCGGAGAAATAGATGCGGCCGCCGCCGCCCGTCGCCAGCACGGTGGCGTGGCTGCGGAAGCGGTGGATGCTGCCATCCTCCATGCAGAGCGCGATCACGCCCTTGCACTCACCATTCTCCATGATGAGATCGAGCGCGAAATATTCGACGAAGAAGTCCGCGTCATATTTCAGGCTCTGCTGATAGAGAGCGTGAAGCATGGCGTGGCCGGTGCGGTCGGCTGCCGCGCAGGTGCGCTGCACGGGCGGGCCGGCACCCATATTCTGCATGTGGCCGCCGAACGGGCGCTGGTAGATCGTGCCATTGTCGTTGCGGCTGAACGGCACGCCGGCATGTTCCAGCTCGATCACGGCCGCGGGCGCCTCGCGCACCATATATTCGATCGCGTCCTGGTCGCCCAGCCAGTCCGATCCCTTGACGGTATCGTACATGTGCCAGGTCCAGTGATCGGGCGTGTTGTTGCCAAGGCTCGCGGCGATGCCGCCCTGCGCCGCCACGGTATGGCTGCGCGTGGGGAACACCTTGGTGATGCAGGCCGTCTTCAGGCCCTTTTCGGCGCAGCCCATCGTGGCGCGCAGGCCGGAACCGCCCGCGCCCACCACGACCGCATCATAGACATGGTCGACGATCTGATAGGCGGACATCAGGCGGAAGCTCCGGTAAGGGCGATCTTGAGAACCGAGAAGAGAGCGAGCGCACCGCCGCCCACGGCGTAGAAGTTCAGCAGCAGGATCGCGCCGATGCGGCTGTGATCGTGGAGATAATCCTCGATCAGAACCTGAAGGCCGAGGCGCAGGTGCCAGAAGATCGACACGATCGCGAGCATCAGCGGCACACTCGCCCAGGGCGAGGACAGCCACAGCATCAGCGCGCGATAATCATAGAGCGGCAGCCGCAGCAGCGAAACGACCAGCCAGATGCAGAGGAGCAGATTCGCACCCGCCGTCACGCGCTGCATCCACCAGTGATGAACGCCGGTCTTGGCCGAACCCAGGCCGCGAACGCGGCCGATACCCGTACCCGTGCCCATCAGTGCCCCCGCGTCAGGATGAAGCCCCAAACCAGGGCGGTGAGGATCACGGCCACCGTCATCGCGACGATCGAGGCGGTGCGGTTCGATTTCAGCTCATAGCCCGCACCGGTATCCAGAAACAGGTGACGGATGCCGGAGCACATGTGCTGGAACATCGCCCAGGTGAGGCCGATCAGGATCAGCGCCGGGATCAGGTTCAGCCGCCCGGTCGCATTGGAGGTCATCAGGTCCACGAAGCGCGCATAGCTCGCCTCGCCGCCGGCCAGCGCCGCCAGCCACCAGGTGAAGAGAACGCCGCCGCCGATGGCCAGCCCGTCGCCCGTCACGCGATGCAGGATGGAGATCAGCATGTGCGGACCCCAGCGCCAGATCGTCAGATGCGGCGACAGTGGCCGTGCCGGATTTCGCGCCATTGTTCCTCCCTTTGGCTCGCTGATGATGCCCTTTAGACCTTTGAGAGCGGACTGCAACAATCGTGCTCGCAACTGCGAAAAAGCCATAACCCGACGTTTACCATTGGGCGCCTAAGGAGGAATGCAGCGAAAGGACCTCAGAGGTTTCCACGATGGACATGAGCCAGCATCCCGGCACCGTAGATGGCACCGTCCCGCAGGACGAATATGAGGTGCGCCATGCCCTTTACGGCGAAAATGGGAAGTTCGGCAGCGATCTGGCGCTGATCTGGGCGCGCGCGGAGAAAGTCCTGCGCGAGGCGGCCTATGCCGAGATCGCCGAAATCAGAAAAGAGATGATGGCGACGGAGGCAGGCCGCAGGATGATGGCGGCCGCGCACCGCGCCAACCCGGACTATGATGTTTCCAACCACGAGCGCGCCGCCGATCGGATCATCCTCAATCTTTTCACCCGGCCCGTGAGCGCGGACTGGTTTCGATATGCCGGCGGGATGAATGGCGACGATATCGAAAATCAGATTCCGATCAACTTTGCCAGCCGCAGCCTGTCGCGGCTCATTTCGGCCATATGCCGGAAGATCAGCATCGCTTTTCCCGATGACGGCGATTTCGTCCGACTCGCGACCGATCGCCTAATCTGCATCCTCTCGATCAAGGCGGACATGCTCTCCTGCCGCGTGAATGATGCTGCGATCGAGGAACAGCGCATGTTGCGCCGCACCGAAGGCGCCTCCTTCCGTGAGTCGGTCGGCGTGCTGCTTCAGGATGCGCTGGCGGAATCGAAGGATCTTCGCCACCGCACCGCCGAGGCTTCCGGCTCCGCCCGCGGCATGCTGGGCAAGACATCCGAAGTGGCCGCCGCAGCCGAGCAGTCCGCGATCGCGATGCGCGAGGCCGCGCAGACCGCAGCCGGCCTGATTCGCGCGATCGAGGATGCGCGCAACGAAGTGGAGGTCGCCGCCGAAATCGCCACCCGCGCCGGCAACGAATCCAAGAAGGCCGTGGAGGTGAGCACGGCGCTCTCCGAACATGCCCATGCGATCGAATCGATCCTGGGCCTGATCCGCGACATTGCCGGACAGACAAACCTCCTCGCCCTGAACGCCACGATCGAGGCGGCGCGCGCAGGCGATGCGGGCCGCGGCTTCGCGGTGGTCGCGCAGGAAGTGAAGAGCCTGGCCAACCAGACGGCGCGCGCGACCGACGATATCGCCGCCAAGATCGGCGCCATCCAGATCGCCACGCGCCAGACCGTGGAAGCCAACGGATCGATCCGCGCCACGATCGGCGACGTGCAGACCTCGGCCGAGCGGATCCGGACGGCGATGGAAACCCAGGCGCAGACCGTGACGATGATCACCGCCGCCGTCGACGAGACGGCGCTTGCGGCGGATGCGATGTCGGGCACGATCGCGGCGATCCGGTCCGGCACCGAGAATCTCGCCGGGAATATCGACGATCTCGATACCGGCTTCCGCGATGTGGACGGCAAGCTGGGTGCGTTGGAAACCAGCGCGGTGGAGTTCATCGCCCGCCTCGCGTGAGACGGAACGGACCGCCCATCGCCCCCCCCCTTTTTTCCTCTTTCCGGGCGGATGGCTGACCGGGCCGGTTCGAAGCCCGGCACTGTCGACGGCTGGCGCGGGTGGCGGCGCGGCATTATGGCCGCGCGATCATGCCAAAACAGCTTCACATCCTCGTGACCGGCAGCAGCCGGGGCATCGGCGCGTCGATTGTCGACGCGCTGGCGCCCGCTGCGCGCGTCATCGGCCACGCCACGGCCGCCGCCGTCGATCGCATCGCCGCCGATCTTTCCGTCCCCGGGAGTGCCGCGTCCCTCTGGGATGCCGCGCTGGAGCGGCTGGACGGCCGTATCGACATACTCGTCAACAATGCCGGCATCTTCGAAGCGACACCGATCGATCTTCCCGATGCGGACTGGCTCGCCGGCTGGGAGCGGACGATGCAGGTGAATCTCACCGCGTCCGCCGAACTCTGCCGCCTTGCCGTGCGCCACTGGCAGTCGCGGGAATCGGGCGGGCGGATCGTCAACGTCGCGAGTCGTGCCGCCTATCGCGGCGACAGCCCCGCCCACTGGCATTATGCCGCCGCCAAGGCCGGTATGGTCGCGATGACCAAGACGATCGCGCGCGGCTATGCACGTCAGGGCGTGCTCGCCTTCGCCGTCTGCCCCGGCTTCACGATGACGGGCATGGCGGAGGATTATCTCGCCAGCCGGGGTGGCGAAGCGCTTCTGGCAGATATTCCTCTGGGCCGCGTGGCCGATCCCGCCGAGGTGGCGGAGGCCGTCCGTTTCCTCGCGCTTTCCGCGCCCGCCTCGATGACCGGGGCGGTGCTCGACATTAACGGAGCAAGCTATGTCCGCTGAATGGCAGGTCCAGTCTTCCGAAAGCTGGAAGATCACCCTCCCCTGCACCCGCGCCCAGGCCGATGCGCTGATCGAAGACGTGCCGGCGCTGGCCGATTTCGATCCCCCGCCGACGCTGATGACGAGCGAACCGGATCAGGATCAGCCCGATGCGTGGCAGATCGACGTCTATGTCGAGGGTGAGCCGTCACCCGCCCTGATCGCCGCAGTCTGCGGCCTCGCGCCCGATGCGGGAGATCCGCTGATCGCCCGGCTTGAGGACGAGGACTGGGTGACGCGCAGCCAGGCTTTCCTCACGCCGATCCGCGCGGGGCGCTTTCATGTCTTCACGGCGGCGCATGCCGGCGAGACGCCGGAGGGTGCGATACCCTTTCTGATCGAGGCGGGGCGCGCCTTTGGCACAGGTCATCATGAGACTACGACGGGTTGCCTCGAGATGCTCGATCGGCTGGCGAACGAGGGGCATGTCTTCGCGAACGTCGCCGATATCGGCACGGGAACCGGCCTGCTCGCCTTCGCCGCGCGCGCGCTGTGGCCCGAGGCGGCTCTTCTCGCCGCCGACATCGATCCCGTTGCGATCGAGGTGACGCGCGCCAACATGGCCGAAAACGGGCTTCCTGCGGATTCCATCGCGCTCTTCACCTGCCCCGGCGTCGAACATCCGGATATTGCCGGGAGTGGGCCTTTCGATCTATTGATCGCAAACATCCTGGCCGGGCCGCTGATCGAGCTGGCGCCGGGGTTCGCGGGGCAGATGCGACCCGGCGGGAGGGTGATGCTGGCAGGGCTCCTTGCCGATCAGGAAAAGGCAGTCGTCGCCGCCTATGAGGCGTGCGGCTTCCGCCTTTCGGAACGGTTGCAGCGTGGCGACTGGCCCACGCTGGTGCTCGTTCAGCAATCGTAAAGACGACTTGCGAGAAGTGATATATTGCACTAATACAGTAGAGCGCCTCAGGGGGGGTCCGGGGCGTGGGGATGGAAGCAGATGAACATGGAATCGGGCATCGGCGGCAAGATTGCCGATTATGACGCTCTCCCGCCGGCGCGGTCGCGCCGCACGCTGATCGTCGTTGCGGTCGTGGCACTTTTCGTGCTCGCGGCGATCGGCCTCGTGCTGATGCGTGGCGGCAAGAAGCCAACGGGGCCTGCGGAAGCTGCATTGCAGCGCGTGACCGTGATGATCCCCGGTCACAGCCAGATCAACGGCAGCGTTTCCGCCTCCGGAATCATCGCAGCGCGGCACGATATGCCGGTGGGCATTGTCGGCGAAGGCGGCATGGTCACCGAAGTGCTCGTCAATCCGGGCGATTGGGTGAAGGCGGGGCAGACGCTCGCGATCGTCGAGCGTTCCGTGCAGACCCAGCAGGCCGCGAGCCTCACGGCGAGTGTGGCCGCCGCCCGTGCGGATGCCGCCCTGGCTCAGGCCAATCTGGAGCGCGCCAAGGCGCTCGTCGGCAATGGCTTCATCTCGAAGGCGGATATCGACACGCGCACGGCAGCCCGCGATCAGGCGGTGGCCCGTGTGAACGTGGCCAGCGCGCAACTGGCCGAGCAGCAGGCGCGCAACGCCCGCCTCATCATCCGTGCGCCCGGCGCCGGGCTCGTCCTCACCCGCGCGGTGGAACCGGGGCAGATCGTCGGGCCGTCGACCGGCGCGCTGTTCCGCGTGGCCGATCGCGGCCAGATGGAGATGCAGGCGCGCGTGGCGGAGCAGGATATCGCGCATATGCACATCGGGACGGTGGCGGAGGTCACGCCGATCGGCGGCAGCAAATCGCTGGCTGGATCGATCTGGCAGCTTTCCCCGATCATTGATGCCACGACGCGCCAGGGCGTCGCCCGCATCGCGCTCGCCTACGATACGGCGCTGAGGCCGGGCGGCTTCGCCAATGCCGAAATCGCGACCGGCGTGGCGGACGTGCCGCAATTGCCGGAATCGGCGGTGCTGAGCGATCAGAAGGGCAATTATGTGCTGATCGTGAGCCCGCAGGGGATCGTCGGGCGCCGCGAGGTGAAGGTTGGCGACGTGAACGATCAGGGCGTGAGCATCTCGTCCGGTCTGGCCGGAACCGAGAAGGTCGTCGTCAACGCCGGCGCCTTCCTGTCTCCCGGCGAGAAGGTGCAGCCCGAAATCGCCAAGACAGCGCGCTGAAGACGCGAGCGGAGAGGCACGATGCGTAACATTTCCGCCTGGTCGATCCGGAACCCGGTTCCGTCCATCGTGCTGTTCGTGGCGCTGACGATCCTGGGTATTGTCAGCTTCATCCGGATGGATCTCAATCAGGATCCCGACGTCTCCTTCCCGGCCGCGCAGGTGATCGTCACCCAGCCGGGGGCCGCGCCGACCGAACTGGAAACGCAGGTCACGCAGCGCGTGGAGGCGGCGGTCCGCGCGATCAGCGGCGTCGACGAGATTTCGTCGGTCGTCAACGAAGGCCTTTCCACCACGGTCGTCACCTTCTCGATCGGCACGCCGATCGATCGCGCCGTGACCGATATCCGCGATGCGGTGTCCCAGATCCGCAGCCAGTTGCCCGACGGCATTCTGGAACCGCAGGTGGTCCGCATCGATATTACCGGCGATCCGATCCTGTTCTCGTCCGTCGAGGCGACGGACATGACGCTGGAGCAGCTCAGCTGGTATGTCGACAATACGGTCGCGCGCCGGCTTCTCTCCATCTCCGGTATTGCCCAGGTGCAGCGCGAGGGCGGTGTGAGCCGCGAGATCCGCGTGATCCTCGATCCGAACAAGATGCAGGCGCAGGGCATCACGGCGGCCGGCGTCAACTCGCAGCTGCGCCAGATGAACCTGAACGCTGCCGGCGGCCGCGCGGAAATTGCCGGTGCCGAGCAATCCGTGCGCATCGTCGGCAACGCGGCCGATGCCTATGCGCTGGGCCAGAAGCAGATCCAGGTGGCGAACGGGCGCAGCGTGCGCCTGTCGGACATTGCCGATGTGCGCGATGCCTATGCCGAGCAGCGCAAGCTCGCGAAGCTCAACGGCCATCAGGTGCTGGAATTCAACATCAGCAAGGCCAAGGGCTTCTCGGACGTCACCCTCTATGAGGCGGCGAAGAAGGAGATCGCCAAGCTGGAGAAGGAGAGCAACGGCAAGATCAAGTTCCACGAGCTTTATACCAGCGTGGATTACACCAAGGGCCAGTATAAGGCCGCGATCCACGCGATCATCGAGGGCGCCGTGCTCGCCGTGGTCGTGGTGTTCATCTTCCTGCGCGACAAGAGGGCGACCTTCATCTCCGCGCTGGCGATCCCGCTCTCCGCGATCCCGACCTTCTGGATCATGGAGCTGATGGGCTTCACGCTCAACGGCATCAGCCTGCTCGCGCTCAGTCTCGTGGCCGGCGTGCTCGTCGACGATGCGATCGTGGAGATCGAAAATATCGTCCGCCATATGCGGATGGGCAAATCGGCCTTCCAGGCCGCGATCGATGCAGCCGACGAAATCGGCCTCGCCGTGGTTGCCACGACCTTCTCGATCGTCGCGGTCTTCCTGCCCGTGGGCCTTATGCCTGGCCTTTCGGGCCAGTTCTTCAAGAATTTCGGCATCACCATCGTGGTTGCGGTGCTGATGAGCCTGCTCGTCGCCCGCCTGATCACACCGATGATCGCCGCCTATATGCTGAAGAGCCATGGCGAGGAGACCCATGGCGAAGGCCGGCTGATGGACCTCTATATGTCCGGCCTGACGTGGACGCTGAACAGCGTGACGGAACGGCGCTGGTATCGCCTGTTCATCCGCGACAATCGCAAGCTGACGATGATGTTCGGCCTGTTCTGCTTCGTCGCCACGATCGGGGCCTTCGCCACCCTGCCCTTCACCTTCCAGCCGGAGCTGGATCTCGGCATCAGTCAGGTGCGCATCCAGATGGTGCCGGGCACGACCCTGCAACAGACGGAGGCTGTCGCCGATCGCACCGCCGCGATCCTGCGCGCCGATCCCAATGTCGAGATCGCGATCGAGAGCATCAACGTCGGTCAGGCGAGCATCTTCGTGAAGCTCAAGGCCGATCGCGAAAAGACCACCACCGCATTTGAACGAAACCTCGCGCCCCAATTGCGCGCGATCGCCGATGCCCGCGTCAATTTCCAGAGCCAGGCTGGCGGCGGCGGCGGCCGTGACATCACGGTCATGCTGGCCGGCGACGATCCGGTGAAGCTCTATGAAGCGGCCGACAAGGCGGTGGCGGCGATGCGCAAGATCCCCGAGATCCGCGCGCCCCGCATCGATGGCGATCTTCCGCGCCCCGAGATCGTCATCAGGCCGCGCTTCGATCTCGCCGCCGATCTGGGCGTGACGACCCAGGCGCTGAGCCAGACCATCCGCATCGCCACGCTGGGCGACATCGATCAGAATGTCGCCAAATTCTCGCTCTCCGATCGACAGATTCCGATCCGCGTCGCGCTGGCCGAAAATAGCCGCCGCAGCCTGGATACGGTGAAGAACCTGCCCGTCCCCACCTCGATCGGCGGCTCGGTGCCGCTGCGCGTGGTGGCGGAGGTAGGTTTCGGCTCCGGGCCGTCGCAGATCCGTCGCTACAATCAGGCGCGCCGCCTGATGATCGGCGCGGACATCACGCCGGGCGCGATCCAGGGCGATGTCCAGTCGCGCGTCTTCGCGCTGAAGGAACTGAAGGATCTGCCCAGCGGCGTGCAGCGCGTCGCCTTCGGCAATGCCAAGTGGCAGGCCGAAATGGTCACCAATTTCGTCATCGCCGTCGTGACGGGCGTGTTCATGGTCTTCGCGGTGCTCGTGCTGCTCTACAAGCGCGTCATCCCTCCCTTCGTGAACATGGCCTCGCTGCTGCTGGCTCCGCTGGGCGGCGCGCTGGCGCTGCACCTGGTCGGCATGCCCATTTCCATGCCGGTGATGATCGGGCTGCTGATGCTGCTCGGCATCGTCGCCAAGAATTCGATCCTCCTGATCGATTTCGCGATCGAGGAGATGGGCAAGGGCGTGCCCAAGCGGCATGCCATCATCGACGCGGGCCACAAGCGCGCCCAGCCGATCGTGATGACCACGGTCGCGATGATCGCCGGCATGATGCCGGTGGCCCTCGCGCTGGGCAGCGACGGCAGCTTCAACCAGCCCATGGCCGTCACCGTGATCGGCGGCCTCGTCTTGTCCACGGTGCTCACGCTGCTGATCGTGCCGGCGGGCTTCAGCCTTGCCGACGGGCTGGAGCGCAAGATCGGGCCACGGCTTGGCCGCATGCTGGGTGGCGAGGATCCGGCGAGCCGCCATCCCGTGCCCCCGGCGCATCCGGCAGAATGAGCTTGCCTCCGGAAAGGGCTTGAACCAATCGCCGGCAGGGCGATTGTGATCCCGATGACAGCATTTCCTTCCCTGCCGGCACGGACTGACGTGGCGGTGCCGCAGGCAGCGGCGCTCCGCCGGATGAGAGCCGTGGCAACCGGCCTCCTGCTGGCGATGGCGGCGCTGTTCGTCGTCTCCACGCTGCTGACCCGGCAGCATCATGGCTGGGCCTTCGTGCGCGCCTTCGCGGAAGCGGCGATGGTGGGCGGCCTGGCGGACTGGTTCGCGGTGACGGCGCTCTTCCGCCATCCGCTGGGCCTGCCCATCCCGCACACGGCGATCATCCCACGCAACAAGGATCGGATCGGCGACAGCCTCGCCGCTTTCCTCCGCTCCAATTTTCTGACCCCCAGCGTCGTCTCGCGGCGAATGAAGCGGCTCGATCTCGCGGCGGGGCTCGGCCGGCTGCTCGCCCGCCCCCCCTCGGGCAAGCTGCGCGGCGGCCGGCTGGCGGCGACGTTGCTGGAGGGGCTGGCTGACGAACGGCTGGGAAAGCTGGTGAAGGGCATCGCCGTCCAGCGGCTCAGGGATCTGTCCCTCGCCCCGCTGGCCGGCCAATTGCTGAGCGCCGCGATGGCCGAAGGGCGGCACAGGCCGCTGATCGATGGCGCCATCGATTGGATCGGGCGCACGCTGGATGCGAATGAGGGCCTGTTCCGCAAGATGATCCACGAGCGCGCCGGATCGATCCTGCGCTGGACGGGGCTGGATGAGACGCTTTCGACCAAGATCCTGGAAGGACTGTTCAAGCTGCTCGCCGAAATGGCCGACGATCCCGATCATCCGCTGCGCGCCAAGACGGAGGAGGCTTTGCTCCAGCTGGCGGGGCGGCTCCAGCACGAGCCCGAAACGCAGGAGCGCGTCGCGCGCTTTCGCGATGCGATGATCGCCAATCCGGCGGTGGGCCGCTGGCTGGATGGCATGTGGGAAAGCGCACGGGCGGCGATGCTGCGCGCGGTACGCGATCCGCAGGAGGCGATGGCCGGGCGTCTGGGCGAAATGCTCCGTCAGGCCGGTGAGACGCTCCAGAATGACGAACGCCTCCGCATCGCGGTCAATCGCTTCGCGCGCCGCGCCACCGTCGGCATCGTCGCGGCCTATGGCGACGGGATCGTGGCTTTGGTGTCGGATACGATCCGCGGCTGGGATGCCAGCACGGTGACGCAGCGGCTGGAAACCGCGGTGGGCCGGGATCTCCAGTATATCCGCGTGAACGGCACGCTGGTGGGAGGCCTGGTGGGTCTGGTGATCTACGCAGTGTCACTGGCGATCGGCTAGAGGAAAAGCTGGAAAAAAAGCCCGATTCGGTCAAGAATTGGCCTTGAGCCAATTGGGGGTGCCGCAATGTCGCCGTCCCGTTCGAGCATATTCCGTACAGGGCCATCCCGTCGGTGGCTGATCGGTCTGATGGCTGCCCTTCCGCTGGGAAGCCGGGCTCTCGCGCGGGATGGCACGGTGCCGCCACCCGACGGAGCGCCGGAAACCATCGAGCCAAGCGCCCTTGCGCGGGCCAATGTCGAAGCTCTGAGGCTCTATTACGATGCGCTCAACCGGGGAGACCTCGCGCAGGCCACACTGTCCTTCGCGCCGGACACGAAAAATCATGGCAGGATTGTCGGGCGTACGGGGCTGTCGCGTGTGCTGACGGATCTGCGGACCATGTTTCCGGATTATCGGCACGATCTCGTGGAGATCACCGCGACGGGAGATGTCGTCGTGTCGCGCAACCGGGTCAGCGGCACGCACAAGGGCGTGGGGCGGATCCCCGTCGAAGGCGGCAAGCTGGTCGGCGTGCCGCCCACCGGCCGATCCTTCGTCGTCCAGCATATCCACTGGTGGCGCTTCGCGAACGGGCTGATCGTCGAACATTATGCAACGCGCGATGATCTCGACATGATGGAGCAGCTTGGCCTGCTCGCCCTGCGATCGGCCCAACCACCTAGATCAGATTATGCTTCATGAATACCGTATAACAATCTGTTTTCTATAACATCTTGCTGGACCAGATTCCATTCGTCCGGTGATTATCGCTCAGCTCACCAGTGCCAGTCTCGGCGGCTCCAGCGGCGCCAGTCGTACGGCTGCGATCCCGGGCATATGCTCGATCCGCGCCGCCAGTTCGGCATCGACGCGATAATTGCGGCCGATGCGGATACGGATCTCCTGCCCCTCGACCACGGCGATCAGATCGATCTCGCTCCGTCCGTCCCGCGCTTCCGTGAACAGGCCCGCGAGCGCGGCGGGTGCTGACGCGTCCGCCAGTTCCACCTCCATCCGCAGGCGCGCGCTGCCCACGAGGGTGTCGAGCGGACGCGTCGAGCGCGCCGTGAGGCGGGGTGTCTCTTCGCCCGGCCGGCGATCAAGCTCTACCGTCAGGAGCAGGCAATCGCCCGCCTTGGCGGCGGCCTCCATCTCCAGCGCCACGGGTTCGTCGAACACGCTGACCATGAACTGACCGGTCTGATCGGAACAGGTGGCGAGCAGCCAGCGATTGCCCCGCGCGGAGGTGCGCCAGCGCGCATCCTCGACGAGCGCGGCCAGCTTGGCGGTAGCGCGCGCGATCGGGCGACCGCGATCGTCACGCTCCGGCTCCGAGGAGACGTTCATCGTGATCACCTGCGCATAAGGGCGAGCGCCCTCGCCCTGCGCCATGTGGCGGAATCGATCCGTGGGGTGGGCGGAGAAATAGAAGCCGAAGGATTCCTTTTCGGCCCCCATCCGCTCCGCGACCGTCCAGCGCGCGCCCGTGCCAAGGCGGATATGCGCATGCGCCGCCTCGGAGGGGCCACCGAAAAGGCCGCCCTGCCCCGTCTCGCGCTGTTCATGCGCCTTGGCCGCTTCTGCGAGGATCGTCTCGGCGGCGGCGAACACGCCCGCGCGATCCTTTTCCAGCGCATCGAACGCACCGGCGGCGGCGAGAGCCTCCAGCTGGCGGCGGTTGAGCAGACGCGGATCGATCCGCTCTGCGAAATCGTCGAGACTCTTGAACGCGCCCCGCGCGCGGCGCTCCTCGACGAGCTGCTCCATCGCTTTCTCGCCCACGCCCTTGAGCGCGCCGAGCGCATAGCGCACCGCGCCATCCTCCACGGCGAATTCAGCCTCCGCCTCGTTGATGCCCGGCCCGAAAAGCTCGATCCCGGAGCGCCGCGCATCATCGACCCAGATGTTGAGTTTGTCCGTCAACGCCATGTCGTAACACATTGAAGCAGCGAAGAATTCCGGCTTGTGATGCGCTTTCAGCCACGCGGTCTGATAGGCCAGGAGGGCATAGGCTGCCGCATGGCTCTTGTTGAAGCCATAGCCGGCGAACTTGTCGATCAAGTCGAACAATTCGTTGGCCTTGTCGGACAGAATCTCGTTCCTCGCACAGCCTTCCACGAAGCGGCTGCGCTGGGCATCCATCTCGGCCTTGATCTTCTTGCCCATCGCACGGCGCAGCAGATCGGCGTCGCCCAGCGAATAGCCGGCGAGGATCTGCGCCGCCTGCATCACCTGCTCCTGATAGACGAAGATCCCGTACGTCTCCTTCAGGATGCCTTCCAGCAGGGGGTGCGGATATTCGATCTCGGCGCGGCCATTCTTCCGATCCCCGAACATCGGGATATTGTCCATCGGGCCGGGCCGATAGAGCGACACGAGCGCGATGATGTCGCCGAAATTGGTGGGGCGAACGGCTGCCAGCGTGCGGCGCATGCCCTCCGATTCCAGCTGGAACACGCCCACCGTGTCGCCGCGCTGGAGCAGGGCGTAGACATCCGGATCGTCCACGCTCAGCGCACCCAGATCCACCGTCACGCCGCGCTGGGCCAGAAACTGCACGGCCTTCTGCAAAACGGACAGCGTCTTCAGGCCGAGAAAGTCGAATTTCACGAGGCCCGCCGCTTCGACATATTTCATGTCGAGCTGGGTGACGGGCATGTCCGAGCGCGGATCGCGATAGAGCGGCACGAGCTGATCGAGCGGGCGATCCCCGATCACCACGCCGGCAGCATGGGTGGAGCTGTGGCGCGGCAGGCCCTCCAGCTGGCAGGCGAGATCGAACAGGCGCTTCACCTGATCGTCGCTCTCCACCTCCTTCGCCAGTTCAGACACACCGTTAAGAGCACGCGGCAAGGTCCAGGGATCGGTGGGATGATTGGGGACGAGCTTCGCCAGACGATCGACCTGGCCATAGCTCATCTGGAGCACACGACCCGTATCCTTCAGCACGGCACGCGCCTTCAGGCGCCCGAACGTGATGATCTGCGCGACCTGGCCCCGCCCATATTTCTGCTGGACGTACTGGATCACCTCGCCACGCCGCGTTTCGCAGAAATCGATGTCGAAATCCGGCATCGAGACGCGCTCGGGATTGAGGAAGCGTTCGAACAGCAGGCCCAGTTCGAGCGGATCGAGATCGGTAATCGTCAGCGCCCAGGCGACGACTGATCCCGCGCCCGATCCACGGCCGGGGCCTACCGGAATATCGCGATCTTTCGCCCATTTGATGAAATCGGCGACGATCAGGAAATAGCCCGGAAATCCCATCTGGACGATGACGTCCGTCTCGAATTTCAGCCGGGCGAAATAGGATGCGCGCTCCTCATCCGTCAGCGTCTTGCGCGAAAGGCGCGCTTCCAGGCCCTTGCGCGCATCCTCGCGCAGCATTTCCGCCTCCGCCTCGCGATTGCCGGCGAGGCTGGGCAGGATCGGCTTGCGCGAGGGCGCCGCGACGGCGCAGCGCTGGGCGACGACCAGAGTATTGGCCAGCGCTTCGGGTATGTCCGCGAACAGCGCGTTCATTGCCACCGCCGGCTTGATCCAGGCTTCGGGCGAGGATCGCGTGCGATCGTTCGAATCCACATAGGCCGAGCCGGCGATGCACAGCATCGCATCGTGCGCGTCGTGAAAATCCGGCTCCGCATAGGATGCGGGATTGGTAGCGACGAGGGGAAGGTCGCGCGCATAGGCGGCGTCGATCAGCGCCTCCTCGGCCGCCTCCTCGGTCGCGTCGCCCCGTCGGGACAGCTCGATATAGAGCCGCTCGGGAAACAACGCCTCCAGCCGATCGAGATAGCGGGCCGCAGCATCGGCCTGTTCGTCGGCATAAAGACGGGCAAGCGCACCTTCTCCGCCCGCGGTGAGCGCGATCAGCCCTTCCGCGCCGCGCTCCAGCCGATCGAAGGTGACGTGCGCATCCTCATGGGCCGGCCGATCCAGATGCGCGGCCGAGACGAGCGCGCAAAGATTGTCGTAGCCGGTCATGTCCTGCGCATAGAGGGCCAGCCAGTCGATGATCGGCGGCTTGCCTTCCGGCGTGCCCGGCCGCGCCACGGCGAGCATCGCGCCGATGATCGGCTGTATACCCGCTTTCTTGGCCGCATCGCCGAACGGCATCGCGCCATAAAGGCCGTTGCGATCCGTGATCGCGGCGGCAGGAAAGCCGAGCGCCTTGGCCCGCGCGGCGATCGCCTTCGGATCGATGGCGCCTTCCAGCATCGTGAAGGCGGACAGGATGCGGAGCGGCACGAAGGGATGAACGGCCATTTCCGGAACATAGGCCAAGGCCCCGCCCGATGCGAGCAGGCGAAGGCCAGTTATCCACGCTTATCGTTCGTCCGCGCGGCCCGTCCTCAGCGCCAGCAGGCAGATGGACCCGACGAGAAGCAGTTCGACGACATGGCGCAGCAGCACAGGCCCCAGCCGGAGCGCGAGGATCGAATCGATCACGTGGAGCGAAACCGCGCGGATGCTGGCGAAGGCCAGCAGTGCCAGCGCGAGAGCCAGCGCGCGACGCGCATCGCCGCCGCCCACGGCGCGCGTACGCCAGAGGGAGGCGACCGTCGCCAGCCCGAGCACGAAGAGGGCAACGACGAGCGCCGCCTGGATCTGCCGCCGGTAGGGATACCAGCCCTCGCTGATCGCGAGTCGCGTGATCTCGAACAGCATCGTCTGTTCCAGCGCCTTCTCGATCAGCAGCAGCGCGAGCAGAAAAGCTACGGTCCGCCACAGCCGCCTGGCCCCCGGCGACGGCGCCCGATCCGTGGCACGGATGCTCAGCAGGGCCGCGACGGCATAGGCAATGAAGAACGGAGCGAAGCGCAGCAGATCCATCAATTCCCCCTTCGATCGCCCCGATCCGCGCAAACAGGCCGCGATCCGGGTTCACAGGGCGGCTGAGCGGTGTAAGCGGGCATCCATGACCGCCATCTCGCCTCTCGCCCTTCCCTTCCCCGATCTTCCCCCGATCGACGGCGTCCGCATCGCCGTGTCGCGCGCCGGCTACAAGGCGTGGGATCGTGCCGACCTCACCTATGTCGCGCTCGATGCCGGCACGGTGGTGGCAGGAGTGACGACGAAGAGCAAATGCCCCTCGCCCGAGGTGGAATGGTGCCGTCAGGCGCTGGTGCTGGGGCAGGCGCGCGCGCTGGTGGTGAATGCCGGCAATTCGAACGCCTTCACCGGCAATCGCGGAAGGGCCGCCGTGGAAGCGATCGCCGCGCGGGTGGCGGGCGCCACGGGGTGCAAGCCTTCCGACGTGTTCATCTCGTCCACAGGCGTGATCGGCGTGCCGCTGCCGATCGACAGGGCCGAAGCAGGGATCGATGCCGCGCTGATCGCGCCGGAAGCGACCTGGGAGGAGGCGGCGCAAGCCATTTCAACCACGGACACCTTCCCCAAGGCGGCGGTGACGACAGCCGTGGTCGACGGAAAGACGATCACGCTGGTCGGCATCATCAAGGGCTCCGGCATGATCGCGCCGGACATGGCGACGATGCTGGGCTTTCTCTTCACCGATGCCGCGATCGAGGCGCCGCTGCTCCAGCGGATGATGGAGGCGGCGAATGCGCACACCTTCTCCTGCATCACGGTGGATGGGGACACGTCCACTTCCGATACCGTGCTGGCCTTCGCGACCGGCCGGGCCGGCAATGCCCGGCTCTCGGATATTTCGGATCCGGGCGCGGATGCGTTCGAGGCCGCCCTTTCCGATCTGTGCCGCCAGCTTGCCCATCTCGTCGTCCGCGATGGCGAGGGGGCCAGCAAGTTCATCGCGATCGAGGTGGAGGGTGCCACGTCCGATGAAAGCGCGCACCGCATCGCCATGTCGATCGCGAATTCGCCGCTCGTGAAGACCGCCATCGCCGGCGAAGATGCCAATTGGGGCCGCGTTGTGATGGCGGTCGGCAAGGCCGGCGAGCCGGCCGAGCGCGATCGCCTCGCCATCCGCTTCGGCGCGACGCAGGTCGCGGAGGGCGGGCTCGCCGTGGAGGGCTATGACGAGGCGCCCGTGGCCGCCCACCTGAAGGGGCGGGAGATCGAGATCGGCGTCCATCTCGGCCTGGGCGAAGGGCGCGCGATCATTTGGACCTGCGATCTCACGCACGGCTACATCTCGATCAACGCGGATTATCGCAGCTGATGGCCGGGCTGGCGGGTGGCTGCGCCTGCGGCGCCGTACGGTTTCGCCTGCTGTCGGAGCCCCATGGGGCGGGCTGGTGCCATTGTCGCATCTGCCAGCTCAATTCGGGCAGCCCGGCCATGGCCTTCGCCACCATTCCCGTCGCGGATTATCATCTCGAGCAAGGGGGCGACCGTATCGGCCGCTTCGCATCCAGCAGTTTCGGCCACAGGGAATTCTGCACGGCCTGCGGAACCCCGCTGCTGATGCAGGATCATGGTTCGCCCGATACGCTGGAATTCAGCATCGCCACGCTCGATGAGCCGGATCGGGTGCCGCCCGCCTTCCACATTTTCTATGAAAGCCGGATCGGATGGGCGGATGCGGGCGATGCCCTGCCCCGTTACGCCCGGTTCCGCCGCGATTCGGAGCCGATGGCATGAGTGCGAAGTTGATAGAGCCGGTTGCGGCCCTGATGCGGACGGTCGCGGCGGAGGTCGTCATGCCCTCGTTCCGCTCGCTCGCATCGCACGAGGTGATCGAGAAGGCGCCGGGCGATTTCGTGACGGTCGCCGATCGTGAATCGGAACGCAGGCTGGGCGAAGGGCTCGCGCGGATCCTGCCCGAGGCGCGGATGATCGGGGAGGAAGCGGTCGCGGCCGATGCCAGCCTGCTGGACGGGATCGGCGAAGGCCTGGCGTGGATCGTCGATCCGATCGACGGCACGAACAATTATGCTGACGGCATCACGCCTTTCGCGATCATGATCGCGCTCATCGCGGATGGCGAGGCGCAGGCAGGCTGGATACTCGATCCGGTCACCAATCGACTGCTCCATGCCGTCCGGGGCGGCGGCGCCTTCGTG
Source organism: Sphingomonas sp. (assembly GCF_003248515.1). Lineage (GTDB taxonomy): Bacteria > Pseudomonadota > Alphaproteobacteria > Sphingomonadales > Sphingomonadaceae > Sphingomonas_I. The sequence continues at coordinate 114,462 of NZ_QFOB01000006.1, forward strand.
GATGGCGCGCGGATCGAGACCCACCCCACCGGTGGTCCTCTCCCCGTGGCTGCGCTCGCGACGCAATTTCTGCCCGCCGATGTGCGCGGCGAGATAGAGACGCGCATCCCCGGCAGGCTCATCAACGTGCCCGTGCCGCGCTGCGCCGGCGAGCAATATCCGCGTATATTGCTGGGGCAGAATGACGCGGCCTTGTTCTGGCGCGCTTTTCCCTGGGATCATGCGCCCGGCGCCCTGATGCTGGCCGAGGCCGGTGGGCGTATCGCGCGCTTCGATGGCTCGCCCTATCGTCTTGCCGAACCCGGTTTCGGCCTGATCGCCGCCGCGACGCCGCAACTGTGGGACGAGGTGCGCGCGATCCTGCTGCCCTGAAACTCAGGGTTTCGGCGTCGATGCGGGTGCAGGCTCGGCCGCAGCGGCCGGCACCGCGGGCGCAGGCACGGGTGGCGGCGCCAGCAGGGCGGCCGTCTCGATCCGGTCGAGCGCATTGTGTGCGAGCACATAGCGCCGCGCGGAGGCGATCCAGTCCTTGGCGTTCGCCGCGCCGGGAAGCCGTGTGACCTCGCCCAGCGCGACATCCACCTGCCCCTGTTCCAGCGCGCGGCGCGCGCGATCGCGGCGATCACCCGGCAAAGCGGAGGGGGCGTCCGCGCGGCGCACGACGAACAGCGAGCTCATCTCGCGCCGGAAGCCGTTCCACCAGCTTTCTCGCGGCGGCTTGGCGACCAGTGAAGGCTCGATCCGCGCAAAACCGTCCTGCAGGCCCGAAAGCGTGACGGGGCGCTGGGCGGACGCGATCGTCATGGCCACGGCCTGCGGATCGACGCCGCCGAAATGGTTGCGCAGCATCGTTTCCAGATAGCCGAGCGGCTGGCCTCGATCGATCATCCGGCGCGCCGCGAAGGCGACGAGCAAGGCTTCCGCGCGATCGGCATTGCCGCTCGCCTCGCGCGCCTGACTGTCGATCGCGGCGATCCGCCCGTCCAGCGCTTCCACGCGCTCGACGATCTCGGGATCCGTCACCACCCGGGGGCTGAGGGCCGGCGCCGGAGCCTCCGCAACCTTCGCCGGCGCGATGGCGGTGGGCGCGGGCTTCACGAGAACGGCCAGCCTGTCCCAATGGCGGACGGCATAACCCATGGCGACGCCGCCGCCCAGAAAGGCCAGCAGGAACAGCATGATCGGCCACAACGCTCTCCGCCGCGGCATCCCGGAATAGTCGCTTGCGTCCATCACACCCCTGCGTCGCCTCGCATCCCCGCGCCTGTTTCGCACAGCCGGGCCGCCGCCGCCAGCAGGGCATCGTCCGTAGGCCGCGCGGCGAGTGCGGTGGCGGCCCACCCCTCTCCCGCCGCGTGCAACGTCTGCGCGCTGATCCCGGCGAGCGCGACATGCCCCGGCGACAGGCCCGCCTCGACCAGCAATGTCCGGAACTGCCCGGCAGCTCTCGGTGAATGGAGCAGGACGACGGCCCCGGCTTCAGAAAGCGCCTCTCGCGCTTCGGCCGGAAGCTCGCCCACAGGCTCCGACCGATAGACGATGATCCGGCGCAGCCCGATATCGTCGCGCGCGATCGCGCGATGATCCGCTCCCGCCAAATGCAACGCCTTCCGAACCCCGCCTGTCGCCGCCCGCTCGAGCAGCTCCGCGCCATCCGAATGGCCGGTAGCCACCACAGAAAGCCCCGCCTCCATAGCCGCGGCGGCCGTCGCCGTGCCAACCGCATGGACCGGAAGCGCCGCCAGCTCCGCCAGCGCAGGCCCCGCATGTCGCACGGCATTGGCGCTCGTCAGAATGATCGCGTCATGCTCTCCGGGATCCGGCACGTCCCACGCAACCGGCTCGATCGCGAACAGGGGCGCCACGATCGCTTCGTGGCCCAGCGCCGCGATCCTTGCCGCCGTAGCGCTCGCGCCCGGCTGCGGACGGAGCACGAGGAAGCGCATCAGCCGGCGAAGAGCGCGCGCAACGCCGGCGCGGCGCGGGCGAGCAGATCGCGGCCGAGCGCCCCCGGCGCGGCCTGATCGTCGGATGCGAATCGCGCTTCGCCCGCGACGTGCATTTCCCCCTGCTCGCCCAACAGTTCGGCACGCAGATGAATGGCGCCCGCCTCCTCCTCCACCGCGAGCGCCGCGACGGGCGAGCGGCAATCGGCGCCCAGCGCAGCGAGGAAAGCGCGCTCTACGGCGACGCAGCGATGCGTCTCCGCATGATCGATCGCGGCGAGCAGGCGCCGCGTTTCGGCGTTCGCCGCCAAAGTCTCGATTCCCACCGCGCCCTGCGCCGGCGCGGGCAGCATCGTCTCGATCGGGATGGCATGGCCGATATCGGCGCGGCCGAGCCGATCGAGCCCGGCGGCGGCCAGCAAGGTCGCATCCGCCTCACCCTCCGCCAGCTTGCGCAGGCGCGTATCGACATTGCCGCGAAACAGCGTGATCGAAAGATCGGGGCGCAGCCGGCGGAGTTGCGCGGCGCGGCGCGGCGACGATGTGCCGATCCGCGCGCCCTGTCCGAGCGACGCGACCGTCTCGGCGCCGATCAGCCGATCGCGCACATCGGCCCGGGGCAGCATCGCCGCGATGACGATGCCATCCGGCCGGATCGTCTCGACATCCTTCATCGAATGGACGGCGAAATCGATCTCGCCCGCGAACAGCGCCCGATCGAGTTCCTTGGTCCACAGCGCCTTGCCGCCGACGTCCGCCAGCGCCCGATCCTGGATGCGATCCCCGCTGGTGCGGATGGCGACGATCTCGATCGCCTGCTCATCCCAGCCGTGCACGGCGCGAAGCGCGCCCGCGACCATATTGGCCTGCGTCAGTGCAAGCGGGGAACCACGGGTGCCGAGACGGAGCGGAAACATGCGCAAGCCCTTAGGGCTTCACAGGCTCGCGCGGAAGTGGAGGGTTGGCCGGGGACTCCGCGGGGTGGGAGATGCAAAGCCCCCGACCATAAGTTCCGATCCTGCGATCGGATTCAGATCAGATGGCGGACGGCGATTTCGAGAAGCCACATGCCGAACCCGCCGCAGAGCGCGAAGGGGAGCATGTTGGGCCTCGCCGGACCGTTCCGAACATCGGACACTGAAACATACCTCGTTGCGGCGGGGCGGGTGTTGGGGGGATGCCCCGCCGCTGGGGCGCCGATAGCGCGGGCGGCCGAAACCTCCGAGTAAACGAATGTAACGGAGCATGACTATTCGGCGGAGCGGCATCTCCCGCAAAGCTTCCCCGGCCGGCGATCAGGCTCTATGCGCCGCCATCATGCTGGTTCTCGGCCTCGAATCCTCCTGCGATGAAACGGCGGCGGCGCTTGTCGACGGCAGCCGCAAGGTTCTGTCCCACAGGTTGGCAACGCAGGAAGACGCGCATCGCCCCTATGGCGGGGTCGTACCCGAGATTGCCGCGCGCGCGCATGTCGAGCGGCTCATCCCGCTGGTGGAAGGCGCGCTGGACGATGCCGGCCTGCGCCTGGCCGATGTGAATGCGATCGCCGCCACGGCCGGGCCGGGCCTGATCGGCGGCGTGATGGTGGGCCTTGTCACCGGCAAGGCGCTGGCACTGGCGACGGGCAAGCCGCTGATCGCGATCAATCATCTGGAAGGGCACGCCCTCTCGCCACGCCTGGCCGATCCGGATCTGGCCTTTCCCTATGCGCTGCTGCTCGTCTCGGGCGGCCATTGCCAGTTGCTCGAGGTGCGCGGGCCAGGCGATTACCGGCGGCTCGCCACCACGATCGACGACGCCGCCGGCGAGGCCTTCGACAAGACGGCCAAGCTGCTCGGCCTCGGTTTTCCCGGCGGCCCGGCGGTGGAAAAGGCCGCGCTGCTGGGCGATCCGTTCGCCGTGCCCCTGCCCCGCCCCCTGCTCGGTTCGCAGGAGCCGCATTTCTCCTTCGCGGGCCTCAAGAGCGCCGTCCTGCGCGCGCGCGACGCGGGCCTGTATCGGCCGGAAGATATCGCCGCCTCCTTCACGCAGGCCGTGATCGATTGCCTGATCGACAGGACGGCACGGGGCCTGCGACGGATGGAGGCGCCCACCGCGCTGGTCGTCGCCGGGGGCGTCGCCGCCAACAGCGCGATCCGCGCCGCGCTGGAGCGGCTGGCAGTCGATCACGGCCTGCCTTTCATCGCGCCGCCCGGCTGGCTCTGCACGGATAATGCGGCGATGATCGCCTGGGCCGGGATCGAGCGTCATGCGTTGGGCTGGGACGATCCCCTCGATGTGGCGGCGCGCGCGCGCTGGCCGCTGGATCCATCCGCCGAAAAGGCACGCGGCGCCGGAGTGAAGGCATGAAGCATATCGGCGTGATCGGAGCGGGTGCGTGGGGCACGGCGCTGGCGCAGGTGGCGGCGCAGAACGGCCCCGTCACGCTCTGGGCGTTCGAGCCCGAAGTGGCCGCCGCGATTAACGAGGTGCGAGAGAACAGCGCCTTCCTTGCCGGCGTACCGCTTTCGCCCGCCATCCGCGCCACCGCGCATATCGCCGATCTGGCGGCGTGCGATGCGCTGCTCGTGGTGACGCCCGCCCAGCATATGCGCGTGATCCTGCGTGCCGCGCCGGTTGACTCCACGCCGTTGCTGCTCTGCGCCAAGGGGATAGAGGCCGGCACGATGGCGCTGATGTCCGAAGCGGCCGCCGATGCCTGCCCGGATGCGCCGCTTGCCGCCCTTTCCGGGCCGACCTTCGCGGCGGAGGTCGCATCTGGCCTTCCCACAGCGGTGACGCTTGCCTGCGCGGACGAAGGGCTCGGACGGCGGCTGTCGGAACGCATCGCCCTGCCCTCCTTCCGCCCCTATCGATCGACCGACGTGATCGGCGCGGAGATTGGCGGTGCGGTGAAGAACGTGCTCGCCATCGCCTGCGGGATCGTCGAAGGTGCGGCACTGGGCCGCAATGCGCGCGCGGCGCTGATCGCGCGCGGCTTCGCGGAAATGACGCGCTTCGGCCTCGCCCGTGGCGCCCGCGCGGAAACCTTGGCCGGCCTGGCGGGTCTTGGCGATCTGGTGCTCACCTGCTCGTCCGAACAGTCGCGCAATTTTTCGCTCGGCCTTGGCATAGGCCGGGGCGAAAGCGTGGCGTCCCTTATGTCCGATCGGCGCACGGTGGCGGAAGGGGCGTTCACCGCGCCCGTGCTGGTGCGGGCCGCCCGCGCGGCGGGCGCGGACATGCCGATCGCGGAGGCGGTTGCCTCCCTGCTCGCCGGAGACTGGACCGTCGCCGAGGCGATCGAGGCGCTGCTGGCGCGGCCGCTCCGAAGCGAGGGCTGATCGGCGCCCGTGCGTGTCCGGTCGGTGGATGGGATCGGCCGGCCAAGCATTGCGATAGAGGCCGCCGCGTGCCAGATTCCCGCCATTCTTGGGGGGAAATGAAAATGCGCTGCCTGCGCCTGATCGCGCTTTGCCTTGTTGCCGCGAGTCCGGCCCTGTCGCGCCCGGCTCCCTCGCAGACCGAGGGGCTGCGGCGGGCCGTCACCCGGTTCGCACCCGCCACCCCCGGCCACCTGGGCGTCGCGGCTATCGATCTGGAGAGTGGCGCCACGCTTTCGATCGAGGGTGACGCCCGCTTCCCGATGGCGAGCACCGTCAAGATCGCCGTTGCCGCCGCCTTTCTCCACCAGGTGGAACAGGGGCGCCACCGGCTCGACGAGATGTTCACCCTCGACGAGACGATGCGTGCCCGATCCGAGGGGATTACGGAAACGCTGCCGCACCCCGGCGTCGCGCTCTCGGCGCTAAACCTTCTCGAACTGATGCTGACGGTGAGCGACAACACCGCCGCCGACATGCTGATCGGGGCTGTCGGCGGGCCGCAGGCCGTAACCGACTGGCTCAAGGCTTCGGGCATCGAGGGGCAGCGCGCGGATCGCAGCATCGCCCGCCTGATCCTGGACGATGGCAACAAGCCGATGACGCCGGGCCTGAACGAGGCACAATCCCTCGCCCGCTTCGAACCGGTCGAGCCATGGAAGACGGATACCGAAGTGTGGCCGCCCAATCCCGCCTTCGACGCCGATCCGCGCGACAGTTCCACCCCGCTCGCCATGGCCACTCTTCTCGCCAGGCTCCATCAGGGCAAGCTGCTCTCGCCCGATCATACCAGGCTGCTGTTCGAGATCATGGCCCGCTGCAAGACGGGCAAGCCCAGGGTGATCGCCCTGCTCCCGCCCGATACGCCATGGGCGCACAAGACGGGCACGCTCGCTGGCATATCCAACGATGTCGGCGTGCTGACGCTCCCCAACGGCCACCACCTCGTCGTCGCGCTGTTCGCCTATGGCATCGCCGATGCCGCCGCGCGCAACCGGATGCTCGCGGATGTCGGGCGGCTGCTTTACGATGGCTTCCTGATCCTCCCGCCCTCGCCCGCCAGATGAACTGACGGCGCCGGCATCGCCCCGGAGAGCCGCCGGTTCAGGGGCGCTCGATCTCCATCCAGTCATGCTGCGGCCGGCGATAATATTGGTCGAGTATCTCCAGCGCCATGCCGGTGGGCTTCACAGACTGGGAATTCCACAGGATCGCGACGCCCACCTTCTCGGCCGGATCGAACAGGATCATCGATCGATAGCCGCTCACGGCGCCGCGATGGCCGACAAGCTGATGCCCCTCATAATCGGTCTGGCGGAAGCCCAGTCCGTAACTGTTGAGCTTCTGGATCCGATCGTAGGGCGCCGATCCGTGCGGCGTATAGACGCGCGGCACGTGCAGCGTGAACAGCAGGCGCTGATTGAGCACGTTGGGCGCCCCGCCCATCTGCGCGCGCATCCAGATGCCCAGATCGATGATCGAACTGTTCATGCCGCCCGCCGCCGGCACGCGATAATAGGCTTCCTCGACAGGAAGCGTGCGGCGGCCATTGTGCGGCTGCGCCCAGCTCTTGGCGGTAATCAGCCCCTCGCGCGTGGTATTCGCGCTCGTCATGCCGAGCGGCCCGAAGATCAGATCATGGGCGGCCTGATCGTACGTCTTGCCCGTCGCCTTCTCGATCGCCTCGTGGACCAGATCATAGCCGACATTCTGATAGCCGAAGCACGTGCCGGGCGGGCACATCGGATAAAGCGGCTCGAACGAGCGGCGGATCTCCGCCGGATCGACATTGTCTTCCAGCCGATCATCATAGGCATTCTTGACGATGCCCAGGCGGTGGGAGAGCGCGTCCGCCAGCGTCGCGACATTCTCATTGCCCTTGGGGAGGCGGATCGACGAGGACCATTTCGCGACGGGATCGTCGAGCGAAAGCTTGCCCCGCTGATCCAGCAGGGCCGTCATCGTTGCCGCCACGCCCTTTGACACCGAAGCCCAGCGGAAGAGCGTGGTCGGTAGCACCTTGTCGCCGCTATCGGCCTTGGTTTCGCCATAGCCCTTCACGAAGGCCAACTGGCCATCCTCGACCACGGCAATCCCCATGCCGATCATGTCGCGCCGGCGCATGAGGGTCTCCGCCCGCGCCTCCACGCGATCGAAATCGATGCGGCCGTGCCTGGGATCCATCGGCCCGGCACCCAGCTTTCGCTCGGCGCGCGCGGCGATGCGCTGCCCCTGCCTGGCCGGCGTGAAATTGTGGCGCGCGAGCACGATGATCTCGACGAGCACGACCAGCAAAAGCAGCGCGATCAGGCTGCGCATCACCAGTGGCTCGCGCCAGAAAGCGCGGCGGCTGCGGGGGATTTTTGGGGAAGGTGGCGTCACGAAACTCTGGTCTTGTTGTCACGGCCAGATGTCGCGGACAGGCCCGCCCGCGTCAACGAAAGCCGCAACGCTTCGCCGCGCATGTGGTGCGACGAGGCGTTTAGGCCGGCACGCGCGAAGGGAGTTCAGGTCCTGATGCGGAATGTCATGCCATAAGTGCGCGGATCGCTGGGCGTGCCGAGGATCAGGCCCGAATTGCCGGCCTGGATCGTCAGATTCTGGATGTAGTGCGACGCGAACAGATTGCGTGCGAAGAGCGCGACCTCCCAGCCCTTGTCGGAACGGAAGCCGAGGCTGCCGTTGGTGACATTATAACCGTGGATGAAGGTGTAGCGGGAGAGCGACGGATCGCCATAATAGCCGCTGCGCCACGCGCTATCGGCATGAAGCACGATGGCACCACCCGGCACCGGCGGCGTCCAGTCGCCGCCGAGCGTGCCCACCCAGGTCGGCAGGCCGGAAAGGCGCCGGCCGGTGAGATTGCAGGCCGCCGTTGCCGACGTCTGATATTCCAGAGGACACGGCCCGGCGGGATAATCGGCATAGCGGCCATGCGCATATTCCAGCGCGGCGCGCAGCGAGAGCGTGTGCGTCACGAGTGCGGTGGCGTCCGCCTCGATCCCCTTCACCACCACCCCGGGAATGTTGGAGAGATAGCCGCGCAGCGCCACCGTCTGGCTGCTGTCCACGATCGTCGCCTGGAAATCGGTGACCCGCGTATAATAGGCATCCGCATTCAGGATCAGCCGCCGATCGAACAGGCGCGTCTTGATCCCCGCTTCCCAGGTGGTGTTCTTCTCCGGCCGCACGACGGCGGTGGAAAGGGCCGGCTGGTTGGCAGAGGTCAGCGCGAGGCCAGACATGTTGATCCCGCCCGATTTGAAGCCGCGCGCGAAGCTTCCATAGGCCATGATATCGTCGGTCAGCTGATAGCTCAGGTTCGCCCGCCCCGAGAGGCTGCCGTCATTGTCCCGCGCGGCATAGCTTTGCGGCCGCAGGATCGAGAGCTTGGCGTTGGCCAGCGTCGTGTTCGTGGTGGACAATCCGCCGAAGACGAACGTGTCATAGGTGCCGCGCTTGCGCTCATAGGTGTAACGCAGCCCCCCCGTGGCCGTCAGTCGCGACAGGATGCGCCAGTTCACCTCGCCGAACGCGGCATAGCTTTTCGAACGGAAATCGGTGGTGCCGTCCGTGCCATATCCATCCAGCAGGTTCTGCGGATACTGGCTGGCCGGGCCGAGCAGCCAATAGGTGGCGGATGGCCCGTAAATGCTGATCGGATGGCCCCGCAGGCTCTGCTGGAAATAATAGAGGCCGGCGACATACGAGATCGGGCCATCACCGTTCGAGGCGACGCGCACTTCCTGGCTGAACTGGTGCTGGAGCGAAGGGATGTGCTGCGTCAGCTGGATCGGAATGCCGGTGTAGTCACGGTCGTTCGCTGCATCCCAGTCCCAGAAACGCCATCCGGAGACGGAGGTGATCGTGGCCCCGCCCATATCCCAGTCGGCTATCGCGGTGACGCCACCCTCGCTGGTGGAGACATCCAGCTGTGCGTCGATATCGGTCACGCGATCATAGGGATCCGTGCTGGGCGGCGTGTAGCCGATACCGGCGGCCAGTGCCGGATACTGACGGGCGGCCGATCGCTGGCTCTGGCCGACGCGCAAATAGACCTGCGTGCAGCAATTGCTGGAAAAGCCCGTATAATCCCCGATCAGGCGCAGCTTGAACGTCTCGGTCGGGGTGAACAGCAATTGCCCGCGCACCGCCTGATTGCCGATGCCATTGTGATCACCGCCTTTCACATTGCGGATCACGCCGTCGCGCCGTGTCGAAAGGGCGGAAAGGCGGATGGCGAGCTTGTCCTCCACGATCGGCGCGGAGGCCGAGGCGCGCACCTGCACGAAACGGTAATTGCCCAGCGAAAGCTCGGCCGATCCTTCAGGCGTGAAGCTCGGCGCCTTCGTCGTGATGTTGATCGCGCCGGCGGTGGTGTTCTTGCCGAACAGCGTTCCCTGCGGACCGCGCAACACCTCGATCTGCTCGATGTCCGAAAAGTCGAACGCGGCCGTCGCCGGGCGCGCATGATAGACCTGATCGACATAGAAGCCGACGCCCGGCTCCAGCCCGTCATTGGCCTGGCTGACCGCCACCACGCTGGAGCCGAGGCCTCGGATCGTGAAGGCCGTGTTGCGGGGATTGGCCGAACTGTAGTTCAGGCTGGGCGCGAGCAGGCTGAGCCCTTGCGTGTTCACCGTATAGCTGCGCTCGATCAGTTCGCTTCCCACCACGGAAAGCGCCGCGGGCACATGCTGCGCGTCCTCCGTCCGGCGCCGGGCCGTCACCACCACCTCGGGCAGGCCGGCCAGCCCGGAGGATGCTTCAGGCGCAGGCGCAGCCGCCGGCTCCGCATGCACCTCTCCCGCCAGCGCGGATGCCATAAGGATCGCGGCGAGCGCGGTAGCGGCCGATGTCATTGAATACCCCCCTCGGCATATCGCCGAATCTCTATATTCATTGATATATAGAGATGATCCGCGCCGAGATACTCCGCCCGGGCGAACGGGATTCAGGCTTCGGGCACCGCCTCTCTCGCAGGTGGAACGGGCGTATCGCGGAGCATCGCCGCCAGTTCGCGGCAGGGCGGGCTTTCGGCCAGGGCGGCGGAGGCGGCCTCCAGCGCGCGATAGGCATCGATGGCGCGCCGGCCTGCAGGCGTGAGCCGCGCGCCGCGTTCGCGGCCACCGCCCGCCAGCGTTTCCACCACCGGATCGACGAAGCAGCGGTTCATCTCATCGACGAGCAACCACGCACGGCGATAGCTCATGTCCATCGCGCGCGCGGCACCGGATATCGAATGCTCCCGATCGATCGCGGCCAGCAGATCGGCCTTGCCCGGCCCCATGGCGAAACGATCGCCGCAAAGAAGCCGCAGCTTAACCAGCAGGGATCCGATTTTCATCTGCAACCTCCTTTCGCGGCGGCCCGTATTTGATCGCGCGCCGGGATATGGCATCATTGGATTGGGTTTGGACTGGGGAGGGATTGACCGTGGCAACGCTTGCGACAAAGCCGTCGCGCATCGGGAAGGACGAACGCTTCTTCTTCATCAGCGCGATCATCATGACGGCTGTGCTGGTGCTCGGCTTCTCCGTGCAGTTCGCGTTCGGCCGATCATCCTTCGCATCCCCCCTCAGGGTCCATCTCCACGCGCTCATCTTCTTCGGCTGGACGATGCTGTATCTACTCCAGAACATTCTGGTGGGAACGGGCTATCGAGACATTCACAGGAAACTCGGCTGGCTTTCGGTCGCCTGGATGCCGGCCATGATCGTGATGGGAAGCTGGGTCACGGTCGTTCTGGTCCGGGCGGGCCATGTCCCCTTCTTCTTCCAGCCGCTCTATTTCCTCATCATGGATCCGATGACGGTGCTGGTCTTCGCAGGCCTGACGGCGGGCGCGATCGCGCTGCGCCGGAAGACCCAGTGGCACAGGCGGCTGGCCTTCTGTGGCATGACGATCCTGCTCGGGCCAGGCGTGGGGCGGCTGCTGCCGATGCCGCTGCTGATCCCCTATGCCGGATGGGGGGTGTTCGCCGTCATCATCCTCTTCCCGCTGGCGGGCATGATCCGCGATCTGCGCGCCGCCGGCCGCGTCCATCCCGCCTGGTGGTGGGGCGCCGGCACGATCGTGGCGATGCAGGTCGCGATCGATCTGATCGCGTTCAGCCCGCCGGGGCTCGCCATCTATGGCTTCGTCACGGCAGGATCGCCTGGGGCCGATATCGCACCCCTCGCCTTCCCGCCCTTTCCCGGTGCACCGCCCGCGCCCTGAGTGGGCCTCAGGAGATATAGTGCGCCGTCGTCTTGGCGGCGATCTCTTCCGGCGTCACGCCCGGCGCCAGTTCGATCAGCTTGAACGGGCTCCGGTGATCGGGGCGCTGGAACACGCACAGATCGGTCACGATCATGTCCACCACGTTCGTGCCCGTCAGCGGCAGCGTGCATTTGGGGATGAATTTGGGGCTTCCGTCCTTGGAGGTATGCTCCATCACGACGATGATCTTCTTCACGCCGGCGACGAGATCCATCGCGCCGCCCATGCCCTTCACCATCTTGCCCGGAATCATCCAATTGGCGATGTCGCCATTCTCGGCCACTTCCATCGCGCCCAGCACGGTGAGATCGATGTGTCCGCCACGGATCATCGCGAAGCTGTCCGACGACGAGAAATAGCTCGACGAGGGAAGTTCGCTGATCGTCTGCTTGCCCGCATTGATGAGGTCGGCATCCTCTTCCCCTTCATAGGGAAAAGGCCCGATGCCCAGCATGCCATTCTCGCTCTGGAGCGTCACGGTCATGCCTTCGGGCACGTTGTTCGCGACCAGCGTAGGGATGCCGATGCCGAGATTGACGTAGAAACCGTCCTGAAGCTCGCGCGCGGCCCGCGCCGCCATCTGGTTGCGATCCCAAGGCATCAGTTGAGGCTCCCGTCCTGAATGGTCGTCTGGCTGCGCAGCGCCTCGCTCAGGCCCTCCGCGATCTTTTGCAGCGCGGCATCCTCGCCGATCGACCAGGTGCCGGCATAGGCGCGTGCCGCGTGACGGATCGTATCCGCCATCAGATAGCCGAACATGCGCGGATCCTCGAGCCGGAACGCCGCGATCCACACGCTGGCGCCGCCTTCGTCATTGATCCAGATGCGCGCGATCTCAGAGGAATCCTTGCCCAGATCCTCCCCGCCCTCCAGAGAGATGCGGCCCGGTGGCTCCCACACGCTCATCGCACGCCACCGACTGGCCCCGGCCAGCGATGATCGGGGAACACCTGCTCCAGCGTTCCGGCATCGCCGGGGCCATAAGCGGGGTTCGGCATCAGGAACCAACCCTGCCCCCAGCGCGCCGCCACCGCCGGCTGCGCCGCCAGCGCGCGCCGGGCGACCGGATCCAGCCCTTTTGCGTTGAAGAGATCGCTGAAATCGCCGAGCTGATCGCCCGCCATCGCCACCACGCAGAAGCGCATGGACACGGCCGCGCGGCGTGCATCCTTTCCGCTGCCCGCGCCCGCATCGCGCAGGAACATCGTCTCGCCGGGCGTCGCGGGGCCGAGGCCCGCCGCCGCGAGAGAGCGGACCGCCTGCTCGGCGAAACGCGTCTGCCGGTTGCTGATGAAGATCGGGGTCACACCCGCCGCGCGCAGGGAGGCCAATGCCTCGACCGAGCCCGGAACCGGATCGACGAGACCCGCCCCATCCCGTTCCCACACATCCCAACGCGCGGCATCGAACGGCGGATCGCCGCGCTTCGCGGAATCATAATTGGCGCCGGTGTTGAGGATCGCCGTCTCGTCCATGTCGAGCACGATCGCCGGCGGCCTGGCACCGCAATCCGCCCAGCGCGGCGCATCGAGGCTTGCGCCGTCGGCCAGCACGGCTCCCTCGATCGCTTCGCCCCGCTTGCGCGCCGCGACGCGATCCAGAACATAGCGGGAGAGCGCACCATAAGATTGGCGGGAAATCGCCGCCGCCTCGGCCGAACCGAGCCACTGAAAGACCTTGGGCACGGCCTGCGGCACGGCGGCAGGCGCCGGAGGCGCTTCCACGGCCGTTCTTGCGGCCGGCATCGTCGCGCAGGCCGAAAGCGCCAGGCAGGCGGCGCCGGCCAGCGCCGGGCGGAGCATCACGCCGCCTCGCGCGGACGCGTCGTGCGGAACTCGATCTTCTTGTCGTAGGGCGCGCCCACGATCATGCGCTTCACGTAGATGCCGGGCACATGGATGCAATCGGGATTCAGGCTCCCGACCGGCACGATTTCCTCCACTTCGGCAACCGTCATCTTCGAAGCCGTGGCCATCGGCTGGTTGAAGTTGCGCGCCGTCTTGCGGAACAGGAGGTTGCCGCTCTCGTCGGCCTTCCAGCCCTTGATGATCGAAAGATCGGCGACGATGCCGCGCTCCAGCACATAGGTCTCGCCATCGAAGACCTTGGTTTCCTTGCCATCCGCCACGATCGTGCCGACGCCCGTCTTCGTGTAGAACCCCGGAATGCCCGCGCCGCCTGCCCGGCAGCGTTCGGCCAGCGTCCCCTGGGGGCAGAATTCCACCTCCAGCTCACCCGCCAGATATTGCCGCTCGAATTCCTTGTTCTCGCCCACATAGGACGAGATCATCTTGGCGATCTGGCGCGAGCGAAGAAGCTTGCCGAGGCCGACATTATCGATGCCCGCATTGTTGGAGACGACGGTGAGGCCCTTGACGCCCGAAGCCTCGATCGCGTCGATCAGCCGCTCCGGCAGGCCCGAAAGGCCGAAGCCGCCCGAACAGATGGTCATCCCGTCCCGCAGCAGCCCGGCAAGGGCCTCCGTCGCGTCGGAATAGATCTTGCTCGCCATGTCGGTTGCCCCTCCCGCGTCGCCGATTTCGGCGGCTTAGGAGCGCGCGCGACAGGCGTCAACGGCGGTCGCCACCTCTCTGTATCGCCACCCGGCCCGTGGCTGCTATGAGCGCGCGTCGCGTGCCGGAATCGACGGGCACGGAGGAGAAACGATCGATCATGACGCTGTCCATGTATGACGCATCCGTGCCCATGTTCGTCCGTCAGTTCAGGGCGCTCGACGCCATCATCGCCAAGGGTGAGGCGCATGCGGCCGCCACCGGCATGGATCCGCGCGAAATCTTCGATTCGCGCCTCGCGCCGGACATGCTGCCCTTCCCCAAGCAGATCCAGATCGCCAGCGACATGGCCAAGGGCGGCGTCGCCCGCCTGGCCGGCGAGACACCACCCAGCTGGCCCGATGACGAGGCGGATCTGCCCGCCCTGCGTGCGCGGATCCAAAAGACGATCGCCTATATCCAGAGCGTCTCCGCCGATCAGATCCGCGACAGCGAACAGCGGGACATTTCGCTGAAGGCCGGAGCGAACGAGCTTCACTTCAAGGGGCAGGCCTATCTGCTCGATTTCGTGATCCCGAACTTCTATTTCCACATCACCACGGCTTATGCCCTCCTGCGCCAGAAAGGCGTTCAGATCGGCAAGCGCGACTATCTGGGCCTGTAAGGGAGCATCGCCCCGTGGAGGATGCACGGCCGCTCCTTCTGTTCGATTCCGGCATAGGCGGGCTTTCGGTGCTGCGCGCGGTGCGCGCGCTGATGCCGCAGGCACCGATTGTCTATGTCGCGGATAATGGCGGCTTTCCCTATGGCACGAAGAGCGAGGCGGAGATTGCGGCCCGCGTGCCCGCGCTGCTCGGCCGGCTGGCCGAGCGATACCGGCCACGCCTGATCTGCATCGCCTGCAACACCGCCTCCACCATCGCGCTGGCGGGCGTGCGGGCGGCGCTGGATCTTCCAGTGGTGGGCACAGTGCCCGCGATCAAGCCGGCAGCTCTCCTCTCGAAGACACGCGCCATCGGCGTGCTCGGCACGGATGCGACCGTTCGCCAGCCCTATGTCGACGATCTCTCCGCGCGTTTCGCGCAGGATTGCCTCGTTCTGCGCCACGGATCGGCACGCCTGGTCGAGCTTGCGGAGGCCAGCCTGCGCGGGCAACCCACGCCGGATGCCGACTATCGCACCGCGCTGGATGGCCTGCTGGAACAGGAGGGCGGCGACAGGATCGATACGATCGTGCTCGCCTGCACGCATTTCCCGCTCGTCGCGGATCGCCTGGCGGCTGTCGCGCCACGGCCGATCGCCTTCGTGGATGGTGCGGAAGGCATTGCCCGCCGGATCGCCTTCCTCACCGAAGGCCAGGCGTGGCCGGCCGATCCCGGTGCCGGCCTTGCCGTCTTCACCGCTCCGCTGGACATATCCGATGCGCTGCGTACCTCCCTCGCGGAGATGGGGCTGGAGCGGATCATGGCACTTTAGTAGGGTATGTTAACGGCCGCTTTTGGCTGGAAAGAAAAGGGGGACGGCGTTATGGGCGGCGATCCCTCGGAGAGGTTCTGACGTTGGATTATCAGCGCGTTTTCACCCAGGCGATCGATCGGCTGCATGCGGAAGGCCGTTATCGCGTGTTCATCGATATTTTGCGCAACAAGGGCATGTTCCCGAATGCGCGCTGTTTCGCCGGGCATAACGGACCGAAGCCGATCACCGTATGGTGCTCGAACGACTATCTCGCGATGGGCCAGCATCCGAATGTGATCGCCGCGATGGAAGAGGCGCTGCACGATGTCGGCGCCGGATCGGGCGGCACGCGCAATATCGGCGGCAACACCCATTATCATATCGATCTGGAAGCCGAACTGGCCGATCTCCACGGCAAGGAAGGCGCCCTCCTCTTCACGAGCGGCTATGTTTCCAACGAAGCCTCGCTCGCGACGCTCGCCAAGGTGCTGCCGGGCTGCATCATCTTTTCGGATGAGCTCAATCACGCCTCGATGATCGCCGGCATCCGCAATTCCGGCTGCGAGAAGCGCATCTTCCGCCACAATGATCTCGAGCATCTTGAGGAGCTGCTGGCGGCGGAATCCCGCGAGGTGCCCAAGCTGATCGCGTTCGAGAGCGTCTATTCGATGGATGGCGATATCGCACCGATCCACGCCATCTGCGATCTGGCGGACAAATATAACGCGCTCACCTATCTCGACGAGGTTCATGCCGTTGGCATGTATGGCCCGCGCGGTGGCGGCATTTCCGATCGTGACAGCGCGGCGCACCGGCTGACGATCATCGAAGGCACGCTGGGCAAGGCCTTTGGCGTGATGGGCGGATATATCTCCGCCGATCAGGTGATCATCGATGTGATCCGCTCCTACGCGCCGGGCTTCATCTTCACGACCAGCCTGTCGCCGGTGCTGGTGGCGGGCGCTCTGGCCAGCGTGCGGCACCTGAAGGCCAGTTCCATGGAGCGCGAGGGCCAGCAGGCGGCCGCCGCGAAGCTCAAGGAACTGATGGCCGAAGCGGGGCTCCCCGTCATGCCGTCCACCACGCATATCGTGCCGCTGATGGTGGGCGATCCGGTTCGCGCCAAGCGGATCAGCGATATCCTGCTCGCGGAATATGGTGTCTATGTGCAGCCCATCAACTATCCCACCGTGCCGCGCGGCACTGAGCGCCTGCGGTTCACGCCGGGCCCGGCGCACAGCGTGGAGATGATGGAGGAGCTGGTCGCGGCGCTGGTGGAAATCTGGGATCGGCTGGAGCTGCGGCTCGCCGCCTGAGGCCGAACCGGTTGGGGCTCCGCATCCGGAAGGTTTGCACGCAGCCTGCCATATAGGAGGGCGGCCCATAGCGCCCTTGCCTGCAATTGACGGCCGGATGAAGGGTTGGCCGAAGATGCGAGCGGCGCGCCCTTTCGCGGAAGATGGCCGGCCGTCCTCCGCTTCAGCCCCGCCGCACCGGACTCCGGCGCATCAGCGCATCGCGGCGAGCAGGCTCGATATCGAGACGAAACCGAAGGCTACCGAGCTGTCCGCTACTCCATAGGGAACGAACAGCGTGTCCCCATGCCTGAGGCCGCCGCACGTATAGACGACATTCGGCACATAGCCTTCGCGATCCTCGTTCGCGGCAGACAGGAGCGGCTCCCGCATCCGGCCGATGATCTTCGAGGGATCATCCTTGTCCAGCAGGATCGCGCCGATCGAATATTTGCGCATCGCACCCACGCCATGCGTGAGCAGCAGCCAGCCCTCGTCCAGCTCGATCGGGGAACCGCAATTGCCGAGCTGCACCATTTCCCAAGGAAATTCGGGCGTCAGCAGCAATTGCCCCTCGCCCCAGTGATCCAGCCGATCGGAGCGGATCAGGAAGACATTTTCGCCATCCTGCCGGCCGATCATCATATATTCGCCACCCACCTTGCGCGGGAATAGCGCCATGCCCTTGTTGCGCGCGGCCGGGCCGCTCATCGGCGCGAGCGTGAAGCTCCTGAAATCACTGGTGCGCATCAGCTCCGAACGGATCGAGGCGCCGTTATAGGCGGTATATGTGCCGAGCCATTCATAGGCGCCGTCATCATGCTGGAAACGGACGAGACGGAGATCCTCCAGGCCCTTGCTCTGCGCGGCCGTCATGGGGAACAGCACCGTGCCCGAAAGTGAGCTGTCGGGGTGGCGATGCACCTCGATCGCGCCATTGCCCAGTTCCATCGCGCCATCGGCGGCGGTGGCGAAAGGCGGCTCGGGCATCAGCTCGATCATCGGGCCGGGGCCGAGAATGCCCTCGCGGAAGGCGATCGAGGAGATATGCCCCTCGCCCACCGCGCGCAGCGACATGGCGATGCGCAGCGCGCCGTCCGAAAGGCCGGACTGGTCCGGATGCGGGATCACGCTGGGGTTCATCAGCGCCGCGGCGGCATAGCTGTATTCGTGACAGAAATAGGCGCCGATCAGCTGCTTCTTGATGTCGGAGATGGCCGCGTCATCCAGCTTCAGCCCTTCCCGGATCGCCTTGTAGCGCGTGCGGAAGACGGCGCGCGTCTGCCAGTGCCGCGCCTCGAAATCGCGCAGCACCAGTTCCAGTTCGATCGCCGCTTCGGCCTCGTCCATCGCCAGCACGGATTCGGCGATACGGCGCACACGCCCCGGCCTGCCGGGGACGGCGCTCGCCTCGATCGCGATGTGAAACGGGCGGACGACCACGCGCGCGGGATCCGCGGTAAGCCGCAAGGGATGATGAATGACGTCGAGCAACCTGCCCCCCGGCTACGAGCGTTCCGAACCTTGGCACGGACATATTCGTCCGTGCCTCCGCCTTATCCAAGGTTTAGCGTGGGGATAAAGAGCAAAAAGCACCTGCGCCGCACGGAAGCGGTCGGTTCGTCGCCCAAAGAGGGCTGTCGCCTCAGCGCGGCGCGCGCAGTTTCGGCAGTATCGCCTGGAGGCTGGCCCTCACATCGCCGCCGGCCCGATCCCCGCTCGCCGCCGCACGGCTCATCGCCGCGCACGCGAACTGGAAGGCGAGGATCGATTCCGCGCCCTGATTCAGGTTTACCCGATTGCTCATCAGGCCATCGTAACAGCCGCCATCCGCCAGCGTGACCATCGGCAGATCGAGATCATTTTCGCCGAGATACCATTCATAGGCGCGCCGCGCCGCGACGGACCATTTCCGGTCGCCCGTCAGCCGCAGCGCGACGAGTGCCGCATCGATCGTCGCCCAGGCTTCCAGCGGCTGCTGGTCGAACGGCAGGGGCGGCTCATAGGCCCGCCAGAAGCTGTCCGTACCGACGGCGCGGAACTGTCCCAGCGGGTTCGTCTGGTGGCCGTCCAGCCAGGTCAACGCATCGATCGCATCATCCAGCATCGCCTGATTGGCCAGCCGATGCGCGCCGCGCATCAGGGCTTCGGGCAGCCGGGCATTGTCATAGGCGAGCACCGCCTCGAACCAGGTCCATCCCTCGCGCCGGCCAAGGCGCAGGCGCCGCCAGAGCCGGTCCGAAAATTCCTCGATCAGCCTGCGCGCGACGGGATGATCGGGATGCGCATCCAGCACGGCATCGGCGCCGAGCAGCGCGAACGCCCAGGTGCGGGGACTGGCCAGCGGCAGCGAGAAAGGCGCGACCTGATCGAACAGGTGCAGCGCCCACTGGCGCAGATCCTGCTGCCTCGCCTCCGCCGCCGTCACGCCGATCGTCCACAAGGAGCGACCGAAACTGTCCTCCGATCCCTCATCCTCCAGCCAGCCGCGATCGAAGGCCATGAAATTGCGGAAGCGGCCCTTGTCGCCATTCCAGGCATGCTGGACGAACGAGGCATAGACATGCGCGAGTTCGTCCGCCTTCTCCGCGGGATCGTCTATCCGGTGCATCAGCATCAGCGCCCGGCAATTATCGTCGACGCAATAGCCATGGTCGCGATCGGGCACCGAATAGATCGAATGCTGGAGCATGCCGCAGCCGTCCGTCATCCGCTCGATCGCGTCCAGCTTCGGCGCATGGATTTCATGCGCCCGCGCCGGCATGGCCCCGGCACGCGCCAGGCGTACGGGCCGCCGCGCGATGGCTTCGCCACAGATCGCCAGATAGGCGCGCGCGAACCTGTCCCACGTCATCGTCCGGCCCACTTCATAGGCGGACTGGCCCATCCGCCTCAGCAGATCGGGCTGGTCGAGCAGATCGTTGATCGTGTCGGCAAAGCCTTCGACATCGCCGAACGGAACGAGCTGGCCGATGCTGTCATCCAGCAATTCCTCTGCATGCCAGTAAGGCGTGGAAACGACCGGCTTGCCCAGCGCGACCGAATAGGAAAGCGTGCCGCTCGTGATCTGGGTCGGCGAGAGATAGGGTGTGACGTAGATGTCGGTCGCCTGGAGATAATCGAGCAGCCGCTCCTGATCGAGAAATCCATCTATGAAGCGCACATGATCGCTCACGCCCAGCTCAAGGGCGAGCGCGGCCAGGCTCTCGCGATAGGCCTCCCCCTCGCGTGCGACGAGATGGGGGTGGGTCGCCCCAAGAATGACGTAGAGCGCATCCGGATGCGCCGCGACGATGCGCGGGAGCGCGCGGATCATCGTTTCGATGCCCTTGTTGGGCGAAAGCAACCCGAAGGTGAGCAGCACGCAATGCCCATCGAAGCCGAAGGCAGGCTTCAGCGCCTCGGTATCCAGCAGCGGACGATCGGGCACGCCATGCGGCACGATCGCGACCTGCTCGCCCCCAATACCATGCACCGCCTTGAGGATCTCGACACCCTTGCGCGCCATCACAACCAGCTTGAAGGCGCGGCGTGCCAGCGCCTCGATCACCGCACGCTGTTCGGAATTGGGATATTCCAGCACGGTGTGAAGCGTGACGACCACCGGCGCATCGACGCGATCGAGCAGCTTCAGCAGCAGCGCACCGGCGGGGCCGCCGAAAATCCCATATTCGTGCTGGACGATGACGACCTCGGCGCCACTTTCGTTGATCCGGCGCGCCGCCTGAACATAATCGGCCAGGTCTTCCTGCGCGATCGAGCACACCACCTCGGGGCCATAGGCATGGGCCGAGCCGGGATCGTCCATCGCATAAAGATCCACCGCAAGTGCGGGATCAGCGGCGATCAGCGCCTCGCGCACGTCGCGGGTGAAGGTCGAAATTCCGCAAAGCCGCGGGGGGCTGTTGCCGATCAGGGCTACGCGCTTGATGCTCACGGCCGACGGCTCCCGCATTCCCAATTCCCTCTCGCAATAGGGCCCGACGCACGGTTACCAAATGGTAAACATATGACGCTCGATGAACCACAATTCAGAATGTTTAAGAAGACGGAAGGTTGCATCGGATCGCATGCTGCAATGCGGCATCCGCCCTGGCGATCCGTCGCGCGGGATCGAAATTGGCGTTGACGCATTAGCTTGCGACGCTAATGGGACGCGCTGGGACGGCATTCGGGCCGGACCCAAAACAAAATATGGAGTGTCGGAATGAAGAAGGTAGTCTTTGTTCTTGCCGCTGCCGGCCTGATGTCTCTGGCCGCCTGCAGCAAGCAGACGCCGGCTGAGAATGCGGCTGACGCGACTGCGAATGCTCTCGACAATGCCGGCGAGAATCTCGAAGACATGGCCGAGAACACTTCGAATGACGCAGCAGCGGAAGCGCTCGGCAATGCCGCCGAGAATGCTCACGACGCGGCCGACGCCGTCGAAGCCAACAAGTCGTAATTTCGCGGGCGCGCCCATCACGGGCGTGCCGTAGTGAAACGATTGGGCGGGCGTCCGGTAACGGGCGCCCGCTTTCGTTTGCGCGTCATTTTCATTTGTGCCCCCGGTTCGTTCGTATAGGGCCATCCGCCCGGCTCAGGAGCAGAGCGTGTCCGATATCGTCCCCGCATCGCCTTCCGCCGATACCGCCCACGGTGCTCCGCTTGTGCTGTTCAACAGCATGACCCGATCGCTGGAGGATTTCCGGCCGATCGATCCGGCGATGGTGCGGCTCTACAGTTGCGGGCCGACCGTCTACAATTTCGCCCATCTCGGCAATCTGCGCGCCTATGTATTCACGGATACGCTGCGCCGGACGCTGAACTGGAAGGGCTGGGCGACGACGCACGTCATCAACATCACCGATGTCGGCCATCTGACCTCCGATGCCGACGCGGGCGAAGATAAGATGGAAGCCGCCGCGCTCGCGCAATCCCGCTCCATCTGGGACATTGCGGCTTTTTATACCGATGCCTTCAAGGCGGATCTCGCGGGGCTCAACATCCTGAGCCCCAGCCTGTGGTCCGTCGCGACCGATCATATCCAGGATATGATCGCCTTCGCCCGCATTCTGGAAGAACGCGGCAGCACCTATCAGCTGGAAGGCGGCCTCTATTTCGACACCGCCACCGTGCCCGATTACGGGCGCCTCGCCGGCCATCGTGGCGACGAGACGGTCGGCCGGATCGCCGATGTGGAAGGAAAGCGCCATCCGGCCGATTTCGCGATCTGGCGAAGCTCGGCCCCCGGCGCCGATCGACAGATGGAATGGGATTCGCCCTGGGGCCGTGGCGCGCCCGGCTGGCATCTCGAATGCTCGGTAATGAGCCTTAAATATCTGGGCGCTCAATTCGACATCCACACGGGCGGGATCGATCATCGCGAGATCCATCACTGCAACGAGATCGCGCAGAACCAGGCTTATAACGAAACATCACGAACAGGCGCCAACCTGTGGATGCACAACAATTTTCTGGTCGATCGTGGCGGCAAGATGTCCAAGAGCAAGGGCGGTTTCGCCACGCTGCCCGGCCTGATCGAGCGGGGCGTGCATCCGCTCGCCTATCGCCTGCTCTGCCTATCCTCCCATTATCGCTCGGAACTGGAATTTTCGGGTGAGGCGCTGTCGGCGGCACTGATCCGGCTCAAGCGCCTGATCCTCGCCGTCGCCCAGCTCAAGGCCAGGGTCGGCGCCCTGCCCTGGCTCGCGCCCACTCTGGAAATGACGGCGACGCGCGGTGCCAGCCTGTCCTATCAGCGCGGCGTGATCGAGGAGCCGCTCGGCGCGCGCGCGCGCGCGATGATCGGGGCATTCGATGCCGCGCTCTCGGCAGATCTGATGACGCCGCAGGCCCTCCCCCTTCTGGAGGAAGCGCTGACGGCCAAGGGAATGGAGGCCGAGGAGCGACTGAGGCTCGCCGCAAGCTTCGATCTGGCACTCGGCCTCAATCTCCTGACGCTCGACCGGCGCGCGCTCGCCCTGCGTCCGGCTGCGGCCTCGCTGGCGGATGAGGAGGTCGAATCGCTGCTCGACGAGCGACAGGCCGCACGGCTCGAAAAAAATTATGCCAGGTCGGATGCGCTGCGTGAAAGACTGAATGACGCGGGCGTCGAGGTGATGGATGGCGATGCACTTCGCTGGGAGTGGCGCCCGCATCTGTGAGGCCCACATTACCTGCGATGCCGTGTTTCGCACCTCATGTGGTGTCGATATGGGCATCCCGCATGCCTCGGGGCACTTTTTAACGAATTCCGCCAATCTTGCTGCATTGTTGCGGTTAAACCGACGCCAAGCACAACTCGCCGCTGCCCCATATCTGGTCCGGATCGGACATGGTAAACGGCTGGCATTACGCGGTGTGGGGGCACTGAATATGCAGCAGGATTGGCATGCGACCGAGCCTTGTCTGGCCCGGCACCGCAGCCCTGAACGGGCATAATTCTACTACCGAAGTCGAGTGCGTATCCGCGTTCCTGCGGAGCTGTTAACTCGCCCCTTTAACCTCGTTGAAATGAGTTGCGACGATCCTGATTGGCAGGGTTTGTTGTGTGCGTGAGCGAGGTTCAAAGATGTCTTTTGGACTGGTGGCGACCAATGATGTCGCAAACGACTATATCGTGGCGGAGCCATTTGCCGCGCCGGAAGAGAAGCTCGGAATCATCCGGATTCCGCTCCCTGGGCGTATGTATGACGGCCGGGATGTCTCGATCGACATCGCCACATCCTATGAGCATCGCCAGATGGCGTGCGATCTGATCAATCGTCGCTATTCATGGCGCGGCTATGGCGACGATCACCAGCTCATCAACCGTCCCAGCCACACGACCTTCACCGTTTCGACCGGCAGTGATGTGATCGGCACGGTCACCCTCGCAGCAGATTCCGATCGGGGCCTTTCGGCGGATACTCTGTTTCGCCCGGAAATAGACGAATATCGGAACGGGCCCGATGCCTGCGTCTGCGAACTCACCAAGCTTGCCTTCGATACGAACGCCGAATCCAAGCACCTGCTCGGCGCGCTGTTCCACGTCGTGTTCATCTACGGCATCTGGAAGCACAAGGGCACGGATCTGTTCATCGAGGTCAACCCGCGGCATCGCCGCTTTTATGAGGCGATGCTGGGTTTCTCCCGGATCGGCGAGCTTCGGATGAACGAGAGCGTCAGCGCGCCTTCCCAGCTCATGTGGCTGCGCGTCGCCGATATCCGCCAGAAGATCGATGCTTATGCCGGCATGGGCGATGCGGCGGGCTGCCGTTCGCTCTATCCCTTCTTCCTGACGAGCCTGGAGGAAGCGACCGCCTGCATCCAGCTCGGGGCAGCGACGCTGGAAGCCGCGACCCGATCGGCAAGCTTCCCGCTGCGATCGCAAGGCGACGCTATTCGCCCGCGGGCGGAACAGCGGGGATAACAGGAGCCTCGCGCCTTCGATTGAGGACGAGATGCAGAGGGCAGGCAGGCGAAACTTGGCGTATCGCAAGCAGTGATATCCCTGCCCATATGTGCCGGTGAGATCGATATGCCCTTCTGGCTGGGGGCGCGGGAGATGAGCCGAATCGGCTCCCGGCTACCGGGTCATCTGGCGGCACACCTCGCGCATGCGGATGCCGGGCGCCCCTAAAGCTCTCCGCCTTCTTGTCGATGGCGCCATCGGTATCGGCGCCCCAGCACCTCTTCTCGCTTGTTGCGAACCGACGAACGGCTCGGCCGCTTCGACCCGAAAAGAGGGAATCCGATACCGGAATCAAAACAGCGCCGCGAACGGTCTCCCGAACGCAGCGCCGCCTGAAAAGAAAAACGCCGGCCAGTACGAACCCGGCCGGCGTTTAACTTTTATCCGTCTCTTACGAGAAGGAAACCTTGGTCGAAGCCGAACGGCTACGGCGGCAAGCAGCGCCGAGCACGCCGAAGCCGACAACCATCATCGCCCAGGTGGCCGATTCCGGAACCGGCGAAGCAGCGAACTGTGCCGTACCGGTGAAGTTGGCGGTGCCCGAAACGGTGCCGACAACGCGGATCGTGTTCTGGACGTTCGCCAGGATCTGGATGAGGTCGATGCTCGCCTTCATGCCGTTGGCGGTCGTCGTGATCGTCAGCGGATTACCGTTGAAGTAAACCTGCGTGAAGGTCAGCGAGTCGGACGCGAACACGAAGCTCGTGGTCACGCCGCCGGTGCCGAAGCCATCCTGCGGAATGGTGAACACGAACGAGTCGTCGAACGAGGTGGTCGGCGAAGTGTAGGTCGCGCCGAATTCCGCGTTGATGACCGGATCGTTCGGCGTGGCCGTCTCCGGGGTCAGGCGGAAATAGGCTACGCCCGGCAGGTTGGTGCCCACGGGATAGGTCGTAGCGTTAGCAGCAACAGCGCTACCGAACGCCAGCGCAACAGCGGCACCCTGCAGCAAAAGCTTCCGAACAGTCATGGCAAATCTCCCTTTACTCTCACGCTGACCGCCCAGCGCGCCCCACAGCGAGTCGAACATTCCGGTCGCGATTCATATATCTTTCCGGAACGTTAACATCAACAGGAATTTTGCGCCGCAACAACATGGTTAACGCTATGTTGAGGACTTCCATGCCAGGATCGGCTTGCGTGCTGCCGCCGTCTCGTCGAGCCGCCGGCGCGGGGCATAGAAGGGCGCCGCCTTGAGGCTGAGATCGCCCGCCCGCGCCCGCTCCGCCACCGAACGCAGCGCGCCGATGAACTGGTCGAGCGATGCCTTGCTCTCGGTTTCGGTCGGCTCGATCAGCATCGCGCCATGAACGACCAGCGGGAAATACATGGTCATTGGGTGGAAGCCTTCGTCGATCAGGCCCTTGGCGATGTCCATCGTCGAAAGCCCTTCGGCGAGCCCCTCATCCGAGAACAGCGCCTCATGCATGCAGGGGCCGCTGTCCCCGAATGGCGCATCGAGCACGTCATCCAACTGGCGCAACACGTAATTTGCGTTGAGCACGGCATCCTCCGCCACCTGCCGCAGACCATCCGCGCCGTGGCTCATCATGTACGAGGCGGCACGGGTGAACATGCCCATCTGGCCATGGAAGGCGGCCATGCGGCCGAAGCTCTTCGAATGATCCGCATCGGCCGTCTCCTCCTCCACGAGGATGAACGTGTCGCCCGTCTTCTCGACGAACGGGAGCGGTGCGAAGGGCGTCAGCGCCTCCGAGAACACCACCGGGCCAGCGCCCGGCCCACCGCCACCATGCGGCGTGGAGAAGGTCTTGTGGAGGTTGATGTGCATCGCATCGATGCCCAGATCGCCCGGGCGGACGCGACCGACGATCGCGTTGAAGTTCGCACCGTCACAATAGACGAGCGCACCCGCAGCATGCACGGCCTCGCAGATTTCGACCATCTCGCGCTCGAACAGACCGCAGGTGTTCGGATTGGTGATCATCACCGCCGCGACGTCCGGCCCCAGCCGGGCCTCGAGGGCCGCGCGATCGACACGGCCGGCCTTGGTGGCCGGGATCGTCTCCACCGAATAGCCGCAGAAGGCCGCCGTGGCGGGATTTGTGCCATGGGCGCTTTCCGGCACCAGCACCACCTTGCGCGCGTCTCCCCGCGCTTCCAGCGCCGAGCGGATCGCCAGCAGACCGCACAATTCGCCGTGCGCCCCCGCCTTCGGGCTCATCGCCACCGAATTCATGCCGGTCAGCTTGATGAGCCATTCGCCGACCACATGGATCAGTTCATAGGCGCCCTGCACGGTTTCGGCCGGCTGCAAGGGATGCACGTCGGCGAAACCCGGAAGCCGGGCCATCCGCTCGTTCAGGCGCGGATTGTGCTTCATCGTGCACGATCCGAGCGGAAACAGCCCGAGATCGATCGCGTAATTCTGCCGGCTGAGGCGCGTATAATGGCGCACGGCCTCCGGCTCGGAAAGGCCGGGCAGGCCGATCGAAGCCCCACGCTCCAGCCCGCCCAGGCGGGAGCTTGCCGCCGGCACCTCGTCAAAATCGACGCCACAGCCCTCCTCGCCACCAATCTCGAAGATCAGTGGTTCTTCCAGCATCAGGGCGCGATTGCCGGTGAACGTTCCCTCCTCGGGTTCGCCATTCGCCGCCAGCGCGCGCTCGGGGCGCCAGCCACTCGGATTGATCGTCATGCCAGCGCCTCCTCGAGAGCGCCTGCAAGCTGCTCCACATCGTCCTCACTTGTCGTTTCGGTCACAGCCACGACCAGCCCGTTCGCCAGCGCTTCCGCTCCCGGATAGAGCCGCCCGAGCGCGACGCCACCGAGTATCCCGTCACGCGCCAGCGCGCGCACGATCGGTCGAGCCTCCTTCGACAATCGCAGCGTGAATTCGTTGAAGAAGGCACCGTTCACCAGCTCCACGCCCGGCACCGCCGCCAGCCGCTCGGCCGCCAGCACCGCGCGCGCATGGTTGATCCCGGCCAGCTTGCGCAGCCCGGCCTCCCCGAGAAGGCTCATGTGAATCGTGAATGCTAGCGCGCAAAGCCCTGCATTCGTGCAGATATTGCTCGTCGCCTTCTCGCGCCGGATATGCTGTTCGCGGGTCGAGAGCGTCAGCACATAACCACGCTGGCCCGAGGCATCGACCGTCTCGCCACAGAGGCGCCCCGGCATCTGCCGGACATATTTTTCCGAACAGGCGAACAGGCCGACATAAGGTCCACCGAAATTGAGGCCCACGCCGATCGACTGCCCCTCGCCCACTACGATATCCGCGCCCATCTCGCCGGGGCTCCTGATCGCGCCGAGGGCGACCGGCTCGGTCACCACCGCGATCAGCAGCGCGCCCTTGGCATGGGCGGCGGCGGCCAGCTCGGAAAGATCACCGACATGACCCAGGATGTTCGGGTTCTGGACGACCACGCAGCTCGTCTCGCCATCGATCGCGGCGAGCAGCGCCGCCATGTCGTCACCCGGCGCACCATCCGTGAGGGATGGCAGCGAGGTGACCAGCGTATCGCCGGTGAACTTCGCCATCGTCTTGCACAGCGAGACATAATGCGGGTGCAGGCCGGCGGAGATGATCGCCTTGGATCGCCGCGTGATGCGGCGCGCCATGCCGATCGCCTCCCAACAGGCGGTCGATCCGTCATACATGGATGCGTTGGCGACGTCGCAGCCGTAGAGGCGCGCCACCTGGCTCTGGAATTCGAACAGCACCTGTAGGGTGCCCTGCGCGATTTCCGGCTGATAGGGGGTGTAGCTGGTCAGGAATTCGCCGCGCTGGATGATGTGATCCACGCTCGCGGGAATATGGTGCTTGTAGGCTCCACATCCGATGAAGAATGGCGCTTCGCCCGCGACCAGATTCTTGGAGGCCAGCGCTTTCAGCTGGCGCTCGACGGAAAGCTCCGACGCATGGAGCGGAAGACCTTCGATCACGCCGCCAAGACGCGCCGCCTCGGGCACATCGGCGAACAGGGCATCAATCGAAGGCGCCCCGATGGAGGCCAGCATCGCGGCCCGGTCCCCATCGGACAACGGCAGGTAACGCATCGTCCGAAACTCCTCAGAGGCCGTCCACGAAGGCCTTGTATGCGGTTTCATCCATCAGGCCCTCGAGCTCGCTCGCATCGGAGAGCGTCAGCTTGAAGAACCAGCCCTCGCCTTCCGGCGCCGTATTGGCGAGCGCGGGATCACCCTCCAGCGCAGCATTGCCCTCGACAACCTCGCCGGAGACGGGCGCATAGATGTCGGAGGCGGCCTTCACGGATTCCACGACCGCGGCTTCCTTGCCCTTGGCGACCACGGTTCCGGCGGCCGGCACCTCGACGAACACGATATCGCCGAGCTGCGACTGGGCATAATCCGTGATGCCGACAGTGGCGACGTCTCCTTCCACCGCGATCCATTCATGTTCACGCGTGAAATAGGTCGTCATCACTTGGCTCCCTTACGGACATAATTCTGGGGTACGAACGGCATCGAAACAACGGTGGCGGCCAGGCGCTTGCCCCGCACATCCACCTCCAGGGCTGTGCCCAGGGCGGAGCGATCCGTACTGACATATCCCATGGCGATCGGTTTCTGGAGGGTCGGCGAATGGCCGCCCGAGGTGATGGTTCCGACGGGCCGGTCGCCGGCATAGATCGTCGCGCCTTCGCGCGCCGGCTGGCGCCCTTCGATAATCAGGCCGACGCGCTTCGAAGGCGGTCCGTCCTTGAAATAGCCGATCGTCTGCTCGGCGCCCGGAAAGCCGCCTTCGGCGCGCCGCCGCTTCGGCACCGCGAAGCCCAGGGCCGCCGATGCCGGATCGATCTTCTC
Organism: Sphingomonas sp.; assembly: GCF_003248515.1. Taxonomy (GTDB): domain Bacteria; phylum Pseudomonadota; class Alphaproteobacteria; order Sphingomonadales; family Sphingomonadaceae; genus Sphingomonas_I. Next base: position 143,523 of record NZ_QFOB01000006.1, read on the forward strand.
GTCCAGATCGTGGCCATAGAGCGGCAGGCCGGCCTCGAGACGGAGGGAGTCGCGCGCGCCAAGCCCGATCGGCTTCACCTCCGGCAAGGCGAGCAGCGCATCGGCGACAGACTCGGCGGATGCCTGGGGAATGGAGATTTCGAAACCGTCCTCGCCCGTATAGCCGGAACGGCTTACCCAGGCCGCGACGCCCGCGATCGTGAAGGCGCCCGCCTCCATGAAGCTCAGATCCTCCACGCCCGGCGCAAGGCGCGACAGCGCATCGACCGCCTTGGGCCCCTGCAGCGCCAGCAAGGCCTGATCGCCCCGGTGGTTGAGAGTCAGCCCCTCGGGCAATTGCTCATGCAGATAGCCGATATCGTCCCACTTGGTGGCGCCGTTGACGACGATATAGAAATCGCCCGCGGCCTCCTCGAACGGATTGGACGCGGGAAGGCGCGTCACCATCAGATCGTCCAGGATCCCGCCGCTCTGCCCGAGCAGCAGCGAATAGCGCATCTTGCCCTCGGCCAGGCCCTTGATGTCGCCGGGAAGGATCGTTTCGAGCGCAACGTCGGCATCCGCGCCGGAAAGCGTGAGCTGCCCCATGTGGCTTACGTCGAACAGACCGGCGCTCTCGCGGGTCCAGAGATGTTCGGCCATGATGCCGTCATACTGGATCGGCATATGGTAGCCGGCAAAGGGCACCATGCGGGCGCCCTGCCCGCGATGCCATGAATCGAGGGGAAGAGCCTCGATCGTCTCAGGAACGTCTTCGTCACTCATGCGCGAACTCCGTGGCCGAACGTGCAAGAGGGTTCGCGATGGCCGGAAGACCGCCCAGAAACCCCCTGCCCCCTCTGTCACGAAACCTGAGAGCTTTCGCGAGGCCCCCGCTTGGCCTGCTTACCCCTTCGGTGGGCCGCCGCGAACATGCGCCGACCGCTTTCCAGAGTGTCTTTTCGAACGCGCGGTCCTTGGACCTGAGAGTTTCCGGGGCGGTTGCTCCTTCGGCGGCGAGGCCTGGGCCTCGCCTTCTCCCGCGCGTCCGTCCACCGGAAACCGGCGGCGACAAAGCAGGGATGACCCGGCGCCACGCCGAAGTCAATCGGCCGTTGGAATATCAATCAAATATCGACGATTCCCGCACGGATCAGCGAGTCGCGTTGTAAGCCAGTTGGGATTGCGTCAATTGAAAGCCGATCAGTAGCTCAAAACTTGCTTTGCTGACCGCAGCACGGGTGCGCGGATCCGAAAGCGGATCCACCGACGCGTCGGCATCCGTCGCTTTCCGCTTCCGATTGAGCTGTGCGGAGATGTTTTCCGGCAAGGACGCGGCGTTTCTGTCGATTTCCGCCCCCGCTGACGCGCGGCCGCGCCCGAGCAGCTTTCCATCATCGAAATGGACCTGCACATTGCCCATCTGCTTGGAGACGATCGTGGTGCCGGCGCGCATCACGGTGGCGAAATAGGGCAAGGTGATGTCGCGCGCACCGGACGGGCTGGCGCGACGCGCGACCACATCGAACGTTACGTTCGCGCGCACCGGCGAGGCCGCCGGATCGCAGGTCGTCTGCAGATTGGTGATGGTGGCCATCACGTCCAGCGCGCGCGCGTCACGGCTCTCCGCCGGGCTGAACAAAGAAACGTCGCCGGTATAATCCGGAACGGCGACCGCGGGGCAGACCGAGCGCGTCACCTTGAGGCCGCCCGTTTCGTCGAGCTGGTTCTTTCCGGCGCAGCCGCCGACGAACGCGAGGGCCGCAAGGCTCAGCGCCGGAGCGACCAGGCCTCCGCGTGGAGGAAGGGAACGGGCCAAGAGTGAACGGGAAAACGTCACGCGATTCTTCCTCTAGACCATGAGCCGGCCGAATGCCGGACGGGACACTGCGGCCGGCTCATAGGAAGCGCCTTCCTTGGAGGCAAGCAAGCGGTTAAGGGCTTTGCGATGGACGACGGAAAAGCCGCCCCTCAGCCCCATGCGGGCCTTTCGCTGGATCTTCTGATCGCGGCTCCGCGCGGCTTTTGCGCCGGAGTCGATCGGGCGATCCGCATCGTGGAGCTGACGCTCGAGAAATATGGCGCTCCGGTCTATGTCCGGCATGAGATCGTCCATAATCGCTTCGTCGTCGATGGCCTGCGCAAGAAGGGGGCGATCTTCGTCGAGGAACTGGGCGAGGTTCCGGACGGGCGCCCGGTCGTCTTTTCCGCGCATGGCGTGCCCAAGGTCGTCACGGGCGATGCCGAGGATCGTGGGCTCGACTATGTCGACGCCACCTGCCCCCTCGTCTCGAAGGTCCATCGGCAGGCCGAACGGCTGATCAAGGACGGCCGCCACATCCTCTTCATCGGCCATCGCGGCCATCCGGAAGTGATTGGCACGCTGGGGCAGGTGCCGGAAGGCTCGATGACGCTGGTCGAGACGGTCGCGGACGTTCTCGCGCTTGCTCCGATCGATCCGGAAGCGCTTGCCTTCCTGACCCAGACGACATTGTCTGTTGACGACACGGCCGAGATCATCGCGGCGCTGCGCCAGCGTTTTCCGGCGATCGTCGCGCCGCGCGGCGAGGACATCTGTTATGCGACATCGAACCGGCAGACCGCGGTGAAGCTGCTGGCGGCGGAGAGCGACGCGGTGATCGTGCTGGGCGCGCCCAATTCCTCCAATTCCGTGCGGCTCGTTGAGGTCTCGCAGCGGGAGGGCACGCGCGCGTTGCTGATCCAGCGCGCTGCCGATCTGGATCTCGGCTGGCTGGAAGGCGTCCGGACGCTGGGCATCACCGCCGGCGCCAGCGCACCCGAGGTGCTGGTTCGCGAACTGGTCGACCGGCTGGGCAGACATTTTACGATCAAAGAGCGGGAATTGGACGGGATCGTCGAATCGATGACGTTCAAGCTGCCCCGCGGCCTCGAAGCGGCCTGATCGATCGAATATGGCCGTCTACACGCAGGTTTCTGCCGAACAGCTCGCTGACCTCCTCGCCCGCTTCGATCTGGGCGAACTCGTCTCCGCCAAAGGCATTGCCGAGGGCGTAGAGAACAGCAATTACATCGTGGATACAACACGATCCAGATTGATTCTAACTCTCTATGAAAAGAGGGTCGATGTCGCTGACCTTCCCTTCTTCCTTGGCCTGCTCGATCATCTGGCCGAACGCGGCCTGCCCGTGCCGCGCGCGTTCCACGATCGCGACGGGGTCCAGATCCAGGAGGTGGCCGGGCGCCCGGCCTGCCTGATCGAATTTCTCCCGGGCGTATCGTTAAGCCACCCCACACCGGCGCAGGCCCGTGCCACCGGCGCGGCGCTTGGCCGCATGCATGGCGCGCTCGCGGATTTCACCGCCGAGCGCCCCAATTCGCTGGGGCCTGCGGGCTGGCGTGAACTGGCCACGCGCTGCGGCGCCGATCTCGATGCCATCGCGCCGGGCCTGCGCGCCGATATCGAGGGGGAACTGACCTGGCTCGAAGGCGCATGGCCGGCGGGCCTGCCCCGCTCGGCGATCCACGCCGATCTGTTTCCCGATAATGTGCTGATGCTCGGCGATACAGTGGCTGGCGTAATCGATTTCTATTTCGCCTGCACGGATATCCGCGCCTGGGATCTGGCGGTGACGCACACCGCCTGGTGCTTTTCGGGTGATGGCGCTGATTACGATGCCTCGCTCGGGCGGGCGCTTGTCGAAGGCTATGAATCCGCCTTCCCGCTACTTCCCGACGAACGGGCCGCCTTCGCCATTCTCGCGCGCGGGGCCTGCGTCCGCTTCCTGCTCACCCGCGCGTGGGACTGGCTCAACACGCCGGCCGACGCGCTGGTGACGCGCAAGGATCCCCTCGCCTTCCATCGGCGGCTTCAGCATTATCGGGATGCGGATGCGCAGGCCCTGGGCCTGTGACCGAGCCCACCTTTGTCGAAATCGCCACGGATGGCGCGTGCAAGGGCAATCCCGGCCCCGGCGGCTGGGGCGTACTCCTGCGCTCCGGTGGCAGCGAACGCGAGCTTTCGGGCGGCGAAATGCTGACGACCAACAATCGCATGGAATTGATGGCGGCGATTCAGGGGCTGAACGCGCTGAAACGCCCCTGCCGGGTCAAACTCTCCACCGATAGCCGCTATGTTCTCGATGGCCTGACCAAATGGGTGGCCGGCTGGCAGCGCAATGGCTGGAAGACGGCCTCGAAACAGCCGGTGAAGAATGACGATCTCTGGCGCGCGCTGATCGATGCCGCGGCGCCGCATCGCATCGAATGGATCTGGATCAAGGGCCATGCCGGCCATCCCGATAATGAACGTGCCGATCGGCTGGCGAGTGATGCCGCCTTGTCACAATCTCGCAGAAAGTGATTTCAACTAGCTGTTAAAATAAATCTTTCTGGATCGTAAGGGGCCGGATCGATCCCCGCCACAAAGTCTGCGGGCGCGCAGCCGAGAAGCAGGCCCGCCGCGATTGCGGCCGCTGCGGGCGCGGTCTGGATGCCGAAGCCCCCCTGCCCGGCAAACCAGAAAAAGCCTTCAGCGCGTGGATCAGGCCCATAGACGGGGGCGCGATCGGGCGAGAAACTGCGCAAGCCCGCCCAGCTTCTCTCGCGACGCACGATTCGCCAGTCGACCGCCCGCTGCAAGCGATCGATGGCGATGGCGACGTCCAGCTCCTCCGGCGCCACGTCATGCGCGGCCACCGGCGTCTCGTCGTGGGGCGAAAGCCAGAGGCGCCCCCCCGCCTCCGGCTTGAAATAGAAGCGCCCCGCAGCGTCCATGACGAGCGGCATGTCCGCGGGCATCGCGGGATCCGTCACGAGTTGCACGATCGTGCGGCGGTGGGGCGTGATCGCGATCGGCATGGCTCCGGCCATGGCGGCGATCCCGGATGCCCAGGCCCCGGCGGCATTGACGATGATCCCCGCCCGGATGCGCCCCGCGCGCGTTTCCAGCGTCCATCCGCCGGCCGATCGCTCAATAGCGGCCACCCCCGCATCGGTGAGGATCTCCGCCCCGCCATGCCGCGCCGCCGCCAGCGAATCCGCGTGATAGCGCGCCACATCGATATCCTGGCAGCTATTCTCTTCCAAAGCCCGAACATAAGAATCGGAAATACCGGGAATTATCTGTGAAATTTCATCACGCCCCACGGGGCGCAGACGCGGCGCGCGGCCCGCGAAATCGGCCGCCAGTGTATCAAGCGCGGCGTCCCCTTCGGCATCCGCGATATGCAGGCAGGATCGCGCGCCCAGATAAGGCCGCAAAGCGGATTCGGAGGCCGTTGTCAGCGGCTGGACGGCTGGGCCGCCATAGCTTTCGGACCAGAAAGCGGCCGATCGGCCGGTCGAATGATAGCCCGGATAGGCCTCCGCCTCGACGATCAGGATCCGGGCGTGGGGGGCGAGCTGGGCCGCCAGCGTCGCTCCGGCGATTCCCGCGCCGACGATGGCGATATCGGTAGTCCTGCACTGCATTGTGGACGTGGTTACTTTTTCGAAAGCGGCCGCGTCTAGTGCGGGATTCGATGAATATCGCCGCCCTGATCCTGCTTTTCGGCCTCGCGCTGCTGCTGCTCGCGGCGGCAGTGACGGATATTCGCGCGCGCATCATCTCCAATCGGCTAAACATCGCGATCGCGATCGGCGCCCCGCTCTACTGGTGGGCCACCGGCGCGAGCGGCGGCGCGATCCTGCTTCACCTCGCCTTCGCGCTCGGCGCGCTGCTGCTGTTCGGCGGCCTTTTCGCGCTCGGAATGATGGGCGGCGGCGATGTGAAGCTCATCACCGCACTGGCGCTGTGGCTGCCTCCGCTGGCGATGCTGAACATGCTCGTGTGGATGGCTATCGGCGGCGGCGTGCTGACCGTTATCATGCTGATCCTGCACGCAGTTCGTTCCGCACCCGGTCGCCCCGAAGTGCCTTATGGGGTCGCGATCGTGGGTGCCACGCTGCTGGTGATGGCAAACGATATTTTAACCCGATCCGTAGCATAGCCCTGCGCGCCCGGTGTGGCGGCAACAGGGACTTTGAGGCTGCGATGAATTCACGAAAGCTGATGCTGATGGCCGGAGCGCTCGTCTTCGCGCTCATTTCGGCCATGCTCGCCCGAAATCTCGTCGGCGGCGGAACAGCCCCCGCGGCGCAAGCCGCGGCCACACCACAGGTCACCGGGCCGGAGGTGCTCGTCGCCACGCGGGCCTTGCCTGCCGGCACGATCATCACGCCCGATGCCTTCCGCTATCAGCCCTGGCCCAACGAACTGGTCCAGGAGGCCTATTTCCTGCGCGGCACCACCGATCAGCAGACGCTGAACGGCACGGTCGTCCGCTTCCCGATCACCGCCGGCCAGCCGATCACGCAGGGTGCGCTGGTGAAGCCCGGCGATCGCGGCTTCCTCGCCGCCGCGCTGGCGCCGGGCATGCGCGCCGTCACCATCTCCGTGAGCATGGCGAGCGGCGTGGCGGGCTTCGTCTTCCCGGGCGACCGAGTCGATCTGCTGCTGACCCAGACGGTCAGCGGCGGCGGCGACGGCGATCCGCTGCGCGCCACGGAAACGATCGTTCGCAACCTGCGCGTGCTCGCCACCGATCAGAAGACCGACAAGAGCGTCGACGAGGCGGGCAAGACCGTCGTCACCGCTTTCTCGAACGTCACGATCGAGGCCACCCCGAAGATTTCCGAGAAGATCGCCGTCGCGCAGACGCTCGGCTCGCTGTCGCTTTCGCTCCGCCCGATCGCGGACGATCGGATGGAGCTGGAGCGCCAGATCGCAGCCGGCGAGATCAGCGTCCCCGAAAAGGGCGATCCCAAGGCCGAGAAGCAGATGATGCTGCAGATCGCGGCGCGCCCGGTGGAAACCGACACGCTCACCACGGGTGCCGAGGTCTCGCGCTTCGCCCGCGCCAGCGTCCCCGGCAAGTCCGAGGCGGCGGCTTCCGCCGGCCCGGCCACGCCGGCCCAGCCGACGCCCGCGTCTTTCGGACAGGCCGCGACCCGCGCGCGCGGCCCGGTGATCACGATCGCGCGTGGACAGACGGTCACCGAAACGCCCGTCGGCGAGGGGAAGTGAAGATGCGTTCCGTGTACAACAGTGCCATGACCGCGACGAGCGTCGCCGGTCTGGCGGCGGCGACCTTCGTCGCCATTCCCGATGCGGCCTGGGGCGCCGCCGCGCCGTCCGCCGCCGTGGCCGAATCGGACTCGCTCACCACCGTCGATGTCGCCGGCGAGTCCGCCGTGGGCGATCTCGCAGCGACGGGCGATGGCGCGCCGCGCGGCGCCGATCGCCCCGCCGTCCGCGCCCAGGCGCCGAGCCGCTGGCTCTCGCTCTCCGTCGGCACCGGTCAGCTGATCGTGCTGCCCCGCGCCATCTCGGGCATGTTCGTCGCCGACGACAAGGTCGCCGATGTGAACGTGAAGAGCCCCACCCAGCTTTATCTGTTCGGCAAGGTGGCCGGCCAGACCAGCATCTACGCCACCGACAGGAGCGGCGCCGTCGTCTGGTCCACCCAGGTCCGCGTCGGAAACAATATCGGCGATGTCGGCGCGATGCTCCGCACCGCCATGCCGGAGCAGGACATCACGGCCACCAACATGTCCGGCATGGTCCTGCTGACGGGCAGCGTGCTCGGCCCCAAGGATGCCGAGGAAGCCCAGCGCCTGACCGAGCTGTTCACAGCCGGCAGCGTGCAGGTCATCAATCATCTGAAGATCGCCACGCCCCAGCAGGTGAGCGTGCACGTCAAGATCGCCGAGGTCAGCCGCAGCATCAGCCGCCAGATCGGCGTCAATCTCGCCACGCGCGACAATAGCGGCGGCTTCCTGTTCGGCGTCGGCCAGGGCGATCCGGGCACGATCAAGACCGTGGTCGGCGCAACCGATCCCGCGAGCGGCGTCGGCAATGGCGGCACCTCCTATACGTTCAACAACATCGCCGGCACCACGCTGGGCTTTGCCGGCCACGCGCTCGGCATGGATCTGCTGTCGACGCTGCAGCTGAACGAAGGCAATGGCCAGGTGACGACCCTCGCCGAGCCCACCCTCACCGCGCTTTCGGGCGAGACGGCCAGCTTCCTGGCCGGCGGCGAGATCCCGATCCCGCAGAGCCAGGGCCTCGGCACGGTTTCCGTGGAATTCAAGCAATATGGCGTAAGCCTCTCATTTACGCCGACAGTTCTTTCCGGTGGCCGCATCTCGATGCGCGTCCGCCCGGAAGTGTCGCAGCTCTCGGACTCGGGCGCGGTCAAGCTGAACGGCTTCACCATCCCCGCCCTCACGACGCGGCGCGCGGAAACCACGATCGAGCTGGGCTCCGGCCAGAGCTTCGTGATCGGCGGCCTGCTCCAGAACAGCCACAACAACTCGACCGACAAGGCACCCGTCCTGGGCGATCTGCCGATCCTGGGTGCGCTGTTCCGCTCCAACTCCTTCAAGAAATCGGAGACGGAGCTGATGATCGTCGTCACGCCCTATATCGTGAAGCCGGTCGACGCGAACCGCATCGCCCTGCCGACCGACGGCTATCGTTCGGCCACGCCGGTGCAGCGCATCCTGGGCGACAAGCAGAGCGACAGCCGCTCCGATGTCGAGCGTCCCAAGCCTTCCATGGCTCCGGCCGCCGCCGTCACCGCCGCCACCCCCGATCATTCGTGAGCGAGTATCTGTCCATGAAGAAGCATTCCTTCATTGCGATCCTGGCGCTGCTGCCCCTGGCGGCATGTGCCACGGATGATCGCGGCCTGGTCTCGCAGCATCAGCCCGTCGTCAGCACGGCCGGCGCCACGGTGCCGGGCTGCCCCGATTGGAGCGATCGCGATCTCCCGCCCGGCGAAGGCCAGTCCAGCAATTACGGCTGCGCGACCGCGCTCAATCTGGCCGCGATGATCGACGATCCCCGCGATCTCGTCCGGGGCCGCACCGATGCGACCACCGGTGCCGATGCGACGATCGCGACGCGCGCGGTCAAGACGTGGCGCGACACCGGCCAGACCGGAAAGCAGGGCGTCGAAAAGACCGGCTCGAAGGCGAACTGAGGCATGAACGCTCCCTTCCATCCGAACGTCGCGCTGCGCGATCCCTTCAGCGCCTTCCTCAGCGACGAGGAAAGCGACAATGTCGTCCGCAACGTAGCGGGCAGCCTGGGCTGGCCTCTGGAGCGCGTCCACGATGGCGGTATCCGCTATGCGGTGCAGACCCTCGCCGTCTCGCCCAGCCCCGGGCTGCTTCTGATCGACCTGTCGGAATCGCCCGATCCGCTGGAGGATATCAACGGCCTTGCCGAAGTGTGCGAGCCGGGCACGATCGTGCTCGCCTGCGGCAAGATCAACGATGTGCGCTTCTATCGCCACCTGATCGCTAGCGGCATCCAGGATTATCTGCTGAAGCCCTTCACCGAGGACCAACTGCACGAGGCGATCCTTCAGGCGCAGGCGATGCAGAATGGCCAGCGCGAGAATGAAGGCCTGCCGGAAGTGCCGCATGTCGTGACCGCCGTGGTCGGCGTGCGCGGCGGCGTCGGCGCCTCCACCCTTGCCGTTTCCACCGCATGGCTGCTGGCCGAAACGCGCAATCGCCAGACGGCCCTGCTGGATCTCGACGTCCATTTCGGCACGGACGCGCTCGCCCTGGATCTGGAGCCGGGCCGCGGCCTGACCGACGCGATCGAAAATCCCAGCCGTATCGATGGCCTGTTTCTGGAGCGCGCACTGGTGCGCGCCACCAGCCGGCTTGGGGTTCTTTCGGCAGAAGCACCAATTCATCAGCCACTTATGGGTGATGGCTCATCCTTTTTCCAATTGCAGGACGAGCTTCGCAACGCCTTTGCCTGTACGGTCATCGATCTTCCGCGGCATATGCTGATCGCGCATCCCGCGCTGATGCAGTCCGTGGGCGTGGTCGTGGTCGTGACCGAGCTTACGCTCGCGGCGACGCGCGATACGATCCGGCTGCTTTCCTGGTTCAAGTCGAATGCGCCCCAGGCGCGCGTCATCCTCGTGGCCAATCGGGTTCCGACCGGCGGGATAGAGGAGATCAGCCGCAAGGATTTCGAGGCGTCGATCGAACGACCGCTGGATCTGGCCATCGCCTATGACGCCAAGGCCGTCGCGGATGCCGCCAAGCTCGGCAAGCCGCTCGCCGAAACGGCACGCGCCGGCAAGACCGGACAGCTCCTCGCCTCGCTCGCCACGCTGGTGATCGGTGAAGAGGGCGCGCAGGGCAAGACGAACCGCTCGTTGCTGGGCCGGATCGGCGAGCTGAAGGCGCATCTGCCGCGCAAGCGCCGCGCCTGATCCGCCGCCGCGATGCTGATCCTCGCCCTCCTCATCGCCCTGGTCTTCGCGGCCGGGATCGCCCTGTGGTTGCAGGAGAATGCCCAGCGCAAGGCGCGAAACCGCCGGATCGAGGCGTTCAAGGATCGCCATGGCGCGGGCAATGTGATCGAAACGCAGCTGCGCAAGATCACGGCCGCCCACAATGGCGGCGGCAAGATCGAGAACAGCTTCGCGCGCCTTCTGCCCAATCCCGATCTGCTCCGGCGCCGGCTGGCCATGACCGGGCGGGACTGGACGCTTGGCCAATATGCGACAACCTCGGCGATCCTCACGGCGGTGGCCTGGGCGCTGCTGCTCGCGCGGGGCACATCGCTGCTCACCACGCTCTTCGTCGGGCTGCTGATCGGTATCGGCCTGCCGCACATGATCGTCGCCCGCATGGCCAAGAAGCGCGTGGCGAAATTCATCACCCGCTTTCCGGACGCGATCGAGCTGCTGGTGCGCGGCCTGCGCTCCGGCCTGCCGATTTCGGAGACGATGGGCGTGGTCGCCGCCGAGGTGCCGGATCCGGTCGGCAGCGAATTCCGCGCCGTCGCCGATCGCATGCGCATCGGCCGCACGATGGAGGCCAGCCTCCAGGAAACGGCCGACAAATTACAGACGCCCGAATTCCAGTTCTTCGTCGTCAGCCTCGCCATCCAGCGCGAGACGGGCGGCAACCTGGCCGAAACGCTGGGCAATCTTGCCGATGTGCTGCGCAAGCGCATGCAGATGAAGCTGAAGATCAACGCCATGTCGTCGGAATCGAAGGCATCGGCCTACATCATCGGCGCGCTGCCCTTCATCGTTTTCGGGCTCATCTGGTACATCAATCCGGCTTATATGGGGACGTTCTTCACCGATCAGCGCCTGATCTACGCGGCCATTGGCGGCGGCGTCTGGATGGGCATCGGCGTCTTCATCATGAGCAAGATGATCAATTTCGAGATCTGATGATGACATCCCCCCTCCACATCGGCCTCGACATGGATTTCGCGGGCACGCTGGCTTCGGCGGCGGCGCTCTTCTCGCTGCTCGTCGCCGTCTATGCGGGCTCCACGGCGCGCGATCCGATGGCCCGGCGCGTCAAGGCGCTGAACGAGCGGCGCGAGCAGCTGAAAGCGGGCATCACCGCCTCCACCCGCAAGCGCGCCAAGCTGACGCGCTCCAGCCAGACGACCGACCGGATGCGCAGCTTCCTGTCGAGCCTGAAGGTGCTCCAGGATACGCAGCTCAAGGAAGCGCAGGTCAAGCTCTCGCAGGCCGGCATCCGATCGAAGGACGCGGCGATCGCCGTGATCTTCGCGCGCCTCATGCTGCCGGTCGTACTGGGCGGATCGGCGGTGATCCTCGTGTATCTGCTCGACATGTTCCCCGACTGGGGCTGGCTGAAGCGCTATGCGCTCGTCGCCGGTGCGCTGGTGCTGAGCTACAAGGCGCCCGACATCTATCTGAAGAACCTGATTACCAAGCGTACCGCGCTGATCCGCAAGGGCCTGCCCGACGCGCTCGATCTGCTGGTGATCTGCGCCGAGGCCGGCCTCACCGTCGACGCCGCTTTCTCCCGCGTCGCCCGCGAACTGGGCAAGAGCTATCCGGAGCTGGGCGATGAATTCGGGCTGACGGCGATCGAACTGGGCTTCCTCACCGAACGCCGCCTCGCCTTCGAAAATCTGGCGAGCCGCGTTGCGCTCGATTCCATTCGCGGTGTGGTCACCACGATGGTGCAGACCGAAAAATACGGTACGCCGCTCGCCTCGGCGCTACGCGTCCTCTCCGCCGAATTCCGGCATGAGCGGATGATGCGCGCCGAGGAAAAGGCCGCCCGCCTGCCCGCGATCATGACGGTGCCGCTGATCCTTTTCATCCTGCCGGTGCTGTTCATCGTCATTCTCGGGCCGGCCGCCTGCTCGATCAGCGACAATATGATGAAGAACTAAGCCTATCGGGGGTGGCAGCGGTTGACGGAACGGTGCAAGGGCGTGATCGTTGCCCTTGCGAAACCGAACGAGAGGCTGCCGATTACATGCCCGCATTCACCACCCAACAGTGGGTGATCCTGTTCCTCGTCTTCGTCCTCGGCTGGCTGCTGGGCCTGCTTTCGCGATCGACCAAGAAATGGCGCCGCGCCTATGAGACGGAACGGGATGCCCGGATCGAGGAGCAGCGCGAGCAGGCCGCCGCGCTGGAAACGGCGCAGGCCCGCATCGTGGAACTGGAGCGCGAACGGCCGGCGGCCGCCATCGCGCCGGCCACGACCGTCGCGAGCCCGGCTTCCACGCTGGATCTGCGCCGGGACGATCTCAGCCTGATTCGCGGCCTCGGGCCGGAAGGCGAGCAGGATCTGAACGAGGAAGGCCTGTATCGCTACGGCCAGATCATCGAGATGACGACGGCCGAGGAAGCGGAACTGGAGGACCGGCTGGGCGCCGATCGCGGCTATATCCGGCAGGAGCAGTGGCGCGAGCAGGCGCAGCTTCTCGCAGAGGGCGCTCTCGCGGAACATCGCGCCCGTTTTAGCTGACGCCTCAGCCGGGCAAGACATCGTCCGGCACGATCGTCCCATTCACACGCGGCATTCAAAACGGCGGCGACCGCCCACCGCTTGGGAATGCCTCAGCGCTCCTCGGGCGGCGGGCCGCGATCCCCGCCGGGGCCGCCCTTTCCGCCACGGGGACGGAAGCGGGGCTTGGCCAGCTTCGGCAATTCCTTCGCGACGATCTCGCCGTCGCCATTGGCATCGAGCAGGGCGAAGCGGCGCCCCGCTGCCTCCACGAACTCCTTGTCGGTCACGCTGCGGTTGAGATCGATGTCCGCCGCCGTCACCGGTTCGGGCGTGGCGATATAGCCGAAGCGGCCCGCGCCCGAAGCGTGATACATATAGCTGCTCTTGCCGGACCCACCGCCGCCTCCGCCGGGAGGACCACCGCCGCCGCCGGGAGGGCCGCCACCGCCCATGCCGCCATCGGGCGGGCCACCGCCGCCCATGCCGCCCCCCATACCACCGCCTGGCGGACCGCCGCCCATGCCTCCGCCATGTCGGCCACCACCACCGGGGGGCCTTCCGCCCATGCCGCCGGGAGGGCCATCGCCGGGGCCATCTCCGCCGGCTCCGATCTCCGGCACTATCTCCTGCTCATAACGGTCGATCTCGGTGGGCCCGATCGCATGATTGTGATCGATATCCAGCGTCCCGAAAAAGCGCATCGCATCGGCGATGAACTCGGTGCGGGTGATCTTGCCATCGTGATTGGTGTCGACGCCCGCGAACCAGTCCTTCTCGGGCGCCTCGCCCTCGCGGAAAGGCTCGCCCATCGGGCTGACGAACAGGCGGCCGAAACGCGGACGGCGGCCATCCACCGTGATCTGCTCGGCAGCGCCCGGATCGGACGATTCGGCGGGCGGCGTCTGGGCTGAGGCCATGGAGGCGCCGAGCAGAACCAGGGCGGCCATCGCCCCGCGATCGATCAACGCCAGCGCCCCTGCTGCGCGGTCATGAAGGAAAAAGCGGCGGTGCCGGTCTGGCCCAGCGGGACGACGGTGGAGCCGTAAAGCGCCCGGCCACCGCGCGATCCGATCTCCATCCCGACCGTGCCGTGGATCTGGCGCTCGGCGCCGTTGATCGGCAATTCCTCGTCGCTGCGGCGCGAGGCGGCATCCAGAATGCGGGTACGCTCCTCCGGCGAGAGGGCGATCGTACCGGGCGCAGGCGTGCTGGGCGCGGACGCTTCCTGGGCATGAGCCGAGGCCGCGACACACGCTGCCGATGCCAGAGCCAGCAATCCGATCGCAATCCTGTTCACACCACGCTCCTTGTTCGTCATCCGTCAGACACCGGGGCGCCTGTCGGATGACTGAACGGTTCGGCGGCGGACCGGCTTCCTACTTGCCGAGCGCGGCCTGCGCGGCAGCAAGACGGGCAATCGGAACGCGATAGGGCGAGGCCGAGACATAATCGAGGCCCGTCTTTTCGCAGAAGGCGATCGAGGCGGGATCGCCGCCATGCTCGCCACAAATGCCAAGCTTGATCTTGGCCCGTGTCGCGCGGCCACGTTCCGCTGCAATTTCAATGAGTTCACCGACACCTTCGACATCGAGACTCACGAAGGGATCCTTGGCGTATATCCCCTGCTCCACATAGGCGCCGAGGAAACGCGCCGCATCATCGCGAGAAACTCCGAGAGCAGTCTGCGTCAAGTCATTGGTTCCGAACGAGAAGAACTCGGCAGTCTCGGCAATCTCGCCGGCGCGCAGGGCGGCGCGCGGAAGCTCGATCATCGTGCCGACCAGATATTCCAGCGTCGTGCCGGTCTCTGCGAAGACGGCGCTCGCCGCCCTGTCGATCACGGCCTTCATCAGATCCAGCTCGCGCTTGGTGGCGACGAGCGGCACCATTACCTCGGGGATCACCGCTTCGCCCGTCTTGTTGGCGACGGCGACCGCCGCCTCAAAAATGGCGCGCGCCTGCATCTCGTAAATCTCGGGATAGGTTACACCGAGACGACAACCACGATGCCCAAGCATCGGATTGAATTCATGAAGTTCGGCGGCGCGGCGCTTCAGCGCATCCACCGTGATGCCTGTAGCAGCCGCCACCTCGGCGAACTCCGCCTCCTCATGCGGCAGGAATTCATGCAGCGGCGGATCGAGCAGACGGATCGTGACGGGTAGTCCGGCCATGATCTCGAAGATTTCGGTGAAATCCGCGCGCTGCTCGGGCAGCAGCTTGTCCAGCGCGACACGGCGCCCCGCCTCGTCCTCGGCCAAGATCATCTGGCGGACGGCGGTGATGCGGCCGGCATCGAAGAACATATGCTCGGTGCGGCACAGGCCGATGCCCTCGGCGCCGAACTGACGCGCCGTGCGGCAATCCAGCGGCGTTTCCGCATTGGTGCGGATCTTGAGCCGGCGGACCTGATCGGCCCATTCCATCAGCGTGCCAAAATCGCCGGCCAGTTCCGGCTGCACGGTGGCGACCGCGCCGACCATCACTTCACCGGTGGCGCCGTCGATCGTGACGATATCGCCCTCGCGCACTTCGCGCGCGCCGACGCGGAAGATCTTCGCCTTCGCATCGATCGCGAGCGTGCCCACGCCCGAGACGCAGGGGCGCCCCATGCCGCGCGCGACGACGGCGGCGTGGCTGGTCATGCCACCGCGCGCCGTGAGGATGCCCTTGGCCGCGTGCATGCCATGAATATCCTCGGGCGAGGTCTCCACGCGGACGAGGATGACGGCATCGCCCGCGGCGGCGCGCTTTTCCGCCGTATCGGCATCGAACACGACCTGACCGGATGCGGCGCCCGGCGAGGCCGGCAGCCCCTTGGCGATCACATCGCGCGGCGCCTTGGGATCCAGCGTCGGGTGGAGCAGTTGATCCAGCGCCGAGGGATCGACACGGCCGACAGCTTCCTGCCGGGTGATAAGCCCTTCATTCGCCATATCCACCGCGATCTTAAGCGCGGCCTTGGCGGTGCGCTTGCCCGAACGCGTCTGGAGCATCCAGAGCTTGCCCTGCTGCACCGTGAATTCGATATCCTGCATGTCGCGATAATGCGTTTCCAGCAGATCGAACACGCGGGCCAGCTCGGTATAGGTCTCCGGCATCGCCTCTTCCATCGAAGCGGCCTTGGCCCCCGCCCGCTCGCGCGCGGCGAGCGTGAGATATTGCGGCGTGCGGATGCCGGCGACGACATCCTCGCCTTGCGCGTTGATGAGGAATTCGCCGTAATAAGCGCGCTCACCAGTGGAGGGATCGCGCGTGAAGGCGACGCCGGTAGCGCTCGTCTCGCCCATATTGCCGAACACCATCGCCTGCACGTTCACGGCCGTGCCCCAGGTGTGGGGAATGTCGTTCAGGCGGCGATAGACCTTGGCGCGATCCGCCTGCCACGAACCGAAGACGGCGCCGACCGCACCCCACAACTGATCGTGCACATCCTGCGGGAAGGGCTTGCCCCACTGCTCCTCGACGAGGCCCTTATAGGTCTTCACGAGCGCGCGCAGATCATCGGCCGAAAGCTCGGTATCCAGCGTGAAGCCGCGGTCCTCCTTGGCGATCTCCAGCGCTTCCTCGAAGGCGCCGTGATCCAGCTCCAGCACCACATCGGAATACATCTGGATGAAGCGGCGATAGCTGTCCCACGCGAAGCGCGCGTCACCTGACGTGGCGGCAAGCCCTTCCACCGTGCGATCGTTGAGGCCCAGATTGAGCACCGTATCCATCATGCCGGGCATGGAGATGCGCGCACCCGATCGGACGGAGACGAGCAGGGGATCGGCCTCGTCGCCGAAACGCTTGCCGGTGATCGCTTCGATATGCGCGATGCCGCCGGCGACTTCGCCGTTCAGGCTGGCCGGAAAGGCGCCGCCCTCGTCATAATAAAGGGTGCACATGGCGGTGGAGATGGTGAAGCCGGGGGGCACGGGCAGGCCGATCGAGGCCATGCCATCCAGGTTGGCGCCCTTGCCGCCGAGCAGATTCTTGTCGCCATTGCCCCCATCGGAGACACCACCGCCGAAGCGATAGACGTAACGTGTTTCCTGCCCGTTCACCGCCATCACGCTCGCCATACTCTGCCTCCTTAACGCCCCCACAATCTTCGTTGTGCGGTGCAGCGAAATTATAGGTTACCCGCCCGTCGATCAAGTCCGGCCGGTTAACGGCACCTTTCCACATGGTGAAAAGCCACTCGAAAGTCGCACCTCCGAACGCGCATGCGCGGGAGGCGCCCCGATATCACCCCTCGATCCGCGAGAAATCCGCCACCCGGTGGCACGCGCCACGGATGCGCGCGAGCAGGCCGAGCCGAGCCGCCCGCTTTGCGGGATCGGCATCGTTGACGATGACGGCCTCGAAGAAGGCGTCGATCGGCGCGCGCAGCGTGGCAAGGGCGGACATGGCTGATTCGAACTCCTCGGCTTCCACGGCGGATGCGGCCGCGGCCTCCGCCGAGGCGAGCGCCGCGAGGAGCCCAGCCTCCTCCTTTTCCGGCACATAGGAAAGGGGACTTTGGTCCGCCTGCCCGACTTCGGCACCATCCCAGCCTTCCTTGCGCAGGATATTGGCGGCACGCTTGTAGCCGGCGATCAGATTGCGGCCGTCATCCGTTTCGACGAAACCCTGCAGCGCCTTCACCCGGGCCAGCAGGCGAACGAGATCGTCCTCGCCGCCCAGCGCGAATACCGCATCGATCAGATCGTGGCGGACGCCGGCTTCGCGCTGCTGGACCTTGAGGCGGTCGATCAGGAAGTCTGTAACAGTGATCGCCACACCACGTCGCGCAACGTCTGAAGGAGACAATCGCGCATCAAGACGATGACCAAGCCAGCCTTGCCGCACGACCTCACCGACACTCGCCCTAAGAGCGTTCTGTTGAACCAGAGCGACTATTCCGAGTGCGGATCGACGAAGGGCGAATGGGTCTTTTGATCCGGTCGGCAATTCTTCGATCGCAAAGAACGAGCACACGCTGTCCAGCTTGTCCGCCAGGCTCACCGCCACAGTGACCGGGGCCGTCGGAACCTCGTCGCCCTGCCCCACCGGCTTGTAATGGTCGCGGATCGCGTCTGCCACGGCATCGGGCAGGCCCTCGGCGCGGGCATAATAGCCACCCATCACCCCCTGAAGCTCGGGGAATTCGCCGACCATGCCGGTGACGAGATCGGCCTTGCACAGTTCGGCCGCCTTTCGGGCCAGCGCCGGATCGCAGCCAGGCACGATGCCTTCTGTCGCCAGCCATTCGGCCAGCTTCGCCACGCGCTCCACCTTGTCGGCCACGGTGCCGAGCTTTTCGTGGAACACGATCTGGCCGAGATTCCCCGCCTGCTCCGCCAGCGGGATCTTCAGATCCTGCTCCCAGAAGAAGCGGGCGTCGGACAGGCGGGCCGCCAGCACCTTGCCATTGCCGGCCACGATCTGCGCGCCGCCATCCGCCGCATCGATATTCGCGGTGCACAGGAAGGCCGGCGCCAGATTGCCCGCCGCATCGTTCAGCACGAAATATTTCTGGTTGGTGCGCAGCGTAAGCTGGATCACTTCGCGCGGCACTTCCAGGAAGGCCGGATCGAAGAAGCCCAGCAGCGGCACCGGCCATTCGGTGAGCCCCGCATTTTCCGCGACGAGGCCCGGATCGGGGATCACGCTGAGCCCGCTGGCGGCGGCGAGCGCCGTGGCGCGCTCCTCGATGATCCGCGCGCGTTCGGCCGGATCGACGATCACATGCGCGGCACGCAGTGCCTCCGCATAATCGGCGGCCGATCCGATGCTGACCTCGCCCGGATGATGGAAGCGATGGCCGAGCGTGACGGCGCCGCTGGCGATGCCCCCGATCTCGAACGGCACCACATTCTGGCCGAACAGCGCGACGATACCCTGCAGGGGACGCACCCAGCGCAGGCTGGAGGACGAGGCCGAAGCCGTGCCCCAGCGCATCGACTTGGGCCAGGGAAAGGCGCGGACGATGGCGGGGATCGCCTCCGCGATCACATCGGCGGTGGCGCGGCCGGGGCGGTTCACCACCGCGAACCACACGCCATCCCGCTCTTCCAGATCCGCGCGGGAGACGCCCGTCTTGCGGAGGAATCCTTCCAGCGCCTGTTCCGGCGCGGAGATGCGCGGCCCCTTGGTCTCTTCGGAAACGGCGGCGGTGAAACCCGGCAGCTCGCGCGCGATCAGCGCCAGGCGGCGCGGCGTGGCGAAGGTTTCGATGCCCGTGGCAGGCAGCCCGGCCTTCTCCATCTCGGCCGCGAACAGGGACTGCAAATCCTTGCACGCCTTGGCCTGCATGCGCGCGGGGATTTCCTCCGAGCGGAGTTCGAGGAGAAAATCGGTCACGCGTCCCACCCGTTATGCGCCATCCACGCCTCGCAGGCGCCCTTCGCCAGATCGCGCACGCGGCCGATATAAGCCTGGCGCTCGGCCACGGAGATCACGCCGCGCGCCTGAAGCGTGTTGAACACATGGCTCGCCTTGATCGCCTGATCGTAAGCGGGCAGCGGCAGGCCGCGCTCGATCAGCGCCTTCGCCTCGTCCGCCGCGAAGGTGAACTGCTTGAACAGCATATCCGTGTTCGCCGCCTCGAAATTATAGGCGCTGAACTGCTTCTCATTTTCGAGGAACACGTCGCCATAGGTGACGCCGTCATCGTTGAAGGCGAGATCATAGACGTTGTCGACGCCCTGGATATACATCGCCAGACGCTCCAGCCCATAAGTCAGCTCGCCCGCGACAGGCTTGCAATCGAAACCGCCGACCTGCTGGAAATATGTGAACTGCGTCACCTCCATCCCATCGCACCAGACTTCCCAGCCCAGCCCCCAGGCGCCGAGCGTGGGGCTCTCCCAGTCATCCTCCACGAAGCGGATGTCGTGCATCGTGAAATCCACGCCGATCCGGTCGAGCGAGCCGAGATACAGTTCCTGCAGATTGGCCGGGCTCGGCTTCAGGATCACCTGATACTGGTAATAATGGCCCAGCCGGTTGGGATTTTCGCCATAGCGGCCGTCGGTCGGCCGGCGCGAGGGCTGCACATAGGCCGCCTTCCAGGGGCGGGGGCCCAGCGCGCGTAGCGTGGTGGCTGGATGGAAGGTGCCGGCGCCCATCTCCATGTCATAGGGCTGCAGGATCACGCAGCCCTGCGCGCTCCAATAATCGTGGAGCGTCAGGATCAGGCGCTGGAAGCTCAGGGGCTTGGGCGACGCCAAGGCAGGTCTCTCTTCATTCTAGCGCGGGATATCCGCAAGGCCAGCGCGTTTGGCGCGGGGCGCGGGGCTGGTCAATCCTTGCGAAGGCCGGGCGCAGCGGGCAAGCCGCCGCGATGTTTCGCCTGCGCACCACCCTGCCCGCCCTGCTCGCCGCCGCCGGATTGATCGCGGCCCAGCCCGCCGCCGCGCGCCCGGCGCTGTGGAAACTCGCCGATGCCGATACGACCATCTATCTCTTCGGCACGATCCACGTGCTGCCGCCGGGCCTGAAATGGCGTGACAGGACGATCGATGCGGCCATGGGCAAGGCCCAGTCGCTGACACTGGAAGCCGTGCTGGATCAGGATCCGGGCGCGGTGGCGAAGGTGATCACCACATTGGGCAAGGGCGAGAAGCTGCCGCCGCTGGCCGATCGCGTGCCGGCGGACAAGCGCGCCACGCTCGCCGCGCTGGTGGCGAAGAGCAACCTGCCGGCACCCTTCCTCGATGGCCTCAAGACCTGGGCGGCGGCGGTGGTGCTCACGGGCGCCGCGCTGGACCAGATCGGCCTGAAGGTGGGCGCCGAAGGCGTGGAGCCGCAGGTTTCGGCCCTGTTCCGCGCGGCGGGCAAGCCGGTCGACGGGCTGGAGACGGCCGAGCTCCAGCTCGGCTATTTCGATGCGCTGCCCGAAAGCGCGCAGCGCGCCTTCCTCGTCGCCACGCTGGACGATCCGAAGGAGGCGCGGGCCGATTTCGATCGGATGGTGAAGGCGTGGATGGCCGGCGACGTGCCCGGCATCGAGAAGAGCTTCGCCGACGAACCCGATTTCACGCCGGAGCTTCGCGGCCTGCTGATCCGCAAGCGCGATGAAATGTGGGCCGATGCGCTGGCGGACCGCCTCAAGCGCCCCGGAACCATCTTCGTAGCGGTTGGTGCAGGCCACCTCGCCGGCCCCGACAGCGTGCAGAAGATACTCGCGCGCAAAGGACTTATCGTTACGCGAGTCCAATAGTTTACATGAACCTCAGTTTAATGGTGCGTTCATCTGATATATAGATTTGAACAACCTGTGTGATGCGCAAATGCAACAGGTTTCATCGTTGCGTTCGATTGAGGAACGATCTTTACAGCATTGGCTTTCCCCCGGCGTCGTTCATTTCCGACATCGATAAGGATTGATCATGCGTAATATCGTCTTCGCCACCACGCTCGTCGCCACACTGGGCCTTGCGAGCATCGCGCAGGCACAGGATGCCGCAGCGCCGGCCGATACGGCCAGCTCCAACGGAACCAGCTTTCGCGGCTTCCGCGCCGAAGTGCAGGCCGGCGGTGATCGTTTCCAGAGCCAGGGCACGCACGACAACAAATTCGGCTGGGGCGGGGCGGCCGGCTTCGACGGCGTGATCGCGGACAGGTTCGTGGTCGGCCCCGAAGTGAGCTACTGGCAGTCGCGGGCCGAAAACGTCACCAATCCGCTCGGCGGCACCTATGCCCAGAAATCGTTCCGCGAGATCGGCGCGGGCATCCGCGCGGGCTATCTCGTAAAGCCCAATATCCTCGTTTACGGGATTGGCGGCTATGTGAACGACAAGCAGCGCGCAGCCTTCACCGGCCCGAACAACAGCGGCACGGCGGGTGCCTTCTACAATGTCGTCCACTCGGACGGTTATCAGCTGGGTGCGGGCGCCGAATATTCGCTGACGGACATGTTCTATGTCGGCGCCGGCTATCGCTATTCCAACTATAACGACAATACGACGCGCCAGCGCCTGTTCCTGAGCGCGGGCGTACGCTTCAAGCCGTGACGGCCTTGCGCCCTTCCTCCCGCCTGTCCCGAGCCTGTCGAGGGAGGAACGGGAGGAAGGGTGACGGGAATCGGCGCGCCCTTCGCGCGCCGTTGCGTTTCGAGCTCCATTCCGCTAAGCGCCCCGCCTCCTCGCCGGACATCCCTGGAGGCGGCGGGGCACTTTTAACGCAAGCGAACTGGAGACAGACCTATGAGCGATCAGCTCACCCTGTCGGCCGAGACGCGCGAACGGGCTGGCAAGGGAGCCTCCCGTGCGCACCGTCGCGAAGGCCGCGTCCCCGCCGTTGTTTACGGCAACAAGCAGCAGCCGCTGTCGATCCACGTCGAGGAAAAGGCCCTCATCAAGGCGCTCTCGACCGGTCATTTCATGAACACGGTCGTGATGATCGACGGCGCCGGCGAAACCATCCGCACGCTGCCCAAGGACGTCCAGTTCCACCCGGTCACCGACCGTCCGCTCCATGTCGACTTCCTGCGCATCGGCGAGCACACCACCGTGCATGTCGACGTTCCGCTGGTCTTCTCCGACGAGGAACTGAGCCCCGGCCTGAAGCGCGGCGGCGTGCTCAACATCGTCACCCATGATCTGGGTCTCGTCGTCGACGCGGCCGAGATCCCCAGCGAGATCACCATCTCGCTCAAGGGCCTCGAAGTGGGTGACAGCATCCATCTTTCGGGCGTCGCCCTGCCCGCCGGCGCCAAGGCCGCCGACGAAAGCGACGTGACGATCGCGACGATCGTCGCCCCGTCCGCGCTCAAGTCGAGCGAAGGCGAGGCCGAGGAAGCCGGCGAGGGCGTAGCGGAAGCCTGAGCTTCCCGCATTCTTGCGATTTCCCGTCACCCCAGCGGAAGCCGGGGTCTCGCGCGGCAGGCCGATGCGGCAGCCGCCCGGGACACCAGCCTTCGCTGGGGTGACGTATTTTCGGAACGGGAGGATCGGACGTGCATCTCTGGGTCGGCCTCGGCAATCCGGGCGCGCAATATGCGCTCAATCGCCACAATGTCGGCTTCATGGCGCTGGATGCGATCGCCGAGATCCACGGTTTCGAACCGTGGAAGAAGCAGTTTCAGGGCTGGGCCTCGATCGGCCGGATCGGCACGCAGCGCATCCTGCTGCTGAAGCCCGCCACCTTCATGAATGAAAGCGGCCGATCGGTGGCCGAGGCGATGCGCTTCTACAAGCTGGAGCCGTCCGCGCTCACCGCCTTTCACGACGAACTGGATCTCGCGCCCTTCAAGGTGAAGGTGAAGACCGGCGGGGGCGCCGCCGGGCATAACGGCCTGCGTTCCATCGATCAGCATCTGGGGCAGGATTATCGCCGCGTGCGGCTGGGCATCGGCCATCCCGGGCACAAGGACCGCGTGACGGGCTATGTGCTCGGCAATTACGCCAAGGCCGAGATGGACGATCTGGCCGATCTGCTCGGCGCGGTCGGCGCGGAAGCGCCCTGGCTGGCGGCAGGCGAAGACGCGCGCTTCATGAACGAGGTGGCGCTGCGCCTGCAGGACAGCGCGGGATGAGCGAGCCGGCGATTGGCGGCGCGGAACGGGCGCGCATCTACGGGCTGCTCATATTCGTCACCCTGCTCTGGGCAGGCAATTCGATCGTCGCGCGCGCGATCCACACGGATATTCCGCCTTTCACGCTGGCCCTGTTCCGCTGGACGGGCGCGCTGTTGCTGCTGCTGCCCTTCGCGATGCGCCACGTCCGCGCGGACCGTGCCGAAATCGCGCGCTCCTGGCCGATCATCCTGCTGATCGGCGCAGTCGGTGTCGGCTGCTTCAACGCCCTGCTCTATTCGGGTCTTCAATATACGACCGCGACGAACGGCCTGCTGATCCAGGCCGCCATCCCCGCGCTGGTGCTGCTGCTCAACCGGCTGTTCTTCGGTGTGCGGGCGCGCCTGGCCGAAATCGTGGGCGTGCTGATGGCGGCGGCGGGCGTGCTGACGATCATCTTCCGCGCCGATCCCGCCGCTTTGCTGGGGCTGGAATTCGGCAGGGGCGATGCGCTGGTGCTGGGCGCAGTGGTGATGTGGGGGCTCTATACGGCTTTCCTGCGGCTGCGCCCGCCTATCCATCCGCTCAGCCTGATCGCCACCACCTTCCTGATCGGGGTGATCGTGATGCTACCCTTTTCGATCTGGGAGTTGGGGCATCGGCCGCTGCGGCTGAACGAAGGCGTGCTGCTGGGCATCGGCTATGTCGCGATCTTCCCGTCGATCATCGCCTACATGCTCTACAATCAGGCCGTGGCGGAAATCGGCGCGGGGGCCGCCGGCCAGATGATCAGCCTCCAGCCGCTTTTCGGGGCACTGCTTGCCGCCCTGCTACTGTCGGAGCCGCTCCATCCCTATCATTTCGCCGGCATGGCCCTGATCGTGGGCGGGATCGTCCTGCCGATCGTCACGCGGCCGAGGGAGTAACCGCCCACGCCACGAAACCCCTGTTGACGCGGTCTAGCGAAGCCGCAGGCCGAGAAAGGCCGCGCCCGGCACGGGATTGAACGAGACGGGATCGGCGGGGGCGAAACCCAGCGATGCGTAAAGCCGGCGGGCGCGATCAAATTCGGGCAGCACATCCAATCGCATTTCCGCATAGCCCGCCCGCCGCGCCTCCCCGATCAGGCGCTCGACCAGTTGCCGGCCGAGCCCGTCGCCGCGCGCGGCCGGGCGGATGTAAAGGCGCTTCATCTCGCACAGGCTATCGTCGATCCGGCGGAGGCTGACGCAGCCCACCAGCCCGCCGGATCGCTCCGCCACCAGCAGCCGGCCCTGCGGCTCGGCATATTTGCCGGGCAGATCGGCGAATTCGGCCTCATAGCCCTGAAAATCCAGGCTTACGCTCGGGCTGGCGACGAATTCGCGCCAGATATCCAGCACCGCATCCCGATCATGCGGAAAGACGGCGGACCTGATCGCGGACATCGACGCATCGGTGCCGCGCGAATGTGGCGGAAATGGCCCGATCACCGGGCCGAATATCGAAGCGTCAGCGGACGCGGCAGACCATGCCGCTGCCCGACGCGATCGTCTCGCCTTCGGCCAGACGGCTCAGCAACCCTTCGCGCTGGCCCTTGCCCCACCATTGCCAGCCCTGACCGACATAGCGCTCGCCATCGGCCGAGACGGCGCGCGCCATCTGCACCGTATCGCCGCCCAGCGTGAGCACCGCCGCGTCACCACCCGAATAGAGCACCTCGATCACGCGCCCGTCCCCACAGGCATAGAGCGCGCTCTGGCCGGTGGAGGGCGGGACATGGCTTCTTGCGCCTAGCGGCTGCGTAGTGAGCGCCAACAGGGCAAACGGCGGAAAAGCGGCACGAAACATGGCCGGGAGGTGGGGCTTCGCCACGGAAGCACAACCCCTGCCCGCTCATGCCGCATCGTGCGTGCGACGAGCCGACGTTCCTGACCAAAGGCGCCTGACTAGAGGCGCCCGATCAATGCCATCGCCGCCGCAGGCGCCCTCAGCTTGGCGCCATTGATCATGAAGACGAAAGCATCGCGCCGCTCCGCCGGATGCGGACCGCCGACATAATCGAGGCCCTCCGGGGAATGGCCGTCCGCCCAGCTCTTCGCGATCGCCGCCCAGCGATCCAGCTCGGTCGGGGAATAGCCGGTCGGCTCCTCCTCGCGCTGGCGCTGGAGGCGGGCATAGGTGAAATCCGCCGTGACATCCGCGATCTGCGGCCAGCTTTCATCGTCGGCGATCACGATCGCGACATTGCGATCACGCGCGAGCGTTACGAACGCCTGATCGCGGAAACTCTCGTGGCGCGGCTCGATCGCGTGGCGCAGCCTGAGGCCGCCGAAGCTTTCGGGCAAAAGATCGAGGAAACGGGCGATATCGTCGGCATCGAACTGCTTGGTGCCGGCGAACTGCCACAGGATCGGCCCGAGCTTCGGCCCCAGTTCCATCAGCCCCTGATCGAGGAAGTTGGCGATCGATTCGCCCGCCTCGGCCAGCACGCGACGATTCACGCAGAAGCGGGACGCCTTCACCGAGAAGACGAAATCGTCTGGCGTACGGCGCGCCCAGTCTGCCCAGGTGGCGGGCTTCTGGCGGGAATAGAAGGTGCCGTTGATCTCGATCGCGGTGACGTGCGTGCTCGCATATTCCAGCTCGCGCGCCTTGGGATGGCCCTTGGGATAGAAGGTCTCGCGCCACGGTTCATAGGTCCAGCCGCCGATGCCGACGCGGATCCGCCCCGTCATACCGTGGCTCCGCGACGCCACCCACACGATGCTTGGCGCAGATCCTCTCGAAGCACGTCCCTCTCCTCTCGCGATGATCCGCGAAGGCATGGCACTTCGCCGGGCAGGACGCAAACATATCGGGAACATCGAAAGCAGGACGCGGCCAATCGATCGCTACCCGCCCCGCGGCGGCCGCGATGTTTCCGGACGCGATCCGCCCCGCGAATCGCGCGCCGCATCGCGCGGGCGCTCAGGCTCCGCGCGGGCGGGCGAAGCGAGGTTCGCGACGGCAGCTCCAAGCCATACCACCTTCGCAACAAGCCCCTCAAAATGCATCGCTTTCCGAAGCGTTCGTCCCGCGCCAAACACGATCCGGCCCTGAGAGAAACGCGACCCGAAACCATCTCGAAAATGAAACTTTACAGGGGGGACCCCCGACCCTATGTAGCCCGTCCGCTGCCCCATGGGACTTCCAGCCGCAAGGCAGCTTTTTCCGCAACGACTTGCCGTCAGGCATTTGGAGGTCCCTTGAATTGCACAAGCACCATAGCGCGCTGGGGCTAGCTGCCTCCCCGATCGACAACATCACCGTTGCCGACATCGCTGATCGACGTCCGGTTCAGCCGGTCACGCTCGTTCGTCCGCACGCCGCCCGCAGGGCCGCCCGGTTCTTCGTGGAGAAGTTCAAGGGCCGTTCGATGTATGCGGTGAAGGCGAATCCCTCGCCGGATCTGATCCGGATCCTGTGGGAAAGCGGGATCACGCATTTCGACGTCGCCTCGATCGCCGAGGTTCGCCTCGTCGCGTCGATCGCGCCGGAAGCCACGCTCTGCTTCATGCATCCGGTGAAGGCCGAAGAGGCGATCCGCGAAGCCTATGAGGTTCATGGCGTCCGCACCTTCAGCCTCGATTCGATCGATGAGCTGGAGAAGATCATGCGCGCCACGGGCGACGCCACCGATCTCACGCTCTGCGTGCGGCTGCGCGTTTCGTCCGATCATTCCAAGCTGAGCCTCGCTTCCAAGTTCGGCGCCGCGCCGGAGGAGACCAAGGCCCTGCTGTTCGCCGCCCGCCAGGCGGCGGACGCGCTGGGCATCTGCTTCCATGTCGGCAGCCAGGCGATGAGCCCGCAGGCCTATGTGCAGGCGCTGGGCCGCGTGAAGCAGGCGATCGTCGAGGCGGCCGTCACGGTGGACGTGATCGATGTGGGCGGCGGTTTTCCGTCCGTCTATCCGGGCATGACACCGGCGCCGCTGGAAGCCTATTTCGATGCGATCCACGAAGCTTTCGAGGCGCTGCCGGTGAGCTATTCGGCGGAGCTGTGGGCCGAGCCCGGCCGCGCGCTCTGCGCCGAATATGCGAGCCTGCTGGTGCGGGTGGAGCGTCGCCGTGGCGACCAGCTCTACATCAACGACGGTGCCTATGGCGCGCTGTTCGATGCCGCGCATGTCGGCTGGCGTTTCCCGGTCAATCTCGTGCGCGAGCCCGAGAGCGAGGCGAAGGACCTTCCCTTCAGCTTCTACGGGCCGACCTGCGACGATATCGATCATATGGCAGGCCCGTTCCTGCTGCCGGCCGATACGCAGCCGGGCGACTATATCGAGATCGGCATGCTCGGCGCCTATGGCTGCGCGATGCGCACGGGCTTCAACGGCTTCACCGCCGGCGAGACGATCGTGATGGCGGACGAGCCGATGGCGAGTCTCTATGCCGAGATCGAGGTGGAGCCGAAGCGCTTCTCGAACGTCGTCACTCTGTAATAAGACAAGACCTACACTGTTTCGGCTCCCGCTTTGGCGGGAGCCGCTGGACGCCGGATGCTTCGAGCATCGCGGCGCCGTTCGGGTTTCCACGTCCCCAGAATGACGGCGGATCACCGGGAATGAGGGTTTCCATGACCGACAAGATCAACGACACGCGCAAGGCCGAACTGCTGTCCACCGTGGTGGAGCATGTTGACATCACCAGCTTCGATGCGCGCCCGATCATCGATGCCATGGGCAAGATGAGCTTCACGAGCCGCGACCTCGCGCGCGCGACCGGCATCTACAACGACATGCTGGCGGATCCCGACTGCACGATCTTCCTCGTGATCGCGGGCTCCACCTCCGCCGGTGGCTGCATGGATGCCTATGCCGAGCTGGTGAAGAATGGCATGGTCGACGGTATCGTCGCCACCGGCGCCACGATCGTCGACATGGATTTCTTCGAAGGCCTTGGCCACAAACATTATCAGGCCAAGGAAATCCCCGACGACGATACGCTGCGCTCGCTGCTGATCGATCGCATCTACGATACCTATATCGACGAGGAAGACCTCCAGAACGTCGACCACACGATCTTCGAAATCGCCGAGACGCTGGAGCCCAAGGCCTATTCCTCGCGCGCCTTCATCCGCGAGATGGGCAAGTATCTGGTCGAGCATGGCAAGAAGGACAACAGCCTCGTCAAGCTCGCCTATGAGCATGACGTGCCGATCTTCTGCCCGGCCTTCACGGACAGCTCGGCCGGCTTCGGCCTCGTCAAGCATCAGGTCGATGCCATGAAGGCGGGCAAGCCCTATCTCACGATCGACAGCATCGCGGACTTCCGCGAACTGACCGACATCAAGATCAAGGGCGGCACTTCGGGCCTGCTGATGATAGGCGGCGGCGTGCCCAAGAACTTCATCCAGGATACGGTCGTCTGCGCCGAAATCCTCGGCCATGACGATGTCGAGGTGCACAAATATGCGGTGCAGATCACCGTGGCGGACGTGCGCGACGGCGCCTGCTCCTCTTCGACCCTCCAGGAGGCGGCCAGCTGGGGCAAGGTGAACACCGGCATCGAGCAGATGGTGTTTGCGGAAGCCGGATCGGTGATCCCGCTGCTGGCGTCGGACGCCTATCATCGCGGCCACTGGAAGAACCGCCCGAAGCGCGCCTGGGCGAAACTGTTCGCCTGACGGACGCAACGGCTGGACAGCATGCGTCCGGCCATGCACTCCTCCTTCCCGCACCAGGGGGGAGGAGTGCATGCTGCCTTTGTGGCTGTGGAGTTCGGTCGTGGCGGCGACAGTGCCGGTGTCGCCGGCGACCCCCGACATACGTGTAACCCGCGCGACCCAGCTTTTCGATCAGCTGTGCCTGAAAGCCTTTCCCAGCGATGCCGCCCTCGATGATGCGGCCAAGAGCATGGGCGCGATCGCGCTGACGCCCGATCAGGTGAAGGTGACTCTGGTCAACGATCCCGGACGCGGATGGGCTCTCGGGGAAAACGGCACCACCTATCTGATCTTCCTCGAACTTCCTCCCTTCCACGCCTGCTCCGTGCGATGGAGCATGCCCGAAGGTGAAATCGATCTCGGCGAATATCGCGCGCTGATCGAAAACGAGAAGACGGCGCGCGCCGGCTTCACCACCATCCATGAATTCGATCGGGACGCGGGCGACATTCATATTCACGCTGTCGGAGAACAGCGCATCTTGCCCGAGGGCGGATCGGAGGCGCTTCTTCTGTTCGATCAGCGGGTGATCGATCCGGCGCGGCGCGCGCGGGGCGAAACCGCGACGAACTGGCGATTCGTCCGCCAGTTCGCCGGGCCGGGTGCTCCCTGAAAACGCGATCGCGAAGCGGCTTACGGCAGGAAGGAACCCGGCGGCGATGTGCGCGTCCCTTCCGGATGCGCATCCTCCTCCCCTTTCTCGCCATTTCCGCTTTCTCTTTTCCCGCGATCGCGGCGGAGCCCGTTCGCCTGATCGTATCCGGCACGCAGGTCGAGCCCTCCAGCGGGCAGGTGACGCTCGATATCGTCGCGATCAACGCCTCCGCCTCGTCTGCCGATTTCACGGCCCCGGGCGAAATCTCCGCCTCGCTCAAGAGCGCGGACGGCCGGAACGACACGATCATGCTCCGCCCCTCCACCCGGCCCGATCGCCGGACCATCCCCGCCTCGGGTTTCGCGGCGCTGCGCTACGCGGGCGTGCTGCCGACGGGCACGGGGCCGGGCGTGCTCTCCCTCGCTTTGCCCGACGCGCCAATCATCGCGCTGAACATTCCGGCCGGATCGCCCTCGCCCGAACCGATCCAGGTGGCCACCGCCACGAACGCCAGCGCCCCTTCCCCCGCGCCCGCCCTCCCGCCGCCGGCCGCTCCGCCCTCGACCGGATCGCCGCGCGACAATCCCCTGCTGGCCAATCTTTCCGCCTATGAGCCGATGTACTTCGTCTACGGCCCCGGCACGGATACGGCCGCGCGCATCCAGATCAGCCTGAAATATCAATTGTTCGGCCGGCGTGGAAACTGGCTGGACGGCATCAACTTCGCCTACACACAGCGCATGTTCTGGGACATCGAGGAGGCAAGCTCGCCCTTTCGCGATGTCAATTACATGCCGGAACTGTTCTATCTGGTGCCGCCCCGCGCCGTGAGCGATGGGCTGTCGATCGGTGGCCGCTTCGGCGCGCGGCACGAATCCAACGGGCGCGACGGGGATGCCTCTCGCACGCTCAACACATTGTATGTGCAGCCCGAGGCCACGATCCCGATCGGCCGCTTTTCGCTCACGCTCGGGCCGCGCGCCTGGGTCTATGTCGGGCGGCAGGACGGCAATGAGGATATCGAACGCTATCGCGGGCATACCGGCCTCTATGCGGCGTTCGGCGAGGATGACGGATTGCGGCTGAGCCTTACCAGTCGCTTCGCCTTCGGCAGCGGCAAGGGGGCGGTGGACGGCACGCTTTCCTATCCGCTCCCCAAAATGTGGGCATCCGGCCCGCAACTCTATCTGATCGCGCAGGGCTTCACCGGCTATGGCGAAAGCCTGCTCGATTATGATCGGCGGCAGACGCGCCTGCGCCTCGGCTTCGGGATAACACGCTGACAATTCCCCGTGGTCAATATATCCCTAAGATGATCGGCAAATCACCGTTTTACGCCAAACAATTTCTGCCATCATGGGGGTGATGATTCGTCAGATTTTACCGATCCTTTGGTAAAACCTGCTCGACAGGGTACAATATCACCGAATCATAAGACGGGAGATGCCTGTGGGGTGGCTTCGCTCTCTGGTGCCGACAATTGCGGCAGCGTCGATTTTTCTCGCCGGCGGCACCGCCGCGCAGGCCACAACCTATATTCTGGACGTGCAGGCCCGTGTGGCACAGGTCGGCTATTCCTCGATGGGATCGCCCACCATCGATTATACGGGGCCAAGCCAGTTCCACGTGGGCGATATGCTGCACCTGACGGCCACGTTCGACACGGACGACGCCACACCGCAGGGCGGGCCGCCCGCAGACCAGCGCAGCTATGCGATACCGGGATCCGCCGCGATGACGGCCGGCACATACAGCACGGCCTTCTCCTCCCTGTCCCTCCTTCTGTGGAACGACCGGATATCCTCCGGCCTGCCGCCACGCGACCGGCAGTCCTTCACCTTCGTCAACGATCCGGTGCCCGGCGCCCCGCCATTCGGCGCTGCCGATGGCATCAGGAAGACCGAGACGCTCACCTTCATCGCCTATGACGACAGCGCGACGGCGCTGGCCGGCGTCTCGCTCGCGGATCTGGTGTCGGGCGGGTTCAACACGCTGCTGCTGAACTATAATCTCGCCATCTATTCCGGCGTGGACGGCAGCTATGCCGAGCAGGTCTTCGCGGCCACGGACAGGGTTTCCTTCACGCTGACGGCCGTGCCGGAGCCAGCCGGATGGGCGATGATGGTCGCGGGCTTCGGGCTGATCGGCGCCGGATTGCGACGGCAACCGCGCCTTTCGTCCACCCTTCTGCCGGTCATGGCGGGATAGCGAAGCCCTCGCTTATTCGGCAGCCGCGGAAAAGGCGGGCGGATCGGATGACGGATGACCGTGACCGTCCGGGGCTGGCCCGAACCGGCGAAACTGTCCGCGAGAGAATCCAGATCCGGAAGCGTCACCGCCCCGCAATTCAGGCACCACAGCTTCTGCGCTGATGCTCGGGCGTCGCAGAGCGGGCCGTCTCGAGGGCCAGCCCGAACTCCGAGAGCAGCAGGATCAGTCGGCCGATGTCACCAGTTCGCGCACGTCGGTAAGGCGACCAGTGACGGCCGCCGCCGCCGCCATGGCGGGCGAGAGCAGATGCGTGCGCGATCCCGGCCCCTGACGGCCGACGAAGTTGCGGTTGGAGGTCGATGCGCAGCGCTCGCCCGCCGGCACCTTGTCCGGGTTCATCGCGAGGCACATCGAGCAGCCGGGCTCGCGCCACTGGAAGCCAGCCTCGATGAAGATGCGGTCCAGCCCCTCTGCCTCGGCCTGGCGCTTCACGAGGCCCGATCCGGGCACGACGAGCGCCTGGCGGATATTGTCGGCCACCTTGCGCCCCTTGGCCACGGCGGCGGCGGCGCGCAGATCCTCGATGCGGCTGTTGGTGCAACTGCCGATGAAGATATTCTCGACCGAAACGTCCTGCATCCGCGTGCCGGGAGCGAGCCCCATATAGGCCAGGCTCTTGCGCGCGGCCTCCTGCTTGGAAGGATCGGCGAAGCTTTCGGGATCGGGGATCACGCCGGTGATCGCCACCACATCCTCGGGGCTGGTGCCCCAGGTCAGGTTCGGCGCGATATCGTTCGCATCCAGCAGCACCACCTCATGGTAGCGGGCCTGCGCATCGGTGGGCAGCGTGCGCCACCATTCCAGCGCGCGCTCCCACTCCGCGCCCGAAGGCGCCATCGGCCGGCCCTTCAGATAGGCGAACGTCGTCTCGTCGGGCGCGATCAGGCCGGAGCGCGCGCCATGCTCGATCGCCATGTTGGAAACGGTCAGCCGTCCCTCGATCGACATGTCGCGGATCACCGAGCCCGTATATTCGACGACATAGCCGGTGCCACCGGCGGCCCCCAGCCTGCCGACGATCGCGAGGATCACGTCCTTGGGGGAAACGCCGAAGCCCAGCGTGCCATCGACGCGGATCTCCATCGATTTCGACTGCTTCAGCTGCAACGTCTGCGTGGCGAGCACATGCTCCACCTCGGACGTGCCGATGCCGAAGGCCAGAGCGCCCAGGCCGCCATGCGCGGCCGTGTGGCTGTCGCCGCAGACGAGCGTGGTGCCCGGCAGCGAGAAACCCTGCTCCGGCCCCACGACATGGACGATGCCCTGCTCTGCCTTCAGCGCATCGATATAGGGAACACCGAATTCGGCCACGTTGGCGCGCAACGTCGCCAGTTGCTGCGCCGATTCGGGATCCGCGATCGGCAGCGGGCGGCCTTCGGCATCCACCCGCGCGGTGGTGGGCAGATTATGATCCGGCACTGCGAGCGTGAGATCGGGGCGGCGCACCGGACGGCCCGCCACGCGAAGCCCCTCGAACGCCTGCGGGCTCGTCACCTCATGTACGAGGTGGCGATCGATATAGACGAGGCAGGTGCCGTCGTCGCGCCGCGAGACGACATGCGCGTCCCAGATCTTTTCGTAGAGCGTGCGGGGGGCGGAAGTGGACATGGGCGCGCACATAGGCGCGCCGATGGCGGAAGGCCAGATGGCGCAGCTTCATTTCGGCAAGCGCCCGCTTTCCGAAAGATCAGGTGCCCACCTGCTCCTTCGGCGAAACATAATCCGCGTCATGGGCGAAGGGCAGCGCCGCACCGGTGCGGAGCGCCGCCAGCACGCCGGCGAAATCGGTGGCGCAGCGGAATCCCAGTTCGCGCTCCGCCAGGCCCGCATCATAGACCCGATCGATCGTCTCCGGCAGCGCCCAGCCAGCACGCGCATAGAGATATTCGGCATCGGGGAAGAGGCGTGCGATCACGGCGCGCGCGTCGCGCTTCAGTTCGCCGGCATCGCTCCGGGCGAAGGGCGTGGGCGCGGAGAGGATGTAGGTGCCAAAGCCGATGCCGGGCGCGCGATCCAGCGCCGCGACATGCGCGGCCGCCGCATCTTCCGCGGTCAGGCGGCGATGGAGCAGCTCGTTGGCCTTCATATTCTCGCCCGAAAGCGCGCGGTGGGTATCGTCATCCTCGGGAAAGAAGCGGCCGGTGCGCAGGATCAGGACGGGCAGGCCCCGCTCGTCATGGAAGAGACGGCAAAGCTCCTCGGCGGCGCGTTTGGTCACGCCATAGATGTTGCGCGGCAGCAGTGGGCTCAGGCTTTCGTCCAGCCAAGCGGCTTCGCCGCCTTGCCCTTCGCGGATGGCGGTGGAGATCATCAGCGATGTGGTGGAAGTGAAGACGAAGCGGCTCGCGCCGGTGCGCGCCGCCGCCTCCAGCAGCGCGAGCGTGCCTGTGACATTCACGTCCACGAACGCCTGTACCGGATAACGCGCGATATCCGGCTTGTGGAGCGCGCCGGCATGCAGGACGGCCTCGAAGCCGTGCGCATCGAACAACCGATCGACGAGCCCGCGATCCGCGACCGATCCGATCACCCGGGTATGCGCGCCGGGCCCGATATCGAGCCCCACCACATCATCTCCGCGCGCATCCAGCAGGGGCGCGAGATGGCGGCCGAGCCAGCCGGAGGAGCCGGTGAGCAGGATCTTCATGCGCCGGGCTTATGGGCTCGCGCGTCTCCCGTCATCTGCAACCTGCGTCGCACCCGTCCCTTTCGGGCGAGGAGCCGGCGTGCTCCCGCACCCGCCCGAATGCGGACGCGCGGCCCCGCCCCTATTCCGCCCGCAGCCCCAGCAGCGCCTCCACCTCCTCGACGGGCGTGCCGCCGGGAACGATCAGCCATTCGTCGGGATGCGCGCCATCGATCACGGTGACGGCGCGTTTCGGGCAGAGCTTCATGCACTTGGCGGTGATGACGCCCACCAGCGCCGCCTTGCGCCCCTTGCCTCCGCCCGCGCGCTTGGCGAGCAGCTTCGAAAGGCGCTGCTTCCCATCCTTGCCGAAGCCGCCGCCCAGCTTCTTTTCACATTTGGCGCAGACGATCACCGCCGCCGCCCATTTGCTGGGAACCGAGCGCCTCACCCCGCCGCCCTCGCGCCTTCAGGCAGCGCGGCGCTCCTCGGCCGTGCGGAGAACGTCATAGGCCGCCTGGATCGCGCGGAACCGATCGGCCGCCTCGGCATCATCGGGATGCGTATCGGGGTGATTCGCCTTGGCCAGCCGGCGCCACGCAATCTTGATCGCCTCGAACTCCACATCCGGATCGAGGCCCAGCGTATCCAGCGCGCGCATCTCGTCGCGCGATCGGCTGCCGTCGCCGGGGCCGGCCCAGCCATAATGGCGTGCCTGTTCATAGCCGTTGGCCGTGCGCCGCTCGCCCGCTTCGCGCGCGGCGGCCTCCTCGGCAGAGAGGCCTTCGAAATAATTCCAGCCGCGATTATATTCGCCGGCATGCTCGGCGCAGAAATACCAGCGCTCCGGGCTGTTGGGTGATTTGGGCGCGGGGCAATCGCCGGGCAGATCGCAGCCATCCCGATCGCAGATGCGCACCTTCGTCGCGCCGCGCTCGCTGCCATAGCCGCGCCAGCGGGGGAAACCCCAGTCATTGGATCTGCTGTGCCGGCTCATCCTCCGCAGATAGCGTGCCCTTGGCCGATCCGCCACCGGCCTGCGGCCCGAACCCGTTATCCGCACGCCATTTTCCGGAACGCGGGCAAAAAAAAAGGCCGGTCAGAGGACCGGCCCATCAAAGTTGGGAGAGGATGCCTGAAAGGCGTATTCTTTGTGCACCTGCGAAGGCTTGGGCGCAAGGTCATTTTTGCATCGCAAAATGCAAAGGTTGCATCGTGAATTGCAATTCACGACATCTGCTTGTTATCGCTACCAGACACGCACTCGTTCCGCCGGTGCGAGATAGAGCAGATCGCCCGGTTTCACTCCGAAAGCGGCATACCAGGGATCGAAATTGCGGACGATGCCGTTGATCCGGATCGACTCGGGGCTGTGCGGATCGGTAAGCACCTGATTGCGCAGGAAGCCATCCCGCGCCTTGGCCCGCCACACCTGCGCATAGGCCATGAAGAAGCGCTGATCGCCCGTCAGGCCATCGATCGTCCTGGCCTTGCCGTGGCGCGCCAGATAGCGCTGATAGGCGGTATAACCCGCCTGGATGCCGCCGAGATCGCCCAGATTTTCGCCCAGCGTGAGCCGGCCGTTCACGTGCAGGCCCGGCAACGGTTCATATCTGTCATATTGCGCTGCAAGCCGATCGGCCCGGCCGGTGTAGGACGCGGCCGATTCCTTCGTCCACCAGTCACGCAGCTTGCCGCTGGCATCATATTGCCGGCCCTGATCGTCGAAACCGTGGCCCATCTCATGGCCGATCACCACCGCGATCGCGCCGTAATTCACCGCCGGATCCGCCGCCGGATCGAAGAAGGGCGGCCGCAGGATCGCCGCCGGGAAGGTGATCTGGTTCATCGGCGGCGAATAATAAGCGTTCACCGTCTGCGGGGTCATGCTCCAGAGCGAGCGATCGACCGGCTTCGGAAAACGCTTGAGCTGGAGCGCCCAGTCGAATCGATCGGAGCGGATCGCATTGCCCAGCAGATCGCCGCGTTCGATCTTCAGATCCGAATAATCGATATAGGTGGCCGGGTGGCCGATGCGCGGATCGAAGGCGGCCAGCTTGACGAGCGCTTCCTTGCGGGTCGGCTCGTCCATCCAGCTCGCCTTGGCGATCAGCTCGCCATAAGCAGCGCGCAGATCGGAGATCAGTTCCGCCATCTGGCGCTCGGCCTCGGGTGGGAAATGCTTCGCCACATAGAGCCGGCCCACCTCTTCCCCGAGCGCACCGTTGACGAGCGCCACGCCGCGCTTCCAGCGATCGCGCTGGCGCGGCTGATCCGCCAACGCCTTGCCGAAGAAGGCGAAGCGCGCATCATCGAACGGCCTGGAGAGATATTGCGCGTGATCGCTCACGAAGCGCAGCGCGACATAGTCCTTCCACTGATCGATTGGCACCTCTTCGAGCAGCTTCGTGGAGGCCGCGATCGCGCTCTTCTCGCCGACGATCAGCCGGGCCGGAGCGCCGAGGCCTTTGGCCTGCAGCCACAGCGCCCAATCCGCCCGCGGGGCGAGCGCAGTCAGCTCCGCCACCGTCATGCGGTTGGTCGTCTTGGTCACGTCGCGGCGCTGGGCGGGCGCCCACTGGTCGGTCGCGATACGTGTCTCCAGCGCGATCATGCGATCGGCGCGGCCTCCTGCATCAGACAGCCCGGCC
Organism: Sphingomonas sp.; assembly: GCF_003248515.1. Lineage (GTDB taxonomy): Bacteria > Pseudomonadota > Alphaproteobacteria > Sphingomonadales > Sphingomonadaceae > Sphingomonas_I. Next base: position 180,605 of record NZ_QFOB01000006.1, read on the forward strand.
AGCGTGGCGATCTGCGTGAGATAGGCGCGATAGGCGGCGCGAATCGCGTCGAACTTCTCGCCCTTCTCCAGATAATAATCGCGGCCCGGCAGCCCAAGCGTGCCCTGCCGCACCGAAACCGCATAATGCGTGGGATCATCGATGTCGGGGCGGAGCCCGATCGCGGCGGTGGGGGCCGCATAATCGGCCGAGGCGAACAGCCGGATCAGCCCCGCCCGATCCTTCACGGCAGCAATCGTCGCCAGATAGGGGGCCAGCGGTTTCGCTCCGGCCGCGTCGATCGATGCCTCGTCCATCCAACTCGCGTAGAGATCGGAAATCTTGCGCTCGGCAGGCGTTGCCCCGGGATTGGTCGCGATGCCCTCCACGATCGCGCGAACATCGGCCTCGGCGCGATCCTGGAGCGCGATGAACGCCCCCGCGCGGGTGCGATCGGGCGCGATCTCCGTCTTCGCTTGCCACGTGCCGTTGGCGAATTTGGCGAAATCGTCGCCCGGCTTCACCGCCATGTCGCGCGCGGTGAGGTCAACGCCCCACGCGCCCAGCTCCGGCCTGGCGAGTGGCGTCGCCGCGACAAGCCCGAGAGCGACGCCGGCGAGCGCCAGCGTCTTGAATTCGTTACGCATTCGGAATGTTCCTGTGGCTATTCGTTGTCCACTGCATGGCGCGCCGCCACGAAATAGTCGAGCGAGAGATCGGCCGAGAGCGTGAAGCCGTGGGCGGGATCAAGACGCATGCCCGTGCGATCGAACACCTCCAGCCCGGCCGCCTCCAGCAGAGCGGAAAGCTCGTCCGGCGTCAGGAATTTCGACCAGTCGTGCGTGCCCTTCGGCACCATTCCCAGCCCTTCGCCCAGCGTGATGAGCGCAAGCTTCGAAAGCGGGGTACGGTTCGGCGTGGACAGCAGGACGAGCCCGCCCGGTGCGAGAGCGCCCGCGATCGCCGCGACGAATCCGGCAGGATCGGCGACATGCTCCACCACTTCCATCGATACGATCAGGTCGAATGTCTCGCCCGAAAGCGATTCCACGCCGCCATGGCGATAGTCGATCGCAAGCCCCTGCCCCTCGGCATGGGCGCGCGCCACCGCGACATTCTCGGCCGCGGCATCCAGCCCGGTCACGCGCGCGCCGAGCCGCGCGAGCGGTTCGCTCAGCAGGCCGGCGCCACACCCCACGTCCAGCGCGCGGCGCCCTTCCAGCGGGCGGCGCGCGCGCGGATCGCACGCCCATTCCGCGTCGATCCGGTCACGCAGATAGCGCAGACGGACGGGATTCAGCTTGTGAAGCATCGCGGAGGATCCCTTGGGATCCCACCATTCGGCGGCCAGTGTGCCGAAAAAGGCGGCTTCGGACGGGTTGATCGTGTCGGTTGCGTTCATGGGGGTCGCTAACTATCAGGGCGCTCCCGCCGGCCCAAGCCCCCGTGGCCCAAGCCTCCCGACCTTATCTGAAGCGGCGAAGACGACACATGGCACGTATCGTAATGAAGTTCGGCGGCACCTCGATGGCCGGGATCGAGCGCATTCGCAACGTGGCCGCCCGCGTGAAAGCGGAAGTGGAACGCGGCAACGAGGTGGCGGTGGTCGTCTCGGCCATGGCCGGCGAGACGGACCGGCTCGTGAATTTCTGCCGCGAGGCGAGCCCGCTTTACGATCCCAGCGAATATGATGCCGTGGTGGCAAGCGGCGAGCAGGTGACGAGCGGCCTGCTTGCGATCACGCTCCAGGCGCTGGGCGTGCCGGCGCGCTCGTGGATGGGCTGGCAGCTGCCGATCCGGACGAGCGACACGCATGCGTCCGCCCGCATCACCACGATCGACGCCGAGACGATCGGTGCATCGATGGCGAAGGGCGAGGTCGCCGTGATCCCCGGCTTCCAGGGCGTCACCGAAGGGGGCCGGATCACGACGCTGGGCCGGGGCGGATCGGATACGTCGGCGGTGGCGGTGGCGGCGGCGATGAAGGCCGACCGCTGCGATATCTACACCGACGTGGACGGCGTCTATACCACCGACCCGCGTATCGTGCCCAAGGCGCGCAAGCTGGGCAAGGTGACCTATGAGGAGATGCTGGAGCTGGCATCCGTGGGCGCCAAGGTGCTCCAGACCCGCTCCGTGGGCCTCGCCATGAAGGAGAAGGTGCGCGTGCGCGTGCTTTCCTCCTTCGACGACACCAGGGATGATGACGGTCATCGCGGCACGCTGATCGTGGGCGACGACGAGATCGAAGAGGACAAGATGGAACGCCAGCTGATCACCGGCATCGCCGCCGACAAGAATGAGGCGAAGGTCACGCTCCTGTCCGTGCCGGATCGGCCCGGCGCGGTCGCCACGATCTTCACGCCGCTGGCCGAGGCAGCGATCAACGTGGACATGATCGTCCAGAACGTCGCCTCGGACGGCAAGTCGACCGACGTGACATTCACGGTGCCGCGCGCCGAGTTGGCCCGCGCGCTGGACGTGCTGGACAAGCAGCAGGGCACGATCGGCCATACCGGCGTGAAGCACGATACGAAGATCGCCAAGATCTCGGTGGTGGGCGTCGGCATGCGCAGCCATGCGGGTGTCGCCGCCGCGATGTTCAAGGCGCTGGCCGATCGCGGCATCAACATCCAGGCGATCACGACCAGCGAGATCAAGGTTTCCGTCATCATCGACGAGGATTTCGTCGAGCTGGCGGTGCGCGTGCTCCACACCGCCTACGGGCTTGATGCGGAAGACGAGGCAGCCTGACCGCGCTATTGCCGCTTCGGCGACAAAACATCGCGAACGTGACGACGGGCTCGATCTAACGGACGGACCACACGGCTTCCGGATACAGGTGCGCCGGCGCGCGCCAGCGACGGCTGGCGCGTGCGTATCTGCTGGCCCCTATCTATTTTCTGCCAATCGCCTATATCGGGAATGCTTACGTCGCCTGCGACGGATATCGGACCGCTTTTCGGCTCCCCTTTGTCCATTTCTAGCTTCTTCGAGCCGGGAGGCGCCATGTCGGCGCGGTCTCGTCACATGGACATAAGGATATCCTCCATGATCACCGGCAAAGTAAAGTTCTTCAACAACGACAAGGGCTTCGGCTTCATCGCGCCGGAAACGGGCGGCCCGGACGCGTTCGTGCACATCTCCGCCGTCGAGCGCGCGGGCATGAGCACCCTGCAGCAGGACCAGCGCGTTTCCTACGAGTTGGAGACCGATCGCCGCGGCAAGACCTCGGCCGTCAATCTCCAGGCAGCCTGAGCCACGGCGGGCGGGCGCACATCGCGTCCGCCCGCTTCGCCATCCTTCCGATAAGGGACGATCCGATGGCGAAAGCTCAGAAACGCGGCACCAGAAAAGCGCGCCGGCCGAACTAGGAAGCGCCGCCCGAGCTTTTCCGGGCCACCCCTTTGACCAGAGGCCAGGTGAGAGCCTGACCCGCATATCGACCGTGCCGCATGTTTCGATCTGCGGCTGCGGAACTCCCGGAGATCATCATGTCACGCACCGCCGTCCGCCCTTATCTCGTCACCAAGGATGAGGATGGCGTTTTTCGCGTGACCGTCCGCACCACGCGTTTCAATTCCCAGGGATATCCGCTCGTTTCCTCCGAAACGCTGGCGCAGACCTTTGAAACGGCGACCCGGGCTCGGGCCTTTCTTCGTAACGAATATCACGCCGAGGCAACCGATATCGCAACCAAATAAGGGAGCGTGCATGCAGAACTCATCCAGCTTTTGCCGGTCGCAGGAAGCGATCCAGAACAAGCGCGCGGCCGAAACGACGCTTGGCAACGTCCGCGAGATCGCCACGAAGGCTGCGGAGGTGTGGCGGCTGGAAGCGGTCGCCGCCGAACAGCGCGAGGATCGCCATCGCAAGCGCTCCGCCCTTCAGGCTGACGATCGCCTTCTCAGCGAAAATCCTGACCAGGGTTTCGCCGAGGGCGCATAAGGAGCCTCTCGCCATGCTCCAGCCGCGCGGCTAGGGCGTGGCGATGAGCAAGACGATCAATCTCGAAGCCTTGATGGCGCGCGGCGCCCAGTTTCTCGGCTCCCGCTACGCGATCATGGCTGGCGCCATGTCCTGGGTGTCCGAACGGCACCTCGTTTCCGCCATCTCGAACGCCGGCGGCTTCGGTGTGATCGCGTGCGGCGCGATGACGCCCGCATTGCTGGATGCCGAAATCGCCGCGACCAGCGCGATGACGGACAGGCCCTTCGGCGTGAACCTCATCACCATGCATCCGGCGCTGGGCGAACTGATCGACGTATGCGCCAATCACAAGGTGGGCCACGTCGTGCTGGCGGGCGGCCTGCCCCCGGCCGGCGCGATCGATCGCATCAAGGCATCCGGCGCCAGGGTGCTGTGCTTCCCGCCCACCCTCGCCTTCGCCAAGAAGCTGATCCGATCGGGCGTGGACGCGCTGGTGATCGAAGGGATGGAGGCTGGCGGCCATATCGGGCCGGTCTCCACCAGCGTGCTCGCGCAGGAGATGCTCCCCGAAATCGCCGATCAGCTGCCCGTCTTCGTGGCTGGCGGCATCGGCCGGGGCGAGGCAATCGCCGGCTATCTGGAAATGGGAGCCGCAGGCGTACAGCTCGGCACCCGTTTCGTCTGCGCGACCGAAAGCATCGCGCACGCCAACTTCAAGAAGGCCTTCATCCGCGCCTCCGCCCGCGATGCGATCGCCAGCGTGCAGATCGATCCGCGCCTGCCGGTGATTCCGGTGCGCGCGCTGAAGAATGCCGGGGGAGAATTGTTCACCGCCAAGCAGCGTGAAGTGGCGCAGGCTCTGGACGAAGGAAAATTGGCGATGGCCGAAGCCCAGCTCCAGATCGAACATTATTGGGCGGGAGCGCTGCGCCGCGCGGTGATCGAGGGCGATGTGGAGCATGGCAGCGTGATGGCCGGCCAGTCCGTGGGCATGGTGACCAGGGAGGAGCCGGTGGCGGAGATTATCGCCGCCCTGTGCCAGGAAGCCGAAACGGCGCTCAACCGCCGCCGCTAGACCATGCGCCGCCAGGACTTTCAGGGGGACATACTCAGCGCCGCGTCGAGCCTGCTCGGCATCTCGCTCGTCATCATCGCCGGGCTGAACGTGACGCATATCGCGCGCTCCACGCTGGCGGACGAGGTGGCCTGGGGGTCAGCGGTGCTGCTCGCGCTCAGCTGCATGCTGTCCTACCTCGCGTTGCGCGCCGCCCCGCGCGAGACGAATACCGGCAAATGGGCCGATCGGATCTTCATGCTCGGGCTCTTCGCGCTGTTCGCGTCGATCGTCGTGCTGGCGGTTAACAATCGGTAAAGTTGTATGAGGTAGCCCTTTGCTGGTAGCGCATGCTTAACGACATGCCGCCCGCCTCCTCCACAACCGCCGCTCGTGAAATCCTGGTGCGCCTGCACGACGTCATGGCGTCGCGCACGAACGCCCAGGCGAAGCTGAACCAGGTCACCCAGATCATCGGCGAGGCGCTCCACAGCGAGGTCTGCTCGATCTATCTGCTGCGCGATGGCGTGCTGGAGCTGTTCGCCACGCGCGGGCTGAAGCAGGAGGCCGTCCACGTCACCAAGCTTCAGCTTGGCGAGGGCCTGACCGGCACGATCGCTGAAAAGAACGAGACGCTCAATCTGGCCGAAGCGACGAGCCACCCGGATTTCGTCCACAATCCGGAAACGGGCGAGGAACTATATCACAGCTTCGCCGGCGTGCCGATCGTGCGTGCCGAGCGCGCGGTGGGCGTGCTCACGGTGCAGCATGTCGATCAGCGGCGCTATGACGATGTCGAGATCGAGGCGCTCCAGACGGTGGCGATGGTGCTGGCGGAGCTGATCGCGGGCGCGGGCCTGATCGACGAAACGCACGGCCCCGGTTCAGCCGGCGGGCGCGACAGCGGATCGGTGCGCCTTACGGGACTCAAGCTTGTCGACGGCATGGGCCAAGGCCGCGCCGTCTTCCACCAGCCGCGCGTGGTAGTAGAGCATACGGTGGCCGAGGATGTCGAGGCGGAGCGCCACCGCGTCTATTCCGCGTTCGACAAGATGCGCGACCAGATCGATCGCATGATGAGCCAGGCCGATTTCGGCGTGGCGGGCGAGCATCAGGACATTCTCGCGACCTACAAGATGTTCGCCTATGACGAGGGCTGGCGCGGCCGCATCAATGCCGCAATCGACAGCGGCCTCACCGCCGAGGCGGCGATCGAGCGCGTCCAGCAGCGCACGCGCATGCGGATGCGCGAGATAGACGATCCCCTGCTGGCGGACCGGATGCACGATCTGGAAGATCTTTCCAATCGCCTGCTCCGCATCGTTTCCGGCCAGCTCGGCACGGCGGCCCAGCTGGGGCTGCGGCAGGATTCGATCCTGATCGCGCGCAATCTCGGCCCGGCGGAACTTCTGGAATATGATCGCCGTCGCCTGAAGGGCGTGATCCTTCAGGAAGGATCGCTGACCGCCCATGTCGTGATCGTGGCGCGCGCGATGGGCATTCCCGTGCTCGGCCGCGTGCGCGATGCGCGCCGCCAGATCGGCGAGGGCGATATGGTGCTGCTCAACGCGACCGAGGGCAATGCCGTCGCGCGGCCGAGCGCCCCGATCGAGGAGGCATTCGAGAGCCGCCTTTCGCAAACGCAGAAGCTGCGCGCCGAATATGCCGCGATGCGCGATCTGCCGCCGACAACGAAGGACGGCCATCGCCTGATGCTGATGGTGAATGCCGGCCTGCGCGATGACGTGGCCGCGCTGGATACGACGGGCGCGGACGGAATCGGCCTGTTCCGCACCGAATTCGAATTTCTCGTCTCGGCCGAACTGCCCAAGCGCGAGCGCCAGCAGCGTGTCTATCGCGACGTGATGGAAACGGCGGGCGACAAGCCGGTGATCTTCCGAACCGTGGATGTCGGCGGCGACAAGGCGCTGCCCTACATGACCAGCGACCAGATCGAGGAGGAAAATCCCGCCATGGGCTGGCGCGCGATCCGCCTCGCGCTGGAGCGGGATGCCCTGATGAAGGCGCAGGCATCCGCTCTGGTGGAGGCGGCCGGCGGGCGTGTGCTGCAGGTAATGTTCCCGATGATTTCCGAGCCGTGGGAATTCGACGAGGCGCGCACCCTGTTTGAGGAGCAACGCGCCCGGCTCGCCAAACGGGGCAAGGTGCCGCCGCTCGCCATTCGCTATGGCGCGATGCTGGAAGTGCCCGCACTCGCCGAAAGCCTGGACATATTGCTGCCCAAGCTGGATTTTCTTTCGATCGGCACCAATGATCTCACGCAATTCCTGTTCGCGGCGGATCGTGCGCATCCCAAGCTGGCGGAGCGGTTCGACTGGCTCTCGCCCGCCATCCTGCGTTTCATCGCGCGCGTGGTGCGGACGTGCGACGCGGCCGGCGTGCCGGTGGGCGTGTGCGGGGAAATGGGCGGCCGCCCGCTGGAGGCGATGGCACTGATCGGCGCGGGGCTGGAGCGGCTTTCGATCACGCCGGCCGCGATCGGCCCGGTCAAGGCGATGATCAGATCGCTGGACCTTGCCGCGCTTCGCGATACGATGGCGGAGATGTTGGCGCGTCCGCCCGCCGACATGCGTGCAGCGCTCACCGATTGGGCGCTTGCCCGGGATGTAAGAATAGCTTGAGATTGCGTCACAAGGTCGGGAACTATCATTCCGTCCTGATCGCGGTTACATCGTCTCAAACTTGCTGGAACCCCGGATGAACGAGATCCGCAACGGTATAGCGGAAGCAATTCCCACCACGGTCGGTGGTCAGCTCCGTGCGGCGCGTGAAGCGCAGAGCCTTAGCCTTGGCGATGTCGCCGAGCGCACGCGCATTCCCACGCGCCATCTTACCGCGATCGAGAGCGACGATCATCGCGGTCTGCCCGCCGCCACCTACAGCTCCGGCTTCGTCAAGACCTATGCCCGGATGCTGGGGCTAGACGGACAGGCACTGGCGCAGCAATTCCGCGCGGAACTGACCGAGGCCGCGCCGCGCCCGGCCTTCCGCGAAGTCTATGAGCCGGCCGATCCGGCGCGCACACCCACGCGCGGCATCGCCTGGGCCAGCCTGCTCGTGGCAGCCATCCTGGTGCTGGGTTTCCTCTACTGGCGCGGCATGCGCAGCGAGGATCCCGTCGCGGTAGCGGCCGCCGCTTCGGATCAGGCACCTGCCCCCACTCCGGCGCCAGCTGCTCCGGCCGCCGTGCCCGCGGCGACGGCGCCTGCCCTGGTTGCGACAGGTGGCGCGGTGGTGCTGACGGCGGAATCCCCGGTCTGGCTGCGGATCAGCGAGCCGAGCGGCGCCAAGCTGTTCGAAGGCATGCTGGATACCGGCAAGAGCTTCGCCATCCCCGCCGAAGCCACCGATCCCCGCCTGCTGACGGGCCGGCCCAACGCGCTGAAGGTGACGGTGGGTGATACGATCATTCCGCCGCTCGGCCCGCCCGAGCAGCGGGTGCGTGACGTGAGCCTGAAGGCCGCCGCCCTGCTGGAACGGGTCTCGCCCCCCGCACCGGCCGATACCGGCGTTCCGGCGGCGATACCGCCGGCTGCTGCCGCCGTCGCGCCGCAGGCCGCGCCGAACTGATCCGGTTCCGCTTCATCCCGCGCTCATCCGCGCTATGCTGGAGCGGACCATCCGACAGAATTGAGAGACATTGTTCCATGTATCTGCGTTCGCTGACGTTCGCCTGCCTGCTCGCTACCGTCGCCACGCCGGCTTTGGCCCAGAGCGCCGACAAGATCGCGCCGCGCGTCGACAAGCTGGAAAAGGAGATGAAGGCCGTCCAGCGCAAGGTCTTCCCCGGCGGAAGCCCGGCCTTCTTCGAACCTGAAATCGCGCCGCCCGCCGCCAATGCCGCGCCGATCCAGCGCGCGCCTTCCGATCAGGCGGTGCGCGATCTCACCGCACGGGTGGAAACGATGGAGCGCGAGCTGGCCCGCATCACGGGGCAGATCGAGGAGAACCAGCATCGCCTGGATCTGCTGACCCAGACCGAGGCGAAGGATCGCGCCGATCTCGATGCGCGGCTGAAGGCGCTCGAAGGCGGCGCGCAGCCCCCGGCCGGCCCCGCCCCCGCGATCGACGCGCCCGCCGCCAGGCCGCCGCGTGGCGGCACCCGCCCCGCCCCCATGCCGCTCGATCCCGGCCCGGCGCCCGCGCCGAGCGCTCCCGCAGCGGCGGAGCCCGCCGCACCTTCCACCGGCGATGCGGGCGAGGATGCCTATATGGCCGGCTATCGCCTGTGGGAGCAGAAGAAATTCCCCGAGGCGCAGGTGGCGCTTCAGGCGATGATCAAGAAATATCCGAAGCACAAGCGCGCCAGCTATGCGCGCAACCTGCTGGGCCGCGCGCAGCTGGATGGCGGCACGCCGGCCATGGCCGCGCAGACCTTCTATGCGAATTACCAGACCGATCCGCGTGGCGAGCGCGCGCCAGACAGCCTCTTCTATCTCGGCCAGGCGCTGACCGATCTGAAGAAGCCGGCCGATGCCTGCAAGGCCTATGGCGAGCTGGAGCAGGTCTATGGCACGACGCTTTCGGCGACGCTGAAAGGCCGGCTACCGGCGGCGAAGAAGGCCGCTTCCTGCAAGTGACGGAGGGGGCGGCCGCGACGATCGCGCCGCCTGCCCCGGATCATGTCGCCCGGTTCGAGGCGGACCTGGCGCGGCTGCGTCCATCCCGGAGCGAAACACTGGCCGTCGCCGTATCGGGCGGGCCGGACAGTCTCGCGCTCCTGCTGCTCGCCGCCGCCGCGCTTCCGGGCCGGATCGCCGCTGTCACCGTCGATCATGGCCTTCGCCCGGAGGCAGCCGGCGAGGCGCAGTTCGTGGCCGAAATCTGCGAGGCGCTCTCCGTACCCCACAGCATATTGCGGGTTACGGTGGCGGACGACCCCGCCGGCCTGCAGGCCACTGCCCGGCGCGAGCGCTATGCGGCGATGGCGCGATGGGCGCACACCGAAAGCGTCGGTGCGCTCGCCACCGCGCATCATCTCGACGATCAGGCCGAAACCGTGCTGATGCGGCTGGACCGCGGCGCGGGCGTCGCCGGCCTTGCCGGCATCCGGCCCGAGCGATCGCTGGCAGAGGGGGTACAGTTGATCCGCCCATTGCTCGGCTGGCGACGCAGCCTGCTCGCCGGAATCGTGCGTGGCGCCGGGATCGTCGCGATCGACGATCCCTCAAACCGCGATCCCCGGTTCGATCGCGTCGCCGTGCGCGCGCGACTGGCAGCGGGCTGGCCCGATCCGGAGGGGCTGGCATCGGTCGCAAGCCACATGGCGGAGGCCGAGGAAGCGCTCTCCGTCACGGCCGACAGCCTGTTCGACACGCGCTTCGATCGCGAAGCCGCCACGCTGATGGCGCAGGATCTGCCACGCGAACTACGCCGCCGCCTGCTGGTGAAGGCCCTGAAGCGGCTCGCCGGCGACTCGCCGCTACGCGGAGACGAAGTGGATCGCCTGATCGATCGGCTGGCGGGGAATCAGGTCTCGACGCTCGCCGGCCTGCGCATCGATCCAGGCCCTCCATGGCGCTTCACGACCGCCCCGCCCCGCCGATCGGCCTGATCCAGCCCGTTTCCCCCCGCCGATCAGGTCGATCGGCGCTTGCTCCCCCGGCCGATCGCATCGATCGGCCCTTGTTCCATTGCCATTAACCTCTGCTCTCCTACATAATGGCTGTTCTGGAACAAGGCTGTGAACCGCGCATGAGCGAAGACAAGACCCCGCAAGGACCGAATCCCTGGATGAAGAGCCTGGCCATCTGGCTCGGCATTCTCCTCGCGATCGTTCTGTTCGTCTCGATGTTCGAGAATGGCAGCCGGCAGACGGGCGGCGAGAGCATCGCCTATTCCGAATTCCTTTCGCGCGTGGAGGATGGCTCGGTCCGCGAGGCGGATATCGGCAATGGCGTGATCGCCGGCAAATATTCGAACGGCGCGACCTTCAAGACATATGCGCCGAACGATCCCGGCCTGATCTCCCGCCTCACCGCCAAGGGCGTGACCTTCCGCGCCCGGCCGGAGGAGCAGCCCTCCGTCTGGACCTACCTCCTCTACCAGAGCTTCCCGTTCCTGATCCTGCTCGGCATCGGCTATTTCGTGATGCGCCAGATGCAGAAGAATGCGGGCTCCGGCGCGATGGGCTTCGGCAAGAGCCGCGCCAAGATGCTGACCGAGAAGCAGGGCCGCGTCACCTTCGACGACGTCGCCGGCATCGACGAGGCGCGTGAGGAATTGCAGGAGATCGTGGATTTCCTGAAGGATCCTTCGAAGTTCGCCCGTCTCGGCGGCAAGATCCCGAAGGGCGCTCTGCTCGTCGGCTCGCCCGGTACCGGCAAGACCCTGCTCGCCCGCGCCATTGCGGGTGAGGCGAAGGTGCCCTTCTTCACCATTTCGGGCTCAGACTTCGTCGAGATGTTCGTCGGCGTCGGCGCGAGCCGCGTGCGCGACATGTTCGAGCAGGCGAAGAAGAATGCGCCCTGCATCGTCTTCATCGACGAAATCGACGCGGTCGGCCGCCATCGCGGCGCCGGCCTGGGCAATGGCAATGACGAGCGCGAGCAGACGCTGAACCAGCTCCTCGTGGAGATGGACGGCTTCGAGGCGAACGAAGGCATCATCATCATCGCCGCCACGAACCGCCCCGACGTGCTGGATCCGGCGCTGCTGCGCCCCGGCCGTTTCGATCGTCAGGTCGTGGTGCCCAAGCCCGATATCGAGGGCCGCGAGAAGATCCTGTCCGTTCACATGGGCAAGGTTCCGCTCGCCCCGGACGTCAATTCGCGCACGATCGCGCGCGGCACGCCGGGCTTTTCGGGCGCCGATCTCGCCAACCTCGTCAACGAGGCCGCGCTGCTGGCCGCCCGCAAGGGCAAACGCCTCGTCGCCATGCGCGAATTCGAGGAGGCCAAGGACAAGGTGATGATGGGCGCCGAGCGCAAGTCCATGATCATGACCGAGGACGAGAAGAAGGCGACCGCCTATCACGAGGCCGGCCACGCGCTCGTCTCGCTTCACGTCCCGGGCTGCGATCCGCTCCACAAGGTGACGATCATTCCGCGTGGCCGTGCGCTGGGCGTGACGTGGAACCTGCCCGAGCGTGATCGTTACTCGATGACGATGAAGCAGATGAAGGCGCGCCTCGCGCTCTGCTTCGGCGGCCGTATCGCGGAGCAGCTGATCTATGGCGCGGACGAGCTGAACACGGGTGCCTCCAACGACATCCAGCAGGCGACCGACATGGCCCGCGCGATGGTGATGGAATATGGCATGAGCGAGAAGCTCGGCTGGCTGCGCTATCGCGACAATCAGGACGAGGTGTTCCTCGGCCACAGCGTGTCTCGCAACCAGCATATGTCCGAGGAGACGGCGCGCCTGATCGACGGGGAAGTGCGCCGTCTGGTGGAGGAAGGCGAGTCCAAGGCCCGCCAGGTGCTGACCGACAATCTGGACCAGCTCCACCGCCTCGCCACCGCCCTGCTGGAATATGAGACGCTCACGGGCGACGAATCGAAGAAGGCGATTGCGGGCGAGGATATCGGCCGCGAGGACCCCAAGGACCGCGCGCCCCGCTCGCTCTCGATCGGCGGTTCGTCGATCCCCAAGAGCCGTCGCCCCGGCGGCTGGGGCGAACCGACGCCGGCCGGCGCATAAGGCGAAGCATCATCGCGCAACCGGAAGGGCGGCCTCAGGGCCGCCCTTTTTCGTTTCGGAAGGCCCCCGTCTTCCGGTCAAAGGATCGACCGCCGCCTGCGGCCCCATCGCGATATCTATCTGCGGCTCCATCGCTATATCTATTAGCATTGCGCCACGTGCTGGAGAGGAGATAGGGTCGGCGCGCTTTCGCAAGGCATGCCCCAAGCGTCGCATGACGGAAGCGGCCGGGAGGATGGCTCCTATGCGGAGATGTCTCGCAGCGATCCTGATGCTTCTCGCATGCGCCCCGCCGGCCCATGCGCAGGAGGACCATCAGCATCACCCGGCACCAGAGCGCCTGGGAAAGGTTCACTTCGCAACGAGCTGCGCACCGGCCGTGCAGCCGGCGTTCGATCGCGCGGTCGCACTGCTGCACTCCTTCGCTTACGATCAGGCCGACATGGGATTTGCGGACGTGCTGGCCCGCGATCCGGCGTGTGCGGTGGCGCACTGGGGCCGGGCGATGACGCATTACCACCAGCTTTGGGATGTACCGGTCGGCGCCGGCCTTGCCGCCGGAGCCCGCGAGATCGCGCTGGCCGAGGCGATGCCCCCGGCGAGTGCGCGTGAACGGGCGCTCATTGCCGCGCTGCGCGCCTATTTCGATCAGGCGGACCGGATCGCCGCGCCGGTCCGCGCCATGCGATATTCGGACGCGATGGCCAAGCTTGCCCGAGATTATCCGCGCGATGACGAGATCGCGATCTTCCATGCCTTGTCCCTGATCGCGACCGCATCGCCCGGCGATCGCGACCATGCCCGTCAGAAACGGGCGGCGGCCATTCTTGAGCCGATCTGGAAGCGTCAGCCGGATCATCCCGGCCTGCCCCACTATCTGATCCATGCCTATGACAGCGCGGAACTGGCGGCGAAGGGCCTGGCGGCGGCGCGGCTCTATGCGAAGATCGCGCCATCCGCGCCCCACGCGCTGCACATGCCGTCCCATATCTTCACGCGGCTGGGCCTCTGGGATGATTCGATCGCATCCAACATCGCCGCGCGCGACGCGGCCAAGGCCCAGGGCGATGTGGGCGAACAGCTTCATGCGATGGATTATCTGACCTACGCCTATCTGCAACGTGGCGACGCAGCCAGCGCCGCGCACGAGGTCGCCGATCTCCACGCGATCACCGGCCTGTCGGGTGCCGGCTTCAAGATCGGCTATGCGGGCAATGCGATGCCGGTTCGCCTTGCCGTCGAAACGCACGATTGGGCCAGCGCCTCGCAGCTTACGCCCATAGCGAATTCCACGCCTCAGGTGGCGGCCCTCGTCTGGTGGGCGCGCGCGCTCGGCAAGCTGCGCGCGCGGCCCCCCGCCGCGGCAGACGGCGACATCGCCGAGCTTCAGAAGTGCCGCGAGGCCCTGCGCGCGGCGAACGACAGTTACTGGACGGCGCAGGTCGATACGCTGCTGAAATCCGCACAGGCCTGGCGCTTCGCGGCCGCGGGCGATCGTGAGGCGGCGATCGCGACGATGACGGCGGCGGCCGATGAAGAGGATGGACTGGAAAAGCTGCCGCTCACGCCCGGCCCGATCGTGCCCGCGCGCGAACAACTGGGCGAATTGTTCCTCCTGACCGGCAAGCCGCACGAGGCGCTGGGCGCCTTCGAGGCCGCGCTCGATCTGGCACCTGGCCGGCGGGGCAGCCTTCAGGGGAAGGCCGCCGCCGAGCGCCAGATCAGCAGTCGCTAGAGGCGCCGCCTCACCGCAGTGGCGCCACGCTCTCCAAAGGCTCCGCCGCCCGTCCCGATCGCAGGTCGCGCCTCACTTTCTCGCCCGGATAGACGCGGCGGACGCGCACCCGCGCCGTGCCCGCGCGCAGGATTCCCAGTTGCTCCGCCGCCCCCTTAGAAAGATCGATGATGCGGCCGTCCACGAAAGGCCCGCGATCGTTGACGCGCACGATGATCCGCCGCCCGGTCGCAAGCGCCGTCACCTCCACATAGGAGGGCAAGGGCAAGGTCTTGTGCGCGGCGCCCACGCGGTTTCGCTTGAATTTCTCGCCATTGGCGGTGCGCCCGCTTTGCCCCGGCCCATACCAGGATGCGAGGCCCACCTCGTCATAACCGGTGTCGTCGGCGGGAACATAGGTCTTGCCGCGCACCTGATAGGGCCGGCCGATCTTCACCGGCATGTCCGGCACCATGCGATGGCCCGCACAGGATGCCAGCAGCAAGGCGGCCGGGAGGATGGCGGCCCATGCCCGCCCCATCATGACAGGCTCGTTCGTGTGCCCAAGTCGCGGCATCTTCCCACGGCCCGGGCCGGGCCGGCGCGCGGCCCCCGGAGCGGATCCGGGGTGGCGACGGGAAAGCCGGGCCAGGATCACCCTACTCCGCCGGCCGCATCACTTCGTCGGCGAGCAGGCCCACCGAGAGCGCATAGAAATTCGAGCAATTATAATCGAGGATCGCCTGATAGTTGGTCGTCAGCAGATAGGCGGTCTGCCCCGGCCCGTCCGGCTCGATCAGCGTCGCCATCTCATTGTCCGCCGGCACGGGCGCGCCCGCGATCATGATGCCCTTCGCCCGCCACTCCGCGATCGTGAGCCAGCGGCTGAGGCGGACATGGACGCGCGGGCAGCGCGGGCTCGCGAGCGGCGAGGCGATGCCTGCGCGGCTGAAGGTGGACGGCACCACCACCGGCACGCCCCACGGCACGTTCGGCTTCCAGCCGGCATTCGTCAGGTAATTGCCGATCGAGGCGAGCGCATCGGGCTCGCTGCGCCAGATATCGGCCTTGCCATCGCCATCGCCATCCGTCGCCAGGCGCAGATAGGTGCTCGGCAGGAATTGGGGATAGCCGGTGGCGCCGGCCCAGCTGCCCTTGAGCAGCGAGCGCGGAAAGCCCCGGTCGATCAGCTTCAGCGTATCGATGAATTCGGCCGTGAAGAGCGCGCGGCGGCGCCCCTCATAAGCGAGCGTCGCGAAGGAGCGGAGGATATCATAATTGCCGGTGAAGGTGCCGTAGCCCGTCTCATGGCCGTAAATGGCGAGCATGATCGATTCGGGCACGCCCGTCTTCGCTTCGATCGCGGAAAGCTGCGGCCGCAGGCTGCCATAGCGCGATCGCCCCCGCCCGATCCGCACCGGCTCCACATGCGTACGCCTGTAGGGCGCGAAATTGATGCCGATGGAGGGCGTTGCCGGGCTGGTGGCCCCGCCGCCCGGCTGGCCGCGATCGGCGCGCACCACGCGCGGATCGAAGGTGAGATCGGCCACCTCGCGATCGAAGGTCTGCGGATTGACGCCCGCCGCCAGCGCCTGCGGGCGAAGGCCGGTGATGAAGGCACGGAAACGCTCCGCCTCGCTCGGCTCGGCCGGCGGCGTGGCGGCGGCTTCGGCGGACGTCGGCTGGTCCGTATCCGGCGGCGGCGCCTCCTGCGCGAGCGCGGATGTGGAGAGGGAGATGGCTAGGGCCACGGCAAGGGCCGGGGCCGAGACAAGGAAACGCACGATCATGTCCCCTTCCTGCCACAGCCGGATGCGCCCGTCTCCCCGAACATCCCGCCCGCGCGACGGCCGGCCTTGCGCGCGCGCCCGCCTGCCCCGATAAGCGCCAGCGTCCGGACAGGTGGCCGGATCGCCCGGAAGCCCGCCGTCAGGCGCGGGTGCGTGCCGGCTGGGAAGAGTGTCCGAGTGGTTTAAGGAACTGGTCTTGAAAACCAGCGACGGGCAACCGTCCGTGGGTTCGAATCCCACCTCTTCCGCCAGCCGTCAGAATTGCCAGCCTTCTTGCTCCATGAACTCCTCAAGCGTCAGACACGCGATTCCAAAGTGCGCGCAAATGTTTGGTATCTTCGCCCCGTTCGGCTTAGCCTTCTCCATCGTGACGACGGTGCGCCCATTACAGTTGGCCAGCGCGATGACGAACGGGTCTGCGTTGCGGCCGCCCTTAAGCAGCTTCTGCTGCTCAATGTTTTGTTGGAAGTGCACCACCCCATAGATTTGGGCCACGAAGGCGCCTTCTGCGGCAACCGGGATTTGATAGAAGTCGTTTTTGTCGACTGACCAATCGCGCAGGGCCTCCACGGGCCCGTCGAGGCACTCCCGCATGACCTCGCGCGTGGAGACGATGCTGGAGTCCGCTACCAACGCGTCAAATCGCTCCCACAGCGTAGGGAACCGGCTGGGGTAATAGTTCTTGAAGAGCGTGGAGAGAGGCGACGTGTCGAAGACGTACATCAGACCGCCACTCCCCGTCCGAAATAGTCTTCAAGCGTCCCCACATTTTTCGGCTTGGTGTCGAGGAACTCAGCGAGCTGCGTCTCATCAATCCGATTCTGATGAAACTGACCCAACGCTAGCGAGACGTACTCGCGGCCAAGATAAGACAACTTCGTCCAATAGTGGTTGCCGCCGCCGCCCTCGCCGCCACCACCAGCACCGCCGCCTTCCCACTGTGCGGTCCATCGCTCCACGGCTTCGCGGTACTGCGCTTCATCGATGCGTCCGTGATCGAAGAAGCGACGAAACACGACCTCCCGACTAACGTGAAACTGCGCCGCTATAATTTCTGCCGTAGCTTCATCCGCCCTACGGCCTGCGACTGCCAAATTAAATGCGTCTTCGGGCATAAGGAATTGCGCCGCAAAGCTATTACAGAGCACTTCGATCTGTTTCGAATCGCCCGCCAATCGATCGATGTACCGATCGCGCACTTTGTCGATTCCGCTCGTGTGGAAGATAAGGTGCGCAAGCTCATGGAAATAAGTGAATATTTGTCGGGTTTTAGTCGCACTATTGTTGACGTAGATGACTGGAAATTGATCGTCATACAAGCAGAAGCCCGAGAGATCGCGGACGCGAAACGCGTCCTTGAATACGAACACGCCGACCTGTTGAAGCGCCGCGCGCCACTGTTTCATCGCGGTCTCGGCGTCACGCCAACCGCGTTGATCCTCGAGCGACACCCCGATATATTCTCGGACCGCCGTGGTCATATTTGTTATGTTGACCCGCGGCTTGAACTCCAGATCGCGCGTGATGAGCCGCTCTGACGGGTTACGGCCGCCAGTTAGCTCAGCAAGATTTAACTGGAACGCTTTTGCCTTCCGCATCAGCAGGCGAATACGACTTGGCAGCCGATCCAACTCCGCCTCTGGTAGCGTCCGAAACGTCTCATTGATTGATGGTACGTTTGGTGGCTCGGGAAAAAAGAAGACCGCGATGGGCACCTTCAGCGCGTCGGACAGCTGTTCAAGCTGAGCGTAAGTAGGAGCGGATTCGCCGGCCTCCCATTCGTCGAAGCGTCGGAACTTCTCGGTGGCCTCGATATTGGACAGTCCCGCACGCTCGCGCGCCCAGACCAGCAAAGCGGGGTTGATGGGAATCTGCTCGGCCATGTCACGCTCGGTATAGCTAAGATCGCGCCGCATCCTACAGGCAATCATCGGTGCAGCTTACCACCGGCTTATCACGCCGCCGGTCGAACTTTGCTCGGTGAAGCGTATCAAGCGCTTACGCCAGACGCGCGGCAGCTATGATGACCACCGTGGGTTCAAAACCTGCGCCACCCGCCAAACTATGCCGCGCGAACGCGCTTTAACCGCCCGCCCCTTGCCCCCAAAACAATCCGAGATGAGGCGCTGGCAAGACGAAGCGTTGGATCCTTCTCCGGCGCAGAGAGTCGTGTGTGCAGCATATTTCGTCCGCCCCGTGCCGGAGCTGTAACACGTTGAACAAAAGGGATCGCCCGAACGCCCCGCTACCGGAGGCTTCGGAGACATCCGTCCGGAAGGACATGGCGGCGATCTTCGCCAGTTCGGATACGGGGCGTATCCGGGGGCCGACCGCTGTGAGGATCATGCCGATCAGGGCCAATGCCAGACGCCGCCGCGCGATGAACCGGCCGGCCGTTGCGGTGGCGCTGGCCGTGACGGCGCTTATGGGCAGCGTGATGCTTCTCCGCACAAGGCCCGCGCCCTCCGGCTATGGGAAGCCCGCCGATGCCGCCGTGCGGCAGATCGAAACGGCAGGGCCTGCCCTGATGGCCTCGCCGGGCCTTCCGGAAACCCCTCGCGAACCCGGCGCATCCCCGATCGCGGCGCAGGCAACGATCGGGGGGCGGGCCGCGACCGGGCAAGCCGATGCGATCGGCGGCCCGGCGGCGATGGCGCCAGGGCCGGTGAAGGCCGTGCATGTCTCGCGTCCCGCCACTCCGGCGCGGCGCGAACGGGTGATGCTCGCGAGCTATGTGAAGAATTCGGACGATTGCGACGGCACCATCCGGATGGATCGCGCCCGCTGCATGCATCCCCGGATCGTCGCGGCGGACGATGTGTTGCGAAGCGCCTATGCCGGTGCCGTGCGCGCGGGCGTGAGCCGCCGCACCCTGTCCCACTACCGGGCACGCTGGGCCAGGTTCGGTCGCAAAACCCTCACCGATCCGGATCGGGTCGTGGCCGAATATCGCGAAATGTCGCGCGATCTGCGCGATCTCGGCCAGGACGCGAAGGGAGCCGGGCGGGAGTATATCGCGGATGCTTCCTGATGAGGCCAAGGCCGCCGGCCCGGTCGGCAGCGTTTTCGGGCGACTGATCTACGCCGTTGGCGACATCCACGGCTGTTACGATCAGCTTCGTGCCCTTCTGGCGAAGATATCGGACGATGCGGCCGGCCGGGCCGATGGGCGCCGCGTCGCCCTGATCTTTTGTGGCGACTATATCGACCGTGGCCCCGCCTCGCGCCAGGTGGTGGATGCGCTCTGGTGGCTGAAGCGGCACGGCCCGTTCGATCTCCATTGCCTGAAGGGCAATCACGAACAGGTGCTGCTGGACTATCTGGCCGATCCGGCAGCGGCGGCCGGCTGGATGCGGTTCGGGGGCGCCGAAACGCTGAACTCCTATGGGGTCGCCGCGCCCGGGGCGGATGCGAGTGCGGCCGAACACTGCCGGGCTCGTGATGATCTGCTTGAAAATATGCCGGCCTCGCACCTGAAATTCTTCGAGAGCCTGGAATTGATGGTGGGCATCGGCGAATATGCGTTCGTCCACGCCGGCATCCGGCCGGGCGTACCGCTCGAGGAGCAGGATGGGCGCGATCTGCTGTGGATCCGTGACGACTGGATCGAGAATGAGCGCCCCGTCGAGCGGATCATCGTCCACGGGCATACGTGGATCGATGGCAAGGCGGAGGTCAGGCCGCATCGGATCGGGATCGATACGGGCGCCTACGAGACGGGAATATTATCGGCGGTGCGGATCGAGGATGGCGAGATCGGCTTCCTGTCCGCTTCGAACCGGGAGCACTGACGCCTCTTTGCCCCCTTGGCGATCGCATCGCGCCGCGCAATGATCCGTCTGCCACGGATGGCGAAGGGGGCAGATGTGGACGGGTCCATCTTCACGGCAACGGTCGGCCTGGCGGGCGCGGCGATCGGTGGCTTCACCTCCTTCGCCACCACCTGGATGACGCAGCGGGCGCAGCTGCGCGAGAGGATCGTCTCGGCCGAGCGCAGCCGGCGCGAGACCGTCTATGTCGAATTCATCCGCGAATCCGCGCGCCTGTTCGGCGATGCGCTGGGGCATGAGCGGGATGATGTGAGCGATCTCGTCGGCCTCTATGCGATCCTCGCGCGGATGCGCCTCATCTCCACCGGCCATGTGATCGACGCGGCGGAACGCGTGCTGGCCTCCGTCGCCAGCGCCTATCTGGCGCCCAACCGCTCCCTGCGCGAATTGCACCAGTTCGCGGCGGATGGCGGCCTCGATCCCTTCCTGATCTTCAGCGAAGCCTGCCGTCGCGAGCTTCAGAGCATCGAGAAATCCGGATGACGCGGCTTCTCTTTCTTCTGCTGTTCGTTCTCGTCGGCGTGGCGGCGCTGCTCGGCATCAAGAGCTGCCAGGAGGCGCGCCATCCGGTCATCAGCGCGCCCGCGCAGGATTTCGGCGGCAAGGTGGCCATCCTCGGCGATGGCACGCCGATCTTCGCGCCCAACGGCACGATCGCGCGCGCGCTGGCGGATTGGCTGGCCGATCCGAAATCCACCCGCCGCTATTTCGAGGTCGGCGGCCGGCAATTCGTGGGCCATACGGACGAGCCGACCCCGGAGACCAGGGCGCGCATGACACGGCTCGTCGCGATGCTGGCCGGATCCCCCGCGGTGAAGGTGGAAATCGTCGGTCATGCGGCCGCCAGCGGCAATCCGGCCGCCGACATGGCGCTGAGCCATGCCCATGCGGAGCGGGCGCGGGCAATGCTCGTGGAGGAAGGAATTTCGGCGGATCGACTGTCTGTTTCGACGCGCGGCGCAGGGCAGCCCCTGCCCGGCCTGCGCCCGGACGATCCGCGCAACGACCGGATCGGCCTGCTCATGACCGCACCCGATCGCCCCGCCGATTGAGAGACGGGCGGCGATCGCTCGGCCTCGCCAAGGTGCGGAATAATCGCAGACGCCGCCGATCACGGGACCAGCGGCGCCCACGCCCCAGAAACCGGAAGGGATCAGGCGTAACGGACGGAGATACGCTGGCGCCGGCGCATCGCGCCGCCGATCATGCCGAAGCCCCCGATGAACATCGCCCAGCCCGCCGGCTCCGGAACGGCCGAGAGCGATCCGAGAGCGATCGAATCGATGTTGAGATAGTTCGGGCCGTTCAGGGAGAAGACATCCCCCGCCCCCGTCGCCAGACGAACCTCGTCAAATGTCTCGCCGGCGTCTCCCGTCAGCGCGATCGTGCGCGGTGTGCTGGAGGAGAAGATGGGCAAGGCCCCCGCCGAGCCGGTTGCCACGACGCTGCCATTGAGGAGAAGCGAGTAGACGAGGTTCGGCGTCTGGCCGGAGCCGGACACAGCCTCGAACTGTATGCCTTCGAAGGCCAGGCCGCTGACGAGCTTGATCGATGTATAGCCGATACCCCCGCCATTCGGATAGAAAGACGGACCGTCACCGAACGGAAGCGCGCCGATGATCGTCCCGCTGCCCACATGCGTCACCGATACGCCGTCTTCGATGAAGGCCGTGTTGCTCAGCATGTGCGGGCTCGGCAGAGTGGTGAAGGACACGAAATTGGTCGGATCGGTGATCCCGCCCGCCGAAACGACGATCGCGGCATCAGCCTGCGATCCGGCAACCGATACCGCCGCGACAACGGCACACATAATTCTGCGCATAAGCGACACTCCCCCCTGCAGGCCGAGCCCCCCTCGGCCAGACAGGTCGCCTATCATGGCGTTAACAGCCATGCGAGCCGGAGCAGCCCGAACGGGACGCGCAGCAATACTTTGTCATGTGTGGAGCCCGAGAGCGCCGCTGGCGGACGCCGTCATGCCCGCATGCACAGCCGCGCAGCGCCTTCTCGGGGCTTGCTTCCATGCGTACGGACGGGCAACGCAGGCAAACGCGATCGTAACCAAAATCGCCACAGAGCGTTGGACGATCCAGCAACGGTAACGGCATTGACGAGTTGACGGCGCAAACGATCATAGACGCGGAAGTTCCGGGTCCCGGCATGCCCGAAATCCTGTTCCGGTCCGATCATGTGGAAGTGCGCCGGATCGCGGTGGGCGATGGCCGTCATCAGGTCGTGACGTTCGAATCCTATCATGACGAGCCCGGCTTCGGCCGGATCGGCTTCGGCGAGACCTTCTTCACGCGCGAGGGTTTCACCGGCATCCACGTGCTGAGTTCGGGCAACGACTGGTATCAATATCCCGAGATTGGCGAGGTGCTGGCCGTGATCCGCGCGGCGGTGAACGGGGCGGAGCGCGTTCTCGCCTATGGCTCCAGCATGGGCGGCTATGCCGCACTGCGCTTCGCCGATGCGATCGGGGCCACCGACGTTCTTTCCCTCTCCCCCCAATATTCGATCGATCCGCGCGTGGTGAAGGCGGATCGGCGCTGGTGGTGGGATCAAAGGCGCATCACCTTCCTGCCCGAGCATAATGGCGCGCTCGCCTGCCGGGCCAATATCGTGATCGCCTTCGATCCGACGATCGCGCTGGACGCCCTCCATGCCGAACGGATCGGGCGCGACGTGAAGGTCACGATGCTGCGCCTCGATCATGCGGGCCATCCGGTGACGACCGTGCTGGCCGAACTGCACCTGTTGCAGAAGATGGCGCTGTCCTTCCTGGCGGGTGCGGCCGATCCGGCCGCCATCCGCGCTGAATTCGAGGCGCGGCGCGAGGAATCCTCGATGTGGCTGGTCGAATATGGATCACGCCTCCCCGGCGGTGACAGGCTGAAGGCGCGGGACATTGCCGCGCGAGCGGTCGACATGTCGCCCGGCAATGCCGCGATCAAGCATCAATATGGAATGCGGCTGCACGATCTCGGCCAGTATGACGAGGCGGTCGCCGCGCATGAGGAAGCGGTCGCGATCTCGCCGCACCCGATCTTCGTGCTCTCGCTCAGCCGCGCCCTGTTCTTCGCGGGGCGCCACGCCGAAGCGCTGGAACAGGTGCTCCGCGCGCAGCGGGAGCGGCCCTATGACGATTTCTATTTCCATTCCTCGGCGCGGATCCGGCTCGCAATGGGGGACAGGATCGGCGCGTGGCGCGATGCGCGCGAGGCTTTCCGGCTCGCGAAGCGCCCCCGCACATACTGGGATCTCGCGCGCTACGGCTTTCACCGCGCCTTTGGCTGAAGCGGCTTTCGTTTCCGTCGGACCGGATTGGCCACTCCGGAATATCCTCCCGCCACGCCAACCGGGCCGGCGGCCAATTTCGCCTGCTTCGATATCGCCCTAGAGCGTCTGCCGCCCCGCTTTGTCGGCCGTGGCGGATTGCCTGCGGAAGACGAACAGCCCGATCGATCCGATCACCAGCCCCGCGACGATCCCCACCGCATCGGCCACGACATCCCACACATCGGCATCGCGATGCACGAGCGGCGTCGCCTGGCTCAGCTCGATGAAGATGCCGAACAGCAGCAGCGCCAGCGCGATCCATGCCGCCCGCCCGCGCGACCAGCCGAGGCGCGCGAAGAGTGCAAGCGTGATGAAGGCCAGAGCATGCCCGTCCTTGTCGCTATGGCCGATCTCCGGACCACCCGGAATGACCGCGCAGACATAGGCGAACAGCAGCGACGCCCAGAAGGCGAGGCGCATCAGCTTGCGGACAGTCTCAATTGTCATTGTGCAGCGCAATATCAGCGCGCGCGCGGCGGGACAATGTGCGGCGCGGCGAGGAAGGCCCAAAAGAAAAAGCGGCCAGCCACAAGGCCGACCGCTTCATTCCGCGAAGCCCCCGGTCGAACCGGGGATTGTCGCTTACTTCTTGCCGAGCGTGAGGCCGCCGAAGCGCTTGTTGAAGCGCGCGACCTGGCCGCCCTGATCCAGCAGCTGGCTGCGGCCGCCGGTCCAGGCCGGATGCACCGTCGGATCGATGTCGAGCTGGAGCGTCTCGCCCTCGCTGCCCCAGGTGGAGCGCGTCTCGTAGGTGGTGCCGTCCGTCATCTGGACCTTGATGACGTGATAATCGGGGTGGATGCCCTGCTTCATAATCTCATGCTCCTGAAATGGCTGGTTACCGACCAGCCGGAGGGAAGCGGCGCCCTTACAGGCGGACGCGACAAAAGGAAAGGGCCGCCGGAGAGCGAAGCCCTCGCTCAGGCATCCTTCGGCGGATCGGCGATCATCGCGGTGAAATTGGCCTGCGCCACCACCTTGCCATCGATCAGCGCCTTGCCGGCGAACTTGCAGACCGTCGCTCGCTTCTGGACGAATTCCACTTCAAGCTTCAGCAGAACGCCGGGCTCCACCGGGCTGCGGAACTTCGCTTCGTCGATCGCCATGAAATAGACGAGCTTGCCCGAACCCGCGAGTCCGAGGCTCTCGACCGCGAGCACGCCGGCGGCCTGCGCCAGCGCCTCGACGATCAGCACGCCCGGCATGATCGGACGGCCGGGGAAATGCCCCTGGAAGAAGCTTTCGTTGATCGTCACGGCCTTCACCGCGACGATCGAACGATCCGGCACCAGCGCCTCGACGCGATCGACGAGGAGCATGGGATAGCGGTGCGGAAGCGCCGCCATGACCCGCTTGATATCCAACGGGCCGATATCGGGGCGTTCCGCATCGCTCATCGTGGCTTAGCGACCCTGCGGCTGCGGCTTGGCCGGAGCGGCGGCGGCAGGCGCCGGAGCGGCACCGGCGGCCGGGGCGGCGGCGGGCGCGGTCGGCTGCGGACGCACGATCTGCACCGCCGTCAGCTTCTGATCGAGCAGCGGCAGCACGGCGGCCGTCACGTCGCCGGCCGGATCGGCGGCGAGCACGGTGCCGCGCGGCACGACGAGCGCGGCCTTGCGCTGGGCGCGGACCTGCTCGGCGAGCGGAACCACGGCCTGGATGATCTGCTCGCGCACATAGGCGGCCGAATCCTGGATCGCCTGCTGCACGGCCATCGCCTGGTTGCGCGCCTCGCCCAGCTTGTCCTCGGCCTGTCCGATCGCCTGCTGCGTCGCGACCGGGAGCTTGGAGGGATCGCCGTTCGGCCCGAGCGTCTTCTGCGCGGCCTGGATCTGCGTCTGATAGGCGGTGCGCGCCGATTCGAAGGCCGCATTCGCCTGCTGCTGCGGGCCCTGATAGCGCGTGACGAGCTGGGTCTGCGCATTCTTGGCGGCGGCGCTGTCGCTATACAGGCGATCAATGTCGATCGTGAGGATCCCGCCCGTGGCGGCCTGCGCAAAAACCGGCGGCGTGATCGCCACCGCGAGGAGCGCGGCGACGGCCGCGCGCTTGAAAGTGCTGAACATCAGAATTGCGTCCCTACGTTGAAAGTGAAGAGCTTGGGATCGTCCCCGGCATATTTGACGAGCGCCTTGGCGATATCGATGCGGAAGGGGCCGAACGGCGAATTCCAGTTCACGCCGAAGCCCACCGAGATGCGCGGCTTCCACGTATTGCCGACATAGACTTCCTGGAAGCCGGCGATGCTGGTGCCGACGAGCGAGAAGCCCTCCGAGCAGCTTGTCGTGCCGGAGGGCACGGTCTGCGAAACGCCGCTGGTGCTGTTATAGCAGGTGAGCGTGCCGTCCGCATTCGGGGTCGCACGGAACTGGCCGGAAACCGGGATGTTGGTCGTCGCCGGCCGGGTAAGGCCGAAGACGGAACCCGCGATCGCGAAGATGGAGGGGCGCAGGCCCAGTTCGCGCGCGCCATTGCCCAGCGGCAGCTCCAGATCCAGCTTGGCCATGTAATAGGCCCGGCCGCCCAGCGCGTCGTCCGACATCTGGCTGCGATCGTTGACCGGATTGCCATCGGCATCATAGGGCACGCGCAGCACGCGCGGGCCGATGCCGCGAATGTCGAAGCCGGCGAATTCGGGCTGGCCGAGGAAGAACCGGTCGGTCAGGCGCACCTTGTCGATATTCGCGCCGCGGCTCTTGTTGAGCGAATAGATATAGCCGCCCTCCCCGTTGATGGAGAGGATCATGCCCTTGAGCACCTGATAATATTGGTGGCCCTCGGCGCGGGTGCGGATGTAGCGGACGCTGCCGCCCAGGCCGGCGAAATCCTGGCTCAGCACGAGCCTGCGCCCCGCAGTCGGGCGACGGCGATCGTTCAGATTGTCATAGACGATGCTGTAGCCCACCGACGAGGTCAGACGATTGCCAATGGAATCACAGAGATAGCGGCCCGCAAGAAGCGGATCGCACTGGAAGTTGTTGGTCAGAACCGAATTGCCACTCGAATCGGTCGTGTAATAAGAATAGAAGCTGCTCTTATCGAGGCTGACCTTGTCGTAGCTCAGGCCATAGCGCAGCGCGAGGCTCCAATATTCGGTCAGCGGCAGGCCGGCGCGCACCTGGAAGCCGGTGGTGACCTGGCTGTAGGTCGTGTTGCGATTGTCGTTCACATAATTGAACGAGTTCAGATCGCGACGGAACACGTCCACGCCCAGCGCGATCGACTTGTCGAACAGATAAGGCTCCGTGAAGCCGACCGAAACCGACTTCGAATAGACCGAATAGTCGACGCTGGTGCGCACTTCCTGCCCCTTGCCCATGAAGTTGGACTGGGTGATGGAGGCGTTGACGATGAACTTTTCGAGGCTGGAATAGCCGGCCGAAACCTGGAGCTGGCCAGTCGATTTCTCTTCCAGATTGGCCTCGAGGATCACCTTGTCCGGCGTCGAACCCTGCTTCTGGCCGATTTCCAGCTTGTCCTGGAAGAAGCCCAGGCTCTGAATGCGATCGCGCGAGCGCTTCACGCGGAAGCCGTTGAAGGCATCGCCCTCCGCCAGGCGGAATTCGCGGCGGACGACCTTGTCGCGCGTGATCGTGTTGCCGTTGATATCGATCCGCTCGACATAGACGCGCGGCGCATCGGCGACCTGGAAGGTGACGCCCATGGTGAGCGTATCCTTGTCGCGGCGGAAATCCGGGCGCACGTCGGCGAAGGCATAGCCCAGCAGGCCGGCCGTCTCGGTGATCGTGTCGACAGTATCCTCGACGATCTTCGCGTTATACCAGTCGCCCTGCTTGAAGCGGATCAGATATTTCAGCGTATCCGGCTTCAGATCGCGGATCTGGCTTTCCAGATCGATCTTGCCGAACTTGTAGCGCTCGCCTTCCTCGACCACGTAGGTGACGATGAAGTCGCGCTTGTTGGGCGTGAGCTCCGCCACGGCCGAAACGACATGGAAATCGGCATAACCCTGCGTCAGGTAGAATTGACGCATCTTCTGCTGGTCATAGGCCAGACGATCGGGATCATAGCTCGTGCCGCCGGAAAAGATCTTCGTGATGCCGCTCTGCTTCGTCACCATCTCGCCGCGCAGGCGGCCGTCCGAGAATTTCTCGTTGCCGATGATGTTGATCTTGCGGATGCGCGATTTCGGCCCCTCGTGGATCTCGAAGACGACATCGACGCGATTCTGGTCGAGCTGCACCATCTTCGGCTCGACCGTGGCGGCGTAGCGGCCCTGGCGCTTATACAGTTCGATGATGCGCGCCACGTCCGCGCGCGTCTTGGATCGGGTGAAGATCTGGCGCGGGGCGAGCTTGATCTCGGGGCGGATCTTGTCTTCCTTGATCCGCTTGTTGCCCTCCAGCACGATCCGGTTGATCACCGGATTTTCGCGCACCTGGAGCACGATATTGCCCGTGTCCGCGCCGGCGATCGTCACGTCGGCGAACAGTTCGGATGCGTAGAGATCCTTCAGCGCCTGATCGAGATCGGCCGCCGTATAGGTCTGCCCTGCCGAAAGCTTGATGTAGGAGCGGACCGTATCCGCCTCCAGGCGCTGATTGCCGGTCACGTTGATCGAATGGATCGTGCCGCCGATCGTCGGCGGAAGCGCGGCGGCCGGCGGCGGCGCCGCGGGCGTGGCCGGGACAGGCGTGCGGGCCGGGCGCTGCGCGATGGCCGGCACGCCCGCAAAGGCCGTGCCGATCAGGAAAGCCGAAGCGTAGCGGCGTGCACCCGTATTGTTCTGAAACTTCACCCGTCCGCCCTTAATTTCGAAAGCAGTGCCGGGGCCCCTCTTCCGGCGCACCGCCCTGCCCCATCCCGTTCAGCCGATCAAGCCGGCAAGCGTCCGCCAGAGGCCGAGCGAGCCGAGATCATTGATCGTCACGAACACCATGAAGCCAAGCAGCATCGCCAGACCTGAACGAAACGCCCAATCGTGGGCACGTTCCGGCAGGGGCCGGCGGCTGACGCCCTCGATCATGTAGAAAAGGAGGTGCCCGCCATCGAGCATGGGAATTGGCAAGAGATTGATGAACCCCAGATTTATCGAAATCAGGGCCATGAAGTGGATGATCGCGACAATACCGAAGGAAACGGTCTCGCCCGAATAGCGCGCGATCTGGATCGGGCCGCCCAATTCCTTGGCCGGTCGCCGCCCCGTCACGATCTGGCCGATGACGTCCACCATCGTCCGCACGGTCTGCACCGTTTCGCGCACGGCCGCCCCGATCACGCCCGCAGGACCGCGCCGTTCATAAATCTCCCGCCCCGGCGTCACGCCCAGCAGGCCCAGGCGCTGCGGATTGCCCAGATCGTCCGTGATCTGGCGCACGGCCGGAGTGGCGGAAAGCGCGATCATCCGCCCGCCGCGCTCCACATCCAGCGCCATCGGCGTGCCCGGGCGCACCGAAACATAGACGGCCAGCTCCTCGAAGCGCGAAATGGCGCGCCCGTCGATTGCGACGATCCGGTCACCCGGCAGGATACCCGCCTTCGCCGCCGCCGATTTTTCGACGACGCGCTCGATCACGGCCGGCGTCTGCGGCACGCCATAGACGGCGAAGAAGCCCGCGAAGATGGCGATTGCGACGAGGAAATTGGTGAGCGGGCCGGCCAGCACGATCAGGAAGCGCTGCCACAGCGGCTGCGCCTGGAATGTCCGGGCCTTCTCGGCCGGCGGCAGGGCCAGCCATGCCGGATCGGTGCGACCCGCCGGCCCCATATCACCCGCAAACTTCACATAGCCGCCCAGCGGCAGCAGCGAGACGCGCCAGCGCGTGCCGCGCCTGTCCGTCCAGCCGGTCACCTCGCGCCCCATGCCGATCGAGAAGGTCTCGGCATGCACGCCGAACCAGCGACCGACGAAATAATGGCCCAGCTCGTGCAGGAAGACGAGCGGCCCGATCACCACGACAAAGCCGAACAGGGCCAGCAGGATGCTCGGTATGGCCATCATCGGGCAAGCGACTCCACAAAGGCACAGGCGCGAACGCGCGCCTCCGCGTCGATCGCCAGAACATCCTCGATCGATCCCGGCCGGATCGCAATATAGCTGTCGCGCACTTTCGCCACGATTAAGGCGATATCGAGGAAGCCGATCCGCCCGGCGAGAAATGCCGCCACCGCGATCTCGTTGGCGGCGTTCAGGATGGCGGG
This sequence comes from Sphingomonas sp., assembly GCF_003248515.1. GTDB lineage: Bacteria > Pseudomonadota > Alphaproteobacteria > Sphingomonadales > Sphingomonadaceae > Sphingomonas_I. The sequence goes on from NZ_QFOB01000006.1 coordinate 210,065, forward strand.
CGCGGCGCCCCCCTCCCGCATCGCATCCATCGCGAGGCCCAGCGCGGGGAAGCGATCGAAATCGGGCGCCTGGAAGTCCAGCCGGCCGATCGCGGCCAGATCCAGCCGGGGGCACGGAGTCTCCATCCGATCCGGCCAGGCCAGCGTATGCGCGATCGGCGTGCGCATGTCCGGCGTGCCCAACTGGGCCAGAACCGATCCGTCGACATATTCCACCATCGAATGGACGACCGACTGGGGATGGACGAGCACGTCCAGCCGATCGGCGCCCACCGGGAAGAGGTGGAAGGCCTCGATCAGCTCCAGGCCTTTGTTCATCAGCGTGGCGCTATCCACTGAAATCTTCGCACCCATCGACCAGTTGGGATGCTTCACGGCCTGCGCCGGCGTCATCCCCGCCATCTGCTCGCGCGTCAGCGACCGGAAAGGTCCGCCGCTCGCCGTGAGGATCACCTTTCGCACGCGCTCTGCGGATCCATGCGGAAAGCATTGGAATACCGCATTATGCTCGCTGTCCACCGGCAGCAGGGTCGCGCCATGCTCGGTGGCCGTGCGCGTCATCAGCGCGCCGGCCGAAACGAGCGCCTCCTTGTTGGCGAGCGCGACCGTCTCGCCCTGCTCCAGCGCCGCCATCACCGGCTTCAGCCCCGCCGTGCCGACGATCGCAGCCATCGTCCAGTCGGCGCCCATAGCCGCCGCCTCGACGATCGCCCCCTCGCCCGCGGCGGCCTCCACGCCGCTGCCGGAAAGCGCGTCCTTCAACTCCGCATAGAGCGCCGGATCGAGAATCACCGCGCGCTCGGCGCGCGTGCGGCGGGCGGCATCGGCCAGCTTGTCCACGCTGCGCGCGGCCGTCAGCGCGCGCACGCGGAAGCGCTCCGGCTCGCGCTCGATCAGGTCCAGCGTGGAGGCGCCGATCGATCCGGTCGCGCCGAGGATCGTGACGGAACGCGGACCTTCCGTCACAGCACGCCTCCGGCCACCAGCGCCGCCACCAGCGTGGCGACGGGGATCAGGCCATCGATCCGGTCGAGTATGCCGCCATGGCCTGGCAATATGTGCCCGCTATCCTTCACGCCAGCCTTCCGCTTGAGTGCGCTTTCATACAAATCCCCCCCTTGCGCGACGACCGCAAGCGGCGCGCCCAGCCATAACGTCGCCCCCGGCAGACCGAAGGCCAGGCCAAGGATCGCGCCGCCGATCAGCGCCGCCGCCATGCCGCCGACCAGCCCGGCCCACGTCTTGTTGGGGCTCAGTTTCGGCGAAAGCTTCGGGCCGCCGATGGCGCGGCCGGAAAAATAGGCGCCCGTATCGGTGAGGATCACGATCACGATCGTCCACAACGCCATCGCGAAGCCTTGCGGCAGCCCGCGCAGGAACAGGAGGGCGATTGCCGGCGCGCCCGCATAGACGAGGCCCCAGCCGATGCGCGAACTGCCCACCATCATCGCGGCCACGATCGCCGCGATGGAAAGAACGGCCACCGTATCGCGCTCCGGCCCCCAGGAACCCGGAGACGACAGGATCAGCACGCCAGCGAGCAGGACCAGCGCGATCGCCGCGCGGGCGACATGCGCGCCCGCCAGCCCGCACCATTCCGCCAGCGCGATCACCGCGACGACCGTCACGAACGCCCACAGCAGCCAGCCGCCCGCCGCCAGCGCGCCGAGCGCGACTGCGGCTGCGACCAGCCCCGCCAGCGCCCGTGTCTTGAGATCGGACACGCCGGTCCCCGCCATGATCCGTCAGCGGCCGCCGAAGCGGCGCTCGCGCGCGCCGAAGGCCGCCAGCGCATCCTCCAGCGCCGCCCGATCGAAATCGGGCCACAGCGTGTCGGTAAACAGCAGTTCGGCATAGGCCGCCTGCCACAGCAGAAAATTGGAGAGCCGCACTTCGCCCGAGGTGCGGATCATCAGATCCAGCGGCGGCAGGCCGGCCGTGTCGAGATGATCGTCGATCAGATCGATATCGATCGCCGCCGGATCCAGCGTCCCGGCCTTCGCCGCCTCCGCCATGCGCCGGGCAACGCGCACGATTTCGTCCTGACCGCCGTAATTCAGGGCCAGAACGGCCGTGAGCCCCTGATTGTTGGCGGTCCGCGCGACGGCCGCCTCCAGCTGTTCCACCAGATCGGGCGCGAACTTGTGATAATCGCCGATCAGGCGGAGCCGCACGCCATTGCGATCCAGTTCGTCAATCTCGCGCTTCAGATAGAGGCGGAGCAAACCCATCAGATCGTTGATCTCGTCCACCGGCCGACGCCAGTTTTCCGAGGAAAAGGCATAGAGCGTCAGCGCCTCCAGGCCAATTTCGCCCGCGGCGCGGATCGTCCGGCGAACCGCCTCCATGCCCTGACGATGCCCGGCCACGCGCGGCAGGTGGCGGCGTTTCGCCCAGCGTCCATTGCCATCCATGATGATGGCGACATGGCGCACGCAGGCAACGCCCCCTCCGGGGATGGCGGCGGGACTGGCTGAGCCGGGGCTCACTTGCCCAGGATTTCCTTTTCCTTGGCGTTCGTCGCGGTATCCGCGTCGGCCACGGTCGCGTCGGTCAGCTTCTGCACCTCGGTTTCGAGGCGCTTGCGCTCGTCCTCGCTGATCTCGCCCTTCTTCTCGTCGGCCTTCAGCGAATCCATGCCGTCGCGGCGTACGTTGCGGATCGCGATCTTGGCCTTTTCCGCGAAGGATCCGGCCAGCTTGGCGAGTTCCTTGCGGCGTTCCTCGGTCAGATCCGGGATGGGGATGCGCAGATTCTGGCCATCCACGATCGGGTTGAGCCCGAGATTCGCGGAACGGATCGCCTTGTCGACCACGCCGACATTGGACTTGTCCCACACCTGCACCGCCAGCATCCGCGATTCCGGCGTGGTGACAGTCGCGACCTGGTTCAGCGGCATGTGGCTGCCATACACCTCCACCGTGATCGTATCGAGCAGCGAGGTGGAGGCGCGGCCGGTGCGCAGGCCCTGGAGATCGTGCTTCAGCGCTTCGACGGCGCCGGCCATGCGGCGCTCCAGATCGGCCTTGTTATAGGCGGGCATCTTCTAGTTTCCTTCGTTCCGCACGGTCGTTGCCGTGCCTTTGCCGGCGAGCACGGTCGCAAGATTGCCCTGCTCGCGGATGTTGAAGACCACGATCGGGATGTTGTTGTCACGGCACAGCGCCACGGCGCTGGCATCCATCACCTTCAGATTATCTGAAAGCACCCGATCGAAAGTGACTGTTTCATAACGCTTCGCTGTTGCCACCTTCTTGGGATCGGCATCGTAGACGCCGTCCACAGACGTACCCTTGAACAGGGCATCGCACTTCATTTCGGCCGCCCGCAGGGCAGCGCCCGTATCGGTGGTGAAGAAGGGGCTGCCGACGCCGGCCGCGAAGATCACAACGCGCCCCTTTTCCAGGTGGCGCTCGGCACGACGGCGGATGAAGGGTTCGCACACCGTCTGCATCGGAATGGCGGACTGGACACGGGTATCGACGCCGATCTGTTCCAGCGCATTCTGCACGGCGAGCGCATTCATCACCGTCGCCAGCATGCCCATATAATCGGCAGTCGCGCGCTCGATTCCCTTCGCTGCGGCCGAAAGCCCGCGGAAGATGTTGCCGCCGCCGACGACGATGCACAATTCGAATCCCGCCTCGCGCGCGGCCGCGATCTCGCCTGCGACCCGCGCCGTGGTGGCCGGATCGATCGCCAGTTGCCCCTCCCCCATCAGCACTTCGCCCGAAAGCTTCAGGAGGATGCGTTTGAAGGGCGGCTGCGACATGCCTGGCATAGGTCCGATACTGATGGAGGGGACGGCCACTCTTAGATGGGCGTCGGCGCGGTGCCAAGGCTTCGAAATGCCGAACCGTGACAAGACGGCCAACGATCGATCGTGCCGCCGGGCCGGAACGACGATATCGCCACAAAGAAAAGGCCCCGCCCCTCTCGCGAGGAACGGGGCCAGATCTCAGGCCGAAGCGGCAACCGGTCAGTTGGCCGGCGCGGCTTCCTTCTGCGGCACGCCGGAAGCGGCGGCGACTTCGGCGGCGAAATCGCTCTCTTCCTTCTGGATGCCTTCACCCAGCTGGAAGCGCACATAGTCGGTCAGCGCGATGGAGCCACCGGCTTCCTTCGCGGCGGCCGCGATCACGTCCTTGATCTGCGTCTTGTTGTCCATGACGAAGATCTGGCTGATCAGCGCATTTTCCTTGCGGAACTTGGCAACCGCACCCTCGACCATCTTCTCGATGATGTTGGCGGGCTTGCCGCTTTCGGCGGCCTTTTCCATCGCGATAGCGCGCTCGCGCTCCACGAGGGCCGCATCGAGGCCCTCTTCATGCAGCGCCTGCGGGAAAGCGGCGGCGATATGCATCGCCAGCTGCTTGCCGAGCGCCTCGATCTTCTCGACCGGGGCCGAACCTTCGAGTGCCACGAGCACGCCGATCTTGCCGATGCCGGGGGCGGCGGCGTTGTGGACATAGGACACGACCGCGCCCTCGTTCACCGAAACCACCTTGGCGCGGCGCAGCTGCTGATTCTCGCCGATCGTGGCGACGTTCGAGATCAGCTTCTCCTGCACCGTGCCGCCGCCCGGATAGGCGGCCGCAGCCAGCGCCTCGATGCTATTGCCCGTCGAGAGCGCCAGCTTGGAAACGGTGCGGACGAAATCCTGGAACTGCTCGTTCTTGGCGACGAAATCCGTCTCCGAATTCACCTCGACAGCCGCGCCCGTCTTGCCCTCGACATACACGCCGACGAGGCCCTCGGCCGCCGTGCGGCTGGACTTCTTGGCGGCGGTGGCCAGGCCCTTGGTGCGCAGCCAGTCCACGGCGGCATCCATGTCGCCATTGGTCTCGGTGAGCGCCTTCTTGCAATCCATCATGCCGGCGCCCGAGCGCTCGCGCAGCTCCTTCACGGCAGCAGCGGTGATCTCCGCCATAGCTCCATCCTTTCAAAGGCAAGGGCTCCCCCGCAGGAGAGCCCGTTAATATGGCGGGCGAGGTCTAGCCTCGCCCGCGCGTCAGATATGTTACGCCAGCGCTTCCTCGACCGGCGGAGCCTCGGACGCGCCGAGATCCTCGCCGCTGCTGCGACGGCTGTTCACGTTGCCGCGCGTCGCCGCCTCGGCGATCGCATCGCAATAAAGGCGGATGGCGCGGCTCGCATCGTCATTCGCGGGCACCGGGAAGGCGATGCCGTCCGGCGACACGTTCGAATCGAGGATCGCCACGACCGGGATGCCCAGCGTGTTGGCTTCCTTGATCGCCAGCTCTTCCTTGTTCGCGTCGATCACGAACATGATGTCGGGGATGCCGCCCATGTCCTTGATGCCGCCCAGCGAGAGCTCCAGCTTGTCGCGCTCGCGGGTGAGCTGCAGCACTTCCTTCTTGGTCAGGCCGTGCGTGTCGCCCGAAAGCTGCTCTTCCAGCGCCTTGAAGCGCTTGATCGAGCCCGAAATGGTCTTCCAGTTGGTGAGCATGCCGCCCAGCCAGCGATGGTTGACGAAATGCTGGCCCGAAGCGCGCGCGGCGTCCGCGATCGGCTCCTGCGCCTGGCGCTTGGTGCCGACGAACAGCACCTTGCCGCCGGCCGCGACCGTCGACGAGACGAACTCGAGAGCGCGCGCCATCAGCGGCACGGTCTGCGAGAGATCAATGATGTGGATGCCGTTGCGATCGCCGAAAATGTACGGCTTCATCTTCGGATTCCAGCGGTGCGTCTGGTGACCGAAATGCGCGCCCGCGTCGAGCAGCGCCTGCATGGAGACGGTAGGAACCGCCATGGTATTTCTCCTTACCCGGTTGGACCTCTGCGCGGCTGGAACCTTCACGCACCTGAAAGGCACGCGAAACGGCACCGGTATGAACGCCGCGCATGTGGAATGAGCGGCCCCTTACAGTCATTGCGGCCGGATCGCAAGACGTTCGCCGCTCCGCATCCCAAGCCGTCGTAGCGTACCGGGCCAGGCCATCCCGCCATGCCATCGAAGATCGGCCCGCCCGTTGCTCCGGCGGGCACCGGAGCTTCGCCGGTGGGCAAAGCGCCCGGCCTTCCAGCCTTCGCCGATCCACGACGGCGGAACACAGAAAGAACATAGCTTGACAGAGGGGAACATTTAATGAACATTGGAACCCGAACGCTCCGACACGGTTCACACCGCGTTCGTGAGGAGCAGGGCACGGACGGGAGTAATGATGATGCTGCAAGCAGTTGCCACGCTGATCTCGCTGCTCGCAGGCGCGATGGCGCTGGGCGTGATCCTGCATATGCTGAGCGCGGAGCGCGAGGCGATCCGGGCGGCGCTCGGCCTTGTTCCGGCAGCCCCCGCTCCGCTGGCGCCCTTGCCGTCGCGCTTCCGCGAAATCAGGGTTCGACGGGGTCCGTCGATGCGGATGGCGCCGCCGGCCCGCGTGCGCGTCGCGCTTTGACGAGGCGATAGCTGCGCGTGGCGAACGGAATCGCGAGGGCATAGACCGCAATCAGCGCGCTGAGCGTCCCCCACGGCGCCGTCACGATCGAGGTGCCGAGCAGGCCGATCAGCAGCAGGGCGGGCACGCGCCATTCCTGGCGCAGACGGAAGGATCCCATGCTGTAGGTCGGCAATTGCGAGATCATCAGCAGGGCCACCAGGATCGTCCAGGGCGCCACCAGATAGGTGCGCTGGAACAGCATGTCCCCGGTGGTGAGCCACAGCATCAGCGGCAGCAGCGCCATCGCGGCGCCGGCCGGCGCGGGAATACCGGTCAGGAAACCCGCCTCGCGTCGCGGCTGGGCCTCCGAATCGATCTGCGCGTTGAAGCGGGCAAGACGCAGCGCGCAGCACACCGCATGCATCAGCGCGATCACCCAGCCATATTTGGGCACATAGCTGAGCGACCAGAGATAGAGGATGATCGCCGGCGAGACGCCGAAGGCGATCACGTCCGACAGCGAATCGAGTTCGGCGCCGAAGCGGCTCTCGCCCTTCAGCAGCCGGGCGATGCGCCCGTCCAGCCCATCGAGCACACCGGCCACGATGATCACCGCGACCGCTTTTTCCCACTCGCCCGAAATCGCGAAGCGCACGCCGGTCAGGCCGAAGCAGAGCGCCAGCGCGGTGGTGGCGTTGGGCGGAATGGCGCGCAGCGGCAAGCCGCGCCGCATCAGCCGCGCGCGGCGCATCGGCAGCGGCCTTTTCATCGTTGGTTCCTCACGGCGCGAATCCTATTGCGCAATGCCCGTCACGCTCTCGCCGTCGCCGATCCGGGCGAGGATCGTCTCGCCTGCGATCGCGCGCTGGCCGAGCGCCACCTTGGGCGCGGTGCCCGCCGGCAGATAGACGTCCACGCGGCTGCCGAAACGGATCAGGCCGAAGCGCTGGCCCACGGCCAGCGTGTCACCCGGCTTCACGAAGGGCACGATGCGCCGCGCGACGAGGCCGGCAATCTGGGTGAAGCCGATGCGCGTGCCATCGGCACCTTCGATCAGCAGATGCTGGCGCTCATTCTCCTCGCTCGCCTTGTCGAGGCTCGCATTCAGGAACTTGCCCGAAATATAGACCACGCGAGAAACCGTCCCGCCGATCGGCGCGCGATTGATGTGCACGTCGAACACGCTCATGAAGATGGAGACGCGCACCATCGGCTCGCCCGAAAGCGCATCCTCGCCCACCAGTTCGCGCGGGGGTGCCACCTTCTCGATCAGCGTGACCAGGCCGTCCGCAGGCGAGACGATCAGCCCCCTGCCCTGCGGCACGGCGCGGATGGGATCGCGGAAGAAGGCGAGCACCCACAAGGTGATGCCCACGCCGATCCAGCCCAGATCATCCGAGATGAACCAGAAGATGAGCAGGGTGATGGCCGCCGCGATCAGCGCGAACTTGCGGCCTTCGGGATGGACGGACGGCCAGCGCCATTGCGCGCTGGGGGTCGTGTCGGGTCGGTTTTCGAGGGAAGACATCGCGGGTTTCTACGGCGAGCGGCCGGCGGTGACAATCGCCGCTGCACGGTTGAAACGTCCGCCGCCCCGCCCTAGAGCGCCTCGCATCCTCCCTCCAGCAGCGGGAATGCGCGCAACATGGCGAAGATCAAGGTAAAGACACCCGTCGTCGAGATCGACGGCGACGAAATGACGCGGATCATCTGGGAATGGATCCGTGAGCGCCTGATCCTCCCCTATCTCGACATCGATCTTAAATATTACGACCTCTCCGTCGAGAAGCGCGACGAGACCAACGACCAGATCACGATCGATAGCGCCAATGCGATCCGTGAGTATGGCGTCGGCGTGAAGTGCGCCACGATCACGCCGGACGAGGCGCGCGTCGAGGAATTCAACCTCAAGAGCATGTGGAAGTCGCCGAACGGCACGATCCGCAACATCCTGGGCGGCACGATCTTCCGCGAGCCGATCGTCATCAAGAACGTTCCCCGCCTGATCCCGGGCTGGACCGATCCCATCGTCGTCGGCCGCCATGCCTATGGCGATCAGTATCGCGCCACCGACTTCCTCGTCCCCGGCCCCGGCAAGCTGAAGATGGTCTTCACCGGCAATGACGGGAAGGTGATCGAGAAGGACGTGTTCGATTTCCCGTCCTCGGGCGTCACGATGGGCATGTACAATCTCGACGATTCGATCGCCGATTTCGCCCGTGCCAGCATGAATTATGCGCTGGATCGCAAGTGGCCGCTCTATCTTTCCACCAAGAACACGATCCTCAAGGCCTATGACGGCCGCTTCAAGGATCTGTTCGCGGACGTGTTCGAGAAGGAATTCAAGGACAAGTTCAAGGAAGCCGGCATCGTTTACGAGCATCGCCTGATCGACGACATGGTCGCCTCCGCGCTGAAGTGGAGCGGCAAGTTCGTCTGGGCCTGCAAGAATTACGATGGCGACGTGCAGTCGGATCAGGTGGCGCAGGGCTTCGGGTCGCTCGGCCTGATGACCTCCGTGCTGATGACGCCGGATGGCAAGACGATCGAGGCGGAAGCCGCGCACGGCACGGTGACCCGCCATTACCGCATGCACCAGCAGGGCAAGTCGACCTCGACCAACCCGATCGCCTCGATCTTCGCCTGGACCGGCGGCCTCAAGTTCCGCGGCAAGTTCGACGGCACGCCGGATGTGACGCGCTTCGCCGAAACGCTCGAGCGCGTCTGCATCGAGACGGTCGAGAGCGGCCAGATGACCAAGGATCTCGCGCTGCTCGTCGGCCCGGATCAGGCCTGGATGACGACGGAGCAGTTCTTCGAGGCGATCCGCGTCAATCTGGAAACCGCGATGGGCAACTGGCAGTAAGCCATATCCCGGCGGGCGATCTCCGCATCGCTCGGAAGGATCCATCGAAGCGGCGCCGGCCCGAAGGGGCTGGCGCCGCTTTCATATGCGGGTGCCATGCCCGCCAATCATCGCCCGGAACGTTTCCTACCATTTCCCTCGTCATCGCGGACTGGCCTTCCCGCCCGTGGCGCGCAACAAGGGCATCATGGCGCTCCCGATCGAATCCGTTGGTTTCAGTGATGGCCTCGTGATTCTGGGCGCGGCCGGTGTGGTGATCCCGGCTTTTGCGCGCCTCCGGATCAGCCCGGTGATCGGCTTCATCCTCGTCGGCATGCTCGTCGGCCCATCGGGGCTGGGGCGGTTCGTGCCGCAGGCGCCGTGGCTTTATCATGTCACGATCAGCGATCCCCACTCGATCGAGCCGATAGCGGAGCTGGGGATCATCCTTCTTCTCTTCTCGATCGGGCTGGAGCTGTCCTTCGCCCGATTGTGGCAGATGCGAAGGCGGGTGTTCGGGCTGGGAGCGGCCGAGCTCATCGCCTGCGGCAGCCTGCTGGCGGCCCTCTTCTTCCTCAGCGGCACGTCGCGCGGCGGCGCGCTGGGCCTCGGCTTCGCGCTCGCCCTCTCCTCCACGGCACTCGTCCTCCCGATCGCGGGCACCAGCGGCCCCGTCGGCCAGCGCGCCTTCGGCATGCTCCTGTTCGAGGATCTTGCGCTCGTCCCGATCATCTTCGCGCTGGGCGCGATGGCGCCGCGCGGGGGCGAAGGGGCCGCCGCCGAAATCGGGCGCACCCTGCTGCTCGGCGGCATCGTCATCGCCGTGCTGCTGCTGCTCGGCCGACTCACTTTGCCCCGCCTGTTCGCGCAGGCCGCGCGCACCAAAAGCCCGGAACTGTTCCTGGCCGCCAGCCTGCTCGTCGTGATCCTCGCCAGCGTGATGACGAGCGCGGTCGGCCTCTCACCCATCGTCGGCGCGCTGCTGGCCGGCATCCTGATCGCCGAAACCGATTATCACGGCGAGGTCGAGCATATCACGGAGCCGTTCAAGGGCCTCGCACTCGGCGCTTTCCTCATCACGGTCGGCATGAGCCTGGATTTCAACGCGGTCGCCAATCAGTGGCTGCCTTTGCTGCTCGCGGTGACGATCGTCGTGGTGGTGAAGGCCGTCGTCACCGGGCTGCTGCTGAAGCTCGGGCGTACGCCGCGCGGTGTGGCGCTGGAGATCGGGCTGATGATGGCCGCGCCCGGCGAGACAACGCTGATCGTGCTTTCCACGGCGAGCGCGGCCGCGCTCATCAGCCCGGCCACCGCCGCCTTCTGGCAGATCGTCACCGCGATCGGCCTCACCATCACCCCGCTCCTCGCGGCCGTTGGCCGGATGCTTTCGCGCCGCCTGTCGGTGGAGGAAGCCGATCCGATGAACGATATCGAGCCGGAGGGCGATCGCGCACTCATCATCGGCTTCGGGCGCGTCGGCCGGCTGGTCGCGCAGATGATCGGGGAGCATGATCTGCCCTATCTCGGCCTCGATGCCGATCCGGATACCGTCCGCAATGCGCGCCAGCGCGGCTACAATGTCGCTTTCGGGGATATCGGGCGGCCGGGCATGATCGATCGGCTGCATTTCGATCGCGCCAGCGCCGTGATCCTCACGATGGACGATCCCGTGCAGAGCGTGCGGCTGACCAAGACGCTGCGCCGGCGCCACCCCGACCTGACGATCGTGGCGCGCGCGCGCGATCCCAATCATGCCGCCGCCCTCTATCGCGCGGGGGCGAGCGATGCCGTGCCCGAGACGATCGAATCCTCGCTGCAATTGTCGGAAGCGGTGCTCGTCGACCTCGGCCTCGCTGTCGGCCCCGTCATCGCCTCGATCCACGAGAAGAGATCACAATTGCGCGCCAAGATCATGGATATGGCGGAATTGCAGCGCGAGCCGCTGCTGCGCCGCCCCCGCGCGCCCGAAGAGGTTTGAATGGCCGCCGCCTATCTGCCGACGCTCAAGCAGCTGCAATATCTGATCGCGTTGCGCGATCATGGCCATTTCGGCCGCGCCGCCGACGCCTGCTTCGTTACCCAATCCACGCTTTCGGCGGGCCTGCGCGAGCTGGAATCCCTCCTCGGCGTGATGCTGGTGGAGCGCACGCGCCGCGTCGTCCGCTTCACGCCGCTGGGCCTGAGCATCGCCGAGAAAGGGCAGCGCGTGCTGCGCGAGGCAGAAGAACTGGCGGCGATGGCCAAGGCCGCGCACCAGCCGCTTTCGGGCGATCTGCGCATGGGCGTGATCCCCACGATCGCGCCGTTCCTGCTGCCCCGCGTGCTGGGCAAGCTTCGCGCCGAATGGCCCGAACTCAAGCTTTTCCTGCGCGAGGAGACATCGGGCGCAGCCTGCGAATCGCTCCATCGTGGCCATGTCGATTGCGTGATCCTCGCTCTGCCTTATGCCTGTGGCGATATCGAGCATGAGGATCTGTTCGAGGATCGCCTCTACGTCGCCTTCCCGGCGGATCAGGGCGCGCAGATGAGCGCCATCGTCTCCCCGGATGCGATCGAACCCTATCGGCTGCTGCTGCTGGAAGACGGCCACTGCCTGAAGGATCATGCGCTGGCCGCGTGCAACCGGCCCGAATTGCGCGCGGAGGCCGGCATGATGGGCACGTCGCTCCACACGCTGGTGCAGATGGTGGATAACGGGCTGGGCGTGACGATGCTGCCCAAGATGGCGCTGGATGCGGGCATCCTCGATCATACCAAGGTCGTCGCCCGACCACTCGACGCCAGCCATCCCTCGCGCCGCATCGCGCTCGTCTGGCGTTCAGGCAGCCCGCGCGAGAAGGAATTCCGGCTGCTCGCCCAGGCCCTGCGCAAGGCGTCTGCCGAGAGCGGAGAAAAAAATTAAGCCTTTTGCAACCCGGCGGGTTCCGCACCCGTAACTGTCCATGTCCCGGTCGGGAGCGTAACCCGGCCAGAGTTTCGGCGGCTCCCCCCGCGCCGCCCCCGGGACAGTAACAGTTGCGTGGCTTACGAAGTGTGTCGCTCGGCTTTGCTTTGGCCCCGTTGGCACCAGAGGGCAGTGGCGCATCACAGCAGGCGCCACTGCCCTTTTGGTTTTCGGGAGATGGCCAAAGACAGGACTGTTGCGCACGCGAAGACGCGCGGGCGGCTGTGGCCGCTCCACTTCCTTCCAGCTGAAAAGGATCCGCCCCTCAGGCCGGGTCAGGTTTCCGGAGAAATCGCCACGAGCGGGCCAGAGAAGAGCACGGGGCCGGTGGGCGCGCCAGTGGTCGATCCGCCGACCGGCTCACGCGAGATGGCGAAGGTGGCGCCCACCGCCATGCCGGTGCCCACGCTGCGCTCGGCAGGCTCTCGCGCATCGACGAGGCCCATCGGCTTGGGCGCATTCTTCCCTTCGATCAGCCACAATTCGTAGCTGTGGGCCTCGTCCGGGGTGAGCCCGACGGGCACGATCCGCATCTTTCCGCTCACCTTGTCATAGGTGACGAACAGGCCGGGCGTCTGCCCTTCGGCGCTGAGCGCGGCCACGGCGGTCGTGCGCAGCGCGATGGGCTGTACGGCGGCGGTGGGCCTTATGCTGGGCACCGGCATCATCGTGGCGTGCGGCCGCAGCGCAAGGCCGGCGGCCACCAGCGCCACCAGCGAGGCGGCGGCCGTCGCGATGCGCCAGCGGCCGGCCTGATTGTCATTGGAGGCGGCGGCGCGGACGGGCGCGATGCCGATCGCCTCCATCACCCGCTGCTCCAGCCCGGCCGGCGGATCGACCGGATCGATCGCCAGCGCGATCGGCGCCAGCCGCTCCTGCCACGCCAGCACGGCATCGACAGCGCCGGGCTCGCGCGCCAGGCGGCGCAGGAAATCGAGCCTCTCCTCCGGGCGGAGCGTGCCGAGAACGAATTCGCCGGCTTCCTCGAAGGGGATTTCGTCAGCCACCGAGGCAGGTCCTCAATTGCGCCAGGCTGCGATGCAGCCAGGATTTGATCGTGCCCACGGGCCGTCCGGTCCGCTCGGCCAGTTCCTCGCGGCTGTCACCGCCCAGATACGCGGCGATCACCATCTGGCGCTGTTCGGGATCCAGCCGCTCCAGGCAGACGCGCAGCGCCGCCAGCTCCTCGCTCGTCGCGCCATCGCCGTCGCGATGCGCGATCATATCGAGGTCGAAATCCACGGTCTGGGCCGCACCGCGCGAGATTTCGGCGCGGCGGCGATCGATCGCGATGTTGCGCGCGATCGTGGCCAGCCACGTGATTGGCCGCCCGCGCGCGGCGTCATAGCCGCCCGCGCTCCGCCATATTCTCACATATGCGTCCTGCACCGCTTCGTCCGTCTTGGCTGGTTCGCCCAAGATACGCAGCATGATGCCGTAAAGTTTCGGCGCGGTCCGCCGGTAAAGCTCTGCGAAGGCGGCACGATCCTGATCGGCCACCGAAGCCAGCAAATCTTCTAGCTGCCACCCCGCAAATGTCGCGGTTTCCCCCATCCTGTACCCCACCTACAAAATACTAGACCCAGCGGGAGGCCGCCGCATCGTCCTCCGCCCGGGCTTCCACCCATTGGCTCGTGCCGTCCGCGAAACGCGCGCGCTTCCAGAACGGCGCGCCGGTTTTGAGCCAATCGATGAGGAAAGCACAAGCCTCAAGCGCCGCCGCGCGATGCCGGGATGCCGTTCCGACGAACACGATCCGCTCTCCGGGCGTCATCGCGCCGATGCGATGGACCAGCACGATGCCCAGCAGCGGCCAGCGCCGCGCCGCATCGGCGGCGATCGCCTCCATCGCCTTCGCCGTCATGCCGGGATGATGCTCCAGCAGCAGCTCGACGAGGCCGCCGCCCGGCCCCTCCTCCCCGCGCACGATCCCCGTGAAGCTCGCCACCGCGCCGCCGCCCAGCGTTTCCAGTGCCACCAGTTCGGCGCCGGGGTCGAACGGCTCCGGCTGGACGCGGACGGAGATCATCCCCCCGTGACCGGCGGGAACAGCGCCACCTCGCGCGCGCCCGCGATCGGCGTATTCGGCGTTGCGAAGCTCTGGTCCACCGCCGCGCGCAGACGGGAGCGATCGGCCAGCGCCTCGGCATGCGCGGGGCTGCGCGTGGCGAGCCAGTCGATCAGGGCCGCCACATCGGCCACGTCGCCGGGCGGCGTCACGCTCTCCCCGTCAAGGCCGATCCGCTCGCGCACCCATGCGAAATAGAGAATGTCGATCGCCATTCCGGTCCGGCGCTCAATCCATGTGCTTCAGGCCGACGCGGAGATAATCCCAGCCGGTGATGAGCGTCAGGCCCGCCGCCATCCACAGGCAGAACAGGCCGATCCAGCCGATCGCCGGCGTCTCGGGCAACGCCCCCGCCAGGATCAGCGCGCCCAGCGCCACCAGCTGGAAGGTCGTCTTCCATTTGGCAAGCTGGCTCACCGGCACGGACACGCGCAGCTCCGCCAGGAATTCGCGCAAGCCCGATACGGTGATCTCGCGCAGCAGGATGATGAGGCCGGCAATCACCGGCAGCCCGTCCAGCACGCGCGTGAAGACGAGCATCACGATCACGGTGCCCACCATGATCTTGTCCGCGATCGGATCGAGGAAGATGCCCAGCTTCGAGACGGTTCCCTGGGCGCGCGCCAGATAACCGTCGAAATAATCGGTCACGGCCACGATCAGGTAGAGAATGAAGGCGAAGGCATAGTCCGCCGGCCCCGGCCGCCACAGCAATGCGCACAGAATCGGCATCGCGAAGATGCGGGAAAGCGTCAGCAGATTCGGCAGGGTCAGCATCGAAACACCATCCTAGCCCAGTTTCCCGGAGCGAATCATCCCCCTCATGGCCGCGCGAGCAGGATGCGCTCCACATCGTGATAGCCCCGCTCGGCGAAGGGCACGAAACCCAGCTTTCCGGCCACCCGCAGCGACGCCGCATTTTCGTGCGCGATCAGGCACACCATCCGCTGATGGCCGAAGCGCCGCTCCCGCCAGGCGATCACCGCCTCCATCGCTTCCGTCGCATAGCCATGGCCCTGCGCCTCGCCCGAAAAAACCCAGGCGCCCTCGGGAAAGGGATCGAAATCCTCGCCCAGCCCGCGATGGAAATCCGCGAATCCCGCCTCGCCGATGAAGGCCCCGGTCGCCTTGTCCTCGATCGCGAAGATGCCGTAGCCGAACAGTGCCCAATGGCCGTTATAGCGCATGATGCGCGCCCAGTTTTCCTCGGCATCCTGGGTGTGGCCGCCGATGAAGCGCACCACATCCTCGTCGCCGGTCATGGCGAGCCGCCCGGCCAGATCATCGGGGCGATGGAGGCGCAGGATCAGGCGCTCCGTCTCGATCCGGGGGGGCTGGGGGGTGACTGCGTTCATGCCGTAACATTTCCTGATTTGGCGCGAACGCCATCGTTCGGCTATGGAGGCGGAATAGCGACACCAGCCCAGGCGCGACACCCCCCCATATGACACCATCGTTTCGCCTGCTCGGCACACGACGATTCCTGCCTCTCTTCGCGACGCAGTTCCTCGGAGCCTTCAACGACAACCTGTTCAAACAGGCGATGGTGCTGTTCGCCACCTACAGCATCTTTTCCGATCCCAAGAAGGAGGCCGCCTTCAACGCGGTGGCGACCGGCCTCTTCATCCTCCCCTTCTTCCTGCTTTCCGCCCTTTCCGGCCAGTTGGCCGACGCGCACGACAAGGCCCGGATCATCCGCCTCGTGAAGCTGGCGGAGATCGCGATCATGCTGGTTGGCGGCGGTGGCCTGCTGCTGGGCAATGTGCCGCTGATGCTGGGGGCGATCCTCGCCATGGGCATCCATTCCACCTTTTTCGGCCCGATCAAATATGCGCTCCTGCCCCAGCATCTGGAGGGGGACGAGGTGCTGGGCGGCACCGGGCTGGTGGAGGCGAGCACCTATTGCGCGATTCTCGCAGGCACCATCCTGGCCGGGCTGATCGATTCGCGTGCCACCGCCATCCTCGTCATCGTCATCGCGCTGCTGGGCTGGGCCACGGCGCGCAGCGTGCCTCCCGCGCCGCCGCCGGGCGAGCGCCCGCATCTTGATCTTCACATCATCCGCGCCTCGATCCGGCTGGTTTCGGGCACGATGCACATTCCACGCCTGTTCCTCGCCATCTGCGCGATCAGCTTCTTCTGGATGATCGGATCGATCCTCATCATCCAGTTTCCACCCCTTGTGAAAAACGTGTTCACGGCCGACAAGCAGGTGGCCAGCCTGTTCCTCGCCATATTCTCGATCGGCGTCGCGATCGGATCTGTGCTCATCAACCGGCTGCTCAACGGCCGCGTCTCCGCGCGCTTCGCGCCCGCCTCCATTCTCGCGATGGCGGCCGCCCTGCTGCTGATGGGCTTCGCATCGCACAACTGGAGCCCGGCGCCCGCCGGCGAACTCTATAATCTCAAGGATTTCGTCGCCCATCCCGGCGCGCCGCTGGCGATCATCGCGCTGTTCGGCATTTCGGTGACGGGCGGCATGTTCGTGGTGCCGCTCTATGCCTTCCTGACGACGACGGTGGAGGTCGATCATACCGCGCGCACGGTGGCCGCGAACAATATCGTCAATTCCGGCGCGATGGTGCTGGGCGCCGTGATCGCGATCGGCTTCGCGGCGTTGGGGATCCCCGTCCAGGATGCGCTGACGAGCGTGGCGGTGCTCTGTCTGGTCGCAGCCTATCTCGCCTGGCGCCTGCACTGCGCCTGCGACGCGCACGACAAGTCCTGCGGGGACGACGCCTAGCGCGATCATGAAGCGAACGGTATGATCCGCCGGCACCAAAATCGCGCCAGCGGAAATCCCGAGGCATCCGATCCTGCGAGGCCGGATCGCCACAGCGCCGGAAAGCCGGCGCCGCCGCTATCCCAATATGACGAGGAAGAAGATCAGCCCTGCGGCCCAGGTCGCCAGAAACAGGCGAATCTCGCCCGGCGAAAGTGTCAGACCGGGCTTTCCTGGGGCCGTCATGCACGAAGACTAGGAGCGATCGCACCGCTCCGCCAGAGCGTTCCCGTCAGGCCTGCTCGGTTTCCTTGACCGGCTTCTCCTCGGCCTTGAACGCCTCGATCCGCTTGGTCACGGTATCCACGACATTTCCGGCCGCCTTGGAGATCCGGGCGCGGTTCACAACGGCGGCGGTTGCCGCAGCCACGCCCGCCGCTGCGGCCGCCGCTCCCACAAGGATGCGCGTGCGCGTCGCCGGCTTGGCCGCATCCTTTTCGCGGCTCGATCTGGTGGCGCGCTTCGTCGCGGGTTTCGCACGCCCACCAGCCTTCTTCGCTGCATCCGCCGTGGCGGAGGCCGCCGCCTTGGCCGCCCGCTTGGGCGCGGCGCGCTTGGCCGCGGGCTTCTTCGGCGCGGCAGAGGCGCTCGTCGTCGCGCGCGTGCGGCGGCGCGGCGGGGTCGTGGTGGCGGTCGTTTCGGGCGTGCCGTCGGTATCGGCCATCGGGAATGCTCCTGTCGGTTCGCAGTTGTAACCGCCGCGTCACCCGACGGTTCCGAAACGACCCGCCGCCCATCGTCTCTTGTCCTTGACCCGCAACGGTTCGTCCGTATCTCCCGCCCTTCCATTCTTTGCCCCAGGATATCGACATGACCTTCCGCCAGCCCCCCGAATGGGCCGATCACGATGCCGTCTGGATCGGCTGGCCGAGTCATGCGGAGTTGTGGGAAGAGGATCTGGAGCCCGCGCGCGCCGAAGTTGCCGCCTTCGCCCTCGCCGTGCGCGCCGGAGGCAAGGGCGAGCGCGTGATCCTCGTCGCCGCCGACGATGCCTCGGCCGCGGCCGCGCGCGCCGTGGGCGATGTCGAGGTGGTCGAGGCGCCGTTCGGAGACATCTGGCTGCGCGATACCGGCCCGCTGATCCTGCGCGAGGGATCGGATGCCCGTGCCGCCAGCTTCCGCTTCAACTGGTGGGGCGGAAAATATCATCTGCCCGGCGATGAGGATATCGGCGCACGGCTCGCGGCCAGCCTCGGCCTGGAAGGCGCCCCTGCCGATTGGGTGCTGGAAGGCGGCGCGATCGATGTCGACGGCACGGGCCTCGCCGTCACGACCGAGCAGTGCCTGCTCAACCCCAACCGCAATCCCGGCCTGCTGCGCGGTGATATCGAACGCCGCCTTGCGGTCGATCTCGGCCTCGATCGGGTGCTGTGGCTGGGCCATGGCCTGGCCGAGGATCATACGGACGGCCATGTCGACAATCTCGCGCGCTTCGTCGGGCCGAATCGCCTCGCCCTGCCCGCGCCGGCCGGCGCTGATGATCCCAATGCGGAGGTCTATCGCGATGCCGCCGCCCGCGCCCGCGCGTTCGGCGTCGAAGTGGTCGCCATCCCCTCGCCCGGCCTCGTCGAGCGCGAGGGGAAGATGGTGCCGGCCTCCTACATGAATTTCTATATCGGCAATGCCGCCGTGGTCGTGCCGCTTTACGGCGCCCCCAATGACGATCTTGCCCTCGCCACGATCGGCGCGCTCTTCCCCGGCCGTGACTGCGTCGGCGTGCGCGCGGATCACATCCTCACGGGCGGTGGCAGCCTCCACTGCATCAGCCAGCAGATTCCCGCCGGGGATATGCCGCGCGGATGACGGCGCTGGTCGTCCGCGCGCTGATTTCGGGCCTGATCGTGGCGATCGTCGCGCTCATCGCGCGGCGCAGCCCCGCCTTCGGCGCGCTGGTGGCCTCGCTTCCGCTCGTCTCGCTGCTCGCGATGATCTGGCTGTGGCGCGATACGCACGATACGGAGCGGCTCGCCGCCCATGTGGAGGCCACCTTCTGGTATGTGCTGCCTTCGCTGCCCATGTTCCTGCTGATCCCGGCGGGGCTGCGCCACGGCATCGGCTTCTGGCCGATCGTCGCGGCCGGTTGTCTCGTCACATTCCTGCTCTATCTGCTGACCATCGGCATCGCCGCCCGCTTTGGTGTGAGGCTCTGACCCCTGACATGACTGAAATCACCGTCGCCGCCCTGCAACTCGCCTTCACGAGCGACATTCACGAGAATATCCGCCGCGTCTCCGATCTGGTGCGCGAGGCGGCCGGCAGGGGCGCGCAGGTGATCCTGCCGCCGGAGCTGTTCGAAGGCCCCTATTTCTGCCGCGTCGAGGATGAAAGCCTGTTCGCGACGGCGAAGCCCACCGAAAGCCACGAGGCGGTGAAGGCGATGCGCAAGCTTGCCGCCGAGCTCGGCGTGACGATCCCGACCAGCTTCTTCGAGGCGGACGGGCCACATCACTATAACAGCCTCGCGATGATCGGCCCGGACGGGAATGTGCAGGGCGTCTATCGCAAAAGCCACATTCCCGATGGGCCGGGCTATGAGGAGAAATTCTATTTCCGCCCCGGCAATACCGGCTTCAAGGTGTGGCCGGCCGGGGGAACGACGATCGGCGTCGGCATCTGCTGGGATCAATGGTATCCCGAAACGGCGCGCGCGATGATGCTGATGGGCGCGGAACTGCTCCTCTATCCCACGGCGATCGGCAATGAGCCGCATGATCCCGGCCTCGATACGTCCCGCCTGTGGCGCCGCGCGATGATCGGCCATGCCGTGTCCAATGTGGTGCCCGTGGTAGCCGCGAACCGGATCGGCACCGAGGAAGGGCAGACCTTCTATGGCCACAGCTTCATCTGCGATCAGCGTGGCGATCTGCTCGCCGAATTCGGCGCGGAGGAGACGGGCGTGCTCGTCGCCACGCTGGATGTGGATCTGGCCAAGCGCCATCGCGCCGCCTTCGGCTTCTTCCGCGATCGCCGCCCCGATCTGTACGGGCGCCTCGCCGAGGATCGCTGACCGGCTCTTCGCGAGCCGGTCGGGCGCGGGCAATCCATTCTTGCGGCCCGCGCCGATCCGTCCACGGGATTGAATCCCGCGCTTCGCATCGTCTTGCTGTAGAAATCCGGCGTTCAGAGGGTCTATGGGAAGGGCCCGCCTCCTTCCCGCAAGCCACGCAGGGCGATCCGACATGAACGACCCCGCGCACGGGAAAAACCTTTCCGAAGCCGCGCCCCGCAGGCGCCGCGCCGTCGATCGTATCTCGATCGTCGCGCGTCGACACGGCCCCACCTCCCCGGTTTGGCGCAAGCGCGCGGCGATCCTGTCCGGCGCGGTTGCGCTCGGGCTGTTGGCGCTGCTGTTCGCGGCAGGCGCCGATCATGCGAGCGATCTGTTCCTCGCCTTCGCCCGGCGCTGGCCGTGGGCACCGCTGATCGTCACGCCGGCCGCCTTCGCCCTGCTCGCCTGGCTCACCCGCCGGATCGCGCCCGATGCGCGCGGCTCGGGCATCCCGCAGATCATGGCGGCGCGGCTGGATCCGGAGGCCGCGATGGGATCGCTCGCCAGCGCGCGCACGGCGATCGTCAAATTCGGGCTCACGCTCTCCGCGCTGCTCGCCGGCGCGTCCGTCGGCCGCGAAGGCCCGACCGTGCAGATATCCGCGACGATCATGGCCTATGCCCACCGCCTGTTTCGCGTGCCGGTGACGGCATCGGTGATGGTGGCCGGGGGCGCCGCCGGCGTGGCCGCCGCCTTCAACACGCCGCTCGCCGGCGTCACCTTCGCGATCGAGGAACTCGCCTCCGCCTATGAGCAGAAGATGACGATGCTCGTCATGACGGCGGTGCTGATCTCCGGCATGGTCAGCCTGGGGCTGGCCGGCGACTATGTCTATTTCGGCGCGATGATCGACGTGCTCACCGTGCGGCAGGCGCTGCCGCTGGTGCCCGTGGCCGGAATCCTCGGCGGGCTTGCAGGCGGCCTCTTCTCGAAGCTGATGCTGGCCTTCGCCACCTCCGATGCGCCGCTCCTCGCCGCGCTGCGCCGGCGGCCGGTGGCGCTTGCGGCCGGTGCCGGCCTCGTCGTGGCGCTAGTCGGCTGCGCGACGGGCATGACATGGGGCACCAGCTATGAGCCCGCGCGCCTCATCATCACCGGCGCCAGCGCCCCCTGGTGGTTCGGCCCCGCCAAATTCTGCGCGACGCTGGCGACGGCGGTGTCCGGGCTTCCGGGCGGCATCTTCGCGCCGTCGCTGGCGGTGGGCGCCGGGCTGGGGGATCTGCTGCGGCTGGCCTTTCCCGCCATGGGGCTCGGCGCGGTCGCACTGCTGGGCATGACCGGCTATTTCACGGGCGTCGTCCGCGCGCCGCTCACGGCGGTGGTCATCATCTCGGAAGCCACCGCCAGCCGCGGCCTTCTGCTCCCCCTCCTCGCCACCGCCCTGATCGCGGATTGGGTGGCCGGTCTCGTCTCGCGCGAGCGCCTCTATCACGGCCTGTCCCGCGCCTTCATGGGAAAGGCGGAAAAGGGCTGACCGGAGGCTGGCGGCTTGGGGTAGAAAGCGGACGAACGCGAAGGTATGACTTGCCCTATGGCAGCCACCCTCGGCCCTTGGTCGAAAGACGAACTGATCGAAAGCTGGCGAGCAGCGCGCCGCATGACGCGGGATGGCTACGGACGCTGGTTGCTGTTGATCAAAGAACTTCGCGTTCAGCACGGCGTCAGCATCATCGAGGCGGAGCGGATTGCGCTCTCCAATCCTCACCGTCGGAAGTGGGTAGAAAAACAGATCAACACGCATCAGGAATGCCGTAAGAAGGCACTGTCTCACGTTCGGCACCACGGCAAAGACGCACTGGTTGATCGCGAGGGCGAGACTTTTAAGTTCACGATCAACGTCCGCTAGCGGACCGATAACCATCATCGGCGATCAGACCCCCAGCGCCATCGCCTCCGCGAACACCGCCTCCAACATCTCCGCCGTCAGCACGCCGGTATTCTGGTTGTAGCGCGAACAGTGATAGCTATCGAGGATCACCAGCCCGGATGGCAGCCGGTGCGCATGGCCATGGCCGAACGGCGCCTTGGGCAGCCGCCCGCCGAGCGCCTTCACCGCCGACTGGTGCGCGATCTGCCCCAGAGCGACCACGACGCGCAGATTGGGGAGATCCTCCAGCCCGCGCTCCAGAAAAGGGCGGCAGGTGCGGATTTCCTCGGGTGTCGGCCTGTTCTGCGGCGGCAGGCAGCGCACGGCATTGACGATCATCGCGCCGTGCAGCGTCAGCCCGTCATCCGCGCGTTCCAGATAATCGCCGCGCGCCAGCCCCAGCTTCAGCAGCGTGCGATAGAGCAGCGTTCCGGAAAGATCGCCGGTGAAGGGCCGTCCCGTCCTGTTCGCGCCCTTCATGCCGGGCGCGAGGCCGATGATCGCAAGCCACGCCCCGGGATCGCCGAAGGCCGCGACCGGCGCATTGTGCCAATCCGGATGCGCCGCCCTCTGCTCCTCCCGGAACGCCGCGAGACGCGGGCAGAGCGGGCAATCGCGCGACGGCGCCGAATGCGGATCGGAAGGAGAAAGCGCGTCCATCCCCTCCCGCTAGCGCGGGCGGGCCGCCGCGGCCACATCCGCGCCTTGCGAGGACGCCGGAGCGGCGACGCGCGATGAGAAATAGAAGCATCAAGGCGGGAAAAGAAATGTGGAGCCCGGCCCGGTTCGCCTCTACCCGGCCCGGATGCATCTCTACGCGATCGCCTTGGGCTCGAACCGCCGCCACGGCCGCTTCGGCACGCCGGAGGCGATCGTCCGGGCGGCCGCGCTGTCGCTCGGCGGCGATATCCGGCTGATCGCGCTTTCGCCCCTGTTCGCCACCGCCGCCATGGGCGATCGCGGCCGCCGTTTCGCCAATGCCGCCGCCACGATCGAGACGGCGCTCACGCCCCCCGCCCTGCTCGCCCGGCTGAAGCAGGTGGAGCGCGCCTTCGGGCGCCGCCGTGGCAAGCGCTGGGGCGCGCGCGTGCTGGATCTGGATATCCTGCTCTGGTCGGGCGGGCGCTGGCGCTCGCATCATCCCCGCCTCACCGTTCCGCATCGGGCGCTGGCCGAGCGCCGTTTCGTGCTCGATCCCCTGGTGCGCGTGGCACCCCGCTGGCGGCTGGCCGGCACCGCACGCACCGTGGCCCATGCCCACGCCCGGTTGACCAGACCCTCCCGCGTCCCGTAGGGGCGGCGCGTTGGGTCCGTAGCTCAGTCGGTAGAGCAAGCGACTTTTAATCGAGAGGTCATGGGTTCGAATCCCATCGGACCCACCATCCTCTCCCTCCACTTTCCCTTCTTCCCCGATTGGGCAGGCGCCTTCCCGTCGTCCCTTTCCTGCGTGTAGGGCCGCGCCGATGTCCACCTCGTCTCTCCGCAGCCTCGGGCTGGATTTCGGCACGACCAATTCGGTCGTCGCGATGTCCAGCGGGGGCGAATCCCGCATGGTGATGCTCGATGCGCCCGGCGGTGCCGACGCCACCTTCCGCTCCGCGCTCTGTTTCTGGGAGGATGATGCCGTGCGCGGCGGGATCGCGTCCGAGGCCGGACCCTGGGCGATCGCCGAATATGCGGAATATCCGCAGGGTTGCCGCTTTCTCCAGTCGTTCAAGTCGGTTGCCGCCAACGCCAGCTTCGAACATGCCACCATCTTCCAGAAGCGCATGGCCTTCGAGGATCTCGGCCGCCTGTTCCTCGAAAGGCTTGCCGCGCGCGCCGGCGGTGCCTTAGCGGGCGTTGGTCGGATCGTGGTCGGCCGGCCGATCGAATATGCGGGCCATCGGCCGGACGAGGCGCTCGCGCGGCGGCGCTACGATGCGATGTTCCGCGCGATCGGCGCGGAAATCCATTATGTCTATGAGCCGCTGGGTGCCGCCTTCAGCTATGCTGCGCAGCTTTCCGATCCGGCGACGATTCTGGTGGCGGATTTCGGCGGCGGCACCAGCGATTTCTCGGTCGTTCGGGTGGAGGCGCCGGGCGCCGCGCGCCGGTGCGTGCCGCTGGGCCAGGCGGGCGTGGGCATTGCCGGCGATCAGTTCGATTACCGGATCATGGATCATCTGGTCACGCCGCTGCTCGGCAAGGGCGGCGCCTATCGATCGTTCGACAAGGTGCTGGAAATACCGGCCGGCTATTTCACCGATCTGGGGGATTGGTCGCGCCTCGCCCTGATGCGCAATCGGCGCACGCTGGCCGAACTGGAAAAGCTCCAGCGCAACGCGCTCGATCCGGAGGCGATCGGCCGGATGATCGCCGTGATCGAGGAGGAGCAGGGCTTCGCCCTCTATCGCGCCGTGGGCCAGGTGAAGCGCGATCTTTCCGCATCGGAAGAGGCGCATTTCCATTTCGCGGGCGCCGGCCTCGCGATCGAGGCGGATGTGCGGCGCGAGACGTTCGAACAGTGGATCGCGCCCGATATCGCCCGGATCGAAGCGGCGGTGGATCGCGCCCTCGCGGCCGCGCGCACATCGCCGGACGCGATCGATCGCGTGTTCCTGACGGGCGGCTCCTCGCTCATGCCGCGCATCCGCCGGATCTTCGTCGATCGCTTCGGCGAGGGGCGCATCGCCAGCGGCGGCGAATTCACCTCGATCGCCCACGGCCTGGCGATGATCGCCGAACAGGAAGACCTCGCCGCCTGGACGAACGTCGCGCGGGCCTGATCCGCGCGCCCGGTCGTTCGAGCCGGGCAGATCGAGGCGGCGCCGTGCTCGTCGTGCCTGTCACATCGCCGGGCGGGGAACAGCGCCGCCTGATCCTCCGGCGCCGGCCAGCGCGACGCTTCAGCGCGCCGCCGCCCAGTCCTTCAGGTCGGCCTCGTCCATCACCTTCCATGGCACGCCGCGCTTGTTGAGGAACAGATGCTCCATCTCGGCGCGCGTGAAGGGGCGCGATCCGACGCGGCCGAACACCGCGATCTGGCCGCCCGTCTCGTCCACCGCGCGATCACGATCGAGGCCACGCGAAAGCGCGCGGGCAGGCGCCGGCGTGCGCGCCCAGGCGATCAGTTCCGGCTTGGGCGCGGGCGAGAAGCCGTAGAAATTGGGCTGGCTCGCAGGCGACGTGAGCTGGATCACCTTCAGGCCCGCCCGGCCATCCGCCACATAGGCGAAGAGCGAGGCGTTGGTGGCGCCGATCACCACATCCGAAGCGTCCGTCATCTGACCGCCGAACGTTTCCTTCGCATAGACTTTCGGCGCCTCGGGATTGGTGACGTTCACGATCACCAGCCCGTCCGCCCCGGCCGCGACATAAGCGTAGGTGCGCGCCACATAGAGGCGGCGTGCATCGGCCAGCGGCACGATCGCGGGCAGCAGCTTCGGCGCCGTCAGCTTCGTCACGTCCAGCACGCGCAGTCCCTCGGCGGTGGTCACCCAGAGATAGCGGAACTGGATCGCGCTCGCCCGCGCATCCTTCAGCGGCACGGTCGCGGCGAGCTTCGGGCGCAGCGGATCGGCCAGATCCACCACGACAAGGCCCACATCCGCCGTGATATAGGCGATATGGCCGGCCAGCTGGATGTGGCGCGCGCCGGCCAGCACATTGCCCTCGTTCCACGTCACGGTGCGCTTCAGGAAATTGTTGCGCGGCTCGCCATCGGCCAGCGTATCGACGTTGACGAGGATCAGGCCCTCCTTCGCATCCGTCACCACCGCATAATGGTAGATCGGATCGAACGCCTGCTCCTGGTTCATCTGGCGCATCGCCGCCGTATTGCGCAGCGGGTTGATCGGCTGGTTGGTCGGCAGCGCCATGCAGGTGGCGTTGTTGGATTTCACATGATCGCGCTGGCCGAGCGGAGAGAAGGGCGCAGTGGTGATCCGATCGGAGAAGCCCTTGTTGGCGACGGATGCCACGTCATAGGCGCGGAAGCCGCCCTTCCCTTCGGCCACGAACAGATATTCGCCGCGCAGCTGGACGCAGGATGCGCTGCCGCCCGTCTTCTGGACGATGTTGCGGAAGCTCTCGACCGGATTGGTCTCGCCCGAAACCTTCTTGTCGAAGGTCGTGCCCCGGTTCCAGTTGACCAGCTCGCGCTTGTTGCGATCGACATGCAGCTTGTACCAGTCCGGATAGGCATAACGCTGCAGGTAGGATCCGATCACGGCCTGCGGTTCCTGCCACTCGGTCACGCGCACGGCCTCCACGCCGCTTTCCAGACCCAGCCAGGCATTGAGGCCGACGAAATTCACGCTGCCCGTGCCCGTCAGCATCAGCTGCGCCATGATCGCATTATTGTCGTTCGCGGCGGAAAGATGGCAGTCCGAGCAGGTCTTGGTCTCGGTCTTGCGCACGGTGTGCGGGAAATGCGGCGCGAAGGCCTGGGACGAGAAGCCGATCGAGGAGATGGGCGGCTGCTGCACATAGATGCGCTCGCGATTGATGTTCGTCGACGACAGCACCAGCGCCGATGTGGAGCGGACCGGCGCGATCTGGTTGCCCTTGGTCGTCATGTGGATTCCGAGCTGGAACATGTCCTCGCGCGCCACCTGCGGGTTATAGGTCGCGAAGTTGCGCGTTTCCTCGTCGCCCTTGAAGTGATGCTCGCGCGTCTTCCAGTTGGCCTCGATCGGCAGGTGGCAGCCGCCGCACGACGTCGTCCATGAAAGGTGGCAGGTGAAGCAGGCCATCTTGTTGGGATCGTGCGCGCGGGCATCCGGCGCGATGCCGGGGCCGAAGGCAAAACGGCCCGTTTCCACGCCATCCTTGCCCATCAGCTTGGCGCGCGCGGCCTTGGCATTGAATTCCGGCAGGCTCCGGTCGACCGAATTCTTCACCAGCGACACGCGCCATTCCAGCTTGGGATCGACGATCGATCGCTGGATCAGCACGCGCTCGCCGGCGGCACCCGTCGTCCATTCGAAGCGGCGGCGGCCATCGCCGTTGCGCAGCACGGTCAGGTCGTTGCCGCCCGGCCGGGCTGCGGGGCCGCTCGTCTTCAGCGTCGGGAAGGCATCCGCCGTGCCGTGGCAGTCCTTGCAGCCGATCTCCACGGCATTGGCCACCTCGCCATAGATCAGGCCATTGCCGTGGCTGTCCTGCGCGAAATGACAATCGGCGCATTGCAGCCCCTTTTCAGCATGAATGTCCATCAGGTGGACGGCCTTGCCCTTCTGTTCGCCCACCGGCGCGAAATCGGGCATGCCCTTCTTGCTGAATTTCTCGGCATCGTCGGGCGACACGATCTTGCCATCCGCATCCAGCAGATTGCCTTCGCGATCGCGCTTGAAGATGCCGCGGAAATTCCAGCCATGGCCGTGATAGTCGGCGAACTGCGTGTCCTTCGCCGCCGGGTTCACGTCATCATAGACGCGGCGCAGGAAATCCACGTCGCTCCACTTGCCGCGCGGGGATGCGGCCTCGGGGTTGCGCTCCTCCACTTCGCGCGTCTCGGCAGCGGTCGGATATTTCTGCTTCTCCGGCCACATCAGGGGCGCGTCGGACTCGTAATCCCACATCGTGTAGCCGAGGTAGGAATTCAGGAAGATGTTCGGCTGGTGCATGTGGCAGTTCATGCACTGGGCGGTCGGGATGGCGCGCGTGAAGGCGTGCTCGATCGGATGCCCCCGCTCCTTTTCGTCCAGCACGGGATGGCCGGCCGGCTTGTCGTGGCCGCCATGCAGATCGGCTGCGGCGCGCTCCATCAGGTTCGCGATCGTCGGGTCCTTGGTCCCCGTCTGCCCGTCGCGGCCATAGCTCGCCCAGATCAGGCTGTGCTTGGGATCGCGATCATTGGCGTAGACGACGTGGCAGCCCGCGCAGCCCGAATTGCGATAGTCGCCGGGCTGGTCATTCGTGCCCATGAACCACATGAAGGGATCGTTGAGGCGCGTCTTGTGGATGTTCAGCACCGGAATCGCGACGCGAAGGCCCGTGCCCGGCCCGCGATTGGATTGCTTCAGCTCCGGTCGGCCATTTTCGTCGAGCCGCTGGATGTTGCCCGAGGGATTGGGCAGGCCGATCTCGGCGAACTGGCTGCCGATCGTGCGGCCGCCGCGCTCGAACACGCGGAAGATGTCGCCCGGCGGCGTCACCTGCCAAGTCGGCAGCGGATACAGCAGCGGCAGCGCGCCGCGCGCCGCCTGCTGCGGCGTCACCGTGCCCGGCGGCGTGCCGGGAGACAGCAGCTTCGCAGGCTCGCCGGTCTTCGTATAGGCCTCGCCGGTGATGTAATTCTTGTAGGGCAGGATGCCGTTATTATAGGCGGCTCCGCCCCAGAGCATCGCGCCCGTCGACATCAGCGATCGTTCGGCCGCCTCGATCACCTCCAGATGGCATGCCCCGCACGCCGCCCGCGCGACGCGATAGTCTGATGGGTTCACGAAGCGGATATATTCGGGCGCCTCGCGGTTCAGCAGCGTGTAGCTACGCTTGGGATTGGCGGATTTTGGCCAACCCCAGCTTTCCGGGAAACGCGGCAGCACATGCGCCTTGTCGCGCGCGGCGACATAAACGGGATCGTCGGGCTTCAGCCCCGCGCCCACGCGGATCGCGGGATCGCCGCCATGGCAATCGGTGCAGCCCAGCACCACCGCTTCCGATTTGTGCATCGTCAGCGCGTCGCTCGCCGAATGGCAGTCCACGCAGCCTTCGGATTTGGCGTGCGCCTCGTCCTTCGTCTGGTTCTGCGGCGCCGGAGGCGTCACCGCATAGGTATAGACATGCGGCTTCTCATTCTCGGACGCGGCTGATCGCGTCGCCGGCAGCAGTGCGGCGAAGGCGAGCAGAAGCGCGGCCAGCCCGAGCCATTTCCCGTCACGCCGGAAGAAGGAGGAAAGCAGCCTCCGCATCAGAAGCTCAGGATCACGTTGCCGAGCACGGAATAATAGGCCTTCGATCCATTCTGCTGATCGAACAGATCCCGAAAGCCCCTGCCCGCGCGCAGCACCGCGCCGGAAAGGCGCACCACGATATTCTGCGTCATCTTGGGCCGCCAGATCGCCGCCGCCGAAAGATCCCAGCCGATATCCCTGGGGATCGATCCCTCCGATCGCAGTACCTGCAGCACCTTCGTCGTCTGGAACCACAGATGATTGGCGTTGGCGGAAAGCCGCAGCGTCGGCAGCAGATCGAAATCCGCTCCCGCCCCCGCCAGCACCGTGCCCGGATTGATGAAGTTGGATTGCCCCTGATCCTTGGACGAGCGCAGATCGGCGAGGATGCCGTTACGCCCGTTCACGCCGATCACGCGGCCGCCACCCGCGAACGGGATGGTCTGGCGGATCCAGTAGGATGTGTCCGCGCCGGCGAAAATGGGGTTTTCCAGGATGGCGTCATAGCCATTCTCGGTCTTGTCATAGGGATCGCCGTCGCCACTTGCGAACATCGCGGCGCCGCGCACGCGCACCCAGGAGAAATCGATCGAGGGCTCGGCCGCAGCGAAGAAGGCGCGGATCTTGTTACGCTCGCCGGTCAGGAAATTGTGACTGTCGCGGCCCAGCACGCCATAGACCGAGACGGTCAGATTCAGCCGATCGAAATGACCGTCGCCATTATAGCCGAAATAATAAGCGTCATAATCATGGCCCCGCAGATCGCCGAGCAGGGCCGGGCGCACCGGAAAGCCGTTATGGTCGATCTGGACGCCGTTGCCCTCGCGATTGCGATTGTAGACGGCGGTCAACTGGCTCGTGAAGCCGGGCACCGGCAGATCCTGCCGGTAGAGATTGGCGAGGAAGACATAATCGTCGCGCGGCGTCTGGCCCAGATCGTTGAGGCCGCTGTTCGTATCCTTCTCCAGCCGGCGGAAGACGGCGAGATTATACTGGAAGCGGTTATTGTCGCGATTGCCGAACAGGCGGATGGCGAGCGCGCTGTCGTTGAACAGGAAGCCCCGGAAATCCGCCTGGAAATCCTGGATGCCCACGCGAAGGCTGTCGAAATCGTAGCGATCCGAAACGTTGCGCAGGTGATAGTCGATGAAGGCCTCCTGCACGCCCAGGAAACGATCCGTCCGGTGCGTGGGCGAAGACGGCCTCACATTCAGGATGCGCCGCTCGTTCACATCAACATAATTGATGTTGTAGGCCAGCGTCAGCCGATATTCGACATGGGGCGGCATGAACGCCGTCGATCCCTTGATAAGGCCGACGGAGGTGATGAAGGTCTGCGCCAGGACGAGGCTCGATCCCTTGCCGAACACGTCATAGCTGCCCGGTCGCGATGTCGTCTGCACACCCACCGGCGTCGGGAAGGAGCGCGGCTCGACGATGCTGTCGGACGTGCCGGAAAGAACGAGGAACCAGTCCTCCCCCTTGATCGGCAGGGGCACCTTGTGGGGATCCAGCGGCCGATCGCCCTTCAGCAGATTCTGGTGATAGGGATCGGTCTTGCGCCGGCACACGGATTGCACCGCCACGAAATTGCGATCCGGGCAGAGCGCCGTGATGAGCCGCCAGCGATCTGGCAGCGGCAGTTCGTCACCGGGAAAGGCGCTCGGCGCGGGCGGGCGCACCGCGCCGGGATTGTCCTGCACGATGGCGTCCGGAAGATCGGGCCGTTTCGCGCCGGGCCGGCGCCTGCCTTCAAGAATGGGATCGACCGGCGTGATCAGCGGCTGCGGCTCCAGCGCCTTGTGATCCACCACCGGCACGGGAGGCGCCGGCTGCAATTGCGCCTCCGGCTTCGGATTGGGAACGTCCGAATTCTTCAGGAGCGGCGCGGCCGTCCGCGCGGCATCGGTCACGGGATCCGGCACGGTCGATTGCGCCTGCGCGACGATCCAGTCGTGCAGTTTAACGGTTTCGCCTTGCTTTCCGGCGGTTGACTGCGCGAATGCCGGCCCCGTGGCCGCCCCCGCCAGCAACAGGGCGAACAGCGCCCTATTTGCCACCGCAGGCATCCTGATCGCTCGTGTCGAGGAAGGGCGCGAACGGGCATCCGATATAGCGCAGCCGCACCGACTTATCGCCGAGATTGACGACGATCTGGTCCGCGCGGATCGCGGCCGGCGCATTGCCCACGCCGGTATTGAGCTTGAGCCCGGCATTGTGAAGCCCGAGGAACGAGATCATGTCGTCCTGGTCGATGCCGTCACCCGAAACGCCGATCCCGCCGATCAGCACGTTGCCGCGATAGATGGGCACGGATCCCGGAAAGATCTGCACGCCATTGGCGATCCGCGCCTTACCCGATCCGGTGGTCGGCAGCTTCGTGCAGCGCTGTGCGGTATCGGCCGCCGCCCCCGTGGGATCTGTCACATAGGTCAGATGCTCGACCAGATTGGTCGCGATCAGCGCCGATTGCAGGCCCGTGGAGAAAGGGCTCCACTGGGCGATCGGCCGCGAGAAGGGGCCATTGGGGCGCCCCACCTCGCCATCCGGAAAATAGGGACGCGAGAGATTGCCGTTGGCGCGATCGGTGAAGGCGAACTTGCCGGTGAGCGCGGATTGATCGCCCAGGAAGCCGCGATCGGCGGCGACGAAGCCGCGCACGTCGCCGGAAGGATCCGCCAGCATGTTCGCGCCCGCCTGCGCGCCGGAGAAGAAGGCCGCCGTGCGCGCCTTCTGCAAGGCCACGTCCGTGCCGAAGATCGGCGCATCGGGCGATCGCACCAGCCCCAGCGAAACGCCGCGCGTATCGACGATCGTGATCGAAACCTGCGCGCGGCTGTCCAGCGGGCGGCGTATCTGGCCCCTCGCCCGCGTCATGATCGTGAAGGCTTCCTCCAGGATCGTGCGCACCTCCGCCTGCGTCAGCGGCTGGGCGACATCCGCCGCGTCCGTCGCGGCGATGATGGGAAAGCGGTCATTGCCTGCCCCGTCGCTCAGCACGAAGGCGTCCCGGTTCGAGAATTCGGCGCTGGTGGAGGCGCGGATGCCGGAGGCTTCGGTGCCATAGGCCTGCCCGGCCAGCAGTGCGGGCGTGCCGGTTTCGGCATAATAGCCGCGCACCGCCACAAGCTGGCCCGATGTCACGCTGGCGAAGGCCGGCGCCTGCGCGGGATTGCTCTTCAGCCCACCTGTCGTGACATCGATGAAGCGCAGCGTCGTCCCGTCGACGGTGATCTTGTCCGCGGTGATGGAATCGGGCGCCTGGAAACCGATCGTGCCGGCCAGTGCGATATATTCCTCATTGTCGGTATCCACATCCAGCGTGTTGGCATCGAAGCCATAGACGCCGTCACCCATCACGCCGATCCCGCCGACGATCACGCCATTCTTGTAGAGCGGGATGCCGCCGGGATCGGCCGAAAGCCCCAGCGGCGAACGCTTCGGCCCGATCAGCGCCGCCGATCCGCCGGTGGCGACATAGCGGCTCGACAGATCCGAACAGGGCAGCTGGCTGAACTGCACGCCGAACAGCGGCCCGCTCTCCAGCCCCACCGTGGTCGGCGCGGGCGGGAAATGCTGCTGCACGATCTGGCTGGCCGTGCGCGTGGTGAAGGCGTTGCCGCCGCTCGAAAGATAGGCGGCCGTCACCGCCTTGGCGATGGCGCCGCCCGCCGCCGGGATGGTCGCGCCCTGCACGTCCAGATTGATGCCCGTGTCCGGCGACGGGATGGTGGCGGTCGCGCGCGCGCCGGTCATGTTGTAGACCGCCAGGATATTGCCGACGCGATCGGAGACGGCGATCACGGAGGGCAGGCCCCTCGCGGTCGCCTCGGCCGCCGCTTGCGACAGGATCTTGCCGACATCGGCCGTCGTCAGCGCCTCCTGCGCGGGCACGGTGAAATTGCCGCCCGACGATGAGGAGGAGCCGGTGGTCGTATCCGGCGCCAGGCTGCTGCCGCTTCCCCCGCCACCGCAGGAGGAGAGGAGGAAAGCGCAGGCGACGATCGCACCGGTCAGTCGACGGCCGAAGTTCAACGCAACCCTCCGATGGCGGAGGCCGCGCGCTGGAAGGCGGCACGGAATTCCAGCGGCTTATAGGCGTTGGGATCGCGCACCGCGCGATAGGCCGCATCGATCGGCCCACGCGCCGTGGCCGCCTGCTCGCGGCTCACCGCCCCCTGCTTCACCAGCGCGTTGAGCAATGTATCCAGCGTCATCACGGCCTGCGCGCTCGCCTCGTAATCGGTGTAGCGCCGACCGCCTTCGCCGACCACGGCGGCGATGATCGCCAGCGTCTCGTCGGTGGAGAAGGATCGCGCCGCCAGCGCGCTTTCCAGCGCGCCCGCCGCGGTCTTCAACCGCCCCGCCGCCGCCAGCGCCTGCGGCCGCCCCTGCGTGAGCGCGACGTGGAAGCCGCGCGCCGCCGCGTCGAAACGCTGGCCTTGTGCGGGCGCCACCACCTTCGCCGCTGCCGAGAGCATGATCATATTCTCGTCCTGGAAAGGCGGCACGCCCACAGGCGTCGGCCGCTCCGGATTGGCGATGGAAACGGGCCTGAAATCAGCCTCGTCGGAAATGCGCCGATGGCAGCCGTGGCAATCGAAGAAATAGGGTTCGGCAAACACGCCCGCCACGCCGCGCGGCCCCGAATAGACGCCCAGGGCGCGCTGCACCGCCGCCGCCTGCCCCACCGCCCAGGTCTTGACGGGAGAAGGCGCGCCCTTGCGCTTCGCATAGGCGTCATTCTCGCTCCAATGCTGCTCCAGCGTAGTGAACAGATCGAGTTCGAACGCGATGCGCGGATGGCCCGCCGCCATGATCCGGTGATCCACGAACTGCCCCTCGCGCCCGCTGCCGAAATGGCAATCCAGGCAGCGATCGGCCCGCGCCGAAGGCTGGTCGATCGGATAGAGACCACCCGAAACGTTGGAAGCATGGGTGGCGCCCACCGCATAATGGCGCGTCAGCCAGGGGCCGCTCGCGGGGCCATGGCACGCTTCACAGCCCACGCCGTCCGAAATGGTCCAGCGCGGTCCGTGGCTCGGCGCCGGATCGGCATGGCAGCCGAGGCACTCGGCCGCCTTCTGCGGATCGCCGATGCCCAGCTTGGCCGCGATCGCGCGCGCCCGTGGCTCGCCCAGCACGCGCCACGCCCGGCTGTGCGCGCCGGCCTGGCTCGATTCGTCCTGCCAGCGCAGTATCTCATCCTGCCGAACGACCGCGCCATCGCCTTCCTGGCGCCCGTGGCAGGTGGTGCCGGCGCAGGAGGCCACGCCCAGATGCTCGCCCGTGGCGACGCGCGTCGCCGCCTCGGCCCGATCGGTGCGGAAACTTCCGAAGGACAGGATCGTGACGAGCAACAGCGCCGTGATCGCGAACGCGGTCAGCGCAATGCGTCCTGCCCGGATTCTCTCTAAGCCCACACGTCGCCCCCGCCCCGTTGGAGTCCGGTTAGCGAAACTGCGGCAAAGAGGCTATAGCCGTAACGAAGCTTTGTTGAACGAAGTCACCCGCCACCGCCCGGAAAGCGACGAGCGGTGGCCCACAGTCGGGCCATGCCAGCCCGCTCCGGCTCAATCCGTGGCGAAAAGCTGGCCGATGTCGCGAAACGCCTTGAACTCCAGCGCATTGCCGGAAGGATCGCGGAAGAACATCGTGGCCTGCTCCCCCACCTGCCCGGCAAAGCGCACATAAGGCGCGATCCCGAAGCGCACGCCCGCCGCCTTCAGCCGTTCGGCGAGCGCCTGCCAGTCCTCCCATTCCAGCACCACGCCGAAATGGGGCACGGGCACGTCATGCCCGTCCACCGGATTGGTGATCCCCGCCGGCCGCGCCGCCGGATCCAGATGGGCCACGATCTGGTGCCCGCGCAGATCGAAATCGATCCACTGATCCGAACTCCGCCCCACGCCGCAGCCCAGCAGCCCCGCATAGAAATCCCGCGCGGCATCCAGATCATGCACGGGAAAGGCGAGGTGGAAGGGCTGGATGGTCATGGACAGGAAAATAGCGCTCCGAACCGCGAATGAAAACGGGCTCCCGAAACACATTTTCCCTTTTCAGATCAGGCGATTGTCCCCGATCTTCGACGGAACGCGGCAAGCCTGCGTCCATGGTAGCGCTGCACGCCGCCGATCAGGCCGAAGCCCGCCATCATCATCGCCCAGATTTCGGGTTCGGGCACGAACAGCCCCACCACACGATATTGCACGTCTCGCGGAAAATAGATCGTGCCGTTGGCGGACACCGAATAATAGAGCGTGTCGATCGCCGGATCGGTCGAGGCGTTGCTGATGGTCGAGCAGAATTGATCGTTGCCGACGCCTGCGCCGCAGCTCGAATGATCGCCATTGTCCGCGAACAAGATGGTGTCGCTCATCTGATCGTACGAAAAGCGCGGCGCGTAGAGGGCGGCGGGAAGCCCGAAGCCGTTGATCGTCATGCCCGTCACCGCGGCATCGATGTCCGCCGCATTGTCGAACGAAAAGGAAAGGCTAACGGCAACAGGATCGAAAGGCGGCGGTGGCGCGCCCGCATTGGCCGAAAAATAGCGCGATGCCACGAAATCGAAATCGAGCAGCACGATCGCCGCCCGCGCCGGCGTGCCGCCCAGCAGCGCGGCCATGCAGACCGCAACAGATGCAAAAACCGGCCGAATCCTCATGACATTCCCTCCCTCAAAACCGGAAGCGCATTGCCAAAGATCAGACGTTCGATGCGGATGTCGCGGCTGGCCGGCGATCGTTCACCGGCAGCCTCCCGCCACAGCCGGATAGCATCGATCGCCCGCGCCCGCCATGAAGGCCCGCATCACAATCGCCGCTGCATCCGTCACGAAGCGGCGCTAGAGAGGCTACGATGCCCCCCCTTCGCGCCACCAGCGCCTTTCCCCTCGCCTTCGCCCTCGGCGCCGCCTCCGCCTTCGGCTTCGAGCCTTATGCGCTCTGGCCGCTCGCCTTCTGCTGCCTCGCCGCCCTGCTCGCCCTGCTGATCCGGGCGCGGCGATTCGGGCAGGCATTCGGCCTTGGCTGGTGGTTCGCGCTGGGTCAGTTCACGGTCGGGCTCAACTGGATCGCCACCGCCTTCACCTTCCAGGCGGCGATGCCCGCATGGCTCGGCTGGATCGCGGTGGTGCTGCTGTCGCTCTATCTCGCCGTCTATCCCGCGCTCGGCCTCGCGCTCGCATGGACGCTGGGCCGGATCGCCAGGAGCCCCGCCTCGCTCGCCCTGTTCGCGTCCGCCGGGTGGATCGCCGGGGAATGGCTGCGCGGCACGGCCTTCACCGGCTTTGCGTGGAATCCGCTCGGCGTGATCTGGCTGGAGGTGCCCGGGGGGAGCGCGATGGCGCCGCTGATCGGCACCTACGCGCTCTCCGGCCTGGCCATCTTGCTCGGCGGGCTGATCTGGCTCGCCGTCACGCGCGCCGGCCCAAAAGGGCTGGCGATGGCGGCGGCGCCGTTGCTGCTGGTCGCCACGGCCGCCACGATCCGCGTGTTATTGCCTTCGGGCACCGGTCCGGAGGGCATCGCCATTCGCGTGATACAGCCCAACATCAACCAGAATGAGAAATGGGAGGAAAGCGCGGAGGCGCGCAATTATGATCGCCTCGTGCGCCTTACCGGCCAGCCGGGGCCGGAGCCGCGCCTGATCCTGTGGCCCGAAGTCGCCGTGCCCTGGTATCTCGATGAAAATCCGCTCGCGCGCGATACGATCGCCAGCCTGCTCGGCCCCCGCGATCTGCTGCTCACCGGCGCGATCCACTTCAATTACGACAAGGCCGGCAATCCCGTCACCGCCACGAACAGCCTGTTCGGCCTCACGCCTGAGGCACGCCTGATCGGCCGCTACGACAAGTCCCATCTCGTTCCCTATGGCGAATATCTGCCGATGCGGCCGATCCTGTCGCGCATCGGCCTCTCCCGCCTGGCGCCCGGCGACATGGATTTCCAGCCCGGCCCCGGCCCGCGCGGCATCCTGTTGCCCGGCATCGGCCTCGTCGGCGTACAGATCTGCTACGAGATCATCTTTTCCGGCCATGTGATCGATGAGGCGCATCGCCCGCGCTTCCTGTTCAATCCTTCGAACGATGCGTGGTTCGGCCGCTGGGGGCCGCCCCAGCATCTGGCGCAGGCACGGCTGCGCGCGGCAGAAGAAGGCGTGCCCGTGATCCGCTCCACGCCCACCGGCATTTCGGCGGTGATCGATGCGCGCGGCCGGCTGCTTTCGTCCCTGCCATGGCATCAGGCCGGCGCGATCGATGCGCGCCTGCCCGCCTTGCTGCCGCCGACGCCCTTCGCCCGCCTTGGCAATCTGCTGGCCGCCGCATTTGCCGCCACCCTCCTGCTGTGGGGGTTTGCAAGCGGGCGCCGCCGCCGCTAAGGCGGAAGGCAAGACATAAAGATGTCTTTAAGTGCGACCGCCGAGGGCGGCGCGGGTCCGAACGAAGGAACGATCAAGCTTATGCGCAGCGACTATCTTTTCACCTCGGAGAGCGTCTCCGAAGGCCATCCCGACAAGGTCGCTGACCAGATCTCCGATGCGATCGTGGATCTGTTCCTGTCGAAGGATCCCTATGCGCGCATCGCCTGCGAAACGCTGACGACGACCCAACTCGTCGTGCTGGCCGGCGAGATACGCTGCAAGGGCGTCTACGAGAACGGCGAATGGGCCACCGGAGCGCAGGAGGAGATCGAGAAGACCGTCCGCGCGACCGTGAAGCGCATCGGCTATGAGCAGGACGGTTTCCACTGGGAGACGTTCCGCTTCGAAAACAATCTCCACGCCCAGTCCGCGCACATCGCGCAGGGCGTCGATGCCTCCGGCAACAAGGATGAGGGTGCCGGCGATCAGGGCATCATGTTCGGTTTCGCCTGCGATGAGACGCCGGATCTGATGCCGGCCACGCTCTATTACAGCCACCGCATCCTGCATCGCATGGCTGCCGATCGTCATTCGGGCGCGGCCCCCTTCCTGGAGCCGGATGCCAAGAGCCAGGTGACGCTGCGCTTCAAGGACGGCAAGCCCGTCGCCGCCACCGCGATCGTCGTCTCGACCCAGCACGCCAAGGGCTATGACGAAGGCGCCAGGGAAGCCGAGCTGCACGCTTATGTGAAGCAGGTGGTGGCCGACATCCTCCCGGCGGAGCTTCTGTCCGACGCCACCGAATATCACATCAATCCCACCGGCAGCTTCGAGATTGGCGGACCGGACGGCGATGCGGGCCTCACCGGCCGCAAGATCATCGTCGACACTTACGGCGGCGCCTCGCCCCACGGCGGCGGTGCCTTCTCCGGCAAGGATCCCACCAAGGTGGATCGTTCGGCGGCCTACATCACCCGCTATCTGGCGAAGAACATCGTCGCCGCCGGCCTCGCCAAGCGCGTGACGATCCAGCTCGCTTATGCGATCGGCGTATCCAAGCCGCTGTCGCTCTATGTCGACACGCACGGCACCGGCACCGTGGACGATGCCGCGATCGAAACCGCGATCGGCAAGATCGAGGCGCTCGGCGGCCTCACCCCGCGCGGCATTCGCGAACATCTGAAGCTCAACAAGCCGATCTACGAGCGCACCGCCGCCTATGGCCATTTCGGCCGCGATCCGGAGGGCGATTTCTTCCCATGGGAGAAGACCGATCTGGTCGACGCACTGAAGGCCGCGCTCTGAAAAGCGCAGGCGTCCATCCGTCGTCTTCGGCTGGATCCACCTGAGGCGCGCGATATCGCCCGCCAAACCATCCGATCAGAAAAGGCCGCTCACCATCCCGGTGGGCGGCCTTTTCCGTGCCCGCTTCCCGCGCGCTCCAGCCGCTGCAATGCGGCGTCCTGTTATCGGGTCGCCCCGGCATGATCTCCGCATGTCGGAATCCACTTGTCGTGCGGAGCACAGAGGATAAACTGCCCGTCAGATCCGAAAACGGACAGGATTGATCGATGGAGAGCGATCATGGAGCATCTGGACCCGGTTTTCAGCGGTCTTCAATATAAGCTGCTCTTCGCGGCAAGCGGCATTTCGTTCCTGCTATCCGCCACGATGATCTTTATCCTTCACTGATCTTCGGCAGATTTCTCACATTTTAAAGCCGCCCTCGCGCTCGCGAGATCGCTCAGCCGCGCGTTGATCTTTCCCACCAGCGCCGCCAGCGTCGCTTTCTCGCCATCGTCCAGCGCCGTGAAGACATCCTCCACGAATCGACGCGCCTCCGGCTCCGCCTGCACGAGCGCGGCTTCCCCCTCGGCCGTCAGCTCGATCAGTTTCGCGCGACGATCGTCCGGCGATGCGCGCCGCGCGATCAGCCCCGCGCGCTCCAGCCCGTCCAGCGCCTCGGTCACGGTGCGCGGCGCATAGGCGAACGCCTCCGCGACATCGACGGAGCGTGTCGGCGCCGCATGCTTGATGAAGGCCAGCAGGCGAAAGCGCGCGAGCGAGACGCCCTGATCCTTCAGCACGCGATCCATCTCGAGCTGGGACTTCTGATAGAAATCCCGCAGCGCATTGACGACCGCGGCGACCTCGCCCGTATAATTCAGCAAACCCATAATGAATGGTATTGCCATATCTTCCCGGGAGGGGCAAGTGAGCCGCCAGAAGAGGTGGCATATGGCGACGATTCCCGGTTCGGATTCGGTGGAAGGGGCTGATCACAGGAATCGCCTGCTGAAGCGCGTGGTGACGATCATCGTGCTCGTCGTGCTCATCGGCGGTGGCGGCTGGCTGCTCTATCGCCAGCTCGTCGGCCGCTATTATGAGGAAACGAACGACGCCTATGTGCGGGGCGATAGCGTGACCGTCTCGTCCCGCGTGTCCGGCTATGTCGAGCAGCTCTTCGTGACGGACAATCAGGATGTCCGCGCGGGCGCGCCGCTGCTTCGGCTCGATGCGCGCGATTACAGCGCCCAGGTCGCCCAGTATAAGGCGCAGCAGGGCGTCGCCGCCGCCAATGCGGATAATATCCGCGCCACGATCAGCGAACAGGAAGCCGCCATCGCCCAGACGCGGGCCGAGCTGGACAGCGCGATCGCGACGCAGCGTTTCGCCGATGGCGAGGTCGCCCGCTACACTCCCCTTGCCGCCTCCGGCGCGGAAACGCGCGAGAAGCTGGCAAGCCTGCGCCGCCAGGCGGAGGAATCGCACGCCAAGGTCGCGCAGGGACGCGCCGCGCTGGTTTCGGCCGAGCGACGCGTCGCCTCGCTGCATGCCCAGATCCGGCAGGCCGAAGCGCAGGGCGCATCCGCGCGCGCGCAATCATCGGCCGCCTCCGTCAATCTCAATTCCGCGCTGATCCGCGCCAGCATCGGCGGTCGCATCGGCGATCGATCGGTGCGCGTCGGCCAATATGTGCAGCCGGGCGTGCGGCTCATGTCGATCGTGCCGGTCGATGCGCTCTATGTGGTCGCCAATTTCAAGGAAACGCAGATCGGGGACATGCGCCCCGGCCAGCCCGCCGAAATCCGCGTGGATGCGTTGCCCGGCGTGGATCTGCACGGCCATATCGAGAGCATCTCGCCCGGCACCGGCGCCGAATTCTCCCTGCTGCCGCCGCAGAATGCGACGGGCAATTTCACCAAGATCGTCCAGCGCGTGCCCGTCCGCATCGCCGTCGATGCCGCGCCCGATGTGCGCCGTCGCCTGATCGCGGGCCTGTCGGTCCACGTCACGGTCAACACGAAGGGCGACGCCCGGTGACCGATACGGCCAGCCCCGCCGACGAGGCCGGCGCGGAGCCCGCCCCGCTCGCCCCGCCGGCCAAAGCGGATTTCGGCGCGTGGCTGGCGGTGGCGGCCGGCACAATCGGGGCCTTCATGGCCACGCTCGACATCTCGATCGTCAATTCGGCGCTGCCCACCATCCAGGGAGAAATCGGCGCGAGCGGCACCGAAGGCACCTGGATCGCCACCGCCTATCTCGTGGCGGAGATCATCATGATCCCGCTCGCCGGCTGGCTGGAAAGGCTTTCGGGCCTGCGCGCCTTCCTGCTGACCATGGTCGGGGGTTTCACCCTCTTCTCCATGCTGTGCGGCGTTTCCACCTCATTGCCGATGATGATCGTCGGCCGCATCGGCCAGGGCTTTACCGGCGGCGCGCTCATTCCCACCGCGATGACGATCATCGCCACGCGCCTCCCGCCGCATCAGCAGCCGATGGGCATCGCCGCCTTCGGGCTCACCGCCGTCACCGGGCCGGTCCTCGGCCCCGTCGTCGGCGGCTGGCTCGCGGAAAACGTCTCCTGGCACTATGCCTTCTTCATCAATCTGCCGATCGGCGTGCTGCTGTCATGCCTGCTTTTCTTCGGCCTGCCGCCCGTGCGCGCGCAATGGCATCTGCTGCGTCAGGCGGACTGGTTCGGCATTGCCGGGATCATCCTGTTCCTTGGCGGGCTCACCATTTTCCTGGAGGAGGGCGAGCGCGAGCAATGGTTCGAATCCAGTACGATCGTCGCGGTGTTCGCGATGTCGATGGTCGGCTTCGTATCGCTGATGATCGGGCAGATGCTGGCCGAGCGGCCCGTCCTGCGCCTTTCCCTGCTGCTCGATCGTCAGTTCGGCTCGGTCATCCTCATGGCGATGATCGTCGGCGCCGCCGTCTACGGCACGTCCTTCATCATCCCCCAGTTCCTCTCGGCGATCGCGGGATATAATTCGCTCCAGTCGGGCCAGGTCGTGTTCCTCGCGGGGATACCGGCCGCGATGCTGATGCCATGCATTCCATGGCTGATCCGCAGCGTGGATCTGCGGCTGCTCGTGATCACGGGGCTCAGCCTGCTCGCTTTGAGCTGCTGGCTGGAGACGGATCTCACCGCGCTTTCGACGGGAGATGTCTTCGCCGAATCCCAGCTCATCCGTGGCGCGGGGCAGACGCTGGCGATGATGTTCCTCAATCAAGCGGCGCTTTCCTCCGTGCCGATCGAGCTTTCGCGCGACGCCGCCGGCCTTTTCAGCACCGCGCGCAATCTGGGCGGCAGCATCGCGCTGGCCGGCATATCGGTGGTGCAGGATCAGCGCATGTGGTTCCACCAGCGCCGGCTGGAAGAGACGATATCCGCCAATTCGGTGATCGTGCAGGATTATATGAACGGGCAGGCCGCGTCGCTGGGCGGCATGCCGACGGCGTTTCGCGCCCTCTCCGGCACGATCCAGACGCAGGCGCTCACGCTCACCTATGTCGATATGTTCTGGATGCTCACGATCGGCGTGATCGTGGTGCTGCCGCTCACGCTCCTCCTCCGGCCGCTGCCCAAGCGCCGTCCTCTGGCCGAAATGGCGCACTGACATGCAGATCCGCACCGTCCCGGCGCGCCACGCGCTCCTCTTCTCGCTGACGGCCCTGTCGTCGCTCGCCGGCTGCACGGTCGGCCCGGATTACCGGGGAGCGCCCTCGCTCGGCGCGGGTGCGCCGCCTCCGGCGTTCGTCCGCTCGGATGCCTCCGCCACAACGCCCGCTCCCGCCGGCCGCTGGTGGACGGCGCTGGGCGATGCAACACTGGACGCGCTAGAGGAGCGCGCGCTGGCGGCCAATGCCGATCTGGCGGCGGCCGAGGCACGGCTGCGCCAGGCCCGCGCCGCCCTCCGGGTGGAACGCGCCAATGGCCGCCCCTCCGCCAATCTTCAGGGCACCTATCTTCACGCGCGCCTGCCGGGCGTGAATGTCGGGGAGGATGATGGCGGCGGCGGATCCAGCAGCGTCGATTTCTACAATCAAGGCTTCGATGCCAGTTGGGAACTGGATCTGTTCGGCGGAAAGCGCCGCTCCGTGGAAGCCGCGCGGGCCCAGGCGGAGGAAGCCGAGGCAAAGCGGGCCGATGCGCGCGTGAGCCTCACCGCCGAAGTCGCACAGGCCTATGTGAACCTGCGCGATCGCCAGCGCCGCATCGCGCTTGGCCGGCAATCGGTCG
This sequence comes from Sphingomonas sp., assembly GCF_003248515.1. Classification (GTDB taxonomy): domain Bacteria; phylum Pseudomonadota; class Alphaproteobacteria; order Sphingomonadales; family Sphingomonadaceae; genus Sphingomonas_I. The sequence goes on from NZ_QFOB01000006.1 coordinate 252,790, forward strand.
CGCTGGGCGAACAGGCGCTGGCGCTCGGCCAGCAGCGGCTGGAGCGCGGCACCGCCACCCGCGCCGAGATCGAACAGATGCGCCAGCAGCTGGATGAAACGCGCGCGCAGCTCGTGCCGCTCGCCACGCAGCGCGATGCCTATCTGGACGAACTGGCCACCCTGCTCGCGCTCGCGCCCGGCGCGCTCGATGCGGAGCTGGCTGCGCCCGTCACGGCGCCGCTGCCCCCGGCCCAGGTCGCGATCGGCGATCCCGCGACGCTGCTGCGCAACCGCCCCGATATCCGCGCCGCCGAACGGGAGCTGGCGGCCCAGACGGCGAAGGTCGGCGTGGCGGAAGCAGCGCGCTTCCCAAAGGTCAGTTTCATGGGGATTTTCGGCCTAGGTGGCAGCGATGTTTCCGATCTGGTCGATCCGGGCAGCCTCGCCGCCCTGCTCGCGCCGCGCATCAGCTGGAGCTTCCTCGATTTCGGGCGCAATCGCGCCAAGATCACGCAGGCGGAGGCCGTACGCGACGAGGCCGATGCCAAATATCGCGCCGCCGTATTGGCCGGCCTGCGCGATGCCGAAGGCGCGCTCGCCCGCTTCCGCGATCAGCGGCTGATCGTGGCCGATCGCGCACGCGCCTTCGCCGCCGCGCGCGCCTCCGCCGATCTCACCGCCCAGCGCGAGCGCGCCGGCACCGCCACGAAGATCGATCTGGCCGATGCCGAGCGCCGCCGCCTCACGGCCGAATCCAGCCTCGCCGGCGAGGAGGCCGCGCTCACCACGGCCTTCATCAGCGTGGAAAAGGCGCTTGGGCTGGGCTGGATCTGAAACGGCCTTTCGATCGCGTCCCGATCCCGCGCCTGATGGCTGGTGCCCGATCACCCTGCCGAACCCCGGCAGGGCGGCTCCGGTGGATTTTCGCCGAAATGTCCGGATGGCCGCGCTTCCCCGGCCGCCTTCCCTCGCCTAGGTTCGCGCATCCATCGCAAAGGATCGCCTCCTGTCCCAGTCGCCTGCCCCGCAGCCGCAAGAGCATCACTGGGCGGAAGATATCTATGCCATGGTCGTCGGCTGCGCGCTCGTCACCATCGGCCTGATGCTGTTGCAGGCGGGCCGGCTCGTCACCGGCGGCGTCGCAGGCGTCGCGCTGCTGCTCCATTATGTGATCCCTCTGCCCGTGGGCCTGCTGCTGGCGATCGCCAACCTGCCCTTCCTGCTGCTGGCCGCGCGCACCATGGGGCGCGAATTCACGATCAAATCCTGCACGCTCAATCTCGCCCTGGCCGGTCTTTCCGCGATCGCTCCATCGATGATGACGATCGCGCGGGTGCATCCGGCCTTCGCCGCGCTGGTCGGCGGATCCACGATCGGCATGGGCGTCCTCGCTCTGGCACGCCATCAGGCCGGCGTCGGCGGCTTCGGCATCGTCGCCCTGTGGCTCTATCGCTCACGCGGTCTGAATGCCGGCCGCACGCAGATGACGCTCGATGCGGGCGTGCTCGCGCTTTCGGCTCTGATCGTGCCGTGGGAGCGGCTTGGCTGGTCGATCCTGAGCGCCATCGCGCTCAACGGCGTGATGCTCGTCTGGCACCGGCCGGGGCGCTATACCGGATATTGATCCCGCCCTTCGCCGGTAGAAGCGTTGGCATCAGGCCGCGACGCGGGCGCCTTCAGATCAGGAACACGTCTCCCGCGCGGATCGTCTCAACCGATCCGTCGGCCAGGCGCAGGCGCAACGCACCTTCCTCGTCCAGCCCGTCGAACAGTCCGTCGATCGTTCCATCAGGCCCTCGCGCCGAAAGCGCCGTGCCCGGGGGATGCGCCCGCTCCAGCCAGGCGGCCCGCAACGCCGCCAGCCCCTGCCCTCGCCATCGCCCCAGCCAGAGCGCAAATTCCCGCGCCAGATCCTCGAGGAAAAGCGCCACGTCCGGCACCGCGCCCGAAAGCCCGGAAAGGCTCGCCGTTGCCCGGTCCAGCCCCTCAGGCGCCGCCGCCAGATTGACGCCGAAGCCCGCCACGATCGCATCGCCATTGCGCTCCAGCAGCATGCCAGAAAGTTTGGCCCCGTCCGCCATCAGATCGTTCGGCCATTTGAGCCGCAGCCGGTCGGCCCCCGCGCCGGCCCAGACGGAAACGGCCGCATGCACGGCGACACCCGCCACCAATGCCAGCGTGGGCGCCCCCGGATCGCCCGGCTGCAGCCGCACCAAAGTGCTCGCGTAAAGATTGCCGGCCGGCGAGGCCCAGGCCCGGCCCAACCGCCCGCGCCCCTGCGTCTGCCGCTCGGCCCGCAGCCACGCCCCTTCCGGAAGCATGGCGGCGGCGGCAAGCAGATCCGCGTTGGTCGAGCCCGTCTCGGCGACGGTCCGGATCATGCGATCAGAAGAGGGCCTTCGCCGCCGTGAGCGTCGCCGCGCTGAGGAACGGAATGGCCAGATAACCCAGCGGCGAGATCATGACCGCGGAAATCACGATCAGCCCGCCCTCGATCGCATTGTCCGAAGAGGCGAGTTCCGGCGCCGGTTCGTCGAAATACATCGTCTTGACGATCTTCAGATAATAGAAGGCGCCGATCACCGAACCCACGGCACCCACCAGCGCCAGCCAGAACAGGCCGTTATTGGTGGCCGCGCCGAACACCGCCAGCTTCGGATAGAAGCCGAACAGCGGCGGGATGCCCGCGAGGCTGAACATGAACATCGCGAGCGCCGCCGCCAGCGCCGGCCGCGAGCGCGACAGCCCGGAAAGCGCCGCGATCGATTCCACCGGCGCACCATTCTGATCGCGCATGCGGATGATGCACAGGAAGCTGCCCAGCGTCATCGCGATATAGACGGTCATGTAGATCATCACCGCCGATATGCCCTCGGGCGTGCCGGCCGCGAGACCGATCAGCGCGAAGCCGACATTGTTGATCGACGAATAGGCCAGCAGCCGCTTGATGTTGGTCTGGCCGATCGCCGCCACTGCGCCCAGCACGATCGACGCGATGCTGGCGAAGATGATGATCTGGCGCCACGCATCGGTGGCCGGGCCCATCGCCTCCACCGTGACGCGCACCATCAGCGCCATCGCCGCCACCTTGGGCGCCGAGGCGAAGAACGTCGTCACCGGCGTCGGCGCGCCCTCATACACGTCCGGCGTCCACATGTGGAACGGCACGGCCGAGATCTTGAAGGCAAGGCCGGCAAGCACGAAGACCAGGCCGAAGAGCATGCCGGTGGAGACGCCACCGCCCAGCGCCGTGCGAAGGCCAGCGAACTGCGTCGTCCCCGCAAAGCCATAGAGCAGCGAGATGCCGTAGAGCAGGATGCCGCTCGCAAGCGCGCCGAGCACGAAATATTTGAGGCCCGCTTCAGCCGAGCGGCGATCGTGGCGCATGAAGCTTGCCAGCACATAGGCCGCCAGGCTCTGCAGTTCGAGGCCGACATAGAGCGTCAGCAGATCGCCGGCCGAGGCCATGATTCCCATGCCCGTGGCCGAAAGCAGGATCAGCACCGGATATTCGGCGCGCATCGCGCCCGTCCGGCTGAACCAGCCCGGCGCCGCCAGGATCGAAACCGCGCTCGCCACATAGATGAGCAGCTTGGCGAAGCCGGCGAACGCATCGGCGCGATAGAGGCCGCCATAAGCGCTGCCCGCGTGGCTGGGCGTACCCATCAGCGAGAAGGCGGCGCCGGCCAGCAGCGCGACCGCCGCCCAGCCGATGCCGGTGGAGGCTTCATCGCCGCGCCATCCGGCCACGAGCAGCAGGAGCAGCGCGCCGATCGAAAGGATGAGCTCGGGCACGCTCGCCGCGAGAGTGACGGACCCGGTCATCAATGCGCCTCCCCGTGCGCTTCGGCAGGTTTGGCAGGAGCACCCATGGCCAGCTTGGAATCGCCGCCCTTCCAGGCGCGATCGGTGCGTGCGAGCACGACGCCGACATCCTTGCGCATCGGTGCCATGAAGCTTTCGGGATAGACGCCCATCCAGATCGTCACCAGCGCCAGCGGCACCAGCAGCGCCAGTTCGCGCATCGAAAGATCGCTCATCGCGGCCACGTCCGGTTTGTCGAGCGGGCCATAGGCCACGCGACGATACAGATAGAGCATGTAGGCGGCACCCGTGATGATGCCCGTGGTCATGATGAAGGCCGCGATCGAGGAGGCCTCATAGGTGCCCATCATCGACAGGAATTCGCCGACGAAGTTGGAAAGGCCCGGCAGGCCGATCGAGGCCATCGTGAACAGCAGGAACAGCAGCGCATAGCGCGGCATGTTCGTCGAAACGCCACCATAGCGCGCGATCTCGCGGGTGTGCAGGCGATCATAGACGACGCCCACGCACAGGAAGAGCGCGCCCGAAACGATGCCATGGCCCAGCATCACCATCAGCGCGCCTTCGATACCCTGCCGGTTGAAGGCGAACAGCCCGAAGGTGACGAACGCCATGTGCGCGACGGAAGAATAGGCGATCAGCTTCTTCATGTCGCTCTGCACAAGCGCCACCAGCGAGGTGTAGACGATGCCGATGCTCGAAAGCGCCATCACCAGCCCGAACATCTGCACGGAGGCTTCCGGGAACATCGGCAGGGAGAAGCGGATGAAGCCATAGCCACCCATCTTCAACAGCACGCCCGCCAGAATGACGGAGCCGGCGGTCGGCGCCTGCACGTGCGCGTCGGGCAGCCAGGTGTGCACCGGCCACATCGGCATCTTCACGGCGAAGCTCGCGAAGAAGGCCAGGAACAGCCAAGTCTGTGCCTTCACCGGGAAATCGGTGTTCATCAGAACCGGGATGCTGCTGGTGTGCGCGAAATTCACCATCCACAGCATCGCGATCAGCATCAGCATCGAGCCGAGCAGCGTGTAGAGGAAGAATTTGTAGCTCGCGTAGATGCGATCCGCGCCCCCCCAGATGCCGATGATCAGATACATCGGGATCAGGCCGGCTTCGAAGAAGATGTAGAACAGGAACAGGTCCTGCGCCATGAACACGCCGAGCATCAGCGCTTCGGTCAGCAGCAGCGCGGCCATATATTCCGGCACCCGCTTCTCGATCGCCTTCCAGCTCGAAAGCACGCAGATCGGCATCAGGAACACGGAAAGCTCGATCAGCATCAGCGCGATGCCGTCGATGCCCAGCGCCCAGCCGAAGCTGCCGAACAGGCCGATATTCTCCTGGAACTGCCACTGCGGGCCACCGATCTGGTAATTCGCCCACAGCAGGATGCCGAGCGCGAAATCCAGCAGGGTCGCGATCAGCGCGATCATTCGCGCCGCCTTCGCATCCGCGAACAGGCAGGCGATGGCCGCCGCCAGCGGCAGCGCGATCAGGATGGTAAGGATGGGAAGGCCGCTCATGCCGCCACCCCGCATGTCCCGCTCGGGCGAGACCCCCTTTTCGCAACCGTCGGGTTCAAGATCATACCCTTGAGAATAAGCAGGCCCGCCGCGACGGGTCCGACAAAGGAAAGGCTCATGCCGCCATCGCCCAGGTGGCCGCGGCCGCAAGGCCGAGCAGCATCACCAGCGCGTAGGTATAGACATAGCCGGACTGGAGCTTGCCGCTCGCCACCGAGCCGAGCTTGACGACCGCGGCCGCCCCGTTCGGTCCGAAACGATCGATCGTCTGCTGGTCGCCACGCTTCCAGAGGAAGCGGCCGATCGCGAAGGCCGGCTTCACGAACAGCACGTCATAGAGCTCGTCGAAATACCATTTGTTCAGCAGGAAGCGATAAAGCCCCCCGAACGTGGCCACGAAGCGCCCCGGAATGCTGGGTGCGAGCATGTAAGCCCAGTAGGCGATGCCCAGGCCGATCAGCATCACGATCGCCGGCATCAGCTTCGCCAGCTCCGGAATCTCGTGCATCGCATGCGCCAGATGCTCGTTCACGTGCAGGCTGCCATGCCAGAAGGCTTCCGCGCCCGCGCCGATGAACGGCACCGCGAAGACGAAGCCCGCGAAGATCGCGCCCATCGACAGGATCACGAGCGGGATCAGCATCACGATCGGGCTTTCGTGCGGATGATAGCCCGCCGTGCCGTCGCTCTCATGGCCGTGGCCATGCGCATCGTGGCCGTGCGCGTGGTGATGGTCATGGCCGTGCGCATCATGCGCATGGGCGTGATCGTGGGCATGGTCATGCCCATGATCGTCGGCCCCGTGGCCGCCATGGCCGTGTGCGTCATGCACCGCATGCTGGATGTGCTCGGACTGCTCCCAGCGTGGCTTGCCGAAGAAGGTGAGGAACACCAGGCGCCACGAATAGAAGCTGGTCAGCAGAGCCGCCGAGATGCCGACGAAATAGGCGACGCCGCCTGCCGTCGTGCCCTTGGCATAGGCCGCCTCGATGATCGCGTCCTTCGAATAGAAGCCGGCGAAACCGAACACATCCTCGATGCCCACGCCGGTAATGGCCAGTGTGCCCATCGTCATCGCGAGGAAGGTCAGCGGGATCTTCTTCGCCAGGCCGCCATAATAGCGCATGTCCTGCTCGTGGTGCATCGCGTGGATCACCGAGCCCGCGCCCAGGAACAGCAGCGCCTTGAAGAAAGCGTGCGTGAACAGGTGGAACATCGCCGCGCCATAGGCGCCGACGCCGGCCGCGAAGAACATGTAGCCCAGCTGCGAACAGGTGGAATAGGCGATCACGCGCTTGATGTCGGTCTGCACGGTGCCCACGGTCGCGGCGAACAGCGCGGTCGCGGCACCCACATAGGTCACCACCGTCAGCGCCGTCGGGCTCACCTCGAACATCGGTGACAGGCGGCAGACCATGAAGACGCCGGCGGTGACCATCGTCGCCGCGTGGATCAGGGCCGAAACCGGCGTCGGGCCTTCCATCGCGTCCGGCAGCCAGACGTGCAGGCCGAGCTGGGCCGATTTGCCCATCGCACCCACGAACAGCAGCAGACACAGCAATGTCATCGTATCGACGCGGTGGCCGAGGAAGCCGATCGTGGAGCCCGCCATGCCGGGCGCCGCTTCCAGGATCGCGGGGATCGAGACGGTGCCGAACACCAGGAAGGTGCCGAAGATGCCGAGCGAGAAGCCGAAATCGCCCACGCGGTTCACCACGAACGCCTTGATCGCGGCCGCCTGCGCGCTGGGCTTTTCATACCAGAAGCCGATCAGCAGGTAGGAAGCGAGGCCCACGCCTTCCCAGCCGAAGAACATCTGGATCAGGCTGTCGCTCGTCACCAGCATCAACATCGCGAAGGTGAACAGCGAGAGATAGGCGAAGAAGCGGGGCTGCGAGGGATCCTCGCTCATATAGCCCCAGCTGTAGAGGTGGACGAGGCTGGACACGCTCGTCACCACCACCAGCATCACCGCCGTCAGCGTATCGACGCGCAGAGCCCAGTCGACGGAAAGGTCACCGGAGCTGATGAAGCTCAGCACTTTCACGACATGCGCGGTGTCGCTGCCGGTCAGGAAACCGATGAAGATCGGCCAGGCCATCGCACAGGACAGGAACAGGCCACCCGTGGTGACCAGCTTGGCCGCCACGTTGCCGATCGCGCGATTGCCGAGGCCCGCAATGATCGCCGCCAGCAGCGGCAGGAAGACGAGGGGAACGATCACTCCGAATTCACCCCTTCATCCGGTTGACATCGTCGACCGCGATCGTGCCGCGGCCACGGAAGTAGATGACGAGAATGGCAAGCCCGATCGCGGCCTCGCCGGCAGCAACCGTCAGCACGAACATCGCGAACACCTGCCCCACCAGATCGTGGAGATAGGCCGAGAAGGCGACGAGATTGATGTTCACGCTGAGCAGGATCAGCTCGATCGCCATCAGGATGATGATCAGGTTCTTCCGGTTCAGGAAGATGCCGAACACGCCCGTGACGAACAGGATCGCCGATACGGTGAGATAATGCTGGAGGCCGATCACAGCTCGACCCCCTGGCCGACGGGCGGCTTCATGTTCACGATGGCCTCCTCGGGGCGGCGCTGGTTCTGCCTGGCGATATTCTGGTGGCGAACGTCACCGCGGCTGCGATGGGTCAGCACGATCGCACCGATCAGGGCGACGGTAAGCACCAGCCCTGCGACCTCGAAGATGAAGAGGTAACGCGTGTAGATCAGCAGGCCCAGCGCCTGGATGTTCGGAATGGTATCGGCATCCGGCGTCGGCGCGTCGCCCAGCGGAATGCCGCCGGCGCTCCAGGCGCCGGTCGCGAAGATGATCTCGCCCGCCAGCACCGCGACCAGCGCGATGCCGAACGGCAGATAGCGCGCGAAGCCCGCCCGCATCTCCGAAAAATCGATGTCGAGCATCATCACGACGAAGAGGAAGAGCACCGCGACCGCGCCGACATAGACGATGACGAGCAGCATCGCGATGAATTCGGCGCCGACCAGCAGCATCAGCCCCGCCGCGTTGAAGAAGGCCAGGATCAGCCACATCACGGAGTGAACGGGATTGCGCGCGGTGACGCACAATATTCCCGAAAGCACCACCACGGTAGCGAAGAGGTAGAAGGCGATCGTCTGGATCACGAGGCCGCAACCCTTCCCCCGATCACGCTGATCTGGTCCACGTGCATGTGTGTCTTTCTCGCTGCCGGGTAGCAGGACGGGCCATCGGCAAGCTCAGCCCGCCGGGTCGTTTCGGATGCCGTGCGCATTATCGGTACGGCGCGTCAGCGGCAAGGTTCTGGGCGATCGCCCGCTCCCACCGGTCCCCGTTGGCGAGCAGCTTGGCCTTGTCGTAGATCAGCTCCTCGCGGGTCTCGGTCGAATATTCGAAATTCGGCCCCTCGACCACGGCATCCACCGGGCATGCTTCCTGGCAGAAGCCGCAGAAGATGCACTTGGTCATGTCGATGTCGTAGCGCGTCGTGCGGCGGCTGCCGTCGTCGCGCGGTTCCGCCTCGATCGTGATCGCCTGCGCCGGGCACACCGCCTCGCACAGCTTGCACGCGATGCAGCGTTCCTCGCCGTTCGGATAGCGGCGCAGCGCATGCTCACCGCGGAAGCGCGGGCTGAGCGGGTTCTTCTCGAACGGATAGTTGATCGTCGCCTTGGGCTTGAAGAAGTAACGCAGCGTCTTCGCGTGCGCCTTCACGAACTCCCAGAGCGTGAACGACTTGACGTAATAGCCGAGGCTCACTGGTTCAAACTCCGTAGCGGGTGATCATCAGCCACCCCGAGACGAGAAACACCCACAGCAGCGACATCGGCAGGAAGATCTTCCAGCCCAGCCGCATCAGCTGGTCGTAGCGATAACGGGGCACCGTCGCCTTCACCCAGGAGAAGACGAAGAAGCCGAACAGAATCTTGGCGAGCAGCCACACCACGCCCGGCACCCAGTACAGGAAGGGGATATCGAACGGCGGCAGCCATCCACCCCAGAAGAGCGTGGCGTTGAGCGCGCTCATCAGCAGCACGTTGCCATATTCGCCCAGCCAGAAAAGCGCGAAGGCCATGGACGAATATTCGGTCTGATAGCCCGCGACGATCTCGCTCTCCGCCTCGGTCAGGTCGAAGGGCGCGCGCTGCGTTTCGGCCAGCGACGAGATCAGGAACACCACCGCCATCGGGAAGAGCAGCGGATTGAGCCCGTAGAAGTTGATGAAGCCGAAGATGTGGCCGCGCTGCGCCATGACGATATCGTTCATGCGGAAGCTGCCGGTCCACAGCACCACCGAAATCAGTACGAAGCCGATCGAAACTTCATAGCTCACCATCTGCGCGGCGGCGCGGATCGCGGAATAGAAGGGATATTTGGAGTTGGAGGCCCAGCCCGACAGGATCACGCCATAGACGCCCATGGAACTGATCGCGAGCAGGTAGAGCAGGCCCACATTGATATTGGCCACCACCGCCTTCGGGCCGAACGGGATCACCGCCCAGGCCGCCAGCGCCACCGTGAAGGTGATGATCGGCGCGATCAGGAAGAGGCCGCGATTGGCCGCCGCCGGGATGATCGTTTCCTGCAGGAAGACTTTCAGGCCGTCCGCGAAGGACTGGAGCAGGCCGAACGGACCGACCACGTTGGGGCCGCGCCGCAGCGCCATCGCCGCCCAGATCTTGCGATCGGCATAGATGATCATCGCCACCGCCAGCATCAGCGGCAGCGCGATCACGAGAATGTCGATGATCGTGGCGAGCGCGTAGGCGCCCTCATAGGGCAGGAAACCGGTGAACCAGGAGATCATTCCGCGGCCTCCGCATAGCTGACGCCGTGGAGCAGTTCGGCCGAGCAGCGCTGCATCGTTTCGCTGGCGCGCGCGATCGCGTTGGTCAGGTAGAAATCCTTGATCGGCGAACCGATCTCGCCCGTCGCGGTCGAGGTATCCAGCGACGGCACCGACCATTCATAGCTGGCAAGGCCGAGCACGCCGAGCGCCGGTATCTCGGCCGCCATCTTCGCGCGCAGCTGCTCCAGCGTGTCGAACGGCAAAGTCTGCCCGATCACGTCCGAAAGCGCCCGCAGGATCGCCCAGTCCTCACGCGCATCGCCCGGCGGGAAGACGGCGCGGTCGCCGCGCTGCACCCGGCCCTCGATGTTCACATAGGTACCGCTCTTCTCTGTATAGGCGGCCGCCGGCAGGATCACGTCCGCCTGTGCCGCGCCCTTGTCACCATGATGGCCGACATAGACCTTGAACGCGCCGGGGAAGCGATCGTCCGCCACTTCGTCCGCGCCCAGCAGGAAGACGAGCCTGGGGCTCTTCGCCGCCACTGCCGCGATGCCGCCATCCTGCGCATAGCCGAGCATCAGCCCGCCCATCCGGCTCGCCGCCATGTGCAGCACGTTATAGCCGTTCCAGCCATCCTTCACGAGGCCAAGCGTCTCGATCAGCCTTAGGCTCGCCCCCTGCCCCTTGTTGAGCGCGCCGCCGCCGACGATCACGGCCGGGCGCTGCGCCTTGCCGAACGCCTCGGTCACGGCCGCCGGCAGGTTGCCGATCAGGCCCAGATCGTTGCCCAGCCAGGTCACCGGATAGGTGAGGTCCACCTCAGGCCCGATCGCGAACACCTTGGCGCCGCGCTTGATCGCCTTGCGGATGCGCGTGTTCACCAGCGGCGCTTCCCAGCGCACGTTGGAACCGATCAGCAGGATCGCGTCCGCCGTCTCGATGCCGGCGATCGTCGTGTTGAAATTCACGGCGGCAATGCTGGACACGTCATAGGCGAGGCCCGTCTGCCGGCCTTCCAGCAGATCCGATCCCATGCCCTCCAGCAGCACACTGGCCGCATACATCGTCTCGCAATCGACCAGATCGCCCGCGATCGCGGCCACGCTGGCGCCGGCATTCACGGCCTTGATCGCGTCGAACGCCTCGCCCCACGTCACGGGCACGAGCTTCCCGTCCTTCTTCAGGAAAGGCTTGTCGAGCCGCTTGCGGACAAGGCCGTCCACGGCATGGCGCGTCTTGTCCGACGCCCATTCCTCATTCACGTCCTCGTTGATGCGCGGCAGCGCGCGCAGCACCTGACGGCCCCGGCTGTCGAGGCGGATATTGGTGCCCACGCCATCCATCACGTCGATCGCGAAGCTCTTCTTTAGCTCCCACGGCCGCGCCTCGAACGCATAAGGCTTGGAGGTCAGCGCGCCCACCGGGCAGAGATCGACGATATTGCCCGAAAGCTCGGACGTAAACGCCTTCTCCAGATAGGAGGTAATCTGCATGTTCTCGCCGCGATAGAGCGCGCCGACTTCCTCGACGCCGGCCACTTCCTCGGCGAAGCGCACGCAGCGCGTGCACTGGATGCAGCGGGTCATCACCGTCTTGACGATGGGACCCATATATTTCTCGGTGACGGCCCGCTTGTTCTCCTGGTAGCGGCTGTGGCCGCGCCCATAGGCGATTGACTGGTCCTGCAGATCGCATTCGCCGCCCTGATCGCAGATCGGGCAATCGAGCGGATGGTTGATGAGCAGGAATTCCATCACGCCTTCGCGCGCCTTCTTCACCATCGGCGTATCGGTGCGGATTTCCTGATTGTCGGCGGCGGGCAATGCGCAGCTCGCCTGCGGCTTGGGCGGCCCCGGCTTCACTTCCACCAGGCACATCCGGCAATTGCCGGCAATGCTCAGGCGTTCATGATAGCAGAAGCGCGGCACTTCCTTGCCCGCAGCCTCGCAGGCCTGCAGCACGGTGGCGCCCGCCGGCACCTCCACTTCGATTCCGTCGACGGTAAGCTTGGGCATTCGATCAGCTTCCCTGCGCCGGCGCGGCCGGCAACATCATGTGATAGGCGGCAAGCGCAATGGCGGCACGCAGGCCCGGCCGGTTCAGCGCCATCTTCTGGTTCGCCGGCACGCAATTGGTCAGCGTCCCGCCAATTCCCTGCATCGCGGCCTTTTCTTCCGGGCTCGTCGGCGGGGCCGAAAGGATGGCCCAGCTCTTCGCCGGATCGGTCCTTACGACGCACATCGCGACATATTCGACCGTGTCGTGCGCCTGAATCGCGGGCTTGCTCTCGTCATAGGCGACGGCATTCGGGAAATGCGCGGCGTCCGTCTTCGTCCGCAGCAGCGTCTCGGCCATGCTTCCGGCCAGCAGCACGCCGCTGTAGCGGATACGGCTCCAGCTCATGCAGCGCCCGTCATTGTGGCCGTTCGAGAGAGCGGTGACCTTCTTGCGATAGGCCTCGGCCTGATAATCCAGAGCCAGCGCCTCCGCCGCGCCCTTCGGCGTCGTCTCCGCGATGCAGGCGCCATAATTATGGACAGCCTGGATCGAAAGATCGTCCGGCGTGGCGGAAAGCGGCTGGCGCTTGGCCGAAAGGGCCGGCGCGGCCAGCGCCGCGCACGTCAGCATCGCCGCAAGGATGCGGGCTGCCCTCATTCCGCCGCCACCGCCAGATCGGTCGCGCGATATTCGGCGATCCGCTTCTCGATCTCCGGGCGGAAATGGCGGATCAGGCCCTGGATCGGCCAGGCGGCCGCATCTCCCAGCGCGCAGATCGTGTGGCCTTCCACCTGCTTGGTCACTTCCTGCAGCATGTCGATCTCGCGCAGGTCCGCCTCGCCGGTGCGCAGACGCTCCATCACGCGCCACATCCAGCCGGTGCCTTCGCGGCACGGCGTGCACTGGCCGCAGCTTTCATGCTTGTAGAAATAGCTGATGCGGCTGATCGCGCGAACGATGTCGGTGGATTTGTCCATCACGATCACCGCCGCCGTGCCGAGGCCCGATCCCAGCTCGCGCAGGCCATCGAAATCCATCGGCGCGTCCATGATCTGCGCCGCCGGCACCAGCGGCACGGAAGAGCCGCCGGGGATCACCGCGAGCAGATTGTCCCAGCCGCCGCGAATGCCGCCGCAATGCTTCTCGATCAGCTCGCGGAAGCTGATGCCCATCGCCTCTTCCACCACGCACGGATTGTTCACGTGGCCGCTGATCTGGAAGAGTTTGGTCCCCTGATTCTTGTCGCGGCCGATGCCGGCGAACCAGCTCGGCCCGCGCCGCAGGATCGTGGGGACGACCGCTATCGATTCCACATTGTTCACGGTCGTCGGGCAGCCGAACAGGCCCACGCCCGCCGGGAAAGGCGGCTTCAGGCGCGGCTGGCCCTTCTTGCCCTCGATGCTCTCGATCTGCGCGGTTTCCTCGCCGCAGATATAGGCGCCGGCGCCGCGATGGACGAACACGTCGAAATCATAACCGGAACCGGCGGCATTCTTGCCGAGGAAGCCCTTGGCATAGGCCTGCTCCACCGCCGCGAAGAGGTTCTCCGCCTCGCGGATGAACTCGCCACGAATGTAGATATAGGCGGCGCGCGCGCGCATCGCGAAGCCGGCGATCAGCGCGCCTTCCAGCAGCTTGTGCGGATCATGGCGCAGGATCTCGCGATCCTTGCAGCTGCCGGGTTCGGATTCGTCGGCATTGATGAGCAGGAAGCTCGGCTTGCCGGGCTTGTGCTCCTTCGGCATGAAGCTCCACTTCATGCCCGTCGGGAAGCCCGCGCCGCCACGGCCGCGCAGGCCACTCGCCTTGATGTCCTCGATGATCTGGTCCTGGCCGCGGGCCATCAGATCCCTGGTATTGTCCCAGTCGCCGCGCTTCAGCGCGCCATCCACGCTCCAGTCCTGGAAGCCGTAGATGTTCGTGAAGATCCGGTCCTTGTCGTCGATCGAGGCGATCATCGGCCCTTCCCCACGAGTTTCTCCGCTCCGAAATAGACGGCGACCGCCAGGGCGATGCCCACGACCGCCACGATGAGGCCCAACGCCAGCTTGATCACCAGCACGAGCACGACGATGGCCAGGATGATCGAAAGGATCAGCGGCATCAGGAGGTAAACTCCTTCAGCACGGTCGGCCCGCCCTTCGGCGAGGACAGGAACCGGTCGCTCACCTGCGGACCCGGCTTCGGCGTCTCGCCGCGCGCCAGCGCCTCGAGGATCGCGGTCGTGCTCTCGAAGGTCAGATCCTCGTAATTGTCGTCGTTGATCTGCACCATCGGCGCATTCACGCAGGCACCCAGGCATTCCACCTCGGTCAGCGTGAACAGGCCGTCGGGCGTCGTCGCGCCCTTCTTCAGGCCCTTCTTGTAGCAGGCGTCCAGCACGTCGTCGGAGCCGCGCAGCATGCACGGCGTCGTTCCGCACACCTGCACGTGATAGCGGCCGACCGGCGCCATATTGTACATCGTGTAGAAGCTCACGACCTCCAGCGCGCGGATATATGGCATGCCGCACTGGGCCGCGACATATTCGATCACCGGCACGGGCAGCCAGCCCTGCGTCTGCGTCTCGGCGCCCACCTGCCGCTGGGCGAGATCCAGCAGCGGCATGATCGCCGAAGTCTCGCGCCCCTTGGGGTAGCGGCCGAAAACCTCCCTGGCCTTGGCGGCATTGGCCTCGGTCCAGGCGAAATTGCCCCAGCGGGCGCGGGTCTCTGCCTCGTCGGGAATTTGAACAGCGTCAGCCATCAGCGCACGAACTCCACGCGCGAAATCTTCTCGTCGCCATCGAAGGAATAGATGGACATCACCTCGAAAGGATCGCCCTCCGGCGTGCGCCACACGCGTTCGTGCAGCGTCACATAATCGCCGAAAGCCTGCCGCTCGAGCACGATCGCCCGGTTCTGCGGAAAATCCGCGAAGGTCCTGGCATTGCCGTCGCGCACGCCATCGCGGCCCACGCGCAGATCGGCGCCGCGATACATCGCCTCCACGCCATCCTTGGCGAAGAAGGCCGAATAGCCCTCGGCATCGCCGGCATTGTAGCGCTCGATCAGCTTGTCGAGCAGGTCGAAACGGGCCTTGCTCACAGCCGGGCCGCCTTCCGCGCCTTCGACGCGACATAAGCGGCCCACATCGTCGACGCGGCAATGACGAAGGCGGCGCCCGCCCCCGGCTTCCCCTGCGCGAGGCCGAACGCCACCAGCGCGATCGTCAGCGCAACCAGCCCGAACACCCACATCGGAAAGACGGGACGGCTCACCGGTCGCACTCCCCGAACACCACGTCGATCGCCGAAAGGATCGCGGTCGTATCCGCCAACATGTGGCCCTTCATCATGAAGTCCATGGCCTGAAGGTGGCTGAAGGCGGTCGGACGGATCTTGCAGCGATAGGGCTTGTTGGTCCCGTCGCTCACCAGATAGACGCCGAATTCGCCCTTCGGGCTCTCGGTGGCGACATAAACGTCACCCTCGGGCACATGGAAGCCTTCGGTGTAGAGCTTGAAGTGATGGATCAGCGCTTCCATCGACTGCTTCATCTCGCCGCGCTTCGGCGGCACGACCTTGCGGTCGAGGCTCGCGATCGGGCCTTCCGGCATCTCGCTCAGGCACTGCTTGATGATCCGCACGGACTGGCGGACCTCTTCCACGCGCACCATGAAACGATCATAGCAATCGCCGTTCGTGCCCACCGGCACCTCGAAGTCCATGCGATCATAGACGTCGTAGGGCTGGCTCTTGCGGATGTCCCACGGAATGCCCGCGCCCCGGATCATCGGGCCGGAGAAGCCCCAGGCCAGCGCGTCCTCCTTCGAGACGACGCCGATGTCCACGTTGCGCTGCTTCCAGATGCGATTGTCCGCAACCAGGCTGATCGCATCCTCGAACAGCTTGAAGCGCGTATCCACCCAGTCGCCGATGTCGGTCAGCAGCTTCAGCGGCACGTCCTGATGCACGCCGCCCGGCCGGTAATAGGCCGAATGCATGCGCGCGCCGGAAGCCCGCTCGAAGAAGTTGAGGCAATCCTCGCGAATCTCGAACAGCCACAGGTTCGGCGTCATCGCGCCGACGTCCATGATGTGGCTGCCCAGGTTCAGCATGTGATTGCAGATGCGGCTGACCTCGGCGAACAGCACGCGCAGATATTGCGCGCGCAGCGGCACCTCGATCCCCAGCAGCTTTTCCACCGCGAGCACATAGCTGTGCTCCATGTTAAGCGGCGAACAATAATCCAGCCGGTCGAAATAAGGCAGAGCCTGGAGATAGGTCTTGTATTCGATCAGCTTCTCGGTGCCGCGATGCAGCAGGCCGATATGCGGATCGCAGCGCTCCACGATCTCGCCGTCCAGCTCCATCACGAGGCGGAGCACGCCGTGCGCGGCGGGATGCTGCGGGCCGAAGTTGATCGTGTAGTTCGCGATCGAAACCTCACCCATCTCGGACGAGGGCGCGGCCGGCACCATCACGGGTTCGGCGACGATCGTGTCGTGATCGCTCACTTCTTCACCTCTTCGGCCTTGAGCGGGGTCGGCGCCCCGGGCGCCTGGGGCGCCTTCTCGTCGCCCGGCAGCACATAGTCCGAGCCTTCCCACGGGCTCGTGAAGTCGAAGCTGCGGAAGTCCTGCGCCAGCTTCACCGGCTGATAGACGACGCGCTTCTCCTCTTCCGAGTAACGCAGCTCGACGAAGCCGCTCAGCGGGAAGTCCTTGCGCTGGGGATGGCCGCGAAAGCCATAATCGGTCAGGATCCGACGCAGGTCGGGATTGCCGTCGAAGAGCACGCCATACATGTCGTACACTTCACGCTCCAGCCAGCCGGCCACCGGCCAGATGCCCGTCACGGAAGGCACGGGCATCGTCTCGTCTGTGGAGACGTGCACGCGCAGCCGGTGATTCTTCGTCACCGAAAGCAGCATGTAGACCACCTCGAAACGCTCGGCGCGCTCCGGATAGTCGACGCCGGCAATCTCCATCAGCTGCTGATAGGCCAGCGTGTCGCGCAGGATGCGCATCGCCTCGGGCAATGCCTCGCGCTTCACGTCCAGCCGGATCTCGCCGACATGCTCGCCCCCGGCGATCAGCCGGTCGCCCAGCGCCGCCTGCGCGGCCTCGATCACGCCCTCGTTGGAGGCATATTTGGGATGCGGCGCGCTCATCGTTCGCCCCCTCACCGTTCAATCGTGCCCATGCGGCGGATCTTCCGCTGCAACTGCATCACGCCGTAAAGCAGCGCCTCGGCGGTCGGCGGACAGCCCGGCACATAGATATCGACGGGCACGATCCGGTCGCAGCCGCGCACCACGGAATAGCTATAGTGATAATAGCCGCCGCCGTTCGCGCAGGACCCCATCGAGATCACATATTTGGGATTCGACATCTGATCGTAGACGCGGCGCAGCGCCGGGGCCATCTTGTTGCAGAGCGTGCCCGCCACGATCATCACGTCCGACTGGCGCGGGGAAGCGCGCGGCGCGGCGCCGAAGCGCTCCAGATCGTAACGCGGCATGTTCACATGGATCATCTCGACCGCACAGCAAGCGAGACCGAACGTCATCCACCACAGGGATCCCGTGCGGGCCCACTGGAACAGCTCCTCGGTCGAGGTGACGAGGAAGCCCTTGTCCATCACCTCGCTGTTGAGGCTGTCGAAGAAGGCCTGATCCGGCGCCTGCAACCCTTCGGGCTTATGCGGATCGAGCGCCGCCGGTAGCGTCACTCCCATTCCAGCGCTCCCTTCTTCCAAGCATATGCGAAGCCGACGGCAAGCTCGATGAGGAACACCATCATCGCGGCCCAGCCGACGAAACCGACGCCACCCAGCGCAACCGCCCACGGATAGAGGAAGGCAGCTTCCAGATCGAAGACGATGAACAGGATCGCCACGAGATAGAAGCGCACGTCGAACTGCGCGCGGCTGTCTTCGAATGCGGGAAAGCCGCATTCATATTCGACCAGCTTCTCGGGCGTAGGCTTGGACGAACCCGTCAGCTTTGACACGATCATCGGCAGGACGACAAACGCCGTCGAGAGGATGACGGCGATGCCCAGAAACATCAGGATCGGCAGATATCCGGCAGCTACGGCGGCCATCGATTCCCTTACTCCGTACCGGACAGGATCGCTGTCCGTTCACACGAAACCCCCTAGGCTTGCCGCACCTGCGAAGCAAGTCGCTCGACCTGTGAGAATCATTCGCAAAAAGGGTCGTTGCCGGCGGATATCCGGCAACATCCCAGACAAGATCGCCCGATTCAGCTCTTGCGAAGAGCACCCGCGACCAGCCGGAGCAGCTTGGAATGGATGCCCTCGCTCGCCGCGAGGAACTGGTTGCGTTCCATCGCCTGATCGCCGCCGCGGAAGTCGGTCACGAATCCGCCCGCCTCCTTCACCAGCAGCATACCTGCGGCGACATCCCAAGCGCTCAGATCGCTCTCCCAGAAGGCATCGACGCGGCCCGCCGCCACCCAGGCCAGATCCAATGCTGCGGCGCCGAAGCGGCGAATCCCCGAAACCTGCGGGCCGACGGCGGCGAAGATCCTCGTCCACTGCTCGAAATCGCCATGGCCCATGAAGGGAATGCCCGTCGCGATCAGCGCATCGGGAAGCTCGCGCCGCGCGGAAACGCGCAGCCGCTTGTCCTGCAGCCAGGCGCCCCTGCCCTTCTCGGCCCAGAAGCTCTCGTCAGTCAGCGGCTGATAGACCAGCCCCTGCGTGATCTCGCCCCGGCCGTTCGGGCGCGGCTCTTCCACCGCGATCGAAATGGCAAAGTGCGGGATGCCGTGCAGGAAGTTGGTCGTGCCATCCAGCGGATCGACGATCCAGCGCGGTTTGCTCGGATCGCCTTCGCGCGTACCCCCCTCTTCGCCCAGGAAACCCCAGTCGGGCCGCGCCCGCTTCAGCTCCTCGTACAGAGTCTCCTCGGCCTGGCGATCGGCCTGGCTCACGAAATCAGCCGGCCCCTTGCGGCTGACCTGCAACTGCTGGACCTCGTTGAAATCGCGGCGGAGCTTCGGGGCGGCCTTGCGCGCCGCGCGCTCCATGACGGTGATAAGGCCGGAATGGGCAACCATGACAATCTCCCCCCTCCCGCGTGCGGAAGGGGCCGGGGGTGGGCAGCGCGCCAGCAGCGTGGCGCGATTTCACATGTGAGGTGGGATGCCCACCCCTGCCCTCTCCCGCAAGCGGGAGAGGAATTCACTCAGTCCGCGCGGCGGACATATTCTCCGCTCGCGGTATCCACCACGATGCGCGTGCCGCTCGCGATGTGCGGCGGCACCATCACGCGCACACCATTGTCGAGGATGGCGGGCTTGTAGCTGGAAGAGGCGGTCTGCCCCTTCACCACCGCATCGGCCTCCACGATGGTCGCCTCGATCGTGTCGGGCAGCTGCACGGAAATGGGGCGCTCGTCGTAAAGCTCCATCACCACGTCCATGCCGTCCTGCAGATAGGCGGCGGCATCGCCCAGCAGATCGCGCGAAAGCGTGATCTGCTCGTAGCTTTCCTTGTCCATGAAGGTCAGCATGTCGCCGTCGGCGAACAGGAACTGGAAGTCCTTGGTGTCGAGGCGCACGCGCTCCACCGTCTCGGCCGAGCGGAAGCGGACATTGTTCTTGCGGCCATCGATGAGATTCTTCATCTCGACCTGCATGTAGGCGCCACCCTTGCCCGGCTGGGTGTGCTGGATCTTGACGGCCTTCCAGATGCCGCCCTCATATTCGATGATGTTGCCGGGACGGATGTCCACGCCGCTGATCTTCATGTGCGTCTCGCGTTTGGAAAGAGCTGGCCCTCGATGGGGCAGGCGCGCGCCATTACCCGCCGGCCGCGCTTACGGCAAGGCTGGAGCGCGCGCTGGGCGCCTCGCGAGGCGGCGGCGGCCGGCCGGTCGGGCCGGATCAGCGCCTGTAGCCGAGGATATCGCGCGCCTTGCGCTGCACGTAGCGTTGATGCTCCGCGCTCAGCGTGCCGCCATCCTGCGCGAGGAAGCCGTCCACCTCCTGGCGGAGCGCGATGGCGCGCGCCAGTTTCTGTCGCTTCATCGTCGGCGTTTCGGCTAGGCCGCCCAACGCCCAATAGCTCGCGGGATAAGAGGAGGCCGTCGCCGAACTGGACTGGTCGAGCACGCCCGCCGTCTGGCCGATGGCGGCGGTGGGGGCGAACAGGAGCAGCATCGGGACAACGATCTTCATCGCGGTTCTCCTGAAGGGAACCGCGCCAACACATGCCGCACGCGGTTCGTTCTGCGATGGAGGTACGCCCTTCCGCGCCTTTCCGCCAGCCCCGGCACATCCTCGCCCCGCCGTGGACAGACAGGTCCGCTTCGGGCATGGAAGAAGCGTTCATGCAGGGAGGACGGGCATTGCGTTTGCACCATCTCGCGATTCTGCTGGCATTGCCGGCGCTCACCGCCGCCACCCTGCCACGCGACGAGCCGGAGCGCGCCGCCGACAGCGCGGACAAGGTTGTCTGCAAGCGCTTCATCCGCACCGGTTCGCTGATCGATGGCTATCGCGTCTGCAAGACAAAGGCGCAGTGGGAGCATGATCGCGCCAATATCCGCGTGCTCTCCACGATCGATGGCTGCCGCCTGCGCGCCGAGCCCGATCCGCTGAAGATGGGCGGCGGCTGCGCGATGTAGGCTCTGGCGGCACGGCCGCCCGCCTGTCCGCCCGTTCTTCCGGTATCGCCCGCGCGCATCGCCCTTCGGGCCGCCGCATGCCGCCTCGCTTGCCGCGCCTCCGCTCGTCGCTTATCGAAATGGCAAGAATTCCCCGGCCATCGAGGTGAAATGCCCGACATTTCCGCGCCCGATCTTTCCAGCCTGCGCGTGTTCGTCGGGCTTTACGGTCTCAATCGCTCGCTCCGCTGGACATGGCGGAGCATCGATCGCTGCTTTCTGCGCCCGCTGGCGGAAGCCGGCGTGCAAGTGCAGGTGGCGGCCCACTTCAACATGCCGAAAGTGGTCGATAATCTTCAGAGCCAGGAGAGCAATGTCCGCCATCGCGATGCGGGCTGGCGCCGGCTCGCGCTCGACGGGATGATCCTTGAGGATCAGCGGATCGATCCGATCCATCCCGATGTGCAGCGCTGGATGCGACACGCCTTTCCGGAGGATGACGATCAGGAATGGCAGACGCGGCGCAACCTCGTCTACCAACTCTACAGCATCCAGCGGCTGTGGACGCTGTGCGGCGCGATGAACGCACGGGATTCGGATGTCTTCCTGTTCCTGCGGCCGGATATGGAATATCTCGATCCGATCGATATCGGCGCGATCGCGGCGCAGCTGCGCGGCGGGGTGGATCTTATCACGGCCAATTGGGCGACGTGGACCGGCCTCAACGATCGCTTCGCCTTTGCCTCCCGGCGCGGAGCGGAGGTTTATGTGTCGCGGCTCGATCATGTCGACGCCTTCTGTCGGGAGCGCTGCTTCCTCCAGGCAGAACAACTCCTGCTCCACGTCGCCACGGAGAGCGGGCTTGTGCTTGGCGAAACCGCGATCCGCGCGATGCGGGTGCGCTCCAACGGCGCCACCTGGCGGGAGGATTTCTCGCTCACGCCAAAACAGTATCTCCGCTCCGTCGCCCGCAAGCGCCTGACGAAGCTGGGCCTGCCCGCTTATTGACCGCCCGCCTCAGCGCACCGGCGCGCCCAGAAACGCGCGTATCGCCTTCACCGTCGCGACTGGCTGTTCTTCCATCAGCCAGTGCCCCGAATCCGGAACCACCACGCCGCGCACGTTCGTGAAGGCGGCGCCCGCCACCACCGCCATCATCGTCCCGAAGGATTTATCGCCACCGATCGCCAGCACGGGCCGCGGCAATTTGCCCCTGGCCGCCAGCAAGGCGCGATCGTCGATCACGTCCTGATCGAAGGCGGCGAACTGGCTGAAGCCGGCGTGCATCGCGCCGGGCATCGCATAAAGCTCGGCATAATGCTGGCGCGATGCCTCGCTGAATTTGGCCGGCGTCGCCGAAAATTCGTTCCAGAAGCGATCGAGATAAATTCGTTCGCGCCCTGCCACCAGTCGCTCCATGTCCGGCCCGCCGAAGCGGAAGTGCCAGAGCAGCGGGCTCTTGAGGATTTCCTCCCATGGCCCGATCCCGGGCACCGGCGCGTCCATCAGCACAAGCCGGGTCGCGCGATCGGGATGTTCGAACACGAAGGCGAAGGCCACCATGTTGCCGATGTCATGCGCCACCACATCGGCCCTGGCCACATTCAGCGCATCCAGCACACCGACAATATCCTGCCCCTGCGTCTTCTTGTCATAGCCGCCCGCAGGCCGCCCCGAGAGCCCCGTGCCGCGCAGATCCAGCACGATCACCAGATGATCGCGCATGAGATCCGCCGCCAGCGGCGCCCACATGTCGCCGGTCTCGCCATAGCCGTGGAGCAGCACGACCGCGGGGCCCTTGCCCCCGATACGGACGTGGAGCGTCGTCCCGTTGGTGGCAATCGGCCGGGTCCGGAAGGCTGCGGGATAGGGCTCCACCTGCGCGGCGGCGGGCGCCGTCCATCCGAGCAACAGCATCACGAGCAACGCGCGGATCATGGCCCATCCCCCCCGTGCCGCCACTCTACGTCACGCCGCCGCAACCATCCAGACACTCGAATAAAAACGCCAGCCCGTCAGGGCGCATTATTTTGCGAGAAGTGGATAGGGATTTATCTCCATTCCTTCATACCATTTCTCATCAGGGCGCATCCGCTTGATCTCGTAATGAAGGTGGGGAGCCTCCGGGCTCGCATCGCCCGATGATCCGACACCGCCGATCAACTGCCCCTGCCCAATCCTGTCACCTTCTTTAAGATTCGGTGCGTAAGCATCTAGATGAGCGTAATAATCGATCCACGCCGGATCGGTTCGCCGTATATAGATGGTGTGGCCGCCATCCCGGCTTTCGAACAGTTTCTCCACTGTTCCCGCCGCCGCCGCCACGACGGCCGTGCCGCGCGGCGCCATGATATCGATCGCATGGTGTGCGCGCGCGCCATCGGCCCGCGCGTCGCCCCACGTATCCGTCAGCGCCGCCTGCCACACGCCGTTCACGGGAATGACGAGCTCGCCCGTACGCGATGGCGCATAAGGCGAAGGCGGCAGCTTCGCGCGGGGCGGCTCTGCGATGGGCTCGGGCGCCGTGGCCGGGCCGCCCCGGCTCGCCAGCCATAAGAAGGCGCCTAAGATCAGGGCGATCACCAGCAGGATCAGCCCACCCGTACGCGTCATTTTTGGAATATCGCCGGCGTGCCCGGCTTCACCATCATGGAAAGCCGGGCGGCATCCCAATTGGTCAGGCGGATACAGCCATGGCTTGCGGTGCGCCCGATATTCTGGGGCTCGGGCGTGCCATGGATGCCGTAATGAGGCTTGTCGAGATCCATCCACACCACGCCCACCGGCCCGTTCGGCCCCGGCGGGATCACGGCCTTCCTGTCGGTGGAAGAGGCATCCCAGAAAAGCTTGGGATTGAAATGAAATGGCGGCAGAAAGCTGGTGCCCTGCACTTTCCATCGGCCGATCGGCAGCGGATCGTGCCGGCTGCCGGTCGTAACCGGAAATTGCGCGATCAACGCGCCCGCCTCGTCATAGGCGCGCAGGACGCCATCCGATTTGTCCACCACCAGCTTCGCCGCCTTCGGCTGATCGGCGGAAACGCTGAGCGACGCGAGAGTGGCCTTCCATTCCGGCTTGAAACTCTCCGGATAGGCGGTGCTCGCCGGAAGCACGTTGGGCACGGTGATGCGCGCGCCCGGCGCCAACTTCGTCTGTGCGCCGTTGAGCGCCGCCAGCAGGGCGGGTGTGGTGTGATAGCGTTCGGCCAATGCCTCCATCGCATCGGCATAGCCCATGGCGGGCAGCCTGGCCTGCTCCGTCTCGCCCCTGGGAATGGCGCCCACGAACGGACCACGCAGTTCCGCGTCCCCCAGCGTTATTTCGATCGTCGCCGGCACGTCTCGATGCGCATCGAGACGCTTCATCGTCGCGTCGTCCGGCCTGCCGCTTCCGGGCAGGCCATTCGCATCCTGATAGCCCCTGAGCGCTTTCGTGAGCGACATGCCCGCCTGCCCGTCCAGCACGCCGGGCGAGAAGCCCAGCCGGTCCAGCAACACCTGTATGCGCAAGGTTTCCGGCGATGGCGGCGCGGAAGATGCGACCGAAAGGGGACAAACCGTTACAATCATAAGGTAAACGCCGGCAACCAAAGTTTTACGCACGCGTGGCATCCTCTATTTTGCTTTCGGGCAACTTAGGCAACGCGCCGCTGGGGCGTAATTTCCAGAGCGGGATCTGAATGCTGGACATCGAAATCGGCCGCCGGCGGATGCTGGGCGGCGCTCTCGCGCTCGGCGCGGCATCCACGGTCATCACCAAGGGCGCCTTCGCGGCCCTTCCCGAACGCCGGGTGGCGTTCCGCAACATCCACACCAACGACACGGTCGACGCCCGTTTCTTCGGCGCGGACGGGTGGGACAAGCAGGGCCTGGCCGAGCTGAACTATGGCCTGCGCGACTGGCGCAACAACGAGGAGACGCAGATGGATCCGCAGCTCATGCTGCTGATCTCGCGCATCCGCGATACGCTGGGCGTCGATCCGCGCACCAAGATCGATCTGATCTCCGGCTATCGCTCGCCTGTCACCAATGCGGCGCTGCGCGCCCGTGGCGGCGTGCATACCGGCGTTGCCTCAAAGAGCCAGCACATGCTCGGCAAGGCCACCGATCTCCACATTCCCGGCGTCCCGCTCGATCGGCTGAAGATGGCCGCGCTTTCGCTGCAGGGCGGCGGCGTCGGCTATTATCCCAGGGACGGTTTCGTCCATGTCGATACGGGCCGCGTCCGCCATTGGTGAGGCAGGCGGTGCGGCGATCGATCGGGTAACCGCTCGACAAGATTTATCGGGTTAGAGGATTGCCATCGCCCGCAGCCGCGTGGCATCGCGCGGTTGAACGGGGAGTAGCGTCTTGGAAACCATCTACGATTGGGTCACGGTCGCCGTCTTCGCGGGTCTTATCGTGCTGTTCCTGCAGCGTTCCTCCGGCGAGGGCGAACCGGAAGACAGCATCTGGCAGTATCTGGGCGCGTCGATCGGCTGCGCGGTGGCCAACTATCTCGGCAACCACGATGATTTCCCCTATCACGATGTGGCGGCGGTGATCGTCCTCGTCGCGACGGTGGCCTATATCTGGTACGCGCTGAAGCCGCTCAAAGGCCTCAAATAGAGGCTGCTCAAACCCCTCGTCGATCGAGCGACGATCGGGGCTTCCGGCGCGAACATGGTTGATCGGATCTGCCCAATATACCGACGGCCGACCCCATCCATGGATGAAGTGGCGCGCGCGGATGCGGGATAATCGGAAGCCGCTCCCCGTCCCGAGCCTTCTGCATCCCGAAGGCGTTGAGCGCCCGGGATACCCAACGCCCGGCACATGTTGGAGGCTGTACCAGCGGTTGAACTCGCCCTCGTCCCTGGTCGGATAGCTCATCACGACGAGATGGTGCGCTTGCAGGGGCGATGCGCCCTCTGCCGGCGGGGAAGCTCCTGTCACGGCTGCCGACGGAACGGCTGGCCCAAGCGGGCGCAGCACGATGCGGAAGGTGTCTGCGCCGCCTGTGCCGTTGCGTTGAGCGCCGCCTACATTGGCCGCGCGTTTCGCGGCTTCGGTTGCGAATGCCGCCGCCGACGGGGCAGCCACGTCGACGAATGCGAGATGGTCGGTAAGCTTGGCGCCCATCCGGCCGATGGCCTCGACCTCCGCTTTCGCAACACTGCGAACGCCGGGCGCGCCGGCGATGTCGTGCAGCTGCTGATCGAAGCGTGGCCGGGAAGCTGCGCCGACGCTCGGCCTGGCCGCGCTGAAGATCAGGATCAGGTCGTCGCCCAGCGAAGTTGGCAGTGGGGCCGCCGCTTTCGCGGCCCCATCGGCGCGGGCATGCACGCCGCAAGCGGTGCGATGCGGACGATCCGGCACGCGCGACACCTACACGCTGCCCCAACTCCTTCCTGCCTTTCTCCTCACCGCGATGACCGTCCGCAGTCAATCGTGACGCGCGGCCTCACGGCTTGAGCTTTTCGTCGAAGAAGGAGAATGCTTGCGCGAGGAGGCGCTGTGTCTGGTCGGCAGAGGCGTGTTCCCAATAATGACCAGCGCCTGGCACGATCGACAATTCGGCTGGGACGCCCTGCGCGCGCAGCGCATCGTAGAAGATCTGGCTCTGACGCCATCCCACCGCAGTGTCCGCATCCCCATGAGCGATCAGGAAGGATGTGTTCCGATCGCTCGCGTCGATGTAGGCGATCGGATTCGCGAGTTGCACGACCTCTCGCGGGCACTGATTGAGGACGCACCCCAAAACGGCGCTTTGAGAGTATGTCGGCGAGTTGTGAACCAGACCGCCCGCCACCTCAAGACGCTCAGCGGCCTCACGCCCTACGAATACATCGCCAAGATCTGGACGTCTGAGCCAAACCGGTTCATCGTCAATCCTATCCACCAGATGCCGGGACTGAACACCTAGTCACGTGGGCACAGCAGCTAGGCGAAAGCTTACGCCCGTCTTACGGCATTGCGCAGCGCAGCCAGCAAATTACCGAAACGCTTCGCCAAGTTGCTGTTTTAACTAGGAAGTTATGGTGGACGCACTTGGGCTCGAACCAAGGACCCGCTGATTAAGAGTCAGCTGCTCTACCAACTGAGCTATGCGTCCATTCGCCGGGGCGAAGCGCCGGAAGCGGGTGGTCCGCTTGGGCGAGGCGCGCCAATAGCCGCCCCTCCCCACCCTGTAAACACCCTAAAATCGCATCCGTCGAAAAAAGGCGGATTGCCTGCGCCATCTCCCTTACGGCCCGCGCCGCCCCGCCTCATTTCGCCGCGTCGCGCGCCTCGCGATCGATCGCGATCAGCAGGCCAAGGCAGATCAGCACCGTCATCATCGCCGATCCGCCGAACGAGACGAGGGGCAGCGGGATGCCCACCACCGGCGCCAGGCCCATCACCATCGAAAGATTGATCGCCACATAGAAGAAGATCGTCGTCGAAAGGCCGCCGGCCGCCAGACGGCCGAAGCGCGTGGGCGCGCGCCCCGCCACGCGCATGCCCCACAGGATGACCAGCAGATAGCCGGCGATGATCCCCACCCCGCCCAGCAGGCCCCATTCCTCCGCCATGGTGGCGAAGACGAAATCGGTGTGGCCCTCGGGCAGATAATCGAGGTGGCTCTGCGTTCCGGCGAGGAATCCCTTGCCCGTGATCCCGCCGGATCCGATCGCGATCTTGGACTGGATGATGTGATAGCCGGTGCCCAGCGGATCGCTTTCGGGATTGAGGAATATCTCGATCCGGCTGCGCTGATAATCGTGGAGCAGGCCCAGAGCGACGGGCGTGAGCGCCACCAGGGCGGCAATGCCTCCCACAAACAGCCGCACGGGAATGCCCGCCAGGAACATCACCGTGATGCCGCCGAACACGATCATGAGCGACGTGCCGAGATCCGGCTGCGCCATGACGAGCAGAAACGGCACACCGACCAGCAACGCCGCCGGCCAGATGGCGGACCAGCGCCGTATCTCCGCCGCCGGCAGCATATCGTAAAACCAGGCGAGCACGAGCACGATCACGGGCTTCATCAGTTCGGACGGCTGGAGCCGGATGATGCCGAGATCCAGCCAGCGCCGGCTGCCGCCCGCCACCGCCCCCAGCGCCTCCACGCCCACCAGCATCGCCACCAGCAGCGCATAGGCCGGGACGGCCAGCCCTTTCAGCATATCGACCCGGATGCGCGAGAGGATCAGCGCACCCACGAGGAAGGCGCAGAAGCGCACACCCTGGCTCAGCGCCCAGGGGCGCAGGCTGCCGCCGGCGGCCGAATAAAGCACGACCAGGCCGAAGCCGCAGATGCAGCAGACGAGCGACAGCACGCCCCAGGGCATGCGCGCGATCGGCGCGGGAACGAGACCCAGCCGGCTCAATCGCCGCGCTCGCCCTGCGGCGGGCGGGACCCGGGCGCGGCACCCGCATCCGGATCCACATTCTCCTGCTCGGTCGTCGGCCCGGCGAGATGCGCCGTATCCCAGCGCGCCGCCTCGGCCGCCATGCGTTCGGCGATGCCGCCGCCCCATTGCGCCTCGTTGGCGGCGAGCGTGGCCATGGCGCGTTCGGGCGCGAACAGCCAGGTCATCACATCACGCGCCACCTGGGCGGCGGCCGCGCCATGACTGCCATGCTCCAGCGTCACGCCGATCGCATAGCGCGGGCTTGCGTAGGGAGCGAACCCGATGAAATGGGCGTGATCGCGATATTTCCAGGCGAAGGCATCGCTGGACGTCGCCCCGCGCCTGCGATCGGCCATGCTGATCCGGCGCACCTGCGCGCTGCCCGTCTTCCCCGCCATCTCGACGCCTGCGACCTGCAGCCGCGCGCTGCCTGCCGTTCCCGCGCCGCTCACCACATCGCGCATCGCACGGTGGACGAAATCCAGATGCTCGCGATCGAAGCCGATGGGCGGCCCCTGCGGGCCATAACGCTTGTTGCCGATCAGGCGCGGCTGCAGCACCTGTCCGCTCGCGATCCGGCTGGCCAGCACCGCCAGTTGCAGCGGACTGGTGAGCATATAGCCCTGCCCGATCGAGCTGTTCACGGTATCCGCCACTGTCCAGGGCTTGTGATATTTGCCCAATTTCCAGGCCGTATCGGGCACGGTGCCGTAACGCTGGGAGACGAAGGGGAGATCATATTTCTCGCCCATGCCCAGCATCCGGGCCATGCGCGCGATCTGATCGATGCCAATGCGGCGCGCCATCGTATAGAAATAGACGTCGCAGCTCTGGGCGATCGCGCGGTGCATGTCGATCGGCCCGTGCCCGCCATGGCGCCAGCAGTGGAAGTAGCCATTGCCGACGCGATAGCGCCCCGTGCACACCACCGTATCCGATGCCGGCACGCCCGCCCGCAGCAGCGCGAGCGCCACCATCGGCTTGACCGTCGATCCCGGCGGATAGAGGCCCTGAAGCGACTTGTTCGTCAGCGGCAGATGATCGTCGGCGGACAGCATCGCCCATTCCGACTGACCAATGCCGTCGGAAAAACTGTTGGGATCGTAAGCGGGCATCGATGCCATGGCGAGGATATGGCCATTGGCCACATCGATCACCGTCGCGGAGCCGCTGTTGGGCCCCAGCCGCCGCGCCACATAGTCCTGCAGGCCCGCATCGATCGTCAGGTGGAGCGTATGGCCCATCTGCTCGGGCCGCGTGGTGAGATCAGCCACGAGCTTGCCGTGCGCGGTCACCTCCGTTCGCTTGGCGCCGGGCTTGCCACGCAGCCACGGCTCCATCGTCCGTTCCAGCCCCTCCTTGCCCACCTTGAAGCCGGGGGTGATGAGCAGGGGATCGCGATTCTTCTTGTAGTCCTCGATCGAGGCCGGGCCGACATAGCCCACCAGATGCGCGACAGCGGCCCCCAGCGGATACGCGCGCGCATAGCCGCTGGAAGGTGCGACGCCGGGCAGATCCGGCTGCTTGAGGCTCACCGCCGCATAGCGCTCATAATCCAGATTTTCGGCCACCGGCACCGGCTGATAGCCCGGCGCGCGATCCAGCGCGTCGCGGATGCGCCTGATATCCTCCGGCGCCAGATCGAGCAGCGCGCGCAATTCATCGATGATCCGGTCCGGATCCTGCAGGCGATCGGGGATCAGATCGACGCGAAAGCTCGTCCGGTTGATCGCGATCGGCTTGCCGCTCCGGTCGACGATCCAGCCGCGCCGGGGCGGGATGAGCTGGCTCTGGACCCGGTTGCTTTCGGCCAGCCGATCATATTTGTCCTTCTGGGCGATGGAAAGCCACGCCATGCGCCCCGCCAGCAGGCCGCCCAGCCCCACCTGGAGCCCGCCGAGGACCAGCGCACGCCGCGTGAAGGTATAGACAAGGCCCTGTTCGGTGATGAACCGGCCCGGGCGGCTGATGGGCATCAGGCGGCCCGGCCGCGCGCGCCCAGCCGCCACCGATCGATCGCACGGCACAGGCGAGCAATCGTCGGGAAGGAGAGCGCGGAAAGCAACCACTGGCCCATCACCGACCAATAGGGGCCGGCGCCGCCGCACCAAAGCGCAATCCCCCAGGCAGCGCTGGTCGCGAAAGCGAGCGCAGCCGTCGCCAGGGCCCAGTCCGTCGCGAAATCGCGCCACAGCAGGCGCAGATCCGCCGCGTCGAACGCCAGCATCACGACCGTCCAGATCGTCATCGCCGATCCGAGAGGGGCACCACCGATCAGATCATCGAGCAGACCGAGCGGAAGCGCCATCCAGGCACTCCACAGTTCAGGCCGCAGCAGGCGCCAGCCGATCAGCATCAGCAGGCCGAAGGGCGGAAACAGCGGTACATCCGCCACATAAGGCCCGATCGCCACCAGCGAGCCCGCCACCACCGAGGCCACCGGCACAAGCCAGAGCCGAAGCGGAGCGCGTTCTTCCTTCAGGGCCAGCGGACTGCGCGCCATCAGTTGGCCGATCCCACCGGCGCGGCCGGCGGCGGCGCCAGCTCCACCTCGGGCAGCACCATCGCCACGTCCAGTCGCGCCGGATCCGCAAGCGGCCGCCCCGTCGCCAGTTCGCCACTTCCGCCCAGCACGACCGCGACGGGTATGCCCGCCGGAAACACCCCGCCCGTACCGGACGTGACAAGCAGATCGCCACGACGCAGAGGCGCCGCGCCCAGCTGCGTGGATTTGATGTCGATCCCGCCATCGCCCCGCCCCGTGACGAGTGCGGGCTGGCCCGTTCGCACGACGCGCACCGGCACGGAGCTTCCGCCGTCGCTCACCAGCAGCACGCGGGAGACGCGCCCCCCCGCCTCCGCCACGCGACCGATGAGGCCGCCCGGCCCGCGCACGGGCTGGCCCGCGCGCACGCCATCCGTGGATCCGGCAGCGAGCGTCACGTAGCGGCGGTGCCCGGCGGCATCGGCTCCGATCAGGCGAGCCACCACGATCGGGTCCGTGCCGTGCTCCACGATCCGGAGCAGGCGATGCAACCGCACATTTTCATATTCGGTGGCGCGGGCCTGGATCAGGCGATTGGCGGTTTCATCCAGTTGTGCGCGCAAGGCCCGGTTCTGCCGGGCGGCGTCCCAATAGGCGCCGATCCCACCGCCCACTTCATCCGCACCACGCCCGACATTGCCGAACAGGCTGGTGGCGGGGGCCGTGACATCGAGCGCGAATCCCCTGATCCCCTGGAAGGCCACCGGATCGAAGCGGGCGACGAGCAGCAGGCCCAATCCGGCAACGATCCCGACGATCGCCGCAACATAGCCGGCGAACAGGCCATATTGCACGCGACGCGAAAAGCCACGGGTGCGATGACGGGGCGGCGCCATGGCTAGCAGCCGCCCCCACTCACACGCCGATCGTGGACGCGATCCATCGCGGCGCGCGCCAGGGGCGCGGATGACGCGGACAGAATTGTCCAACTCCGTTCGTCCTGAGCGAAGTCGAAGGACGGGCTAAGCATCGTATCGCCTGTAGCACGGGCTTCGACTTCGCTCAGCACGAACGGTTAAAGAGGACGGATCGGGACCCCACCGAGCCACGGGAACATCACGCCGTGTGCAGCACGCCCCGGAATACCGGATCTTCCAGCGCGCGCCCCGTGCCCAGCGCCACGCAGGTGAGCGGATTGTCCGCCACCGACACGGGCAGCCCGGTCGCCTCGCGCAGCACTTCGTCGATCCCGGCCAGCAGCGCGCCGCCGCCGGTGAGCACGATGCCCTGGTCCACGATATCCGCCGCAAGCTCTGGCGCCGTATTCTCCAGCGCGATCCGAACGCCCTCGACGATCGCGGAAATGGGCTCGCTCAGCGCCTCGGCGATCTGCGCCTGGGTGATCTCGATCTCCTTGGGCACGCCGTTGACGAGATCGCGCCCCTTGATCTGGATACGCTCGCCCACGCCATCGGCGGGCATGCGGGCGATGCCATGCTCCTGCTTGATCCGCTCCGCCGTCGCCTCGCCGATCAGCAGATTGTGGTTGCGGCGGACGAAGGATCCGATCGCCTCGTCCATCTTGTCACCACCCACGCGCACGCTCGTCGTATAGGCGAGGCCGCGCAGGGACAGCACGGCCACCTCGGTCGTCCCGCCGCCGATATCCACCACCATCGATCCGATCGGCTCGGTCACGGGCATGTCGGCGCCGATCGCGGCCGCCATCGGCTCCTCGATCAGGAACACCTGGGATGCGCCGGCATTGCTGGCCGCGTCGCGGATCGCGCGGCGCTCCACCTTCGTCGATCCCGAGGGCACGCAGATGATGATCTCCGGCCAGGTGAAGGGCCGCTTCTTGCCGCCATGCACCTTGCGGATGAAGTGCTTGATCATGTCCTCGGCGATGTCGATGTCGGCGATCACGCCGTCACGCAGCGGGCGGATGACTTCCATATGCTCGGGCGTCTTGCCCATCATCATCTTGGCGTCATCGCCCACGGCGCGAACTTTCTTCACGCCGTTCAGCATCTCGATCGCCACGACCGAAGGTTCGTCCAGCACGATGCCGCGCCCGCGGACATAGACCAGCGTGTTCGCCGTGCCGAGATCGATCGCCATGTCGTGCGACATGAATTTGAGCCAACGCATCAAGGGATGAATTCCGTTCTCGAAGAAAGCCGCCCCCGCGCGCGGCTGCCAACGCACAATAAGGTCTCTCGGCGGGTCGCGGAAGGCCGCCCGTTGGGCTAGAGCGCCCTTCGTGTCAATAAGACGACTCCCCGAGCATCTGGTCAACCGCATCGCCGCCGGAGAGGTGGTGGAACGCCCCGCCAGCGCGCTGAAGGAACTGGTGGAGAATGCGATCGACGCAGGCTCCACCCGTATATCCGTGCGCCTGTGGGGCGGCGGGATCGAGGGGCTGGAGGTCACGGACGACGGCTGTGGCATGGCTCCGCCGGAAATGGCGCTCGCGCTGGAGCGGCACGCCACCTCGAAGCTGCCGGACGACGCGATCGAGGCGGTTGAGACATTGGGCTTCCGGGGCGAGGCGCTTCCCTCGATCGCCAGCGTGGCAAGACTCACGATCGAAAGCCGCGTGCGTGGCGCCGAAGGCTGGCGACGCACCGTGGACAATGGCGCGGTGGTCGAGGAAGGCCCGGCCGCCCTGCCTCCCGGTACGCGCGTGAAGGTGGAGGCACTGTTCGGCCGGGTGCCGGCGCGCGCCAAGTTCCTGCGTTCGGCCCGTTCCGAATATGCCGCCTGCCTCGATGCGGTCCGCCGCCTGGCGATGGCACGGCCGGAAATCGGCTTCTCGCTGGAGCATGACGGCCGCCGCGCGCTTTCCGTGCCGCCGGGCGATTCGGCACCCGAACGGGTCGCGGCGCTCACCGATCGCGAACTGGTCCGCAATTCGGTCGCGGTGGATCATGAGCGCGAGGGTATCCGCCTCGGCGGTGTCGCCGGCCTGCCCACCTTCCATCGCGGTGTGGCCGATCACCAATATCTGTTCGTGAACGGGCGCCCGGTGAAGGATCGCCTGCTGATCGGCGCGGTGCGGGGCGCCTATCAGGATATGCTCGCGCGCGATCGCCATCCGGTGCTCGCCCTGTTCCTGGATGTCCCGCCCAGCGAACTCGACGTGAACGTCCACCCCGCCAAGACGGAGGTGCGCTTCCGCGAGCCTTCACTCGTGCGCGGGCTGATCGTGGGCGGACTGCGGGCGGCGCTCGATTCGGCGGGACATCGCAGCGCGCAGCGCCCGTCCGCCGGCGCGCTCGGCCTCTGGCAGGCGGGTGAAACCCCCGCGACGCCGCTTTCGCCCGCGACCGGCGCCTGGCCCGCGCGCATCGCGGCGCCCGCCCCCTCTCTCTTTGCAAGCTCCGTTTATCCGTCCTCCTATCCGGCTCCGGCCGGGTCGCCAGAGGGCGCCGCGCTGCACGACACGGCGCGCGATTTCGCGCCCGCCGCCCGCGCCGAGACCGCGATCGAGCCACCGCCATCACCCGTCCTCCACCCGCTCGGCGTGGCGCGCGGGCAGGTTGCGCTCACCTATATCGTGGCGGAAGCGGAAGATGGGCTGATCCTCGTCGATCAGCACGCGGCGCACGAGCGCCTCGTGCTGGAACGGATGCGCCGCGCGGTGGCCGATGGCGGTGTCGCCTCGCAGGCCCTGCTGCTGCCCGAAGTCGTCGAACTGGACGAGCCCGCCTGTGACAGGCTGGAGGCGCGCATCCCCGAGCTTTCGGAGATGGGCCTCGAACTGGAGCGGTTCGGCCCCTGCGCGGTCCTCGTCCGCGCGCTTCCGGCGTTGCTCGGCAAGAGCGACGCGCAAGGCCTCGTCACCGACCTCGCCGACGAGCTTGCCGCCTATGACGAGGCGCTGTCGCTGAAGGAGCGGCTCGATCATGTCGCCGCGACGATGGCCTGCCACGGCTCGGTCCGCGCCGGCCGCGCGCTTTCGGTGGCGGAGATGAACGCGCTGCTGCGCGAAATGGAGGTCACGCCCCATTCGGGCCAGTGCAACCACGGCCGCCCGACCTGGGTGAAGCTGGGGCACGCCGATATCGAAAAGCTTTTCGGACGAAAGTGACGCTCCGCGCCTCGCATCGCTCGCGGCGGACCTGCGCCACAACCTTTTCGTAACGTGCTTTGCGCAAACTTCACCCATGCCTGATGCTCCGACCGGCAGAAGACTGAGATCGCTCGACGAATTCGAGAAGCCCGTCTGGTCTTCCGATCCGCCCGCCATCCTCCCGCTCGACGCGGATCGGGAACGGGCCGCTGCTCGATTTCAGGTGGGGCCGATTTCGATCCCGGCGATCCTTCTCATGGCGGCGGCAGGAGCCACCGGAGCCTTCATCGGATTGTCTTGGCCGATCTGATCGATACTGGCATGCCTCAGCTATGCGAATCCGCCCAGCCACCGCCATCGACCTGCCGCTCCTCCATCCCGTGATCGAACGGGCCTATCGCGGCGATTCGGCGCGCGGCGGCTGGACGCATGAGGCGGACCTGATCGAGGGCGCGCGCACCGATCTCGCCACGCTCGAAGCAATCCTCGCCCGCCCAGACGAGCGGCTGCTCGTCGCCGAGCGTGACGGTGCGATCATCGGCTGCGTGCAGGTGAGCGATCGCGGCGGGGGGATCACCTATCTCGGGCTGCTGTGCATCGATCCCGCGCTCCAGGCCGCGGGCCTCGGCCGCGCCCTGATCGCCGCTGCCGAAAGCGAGGCGCAGGCGACCTTCCGCGCCGCGACAATGGAAATGACGGTCATCGACAGCCGCGCCGAACTCATCGCCTATTATGAGCGACGCGGCTATGGGCGGACGGGCGAGCGGCGGGCCTTCCCCATCCCGCTCGATCCGCCGCTTTCGTTGACGGTCTTGTCCAAGGAACTTCTCGCATGACAACGACCCCTTTCCGCACGCTGGACGAAACGATAACCGTCGCCGGCCAGATCCGGCCTTCGGACGTGGTCGAGGCGGCCGCCGCCGGATTTCGACTCGTCATCAACAACCGCCCCGAAGGCGAGGAACCCGGCCAGCCCGCCGCAGCCGAGATCGAGGCGGCTGCCACCGCCGCCGGCCTTTCCTATGTCGCGATCCCGGTCGATCATTCGGGCATGCGACGCGATCAGGTGGATGCGATGAAGGCGGCCCTGGAAGGCGCCTCCGGTCCTGCGCTCGCTTTCTGCCGATCGGGCACGCGCTCCACCTTCCTGTGGGCATTCGCGCGCGCCGAACTGGGTGACTCGCCGGCCGATCTTATCGCGAAGGCGGAGGCTCAGGGCTATAACGTGCGGCCGCTCTTCGGCTGAGCCTTTCTCGGCGCGGCCCTTCGTTCGGAGCCTGCGGGGCGCCATTACGGCCTTCATGCGTCAGCGCTGAGAGGGAGGTCCTCGCGAGCCTTGATTGTGGCCTTCGCCGGCCAAAGGCCGAAGCCCTTTCCTCGCCGCAGGGAAATGGACACGGGCGCGCTTCGGGATGACGACCGCCCGAACCTGCGGATCCTCTAGCGCGCCTTCGATCCTCCGGCCGTGTCCACCGGCCCCTTTTCGGGCTCGTCCGATACGCCATGGCCGCGCGCCAGATAGTCGGCCGACTGCATTTCCATCAGTCGCGAGACGGTGCGCTCGAATTCGAACGAATCCTCGCCCGCCGGATAGAGATCCTCGGCGGCGGCATCGGCGGTGACGAGCAGCTTCACGCCATGTTCGTACAGCGCGTCGATCAGCACCTTGAAGCGGGCGGCCTCGTTGCGCCGCTCGGGCGTCAGCAGCGGAATGCCGACGATGATGACGGTGTGGAAAGCGCGCGCGATCGCCAGATAGTCGGCCGCCCCCCGCGCCTCGCCGCACAACCGTTTGAAGGAAAAGACCGCGACGCCCTTCAGCGCCTTGGGCACGTGCAGCGTCCGCCCGCCCTGCACCGCCAGATCGCAGGAGGGCACATGCGCGCGATCCTCGGGAGGATAATCGGTAAGGCGGAAGAAGGCGCGGCTCACGGCCTGCGTGGCGGCGTCGCCGAGCGGCATATACCATGTGGGGAAGCCCGCCAGCCGCTCCAGCCGGTAATCGGTCGGTCCATCCAGCGTCATCACATCCAGCTTCGCCTGGAGCAGATCGATGAAGGGCAGGAAGAGCTGGCGATTGAGCCCGTCCTTGTAGAGATCGGTCGGCGCCCGGTTCGATGTGGTGACCACGATCACGCCACGATCGAACAAGGCCGCGAACAGCCGGCTCATGATCGCGGCGTCCGCCATGTTGTTGACGACCATCTCGTCGAAACAGAGCAGTTTCGCATCGGCCGCCAGCGCGTCGGCCACGGGCGGGATCGGATCGCCCTTTTCCTTCACGCGCTCGCGCCGGAGGCGATCATGCACCTCCAGCATGAATTCGTGAAAATGTACTCGTCGCTTCGGCGTCACATCGGCGCAATCGTAGAACAGGTCCATCAGCATGGACTTTCCACGCCCCACCCCGCCCCACATGTAGAGGCCGCGCGGACTCTTCGCCTTGCGCCCCAGCAGACGGCCGAACAGACCCGTATCGTCGGGCTTCGAAACCTCCACCGCCAGCACGTCGAGCCGCCGCACCGCGCGCTCCTGATCGGGATCGGGCTTCAGCTCGCCGGCCGCGACCAGCGTCTGATAACGATCGAGCACCGCAGCCATGACGCGTTCGTCAGCGCGGCTTGCGGAGCGTGCCGGTGAAGGCCATCACGACGGTGCCTTCCTGCTCGATCAGCCCGCGCGCGAACAGCATCCGGCCGGTTTCGCGCAGCACCTCGACAACGGCATCCAGCGGCGTACCGATCCGCCCCGCGCCGATGAACTGGCAGCTGGCATCCACGGTGACGCCTCCCAGCACGTCATGGCCCAGCGCGGTCGGACAGATGAAAAGCGCCTGATCGGCCAGCGCCATCAGGAAACCGCCATGGACGGTGCCCACGATATTCTGGTGGCCACGATGCGTATCGATGCGCAACCGCGCGCGATCCGCCGCTTCCGCGCGCACGCGGCTTTCCCCGAAAATATCGAAAAAGGTGCCGGTCGCCGAAGCGGGGCGCAGCATCCAGCCGGGGTTCTCCGGATCGGGTGCGTAACCGTGCGATGCGCCGTCCCGGCTCCCGGACAGGGCGTCGCTCAGATCTGGCGCTCCACTTCCATCTTCTTGATCTCGGCGATGGCACGCGCGGGGCTCAGCCCCTTCGGGCAGACGTTCGCGCAATTCATGATCGTATGGCAGCGATAGAGACGGAAGGGATCCTCCAGCTCATCGAGCCGCTCGCCGGTCATCTCGTCACGGCTGTCGGCCAGCCAGCGATAGGCCTGCAACAGGATCGCCGGGCCAAGGAACTTGTCGCTGTTCCACCAGTAGCTGGGGCAGGACGTGGAGCAGCAGGCGCACAGGATGCACTCGTAGAGGCCATCCAGCTTCGCGCGATCCTCCGGCGACTGGAGCCGCTCCTTGCCCGAGGGCGCGGGGGAAACGGTCTGCAGCCAGGGCTGGATCGAGGCATATTGCGCATAGAAATGCGTGAAATCGGGAACGAGATCCTTGATCACGTCCATGTGCGGCAGCGGCGTGATCCGCACCTCACCCTTGCAATCCTCGATCGCGGTGGTGCAGGCCAGCCCGTTCTTGCCGTCAATGTTCATCGAGCAGGAGCCGCAGATGCCCTCGCGGCAGGAGCGGCGGAAGGTCAGCGAGCTATCGACCTCGTTCTTGATCTTGAGAAGAGCGTCCAGCACCATCGGACCCGTTTCCGCCAGATCGATCTCGAACGTGTCGTAGCGCGGATTTTCGCCGGAATCGGGATCGTAGCGATAGATCTTGAAGCTGCGCGGCTTGGAGGCGCCCTCTGCCTTGTGAGTCGTGCCCTTCTTGACGACACTGTTCTTGGGGAGCGCGAATTCGGCCATGCGTGATCCTTCCGTTGCCGAAGCCGATAGCGGCTGGAACCGGCGACGAAAAGCCCCGGATCGCCGCATCGCAGCGTAAATGCCATGGAACCGATTTTCAATCTCATTCACCCCGGATGGAGGTAATCGGGCAAATATCGGGAAATTTTTGATTGTTTCATCAGATAATTTTCCGATTTGATTGTGGATATGGACGCATCGAACTGCTAATGCTCGCCGCCGCAGCTTCGGCGCGACCCCGATCGGAAGGCCGGGGTGGCGAAGCGTGCGCGGCGCCCCTAAGGCACCGCCATTCCGAATCGAAACGGGGAAAGCTCTTGCCGATGCGCATCGCCATCGCCTCCGATCATGCCGCCGTCGGGCTCAAGGCCGCGCTCGTGGCATGGCTGCGCGAGCAGGATTATAGCGTCGAGGATATCGGCCCCTTCGATACATCCTCCGTCGATTATCCGGACTATGGCTACCGGCTCGCCCGCGCGATCGCGGAAGGCCGGGCCGATCGCGGTATCGCCCTGTGCGGATCGGGCATCGGCATCTCCATCGCCGTCAATCGCGAGCCGGGCGCGCGCTGCGCGCTCGTTTCCGAGCCCGTTTCGGCTGGCCTCGCCCGCCAGCACAATGATGCGAACGTGATCGCGCTCGGCGCCCGCCTGATCGGCGAGGTGATGGCCAAGGCCTGCGTCCGCACCTTCCTCGTCACGGAATTCGAGGGCGACCGGCATCAGCGCCGCGTCGCCATGCTCGCCAGCCCGGAGCTCGCCTCCAAAGCCCACCTCACCTCTTCAAGCGAGGCCTGATATCTATGAGCACGCAGCCCACCGGCTATTTCACCCAATCGCTGAAGGACAAGGATCCGGCGGTCTTCGCCGGCATTTCCCAGGAAATCACGCGTGAAAAGAAGCAGATCGAGCTGATCGCCTCGGAAAATATCGTTTCCAAGGCGGTGCTGGAGGCGCAGGGCTCCGTCTTCACCAACAAATATGCCGAGGGCTATCCGGGCAAGCGCTACTATCAGGGCTGCCACCCGTCCGACGTGGTGGAGCAGCTGGCGATCGATCGCGCCAAGGAGCTGTTCGGCTGCGCCTTCGCCAACGTCCAGCCGCATTCGGGCGCGCAGGCCAATGGCGCGGTGATGCTCGCGCTCACCAAGCCGGGCGACACGATCATGGGCATGAGCCTGGATGCGGGCGGCCACCTCACACACGGCGCGCGCCCGGCCATGTCCGGCAAGTGGTTCAACGCGATCCAGTATGGCGTCACCCGCGACACGCACCTGATCGACTATGATCAGGTCGAGGCGATGGCCAAGGAGCACAAGCCCACGCTCATCATCGCGGGCGGCTCGGCCTATCCCCGCCACATCGATTTCGCCCGCTTCCGCGCGATCGCGGATGAAGTGGGCGCGAAGTTCATGGTCGATATGGCGCATTTCGCGGGCCTCGTCGCCGGCGGCACGCACCCCACCCCCTTCGGCCATGCCGATGTCGTGACCACGACCACGCACAAGACTCTGCGCGGCCCCCGCGGCGGCGCCGTCTTTACCAATGACGAGGCGATCGCGAAGAAGATCAACTCGGCCGTTTTCCCCGGCCTTCAGGGCGGCCCGCTGATGCATGTCGTCGCCGCCAAGGCGGTCGCGTTTGGCGAGGCGCTCCAGCCGGACTTCAAGGATTATGCCGCCGCGATCATCGCCAATGCGCAGGCGCTTGCCGCCCGCCTCAAGGAGCGCGGCGCCGCCGTCGTCTCGGGCGGGACGGACACGCATCTCGCGCTGATCGATCTCAGCCCGCTGGGCGTGACGGGTAAGGATGCGGACGAGGCTCTGGAGCGTTCGGGCATCACCTGCAACAAGAACGGCATCCCCTTCGATCCGCTTCCCCCGGTCAAGACGAGCGGCATCCGCGTGGGCTCGCCCGCCGGCACGACGCGCGGCTTCGGCGTCGCCGAATTCCAGCAGATCGGCGACATGATCGCGGACGTGCTGGATGGCCTGCGCAAGAATGGCGAGCAGGGCGACGCGCAGGTGGAGCAGAATGTGAAGACGCGCGTCGAGGCGCTCTGCGACAAGTTCCCGATCTATCCGGAGCTTTGATCCCGGCGCGTGCTCCTGCTTGCGCAGGAGCACGTCTCCTGCGTAAGGGCCGCCCATGCGCTGCCCTTTCTGCGGACATGCCGATAGCCAGGTGAAGGACAGCCGCCCCGCGGAGGATGGGGCGGCGATCCGGCGCCGGCGCCAGTGCGAGAAGTGCGACGCGCGCTTCTCCACGTTCGAGCGCGTGCAACTGCGCGAGCTGACCGTCGTGAAGAAGGATGGCGAGCGCCAGCCCTTCGTCCGCGCCAAGCTGGAGCGGGCGATCGAGACGGCCGCGCGCAAGCGCCCGATCGCGCTCGAGGAGATTGAGCGCCTCGTCAGCCGTATCCAGCGCCAATTCGAGACGAGCGGCGACAGCGAGGTTTCCGCCACCCGCATCGGCGAAGCCGTGATGGAAGGGCTGAAGACGCTCGACAGCGTCGCCTATATCCGCTTCGCCAGCGTCTATAAGGATTTCCGCGAGGCGAAGGATTTCGAGGAATTCGTGGGCGCCGTGCAGGCCGCCACGAAGGAATAGAGCCGGCCGAAAGCCGCTTACCACCCGCTACCGTTTGGCTCGCTCACCACTCACCCCAACCTACCCTCCCCGCTAGTCCCGAGCGGAGTCGAGGAACCCACGGTATCGAGCGAAGCCGAGATACGACTATAAGAGCCCCGATGACCTTATCGACCCATATCCTCCGCTGCGCCAACGGCAGCTATCATGCCGGCCAGACCGATGATCTCGACCAACACACGGCCGGGCATCATTCGGGGCAGATTGCCGGATACACCGCCAGCAGCTTGCGGGTGGCACTGGGGGGGCATGAAAACTTCCAGACACGCCGAGGTGGCGCCGGCATCAAGCCCTGGTCGCGCGCCAAGAAAGAGGCTCTGATCCGAAGCGACGGGAGGGGCTGAACGTATGACCATTTCTCCCCGGAAACTCGCCTCACGCACCTCGGCTTCGCTCGGGGAAAACGGACATTTGGAAACCCCTCCTCCCGCCATCGTCCTCGTACGACCGCAGCTTGCAGAGAATATCGGCAAGGCCGCCCGCGCGATGCTCAATTTCGGGCTCACCGATCTGCGTCTCGTCTCTCCGCGCGATGGCTGGCCCAATCCCGCCGCGGGGCCGGCCGCCTCGGGCGCGGACGAGGTGATCGCCAATGCGCGCGTCTATGAAAGCGTGGCCGATGCCGTGGCCGATCGCGCGCATGTCTTCGCCACAACCGTACGCAAGCGCGGCGTGACCAAGCCGGTCGTCACCCCCGAACGGGCGGCCGCCACGATCCATGCCGAGCCGGGCGGCTGCGCGATCCTGTTCGGCCCGGAGCGCTCGGGGCTGGAGACGGACGACGTCGCCGTCGCACGCACGATCCTCACCGTGCCGATCAATCCCGAATTCGGCTCGCTCAATCTGGCCCAGGCGGTGATCCTCGTCGCCTATGAATGGTCGAAAGCGGAGGCGCTGGAGCAGCCCCCGGTGACGGAAATGCTTCCCCCCGCGCCGCAGGCGGAGCTGGATGGCATGATCGCGCAGCTGGATGGCATGCTGGAGGAGGCGGGCTATTTCTTCCCGCCCGATCGCAAACCCACCGTGCAGCGCACGCTGCGCACCCTGCTGACCAAGCCCGCATGGAATTCCCAGGAAGTACGCACGATGCGCGGCGTCCTTTCCGCGCTGGATCGCCCGCGCCCGCGCCGGGGCTGATCCGGCGCCTCGCCGCGATTGACTCGCGGCGGGGTCGCCGCTAAGCGCCCGCCTTCGCAATTGGCCCCGCACCCCGGTGCAGCGGTGGCCCTGCCCTCGTCTCGATGAGCCAAGCAGCGCGGATCCGGGATCATCCGCACGGGCTTCCGGCCCGGGCACAACGCAATTGAAGGACATATCATGTCGAAGCGCAGCAGCGCCAAGTACAAGCTCGATCGCCGCATGGGCGAGAACATCTGGGGCCGCCCGAAGTCCCCGGTGAACAAGCGTGAATATGGAAGGGCAAGGCTACCGACTTTGGTATCCAGCTGAAGGCGAAGCAGAAGCTCAAGGGCTATTACGGCGACGTCACCGAGAAGCAGTTCAAGAAGGCCTATGCCGAAGCGGACCGCATGAAGGGCGATACCGGCCAGAACCTGATCGGCATGCTGGAGCGGCGCCTCGACGCGCTGGTCTATCGCGCCAAGTTCGCACCGACCATCTGGTCGGCCCGCCAGCTCGTCAGCCACGGCCACATCCGCGTCAACGGCGTGAAGTGCAACATCGCCTCGCGCCT
Source organism: Sphingomonas sp. (assembly GCF_003248515.1). GTDB lineage: Bacteria > Pseudomonadota > Alphaproteobacteria > Sphingomonadales > Sphingomonadaceae > Sphingomonas_I. The sequence continues at coordinate 295,659 of NZ_QFOB01000006.1, forward strand.
CGTGAAGCCGGGCGACGAGATCACGCTGGGCACCAAGGCGCAGGAAATGGCGCTGGTGATGGAAGCGCAGGGCCTCTCCGAGCGCGAGATCCCCGATTATGTCGTCGCCGATGGCAGCGCCAAGGTCACCTTCATCCGCGTCCCCACGCTGGACGAAGTGCCCTATCCGGTGAAGATGGAACCGAATCTGGTCGTCGAGTTCTACTCGCGCTGATCGGTTCCTCCGGGACGAACAGGAAGGGCGGCGCCGGCGACGGCGCCGCCCTTTTCGTTGGCGAGGTCGAGATCCGGCCCCACCCGGTTTATCGGTGCCTGTCCAAAATCCGCGGCATCAGCCACGATCGGGATGATCGGCGTGCGTAACACCGCTATCGCCCTGCCCGCTGATGATCGGGCTCTAGCGCCCGATCGATCGTCTTCCACAACAAGCCATCATGCCACCCGCGCCTTCGGCCGCATCACGGCAAACAGCGCCAGGCTGCCCAGCGTTACCGCCACGAAGCCGGCGATGTCGCCCATCTTCCCGATCGCGACCAGGAGGACCATGCTGATCATCCCCACCCAGGCCGACGGCGCGAGAATGCGGAACGCCAGCGGCTTGCCGGAAATGGCGATGCCCCGCCGACGGAGCGACAGGGCCGCCGCGCATGCCAGGAAATAGATTCCCGCCGTCGCCAGCGTGGAAAGAATAGCCAGCCCCTCGAACGTGCCCGTCACCGCCAGGAACAGCGCGATCCCGGTGTGGAAAAGGATCGCGACATAGGGCGTCCGCCAGGCCGGATGCACGCGTCCGAACACCGCTGGCAGCAGGCCATCGCGCCCGAAGGCGAACAGCACGCGCGGCGCGCCGAAAATGTCGCTGCCGATCCAGACGAGCCGCGACAGCGCCGCTCCGAACAGAAGAACGAGGCCCAAAGTGGGGCTCACCTGCTTCATAGCGTCCGCCAGCGGCTCCGCCGATCCCGCCAGCGCGGGGCCCAGCAGCCCCTGGGCAACAAGCTGGATCGCGATGTAGAAGATCGGCACGAAGGCCATGGCCAGCATCGTCGCGCGCGGCACGGTGCGCGCAGGATCGGCAACCTCGCCGCTCGCGGCGAGTGGCGTCTCCATCCCGCAGAAGGCGAAGAGCGCGAGTTGCACGGCGGCTGCGAAACTCGCGAAATCCAGCGTTTCGGGCGGTGCGACCGTCTCGGGAGGCTTGTGCCCGGAAAGGATGGCGAAGCCGCCGACCACCAGGAACAGGCATAAGGGAATCAGCTTGATGACGGTGCCCGAAGCGATGATCCGCGCGGCCAGCCCCACACCCCTGAGGTTTATCGCCGTGATGCCACCGAACATCAGCAGCAGCATCGCGAAGCGCGCGCCCGGCCCGGCAAGCGCGGGCGTGAGCGTGCCGATCCCGTCGAGGAAGGCCACGGCGATGCCGCCGCATGCCAGCACGCTCGCCAGCCAGATATAGATGCCGCACAGAAAGGCCCAGCGTTTGCCGAAAGCGGCCTCCACCGTGCCATAGGCGCCACCACTTGTCGGCACGCGGCTGCCGGCTTCCGCGAAGCACACCACCACCGCGCCCATCGCCAGCGCGCAGACGAGATAGACGAGCATCGTATAGGGGCCGGCCGATGCGGCCATGGATCTGGGCAGCGAGAAGATGCCCCCGCCGACCACGCCGTTCACGATGCTGGCCGCCAGCGCCCACGTGCCGACGCCACGCATCAGCCCCTGATCGCGCGACGTCTCCTCGCCCGCAATCGCTTCGCTCGCGCCGATTCCCGCCAGAGCCGCCCCCTATCGCCCGTGGAAGCGACGAACGTGCCCGAGGCGACCGACCTCTGCAACAGGCTCGACGGGGCGGAATCACCCGCCCGGCCGAGCCGCCGCAATCAGATCATGCGTCAGAGGATGGACTGGCCCGTCTTCGCCCAGTCGGCCGCGAAGCTTTCCAGCCCCTTGTCGGTCAGCACATGCTTGGCGAGCTGCTCGATGACCGACGGCGGCGCGGTCATCACATCCGCTCCCACCTTTGCGCTATCCAGCACGTGCATCGGCGAGCGCACGCTGGCGACCAGGATCTCGGTGTCGAAATCATAATTGTCGTAGATCAGGCGGATATCGGCGATCAGCTCCATGCCCGAATGACCGATATCGTCCAGACGTCCGACGAAGGGCGAGATGAAGCTCGCCCCCGCCTTCGCCGCCAGCAGCGCCTGATTGGCGGAGAAACAGAGCGTGACGTTGACGAGCGTGCCATCGCCGCGAAGCTTGCGGCAGGTCTTCAGGCCATCGATCGTGAGCGGCACCTTGATGCACACGTTGTCGGCGATCTTCCGGAGGATCTCGGCCTCCTTCATCATCTGATCGTGCTCCATTGAGACGACTTCGGCGGAGACGGGGCCGGAGGTGATCCCGCAAATCTCCTTCACCACCTCCTTGAAGTCGCGGCCGGATTTGTTGATCAGCGAGGGATTGGTCGTCACCCCGTCGAGCAGCCCGGCCTCCTGCAGCTCCTTGATGTCGGCCACTTCGGCGGTGTCGGCGAAGAACTTCATGGGGACGTGCTCCTGATCGGTTTCGGGGCCATATAGAGCCTTGTCCGGCGGAGGGAACCGCCAGCTTCAGCCCTAACGCATGAGAACGAGTTCTTCTGCCATGCTCGGATGCAGCGCCACCGTCTGGTCGAAGGCCTGTTTGGTCAGGCCCGCCTTCACCGCGACGGCCGCCGCCTGGAGGATTTCCGGCGCATCGGGTCCGATCATGTGGATGCCCAGCACCACGTCCGTCTCCGGATGGACCACCATCTTGTAGAGTGCGCGCTCGTTGCGGCCAGCCAGCACATTCTTCATCGCGCGGAAATCGGCGGTGTAGGTTTTACAGCTGCCGAGAGACTTGCGCGCCTGTGCCTCCGTCAGGCCGACGCCCGCCAGCGGCGGATGGCTGAAGACGGCGCTCGGGATGCAGCCATAATCCACCCGCCACGGACTGTTGCCAAACACGGTATCGGCGAAGGCATGCCCCTCGCGGATCGCCACCGGCGTAAGCTGCACGCGATTGGTGACATCGCCCACCGCATAAATGCTGCCGACCGCAGTCTTGCTATCCGCATCCACCGGAATCGCGCCATGCGCGTCCACCTGTATCCCGGCCGCCTCCAGCCCCAGCCCCATGGTATTCGGCCGTCGGCCGGTGGCGAACAGCACCATATCCGTCTCGATCGGCGCGCCGCCGCCGACGAAGCTGACCTTGAGCGCGCCGTCCTCCAGCCGCTCGATCTTCTCCATCACGGTGTTCAGCTTAAAATCGATGCCCTTGGCCATGCTGATGGCCATCAGCCGCTCCACGATCTGCCGCTCATATTGGCGCAGGATCACATCGGACCGGTTTACGAGCGTGACGTGTGCGCGCAGTTCATGAAAGATGCCGGCGAATTCGTTGGCGATGTAGCCGCCCCCCGCGATCAGAATGCGCTTCGGCAGGCTCGGCAGATCGAACACCTCGTTGGAGGTGATACCCAGCTCCGCGCCGGGAATGGCGAGCACATCCGGCGTCGCGCCGGTCGCGATCAATATCCTGCCGGCGGTATAGTCCGTATCGCCCACCCGAACGCTGTTCGGCCCGGTGACGATCGCGCGGCCATGGATCGTCTCCACATTGTTGCTCGCCAGCGTCGTGCCATAGGCGCCTTCGATCCGTTTGACCTCGGCCAGCACATTGTCGCGCAGCGTCGGCCAGTCGAAATCGCAGGTCGGCACCTGCCAGCCGAAGCGGCGGGCATCCATCAGATCCTCGGCGAAATGCGCGCCATAAACGAGCAATTTCTTGGGCACGCACCCACGGATCACGCAAGTGCCGCCAACCCGATATTCCTCCGCGACCGCCACCTTCGCGCCATGCGCGGCCGCCACGCGCGAAGCCCGCACGCCGCCCGACCCCGCACCGATGACGAACAGGTCGAAATCATAATCAGCCATTGCGGGGTGAACTCCAGTTGCGAAGCGCATCTAGGCAGCCCCGCCACGCGGCGCAAATGGGATAGGCCGATCGCGGTGATCGACCTGGTGATTGTTCGATCGTCCGTCCCATGCTCGCCGGCGCGAGCGGAAGGTCGCCTCATCGTGCCGGGCGCGTCTCCGGCAGGGCGGACGGAATTCCGGCATTTGCCCGATCGGCGGTCGCCAGCCGGCGCAGCGGTGCGGGCAAGGCAATCCTCCGGCAACTCTATCCACCACGCGGCGTTCAGTCGCTGTCCCACCCTGGAAAAGCAGCGCCGGCCAAGATGTCCCTGGAGATTTCGATATCCTCCGATTTCAGATGGGCCGGATCGATCCGGCGCGTGCGCCCCGGGCAGCATGGCCGGGCGCGCGAACCCGCATCCGCACCCGGTGATCCGTGGGGTGCGGGAAACGAGCCGGCATAGGCGCGATCATCGGATCGCTTGGTCGACGCCCCCCTGCATGCCGACATGCCCCCGCCCGACCGCGTTGATCGTATAGGTTCGCTAATTTCCCTATACGTCAATCAATTTTTGAGGCAGAACGTGATTCGAGGATGCCGCGCCGGCATTCGAAAACGTTTTGCACGGCCCGATCGGGGCCGGCTGGAGGAGAGAGATGATCGTCCTGATGGCCGCGGCCGCACTGGCCGCCGGGGGAGCCGAATCCATCGTCGGAAAATGGCGCGCCGAAACGAAAGGCGCCGTCATCGAGATCGCCCGCTGCGGCTCATCGATCTGCGGCAAGCTTACCGGATCGGATGGGCTGCGCGCCAACCCCGACATGCTCGATGCGAAGAACAAGGAGCCCAAGCTCCGCGGCCGCCGGGTGATGGGGCTCGAGATGATCAGCGGTGCCTTCACCTTCGCCGATGGCTCGTGGAGCGGCGGCACCGTTTATAATCCCGATGACGGCGGCACCTACAAGGCGACGCTGACCCTTCCGGACAATGATCATCTGAAGCTCAAGGGCTGCATCGTCTGGCCGCTCTGCAAGACACAGACGTGGACGCGCATCCGTTGACGACAATATATTCTCAGGAGAGGAAAGTTATGAAGACCATTTTCGTCCGGGGCATGATGCTGGCAGCGGCACCGGGAGCCTTGCTGGCGGCAAGCGCCGCGCATGCCGGCGCCTTCTACCTCCAGGAGCAGTCGGTTCGCGCGACGGGCCGCGCCTTTTCGGGCGAAGTGGCAGATCAGGGATCCGCGTCGCTGTGGTGGAATCCGGCCGCGATCGGCGGGATGACGGGCGGAGAGGGCTCGTTCGGCCTCAGCGCGATCCTGCCGAAGGGCAAGGTGACCAATCTCAACACGCTCATCAAGCGCCCGACCAACACCGCGCCGGTTGCGATCGGCGGAGAGCAGGTTTCCGAGGATCCGATCAACAAGGGCTATCTGCCCTCGGGCGCCGTCGCCTATGGCATCACCCCCAAGGTCGCGCTCGGCCTTGCGATCACCTCGCCCTACAGCTTCACGACCAACTATAATTCCACGAGTTGGGCGCGTTACACGGCGGACAAGACCATGCTCCGCACCTTCGACATCCAGCCTTCGGTCGCCTTCGCGCCGAATGAGAATATCAGCCTGGGCGTCGCGCTGAACGCCGAACATTCGAAGGCGAGCCTTTCCAATTTCCTTCCCAATCTTTCGGCCGCGCTGCCGGACGGCCATCAGACGCTGAAGGGCGATGGCTGGGATTTCGGCTGGACGGCGGGCGCCCAGTTCCGCACCGACCGCGTGACATTCGGCGCCAGCTACAAATCGAGCGTCAAGCACGTGCTGAAGGGCGACGTGGTCACCGCCGGCCTGCTTGGCCCGCTTGCGGGGCAGAACGGGACGATCAGCACCAAGGCCACCTTCCGCACGCCCTGGCAGGCGACGTTCGGCGCGCGCTTCAAGGCCACCGACAAGCTGACGCTGAACGCGCAGATCGTGCGCTTCGGCTGGAACAAGTTCGATTCGATCAGGCTCGGCTCCCCGATCAACAGCGCTCTTCCGGAAAATTACAAGAATACCTGGAGCTTCGCCGGAGGCGTTGATTATGCCGTGAACGAGAAGTGGACGCTGCGCGGCGGCATCCAGCACGATCAGACACCGACGCGGGACGGCAATCGCGATGCGCGCGTGCCGGATGGCGATCGGTGGAATTTCGCGCTGGGCACCAGCTATGATCTGATGCCCGGTTTCACGATCGACGCGGCTGCCAATTATCTGCCGGTGAAGAATGCCAGCATCGATCGCACCACCGCCGCTTATGCCGGAACGGCCGTGCAGACGCCGATCCTCGTGAACGGGGAACTGCGCAAGGCCAGCGTTCTCGTCTTCGCGCTGGGCGGACGGCTGCGCTTCTGATGTCCGCCTCGGCCGCACCCCACACGGCCGACGGCCAGGCCGGAGGAGCCCCGCTCCTCCGGCCGCGACTACTGACCGACCTGCTCGACGCCACCGTCGCGCGACATCCCGACTGGACGGCGATCGATTTTCTCGGGCGCACATGGAGCTATGGCGAGATCGGCGCTCTGGTGGAGCGTGCAGCGCGCGGCCTCCAGGATCAGGGCCTGAAACCGGGCGACCGCTTCGGCCTGTGCCTGCCCAATTCGCCTTATTTCGTGATCCTTTATTTCGCGGTGCTGCGCGTGGGCGGCATCGTCGTGAACTTCAACCCGCTCTATGTGGAGCGCGAGCTGGAGCATCAGATCCGGGACAGCGGTACGCGGATGATGGCCGTGCCCGATCTCGCCGCCATCCACGGCAAGGTCCTTCATGTGGCGGAAGCGACGGGGCTCGATCGGATCATCATCTGCCCGATGACGGGCATCCTGCCCTTCGCCATGGGCCTCGGCTTCCGCTTCCTGAAGCGCAAGGATCATGCCCGCTGGCCGCGCGACACGCGCCATGTCGCGTGGGGGGCGCTGATCGCCTCCGATCGCCCCCACGATCCCGTTGCGCGCGATCCGGACGATATCGCCGTGCTCCAATATACGGGCGGCACGACCGGCGTGCCCAAGGGCGCGATGCTCACCCATGCCAATCTGGCGGCCAACAGCGCCCAGATGACCATCCATGTCGGCGATCATGAAGACGTGCAGGAGCGTACGCTCGGCGTGCTGCCCATGTTCCACGTCTTCGCGCTGACAACCGTGCTCAACTATTCGGTGGATACGGGCGCGGAGATGATCCTGCTGCCCCGCTTCGATCTGAAGCAGATGCTGAAGACGATCGCCCGCACCCACCCCACCCAGTTCTTCGGCGTGCCGACCATCTATGTGGCGATCAACGGGGCGGATGCGGCCGATCTTGCCGGATTCAAGTCGATCCGCTGCTGCATATCGGGCGGCGCGCCGCTGCCGCTGGACGTGCGGGAGCGTTTCGAAAGCCGCACCGGGGTGATGGTGGTCGAAGGTTATGGCCTGTCGGAGGCCTCGCCGATCCTCGCCTGCAACCCGCTCGACGGCCCCGTGAAGAACAACAGCACCGGCCCCGCCTTCCCCGAAACAGTGATCGAGATACGCGACCTGGACGATCCCCATCGCGTGCTGGGCCTGGGCGAAAAGGGCGAGGTCTGCGCGCGCGGGCCACAGGTGATGAAGGGCTATTGGCAGAAGCCCGAGGCGACCGAAGCGGTATTCGTCGACGGCGCGCTGCGTACCGGCGATGTCGGCTATGTGGACGAGGATGGCTATCTGTTCCTCGTCGATCGCATCAAGGATGTGATCCTGTGCGGCGGCTACAATGTCTATCCCCGCGTGATCGAGGATGCGATCTACCAGCATCCTGCGGTGAAGGAAGCGATCGTGATCGGCGTGCCGGATCCGTATCGCGGGCAGGCACCCAAGCTCTTCCTCGTCTTCCGCGACGGCATGGATGCGTCTAAGGAGGAATTGTGCGACTTCCTCCGCGAGCGCATCAACAAGATCGAAATGCCGAGGGAGATCGAGATACGTACGAGCCTGCCGAAGACGCTGATCGGCAAATTGTCCCGCAAGGAACTCGTCGCGGAGGAGGCCGCCCGCGCGGCGGCATCGTCATGACGACGACGGACGCGAGCGATCTGCGGGGCATTCAGCAGATGGCGGAGGAGCTGGGCATCACCCAGCGCACAATCCGCTTTTATGAAGACAAGGGGCTGATCGAGCCGCAGCGGGCCGGGACGACGCGCGTCTACACGCGGCGCGAATTCGCGCGGATGCAGTTGATCCTGCGCGGCAAGAGTCTCGGTTTCTCGCTGCGTGACATCAAGGATTTCCTCGATCTCTACGATCACGATCCAGCGCATATCGAGCAGACCCACATGCTGGCGGCCCGCGCGGCCGAACGCATCACCGATCTGGAGCAGCAGCAGCGCGCCATCGTGCAGACGCTGGCCGAACTGCGCCTGATCGAGCGCCAGGCCCTGGATCGCATCCGCGCCGTCGAGGGCTGATCTGCTCCCTCCGCGCCCGGCTTCGTCGCGGCGCGGAAATCGCTTGCATGGAAATATCCGATGCGAACGCGCGGCCATCATGATCCGCCTGCGCGAGCCTGCGCTGGAGCGGCCATACAGGATGCCCCTTTTTCCCGCGCCCGCCCTGTTCTCGCTGTTCGTCAACGCCGCGCTGCTGACGGCGTTCGTCTATGAGGAGCCACTCGTGCCAGCCTGGGCTTTCGCGCTGCTCGGCGCGCTGACGCTTCTCGCCTCGTGGGCGGCATATCGGGCGGGCCGAAATCGTGCTCCAAACGTGCACGGCAGCGCGCCGGAGGCTTGAAACCGGATCGGGTGTGCCTAGCTACGAAGGCGTCGGGATCGTCGCCGTTCGGGGCGGTCGCGGCGGGGCCGGTGGATGATCCACGGCCCTTCTTTCAATCGCTTGTGAAGGATTGAATATCATGCGTACCTTCGATTTCGCCCCCCTGCTCCGCAGCTCCATCGGCTTCGAGAATCTCAACCGTCTCGTCGATCTCGCCACGCGCGGCGAGGGCGATGCCTACCCGCCCTACAATATCGAGAAGGTGGCCGAGGACGCCTACCGCATCTCGATGGCGACGGCCGGCTTCACCCGCGACGAGCTGGATATCACCGCGCAGGATAATGTGCTGACCATCACCGGCCGCGCTGTCGAGGCGGCGGACGGCGACAAGCGCGAATTCCTGCATCGCGGCATCGGCAAGCGCGCGTTCGAGCGTCGCTTCCAGCTGGCCGACACGATCCGCGTGACCGGCGCCTCCTACACGGACGGCCTGCTCAACATCGAGCTCGTCCGTGAAGTGCCCGAGCACAAGAAGCCCCGCACCATCGCCATCGACGGGCAGTCGCCCACGCTCGAAGCGGTGATCGACGAGCGCCAGGCCGCCTGAGCGCCGGCGCCCACGAGGCTAAAGCGAAAGGCGCCCCTGCCACATGGCCGGGGCGCCTTTTTTCATATGTGAAAGCGTTTGCGCCCCGCCCTTACCCTTCACGGGGCGGAGGCGGGGCGGCGCTTCGGTGCGTTCGTCACGAACGATCCTTGTCGATCACCCTCAAACCTTCACCTCCAGCGCCATCGCCTCCGCGTAAAGCGTCACCGCGAAGCGCGCGACCTTCTCACCCGCGATCGGCAGGATCGTCTGAAACCGCCGGAAGCCGATATTGGCGAAGGAGATGATCGCGAGTTCGGCCTTCATGTCCGGCCCGAGCAGCACGATCCGACCCGCCATCTCATCCGTATCCAGATGCTTGCCATCGACGAACCAGGCCTGCGCCGCCGCGGCCCACGCTGCATGGTCGGCAGCGGAGATCGTCAATTGCAGATCCGGCACCGTCACCTTCGCGGGCAGCTTGGCCGGATCACGAAAGATGCCGACACTGTCGGTCGCCACGCCACATGCCCAGCTGAAACTCTCGATCCGCGCCACCCGCGCGCACGGCAGATTGCCGATCTCGATCCGGAAATTCGAGGCGATCCAGGCCTTTGCCTTCGGCGCCTTGACGCGGATGTCGCGGCCGTCTCCCTTGCCGATCTTCACCTGCTCGGCCTCGAACGCCGCAAGCAACGTGCCGGGCTCCTTGCTCGCGCCGTCCAGCGCCGGAACGATCAGGCGCGTGAGAACGGCGTTCGAAAAGGCGATGGATCTCTGCGCCTTGTAGGCCGCGTCACCGATCACGACTTCACCGGATGCCGGCGACAGCGGCTGGGCCAGTGACGCCTTCAGCCAGTCCGCCATGGGTTTGCCCATGCCGAGGCCGACCGTGAGCGAGGCGGGCGTCCAGCGCACGTTCGAGACGTGTTTCTTGATGGCGCCGGCCGGGCCAAGATTGGTTTGGGCAATATCCGCCTCCATCTCCAGCCCCTCGATCGCGCGCAGATCGCTGACCGTGCCGCCGTTGAGAGTGAGGGTCTCGGGGTAGCCGGACGTGCTGGAGACTGCTGGCATGACGATCCTTCCCATGATGATCGGCGCGGGGCGATTCGTGGCCTTCCCGCTACCCCGTTGAAACGCCCCGTGCGGCGGCCGTCAGCCCGGCGGATTCCCCGCGCGCTGGCTGGCCAGTTCCTTGGCGAAGCTCTTCTGCGCTGCATCCACCACCCACCGCAATTCGCCGGGATCGACGAACGCGCCGGGCTTGCCGGCCTTCAGCGCCGCGCGCTTGGCCTCCAGCCCGAAACCATCGGCATGATAGTTCAGGAAAATATCGGCCCTGGTCGCGCGCAGTTTGGCGAAGGTCGTCTCGAAATCGGCGGCGGCCCTCGGATAATCGGGATTGCCGACCAGCCTCTGCCCCGCCACCGAAATGCTGGACGCGAAGATCACGCGCTTGCCGCCGATCGTTGCGAGCCAGCTTGTAGCGCCCTTCGTATGGCCCGGCGTCAGCATCGCGGTCAGCGCGATGGGGCCGAGCGTCACCTTCTCGCCATCCCGGATCACACGATCGACACGCACGGCCGGGAAATCGGCGAGGTCGCCCCGGCCGATCGTGCGCCCCGCCTCCAGATCGGGCCGATCGCCCGCGCTGGCATAAAGCTTCGCCCCCGTCAGCCGCTTGAGTTCGGCAAGACCGCCCGAATGATCGAAATGCGCGTGGTTGATGAGGATGATCCGCACATCGCGCAGCCTGAAGCCCAGCCTGCGAATGTTCGCGGCGATCAGCGGCGCGCTTTCCGGCAGGCCGCCATCGATCAACACATGGCCAGCCGGCCCGGTCAACAGATAGGAGGAGAGCCCCGCCGTCCCGACATAATAGAGATTGCCCCAGATCCGGAACGGCTGGGAGGGCCGGTTCCAGCCGATCCGCGTCTCCGCCGATTGCGCGAAGGCGGGAGCGAAAGGCGTGGAGAGAGCGAGCAGGATGGCGATGAGATGGCGCATGGCCCCCTGCCTAATCGAAGCCCGCGAGAGTGCAAAGCGACACCTCTCGGCATATGACCAGCGCCCCATCCGCTAGCCGCGCCCGCAATGGCTCAACGCCTGTCGCTCCGCAGTCGGGCGATCGCTCAGGAGATCCTTCATCTGGTGAAGATCCTGATAGCCGGTGCCCATCCACGAAACACCGTAAATCACCGAAGCCGCCGCGCAGAGATAGGAGAATTTCCGGTATCGTGCCTCCAGATCCCGGCACAATATGATGAGAAGATAGGCGAAAAGCAGCGAGACGATCACGTTCCCGATCACCGCTCCGATCCAGTTCTGGTAAAGGATCGATTCCCGGTGCGCGAACTCGATATAATGGCCACCAAGGCAACCCTGTAGAACGCTGTCCTTCTGTTCGTTTATCGTGCTCGTGGCGCTCAGCGAGGTCGCGATCGCGGCCCAGAGCCCCGCAACGATCGCAAGCAGCGCATCGCGATCCTTCTTCCCCTCGGCGCCGGCCTCGGCCTGCCTCACATTCGCCTTCAGGGCATCGGCCAATGCCCGCAGATCGCTCGCTTCGCCCGTCCTGCCGACTTCGCCGGCTTTACTCTCGTCCATCGAAGCCCCCGCAACGAAAACGGACGTAAGCTATATCGGATTCATCGGCGCGGGGCGACGGCTTCGAGGACGGGCAATCAATCGTTACAGAGGCCGGTCAGAGCGGCCGGGTGAACAGAGCGTAGAGGCTCTTCACTCCCATGAAATAATTGCCGATCCGCAGATTTTCGTTCGCGGCATGCTGGTTGTTGTCATTGTTCACCAGCGGCACGAGCAGGATAGGCGCCTTCACGCCATCCACCAGCGGGCGCGTCGGCACGCTGCCGCCCATGATCGGGATGCGCACAGGCTCCGCCTTCCATGCATCCACCAGCGCCGCGCGCGCCCAGCCACCCACCGGCGCATCGAGGGGCGTCTGGAGCGCCTGCCCCTGCCCGTCCCCACCGGTGATGGTCGCAAGCTTCGGCCAGGTCGCGCGTTCCTCATCGGTCGGCGGGCCTTTCACCAGATGATAGCCCTGATCCTCCACCCATTTGCGGACGAGCGCGATCTGGCGCGGCGCTGGCGTACCCGGCACGGTGCGCGCATCGAAGGTGGCGATGGCAAAGGCCGGGATGATCGTGCGCGAGGCTTCCGGCGATCCCGCCTTCATCGATGTGATGTTGAGAGAGGGATAAGCGAGCGCCTCCTGATAGCTCTCGCCCACCTTCTCGCTGGTCCTGATGCCCAGCCGCTTGCGCAATGCCACTTCATCGTCCGGCACGGCTGCGCGCGCCGCCTTCGATGCCGGATCCAGCGCGACGCCATCGTAGAAGCCGGGAATCAGCACACGGCCGTCCGCATCCTTCATCGTCGCGATCAGCTGCGCGAGGCCGAAGGCCGGATTGGCCGCATAATTTCCGTAATGCCCGCTATGAAGCTCGCTTCGCGCCCCCCACACGGTAAGCGCGAAGCCCCCGCCGCCGCGATGACCGAAGACGAGGGTGGGCTTGTTGCTCTCGTGCATCGGCCCGTCGAGCATCACCACCGCATCCGCCTTCAGCAGTTCCGCGTTGCGATCCACCACGTCTTTCAGCGTCGGCGGGCCGCCCTCCTCGTGGCTATCGATCAGGATCTTGATCCGGATGGCGGGTTTTCTGCCCGTAGCCTTCAGCGCGTCCATCGCCGCCATCAGCATCAGGATCGGCGCCTTGTCGTCGGCCGCCGAGCGGGCGAACAGGCGCCATTCGGGATCAAGCGCGCCTTTCGAGAGGGTCTCGATCGGCAAGGTTTCCCACGAGCCATCGGCGCGCTTTCTTTTCAGCGTCGGCACAAAGGGGCCGGGCTGGTCCCATTCGGCGGGGTTTACCGCCTGTCCGTCCATATGTGCGTAGAACAGCACGGTGCGGGCGCCCTTCGCCGCCGCCGGGCCGGCCGCATAGACCATCGGAGTCTCGCCATCCGCCAGTTGCCGCGCCGTGAAGCCGTGGCGCTTGAAAGCGGCCTCCACCCAATCCGCATTCGCCCGCATATCGGCAGTCGAGGCACGCATCACGTTGGGAATCTTCACCGCCTCGACCAGTTCGGGCAGCGTCGAGCGGGCTGCTTGGGTGATGGCCTTTTCGTCCTGCGGGGTCAGCGCACGCGCCTGCGATCCGATCAGGCAGACCGCACCCAGCAATGTCGAAAAGCGCGCACATCCCATGGCCGATCGCCCCCGCGAAAAGCGCGAAAAGCGCGCCGAAATTCGAGACTAGGGGCTTTTCCCGCCGCGTCCAGCAAGCCGGGATTCTCCGCCGGAATCCTGCGCGAGGAGGCTCCTGAGAGCGGTCAGCACCGGGCGCTGGCTGGCGAGCATCGCCGTTTCCGCCTCTTCCAGATTCATCCAGCGCGCCTCGCCCACTTCGGGCACCCGCATGATCTGCCCCGATCGCGGCGGCCATTCGATCGAAATCTCGTTGCTGACGAGATCCGCCACATCCCAGTCCCGCTCTGCCGCAAAAGCCTCGACGCGCTTGCCGCCCGCCTGACGCACCGTGCACAATGGACGCGGCGCCTCCTCCAGCAGGACCCCCAGTTCCTCGTGCAACTCGCGCATCGCCGCATCCACCGGGCTCTCGCCGGGCTCCAATGCACCTTTGGGTATCTGCCACGCACCCTCGTTGCGACGGCGCCAGAAGGGGCCACCCGGAAGGATCAGCAGCACCTCCGTGCCTTTTTCGCGCCGGCGATAAAGAAGGACGCCCGCGCTACGGGGTTGGCTCATGCGATACTCCCACCCCGCCGCGCACGATAAACGCGGCGACGGGCCGGTGTTTCCGTTGCGTGACGAACATGGGGGACTGATAGGCAGGCAGAGCGGAATCCTCTAATGGTTTCCGATTGATTCACCCTTTTCCGTAACAATCCTTCAATCCGATCGCGCCGATCGTCTCTCCGGGGGACATGACCGTGCCGTTTCTGGCCAAACTTGATTTGAAAGCGACTGGCGACGCGCGGCGATCGCGGCGTCTGTTTGCCAATCGAATCGATGGCCTTCTGGTCGGCAAGGATCGCCGCTTCGACATCATCATCCACAACATGTCCGAAACCGGCTTTCTCGCGGAATTCCAGTCCGGCCTGCGCCCCGGCGATCTCGTGCGGATCGAGATGGCGCGCATCGGCTTCGTCGAGGCGCGGGTGATGCGCAAGCGCGGCATGGGCCATGGCTGCCAGTTCCTGACCCCCGTCCCCTCCGATGTCGTGCAGGAGACGATCGCCGGGAGCGTCGGCTTCGCCGAGGGATCGGGCGAGGGCGAACATGCCGAGCCCGGCACCAGCGAAGCGGAACTTCTGGGTTATCGCCGTCGCGCGCGCCGCGAACGGATCGGCGCGATCATCATGGTCGTCTGCATGCTGGCGGCCGTCGCGATCCTCGCGGCCGCCCTGCTCCGCATCCTTACGGCATAACGACGGCCACGGCCGGCATTCCGATGCCGGGGCGCCGCGACCGCCCGATTCTATTTCTTGCGGGTGAAATCCACCGAAACGACGTTGGAGCCATCCTCCACCGGCCGCGCGATGACCGGATCATTTTCCGCCGCCGCAATCTCCTCGGGCTGCTGATCGTCGGCCTGGGCCGAGAAATGCAGCGCGAAATCCACCGCCGGATCATGAAAGGCCGTGATCGCCGCGAACGGGATCGAAAGCTTCGAACCGACCTGATTGAAGGACAGTCCCACCTCGAAACCGCTCTTCGAGACGTGCAGGTCCCAATAGCGATTCTGGATGACGATCGTCATCTCGTCCGGATAGCGTTCGGTCAGGTGGCGCGGAATGTCCACGCCGGGCGCCCCCGTCTTGAACGTGATGTAGAAATGGTGCGCGCCGGGCAGTCCGCCCTGCTCGACCTGGCCCAGCACCCGGCCGACGACGGCGCGCAGCGCGTCCTGCACGATCTCGTCGTAGGGAATCAGGCTGTCTTGCGGAGTATCGCTCATCGGCACTCACCTGAACTTGGGACAGGAAAGGGTCAAGCCGCGAGACGCGCATTGCTCCTTTCGCAAGTGCCGTATAGGCGGCTCGCCATGCGCAGCGCCACCATCAGCCGCAAGACAGCCGAGACCGCAATCGAGGCAACCGTAAACCTCGACGGAACGGGAAGCTACACCGTCTCCACGGGAATCGGCTTTCTCGATCACATGATCGAGCAATTGTCACGTCACTCGCTGATCGACATCACCCTCAAGGTGGATGGCGATCTGCACGTCGATCAGCATCACACCACCGAGGACAGCGCCCTCGCGCTGGGCCAGGCGGTGGCAAAGGCTCTGGGCGATCGGCGCGGCATCACGCGCTATGGCCTGTGCTATGCGCCGATGGACGAGACGCTCTCGCGCGCCGCGATCGATATTTCGGGCCGTCCCTTCCTCGCCTGGCGCTCCGGCTTCACGCAGGAAAAGCTGGGTGAACTGGATACCGAGCTGATCGAGCACTGGTTCCAGAGCTTCACCGGCGAGGTAGGCATGACGCTTCACCTCGAAACGCTCTACGGCAAGAACAACCATCATATCTGCGAAAGCCTGTTCAAGGCGACTGCCCGCGCCCTTCGCCAGGCCGTGGAGATCGATCCGCGCAAGGCCGATCAGATCCCGTCGACGAAGGGCACGCTGGGTGGTTCTTCCGGGGATGGCGTCTAAGGTGCTGGCACTGATCGATTATGGTGCCGGCAATCTCCACTCGGTGGAGAATGCGCTGCGGGCCGCCGGCGGGCGCGACATCCTCGTCACCGCCGATCCCGCCGTCGCGGCCTCGGCGGATCGCATCGTGCTCCCCGGCGTGGGCGCCTTCGCCAATTGCATGGGGGCGCTCTCCGCCATTCCCGGCATGGTCGAGGCGCTCGACGAAGCGGTGGTCGGCAAGGGCCGCCCGTTCCTCGGCATTTGCGTGGGCATGCAGCTGATGGCGACGGCGGGCGAGGAGTTCGGCCGCCACAGGGGGCTCGGCTGGATCCCCGGCACGGTCTCCAAGATGGAGGCCACGGACGAAAGCATCCGCATCCCCCATATGGGCTGGAACGATGTGACGCTGGAGCGCGATCATCCGATGATCGAGCATGGCGAAGCCTATTTCCTCCACAGCTTCGCCTTCCACGTCGACGATCCCGCCGATCTTGTCGCCACGACGGAGCATGGTGGTCCCGTCACCGCCGCCGTGGGCCGCGCGAATATGCTCGGCGTCCAGTTCCACCCCGAGAAGAGCCAGGCCTACGGGCTCGGCTTCCTCGCGCGATTCCTTGAATGGAAGCCATGAGCATCATCGTTTTTCCCGCCATCGATCTGAAGGGTGGCAAGGTCGTCCGGCTTGCCGAGGGCGATATGGATCGCGCCACCATCTATGGTGACGATCCCGCCGCGCAGGCGAGCGCCTTCGCGGACGCCGGCGCCGATCATCTCCATGTCGTCGATCTCGATGGCGCCTTCGCGGGCGAATCGGTGAACGGGGACGCCGTGCGCGCGATCGTCGCCGCCTTTCCGGGCAAGGTGCAGCTTGGCGGCGGCATCCGCACGCGCGCCTCGATCGACAAATGGCTGGAACTGGGCGTCGCGCGCGTTGTGATCGGCACCGCAGCGCTCGAGGATCCGGATCTGGTGCGCGAGGCGGCGAAAGATCTTCCCGGCCGGATCGTGGTCGCGGTCGACGCACGCGATGGCATGGTCGCCACGCGCGGCTGGGCCGAGGTATCCGAGCTTACGGCGGCCGATCTCGCGAACCGCTTCGTCGATGCCGGTGTCGCCAGCCTGCTTTTCACCGATGTCGGCCGCGACGGCCTGCTCAAGGGCTGCAACATTCGCGCAACCGTGGATCTCGCCCGCAAGACGCGGATGCCGGTCATCGCGTCGGGCGGTGTGGCCGGGCTGGTCGACATCGTCGATCTCGCCCGCAGCGCTTCGGAAGGAATCGAAGGCGTGATCACCGGCCGCGCACTCTATGACGGTCGCCTCGATCTCGCCGCCGCGCTTCGGGCGGCGAAAGGCGGCCGGTGACCGTCCGCACCCGCGTCATCCCCTGTCTCGACGTCGCCGGCGGGCGCGTGGTGAAGGGCGTGCAGTTCCTGGATCTGGCCGATGCCGGGAATCCGGTGGAACAGGCCAAGGTCTATGACGCGGCCGGCGCGGACGAACTCTGCTTTCTCGATATCACCGCCACGCACGAGGATCGCGGCACGATCCTCGACGTCGTCGCGCGCACCGCCGCCGTCTGCTTCATGCCGCTCACGGTGGGCGGCGGCGTGCGGACGGCGGACGATGCGCGCGCGCTGCTGCTGGCAGGCGCGGACAAGGTGGCGATCAACAGCGCCGCCGTCGCCCGGCCGGAGCTTGCGGCGGAACTGGCGGATCGCTTCGGCGCGCAATGCGTGGTCGGCGCGGTCGATGCCAAGGCCGTCGGGCGCGGGCGCTGGGAAATCTTCACCCATGGCGGGCGGCGCGAAACGGGCATCGACGCGATCGAGCATGCCATGCGTCTGGCGGAGCTGGGCGCGGGCGAATTGCTCGTCACCTCGATGGATCGGGACGGCACCAAGGGCGGCTATGATCTCGCGCTCACCCGCGCGATCACCAGCGCCGTCTCGGTGCCCGTGATTGCAAGCGGCGGCGTTGGCACGCTCGAGGATCTGGTGGCCGGTGTCACCGAAGGCCATGCGAGCGCGGTACTGGCCGCCTCCATCTTCCATTTCGGCCAGCATACCGTGGCGGAAGCGCATGCCGCGCTGGCGGCGGCCGGCTTGCCCGTGCGTCAGGTCGCGGCGAGCCGATAGGGCCGCGCGGGCGGCTTTTCCTTCCTCCCGGCGCCCACTGCACGACGATCATCAAGAGGACGCCCCACTGAACCGGGCGATCACGTTTGCCCTGTTCCGTTGCGCACAGGGAACCATTCGCCTTCCCTGTGCATATTGCGCGCCATGCTGACACTTATCGCTTTCGCCGCCCAGGCGGCCGCACAACCCCAGTCCGGCACCGAACAGGTCATCGATCGGGGCGGACAGATTGCCACCCGCCCGGCCGTGGACGTCGGCGTGAAAAAGACGGAGATCCCCCCCGTCCTCATTCGCGCGGCCAACAATCCCTATGCCACGGCCGGCGCGGCGAATTGCGCACAGATCCGTTCCTCGCTCGCAAATCTCAACGCCGTCCTCGGCCCGGATTTTCAGGCCGGCGCCACGACGAAGGAAAATGAGGCGGGCAAGCTGGCGGAAGCCGGCGGCAAGACGCTCGTGAACGGGCTCGTGCCGTTTCGCGGGCTGGTGCGCGAGATTTCCGGCGCCGCTCCCGCCGAGCGACGGCTGAATGCGGCGATCAGCGCCGGCCATGCGCGGCGGGGCTTTCTGCGGGGCCTCGCCGTCGCGCGGAAATGCCGGGTCTAGGAAGACCTGTCCGCGCCGGATCGCCCGGATGCGGGACAAGGCCGCTCAGTCGCGATCAAGCTCGACGCGGTTCCTGCCATTTTCCTTGGCGCGATAAAGCGCCTCATCCGCCCGGTTGAGCAGGCCATCGCCCTCCTCGCCCGGGCGAAGCGCGGCTACGCCCGCCGAAAAGGTGATCCGGCCGATCGGCGTTTCGTTGGTGCGCGACTTGAAATCGCGCGTTGCGAGATCGGCACGCACGGCATCCACCCGCGCCGCCGCCTCGTCGAGGGGCACGCCTTCGAACAGCATCACGAATTCCTCGCCGCCCTGCCGGCCGACGAAGGCGCCCGCCCCGGCGCCATCCGCCAGACAATCACCGACAAGGCGCAGCACGCGATCTCCGAGCGCATGACCATGGGTATCGTTGAGACGCTTGAAATGATCGATATCGCAGAAGGCGAGCGACAGAGCGTGATCGGCCGCGCGCGCCCCGTGCACCGCGCGCAGCAACGCAGCCTCCAGCGCGCGCCGGTTCGGCAGGCCAGTCAGCTGGTCATGCTCCGCCGATCGGCGGGCATCGGCCAGATCACGCTGGACCGATTCCAGCTCGTCGCCCATCGCACGCAGCCGCTCCTCGGCGCCGCGCGCGCGGGCGATCATCGTGCGCGTCACGTTGACGAGCGCAGCCGTCACCTGCTCGCCGGCATTCGCGCCGACCAGGGCCTCCGCCTCGGTGGTCAGGGCAGTCCGAAACGCCTCGGCATCGTCGGCGGAGCGGCCGACGAGCATCACCGCTCCGTCGATCCGCGTCTGCGCCGAGACGATCAGTTCCTCCAGCATCCTCGTAAGCGCTTCCACGCCCGGATCGGCAAGCGGAGCGGCCGTCTCCGGCTCATCCAGCAGCATCGGCACGGCGACCTCCGCCTCTGTAATCCCGAAGCCGAGACGATGGCGAATCCGTCCCACCCAGCCAGTGGCGGGAGGGGCCTTTGCCGCGCGGAGCGCAGCGCCGAGATGAGGATCGTGTTGCACATCTTCCGTTACGGCGGACAAGGCTAACATTTTATGAGGGCGCCCCAATTTTTCCGCGCCATTGAGGCCGGCAGACCGTTCGGATAGGAGGGCGCCTGCGGCAATGGGATGAAGACGCAGAATGGCCGGAGCGATCGCGCTCGTCGATGACGATCGCAATATCCTGACATCGGTATCCATCGCGCTGCAGGCCGAGGGCTTCACCGTTCGCGTCTATTCGGATGGCGAGGCGGCCTTGAAGGCCCTCACCGAAAATCCCCCCGAACTTGCGGTGCTCGATATCAAGATGCCGCGCATGGACGGAATGGAACTGCTGCGACGGCTGCGCGAGAAGAGCGCACTGCCGGTGATCTTCCTCACATCCAAGGATGACGAGCTGGACGAGGCGCTCGGCCTCGCCATGGGCGCGGACGATTATATCACCAAGCCTTTCAGCCAGCGCCTGCTGATCGCGCGGATCCGATCCCTGCTGCGCCGCTCGGAAATGCGCGCCAAGCCGGACAATGCGGACGAGCCCACTGCCGAGAAAATCGTGCGCGGCCGGCTGGAAATGGACCCCGCCCGCTATCGCGTTTTGTGGCAGGGGCTTGAAGTGACGCTCACCGTCACCGAATTCATGATCCTCGAAACGCTCGCCCAGCGCCCCGGAATCGTGAAGTCGCGTGACCAGTTGATGGACACCGCCTATCAGGACGATGTCTATGTCGACGACCGCACCATCGACAGCCACATCAAGCGGCTCCGGCGCAAGTTCCGCGCCGTCGACCCCAGCTTCAAGGCCATCGAAACGCTCTATGGCATCGGCTATCGCTTCGCGGAGGAGTGACGGGCCCGAAAGCTGGCTCGGCCGGCTTTCGCTCACCGCCCGCATCCTCGCCGTCAACATCTTCGCGCTGATCGTCCTCGCCGGCGGCTTCTTCTATCTCGACAGCTATCGCAGCCAGCTGATCGAGGAGCGGACCGATCAGGCCGAGACGGAGGTGCGCATGGCCGCGCGCGCGATCGCGCTGGAGCCGGCAGGGGATCGTGCGGCGACCCTCACCGCGCTGGGCCAGGCCAATGAGAGTCGTTTCCGCCTCTATGCCGCGCGGGAAGCGGCGCCCCTCGACGGCTGGACTAGAAGCACACCCACCTACGAGCTGCGCGATCCCTCAAGCGAGCAATGGCAGCGCCACGCGGCCCGCGCGCTGGATCGCGTGATCGACAAGGTGGTGGGCGCCGAGGTGCCCGAGCCTTTCGTGGAACCCGCGCGCGATCGGCTGGCAGCATGGCCCGAGGCGGCCGCGGCCGCGCGCACCGGCGAGGTCCAGTCCCATGTCCGCCGCGCGCCCGATCGCACACCGGTCGTCTCCGCGGCGATCACCGTTCCCGACAGGAGCGGCGCGGTTCTCCTGATGACGACCAATGATCGCGATGTCGTCCGCACCGTTCGCGCCGAGCGCTTCTGGCTCGGCATCGTCCTGCTCGGCACCACTGCCCTTTCCATCTTCCTGTCGCTCTTCCTCGCGCGCACGATCGCGCGGCCGCTGCGCAGGCTCGCCATCGCCGCGCATCGCGTGCGTCTGGGCCGTTCGCGCGAAGTGCAGGTGCCGCGCCTGCCTTCGCGTCGCGACGAGATCGGCACGCTTGCCCGCGCGCTTTCAGATATGAGCCAGGCGCTGCGCCAGCGCATCGACGCGACCGAGGCGTTCGCCGCCGATGTCGCGCACGAGATCAAGAACCCTCTCGCCTCGCTGCGCTCCGCCGTCGACAGCCTGGAGATCGTTAGCGATCCGGACCTTCGCCAGCGCCTCGTGGCGATCATCCGCGACGATGTCGGCCGGCTGGACCGGCTCATCACCGATATATCCGAAGCCTCGCGCATGGACGCGCAGCTTTCCCGCGCGCGATTCGAAACGATCGACATCGGCGTGATGATCGAACAGCTCGTCGCCGCCCGTGACGAGCGTGGCGTGCCCAATGAAGTGCGCCTCGCCTTCGCCCGGCCCAATCGCGGCAGCGCGCTGATCTTCGGCGATGGGCAAAGGCTGGCGCGGGCGATCGAAAATCTTGTGGACAACGCCATCTCCTTCTCGCCGCCCGGCGGGCTGGTGCAGGTGGCGGCGACGCGCGATCGCGACGAGATCGTGCTGCGCGTGGAGGATGAAGGCCCCGGCGTTCCCGAACATGCGCGGGAAGCCATCTTCAACCGATTCCATTCCATCCGGCCGGAAGGCGAGGAATTCGGCCGCCACTCCGGCCTGGGCCTCGCCATCGCCAAGGCGATCGTGGAAGGCCATGGCGGCCGCATCTACGTCAGCGATCGGGAGGGCAACGCGCAGGGCGCGCGCTTCACCATCCGTTTGCCCGCAGCGCAGCGGTGACACCGCATCATTCGCAGATCCGGTCCGCACTCCGCCCCGCAAAGAATTGTTTCACATCGATATATCGGCGACAGAAAATGCGCTGTGCTCAGCATCGCGGCACACCGAACGTTAAGATGGAAGGCGGGATAGTCGCGCCATGACGTCCCCCTCGCCTTTCGCGATCCTGCACGCCACGTGCGTTTCGATCGGCAAGCGAGGCGTGCTGATTCTCGGCCCCTCCGGATCGGGCAAGTCCGATCTCGCACTCCGCCTGATCGATCGCGGGGCGATGCTCATCAGCGATGACGGGGTGGAGGTGCGCGCCGAATCCGGCCGCGCCATCGCATCCGCTCCGGCCACGATCGCAGGGCAGCTGGAAGTGCGCGGGCTCGGCATCGTCGCTCTGCCGGCCTATGACGAAATCCCTGTTTCCCTCTGCATTTCGCTCGATTCGGAGCGTCACCGTATGCCCCCCGATCCCCTTCCGGTCCTCTCCGTCGCCGGTCTGCCGGTGCCGATGCTCGCGCTGGATCCGTTCGAGCCATCCGCCCCGATCAAGGTGGAGCGCGGCCTCGCCCTCTACGGCCTGCCCGCATGAGCGAGCCGAAGCGTATCCTTCTTGTCACCGGCATGTCCGGCGCCGGGCGCACAACCGCGCTCAAGAGCCTAGAGGATCTGGGCTGGGAAACGAGCGACAACCTTCCTCTGGCGCTGGTGGATCGCCTGCTCGCCAGCCCGCCGCCACCGGGCGACGTGGAGGATGATCGCCCGCTGGCGGTTGGGATAGACAGCCGCACGCGCGGCTTCGATGTCCACGCCATCCTCAAGCGTGTCGCGGCCGTGCGTTCGGATCGTCAGCTCTCGATCGAGATCCTGTTCCTCGATTGCGCCGGCGCGGTGCTCGTCCAGCGCTATTCCGCTACTCGCCGGCGCCATCCGCTCGCGCTGGACCGCCCCGCCGAGGATGGCATCGTGCAGGAACGGGATCTGCTGAGCCCGCTGCGCGAGGCCGCGGATTATCTGATCGATACGAGCGGCCACACCACCAACAGCCTGCAGCAGGAGATTCGCGAGCGCTTCGGCGACGGCCCGGCCGCCGAGCCGACCCTGATGGTCACCTCCTTCGGCTTCTCGCGCGGGCTGCCGCGCGGCGCCGATCTGGTGTTCGATTGCCGATTCCTGCGCAATCCGCACTGGGTGCCCTCGCTGCGCCCCGGAACCGGCCTTGATCCAGCCGTCGCGGCCTATGTTGCGGCCGATCCGGTCTATGAAGAGGCCGTCTCGCGCTTCGAGGAGCTGCTTCTGCTGTTGCTTCCGCGCTACGCCGGCGAAGGAAAATCCTACATCAATATCGCCATTGGCTGCACCGGAGGGCGGCATCGCTCTGTCCATGTCGCCGATCGAATCGGGCGGCGGTTGCGCGAAGCGGGTTTTTCGCCCACCATCGCGCATCGCGATCTGGCACATAGAACGTCGGACGCGGCTGAGGGGAAGCCGGAGGCAGGCGAAGCAGCGACGTGACGGTGAGTAGATGATCGGACTGGTGCTGGTGACCCATGGTCAGCTCGCGGCAGAATTCGTGCGGGCGATGGAGCATGTTGTCGGTCCCCAGCAGGCGATCGAGGCGATCTGCATCGGGCCGGACGATGACATGGAGGCGCGTCGCGCCGACATTGCACGTGCGGTGGCGGCGGTCGATCTCGGCAAGGGCGTTATCCTGTTGACCGATCTGTTCGGCGGCACGCCCTCCAATCTGGCCATCTCGCTCATGGAGCCGGGCCGCGTCGAGGTGATCGCAGGCGTCAATCTCCCCATGCTCATCAGGCTGGAGGGTGCGCGAAAGATGATGAAGGTCCAGGCGGCGGTGGCGGCAGCGCGCGAGGCGGGCCGCAAATATATTTCGGTCGCATCCGAAGTGCTGGGCGAGGCTGCGGCGTGAGCGGCGGCATCGAACGCACGGTGCTGATCAGCAACCAGCGCGGGCTGCATGCGCGCGCATCGGCCAAGTTCGTGACGCTTGCGAGCGCACAATCGGCCGCGGTCGAGGTTGCCAAGGATGGCAATCGCGTCGCCGGCACCTCGATCATGGGCCTCATGATGCTGGGCGCGGCCAAGGGTGATTCGGTCACGATCCGCGCAAGCGGCGATGGCGCGGACAAGGCGCTGGATGCGCTGTGTGGCCTGGTGGAGGCAAAGTTCGGGGAGGAGTGAGCCCCTCCGGAAACCGCGCCCGTCAGCCGGCCAGATCCGGCCCGATTTCCCGAAACCGTTCGGCGATGTGATCGATCCAGGCCCGCACCAGCGGCGGCAATCCCACCCGGGTCGTGAAAACCAGATGCACGATCCCTTCCAGGCCCTGCCATTGCGGGAAAACCCGCACGAGAGCTCCCGTCCTCATCGCTTCACCACAGACATGATCGGGCAGCAGCGCGACGCCCAGCCCAGCGATCGCCGCATCGCGAACGGCCATGAAACTGTCGCAGCAGAAGCGCGGCACATGCGTGATATCTCGTATCTCGCCGGCCGCCCCCTCCAGCGTCCAGATCACGTCCGCACCGTCATCGGACGTGCTCAGCGTGGGCACATCCGCCAGCGCCGCGATATCACGCGCCCCGATCAGATTGGCCAGAGAGGGGCTCGCCAGCAGGATGCGCCGGCTGCGACCCAGCGTTCTCATCGTCATGGCCGCATCACTGTCCAGCCTCACGCGCACCCTTAGGGCCACATCGATTCGCTCCTCGATCAGATCGACCGGCCGATCCACGGCGACGATCTGAACGCGTGCGCCGGGATAGAGGGCCAGAAAGCGCGGAACCAAAGGCGAGACGATTTCGAGCAGGCCCGTGGGGCAGGAAAAGCGCACCGTTCCGCGCGGTTCGCTGATGCTGGCTTCCACCAGCGCCTCTGCCCGCTCGGCTGCGCTGATGGCCGCCCGACATTGTTCGTGAAAGGCGGCTCCGATGTCCGTCACACGAAAGCGACGCGACGATCGCTCGATCAGCCGCACGCCAAGCCGCTCCTCCAATTGGGCAACACGGCGGCTCAGCTTCGATTTGGGAATGCGGGTGGCACGGCTGGCCGCCGCAAAGCCGCCCCGCGTCGCGACCTCGTTGAAATAGAAAAGATCATTGAGATCCTGCACGATCATCATCCCATGAATGGGACGATAAGTATCGAAATTGCCGACTACTGGCAATTTCGTTCCATCAATAGATCGTTTCTCACCGGCGGATAGCCCGCCATCCAAGGAGAAACACCATGACACGCAAGCTGGAAAACAGGGTCGCTGTCGTTACCGGCGCCACCACCGGGATCGGCCTCGGCATCGCGCAGGAACTCGCGGCCGCGGGCGCCAGGGTCTTCATTACCGGATGCCGACAGGAAGAACTGGACGCCGCCGTCAAGGCGATCGGCGGCAACGCCGTCGGCATCCGCAGCGACGTATCGCGCCTCGATGAGCTTGATCGGCTGTATGACGTGATCCAGCGGCATGCGTCGCATATCGACATTCTCGTCGCCAATGCCGGTGGCGGCAGCTTCCAGCCGATCGGCCAGGTGACCGAGGAGGAATTCGACAAGACCTTCGCCATCAACGTCAAAGGCACGTTGTTCACGGTGCAGAAGGCGCTGCCATTGCTGCGGGACGGCGCCTCGGTGATCCTCACCAGTTCGACCAGCACGACGCGGGCGCTTCCGGCCTTCAGCGTCTATGCCGCCACGAAAGCGGCGATCCGCAACTTCGCCCGGCACTGGATCGTCGATCTCAAGGAGCGGCGGATCCGGGTGAACGCGATCAGCCCCGGGCCGACACGCACGCCGGGCCTTCAGGGCCTCACCAGCACCGAGCAGGAATGGCAGGCGCTGGAAAGCCAGCTTGCCGCGCAGGTGCCGCTCGGCCGGATCGCCGATCCGCGCGAGATCGGGGCGGTTGCCGCCTTCCTCGCCTCGGACGAGGCCAGCTTCGTCAACGGCGTCGAACTGTTCGTGGATGGCGGCATGGCGCAGATCTGATCCGACCTGCTTCCAGGCGCCCCGCTTCCCTTCACCGGAAGCGGGGTTCGGCGCATTCACGCGATCCGCCGGCTATCGCTAGGCAGCGATATCCTCCTTCGGCGCATCCAGGCTCGGCCGACCAAGCAGATAGCCCTGCGCCTCGGTGCACCCCTCCTGCCGCAGGCGCGCCAGTTGCGCTTCCGTCTCCACGCCTTCGGCCAGCACCGGCATGTCGAGGCTCGATCCCAGCGCAATCACGGCGCGGATGATCGCCCGCGCCTGCTCGCTCCGATCGGACTGGAGCACGAACGAGCGATCGATCTTGATCTTGTCGAACGGGAAGGCGTGCAGCGTTTCCAGCGAGGAATAGCCCGTACCAAAATCGTCGATCGCGATCGTCACGCCCAGCGCCTTGATTTGGCGCAGCGTGTGGAGCGCCACGTTCTTGTCCGCGATAATGGCCGTCTCGGTGATCTCCAGTTCCAGGCGGCTGGGCGGCAGGCCGGTCTCCAGCAGAATCTCGGCCAGCGTTTTCGTCAGATCCCGGTTGGTGAACTGAACCGGTGAGAGGTTGACGGCCACGCGGTGCGGCTGATCCCAGCCGGCCGCGTCACTGCACGCCCTGCGGAGCACCCATTCCCCGATCTCGACGATGCTGCCGCTTTCCTCGGCGATCGGAATGAACTGATCGGGCGCAATCCAGCCGTCGACGGGGTGCTGCCAGCGCAGCAGCGCTTCATAGCCGGTAATCGCACCGCTCATCACCGAGCGCTGGACCTGATAGGCGAGCGTCAGTTCGTTGCGGTCGATCGCCTCGCGCAGATCCTTGGCCAGCGCCCGGCGCGTGCGCGCCGTCTCGTCCATGCCATATTCGTAGCGGCAGATCTGGGTACCATGCGTGCCCTTGGCCCGATACATGGCGAGATCGGCATTTCCGAAAATCTGCTCGCGATCCCCGCCATCATCCGGGAAGATCGCCACGCCCAGGCTGGCGACCGGCTTCAGTTCCAGGCCATCGGCGTCGATCGCCGCCCCCATGCGCTCGGTGAGCCTGTCGAGAAAGGCTGTCAGATCCTCTTCGCGCTCGAAGGCGTGGCAGGCCGCGAATTCGTCGCCGCCGAAACGCGCGACAAGCTCCCCTTCCTCCACCAGATCGGCCATGCGCTGGCCAAGCGTCTGGAGCACCAGATCGCCTGCCGCGTGCCCATAAGTGTCGTTGATCTCCTTGAAGCCGTCCAGATCGATCGCGACGACGCCCACCTTGGTTCCCGCCGCCCGCGCCCGCTCGATCGCCTTGTCGAGGCGGCTGTTGAAATGGGTGCGGTTGGGCAACCCTGTCAGTTCGTCGTGCAACGCCATATGCGCGATCCGCGCCTCGGAACGATGCCGTTCGCTGACATCCTCGAAAGTGGCGACAAAGCCACCGTCAGGCAGCCCCCGATAGGCGACGTCGATCACGCTGCCATCGTCGAAGCGGGTCGTCACGGAGCCGCCATGATCCGGCTGGGCGAGGCAGGCCCGCTTCCACTCCTGCCCCAGGGCGATGCGCTCGTCACCGATGGGCACGCCGTTACGTGAGCTCAGCGAGAGGCGCATGAACTCAGCAAAAGCCATGCCCTCCAACGGCAGGTCCCGATCCAATCTGTACATGCTCCGGAAGCGCGCATTGACGAGCGCGACGCGTTCCTCGGGATCGAACATCACCAGTCCCTGGTGCATGTTGGTGAGCGCGGCATCCAGCTTGCGGGCCAGCGCTTCCTGCCGATCCTGATCCTCCTTCTGCCGGCTGATATCGCGGGTGATCTTGGCGAAGCCGAGAATCTCACCCTTCTCACCCAGCACGCGCTCGATTGTCACGGTGGCCCAGAAGCGCCTGCCATCCTTACGATATCGCCAGCCTTCAGCTGTATATTTGCCGGCTTCGCGCGCCTGAGTCAGCGCACGCTGCGGCGATCCGTCTTTCTGTTCGTCCTCTGAATAAAAGCTCGCGAAATGCGCCCCGATCGCCTCCGCGGAGGTGCAGCCCTTGAGACGCTCCGCGCCAGCATTCCAGCTGACGATCCGGCCGTCTGTATCCAGCATGTAGAGGGCGCAATCGGTGATGCCCTGCACGAAGATCCGGAATTCGCGGCCTCGCGAGCGGATGGCGGTAAGGGCGACGGCGTTGATGAACGCCGCGCCGGCACCGATCATCAGCACGGCCAGACCGATCGCGCCAATCACGAGGCCGAGGCTGACCGGCGAGAGCACATAGTTATCCTGCCGATCGGTGGCATCGGGGATGATGTTGAGCGCCGTCATACCCGTGAAATGCAGCGTCAGGATCGCCACCATCAGCAGACCGCCCGCCGCGAGCCCAGTGGCGAAACCGCGTCGGCGCAGGGCCAGCGCCAATCCGGGTGTCGAAAAGCCGATCGCGAACAGCACGGACAGGACGACCAGCCCTGGCGACCAGGTGAAATAGCCGGGAAATTCAACCGCGTTCATGCCGAGATAGTGCATGGCCGCGATTCCCGATCCAACGGCAGCCCCACCGCCAACAAGGTGTCGCATCCGGGCGTCTCGCCGCGAGGCAAAGGCGAAACCCGCAGTGGTCATGACGACCGCGATGGCAAGGGAGAGCACCGTCAGGTGAATATTGTAACCGATGATGGCAACACCGCTATTGTAACCCAGCATCGCCACAAAGTGCGTGCACCAGATCCCGAAGCCCGTCGTAATTCCGGCAACCAGACGCCAGCGAAAATCGATCCGGCGACTCTTCCCGCGCTGCTGGCGCAGAATCGTCACCGCCGCAAGGCAGGCGAGCGTGCAGATCAGGCCAGCGAACACCACCAGTCGCAAATCATGCTGATATCGTATGCAATACAAGACGCCGATCACGCGCACTTCCCTGTCTTGTTATCGCCGCGCACCTCGTTGCCCCCCGTGCAGCGCTATCGATCGAACCTACCGGCCCGAATATTCTCTTTCCGTTAACAGGAGCACCGATGCACCTGCAAAATCATGAAAAATCGTCTCATATCTGGGATCGGCAGATATCGACGAGGAATTCAGCCGCAACGGTCGCTCCGCGACAGGCTCCCGGCGCACCGCTTCGCATCGACGCTTCGCCCCTGGCCCGCTAGAGCGGCCCGATGCCCCGCGAGATCACCGCTTACTCCAATCCACTCGTCAAGCGCGTGCGTAACCTGCGCGACAAACGCCATCGCAAGGACGAAGGACTATTCCTGGCGGAAGGGCTGCGCATACTGGCCGAGGCGGAGGAGACCGGCGTGCTGCCGCTCTGGCTGTTCTTCGCCGCCGATGGCGCCGGGCATCCGATCGTCCGCAGGCTTGTCGCCAAGGTGGAAGCCGCGGGGGGCGAAGCGATCGAGACGACGCGAGACATCCTCCACAAGCTTTCCGGGAAGGAAAACCCGCAGACCGTGATCGGCGTCTATCAGCAGCCGGATACCGGGCTGAACCGGATCGATCGATCGTCAGCCCCGATCTGGCTCGTTGCCCAGGCGATGCGCGATCCCGGCAATCTGGGCACGATGCTCCGCACCGGTGACGCGGTGGGCGCGGGTGGACTGATCCTGATCGACGATACGGTAGATCCCTTTTCGGTGGAGGCCGTCCGCGCGAGCATGGGCGCGCTCTTCACCCAGACGATCGCGCAGGCGCGCTGGCCCGATTTCCTCGCCTGGCTGCGGGCCGGGCCGGGCCTGCTCGTCGCGACCCATCTGGAAGCCAGCGTCGATTATCGCGTGCCGGATTATCCCGCGCCCACTTTCCTGCTGATCGGCAACGAGGCGCAGGGCCTGCCCGCCGATTATGCCGCCGCCGCCGATGTGCGCGTGAAGATTCCGATGCGGGGCCGCGCGGACAGCCTGAACGCCGCCGTCGCCTGTGCCGTCATGGCCTATGAGGTGCTTGGCCGGATCGAGAAGATCCGCGAACCGCTCGGCTAGGCGCTCCGCAGCCAGCCATCCGAAAAAGACGGAATCGTGCGATCCGCCCTCTCCATTTTCCCGAAAACGCCGGAAAAAGGGTAGAAATGGCGGCAGAACGATCCGCCATCCATTTGAAAGTCCATCGCGAAGCCTCATGATGGCTGCCGTCGTTAACGGTTGTGCAGGAAACCGGTGGCATGGGGGATGCAATGTCGTCCGTGCCTGCCCCCTCGCCCGAGTCCGAAAGGACCGTGCTGGCCTTGCTCGAGATCGTGCGCTTCGAGGCCCTGAAGCGCACGGTCGGCTATGCGGCGGCTACCGGATTGCTGCTCGTGCTGGCGGAACGCGTGGCGCAACTGCCGAACTGCCGGTCTGCGCGGGGCGATCGCCATTATGTCGAAGTGACGCTGGCCTGCCCGCAAGGCGCCGATCTCCATCGTGAACTGGAGACGATGGCGCGCACGCTCGGCGGCCCGATCGATATCGACGGCTACGAGTTCGGTCTGTCCGTCCGCATGGGCGCCGCCGAGGCGCATGAAGACGAGGACATGGCCAGCCTGTTCGGCCGCGCCGAACGCTCGCTCGCGCGTGCCAACGAGCAGCGCAAGAATATCGCAATTGCAAGGCCAGAGGACGAATCGGCCTTTGCGAGCCGCCTCGTCCTGATGCGCGGGCTCCAGCACGCCATCCAGGACGATCAGCTCGAGCTTCACTACCAGCCGAAAATCTTCGCCCGATCGGGCAAGACGGCGGCGCTCGAGGCTCTCGTCCGCTGGAACCACCCCACGGAGGGGATGATCCCGCCCGATCGCTTCATCGGCCTCGCCGAGGAGACGGGCGACATCAACAAGCTTACCGAGTGGGTCATACGCCGGGCGATCGCCGATCAATCCCGCCTGCTGAAGCTGGGCCACAAGCTTCCGATCGACGTCAACATATCCGGCGTGATGATCGCGGATCCCGATTTCGCCTGGGACACGCTGATGCTGTTCACGGCCGTGCAGGGTGAAATCGGCTTCGAGATCACCGAAACGGCGATGATTGCGGATCCGGTCCGCGCGCTCGAAAATCTCCGCACCATCGCCGATGCCGGCATCAAGCTGGCCATCGACGATTATGGCTCGGGCTTCTCGTCGCTCGCCTATCTCCAGCAATTGCCCGTCAGCGAACTCAAGATCGACAAGATCTTCATCTCGCGCCTCGCCAGCGGCCAGCGCGATCCGCTGCTCGTGCGATCGACGATCGAACTGGCCCACGCGCTGGAAATGAAGGTGACGGCGGAAGGCGTCGATTCTCCCGAGGCGCTCGCCCTGCTCCAGGTGATGGGCTGCGATCTGCTTCAGGGCTTCCATCTTTCGCGCCCGTTGCCGTTCGATCGGCTCGTCACCTATCTGGAAACGGAGGGGTTGCGCGCCGAGGAACGGTTGACCAACCCGATACGAGATCTGCGCGCTAGGCTGGTGCGGGCGGGATAGTCAATCGCACCTTAACCCTTCCCCTGAACGTCCCCGCAACACTAATCCCGCATCGCGGGCCTTGCGTGAAATCTTCAGCCGACGAGGGTGAACCGGTGCGTATCCTTTACGTCGAGGACGACAGCATGAACCGCCGGGTGGTGCGCGACATGTTCGCGAGCCTGGGCATGGATCTCGATGAGGCGCCGGATGTCGCGACCGGCCTGAAGATGGTCGACGAAATCCATTTCGATGCGATCGTCACCGATCTGATGATGCCGGTGGCCGATGGCCTCGCGCTGATCAGCGCGATCCGACGGCGTGCCGATGCCGGCGCCAGCGTTCCGATTCTGGTGCTGACGGCGGACACATCCGAGCGAGCGCGCGACAATTGCCTGCAGGGTGGCGCAAACGACGTGATGACCAAGCCGGTCGGCCTCGGAACGCTGGTGGACCGGCTCGGCCATGCCATCGCCGCATCGGATCACGCGACCTTCAGCTGACCAGCGCTGCGTCCCCCGGCTGCATCACGCCCGCCGCCGCCTCCACGATCGGAAGATCGATCCGGAAGACCGCGCCCCGGCCGGGCACGCTTTCCACCGAAATTGTCCCGTCCATCGCATCGGCAAGCTCCCGGCAGATGGCGAGCCCAAGGCCCGTCCCCGCGACGCCCGGCACCGCCCCGCCATCCGCCTGACGATAGCGATCGAAGATCGCCGCCTGCTGATCGGCCGGGATCCCGATGCCGCTGTCGGCCACGAGGATCACGAGGCGGCCGTCCATCTCGGCCGCCTCGAGCGAGACCGATCCGGCCGATGTGAACTTCACCGCATTCGATAGGAGATTGAACAGGATCTGCCGCACGCGCGCCTCATCCCCCAACAGCAGCGCCGGGAGCGGCCCGATCGTGATCCGATGCGCAAGCCCCTTTCGCTCAGCCGCCATCTGCCAGAAGCGCGCGGCTTCCCGCAGCAGGCCCGTGGGATCATAGGGCGCCACCGTCAGCGTCAGATGACCGCTCTCGATCTTCGCGATGTCCAGAATGTCATCGATCAGCGCGCGCATCCGCTCGCCGGCGCTCTGAACGATCTCGATCCGCTCCCTCAGGCCGTGTGCGACCCCCGCATCGGCGAGCATCACCTGCGTCATGCCGAGAATCCCGTTCAGCGGCGTCCGTATCTCATGGCTCGTCGTCGCGAGGAATTGCTCGCGCATCGCCAATGCACCGGCCAGACGTTCGTTGCTGGCCTGCAGGATCGCGTTGGCGCGATGCGCTTCCTGGCGGCCACGCCGCAGCCAGAATGCATAAGCGGCCAGCGCCAGCCCCGCGCCAAGGGCGAGCGCGCCCGATCCCGACATGCCTTCCGCGGGATCGCCGCTTACTGCGGAACCGGATTCTGGGGTGCTCGAAGCGAGCCTTTCGACGGACGAAACGCGACGTGACGGCAAGGATACGCACTCCTGACTCGCCGCACTTAAAAGATCAGCGCTAACAGGACACTAAGGCCGGGCGCGATCCGTCGATTATTACGGCACCGCAATATGGATGCCACAAAGGCCGCCCCGGGCGCCCTCCGCAAAGCCAGCGAAACATCCCCGCAAAGCGCCCGCGCCACGAGCCTCCCGCATCAATTTGGGGAACTCCATGCGCCGACCGCCCGCGCCGACCTGCCTGCTTCGCATCGCGCTTGCGCCCATGGCATTCGCCATCGGGACCGCACCCGCCCGTGCGGACACCACCATCTCGAGCGCGACCACCGCCAACCAGCAAACCTCCACGGTGAACAGCGGCACGGCCGACAATATCGTCGTCTCCTCGAGCGGCAGCATCACCCCCGCTTCCGGCACCGCGATCACGATCGACAGCGACAATACGGTGAGCAATGCCGGATCGATCACCGCATCGGACATCGATGGCGTGATCGCCATCGGCGGCGGCGGCGGCTTCACGACTGACATCACCAATACGGGCACGATCACGATCGACGAGACCTATGCGGCGAGCGATACCAACAGCGACGGCGTGGTCGACGGGGCTTTCGCCTCAGGATCATCGCGCTTCGGCATCCGCCTGAGCGGCAACAGCGCCCTGATGGGCAACATCAACACCAGCGGCACGATCACGATCAAGGGCAACGATTCCGCCGGCATCTTCAGCGATATCGCGATCACGGGCGGCGTCACCACCAGCGGGGCGATCAGCGTCACCGGCGATCGGGGTTATGGCGTCCGCCTCGCCGATGTCGGCGGCAATGTCGCGATCGCAGGTTCGGTAACCGTTACCGGCGAGAATTCGGTGGGCGTGGCGCTCACCGGCGATGTGGCCGGAGCCGTGATCGTCCACAATACGGTCAGCTCGACCGGCTACAGTTCGACCACCCTGCCCTCGGACACATCGAACCTCGGCGCGGACAATCTGTTGCAGGGCGGAGCCGCTTTCGTGATCGGCGGCAATGTGGCGGGCGGTGTACTGATCGCGACGACGACATCGTCCACCGATACGACTCTGGACGAGGATGGCGACGGCATCGTCGATACCAGCGAGGGATCGGGCCTGCTGTTCAGCGCTGGCTCCGCTCCCGCTTTGCTGGTCGGATCGGCCAGCCGCGATGTGACGCTGGGCCTGGTTTCGGGGCGGACCGCCGGCCTCGCGATCGATGGCACCATCACCTCGACCGGCGTCTATGCCGGCTACAGCGCGACGGCCGCGCAGATCGGCGGCCTTGGCGGCGCGGTGTCGATCACGGGCGGCATCAGCGTCGCGGGATCCATTTCCGCGACGTCGAACGGCGGCCTAGCGACCGGTCTGCTGCTCGGCTCCGGCGCGGCGGTGCCGGTTCTTTCCGTCACGGGCACCATCGCCGCCAACAGCAGCACCACGGCCGGCGGCAGCGCCCGCGCGATCGTGATCGAATCCGGGGCGTCGCTGCCGACGATCGAGAATGCCGGCTCGATCTCATCCATCGTCACGACCGGTACGGGGCTCGCCACGGCCATCCTGGATTCCACCGGAGGGCTCACGTCCGTCACCAACACGGGAACGATCGCGGCATCGGACGCGGCCGGCACGGCCCGCGCCATCGACGTTTCGACCAACACCAGCGGCTTCAGCTACGTCCAGTCGCTCGCCAGTTCCACCTCGACGGCGCCCGCGCTGACCGGCGCGATCATCACCGGCAGCGGCAATGACAGCATCACCGCGAGCGCCGGCACGCTGAGTTCGGCCGCCTCCCTGGGCGAGGGCAACAATCAGGTTGCCCTGAGCGGCACCGCCGCCTGGACGGGCAGCGTCGTCTTCGGATCGGGTGATGACAATCTGACGCTGGCGGATACGGCGCATTTCACCGGCACGGTCGATTTCGGGACGGGCGCCGATACGCTGGCCATAACCGGCAGCAGCGTGTTCAGCGGGCGCATCCTCGATGCAACGGGCCATGCGGCGGTGAGCGTCACGGGCGGGACACTCGCGCTCAATTCCGTCGCCACCTCATCGATCGGGAGCCTCTCGATCAACGGCGGCACACTCGGCGTGACGATCGATCCCGCCTCCGGCACGCACAGCCTGCTGCTCGTCAACGGCGCCACCACGATCGCGGGCAGCTCATCCATCAAGGTTTCGCTTTCCACCTTCGGGCTCGGCACCGGCAGCTTCACCGTGCTGCAAAGCGGATCGCTCTCCGGCAGCGCGAACTTCGGCCTCTCCGTGGATTCGCTCCCCTATCTCCTGACCGGATCGCTGACGGCCGATGACGCGGCCGGCACGGTGACCGTCAATCTGAACCGGAAGACGGCCGCGCAGATGGGCTTCCGCACATCGGAAGCCGGTGCCTATGACGCAATCTATGCCGCGATCGCCGGCAACAGCGAACTCACCAGCCTGTTCCTCGGCTCCACCGATCGCGAGACCACGCTACGGCGCTATCGTCAGATGCTGCCCGATCATGCGGGTGGCCTGTTCGACGTGCTGAGCCGGGGCGCGCGGCTCGTGGCGCCCGGTGCCAGTTCGGTCCCGTGGAAGGATATCGGATCGTTCAGCCTGTGGGCACAGGAAGCCCAGACCAACAATCGCCAGAGCGCCGGGGAAACCGCCGGCTACAAGAGCACGGGCTTCAGTCTTTCGGCTGGCGGCGACATCGATACCGGGGGGGCGGGCCGGATCGGCCTGTCGCTGGGTTTCGTTTATGGCGACGTCAACAATCGCGGCGGCAACAGCGAGGTCACCGCCAGCCTTTTCCAGGGCGGCGCCTACTGGATGGCGGACTGGGGCACGCTCCATCTCGATGCCAATGCCTCTTTCGGCACGGTGGCCGCCAGCAGCAGCCGATCGATCGAAAGCACCTCCACCATCAGCCCGCTGCTGTTCACCAGCAATGGCAGCTGGAGTGGCACGATGGCATCGGCGGGCGGCAAGGCGAGCTGGGAAGCCCGCCTCGGCGCCTTCTATCTGAAGCCGACCGCCAGCATCACCTATGCCCGGCTGCACGAGCAGGCGCATGACGATACGGACGGCGGAACCGGCTTCGATCTTTCGATCGACGGCCGCACCAGCGACGAACTGGCGGCGACGGGAACGATCGCGCTGGGCCTGCATCTGGGCAAGGCCAAGGATGAGGATTCGATCACCGGCCATGTCGAGATCGAGGGCGGCCGGCGCGAAATACTGGCCGGATCGATCGGGGCGACCACGGCGCGCTTCACAGGCGGCAACGACTTCACCGTGCTGCCCGAGGATCGCACGAGCGGCTATCTGGGCGGGGTCAATGCATCGATCGGCTCCTCCACCTTCCGCTTCGTGGCGGGGCTGAATGCCGAGCAGCGCGAAGGCTATCGTTCGCTTTCCGGTCAGGTAGGCCTGCGCAGCGCCTTCTGACGATCGGCGGCACGGAGGTTGCCCGGCGCCGCGGCGATGATAGTCTGTCATCAAAATGGGAGTGGATGTCTGTCGCGGCCCATTTGGGGATTTTTGCCGTGCCGATCGACATCGACGACAATCTGGTGAACGCCGCCATCATCGAATTCCACACGGCCAAGGAACATGGCCGATCCGATCCGCAGGCGTGGGCGGCGGCGGTATCCCGCGTCCGTCACGACGTGCTGACGCTGGCATCGGTCACATGCGAACGTGTGGCCGAAGGCATGGTGCGGCGTGGCGAAAAGGAAGCGGACGTCGCCCGACGCTGCGCCGCCACCATCCGCGATCTTTATTGATTCGTATCATTTCGTTTACGGATCGTTAGACGAAACGATGCTATCGTTACGCCATGGATCTTCTGCGCCAGATTCGCATCGCCCAGGATGCCTGGATCGCCAGGGGCTTCGGCGTTGCCGACCTTCAGGGCATGAACGACGCGCGCACCCTGCTTTCGCAGGCCATTGCCGATCAGAATGAGACGATGATCCGCATCTATTCAGAAACCTGCCTGCTCCTTCTGGAGGCGAACCGGAAGCAGGCGGCCGAATGGATGGCGATGATGATGCCCGACTGCGAACGCTGATCGCTTCATCCCCGCCCGGTCGGATGCTGGCGGGAACAGCCCATGCGCCCTAGATGGGACAGGTGAGCGACATCGAACCCATTCTGGATGCCTCCCGCTTATGGCGCGGCGCGCCGATGGCGCTGGCCACCGTAATCTCCACCTGGGGCTCCGCGCCCCGCCCCAGGGGCAGCCACATGCTCGTCCATGCGGATGGGCGGCTGGAGGGATCGATTTCGGGCGGCTGCATCGAAGGCGAGGTGCTGGCGCTGGCGGCGGACGTGATCGGCGGCGCGCCGGCCCAGCGGCGGACCTTCGGCGTTTCAGACGGCATGGCGTGGGAAGCCGGCCTTCCCTGCGGAGGATCGATCGAGATATTCGTCCAGCCCGTGGCCGATCACGGTTTCGCACCGCATCTGTTCGATGCGGTGCGGGAGGCGCGCGCCGCCGGCGAGACGATCGCGGTGGCGACCCATCTCGAAAGCGGCCAAAGCCGCCTCGCCGATGTCGCGGAGGAGGGCCACTTCCTCAATCACTATGCCCCCCCGCGCCGCCTGTTCATCGTCGGCGCGGTGCAGATCGCGCAGACCCTGGTCTCGATCGCGCGCAGCATCGATATCCGCCCGATCGTGATCGATCCGCGCGCGCGATTCCTCACCGAAGCCCGCTTTCCGGGCACCGAACTGGACGATCGCTGGCCGGACGAGGCCATCGCCGCCTGGAAACCGGACAAGGCCAGCGCGATCGTCACGTTGAGCCATGATCCCAAGATAGACGATCCCGCCTTGATCGCCGCGCTGGCCGCGCCGACCGGCTATGTCGCGGCGCTGGGATCGCGACGCAGCCACGCGGCACGACGCGAGCGATTGGCCGCCGCTGGCCTGGACACCGCCACGATCGACCGGATCGAGGGGCCGGCGGGGATCGACATCGGCGCGCTGGGCACGGCGGAGATCGCCCTTTCCGTCGCGGCAGGGCTGGTCAGGGCGCTCGGCCAGCGCAAAGGGTGAAGATCGCGGGCATCCTGCTGGCCGCGGGCCGATCGACACGCTTCGGCGCGGAAAACAAGTTGGTGGCACCGCTGCTGGGCCGCCCCCTCCTCCAGCACGCCATTGATCCGATGCGTGGAGCGCCACTCGAATGGCGGCTGCTCGTCCGTTCCGAAGATGCTCCTGAGATGGAGGGTTTCACGACAATCAGGGTCGCCTCAGGCCAGGATATGAGCCGGTCGCTCGCCGCCGGTATCGCCGCTGCGCGAGACCTTGGGGCGGATGCCGCGCTGGTCGCGCTGGGGGACATGCCGTTCGTCACGATCGGCCACCTGACAAAGATGATCGCGTCCTGCGCCGGCCGGCACAGCCTGCTCGCCTCCGACGACGGAAAGCGGCGTTCGCCCCCCGCTCTGTTCGGATCGGACTGGTTTGACGATCTGTGTGCGGCGACGGGAGATTCTGGCGGCCGGGCGCTTCTTGCCCACGCCACGCCGATCCCCGTCCCCGCCGCAATGCTGCGCGACATCGACACGCGGGAGGATCTGGGCGCGGCGGAAAGGGCATGAACGCAGGCCCCGCCGCCTTGCGCTGACGGCGGATCATTTCCGATCCCCGCAATCGCTCATTGCCAAGCGGGCGACACGACGGAAAGATCGGCTCTTCGCAGAGAGGATCGCCGCACATGTATCGCACGCCACGACCGAGAAGAACCGGAGCTGCCCTGATCGCGTGCCTATTCGCCGCCGGCTCCAGCCTCTCGCCGGCGAGCGCGCAGCTGCCGATCCCGTCCGCCGGCGTGATCCCCGACATGGCCGGGGCCACCGACCGGCCGGATCCCGCGCAACGCTACAAACTGGCGTTCGACGTGAAATCGACCGGCCCGGCGAACGCGGTGAATCCCGCCCTGATCGGCATCGCCCGGATCATCAATACGCTGCGCCAGCAGGGCGTAGCCGCCGATCATATCGAGGCGACGGCGGTGTTTCACGGCCCGACGATCGCCGTCGTCACGAAGAACGAGACATATCGCAATCGCACGGGCGCGAAGGCCAATCCCAATCTGGGGCTGCTGCGCGAACTGGCCGCCGCCGGCGTGAAGTTCGTGATCTGCGGCGTTTCGGCCGCAGAGCAGAATTACACCAGGGACGATATGGTGCCGGAAGCGACCATGAACATGTCCGCGACGCTGACCTTCATCGATCTCGGACTTAAGGGGTACGTGAAAGTCGAGCGTTAAGTATCGAAATTTACTAGATTTGACTGATCCGTGACCACCCTAGCGGATCGTCACCATCGAAACGGACCGGGCGGGAACAAGGATCGAAAGCGTCGAGCCATCGAGGCGGGCGCCGTCGATCGGCTTGGGAACGAACGGGTCCGCCGCGCCGAATTCCACCTTCGTGTCGATCGCGGCTGCCGTCAGCGCCTGCGCGGAGACGGACTTGCCGGCCGCGCCGACAAGCGTGGCCGAGATCGGCGCCGCGTGTTCCGGATCCAGATTGACGATCGACAGGTGCACGGCACCCGTCTCATCACGCGAGGCCGATACGCTGACCTGCGGCATCCGGATGTCCCCCTCGACATAGTCGGCCGTCGCCACATCGACGGGAATCTGCGTGGCCCCCTGATGCACCTTGTAGAGATCGAAGACATGCCAGGTCGGCGTGACGACCATCTCCTTGCCACGGGTAAGCACCAGCGACTGGATCACATTCACCATCTGGGCGAGATTGGCCATGCGGACGCGATCCGCGTGGCGATTGAAGATGTTGAGGCTCAGCCCGGCAATCACGGCATCGCGCAGCGTGCTTTCCAGATAGAGGTTCGACGGCGCATCCTTCTCGCTCTGGAACCAGGCGCCCCATTCATCGACGGCGAGCGCGATCTTCTTGTCCGGATCGTAGCGATCCATGATCGCCGCGTGGCGGGTAATCAGCTCGTCGGTCAACATCGTCCGCTGCAGCGCCTTGGCCCAGCCCGTCCGATCGAAGCCGACATTGCGCCCCTTGTTGCGCCAGTCATTGCCCGCGAACGTGTAGAAGTGGAGGGACAGGCCCCACATCAGCGGCTTGTCGTCGATATAGGCCAGCGGCGTGGGATCAGGGCGCCACGTGACGGCACGGGCCATCATCGTTTCCGTCCAGGCATAATCATCGGAATCGGCGCCGACCGCGATCAGGCGCGCGCGCGGCCCCGAATAGCTGCGCAGAAAGGCGGCATAATGCCGATAGGTTTGCGCATAGGTGTCGGCGGTCATGTTGCCGCCGCATCCCCACGTCTCGTTGCCGACGCCGATATATTGCACGGGCCACGGTTCGGCATGGCCATTATTCGCCCGCGCCCGCCCCGGCGCGCTGTCCGTCGGGGCGGTCATGTAGCGCATCCAGTCATCGGCTTCCTGGACGCTGCCCGATCCCACATTGACCGAGACGAAAGGCT
Organism: Sphingomonas sp.; assembly: GCF_003248515.1. Lineage (GTDB taxonomy): Bacteria > Pseudomonadota > Alphaproteobacteria > Sphingomonadales > Sphingomonadaceae > Sphingomonas_I. The sequence continues at coordinate 336,045 of NZ_QFOB01000006.1, forward strand.
CCGCCCCGATCTGCCCCAGGAAATCCATGAACTCGTGCGTGCCGAACGCATTCGTATCCGGCTTGCCGCCCCATGAGGCGTTGATCTCGGGCACGCGCCGGGATTGGGGGCCGATCGCGTTGCGCCAGTGATAACTGTCGGCAAAGCAGCCGCCCGGCCAGCGGATTACCGGAATGTGAAGGGGCTTCAGCGCCTCCACCACATCGCGCCGGATTCCGCGCACATTGGGGATAGGCGATTTCTCGCCCACCCAGATGCCCTCATACACGCCCCGACCGAGATGCTCGACGAACTGCCCGTAGATCTCCGGCGCTATGCGGGCGCCCGGCTGATCCAGATGGACGAGAAGCGTGGTTGCAGCGGGCTGGGCTCCCGCGGGGCCAACGCCCAGGCAGGCCATCGCCCCGAGCAAAGCGGCCTTTAACGTGGCACGGCGGATCATGGCGTTCTCCCCTGGGCATAGCGGCCCTGTCATTCGCGCCGCCTACACCTCTGATTTATTGTCTGAGTATATTGCGGGCACCGCGATCGCAAGCGCGATGAGAGCGCTTCAGGGAATGCGGCAGCCCTTTCGCGACGGCCGGGGATCGAAACGCCGGGGCGATCCGGCAGACGTGGATCTGTCGCCGCAAACTGCGGGCGATCGGCCGGATCAGGCCTCGATGCTGTCGTACACGACGATCCGCTCCCACAGATGCCCGCACGTTTCCACGAACTGTGCATGGATCGGATGGCGCTGATAGGCCTCTTGATCCGCGATACTGTCGAAGCGCATCAGTTCGGACACGTCGAAACTCGAATCGACAACCGAACGCTCCTCGGTCGAGGCCGGCACGCCGATATGCAGTTCGCGAACGAACGGAACGCCGCGCAGCGTTTCCAGGCCGGCGATCAGCGTCGCGCGATCGCCCGCGTCGCGAGGGCGCCTGAGCCAGAACAGAACATGATGAAACATGTGCCTTCTCCCGTATCGCGCACCGACAATCGCGCCGATCGCTGCCACGCCGTCCCGTGCGGCTTTTCCGGTCGATTCCTCCCGCCCGCCGGCAATGGAGCGCCCCGTAGATAACCCTGACGGCCTGGGCCAAGATGGCGTGACGCCGCCCGTTGCTCAAGCCTGCGCTCGACCTTGACTTAAGGCGGGCAATGCTAAAAACTCAGACAATAATATCGAAACGAGAGGGCAATGAGGCGCACCGTGAGCATGAATGCTACGATCGACGGACGCGCCCGGGGTGCGCATGCGGATCTCGCGATCGCCCTTCGCCGGGCGCGCAGCGTCTTTCGCCCCCCTTTGCTCCCGGATGATCCCTCGACGTTCCTGTGCCGGCGCGGGACGCATGGTGTCGGGGCGAGGCGTGCCACAGGCCGGCGCGCTGCGGGCGGGCGTTTGGGGGTTGTGGTTTCGACATGTTTCGCCGCCTGCTTCGCGGCGGGAGCGCAGGCGGCCGATCCACAGGACATGGGCTTCACGGACACGCCGATCCTGCCCGGTGGAAAATGGCATGTCCACGATCCCGCGCGCCCGGCGCCCGTGGTCGTGACCCCCGGCCGGCAGGCAGGATCGCCCCCGTCCGACGCGACCATATTGTTCGACGGCGGCTCGCTCGATGCGTGGGCGCCGAAGGGGCAGGCGTGGCCGGTCGCGGGAGGCGCGATCACGGTGCCCCCCCGAACGGACGGCAAATCCAGCAATCTCGTCACGCGACAGAGTTTTGGCGACATCCAGCTTCATCTGGAATTCCGCTCCCCCTCACCGCCCACGCGCACCTCGCAGAACCGGGGCAATAGCGGCATCTATTTCATGGGCCGGTATGAGGTGCAGGTCCTCGATGGCTTTCGGAATCCGACCTATGCGGACGGCACCGTCGGCGCCGTCTATGGCTGGAAGCCGCCGCTGGTAAATGCCGCCCGCCAGCCGGGCGAATGGCAAAGCTACGATATCGTCTTCGAACGCCCCCGCTTCAAAGCCGACGGATCGCTCGCGAGGCCAGCTTACGTCACCGTGATGCTCAACGGCGTCCTCGTGCAAAACCACCAGGCCATGCTCGGCACGACGAACTGGCGGCATGTCTCAGCCTATACGGCGCATGGCGATGCGGCTCCGCTCGAACTGCAGGATCATGATTCGCCCGTATCGTTTCGCAACATCTGGGTCCGGCCTCTGCCTGCCGACGCCATCGCCCAGGATCTGAATGGAGAGACGCGGTGATCGACCGCAGGACTGCACTGGCCGGCATAGTCGGCATGTTCGGCGCCCATCTGTTCGCGCCGCTGGCGCGTGCGGCTGGCTTTGCCCCCATCCCCGCCATCAATACGGGCAAGCCCGCCACCGTCTTCACGGATCCGCAGCGCGATCTGGTCGCAGCGCTCAGTGAAAGGGTGATGCCCACCACGGACACGCCCGGCGCGATCACGGCAGGCGTACCCGAATATATCGAACATATGCTGGGCGACTGGGCGGTCGACGATGATCGCGCGGCCATATTGGGCGGCCTTGCCGCGATCGATGCCCGCAGCATGGCAGACTATAAGGCGCCCGCCGTCAAGGCTTCGCCCGAACAGCAGGATGCGCTCCTGACGCTGGCCATGAACGGGCAGTTGCCGGGCTCGGCCGCCTTCTTCGATGCGTTCCGCCAACTCGTGATCGCCGGCTATTTCACGTCGGAAGTCGGCATCATGCAGGAGCGCGAATATCTGCCGGTGCCCGGAAAATATGACGGCGCCTATCTCTATTCCAACGTCAACAAGGTCTTCTCCTCATGATGACGAGCCGTCGTTCCTTCCTATCCGGCGGGGCCGCCGCGGCGACCCTGGCCGCCACCGGCAGCCTCTTTTCCAGCGCACGCGCGGCGACCCCGGTCGGGATCGGCCTGCAACTCTACACGGTGCGCGAAATCTTCCACGCCGATCCGGTCGGCACGCTCGAGAAGGTGGCCAAGGTCGGCTATCGCGAGCTGGAATATGCCGCCGGCGGCTATACCGAAATGGATCATGCCATGCTGCGCAAGGCCATGGACCGGCTCGGCCTCAAGGCGCCATCGGTGCAGGTGGGCTACGAAAATCTGCTGGATCGTTTCGATGCCACGGTGACGATGGCCAAAACGCTGGGCGCCGATGCCGTGGTGCTCGGCTTTATGGGCGAGAAACACCGCAATGCGCCCGCCTGGGCCGAGGCGGTCGCCAACTTCAATCGCTTTGCGGAAAAGCTGAAGAAGGAAGGTCTTTCGTTCGCCTATCACAATCATGATTTCGAGTTCACGAACAAGCCGGACGGCATCAGCCTTTTCGATCGGCTGCTGAAGGATCGCGATCCCGCGCTCGTCCGTTTCGAGCTGGATCTGTACTGGGCCGTCAAGGGAGGCCAGGATCCCAAGGCGATCATCCGGCGGCTGGGCGGCCAGATCTATTCCTATCATGCCAAGGACATGAAACCGGATGGATCGATGGCGGCGGTGGGCACCGGCACGATCGATTTCGCCTCGATCTTTAAGCTGGATGCCGTCTCGGGCGTTCAGCACATCTACGTCGAGAACGATCAGGCCCCCGCCCCCTACATCCCCGATATCACCACCAGCTTCGTCAACCTGCGCAAGCTGCGCGCCAACATCTGATCGGCAGGCGAGACATCATGGCAGAGACCAACCGGTTTGACGCAATCGTCATCGGCTCCGGCGTGAGCGGCGGATGGGCCGCGAAGGAACTGACCGAAAAGGGCCTTCGCGTCCTGATGCTCGATCGTGGCCACATGGTCGAGCATGGCGAGGACTACACTTATGAGGGGCGTCCCGCCTACGAAATCCCTGCGCGCGACAGGATGCCGGCGGCGCTCGTCAACAGCGACTATTACGGGATCCGCAACTGGGTTGCCCCGTCCAGCCAATCCTTCTTCATCAATGATCGCCTCAATCCCTATGAATATGAAGGCGAGAACAAGTTTCGCTGGGTCCGGCCCGGTGGCTTCGGCGGCAAATCCCTGACGTGGGGACGCTGGAGCTTTCGCTGGGCGCAGACCGATTTCGAGGCGAACAAGCGCGAAGGTATCGGCACGGACTGGCCCATCCGCTACGAGGATGTGGAACCCTGGTACGCCTATGTTGAGAAATATATTGGCGTTTCCGGTGGACGGGAAAATCTGTCCTATCTGCCGGACAGCGAATTCATGCCGCCCATGCCGATGAACATCGCCGAAAAGTGGCTGAAGGAGCGACTGGAGAGCAGTTCCCCCGGCCGGAAGCTCATTCACGCGCGGCTGAGCAACATTACCGAGGACAAGCCGGAACAGGGGCGCACCCAGTGCCAGAAGCGCGCCCAGTGCCACCGCGGCTGTTCGTTCGGCGGATATTTCTCCACGCAGGCGGTGACCTTGCCAGCGGCCCGGGCGACCGGGCGGCTCACCGTGCGCGCCGATGCCTGGGTGACCAATCTGGAATATGATCCCGCCCGCAAGCGGGTGACGGGCGTCCGCGTGGTGGATGCCAAGACGGGTCAGGCGGAAATCATCCCGGCGCGCATCGTCTTCCTGTGCGCCTCGGCGATGGGGTCAGTCCATGTGATGCTCAACTCGCGCCCGGCCGGCAGCGGCATAAGCCACTTCAACAGCAGCGGAAAACTGGGCACCGCCGTGATGGACCATGTATTCCGGGTCAATGTGTCGGGCGACATACCGGGCATGACCGAATTTATCGAATATGGCCGCCGCCCCGGCGGTGTTTACGTCCCTCGTTTCCGCAATCTCAACGGAGACGAGGGGCTCGGTTTCCGACGCGGGTACGGATATCAAGGAGGCGCGAGCCGCCAGCCTGCGGAGCCCGACGGTTTTGGCGCCTCGATGAAACACGGCATGCGAAAATATGGCGGCTGGAAATTCTGGATGGGTGCATTCGGCGAATGCCTGCCCTATGACGATAATCGCGTGACGCTGAATCCCGCGAAGGTGGACGCGCGCGGCATGCCGCTCATGCATTTCGACGTTCGCTTCCGCGAGAATGAAGTCCGGCTGCTCGATGACGCGCAGGAACAGGGCCTCATCATGCTGCGCAATGCCGGCCTCCAGAACGTCACGTCGTCCCGCACGGAGGGCGTTCCCGGCGATGCGATCCACGAAATGGGGGGCGCACGCATGGGGGCGGATCCCACCATGTCCGTGCTGAACCGCTGGAACCAGGCGCATGATGCCGCCAATCTGTATGTGACGGACGGAGCGCAGATGGCATCGGTCTCGTGCGTCAATCCCTCGCTCACCTTCATGGCGATCACGGCGCGCGCCGCCGATCATGCCGTGAAGCAGATGCAGGCCGGCGCCATCTGACCTTCCGCAAAAAAGCGCCATTGCCGACACGAATGCACGCCGCGTCCCGCCCGCCGGAAGGCGGGACGCGAGCCGATCCGAAGGAGAGACGATGATGGCAAACCGACCGCTGAGGCTGGGCATGGCGGGTGGTGGCCCGGGCTCCTTCATCGGGCCGGTTCACCGCATGGCCGCCCGGCTTGACGGCCGGTTCGAACTGGTGGCGGGCGCGCTGAGCCGCTCCATCGAAAAGTCGCGCGAGCAGGCCGCCCGCTGGGGAATTGCCTCCGATCGCGTCTATGCCGATCCCGATGCGATGTTCGCGGCCGAGTCCGCGCGCGCGGACGGCATCGAGGCGGTGGCGATCACCACCCCCAATTCCAGCCATCGCGATATCGCGGCGGCCGCATTGCGCGCCGGCATCGCCGTCATCAGCGACAAGCCCATGACCGCGACGCTCGACGAAGCGGAGGATCTTGCCTCCATCGTCGCGGAAACGGGAACGCCCTTCGCCCTCACCTATACCTATACGGGCTATGCGATGCTGCGCGAGGCGCGTGCCCGCATTTCGGCCGGGGCGATCGGCACGGTCCGCAAGGTGGTGGCGGAATATCCGCAGGGCTGGCTGTCCGAAGCGATCGAGAGCACGAACGCGCAGGCCGGCTGGCGCACGGATCCCGCGCGCGCGGGGGCCGGCGGCGCGATCGGCGATATCGGCGTGCACGCCTTCCAGATGATCGAATATGTGACAGGTCTGCGCGCGACCGCGCTCTGCGCCGATCTGCCGCGCGTCGTGCCGGGTCGGATGCTGGACGACGATTGCAACATCCTGCTGCGGCTGGGCGATGTGCCGGGCGTGCTGATGGCCTCGCAAATCTCGACCGGCGAACGCAACGGCGTGCGCATCCGGGCGTATGGCGAACGCGGCGGGCTGGAATGGACGCACGAAACGCCCGACCAGCTCATCCTGCGGGAGCCCGACAACAGGCTGTGCATCCTGCATGCCGGGGCGCCCGGCCTGTGCGATGCGGCCCTGGCGGCCACCCGGCTGCCGCCGGGTCATCCGGAAGGGCTGATCGAGGCGTTCGCCACGCTCTACAGTGATTTCGCCGACGCGATTTCGGGCGCGGGCGGCATATTGGATGGTCGCCTGCCCGGCATCACGGATGGCCTGCGCGGGATGCGGTTCATCGATCTCGCCGTGACATCGAACGCATCGCGGCGGTGGATCTCGTTCGAGGGAGAGATTCTGTGAAGACGATCAAGGGGCCGGCCATCTTCCTCGCCCAGTTCATGGGCGATACCGCGCCGTTCGATACGCTGGACCATCTTGCCGAATGGGCGGCAGGGCTCGGCTACAAGGGCGTCCAGATCCCCGTGGCGGACAAGCTGATCGACATCAGGACGGCGGCGGAAAGCCAGGATTATTGCGATGATCTGCGCGGCCGCCTCGCGCAATATGACATCGAGCCCACGGAACTCGCCACGCACCTGCAGGGTCAGCTCGTCGCCGTTCACCCCGCTTACGATCAGATGTTCGACGGCTTCGCGGCCGAGCATGTGCGGGGCAATCCGAAGGCACGACAGGAATGGGCGGTCGAGCAGATGAAATATGCCGCACGCGCCAGCCGGAGGCTTGGGCTGAAAGCCCATGCCACCTTCTCGGGCGCGCTCGCCTGGCCCTATGTTTATCCGTGGCCGCAGCGGCCGGCCGGCCTTGTCGAAGAGGCGTTCGACGAACTTGCGCGGCGGTGGCGCCCGATCCTCGACGTGTTCGACGAGGAAGGCGTGGATGTCGCCTACGAGATCCATCCGGGCGAGGATCTGCACGACGGCGCCACATTCGAGCGTTTCCTGGCGCTGGTGGACGATCATCCGCGCTGCAACATGCTGTTCGATCCCAGTCATTACGTGTTGCAACAGCTGGATTATCTGCAGCTGATCGATTTCTATCACACGCGTATCAAATGCTTCCATGTGAAGGATGCGGAATTCCGCCCCACGGGCAGGAGCGGCGTCTATGGCGGCTATCAGAGCTGGGTGGATCGTCCGGGACGATTCCGTTCGCTCGGCGACGGGCAGGTCGATTTCAAGGCGATCTTCTCGAAGATGGCAGCCTATGATTTCGATGGCTGGGCCGTGCTGGAATGGGAATGCGCGCTGAAGCACCCGGAAGACGGCGCGCGCGAAGGCGCCCCTTTCATCCGCGATCACATCATCCGCGTCACCCCGCATGCCTTCGATGATTTCGCCGCCGCAGGCATCGATGCGGCGGCCAATCGAAAGGTGCTGGGCCTCTCCTGAAGCCCGTTTCCTACGCCGTCTGCCGGAATGGCCCGAATGGCGGGGCGAAGGCCTCGCCCGCCGGGATGAACGTCACCGGCAGGGGCGCGGCGATATCGCGGATCCAGTCCGCGAGCAGGATCAGCGGCAGATCCTCCGTCCCCATATGCCCCAGCAGGACGATTCCGCGCGGACGTCCGAGCGTGCTCATGTCGGCGGCCCAGGCGGTTTCGTCGATCGTCGGCATCGCATTGGCGCTGCCTTCGGCCGTCTCCCCGCCCACGATCGCATCCACGTCCGCCGGAAGCGTCGGGAAGCTCGGAAAGGCATAGCCCACGCCGATCGCCACGCGCCGCACGATCATCGCCGGATCACCGGTCACGCGGTGCGCCTGCGTCTTGCAGCGCGCGGCGGCATAGCGCACCAGCGCGGCAAGGTTCATCGGCTGCGGCAGGGTGACGAGCGGCATGGGCGGCGGCGGCACAATGGCATCCGCCTTCCAGCCCAGCACCTGAAGCTGGCCCGCGAAGACCTGATCCGGAACCATCCGATGGGCGAGATCGTGATCCCGCCAGATGATCAGGCCATGTTCCTCGATGAAGCGCTTCTTCGCCTCGTAAATCGCATCGCCCGCCAGGAAATCCGGATTGTCGTCATCGCGGAACCACGTGTCTTCGTGCGAAATGATGAAGTTGCACTTCGCCGCCACCGCCCGGCGGAGGACCGAAAAGGTCGTCATGCCCGTGGTGGCGATGCCCGTGATGGCGGCATCGGGATCACCCGTTTTGAACGTATCCCGCCGGGATGGCACCGTTGGCTGCGGAGTTCCCTCCGCGCCGGCCTTGCTCACGATCCGGGCGACGAGTTCACGCGGAGTCATGCCTGCACCCTCCAGAAAGGATCGCGTGCCGGAGCGATCTTCAGGTTGAGCCCCGGCAGCGCGGCCGTGATCGCCTGGCCGCAGAGATCCACGAATGGTTGCTCGGAAAGGATCCGCCCGACGGCAAGCAAGGCCTTGGGCTGCCCGGCCTCGGCACTGTCGTGGATATATTCCACGACCTCCCATTCCCTCAGATCGCCCGTCAGCAGCGCGTCCACGCCCGCCAGCCCCTTCACGGTCGGCACCACGCGCGCGGTGCCGGCGACCAGCAGGATCGAGGCGATCGGCATGTCCGGATGTCCGATCGTGCGCAAACCGCCGCGAACATCCAGCCGCGCATGGGTCAGTTCCGCCAGCCGGGAAAGAGTCAGGCCCGGCGGCGTGTAAACCGGGGTATCGCCAGCGCGGCGATGGGCTGCCCAGCCCAGCCGCTCCGCCAGCGCGGCTGTCGCAGCGCCGCCATCGTCTCCGACCGGCGAAACCCGGATCACCGCCAAGCCATGCTCGCGCACGAAAGCGCGCTTGGCCTGAAGCGGCGGGCTGGCCTCATCGCGCTCTATCGCCCGCGCCATCGCCTGCGCGAACGGCCCCGGCGCGGGTGCTCGCGCCGCACGGGCATAAAATGGGCTTTCGGGGCTCACGATCACCGAGCAGCCGGATGCCACCGCCTCACGCAGAGCCGCCAGGCTGGGACGGGCGGTGAAAAGCACGCCCCCGACCGCAGCGCCCGCATCCCCCGCGAGCAACTCGACATCTCCAAGCTTGCCCAGCGCCGCCATCACGGCTTCCACCCGCGCCGCATCGGCCGCTCTTACCGCCGATGCGATCGCCACGGTCGCGGCGGCCGCCGCGCAAAATGTCCGCCGGCCGATATTCGCCTCGCTCATTCCGTCACCTCCGGCTCTTTGAAGGCACGCGCCGCGAACCGCAGGAAATAGGGCCAGTTGGGCTTGGGCGTGTGGCCATATTCGTGCTGCCGGAATGCGATGCTCCCCCGATCGAGAAGCGTTCCGAGCTTTGGCATCTGATCGCTCTCCAGCCCCTGCGCCCCGAGGAGAGCCCAGGCCGGGCTCGCCGCGACTGCCGCCTTGAACATGCCTGCGGGATCGACCCAGCCATCGCCCGGCACGGCATCCGGCGGAGAGAGCTTCAGCACGCCCGTTCCGATGAATACGGGGCGTGGGGCGACGAGCGCGATCAGCTCGTGCGAGTCCACCGGAAGGTCCGCCGCGCTGCGCCCGACGGCCGCATAACGGAGGAAATTCCCCGCAAACCAGTGGAAGCCGCCGCTCGACGCGAGATTGGGGATGCCCTCGCCATAATTGCGCCGGTAAAGCGCCGCTCCGCCCGCGCCGGACGAGCTGATATAGCCCGTGGCGAAACGCTGGTCATAGGCCATCGCCACCAGGGCGGCCTTGCCGTAGCGGCTATGCCCGTAGATCGCCACGCGGCGCGGATCGATATCGGGATCCTGGGTCAGCCGGTCGAGCCCCCGGCTCGCACCCCATGCCCACGCCCTCAACGCACCCCAGTCGTCCAATCCGCGCGGCCCGCCGTGATTGCCGATGCCGATGATTCCCGCGGAAAGACCGGCACCATTGTCCGCCTGCACGGAGGCGGGATCCAGCACGACCACCGCCCAGCCGCGCCCGAGAATCTGGGAGCGCTCGTCGGGGCCGGCGGGCTCGCTGATCTGGAACGGCGGCGGGCCCGGTGGGCGGGGCGCGGTGGATCCGAAGAGCATCACCGCCGGCACGTGCCGCCCCCGTGATCGCTCGGGCACGAGGATGTTCATGCTGATATCGATGGATCGCTTGGGGTCCCGCCCGTCGGCGACGTGGCCGGCGAGGCGCGTCACGATCACCCTGGCATTGTCGACCGTCTCCGTTTCGCGGGCCAGGATGCGCCAGTTCACGGAAGGCAGGTGCGCCGGCACATGCCCGTACAGCGCATCGGAAAGCAGACGTTCGATCTCCGGTCGGCGCACGCGCGTCCACGCGGAGCGCGTTGTCACGTCCTTGCCGCCATTCGTCCTGAGCAGCGCGGGCAGATCGGGAAGGGGATTGGCCCGGGCTTCGTCGAAATTGGCGAAGTTCGGCGCCGCCGGATCACGCGCTGAGAGTGTCGGTCGCGTCTCCCTGATCCCGAGGAGCGCCAATTCGCGCGATCGTTCGGCTCCAGATTCCGTCTGGATGCGTTCCCGTTCCGCAGGCGAAGGCGCCTGCGCGATCACGGGGAAAGCCGCCAACAGGCCAACCATAATGCCGAACCGGCATCCCTGCTTCATCCCACCTCTCCACTTCGAATTCTTGGCGATCCGATAGTCTTTGCGCGCCTGGCCCGAAGCGGGCCTCAGCGATATCGATAATAACGTACCTTCTGGATGGCGAAGTGGTGCCCCAGCATGATCCGGCGCCCCTGATGCGTCTGGTCGCCATTGAGCAGGCGCCCCGGCGACCAGGCGCCATCGCCACCGAAGCGGCCTTCCCACGCGCTGTCGATCCCGGCCTGGCCACCGGCCACCGGCTCAGCATAGACATGCACGTCGCGGCCGGCGATCAGATAGTCTTCCGGCCCGGTCTGCACGATGATCGCCGCCGCGCCGGCTGTATCGTCGGTCCGCGCCGGCCGCTCGATATCGGCGAAGGTGACGGTGAAGCGATAATCCCCGATCACCTTGGTCTGCGGCTCATAGACCAGGCTCTCATCGTAAAGCTGGCGCGGCTTGAAGCCGCCCATCCTGCCCTGCCCCTGCGCGGCCAGAATATAGGGCGAGAGCTGCCCCAGCACGTCATACGCCTCGCCCAGCGCCCCGGGGTCGCCATCGACGGAGTCGATCGAAAATGGACCGAAGCCGATCGCGTCCAGCGCGCCGATCGCGTAAAAGGCGTTGGCTGGCACTTCCGGCCGATCCGCATTGTTCGCTTCGGGAATGAACAGCGGATTATCCGGCCGCTTATAGCCATTCACGATGTCGACGAAGTTCGGAAAATAGATGTCCGGGGCCAGCAGATCGATATGCGGCGCGCCCGCTTTCCAGATGTCGATGAGATGCGGCAGCGGTCCGCCGCTCGGATATTGGCCGGGTGCGCGGCCGGGGCGGGCAAGCGCCACGTTCACATACATCGGGATCGGATAAGCGGCCTTGCCCGCCGCCGTCAGTGAATCGGCGAAGCGCGCATAATGCCACGCCGCGAAGATTTCGGCGGATGCGTCGCCCTGGCCGAACAGTTCGGACCAGGTGCCGGCGGTGCGCGCGCCATTCTGTTCCCACACCTGCTTCAGCGCGGGAACCAATGTCTCGCGATGCGCGGCGAGATAGGCGGTCAGATCCGCCGGCACCGCGCCGGCGAACGCGGCATTGGCGGCCGCGCTGTAATCCCGCGCGACCGGCAGCATTCCGATCTCGTTTTCAACCTGGATCATCAGCACCGTGGCGTCGCGCCGATCGACCTCCGCCAGATGCGCGTTCAGTGCCGCGAAGGCGCGCGCATCGGCCTTCAGCGTTTGCTCACCGAAGGTCGAAAGGATTTCCGCGCCCTGCCCGTTCGGCAGTTCCGCGCGCGGAAAACGCCCCTGATCGCGCTTCACCCACGCCGGCGCGTAGGTCGACATCGAATTCTTCCAGGCGCCGAACCAGAGCAGAACGAGCTTCAGATTGTTCGCCCGCGCAGCACGCAGCATCGAATCCAGGCTGCTCCAGTCGAACCGCCCTTCCTCGGGCTCGATCAATTCCCACGATACCGGCGCCAGAACGGTATTGAGATGCATCGCCTTCAGGCGCGCCCAGTGCGGCGCCATATAATTCGCGCTGGATGCGGCGGAATTGCTCAATTCGCCCGCGACAAGGAGCATCGGCTTCCCGCCGACGACCAGTTGTGTTGCTGTCCCCTGCCGCTGGAGGCGCGGGGGTTCGGCACGCGCAGCAACGAAAGCCTGCCCCGGCAGGGAGACGCAAAGTGCCGTCGTGAGCAGGGCGCGACGCAGTGCAAATCCATTGGATCGAACGAAATCAACTCGCACCGTCAAACGGCCCTCCCGACATTTCCGGCCCCGGACCGGCTTTCTCCCCGCGCACGATACCGCTATTCGGCACGACGACCAGCTTTAAATGTCTGACATAATAAATTTGCGACGGGGACGATCCATGACGATCCTTGCACGGCTCATCACCTCTCTCGCGCTGATGACGGCGCTCTTCTCATCGCCGGCGCGGGCCGAGGACGGCTATGATCTCTGGCTGCGTTATCGCCCGCTTCCCGCCGCCGAGGCGAGCGTGGCCGCGCGCCACATGCAGGCGATCGTGCCGCTGGACGACTCCCCCGTCATCCGGTCCGCCGCCGCCGAACTGGCCCGCGCGGCCACCGGCCTGACCGGCCAGTCTCCCGCCACGTCACGCCGGGCTGGCGCGATCATTCTGGCGCTGGCCAGCAATCCGGCGATCGCGTCGCTCAGGCTCGACACCTCCACGCTGGGTGCCGAGGGTTATCTCGTCCGCTCCGTGAAAATGGAGGGGGAGCCTGTGACGCTGATCGTCGCGAATGCGGATCGCGGCCTGCTTTACGGCGCCTTCGCGCTGATCCGCCTCGCCCAGACCAACACGACACTGAACGGGCTCGACGTGTCCTCCCGCCCCAAAATGCAGCTTCGCGTGCTCGATCACTGGGATAATCTGGATGGAGTGGTGGAGCGCGGCTATGCCGGCCAGTCGCTGTGGGATTGGTGGACGCTGCCGGATTACCGGAATCCCCGCTACACCGATTATGCCCGCGCCAATGCCTCGATCGGCATCAACGGTGTCGTCCTCAACAATGTGAACGCCAAGTCGGAAAGTCTGACGGCGCGCTATATCGGCAAGGCCGCCGCGCTGGCCGAGATGTTCCGGCCGTGGGGCCTGAAGGTCTATTTGTCTGCGCGTTTCACCGCGCCGATCGAATTGGGGGGGCTGCCGACCGCCGACCCTGCGGATTCGCGCGTGGCCGCCTGGTGGCGCGCCAAGGCGGATGAGATCTACCGCACGATTCCGGATTTCGGCGGCTTCCTCGTCAAGGCAAACAGCGAGGGCCAGCCTGGTCCGCGCGATTATGGGCGCACCCAGGCCGAGGGCGCGAACATGCTGGCGGCGGCGCTCGCGCCGCATGGCGGCACCGTGATGTGGCGCGCCTTCGTCTATGCGGAAACCAACCCCGAAGACCGCGCCAAGCAGGCCTATACCGAATTCAAGCCGCTCGACGGCACGTTTGCGGACAATGTGCTGGTTCAGGTGAAGAACGGCGCACTGGACTTCCAGCCGCGCGAACCTTTCCACCCCCTGTTCGGGGCGATGCCGCGCACGCCGCTGATGATGGAATTCCAGATCACCAAGGAATATCTCGGCTTCGCAACGCACCTCGTCTATCTCGCCCCTCTCTTCTCCGAGACGCTGCAGAGCGACACGATGGCGCGCGGCAAGGGATCGACGGTCGCGCGCATCCTGGATGGCTCGCTGGAAGGGCATCGGCTGAGTGGCATCGCCGGCGTCGCCAATATCGGGCGTGACCGTGACTGGTCCGGATCGTCCTTCAATCAGGCCAACTGGTATGCCTTCGGGCGCCTCGCCTGGGACCCGGACGGGTCGCCCGAAGCGATTGCGCGCGAATGGTCCGCGATGACGTTCGGCCCCTCGCCCGAAATAATCGCAACGAGCGTGAAGATGATGATGGGCTCGCGCGAGGCGGCGGTGGATTACATGACCCCGCTGGGCCTGGCTCACCTGATGGGCACCGGCCACCATTACGGGCCGGCCCCCTGGATCTCCAATCTCGCCCGGCCGGAATGGAACCCGGTTTATTATCATCGCGCCGACAGCGCCGGCATAGGCTTCGATCGTACGGCATCGGGCAGCGACGCGATCGCCCAATATGCACCGCCCGTCGCCCGCATCCTTGCCGATCCGAAGCGCATTCCCGAGCGCGAACTGCTCTGGTTTCATCATGTCCGCTGGGATCAGCGGATGGCATCCGGGAAGACGCTCTGGGCCGAACTGGTCGGCCATTATGATCGCGGCGTGGATTATGTGGCGGGCATGCAGCGCGAGTGGAGCGGACTGGAAGGCAAGGTCGATGCCGAACGCTTCCAGAAGACGGCCACCTTCCTCGCGGTGCAGCTCCGCGAGGCGAAATGGTGGCGCGATGCGAGCCTCGCTTATTGGATGAGCGTCAACAAGCTCGCGCTGCCCGCGGGGGTCGCCGCACCGGAGCATGATCTGGCCTGGTATCAGGCGCAGCGCTTTCCCTACGCGCCCGGAAACCCCTAACTCCCCCTTCGCCCCGGCAGAACCGGGGGAGCGATCAGGAGCGTCCGGCGGCAGCCTCCAGGAGTGGCGGCTGCCGATTGCGTCCGCGCACGCATCGCTGGCGCGCGCCCTGAAGCGAAGCGAGCCATCGCAGACACAATTGCGCACAAAAGGCCAAAAACAGCCAATTTCTCTACAAATACCAAATCAGTAAAAGAGGAATGATCATTCCATAGACAAGGACAATCGGCCACAGAATTATACAAAATGACGCCACCGGAGGCTATCGACCACGATTTTTTCGGCTGAAAACCGAGCAATCCACGATTATGTATTACAAGTTCCAAAGTAGAACAGTTGTTCATTGCTTAGACAAGTATTGACGAAACACATACTTGGTCGGATAACTTCTGTCCCGATCGTATATGATATGATTCGATCCATAAGGACAGGGGGAGAGGAATGATCACATCTCGAATTGACGGGACAGGTGCGTCCATCGCCGTTCTGGCGGCAGCCTTGCTTGCCAGTGCGGCTTCGGCCCAAACGGCGGCACCGGGCCAGTCCCGCACCACCGCCTCCACCGCGCAGGCGGAAGAAGACAGGCCGGCGACCGCGGCGCCGCTCAGCCAGGATATGCAGGGCATAGCCGACATCGTCGTCACCGGATCGAAGATCCGCGGCGTGGCGCCGATCGGCTCCAATCTCGTTTCGGTGGGGATCGAGACGATCGAGAAGACCGCGCCAGTCAACGTCTCGCAACTGGTCAACACCGTGCCGTCGATCTCGACGGCGGGGTCGCTCGCGCAGGGCGAGAACGGCTTTTCCTATTACTCGCCGCAGATCCACAGCCTGGCGGGCTCTTCTTCCAATACCACGCTGGTGATCGTGGACGGGCTCCGGCTTCCCGGTGGCGGCACCCAGTTCAACCAGACCGATCCGAACATCATCCCGGTCAGCGCGATCCAGCGTGTCGAGGTGCTCGCCGACGGCGCATCCTCGGTCTACGGTTCGGACGCGGTGGCCGGCGTCGTCAACTTCATCACGCGGCGGACATTTGATGGCCTCGAGGCCAATGTGCAGGCCGGCTTCGCCGATCATTATCGCGATTTCCAGACGAGTTTCATCTGGGGCAAGACCTGGGAAACGGGCGGCGTCTATGTCGCCGGATCCTATTCCGATCAATCCAAGCTTCTGAACAAGTATCGCGAATTTTCCAGCCGCGGCGATTATCGCTCGGTCGGCGGCAGCGTGAACCAGAGCTATCAGTGCAACCCCGCGACGATCGTGGTGCCGGGCGTCACCGGCGTGTTCCTTTCGCCCAGCGCCACGACGCCTGTCGCGAATACAACCTTGAACGCGCCCTGTAACAACTCGATCTACGCGACGCTGCTGCCCAGCCAGTTCCGCGCCAATTCCTTCATCAAGGTCACCAACGATTTCAGCGACAAGCTGACCGTGACCGCGACGATGAACTATAACCGGCAGGAGACGCATTCGCCCAACGGGCCGGGCGGCCTCAGCAATGCCGTGGTCTTCGGCCCCGGCTCCGGACGGACGGGGCAGATCAACCCCTTCTACGTGGCCCCGGCCGGCGCGCCGACCGCGACGCAGGAGACGGTGAGCTTCCTCTTCCCCCGCGCGGACGGGGAATATGGGGAATCGGAATCGCAGGCGGATTCGATCTACGCAACGGCCGTCGCGGATTATAAGATCACCGACGACTGGACGGTCACGCTCAGCGATGCCTTCGGCTGGAACCGGTCGGCGCTCAACAATATCAACAGCTTCTGTTCCGCCTGCGCGCTGCTGGCTCTGAACGGAACGGGGCAATCGAGCGGCAGCACCACCGCCACGAACATCGCCGGCCAGAATGTGATCGCGCTGAACCTTCCGCTGACGACGGCCAATGCGCTGGATATCTGGAGCCCGGTGGGATCCGCCAACCGCACCTCCGCGGCGGTGCTGCGCAGCCTGTACGGCGCGAACAGCGAAAATACGAACTACAACACCTTCAACCAGATCAAGCTCGACGCCCAGGGTTCACTGTTCAATCTGCCCGGCGGCGCCGTGAAGATCGCCGTTGGTGGCGAATATTACTGGCAGGAGCAGACGCAGAAGATTTCGGGATCGAACGGCACCGGGCCGACCACGACCGGATCCAACTTCCGCGTCTATAATTATGATCGCAACATCAAATCGGTTTACGCGGAACTTTATGTACCGGTCATTTCGCCCGAAATGGAGATTCCCTTCTTCCATCGGGTCGATCTCAGCATCGCCGGCCGCTACGACAAGTTCAGCGACGTCGGCGATACGACCAATCCGAAGTTCGCGGCGAATTGGGAACCGTTCGAAGGGCTGAAGCTTCGCGGTAATTATTCGCGCTCCTTCGTCGCCCCGCCGATCGGCGTGATCGGCGATCCCACGCAGGGCTATCTCTACGCCTCGGGAAGCGTCGGCGTGAACGGCGCCCAGATTGCCGTGCCGATCGCGAATTATCCCACCGTCGCCCAGATTCCGGGCATCCAGTGCACCGCGACGACCTGCCTGATCGGCACATCGGCCATTCAGGGCATGCGGCGCCAGCTTGGCGGCGGTTTCACCAATGAGGTTCCACAGAAAGGCCGCAGTTGGTCGCTCGGTGCGGATTTCGCGCCACGCTTCCTGCCCGGCTTCGTGGCCGCCGCCACCTTCTTCCACAACACGTTCATCGGCGGTGTGAGTTCACCAAGCCCCAGCGCGATCGTGAATTCCGCGGGCCTGCGCCCGCTGCTCACCATCTGCCCGTCCGGCTGCACGCAGGCGCAGATCGAAAGCTTCGCGAACATCGCCAATGGCGCGACGATTTCGGGTGCGGTGCCGCCGACCGTCTATTTCCTGATCGACCAGAGCTCACGCAACGCGCTCAATCTCAAGGTTGAGGGTATCGATGCCCAGTTCACCTACAAGACCCGCGAAACCGGCATCGGGCGGTTCACGGTGGGCACCGCGCTGACTTACTTCACCAAGTTCGTCCAGAATTTCGGCGGGGGCACGAGCTTCAGCATCCTGAATACCTCCGGCTACAATACGACCTTCCCGTCCGTGCGTTTCAAGAATCGCGCGCAGCTGGGCTGGGAATCGTCGGGCTTCTCCGCCGATCTCTTCTGGAACCATACGGGTTCCTACCGTAACTGGATCAGCACCTCGGTGAACCCGATCACCGTCGACAGCGTGGGCAATCCCACGGGCGGCGGCGACAAGGTGAAGGCGAACAACCTGTTCGACATGCACCTTCAATATACGTTCAAGACCGGAAACTTCCTGAACGGCTGGCAATTGTACGTCGACATGCAGAACATCTTCGATCGCAACCCGCCCTTCTACAACGGCAATACGGGTGGCATTCTCGGCGGCGCGTGGGGCTATAACGGCTTCGTGTCCAACCCGCTCGGGCGGCTCACCAGCTTCGGATTGCGCGTGAAGCTCTGATCCTGCCGGTCCCCTGTCGAGCCGTCCTCAGCAATCTGAGGACGGCTCTTTTTTGTGCGGTTCGCGGCGCGCTCAGGCGCGCATGAAAGGGCGAACGGGACGCATCACTGCCGCCCGCCCGATTCCAGCGAGTAGCCATGCAGGCCCGCCGGATAGGGATTGATCGCCACGCGGGTGCCCATCTGCCCTTCCGGGCCGCCGAAACTGGCGCGGTGCCAGCGCCCCTGGGCCGCCGATACGACATCGCCGGCAGAAGCCTTGATAAGGGGCACCCCTTCTACCTGCAGATCGACATTACCCTCCATGACGAACCAGAATTCGTCATAGCCGATATGATAATGGCCAAGATTGGAGGATGGAGGCGTAGGCACGCCACGGCCGCGAATATTGTTCACGAACATGTGCTGCGCCATGATGAACGGCCCCGCGCGGGCTCCGCCTTTCACCACATCCCCATAATAATCGAGATAGGGCTTGTTGGCCTCGTCGAATCCGCCCGGGCCTCCGGTCGCGAGCCTTTCTTCATAGATGAAGCCGTCTGTCGGCTTGGGCCGCGCGCGTGCGGGCTCCACGGGATAGAGCGGAAGATCGCTGGCGGCATGGATTTCAAAATACAGCGCCGGCGCGTCGCCCATCGCTTCCAGCGTGAAGGCGACGCGATAGGGAATATCGATCTCAAAGCCCTTGCGGGCCACGAACGAGGGCTGCCCCGCCAGAGAAACCTTCACCTCTCCGTCCCAGACGATGATCGCAGTGCGATTATCGGAATAAGCAACGGCATCCGTGGCCTTGCCCGGCGCGATCTGCTTCCAGTCCGCCACGATATCGCGATTGCGGACGATGGGCTGCGTCCACGTTTTCTGGCCTTTGTGAAGCGCCAGCACGTCGGCAAGCTTCCACCATGGGCGGTTCGGCGCCTTATAATCCGCATAAGGGGTTTTCTTCGGCATCCAGAGGCGCATTGGCGGCGGTGGCCCGCGACGGGCCGGGGCATCCGGCGGCGGCGGCGCCGCGCCGGACATTCCGGCCTGCGCGTTGACCTGCGCTGTGGCCGCGATCGCCACCATCGCAATCGCCGTCATGGCCGAGCCGATAGCAAAGCGTTTCATTCATCCCCTCCTCGCCCGTGGGCTTCGATTTTGTTGCGATCATATATGATATGATAGCATCTTGTTCGTCAAATTGATCCGCGCCAGAAACGGACAACGAAGATCTCAAGAATCTCGGAGAGGATGGATCGATGCTGCGACATGTTTTGGCCACCCTGCTGATCGCCTCGGGCGCGACGGCAGCGGAGGCGCAGGTGGAAAATTGCCGCGCCATTGCGGATTCCGCCCGTCGGCTGGCCTGTTATGATGCGCGCGATGCTGCTCCAGCCGCATCCAGCGCCGCCCCCGCGCCCTCCAGCGCGGCGCCCCCTGCCTCACCGATCGCCGCTGCCCAGCCCGCACCGGTCCAGACATCCGTGCCGGCGTCGCAGTCGAGCGCATCGATCGTACGGGGCCGGCCGGATGGCCGGATCGCATCGGTCACCGCTCTCCGCTACGGTCTTTCGCGCATCCAGCTGGAAGACGGCCGCACGTTCGAAACCGCGACGGATACGGCGGTGCCGCCCCCCGCCGGCACCGAGGTCCGGCTGCGGCGCACCCTGCTGGGCACCACCTTCCTCGACGCGGACGGTCGCCGCCCGCTCACTGTGCGACTGGTACGCCAGCCCTGACGGAGGGTTCGCCTCCTACGATCTGCCGGCGCGGATCCACGAACGCCCAGGCCACGATCCCGGCGAGCACCACCACCGCCCCGGTGCCGAACGCCGCGATCCAGCCGAATTGGGCGGCGATCCAGGGCGTCAGCGATGATGTGAGCGCTCCACCCAGTTGGCAGCCCACATTCATCAGGCCGGAGACGACCCCCGTATGCCGGCCGGCGATATCCGTCGTCACCGACCAGAACGAGCTTTGCGAAAGATAGATGGCGCCGCCGCCCAGCGCGAGCGTGAGAACGGCGAGCGAGACATTATCGACGCGCGAGCCGATGCCCAGAAACAGCCCGGTCAGGAGGAATGCGGCCATCGCCAGCCCGGACCGCCCCCAATAAAGGCCGAAGCGCTGGGAGATGAAATCGTTGAGCACGCCTCCGGCAAGGCAACCCACCGTCATCGCCATGAACGGCGCCATGCCGAACAGCGCGCTGGATTTCAGATCGAGCCCGCGCGCCTCCGCCAGATAGATGAAGAACCAGCTGAAGAAGATCCAGATGACATAGCCGAACGCGAAATAGCTGAGGAATAGCCCCCATACGCTGCGGCTGGACAGGATCGCCGACCAGGGAATGGCGCCGGGTGCCGCCGGATCGTGCACGGGAAGCCCGCTCTCGATATGCGCCAACTCCGCGGCATTGACGCGGGAATGCTCCCGAGGCTTGTCGCGCGAGACGGTGAACCAGATCGCGGCGGCGACCAGGCCGATCACCGCGCAAACATAGAAGGATGCCCGCCACCCCGCCGTCGCGATGATCGCCGTGATGAGCGGCGGCGTGAGCCCAGATCCTGCGCCCACACCCGCGAAGATCAGCCCGTTGGCCTTGCCGCGCTCCTGCGCCGGCACCCACCGGGAAAGAAACTGATTGCCGGCGGGATAGACGGCAGCCTCACCGATGCCGAGCGCGAAGCGAACGATCGCCAGAAGCAGGATCGCATGGCGGCTATCGGGCGGAACCAGTGCCGTCGCGACGCTGAAAATTCCCCACCAGACGAGCGCGGCCGTCAGCAGGGCACGCGGCCCGAAGCGCGCCGCCAGCCATCCCGCAGGGACCTGGAATGCCGCATAGCCCAGCAGGAAAGCGCTGAAGACCCAGCCCAGCCGGATCTGATCGATCCCATATTCCTCGCGCATCTGCACGCCGGCGACGGAGATATTGGTCCGATCGAGAAAGGCGATCGCGCTGATGACGAACAGCATGAAGATCAGCCAGATCCGGATGTTCGAGCGCCCGCTCCTTGCCATCATCATCTCCCCTGTCGCGGTCGAGCCACGATAATATCCTATATGATTTTTCTGTAGGCAGGTTATATCGACCCGTAAAGAGCGGGTCGACAGGCCCCGCCACAGGAGGGATGGCATGGTGGGATCGGGTAAATCAAAACGATATCTTGCTCTTGCGGCCGTGCTTTCATGGGGCGCCGCGGCCCAGGCAGCCCCCCTCCCCGATAGAATCGGCCACAGCGATCCCTCCCGCTATCGGGATGCCGCCAAGGTTCATAACGGCGCGGGCCAGATGAAGTTCGCCGAATTGCTGGGCGCCGGAGCCCTCAGCACGAACCTGATCTTCGTCCATCGTGGCGTGATCGCGCCCAAGAGCGGCATCGGCGAACATTTTCATCATCAGTGCGAGGAAATGTTCGTCATTCTCGATGGCGATGCGGAATTCACGATCGACGGACACACATCGCTCGTCCCCGGCCCCGCCGCCGTGCCGGATCGGATGGGCCATGCGCACGGGCTCTACAATCCGGGCGACAGGCCGCTGCAATGGCTGAACATCAATGTCGGCACCACCAAATCCTATGACGCCTTCAATCTCGATGATCCGCGCGTGGGCGTGGCGCGCGATCCCATTCCGCAATTCGTGAGCGTCCGGCTGGACAGATCGCTCCTCAGGCCCGCGCCGACCATGAACGGCGGACGCGGCACGATGCTTTACCGGCGCGTGCTGGAGCCATCGGTGTTCAACACGACATGGAGCTTCGTCGATCATCTCGTGCTGCCGGCGGGGAGCGCCACGGGGCGAAATGCCGATCCCGGCATGAGCGAAGTCTATTATGTGATTTCCGGGCAGGGCGAGATCGATGTCGATGGCGAAACCGCCCCGATCCGAGCCGGTGATGCGGCGCCGGTGGATCTCGGCCAGGCCCATGCCATCAGACAATCGGGCGAGGCCCCGCTCGAATTGATGGTGATCGGGGTCGCCAAGGATCTCGCGGCCAAGGCCACTTATGCGGCGCAGGCCGCCGCAGCGCGCCAGAGGCGCTGACCATCCACAACCATTGGGGAAAGAACGAATGGAAAGGCGCACCCTTCTCAAGATGCTTGCCGTCGCAAGCGCCGGCATGGCCGGCGGCGCGCGCGCGCAAGGCGCGGCCAAGGCCGCTGCGGGCAAGAAGCCGATCGTGCTCTATTGCGATCTCGCGATCGATCCCCGGCGCGAGCAGGAAATGCTCGATGCCTTTCACAATCATTTCAGGCCCGCCGCCGAAAGCTTCCGTGGGCGCGGCTTCATCGATCTGAAGATGCTCAAGATCCGCAAGGTGATCCAGGGCCGCCCCGCGCCCGCGGACGGCATCAACTATCGCTTCCAGCTGACCTATGAGAGCGAGGAGCAGCGGCAGGTCTGGATCAAATCGGAGGTCCACGAGAAGAACTGGCCGCTCATCGAGAATACGGTCCTCAACAAGGATTATCTCGTTCTGCTGACGGACAGCATCTGATCCAGTTCACGAAACGGAGAGGTTTCATGCGATCGGCAATATTGATCGGCGCCTTATTGTCTTCAGCGCCGCTCTGCTGCGCGCACGCCCAGGTGGCGGGTACAAACATCGAGAGGCTGGATCCCGCGCTGGACGCGCTGGTGGCGCCGGATGCGCGGATCGAGCGTGTGGCGACCGGCTTCGTCTTCACCGAAGGGCCGATGTGGAAAAGCGGTCGGCTCTGGTTCTCCGACGTGAATGGCGACAAGCTTCGCGCGGTCGATCCCTCGGGCAAGGTCGAGGAACTGCTGCCTAACTCCGGCGGCCTCCCCAATCCGCCGCAAGGCGCCTCGATCGGATCGAACGGCATGGTTCCCGACAAGGACGGGACCGTGCTGATGACACAGATGGGTGCGCGCCGGATCGTCCGCGTCGATGCGCGGCTGAAGCTCACGCCGTTTCTGGGCCATTATCAGGGCAAGAGGCTCAACAGCCCCAATGATCTGGTTGTCGGCGCGGATGGCGCGCTGTGGTTCACTGATCCTCCCTTCGGCCTGTTCAACGGAATGGACAGGGATCCGGCCAAGCAACTGCCCTACAATGCCGTGTTCCGATATGCCGATGGCAAGCTGGAGCCCGCGATCACCGATCTGGCCCTTCCCAATGGCATTGGCCTCTCCCCCAACGGCAAGATTCTCTACGTCACCGATTATGGCCCGCCGGGCATCATCTACGCCTATGACATCGGGCCGAAGGGCGCCCTTTCGAACAAGCGCACGGTGATCGCCTTTCCGCGCGGCGGCGGTGGCGGAGCGGATGGCCTGAAAGTGGATACGGCCGGCAACATCTGGGCGACCGGCCCGGGCGGCATCCGGATCATCACGCCGCAGGGCAAGGTCCTCGGCCAGATCAAACTGCCCGAAGTCGCCGCGAACCTCGCCTTCGCCGAAGACGGGCATGTGCTCTACATAACGGCCTCGACGAGCGTCTATCGCCTGAAGACGAAGATCGCCGGCATCCTGCCCCGCTACAGCCGCTGAGGCTCAGTTCCCTGCCGCGCAAGCCCTGAGGGCAAGCGTGCTCCGCCGCTCCGGCCTCCCGTGGATGCAATCAGCGGGAGGCCGGAGAGGAGCAGGCCCCGGACAGGCGGAGCCAAATGCCGGACATTTGAGAACGGCGTCCCGGTGGGGCATCCCCGGGGGCCGGGCGCTCAGCCCTTCGGGGGAGGCGCGGCCGCCGGCACCGCTCCACTGGCCGGCGGGGCGAAATGCGTCGCGAGATAATCGATCACGGTCGCCTGTTCCTCGGGATCGAGATCGGCGCCGCGATCGATCATCGCCTGCACGGTCGTCGTCCAGTCGGCGCGCGACTTGCGCACCTGGAGCGCCTGCGAGGGCGGATGGCAGGAGCCACATTTTTCGTTGATAACGGTCAGCCCCGGCCCTGGCGGCGGCGTCGCCGGAAGCTGGGCCAGGGCGGCGCCGAACGCGATCGTTGCGCTGGCGGCGGAAAGCACGAAAATCACACGCAAGGTCGTGGCCTTTCTCACGGAAGGGCATAAGCGACGACAGCGTCGCTGGTGGCGGGTTGGCCAGCAAAGCCGCCGGTCGCGACAACGGCCACCATCTGGTGCCCGCCAGGGGACTGATATGTCATCGGCGTACCATAACTGGAGGCTGGCAGCGTCGTGCTCCAGATTTCCTGCCCGGTGCGGGTGGCAAAGGCGCGAAGCTTCGAATCGCGCGTGGCCCCGATGAAGGTCAGGCCGCTCGCCGTTGTCACGGGTCCGCCCGCGCTCAGCACGCCCAAATCCTTCAGCGCCGGATCGGAATTGCTGCCCAGCGTACTCCGCCAGGCGATCGTTCCCTTGTTCACGTCCACCGCGACAAGTTCGCCCGCCTTGCCCTTGTGGCAGGGAATGCCCGTCTTGAAGTCCATGAAATAGGCATAGCCGCGCTTCATGCCCCAGCTTCCGTCCGGCTGGAGCGCCATCTGTTGCGGGCTCGCCAACTGGTTCAGGTTTATGACGTACAGGCCCATGGCCGGATCGAACGCGCCGCCGCCCCAGTCGCTGCCGCCCAGGCTGCCCGGAAAGAAGTTCACCGCGCCACCCGCCTTCAGCGGCTCGAACATCCGGCTGGGGACGATCTCGAAATCCTTGACCATCGCCTCGCAGCGTTCGCGGACATCGGGCGGGCCGTCGATCATCTCGGATGCGTTCCAGGAGAGGCGCGTCAATGGCTCCGGCCGCACCGGCATCGGCTGGGTCGGCCAGGGCTGCTCGCCCGGAATGTCGGTATCGGTGGGGACCGGCACTTCGTGCACGTCATAAAGCGGCTTGCCGGTGACGCGATCGAGGATGAACATGATCGACATCTTGTTCATCACCGCGATGGCGGGGATCGTGCGCCCGCCGCGGCGAACGTCGATCAGCGTCGTCACCGGAATATCGACGTCCCAGATATCGTGATGCACCGTCTGGAAATGCCAGAGATATTTGCCGGTGGCGGCATCCACGGCGACGATCGAATTGCCGTAGAGATTGGCGCCCTTGCGATCGCCGCCCCAGCGATCATAGGTCGGCGCCGCGACCGGCAGATAGGCGATGCCCCGTTTCTCGTCGACGACCACGAAGGTCCAGACGTTCACGCCGGAGCGCTGTTTCCAGCTGTCGCCCTCCCAGGTGCCGAAATTCGGTTCCCCGGGCTGCGGGATGGTGTGGAAAGTCCAGACAAGCTTGCCGGTGCGCGCATCCCATGCCCGCACGTCGCCCGCCGCGCCCTTCACGGGCATTTCCTGAACGCGGGAACCGGTGATGATGAGATTGCGGAAGATGGCCGGCGGGCTGCTCATGCCCAGCATCCCCTTCGTGCCGTTCATCACCTCCGGCGTCTTCATGTCGATGGTGCCGTTTTCGCCGAACCCGGCGGCGGGCATGCCCGTCGCGGCATCCAGCGCATAGAGCTTGCCCGTGCGGCCGCCGAACACGATGCGCGCGCCCACCCCCTTCGTCCCGGGCCAATAGGCGACACCGCGCGTGGAAGGCTGATCGTTTCCGGGAAGCGAATAGACCCACCGTTCGCGCCCTGTCGCCGCATCGAGCGCGACCACACGGCGATAGGGCGTCGCCAGATACATCACCCCGCCCACCACGAGCGGCGTTGCCTCCGATGCCGAAAAGCCCGTGCGCATCTGCGGCCCGGCGCTGTCGGGAGTGCCGATCGCCTCCCCGTTCGCGCCCGATGGCCGCATATGATAGGTCCAGGCTTCACGGAGGGTCGCGACATTGCCCGGCGTGATTTCCTTGAGCGGGGAGTGGCGCGCATGGCTTTCGTCACGGCCATAGCCGCTCCAGTCACCTGGAGCTTCCGCATGCAGCAGAGCCGGCGCTCCCGCCAGGAAGGTAGCGATAACAATGCCGATCCGCGACGATCGCGAACGAATGCTGGTCAAGCGGTCTCTCCCTTCAAATTGAGCGGTGCGCGCCTGTCCCGACGCGTTGCGTTGTCCCGCTTGCCCGATCATGCTAGCAACCGTGCAAATCATATACAATATGATCTGGAAAGCTAATCCGGCATTTTCTGCGCCGGCTCGAGGGAGATTGATGGATGCCGACTTTGCCTCTGGCAGGCCTCCGCGTACTGGACATATCGCAGGTTATGGCGGGGCCGTTCTGCTGCATGTTGCTGGGAGACATGGGCGCGGACGTCATCAAGATCGAACCGCCCCGGACCGGTGACTCCACTCGCCATTCCATGGGTTTCCGCCTCAAGGGCGAGGATAGCCCCGGCTTTCTCGCGCTCAATCGCAACAAGCGGAGCATCACGCTCGATCTGAAGAATGACGAGGATCGCGAGGTGCTCTACGCCCTCGTCAAGACGGCGGATATCCTGGTCGAGAATGCCCGGCCGGGCGTGGCGGGCCGGCTCCGCATCGATTATGATACGCTTTCGGCGATCAATCCCCGGCTGGTCTATGCCAGCATTTCGGGCTTCGGGCAGACCGGCCCCTGGGCGCAGCGGCCCGGCTTCGATCTGATCGCGCAGGCGATGTCCGGCATCCTCAGCTCCAACGGCTTTCCGGGCATGGAGCCCGCGAAGAATTCGATCGCCGTGGCGGATCTCGGCGCCGGGCTCTTCTCGGCCTATGGGATTCTCAGCGCGATCATCGGCCGCCACACGTCCGGCAAGGGGCAATATATCGATGCCTCCCTGCTGGAGGCGGCCATGGGCCTTTCGATCTGGGAAACGACCGAATTGTGGGGAACAGGCAAGCCGCCCGCGCCCATCGGATCGGCAAATCGCATGTCCGCCCCCTATCAGGCGGTGCGCGCGTCCGACGGCTGGTTCGTCATCGGCGCGGCCAATCAGGGACTGTGGCTGACCTTCCTCAAGGTATTGGGGCGGCCGGAATTGCAGGAAGATCCGCGCTACGCCACCAATGCCAACCGTGTCGTGAACCGCGAAATCCTGATCGCGGATCTCGCGCCAACCTTCCTCGAGCGGACCAAGCAGGAATGGATCGATGCCTTGCTGGAAGCGGGCGTCCCGGCATCCCCCATATTGGATTATGGCGAGGCCGTCGCAAGCGAGCAGGCGATCGCGCGGGATATGGTAATGCAGGTCCCCCACCCGGTAGAAGGCGAATTCAGGGCGCTGGGCTTCCCGGTGAAGATGCGCGGGACGCCGCAGGAAGTGCGCCTGCCCCCGCCGCTCATCAACGAACATGGCGACGAGATCCGCCGCGAGCTTGTGGAAAAGGGCCTGCTCCATCCGAAGACGGAGGCCGCTTCGTGAGCGGCGGGCGCGTCATCGTCGAGCGCCGGGGCGCAGAAGCGCATGTCCGCTTCGACAATCCTTCCGCGCACAATGCTCTGGACAGCCAGATGTGGCTCGATCTGCGGGATATCGCGCGTGGCTTCGCAGCGGATCGATCCGTTCGCGTCGTCACCTTCCGGGGCGCGGGCGGAAAGGCGTTCGTTTCCGGCACCGATATCGCGAAGTTCGCCGATTACGAAACCGGCGAACAGGGCATCGAATATGAACGCGGCATCGACGAATGCATGGGCGCGGTGGATGCCATTCCCTGCACCACGATCGCCGTGGTCGAGGGCTGGGCCATCGGTGGCGGCATGAACATCTCTTCCGCCTGCGATTTCCGCATCGCCACGCCCGATGCGAGATTTGGCTCCCCGATCGGCCGCACGATCGGCAATTGCCTGTCGGCGGCGAGCGTGGCGCGCATCGGCGGGGCCGTGGGCATCCAGCTCGCCAAGCGCATGGTCCTGCTCGGCGAGATACTCGGCGCGGAGCAGCTTCTCGCCAGCAACTTCCTGCTGAAGATCGTCGAGCGGAGCGATCTCGACGAAGAAATCGCGACGCTGTGCGAACGCGCGACGCAGAATGCGCCGCTCACCACCAGCGCCACCAAGGAAACGATCCGGCGCATGACCTATGACGCGCTGCCCGAGATCGAATCCCTCATCGGGCAGGTCTACGGGAGCGCGGATTTCCGGCGCGGCGTGGCCGATTTCCTCGCCCGCACGAAGGCCGTTCCGAACTGGTCCGGAAACTGAGGCGGCGGCGGGGGCCTTGCACCCCCGCCCCCTGCCCTATTGCGGCTTCTGGGCGATGATCTTGATCCCCGCCATCATCGGCGGGCTCGGCGGCAGCGCCACTTCCCCGCTGGGGAACCCGTTCGACTGGAACAGATAGGCCTCGATATCGGATACGGTCCGTCCGCTCAGGGAATCGGGCGCGTTCAGCGGCATCGTGGTCTTGATCCGCGTGAACAGATCGCCCGCGGATGTACCGTTCCAGTTGTTGAGGAAACCCGATCCGGTAAGCGCAGGCGCCACGTCGATTCCGGAAAGCGATTCTCCGTGGCAGGATGCGCAATTCTGCGCATAAGCCGCCTTGCCGCGTGTGGCCTGCTCCGCGCTGTAGACGCCTGTCCACACCGAACGCTCGGCGGGCTGGGCCTGGGCGACGATCCCTCCGGCGAGAGCCAGCGCCCCGGCGAATATCAACGCTACACGTGCCATCATACCTCTCTCGTCATGCCGCGCCCGGCAGCCTGTAAGCCACCAGTTCGGCGCTATAGTTTCCGCCCCCGATGGCGACGACGATATATTGCCGCCCCTTGAGACGGTAGGTCATGGGCGATCCACTTTGGGGTGCGGGCATGTAAACTGCCCCGCGTTCGACACCGGTCGCCTTGTCATAGGCGCGCAACATCGCGCCGCGGACGCCATATTCATTGGTGTAGAAGCCCGCTTCTCCGCAGATCACGAGGGTCTTCGTCACCAGCGGACCGAGATTGCCGGCACGGCCCGTGCGCGGAATCTTGAGCCCCTTCAACGCCGGGTGGTTGCGCACATTGTCCGGCGTTTCTCCGTGCGCGATCTGCCAGGCGAGATCGCCCTTGGAGAGATCGATCGCGGTGATGCGGCCATATGGCGGCTTGAGCAGGGGCAGCCCGTCAATCGCGAGAAAGGCGGGGCGCAGCGACTGGCCTCCCGGCGGCATGGGGGGAGGACCGCCGCCGGCGGTGGCCGCGCTCATCATGTTCGCCGCCGTTTCCGAACCCATCGCGATCTGCGCGCGCGGCGCGTTGCCCGCCACACCGTGGACGTGCGGGAATTCGGAAACCTTCTGATCCCCATTCGGGACGATCCCGATCAGCCCCGGCGTGGACTTCGAATAGACGTACACCATGTGCGTCTCTGGATCGTAACAGCCGCCGGGCCAGTTGGTGCCGCCCTGTATGCCCGGGTTCGTGATCGTGCCCCACCGGCCGGGACGGCTCAGCACCGGCGGCGTATAGAGAGGCCCGATCTTGTAATTCTTGACCAGTTCGACGGCCTTCGCCCGCAGTTCCGGCGTGTAATCGATCAGATCGTCGATCGATACGCCCTGCACATCATAGGCCGGCGGCTTGGTGGGAAAGGGCTGCGTGGGCGAATACCATTCACCCGGCACGTCGCCCGCCTCCACCTTCCGTTCCACGATCGGCCAGATCGGCTTGCCGGTCTCGCGATCGAGCACGTAGAGGAATGCCTGCTTGGTCGGCTGGGCCAGCGCCTTGACCGTCTTTCCCCGTACCGGGATGTCGCAGAGGATCGGCGCGCAGGGAATGTCGCGATCCCACAGGCCATGGTGCACAAGCTGGTAATGCCAGCGCCGAACCCCGGTCTCGATATCCAGCGCGACGAGGGATTCGCCGAACAGGGCATTGCCGCGGCGGAACATCCCCATCTCGTCGCCGGTCGGCAGCTCCACCGGAACATAGACGAGGCCGAGTTCCTCATCGGCGGACATTTCCGCCCAGACGCCCCCGTTGCCGGCCTCGTCGGCATCGCCGTTCAACCAGCTTTCATAGCCATATTCGCCCTTGCGCGGGATGGTGTGGAAGATCCATTTGCGGCGCCCGGTGCGAACGTCGAACCCGCGAACATAGCCCTTCACGTTCCGCTTCACCGCCGGCACGTCGCCTGCGGCATGCGCTGCCCCCACGATCACCGTATCGCGCGCGATCATCGGCGTGGCATGCAGCCCCACATCGGCCGATTCCAGATCGATCTCCTGATCGAAATCCTGCTTCAGATCGACGATGCCATTCTTGCCGAATGCCGGATCCGGCAGGCCGGTGACGGCATCCAGCGACACGAGCTGGTAGCCGATCGTCACGTAAAGGATGCGTTCGACCTTGCCGTCGGTCCAATAGGATACGCCGTGTCCGGAAAGCTGGCGCGGGGATTTCAGCGCGCGCTCGCCCTCATCGATGCGATGCATCCACAAAAGCTCGCCGCTCGCCGCATCCAGCGCCACGCAATCTCGCCGGGATCCGGCGGGAAGGTAGAGCTTGCCCTTCACCAGCAGGGGCGTCGGCTCGAACTGATATTCCTTGCGCGCGCCCAGAGCATCCGTCTTGAAGCTCCAGGCGACCTCGAGATCGTTGAAATTCTCCGCATTGATCTGCGCGAGCGGGGAATAGCGCGTATTCGCCTGATCCGCCGCATAGTGGCGCCATTCGGTGTCGGCGCCGCTATCCCCTGCCGCAGGGGGCGCCGCGAAAAGAGGCGCCCTGATACCCGCCCCATCGAGCACGATCACGGAGGCCGCGCCCGCCAGCAGCCCCCGTCGGGAGATCTTCAGTGTCACGCCGTGCGGCTCCTCTCGAATTATCGTTGCCGCGGCCAGCCTTTTACCAGCTGACCGCGATATATTTCGCCTCGCAATATTCGATCAGGCCGTGGTGCGAGCCTTCGCGACCGAGCCCGCTCTGCTTCACGCCGCCGAACGGCGCGGCCGCATCGGACACCAGCCCCCGGTTGACGGCGACCATGCCGCATTCGATCCGCTCTGCGACCCGCAGCGCCTTGGCCAGATCGCCCGAATAGACATAGGCCGCCAGGCCATATTCGGTCGCATTGGCGAGGGCGATCGCCTCCTCCGGATCATCGAACGGAATGACGGCCGCCACCGGCCCGAACACTTCCGTCGACAGGATTTCGGAGCCGGGCTGGACATTGGCGAGCACCGACGGCGGATAGAAATAACCCGGCCCGTCCACGGCCTTTCCGCCAAGCCGGATCTCGGCTCCGCGCGATGTCGCGTCGCTCACCAGCCATTCGATCTTGTCGATCGAGGCCTGGTTGATCATCGCGCCGCACTGCGTATCGCCGTTGATGCCGGGGCCGACCTTCATCGCCCCCATCCGTTCGGACAGCTTCGCCACGAAGCGGTCATGGATGCCACGCTGGACGTAAAAGCGGTTGGCCGCCGTGCAGGCTTCGCCCGCATTGCGCATCTTGGCCACCATCGCGCCTTCGATCACATCATCCAGATCGGCATCATCGAACACGAGAAACGGCGCATTTCCGCCCAATTCCATGGACGAACTGATGACGGTATCGGCCGCCTCGCGCAACAGCAGGCGCCCCACTTCCGTCGAGCCGGTGAAGGAAAGCTTGCGCACGCGCGGATCGTGAAGGATCGCGCGACACACGGCTGCCGGATCACTGGTGTTGACGAGGTTCACGACGCCGGCGGGCACGCCCGCGCGCCGCATGATCTCCGCCACGGCCATCGCCGTCAGCGGCGTTTCCTCGGCCGGCTTGAGAATGCAGGTGCAGCCGGCGGCCAGCGCCGGCGCGATCTTGCGGGTCGCCATCGCCGCCGGGAAATTCCACGGCGTGATGAGCAGCGCGATGCCGATCGGCTGATACTGGACGAGGATCCTGTTGGCCCCCGAAGGAGACAAGGCAAACTCGCCATTGATGCGCACGGCTTCCTCCGCATACCAGCGGAAGAACTCGGCCGCATAGGCAACCTCGCCGCGCGCATCGCTGATCGCCTTGCCATTTTCGAGCGAGATGAGCTGCGCGAGCCATTCCTGCTCGTCCATCATCGCCCGATAGCAGGCGAGCAGGATCTCGGCGCGTTTCCGGGGAGGTGTCGCCGCCCAGCCGGCGGCAGCAGCGGACGCGGCATCGATCGCCGCAATCCCATCCGCCACGCCGCCATCCGCGACGGACGTCAGAGTGCCACCGGTCGAGGGATCGAGAATGTCGATCCGCTTGCCACCGGCCGGCTCGATCCAGCTGTCGCCGATCAGTAGCCCGGTGGGGATGGCGAAGGGGCCGGCACGATCGCCGGCGGCGGGGGGCGTGTAACTGTTGCTCATATCTGCGCTTTCCCGATCAGGCCGTGACAAGCGACGCGCGGTCGCCCGCGAACGCGGCTCTGGTGATGGCCTGCATCCCGCCGAGATCCAGCAGGCGCGGATTGTTCTTCACGAGCCGGGCGGCCTTCAGGGCATGTTCGGCCACGAAATCCTGCTGATCCGCGTGAAGCCCCAGCTCCGCCAGGGATACGGGAATGCGGATGGCCGCGAGCAGATCCGCCACAGCATCGATGAAAGCCTGGGCGCGGTCTTCCACCGTTTCGCCCGCGAGGCCCAGCATGTCCGCCAGCTCGGCGAAGGCATCGGGGCAGGCGGATCGATTGAACTGCATCACGTAGGGCAGCAGGGTGGCGACGCCCAGGCCGTGCGCGGTGTGGGTGAGATTGCCGACCGGATATTGCAGCGCATGCGCGGCCGCCGTTCCCGCCGTTCCAAACGCGCAGCCCGCCGCCAGCGCGGCCAGCATCACGCCATCGCGCGCCTCCATGTCGCTCCCGTCGCGATAGGCGCGTTCGAGATATTTGAAGAGATTGCCGATCGCGAGCTTCGCCATATGATCGGACAGCACGTTCCGGCCGACGAAGACATGCTCTTCGGTCAGCAGCGGATCACGCGCCCGCGCCAGCGTGGTGAAGGCTTCCACCGCGTGCGTCAGCGCGTCCGCACCCGAAATCGCCGTGAGGCCGGGAGGACAGGTCATCGTCAGTTCCGGATCGCAAATGGCGATGGCCGGGATGAGATGCGGGCTCGCGATTCCGATCTTGGCGCCGCGCTCCTCATCGGAAACGACCGCAACGGGCGTCACTTCCGATCCGGTGCCCGATGTCGTCGGTATGGCGATCAGCGGGATAACGGGGCCTGGCACGGCGAATTCGCCATAATAATCGCGGACGCTGCCACCATGGGTGAGCAGCACCGCCACGACCTTCGCCATGTCCATCACGCTGCCGCCGCCGACCGCGATCATGATATCGGGGGCGATGGCGCGTGCCCGCGACACGCAATCCTCGATCGAATTCAGGGGCAGATCGGGGATCGTCTCGTCGAACACATGCGCCTCGACGCCGTGCTTCTTCAGATCGGCCAGCATCGCCGCGAATTCGGGCTGCGCGGCCTGACGCTCGTCCGTGCACAGCAGAGCCCGCGTTCCCAGGCGCGCCGCGACAGAACCGAGCGCCTCGCGCTGCCCCCGGCCAAACAAGATGCTGCGTGGCAGCCGCAACGCCCCAAACATGGATGAGATTTCCTTCACTTCATTCCGCCCAATTCACACACATCAGGAATTTTCGGTCGACGGCGCGACGTAGAGCCGCCGCGAAGCATCGATCT
Source organism: Sphingomonas sp. (assembly GCF_003248515.1). Taxonomy (GTDB): domain Bacteria; phylum Pseudomonadota; class Alphaproteobacteria; order Sphingomonadales; family Sphingomonadaceae; genus Sphingomonas_I. The sequence goes on from NZ_QFOB01000006.1 coordinate 369,727, forward strand.
TCAGGAACAGGGCCGCCGCGATCAGGCACAGGACCGCGAGGACCATGAATGCCGAGAACCAGCCGCTGACGCTGACGATATAGCCCGTGATCGCGGCGGCGATCGCAGCGCCAAGATTGCCGAGCGTGTTCATTACCGCCGAGACGGAACCGGCGAATTCGCCGCCCACATCCAGCGCCACCGCCCACGACACCCCCACCGTCAGCTCAAGGCCGAACAGCGCGATGCAGAAGCACAGGATGCTGGCGATCGGATCCGTTATGCCCGCCGCCAGCGGGATCGCCACAGCGGCCGTCACGAAGCCCACCACCGCCACGGCCCGGCGCGCCATTTTCAGGCCCGCGCCCTTCTTGACGAGGTGATCGGATGCCCATCCCCCCGCCAGATCGCCGACGACGCCGGCCATCAGCGGCATGCTGGCGAACAGCCCCATCACCGCGATGTCGAAACCGCGCGCGTCGTGCAGATATTTGGGGAACCAGGTCAGGAAAATGTTGATGCAATAGGCATAGCAAAAGTACATCGCCGACAGCACCCAGAGCTGCGGGTTCGCAAGAAGATGGCGCCACGGCACCTTCGCGCGCTCACGCCCCGCGCCCAGCGCATTTTCGATCATGGCGCGTTCCGCGTCGTTCGTGCGCGGATGATCGCGCGGCGCATCGCGATAATAAACGAACCACAGCAAGGCCCAGGCCAGGCCGACGCCGGCGAACAGAAGGAAGGGCATCCTCCAGCCGAAATCCACGATCAGCAGCGCGACGAAGACCGGCGTGACGGCGCCTCCCAGCCGGGCGCCGGCGTGCGTGAGCCCCTGCGCCCAGCCGCGCTCCGATGGCAGCATCCAGCGCGACAGCGATCGCGTGGCGATCGGGAAGGATCCCGCCTCGCCCATGCCGAACAGGAAGCGGCACACCATCATCGATCCGGCCGACCATGTGGCCGCGGTCGCCGCCGTGAACATCGACCACCAGAGCACCACGCCCGTCAGGGCACGGCGCGGACCGAACCTGTCGCCCAGCCAACCGCCCGGGATCTGGAAGATCGCATAAGCGAACTGGAACGAGGCGAAGATCCAGCCCATCGTGACGAGCGAGAAGCCATATTCGGCCTGAATGGAGGGCGCCGCGGTCGAAATGACCACACGATCCATATAGGTGATGAGATAGGCGAGAACGGTCAGCCAGAGCACGACATGCCGCACCCTGGTCGGGCGGACGGCAGCGGGCTGGCTATCGATCTCCGCCGCGGCGGAAAGGGCGCCACTATCGCTCATGGCCGCGCCGGCCCGCAGGCACCTTCGGGGCGGTCGACGCAGGTCTGCCAGATGGTCGGCACCTTGCGGCCGGCGACATAGACGCTGCGGATCGCGCGCGTATTGCGGATATCCGCGACAGGATCACGATCCAGCACGAGCAGATCGGCCCATTTTCCCTTTTCGACCGTTCCGGCCTCGCTTGCCGCCATGAATTTCGCGTTGGTGCCGGTCGCGGCCGTCAGCGCCTGCAGCGGCGTGAGGCCCGCCTTCACCATCAGCTCAAGCTCCCAATGCGCGAAATAACCGGGGAACCTGCCGGAGGGGCCGCTATCCGTGCCCATGCCATAGGTCACGCCGCCCTTGGCCTGGCTGGCCAGGTTGGCCATCGCGTTGCGCAGCACCTCCGGATATTTCGGAAAGGTCGGCGATGCGGCCAGCTTTTGCTGGCGATCCGGCGCCTTCAAAGCGGCGATCGTGGCGGGCGAGACGCCGCGCGAGAAGAAGGGATCGTCCACAAACGGGAGCAATTTGTAGGTGAAGGACGCTTCGCGGCTGAGCGTGGAGGCGAGCTGCCAGGTTCCGCGTGCCTTCATGGCGGAAACCAGCGCGGGATCGACCGCGCGATCGCGAACCTGGTGCATGAAGGCATCGATGCCTTCGCCCGTCAGTTCTGCCGCATTGTCATAATAGAAGATATGCGCCGCGGCCTTGCGGCCATCCTTGTGCGCCGTATCGATCACCGCCTTGCTGATCGAATAGGGCATGCGCTGGGAAATCGTCTCGAACTCGTCATCCATCCACAGCTTGATGAAGTCATCGCCCTTGGCGACTTCCCGATCGACCATCGCCACGGCTTCCGCGGGCGTCGCCACGGATTGTTCGAGCCCGGCGACACCGCCATAGCTGCCCTTGAACACGACTCCCCTGCCCGCCGTGAAGGCACGGGCCATATCGATCCGGCCGATACGCCGCTGATCCGCGATCACGTCATGGATCGCGTCCCCATCCGTACCGAGCGTGTAAACGGAAGTGACGCCATAGGCCGCGTAGAGTCGCAACTGACGCTCGACGCGCTGCCGATCATAATATTTGCCGAAATTCTGATCGATGCCTTCGACGAGGCCGAGATGGACATGGCTATCGATGATCCCCGGCATCAGATATTTGCCGCGCAGATCCTCGGCCGCCGCGCCCGCGGGCTTGCGCAGCCCCGCCGCCGGACCGACCCACGCGATGCGCCCATCCTCCATCACCAGCGATTGGTCCCGCTGGGCGGGCCGCCCCGTGCCGTCGATCAGCGTGAAATGCTCCAGCACGACGGTTTCGCCGTGCACTGCGGCGGCACAGCACATGCCGAGCGCGATAGCCGCGCCCCGCATCGCCGATCGCCGGTATTGGCCGAACGGCAATGGCCGCATCGCACCCCTCCAATTTCATATCATATATGATTTTGGTAAGGTCGCGTCAGATCGCTGTCAAGCGCGATGGCTCCCCATACGGCGCGATATCGATGCTTATTTCTGAAGGTCTTCCGGCGCGGCCAGAACCGTATCCATCCGCTGTTCGGAGCGTTCCAGATGCTGCAACACGGCGCGCTCCGCCCCGTCCGGATCATGGGCCACCAGCGCCTCGATAATGGCCCGGTGTTCGGTTGCCGCCCGCGTGGGCGCGTTGGTGCTGTAGAGCGCCCGGAAAATATGGAGGTGTGCGTGAAGCCGCTCGATCGTCTCGGCCACCAGCCTGTTGCCGCTGCCCTCCGCGATCAGGCGATGAAGCCGCGCATCGGCCTCCGCGAACTGGGAGTAAGCCAGCGCATCCCCATCCACGACTTCCGTCATCTCGCGATCGATCGCCTGCAGTTCAGCGATCGACTCATCCGTCATCGCCTCGGCAGCGCGGGCAGCGGCATAGGGCTCGATCAGCTTGCGCAGCGCATAGAGATCACGAACCTCCTCGTGCGTCATCTGCGGGCTGGCGCGATATCCTACGTTCGTCATCTTCGAGACGAGCTTCACCGCCTCCAGCTGACTGAGCGCCTCGCGGACCGGCGTCTGGGAAATTCCGAGCTGCCTGGCCACGGCATCGATCGCGATCCGTTCGCCAGGGGCGATCCTCAATGTCATCAGCATTGTCAGGAGATGCTCATAGGCCATTTCGACCATCGTCTGCCCGGGAGGGGTCCGCCCCACCCGGGGAGCGACATTGGCCGGAATTTGATCGTTTGTCTGATGCACTGCCGTTCGACCGTCGTTTGGGACGTAATCATATAGGATACATCTCCCAAACAAAAGCCGAGCCGTTCTCCGGCAGCGACGGGCTCCTCACGTTCGGCCGAAACCGCATGATATCCCTATCGAATCAGATCGCCTGCATCCCGCGATCGACGATCTTCCGGATGAGATCGCGATGCTTGGGAAGGGTGCCGCGCAGCCGCTCCGCCATCACCTTATTCTCCCGGATCGCGCGTTCGGCGGTGCGGGCGTCGGCCACCAGCGAGTCCGCCTCGATCTCGGTTCGAAAGCCCATGCCGTAGAGCACATATTGATAGCTGGCGGCGGGAAACACTTCCTCCACGCGATCGAATTCGTCGTGCAGCCAGGGCCCCTGATACCGCCAGAGATGGAGAAGGTCCTTCAGCCTGTCCGATATGGTTTCGGGCAGCATATTATCCCGCCAGAATGCGGAATCGCGCCGTTTGCTCAGCACGTAATGCAGCTTCAGGAAATCGATGATGCGCCCCCAGCGATAGGTGGTGGTGGCGTTGAACCGGGCCGCGACGATATCCATCACCTCGCGGTTGGCGGGCATCTGCTCGGCTATGATCTTGGCCGAAAGTTCGACCAGAACGATCGCCGAAGCCTCCAGCGGCTCCAGGAAGCCGGCCGCGAGCCCCACGGCGACGCAGTTCCGTTTCCAGAAGGTTTCGCGATGGCCGCTCCGGATCCGGATCTTGCGGACGGGCAGATGATCGGCCGCCGATCCGAGATAGGCGCGCAATTCTCCTTCGGCGGCATCGTCGCTGATATGGCGGCTGGAGAAGACATGTCCCACCCCGCGTCGCGTCGGCAAGCCGATGTCCCAGATCCACCCGGAACTCTGCGCGGTGGAGATGGTGTGGGTCGCGATCGGGCTGTCCTCGTCCGGATAGGGCACCTGCACGGCCAGCGCGGTATCGCAGAACAGCGTATCGCCACAGTCCTTGAAGCCCACGCCCAGCGCCTGCCCCAGCAGCAGCGATGAAAATCCCGTGCAGTCGACGAACAGATCGCCCTCGATCTCGCCCGCCTGCTCGGTCATGATCGCGCGAATATCGCCATTCTCGGCCAGTTCGACGGACCGCACATCGGCAAGCACGTGCCGGACGCCCAGCTTCGTAGTCGCATGCCGCTGAAGGAAGGGCGCGAATTTGCCCGCATCCAGATGATAGGCATAATTCGCCACGCCTTCATATTCGGGCGTGGTAATCATCTTGGGCGCCAGCCCGTCATCGCAGCACAGCCCTTGGGCGCAGACGGTATCGCAGAAACTGCTATCCTCGCCGGCATTCAGCCAGTGGGGCACCAGATTGACCTGCGAAAAGGCCTGCGGAAGCACCAGCGGATGATAATAAGCGTCGTCGGGCGCACCCGTCGTCCAGCGCGCGAACAGCGCGCCCTGCTTGAAGGCCGCATCGCATTCCCGGAAGAAATCCGTTTCGGATACGCCGATCTTGCGCAACGTTGACCGCAAGGTCGGCCACGTCCCCTCTCCCACCCCAATGATCGGAACGTTGGGGGATTCGACGAGGGTTACCGAGAAATGTTCCGGCATCCGGCTCTGATGGCGCGCGGCGACCGTCGCCGCCGTCAGCCAACCGGCCGTGCCGCCCCCCACGACGACGATCCTGCGCACGGGTTTGACCATAATATCTCACATGTAGGCCAAACGGGGGCGCTCGCCAAAAGGCGAACGCCCCCGCCGCCCAAGCCTTAGAAGTGGAAGCGCGCTCCGGCGGTGAAGCGGCGTCCATAGGACCAGACGTCGAGCGTCTGGTTCGAGAAGCGACCATGCGTGCTGTAGGTCGAATTGTTGAGGTTGGTCGCCTCGCCAAAGACCGTCAGCTGCGGCGTGATGTCGTAGCTTGCCGACATGTCGACCTGGATCTGCTTGTCGACATAGACAGGCTCGGCACCGAAGGTACCGCCCTGGCCCTGGCCAAGACCAGACAGATATTCGTCGCGCCAGTTGACCGAGGCACGGATCTGGAACCCGTTCTTGTCATAGAAGCCGACGAAGTTGGCCGAATTGGCAAGACCCGTGATCGCGAAGGCCGCACCGGAAATGTCCGCACTGTCGAACTTCCGGTTCGTATTCACGAACGTGCCGTTGACGCTGAAGCCGAAGCCGCTGTCGCCAAACACCTGCTGCATCGCGATTTCGACGCCGCGGACGGTCGCCTTCGGACCGTTGATCTTCGCGTTGACCTGGAATTGCGCGGCCGATCCGGTGAAGGGATCGATCACGCCGGGGAAGGTCTGCGTCGAAACGCCGCCCACGATGAAGTTGGACAGATTCTTGATGAACCCGTTCACCGCGAAATACGAGTTGCGCGCATAATACCATTCGACGCCCAGATCGTAATTGTCGGCAAGATATGGCGTCAGGTTGGGGTTGCCGCCCGAGGCCGAAAGGCTGCCGCGACGCAGCGTGCCAAGGTTCACCGTCGGCTTCAGATCACCAAGCACCGGCCGCGTGAGCGTGCGGGACGCATCGGCGCGCAGATACAATTTCGGCGTGATCTCAAGCTTCATGTCGAGGCTCGGAAGCAGATAATTATACTTGTTTCCGCGAACGATGCTCTGCGTCGGAGTGTAGGCGGCCTGCAGGAGCGTCGGATCGTTGGCATCGAGGATCAACTGCGTCGGATCACGACCAATCGCGGAGGCGGTGACCTTCGTCCCCTCATTGCGGATGCCCGCGTTGAAGTGGAACGGCATGTCCCCGATCTCGACATCGAAGCCCGCCTTCACGAAGATCGCATAGGTCTTCTCGTGGACGCTCAGCACCGAGCCAGGATCGAATGCGGGCGAAACCGAACCACGCCCGGTCGCTTCCAGCGCCGAATAGATGACGTAGGGATCATATTTCAGGAAGCCGGGCGCCAATCCGCTGGACGAATAGCCGGGGATGAAGCCGTTGGTGCTGATCGTGCCCTTGAACGCCGCCGCCGGCAGAGGATACAGCGCACCTGTGCGGCCCGAAGGCGTACCATAGCCACCGTAAGACGCGAACACGTTATTCGTGAAGGTGTTCGTCGATTCCTGATAGAACTTCGTATCCAGATACTGGCCACCGAAGGCGATCTTGAAATTATCGCCGTCATAGGATCCGGTGAAGCGGCCCTGCTTCAGCTTGTTCGTGCGATAAGGCGCACCGCGTACGATGACGTGCGAGCCCATCACAGACGTATCGAGGAAGCGCGACAGATTACCGGCCGGGCCGATATCGTGCAGCACCGGAAGATCGTTGCTGCTCGATCCGATGATGCCGAGACCCGTATTGGCACCGAGGATGGTGGACACGCGACCACCGGTCGAAAGGAAGGGGCCGGTGGAGCTATTGTTATAGCCACCATAGCCGATATCCATATTGTCGCCGTAGCCGTTGCGATGCGGATTGAACACGCTCTTCGCATAGGCGCCGTCGACATCGAACTTCAGTCGGTCGGTTGCCTCCCACTTGACGTTGGCGCCCGTCTGGTTGGTCTGATTGATCGAACGGCCGAAGCCGGCATTGAAATCCATCGGCGTACCGAACTGGTTGAAGTCGATCGCCGTGCCGTTGCTGTCCAGTTTCAGGTTGCGCAGATCGTCACCCGCGAACCAGGCGCCATAGCCGTAGGTCTCGGTGTGAAGCGTCTGGCGCGTATAATTGTGATCGACCGTCAGCAGCAGCGTGTCGCTCGGGCGCCACTGAACCGCCAGACGCCCATCGATACGTTCGTCTTGGGTCGTGACCTGGTTGGCGCCGATCTGTTGCGGGAACCAGCCCAGCACGGTCTTGTTCGCCGCCGTCAGGTCGGAAGCCGAGCAGCTCGGGCCGGACTGGCAGCGATAGAAGCGATTACCGACCCAGCCGGGAATGAAGACCTGGTTCGAAGTCGTGTCGCGGCGGCTGTAGATAAAGTTGCCGAGCACGCCGAACGTATCATCCGCGAAGGTGTCGCTCAGCAGGATGCCCGCCGACGGCCGCGCATCCTTGTTGCGCGACTGGATCGTGCCGGATGCCACCGCCGAAGCGTGAAAGCCGGTCCGGTCGAAGGGCTTCGGCTGGGCGACGTCGATCGTGGCGCCGATCGCGCTGGACGAAAGGCCGACATCCGGCGTCTTGTACACGCTCAGACGGCCGACGAAATCCGCGCCGACGGTGGTGAAGTCGACACCGCGCCCGCCGGATGCCGTGGAAACACGACGACCGTCATACAGCGTGTCGTTGAAATCGCCGCCGAAGCCGCGGATGCTGACGCCGGTCGCTTCACCACGGGATCCGGAGCGCTGGATCGAAACGCCCGGAAGGCGCTGCATGGCGGACGCCACGTTCGAATCCGGGAACTTGCCGATATCTTCGGCCGAAATCACGTCGACGACGCCCGGCGACGTGCGCTTGATATCCAGATTGCGCTGCAGCGAGCCGCGAATACCCGTCACGACGATTTCAGAGCGGGCCTGCGCCTCCTCGTCGGAAAGCTGAGTGGCCTGCGCCGGTGCGCCGCCAGCGGCCTGCGCGGCAGCCGAAGTTGCTCCTGTGAGCGCTATCAGACTTGAAGCCGCGATGAGCGCACGCCTCCGCGAACGCCGAACTCCGCCAAAAGAGTTGGATATATCCGAATCCTGCATCACACCCCCTGTTGTCGACATCTTGTCCGACATTTGGATCATCATTCGGACCAGATTTTGATGGCTGGGGAGCGCAAAGCTGAACGTGGGACACGTTTGCCTTGATCAGGTTCTCTCCAGCAACCTCTATCGGGTCTGGAATCAGAATATTTCCAAACTTCGACGCTATCAAGCTATTTGTCTGCGTTAAAAAATTGCATCTATCCTTCCGATCATGGCTGGACCGGTTATGCCGCGTTGGTATGACCGGCCGAGAACGATCTGGCGAGATGATCGTGGGGGAGGAAGAATGACAGTGGCACTGGAAATCCTGAACACCGATCGGCACCGGTTGCTCAGGATTAGCGAAAATCCGGGAAAACCTGCGCATTTCACGATGATCACGCTCGACGAATTCCCGGCCGCCGCCGCCGTCTGTCCGATCTTCTTCGCCAAGGACGCATCGAGCGGCGATTTCTATGCGGGCGCCATGTTCGGGTTCCAGCCCGGCGAATTGCTGGTCGATTGGTCCCCGACAAGCGGCTGCGCCTTTCAGCCTCTGGACCTTCAGAGGCGCGGTTTTTTCATCGCCGGGCAGGATATCGCGATCGATCCTGCCCATCCGCGATTCTCGGACGGCGCCTCGAAGCAGCTTTTCAGCGACTCCGGCCAGCCGGAAGAGGCCCTTTCGCAGATTCAACGCATCATCGGACGGCTCAAGTCAGGGGTGGACGCGACGCGCGATTTCATCGCCGCCCTTCTCTCGCTGAAAGTCATCGAGCCGATCGATATCAGGCTCAACTTCGATGACGGGGAAAATCTCAGTCTGGACGGGCTCTATACAGTCAGCCGCGACGCGCTGAACGAACTCGACGATCAACAGATCACGAAACTGTTCCGCGCCGGCTATCTCCAGATGGCGCTGTGCGTCGCATTTTCCCAGGCGCAGATCCCGGTGATGGCGCGTCGGAGAAACGAGCGGCTGACCGCGATCTCGTGATGGCGGTCGATCCCGCCTGGCTCGCGGACGGCCCGCTCTTCAGGAGCGAGATCGCGGCCCGTTGCAAACCGGTGCTGCTGCCGGGGCTCCTTCGTGATTGGCCGGCCGTGCGGGAAGGCGCGGCGTCGCCCGCGGCACTTGCCCGCTATCTGGCCCGTTTCGCCACTGACCGGGAAGCGCAGGCCTTCGTCGGCGAGCCGGGCATTGCCGGCCGCTATTCCTATGGCGCCAATCTGGAAGGCTTCAATTTCGAGCGGATCGACATGGATGTCATGTCCGCACTCGAACGCCTGCTCGCGGCTCAAAACGAGCCGCTCCCGGAGAGCTTCTATATGGGCTCGATACCGGCGGACATGTTTCTTCCCGGCTTCGCGGAGGAAAATCGGATCGCCATCGTTCCGCCCTCCGTCAGCCCGCGCCTCTGGATCGGGAGCGCGTCGCACATTGCCTGTCACTATGACACGTACGATAATGTCGCAGGTGTCATTGCCGGGCGGCGGCGCTTCACCCTCTATCCGCCCGAAGCGATCGAAAGCCTGTATGTCGGCCCGATCGACCATACGATGGCGGGTCAGCCGATCGCGCTGGCGGAAGGATCTTCGCCGGGCGATCCCCGCTATCCCGATTTCGAGGCCATGCGCGATCAGGCGATCATGTTCGATCTGGCCGAAGGCGACGCTCTCTATATCCCGAAATTGTGGTGGCACAGGGTCGATGCGACGGCGCCGTTCAACATGCTCGTCAACTATTGGTGGGATGCATTCAGCAACGGCACCGACGCGCCTTATACCACGATGCTTCTGGCCATGATCGCGCTCGCGGAGCGCCCGGAGGCCGAACGGCAGTCCTGGCGGGCTTTCTTCGATCATTATGTGTTCCGGCCGCAGGGACATCCGCTTCGGCATCTGCCCGAGGCGAAGCATGGCATCCTCGGCGCGCTCGCAAACGGCAATTACGGACGCATCCGCGCCCATGTGATGCAGATGCTGCGGCGCGGCTGACATCCCCTGCCACGGGCCAGGATATCGCCCGCCGCCTCTATGCTCGTGGTCAGGCGCAGATCAGGCCGCGTTGGCCACGCGATGCAGCGCGTCGAGTTCGCCACTCTGCCTCGCCCTGCGGCCATAGACCATTTCGAACAGTGGACCGGCCATCATCGTGGTGACGATCGCCATCAGCACCAGCATGGAAAAGAGGGTCGGCCCGATAATCCCCTTCTGCAGGCCGATGTTGATGATGATGAGTTCCATCAGACCGCGCGAATTCATCAACGCGCCAATGCCCAGTGCCGTCCGATTGTCCTCGCCGGCGAGCCGTGCCGCGAGATAGCAGGCGCCGCCCTTGGCAAGGATCGAAACGACGAGGATTCCCAGCGCGATCAGCAGCAGGGAAACCGAATTGACCATGTCGATCCGCGTGTTGAGCCCCGAATAGGTGAAAAACATCGGCAGCAGCAGAACGACCGCCAGAGGCTCCACCTTCCGCTTCAGATCCTCGGCGAACCGTCCGCGCGGCATGACGGCGCCAAGCACGAAACCACCGAAAATGGCGTGGATGCCCACGGCATCCATCAGGAAGGCCGAAAGGCTGAAGGCCGCGAGCGTAATCGCCAGGATGGCATAGCTCATCTCGCCCTGCTCTTCCACGCGACGGGCGAGAGGGGCGAAGACGCGCGGACCGAACGTAATCACGAGCCCGGCCCAGATCAGGCCGCCGCCAATGGCGAGGATCGCCACCCCCGCCCCGCCCCCGAACGTTGCCAGCACGATCGCCAGCACGCACCAGGAACAGGCATCGTCGAAGGCCCCTGCCGTGAGCGAAAGCGTGCCAAGCGAACTATTGGCCAGCCCACGCTCGTTGATGATGCGTGCCAGCATGGGGAAAGCGGTGAGCGCGATGCACGCGCCCATGAACAAGGTTGCGTTCGCCACGGAAATCTGGGGCGAAAAGAGTCCCGGAATCCTGACGAGAAACGGGGTTATCAGGATCGCGAAGGCGAAGGGCGCCGAAATGCCCGCGAGCGAAACCGCCGCCGCACTCTTCGCCTTCGATCGGAAATGATCGGTCCGAAGCGTCGTCCCCACAAGGAACATGTACAGCCCAACGCCGAGCTGAGAGCCCGCATAGAGGATGTTGCGGGTTTCCTTCGCGAAGATCGCGCCCTGGAGATCAGGCAGGAGGAGCCCCAGCAGCGATGGCCCCAGAAACACGCCGGCGATCATCTCGCCCACCACTTGCGGCTGGGCCAGCAGCTTCCGGCCGAGCCAGCCGACAACACGGCAAGCCACAAGGATTACAGCCAGTTGCAAAAAGAAATGGATCGAGAAATCACCGGGAACATAGCTATTCGCGGCGGCATCCATGGCCGGACCGTGTGGCGAAAGAACGCTCCTTACGGTCGACCAAAGACTTTCGATCATATCACTCCCCCGAATTGCTCTTTGAAGCAATGATATTCGGATCGGTGCCGTTTACAACATGCCCTTCATAACAAATTCGTCGCCGATCCCGAATCGAAAGCCGGTTGACAAAGAATTGCGACGGATATCCCGACCCGATTCTTGGCCTGTCGTCAGGCCGTGGCCATCCACACCGCCGAATCCTTGTAATCGGGGTCGCGCGTGGGAAATTCATTCGAGGGCCCTGCCCGGTTCATGCGCGCATAATTGGGCACCGCCAGCATCGGGCTGCCGTCCCCCCATTGCCCCGCAATCGCCATCACGCCGCCCAGCAAGGACGGACGCCATTCGGGCGTAAGCGCGCCTGCGGAGAGCGCCCTCCCGAGATCGGGCTGATCGGCCAGCTCGACATTGTAGACGAGCGGCCCGTAACGCAGCGCCACCTTGCCGCGCGTCGCCGCCACCCTATCGGCGGACGCCAGTCGCTGCACGGCCATGGGCAGTTCAAACTCCACCCGATCGCCCTTTTTCCATTCGCGATCCAGCACCGCATATCCGCGTTCGATCCGCGGCACGACTGTCTTGCCGTTGATCTTGAGATAGTTCAGCCCACGGATCTGCGGCGAGGCGGCGTAAAGCTGGCTGGTCTGCCGATCCGGCACTCGAACGTGCACCGCGAAGCGGCCCGCCTTCTGGGGGTTCACCGTCAGAGCGACCTTGCCGTTCCAGGGATAATCGGTTTCCTGCACCATCTCGACCTGCGTTCCGGCAATCTCGCCGACATTGATGCGGCTGCCGACGAACAGGTTGACGAACAGACTGTCCTTGTCCTTCGCATAGGCCCAGGTCGGCATCATTAGCAGGGTGCGCGGGATATTGCCTACGCAGCAGGGGCAATTATGCCATGCGTAGCGCGCGGAGCCCAGGAGCGGGTTCGTATAGGTGAAGTTCCGGCCTTCGAGGTCCGTCGCCCCCAGCAGGGCATTATACATCGTCTCCTCATAGAGATCGGCATATTTCGCGTCACGATAGGCGATGTTGAGCTTGTACTGGAAGAAGATCAGCCCGCAGCTCGAACAGCTTTCGCAATAGGAATCGTTGCGCAAACCATAATCGTCGCCAAATCCTTCCGATGTATCGCCGCTGCCAACGCCCCCCGTGACGTAATATTTACGGTTCACCATATTGTCCCAAAGGGACATGACCGCGCTCTGATAATCACGGTCCCCGGTTTCGGCGGCGATATCAGCCATGCCGGAATAGAAATAGACCGCCCGCACCGCATGGCCGACAGCCTCATATTGCTCGCGCGGCGGCAGGTGGCTCTGGTCATATTCCGATCCGCCCCGCCGCGATTCCAGCAGGAACCGCGCAAGCGCGATATAGGCGTCGCCGCGCCCCTTCCCCTCCATGTCGTTCACGAAGCGGCCGAAGCGGACAAGCGCCTGCTCCATCTCCTGATGCCCGTCATACCAGGCCTTCTTGCCCGGCCCGATATTGGCAACCCAGCAATCGGCAAGGCGCTTGGCCGCGTCATAGAGCCGGCGATCCTGCCCGCCGGTCAGCGTATAATGGTTGATCGCGGATTCGATGAAATAGCCCGAAACATAGCCCTCATGATCGCCGCGATGCTCGGGCGACCAGCGATCGGGCCACTCCTTGCGATCGGCAAGGGTGTAGGCGGTCTGGAGATAACCATCCGGATGCTGGGCGGCGAGGATGATCGGGATCCACCGCGCGAGCGCGTCGCGCATATGCGCCTGTGCCGCTGCAATCTCGGCATCGCCCTGCGGATCGACCATCAGCGCGATGCACATCGCCTCAACCGTCTGGTGAACCCAGGCATTCGAGAAGACGAAGCCCCGGTGCGGCCCATGGGGCTCGCCGCGCAGCGCCTTGGCGGATTCGATGAAATTGTCGAGGCCGCCCACCCCGTCCTTCAGGTCGGTTCGCTGGCAATAGTCGATACAATGGGGAATCCAGTTGACGATCAGCGCCTTGGCACGCTGCGTCCAGAACGGGCTCGTGATCGCATAAGGCGTCGTATAGACGACATCGAGCCTTTCCGAGGGAGGCCCCTCCTCCACCCGGAGCTGCACGACCGATTTGGAGACGCCGCCCGCGCCTATGCCCGCAAGTTCGAGCACATAGTCTCCGGGGGTGGAGACCGTCGCTGCCGTCCTGAGCGCGGCCGGATCCTCGAAGACCACCGTGCCGGGGCCGCTCACCTGGCTCCAGCGCACGGCGTCCCCCGGTTGCTTCGCGAGCCATTTCGCCTTGCCATTCATATAGGTCCGCCCGCCGAGTACGAGCGTACGATCCACACCGGCCGCCACCGCCGGCGCGAACGCCGGCACCGGGCCTCTGTTATAGACCTTCCATTGCAGGATGCCGGGCGAATTCTTGCCGTTGCCGACCATGACGATCCGGATCTTCGTCGTCGTAACCGCGTCGAAGCGGGTCGTATTGTAGCGATCCTTGTCGAGGCCCAGGCCGCGGGGATTGCGCACCGGCACGAAGGCAGCGCCGTCCCAATACTGCACCTCGTATCGGATCGGACGCTCGATCCCCCAGGGATTTTCCAGCCAGAAGATATCGGTCCGATCGGTCGAAATCGGTTTCGACCAGTCATATTGGATCCATTGCGTATCGGTCTTGGGAACGAAATTGAACGCGCCGCTCGTGTCGCTCGACGACAGTTTCGGCTCGAATCCGCTGTTGAGGTGGGTCAGCTTGGCCCTGGTCGAGGACCAGGACGCGCTCGGCGTTGCCACCAGCGCGAGGTTCGGCGCTTCCTCGATCATCGCGGCGAAGGCACGCGTTCCGCCAGCGAGCGCAGCAAGCGCCGTCGCGCCTTTCAATACAGCGCGGCGGTCGATCGCGCCCACCTGCGAGGCACAGCCACAACCGGGTGTATCGTCCACCTTCAATCCTCCCTCGAGACAGCCCGTGCGCCGCCAACAAACGGGTTATCCCGTCCGAACTTACTACATATGCCTGTCATTTTTGTCTGAGTTTATCAAGCCATCGACAAGGCTGATCGTCGCCAATGGCCGGCGATCCGCCGAAATTCGCGGCCAGCCTCGGGCCAGACGATCGAGTGGCGCAACATCCGGAACACAATCCACGATACGAGTTTCCCGGATCGGGCGAGATCCATATGCGCATATGCCCCTCCCGGATCCGAAAACGGCGCGTCCATGCGAGAATCGGATTGTGAACCCGCTCAAAAACTCAGACATTAACCGCCATCAAAAGAGGGAGAGCTGCCGATATGAGCTTGCGCGGATTCGGGCGATGGGTCGCCACGGGAATGGCGGGCGCGGCAGCGGCGAGCGCGCCTGCCGAAACACCCGTCCAATTCCTGCCCCAAAAGGCGGCGCCGACGATCTCGCGCGATATTTTCGGCCAGTTTGCCGAGCATCTGGGCACGGGTATCTATGACGGCGTCTGGGTCGGCAAGGACTCCGCCATTCCGAACGTGCGGGGCATACGCAGTGATGTTGTGGCGGCGCTGCGCGCGATCCATGTTCCCAATGTCCGCTGGCCGGGGGGCTGCTTCGCCGACGAATATCATTGGCGCGACGGCATCGGCCCGGCGGCCAAGCGCACCGTTACCGTCAATTCGAACTGGGGCGGCGTGCCCGAGCCGAACACGTTCGGCACGGACGAGTTCATGGATTTCATCGGCCAGATCGGCAGCGAGGCCTATGTTTCCGTCAATGTCGGCTCCGGCTCGCCCGAGGAGGCGGCGAAATGGCTGGAATATATGACGACGGACCAGCCGACGACGCTGGCCAGGGAACGCGCCGCCAACGGCCATTCCGCCCCCTACAAGGTGAAGTATCTGGGGATTGGCAATGAGAATTGGGGATGCGGCGGCGCCTATTCGCCCGATCACTATGTGGAAGAGATGAAGCGGTTCAGCCACTTCGTGAAAAACCTCAATCCGGCGCAGAAGGATCAGGGGGCGATGCAGAGGATCGCCGTCGGGTGGGACGCGGACAAGGGCGACTATACCGAAGCGGTGATGAAGGCCTGGGCGAACAAGGCGTGGAGCTGGGATATCAACGGAGTCTCCCTGCACAGCTATACCGTCAATGGCTGGCCGCCGCACATGGCCAGCACCGGCTTCGGCGAGGATGATTATGCGAAGATCATCAAGGAAACGCTGGGGATGGATACGCTGATCGCGAAGCAATCCGCGATCATGGATAAATATGATCCGGAGAAGAAGGTCGCGCTCGTTGTCGACGAATGGGGCTCTTGGCTGGCGCCCACGCCGGGCAGCAATCCCGGTTTCCTCCAGCAGCAGAATTCACTGCGCGACGCGATTCTCGCGGCGGTGAACTTCAACATCTTCATCCGCCATGCCGATCGCGTCCGCATCGCCAACATCGCGCAGATGGTGAACGTTCTGCAGGCGATGATCCTCACCGACGGCCCGAAGATGATCCTCACGCCGACCTATCACATCCACAAAATGTATCTGCCGTTTCAGGACGCGACGTTCGTGCCGATCACATATGAGGCCGGGCGATACGAACATGCCGGCGTCGCCATGCCGCAACTGGATGCCGTGGCGGCGCGCGACAAGGCCGGGAAGCTCTGGCTCGCGGTGACGAACATTGATGCGTCCCGTCCCGGCGAGCTGAAGCTCGACACGACGGGGCTCCACATAAGGCGCGCGGCGGGAACGGTTCTCACGGCAGATAGGGTCGACGCGGTGAACGACTTCACGGCACCGAATGCCGTGATGCCCAGGCCGATCGCGGCGAAAGCCAACGGCTCCTCCCTCCATCTCACGGTGCCGCCCAAGTCGGTCACAGTGATTGCGCTGGAATCCTGAGACTCACACACCTAGTTAGCCGCCGCTCACGCCATCCACCGATACCCCCCGAAGGATCCTCCCGTGGACAACGATTACCGCAAATCCGCCCTCGACTATCACCGCCTTCCGCGACCGGGAAAGCTCGCCATCGAGGCGACGAAGCGGATGGCGACGCAGCGCGATCTGGCGCTCGCTTATTCTCCGGGCGTCGCCGCCCCGTGCGAGGAGATCGCCGCCAATCCCGATCGCGCGCTCGATTATACGGCGCGTGGCAATCTCGTGGCGGTGATCTCGAACGGAACAGCCGTGCTGGGGCTCGGCTCGATCGGCGCTCTGGCGTCAAAGCCGGTGATGGAGGGCAAGGCCGTGCTCTTCAAGAAATTCGCCGACATCGATGTCTTCGATCTGGAACTGGATACGACCGATACCGACAAGTTCGTCGAGGCGGTGGCGCTTCTGGAGCCCACTTTCGGCGGCATCAATCTGGAAGACATCAAGGCTCCGGAATGTTTCGAGATCGAACGCCGGCTGCGCGAGAGGATGAACATCCCGGTCTTCCATGACGATCAGCATGGCACCGCGATCGTCGTTGCCGCCGGGATCCGCAACGCCCTTTTCCTCCAGGGCAAGGAACTGGCGGATGTCCGTCTCGTCACCTCGGGCGCCGGCGCGGCGGCCCTCGCCTGCGTCGATCTGCTCGTCTCCATGGGGCTGCCGATCGCGAATATCACGCTCACCGACAAGGACGGTGTCGTCCATGCCGGACGGGAGGGAATGCCCTCCAACATGGCGGTCTATGCCCGCACCACCGATGCCCGCACGCTTCAGGAGGTGTTGCCGGGTGCGGATGTCTTCCTGGGGCTCTCCGCCCCCAATGTGCTGAAGCCCGAATGGCTGCCGCTGCTCGCCGCCAAGCCGATCATCTTCGCGCTGGCCAATCCCGAGCCGGAAATCCTGCCCAGCGTGGTGCGGGAGGAGCGGCCGGATGCGATCGTGGCGACCGGGCGATCCGATTTCCCGAACCAGATCAACAATGTGCTCTGCTTTCCCTTCATTTTCCGGGGCGCGCTGGATGCCGGCGCGACCGAGATCAATGAGCCGATGAAAGTCGCCGCGGCGGAGGCGATCGCCGCCCTCGCGCGCCTTCCCGCCGAAGAGAGCGTCGCGGCGGCCTATGGCGGAGCCCTCCCGCATTTCGGGCCAGATTATGTGATCCCCGCGCCCTTCGATCCCCGCCTCATCGTCGAGATCGCGCCCGCCGTCGCGCGCGCGGCAACCGAGAGCGGCGTCGCCAAGCACCCGATCTCGGATATCGCCGCCTACAAGCGCTCCCTTTCCGAGCGGACCTGGCGGTCGAGCCAGCTGATGCTTCCCATCTTCTCGGCGGCGCAGAGCAAGGCACCCCGCATCGCCTATGGCGAAGGCGAGGATCCTCGCGTGCTCCGCGCGATCCAGACCGTATTGGATGAAGGGCTCGCCCGCCCGGTCATCGTCGCGCGGCGCGGCATCGTGGAGAAGCGGATTACGGAACTGGGCCTGCGCTGGCAGCTAGATCGCGACGTGGAGATCGTCGATCCGCTCGCGGGCGGCCCTGTGCTGCAAGGCCTGATCAAGCCTTATCAGGATCTCGTCGTGCGACGCGGCAAGCCCGTCGCCGAGGCGGAACGGATGATCTATCGCCGCCCGACCGTGACGGCGGCGATGCTGCTGCGCACGGGCCATGTGGATGCCGCGCTGGTGGGCGGCCATTCCGAATGGTGGAGCCAGGTGAGGCTCATCATGCCGATCATTCCCCGCTCTTCCGGGGTGAGCCGTGTCTACGCCCTGTCCGGGCTCATCATGGATGCCGGTGCCCTCTTCATCACCGATACGCATATGGTGCCAGATCCGACCGCTGCCGAGATCGCCGAGATGACGATGCTTTCTGCTGCGCAGATGCGGCATTTCGGGATCGAGCCGAAGGCGGCGCTTCTTTCCCACTCCAATTTCGGCGCGTCCGATACGGCGAGCGCGCGCAAGATGCGGGCGGCGCTGAAGCAGTTGCGCGAACAACAGGTGGATTTCTCGGTCGACGGCGAAATGCACGCGGACAGCGCGCTTTCGGAAGCGCTCCGCAATCGGCTCGTGCCCGATTCGCCGATTTCGGGGAGCGCCAACCTGTTCGTGATGCCAAACCTCGATGCCGCCAATATCACGCTCGGCGCCCTCGCCGCCTCGGCCGGCGGTCTTGTGATCGGCCCGATCCTGATGGGCTTCGATCGCCCGATCCATGCGCTTGTGCCCACAAGCACGGCGCGCGGCATCGTCAATCTCACGGCGATCGCGGCGGCCGCCACCTGAGCAGCATCGTCTTCGCTGGAGGGCTTCACGCGAAGCCCTCCAGAAAAATACTCATACAAGATAAGAACATGCGCCATCGGATTGCCGCCGCGACACACATATCGCCCGCGCACCGCATACGGCGAGGGCATCGGCGCTCTCACCCGTTGGCATCGGAAGCGTTGGCCGCAATCGCCTGACGGCCTTGCCAACTGCCTATACACTTGGAAAAGAGGCTCTATGGTCGCCTCAAAGAGCCGGATGACGGGACCGGACACAGCCCGGAGAGCACTCATGCCATGCCACGCAAGCGGATGCCCTTGGGAGCTCCACCCGCCATCGGGGGCGCCACGCCAGCCGGATCGGTCGCTCGAAATGATCCACACTTTGCGGAATTTTGTCTGACATGACACGACCCATGCGGATCCGCTGGACGATCATCGGCCTGCTCATGGGCGTGATGATTCTCAACTATCTTTCGCGTAGCATATTGGGCGTGGCCGCCCCCACGATCATGCGCGAGCAGGATATCTCCACCCAACAATATGGCTGGATCACCGCCGCCTTCCAGGTCGGCATCATGTTCCAGCCGCTGGTGGGCTGGCTGCTGGATGCGATCGGATTGAAGATCGGCTTCGCGATTTTCGCCGGCCTCTGGTCGGTCGTCACCCTCCTCCACGGTTTCGCGTCGGGCTGGGTCGGCTTCGCCGCGCTGCGCGGCCTGCTGGGGCTTGCCGAAGGCGCGGGCCATCCCGGCAGCATGAAGGTCGTCTCCGAATGGTTTCCCGCGCGCGAACGCGGCTTTGCGGGCGGCCTTTACAATATCGGCGCGTCGCTGGGGGCCGTCTTCGCACCGCCGCTCGTAGCATGGGCGATCCTCACGCACAGCTGGCGCGCGGCCTTCCTTGTGGCGGGCGGCATCAGCCTGGCCTGGGTGCTGCTGTGGCTGTTCTGGTATTCCCCGCCGGCCAGCCACCGCGCGGTTTCGGCGGAGGAAAAGGCCGAAATCGAGGATGGACAGGAAACCGGGCTGGAGGCGATGGCAGCCAAGCCTTCTGTCGGCTCCCTGCTGCGCCAGCGCAACCTTTGGGGCATCGCCCTGCCCCGGATGCTGGCGGATCCCACCTGGGGCACGCTTTCTTTCTGGATGCCGCTCTATCTGATGACGGCGCGGCATTTCGACATCAAGCAGATGGCGCTCTTCGCGTGGCTGCCATTCCTCGGGGCGGATCTGGGCTGCCTGTTCGGCCCCTCGGTCGTCGCCTTTCTGCAACGCCGGGGCATCCACCTGATCGATGCGCGCCGCTATGCCTTCACGCTCGGCGCCGTGCTCATGACGGGTGTGGCGGCCGTGGGATGGGTCACGGATCCGGTGATGGCCATCGCCCTGCTCTGTCTGGGCGGGTTCGCCCACCAGACGCTTTCGGTCACCGTCATCACCATGTCCGCGGATCTGTTTCGCAAGAACGAGGTCGGCACGGTGGCCGGTCTGGCCGGCCTAGCCGGAAATACCGGCCTGCTCATCTTTTCGCTCCTGATCGGCACGTTCGTCGATCAGGTCGGCTACGAGCCCTTCTTCGTCGTGCTGGCATGCCTCGATCTGCTGGGCGCCGCGCTTCTCTGGACGTTGGTACGGAAACCTTCATGACCAAGATCGCCAATCCGATCCTTCCCGGCTTCAATCCCGATCCCTCGATCGTGCGGGTCGGCGACGATATCTACATCGCGACATCCACCTTCGAATGGTATCCCGGCGTCCAGATCCACCACTCGCGGGATCTGGTGAACTGGCGGCTCGTATCGCGTCCGCTGGTGCGGGCCAGCCAGCTCGACATGCGCGGCACCCCGGACAGCTGCGGCGTCTGGGCGCCGGACCTGAGCTATGCCGACGGGCGATTTCACCTGATCTATACGGACGTCAAACGTTATGGGCGCACGACTGCTGCAGGCGCGTCCGGCGCCTCGCTGCGCGATTTCCACAACTACTGGGTTCATTGCGATACGATCGACGGCGAGTGGAGTGACCCCGTCCACCTGAACAGCAGTGGCTTCGATCCCGCCCTGTTTCATGACGACGACGGGCGCAGCTACCTCCTGAACATGCTCTGGGATCACCGCCCCGGCCGCAATCGTTTCGCAGGCATCGTCATCCAGGAGATGGATCTGCGCAGCGGCGCCCTGCTCGGGGAGCGGCGCACCATCTTCGTGGGCACGGACCTGGGCTTCACGGAAGGCCCCCATCTCTACAAGCGCGATGGCTGGTATCACCTGCTCGTCGCCGAAGGCGGCACCGGCTGGAATCACGCCGTGACGATGGCGCGCGCGCGATCGATCGAAGGGCCTTATGAAATCCATCCCGATGGACCAGTTCTGACAGCCAAGGACAAGCCACTGTCCCCGATCCAGCGATCAGGCCACGCCGATCTCGTCGATCTGCCTGACGGTGAGACATGGATGGCCTATCTCTGCGGCCGTCCGCTGCCCTCGCGCGGGCGATGCGTGATGGGTCGCGAGACAGCCATCCAGCCGATGCGCTGGGGCGAAGACGGCTGGCTTCGCACCGTGGAAGGAGATGCCGCGCCGGCCCCCGCGCCGAATGCCCCCGCCCTGCCGGCAGCGCCGTGGCCCGCCCCCGCCAGCCACGACGATTTCGACGGCCCCGATCTGCCCGTCACGCTGCAATGGCTGCGCACCCCGCATGCGGATCGCCTGTTCAGCCTCACCGCGCGCCCGGGGCATCTGCGGCTATATGGCCGGGAAACGATCGGAAGCCTGCACGAGCAGGCACTCGTCGCGCGGCGGCAGACCAGCTGGAAATATCGCGCGGAATGCGTGCTGGATTGCACCCCGATCAATTTCCAGCAGCAGGCGGGCCTCGTCTGCTACTATAATTCCACCAAGCTTCACTATCTGTTCGTCTCGCATGACGATCCGGACGGACGCCATCTGCAGGTCATGTCGATCCTGCCTGATCAGGTTCAGGGCGATGTTTTCGGCCCTCGCATCCCCATCGAGGGGGGCCGCATCTCGTTGGCGGCGGCGGTCGATCATCACATCCTGCGCTTCGGATATCGAACCGAGACGATGACGGATTGGTGCTGGCTACCGCAGGCGCTGGACGCATCGGCGCTATCGGACGAAGCCACCCTGCCCGGCCTTGCGAATTTTACGGGTGCCTTCGTGGGCATGGCCTGCCAGGACATGGGCGGGCTCGCAATGGCCGCCGATTTCGACAGCTTCAGCTACGTCGATCTACCCTGAGAACCCGACTGGACATGCGCGGACGAGCGCATGTCCAGATGCCCTCTGAAATCGAAAAGCTCGTGGGGTTGCGCGATCCATCGGCAAGCCGGGGCTGCCTCATAAAGATCGCCTCTCCGTCAGCGTGATAACGTGCTCGCCACACTCTTTCGAGAGGGCGATGCCTCAGCACGGCAGGGCATGTTCGCCTGCACATCCTTTCCATCCCGGCAATCGTGGGAGCGGATACACGCAGCTCTGCCGGATCGTTGGCTCCCGGCCCGCGCGACGCTTTGGACGCCCTCCAAAAAGAATGGCGGCACTCCCTTTCAGGAGCGCCGCCAGTGGGAGGAAAGGCTTAAAGGCTGAAGCGGATGCCGGCCCGATAAACCCGCCCGAGAATGTCGTAGAGCGACGGGCTCGGGAAACCGGGGAGGTAAGGCGGCGACTGATCCAGCAGATTGTCGACCTTGAAATAGGCCGTGATGTTCGGAAGGATCTTATAGGATCCACCGATATCCAGATAGAACGAACCCTTGATGTGGTTGTTGCTGATCGTCGGGTGCTGGCTCGTGGAAACCGGGCAACCCGTCTGGCACTCGATATAATTGTTGTTGTACTTGCCATCCGAGAACCAGCGCTGCTGGACGAGGAACGACCATTTGTCGGTCTCGTAGGTCTGGATCGTCAGGAACTTCCAGTTCGGCGTGCCACCGATGTTCACACCGGCCGAGTCGTTCGGAATCGTGCCGGGCAGGCCGGTGTCGCTCACATATTTGATGATATGCGTCGCCAGACCACGCAGCGTCAGCGATCCATCCAGACCGAGCGGCCGCCGCCAGCGATAGCTGCCCTCGATATCGAAGCCTTCCGTCTTGATCGATGCGAAGTTGAACGACTGCACATTGACGTAATTCGGCCCGCTCGTGTTGTTCAGATTGAACGAGTTGCAGACCTGCGGAAGGATCCCCTGGAAACAGAAGTTCACGATATCGTTGGCGCCAAGGCCGCTGATCACGTCCTTGATCTTGATCGTGTAGTAATCGAACGACAAGCTGAAGCCCGGCAGCCAGGACGGATTGGAGAGTACCGCACCGACCGAGGTGTTCCGCGCCAGTTCCGGCGTGAGCGCCGGATTGCCCAGCGCATTCTGGATCACCAGAACGTTCACGTTGCGGAAGGGATCGAAGAAGTTCGGCAGCGTCGTCGTGACGGGGGCCGCGAACAGCTCCGAAAGGTTCGGCGCACGCACGTCGCGCGACGTGGTGGCGCGCAGGCGGAAGCCGTTCAGCGGCGTATCCCAGGTGCCGCCGACCTTCCATGCCCACACTGTGCCGGAGGTGCTGTAATCGGTCACGCGGGCCGCAGCGTTGAGGTTGGCACGGCCGATCTTCTCGCCATCGAACAGCGGCAGGTTCGCCTCGAAGAAGGCTTCCTTCACGCTATAGGAGCCGGTGCCGTTCTTGTAGTTGCCGGCATACCAGTTGTTGCCGCTGTCGAGCAGGGTCGGATCCGCCGGATAACTGGAATCATACGGCGTACCGGAGATCCCCGCCTGATCGAGGATACCGTTGCCGTAGGCATCGGCGCGAACCTTGTAATATTCGTGCCGATATTCCGCGCCGAACGCGATCGCGAGCGGACCGGCCCACAGATCGACCGGCGAACCGGAAATGTTGAGGCTGACGACGTCCTGCGTCTGCCGGGTCCGCTGGTACGGCCCCTTCTCAGGCTGCACATAGGCCTTCGCCGAGGCGGAAGGGGTGGCACCGCTGAAGATGTTGATCGGCTGGCAGCCATTCGCCCGCGCCACCGGATCCGCGCAGACGATCACGCCATTCAGGCTGATCGCGTTGATCGCCTGATTGAAGCGCCGCGTGAGCATGATCTCGCTGACGTCGATCGCGGTCTTGTTGATGCCGCGCTCGTAATAGGTGTCATAATTCCAGTCCGTCCCGAACACCGGCACCTTACCCTTGGCGCCAGCCACGAACCGATACTGGCGCCGATCCGTGTGGACCTGCGTGTTCGGCAGGATGGCGACGCTGGTGCCGTACTGGAAGCTCGTGATGCCGGCCGTGGCGCAGGCGGCCGAAACGGAGGCGGGCAGGAAGGCGTTGCTGCACTGGATCGTCAGGTTGGGACGATTCTGACCGCTGATCGGCTGGTTCTGCGTCTTGACCTGCGCGATGTTCGCGGAGACGTAGAATTCGTTGTCGTCGGCGAAGTCGTAACCGATCCGGCCATAGCCGTTGTAACGCTTCAGGCTCGATTGCAGTGTGCGGCCCGGATCCACATTGCCCGACAGATCGCCGCCGGAGCAGAAACCCGGAAGACAGCCGTTGACGGAGCCTGCGGCATTGCGCGCCGGCGTGCCGTTGGAACCATATTGGAATTGGAAGGGATTGCCCGCCGCATCGAAGGCGATGCCCTGGAGCGGACCGGACGTGATCAGGCCATATTTGGTGTAGTTATACGGCTGGGCATAATCGACGACCACATATTGCGGGCGGCCATCGTTCAGAACGTTGCGGTTGACGACCGTGCGGTTGATGAACCAGTCACGCCCGCCGCCCAGCTCCGTGCCGAAGCCGCCGGGGCCGACGCCCTTTTCGCGATCATATTCGCCGCTGACGACGACATGGAGGCGATTGTCCATGAAGGCGTGGCCGTAGGCGCCCTGAACGAGAACGGTTTCGTTATCGTTGTAATTGGTGATGGCGCCCTGGACATTGCCCTTGATGCCTTCGAAATGCGTGTCGGTGATGAAGTTCACCACGCCGCCCACCGCGTCCGATCCGTAGGACGACGATGCGCCGCCATTGACGACATCGACGCGCTTGATCAGCAGCTGCGGGAAGAGGCTGACGTCCGGAACACCCGTCACGTTGGCGGCCACGACACGCTGGCCATCGAGCAGGGTCAGCGTGCGGATCGCGCCGAGACCACGCAGCGAGAAGGAGCTGAGGCCCTGCGCACCGCTGGACGTGCTGAACGTGTTCGTCGTGGTGCCGGTCGAGCCCTGCAGCGAAGGCAGCTGGGCGACGGTGGCGAAGATGTTCGGCTGCGCGTTCGCGGCCAGCTGGTCCGCGCCGATCACCGAGGTGGGCGTCGGAGCCTGGAAGCCGCTCGTCGTGATGCGCGAACCGGTAACAACGATATCCTGCGCGCGATCTTCACCGCCTGCCGCATCGGCAGCAGTCGCAGGCGCGGGGGCCGGTGCGGGCGCCGACTGGGCGAAAGCAGGCGCCGAAAGCGAACAGATCGCCATCGCACCGAGGCTCACAGCCCAGGCGGCCCGACTGCGGGCCCGAACAGATTTGTCTGACATTATCCCCTCCTTCAATTGAATGCTTCGGACAGGTCGCCCGAAAACCTCCACAATCCACTTGGCCGCGCCGTCATCGGAATCCCTTCGAGTCGGGTATTTCGCGACGGCCGTATCGAGGCCTCACCCTGTATCGAGTGATAAAACCACCGATTCTGGCCGATCCGGCTGGATCGATATGTTGGACAAATACCCAACTCGCCGCGCATTGCAACGCCCTGCCAAGGGCGAATGGTGCGAAAATCCGGCTATTTTGACAGACAAGGGGTGCCCGAAGCACAATGGCGGACTAGCGTAACCGGACAGCAACAGGTGCCGCCCCGATCGGGCGTTCTTCATGCCGCCAGATCGGCAGGTGGCCGTTCAGAACGGCGGCAGGCAGCGCGGCGGCCTCGCAAAGGAAGCGGGTCCGCAGGGCCGGATAGCAATGCTCCAACTCCGGGGGCAGGAACGCGCGCCGCCCGGCCATCCCGTTTCGGCGCCGGTCCCCGATCCCGGTATCGCTTCCTTGGAGAGCGTCTCGACAGGCGCGAAGCCGCCCGGAAAGCACCCGGCGCGGCTCCGCCTTCACGCGTGCGCCAACGCCGAGGCTCGGTAACCAGCCAGCCCTGCCCGAGCAGCCGGAGCCGCCGTCAGCGGGCGACCGCCGCTTTCGTGACATGATCGGCTTGCGGGCCGCCCTTCCTTCAGCGGAAGGGCGGCATTCCGATCAGCCGACCATGTCCTCCAGTTCCCGTCCGCGCGTTTCGTGCACCAGCGCCTTCACGAAGAAGAACGAAACCAGCGCCGCCAGCGCATAGCCGGAATAAGTGATCGCCAGGCCCGGCGCCACGACGAGCGCCGGGAAGCTCACGCTGATCGCCGCGTTCGCGATCCACTGCGCGAAACCGGAAACGGCAAGGCCGGAGCCACGGATCTGGTTCGGGAACATCTCGCCGAGCATGACCCACATGATCGGGCCCCAGCTGATGTTGAAGAAGATCACGTAGAGATTGGCCGCCACCAGCGCGATCACGCCATTGCTGCCCGGCAGGGCCACCCCTCCGTTCGCGCCCTCGATCGCGGTCGAGAACATCCATGCCACGATCGCGAGCGTCACGGTCATTCCGGCGGACCCGATCAGCAGCAGAGGCTTGCGGCCAACGCGATCGACAAGCGCCATCGCGGCGAAGCAGGCCCCGATCGAGAGAACGCCCGAAAGAATGTTGGTCTGAAGGGCATCCTGCTCGGAAAAGCCCACCGCTTCCCACAGGGTCGCGCCATAATAGAAGACGACGTTGATGCCGACGAGCTGCTGGAACACGGCGAGGCCGATGCCGGCCCAAAGGATGGGCCTGATCTTCCCCGTCGCCTTGTCCACCAGATCGGACAGCTTGGGCCGGTGATGATCGCCCGCCAGGGACTCGCGAATCTCGCTGACCTTGCGGCGCGCCGTTTCCGGATCGAACAGGCGCGTCATCACCGCAACGGCATCCTCGTCCCGCCCCTTCACTACCAGATAGCGCGGGCTTTCCGGAATGCGCGTGAGCGCGACAAGATAGATGAAGGCGGGAATGCCCTGCAGCCAGAACATCCAGCGCCAGGCCGGCATATCGTACCAGAGCAGCGCGGTGGAGCCGCCCGCCACGCGCGCCAGCGCATAATTGGCGACGAACGCGCCCGTCAGGCCGGTGATGATCATCACCTGCTGGATGCTGGAGAGACGGCCACGGATGTTGGCGGGCGTCACCTCCGAAATATAGACGGGGGAGATCACGCTCGCAGCGCCGACGCCAAGGCCGCCAATGATGCGGGCGCAGATGAACATGGCGGATCCGGTCGCGGCCCCGGCCAGCAACGCGCTGACGAGGAACAGGGCGGCGGCGAGCATCATCACGCTGCGTCGCCCGATATTGTCGGCCAGACGGCCAGCGCCGAACGCACCGATGGCCGACCCGACGAGGATCGCGCCGACATTCACGCCGATGCCCAGCTCGCCCAGATCGAATGCCGCTTCCAGCCCCTTCTGGGTGCCGTTGATGACACCAGAATCATAGCCGAACATGAAGCCGCCGATCGTGGCCACCGCCACGATCGAGCCGACAAAGGCCATGTTCACCCGTTCCGTTCCGCTCACCTTCGGTCTCCCCTTTTATTGTCTTCGTGCGGATCCGCCGCCCTATCGGTCAGCCTGCCGATTGCAATCCCCGCAGCATCTCATCGAACGACGTCTTGAACGAGGCGATACCGTCGACGGTCAGTGTGGAAGTGACGGTCGCCAGATCGATGCCATGTTCCTTCAGTCCGGCGATCA
The DNA here is from genome assembly GCF_003248515.1 of Sphingomonas sp. Classification (GTDB taxonomy): domain Bacteria; phylum Pseudomonadota; class Alphaproteobacteria; order Sphingomonadales; family Sphingomonadaceae; genus Sphingomonas_I. Next base: position 397,246 of record NZ_QFOB01000006.1, read on the forward strand.
CCCGCTGTGCTTCCGCGACATCGCCCGGCAAGGTCGCGCTCACCTGCCCCTGCTCGCGGAAGGCGGCCAGCGTGGCGGGCGGCATCGTGTTCACGGTTTCAGGGCCGATCAGTTCGTCCACATAGAGCGTAGGGCTATAAGTCGGATCCTTGGTTCCGGTCGAGGCCCACAGCAGCCGCTGCGGCATCGCGCTCGCCCGGGCCAGCGTCGCCCAATCCGACGAGGCGAGTATCTCTTCGAAGACCGCGTAGGCGAGCCTCGCATTCGCGATCGCCGCCTGCCCCCGCAGGGCGCGCAGCCGTTCCGCCTCCGCATCTCCGCCGGCGATGCGTCGATCGATTTCGCCATCGATCATCGCATCGATCCGGCTGACGAAGAAGCTCGCCACGCTGGCGATCCGGTCGATCGGTTTTCCGGCCCGCAGGCGCCGCGAAAGGCCGGTCATGTAGGCATCCGCCACGCGCCGATAGGCATCTACCGAGAAGAGCAACGTCACGTTGACGGAAAGCCCTTCCTCGATCAGCCGGCCCACCGCAAGTGCGCCCTCTTCCGTGCCCGGCACCTTGATCATCAGATTGGGTCGGTCGACCCGCTTCCAGAGATCCAGCGCCTCCCGCACCGTCGCCTCGGCATCACGCGCGAGACGGGGCGACACTTCCAGGCTCACATAGCCATCCCTAGCGGCCGTGGCGGCATAGACGCCCGCCAGCATGTCCGCCGCAGCGCGAATATCCTCGATCGCCATCCGCTCGTAGCGAACGAGCGGATCGGCCATCCCCGGATCCCCGGCCATGGCCCGCAGATCGGCATCGTAGCTGCCACCCGGCGCCATCGCCTTCTGGAAGATGGCCGGATTGGAAGTGACGCCGGAAACGCCATCCTCCTCGATCAGCTTCGTCAATTCGCCACGATGCAGAAAGCCGCGTTCGACGAAATCGAGCCAGACGGAGGTGCCCGCCGCGGAAAGATCCTTCAGACGGCTCACGCATCTTCTCCCAACATGGCCTCAGCCTGCGCGACGATCGCCTCCACCGTGAAGCCGAAGCGCTTCTGCAGTTCCGGCAGCGGCGCGGACGCGCCGAACCGGTTCATGCCGATGATCCGGCCGCCATCGCCGATCCAGCGATGCCACCCCATCTCGCCGGCCTGCTCCACCGCCAGCCTCCGGCGGATGGCGGGAGGAAGCACCGCGTCGCGATAGGCCTGGTTTTCCTGTTCGAAGCGATGCCAGCTCGGCATGGAAACCACGCGCGAGCGGATGCCCCGCTGCGCAAGCTGCTCATGCGCATCCACCACAAGCGACAATTCGCTGCCTGTCGCGATCAGGATGATCTGCGCATCCTCACTGTCCGCCAGCACATAGGCGCCGCGCAGCAGCCCCTCCGCCGAACCGTAACGATCACGATCCAGCGTCGGCAGCGCCTGACGCGAGAGGATGATCGCCGTGGGCATCCGCGTCTGATCCAGCGCCGCGCGCCACGCCCAGGCCGTCTCGTTGGCATCACCGGGACGGATTGTATCGAGGTCGGGAATGGCCCGCAGCGAAGCCAGATGTTCGATCGGCTGGTGCGTCGGCCCATCCTCGCCCACGCCGATCGAATCATGCGTGAACACGAAGATCGACGGGATGCGCATCAGCGCGGCCAGCCGTATCGGCGCGCGCATGTAATCGGAAAAGACGAGGAAGGTCGCGCCGAAGGCCCGCAGCCCGGACAGAGCGAGGCCGTTGACGATACCCCCCATCGCATGTTCGCGAACGCCGAAATGCAGGTTCGATCCCGCAGGCGAGCCGGGCTGGAAGCTGCCCTGATCCTTGATGAGCGTCTTGGTGGAAGGCGCAAGATCGGCCGAGCCGCCGACGAGGAAGGGGATCGCGGCGGCCGCGGCATTCAGCGCCTTGCCTCCGGCGTCGCGAGAGGCCACGCCCTTCGCATCCGGCTCGAAGGAAGGAAGCGCCGCCTCCCATCCTGCGGGCAGCGTGCCCGCGAACAGATGCTCCAGTTCGGCCGCCAGGGCTGGCTCCGCCGAGGCATAATCCGCCAGCAGCTTTTCCCATGCCTCCCGCAACGGCCCGGCGCGCCCGGCCATGTCCCCATGAAAAGCCTCGCGCGCGCCTGCCGGCACATGGAAAGGCTCGTCGGGCCATCCGTAAGTCTGGCGCGCGGAAGCGATCGCGGCGGCACCCAGCGGCTCGCCATGCGCCTTCTCGCTGCCCGCCTTGGAGCTGCCCCAGCCGATGACCGACGTCACGATGATGAGCGTGGGTTTCTCGCGGCGGCTGCGGAAGGTGGCGAGCGCCTCGCCGAGCGCCGCCATGTCATTGGCATCGGCAACGTGCAGCACGTCCCAGCCATACGCCTCGAACCGCTTGGCGACATCCTCGGAGAAGGCGATATCCGTATCGCCTTCGATCGAGATGTGATTGCTGTCGTAGATCCAGCAGAGATTGGAAAGGGCGAGGTGCCCGGCCAGGCTCGCCGCCTCGCCCGAAACACCTTCCATCATGTCGCCGTCGCCGCACACGACATAGACGTCATGATCGAAGAGCGTGAAATCCGGGCGGTTGTAACGCGCCGCCTGCCAGCGCTCGGCCATCGCCATGCCCACCGAATTGGAGCATCCGGCCCCCAGCGGCCCCGTCGTCGTCTCCACGCCGGTGGTATGACGATATTCCGGGTGACCGGGCGTGCGGGAATCAAGCTGGCGAAACGCCTTGATATCTTCCAGCGACACCGCCGGATGACCGGTCGGGGCGCCATCCGCTCCCACGTCCTGAACGCCCGCCACATGCAGCAGCGAATAGAGCAACATCGAGGCGTGGCCGGCGGAAAGCACGAAGCGATCGCGATTGGGCCAGAGCGGCGCGCGCGGATCGAAACGCAGGAATTTCGACCAGAGCGTATAAGCGACCGGCGCCAATGCCATCGCTGTGCCCGGATGGCCGGACTTCGCCTGTTCCACCGCATCCATCGAAAGGGTGCGGATCGTGTTGACGATCAGGTCGGGCGCGATCGCGGCATCACCTTCGGGCGACACGCTGACGGTGAGGACGTTGCTCATGAATATCCCGTGACGGAGGGCGTCGCCCGGGGGATTTCCGGGCGACGCGCCGTTTCAGATGAAGCGGTTGATGAGGTTTTCGAGCCGCTCCTGCTTGCCCGATTTCGGGGCCGGGCGCAGATCCCGCGCGATGGCGAGATCGGCGATGTCGGCGAGCGAGGTGGCGGGCGCATGCACGAGCTGGCCCAGTTCGCCCGTCCAGCCGGCGTAGCGCTCGGCCCGGAACGCATCGAGCCGCCCGTCCTCGATCAGCGCGGCCGCGTTCAGCAGGCCGCGCGCGACGACATCGATCGCGCCGACATGGCCGTGGAAGAGATCCTCCGCATCCACGCTCTGGCGACGCACCTTGGAATCGAAATTGAAGCCACCATCGGTAAAGCCACCCGCGCGGATCACCTCGATCAGCGCCAGCGTCAGTTCCTCCACCGAATTGGGAAACTGATCCGTATCCCAGCCATTCTGGTGATCGCCGCGATTGGCATCGATCGATCCGAAGATGCCGAGCGTCGTCGCCATCGCCAGTTCGTGCTCGAACGTGTGGCCCGAAAGCGTCGCGTGGTTGGCCTCGATATTGACCTTGACCTCATTCTCCAGGCCATAGCGCTTCAGGAAGCCGTAGACCGTCGCCGTATCGAAATCATATTGATGCTTGGTCGGCTCGTGCGGCTTCGGTTCGATCAGGATCGTGCCCTTGAAGCCGATCTTGTGCTTGTGCTCGACGACGAGCGACAGGAAGCGCCCGAAATTGTCCAGCTCGCGGCCCAGATTGGTGTTGAGCAGCGTCTCATAGCCCTCACGGCCGCCCCACAGCACATAGCCGGATCCGCCAAGCCGGTGCGTGGCATCCAGTGCGCCGCGCACCTGCATCGCGCCGAACGCATAGACTTCCGGATCGGGATTGGTGGCGCCGCCCGCCGCGAAGCGCGGATGGCTGAACAGGTTCGCCGTGCCCCACAGCAGCTTGCGGCCATGCTTCTGCTGCAGTTCCTCCAGATGATCCACCGCATCCGCGAGGTGCGCCATATGCTCGGCGGCCGTGTTGGCCGGCTCCATCACATCGACATCGTGGAAGCAGTAGAAGGGCACGTCGAGCTTCTCGACGAAGGAGAGCGCATTGGCGCGCTTGGATGCGGCCGCCTTCGCATCCGCCGGGCCGGACAGCCAGGGCCGCTGGAACGTGCCGGCGCCGAAGATGTCGTTACCCGGCCAGCAGAAGGTGTGCCACATGCACACCGCGAAGCGCAGATGATCCTCCATCCGCTTGCCCAGGACCACGCGATCCTTGTCATAATAGCGATAGCTCAGTTCGCTCGTGGCCTCCGGACCAGCATAAGTGATCTTGTCGAAGCTGGCGAAATAGTCGGCCGAGATGTCTGTCATGGGAAGCCTCAAAAGTCCTTGATGTGAGAATAGCCCTTGCCGAAGAGCTCGCGCTTGCGGGCCAGCTTTTCGGCGATTTCGGGATCCGGCTCGATGCGGGACGAAACATGCGGACGAACGCAGATCTCCGCCGGCGAAACCCGCTCCGCATGGCTCTGCGCGAGGCGCGCCGCGCCCAGCGCGGGGCCAACCTCGCCACCGCTGAGATAGACGAGCGGCGTTTCCAGCGCGGCCGCGATGATGCGCCCCCAGTAAGAGGATCGCGCGCCCCCGCCGATGACGGCCAGCTCGCGGACATCGGCGCCCGCATTCTTCAGCACGCGCAGGCCATCCGCCAATCCGAACGCCACACCTTCCAGCACCGCCCGGGCGAGCGCCGGGCCGTCAGTGTCATTCTCGAGGTGCAGGAAGGCGCCCCGCACGCGGGAATCGTTGTGCGGAGTCCGCTCCCCCGAAAGATAGGGAAGAAACAGGGCGTCGGTGCCCCCCGGCCCCACCGTCTCCGCACGGGCGAAGAGTTCGGCCGGCCCGGAAACGCCGGTCAGGCGCGCAACCCAGTCGATGCAGGACGCGGCACTCAAGTGGACGGCCATCTGGTGCCAGGTATCCGGAATGGCGTGGCAGAAAGCATGAACCGCCTCGGCCGGGTTGGGACTGAAGCGATCATTGGCGACGAAGATCACGCCCGACGTTCCGAGCGAGAGCAGCGCATCGCCATTCCGGACGACGCCGACACCGACGGCGCCCGCCGCATTGTCCCCGCCCCCGCCGACGACCGGGACGATGCCCATGCCCCACGCCTCGGCGACCGACGCGCGCAGCACGCCCGTCGCCTCATTGCCCTCGTACAATGCCGGCATGTGCGAAGTGTCGAGGCCGCAGGCGGCGAGCAACTCCGGGCTCCAGGCGCGCGCGGCCGTATCCAGCCAGATCGTGCCCGCCGCATCCGACATGTCCGTCGCCCGCTCGCCCGTCATCTGGAGGCGAACGAAATCCTTCGGCAGCAAGATGGTGCGCGTCCGCGCGAAGATTTCCGGCTCGTGCTTCGCCACCCACAGCAGCTTGGGCGCGGTGAATCCGGGCATCGCGATATTGCCGGAAATCTCGCGAAGCGCGGGAACCCGTTCTTCCAGTTCGGCGCATTCGGCGAAGCTGCGGCCGTCATTCCAGAGGATGCAGGGGCGCAGCGGCCGATCCTGCTCGTCCAGCAAGGTCGCCCCGTGCATCTGCCCGGCAAGCCCGATCGCGCGCACCGATCGGCGCAATGCCGGATCGATCGCGCGCACGGCGGCCTCTGTCGCCTGCCACCAGGAATCCGGGCTCTGTTCCGACCAGAGATCGTGCGGACGCGATACGGTGATGCCCGCCGTGCCCTGCCCCGCCACAAGGCCCTGATCGTCGATGACGACCGCCTTCACGCCGGACGTGCCGATGTCGATACCAAGGAACACCTACTACGCTCCGTTTCTCATTTGCTGTGATAGAAGGGGCCGATGACCGTGCCGACGAAGCCGCCGGCCCGCTGTGTGCTCAGAAAGCCGGCATCGACGCCGCTTTTCAGGCTATGCGCCTGCCCGTCGACATCATAGTCGAACGATATCGTGCCGCCATTGATATGGATGGCGAGCCCGATCGGCTTGTCGGTATGCACCGGTGCACGGGCGACAATGGTATCAGCATCGGCCTTGTCGCGCACGGAGAGCAGGATCTCGTCCTGCCCGCCTTCCCGGCTGATGCCGAAGAAAAGCAGCGACTGATCGTTCTGGATGGCGACGAGACCCGCCTGATCGCCATCCTTCGATGGCCGGAAACGCAGCGTGGTCGAAACGTCCGCAATCGCATGTTCCTGCCGCCGGCCGATGAAGGACGGCACGCCGGACACGTCCCCCAGCGCCGCGCCGGATGTAAGGACGAGCGCGCCCTTTTCGAGCCGATAGAAAGGCGCCTTCGGCGTGCGAATGCCGATCCACTCGACCGGCAGCGTCTTGCGATCGAACGTCTCGCGATAGCCATAATCCCCGCTCGTCGGCAGCGGCGCGGCCGAAGCGGGCAGATCGGGCGCCTTCGCGGCATAGGGAATGACCTGTCCGGCGGGCAGTATCTCCGGCCATCCATTCTTCCACGTCACCGGAAGCAGGAAGGTTTCCCGGCCGATATTATACTCGCCGCCGCGATAAGGGCGGGTCGCGAGGAAGCTCGCCCACCAGTCGCCCTTCTGGGTCTTCACCATCATGGCATGGCCGGCGGACGTCACCGGATGCGCGCGATCCGCCGGCAGATTGCGCTGCGTCAGGATCGGATTGGCCGCATAAGGCTCATACGGGCCATCGATCTTGGCGGATCGGAATACCACTTCCGAATGTGCATCGCCCGTGCCGCCCTGCGCCGCGATCAGATAATAATGATCGTCGTGCCGGAAGATATGAGGCCCTTCGATCCAGATCGGCTTGTCCGCCAGGCTGGTGCCGCCATTCACGATCTGCCGGCGCGGGCCGACCATCTTGCGCGCCTTCCAGTCGAATTCCTGGAGCCAGATCGCGCGATGGCCATCATAACGGGGCGGCTCGGCCGGTGCATCATTGTGGACGATATAGGCGCGATCCCCTTCCCAGGTGATGGACGGATCGATGCCGCCGAAATCGAGCCAGACCGGATCCGACCAGGGGCCTGCCGGATCCCGGGCGGTAATCACGAAATTGCCGCCGCAGCCCACGCAGGTGTTGACGATATAATAGGTGCCGTCGTGGAAGGAGATATCGGGCGCGAACACGCCTTCCGAAACCTTCCTGTTCGAAAAATCCAGCTGGGTCGGGCGATCGATCGCGTTGCCGATCTGGGTCCAGTGAACCAGATCCTTCGAGCGGAAGATCGGGATGCCGGGAAAATGGGAGAAGCTGGAATTGATCAGCAGATAATCGTCGCCCACGCGGACGAGCGATGGATCCGGATGATAGCCCGCCAATATGGGATTGAGATATTCGCCCGGCCCGGCCTTCACGCCCTCGATCGATCGGCCTGCATACCGGAAATCTTCGAAGCGCGGGCTTTCGGCCGCGGCACGCTGCGCCCCCGCCAGGGCCAGCCCGGCGATGAGCATCGAGGCGAAACGCCGCTTCACGAAGAAGCCCCCGGCGGAAGCACCGCGCACATCGGCGCGGGCAACTTTCGAACGCGCGCGCGCGTTCGAACGGATTGCCGCTCCCCCGCTTCCAATGTCATCCTGAAGGGGCACCGGAGGCGAATCGCATTTCTCGCTGGAGACCTGAACAAAGACCTCTCGCATCAAACCTCGCCTAGCAATCGTCGGAGATTGTCTGAGTATTAATGGCTGGCTGGCCCAAGCCCCAGCCTGAGTCAACCTGACAAACCCGAGAATCGCCTTCTTGCACGATTATATGTCTGAGTTTACGAGCTTGGTCGAGACGGTCGTGCCGCTTTTTCGGTCGCCGCCGCGATGGAGAGAAAGATGCAAGGAAAGTGGCTCGCAACCGTCATCGGCCTGGGCCTGCTCGGTTCGACGGCAGCCTATTGCGCCGGCGCCGAGGGCGGCACGAAGACGCCCGTCCCCTCCGACAGCAGCAAATTCCGCACGCAACCGCTCGTCCCCTCGATGTTTTTCGCGGATCCGTCTGCGCATGTCTTCAACGGCAAGGTCTATGTCTATCCGTCGCACGACATTCCCAACGACGCGCCCAATGACGATCTGGGCAGCCAATATGGCATGCGCGACTATCGCGTGCTCACGATGGATCGTCCGGGCGGCAAGGTAACGGTCAACGGCGTCGCGCTGGATGTGTCGCAGGTGCCGTGGGCCAAGCAGCAGATGTGGGCGCCCGATGCCGCCTACAAGAATGGCATCTATTATCTCTATTTCCCCGCGCGGGATCATGACAACGTCTTCCGGATCGGAGTCGCGACGTCGCGATCGCCCATCGGCCCCTTCAAGGCCGAACCCAAGCCGATCGAAGGCAGCTTCAGCATCGATCCGGCCGTCTTCATGGACGATGACGGGCAGGCCTATATGTATTTCGGCGGCATCTGGGGCGGGCAGCTCCAGCGCTGGGCCACCGGATCCTACAACGCCGCCGCAGGCGACACGGATCTGAAGACCGACGACAAGCCGGCCCTCTCCGCCAAGGTCGTCAAATTGTCCTCCGACATGAAGCAGTTCGCCGAAAACCCGCGCGATGCCGTGATCGTGGACGAAAAGGGCGCGCCCCTCCTCGGAGGCGATCATGACCGCCGCTTTTTCGAAGGATCCTGGATGTTCAAGCGGAACGGGGTCTATTATTTCCTCTATTCCACCGGGGACACGCACCTGATCGCCTATGCGACCGGAAAGACGCCCTACGGGCCGTTCACCTATCGCGGAACCGTGCTGAAGCCGGTACAGGGATGGACGTCGCACGTATCGACGATCAATCAGGGCGGCTCGTGGTATCTCTTCTACCACGATACCCAGCTTTCCAACGTGAACAGCCTGCGCAGCGCGAAGGTGATCCCGCTGGAATTCGAAGGCGACGGCAGCATCCGCACCATCGATCCGTTCAAATAACAGGGATCGCCGGGGGCGGACCTGCGGCCGCCCCCGTGCAATTCAGATGAGCGCCTCTTCGCACGCCAGATCTACGAGACGCTTCATGGCGGCATGCGCGCCAAAAACGTCAGACGCGGCGATCGCCTCATAGACATCCCGGTGATCGGGAACGGCGTCGCGGCGAAGGCGATCCCAACGCGATTTATAGGCCGTGGTGGCGGTCACGGCGGCACCGATCCCGCTCGAAAGGGAGGTGAGGAAGAGATTGCCGGCAGCCTCGATCAGAGCGGCATGAAAATCCTGATCTGCGCGGCGCCCCTCGACATTGGTGAGCTTGAACCGGTCCATCCGCTCAAGCGCCTCGCGCATCTTCTCCAGCCCGGCAGGCGTCCGCCTTTCAGCCGCAAGCGCCGCGATGCGCGGCTCCACGATGCGCCGCAGCTCGAAGATTTGCAGCACGACATCATGGGTCGGATTCTCCTCGAAGACCCAGGCCAGAACGTCCGGATCCAGCAGATGCCAGCTGGATGGCTGGCTGACCCTGGTGCCCGCCTTCGGGCGCGATTCCACCAGCCCCTTCGCGTTCAGGATCCGCACGGCTTCCCGATAGGCGGTGCGCGAAACCTTGAGACGTTCGCTGGCGGCGATTTCACCTTCGAGGAGCGCGCCGGGCGATAATTGCCCGCTGACAATGGCCATTCCCAGATTCTTGGCGATGCCGCCCGGAATGCGAGTTTTCTTTCCGCCCGCGCCTGCCGGAGACGACACTTCTTTTGCCATGCCCGCTCCTAGCTTATCGTTTCGGAAACGCCAAACCCGCACCTTCGGCCGGGCGAGCATCGTCGATCGGCACGGGCGGAGGCATTTCGCCCCACAAATCCCCGCTAACCGACGCGCACTTTACCCGTCTCGCGAGCGGACTGGATCACACTCCTCCGTCCGATCAGCCGAGCCGCACATGATGGCCCGGCAGGCCGCGCGTTCCCGGATCGAAGGCGAACAGGTCCCCCGCCTGATGCTGGTGCTTGAGATTCTCCGGCGACAGCCCCTTGCGCGCCGTGGTCGCATAAGCGGTGGCGAGATCGTCGCCTCCGAAGGCGATCTTCGTCACGTTGGCGACGGGGAAGGGAATATGCGCCATCAGGCGGCCGTCCGGATCATAGCGGCGTGCGCCCCAGCCCCCGAACAGGCCGATCCACAGGCATCCCTCGGCATCGATGGTCGGCCCGTCCGGATATCCCGCATTCTCCTCGATCGAAATGAAGAGTTCCGGAGAGTGGACGGCGCCATCGGCCTCGATGCGGGAACGCCAGATTTTACGGCCCAGCGTATCGACATGATACAGCAACCCCGTGTCGGCGGATACGGCAGGTCCGTTCGTGATGCTGACCGGCACGATTCCGGTATTGCGACAGGCATTGTCCGCAAACAGGAAGACCCGCCCGCTGGCGCCTTCCTCGTCATCATCCATCGTTCCGAACCACAGCCGGCCATGGCGATCGACGGTCGCATCGTTGAGACGATTACGGGGATGTTCGGGTTCGGGATCGACCATGGCCGAGAAATCGGCCGTTTCCGGATCGAAATGATGCAGGCCCGTCTGGAGCCCCACCACGAACCTGCCATTGTCGGCGGGCAGGATCCAGCCGACCTGCGCCGGCGCGCGCCACGTGACCAGGGCACCCGTTCCCGGCACGAAGCGATGGATGTTGTGCGCCTTGATGTCGACGAACCAGAGCGAGCTGTCCCGTTCGACCCAGCACGGCCCCTCGCCCAGCGTCGCGCCCAGGCTGAGAACGGATTGCGGCTGCGAAGAGGCCATGGCTCAGCGCCACCCCGCATCGACGAAATATTCGTGCCCGGTGCACATGCGCGCATCATCCGAGGCAAGGAAGAGCGCCAGCGCGGCCACATCGGCCGGCACGATCCGGCCGGGAAGACATTGTGCAGCCACGATCTCGGCCTCTCCTTCCGGTGTGTACCACTTTTCCTGCCGGGCCGTTTTTACATTGCCGGGCACGATCGTACAGACGCGGATATTATCGCGCCCGAGATCGCGCGCGAGGCTGCGGGTCAGCCCCTCGATCGCGGCCTTCGCCGTTTGATAGAGTACCAGATCGGGCAGGCCGAGATGCCAGCTGATCGAACCGAAATTCAGGATCGCGCCGCCTCCGGCCTCGCGCATGAACGGCACGGCCGCCTGCGCCAGGAAAAACTGGTGCCGCAGGTTCACGGCCATGCGCTCGTCCCAATAATCGGGTGTCACGTCACCCACGGCATGGCGATCATCGTTGGCGGCATTGTTGATGAGGATGTCGATCCCGCCAAGATCGGCCGCGACGCGCTCGATCATGGCCCGGCTCGCATCGATATCCCGCAGATCGCAGAGGTGATAAGCGGGCTTTGCGGGTGCCGATGCCAAACGCGCGACAACCTCCGCCGCCGCCTCGGCCTGGATATCGCAGAAGACGACCCGCGCGCCCTGCATGGCGAACGCCTCCACCAGCACCTCACCGATGCCGGAGGCACCGCCGCTGATGAAGACCCGCTTCCCCGCGAGGCTGGGATAGGCGGCACTCAAGCTCATGCCGGCAAAGCCTCCCCGGCCTTCGCCAGCAGCCCGCGCTCCGCGAGATTTTGCATCAGCGCGGCCACGCCGAACGCCCACGGCGCCGCATCCCTGGAGGTGACGACCTCATTGACCAGCGTGCCCAGCGTGGGCGTGGAGATCGACACGATATCGCCAACCTTGTGCGTGAAGCCCCGCCCCGATTCATCACGATCCTGTACCGGCGCGAACAAGGTGCCGAGGAAAAGCGCGAAGCCATCAGGATATTGATGTTCGCTCAGCGTCTGCCGGACGAGATCGAGCGGATCGCGGCTGATCTGGCTCATGCTGCTCACGCCATCCAGACGATATCCTTCCGGCCCTTCGATCAGGAGCGTCACCTCGGCATTGCGTACGTCATCCACCGAGAAGGTCTCGTCGAACAGCCGGATAAGCGGCCCCAGCGAACAGGACGCATTATTGTCCTTCGCCTTGCCGAGCAGGAGGGCGGAACGCCCCTCGAAATCCCTGAGATTCACATCATTTCCGAGCGTGGCGCCAACGGCCGCGCCGCGTCCGTCGACGATCAGCACGATCTCCGGCTCCGGATTGTTCCAGCCGGAATCCGATCGCACGCCGATCGGGGCGCCCCCACCCACGGTTGAAAGGATCGGGGCCTTGGTGAACACCTCGGCATCCGGGCCGATCGCCACCTCCAGATATTGCGACCACAGCCCGTCTGCGATCAGGGCCGCCTTGAGCTCGGCCGCTTCGCCGGATCCGGGCACGACCGAGCGGATCGACCCCCCGATGCGGGATTCGAGGCGCTCGCGAATGGCCATCGCGGCGCCGGCATCGCCCCGTGCCCGTTCCTCGATCACGCGCTCGATCGCGGAAAGCGCGAACGTGACGCCGCAGGCTTTCACGCATTGCAGGTCGACCGGGCTCAGCAGTTCGCCGTCAAGCTCGGTCAGCGCGCCGAGCGCCACGCCCCGGGAAACGGAAACCGGAAGCGCGTCGATCAGTTGCGACACGGTTGGAGCCACGTCCGACATGTCATAAGCGATGCCATTCTCGACAAGAACCGGCGTCGGCCCCTCGGCCGTTCTGATCCGCGCGATATACCGCCCCTGCGCCCAGTCGGCAGGAAGCCATTCCCGCGACATCAGAACACCCGTCATTCTCCGCTCCCGCCTTTGCACCATGAATTCGACCGATCCGGAACGGCCGTCACGCGACGGCCGCGGCGCTTCGCCCAGCCACCCGTCAGCCGCCCGCTTCATCTCTTTAACTCAGACATATTGAAGCAGACAGCGATAAGCAACCACGCTCTCGAACAAGACCTTCGCGCGCCCTGCCCGGGTGACAAACGGGGGTGACCTCATTGTTTCAAAGCGATACAGACTTTGGATCAGTTATGTCAGAGTTATGACCGGAAGGTCACTTTACGAAGGATATGCTCTGGAATAGTCCGGGTCGGAACGAACCCTGCTCGGCCCGGCGCCCGCAATCCGGTGAGCCTGGCGCCGCCGGCGGCACGGGAACGACCGATCTATATTTGCCATGTCCCCGCAATCACAGGAAAAACGATGTCACAGAACAACAAGAACAAATTGCGATCGCGGGCGTGGTTCGACAATCCGTCGAATATCGACATGACGGCGCTGTATGTGGAGCGTTATCTGAATTTTGGTCTGAGCCTGGAGGAGCTG
>NZ_QFOB01000031.1 GCF_003248515.1 Sphingomonas sp.
CAAGGTCTTTGGCATTTTCGGTCAGGTTCTTATCCTGCAAACTCACCGCCTTGCGCTCATGCTTCTGCTCCGCTGCGGCTAGGTCACCCAGCAGCCTGCGCACATCCACATCCTGGCTGCGCTTGGCGGCCAGCAGATAAAAACGCCCCGCCTGCCCTTCCATCTCTTCAGCAAGGCGCCACAATTTCTCCACATTGAGCGGCTGCACCAGCCACACAGGCTCAATTTTACGGAATCCCTTCACATCCCCGCGCCGCACAAGCGGAATGTGCGGCCCGAATTTGGCCTTGAACACATCCAGCAGCGCGCGGCGGTGCCCGTCCTCTTCTGCAGCCATTTCATCAAACACCGCCGCCGTGGCGGCAAACTCACCACGCAACTGCTCGGCAATGTCGCGATAAATGCGGCCGTCTTCCTCTTCGGCCCCAATGGCCAGCGCCAGCACTTCCTTTTCGCTCAAACTCTCAAACGCACGCAACTCACGGCCACCGAACATCGTAAAACCCTTATCTTCTTATCCTTAGCGTAACGCAAAAGGCGGCGGAACCCAAACAGGTTCCGCCGCCTCTCATAGTCTCAGGCAGCTTTCCGCGGCCCGGCTGTGGCAATCTCCACCGCCATCGCCATTGTGGCTTCCAGCGTGTCAAACACGGGTATTACCAACTTTTTGCCGAAGTAAACCTCATGGAACTCCGCACAGAATTGCCTGAGGTACGCCATCTTCTTGGCCGAAGCCGGCGCGCCAACCACCATCCGCTCGGGCTTGAGCACAGCCATCGTGCCAAATTCCACATTCGATGTGAAGGCTGGCATCTTCATTTCACCGGTAGGCGTCAGGCTCAGGTCACGCGGCATCCAACACGCGACACAGGCCGAAGCCCGTAAAGCCAGCCATTCCCAGCGGGTCTGCTCGCCGTAAACCACATCGTGCAGCCCCCATTCGGGATCTTCCGGAAGAAACACAGTGCCATCAAACCCGAGCAATTCCAGAGCATTCAGCGCATCAGGCCGCCACGATTCCACATAGTCTATTTCCCGGGGCGTCGGCCCCACCAGAAAGATGCTGTCTGGAACAAGGCCATCAACATCAACCGGCGGCAATTCCTGCCGCGCATAAATGGTACGCATGAGATACTCCCTACACAAACAGGCAACCTTTGCCTGCTTCCATAGCTATGTTATACACTTCGCATGGAAAACGCTCAAGCACCGCAACTTCTCGCGGGAAAAACCGGCCTCATCATGGGTGTGGCCAACGATTGGTCAATCGCATGGGGTATCGCCGAAGCCGCACAGGCCGCAGGCGCCAAGCTCATCTTCACCTACCCCAACGCGGCGGTCGAAAAGCGCGTCCGTGCTTTAGCCGAAAAACTCGGCGGCATCCCGGTCTACCCGTGCGATGTCCAGGCCAACAGCCAGCTCATCACCCTTAACCACGCGCTGGAAGCCGACGGCCACCAGCTCGACTTCATCGTTCACGCCATCGCTTTTGCCAATAAAGAGGAACTCAAGGGCGGCATCTCGCAAACCTCGCGCGAAGGCTTCAACCTCGCCATGGATGTCTCCTGCTACTCCCTGATCGCGGTCATGAAGTACCTCAAGCCCCGCCTCTCCCTCACCGCCTCGATCCTGACCCTCACCTACGAAGGCAGTATCAAGGTCGTGCCCAACTACAACGTCATGGGTGTCGCAAAAGCCGCGCTGGAAGCCGCTGTCCGTTACCTCGCCGCCGAGTTCGGCCCGCAGGGCATCCGCGTCAACGCCATTTCGGCAGGCCCCATCAACACCATGGCCGCGCGCGGTATTTCCGACTTCGGCAACATGCTGAAGCACCACGAAGCTACCGCCCCGATGCGCCGCCTCACCTCCAAGGAAGACGTCGCCGGCGCCGCCCTCTACCTGCTCTCCAGCCTGGGCAGCGGCACCACGGGCGAAGTCCTGAACGTCGATACCGGCGCCCACATCCTCGGCCCCACACCCGCAGGCATGTAAGCCCACTCGCAAAAAAGGCGCCAACCAGCGCCTTTTTTCGACTCCGATGCGAAGCATCATTGCCCCTGCGCGCGGAGCTATAAACAGATATCCCGGCGCTTTTTACTTAGCGCCGTGTACAACCAAAAGGGTACATCAGCTAAGTTAAAAAGTGCTGGGGAGCTGTTTTAGCCCGCGCCTTAAAGTTAAAGCACTTCAAGAATTCCCTTCTCACCCTCTTTATA
>NZ_QFOB01000014.1 GCF_003248515.1 Sphingomonas sp.
CCGATGCTGCCAGGCGGGTTGTGCAACACCGCCCCGAGGGGCACCATACCAACCCCGGACTCCAGTTATGACTGGTAGAGCTTTGGGGAGCACGTCACCGCCGCCAAACACGAGCTTGATCGGCCGGACGGTCAAGCCGTTCAGGCTGCCTGAGAGATATCCTTCCGCTGTGACAAGCCTATTAAAGTAATTTCCTACCGCACTATAAGTCAGTTCATCATCTTCGAATTCACGCTCATCATATTTGGAGTTACTCTGTCCGTAGGTTCCGGATAGATTGAAGTCCCAATCGGGAGCGAGACTGACGCGAAGCGACGGAGTGATGGAGTAGGATGTGACATCCGGCCGTTGCTCATATTTCAGACCATAATCGGTTAGCTGGTTTATGAAGGATGTGCGCCGGCTGTAGGTTCCATCGATATGCATCTCGACGCTGGCTCCAAGGGCTTGACGTAAGCCGACGACCACGCTGTCCTGATGAGTCTGCGGATAGAGCGAGCTCTCGCTGGGCATTTCGGACGCGTAGGAGCGATCACGGGCGTAAATTCCGCTGTTGGTTTTCCGTTCATATGCGGCAGTCAAACTACCGGAGACCCAGCGTTTCCCAACCACTGCGCTATACTGCTGAAGGAAATCGCCCCCATCGGTGGCACCGCCAAGAGTCGCTGCCAGAGAGGCGCCGTCATAGTCCTGTTTCAGGATGATATTGACCACGCCACCGACCGCATCAGACCCGTAAACAGCGGATGCCCCGTCGGCGACGATTTCCATTCGATCTACGGCGGCTAAAGGTATCGCCCCTAAATCGACGGCTTGAACGAAGGAACCGTAGGACAGGCGGTGACCGTTGAGCAATGTCAGTGTAGCATCGCCGCCCAACCCGCGAAGATTGGCGGTAGAACTCGAATCCAGATTTTGATTGGTGACGCCGCTAGCACCCCAGCCTACGCCAGGGTTCTGGCCGCCACCAAAGTTTTGCGAAACGGAGCGAATTGCTTCTCCAAGATCGGTTTGACCGGCCAACCGAATTTGATCGGATCGTAACACTGTTGTCGGCGAGGCGGTTTCACCGCCTTCAACTCGTGTACCCGTCACGACAATCTCGGCGCTCTCGCTATTGGCCGCGGCGCCTCCGGCGACCGCTTCCCCCGACGTCGCTGCCGGTGCTGCCGGATCAGCGACAAGCGTGATCGTCCGCCCATCGCTCGACGACACGCGCAATCCGGTTCCACGCAGAAGCCGCTGCAAGGCGGCTTCCACGGACATATTGCCCCTGACCGCCCGCGTCGTTTTTCCGCGTGCCGCGCCTTCACTGACGAGGATCTGGATATCGGCCTGCCGTGCCAGTTCCGGAATGCCGGTACTGGCCGCCTGCTCCGGCACGTTGAACGATTTGGTTTGCGCCAGCGCGGGCGCGGCCATGACGATGGCATAAACAGCAGCCGTGGACGCGAGGATCGTCCGTATTTCCCGATATCGCATTCATACCCCCATCTGCGCCCTATTTTGGGCTCTCAAGAGGTGACGATGAAGGGCAAACCGCTTTCCGTTGCAGTTGCGAGAAATTTTTGCGTCAGTTTCGCGAAAGAATGATCCGGTCACCCTCGAACGTGACACGCGCACTTAGAATTCCCGCTGCCGCACGCGCGAACGCATCGGGTTCGTTAGTCCGAAATCGGCCAATCATCTTCTCCTGCGCCAGTGCCGAATCTGCGATCTCGACTTTGACGGCGTTGTACCGGTTGAACTCCGCTGCCGCTTCACCGAGTGTATCGCCATCGAAGATGAGCTGGCCGTTCCGCCAGGACAGCGATCGGTCGATGGCGACGCTGGCTTCCACGGCAGGCGCCGGCCCGGCGGTATCGCTGACGAAGGTGCGCGCACCGGCCGATACGCGGCGAACATTGCCCTCATCGCCGACACTCCAGACCTCGACGACACCTTCGGTCACCTGCACATCGGCACCATCGCCCGCGCGACGTACCGAAAAGGCCGTGCCGACCGCCTTCACACGGATGTCGCCCGCCTCGACGATGAATGGTCGCGCGCGATCATGCGCGACCTGAAACCATGCCTCGCCCTGCCGGAGAGAGATCTGCCGGACTTCGGGCCGCAACGTCACGGCAAGCTGCGTCTGGGTATTCACTGCGGCAAGCGATCCATCCCTGAGCGGCACGCGCCGGATCTCGCCGACGGCGGTTTCGATCCGCTCGGTCGGCTGCGGCCAGAACCCGATCCCGATCGCGGCCAGCGCTGCCGATGCGGCTACCGCACCGCCGCCCCACAGCATGCGCCGCCGTGACAGCCAGGCGTTTCGGTCGACTTCGACCTCCGCCTCCTCCGACTGCCCGCCCCGAAAGGCGCTGGCACGATCCAGCATCGTCCATGCGACCTGCGCACGATAATAGGCGCCGCGCCGACGCTCATCGCCGGCGAGCCAGGCATCAAGTTCGGCCTGCGTCTCAGGATCGCCCCCCGAGCGGTCGACGCGCGCGACCCACTCGATCGCCCGGTCATGAATCGCCTGAGGTGTCTCGTACTCGCTCATCTTGTCCAATCGTCATCAGTGCAGCCTCGGCTGCGTCCTCCCCCTCGGCCAGTGCCTTGAGGATCAGTTTCAATCCCTTCACCACGTCGTTCTCGACTGTGTGTTCAGGCAAGCCCATCGCTTCGGCCACCGCGCGCTGCGGCAAACCCTCGATCTTGCGAAGTTCGAAAATCGTCCGGCACCGCTCAGGCAATCCCTCGATCAACCGGCGCACCAGCGCCAGTTCCCGGCGACCCGCCGTCACGCGTTCGGGCGACGGGTCGTCTCCTATGATGTTCAGGTTCTCGATTTCCGTAACGGTCTCGAGGCTCACCACCCGGCTGCGGCGGATGCGCTCCAGCACCAGCATGCGCGCGGTGGTGAACAGATAGGCGCGACCGCTGCGGATATGCCCCACATCGTCGAGCGCAGAGATGCGGCAATAGGCCTCCTGAATGATATCTTCGAGATCGTCGGGGTCGAGGGTACGACGAAGCCAGGCGCGGACATGCACCTCATGCGGCAGGATTTCGCGTCCCACCCATGCCATGATCCGCTGCCGATTAGCGTCCACCCGATGGTCGCCCCTTTTGCCTCCATTCAGCACCACGATGCGTGGCCGCGATCCTTCCGTAGAAGATGCGAAAAAATTCTTCCGCGATCCTATCAGAAGGACGGCGCCGACGCCCGTGGGAATGGCATCAGGAGATGCCGGGGCCGCCACGGCCACGCCCGAACGTCCAGTTGACGCCATCGCCGCGCGATAGGCCCGATACGGATTTGCCGATCTGCTGCTCCAGTGCCGGCCGCCACGGAACCAGCGTGAACTCGCGGGATCGTTCGACCAGCGCATGGCGCCCGCTCAGCAGATCGACCCGCCGTCGCAGCGTTCCCTCGATCCGGTCTCCGCTTTTCGTTTCCGTGAAGGCCAGTCCCAGTTCCTCCGAGAGCTGGCCCGCCACGCGCAGCAATTCTCGGCGCTGGAGCGTCGCCAGCGCATTGGCGCGCAGCCGCACGCCGTCGCCCTCAGGATCGGCCAGCCCCTGTTCTACGAGCCATTGTCGCCGGAGGGTTTCCGCTTGCCGAACATCGCGTCCGAACCCGGCATCCCGAGCGGGCGGCGCATCCTCTCGGGCCAGGCGATGGTCGAGCCAGGTCGCCGCAGCGGCGGTCGCCAGCAGGCCGGGTGGCGATACCGAGACAATCTCCACGGCCACCGGCCGATCGCGCGCAACGCGCGCCTCATAAGCCGCAGCCCGATCCAGATGATCGGGCGCGATCGTCCAGCGCCCGTCGGGCTGGCGGTCGACGCCGCCCGTCCGACGCCTGATCGCTTCGAGACGCCGCACATGGCTCTGCGCGAACGCCTCGCTTGCATGGGGATCATGGCGCAGATGCAGATCGACCGAATAATGGCCGCCATTGGCTGCGGCGATCTCGGCGACCGTGCGGTCGACATCCCGGATACCGTTGCGTTCGGGGGCGATCCGAACGATGGCATCCTGGGAGATCGGCTCGACCATGTCGCCGCGACCGATATCGACATAATGGCTGCGCCCGTCGATGCCGTCGACCAGAAGATAGTGGCGATCGCGCAATTCGTCCGCGAGACCGCGCCCGATCACGCGCCCGATGATGGGTGCGGTTTCCGGCGCGGCGGGGTCAAAGATGCGCTGCTCCACGCCCTCCCGGTTCCGCGTGCTCATCTCGCGTTGCAGGGTGCGGATGATGTCACCGCGCTCACCGAGCGCGCGCAGCCGCTGTTCGAGATCGTCGGCGAGCTGCCAGCGCCCACCGCCGACCGGCTCCGCGAGCCCCAATTGTTCGAGCTTGCGCAACCGACCCGTCCGCAGCGCCTGCTGGAAGGGATCGCGCATCGATTGTCCGAGCGAGCGGTCGACAGCCATCTCGCGGACCATGCGCCGGTCGATCGCCGTCAATCGTTCGGCACCGATATCGTGGCGCAGCCGTTCTTCGATTTCGAGCGTCGTGCGCGGTCCCAGATCGACGGACAGGATCTCCTGCGCGCGGGCACGCAAGCCATGGCTCACATATTCGCGGGCGATGAGCAGATTGTCGCCGTGCTCGTCGAGGCCGCGCACGACGATATGGCTATGGGGATGGCCGGTGTCATGATGATCGACCGCCACCCAGTCGAGGCGGGTGCTGAGATCCTGCTCCATCTGGGCCATCAGCCGGCGGACAAAGGGTTTCAGATCGGGATATTGATCGCCATCCTCGGCAGATACGATGAACCGGAACTGGCGCTCGTCACCCGATGACCGATCCAGAAAAGCGTTCCGATCGACCTGATCTTCTCCCGCCGAATAGAGCCGGCCTTCACTGCCGTCCCGCGCGACACCGCCGCGTTCGAGATAGCGCAGATGAACGCGCACGGCGGAGAAGCCGTTTCCCGCGATACGCACATAGCTCATCTTCACGACGGCGCGGCGACCGCGAAACCCGGCATGGCGGTCACCTCCCGAGAGGACGCGGCCGATGCTCGCCCCACGTCCGATCCGGCTGCCGTCGAACCGCCTGGAGCGGGCGCCCTTGCGGACGCCGGCGCGGGCGGCGCCTGCTACGACGCGGCCAAGATATTTCCGGCCTTTGCCACGGCCGCGCGCGCCGGGCTTGCCGACCTTGGGCGTGAAGTCGTCATCGTCGCTCATGCAGAGCGGCTCCGATGACGGACGCAAGATGCGCCAAATGGGCAGGCCGAAAGGCGGCCTCCGGTCAGCGAGGCGGAGCCTCGCAAGAAAAGGATGTGCAGACAGAGGCTTAGCGATGCCCCGGAGGCATTGCCTTTATCTTGCAAACCCTCCCTTCCCCCATATCCGCACTGAAAACGCCCGAAAAAAGGAGAGCCGACGCCCGATCGACGCCGCCTCTCCGCAAGCGAATGCCGCTGTTCAGCGCGCATCCGCCAGTGCCTTTCGCGCAGATTTCCGGCTGCGAAACGCCCGCCGCCCGAGCATTCCGTGCGGCCTGCCATTGCTATCGACGATCATCTGCGCGACGAACCAGGCGCCGTTCAACGTGCCGCAGATCGCGATCCGATCCAGTTCGTCCTCCTCGTCATCGATGCTCTCATAAGCACCCAGCCAGCGCTCCTCTTCCCGTGCATCCCAGTGGAAATCACAGGCCTCCGCTGCCAGAAACTGCTGCGCCAGAGCTTCGTCCGCATTCCGACCGAACTCCAGTTCGAGGCCTGCGGTCAGCACTGCCATCACGCGGTCCGAACCGGTGCCGATGCTCTCCATCATGCCCATGATCTCACTCCTTCGCTTGACGTCCTCAGCATCGAGGACAGCGATCCGACGACGGGCGGCGGTGTGGCTGTCAGGGCCGCGAGGCATCGCCCCGCGCCGCGCAGCGGACGCGGGGGGAACCGATTTGCGCAGCAAATTGGGGGGCACCCGCGGGCCTTGATAGCCGCGCTGCCGCCCGTCATGCTGGGACGAACCGAGACGAGCCCTTCCCACGCTCGCCATCAGGGCACCGCTTTTCGGACCGCGAACAAGGCGTCTTGTACGGTCCCTGCATCGCCCGATCGGGGTGGCACACTGAGATCACGCCGCAGGACGAAGAGCAACTGGCGCGGCGCAGTCGCCGGCGCTACCGGGATCGACGGCAAGCTTCCGGTGACACCCGCAAGATAGGCGATGGTTTCGCTGGGCAATCGCGCCTTGCCGGACAGGTAGGCGGCATAGCGACCCGGTCCGGCATTATAAGCAGCGAACATCCCAGGATAACCGAAGCGATCATACATCAGCCGCAGATAGGCCGTGCCTGCCATGATATTAGCGCGCGGATCGTCGGGATCGGGGCCGAGACGAAAGGCGTCGCGCATCGCGGCCCAGGTCGCGGGCATGAGCTGCATGAGACCGATCGCGCCGGCACGGCTGCGGATCGGGCGGCCGTCGAGCTCGACGCGACCGCCGCTTTCGGCCCGGATCACGCGGATGATCCAGGCCTCGGGGATGGCGAAACGAGCCGCCGCTTCCGCGACGATCGGCTGCCATCGTGCCACGCGATCGCTGACGATTTCGGCGTGGGCCGGGATCGGCGCAGCGACGATCGCAAGTGCGACGATCCGGCCTATCGATCGGCGGCGCCATGGTCCACGCCCTTTATTCATGGCGCGAACCATCAGAAGTCGCCCAGATCAGATGTGCCCGACCGATGATGTCGGTGCGGCGCGTGATGCCGAAATAGCGACCGTCGAAGGAAGCCGACGTTCCCGGCATCAGCAGGAAATAGTCGCCATCACGCAGATGAAGACAGCCGCTCCACCGCGGCATCGTCCGTCCGTGACCATCGACCGCGAGCCGGTCGGCGACAGAACGATCATTGATGAAGATCGCGGTCCCAGAGGCACAGATCGTATCGCCCGGCACGCCCGTCACGCGCTTCACCAGTGGCACATTGGCAGGGATGTAATGCCGCTCCGCCGCCAACGTGCGCATCGTTTCGGGCACGCGCGCGATCACCAGATCGCCGGGCGCCGGTAACGTTCCGGGCGTTACACTATAGAGGCCGGTAGGCGCGCTGGCGGTGACGTTCCACACCAGACGCGGCAACGGCGGCGCCACGATGGACGAGGCGACCAGGCCAGCAAGCCCGGCGATCATTGCCGCGCGCCGGACGAGCCGGCGGCGCCGCGCTCGCGACTGACGCAAGGCATCACCCCATGTGCGGAGCACAAAATCCTCGCGCCGGATCATGGCTGCACCTCCCGTGCCAGGGCATCGGCCCGGTCCCGTGACCAGGCCTCGAGATCGTCGATATGGTAGAGCACCATGCGCGCGTGGCGGCGTGGGATCGGGCCGATGCCTTTGCCCCGCATCCGTTGCAGCGTGCGCCGCGACAATTTGAGGAAATAGGCGGCTTGGTCGGTATTGAGATAGGGGCTGCCGCGCCTCGCGCGCGCGGCCCGTGCCGTGTCGTCATCATCCATATGCTGATCCCATGGCGGCGTGGGTGCCGCCTGTGACGCGGGGTGATGCCGATACGGCGCTTCGTTGCAGAGGCTCGAAGATCGCTCCATGCGAAATCGAGCCTCATGGCCGTTGCCCCCGCGCCATCGGCGCGGGGGCAGCCGTCTCCTAGCGGGACCAGATCAGCTTATGCTCGCCATCGTCGCCCTGCGTCAGCGTCGCGTAGATGGGGGCAGGAAAAGACGGATCGTCGAGCTTGATGCTGAGATATTCGGCTCCGGTCTCCCGCGCCGCCTTGGTCCAGGCGGCGCCGAACTCGACCCCGGCCGCGCTGACCCGATGATCGGGCGCCTTGTCATGTTCGCGTTCGACGGGGCGGATGCTCGCCTTGACCCGGAGCGTCAGGGTGCGGATTTCGCCGGTGTAGATGCCGTTGTCGCCGCGCGTGAATGAACCGATCTGTGCCATGATAACCTCCTTGTATCGCGCCCACGAACCGTTCGTAGGCGATAGGCAGACCGGAGGAATGGCGGGAGCCGCCGCGTGAACCCGAAGGGCCGCAGCGATCAGCGCAGGGCCGGAGCGGCGGGCTGATTTGCAGGCGGAGCCGGCCGCGAGGAGCGCCGCGAAGCGGTGCGGGGAAATCAGTTTGTCCGCGATGGTTTCACGCGGCGGCGGCCATTCCAGGTCGATGCCTCACAGCCGTCGATCGGTCGCGGCGATGCACCGGAGCCATGCGCGATCATGTCGTCTCTACCGGCTCCGCCACGGTATCCACACCCAGCGCCGTGATCCTGACATCGAATGCCTGGCCGAAGGCGATCACCGAATAGATGGCGTCGAGCCAGGTGCCGCGCGCGCGGGGATAGGCGTCGGCGATCCCGCCGCCAAGGATGGCCTGGCGGGCGGCCTGCCAGAGGCGATAGCTGCCGCGCTCGCCGTCCAGTGCTTCCCGGATCGATGCGTCGAGCGCTTTCATCTGGCGGGTGAACGGCAAGGCATCCTGCTCGATACCGCGACGGATAATCGCGTCGAACGGCGAGCTTTCGAGCGGCTGCGGCTCGCTGTGACCGATGCCGTGATGGCCCGCCTCACGGTAGGAAAAGCGGTGATGCCCGGTTAAATTTGCGACATCGGCGATGTTGCTATGCGCGACGATCGTGCCGTCGCGCCCGTGGGCGAAGAGGTCGGTATTGCTCCAGAACGCCGGCGACGCATAGACGACGGCCGCCCTGCCGTGCGCCGCGTTCGCGATTTTTTCGAGCAGATGCTGCTGCCGGTGATCGGTCGTATAGCGATAATAAGCGGCACCCCAACTCGGCCATTCGGCCGCGTTCGAGCGCGCCATCCGCTCCGGGCGCTTATACTGGACGAACAGGTTGAGATTGAACGGCGGCAGCCGGTCGTTCAGTTCATCGCCGAAACTGTCGATCTCGGATGCCGATATACCTATGAATCGACGCCAGCGTGCGACGCGGACATAGGGAAACAGCCCCGTCATCCCGATGAAGGGAATGAAGAAGGCGCCATCGAATCCGAGCAGTCCCTCATCGGTCTGGTCGGGCGCAAAGCTGATGTTGGTGAGACGGCCCAGTTCGGTCTGGAAATAGCTCTCGTAGGTCTTTTCCTTGAACTTCACCCACATTCAGACATCCCCCCTTCCTCTGGATATCTGAGGGTAGACCACAAACCGACATCCGCCAGCCAAAGAAATGCCGCGCGCCGACGCCGGAACGGCGGAGGCGCGCGGCGAGATTTTTTCCAGCCTAGCGGATCGGGACCGATCGCCAGACGATGCGGTACAGGGTGATCCGGCATGGTCGATCGAGCCGCGCCGCTTTCGCCCGCGCATGGGCGAAAGACCGATAGGTGCCATAATGCGGCCAGATCGTCCCCTGTCGCGCGACGCTGGGATATTGTTGTTCGAACATATAGCTCGGACGGTCATGAGCCATGACGTCCTCCATCAAAGGCAAGGGGATGGCGACGGATCGCCATCCCCTTGGGGCTCACGCAGCCGCGCGCTGCGGCTCGGCCTGCGCTTCGGGCGATGGCGCGGGCAGGGCCAGCACCTTGCCCGGATCGGCGGGATCGGGATCGTCAGGAACCCGCGCCGCCGCGACCGTCGCCGCCGTCTCCACCGTGCCGACGCCGCCGCGTGTCGTATAGGCAGCGGGCGGGAACGTCATCCAGCGCGGCACCCAGTCTTCGACTTTCCTGCGCCTATCCTTGCCGTCGAGATGGTCACGCACGATGCGTTTGAGGGTCTTGGCCTTCTCTCCGGCATTAGCGCTGGCGACTGTCGGCCCCGCCACCTCGGCGACGATGCAGGTCAGCACCTCGCGGTCGCGGACCAGTTCGAAAAAGGCGTCGTCGGCCTGCCACCAGCGCGCCATATCGACACCGATCTCCTGGCCGACCGCTTCGACGGCGGCGCTGCCGCTGGCAAGCGTCTCGCCCATGACGATGCCGATCACGTCCATCACCGCCCGGTCGGGAAGGTCGAGCAGGCGCAGGAACACGCCCACCAATCCAAACGCATCGCCATTGCCGCCGGTGACGGTCGGCTCCTCAGATGAGAAGCCGAGAACGCCAAGAACGACGCGGCGCTTCGCGTCGAAATCGACCTCGCCCCGACATGTCTCGACGCTCTCGCGGGTGGCATCGTTGCGGCTGGTCTGCGGTTCTGGCTTCACACTCCACAGATGCGAACCGACGATGGCATGGGCGACCATCAGTCGCAGCGCGACCTTGGGATGGCCGGTCAAGGCCGCGCGCACGGCGGCATGGCGATGCAGGTCGAGATAGGTCTGGCAAGTGCCGCTCACCTCGGGCCGGGGCGGCTTATGGCCCGTGCCTATGGCCTCGCCCTTCTCGATGCGGCGCGCTTCCTTGCGCGTCACATAGCCTTCGTGGAAGGTCACCTCGCCACTGGACCGCACATCGATATAGACGCGCCCGCCCTTGCGCTTGGGAGCCGTCTCATATTCCCATGTCGAGAAATGTTCGCCGGGCGGCACGATCAGGGCATCGGACCATCCCGCCTCAATATAGGCGTCGCGCTTCGCCTCGATCGCGGCGTTCTGCGCGGTCCAGAAGGCATCGATATCGCTGAAATAGCGATCTTCGCCGAATAGGTCGGCGACGATGCCCTTCATGCCCTCGGTGTCGAACAGGGCATGTCTGACCGGGATCGACTGCCCGCCGAACAACCATGCCTTCAACTGGTGCCCGGTCGGGACATAGGCGTCCGCTTCCTCGTAGAGTGCCAGCCACGCCCGCTGCTGCGCCTTGCTCGCCATGGTCAGATGGCGGACGGTGGCGGCGTCGATCTTTTCATGGCGATAGAGATCGCGAATGCGCGGCATGAGGTTGCCGAGCGCCAGCACGCGGCGCACCATCATATCTGGCAAGCCGAAGGTCGCGGCGATATCGCCGACATCACGGCCTCCTTTGACCAGCCGCGTGAAGGTTTCCCACTGGGTCACCTCGTCGGGATCGAGCCGTGCGACATTCTCGATCAATGATGCCTCGATGGCGTCGGCATCGTCGCCATCGGACAATATGGCGCAGGGCATCGGATCCACCTCTTGCCCCTCGGCGCGGCGTTCGTCGGCGACGATGCTCGCCGCATGGAAGCGCCGCGCGCCCGCGACGATCTCATAGGCATCAGGTGCGCAATTGGGCCGGACCAGCACGGGCACGATGACGCCGCGCTTGCGGACGGTCGGCAGGATATCGGCCACATCCGGGGCCTTCTTCGCATAACGCATATTGGCCTTGCTGACCGACAGCTTGCCAAGCTCGATGAATTGGAGTTCCATCACACACGCTCCTTGTGAGCGCCGGTCCGTTCTTCTTGACGGTTGGGCGGACCGGCTTTCATCTGGCGGGGAAACGCCCGCCCTCGTCATCCACCCATCGATGGAAGCTCATTGGCTGCGGCGCGGCGCAGCAGGGTCTCGGCCCAGAGGATCGACCCGGCACGGCGTGCCCACTCCGCCCAGACCGAAATCCGGTGGGTGGTCGCAAAGCCGGTGTCGCGCTCGATGCCGAGGCGATAGGGAAGCCGAATGCCCGCCAGTTCGGACAGGCTGAAACAGCCGAGTTCAGGCGTGCCGAACCCAAGATCGGCAAGGCCGAACAGAGTGTCGCCATCCTCGTCAAGCTCGGTCGCCAGCCACGTCGCCGCGCCCACGGGATTGAAGAATTTGACCACGGGCAGCGGGTCGAACGAGCCATGCGTCTCGTTCCAAGATTCGGCCTGTCCACCATCCCCGGCAGCACGGTGGCGGCGATCGTTCGCGCGCAAGGCGGTGCGAAGCTCCGGGGAGAGTAGGATCATGCCGCGATCCTTTCGTCCGCATCCCGCTTCTCGCGGTGTCGGGACAGCAGCCAGTCGGCGGCCTTCGTCGCGGCGCAGGCGGCGCGGAAGATGGCGCGATTATCCTCGCGCAGAACCTCCAACCATGAGGCGATATAGTCGGCATGGCGCACGGTCGGCACGATGCCGAGCTCGGCGCACAGGAAGGCCGATCCCATTTCGGCGATCAGTTCCTCCCGTGCATAATCCTTCGATCCGAAGGCGTTCACCAGATTACGGTTCAGGCGCGACGGGTGGCCGCTGGCGTGACAGAGTTCGTGCAGAGCCGTCCGGTAGAAATTGATCTGGTCGTAAAAGGCCGGTTGCGGCGGCACCTGCACATAATCGGCGGACGGGACATAATAGGCCTTGTCGCCGCCGATACGGAAATCGACGCCCGATGCGGCGATCACCTGTTCGGCAACCGGAACGATCTCGCGGTCGGGCAGCGGTTCGGGATCGGGCGCGAGGCCGGGGTGCAAACCTTCACATTGCGCGAGGTTGAACACGGTGAAGCGTTTGAGAAAGGGAACGCTGCGCGCATCCTCGCCCGCCTCCTTGGCGCGGGCTTTCTCGCCTTCGGGCGTGAAGCGGTCGGCATAGACCACGGTGACGCCGCGCTCGCCCTTGCGGACACAGCCCCCGGCATCGAGGGCTTGGCGAAAGGTAAGCCAGCCCTGCGAGGGATAGCCGTATTCGAACAGTGCGCCCCACAGAAGCAGTACATTGACGCCGGAGTAATGGCGTCCGGTCACCGCGTTGCGCGGCAGGCCGGGAGTCGAGGCTCCGACCTTGCCCCATGGCTGCACCCACGGGATGCGCCCGCCTTCCAGTTCGGCAATGATCTTCGCGGTCACCTCGTCATAGAGACTGGCGCGGGACGCGGCGGATTGATCCCCGGCCTCTCGCCGCGCACGATGGTTGGTCTTCTGGCGCATGGCTCACCTCCTGAACCGCCCCAAAACCAGCATGGCCTCCCCCGGAAGCGGGGGTGGGCGGCGAGATGCGACCGGAAAGGCCCGTGCAAGCGGACGGCGGCACCGAAGGGCGCAATGCAATGGAGCACCCCAAGCGCAGCGCAGGGGTTGCCGCAGGCCGCGACGGGTCTAGCAGGGAGCGCCGCCCACTCCCGCGCCACCGGGAGAGGCCACAGACAACGCCGCCGCGCAGAGAGGCGCGGCGACCATTGGCCGGGCATCCGCGCGGCCTTGCGCCATGCGATCGTTACCGAAGGCGGAGACCCGTCAGGGGCTCAGCAGAGCGCCGGTCCGGCGCGGCGTAGAGCGCGGTCATGCGGATGTCCGCATGAGGCGTCTTTCGATTTTCCGGTGCGACGTGCATTCGCCTTGACTTGGGGCAACCAGCACAGCGACTTATTCAACCATGCCGTCTCTACGCCCCAATCTCGTCAAAAGAATCGACCGGCTGCCGAAGCCGACGTCGGTCGCTGCCGCCATGCAACCGTTGTTTGAAGCCATCAGCAACGCCATTCATTCGGTCCAGGCCAAGTTTGGTGACACGGTCGCCACCCAAGGCCGGGTGGTCGTCACCGTGAACACCAGTCGGCGCAAAGAGAATGTCTGGGCGACGGTGGAAGATAATGGTGTCGGCCTCGACGATCGAAACTGGGAGGCCTTCACCACCACGGATACCGACAACAAGATTACGATAGGTGGCAAGGGCGTCGGGCGCTTGCTCTGGCTCGATTGCTTCCAGTCCATCCGCGTATCGACCGTGTTCGTTCGCAAGGATGAGGCGATCCGCAGGGAATTCCATTTCCAGCTCTCCAACGACGATCAAATCACCGACTATTCGGAACGATCTGATCCGGACGCCGGCGGTTCTTCCTTCCACGTGCGGTTCGATGGCTTGCGCGACAATGGTTATCTTGGCCGGTTCCCCGGTCGCGACAGCTTCGTGTTCCAGCACCTGACGTCCCACTTCCTCCCGACTTTCATTGGCGGCCGGTGCCCGGCCATCATGGTCCATGTCGGCGACGAAGCGCGTCACTATCCCGAAGACATCGATCGCATCGTCCACCGCAAGGAGACCGCGATTACGCTGCAGACGGAAGACTATGGAACGCTCTTCCTGACGTTGATGGAATGCGACAAGGTCGCCAGCGCCGATCTCAAAGGCTCGCACTTCGTGCATTTCATCGCGCATGACCGCACCGTTCATTCGCGCAGTATCGACGGGAAACTCGGCCTCAAATATTTCGGTGCGGATGGAGATCGTGTGTTTCATGCGATCCTGACGGGCGAATATCTGGACGCGAACGTCAATCAGGAACGCACGGCGTTCATGTTCGAAGATGTTATTCTCGATCGCATCATCAATGATGTGTGCTTTTCGCAAATTGAGCGATTCCTGGCCGAGCCTCTGGCGGAACTGAGCGGGCAACAGCGGGAGATCATCGACGAGATTACGCAATCCTATCCATCGGTCGCATTCGGCGACACCGACGAACTCCAGGCTAAAATCCCCTCGGGCGAACTGAACGACGACGCTATCTATGGACATCTTTCCCGAGAGCGCTTTCGTCGGGACCAACGTCAGGCCGAGAAGATCCGTGCGGTGCTGACACGGCTGAAGGACGGCACGGCAAGCGCGTCCTCCTTCACGGATGCGGTGACCGAAGCCGGGAAGGCGATCGAGGAGGCTGAACAACGCAGTCTTGCGGAATATATCATCCGGCGAAAGGTCGTCCTCGATTTCATCGAAATCCTTTTGCAGAAGGTCCGGGATGATGCGCGCGACAGTGCTTATCAGCGAGAGGATGTGCTGCACTCGTTCATCTGTCCGCTTCGAGTGAACACCCTTACGGACGGAACGAAAAAGGTGGATCCCGCCAGTTCGCATGATCTGTGGATCGTCGATGAGCGGCTGACGTTCGCGCAATATTTCAGTTCGGATGCCGAGTTCAGTACCCTGTCCGCCGCAACTGACAGCGACGAGCGTCCCGACGTCCTGATCTTCGATTATGTCCACGGGCTTCGGCAGGTCGAGGAACCGTCAAAGGTCCTGCTCATCGAATTCAAGCGACCGGGTCGAACCAGCTATTCCAGTGACGAGAACCCGCACCAGCAAGTCGAGCGCTATGTCCGACGGCTCCAGTCCGGAACGATGACCGATGTTAAAGGCCGGCCGATCAAGCTCGATGATCGCACGGTATTCTATTGTTTTATCGTCGCCGATATTGTCGGCAAACTGGATGAGTGGACCTACACTTGGCAACGCACAGCGGATGGACGCGGGCGTGTCTATCAACCGCGCGACGGATTCCGTGGCTCGATCGAACTGATCGGCTGGGACGCGCTGCTGGATGACGCCCGGGGCCGAAACCAGGCATTTTTCGATCGGGCAGGCATCAGCGGAAAAAGCTACTTCAGCGCCGATTAGTCGCCTCTGCTAGCGGTTCGGCCGGCGGTGACGATTCCACACGCATCGGAATCGGGAGTGCCACATCAGTTTTGCGCCCCTCCGGTTTCCGGGGAGGCGCTGCCCGATCCTGCTGCTCGGTGAGAGCCGCGCCGGGAACCCCCGCGACAGGACGAGAAGGCTGCAAGAGCGAAACCACGGCGGCAAGCGCCAACAGGATCGCAATCAGAAGATAGAAGATGTCGATTTTTCGGCTCGAATGAACGCGGATCCTACCGATTTTTATGGGGCTGGCGTCGCCGATAGCTTTGGTCAGGCGAATTGCCGGATAGCGTTCCGCCAAGGCATCTTCAGCGATCATGCCCTGCCGGACGGCTCCGATGAGCAAACGATGATACCAGAACCGATCCATGCCATAGAATGCGAGCCAGCAGAGGGTTCCGCCAGCCAGGACCAATGATGTCAGAGAAATCTGCGCGCAACCAAGCGCAACATGCATATTCTCTTTCATCGTGAAGCCCGCGGCTGCCAGAAAAGCAGCGAGCACAGTGACAGCGACATTACGAACGCGCATTTCCAGTTCGTTGAAGTGCTTCTGCACATCGATAATCGTTTTCCAGATCTCGATCTGGATATCGTCGCTGGCGCTCATACCGGAACCCCTTCGAAGGCTGTAAATTCGACGATATCCAGCAAGTCGGCAAATCCGTTCAGCCGGTAGGTTGGCAACACATGATCCTTGCCGATCAGCAATCGTTCGCGCTCGACATCATCATCTGACCAATGCGACACCTGACGGAGCAAGGCATAAGCCTCACGATGTTGCGCAGCGCCATAAAGGGCTTGCGCGTCGAGCACACCCGCCCGCTGTGCCATCCAGATATCCTTGTGCGCGCTGTCGCCGACATAAATGGCCTGATCGTGCCGCACCCCCAGGTCGCGCAGGATCGATGACAGGATATCCGGATTTGGCTTCAATTCGCCGGGTGGCGTGAAGCGATGCTGGGTTCGTTCAAGCTCATAATGTGCCGCCTCGTGGAAGCGAATATCCTCCCGCGACATTCCATCCGGCAAATCATGGTCTCCCGGCGAGTAGAGATAATCGACCAAATGATCGAGGCCCAGTTTTCGAAAGCGATATTGGGAATAATAGGCCAGTGATTCCGTATAGCAGACGATGAGGGTTCCTCGCTGCCGTAACGCTTTGAGCGTCTGCTCGACGCCTGGATAGAATTCGAGGGCTTGTTGGCGTGCCGTCCTATAGGCTTCGATCGCGGGTGCGTAGAAATCCAGAACCGGCGTGTCACCGGCAGCCGGGCGCAAGGCTTCTACCTCTCCGATGAGAAACGCATATTCCGACGTTCCGGCACGTTGATGCACGGCACGGATCTCGGGCAGCAATGTGGCTTCATCCAAACCACTGAGGCGCAGCAATTCCTCGAGCATGGACGAGAAGGCCGCGTGCCAGATCTGCACCCAATCGAACAAGGTATTGTCGACATCGCTGATCAACACGGATCGAACGGGTTTGCCTTGAACCACCATCACGGCTTCCCGGGCAGCGATGTCAAAAGCCATTGCGACCGCCCAGCTTCGCCCCGTTCATCCATCATCCCTACGAGCTGATCGGGTTCCGACATGAACCATGCGCAGGTTCCCCAAGCGAGTTGCGCGACCGTCTTCTTGAATCCCTGGCCCTCGCGATCGTCATAGGCGGTCAGAAACGCCACTTGCTCATCGGGAAAACCGGCAGCGCGTGTCAGTTCGAGCAGCGCGCCACGCCGGCGCTCGGTGACCGCCCCGTCCGTTGCTACAACTTCGACGAACAGCAATTTGGCATGGCCATCGCCCAGATCGGCAAGGATCAGGTCGGGAAGATTCTTGTCGGCTTCGATCTTGAGGCCGATGGCGGCGGCGATGCGGTCATCGCGCAACACAACCTTGTTGCCGCTTTCGCTGAGCCAGAGCACGGCTGGCTGCGTGAGAAACGCCTTGGCAAACACCTCGACGACAGCTTTCGCGATAATCGAACTCGGTCCCGGCGCGAGTTGACGCGTTTCGCCGCTGGGAAAGGTGACCAGCGGCCCGTTCGCGCCCGCAGCCGCGCCTGCGAGCAGGATCGATACGCGCGCCAGCGCACTCTTGCTGAGATAGCCGGCCTGAAACGCCGCGATCGCCTCGTCGAGCGCCGGGCCTTCCAGCGCCGGATCGAACAGGCCTGCAAAATCCGCGACCAGCGCATAGCGCGGCAGGCCCGAGGTGGTCGGCAGATCCTCACGCCGCGTGACCGCCCCGATCGCGACCAGCCCATCACGCAGGGTTTCATCGCGGATCGGCTCGCGCGTATTGTCGGCATACCAGCGACGGCCATCGACGATTCCGCCCTTACGGCTGAGCACGGCGCTCGCATAATCGAGGCGCATCTCGTTGAGCGCCACCTCCGATCGCTCTTGCGTCATGCGATAGACATGGACCGGACCAAAATATTGGCCCGATCCCTCTAAGGCGCCGATATAAAGCGCGGTGAAGATCGTGCGCGCGGCCAACTCACGAATGCAGTAACCGCGGTTCGGCGTGCCTTCCGGGAAAATCAGCGGCAGTCGGGCCGCTACTGTCGCAACGGGCACATAGGGCGGGAGCGACCGGCTCATGCGGTCATCCCATAGAGGGCGGCGCATGCCTGATCGAGCGCCTCGCGATCAGCGCCCGTGCCGACCAGCTTCGCAAGCGGCGCGAGCGCAGCCGGTGCGGGAAGCGGGAGTGCTTCGAGTTCGAAAGCGGAAACGGCGACGCTCCCGCTGATGCAGCGAAACAATTGGTCGACAATGGCGCTGTTGAGCAGCGCGGCGAGAACGGCCGGAGGCACCTTGGGTTTGCCCACCGGTAGGATCATGTTGAGGTGGTTCTCCACCACGACCCCACCATGCTCGGCGACGAATGCCCCCGGAAGCTCGGCTGCGATAATACGCCGCCGCTGTTCCTTCGCGGTCGTGCGCTGAACCAGCACCGCCGCCTGCGTGACCAGCATCCAGTCATCGCCCGGCTTGAGCGCAAAATATGGGCTGTGATTTTTCTTTTCCGCGCGGAACCGGAAAAGACCGTCGGTGCAGACCGCTTCCGACCAGATCAGCGGACGCGCGGCCTTGGAGGGCCTGTCCTTCAATTGGGGTTTGTACCGGTTCCAGACAAGCGGTCCGGTCGAGACGCGATACCCAAGATCGCCCAAACGGTCGGACAAAGCCTCTGCCCGAGCGATCAACGCACTATGCTCTGCCTGCCGCGGCGCCAGCCACGGCCCCTCCGGCTTCTGGGGCAAGGTGACCATGCCATTGCGGACGATGCGGGTTTCGGTGGCGCTGTCGACATGGATATAATGGATCTGCGCGCGGCGCGATCTCCTACCCTTGCGGTAGACCGCCAGCATTGTCTCCTGCTGCACATCCTCGAACACCCCTCGACGGGCATGAACGAAATCGATCGCCGCAGGCGGGGCGTGTCGCGCGATGAGGCCGCGCAGCGCACTGAAATACTGGCCGGACAAGACGCTGGTCGGCGTCAGAAAGGCGATAAGGCCGCCCGCCTTGGTCCACCGCAAGGCGATGTCGGTGAAGATGCCATAGAGATTGGCATGACCGTACAGGCTACGCGCAAAGCGCCGCCGCAGTTCGGGCGACAGCGTGATCCGGCCATAAGGTGGATTGCCGACGACAAGGTCATAGTCGGCGCGAGGTTTCGCCGTGAGGCTGTCGCCCTGCACGACAATGGACGGTACGGGCCTATGCGCGGCTTTGGCTAGGTCCGCGAGCACGATCTCCACGGCGCGCTGCCCGATCCGCGCGGCTTGGGGATCAAGTTCGATGCCTTTCAGCCGCGTGGCGAGCTGGGCAAGAGCGAATTCGGGGGCGCAGTCCGGAAGAGCGGCGCGCATACGCAGCGCCGCATCCACCAGAAACGCCGAACCGCCTGCGGCCGGATCGAGGATGCGCGCCGTCGCCCAGTCCAGTCCGGCTTCTTCGGCCTGATCGAGAAGGCGCGCAGCCAGCGCCGGTGGCGTGTAGAATGCCCCAAGACGGCTTCTGGTCTCACCGGGCAGCAGGCCACTGTACAGGCTCGTCAACCAGTGCAGTGCTTCGAGCAGCGGCAGCGCCGCCGCCGCAAGTCCCGCCGACCAGGCTAGTTGCGCCTCAGGTTGCGGGAGATCGCCATGATGACCGGTATCGGCGTCCGGCGCCTCTTCGAAAACCTGCATGGCTTCGAGCACGAATGCCATCACGGCTTCGTCCCGGCCGTCCTCGTCGAGCGTCTCAGACCAGGCGCGTGCCATATGGCGAATGGCTGCGCACCGTGCGCGGGCGTCTTGGACCGATAGCTGTTCTGTCTCAGCTGTTTGCCCCGGATTGATGTGTACGCTCATGTCCCGCCTAACAGCCCCCTGATCGACATTTGTTCCATATATGTTCTAATTGCGCGGGTCCAGCCCATCGATTTTGGGAAGCTCAGTTGCATGGTCTCCCGGCCGACTGGTCCCGCGCATGGGTTTGCGGTTCGCCAGCGGCAAGCCGCCGGCGGATTGCACCAAGGATCGCAGCAAGATTGTCCATGCTCGGATTGCCATTCGTGGACAGCATGCGGTGCAGGCTCTTGCTGGGCTTATGGATATCGGCGGCGAGCGTCTCGAAACCTACCGCTGCATTGACCAGTTCGCGCAGCATCAGTCGGGCGGTCTGCGGTTCGCCATTCAGCAAATTTTCGGCGGCTTCATGAAACAACGCCGTTGCGAAGCCAGGGTCTCGCTCCACACGCGCCTTCATCATATCTCCAACGCTGCGTGTCAGCATCGACGCTGTTCCATATCCCGTTCTGGCTACGATCGAAAAAGCGCCACGTTTTAACATTTCCGCAGATGCGTGAGCGCGGGGTAACAGATACGTTACCCATCGCGCTAGCTTTATTGTGGGGATGCGGCCCCTTGACGTCGCAATGTCGCTCGGCCGAACCGTGGTTCGCGGCAAATCTCATAAGTCCGCATCAAAGTTGGCCACGATATTTGAGGACTATTTCCGACAGCGCGAACGAAGGAAAGAACGACAATGCGACGCGATGATCGGCGTGCGGAAAATTGTCTCGGAGAATCTGAAAGCACTGCGGTTCGTGCGCAAGGTTTCGCAGGAAGAGCTGGCGGCCGTCGCCGGGATCGACCGCAGCTACATCAGCGATCTCGAGAACGGAAAATACGGCCTGTCGATCGACAAGCTCGAGAATCTGGCCGAGGCACTGGGCATCGCGCCATGGGAAATGCTGCACCCGTTGACCGCGACCAAAGTCCGCAAGCCCGATACGGCGGACTGAGCAGAAGCGCGTCTCCATTCAACCGTCATGGCCAAGCCATGCGGCCGGTCCTGCCGTGATTGAACGCCGTGCGCCGGAGGCAAGGCGCTGGACCTGTAGCCGGCAGGAATTGGCGGTCACGCGCCAGCGTGGTCCGGCAGCATCGGCACCGAACAGCACGCCTGCGATTTCGCGATGTATAGCGCCGGACGCAAGTGCGTCATGCACGCGCAGCATCCTGACCCACCGGCCCGCGCGTCGCTCTGCCGGATAAAGCGAGCGGGAGAAGCGGCCGCTGCGCGCCAGAGCCAGGAACTGGCGGAGCGCCAGTATCTGCCGCCCCGTGTCAGCGATCCCATCGATCCGCCAGCGCAACGCGACGGGTCCGGTCGCCAGACTGCCAGAGATCATGTCTAGTCGGACCGAATGGAGACCATCCGATAACAGGACATGCTCGCCGCGATCGGCGAGGAGCGTCGCGAAGCGAGAGAGACAGGCGAGGTCGAACATGTCGGGGCTTTGTGCCGTCAGAGCTTCCGCGTGCAGCACGGCGCGATCCATGCCCGCGCACCAGAACGGCCGGGCGGACAGTGCATCAAGCGACGGATCCTCATAGCGCAACAGCCCGAAAGCCGACGCCGCCATGCTGTCGGTGCCATAAGCATCGATATAGGCTGGCGTGCGCCGCAGCCATTCCCAGGCGAAACAGCGGCGGTCGCCGGTAAGCAGACGGGCATAGGCTTGCCCGTCCCACCAATCGTCGCCGGCAACCACCGCAGGCGCTCCGATGCCTTGCGATCACTAGCCGCCCAACAATCCCGCCTTTGCGGCCTCCTGTTCGGCGACATGGTGTCGCAGCGCCTCTGCCTGGTCGGCCCGCAAGGCATCAGTCGCCGCGCGATATTCGGCCGCATCGCCCCATAGGAGAGTTGATGGACATTGCCCCTCGACATTGCCGAGATTGGGCCGATGCTGGGCATAGCCGATCAGCGCGGCGAGCTCGGGCGAGAAGGCCCGCGCAATCTCGGGCGGATAGACCAGCCACTGGTTCTCGAAGGGCTTCAGCCAGCCGAGACAATAGCTCACGATCAGGCCGCGACGCGGTAAGGGCGTCCGGTTCTCGCCGCCGCCGTGCAGCGTGCTGCCGAGAAAGACCAGCATATCGCCCGGCGCCATGTCGGCGACGATGGCTTCTTCCTCGCGAACCGACGTGCCGGTGTGATGATTGCTGCCCGGCCAGAGGCGGGTCGTGCCATTGTCGGCGGTAAACGGCGTCAGCGGCCAAATGATGTTAATGAGATATTCGACCTCGCCCTTCGGACCCTGCCACATATCCTCGTCGCGATGGGGATATTGCGCCAGCGCGTCGCCATGGATCTCGACCGCTTGGGTCAGGTTGAGCGCGATCCGGTCGCAGTACGGACCGAGCATGGCTTCCGCGAGCCCCAGTGCGAGCGGATGCTGGACGAAAGCCGCGGCGTGAGCGGATCGGGTCAGTAGGCTGCCGAACCGCTTGGTCCGCCGGCCGTAGAAATCGCCGTCGCAGAAGGGCGTCTGCGCGAAGCGCGCGTCCAGATCAGCGCTCAGTGCCTCGGCCAGCGACCGCGCCACGACATTGCGGATAATTGTATAGCCCTGGCCGCGCAGTTCGGCGGCGTGGAAGTCGAGGTGCGGGTGCATCGTCCCGCTCCTCATGCCGCGGCCGCGACGGCCGAAACCGGAGCGGGCGTGTAGATGCCGGTGCGGATAAGCCGCGCGGGCGTGTCCTCGTCGATCTCGATGCGGAAGGCGCCGAGCGCCATTCCGCCGATCTCGCGCACCGGGCCGAGCGGCGCGGCCTCCCAGCCCATCGCCAGCACGCTCGTCCGGAAACCCGGACGCACCACGCCGGTCAGCGTACGGATGCCCGACAGGAGCGCATGATCGACCATTGCGCTGATGAGGCGATTGCGGACCTCGAGGCGGCAGGCTGCGCCCAACCGCGTCGGCAGGCACAGGCGGGTGATCTCCCAGATCTCTGGGCCGCAGGGGACCGCCCGGTCGGATAATGCCGGGAACAGGTCGGCGAGGATGTGGGCACCGGTCGACGGCAGCAGCCGTATCGACCCGCGATGGAGGCCGTCTTCCCCGACATCGACGACATAGGTAGCCTCGTCGGTATCGAACTGGTCGATCTCGAAGCGGTCGGCGACGATAGGCACATCCCAGCGCATGAGATCATGGAACAGGCGCCGCCGATCCTCGAACATGGCGGCGTCGACGGGATGATCGAGGCAATAGCCTCTGAAGATGCGGATCATGGATATGGCTCCCGAACAAAAGGAGCCGCACAAGAAGCAGCACGGGCCGTCGCAGTCTGTTCACCCGGACGGGGGAATGGACGGCACGAAATCTATGTATCCGAGCGCCACCGCCCGATAGACCAGCTGGGCGCGGGTGATGACATTGAAAAGGCGGAATGCCGATTTGACGTAGGTGCGCACGGTTTCGAGGCCGATGCCGAGAATGTCGGCAATGTCCTGATCGGTCTTGCCCTGTGCGATCCAGTACAGGCATTCCTGCACGCGCGGCGGGAGCGGCCTTTGCAAGGACTGGCCCACCCCTAACCCCATGATGCGGCGCGCGGCCTCGAAGGTGATGCGGCCGATCGACTCCATGATCAGTTGGCGCTCCAGCCCGACGGGGCGCGCTGAGCGGCTAGCGAAGCTGATCGAGGCTTCCGGCTCACCGGGCACGTTGGTCGGGATGGTGAAGCCCTCTCGCATACCGACACGGTAGGCGGCATCGACGATCGTCTGCTGCTGCCGCGAAAGGTCGCTTCGTTTCAGCACATCCGACCAGAGGAAGCCGGAAACCCGGCGGCGGGCGATCGACAGGATCGGGTCGATGACATTCTGGCCGCGTCCGATCAGCCGGCGATCCCAGCCAGCCGGATAATTATCATGTCTTATCAACAGCGGCGAACCGCGGAGCAGGCTCCGCGAATGGAGCATGGCGATAAAGGGGAAGCCCATATCGCTGGCCGCGCTTTCAACCAGCGCCGTTAGCACGGCCATGCCATCCGCCGCCTCAGCGAGTTTCCGGAAATCGGTGATGACCTGCGGCAGCAGCATGGGCTACCGCACCCATCTACCAGTTCTCACCTTCGTTACCGGGCGGATCATAAGCCCGAAAATCTTTCGGCGGAAATATCGAAGTAGAAAACTGTTGTGGACTATTTCCTACAATAACCGCACATTGGATGTTTAGCATCTCGAAGTGCTCCTCTCGCGCCTTCGAGTCCATAGACGGCTGACGAGCATCTTTCCGTTGAACACTATTTCCATGAGATCGGAAGGTTTTAGGGCGCATCGAGAGTATTTGCTTTCGGCAATGGCCAGATAACTGATTGAGCACGGCGATTTCCGTCACCCTCTCTCGTTCGATCGCGATGTACTTGACGCTGCCTTTCAACCGGCGTGCACCGAACCATATAAAAATTTGAGACGCCCCATCGGAAATGGAGTCTGCGACCGTCTTCTGAGATGATGGCAGACAGGATCAACTGAATGGATCCACTGATGTGACGCGAAACCGGCGCGAGATTGTCGCCTGGGTGGGAAGCCATGTGGTTCCTCACGAGGCGGATCTGCGCGCCCGGCTCAGGCGAATGGCCGTGCCGGAAGACGAGGTCGGGGATATCGTTCAGGATGCCTATGTGAAGATCGCCCGGCTCGACGATGTCTCGCACATCCGCAGCGGCCGGGCCTATTTCTTCTCGACCGCGCGATCCGTGCTGCTCGATCGCATCCGGCATAACCGCATCGTGCGGATCGACAGCCTGACAGAAGCAGACGCGCTGGCGCTGGCCGACGACGATCCCGGTCCGGAACGGCGGGCCAGCGCGCGTCAGGAACTGGAGCGGGTCCGGCGGCTGATCGCGGAACTGCCCGACCGGTGCCGGGTGATCTTCGAGATGCGCCGGATCGAAGGCGTGCCGCAGCGGGAGATCGCCGAACGGCTCGGTATTCCGGAACATACGGTGGAGGCGCAGGCGATACGGGGCCTCAAGCTGATACTGAAAGCGATCGCGGGAGAGAGCGTCGAAGCGATGCCATCACCGCGAGGGAGCAGGAAAGAGAGTGAACGTGACGAGCAGCGCCATGAATGACGACGACGCCGCGCGCTGGGCGATCCGGCTTGGCGAAGGGGCGCTGACCTCTGCGGAGGAGCAGGCGCTCGATGACTGGCTGCGCGCCGATGAGCGGCGGCAAGGTGCGTTGCTGCGTGCCGAGGCGGCGCTTGCCTATCTGGATCGCGGTCGCGCACTGGCTGATGCACCTACCGAAACATCGAATGACGACGATCCGTCGGTCTGGACGCGCCGCCGTTTCCTGATCGGCGGAAGCACCCTTGCGGGGCTGACGGCGATCGGCGCCACCGGCTTCATCCTGACGCGCCCCGCGCCGATCGAGATTAGGACCGCATTGGGCGAAATCCGGCGCGTGCCGCTACCTGACGGGTCAGTGGCCTCGGTCAATACTGCCAGCGACGTGGCAGTGACCATGGCGGACAAGCGCCGCGACGTGCGATTGAACGACGGCGAGGCTTGGTTTCAGGTGGCACACGATAAGAGCCGCCCGTTCGTAGTCGAGGCGGGCAAGGTCCGGATACAGGCGGTCGGCACCGCATTTTCCGTTCGCCGTCACGACAAAGGCATCGATGTGCTCGTCACCGAGGGCGTGGTCGAAGCCTGGGTCGAGGGACATGAGGGACAGCGCACCCGGATCGCAGCCGGATCAAAAAGTTTTATAACCGACGATGCCCGGCCGATCAAAGTTGCGTCCGCCGACGGCGCGATTGATAGAACCCTGTCCTGGCGAACGGGAGAATTGGCTCTCAACGGCGAGAGCCTTGATTATGCCGTGGCCGAACTGAACCGCTACAATGCGCGCAAAATCGTGATCGA
This sequence comes from Sphingomonas sp., assembly GCF_003248515.1. GTDB lineage: Bacteria > Pseudomonadota > Alphaproteobacteria > Sphingomonadales > Sphingomonadaceae > Sphingomonas_I. The sequence goes on from NZ_QFOB01000014.1 coordinate 25,488, forward strand.
TACCCCAGCCCTAGGACGGGAATCACTCGTGGGTTATTTCCGCGTCGATCAGCCGGAAGCCTTTGGCCAAGCGATCGGCGCGACGATGCGCGCGCGCTTGCGGGTTGAAGGTGACACCATTCACCTGTCCCAGTGATCCGTGAACTTTTTTTGACAACCCGCATCGGAAGGGTTCCACTCGACCGTCCTTTCTTCAACGGCCGCAATGTTTGCGGTTGCGGGGAGAAATATAATGCGGGGACTTTCCGGACTTTCGGTTCAACAGCAATTGATGGCGGGCGCAGCAGCGGCCGTGATGATGGTGAGTGCCAGCCCGGCGATGGCTCAGACGAGGACGTTCAATGTGCCCGCGCAATCGGCGTCGCGTAGCATTCCGATTTTTGCCAAGCAGGCTGGCGTTCAGATCATCGCCAGCGGCAGCACCGTCCAATCAAAGCGCACCAATCAGGTTCGCGGTAATTTCTCCGTCGAGGAGGCGCTGCGGAGATTGCTGGAAGGGACGGGCCTAGTAGCCTCTCGCGTGGGTTCAAATGGCATCATCACTATCCAAGCGGCCCCGATGGGGGAAGCCATCGCCGGAGGCGCCGCGGCCAATAGCGAGGGTGCTGAGATTGTCGTAACTGGAACGCGAGTTGAAGGCGGTGAGACTGCATCCCCGACGACAGTGTTGCGAACCGATCAGATTCGGATGGCAGGGCAAACCAACGCCGGCGAAGCAATGCGCGCACTCCCACAAAACTTCAGCGGCGGGCAAAATCCCGGTGTGACTGCGGGTGCCATTGGCATTACCAATCAGAATCTCAATTCCGGCTCGTCCCCTAACCTGAGAGGATTGGGAGCCGATGCTACTCTCACCCTACTGAATGGTCACCGCCTCTCGTTCGGGTCCTTTGTCCAGGCAGTGGATGTCAGTGCAATTCCTCTCGCCGCCATCGACCGCATCGAGGTTGTCCCCGATGGGGCGTCGGCTGTTTACGGTTCAGATGCTGTGGCCGGCGTAGTGAATGTCATTCTGAAGCAGAACTACAATGGCCTGTCCCTGCTGACCAATGTCGGCGGCGCAACCGATGGCGGCGACTTCAAGCAACAATATAGCGCTGTCGCTGGTCGAACATGGTCCACGGGGGGAATCATGGCCGCATTCAGCCATGACGAAAATTCTGCGATCTTTTCCAATCAGCGCGAATTTACGAAATATATGCCAGCCGGAAACACGCTGTACCCCAAAATAAATCAGAATAGTCTGGTAGTTTCTGGAAGGCAGAACATTTCTTCGAGTATCGAGGCGTACCTTGACGCCACCTACAATGTGAGAACTGCGTTTTCCTCACAAGCCACTTCTTCCGGGTATGTGTACACAAATACCCCAACGACCCGCGACTTTTCAGTATCGCCTTCCGTCCGGCTGTCTCTGGGCTCCAAATGGGATTTACGTGTTTCAGGCACGTACGCTCGCAGCAAGACCGAATATGACCAAACTACCTTCTATAATGGTGCAGCTAGTGCAAGGACTCGCGGTTGTTATTGCAATGTTTTGGGCGGTGTTGAAGCCTACGCATCGGGACCATTAGCCACTATCAACGGCAATACCCTCGATCTCGTTGCCGGAGGTGGGTACCGTTACAACCACTACGAAACAGTGCGCTATACTACTTCAGCTACAGATAACGATGGCTCCATTAGCAGTTTCTACGCATTTTCTGAAATATCTGTACCGTTTGTAAAGCCTGGTCAAGGCTCTCCATTATTGGAAAAGCTGATCGTAAACGCAGCGTTGCGGTATGAACGCTATCCACAAATTGCGTCTGTAGCCGTGCCCAAGATCGGGATGATTTACGGGATCTCACCGTCGGTCGAGATAAAGGCTACTTGGGGTAAATCCTTCAAGGCTCCAATGCTGTATTATAAGTTTGCCGATAGATTGGCTTACCTATACCCCGTTTCATATTTTGGTGGAGAGCAGAGATTTAATAATGGCTCAATACTACTGGTTGACGTTGGCGGCAATACGAACCTCAAACCAGAAAAGGCAACCTCTTGGTCCACGACTCTTTCGGTCCATCCTGTCAGTATACCGCGACTGAACCTGCAAGCCACATATTTCCATGTTAACTACAAGGATCGGATCGTTCAGCCCGTACCCGGCGCGGCGTCTTCGAGCGTATTGTCCGGGAGTTCGCCCTACGATTCATTTATAACGTACGACCCGTCCCAAAGCGTAGTTGACGAAATTTTAGCAGGAGCTGACAATACATACAATTACGGTGGAACTGGGGCCGAGAATAACATCGTTGCCATTCTCAACAATAGATATGTAAATGCAGCTCGCCAAAATATTCATGGCATTGATATATCAATGAACTACAGATTCCTGCTCGATTCCTCTTCTATTTTGATAAACTCAAATGGATCTTGGCTGTGGTCTAATCAGAAAATCAGTGAAAGCTTGCCGGTCACACCGCTTGCCGGGACGATATTTAATCCCCCTCGCTTTAAAGCACGAGCCAGCCTCGGTTGGGCGAATGATGCTTTATCTCTGATGACCTACGTCAATCATATGAGTGGCCTGGAAGATAATCGGTCCACCCCATCCGTACGAATAGATTCACAGACGACGTTTGATGCTTCGATCCGGTATAATACACAGAACCACGATGGGCCGCTTCAGAATGTAAGTATAATCGTGAGCGCGCAAAATATCTTCAACAAAAGGCCGCCGTACGCTAAACCCACTAGCGGTCAGTCCTATTACGTCAATTATGATTCAACCAATTACTCATCTATTGGTCGCTTTGTAAGTGTAACAATATCAAAGGATTGGTAATTAAATCAGCTTTTTACAAATCCATGGGTATGGTTATGAGAAAAAATATATTTCAATCTGCGCTAATAATCATCATACTTACCGCCTTCACACCTTCGACATTGCGGGCTCAGACGCACCGCTGCGCCCTGTCTACTGGCCAAACGGATACCAATAAAAAAAGGGATATCTCAACGGATGATCTCCTCCGGCTGAAAGATTTCGGCAGTCTGCTAACTTCCATTTCCACCGATCCCTTTCAGGTCGCGCCCGATGGGTCGCTGCTGGCGCTACATCTGAGACGGGCTGATGCGGTGGCGGACAGCTACTGCACCGCTATCGTTCTTGTACCCACGCACGGCCACGGACAGCCGACAGTTATCGATGATGGTGGGGAAATACTCCCATTTTCAGGTTATCGATTCGGTGTGGGGCAACCCCCGCTAGGCGTTCCCAAAGACGAGCTTCTGCGCTGGTCGCCGTCGGGTAATGCGCTTGCCTATATCAAAATCTTCGCCGACCGCTCCGAGATTTGGCGGTACGACCTAGGCAAGCGTAGTTCGCAAAAGCTATTGACCAGCCCGGTGGATATCGATGCGTTGGCTTGGTCCGATGACGGGAGAGCAATTCTTTATTCCAGCCGTCCTGGGACGATCGATGCGCTCGCGGCGATCACTATAGAGGGACGAAGCGGATATCACTATGATGGTCGCTTCGTACCATATGCCAGTGATCAGCCATTTGTGTCATCGGATATTCCGCTCAGGAATTTTGCGATTGATCCGAACAGCGGCGAACCCGTGGCGATGCAGCCCGCGCCTGAAAATTTGCTCTACCCTTCTTCTGCGTGGCCCAAGGGCACTATCGCCTTCGCCACCTCCGCCGGCGGTGCCAACGCTGCTTTTTCCTACACTTCCGGCAAGCTCTATCATGAAAAGCCTCAGCTAAAGGCAACCATCGCTGATCGAGCTTTCGATTGTCAGCAGCCGTCATGCTCTAATGTTCAGGGACTGTGGTGGTCTCCCGATGGTAAGACGCTTTGGTATGAACGCCGAGCGGGTATCGCTGATAGTGTTACAGAATTTTATGCCTGGAGGCCCGGGCGGGCGGCGCCTAGTCTCCTATTGAGTACGCAAGACGCCATCTTTGGCTGTAGGCTCGTGCAGGTCGAACTGGTGTGCGCACACGAAGGTTCGACCAGCCCCCGCTCAATTGTGGCAATTTCATTGCGTGACGGTACGCGGCGATCCGTGTTTGAGCCCAACCCAGAGTTCGCCTTGCTAGCGCTGGGAACCGTAAAGCGCTTAGAGTGGACCAACTCCTTCGGCATTTCGACCTTCGGCGATCTCGTGCTCCCGCCCAACCGGAAGGACAATCGAAGGTTGCCCTTGGTGGTCGTACAATATGATTCTCGCGGCTTTCTGCGAGGAGGAACCGCGGATGAATATCCCATCCAGGTACTGGCAACTCATGGATTTGCCGTGCTGAGTTTCAATCGTCCGCCCCGGTATGGCAACACGTTGCCTGTAACGAACGAGCAGGAATATATGCAGGCCAACAACAAAGGATGGATGGATCGAAGAAGTAATGTTTCGTCATTCGAAACGATCATCCAACGGCTGACGAACGAAGGGATTATCGACCCTCGGCGCGTGGCTATAACGGGGCAAAGCGACGGAGCGTCAACTGCTACGTACGCGTTGGCGAATTCAACTTTGTTTTCGGCTGCGATCCTGAGCACTTGCTGCCAAGCTGATACTATGTTGGCATTCGGCGGCGAAGGCCTCGCCGACTTTTATATCCAAGGCGGTTATCCCGTTTCGCGTTATTTCGACCAGAGCTTCTGGCGCGATGGCATGCTGGAGAGCGCTGTAAAGGCTCGTCCTGTCCCATTGCTTATCCAGGCGTCGTCAGTCGAGTTTCGTTTAGGTCTGACCACATACAGCGAGCTACGTCATCGTGGATGGCCGATCGATATGTACGTCTATCCCGACGAAGGCCATGTGAAGCTTCACCCCGCCCATCGATCAGCCGTCTATCGGAGAAACGTGCAATGGCTGGAGTTCTGGCTGAATGACGAAGAAGAACCCGATCCAGTAAACCAAAGCCAATATGATCATTGGAAAAACTTGAAAGCCAAATACTCTACTCCCTGATCTCGAGATATCCACTTTGGTAAAGAGGTTGGATCACCACCGCGAAAGCGGTGGAAACCTTCTCCAGACCAGCTACGCCTTCCCCCGAAGTGGCCTTATCTGCGAGTGAGCGCAGAGGGAGAAAATGAAAATCGGTCCGCATGCATTCTCCTGCCTCGAAGGATGCCCCATCCACGATCGTTCACCCTTTTCCGAATGATGTGTTGGTGCTATTGTTGGTGCAGGTGCTTTCCCGCCATAGATATTTGGGAAAGATCAGCCGCTTGGGTGCCCAATAGGAGTGTTCTTCTGGCACCAGTTGCCGCCTCTGGATTCGTCCAGAGGCGTCCAGCAACAGGCTGGTTTCAAAGCATAATTTCATCGACGATCGCTGGCAACCGTCCGGGTTGATCCAGCAAAATCCAGTAAATGTTACACAAAATGTGACACATTCTGCGTCTGCTGGATCGGCCCGGAGAAAACCGGGATCACGACGATGCTGACGCAGCTCCATATCACCTCGGCCAAGCCCAGGGCGAAGTCCTATACCCTCTCCGACGGCCAGGGCCTCTCGCTGGTCGTCCAGACGACCGGCACGAAGATCTGGCGATTCCGTTTTCGATACGGCGGCGCGCCCAGGACCCTGCATGTCGGAACCTGGCCGACCGTCTCGCTCGCCGAAGCGCGCGACAAATGCCGCGAGGCGCGCAGGGCGATTGCCGCCGGGCTCGATCCGGTCCTCGAGAAGAAGCGCGCGCGGATCACGGCGCAGTTCGCCGCGGCAACGACGTTCAGGGACGTCGCGCTCGAGTGGCTTGCCAAATGCGAGAGGGAGGGACTGGCCGAGGTCACCCTCGCGAAGATGCGCTGGCTGCTCGACATGGCCTATCCGATGATCGGCTCGCACCCGATCAACGGCATCACGCCGATCGAGGCCCTGTCCGTGTTGCGCAAGGTCGAGGCCGATGGCCGATACGAGAGCGCCCGCCGCATGCGCAGCGTCCTCAGCCGGATCTTTCGCTACGGCATCGCGACCGCGCGCTGCGATCGGGACGTGGCGGCCGACCTGCGCGGCGCGCTGACGACGCCGAGGGCCACTCATCATGCCGCGATCACGGACCCCGAAGAGGTGGGTATCCTGCTGAAGACCATGGACGGTTATCCCGGCCGGGCCGTCACGAGGATGGCCATGCGGTTGTCGCCCCACCTGTTCGCCAGACCCGGCGAGCTCCGTCAGGCCGAGTGGTCGGAGATCGACGTAGACAAGGCGCTCTGGTCGATCCCGGCCAGCCGGATGAAGATGCGCCGGCCTCATCGCGTACCGCTGTCCCGCCAAGTGCTGGCGATGCTGGAGGAGTTGCGCGAGATGACGGGCCGCCATCTCTATCTTTTCCCGTGCGTCGGCAACCTGAGGCGGCCCATGTCCGAGAATGGCGTCAATCAGGCCCTGCGTCGCCTCGGTTACGGGCAGGGCGAAATGACGGCGCACGGCTTCCGGGCGACGGCGGCGACATTGCTGAACGAGATGGGGCGGTGGAATCCGGACGCAATCGAGCGGCAGCTGGCGCACCAGGAAGCGTCGTCGGTGCGCCGCGCCTATGCGCGCGGCGAATATTGGGACGAACGCGTCGTCATGATGCAGCACTGGTCGGACTATCTGGATGGCCTTCGCGAAAACGCGAAAGCGCCGAGGGCCCCAAGAGCCGACACCGTCAAGTCGCGACTGCGCACGTCGAAAGCCGGGCGACAGCGAGGCCGCCCCGCGGGAAGGCCGGGCAGAACCAGCTGAGCACCGGGCCATATTCCCGATCGGAGAGACGGTGGAGGGGGGACTACCCCGCCGCGCGTCTTACCGATCGGGGATGATCGATGTTGAGCGAGGGATTTTGCCGGTGATGTTACCGATCGGGAATAGGGACGCCGTCGCCATCGATCGCGTCGTTCGGCCAGAACTCAGGGCACAGCGGTTACCCCGCAAGCAGCTTACAGTGGCGTCCGTCTTCGGTGTGCGCCTCATGGTCGATCTCGAGGCAGGCAGGCCTGCCGTGCCGCTGGCCAACGCCCACCATGTGCTCGTTACGTCCGGCTGCGACCTTTCCCTCGTGAAGCCGTCGGGGCCGAGCCGATGAGCAACGTCCTTTCGATCTGGTGGGGTGATGACCTCGCCGGCCATCTTCGGCTCGATCGCTACGGCGAGATGCAGTTCGCCTATGTCGCCGGGTGGCTGGCAGACGATACGAGGCCGGCATTGTCCTTTTCGCTTCCGAAACGGATCGAGCCCTACGGTCGCCGTGAGTGCCAGGGTTTTTTCGAGGGTCTGCTGCCCGAGGAATCGCAACGCATCGCGATCGGCCGTGCCTTGGGCGTGTCCGCCGGGAACGACTTCCGACTGCTCGAACAGCTGGGTGGCGAGGTTGCCGGCGCGCTTACGCTGCTCCCGGACGGAGACACGCTGCCTGATCCGTTCGATCGGGGCCCCGACGTCCTCGACGACCCGCGGTTGCTGTCACTGCTGGAGCGTTTGCCGGCCCGCCCCATGCTGGCCGGCGAGGGCGGCCCTCGACTTGCCTTGGCGGGTGCCCAGTCCAAGCTCCCGGTGCTCGTGGTCGATGGCAGGATCGCGCTGCCGGGTCCGGGGCAGCCCACCAGCCATATCCTGAAGCCGCCGATCCCACGCTTCGAAGGCACGACCGAGAACGAATATTACTGCATGTCGCTGGCGCGTGCGATCGGGCTGGACGTCGCGGGCGTTGCGATCCGGACCATCGCTGACCACGCATTCCTGCTTATCGAACGTTATGATCGTCGGCGGGATCACGAGGAGCGACTGGTACGGCTGCATCAGGAGGACTTCGCGCAGGCGCTGGCCTTTCCGTCGCGGCGCAAATATGCCAGCGAAGGTGGGCCGACGTTCAGGGACGGCTTCGGGCTCGTCCGCAAGGCGACGACGCGCCCGGCCGGGGACATATTGAAGCTGGCGGACGCTGCCATCTTCAATCTGCTGATCGGCAATGCCGACGCCCATGCGAAGAACTTCAGCCTGCTGCACGTCGATGGAATGGTGCGGCTCGCACCATTGTACGACCTCCTGTCGACCGTCGCCTATCCCGATCTGTCGCCCAAGCTGGCCATGAAGATCGCGAAGAAGAGCACGCTGGAGGAGATCGAGCCGCGACACTGGGATCGCTTCGCTGAAGACGTCGGCATTGAAGCATCCCACTTGCGGTGGCGTGTCAGGGAAATCTCCGAAGCCTCCCTCGGTCAGATCACGGTCGCCGGGAGCGCCCTCGATCGCGCGCTGCCAAGGGCGAACCGCTTCGAGCCGTTTGCGAACCTGATTGCGGGCCGTGCCCGGCGCCTCATGCTGAAGGCATGATGACCGTCACGCCCCGATGAGGGTCTTCAGGCTCCCATAGAGGACCAATGTGGCTCGACCGACCTTCACGGTTTCGAGATCGCCGGTCTGGATCAGCTCGTAGAGTCGGGATCTGCTCAAGCCCGTGATCCGCACGGCGGTCGAGATGCGCACCGTGAGCGGCTCAATCCTCTGCTCCCATGCGCGCTCGATCATCTCTACCTCCCTGGCGCGCGGCGTTGCCGCGCAGGGTGGATCGTAAACCGGGATGCGACCGTTGGGTCAGTTTCTGTCTGGTGCAGCCGCGGTGCTATCTGGTGCCTGCATGACGGGAGGTTAGCCTCGGCTATCGCCGCAACAGCTCATCCTCCGTAGCCGGACGCACGGGGCGGTCGAAGCGCCCGGTATTCACGTCGGCGCGCAGGAGCGCATAAGCGACCTGATAGCCTTCGATCCGCTGCATCCGCTGCGCATAGGCGCGCCGATGTCCGGGAGTATCCGGCTCGACGCGGAGCCGGGCCACGCCGCGAATTTCCGGTGCGCGATGATGCGTCGGCAGGGCGATCAGGATATCACCCTCGGCGCGATCGATCAGATAGGAGCGGTCTCCCGCCAGCGAGACGGATGCGTCATAGGCCGTGCGCGTGAGGTCGGTGACCATGTCCGTATCGCGAACGGCATAATGGATGGCGGGATCGACAGGAAACAACGGTTCGGCATCCAGCGCATCGCCGTCGAAGATCCACGGTTCAAACCACAGGGCGCCGATCCGGGCAAGCGTGGCGACCCGCTCCCAGAACGCGCTCCAGGCGGCTGCTCCCTCCAGCTTGTCGATCCGATGGACCTGGGTCCATGCGCCGGCAGCAGATTGTTCGCTCCCCAACTCGAGCGCCCAGACGGCATTTGCGCCGGCCTCGAGCAGTTTACGTGCGGGATGATGCGAGGGAGGGTTCTGTCGAAGGACATCCAGCGGTACGCCGTAGGTCGCATCGGTCTCGACAAGACCATAAAGGTCCCCCAGCATCCGCAGCAGCAAGGCATCGCCAACTTCACGGATCCGGCGAAGTACCGGTGTTTCACCGGCCAGTCCGGTGATGATCTGGACCGGCAGGAAGATCGGGTCCGCATCGCGGTCGAGTGGTGGGAGCCGGTATTGCGGCATCGTCCGGGTCGAGGCCTCGGTACGACTGACAAGGCCGTGGCCGATCAGTTCCTCGATCGCGCGCATGGCCCGTGGCTTGCCTATGCCAACATATTCCTCGCATGCCTTGGCCGACCATTTCGTGAGCTGGTGATCGCTTCCCGTGCCGGCGAGAAGCACCAGATAGGTCAGGACGAAATTGAGCCGATTTGCGGTTTCCAGCGCCCACAAGCGCTCCCAAAGATCCCGATCGAGTGCGAAAAACAGCCGTCCGCGACCGCGCCCCCGGACAGCTCGACCCTCAATGCCGGCCTCGTGCTCCACCTGAAAATTCCCACCGGACGCAGTCTTCCACATCAATATAAGCGCCGGATAGCACGACAATCTGTCCCTATCAAGGTAATTAAGGATATTAAGGAAATTAAGGATAACCCGACTATATCAAGGTATTCCAGAAAATAGGATCGTGCAGTTTTTATGATTTTCGCCTATGAATTTTGCTGGAATTACAAGCACTAAAAGCGAAAGTACGCGCAACGTTAAAAGCGAAAATCCGTGCAACAGCAAAAGCGAAATATGATACGCGACAGGTATGGCACGCCCTCCGAACAAGCTCGCGGATTCGCTTCAGGTGCTCCACGACCTCCAGGCTGCCGGCCGGACTGCCATCCGCTCCTCGGATCTTTCGCGTACGATGCGCGAACGTCTGCAGGACGCGGGCTTCCTGCGTGAGGTCATGCGGGGCTGGTACATTGCCAGCCGCCCGGACGAGCCAAACGGCGAAAGCACAGCATGGTATGCAAGCTTTTGGGGCTTCTGCGCTGAATATCTGACCGAACGCTTCGGCGAGGACTGGGTCATCGGTCCGGAGCAATCGCTGATCCTGCACGCCGGCAATCGCACGGTGCCGACACAGCTCCTCGTCAGGGCCAAGGGCGGCCGGAACAACCCGACCGGCCTGATCCATGGAACCTCGATCTTCGACACCAATGTCGCCCTGCCGCCATCTGCGGATCGGGTTACGCTTGAAGAGGGCGTTCACGCTTACCGGTGCGAACCCGCCCTCATCCTCGTGTCCGCGCAATTCTATCTCGCGCATCCGACGGATGCGCGCGCGGTCCTGGCGTCGCAAACCAATACGAGTGAACTGCTCGCCCGACTGTTGGACGGCAACCATTCAGTGGTTGCCGGACGTCTGGCCGGCGCCTTTCGCAACATAGGCCACGATCGCGTTGCCGACGACATTCTCGGCGCCATGAAGAGTGCAGGATTTGACGTTCGCGAGGCAGATCCGTTCGAACGACCGTTGACTTTCGCCCTGCCGCGTGACCCATCGCCTGCTTCCAACCGGATCCGGCTCATGTGGCAGGACATGCGGCAACGGGTCATCGACGCGTTTCCCCCACCCCCCCGGGTCAACGACGTCGATGCCTACCTCACGCGCGTCGAAGAGAATTACGTCAACGACGCCTACAACTCGCTGTCGATCGAGGGCTATAAGGTCAGCAAGGAGCTGATCGAGCGGGTTCGCGACGGCAACTGGAATCCCGACGCCAACGAAGCGGACAAGAGGCAGCGCGATGCGCTCGCTGCCCGCGGCTATTACCAGGCGTTCCAAGCCGTGAAGGCAAGCCTGGGGCGTATCCTGTCAGGCGACAATGCCGGCGACGTTGCCGATCGCGACCATCAGACGTGGTATCGCGAGCTTTTCGCGCCGAGCGTTCAGGCAGGCATCCTGACCGCGGTCCAGCTGGCAGGCTACCGGAACATGCCGGTCTACATACGCGGCTCGCGGCATGTGCCGATGGGGCACGATGCGGCACGCGATGCCATAAGCACCTTCTTCGAATTGCTTCGTGATGAGCCGGAGGCATCGGTCCGGGTCGTGCTCGGCCATTATATCTTCGTGTTCATCCACCCCTACATCGACGGCAACGGTCGCATCGGCCGCTTTCTTATGAACGCGATGATGGCGTCGGGTGGCTATCCATGGACGGTCATCCCCGTGGCCCGGCGAGACGAATATATGGCGGCACTTGAGGCAGCCAGCGTCGATGGTGACATCGGCCCATTCGCCGATTTTATCGCCGGTCTCCTGGAAGCACCCGCTATTTGAATCCGGACCACGCCGAAGCGATCCCCGATCCGGAGCGGACGCGCTAAGCGTTCGTCATGATTTGCCCCGGGACCGCATGAAGGCGCGATCCCCTTCAAGGTAGCTGGCAAGGATGGCGGGAATGAGCTCCGTGACCGCCTCCTCCCGGCCGTAGGCATCCCGATAGGCGGCCGCGTAGGCCGCCAGATCGGCTGCCAGGTCGGGCATGATCATGATGCTGAGTTTTACCGGGGTCCGGTCCGGGAGCCTGGCGAGCCTGATCTCGGGCATGAAGCACTCCTATTTTTGCAGGGGCGAGAAGACGAGGTCGCGATGGACGACGAGCCGGACGGGCGCGCCGGGCCGGATCGTGATCGTGGGCTGAACCCCGAGATTGCGTTGCGTGATCTGGTCGCCCGCACGAGAGACATTGTCCTGCATCGACATCCGGATCGCCTGAACGAGATCGCTCTGCCCGGAGAGCGCGAGCTGGGAACTCACGCCGAGCAGAGTGGACAGCGAGACCGCTTGAAGCGCGTAGGATCATCGATAGCGGTGACGAAGGTCAGCGCAGTGACTGGCCCCACGCCCGGAATGTCGAGAAAGCGCCGGCAGAGTTCGTCGCGTGCAACGATGTGAAGAACCAGCTTGTGGAGCTTCACATATTCCACCCATAGCGCCGCGCGGGCGCGCAACATGCAGTCCATCAGCCCGCTGGAAAGCTGATCGTCAGCCACGGCATCGCGCACCGCCTGGTCGAAATCGCGTCGCCCGATCGTCTTCAGCCGGATGCCGAACGACTTGAGCGAATGGCGGATCGAGTTCTCGAGATCGAGGAATTTGCGCTTGAGATTGCGCCGCTGGATGAGCAGCAGGCGCACGCGATAACAGGCCTCGGTCTTGATATGGGCGGCGCGATACCATCCCGTCCGGACGATGTGCGCCAATCGGCGGCAACTTGCATCCTATGCGGGTCTCGCTCCGACACCTTGGCAGAGCGGGTCGATCAGCAACGAGCAGGGCATATCGAAAGCGGGCAATCCGCGCCTGCGATCGATCATGGTCCAACTCTCCTGGTTCTGGCTGCTGCATCAGCCGGAGTCGGATCTATCGCGCTGGTTTCATGAGCGAGTGAAGCTCGATGGCGGGCGCCGCAAGAAGGTGACCATCATCGCGCTCGCGCGAAAGCTGCTCATCGCGCTTTGGAAGTTTGCACGCCACGGCGTCGTTATCGAGGGAGCGGTCCTGAAGGCCGCCTGATACTATCGTCTTCCAGTTCGCCGGCACGATCGAGCCGGCGGATCCGGGTGAACGGACCGACACCCCCGCTGGCTTAAAATGCCGCCCGCGAAGAATGGTCCCGTTCCCTCTGAGCCTGCCCGACGGATTCGGGGACTTGGTGCGGCTGCTTCGAGCAGCGACCGTATGTGAGGTTGGACTGGTGAGCATGCTCGCCTGGCCATCGACGGAGCTCAGGCCTGGATCACAATCGGAAAGGAAATCTCAAAGCCAATTCCCAAATCCATTCGATCGTACAGTCGGTCTCGCCCTCGGCGTGACGTGCCATCCGAATGCGGCGTGTATGCTTGCGACCGCTATCGGCGCCGCATGCGCTGAGCGCACCCACCCTTTGGCTATGTCGCCTTCTGCATCAAGGCGTCACTGATTCGCGGCCAAACACCAACGCCGGCCCTTACGCAACGCTACTTAACGATGAAGATCGCCCTTTGCTCCTGGCGACCATCTCTGCCGCACGGACGGTGGCGCCACGTGTGTCGCCGGCTAATTTCTTCACCTCGCTCGCGACGACCGCAAAACCACGGCCCGCCTCGCCGGCACGTGCGGCCTCGATGGTGGCGTTCAGTGCGAGCAAATTCGTTTGAGAGGCGATCTTGTCGATTGTCTTCACGACCTCTGACAACTGCTCGACGGTCTCTTCTAGCGCGTTCTTCTGCTGCTCCAGTTCAGCCTGGATTCTGCGTTCTCTGGCGTTACGTTCGGCTATCTCTCTCTCAAGAAGAACCTGTCGGGTGACGTCCATAGCCACCTTTACGATGCGAGTTGGAAGCCCGGCCGCGTCCATTACTGGATTATAGGTTGCCTGAAGAACGACGGCCTGTCCGCCCTTGCCGATCCTCTCGAACCGACCGCCCTCGAACTCCCCTTTCGCGAGCCTGCCCCAGAAATGAACGTATTCCTGGGATTTCGAATACTCCTCGGTCACGAACAGTCGATGGTGCTGTCCCTTGATTTCATCTAGATCATATCCCATCGCACGGAGAAAGACGTCGTTTGCGGTCAGGATGGTTCCACCCAAGTCGAATTCGATGACGGCTTGGCTTCGACTCAAAGCATCCCAGGCAGCTTTGATCGAAGAGAAATCCGGGTTTGCTGTGTCCATCGCGTCAGTCCTGTCGCGCACCTTGGTGACGCGACATGGTAAATTTTTTCTGAACTTCGATCTGATCGGCCAGCATTGACTGAGATGCGAGGTCAGGCCGCCGCACGGACACCGTCTCGTCCCGACTGCTTGACCTCGTAGAGGGCTTTATCTGCTGTTTCGAAAAGTTCCCCCCGGGTCATGCCTGGAGAATGTTTGGCCAAACCGCAGCTGAGCGAAACAGGGCTCGCAAGGCTCCCTTGCGCGGCGAAGGTGCTTCGCCGCACGGTGGCCGCGATGCGTTCGCACGCAGCAAGAGCGTAGGTCATCTCGCAGCGGAACAAGATTGCAAATTCGTCGCCCCCGAGACGGCCCACGACGTCGGCCTCCCGCGTTCCAGCAACCAACTGTCTGGCCACCTCTTCCAGCACCGCATCGCCGACCGCATGGCCAAAGCGATCATTGACGGTTTTGAAATTGTCTACATCGATGAGCGCGAGCGTCAGATGTTCGTCCACATGGTCGATCATCTGAGCAAAGCGCGTACGAAACCCTTTGCGATTGAAAACGCCGGTCAGATCGTCCGTTTCGGCCTGCTGCACAATCGCCGCTTCGCGCGACTTCCGGACCGTGATATCGCGCAAGACCACGACCGCGCCCGATGGGCTACCCGCAGGTCCAACGACGCCGACCGATGCCTCCAGCACCGTTCCGAGACGAAGTTTGGGTTCAAACTCCACCGTCGCCGCCGAGGCACTTGAGTCAAGCATTGCCGATATAAGCGCAGCTGCCTCGCCGCTTACATCGCGCGCGAAATCCTCAACGGTCCGTCCCATCAGATCTCGCGGATGAATGCCAAGTTGACTTAGCAGGCGGCCATCTGCCCATCGACAATTACTGGATGCATCGAAGCTGAGAATGCCATCCGGCGTATTGGCAAGGATCTGATGCAGGGCGAACCTATGCTCGGCCAGTTCGCTTAGCGTTGCAGATTGGGAAGCGACGACGGCTGACACAGGGAGCGCCGTACACAAAACCATCCCGAGATAGGCTTGAAAGAAGATCGAACGCACCACAGCATCGCCATGGACCAGTGTGATCGGGCCGCTGCCCTTGTAGGTTGCATATGCCGTCACGATTGCGACGATGATGACGCCCGTTATCGTTTCCAGCCGGCCGAGGCGAAATGCCAGCATGACCAGTGCGGCAAACGGCACGAATAGCAACGGTAGGGAAGACTGCCAGAATACGGTGCAGGTGACGGCCCCATGGAGAATCAACAGCCCGAGCGTTTCGGCACGCTTCCACCCGCTCTTCTGGCGATAGCACTCGGCATAACCGCCGCTGAAAATGCCATGGAAGAACGGCGTCGCAATCAGAAATCCGAGTGCATTGCTGCCGAACCATCGCGCAAACGAAGGCCAGAAGGGCTCTTGATAGTTGAGCACGGATGCCAGCGAGCCCAGGATGGCACCGGCAGCCGGCGCAAGTAAGCCTGCAACGGACAGGAAGCGGACCGTGGCCTTGCCATCGGCAAGGGGTTCGACGTTTGGCAACCAACGTCGTAGGATCGCGGCGGCCAGTACGGCTTGTGCCATGTTGACCGCACCATACAGGATGATGCCGCCTGTCCAGCCGCGGGTCAGGCCGTTGGCAACAAAATTTCCTGCCCACCCAGCCAGGATGATCGATAGCCATTCGCCACGCGGCCGAACCAGGAGTAGGGCCAAAATTATTGCGTCGGCGGGCCACACCGTCGCGTGAGTCCGGCCATCGCTTGTAAGATGGATCGTCAGTGCCGCAATTGTGGCATAGAGGAGAAACGCGGCAAGCGCCGGGATCGCCTGCGTGAGCCTGTTCAGCGCGATATTTGGCCATATTTCCATCGGTCTGGAATGCAGTTGAAATGGTTAATGACACGCAAATTTGCTCGGCGATGCAGACCGCTCTGGGCCATTTTCGCGATGACATCGAAAGTTCGTTGCTGAACGCTTGACCTCGCCTCTCCCATGTGAGGCGGGGGTGGGCGGCGAGACGCGCCCAGAAGGCCCGGCCTCGAGCGGCCGGAGACACCGCAGGGCGGAACGAAGTGGAGCACCCCGTAGGGGTTGGCTCCGGGCGCGCCGGGCCTAGCCGGGAGCGCCGCCCGCACCCGCCGCAACGGGAGAGGCACAGGCAACGCCGCCGCGCGCACGCGCGGCGTCCTCAGCTGCGCCAGCGATCGTCACCGAAGGCCGAGACCCGTCCCGGGGCTCGGCGGCGCAGCCGTAGAGCGCGGTCGCGCGAAGGCGCGAGGCGCTAATGACAGGTCCGGAAGGCACGCACTTCAAGCCGCAAAGCGGCCTGCTTGCCGCCTAGGGCAGCTTCTTGACCACTTCGGCCAGCAACGCCGTCGGCTCGACACCCAGCGCCTGCGCGATCCTGATGAACTCGACGACATCAAGCCGACGCTGCGAGCCTTCGACCAAGCTCATCCAGCTTTGATCTTTCCCCATACGCGCTGCCAGATCGACCTGCCTCAGATTGGCAGAAAGCCGGGCACCTTTGACGACTTCGACAACCGCCTGATTGGCGTCCGTGAAAATCGTCTTCGGCATCGCACTTGGCGTAGATGCCAATATGTCATATGCCGTTTTTCCATATGGAGGCGGCATGCGACACGTGGCTGTCGAGATTGCGACTTTGTGGGCGAGTTCTGAGGTAGGAGCGTCGCTGGCGTTCAACACCGAGTTGACGCGGACTTATGGAGCTTTCTCGAAAGACACTGCGAGTGAACCTCGACCGGTCAGCAGCACTGATAGGTTGCTTAGGCGTGCCGCCTCCACCCTAGCCCCGGGTGATCAGCGCCGTCGGCTCCACCTTCAGCGCCGCGGCGATCCGGCCGAGCACCGTCACGCTGGCAGAAACCCGCGCGCGCTCGATCGAACCGACATAGCGGACGCTCAACCCCGCACGGTCGGCGAGATCCTCCTGGCTCAACCCCGCCTGCTGCCGCACGCGGCGCAGGTTCGCGGCCAGGATATCCTTGAGATCCATCCCGGCGAGCTTCGCCCGGACTGGAACGATCGTGCCAGGAACGATAGTTCCTATTCGTTCGTGAAACTGCTACATTCCGGGTTCGACCGCCGCCTCGCCCCCGGGGCCCGGAGGGCAGCCACGTGAACGCCAACAAGCCTGCCAGGATCGCCGCGGACGGAGACCGGACCCCCGGCTCCTCCCTCGACGACATCTATCGCGAGCATGGCGACTGGCTGCGCCGGCTCGTCGGCCGTCGCCTGCGGGTCCAGCCGGCCGAGGCCGACGACATCGTCCAGGAGACCTGGTTGCGCCTCGCGCGTGCGCCTGCCGAAGAGGTCGAGCGCCCCCGCGCGCTCCTCTCGCGGATCGCGCTCAACCTGTTCCGCGACCGCCGCCGCCGCGAGACGGTGCGGGCCGGCTATCGCGCCGAGCTCCGCCTGGTCCCGCAGCCGGAGCAGGCGCCCGACGCGATGTCCGAGCAGGAGGCGGCGCTCGCGATCGAGCGGCTGGTCACGGACATGCCGGAGAAATGGCGCGACGTGTTCGTGCTCAGCCGCTTCCGGCACCTGACGAACCACGAGATCGCCAGCCATCTTGGCGTGTCGATAAAGACCGTGGAATGGCGTATGGGAAAGGCGCTCGACTATTGCCTCCGCACGTTGCGGGATTGAGTGGCGGCGCATCCATGTGTGACGACGGGGACCAGGCGGAGGAGGTGCGCGCCGAGGCGGCGGAGTGGTTCGCGCGCCTGAAGACGGTCCCGGTCTCGCGCGGCACGCTCGAGGAATTCTTCGCCTGGCGCCGGATCGACGGCAACAACGAGGCCTTCGAGGCCGTCGAGCGCTTCTGGGGTGCGAGCGCGCTGGCCGCGGATCGCCCGGGCATCCGGTCCGCGACCGAGGCCGCGCTCGAGCGTGGCCGGCGCAGGCGCGGCCGGCTCGGCATGCGGCGTCGCGCGATCGCGGCGACTTGCGCGGTGCTGGCGATCGGCGGGGTCGCCACGACCTGGGCGTTCCACGATCGCGGCCAGGCTTACGAGACGCAGGTCGGCCAGCAGAGCGTCGTCACGCTGGAGGACGGTTCGCGGATGACGCTCGACACGGGCACGCGCGTCACGGTCCGGTACGATGCGCAGGCGCGCCACGTCCGACTCGACCGGGGCCAGGCCTCGTTCACCGTCGCCCATGCGACGGACCGTCCGTTCACGGTATCGGCGGGCGAGGCCGAGGTGCGGGCGACCGGCACGCGCTTCGAGGTCCGCCTCGACGGCGGGACGCGCGTCACCCTGCTGGAGGGACGCGTGCTGGTCAGTGCGCCCGGCGAGGCACGTCCGCTCCCGCTCGCGCCCGGGCAGCAACTGCAGTTCAGGACCGCGCGGCCGCCGCTCCTCCGCCCGGTCGACACCGCGGCGGCGAGCGCCTGGACGCGCGGCCGGATCGTGTTGGACGAGACCAGGCTCGCCGACGCGGTTACCGAGGTGAACCGCTACACGACGAAGCCCGTGCGGCTGGATGCGCCCGGCCATGCCGACAGCCGGCTGAGCGGCTCGTTCGACACGGGCGATGTCGCCGGGTTCGTCGCGGCGGCGACCGCGCTGCTCCCGGTCGCCGCCACGCGCGAGGCCGACGGCCGCATCCGCCTGACCGATGCGGAGCGGAAAACACCCGAATAATTCGCGCAAAGCCGGTTAGGGTCGTGCCCGTGCCGGCGCGTCTTCCCTGCCCAGGACCCGCACGTTCGCGGTGTCCATCCCCGCCGGGGCCTCCCGGCGGGCACATGGGGGGCAGGCGAATGACGATGAGGACGAGGCCGGGGCGCGGGTGGGCGATCGGCTGGCTGACCGCGGCGTCGCTGGCGGCGATGTCGCCAGCCAGGAGCGCGGATGCACCGGAAGCGGCGCGGCCGCGTACGTTCGCGATCGAGGCGGGCCCCCTCCAGCAGGGGCTGGTCGCGTGGGCGGCGGCCACGGGCGTCCAGCTTCTCTATGCGAGCGAGGTCGTCGCCGGACGCACCGCACCGCGCCTGATCGGTCGCTTCACGCCCGATGCGGCACTCGCGCACCTCCTCCGGGGAACGGGACTCGTCGCGCGGAAGGTCGGCGAGCGCGTCTTCGTGCTGGAGGCGGCGCCGGTGCCCGCGAACGCACCGCGGGAGGCCGGCATCCGGGTCGGGGCGGTCGACCCTCTGCCGGCACCCGATCCGATCGCGACGGAAGCGAGCGAGGGGACGATGCGGTCGCAGGAACTCGCGGCGAACCCCTCCGAGATCGTCGTCACGGGCACGCATATTCGTGGGCCGAGCCCGGGGACGGCCCCCGTCACCCGCATCGATCGGGACGATCTCACGCGCAACGGTCATGCGACGGTCGGGCGCGCCTTGCAGGCACTGCCCGGCAATTTCGGCGGGACCGCGACCGAGCAGAGCGCCCTGTCCGCGACTGATACGACGGGGACCAACGCGTCGCTGGCGACCGGCGTCAACCTGCGCGGGCTCGGCGCCGGTGCGACCCTGGTGCTGGTCAATGGGCAGCGGCTGGGCGGGTCGGGCGCGGAGGGTGCCTTCGGCGACGTGTCGATGATCCCGACGGGCGCATTCGACCGCGCGGAGGTGCTGCTCGACGGCGCGTCGGCGATCTATGGCTCGGATGCGGTCGGGGGTGTCGTCAACATCCTGCTCCGGCGGCACTTCGCGGGCGCCGAGACGCGGCTGCGCTTCGGCAGCGTCGATCCGCCAGCTGTCGGCGAGCGAGCCCGCATCGATGACATCGTAGCCGATCGTCTCGAGGAACTCGGTGACGGCGATCTTCGCTGCGGCATCGTCACCGGCCACCGGCAATGTCGTCCGGTCGGCATCGCCGCTCGGCCGGGCGTTGGCCTCCATGTGGATCCAGCTGAGATTGTGGAGGCCCTTCACCACTTTCGACCCCGGCAGGTGGCGCTGTACCAGTTCGCTCGAGGTCAGTTCGCCATCGTCGAGATCGGGTCGGCGGAATTCCCCGAGCCCCGGATAATAATTGGTCTGGTCGAGGACGATCTTCCCGGCGAGCGTGTCGGCCGGCAAGGTCTCGAACGCTGCCAGCGGGATCGAGACGGTGACGATACCCGCGGCGGCGATCGTTTCCTCCACCGTTGCGGCGCGCGCCGACGGCCCCAGGGTCTCGACGAGCCCGGACAGGGTCTCCGGACCGCGTGAGTTGGCGATCACGACATCGTATCCGGCCGCGATCGCGAGACGCGCGACGGCCTTTCCGACGAGGCCGGCGCCGATGATGCCGATGGTTTCTGGCATGGGGATGTCTTCCTTCCGAGATGTACGGCGAGCCCGCGCCGAGTGACCCGCACGCCATCAGGAGCGGGAGGGTGCTCGTGGCGAGCGGCACGACCCGGAGATAGGCTTTTGACTAAACTGCAAACAGTCGGACCGCCGGCAACACACCGTTGCCTCCCGAACTGACAATCGGATCAAGGCGCAATGCGAGCGCCGCGCCAGTGATGCCGAAAAGGCGACAGGCTGGGCTCTGCCGCGAGAGAGCGTCAGGCCCGGCCGATCAGGTCACGCGTCGGCGACGTCGCTGAATCCGGCGCGGCAGACGTCGACGAAACCCCGCACCTTCGGGTCCATGTAGCGCGTGGATGCGAAGACGGCGTGGACGGGCACCGGGATGCGGGCCCAGTCCGGCAGGACGCGGGTGAGCGTGCCGTCGGCGACGAGATGCTCCGCCATGTAGCGCGGAAGCTGGACGATCCCGAGGCCGGACAGCGCCAGGTTGCGCGCAGCCATCGTGTTGTTCACCGCGCAGCGGGGGATCCGCGATATCTTCTCGGTCTGCTCGCCGCTCACCAACGTCCATACGGGGCGGCCCCGGGGAGCGTGCACGATGATGTCGTGGCGCTCGAGATCACCGACCTCCTCGAGCGGCGGTGCAGACCGGAGATATTCCGGGGCAGCGTAGAGGCCGTAGGTCAGCTCCCCGAGCTTGCGCGCCGAAAGCTCGGAATCCTGGAGCGGGCCGATGCGGATGGCGACGTCGACACCCTCATGGACGATGTCGACGAGCCGGTTCGTATATTCCGCCTCCACGGTGACCTTGGGCCACTTGTGCAGGAATTCCGCGATCCAGCCGTCGACGCGGGTCGTCCCGAACTCGGCCCCTGCCGTGATGCCCGCCGATCCCGCGCGCGAGGCGCGGACGTTCGAATGGATGAACTGGCTCTCGGGCTGGCTTCACTCGGTCGCCTTCGCACAGATCTGGCGACCCGAGCGCTTCATCGCGGACGAGGCAGGCCATGACGGTGTCATCGACAAGGGGCGCGACAACATCCTCGAAGCCTTCGCGGCGATCGAGCATATTCTGGCCGATGGCAGGCGCTGGGCCGTCCCGGATGCCTTCACGATCGCCGACGCGTTCCTGATCGTCTTCTACAGGTGGGGCGATGCCATCGGCGTCAACATGTCTCCCTATCCGTCGTGGACCGCTCTGACCGCCCGGACCAGTGCGCGACCCGCAGTCCGCACCGCGTTCGGGAAGGACGAGGTCGCCCTGGTGCCTGTGGCGGGCAGCTGAGGGGTGAACGAATCGCAGCCGGTGGCACGACCGATCGATCGACCGCAGGGCTATCTCGTCGAGATCGATGGCCAGCCCAATTATGTGAGCTTCGATGACATGGGCGATCGCATCATCCTGAGAGGCCGTGCACGCCTCCTCGCCGTCTTTTATGCGACGGAGCAGGTGACCCGGCTGCTGCCGTCCGTCCGCTGCAGGGCGGCCGTCCAGCGGGTCTGATGGCGGGCGTTAAGTCTGGTCATGCCCGCGGGCGGACGTTCAGCATCATGCTGTACGACGCCGCCGTCGGCAGGTCGGACGCTTATTCGCGCAGTCGCCGCCAATCCTGCGCCTCGGGGCAGGACGCTGGAAGCCACGGGCACTGATCGCGCAGGCGGTCCAGTTCCGTGCTGTCCCAGCCGAGCCAGGCGAGCGCAGAGGGGACGTCGTCGAAATGGGTTGCGCCGAAGTCGTTGAGGGCGCGCTTCAACTGGAGCCGGACCAGCGCGCTCGACGTCACGAGCGCATGCCTTGTGACGGTGAGCAGGGATCGCTCCTCGGAATGGTCCAGGTGGAAATCGATCTGCGACTGGCCCTGCGGGGCGAAGGCGCCGAAGTCCGCGAATATCTCGATCCGCGAATGATACCGTGCCAGCGACCTGAACGCCTCGCTCACGCCCTGGCGATAATCGCGGGAGACGTCGTTCCCCCAGAAGCCCCGCCCTTCGGCGTAGAGCCGGCCGAGCCGGATATCAGCATGTATGCGGTACAAGGTGCCAGTCCCCAGCGGATGGCGCCTTATCCAATCATCAGGTTTAATCTTTCTCAATCGCGATCGTTCTCGAAACACAAATTCGTCGAAGCTTCGAAATTTCTTGCAGAAAACCGGGAATTTTCGTGGGGCCTCAGCAAGAATATTGTTGCGAAATCTACGTCCGAGCCTGACCGCGGTCTTCGGACTGTTTCGCGGCCTTCGGGACGACAGCCGACGGCGCTACTATCGGCGGGCTTGCCGGACTCTGGGTGCAATCATGCCGGCGAGCCATATCCGGTGCCGGTGGTTCGCTCGTCCGGCAGCAGACCCCGGCAGGCGGTGTGCGTGCAGACGAATCCTCGGTCGGGCGCCCGTCCAATATTGCCAGCAAAGATTGACGCTGACCCGAAGAGTATCGATGGAGCGATGCTCTGCGGAATTTCACGGGCGGAATTGATGATAACGGTGCCGGGTTCCGAGTATCGGATGGGATCGGACAGCTTCTACCCCGAAGAACAGCCCGTCAGAAGAGTGAAGATCGACACGTTCCTGATCGATGAATACCCTGTGACCAATGCCGATTTCGCAGCGTTCGTCGCGGCGACCGGATACGTCACCTCGGCTGAGCGAAGCTCGGATGATGGCGTCGTTGGATCGGCGGTGTTTCATCGAACGCGCGAACCCGTTCCGTGCGACGATCCGCGGCGCTGGTGGGCGATCGATCCGGATGCCAACTGGCGTCGCCCCGAGGGCATGGGGAGCTCGGTCGACGGCCGCGAAGATCATCCGGTGGTTCATGTGACCAGCTCGGATGCCGAGGCCTATGCAACCTGGGCTGGAAATAAGCTTCCGACCGAGGCGGAGTGGGAACTGGCCGCGCGCGGCGGTCTCGACGGATCAGATTACGCCTGGGGCGATGAACTCGCGCCGGGCGGCCGGATGCTCGCCAATTATTGGCAGGGGCTCTTCCCGTTCTCAAACCTCCTGACCGATGGTTGGGAGCGAACCTCTCCCGTCGGCAGCTTTCCACCGAATGGCTACGGCATTTTCGACATGATCGGCAATGTGTGGGAATGGACGGCGGACTGGTGGGCGCTACCGCAGCAGATTGCACGGAGCTGTTGTTCGGTCGACAATCCACGTGGCGGCCGCCGGCACGACAGCTTCGAGCCGGGCGTGCGCAAAGGGACCGGGCGCAGGGTGCTCAAGGGAGGGTCTCACCTCTGCGCAGCCAATTATTGCCAGCGTTACCGCCCCGCTGCGCGGATCCCGCAAGCGATCGACAGCTCGACGGGGCATATCGGTTTTCGATGCGTTATGCGCCCGCCCCGATCTTGACCGGGAGCGGGCGCCGACGGGCCACGGCCGGGAATGCGTCGCCTGTCGTTCGGGGATGTCAGAAGTGGTAGCGCAGTTCCAGGCCGAACGTGCGGGGATAGGCATAGCGATACGACGTCGGAATGTAGGGAAGGCCGGCGACCGTGGAGCGCTGCGCCGCGATGAGCAGGGTGTGGGTCTGGCTCGTCAGGTTGTTGACGATCAGCGATAGCTCGAGCGCCTTGTACGACATGCCTGCGCGCAGGTTCACATTGGTGAAATTGTCGAGACGGATGCCGGGGATCGCCGCCGTCGCAGGATCCTGGATGCCACCCCACTGCGATGTGGACAGGACGTTGGCGAACACGTCGATGTCGTCGGTGACCGGATGGCGATAGTTGACAGAGACCGACAGCAACCACTCCGGATTCTGCGAGACCGGCGTATCTTCCAGGGGCAGACCCGTCGCCTGCCCGGCAGCGAGCCCGGGCCGCGTGATCGGCACGTTCACATATTTGGCCCATTGGCGCGAGGCGTTGATCTGCGCGTTCAGCTTGCCGCCGGCGAAATCCGCGCGCGCGTCCAGCGTCGCCTCGATGCCTTCGGCATGAACGTCGCCCGCGTTCACGACATAGTTGGCGGCGTTGGTCACGCACGCATTGTTCTGGGCGCAGCCGTCGCCGACGACGGCCAACGCATCCTTCTGGCGCGATACGTAACCCGTCAGCGTGCCGAAAACTTGCGGAAGGATGTTGCCCTTGATGCCCGCTTCGTAGCTGATGATCTTTTCCGCCCCATATGTAGGGGTGACGGGCGCGTAGCCGGCTGGCGCGGGGCGACCGCCAAGCAGTCCGTTCACGAGCGGCGGGGTGACGTTCGAGTTGAAGTCGCCAGCACGGTAGCCGGTCCCAACCTTGCCGTAGAGCAGCAAGCCGGCTTGCCCTGGAAACCGATAATTGGCCGTCGCGGTCCAGGTCGCGATATTCTTCTTGTAGTCGTAGCTGGTGCTCGGAATTGTCCCGCCCGTGGCGAAGGTGCGTTGCGCGTTCGTATACAGGTTCAGATACTGGGCGTCCTGATGCTTGTCGTCATGCGTATAGCGCCCGTCGCCCGTCACCGTCAGTCGCTCGGTGAGCTTGAAGGACAGGGATCCGTAGATCGCCCAGCTCTTGTAGCGTGTGTCGGTGATCGTCCGAAAGCCAAAGGGGCTCGGATAGTTCGCCGGACAGGAACCCGAGGTCGAGGTTAGCTGGTAGCAGACGGGGGCTGCTGCCGTACCACCGCACACGCCCTGATTGATCGTCAGGTTCGGACGTGCCGCCGTTGCGCAGGGATCCTGGCGCTGCTGATTGTCGAAGTTCGTATCGTAATGAAGATACTCACCGCCTGCGGTCCAGCTCAGCCGATCGTCCATCAGCTTCCCCGCCAGGTGAACGTCTTGGTACCACATCTTGGTGACGGTGGTCTGGTCGGTGCCGCTCAAGGGATAGGCCCCGGCAGCGCCCGTCGCCCACAGCTGCCGGAGCGTGGCGAGGTCGATCGTGTTCTGTGTGAAGCCACGGACCGCGCTGTCGTAGCGGCGGCGATAGCTGGTCGTGGAGGAGAGCTCTGCCCAATCGAGGTCGTAGCTTCCGGAGAGAACATAGGAGCCGATATTCTCGTGGCTCTTGTTGGCTGCGTCGATCGGGATCGAATAGCGATCCTGGAAAAAGCCGTTGGGGAACTGTGCGATCGTGCCGGGCAGGATATAACCGACCTGCTGGTAGGCAGGTAGATCAAGGTGCTCGAACGTCGCAGCGAAGTTGAGGTCGAGCTTGCCGGGATTGTAACGGACCTGTGCACGACCCATCCACCCTTCGGTGACGTCGTAATATTCCTTGCGGACCGGATTATAGACGAAGCCCTTGTCTTGGTTGAGATACTGGGCGCCGACGCGGATCGAGAGATCGTTGGCGATCGGGTAATTCAGGATGGCGGTCAGGCGATTGCTGTTGGTTTCGAACGTGTAGGCATTCGCGATCGAGCCTTCGACCTTCTGCGTCGGCTTGGCCGAGACGAGATTGACCACGCCATATTCGGCGTTGCGCCCGTAAAGGGCACCCTGGGGGCCCGAGAGAACTTCGGCGCGCTCCAGGTCGAAGCTGTCGACGAGCGAAAAGTTACGCCCGAAAAAGCCGCCGCCGCCCACATATACGCCGTTTGCGAAGAGACCGACGGACGGATCCGCCCCGCTCGCGCGCCCGCTTCCGGACCCGCGTATGGTCACTTCGGAAAGCAGGGGGTTCTGGAGATTGTTGAAGCGGACGCCCGGTGAGCGACTGAGGATGTCCCCGGTGGTCTGGATCGGGCCTATCGCCGTGATCGCGGCACCCGTCACGACATTGACGGTGGACGGAACGTCACGCAGCTTTTCTGCGCTGCGGCGCGCCGTGACCACGATCGCGCCGACATCTTCGGCAGTATCGCCGGACGCCTTGGCGGGCTGCTCGGCGCCGACGCTGGCGGGAGCGGCTTGAGACCAGCCGGGCGCCGCGCCGAGCGCGCCGACCGCGGCACCGCACACAAGACCTACACGGACATCGAAACGCTTCATTCCATCCTCCCCGTGCATCGCCATTCACGACGGCACTTCCCAACATGAAACGCTTTTTCTGAAAAATGCGCAATAGAAAATATGTTCTGCGTGTAGCAGTGGTTGCGAAGCGGCATTCTGAGGGAACTTGTGTTCCATCGTGGAACGGATATTCCGCGGGCAAAGGAGATCGGGGATGACACCTCAGACGGTGGAGGAGCTGCGGGCGGCAATCGTCGATCGGCACGAGCAGCTCAGCAAGAGGCTGCAGCAGATCGGGCGCTACGTTCTGGATCATCCCAACGAGGTGGCGCTGGAAACCCTGGCGGTGATCGCTTCGCGATGCGCGGTGCAGCCTTCGGCCATCGTCCGCTTCGCCAAGACCTTCGGGTTCGAGGGTGCCAGCCAGATGCAGAAGCTGCTGCGAGACAGTCTTCTGACCACCAATTCGGCGCTGGGTTATGCCGAGCGTGTGCGCCGCCTGGACGAGGCCACGCGCAGCAGCAAGTCGGCTCCTGCCGACCTCCTGGCCGAGTTCGTCGAGGGCAGCACGTTGGCACTGGAACATATGCTGGAGACGGTGCCCTCTACCGACGTCGACGCTGCTGTACGGGCGATCGTCGATGCACAGACCGTCTACATCGTCGGCTTTCGTCGATCCTTTCCGGTCGCCGCCTATCTGGCTTATTCGCTACTGCAGGCCGGCAAGCGGGCTGTCCTGATCGATGGAGTCGGCGGACTCGGAGTCCGGCAGGCTCAGGCGATGGGAGAGGGCGATCTGCTCATCGCCATCAGTTTCCAGCCTTATGCGGAGGAGACGCTGGCGGTAGTCGATGCGGCGGATGGACGCGGACCGCTGCTGGCCATCACCGACACGCTCGTCAGTCCGATCGCCAAGACGGCGACCATCGCGCTGCAGGTCCGCGAATCGGAAGTGCGCGGTTTCCGTTCACTGACGGCTTCGATGTGCCTTGCCCAGGCGCTTGCGATCAACTTCGCCGTGGCGGATGCCACCGAGCCGGCGGCGAAGCCGAAACGCCGCGTTGTGAAACGCCGATTGCAATGAAATAGAAAATAGAATAGTCGTTCCGTACCAACGCAGAATGGTCCAGGAGCGATATGGCAGGGGTGGCTGAAGCGGAGCGAGCGCTCGATCTGATCACGGTCGGACGGGCCGGTGTCGATCTTTACGGTCAGCAGATCGGCGGGCGGCTCGAGGACATGGCGAGTTTCGCCAAGTATATCGGTGGCAGTCCGACGAACACCGCTGTCGGTGCGGCGCGACTGGGTCTCAAGGCGGGGTTGCTCACGCGGGTAGGCGCCGATCACATGGGGCGCTTCATTCGCGAGGAACTGGTCCGGGAGGGCGTCGACGTCGCCGGTGTCGCAACCGATCCCGAGCGGTTGACGGCGCTCGTCATTCTCGGAATCCGCAACCCCGTCGACTTCCCCCTGATCTTTTACCGCGAGAATTGCGCCGACATGGCGCTCTGCGAGGACGACGTGGATCCAGCCTTCGTCCGGTCGGCCGGTGCGGTCCTGATCAACGGGACGCATCTGTCGCGTCCGGGCGTGCTGGCCGCCAGCCTCAAGGCTGCGCGGATCATGAAGGAGAGCGGCGGCAGGGTCGTGTTCGACATCGACTACCGGCCGGTCCTGTGGGGCCTCGCGGCGCGCGACAATGGCGAGGACCGCTTCGTCGCGAACGACTATGTCACCAACGAGCTGCAGCAAGTTCTGGCCTTGTGCGACCTGATCGTCGGCACGGAGGAAGAGCTGCACATCCTGGGCGGCACGACCGACACGCTGGCCGCGATGCGGGCGGTTCGGGCGAGGAGCGAGGCCCTCATCGTGTGCAAGCGCGGCCCGCTGGGATGCGTCGCCTTTTCCGGTGCGATCGGCGAGGACTGGGCGGGCGGCATCGTCGGTAGGGGATTCCCGATCGAGGTGTTCAACGTCCTCGGTGCGGGCGACGCCTTCATGGCGGGCTTTCTGCGGGGTTGGCTCCGCGGCGAGCCGGTCGATCGCTGCTGTACCTTCGCGAATGCATGCGGGGCGATCGTCGTATCGCGCCACGGTTGCGCGCCGGCGGAGCCGAGCTGGCAGGAACTGCAGCTCTTCCTGGACCGACAGGATTGGCCGTATCGCCTCCGCGAAAGCGCCATGCTCGAGCAGATCCATTGGTCGAGCAACCGTCATCCCGAGTATGACGCATTGACGGTTCTGGCGATCGATCATCGCAGCCAGTTTCGCGATCTGGTATCGTCCCTCGGCACCGACAATCTGGACCGGGTGCCGGCCTTCAAGAATCTGGCGATGCAGGCGATCGATCGTGTGTCGGGTGGATCGTCCGAACGGTTTGGTATTCTCGCCGATGGCCATTTCGGGATGCGCGCGCTCGAAGCTGCGGCAGGCACGGGGCTCTGGATCGGTCGGCCGATCGAATTGCCGGGGTCCTGTCCGCTCGAATTCGAGGGCGGGGCGGACGTGGCAGCGACGCTTGCCGAATGGCCGGCCGACCATATCGTCAAATGCCTGGCATTCTATCATCCCGACGACCCGGAGGATCTGCGTGCGCGCCAGGATCGTCAGCTTCTCCGCCTGTTCGATGCCTGTCGAAAGACCGGCCACGAGCTGTTGCTCGAGGTGATCGCGTCGAAGAACGGCCCGATTGCCCAGGATACGATCGCGCGCGTCATCTCGCATGTCTACGATCTCGGCATCTATCCCGACTGGTGGAAGCTGGAGCCCGACGCGAACGTCGTGACCTGGGGCGAGATCGAGCGCGTCATCGAGGCGCGGGATCCGCAATGTCGTGGCGTCGTGCTTCTCGGCCTGTCCGCGCCGACCGATGAACTGCTGGCGAGTTTCGCGAGCACGGCGGGGGCGCCGATCGTCAAGGGATTCGCGGTCGGCCGGACGATCTGGCAGGAGCCGGCGTCGCAGTGGCTGAAGGGCGAGATCGACGATAGCCAGGCGATCGAACTCCTGGCGGCAAACTTTCGTGTGCTGGTGGACGGCTGGCAGGCCGCGCGCGCCGGAAAGGTGGCCGCATGAGCGCGACGATCCGGCTGACCATGGCCCAGGCGCTGGTGCGGTGGATGAGCGCACAGATGGTCGAATTCGAGGGGCAGACGCTTCCCTATTTCGCGGGTGTCTGGGCCATCTTCGGTCACGGCAATGTTGCGGGCATGGGCGAGGCTCTCGCCGCGGCAGGAGACGCGATGCCGACCTGGCGCGGCCATAACGAGCAGGGCATGGCTCATGCAGCGATCGCGTTTGCCAAGGCGTCCCGCCGAGGCCGGGCCATGGCCTGCACGACCTCGATCGGCCCTGGTGCGACGAACATGGTGACGGCAGCCGCCCTCGCGCACGTCAACCGGCTACCCGTCCTCTTCCTCCCGGGCGACGTCTATGCGAGCCGGCGACCCGATCCGGTCCTGCAGCAGATCGAGGACTTCGCGGATGCGACGGTCAGCGCGAACGATTGCTTCCGCCCGGTGTCCCGTCTGTTCGACCGCATCATGCGGCCCGAGCAGATCGTGGACGCGCTCCCGCGCGCGATGGTGGTCCTGACGGACCCGGCTTTGTGCGGGCCGGTGACGCTGGCCTTGTGCCAGGATGTCCAGGCCGAGGCGTTCGACTATCCCGAGAGCTTCTTCACCCAACGCGTGTGGCGTCAGCGACGACCCGTGCCCGACGCGCATGAGCTCTCAGCACTGGTCTCGGCCTTGCGAGGCGCCAAACGCCCGCTGATCGTCGCCGGCGGCGGAGTTCTCTATTCGAGAGCCGAAGCGGCGCTCGCCGATCTTGCATTGGCGACGCGCATACCGGTGGCCGAGACCCAAGCGGGCAAGGGTAGCCTGCGCTGGGATCATCCGCAGGCATTGGGATCGATCGGCGTGACGGGCAGCTCTTCCGCCAATCGTGCCGCCGCCGACGCCGACGTCGTGGTCGCGATCGGCACCCGGCTGCAGGACTTCACGACAGGCTCGCGAACCCTGTTCGGCGGCAGTCTCTTCCAGGTCAACGTCGCGACGACCGATGCTTCCAAGCACGGAGCGGAACCGGTCCTCGGCGACGCGCTCATGGTGATAGATGCACTCGATCATTCGCTGGCCGGCTGGCGGGCGCCCGACCCGTGGGTCGTCGCCAACGATCAGGCGGTTCGGGAATGGAATGCGGTCGTCGATGCCGCGATCGACCCCGGCGACGCGCTTCCGTCCGATGCGCAGGTCATAGGAGCGGTGCTGCGGACAGCGCGCGAAGACGCGGTCGTCGTCTGTGCCGCGGGCGGCTTGCCGGGCGAACTCCACAAGCTGTGGCGGACCAGACGACCGGGAGGGTATCACGTCGAGTATGGCTTCTCCTGCATGGGCTATGAGCTTGCGGGCGGGCTCGGCGTCAAGATGGCCCGGCCGGAACGCGACGTCTTCGTCATGATCGGCGATGGCAGCTACCTGATGCTGAATTCCGAACTCGCGACGTCGGTGATGCTAGGGTGCAAGATCACCGTCATTCTTCTCGACAATCGCGGCTATGGCTGCATCAATCGTCTCCAGCAGGGGACCGGTGGGCGACCGTTCAACAACCTGCTTGCAGACAGCCGCCACGAGGCGATGCCCGCCATCGACTTCGCGCTCCACGCGAGGTCGCTCGGCGCCGGAAGCGAAAAAGTGAGCGGCATTGCCGACCTGGAGGCGGCCCTGCAGCGGGCGGCCGTATCGCCTCATTCCTACGTGATCGTGATCGACACGGATCCTGCGGTCACCACCCAAGGTGGCGGCCATTGGTGGGACGTCGCGGTTCCCGAGGTCTCCGAGCGGGCCGAGGTGCGCGCCGCGCGTGGTCGCTACGAGCAATATCTTGATGGAGAGAGAGAATGACGATCCGCTGGGGTGTCAGCCCTATCGCCTGGGCGAACGACGATCTGCCCGAGCTCGGGGGCGATACCACGCTCGAGACGATCCTGACCGACGCCAAGAAGATCGGCTTCGATGGCGTGGAGCTCGGCAACAAGTTCCCGCGCGAGCCCGAGGTCCTGGCGCCGCTGATGCGGGCGCACGGCCTGGAGATCGTGGGTGGCTGGTATTCGTCGAACCTGCTGTTGCGTGACGCCGAGGCGGAGATCCGGGCGATGGCAGACCACCTGGCCCTGCTCGACTATATGGATTCGACCGTCTTCATCCTCGCCGAGACGAGCAACGCGGTACATGGCGATCGAAAGGGAGGGCGAATCGACACCCCGCCGCGGCTTACCGCCGAGCAATGGCCGGAGTTCGGCCGCCGGCTCGACGCGGTTGCGGCGCACGTGAACGAGAGGGGTATGCGGTTCGCCTACCATCACCATCTCGGTACGGTCGTCGAGCGGCCCGAGGATCTCGAGGCCTTCTTCGCCCATACGGGCGACCATGTAGGCCTTGTCCTGGATACCGGCCACGCATTGTGTGGCGGCAACGATCCACTCGCGATCATCGGCCGGTATCCGGAGCGGGTGAACCACGTGCACTGCAAGGATATCCGGCGGAGCCGTTTCGAACGGTTCCGCAGCGATGGCGCCAGCTTCCTCGACGGCGTGATCGGCGGCATGTTCACGGTGCCAGGCGATGGCGATTACGACTATGCGCCTTTCTTCAAAGCACTGGCCGACATGGACTATTCGGGTTGGATCGTGGTCGAGGCCGAGCAGGATCCAGCCTTGGCGGATCCCTTCATCTACGGCCAGAAAGGCCTTGATACGTTGAAGGCCCTGGCAGCGGCGGAGTTCGCCTGATGTCGCTTCGAGTTCGCAGCGGCGCACCAGCTGCAGACGGTACCGTCCTCGACATCACTCCCGAGAGCGCAGGCTGGACCTACGTCGGATTTCGCGTGGTGAAACTCGCGAAAGGCGACCATTATGCGCATCGTGAGCCCGCACGGGAGGCTTGCATCGTCATCCTGACAGGGACGGTCGACGTCTCGGCAATGGACGAACTCTTCGTCGACCTTGGGCAGCGCAGCACGGTGTTCGAGGCCCCGGCGACCTCCGTCTACATTCCGGCCGATACGGCGTACGCCGTCGTCGCATCCGCAGATGCCGAGATCGCGATATGCACCGCGCCTGCCAGGCCCGGCGGCACGCCCCGCCTCATATCGCCGGAAGACGTCGGGCAGGAATTGCGCGGCCAGGGCACGAACACGCGCTTCGTCCGAAACATTCTGGACGACAAGTCCGAGGCACAGAGCCTGCTCGTGGTCGAGGTGATCACCCCGGGCGGGCACTGGTCGAGCTATCCACCGCACAAGCACGATCGCGACGCCTATCCCGAGGAGACCTTCCTCGAGGAGACCTACTATCACCGGCTGTCGCCGCCGCAGGGCTTCGCCTTCCAGCGCGTCTATACCGACGATCGTTCGATCGACCAGGCGATCGCCGTCGAGGACGGCGATGTCGTGATGGTTCCGCGTGGCTATCATCCGGTCGGCGCACCGCACGGCTACGACCTTTATTATCTCAACGTCATGGCTGGCCCGCGCAAGAACTGGGTTTTCGCCAACGATCCCGACCATGCCTGGATCGTCGCGAAGTAAGGCGTGGCTCGGTGCCGCCGCGCTGACCGTCGTCGCTGCGGCACCACCGCGCGAGACGGCGCCCGGCGAGCCCGCCGATGCCTTGATCGTGGGATCGCCCCAACCCGATGTCGAAAAGCCCCGGGGCGCCTATGACGTGTATCTTCTTGCCGGGCAGTCGAACATGTCCGGGCGCGGATTTCTCGGCGATACGACCGCCGCCGAGCGCCAGCCGGATCCCAACGTCCTGCTCTTCGGCAATGACGAACGATGGCGGCTAGCCGTCGACCCGCTCGACTATCAGGCAGGTCAGGTGGATCACGTGTCGCTCGATCCCATCGTCGGCGTCGGCCCTGGCCTGTCCTTCGGGCGAGCGATGGCGGCTGCCGCCTCACGGCCGGTCGTGCTCGTACCTTGCGCGAAAGGGGGCAGCGCGATGGCGGAATGGGACATCGACGGCGGGCGCGAAACCCTGCTGGGTTCGTGCGTGGCGCGGGTTGCGATCGCGGGTGGTCGCGTTGCCGGCCTGCTCTGGTACCAAGGCGAGGCGGACGGGCGATCGGCAGCGACGGCTGCCGGCTGGGGCGAGGCGTTCGCGCGGATCGTGGCGCGCTTTCGCGAGAAGCTCGGTACGCCCGGGCTTCCGGTCGTTTTCGTTGGGCTCTCGGACAAGCCCCGGAAGATGCCCCGCGCGGCACTCTTCCCCTACTGGCAGTCGGTGCAGGAACACCAGGAGGCGACGCATATCGCTTGCGTCGGCATGGTTTCGGCGCGCGGGCTGCCGCACAATGCCGATGATGTCCACCTGTCGGCCGCTGCCCAAGGCCGGCTCGGACCGAAGCTGGCTACGGCAATGCTGATGCTCCGGCAGGGCGGATGCGGTCGATGATCATCAAGTGGCTGAAGGCGGCCGGCTTGATCGTCGCTCTGGTCTGTATCGGCATGGGCGCCAAGAGCTTCGGGCGTGCGCCGGTGGTGCGGGGTGAGACCGCGAGCTTTTCGTGCACGAGCGTCAAGCCGCAGGTCGTCCATATCGACGGATCGCAAGCCTATGTCTTCCGCCATGCATCGGGGCGCGACTTGATGCTGCACGTCTTTTCGGGCGCCGCCGCGACGGGGCCGAGCCCTGCGGTCATGCTGTTCTTCGGCGGCGGCTGGCGCGCGGGGACGGTCGACGCCTTCGCGTCCCGCGCGCGGGCGCTCGCGGCCCGCGGCTACGTGGTAATTCTTCCGGATTATCGCGTCTTCTGTCGTGATCGTACCGGTCCGATGGAGGCGATGAAGGACGCCAGGGCGGCCTATGACTGGCTCATCGCCCATGCGGCAGGGATCGGGGTCGATCAGCGACGGATCGTGCTCGGTGGAGGATCTGCCGGCGGTCAGCTCGCCTTGATGACGACGATACGTAGGAATGTCGGACATCGCCCTGCGGCGCTCGTCCTCTACAACCCGGCCATCGATCCGGGCGCGATGCCCGAATTCCTGTCGCTCAGCATGAATGCCTCGCGACCCATATCGCCCGCCCGGCAGCCGCTCGACCACATGCCGCCTGCGATCATCATGCACGGCGAAGCGGATGAATATGTGCCGATCGCGACCATCCGCGCCTTCTGCGTGCGCTATCGAGCAGCTGGCGGGCGCTGCGACGTCGAGGCCTATCCGGAACAGAGACACGGCTTCTTCCACAAGACGATTCCCGATGTCCTGATCGGAGGATCGCCTTACGACCTGACACTAGCGCGCACCCTTTCGTTTCTCGCGACCATCAAAGGGTTGGAGCCGCGCTGACCCCTGCACCGTCTCAGGGGAGCATCTCTTGCATCAGGCGCGGTAGCTCGCGGCCTTGAGATCAAGGAGCATGGTCGAGGCTGCCGGAGGTAGCGATCCCAGCGGGGACAGTTCCTGCGGATCGGCCTGCGTATCGAAGACGATCGGCACGCGCGCAAGGATGTCGGGTTCGTAGCGATAGCGCTTCTGGTCGTTGTCGGCGCCGTTGGTGTCGTCGAAACCGATGATCAATTTCGTCTGGCCGTCCCAGGCCATGCGCCAGCCACCCAGGCCCGAATACAGCACCCGGCGATGGTCGGTTGCCTTGCCCTCGAGCACGGGGCGTAGCGTCCGTCCGTCCATCTTCATCGTCGCTGCGCCGGCCAGGTCGAGGACCGTCGCGGCAACATCGATGAGACTGACGAGGGCGTCGCTGCTCTTGGCCGATTTGATGCCCGGGCCGGCCATGACGAGCGGGACGCCGACCGAGGCATGGAACGGCACGCTCTTTCCCCATCTTCCGCGATCACCGAGCATCTCGCCGTGATCGCTCGAGACGATCACGATCGTGTTGTCCGCCTCGCCGGTGGCAACGAGATGATCCCAAATCACCCCGATCTGGCGATCGATATTCTCGCACATCGCACTGTAGTTCTGGCGGATGGCCTGATTCTTCGTCGCGTCGAACTCGTTCGTCCCGACCACCGCCGGCATCTTGCGGCCCCGCACGCTCGCTTCCATCGTGCGGGTTATGTCTTCCGGCTCGTGCGGCCCCTCGAAGTTCACCTGGCAGAACCAGGGGGCGCCGCGATGCCTGTCCAGTAGTTCGAGACACGTCCGGGCGACCCAATTATCGCCATAGGCATCGTCCGGAAGCGGTGTCGGCCATGTATTTCCGTAGTCGGCTTCGTGGCGTTTCCGATAATCGGCAAGATGCGTTTCCAGCAGGCCTCTCGACTTGAGATAAAGAAGATAAGGATCGGCCGGCTGACCGTCATTCATCTCCGTGCCTGTCAACTGGTCGATCTTGCCGGGGCTATTGATGCCGTCGGTGAACCCCCAGAGCCTGGTTCGCCAGCGTCCGTCGGCTCCCCACCACATCGCGGTCTTGGCGAGATCCATCTTCCCGCAGCCGAGGACCTGATAGCCGGCGTCGCGCAACTTCGCGTAGAAGGTAGGCTGGGTCGCCGGCATATTCATGATGTTGCTGGCGGTGCGCTGGTGGTCATATTCCAGCCCGGCTGCCAGGCAGGCACGAGATGGCGCGCAGATCGGCGACGCGCAGACCGCCCGATTGAAACGAACGCCCTGGCGGCTCAGCCGGTCGAGGTTCGGCGTTCGGAGCGGCAAGTCCGGCCGACCACTCACCCAGTCGTGTCGCCACTGGTCGGGCAGGAACAGGAGAATATTGGGCCGCGCCGGCTTCGGACGGCCCTGCGCGAGGAGTTCCACTGCCCGCGCATACCCCGGCGTCGCAGCGCCTGCGCCGAGGGTCAACGCCGACGCGAGGAACTGGCGACGGCTGGGGCTCACAGGGTCACCGGCGTGCCGCTGGCGAGCGAGGCCGCAGCGGCCTCGGCGAGCGCGAGTGCTGCGACGCCGTCCGCGTAAGTCGCCTGCGGCTCGGCCCTGCCGGCGAGGATGTCCGCGAAATGCGCCATCTCGGCACGATAGGCGGCCGCATAGCGATCGAGGAAGAAATTCTGGAAACGATCCGCTGCGGCGCCCGCCTCGCCCCAGACCTGCACGCTGCTTTCCAAGATATTGTCGGCACGGATCATTCCGGCCCCGCCATAAGCCTCGATCCGCTGGTCGTATCCGAAGCCGGAACGCCGGCTGTTGGCGATGACGCACAATTTTCCCGACGGTGTTTTCAGCAGGGTGCGCGCCGTGTCGATGTCGCCTGCTTCACCGATCGCAGGATCGACGAGGCAACTTCCCCACGCGAACACTTCGCTCGGTTCTTCGTCCAGCAGCCAGCGGGCGATGTCGAAATCGTGGATCGCCATGTCCTTGAACAGGCCGCCCGACACCTTGATGTAGCTGACCGGTGGCGGCCCGGGATCGTTGCTAGTGATCTGGAGCGATTCCAGCGGGCCGGCCACGCCGTCATCCAGCCGGTCCTTCAAAGCGCGAAAGTTGGGGTCGAAGCGACGGTTGAAGCCGACGAAGACCCGTGCGCCCGCCAGTTCGGACGCCGCGGCAGCCGCCCGGCCGTGATCCATGTCGATCGGCTTCTCGCAGAATACGGCCTTGCCGGCACGGGCGGCACGCAGCGTATATTCGAGGTGCGTATCGGTCGAACTCGCCACGATGACACCGGAGATGCTTGCGTCCGCCAGGACCTCTTCCAGGGAAGAGACGGTTGCACCGGTCTCTGCGGCGACCGCTTCGGCATTGGGAGCGTGGGGATCGACGATCCGTGCCAGTTCGAGCGCCGGATGGGCGATCGCATTCGCGCCGTGGATTTTTCCGATGCGACCTGCACCGAGCAGCGCGACCTTCGCCATATCCTCTCCCTTCCTTGTGATAGAATGATTATTCTCTACATATGGAAAATAGAAATCAAGAACCCAATTTTGTAGATCTGCGGGGCATTCGGGGTGCCAGGGTCACGGTGAGGCGAGACCTTTCCCGGCCGCGCGAGACGGCCATCTCTATCGGATCGTTGCCACCGAGCGTCCGCGCCAGCTCGGACGAACTTGAAATGGGCGTGTTGGCGGCGGACAGGATCACGTCTCCGACTCTCAGACCTGCTGCGTGTGCGATCGAGTCGTTCGCGACGGCCACAACCACGGCGCCCCGCCCGCGATCTACGCCGAGCCGGGCAGCCAGAACCGGCGACAGGTCCTCGGCCATGAGGCCGAAGGCGTTCGTGGCCGCATTGCCGCCACGCATCAGGCGACCGACGACGATGTTGACGAGATCGGCAGGCAGGAAGCGATCCTGCCGCCCGCCTTGTTCGATGGCCGGCAGCGCGAGGGCCGTGATACGGCCATCCGGGGACAGGAAAGGGGTGCCGGCGGGCACGGGCTCCCCCGTGCCGTGGACGCGCAGGTAATAACTCTGCCCATTGCCGTCGGTGGCGAAATCGCTCGCGACGATCGCGGGCTCAACGATGCAACCGGTGCTGTTTGGCGAAGAGAGCGTGTAGCCCCAGGAACCCGGTGAAGCGATGTCGGATTCGGCGACCGCCAGGACCGGGAGGCCTTCGCCGTCCAGCTTCAGGAGCGAAATGCCCGTCAGCGGATCCCGCGCTGCCACGCGGCCCTTGAGTTTTCGGCCATCCAGCCAAGCCTCGAAAGAGACCTCGGCGGGGACGGGGTATGTCGTCACGACCTGGCCATCGGCACTGACGACGACGCCCTGCGGCGCCGGACCCTCGAGACCGCGGAACCGCAGCGACACGATTGCGGGGCAAGCCGAGGCGGCGTTGTCGGAAAGCTGTTCGAGCGGGGTGAGCCGTTTCACGGCTTCGCGGATCGGCATGGTCACCCGCTGCTCGACCGTCCGGACCGGCCGCGATAATCTCGCACCTGCCATCACCCCGGCCAGGATGAGCAGGCCGATCCCCAAACCCTGGATGAGTCGTCTCCGCCAGGGTCGATGCTGCGTGCCGAGCAAATCCGGTCGGTCCGGCTCAGTCACCGAACAGATCTTTCTGCGCTTTCTCGATCTCGTCCGTATACCGTCGCCGGACATACTTCTCGCTCACGATACCGAGCAGATCGCCCTTGCCATCGATGACGGCGAGTTCGTCGGCCTCCTCGGCTTCGAACAGGCGCATGATCGCCGAGACGTCCTGTTCGGGAGCGAGCGCGGTGTCCTGCAATCGTGCGATGCACGATACGTTATCGTCTTCCTCGCGGTCTGCGGCGAAGGCGGCGCTCACGCGGACGATACCGGCGTAGGCGCCCGCCTCATCGACCGCCACGACGATGCGCGTCGAGCCGAGCGGGAAGCGTCTTCGGAATTCCGCGAGGTTCGCCGTGTCTTCGATGGTGGGTGTGTCGCGGCGCATCATCTTGCCGGCTGTCAGGTTTCGCACCCAGCCCACATCGCGTGCGCTACGGATCGTCTCGCCGCGCGTGTGCAAGCGCCAGGTCGAGAAGGAAAAGCCGAACGTCTCGCGCACCAGCGTGCTCGCGCAGAGCGACGCAGTGATCGCGACGCTGGTCAGCGCGAAGTCGTGCGTGGCCTCGAGGACCAGCATCGACATCGTCAGCGGCCCACCGACGACCGCCACCGCGAGTGCGGCCATGCCGATCAAGGCCGCGTCACTAGCGTTGACCGGTGACGCGCCGGGAATCGCCTCGACGAGGAAGGCAAAGCATTGGCCCGTGATCGAACCAAGGAACAGCGAGGCGAAGAACAGTCCGCCGCGGAAGCCGAAGCCCAGCGAGACAACGGAAGCGAGGATCTTCAGGACGAAAATGGTCGCGAGGAAACCGATGCTGACCTTCGTGGTAAGGTCGAGATGCAGTGCACCATGTCCGGCCGAAAGAACCTGTGGTGTCATCAGCGCTATCGGAACGAGCAGCAACGCGCCCGTGAACGGTCGGGCGACGTCGGGGATCGGTGAGCGGCGTACCAGGCTCTCCACGAGCGTCACGGCCTGCATGATCACGATGCCGACGATGGCGCAGACGAGCCCCAGGGCCGCGAAGAGAAAATAATCCGACGAGACGATGGGGTCGGCCGTCGGCAACACGATCAGGTAGGCGGGAAGGCCGAGCGCGCGCGCTGTCACGGCCGCGGCCAGCGCTGCCGTCGCGACCGGTGCGATCGCGGCCGGCGTATAGGCGCCGATGACGATCTCGAAGGCATAGAAGGCGCCCGTGAGGGGCGCCCCGAACGCGGCCCCGACGCCTGCGCCGGCGCAGGCACCGACGAGGATCCGCAAGTCGTTGCGCCGCAGCCGCAGCCACTGTCCAACGACCGAAGCGAGGCCGCCGGCGAGTTGCGCGTAGGCAGCTTCCAGGCCGACGGACGCGCCGACGCCGTTCGATATGATGGTCTGTGCCGAGACAGCGAAGCTGTCTCGCGACGGAATGACACCGCCGTGTAGGGCGTTGGCCTCGACGACGTCGATCGGAGCACGGCGGCGGCGACGCGCGAGGTAGATCAGCAAACCCAGGATCGCGCCTCCGAGGGGTAATGCGACCAGACGCCCCGGATCGATCTCGCTCTGCGCGCTCAACCGATCTCCCCCGCCCAGGCCGTAGAGGATGCGTTGCATCCGGTGAGCCAGGGCGCCCTGGGCCAAGGTCAACAGCCCGGCGATGCTGCCGAGCCCCAGCGCCAGCGCGATCAGAGCCGCCTCGCTCGCGCGAAGCTGACGGCGAAGGCCCGCCAGCAGCCGGGCGAGGGCCGATGAGTGCAACGCCGCCACGTCAGCGATCGGCTGGGCTGCGATCCTTCTCGACGGCGGCTGCGGCCATCAGCTCTTGTCCAACTGCAGGCGTTCGAAGGCTTCCGGTGGCGCCTCGTTGGCGCTCATGAGGTCGGTCATGGCAGCGATGAGACGCTCTTCGACAGCAACGTCGCGGATCGGCTTTTCCTGACCCGGGTCGACGGCCAGATCGTAAAGCCGGGTATCCTTCTCGAGCAGGGCGCCTGGCCCATAGTTGAAATACATCGGCGAACGTTCGATCACCGGGATCTTCAACAGCGGCGTCTCCTTGCTCCACCCGAATGGAGGCTGGAGGGTCGCCGTCGAAAGTTCCTCGGCCGTGAACCGCCGGTTCATATGGTTCGGCATGAGAGTATATTGGAAGATCTTCTGGTCCGGAATGTTCTCTGGGAACCGGTGATAGGTATAACGTCCATCCGTTACGTTTACGGCGCCCCCGAAATATCCAAAGATTGCGGCTTGACGGGCATCCGGACCGAGGAGGGGCTTGCCTTCCATCTCGGAGGGCGTCGCGACACCGAACAGATCGAGGAACGTCGGCGCGACGTCCATCGTCTGCGTGAGCTTCGCGACACGACGTGGCCCGGGGTCGCGCGGGTCGTGCACGAACAGTGGAATATGGACGATTTCCTCGTACATGTTCATCCGGTTCTTGGCCCAGAAGTCGTGCTCGCCGAGCAAGAAGCCGTGATCGGTCGTCACGACCAGCGCAGTGTCCTTCCACATGTCGTGCGCGTCGAAATAGTCGAGGAGTTCGCCGAGCAGGAAATCGCAGAGCGAGACGGTCGCATAATAATTAGCGCGCAGTTCGTCTGCCTCGGCCGGGAGTTCGTCGACCTTCCCGTAGCGCGGCCAATCGAGGATCGGACCGTTGTACCCGGTCTGGAAAGGCCGCTTGAAGCGCTCCGGAGCATAAAACGGCTCGTGCGGATCGAAGGTCTCGATCTGAAGGAGCCAGTTGTCCGCGTCGCGGTTGGCGTCGAGAAATTCGTAGCCGTGCTTGAAGCACTGCACCGAAGGAAAATCGGCCTCGTCGCGAATGAACTCGCGGTTGATCATGTAATGCTTGTATTTGCCTTCCTCGGAATATTGGGAGGCATGGAAAAGTTCCTTGAAGCGCTCCCACGGCGGTTGGACCATCGCCTTCCAGGCATCGGCTTCCTGGCCGCGGACGAACTCGTAGCTCCCGTAGCGGTTGTGATAGGTGGCGCCACCATCCTCCCAATAATGATAATGGTCGGTGACGAGGTGCGTGTAGACGCCGTTCTGCTTGAGGATCTCGGGAAAGCTGTTGTCGAACGGTTCCAAAGGCCCCCAACTGCGATGCAGGAAGGACAGGCGGCCGGTCTGCATGTCGCGCCTTGCGGGCATGCAGGGCAACGAGCCGACGTAGTGCTTGTCGAATACTTGCGCGCGTGCGGCCAGCCGGTCGAAGTTGGGCGTGGGAAATCGGGTTCCGCCGTAGCACCCGAGCAGGTGCCGGTTCAGGGAGTCGAACAGGACGAATACGGTCTTCATGGAGCGCCTTTCCAAGTCCTTCGCGTGTGGCGGCTAGGGAAGCCGGAAGTCAGATTTCGAGACTGATGCCCTTCGTCTCGTACGAGAGATGAGCGAGGATGAAGACGCCGAGTCCGGCGCCCATCACGGCCAGGATGGAGAAGGTCGGCGCGAAGCCGATCGCGGCGATGCTGGTCGGGATGAACCAGGTCGTGATTCCACCAGACACCCGGGAAAGGCCGCTGCCCACGCCTTGGGCGCGCGCACGCAGGTGCGCCGGCAGCAACTCCGTGGGGAGTAGCCAATTCGACGAGGATCCGAACCAGACGCAGACACCGAAGAGGACGTAGGCCGTCACGAACAGGGCGGGCAGGTTGATCGAGAGGATCAGCGCGATGATGCAGATGGCCATGCCGAAGAAGGCAATGGCCGACGAGAGTATCCGTCCCATCCGCTCGACCGTCACGAGCGCTATCAGCGATCCGACGAGCCCGCCGACCCAGATCAAGATGCTGCCGCTCAATGCCGCAGAAGGTCCCATCAGACCGACGAACCGAAAGACATAAGGCGCGGCGACGCTCGCGGCAGTGCCAACGAGAGGGCCGACACCCAGCACGATCATCACGAGCCAGGCCTTGCGCGTGTAGGGCGCCCGAAAGATGTCGAGGAACGAGCCGTGCGATTTCGCGACTTGTGCTGGCGCGGCTGTATCGGTGGATACGGGTGGAACATTCGCGCTCGCCGAAACGTCCATGCCGAACGCACGCATCGCCTCTTCGGCCTCGGCGTAGCGCCCTTGCGAGAGTAGCCAATGCGGCGACTCGGGTATTCCGTGACGGCCGGCCAGAATGATCAATGCCGGAACCGTGCCGAGGCCAAACAGCCAGCGCCAGGCCTGGTCGCCCACCGTCGCGATCAGGGCCATCGCGACGGCAAGCGAACTGATCGCGCCGAGCGTCCAGGCGATCTGGGGCAGCGCACCCGCCCATTTGCCGCGGCTCTTGCGAGGCGCGATCTCGGCCAGAAACGGAATACTGATCGCGATGTCTGCGCCGATGGCGACGCCGAGAAGGAAGCGGATCACGAACAGCTGCCCGAATCCCGTGATGAAGGCGGAGATCAAAGCCAGCACCGCGAACAGCCAGAAATTATGGACGAAGATCCGACGACGCCCGATCCGGTCGGCGATCGATCCCGCGCCGAGCAGGCCGACCGCCGCACCGAAGAAGGCGGCCGCACCCAGCAGCCCGGTCTGCGACGGCGTAAGCGCGAACTGGCTGTTGAGCTGAAGCAGGGCGCCCGCGATCGCGATCAGGTCATAGCCGTCCAGATACTCACCAAGCGCCACCATGATCATCGCGCGCCGGCGGAACGGAGAAACGGTCGCGGCATCGTCGAACGCTGAGAAGATCTCGCTCTTGCCGTGCAGAGGAGCCGTCTCCGATCCGACGCTGCCCATGAATCCCCTCGCTCCTCGTTATCCTGCTGGCCAAAGCCGCATTCTCGAATGGAGTATACGAACATGAATTCCGATGTTCAACATATTTGGAATAAATTTTCTGTTTCTGGAAGCGGCCTTCATAAAGGCAGGACGCGCGCTGAAATCATGCTTGTGAGAAAGTCGATGACCGCACGGATACGCGGCAGTCGTTGCTGGTCCTCGTGCATCGCAATCCAGTAAGCGCGACGGATCTCGATCTCCTGCGGCAGGACGCGCACGAGGCGGTCGTCATCCTCGGCTCCGAACACATGCAGCATGCCGAGGCCGAGGCCGCCCGCAATCGCGGCGTGCTGCGCGGCGGTGGATGTCGAGCGAAAGACCGGATCGGCCTCGCGGGAGACCTCATCGAGAAACTGGAGCTCGGGATAGGCCTGGATCTCGTCGGTGTACCAGACGAAGGGGTGGCTGCTGAGTTCGTCGACCCCGGTTACCGGGCCGCAGTTCGCAAGATAGGTTCGGGACGCATAGAGGCCGATCCGATAGTCGGCCAGTTTCCGCGCGACGATCGGCCCGCGCGGCGGCGGCTTCAGCATGATGGCGAGATCCGCCTCTCTGTTGGTGAGCTGGACCAGGCGATATTCGGGGGTCAGTTCCAGTCGAAGCCCGGGGTGGAGGGCATGCAGCCTGGCTACGAACGGTGCGACGAGATGGGTGCCGAAAACCTCGGGGGTCACGAGGCGGACCGTGCCGGACACCAGCGCGTCTCCGCCGCCGATCGCAGCGCTGGCCGCGAGTATCTCGGCCTCCATCCGCTCAGCATGATCGACGAGGGCCATTCCCGCGGCCGTCAATGAGGTGCCACGCGGCGTGCGATCTACCAGGCGCGTGCCGATCGCTCCTTCCAGCGAGGCGATCCGGCGCGCCACGGTCGTATGATCGACACCCAGTAACCGGGCTGCTCCGACGAGTCGCCCCGTCCTTGCGACCGCCAGGAACAAACGGAGATCGTCCCAATCCGGTGTAGACATAAATGCACATCCATTGCGCAGAATCGCTCGTCGATCCGCGGTGATGCATACACTAGATCCGGCCGCATCAGACAATCCAGCCGGAGAGCCCGACATGCGCAGCATCACCCATTTCATCGGTGGCGAGACCTCTCCGGGCGGACATCGCAAGGGCCAGATCTTCGCGCCGACGATCGGCGAAGTTCAGGCCGAAGTGCAGCTGGGCGATACGTCGGTACTGGCACGCGCGGTGGATTCGGCGAAGGCCGCCCAGCCGGCCTGGGCCGCGATGAACCCCCAGCGACGCGCACGCGTGATGTTCAATTACAAGGCACTGCTCGAGAAGCATATGGACGAGCTCGCCGAGCTGCTCGCCTCCGAGCATGGCAAGGTCGTCGCCGACGCCCGGGGTGATATCCAGCGCGGGCTCGACGTCGTCGAATTCGCCTGCGGCGTGCCGCACCTGATGAAGGGTGAATATACCGAGGGCGCCGGCCCTGGCATCGACGTCTACTCGCTGCGCCAGCCGCTGGGCGTGTGCGCCGGCATAACACCCTTCAACTTTCCGGCGATGATCCCGCTCTGGATGCTGGCCCCCGCCATCGCCTGCGGCAACGCGTTCATCCTGAAGCCGTCGGAGCGTGATCCTTCCGTGCCGGTGCGCCTGGCCGAACTCCTGATCGAGGCGGGCCTGCCGGCGGGCGTGTTGAACGTCGTGCACGGCGACAAGGAAGTCGTCGATGCGATTCTCGATCATCCGGACATCAAGGCGGTGAGCTTCGTCGGATCATCCGACATCGCCCAGTATGTCTATGGCCGGGGTGCCGCCGCCGGCAAGCGCATGCAGTGCATGGGCGGGGCGAAGAATCATGGCATCGTCATGCCGGACGCCGACATGGACCAGGCGGTCGCCGATATTCTCGGGGCGGCGTACGGCTCGGCGGGCGAGCGGTGCATGGCCTTGCCCGTCGTGGTGC
Organism: Sphingomonas sp.; assembly: GCF_003248515.1. Lineage (GTDB taxonomy): Bacteria > Pseudomonadota > Alphaproteobacteria > Sphingomonadales > Sphingomonadaceae > Sphingomonas_I. The sequence goes on from NZ_QFOB01000014.1 coordinate 70,252, forward strand.
CGGTCGGCGACGCCACGGCCGAGGCGCTGCGCGACAAGCTCGTTACGGAGATCGAGAAGCTCAGGGTCGGCGTCTCGACCGATCCCGAGGCGCATTACGGGCCCGTGGTCTCGGCGCAGCACAAGGCGCGCATCGAGGATTACATCCGGATGGCAGCCGAGGAAGGCAGCGAGATCGTGATCGACGGTCGCGGCTTCGCGTTGCAGGGCTATGAGGACGGCTATTTCCTGGCGCCCACCCTGATCGACCACGTGAAGCCGGACATGAAGAGCTATCAGGACGAGATCTTCGGGCCGGTACTCCAGATCCTGCGGGCGGCGACCTTCGACGAGGCGCTCTCGTATCCGACGCGTCACCAGTACGGAAACGGTGTGGCGCTCTTCACGCGCAATGGCGATTTCGCGCGCGAATTTGCCCAGAAGGTCGAGGTCGGGATGGTCGGCATCAACGTGCCGATTCCCGTGCCGGTGTCCTATTACAGCTTCGGCGGGTGGAAGCGTTCGGGGTTCGGTGACCTCAACCAATATGGCATGGACGGGATCCGCTTCTACACCCGGACCAAGACGGTGACCCAGCGGTGGCCGTCTGGCGGGGCCGTGCTCGACCAGAGTTTCGTCATCCCGACGATGCGCTGAGGCCATCTCGAAGCGATGTCCGTCCGTTCTCCCGCTTGATGGCGGGGGCGACCGAGCCCCGCCATCACGCGGGCATCGCTTTGAACGCCTGACCCGCCAGGGCCGGCCATGTCCGGTGCGCCGACGGCTCTCGAGCCGAAATCGGGCCCGACAGACCGGGCCGACCATTTCAATGCAACGACACGATCGCGATCATGCCGGAAAAGGCGACATTGACGAGAGCCGAGCTCTACGCGCTGGTCTGGGCGACGCCGATGAACCGGCTCGCGCGCTCGTTCGGACTTTCCGACCAGGGTCTTGCCAAGATCTGCAAGCGGCATGACGTGCCGCGGCCCCGGCAAGGCCACTGGAACAAGCTCGCCGTGGGCAAGCCCGTGATCATCGACGAATTGCCGCCGCTGCGACCCGGGATCGCCGACACGATCGTTCTGGCTGCCTCTCTGGGTAACAATCCGCTTCCACCCGGCACGAAGGATCAGTTGGAGATCGCGGCGGCGAAGGTGCCGCACGTTCGCGTGGTCGAGCGGCTGGTCCAGCCTCACCCGATCGTCGCGGGATGGATTTCCAGGCGGGACAAGGAGGTTGCGCGGCGACAGGAGGTCTATGACTACCGGCTCCGCCGTCTCGCAAAGCCCGCCCCGTTCTCACCCATGGAGCGGCGACGCCACCGCATTCTCGACGCTATCCTGAAGGCTCTCGTGGCGCAGGGCATCACCGTCGCCGAGAATGAGCGCCGCGAGATCATCGCGTCGCTCGGGCGCGAGAAGATCGAGATCCAGGCACGTATCAAGCTGCGGCAGGTCAGGCGGCCCCTCTCGGAGGACGAGCGCCGATGGCACTCGGCCGGAGACAAGGATTATCTCATCGAACTGGCCGAGACCGATACGCTGATCCTGCCATCGTTTTTCAGTCGATCGCCGAGGTCAGGAGTTACACCTATCGCGATTGATGGCCGCCGCGCTCGGTTTCGCTGCTACATCGGAAGCAGCCCTGCGCATTGATAATTTTCGATGATCCGGTCGAAGAGTGAAAGATCGGCTCGGCTCCTCGCCATGAGCTGAGCGCCCGAGACTGCTGCGAAGATCGCGCGCGCGCGATCTTGTGACTGTTGTGGGTCCGCCAGCCCTGCTTCGACCAGGCGATCGGCCAGCCAGGTCACGTTGATGTCCGCGAAAGCCTGGATCTCGCCCCTGATCGATTCGGGCAGGTCGTCATATTCAGCCGACATGAAGCTCGCGAGGCACATGCGATTGTCGTTCGTCAGCGCCATTCGGAACGTCTCCGGATAGCGTCTTAGGCTGACGGCGGGATCGCCGGTTTCGACGGCGAGGTCCTGCAGGGCCACTGCGTTGTCTTCGCGGTAGCGCCGGGCAACCGCGACCCCGAGATCAGCCTTGCCCGGAAAGTGATAGTAAATGCTCGCGTGCTTGATCCCGACCTCGTCCGCGAGTTCTCGGAAATTCAGGCCGCCATAGCCCCGTGCCTGGGCAACACGGCGTGCTGCGGCCAGGATCGCCTCTTTCGAGCTGGAACTCATCGTCTCCCCCTGTCCGCCATCTACCATTTGACAGGTAGACGTTGACCGGCCGGATGGGAAGGCTTAGGCGCGCTGATGCCTACCATGTGGCAGGTAGACTCGGAGATGGCGATGCTGACGATCTATGACTGGTACAATGGCCCATATCCTTCGCGTGTGCGTATCGCCGTAGCCGAGCTCGGGCTGGCATCGCGCGTCCGCTTCATCTCGGTCGACCTCTGGAAGGGCGAGCACAAACGAGCCGACTTTCTTGCCAAGAACTATTCCGGCACGCTGCCCGTGCTGCAGATCGAGGACGGCTCCTATCTGGCCGAATGCACCGCGATCACGCAGTATCTCGACGCTCTTGGCGACGTCCCCCGGCTGACCGGCACGACGCCGCGCGACCAAGGCATGATCCACATGATGAACAAGCGCGCAGAGATCGAGTTTCTCGACGCGATCAGCGTCTATTTCCATCATGCCACAGCAGGGCTCGGGCCCGAGGTCGAGCTATATCAGAATAAGGAATGGGGCCTGCGCATGCGCGACAAGGCGCTGCGCGGCGCGCGCTACTTCGACGGCGTCCTCAAGGCACAGCCGTTCGTGGCGGGCGACGCCTTCTCGATGGCGGACATCACGGTATATGCCGGCTTGGTTTTCGCCAGGATCGTCGAACTGGAAATCCCCGCCGAGCTTGCCGGCCTGCACGCCTGGCACGCCCGGATGATGGAACGTCCGAGCGTGCAGCGCTGGGAGACGATGCATCTGACAGACGAAGGAACAGCATGACGATGGCTGGTGATGGCGCCGAAGCCCAGGTCTGAATGTCTTTGCCTGTTCCCGGTCATCCTTATCGCCCCCGCCCGCAAGGGGCACATGGCGATAGCCGCGAGGCGGTTACGCGTGGCGAGCTGGCGGGGACGACCGGACCGGGGCGTCGCGGATATATCTCCCGTCGTCCCATGTCCGCGATCCCGGGACGGAGACCCCGGGACTATCGAATGTCGAGCCGAAGGTGGGCTTCAATGTCATCGATGAAGTCGGGTGGCACTTCCACATCGGTCGCGATGGCACGCCATTGTCCGATTGCGTCGCTGACCTCGCTGACCATCGACCTGACGGTCCGCGCCGATACACCAGCTGACCTGCCGCCTTCGATCAGGCTTTCGAGGGTGAAATCATCACGCAGGCCTGCCAGCGACATCTGGTGTCTTGAGGTCCAGTCTCCGGCCGGATTGTAGGCATAGGCGATATCGAACGCTGGCGCGAGCCGCCAGGCACCGGTGGGATCCATCAGAAAGGCGATGTTCTTGACGTGGTCATCCTGGTTGCGCCCGACGATGTTGAACACAGCACGGCGGAACTGCTGGTCGAGCGCATCCTGCGAGCGGTCGACGACGCCTGGAACGACCGCCGTTGGGATGACTATGCGGCCCTGCTGCATCCCGACCTGCAGGCCGTAGCGAATGACAGCCCTGTGCCGCATGGTTGCCAGCGCCACGTGCAGAGGGCCCGGGAATTCTGTGCGCTATACCCGGATGCGCGCGTCCATGAGCCCTATCTCGAGGTTTTTGGGAGTGCGGACGGCAATATGACCTGCACGGTTTCCCGGGTGACCGGGCGGCCCGTAGGCGCTGCCGCGGGCTTCGATATCACCATGGCCATCATCGCCGCCTGGGTGGACGGGAGGATGATCGGCCAGAGGCAATTTCTGGACGAGCAGAGGATGGCCAGGCAGGTCCTGGCTGCGAAAGCTGCAAGCCGATAAGCCCCAACCGGGGTAACGTCGCGCTCACCCCTGCGAACTCTCTCCCGGTCGACTGACGACCTACAGTGCCGCCTTCCGACGCGGAGAGAGGCATGATCGATCATCGGGTTGTCGTGATAGGCGCCGGCTTCGCCGGCCTGCAGGCGGTAAAGAAGCTGAAGGGCTCGACCTGCTCGATTACGCTCGTCGACCGGCGTAACCACCATCTCTTCCAGCCGCTTCTCTATCAGGCCGCGACATCGATCCTCGCTCCGACCGAGATCGCCTGGCCTATCCGCCAGATCCTGAAAGATCGCCGGGACGTCAGCGTGGTCCTGGGCGAGGTCGTCGCCGTCGATCGCGAAGGTCGCACGGTCATGCTCGACGACGGGACGTCGATCCCCTTCGATACCCTCATCGTCGCCACGGGCGTGAGCCATGCCTATTTCGGTCACGACGAGTGGCGGGCTTACAGGCTTCGCCCGCAGCCATATGGCTGGGCCTGGATGCGGACCGGTCGGGCCGCGCGCATGTCCTCCCCGACCTCACGATTGATGGTGATCCCGACATCTTCGTGATCGGCGATACGGCCAGCGTCGTGGGCGTGGACGGCAAGCCCGTCCCGGGCCTCGCGCCGGCCGCCAAGCAACAAGGCGAGTATGTTGCGGGTGTCATCCGTGGACGTCGGGAAGGTCGCCCGGTGACGGCGGTCTTCGATTACAAGCATCAGGGGAGTCTCGCGACGATCGGGCATCGAGCGGCGATCGCCGACTTCGGGCGCATAAAGCTGACGGGCTATTTTGCCTGGTGGGTATGGGGTTTCGTGCACATCCTGTTTCTCATCGGTGCCCGCAGCAGGGTCGCCGTCGCGCTGAACTGGTTGTGGACCTATCTGAAGGGTCAGCCGGGTGCGCGAATCATCGACGAAGAATGATTTGCTTGGGGCCATTGCCGAAAGATCCCGACGATCCCGGAGTTGAGCCCGTTCCCCGCATCACTCCGAACCCAATGGATACGAGAACGTATCTTCATCAGTATGAATGACACGGATAAAGATCATTTCTATCTGATGACTTGCCATGAGAGATACGTAAACATACCATTAGAGGGTGATATGAGCCGTATGGGGATCATTCGTGGTGTTGAGGGAATTGGGCGATCGCCTTCGACAGGCGAGATCGGACGCGGGTCTGACGCAAGAGCAGGTCGCCGACCTGGCTGGCATATCCCGTCCTCGCTATCGCGATATCGAAACGGGGGCCGCAGCCGCCCGTACAACCACGCTGATGAACGTTTCCCGCGCGCTCGGCCTGGAGATGATGCTTGTGCCACAATCGATGGTGCCTGCCGTCCAGGCGCTGCTGCGTCCCCAGGACGATGAGGATCTGCCCGCCTTCGTGCCGCAGCCTGACTGAGGGCGAACCATCATGGCGATGCCCAATACCTCTCTCCCGGCACAGGCGATCCAGTCGCTCGACATATTTCTCAATCAGCGGAAGGTCGGCGTAATCGTCCGGACACCGGGCGACTTCAATGCCTTCAGTTTTGACGAGGCATATCGCGTGTCCGGGGGTTTTCCGGTTCTCAGTCTGTCGTTTCGCGGAGCGACCGGGGGCCTGCGAAAAGATCCCAAGCCCGTGGGCCGGGCGTTGCCCGCATTCTTTGCGAACCTGCTGCCGGAGGACAAGTTGCGTGATGCGATGGAAAAGCATCACGCGGGTGCTGTCCGTCCAGGCAACGATTTCGACCTCCTGGCGGCACTGGGCGCCGATCTGCCGGGAGCAGTTCGCGCCCTCGCCAGTGATGGTACGGTCCTGGCCGCACGGGACGATAGCAAGCATCAGCCGAAGGCGCGCTTTTCCCTCGCCGGTGTGCAGATGAAATTATCGGTGATGAAGAACACCGGCAAGGGAGGTGGCCTTACTGTCCCGCTCGATGACGGCCGAGGGCAATATATCGCGAAATTCCCATCCACCGCGTTTCCCAGTGTATCTGAAAACGAGTTTGCCAATCTTGCCCTGGCAGCTGCGATCGGCATGGACGTGCCCGAGCGCGAACTGGTCGAGAGATCGGACTTCGAAGGCATCCCTGAAGATTTCGGCACGCTCACGGAAGGCAAGGTGCTCCTCATTCGGCGCTTCGATCGCGAGCCCGGCGGAGAGAGAATCCACATGGAGGACTTTGCCCAGGTCTTCGGCGTCTATCCCTCGCGCAAATATGACGGGGCCGCCTATCACGACATTGCCGGAGCCATAAATATTGCCGTATCGCCTGCAGCTGCCCTCGAGTTTGTGCGCCGCCTGGCGCTCGCGGTCGTCACTGGCAATGGCGATATGCACCTGAAAAACTGGTCGCTCATCTATCGCGGCGATGGCGCCAATCCGACGCTCGCTCCGATCTATGACGTGCTGTCGACGGTGCCCTATATTCCTGCCGATGGAATGGCGCTGTCGCTCGGCGGCGAGCGCTCCTTCAAGGCGATGTCGGCGCCTCGGTGGAGATCCCTGGCGAACCGGGCAAGGTTGTCCGAACCGGCTGTTCTCCAGGCGGTGGTGGAAACAGTTGCTCGCATCAACGAACATTGGTGGACTTTGCCGGAACGTGCTGTCGTCCCGGAAAAGGTACTCGAGCGCATCGACGCGCATGTAAGGGCGATGACACCAATACTGAACGCCTTGGCGCAGAAATGAGCGAGGCAAGGGCGCTCGCCGCCAGTATCGATCATGGCCTTGTCCATGCCTAGAAAGGCTTGAAGGCATCGACACACGATAGAGCAGTTCGCAGGAACAGCCCTACCGCCGGCCCTGGCTGTCATAGCGGCGAGAGGCGGTCGACACCGAGACGATCCTTAGTCCAGCTTCTTGGGATCGTAGATGTAGATATCGTCGTCCATGAGCTTGAGTGCGCCGATGCGCGTCGCAACAGCCGCCGGTTCGAGCTTTGCATCGAGCCAATCGCGATAGGTGCGAGCGAACTCGAGCAACTCGCTGAACCTAAGGTCCGGTTCTTCGCTCGCTCCCATCTCTCGATGAGCCTCGATAGGCCGTCTATCTCGCGCTGCCGTTCGATTTGCCGTTGCAGAAACGTGATGCGGTAGCCTTCGATGCGAACCTGCCGCTCGTGATCTCTGCGACGGCGTTCCTGCTCCTCCGCGTTGCGCTTCCACTGGGCTCGCTCTTCGCGCTTTGCCTTGACCGCTAAACTCCATCGCTCGAGCGACTCGATCATCGACGGAACGAGGTCGTCGAGGCGTTGCCGCTTGCCGTCCGAAAAGGTGCGACGTGTCCCGCCAGCATCATAATCGTGGTCGAACTTCAGCGTGAGTTCGCCATTGGGCGCATAATCATAGTCCGGGATCGCGGGCTCTCGCCAGGGACGATAGCCGATCCCACGGTCGGCGAGGGCGCACTGTTTGTCATAGTCGGCCTTCGCCCGGATCTCCGCCGCGGTAATGACATGCGGCGCGCGGTCGAGTTGCTCCTCAATCATGAACCCGACGGTCTCGCCATCAGCGACGATCGCGAGACCTTTCTCGGCATTCGCGATAGACCATCCTTTTGCCTCGACCCCGATCACAAGTCGGTCGAGGATCGCGCAAGCTCGCTCGCCGGCCGCTGCGGTGACGAGCAATCGAAACTTGCCGCGACCGCCCGTCGCTGCACGCTCGAGGGAATGGTTACGCCCGACGGCTTTGCGCGTGGCCGCGACAATCTTGCCCTCGGTCGTCTTTTCCGGGCCCGTCTCCAACACAGCACCGACATCAGCGGGGCTTTCGTCGGCCACCACTCCCGCCGGTTGCGTCGGTCCCGGCTCGATCGGGCGTTCCGCCTTAGGTGGCGGCTTGGGCAGCGCCGGCCGTGCATCGCGCCGTACGCTCGGCGGGGGAAGAGGATAGGTCTTTTCGTCCAGTTCGGGATCGGCAGGATATTCCGGTGTGGCCGGCGCCCTGCCGACGTCCTTCTTCATCCAATGACCCGAGCGGGGGAGAGGGAGTGCCAGCCGCCTAGCAAGAACCGCAAGCGGTGGCGCGCTCGTACCGAGTTCCTCGGCATTCGTCGTCATCGGCTTCGACCATATACGGTCGAACAGTTCGCGCCTGCCGATCGTACGAGAGGGGTCCTGGCTACTCACCGCGCGATCACCGTAATCTCGCCCGATGCACGTGTCTTGGGGATTGTGATCGAACGAGCCACCGTCATCCGGCGTGGACGAAATCCACGCCGGTCGCCTTGCTCGCAGTCAGCTCGATGGCAGGATCGACGCTGGCGTGGTCCGGATTGTGCTGCGCGATCATCTGCTCGAGGCGCGCGCGCATCTTCGGTGCGACATGCTCGGCATGGGTTAGGATCCAGAACTGGCCGCCGATGATCGCATCGAACGTTACGCGAGCAACGTCCGCCGGATCCATGGCATCCGGTGAATCGAGAACCGACACCTGCTTGCCATCCACCTCGCGTGTGCCGGCGATCGCGGTCCGGACGAGGGCCGGGCAAAGGACGGATATCCCTACCCCCGATCCGTCAGCTTCAAGCTCGCGGTACAGGGTCTCGGACATGCCGACGACCGCATGCTTGCTGGCAACATAGGCTGCGTTGGCCGGCATGCTGAGGAGGCCGCCCACTGATGCTGTGTTGAGCACATAGCCCGACTTGCGCTCGCGCAGGCCGGGCAGGAACGTCAGCAGTCCGTTGATGACACCCCAGACGTTGATGTCGATCTTCCGGCGCCAGTCCGCTTCGCTGGTTTCCCAGGCGAGAGCGATCCTGGCGATACCGGCATTGTTGCACACCAGCCAGGGCTCACCCAGCTGTGCGATCGTCTCCTGCTCGAGGCGGCTAACCTGCTCGATGTCGCGAACATCCGTCCTGACCGCAATCGTCCTGACACCAAGCGCCATGACCTGCGCTTGTGCGTCCCTCAGTGCGTCCTCGCCGATGTCGGCGAGTGTGACGTCCATCCCGCGACGTGCTGCCTCCAGTGCCAGGGCAAGGCCGATGCCGTTCGCGGCGCCCGTGATGACTGCAACCCGGCCCTGCAGGAAGTTGGCATTCGACACCATCGCAAACCTCTCGATCTTCATGATGGCTGGCGACTAGCCGTTCGAGGTCTACGCGTGAGGTGAGGGTGAGTGAGTCCGCCTGGGATCACTGTTAGCTCTTTCTACCCGCGGGGCAGGCTTGCCCGCACCCGCACCGCCGAATCGATCCTTGGATCATAAGGCGAAGTCCGCCCGTACGCCAAGTCGGTTAGCGGTCGTTTGGACGGCTGCCAGCGCGTCGCTGAGTTGATCCTTGGCCTTGTCGCCAAAGGCGATCCTGGCGTCGCGCGCTGCTTGTGCGATAGCCGTCGCAGCGCTGGCGCGCTCCTCCGAAACCTTGTTCAGGATCGATCCGCGCTTCCAGCTGAGATTGTGTTCGCCGGACTGGCCAAGCCTTGTTGGCGCCAATCGCACCCGGTCAGCCCAGCTGAGGTTCCTCGATTGGCCCAGCGCTTCGGCCCGCTCAGACACCAGCCGCCACTGTGGCTCCAGATCGTCGCGCACCGACAATTCGACGGTGAGAACCGTATCCAAGCCGGGGCGGTGCCGCTATCGATATGGCTGGCTGAGAAGACCCGCACCTCGGCCCTGGCAGGCCACGTTGCTTGCAGACGCGCGCGAACAATGGCGTGAGGCAGGGAAGCCATCGCCTCCGGGTCCGGTCCCGTCATCGAGAAGAAGCGGGCCAAGATCGTGGCGCGGTTTTCCGTTGCGACGAGCGTCGAGAAAGTTGCCTTGGAGTGGGTGCGGAAGTGTGGGCGGGAGGCGCGCGCGGATGGCACTTCCGGCAAGATCCGTCGGCTGCTCGGCTTGGGCTGGCGGCGGCTCCGGCTCCCGCTCGCCAACGGGTTGTTGCTCTTATTTCGCCGCCGGAACCAAGGCTGTGATAGGGTGATTCCGTCGAATCGGCATGTTCGTTGGCAACGCCGGGAAGACGCGGGCGTTGAGGCAGAAGGAGATGCAAATGTCCCGCTGGATCGCCCCGTTCGTCCTGTTCGGCCTCGTCGCGGGCGCGCAGGCCGCCTCCGCGCCCCGTCCGACCGGCGAGGCGAAGCTGCAGGCAATGCTCAAGGGCTATACGGTCGGCGCGACCACCAGCTGCGTGCCCCTCGCCCCCTCGATGGAATCGACCAAGATCGAGGGGATCGGGATGGTCTATAAGCGCGGCCGCACCCTCTATGTGAACCGCTTCGATCGGGGCTGCCCCTCGCTCGATTCGTTCAAGTCGATCGTGACGCGCACCCCTTCCACCCAGCTTTGCCGGGGCGACATCGCCCGCGTCGTCGATTTCATCACCGGGATCGAGGGCGGAAGCTGCGTCTTCGGTGATTTCACGGCTTATCAGAAAGCAAAATGACGATGCGTCCGCTCCTCCTCGCCTCGTTCCTGCTCGCGGCGCCGGCCATCGCCGGCGATGTTTCGCAGGTCGATGTCGCGCAGGCCGAGGCCAAGCTGTCCCGCCTGACGAAGGGGCAGGCGGCGGGCGCGTCGGTGCGCTGCATCCGGCCGGAAGGAATCGTGTTGCCGGAGGCGATCAACGGCCGCGCGCTCGCCTATCGCACGCCCCGGGCGCTGTATGTCGGCCCGTTGCGGGCGGCCGGCACCGATGCCGGCGGCTGCCCCTGGCTGCGCGAGGGGCGCACCTTCGTCACCTCCTCGATCAACGGCCAGCTGTGCGCGGGCGATCGCGTGCGCATCGTGGAAACCGGCATGCTGCTCGGCCAGTGCGTATTCGGCCCGTTCACGCCCTATATGAAGGCGAAGTGACGCCTCAATTCTTGTAGAGCGCGTCCAGCCGCGCGCCATAACGCTCGCGGATCACGTGACGGCGGATCTTGAGCGAGGGCGTCAGCTCGCCATTCTCGATGCTGAAAGGTTCGTCGGTCACGAGGATACGACGCACCTTTTCGGTGACGGAAAGGCCGGCATTGACGCGGTCGACCGCCGCCATCAGCGCGCGGTGCAGAGCGGCGGCGTGGCGCGCCTCCACGAGCGGCACATTGTTCGCCGCCGCCCATTCCGCCATCCATTGCAGATCCGGTTCGATCAGGCCCACCAGATGCGGGCGGCAATCGCCCACCACCATCGCCTGGCCGATCTCCGGCTCCAGCGATAGCATCCCCTCGATCCGCTGCGGGGCGACATTCTCGCCCTTGTCGTTGACGATCAGATCCTTCTTGCGATCGGTGATGCGGATGCGGCCACGATCGTCGATCACGCCGATGTCGCCGGTGTGGAGCCAGCCATCGATCAGCACGCGCGCGCTCTCGGCCTCGTTATTCCAGTAGCCGGCCATCACGCATTCGCCCCGCACGAGGATTTCGCCATCGTCCGCGATACGCACCTCCGTGCCGGCGAGCGGGGGGCCGACGGTGGCATGGTCGATTCCGGCTTTCGGCCGGTTGCAGGAAATGACCGGGCCGGCCTCCGTCTGGCCATAGCCCTGCAGGATGGTGAGGCCGAGCGACTGGAAGAACTGGCCCACTTCGGGATTGAGCGGCGCCCCGCCGGAGACGAGCGCCTTCATCCGCCCGCCGAAGCGCTTGCCGATCTTGGGCCGGATCGTGGCGCCCAGCAGCAGATCCAGGGGTTTGTCGGCCAGCCCGATCCTGTCCCTGGCGCCCAGTGCCAGCGCCTTGTCGAGCAGCCATTTGCCGATGCCGCCCTCTTTCTCGACCGCCTTCAGGATGCGGCCGCGAAGCAGCTCGAACAGGCGCGGCACGACGATCATGATCGTGGGGCGCACCTCCTCGATATTGGCGGCGAGCTTGTCGATCCCCTCCGCATAATAGATCTGCCCGCCCACACCGATCGGCAGATATTGGCCGCCCGAATGTTCGTAGGCGTGGCTCAGCGGCAGCAGGCTCAGGAAGGTCTCCTCCTCGATCCGGAAATCCTCGGCAATGATCGCCATACAGCCGGCGACATTCTGCAGGATCGCGCCATGATGCTGGCGCACGCCGCGCGGCGCGCCGCCCGTGCCGCTGGTATAGATGATGCAGGCGAGATCGCCGCGGGCGAAGGTCGCGCCGGCCGCGCAGGCGGCGATGTCGGGCGTCTGCTGCGCCAGCAGATCGTCCCAAAGCTGGATGCGCATCGCGCCGACACGGCCCAGGCCCACTGATTCCATCGTCACCAGCGTGTCGCAGCTGGAGGAGCGGGCCAGCGCCGGCAACAAGGTGCGCGCCAGCTTGGCGGTGGAAACGATCGCGGCCCGCGCGCCGCTATTTTCCACGATATGCGCGTGGTCGCGCTCGGTATTGGTCACATAGGTCGGCACGGTGATGCAGCCGGCGGCCATGATGCCGAGATCGGCGATGCACCATTCGGGCCGGTTCTCCGATACCAGCATCACGCGATCGCCCGGCTTCAGCCCGATCGATCGCAGCGCCTGCGCCAGCGCGGCCACCTGGCGCGCCGTTTCCGTCCAGGAGATGGATTGCCACGCGCCATCCACCTTGCGCCACAGAAAGGGCGCGTCGCGCTTGGCCGCGGTGCGCGCGAAGAACATCGTCACCAGATTGGGAAAGGTCTCGAGTGACATCCTGACTCCATCGGAACGGCTGGGCGCCGCTTCTGTTGCGCGCGCCATAGCCTGATGCAGGGCGAGGGACAAAGGGCGGTGCGCCATCCACCGTCATCGCCGCCCCGTTTCGACATTCCCGGCAGGACCAGGCTTCGGCTGGCCTGGCGGAAAGTGGCCCGGCCGATCGATGCCGAAAGGTGTTCGCGTGGCGCGGGCGGCCTTATTCGGACGGGCGATCGATCGCCACGGCCTTTTTCGGCACGATCGGCGCCCCGGTCTCGCCTTGCGAAACGCCTTCGCTGCGCGGATCGGCGGCACCCACCCAATGGCCGTCCACCCGCTCGATCGCATTGGCCTTCAGGCCAAGCGGCGCCACGACGATCTTCTCGCCCAGCGCGAGCAGAGCGGGCACCATCGCCTCGGCCTGCGTCGCCTTTTCGGCCACGGCGGTCTGGCCGGGGGAGAAGATCAGGCCCATCGCGATCGCGTCCTGCGCGCTCATGTGCCAGTCCAGCACGCCGATCAGCGCCTTGGCCACCTGCGCGATGATCGTCGATCCGCCGGCGGCACCGATCGCGATGCGGACGCTGCCATCGGGATTATAGACGATGGTGGGCGACATGGAGCTGCGCGGCCTCTTGCCGCCGGCCACGCTATTGGCCGCGAGCGCGCCATCACGCGCGGGCACGGTGTCGAAGTCGGTCAGTTCATTGTTCAGGAAGATGCCGTTGGTGGTGAGGCCCGATCCGAACACGCTTTCGATCGTGGTCGTCACCTCCGCCACATTGCCCGCGCGATCGACGGCGACCAGATCGGTCGTGCCATGTTCGGGGCCCGGCGGCACGGCCTTGCGCGGCGGGGCGCCAGCGGGCTTGCCGGGGGCGATGCTGGCCATGCTGCCCGTTTCGGAAATCAGCGCCGATCGACCGGCGATATAATTGGCCGCGAGCAGGCCCGCGACGGGCACCTGCACATGATCTGGATCGCCCAGATAGGCGTCGCGATCGGCATAAGCGAGGCGCGAGCTTTCGGCGAAGAGATGCCAGGCGATGGGATTGTCCTTGCCCAGCGCCGTCATGTCGAAGCGTTCGAGCTGCTTCAGGATCTGCAGCACGGCCACGCCGCCGCCCGAAGGCGGCCCCATCCCGCAGATGCGATAGGCGCGATAGGTGCCGCAGACGGGCGGGCGCGCCTTCGCGCGATAGGCGGCGAGATCCGCCTCCGTCATTTTCGAGGGGTTGCGCGGCGAATCGTTCACCGTGGCGACGATCGCCCTGGCGACCGGGCCGGAATAGAAGGCTTTCGGCCCCTTCGCCGCAATCTCCCTGAGGAGCGCTGCCTGCTGCGGATTCTTCAGGAGCGTGCCGATCGGTTTGGCGCTGCCATCGGCATTGTAGAGATACTGGACCGGCCAGCCGTTCAGCAGGCCAGGCGTGCGGCGCGCGATGAAATTGTAGAAGCGCGGCGTGATTTCCCAGCCATTGGTCGCCAGGCGGATCGCAGGCTGGAACAGGCGCGCCCAGGGCAGTTTGCCATATTTGGCGTGCGCTTCCGCCATCAGGCGAAGGCTGCCGGGCACGCCGACGCTGCGCCCCCCCGGCACGGCCTGCGCGTGGGTGAGAGGCTGGCCATCGGCGCCGTAGAACCAGTAAGGATCGGCCGCCTTCGGCGCGGCCTCGCGCCCGTCATAGCTGGCCGTGGCCTTGTGCGCCGCATCGTAATGGACAAGGAAGCCGCCGCCGCCGAGCCCCGAATGGCCGGGCTCCACCACGCTGAGCGCCAGCATCATCGCCACCGCCGCATCGGCCGCGCTGCCGCCCGCGCGCAATATCTCCGCGCCCGCCGCCGCGGCACGCGGATCCGCGGAGGAGACCATGCCGGGCTCGATCCTGGCCGGTGCCGCTCGGGCGGCGAGGGGGGCGGCGGGGGCGAGGAGCAGGGCGGCGGCCAAGGCCGGCAGCAGGGAGATGCGCATTCCCACACCTTAGTGCCTTTTTTGCGCTTGCGAAGGGCGCCGTCCGCCCCGCCGCGCTCCCCTTGTGGTGGAGCGATAATATGATATCATAATTAAATCAGAGGAGGGAATCGGATGCAGCTTACGGCCAGTCGCGAAACGCCTGCCCAATCGGCCAGCGGATTGATGATACTCGGGCTGATCGCCGCGCTGGTCGCGGCGGCGCTCTATCTGCTCGTGGATGTGGAGAGCCGCACATTCTCGCCCGTGCCGGCGCTTGTGGCGGCGCTGCTGATCCTGGCTGCGGCCGGCATCGGTGCCGGTTTCTACATGCTCCAGCCGAATCAGGCGGCGGCGATCACCCTGTTCGGCGATTATCGCGGCTCGGATCGGCAGTCCGGGCTGCGCTGGGTGCTGCCCTGGCTGATCCGCAAGCGTATCTCGGTGCGCGCCAACAATCTGGTGTCGGAAAAGCTGAAGGTGAATGATCTGCGCGGCAACCCGATCGAGATTGCGGCCCAGGTGGTCTGGCGCGTCGTGGATACCGCGCAGGCCCTGTTCGATATCGACGATTACAAGGCGTTCGTGCTCGTCCAGATCGAGGCTGCGGTGCGCTCGATCGGCGCGCGCTACGCCTATGACGGTGATGAGGCCGAGATCACGCTGCGCAACCAGCATGAGATCGTCAACCGCGAGCTGCGCGAGGAACTGATCGCGCGGCTGTCCGTCGCCGGCATCACCGTGGACGAATGCGGGCTCACCCACCTTGCCTATGCGCCGGAAATAGCGGGGGCGATGCTGCGGCGGCAGCAGGCGGAGGCGGTGGTCGCCGCGCGGCTGAAGGTGGTGGAAGGCGCGGTCGGCATGGTGGAGCTGGCGCTGGAGCAGCTTTCCTCGCGCGAGGTGGTGGAGCTGGATGACGAGCGTCGCGCGGCGATGGTTTCCAATCTGATGGTCGTTCTCTGTTCGGATCGCGATACGCAGCCGATCGTGAACACGGGCACGCTTTACCAATAGGATGGCGCCCCCGCCCAGAAAGGCGTTTCCGCTCCGGATCGAGCCGGCCCTGTTCGCCGCGCTCGAGCGGGCGGCGGCCGCCGATCTCAGGAGCGTGAATGCCGAGATCGAATTTCTGCTGCGCGAGGCACTGGCCAGGCGCGGCATCCGGATCGAACCGGGCGAGAGGCGGCTACGCGGGCGGCCGCCCGCCACGCGCGATCGTGCGCAGGTTGAAGGGCCCGCAGAGGATGAAGGAGACGCATCGTGATCCACCTGATCCTGTCACGCAAACCATGGTTCGCGGCGAAGCGCTTCGGTATCGGCGCGGGCCGGCCGATCAGCATAGAGGGCTGGGTGACGATCGTGGCCTTCCTCGCGCTGATCGCGGGCCTGACGACGGCGCAGGCGCGCGGCACGATCACGCACATCCAGTTCGTCGCCTTCGTGGCGATCGCCATGGCGCTTCTGCTCGCCATCGTCGCGCGCCATACCGAGGGCGGCTGGCGGTGGCGCTGGGGCAAGTGATTCAGGCGACGCCCACGGCGTCTCCCACCGTTGCGAAGCCGTCCCGCGCGAGCAGCGCGGAAAGCTCGCGTGCGATCCGGCGGGCGAGCAGCGGTCCTTCATAGACGAGCGCGGTATAGAGTTGGACGAGGCTCGCGCCCGCGCGAATGCGGGCATAGGCATCGTCGCCGCTGGCGATGCCGCCCGCCGCGATCAGCGGCAGCGCGCCGCCGGTCGCCACCCGGAAATCGCGCAACCGTTCCAACGCGAGCGCCTTGAGCGGCGCGCCGGACAGGCCGCCCGTCTCCTTAGCATGGGGGCTTCTCAGGCCCTCGCGGCCGATCGTCGTGTTCGAGACGATCAGCGCGTCCACCGCGCGATCGAGGCAGACGCGCGCGATCGCGTCGATATCGGCCGGCGCGAGATCGGGCGCGACCTTGAGGAAGATGGGTGGGCCGCCCGCCGGCCGCGCGGCGATCGCGCCCGCCAGCAAATCGTCCAGCGCCTGCGCCTCCTGTAGCGCGCGCAGCCCGGGCGTATTGGGCGAGGAGATGTTGATCGTCAGATAATCGGCGACGGGCGCCATGGCGGCCACGCCTGTCGCATAGTCCGCGATGCGATCGGCCGCATCCTTGTTGGCACCCACATTCACGCCGACGATGCCGCGGCGCGCGCGCTTTGAAAGCCGCGCGAGCGCATCGGCCTGGCCCCCGTTGTTGAAGCCCATCCGGTTGATGACGGCACGGTCCTCGGGAAGGCGGAACAGGCGCGGCCGGGGATTACCCGCCTGGGGCAGCGGCGTGAGCGTGCCGATCTCCACGAAACCGAAGCCCAGCGACAGAAAGGCATCCGGCACCTCGGCATCCTTGTCGACGCCGGCGGCGAGGCCGACCGGCGTCGGGAAATCGAGGCCGGCAAGGCGCGTGGCGAGGCGCGGATCGCGGGCCGTCGCCGGCAAGGCGGGCAGCGCCTTCAGCGCGGTGATCGTCATCCGGTGCGCGCGCTCGGCATCGAGCGAGAAGAGCAGGGGGCGGACGAGCGGGAAGAGGGGCATCACAGTCTCCCCCCTCCCGCGTGCGGGAGGGGCCGGGGTGGGCAGCGACCTTCGGCGCTTCGAAAGGCGTCTAGGGGAGGAAGGCGCCATCCCCAACCCCTCCGGCGCGCGAACGACATGGGTTGCGCAGCGGCGCCACGCTTGCCACTTCCTCCTGCATGCGGTTTGTCCATCTCGCGCTGGGCATAATGTCGGTCGCCACCGGCTTCGTCGGCATCTTCCTTCCGCTGCTGCCGACCGTACCTTTCATGCTGCTGGCGGCCTTCTTCTTCGCGCGCAGCAATCCCGAGTGGGAGAGGCGGCTGATCGAGCATCCGCAGTTCGGCCCGCATATTATCGCCTGGCGGGAGCGCGGCGCGATTTCGCGGCGGGGCAAGATGGCCGGAATCGGCGGCCTCGCCATCAGCGCGGCGATGGGCTTTTTCTTTCTCCACGATCACTGGCGCTATATCCCGCTCTCGGTCGCGCTGATCTGCGGCACCTGGATCGCGACGCGGCCCACCAAATAAGCGGTTTCCAGCGCTTGACCCTGCCGCGCGCGCGCTTATGTGCCCAATCGGAATGAATCACTCCGATTGGAGCTTATGCGCCTTTCCAACCTTGCCGATTATGCGGTCGTGATGCTGGCCGCCGCCGCGCGCCACGGCGATGCGCGGCTGACGGCCACGTTGCTGGCCGATGAAACGGGCGTGCCGCTGCCCACCGCGCAGAAGCTGGTGGGCAAGCTTTCGGCGGCGGGGCTGCTCGTTTCCTCGCGCGGCACGGGCGGGGGCTTCCGCCTCGCGCGTCCGCCGCATGCGATCAGCCTGGCCGACATTGTCGAGGCGGTGGAAGGCCCGATCGCGATGACGGCCTGCGTGGAGCAGGGAAAGCAGGATTGCGGGCTTGATCGCCATTGTCAGGTGAAGCCGCACTGGGAGGTTGTGAACGTCGCGATGCGCAAGGCGCTGGATGAAGTGAGCCTGGCGGCGCTGGCCTGTACGCCCGTGCGCCACGGGCTTGCCGAGGGGCTGCCCATCTTCGAGGTGAAGGACGGTGTTTCCGCGGGTTCGGCCCCGGCGGTCCTTGGGATGGAGGCGTAACATGGCCACCAGGAACGCCGATGCGATCGCCGCCGCCGAAAAGGCCTATGAATGGGGCTTCACGAGCGACATCGAGCAGGAATTCGCGCCCAAGGGCCTGAGCGAGGACACGGTCCGCTTCATCTCGGCCAAGAAGGGCGAGCCGGAATGGATGCTGGATTATCGGCTGAAGGCCTATCGCCTGTGGCTGACGATGGAGCAGCCGGACTGGGCCAAGCTCTCGATCCCGCCGATCGATTATCAGGACGCTTATTATTATGCGGCGCCCAAAGAGAAGCCGAAGCTCGGCTCGCTCGACGAGGTCGATCCCGAAATCCTGCGCGTCTATGAAAAGCTCGGCATCCCGATCGAGGAGCAGAAGCTGCTCGCGGGCGTCGAGAGCGAGCCTGCGCGCAAGATCGCGGTGGATGCCGTGTTCGATTCGGTTTCGGTCGCGACCACCTTCCGCAAGGAACTGGAGCAGGCGGGCGTCATCTTCCGCTCGATTTCGGAAGCGCTGAAGGAATTTCCCGATCTGGTCCGCAAGTGGCTGGGCAAGGTGGTGCCCATCCAGGACAATTATTTCGCGGCGCTCAATGCGGCGGTCTTCTCGGACGGCACCTTCGTCTATGTGCCCGCAGGGGTTCGCTGCCCGATGGAGCTGTCCACCTATTTCCGCATCAACGCGGCGAATACGGGTCAGTTCGAGCGGACGCTGATCGTGGCCGACAAGGGCGCCTACGTCTCCTATCTCGAAGGCTGCACCGCGCCGATGCGCGACGAGAACCAGCTGCACGCCGCCGTGGTGGAGCTGGTCGCGCTCGACGATGCCGAGATCAAATATTCGACCGTGCAGAACTGGTATCCGGGCGACAGCGAAGGCCGTGGCGGCATCTACAATTTCGTCACCAAGCGCGCGCTCTGCCAGGGCAGGAACAGCAAGGTCAGCTGGACGCAGGTGGAGACGGGCAGCGCGATCACCTGGAAATATCCCAGTTGCGTGCTGGCGGGCGAAAACAGCGTCGGGGAGTTCTACTCGGTTGCGGTGACGAATAATCGCCAGCAGGCCGATACCGGCACGAAGATGATCCACCTCGGCAAGGGTAGCCGCTCGACGATCGTGTCGAAGGGCATTTCGGCGGGGCGCTCGGAGAATACCTATCGCGGCCTCGTTCGCGTGGGGCCGACGGCGGAGGGCGTGCGCAACTTCACCCAGTGCGACAGCCTGCTGCTGGGCTCCGACTGCGGCGCGCATACCGTGCCTTACATCGAGGTGCGCAATCCCTCGGCCCAGATCGAGCATGAGGCGACGACCAGCAAGATCAGCGACGATCAGCTTTTCTACGCGATGCAGCGCGGGCTGGATCAGGAAGCGGCGGTGGCGCTGATCGTCAACGGCTTCGCCAAGGAAGTGCTGCAGCAACTGCCGATGGAATTCGCGGTCGAGGCGCAGAAGCTGCTGGGGATCAGCCTTGAGGGGAGCGTGGGCTAATGATGCTGGCCCTTGTTGCCGTCACGATCCTCTCGGAGCCGATAATGATCAAGGAAACAGCTTCGTTGATGGTAGCGACGTCTTTGGCACAGTGCATGGTCGACAAAATCAACGCTCGGGCGCCTGAGCCAGATGCCCAACTAGTCACGCATAAAGCGGCCGGCGAATGTCGCTCTATGCGCGATCAAAAATATGCTGACGGAAAAATCCGTCGGAACGGAAAGCCGTTTCCTGAAAGGTGGTGGAAAAGGCAAAGCCCACTTTTCGAGCAAACGACAGCTGCCGTCGAAAATGCTTGGTCGAAACGAACCGAGGGCAAGAAACTGCATGTGGCATGGCAGAAGAAAGATGGATCGCTCATGACGCTGCCTGCCGAGGGCCAATGGTTCGCCGACAGTAAGGTTAATCTCATAATTGTTGAAAACGACGATGCTCAAAATTGAAAACCTCCACGCCGAAGTCGACGGCAAACAGATCCTCAAGGGCCTCTCGCTCTCGCTCAATGCGGGCGAGGTGCATGCGATCATGGGGCCGAACGGGGCGGGCAAGTCCACGCTCGGTTATGTCCTGTCGGGGCGGCCGGGCTATGAGGTGACGGAAGGATCCGCCACGTTCGACGGCGTCGATCTGCTGGAACTGGCGCCGCATGAGCGCGCCGCCGCCGGACTCTTTCTGGGCTTCCAGTATCCGGTCGAGATTCCGGGCGTCTCCAATCTCCAGTTCCTGCGCGAGGCGCTGAATGCGCAGCGCAAGGGCCGGGGCGAGGCGCCGCTTTCGGGGGGCGAATTCCTCAAGATCGCGCGCGCGCAGGCGAGCGACATCGGGCTGGATCCCGAGATGCTCAAGCGCCCCGTCAATGTCGGTTTTTCGGGCGGCGAGAAGAAGCGCGCCGAAATGGTGCAGATGGGGATTATCGATCCGAAGCTCGCCATCCTCGACGAGACGGACAGCGGCCTCGACATCGATGCGCTGAAGGCGGTGGGCGACGGCATCAACCGGATCATGCGGCGGCCCGACAAGGCCGTGCTGCTCATCACCCATTATCAGCGGCTGCTGGATTATGTGCGGCCCGATTTCGTGCATGTTCTGGCCGGCGGGCGCATCGTCCGCTCGGGCGGGCCGGAGCTCGCGCTGGAGCTGGAGCGCGAGGGCTACAAGGATATTGCGGCGTGACAGCCCTGCCCACCCGGCGCGACGAGACGTGGCGCTACAGCGATCTGGAGGCGGTCGCGGCTGTGTGGCCGGTCGCGACTCACGCCCATGTCGTGGCACCGGGCGAGACGCTCGCGCTGCCGATCCTGATCGACGCCGCCGCCGATGCCGTGATCGTCGAGGATCATGAGATCGAGATCGGCGCGGGCGCCACCGCGACCGTGCATGTCGCCATCACCGGCGGCCGGCTGGGCCGCGTGTTCGTGAAGGCGCGGCTGGCCGAGGGTGCGCATCTGGAACTGACCGGCGCGATCGTGGGCGGTGACGCGCGCACGCACGAAATCGTCACGCGCGTGACGCATGCGGAGCCCAACGCCACCAGCGCACAGACGGTGCGCGCGGTGCTGGGCGGCAAGGCGGTGGGCTCCTATCTCGGCAAGGTGGCGGTGGCGCGGGGCGCGCAGAAGACGGATGCCACGCAATCCGCCAAGGCGATGCTGCTGGATCGCACCGCGACCGCCAATCTGAAGCCCGAGCTGGAAATCTTCGCGGACGATGTGAAGTGCGCGCACGGCGCCACCGTGGGCGAACTGGACCGCGAGGCGATGTTCTATCTCGCTGCGCGCGGTTTGCCGCCGGCCGAGGCCAAGACGCTCCTGCTGCGCGCCTTCGTGGGCGGGCTGTTCGAAGGTTCGGCCGATGCGGCGCGCTTCGATGCGGCGATCGATGCCGCGCTGGAGAAGATGCTGTGAGCGTGCTGACCGATATCCGGCCCCTGGACGTGCTGGCCGATTTCCCGGCCATCCCGGCGGGCTGGGCCTATCTCGATACGGCGGCGACCGCGCAGAAGCCGCGCCCCGTGATCGATGCGATCGCGCGCGCTTATGGCGAAACCTACGCAACCGTGCATCGCGGCGTCTATCAGCGCTCGGCGGACATGACGCTGGCCTATGAGGCCGCGCGCGAGCGGGTGGCGCGGTTCATCGGCGCGGGCTCTTCGGCCGAGATCGTCTATGTTCGGGGCGCGACCGAGGCGATCAATCTGGTCGCCCAATGCTGGGCGGGTACGCAGCTGAAGGCGGGCGACCGCATCCTGCTGAGCCAGCTGGAGCATCATTCCAATATCGTGCCGTGGCAGATGGTGGCCGAGCGGATCGGCATCGCGATCGACGTGGCGCCGCTGACGGCCGATCATCGCATCGATCTGGATGCGGTGGAGGCGATGCTGACGCCGCAGCACAAGCTGGTGGCGCTCGCCCATGTCTCGAACGTGCTGGGCTCGGTGCTCGATGTGAAGCGGGCGGCCGGTCTGGCCCATGCGGTGGGCGCGAAGTTGCTGGTGGATGGTTGCCAGGCGGTCGCGCGGTTGGGCGTCGACGTCCGCGATCTGGGCTGCGATTTCTACGTCTTCTCCGGCCACAAGCTTTATGGCCCCACCGGCATCGGCGTGCTGTGGGCGCGGCCGGAACTGCTGGAGGCGATGCCGCCCTATCAGGGGGGCGGATCGATGATCGACAAGGTTAGCTTCGCGAAGACGACCTATGCGCCGCCACCGACTCGTTTCGAGGCGGGCACGCCGCATATCGTGGGCGCGTTGGGGCTGCATGCGGCGATCGATTATGTCGACGGCATCGGGCTGGATGCGATCCACGCGCACGAAACGGCGCTGGTGACGGCCACGCGCGCGGCGCTGGCGGACATCAACAGCCTGACGCTTTTCGGGCCGGAGGATTCGGCCGGCATCGTCTCTTTCGCGATCGAGGGGGTGCATCCGCACGACATCGGCACCATCTTGGACGAGGGCCAGGTGGCGATCCGCGCGGGCCATCATTGCGCGCAGCCGCTGATGGAGGCGCTGGGCGTGCCGGCCACGGCCCGCGCGAGCTTCGGCGTCTATAATGGCCTGGGCGACGTGGCTGCGCTGGTGAAGGGTATCGAGCGGGTAAGGCGGATTTTCGGATGAGTGACGTCGGATGAGTGACGAGGGCTCCAGGATCGAGATCGAGGAGGTGGGCGCCGTGGCGCCGCCGCCCAAGGCGCGCGTGGAAGATGCGGTGGAGGCCGCTGCGGAGCGCCCGCGCGATTATCTGTCGGGTTTCCTGGCCGAAAAGCCCGTGCCGCTTTCGGGCGGCGAGCCGGGTGGCGCGCTCTATGAGGGCGTGATCGATGCGCTCAAGGAGATCTTCGATCCCGAAATCCCGGTGAACATCTACGATCTCGGCCTCATCTACGGCGTCGACATCGCGGATTCGCACGCGGTGGTGACAATGACGCTGACGACGCCGCACTGCCCGGTCGCGGAATCGATGCCGGGCGAGGTGGAATTGCGCGTCGGCGCGGTGCCCGGGATCGGCTCTGCCGAAGTGAATCTCGTCTGGGATCCGCCGTGGGATCCGCAGAAGATGTCCGACGAGGCCAAGCTCGAACTGGGAATGTTGTGATGGCTACCACTGTCCGTGCCCGCCCTGCCGCCCTGAACCTGACGCCATCGGCCGAGGGGCGTATCGCCGCGCTGATGGCGCAGGCTCCCGAGGGCGCCGTCGGCGTGAAGCTCTCCACGCCGCGGCGCGGCTGTTCGGGCCTCGCTTATTCGGTCGATTACGTCACTGCCGCCGATCCGTTCGACGAGAAGATCGTGACGCCCGGCGGGGATTTCTACGTGGATGGCGGATCGGTGCTCTATCTGATCGGTTCGACGATGGACTGGGTGGAAGATGATTTCACCGCCGGCTTCGTCTTCCAGAATCCGAATGCCAAGGGCAGCTGCGGCTGCGGCGAGAGCTTCACCGTCTGATCGGTCGCGCGGGCCGGCCGGGGGCTGGCTGCGTCAGGACGAAAGCGGGCCCGATCGGAACTGGATCCGGGGCGCGGCCCCCCCGCTGCGCAGGATGATGGGGCGGGCGGAAAGATCCGCCCATCCCGGCCGGGTGACCGCCGCCGCGCCGCAGACCGGCTGGGCGGTGGCGGCGTCTGTGCTGAACTGCATCGGCCGCCGGCGATCCGCCAGCCAGATGACGGAGACGGTGCCGTCGCCGCCGGCAAAGTCGACGCGCATCGCGCTCCCGTCGCGAACCACACGGACGGGGCGGGCCGAGCGCACCAGCTTCGCAGCCGCCTGATAGGCGCAGAAGGCGGGCTTCGGGCGATAATCATAGGTCAGCAGGCCGAAATTGTCCTCGATCTCGGCCGGATCGCGGCCGCTATCCTTCAGTTCATAATACCAGACACCCCGGATCCATGGCCGCGCGGACGCCGCGAAAATGAATTGAGCGACATTTTCCGCCACGGCCTGCGCATCGACGCCGCAGCGGCCGCTGTTGCTCGGCCATCCGAACTCGCTGACATAGATGTCCGACTTGCCCGGCGCGTGGGCGGCGGCATAGGCATGGATATCGTCCAGCCGCGCCATCATCTCATCGGTCGCGCGCGGCAGCAGTTGCGCGGCGCAATGATCGTAAAGATGGATCGAGAGCGCATCGGCCGAATCCAGCCCGCCGCCGTCGATCATCGACTTGGTCCATTCGGAACGCAGCTGCCCGCGATCGTCCGCCGCCCCGCCCGCGAGGATCTTCGCATCGGGCGCGCCGCGCCGGATGGCGGGCGCCGTCGCCTTCACCAGCGCAACATAGCTTTCCGGCGTACCATAATCGCCCTTGCGGACGCCCTTGTCCCACTCGTTCCAGATTTCCACGAGCGCGCCCGTGCCTTTCCAGGCGGTCACGGCATCGCCGACGAAGGCCGAAAATGCCCGCAGCGCGCCGGGAGAGGTGGGCAGGTTGCCGCCATCGATGTTCGGCAGGCCGCCATGCGGCGTCAGCAGCGGGGGGGCGGCCGCGCCACGCTGGTGCGTCACGTCGAACAGGGCGGGCAGGCGTGCGGCGATGCCGCTGCCCTGTGTCTGCGCCAGATCCGGCCAGGAGAGATTGTCGCGCGCCGAAACGGCATCCAGCGTGCGCATGGCCGTGTCGGTCGGGCCGGGCTGATAGCCGGCCTTGCGGATCATCGCGCCGAAATGGAGCTGCACGCCGGTGATGAGCGGGGTCGAGCGCGTGACGGCGCGATCATCATTCGTCGCGGAGGTCGTCTGGGATCGGCCGGCCGGCCCGAGCAGGAAGGGGGCGGTCGAGGCGAGCGCAACGACCGCCAGCAGGCGCGGTCGCCACATTCTGGAAAGGGAGGACCGGGGCTGCGCGCGCATGGAGACGCCTTTTGCTCGAGCCGGTCTCGCGCCCGGCAACGCCGGTCAACGCCTGCCATCGTCTTGCGTTGCAATGCAACCGGCTGGACGGGCCGGACGGGTCGAAGCGTTCCGGCCGCAGGAGATTGCGCGCCCCTTGCGCGGGGAGCGGCGGCCCCATCCATCGGGCGGACCGTGATGCCGCGCGCCCCCCGCCCGATGCCCTGCAAAAGGCACCGGACGGGGGCCTGGCGGATCAGCCGAAGTGGAAGCCCGCGCTATCCTTGATCAGGTGGGACATGGCGAGCCCCTCGATCAGGATGGACGTGCCCGAGTCGATCGTCACCAGCGTGCCATCGCTGGTCTGGGAGACGACGGCCTGCTTGCCCGCGCCGAGGAAGGCCGACAGATCGAGCGAGTCGCCCGTGCCGAAATCCCCGATCCTGGCCTTTCCGGCCTTGGCGAAGACGAACGTGTCGTTGCCGCCGCCGCCGAACAGGATATCGTCCCCGCCCATGCCGTTGATGATGTTGTCGCCGGCATTGCCCCGGATCGTATTGGCCTGGCTGTTGCCGGTGGCGTTGATATTCGCGCTGCCGGAGAGGCGCAGTTCCTCGACGAACGTGCCCGAAAGCGCGTAGCTCGCCGAGGAATAGACGATGTCATAACCCTCGCCGCTGCCCTGTAGCTCGATCACCTTGGTGTTCGCGTCATCCACATAATAGATGTCGTCGCCCTTGCCGCCGATCAGGATATGCGTGCCGTCGCGACCATCGAGGATATTGTGCCCGTCCGTCCCGGAGATGGTCTCGACCGTCACGCCGACCGAAGCGGACTGATCCGTTCCGTCGCTCACGTTGAGGCTGCCATCCTTCAGCGACGTGCCCGACGCCGAGGTGCCGTCGATCTGGAGGCTGTAGGTGGAGGTGGGCGCGATGCTGGTGCCATCCGTGATCTTGTAGCTCACGTCGACATAGACGTGCTGGCCGATCGCGAGCTGGCCCGCAATCCCGTGCGCATCGATCGTCAGCGTCCCGTTGGCGATGGAATAGAGGGACGCGTCCACCGTGCCGATCACATGGCCGCTGGCATCCACCAGATTGACGGTGGGCGTGCCGGAGATCTTCAGATTGCCCGACAGCGTGGTGTAGGCGAAGAGTTTGGCCGTGGCTGTCTGCTGATCCGTCACCTCGGCATAGGTGTGGAACGATTTGGTGCCGTCCGCCGCAGTGGTCGCCTCCAGCGTCTTGTTGCCGGCCGCGTCATAATAAGTGAGCGTCTTGCCGCCGCTCGCATAGTGGACTTCGTTATAATCCAGCGTGCCGTCCGCATGATAACGCGTCAGGCTCTGCACCGCGCCGCCGGCCGAGAGCACATAGTGATCCGAGACATAGGTCTGCCCCGTAATCCCGTAGTGAAATTGCTCGCCGCTCCTGTCGGGATTGGTGACCGTCTTCGTCTTGATGTCGCCGGTCGCGGGATCGAACGTCCAGATCGTGGTGACATTGGCGGCGCTGATATCGACCTGCGTCGTCAGGCGGCCCGCCGTGTCATAGGAGCGCGTGCCGGTATCGCCGGACGCCGAGACGAGCACCTTCTGGGTGATGATGCCGGCGGCGTTGTAATAATCCTTCACCGTGCTGCCGTCCGCTTTGCGCTGCTCGTTATAGTCGAGCGTGCCGTCCGCATGGAGCCGGGTCAGGCTGACGAACGCGTTGTTCGCCCCATAGACATAATGGTCGGACGTGTAGGTCTTGCCGGTGATGTTATAATGCCAGACGTCGCCGCTCTTGTCGGCATAGGTGATCGTCTTGGTCGCCACCGTGCCCGTGGCCGAGTCGTATGACCAGGTGGTGGTGACGTTGGTGGTGCTGATGTCCTGCCGCTGGGTGACGCGGCCCGCGCTGTCGAAGACATAGGTGCTGCGCGCGCCGTTCGCCGCGATGCGGATCTCCTGCGCCATCACGCCCGCGGCATTGTAATAATCCATGACGGTGCTGCCGTCGGAATTGTGCACCTCATAATAGTCGCGCGATCCGTCCGCATGGAGGCGCGTGACGCTGTAGAGGCTGCCGCCGGCCGAATAGACGATCTGATCCGACGTGTAGGTCTTGCCGGTGATATTGTAGTGCCAGACCATGCCGCTCCTGTCGGGGTTGGCGATCGTCTTGGTCGCCACCGTGCCGGTGGTCGTGTCATAGGCCCAGGTGGTGGTGACGCTGGTGGCGCTGATGTCCTGACGCTGGCTGAGGCGGCCCGTGCTGTCGAAGACATAGGTGATGCGGCCGCCGTCCGCCGCGACGCGGATTTCCTGGAGCAGAATGCCCGTGGCCGAATAGGTATCGGTCAGCATGCTGCCATCGGCATTGCGCTGTTCGTAATAATCGCGCGATCCATCGGCATGCAGGCGCGTCAGGCTGGCGAGCGCGCCGCCCACGGCATAGACGGCATGGTCGGACGTATAGGTCTTGCCG
>NZ_QFOB01000032.1 GCF_003248515.1 Sphingomonas sp.
CCGATGCTGCCAGGCGGGTTGTGCAACACCGCCCCGAGGGGCACCATACCAACCCCGGACTCCAGTTATGACTGGTAGAGCTTTGGGGAGCACGTCACCTCTGCCCGATTGCGGAGGCGGCAGGCGGCGAGCGTTCGTGGTCACCCTGGAATGGATCGGCGCTAGCGCTGTGGCGGTCGTAAAGGGATGTCCGACGCCGCCGAGATGATCGGAAGGTGAGCGTCGGTCCCACTTTGCGCGCTAATCATCGCATCGCCAGTCGTGGGCGAGTTGTTCTACCATCAGCCACATAGCCTAACGCCACCCCGCTTTCGATTGCGGACACATCACGACCTCCGCATCGCTGCAGTGCAACAACGAACTAGGAGGAAAATCGGTTCTCGGAATGGGTAAAATGTAAGGGGGGGTGAGAACTATTGCGTCGTTCAGGTATTTTCTGCGCGATGACTTTACCGACCCGTCCCTTGCGTTCTTGTTGTCGGTGGTGGGCCATCTTACGCTGGATGTGAGCGGCACAGGCAGGTCATTTCCCGGCGACCATATCGATGACCAAATGCATCCGGTGCGAAGGAGAGATCAATGGCTGCACGTCCCTATTGGAAAGGCCAAATCCGGCTGGCACTCGTCTCGATCCCCGTCGAAATCTATTCCGCGACGAGAAGCGGCGCTACGATCGCGTTCAACCAGATTCACGAGCCCTCGGGCCAGCGCATCAAATATGAAAAGGTCGTGCCCGGGATCGGTCCGGTCGATCTCGACGAAATCGTCAAGGGCTTCGAATATGCCAAGGGCGAATATGTCCTGCTCGACGATGACGAGATTGAGGGGGTCAAACTGGAGAGCAAGAAAACGCTCGAGCTGACCCAGTTCGTCGACAGCCACGACATCGACGCGATCTATTTCGAGAAGCCCTATTATGTCGTGCCGGCGGACGATCTCGCCGAGGAGGCCTTCATCGTTCTGCGCGAGGCACTCCGCCGCACCCGCAAGATCGGCCTCGGCCAACTCGCTATGCGCGGGCGGGAATATGTCGTGAGCATCAAGGCCTGCGGACGCGGCATGGTGATGGAGACGCTGCGCTATGCCGACGAGGTGAACAAGGCGACGAGCTACTTCCGCGAGATCGGCGACGGCGATCCTGACGACGAGCTGCTCGACCTTGCCACCACGCTGATCGACAAGAAGACCGGCAAATTCGATGCGACCGAGTTTCACGATCGCTATGCCGACGCGCTCAAGGAGCTGATCGAGCGAAAGAAAAAGGGCAAGACTCTCAATATCGAGAGCGACGAGAAGGGTGGCGATTCGCGCGGCTCCAATGTCGTCGACCTGATGGCGGCGCTTAAGAATTCGCTCGGATCATCGGGTGGCGGGTCGTCCAAGACAGCGGCGAAGAAAACGACCAAGACCGCCGCGAGGACGGCCGCCAAGAAGACCGAGACCAAGCCGAAACCAGCTACGCGCAAGCGGGCCTGACCCATGGCCAACAGATCGGACCCAGCATCGGCGCCGCTCGACGACGATGCCGCGTTCGCCGAGGGCGCAATCACGCTGTGGGCCAATCTGCTCACGTTGATCGGTACGCATCTTCGCGAGTCAGGCACACCCCGTCAGGAGGTGCTCGACATGCTCACCATGTTGCAAGAGACCAACGAAGAGACGATCCGGTCGCCGCGTGCCCGCGCCGTCGCCTCGCGCCATCTGATGTCGGTGTATCGTGCGCTCGGCGAAGCCTGACCGCTCAGGCATTCGGTCCGAAGCGCCGCCGTTCGGGATCGCGCACGCAGCGGAAGCGATCCTTGATGCGCTCGTTGAAGAAGGTGCCTGCCGAGGCCGCGTGACAAAAGGCGTCGAACAGCGCGGCCGGGACCTCATGATAGAGGTACTTGCCGGTATCGCGGAACGAGATCGACAGCGTGCCGGCGGCGTCGTCATAGCCGATGCGGTCTATCATCGAGGATTGCGGGAAGCGTTGCGCGCGCATAGCCGGAGAAGCGCGTATCATCACAGGTCGTTCCGGTC
>NZ_QFOB01000001.1 GCF_003248515.1 Sphingomonas sp.
CGTCAGTATCTTGTGCGGATACGCCTGGTGACCAACATCCCAGATCAAACGATCCCGCGGCGTCTCAAACACATAGTGCAGCGCTACCGTCAGCTCCACCACACCAAGACCGGCGCCCAGATGCCCGCCCGTCGTCGACACGGCAGAAATCGTCTCGGCGCGCAGTTCATCCGCCACCTGCGCCAGCCGGCCCGCGTCCAGCGCCCGCAGCGCGACCGGCGTCTCGATCGTATCGAGCAGGGGTGTGGAAGGGCGATCAGTCATGGATAAGCAACTTTCGATGAGCCCGATTGCTTAGGCGTCCCGTTCCGGCATTTCTACCCCGTGGGCAGCCGGCAGCTCATGCCGCGCAATCGGCGCAGCGACCGCGTACCTCGATCACGGGCCGTTCGGGGGAAAATCCCGCTTTCGTCGCAGCGCCGCGCACATCCTTCGTCAGGCGATCATCGTCGACATGGGCGATCCGGCCACACTGATCGCAGATCAGGAAGATGCAGTCGTGCCGGCACGCCGGATGCGCGTTGACGACATAGGCGTTGGCGCTCTCGATCCGCTGGGCGAGGTTCTTCTGCACGAACAGATCGAGGATCCTGTACACGCTGTTGGCCGCCACCCGCCGGTCCTGCGCCCGGCTCACCGCCTCTGCGATATCATAGGCGCTGGCGGGCTTCTCGAAGCCGGAGAGCGCCTCGAACACATCGGCGCGCATCGCCGTCCACTGTTCGCCCGATGCCTCGAGCGAAGCCCGTGCCGCTTCCCCGAGCGCGCTGCCGGTATGGACCGTATGAACATGAGCCATGCCCCCAAATTAGGATTGGCGGGCGCGCGCGGCAAGCGCGGTGATCCGGTGCCTCGCCTGCCCGTCACGGGAATCGTCCCGAATCTCGATATCCGGGCGAACGGCGCGGCCGAAGGTGCCAGCCCTTCGCGAATTGACGCCTCCGCGCGACGCTCCTAGCCCGCACGCATGTTCGCCCGCACCGCCCCGGCCCGTCCCCGCCCCCGCGCGCTCGGCTTCTGGCTGCTCGTCGTCGCCGCGCTCGTCTTCGCGATCGTCGCCGTCGGCGGGATCACCCGGCTCACGGAGAGCGGCCTTTCGATCACCGAATGGAAGCCGATCCGGGGCGCGATCCCCCCGCTGACCGATGCCCAGTGGCAAGCCGAGTTCGAAGGCTACAAGGCGATTCCCCAATATCGGGCCTTCAACAGCCAGATGACGCTGGAAGGCTTCAAGCACATCTATTTCTGGGAATATTGCCACCGGCTGCTGGCGCGCACGATCGGCACGGTGCTGGCGCTCGTGCTGCTCGTCTTCTGGTGGAAGCGATGGATTCCGCGCGGCTATGGCTGGCGCACCCTGCTGATCTTCGCGCTGGGCGGGTTACAGGGACTGATAGGCTGGTGGATGGTCGCCTCCGGCCTCACCGAGCGGACCGAAGTCAGCCACATCCGCCTCGCCATTCACCTGCTCGCGGCGATGCTCATCTATGGCGTGCT
This sequence comes from Sphingomonas sp., assembly GCF_003248515.1. Lineage (GTDB taxonomy): Bacteria > Pseudomonadota > Alphaproteobacteria > Sphingomonadales > Sphingomonadaceae > Sphingomonas_I. Next base: position 1,498 of record NZ_QFOB01000001.1, read on the forward strand.
GATCTGGACGGCGCTCGATCTGTTCGCGCTCGCGCGCGGCGGCATCACCCGGCGCGCGCGGATGAAGGCGCTGCCCGCTCTCGCCATCCTCGCACTCGTCGTCCAGCTCGCGCTCGGCGCCTTCACCGCCGGGCTCCGGGCCGGATATGCCTTCGCCTCCTGGCCGCTGATGGGCGACAGCCTCTTTCCCGAGGGTGGCTGGCAGGCCGGCACGGGCGCGATCGCCAATCTCGTCTCCAATCCCGTCGTCGTGCAGTTCGTGCATCGCTGGTGGGCGTTCGTCGTCGCGGCGCTGATCCTCCTCGTCGCCCGCGCGACATGGCGGGCAGGCGCGCCCGGCCGCGCGCAGCTGCTGCTGGCGATCGTCGCGCTTCAGATCGGGCTCGGCATCGCCACGCTGCTGAGCGGCGTGGATATCACACTGGCCGTCGCCCATCAGGCGGGGGCCGCCGTGCTGCTGGCGGCCCTGATCTGGTCGGCCCATCGCCTCGGCCAGCCCCCGCACCGCTGATTCGCCCGGCTCTGGCTCAACAGGCGCGCGCCTTCCCGGCCGATCCCGCAGCCCTTCCATCGCCCCTATATCCGGGTGGTGATGAGGAAAGCCGCGAGATTCAGCCACTTCCGATCCGGAAAGGTACGGAGGCACCGGCGCGATCAACGCGGTATCCCAATACCTTTCACGAAACACCCTGTTTCGCTTGACTTTTTCGCCCTCTCACAGCATTTGGCCGGCCGTTGGCGCTGTCCCTCGCGGGGCGGCGCCTGCTTGTTTTGAGGGGCGCCGGGCCAAGGTTCGCGATCCTCTATCGAAATCGAGGACTTAAGCCCATGAAGGCGCTGACCAAGACCACCAAGGTGGCGACGCCCGCCACGGTGGAAAAGAAATGGCATCTGATCGATGCGGACGGCCTGGTCGTCGGCCGCGTCGCGACGATCATCGCGAACATCCTGCGCGGCAAGCACAAGCCGAGCTTCACCCCCTTCATCGATTGCGGCGACAACGTCATCGTCATCAATGCGGACAAGGTGCGCTTCACCGGCAAGAAGCTGGGCCAGAAGGTCTATTACAAGCACACCGGCTATGCCGGCGGCATCAAGGGCATCACCGCCGCCAAGGTGCTGGACAGCAAGTTCCCGGAGCGCGTGCTCGAGAAGGCTGTTGAGCGCATGATCCCGCGTGGCCCGCTGGGCCGCCAGCAGATGCGCAACCTGCGCGTCTTCAAGGGCGCGGAGCATGATCATACCGCGCAGAACCCGGAAGTGCTCGATATCGCGAGCCTCAACCGCAAGAACAAGGTGGGCGCATAATGTCCGACAATCGCCAGTCCCTCGCCGATCTCGCGGCGCTGACGGGTCAGGAAGCCCCGGCTCCGGCACAGGTTTCCACCCCGGTCGCCGCTGACGCCGACGCCACGGCCGAAGCCTATATGGCCGGCCAGATCGCGGAGCCCGCCGCTCCCACCACGCCGCTGCGCCCGCAGCAGCTGGACAAGTTCGGCCGTGCCTATGCCACCGGCCGCCGCAAGGATGCCGTCGCCCGCGTCTGGCTGAAGCCCGGCACCGGCAAGATCACGATCAACGGTCGCGATCAGGAAGTCTATTTCGCGCGCCCCACGCTGCGCCTCGTCATCAACCAGCCGTTCGGCATCTCCGAGCGTGAAGGCCAGTATGACGTGATCGCCACCGTCACGGGCGGCGGTCTCTCGGGCCAGGCCGGCGCCGTGAAGCATGGCATCAGCCAGGCGATCACCCGCTACGAGCCGGTCCTGCGCGCGCCGATCAAGGCAGCCGGCTTCCTCACCCGCGACAGCCGCGCGGTGGAGCGCAAGAAGTACGGCAAGGCGAAGGCCCGCCGCAGCTTCCAGTTCTCGAAGCGCTAAGGAAACGGACGATCCGGAATTGCGAAAGCAATTCCGGGACCCGCCATGACGGGCGACAGGGCCGGCGCAGCCGGCCGTATCCGATGTCGTGGCGTTCTTTTCTCGAAGCCACCAGCGCCTTTCGAGACCGAATCCCGCAACAGACAGGGGCGTCGCCATCACATGGCGGCGCCCTTTCTGCTTTTTCGGCCGCTTTCCTCAAAATTCCTTGCCGCATCGCGCCCGAAACGACACACTGGGCGGGATGAGGGGCCTCGTGACACGCTCCGCGCCGTGGCGGCTTGGGCTGGCAGCCTTGCTGCTCGCGCTCGCCATGCGCCTGCTCGTGCCCACCGGCTTCATGTGGGAAGCCGGATCTCACGGCGGCGCGCAGCTCGTCCCATGCTCCGGCATGGCACCCATGCCGGCCGCGCCCGCGGCGCACGGCATGCACCATATGGCGATGGCCGATATGGGCTCGCACGGGCGCGACCATGATGGCGGCGATAGCTCGAATCGCGAATGCGCCTTCGCCGGCCTGGCGGGCGCGCTGGATCTCGCCGAACCACTCGCCGAACCTGCGGCGCCGTTCTTCGCAACCGTCGCCCTGCCCATCCTCGTCGCGCGCGCCGTGTCGCCCGGTCGCGGCCTCGCCGCCCCTCCGCCCCCGTCCCGAGGGCCACCCGTAACCTTCTGATCGCCTGATCCGGCGGCCCCGCGCGGCCGCCCTCTCCCGATTCGGAAGGATATCCATGTCTGTTTCCCCCCGCGCCCTCGCCGGCGCCGGCGCGCGCCTGTTCGGCGCCGCCATGCTCGCTGCCGTCGCCACGCCCGCCTTCGCCGCCACCACGGACGCCACCGCCGCCGACGCGTCCGCCGCAGGCGATCAGGCGCAGGACATCCTCGTCACCGGCGCGCAGAAAACCGCGACGATCCAGAACATGCCCGCCGCCCCCCTGATGATCGATGCGGCGCGCATCCGCACCACCGTCAACGCGGTGAATGTGGAGGATACGCTCAAATATCTGCCCAGCCTGTTCGTGCGGAAGCGCCATATCGGCGACACGCAATCGCCGCTCGCCACGCGCACCTCGGGGGTCGGCGCCAGCGCGCGCAGCCTAGTCTATGCCGATGGCGCGCTGCTGTCCGCGCTGATCGGCAACAACAATACCAATGCCTCGCCGCGCTGGAGCCTCGTCTCCCCACAGGAGATCGCGAAGATCGACGTGATCTACGGCCCCTTCTCCGCCGCCTATCCGGGCAACAGCATCGGCGCCGTCGTCAACATCACCACGCGCCTGCCCGATCATCTGGAAGGCACCGTCACCGCCGGCATGAGCGTGCAGAAATACAGCCAATATGCCACGCGCGATACGTTGCCCGCGCGCCAGATCGGCGGCACGATCGGCGATCGCTTCGGCCCGCTCAGCCTGTTTGCCAGCGTCGATCATGTCGAGAGCGACAGCCAGCCCCTGCTCTATGTAACCGCCGCCGTGCCCGCCGCCACCTCCACCGCCGGGACGCCCGCCACGGGCGCCGTCGCGGATGTGAACCGCACCGGCGCCGCGATCCGCGTACTGGGCGCCAGCGGGATCGAGCGACAGCATCAGGATCGCTACAAGCTGAAGGCCGCGCTGGATGTGACGCCCGCGATCCGCCTCACCTATGTCGGCGGGCTTCTGCTCGACGAGACGCGCTCGTCCGCCGAAACCTATCTCTCCGCGGCGGGCGCGCCGGCCTGGTCGGGCAGTTACACGATCGATGGCCGGGCCTACACGCTGGCCGCCACCGCCTTCGCCAGCGGCATCTATACGCGCGAACAGCGCCATTTCTCGCACAGCCTCACGGCCAGCGGTTCGGAAGGGCCGTTCGACTGGCAGATCGTCGGCACGCTGTTCGATTATGACAGGGATGTGCAGCGCACCCCCACCACCGCGCCGCCCTCCGCCCTCTCCGGCGGCGCGGGCACGATCCTGCGTCTGGATGGCACGGGCTGGCGCACGCTGGATGCCAATGGCGGCCTTTTCCTGGGCGGGGGCCATCGGCTTGGCTTCGGCGCCCATTATGATCGCTTCGAGATCAGGAGCAGCCGCTACCTGACGGGCGACTGGCGCGCCGGCAGCGAAGGCGCGCTCGACCTGCAATCGCTCGGCAAGACGCGCACCACAGGCCTGTGGCTGCAGGATGCGTGGGACATCCGCCCGGAGCTGACGCTCACGATCGGCGGTCGCTACGAATGGTGGCGGGCCTATGATGGCGTGAACTTCTCGCGCTCGCCCGCGATCAGCACGATCCAGCCGACCCGCACCGCCAGCCGTTTCTCGCCCAAGGCCACGCTCGCCTGGACGCCGATCCCGGGCTGGACAGCGCGCGCTTCCTTTGGCCAAGCCTCGCGCTTCCCCACCGTGGGCGAACTCTATCAGATCGTGACGACGCCCGTGCCCGCCACGCCCAATCCGAATCTGAAGCCGGAGCGCGCCCAATCGGAGGAATTGGCACTGGAAAAGCATGATGAGCGCGGCACGATCCGCCTCGCCCTGTTCAACGAGGTGATCAAGGACGCGCTCGTTTCCCAGACCGGCCCGCTCAACGGCACCACCGTGCTCGCCACCTTCGTCCAGAATATCGATCGCACGCGCGCGCGCGGCGTGGAGGCGTCGTTCGATCGGCGGGATGTGCTGCCGGGCTTCGATCTGCTCGGCAGCGCCACCTTCACGGATGCCAAAACGCGCGCCAACGCCGCCCTGCCCGCCTCGGTCGGCAAACGCCTGCCGCAGGTGCCCAAGTGGAAGCTCACGGCGGCGGCCACCTGGCATCCGGCCCCCCCCGTCGCGCTCACGCTGGCGGGTCGCTATTCCAGCCGCCTGTGGGGCACGATCGATAACAGCGATCCGATCGGCCATACCTATATGGGCTTTGAGGGGTATTTCGTGATGGATGCCCGCGCCCTGTTCGATGTCACGCCCAGATGGTCGCTCAGCGTCGGCGTCGATAATCTCAACAACAGGAAATATTACCTGTTCCACCCCTTCCCACAGCGCACCTTCACGATGCAGGTGGGCTACAAATTATAGGCCCGGTCTCCCATCATCGTCTCCCGTCATCCCGGATACGTTTGGGGATGACGGGCCGAATCGTCGGCGCCCCTCCCGCCCGGTGAAGCGGCGCCGGATCGGATCGATATCGTCCAGGCCGCTCATCCTTGGGGGCTTCGGACGTTTCCGCACGGAAACCGCAGTCCATCCAGCCCGGCCTTGCGGGGGATGCGCCGTTCATCCGCGCCGGATGCGTTCGGCCAGCAATTCCGGATCGGCCACGCCATTCTTCAGCGCGATCACGAGATGGGCGATCCGCACCGCATTCGAAATGGCCACCCGCTCGCATTCCAGCGTATCGGCCCTGCGCTCGGCGAGAAGCCTCTGGTTGATCGCCTCGCACCGCGCGGATCGGGGCCGACAGCTCGCCGGATCGCCACTCTCCTGTTCGTCGCGCTTGAGCAATTCGGCCTTGGGGGGGCTCACACCACCTTCCCATCTCTTCTGCGATTCTCGGAAATTATTTGGACCTGCAGCAGTTTCTGCTCGATCACATTGACCTCATCGCGTCCTTTCTTAAGAACTTCTATGAGAAGATCGATAATCATCTGCTCTGTCTTCGCACCATGCAGCGCGATCAGGCCCTCTCCTGAAATCGTACGGACGTCATCCAGCGTCATTTGAACAATCCTGTTCAGCGATCACCCCTGGCGTCTTTATCTATTCTCCGGCGATGTCATTCCGCCCTACAGCAATTGTAAATTTGTGTTAAACTCGTAAATTTACGAGGGAACTAATGAATGCCTGTTCGCGTTTATTGTACTGTCTGACAATTAGAATTGAAAATCGATTAGCACTCTAACGATATGTTATTTTCCAAATTGAGAGGGCGGCGAACAAAGTTTGAACTTTGAGGATTTTGATGGATATTGATTTGCTCCTTCTAATATCCCACCTGAAAAATCTGAAAGCGGGACTGTGGGATTACAATATCGATCTGGACATACTGGAATGCGACGCGACATGGCATGATCTGCTGGGCATCGGGCCGGGAATGATGCGCTCGATAGCGGACTTCAGGCCCTTCATCTTTCCGGACGATGTGGATCGGGCCACCGCGATCGATCCCGAAAGCGTCAACGCGATGATCGAGCTGGACGAGCAATATCATGTCGATTTCCGCGTGGTGCGCTCGGACGGGCAAGTGCGCTGGTGGCGCTCGGTTGCGTCATTGATCGTCGATTCCCACCATCATCGCCGCGCCATCGGCTGCGTCACGGATACTACCGATCTTCACCGGGGCGATCTCGATCCGGCACCCGCGGCTCCCCCGCCACCCGAGCGGGTCGTGCCCGATATCGCCAGCCGCCTGAGCGGCCGCGAAATCGAATGCCTCAGGTGGGTCAGCATCGGGAAAACCGCCTGGGAAACCTCGCGGATCGTCGAGATCAGCCAGCGCACGGTGGAGTTTCACCTGTCGAACGCCGCCCGCAAGCTGGAGGCGAAGAACAAGGTGCATGCGGCGGTGATCGCCGTCCGCGCCGGGATCATCTGACCGGCGCGGGCGCGCGGCTCACTTCCTGTCGAGCATCTCGATCGTCGCCGTCGCCGGCAGCTCGTTCTTCATCGCGGCCGCGACCTTCTCCGCACCCTCCATCACGCGCAGCACGTTGCCGCCCGCCAGCTTCGCGACGTCCGCGTCTCTCCAGCCGCGCCGGATCAGTTCGGCCAGCAACGCGGGATAGGTGGAAACGTCCTTCAGCCCGGTCGGCAGATCGCTCACCCCGTCGAAATCCGATCCCACGCCCACATGATCGACGCCCGCCACCTTGGCGACATGCTCGATATGGTCGGCCACTTCCCCCAGCGTCACTTCGGGCATGGGATGGGCCTTCTCCCATTCCTTCATGGCCGCCGCCGCCTTGTCCGGCTGCCCAATCAGCAGCCCGCCGAAGGGCGGCGCGTTGAGCCGGGTGCGCTCGGCCGAGCGGTCCGCGCTCCAGCGGCGATAGGCATCCGAAACATAGGCCGGCGCATAGGTGACCATCACGACGCCGCCATTCTGCGCGACGAGTTTCAGCACCTCGTCCGATACGTCGCGGGGATGATCGTCCAGCGCGCGCGCGCTGGAATGGGAGAAGATCACCGGCGCCTTCGTCGTCGCCAGCGCATCCTTCATCACGCCTTCGGAAACGTGACTCAGGTCCACCAGCATGCCCAGCCGGTTCAGTTCGTGCACCACCGCCTTGCCGAAGGGGGTGAGCCCTCCATGCTTGGGATCGTCGGTGGCGCTGTCCGCCCAGTCGATCGTGACGGCGTGGGTCAGCGTGAGGTAGGAGGCGCCCAGCGCCCGATAGGCGCGCAGCACCGCGAAGCGCTGGTCGATCTGGCCACCGCCCTCCACGCCCATCATCGAGGCGATCCGCCCGGCCTTGTGGATGCGGCGCACATCGGCGGCGGTTGTCGCCAGCTCGAACGTCTGCGGATAGCGCGCGACGATATCGCGGACGAGATCGATCTGCTCCAGCGTCTCGATCACCTGTTCCTGCTCGGGCAGGCCCGCGCTCACATAGACGGACCAGAATTGGCCGCCCACATGGCCCTGCCGCAGCCTGTCTATGTCCGTATGATAGCCGGGCAGGCTGTCGAGCTTCATCGTCCAGCGCTTGTCGCCATCCTTGCCGCGCAGGCTTTCCGCCCAGTCATTGTGGCCGTCGATCATCGGCGTCGAGGCCATGATCCTCAGCGCGCGCGCCATCGCCGGATCGGCGGCCGCCGGCGCGGCGAGAGCCGGCGCGGAGAGGGAGGCGAGAAGGGCGGCGGCGAGGAGCGGGGTGCGAAGCATGAGCGAAGGATGACGATGCCCCCGCCCCCGCACAAGACGCGGCCGGCGTTTTGCACGATTTCCCGCATTTTCGGGAATCCCGCCCCGGCGCGGCCCGCCGCCCGTGCGCATCCGGCGCTTTCCTTCCGGAAAGGGAACCTCCTCCCGAAAGAGGTCCACGCCCGCAACATCGATTTTCAGAAGGATCCGCTGGATGCCCCGTGAGGATTCGAACCTCAATTAACGGAGTCAGAGTCCGTGGTCTTACCTTTAGACGACAGGGCAGCGTCAGCGGAGGCGCGCCAGATAGGTGAGCCGCGCGCGGGTGTCAACGCGCGGCGCGCGACTTCCGGTTCCACGGCGCCGATCGTTCGGCCACCATCGCGCCCGGCAGAGAAAAGCCGCCTCCCGCCGTGCGGCGAGAGGCGCTTTATCAGAGCTTCGCGCGGATCACGCACATCTGCAGCTTGGGCTGCATCGCGGTGATGTCGAGCAGCACGGAGGAGACGGCTTCCCGGGCGCCCTGGCCCTCTGATTTCGCCGCGATGGCCGTGCTTTCCGCGCTGGTGAGTGGGCGCTCGACGAGCTTGCCCTTTTCCTCGGCGATCACGGTCTTGGGGCCCAGCAGCCCACTCTTCAATTTATCGGAGAAGAGCTTCTTCTGGGTCGAATCCTTCAGCGCCAGTTCGAAGGCCTGCGTCGTCATCAGCGCCGATTCGGTGTCGCCCAGCTTCCTCGGCTCGGGCGTCTCGGTCTTGAGCGCGTCGATCGTCGCGGCGTCGCCGGCGGCCGCTATGATCTTGCCCGCCTTTTCGTCGGCCGCCTTCTGCTCCTCCGTCTTGCCGCCGTCGCCCGCATCCGCCTGCTTCTGGTCCTTCAGCGCCTTCTGCTGGGCGGCCAGCGCCGTAATCTCGGAAATCAGCGCGTCGGGTGCATAGCTGCCGACGCTGCCCAGCCGCTGCGCCGCGATATTCTCGACCGAGAACAGCGCCGTCTCGATCAGCGTGAAATATTGGTCCACCGCCGTCACGGCGATCGTGGCGCCGCCGCTCTCGGCCGTGGGCGAAACCATTTCGTGTGCCTCGGTGCCCTCCGGCTTGTTCTGGGCGGCCTTGTCGATCACGCTCGCCGCATAGGCATCCAGCCCGCTCGCCTCGCTCTTCACGCACGTCAGCGCATCGACGGAAGCGGCCAGGATCGGCCCCTTGTCGCGCGGGGCATAATAGGATTTCGTGCTCGTAAGACCGGCGCCCGCCGCGCCGGTGGCGATCGCCACGCCGGAAGGCGCGCCGAAGGCCGCCGCCGTCGCCCCGCCGAGCGCGAGCGCCAGCGCCGGCACCTCGAAATGCTGGCGCCCGTTGGCGACATGGCGCGAGGCGCAGCGATAGACCATCAGATAATTGTCGATCAGATGGTTGGCGCCGTCGAACGTGTGGGTGATCGGTTCGCGATCGCCCGGCCCCTTCACCCTGGGGCCACCATTCAGCTTGCGCGGATATTTGCAGTCCATGGGCGATACGCCCTTGTTTTCCATCGCATAGGCGGTGTCCACATCGGGCGCCGCGAAGCTGTAGACGGCGCAGCCCTGCATCACGGGCGAAAGCGCCCCCAGCAACAGAAAGATCCTTGAACGCATCGATCATCTCCCCCCGGAAATGATCGACAGCGTAGATCGGACCTTTCATTTCCTAAGCGGAACATTAACCATAATGGAGCGGAACGCCCCGCCGCCCGACACGCCCTTCCGTATGGGTGCTGCCTCGCTCTCAGATGAGGTTACCTTGCGCGCCCGCCTGATGGCTCACGCGGGTTTCCACGCGCGCCGCGCGGCGATGCGGGCTCACCAATGGGGGCAGGCGGGGATGCCGATCCTGGAAAAGTTCGGCCAGCGTGAAGATCTGCAACGCGGGATATCGGCCGAATTCGGTCTCGATCAGGCCGTGGCTGTTCGCCTCGTCCGTCATGCCTTTCGTCGGCGGGCTCGCGCTCACGAACAGGCCCAGCCTGTGCCCGTCCCGCTGCATCACGCGGCCGAGGTCGCGCACCATGGCGGGATTGATGTGTCCGCCTGCCTTCACGGAGATCACGCCCGTCTCGGTCGCTCCGTCCGCCCCGACATAATAGAAATAGCCGTCGACGCCCTTGTCCCCGCCCTTGCGCCCGCCCATCCACGGCCAGCCGCCCAGCCTGAGCGTGATCCACGCCTGAAACTGATGGGGATCGTCCTGCGCCAGCCTCTGGGCCGAGGCGAGATCGCGCGGGCTACCGATCGTCTCGAACCGCACCTGATCGCCATAGCCGTCACGCAGGCGCTTCTCGACCAGGCCGATCGCGAGATGCGTCACATCGATCCCGATCCACCGCCGCCCCAGCTTCTGCGCCGCATCCACGGCCGTCCCGCATCCACAGAAGGGATCGAGGACGACGTCGCCGGGATTCGAGGAGGCGGAGATGATGCGTTCCAGCAAGGCGATCGGCTTTTGGGTGGGATAACCGAGACGCTCCTGCGCCTGGGAGTTTAGGGGCGGGATATCGGTCCACACCGATCCGATTACGCCACCAGCCATCTCTTCCAGATAGCGCTTCAACTGAGGTCTACGCCGGGTATCCGGCTTTCCGTCACGGTCAACCGGATACCAAATCCGCCCCTCGTCATGCAGCCGCTGCATTGTCTCGCGCTTGTAACGCCAGCCCATTTGCGGGAACGGAAAGCCGATCCATTCATACATCATATTGGGCCGGGGACTTGGGCTGGTCATATTATCTAGCCGATAGCGCCCCCTTCCGTCTTGATCGTTCAACCTGTACTTCGCCGTAACATAGGCTTCGTCATGTATCTCGCGCGGCGTGTTCCAGATGAATTCCGGCGACTTCGTATAAAACAATATAATGTCGGTGATCTTGCTCCACGTCTTGCTGTCGCTGTGCGTCGTGGTTCGCTTCCACGTAATCTCGTTCCGGTAATTCTCGGGTCCGAACACCGCATCCAGCACCAGCTTCAGATAGTGGCTCGCGGTCGGATCGCAGTGGAGATAGAGGCTCCCCGTCGGCTTCAGCACGCGATGCAGTTCCACCAGCCGCACCGCCATCATCGCCAGATAGGCCATCATCGCATTCTCGCCGATCGCGGTCCGCATCGCCTGCATCAGCACGTGCAGGCGGTGATTGCCGCTTTCGGTGATGTCCATCAGCGCCGCGCTCGCCGCCGGCCCCCACGCCCAAGTGTCGTCGAACGCCTCGATGCTGGCATCCGCGCCCGCCCCGTTCGGCGCCCGGAACAGGATGTTGTAGCTGGCGTTCGAATTGAACGGCGGATCCAGATAGATCAGATCGACAGAGGCATCCGCGACATGCGCGCGCAGCACCTCCAGATTGTCCCCGTAGAAAAGCTTCGACATGCCCCCTCCCCCGAAGGAAGGCGCAAGATTAGAGTGGCGAACCACGCTTTCGGCGGAGACCTGCTCGAAAACGGATGCATCTTTTGGCCGCCCGCACCGGTGGCAGGCGCGGCCGCCGCTTCCTACATCCCGTCTGGCGCCCCATCCGGAACGGATATAGAACACTTCCCATGTCCCTGACTCGCATCTCCCAGCATCGGTGCTCCATATGCTGACCCACATCAAAGTGCGCGGCGCGCGCGAGCACAATCTCAAGGGCGTCGACGTGGATATCCCGCGCGAGACGCTGACGGTCATCACCGGCCTGTCCGGCTCGGGCAAATCGTCGCTCGCCTTCGATACCATCTATGCCGAGGGCCAGCGCCGCTATGTGGAATCGCTTTCCGCCTATGCGCGCCAGTTCCTGGAGCTGATGCAGAAGCCGGATGTCGAGCATATCGAGGGCCTCAGCCCCGCCATCTCGATCGAGCAGAAGACCACGTCGCGCAATCCGCGCTCCACGGTCGCCACCGTCACCGAGATTTACGATTATATGCGTCTGCTCTGGGCGCGCGTCGGCATCCCCTATTCGCCCGCCACCGGCCTGCCCATCTCGGCGCAGACGGTGAGCCAGATGGTCGATCGCGTGATGCAGCTGGCCGAAGGCACGCGCTTCCTGCTGGTCGCCCCGGTCGTGCGCGGCCGCAAGGGCGAATACAGGAAGGAGCTGCTCCAGTGGCAGAAGGAGGGCTTTACCCGCGTCCGCATCGACGGCGAGACGCACGAGATCGAGGAAGCCCCCGCGCTCGACAAGAAATACAAGCATGACATCGACATCATCGTCGATCGCCTCGTCGTGCGCGAAGGCATTGAAACCCGCCTCGCCCAGAGCTTCGAGACGGCGCTGAAGCTGGCCGAGGGCCTCGCTTATGCCGATCTGGTGGGCGATGCGGATGCCAATGCCACCGCCGCCAGCGAGGGCCTGAAGAAAGGCATCAAGGCGCTCGCCCTTCCGCCCGGCGTGTCCGAGCGCATCACCTTTTCCGAGAAATTCGCCTGCCCCGTCTCGGGCTTCACCATTTCCGAGATCGAGCCGCGCCTCTTCTCGTTCAACGCGCCGCAGGGCGCCTGCCCGGCCTGCGACGGCCTGGGCGAGAAGCTCTATTTCGATCCGCAGCTCGTCGTTCCGAACGAGACGCTCTCGATCAAGCAGGGCGCGGTCGTGCCCTGGGCCAAGTCCAATCCGCCCAGCCCTTATTACATGCAGGTGCTGGGCAGCCTTGCCAAGGCTTACGGCTTCAGGCTGGAAACGCCGTGGAATGAGCTGCCGGAGGAAGACCGGAGCGCCATCCTCCACGGCACGAAGGGCAAGGCCATCCCGCTCACCTTCGTGGACGGCAAGAAGAGCTACACCGTCACCAAGCCGTTCGAGGGCGTGATCGGCAATCTCGAGCGCCGCATGGTCGCCACGGAAAGCGCGTGGATGCGCGAGGAACTGGCCAAATATCAGTCCTCCGCCCCCTGCGAGGTGTGCGAGGGCGCCCGCCTCAAGCCCGAGGCCCGCGCCGTGAAGATCGCCGGCGAGGATATCTCGCAGAGCACCCGCCGCGCCGTCGGCCCCGCGCTCGCCTTCTTCCGCGCGCTGCCCGACCATCTGAACGATCAGCAGAAGCAGATCGCCACGCCCATCCTCAAGGAAATCGTCGAGCGGCTCGGCTTCCTCGACAATGTCGGCCTCGATTATCTCAATCTCGATCGCACCTCCGGCACCCTTTCCGGCGGCGAGAGCCAGCGCATCCGCCTGGCCTCCCAGATCGGCTCCGGCCTGTCGGGCGTGCTCTATGTGCTGGACGAGCCCTCGATCGGCCTGCACCAGCGTGACAATGATCGCCTGATCGTCACGCTCAAGCGTCTGCGCGATCTCGGCAACACAGTGATCGTCGTCGAGCATGACGAGGATGCGATCCGCACGGCGGACCATGTGATCGACATGGGGCCGGGTGCGGGCGTCCATGGCGGCACCATCATCGCCGAAGGCACGCTGGAGGATATCCTCAACAGCGAGGAAAGCCTCACCGGGCAATATCTCTCCGGCCGCCGCATGGTCGAGGTGCCGGGCAAGCGCCGCAAGGGCTCCGGCAGGAAGCTCACCGTGAGGGGCGCGCGCGCCAACAATCTGAAGGACGTGACGGCCTCGATCCCGCTCGGCACCTTCACCTGCATCACCGGCGTCTCGGGTTCGGGCAAGTCGACCTTCACGATCGACACGCTCTTCGCCTCGGCGGCGCGCCAGCTGAACGGCGCGCGCATGCTGGCCGGCCACCACGAGAAGATCGAGGGGCTCCAGAATCTCGACAAGGTGATCGATATCGATCAGTCGCCGATCGGCCGCACCCCGCGCTCGAACCCGGCAACATATACTGGCGCCTTCACCCAGATACGCGACTGGTTCGCCGGCCTGCCCGAGGCGCAGGCGCGGGGCTACAAGCCCGGTCGCTTCTCCTTCAACGTGAAGGGCGGCCGGTGCGAGGCGTGCCAGGGCGATGGCGTGCTCAAGATCGAGATGCACTTCCTGCCGGACGTGTACGTCACCTGCGATGTCTGCCACGGCGCGCGCTACAATCGCGAGACGCTGGAGGTGAAGTTCCGCGACAAGAGCATCGCCGACGTGCTGGACATGACGGTCGAGGATGCAGTCGAATTCTTCAAGGCCGTTCCCGGCATCCGTGACAAGATGGCGATGCTGGCGGAGGTGGGCCTGGGCTATGTCAAGGTCGGCCAGCAGGCGACCACGCTTTCGGGCGGCGAAGCCCAGCGCGTGAAGCTTGCCAAGGAACTGTCCCGGAGAGCCACCGGCAACACGCTCTACATTCTCGACGAGCCCACTACCGGCCTCCATTTCGAGGACGTGCGCAAGCTGCTGGAGGTGCTCCACGCCCTCGTCGAGCAGGGCAATACGGTCGTCGTGATCGAGCATAACCTCGAAGTCATCAAGACGGCGGACTGGATCATCGATCTCGGCCCCGAGGGCGGAGACAAGGGCGGCGAGATCGTCGCTGTCGGCGTGCCGGAGGATGTGGTGAAGGAACCCCGCTCCTACACCGGCAGATATCTGGCCCCCCTGCTGGAGGCGAAGCCGGCGGGCGCAGCCGCCACACCGGCGGCCAAGGCCAAGCCCGGCCGCAAGACCAAGGCGCTCGCGGCCGAGTGAGCCCCCGGCGCCCCGAATTCGAGGCCGCGCTCCGCCTCTTCGCCGCGATCAGCGGGGCGATGGCGGAGCGCGCGGGCCCCGGTCACGCAGCGCCCGATCGCACTGGCCCCGATCGCGCCTGGCCGGCGGCCGATGCCGTGCCAACCGGCCTCCTCGCGCGTGCGGTTTCGTCGTCCCCGGCCGCCTCGCTTATGCCAGCGTCCGCTTGAACAGGGCGATCGTCCGTCCCCAGGCCAGGTCCGCCGCCGCCTTGTTGAAGCGCGGGGTCGTGTCGTTGTTGAAGCCGTGCTCCACGCCGGGATACACATATCCCTCATATTTCACGCCGGCCGCCTTCAACGCCGCCTCATAATCCGGCCACAGGCCCACGAGCCGCGCATCGTTGCCGGCGTGCTGGACGAGGATTTCCGCCTTGATCGCGGGCACGTCCTCCAGCTTCGGCGGCGCGCCGTAAAAGGGCACGGCGGCGGCCAGCGTGGGGATCTTCGTGGCCAGCATGTTCACGATGCCGCCGCCATAACAGAAGCCCACGGCCCCCAGCTTGCCATTGCCGTCGGGCAGCTTCTGCGCCCAGGCGGCGGCGGCCAGGAAATCCATCTGCACCTTGGCCTGGTCCAGCTTGGGGAAAAGCTCGCGTGCCGCATCCTCCGTGCCGGGATAGCCGCCCAGCGAGGTCAGCGCGTCCGGCGCCACCGCGATGAAACCATCCACGGCGAGGCGGCGGGCAATATCCTCGATATGCGGGTTGAGCCCGCGATTTTCGTGGACGACGAGCACCACCGGCTTGCGCTTCGCCGCCGTCGTTCCGGCGGGCTTGGCCACATAGGCCTTGATCGTGCCGTTGCCGGCGGGCGATGCGATCGTCTCGGTCGTCACGATGATGCGCTTGTCGGCGGGCGCTATCACCTGCGCCGCAGCGAAATCGGGGCTGAGCGCCGCCAGCACGCCCGTCGCCGCGGCGACCGATCCGGTATAGGCGGCCGCTTTCTCGATGAAGCCGCGCCGGCTGATCCCGCCATGGACGAAGGCATCGAACAGATCGAGCAGTTCGCGGCTGAAGCGGCTGCTTTCGGGCATGGGCTCACGATCCGGCATTCATCCCTCCACGCATCGGCGCCGTGTCCGGGGCGCCCGCCCCGGCGCTCCCGCCTTCCGGCAGGATCGTGGGCGGCGCGGCCAGGCGCAAGCCACTATTTGCACGGCGCCATGCCCGGCCTTGCGGGCGGGCGCGCCGATCCCCAGAAAAGGGGCGATGATCAGGACCGCAAACCTCCCCTCCCCGCCCCGCGCCCATCGCATCCCCCACGAGACGACCGTCCACGGCATCACGCTGGACGATCCCTGGCACTGGCTGAAGGATCCGCTCTATCCGGAGGTGAAGGACGAGACGATCCTCTCCTATCTGCGCGAGGAGAACGCCTATTTCGAAACGGCGATGGCCCCGCGCGCCGATCTGGTCGAGGCGATCTTCCAGGAGATGAAGGGCCGGATGAAGGAGGATGATTCCTCCGTGCCGCAGAAGGATGGCGATTGGCTTACCTGGTGGGCCTATGAGGCCGGCAGCCAGTATCCGCGCCGCTGGCGCAGGCCCGTCGCCGGCGGGCCGGATCAGCTGCTGCTGGACGAGGCGGCCGAGGCCGAGGGCAAGGCCTATTTCCGCCTCGCCGCCTTCTCGATCAGCCCCGATGCCCGGTTGCTCGCCTGGTCGGCGGACGAAAGCGGCGCCGAACGCTTCACGCTGCGCATCCGCGATCTGGCGACGGGCACGGATATCGAGACGGTCAGCACCGTCACCAATGGCGGCGTCGTCTGGTCAAGCGACAGCAAGGCGATCCTCTTCACCGAGGTGAACGATAACTGGCGCAGCTATCGCGCCCGGCTCCACCGGCTCGGCACCGATCCTGCCGATGCCACCACCCTCTATGAGGAAGCGGACGAGGGCTTCCGCGTCGCGGTGGGCGGCACGCAGGATCGCCAGTGGCTCCAGATCGCGACGGGGGATAATCAGACGAGCGAGGTGCGCATCGTTCCCGCCGCCGATCCCGCCGCCGCGCAGATCCTGATCTCGCCCCGTCGGGTAAAGCGCCAATATTCGGTGGACAGCGCCCACGGAAAGCTCTGGATCCTTACGAACGACGATCATGTGAATTTCCGCCTGGCCTCCGCCGATCCGGCCGCGCCGGAGGCGTGGGAAACGGTGATCGCGGGATCGGACGATACCTATCTCACTGGCATCGCCAGCTTCGCGCGACACATCGCCATCGCCGCGCGGATCGACGGACTCGATCAGATATTGCTGCGCACCTATGCGGGCAACACGCATCGCATCGCCTTTCCGGAAGCGAGCTACAGCGCCGGGCTTGGCCACAATCCCGAATATGATCCGGCCGCCTACCGGATCGGCTATTCCTCGATGGTCACGCCATCCACCGTCTATGATTATCATGCCTCCGATCGCCGGCTGGAGGTGCTGAAGGTGCAGGAGGTGCCATCGGGCTACGATCCCGCGCTCTATGCCACGGAGCGGCTGATGCTTCCCGCTCGCGACGGCAAGGCGATCCCCGTCTCGATCGTCTATCCCAAGGGCTTTCCGAAGGATGGATCGGGCAAGCTCTTCCTCTACGCCTATGGCGCCTACGGCCATGCCATCCCGCCCAGCTTTTCCACCGGGCGGCTATCACTGCTCGATCGCGGCTGGGCCTATGCGATCGCGCATATCCGGGGCGGCGACGATCTCGGCTATGGCTGGTATCTGCAGGGCAAGGCCACGGAGCGCTGGAACACCTTCCATGATTTCTCGGATGTGGCGAAGGGCCTGATCGCGGCCGGCTTCGCCAAGGCGGGCGGCATCGCCATCAATGGCGGCTCGGCCGGGGGCGAGCTGATGGGCGTCGTAGCCAATACCGATCCCGATCTGTGGGGCGCCGTGGTGGCGGACGTGCCCTTCGTGGACGTGCTGAACACGATGCAGGATGAAAGCCTGCCCCTCACGCCCGGGGAATGGCCCGAATGGGGCAATCCGATCACCGATCCGGAGGCGTTCCGGCTGATCCTCAGCTACAGTCCGTACGAGAATGTCGCGGCGAAGGCCTATCCGCCGATGCTCATCACCGGCGGCCTCAACGATCCGCGCGTCACGTATTGGGAGCCCGCCAAGTGGGCCGCCCGCCTGCGCGCGACCAAGACGGATGATGCGCTGCTGCTGCTCAAGATCAACATGGGTGCCGGCCATGGCGGCAAATCGGGCCGGTATGAGGCACTGCGCGAGCGCGCCGAAGCCTTCGCTTTCGTGATCGATCAGATGGAGGAATGAGGAGGCGCCGCCGCTCCTCCGTTCGAACCGGTCCGGCGCCTGCACCCGCCCGTCAGCCCGGATCCGTTCCGGGGCTCTGTCCACGGGGCGGGATCACGGGCGGCGGAGCGCACCGGCCGGTGAATGCCGAACAGGGCGGTCATGGCGCGATCGGGCCCCACGTTTGCACCCGCTGCAGATCCAAGGCGCCGCCACGCGTTCATCTGAGGTTTAGCTTGCTGCGGCGAGCCGTTGTGCAACTGCGAGAAAAAGCATTGATACAATATATCATCGCGCTATGAGTCCGCCCCGAT
The DNA here is from genome assembly GCF_003248515.1 of Sphingomonas sp. Taxonomy (GTDB): domain Bacteria; phylum Pseudomonadota; class Alphaproteobacteria; order Sphingomonadales; family Sphingomonadaceae; genus Sphingomonas_I. The sequence continues at coordinate 19,410 of NZ_QFOB01000001.1, forward strand.
TTCAGGGAAGCGAGAAACGCATGCGAATGATGAAGGTGGGTCTGCTGGGTGGTGTGGCGATGCTCGGTGCCGTGCCCGCTCTGGCCGAGGATGCGGCGTCGTCGTCCAGCGGCGCCACGACCTCGCCGGATATCGTCATCACCGCTCCGCTCTCCCGTTCGCGAGAGGATGTGATCGCCGGCGTCTCGGTCCTTTCCGGGACCGAACTGGCTCAGAATCTGAAGCCCACCATCGCCGAGACGCTGGCGCGGACGCCCGGCGTCTCCGCTTCCTCCTTCGGCCCCAGCGCCTCGCGCCCCATCCTGCGCGGCTTCCAGGGCGATCGCGTCCGCGTGCTCACCGATGGTGTCGGCAGCTTCGATGCCTCCACCGCCAGCGTCGATCACGCCGTGGTCATCAATCCGCTGCTGGCGGAGCGGATCGAGGTGGTGCGCGGCCCCTCCGCGCTCCTTTATGGATCGGAGGCGATCGGTGGCGTCGTCAACGTCATCGACACGCGCATTCCGCGCAGTATTCCGGAAGCGGGCTATCGCCTCCAGGCGCAGGGCACCTATGGCAGCGCCGCCAACGAGCGCTCGGGCGGTGTCGCGGCGGACGTGAAGGCGGCCGACAATCTCGTCCTCCATGTCGACGGCAGCTATCTCAAGACGGGCGACCTGCGCATCGGCGGCTATGCGCTGACTCCCGCCTTGCGCAACCAGGCACTCGCCACGGCGCGGGCCGGTGGCGATCCGGATGGCGAGATCGATTTCGCCGCCAACGCCGCCGTGAAGGACAAGCTGCCGAATACGCAGGCCAAGACGTGGGATGTCGGCGTCGGCGCCACGATCATCACCGAAACGGGCAGCCTGGGCTTTTCCTACAGCCATTATGACAGCCTCTATGGCGTGCCGATCCGCTACGCGACCCAACTGGGCGAGGAGCAGGAGGCGCCGCGCATCGACGTGGCGCAGGACCGGATCGATGCCCGCGCCGAAATCGATACGGGCGGCAATGTGCTGGAGGCGATCCGCTTCCGCCTCGGCGCGGCGCGCTATCGCCATTACGAGCTGGAAGAAGACAATTCGATCGGCACCGCCTTCTACAATCAGGGGATGGAAGGCCGGCTGGAACTGGCCCAGGCGCAGCATGGCGCGTGGCGCGGCGTGACGGGCGCGCAATTCCTCTATCGCGATTTCAACGTCGTCGGCGACGAGGCCTTCCTGCCCCGCAACCAGACCGACCAGCAGGGCATCTTCACGCTCCAGCAGCTGGATTATGGCAGGTTCAAGATCGAAGCCGGCGGCCGCTACGAACATTCGATCGTGGAGGCCAAGGCGCGGCCGGATCAGCCGCAATTCCTTGTCGCCAAGGACAGCTTCGATCTCTTCTCCGGATCGCTCGGCGGATCGTGGGCTGTCACCGATGGCGTGCGGATCGGCGTGAACCTCTCCCATTCCGAACGCTCGCCTTCGGCCGAGGAGTTGTATGCCAACGGGCCTCATGCCGGCACCGAGGCCTATGAGATCGGCGATCCGGGCCTGCGCAAGGAAAAGGCGAACGGCGCGGAGGCCGTGCTCCACGTTCACGGCCATGGCTTCGATCTGGAAGGCTCGGCCTATTACACCCGCTTCTCCAACTATATCGACGATCTCCCCACCGGCGATCTGGAAGATGGCCTGCCTGTCTACCAAACACGCCAGGGCAAGGCCCGCTATTATGGCTTCGAGGCGCAGGGTTCGATCGATCTCGCCCGCTTTGGCGACACGACGATCGCGCTGGACGGCCTTGCCGATTATGTGAACGCGCAGATCCTGGACGTCGGCCCCGCGCCCCGCATCCCGCCGCTCCGCCTGCTCGGCGGCGTCGAGGCCAAGGGCGGCCGCGTGTTCGGGCGCGCCGAAGTCGAATGGGCGAACAAGCAGAGCCGCACCGCCGATTTCGAGACCGAGACGAAGGGCTGGACGACCGTCAACGCATCGGTGGGCTTCCACCCGTTCGTCGGCCACGAGGGCACGAGCATCATCCTTTCGGCGAACAATCTGTTCGATGTGAATGCGCGCCGCGCCGCCTCCTTCCTCAAGGATTATGCGCCGCTGGCGGGCCGCGACATCCGGGTGACGGCCCGCTTCCAGCTCTGAGGGGAGCAGAGGGCGCCGCCGGCCGCGTATCCGCCGGCAGGGCAAGCGGCCCCGGCGGCTACGGACGCGGCTTGGCCAGCTCCGTCTCCAGCCGGCGGGCCGCTTGCTCCGGCGTCGCCTTGCCGGCATCGCGATCAACGAGATAGTTGGCCTGGCGCATCGCCTCCACCCCGATCGCGCCGATCAGCGGCCGGAGCGCGGCGCGGAAGCGGGCGTCACGCGCCCGCGCGGGGCTCAAGAGCAAAAGCGCGTCGTAGCGCGGCATCGCCGCCCTGGGATCCGCCAGCACGACGAGGCGATCGGCCGCGATCCGGCCATCGGACGAAAAGGCCGAGATCACATCCGCCTGCCCGCTCGCCAGCGCGCGATACATGAAGGTGGGATTATAGGCCCGCTGCTCGCGAAAGCGCAGGCCATAGGCATCCCGGATCGCCCGCCATTCGGGGCGGTCGAGAAATTCGAGGTCGGCGCCGAGAGAGAGTGCCGGCGCGCGGACGGCGAGATCCGCGAGGCTTGCGATCCCGGCTCCGGGCCGCATCGCCAGCGCATAGGCATTTTCGAAGCCGAGCGGCCCGAGAATGGCGGTCTTCGGCCCCTCCGCCATCCAGCGCGCCATCTCGGCGAGCATGCGATCGCGCGGGATCATGTCGGTGCGCGCCATCGCGCCCGTCCACAGCGTGCCCGCATAATCGACATAGACGTCGACATCGCCCTGCTCCAGCGCGCGGAAGGCCACGGCCGAGCCCAGCCCTTCGCGATAGGAGACGCGATAGCCCGCCGCCTCCAGCCGCGCGCCGATCAGCCGGGCGAGGATGAACTGTTCCGAGAAATTCTTGGCGCCGACGATCACCGTTCGCTCGCGCGGCGCGAAGGCCGGCGCCAGCGCCGCGGCAAAACCGATCAGCAGCAGCGCCACGCCCAGAAACAGGGGCGCGCGCCGCCGCCGGGAGAGCCCATGCTCGATCAGAGCGAGGATTCCGTCCGCCGCGATGGCGAGCCCCGCGGCACCCAGGCAGCCCGCCAGCACCAGCGACCAGTTTTCGGTCTGAAGCCCGGAGAAGATCGGATTGCCCAGGCTGGGATAGCCGACGGTGGTGGAAAGCGTGGCGGCGCCGATCGTCCAGACGGCGGCCGTGCGGATGCCCGCCATCGCCACGGGTGCCGCCAGCGGCAGCTCGACGAGGTGCAGCTTCTGGCCAGGGGTCATGCCCACGCCATCGGCCGCCTGCAAAACGGCGGGGTCGATGCCGCCGAGCCCCGCCACCACGTTGCGCAGGATCGGCAGCAGGGCATAGAGCGCCAGCGCCAGCAGGGCAGGCAGGAAGCCCAGCGCCGGTATCCGCCCGCCCGCGAACGACGAAAGCCATAACAGGACGGGATAGAACAGCGCGAGCAGAGCGAGGCCGGGAATCGTCTGGATCAGGCCCGCCGCCGCCAGGATCGCGCCGCCGATGCGCGGCCGGCGTGCCGCGAACAGGCCCAGCGGAAGCCCGATCAGCAGCGCCAGCAGCATCGCCGCACCCGCCAGCAGCACATGGCTGGCGATGAGCGGCGGAAGCTGGCCGATCGCGGCGATCATCGCCACGCCCATCCCCGAAAGGCCGCCCTCACCCGCCGATCGCCCGCAGCCGATCGGCCTGCGCCTTGGGCACGGCCACCAGGGCGGCCGCCGCCTCCCCCGCCTCGCCCGCCAGCATTTCGCGCGGGGTGGCATCGCCGGCGATCCGCCCGACCGCCATCACCACCACCCGATCCGCCAGCAGCAGCGCCTCGGCCATGTCGTGCGTGACGAGGATGGTGGTCAGCCCGATCCGGTCGTGCAGGTCGCGCACCGTGCGCCCCAGCCGATCGCGCGTCACCGGATCCAGCGCGCCGAAAGGCTCGTCCATCAGCAGCAGCCTTGCGCCACCGGCCAGCGCGCGCGCAATGCCGACGCGCGCCTGCTCGCCACCGGAAAGCTGCGCCGGCCTGCGCGAGGCATAGGTGGCGGGCAGGTCCACCCGCTCTAGCGCCGCCGCCACATCCACCCGGCTTCCCCCCGCCAGCCGCGCGGGCAGCGCGATATTCTCGGCGACATCCATGTGCGGAAACAGCCCGACATTCTGGAAGCTGTAGCCCGTCGCGCGCCTCAGCCCGACCGGATCGAGCGCGGCGATATCCACGCCGTCACGCAGCACGCGCCCCGCATCCGGCGTCTCCAGCCGGTTCGCCATGCGCAGCAACGTGGATTTGCCGGAGCCGGACGCCCCGACCAGCGCGACGAACGATCCCGCCGCGATCGAAAGGTTAACATCGTCGATCGCCGCCTGCCCGCCATGGACGCGGCGCACCCCCTCGTAGGAAAGCGCTGGCGCGCCTTCAGCCAAGGAGCGCGTCGATTTCGGCGGCGAGCGCCACGTCGCGTTGGGAAAGGCCCCCGGCATCATGCGTGGTGAGGAGTATCTCTACCCGGTTCCACACGTTCGACCATTCGGGATGATGATCGGCCCGCTCCGCGAGCAGCGCCACCTTCGCCATGAAGCCGAAGGCCGCGACGAAATCGGTGAAGACGAAGCGGCGGCGGATCCCGTCACGCTCCGCATCCAGGGTCCATTCGGGCAGGTCCCCGAGGGCGACGGCCCGTTCGGCCTCGTTCAGGCGCCTGATCGTCATGCCACTCTCTCCCGCTGGCGCACCCGGCGCCGCTTGCCTATGTCGCGCAGATGACGAGCCGAGGTCAAACCATGGCGCCCGATGCCGCCGCGATCGAACGGATCGCGCGCGAGGCGATCGATCGCCTGCCCGCCGCCTTTCGCGCGCATCTCGGCAATGTCGTGCTCCGGATCGAGGAATTCGCCGACGACGAGACTCTGGACGCGCTCGGGCTGGAGGATCCCTTCCAGCTTTCGGGGCTCTATTCCGGGCGGCCGATCGGCACCAAGTCGATCGACGACAGCGGCACGCTCCCGGATATGATCCATCTCTATCGCCGCCCACTCCTCGACGAATGGGCCGAAGGCGGGGAGACGCTGGAAACGCTGGTCGCCCATGTCATGATCCACGAGATCGGCCATCATTTCGGCCTGTCGGACGATCAGATGCACGCGCTGGAGCAAGAGGCGGGGTCCGCGCCCGAATGAGCGTGCGCCCCTCCGCCACGTCTCTCGCAAAGCCCCGTCTGGCATTGCGCGATATCGCCTGCCTGCGCGGAGACAGGCTGTTGTTCGAAGGGCTCGGCTTCGCGCTCGGCCCGGGGGAATCCCTGCTCGTCGCCGGGCCGAACGGGGCGGGCAAATCCAGCCTGCTGCGGCTGATCGCCGGCCTGCTGGCGCCGGCGGCGGGCCGGATCGAGCGCGAGGGGCGGATCGCTCTGGCCGCCGAGGCGCCCGCGCTGGACATGGAACGCCCGCTGCGCGCCGCCCTCGCCTTCTGGGCACGAATTGACGGGGCGGAAAGCGAGGCGCTGGATGGCGCGCTCGCGGCGATGGATCTCGCGCCGCTGGAGGACGTGCCGGTCGCCATGCTTTCCACCGGGCAGCGCAAGCGCGCCGTGCTGGCCCGCACGATCGCGAGCGGGGCGGACATCTGGCTGCTGGACGAGCCGGGCAACGGGCTGGACGCCGCCGCGCTGGACCGGCTCGGCCGGGCGATGGCGATCCACCTCGATCAGGGCGGAATCGTCGTCGCCGCCAGCCACCAGCCGATCGGCCTTTCGCCCACGCGCGAGATCCGGCTGTGAAGGCGCTGGTCGCGATCGGCGCGCGCGATCTGCGCCTCGCCTGGGCGCAGGGCGGCGCGGCATTGCCGCTGCTCTTCTATCTGCTGGTGGCGACGTTGCTGCCTTTCGCGATCGGCCCGGACAAGGCGCTGCTCGCGCGGATCGGCGGCGGCCTGCTGTGGACGGCGGCTCTGCTCGCCGCGCTCCTGCCGGTGGAGCGGCTGGTCGCGCCCGATCTTGCCTCGGGCACGATCGATCAGTTCGTCGCGCGCGGGATCAGCGAGGAGGCGATCGGCGTGGCGAAGCTCGTCGCGCACTGGCTGTCCTTCGGGCCTCCGCTGATGGTGGCAACGCTGCCGGCGGCGGCCCTGCTGGGGCTGGATGGCGCGATGGTGCTGCGGCTGGAGGCGGGGCTGGCGCTCGGCACGCCCGGCCTCGCCGCGCTGGCGCTGGCGACGGCGGCGCTCACGGCGGGATTGCGCGGTGCGGGCGCGCTCGCCGGCATCGTCATGCTGCCGCTGGCCATTCCGCTGCTGATCTTCGGGGCGGGCGCGCTGGGCGAGGGCGGAGCGGGCGCCACCAAATTGCTGGCCGCGACATGCCTGCTGCTCGTCGCCGGTGCGCCCTTCGTTACGGGCGCGGCCCTGAAGGCGGGCCGCAGCTAGGACGATTTCGAGGCGGGAGGAATCGCCTGCCGGCCCGCACAGCGCGGCAAGGCGAGCCCCGGAATTCGCCGATCCGGAAAAAATCGGGGCGGGAAGGCCGCTGGATAACCATCCCGCCCCGAAGGACCCTCCTGCGATCAGGCGGGGGGGAGGGTTAACCGGATGGGTACGAGCCTCTCGCGCCGGCGCATCGCCCCACCGAGGAGGCCAAAGCCCGCGACCATCATCGCCCAGCTCGCCGGCTCGGGCACGGCCGAGGCGAGATCGAAATGCCCGACGAGCGTGGCCGTCGTGCTCTGCTCCTCCTGCGCGATGAAGCTCGATCGGGGGACGGCGTTTCGATCGAGGAAGCCATCCAGATAGAGGGTCAGGGTCTGGCCGCCGAGTTCGAACGTCTGCGATGCCGCGCCGGTGATGATGCTGATCTGATCGGAACAGGCGATCTGCGAATAATAAGGGCAACCCTGAAGCGGCCCGCTATTCGGCGTTTCGTCGACGTTGATGGTGAAGACGAACGGCCCCGCCGCCAGCGGCGATCCGTCTATTCCCAGCAGGGCCGAAATGCCGAGATCGACCGACGTGACCTGCGTGCCGGCCGAGATTACATTGTTGAAATAGGTGAGCGTGCCGAGCGTGAACTGCGCGCCCTGACTGATCGTCTGCGCCGGGGCCGTGGCGAAGCGCAGGCCGGACTTGGCGGAAATGGGGCCGGAATCGCCCCAGCGGATCTGCTCCGCCCCGGCAAGACCGTCCGTGTCGAGCAGGACGACGTCGGACGCACCGGGGCCTATCGCATCGGTAAAATTGGCCGCGCCATACTGGAGCGTGGTGGCGGCGCCTGCCGGCGTCACCGCCAGCAGGGCCACGAAACTGGAAAGCAACAGACGCCGCATACGGAACTCCCCACAACAATGGCCGATACATCCGGCCAAGTCGGGAGCAGCCCGCAGTCGTTCCGCCCCCGGAAGAGGGTTAAGGCAGGCTTAAGGATTGACAAAAAGGGCTTTTGGACTGGCTTTGGCCTGTTATCGGCTCCACCGTGCAAAAATCGCGGTGGGCAGAAGAAGGCCGCGCGCTTCCTCGCGTACCGCCATCTCGCCGACCTCCACCTTGCCGCCAAGATCGCCCAGCGCCTGCTCCAGCAACGTGCCGATGGCGAGCGCGGACATGCGCACCGCATAGACCGTAAGCACCAGAAACCGGGAATTTTCGTCGAGCAGCTGGCGGCAGTGCGCGATCAGGCCCGGCAGATGCTCCTCGAGCCGCCACACCTCGCCATCCGGCCCGCGCCCGAATTTGGGCGGATCCAGCATGATGCCGTCATAGCGCCGCCCGCGCCGCACCTCGCGCGCGGCGAATTTCACCGCATCGTCCACCATCCAGCGGATCGGCCGATCCGCCATGTCGGACAGAAAGGCGTTGGCCTTGCCCGCTTCCACCGATTTCTTCGATGCATCGACGTGGGTGACGCGCGCGCCCTTCGCGGCAAGCGCGAGGCTACCGACACCGGTATAGCCGAAGAGGTTGAGCATCTCGCTTCCCTCGTCGGTCCGCTCGCGCATCCATTCCCATTGGGGCGCCATGTCGGGGAAGAAGGCGAGATGGCGGAAGGGCGTATTCTGGGCGAGGAAGCGCACCTCCTCCCAGCGCACATGCCAGCCGCCACGCGGCACATCGCGCGAGAGATGCCATTTGCCACCACCCTCATCGTCGGAAGCGGCGATGAAATCGCCGTCCGCCTCCCAGCTCATCGAGGCTGGCGCCCACATCGCCTGCGGCTCGGGCCGGATGAAGCGGAAGCGGCCATAGCGCTCCAGCTTCCGGCCATGGCCCGAATCGACGAGGCCATAATCGGCCCAGGGTTCGGTCACGAGAGTGAGGAGATCGTTCACGCCGCCTTGGCCAGCTTGCCGCCCACCGTGGCCAGCGCCTCGCCGCCGGAAAGCGCGCCCGCGCCCGCCGCGCGCGCCTGCGCCACCGTCACCGCATCCAGCAGCGCCACGGATTCGGCCGGCGGCACAATCCGGCCATGGATCTGGATCTGGCGGGCAAGATGGTCGGCACGGGTGGCGACCGATTCCAGCCCCATCAGCAGCCCGGCCTTGGCCTGCGCGCGCGCGCGATCCAGCTCGGCCTGGTCCAGCGTCTCCGCCGTCCGCGCCAGAACCTCGCGCGTCAGCGCCAGCGCGCGGGCGGCATCGCGGCGTCCGGCCGCGCAATAGACGCCGAACAGCCCCGTTTCGGCATAGGCATGCGCCCAGGCATAGATGGAATAAGCGAGGCCGCGTTCCTCGCGCACCTCCTGAAACAGGCGCGAGGACATGCCCCCGCCCGCCGCGCTGGCGAACAGCGAGAGCGCATGGAGCGCATCGTCATGCAGCCCGACACCCCGGAAGCCCAGCGCGACATGCAACTGATCGAAGCGCCGCACGTCATGATGCGCGCCGCCCGCGAAGATGGCCGCGGCGGGACGGGGCGCGGCACCGGGCGCGAGATCGCCGAAGCGCGCCTCCGCGATCTTCAGCAGCGCGTCCTCGTCCACCTTGCCGGCCGCCGCCAGCACCAGCCCCTCCGGCCGATACTGGCCCTCCAGCCAGCCGCGCAGGGCCGCCGCATCGATCGCCGCGATGGTTTCCTCATGGCCCAGCACCGGCTCACCCAGCGTCTGCCCGGCAAAGGCCGTCGCCTGAAGATGATCGTAGATGATGTCGTCCGGCGTATCGCGCGCCTCGCCCAGTTCGGCCAGCACCACGCCTTTCTCGCGCTCCAGTTCCTCGCTGTCGAAATGCGGCGCGCGGATCAGGTCGGAGATGACCTCCAGCCCCAGCGCCATGTCGCCGGACAGCATCCGCGCCTGAAAGGCGGTGTGGTCACGCGTCGTCCAGGCGTTGATCGATCCGCCCTTGTCCTCGATCACCTCGGCGATCTGGCGCGCATTGCGCATGCCCGCACCCTTGAACACCATATGCTCGACCATGTGGGCGAGCCCGGCCAGCCCCTCCGGCTCGGAGCGCGATCCGGCATCGGCATAGAGGCCCACCGCAACCGTCTCGACGCCCGCCATCGGCTCCACCGCGAGGGTGAGGCCGTTGGCGAGACGGTGAATGCGTGCGCTCATGCCCCCACGGCGATGGGCACGGCCCGCTCGCCGATATAGGCCTCCACCGCCTCCAGCGAGGCCGGCAGCGTCTCGTAACGCTCCTCGCGATCGAAGAGATCGCCGATGCGGATCGGCAGGATCGGCCGCTGCCCGGTGCCGCGCTCCACGGCATCGCGGAACTTGGCCGGATGCGCCGTCGCCAGCGTGACGATCGGAATGTCCGCCGCCAGATCCGCGCCATGCGCGGCCGCCAGACCGATCGCGGTGTGCGGATCGAGCAGTTCGCCAGAATCCTGCCAGGCCTTGCGCATCGCCAGCGCCATGCCGTCCGGATCGATCCGCGCGCTGGCGAAAAGGCCGGCCGCGCGCCCCACCATCGCCTGCGGAATGGCCAGCCGCTTCGTCTCCTCGAAGCCGCGCATCGTGGCGGCGAGCGCCAGCCCGTCGCGATCGTGCAGATCGAACAGCAGCCGCTCGAAATTCGAGCTGACCTGGATATCCATCGATGGCGCGGCCGTGGGCGTCACGGTGCCCACCGAATAGTCGCCGGCCGAAAGCGCGCGGTGGAGAATGTCGTTGACGTTCGTCGCCACCAGCAGCTTCGCCACCGGCAGGCCCATCTGCGCCGCGACATAGCCGGCGAAGACATCGCCGAAATTGCCGGTCGGCACCGAGAAGGCGATCTGTCGCCGGGGCGCACCGAGGCGCACCGCCGCATAGAAATAATAGACGATCTGGGCCATCAGCCGCGCCCAGTTGATGGAATTGACCGCCGAGAGCGCGAAGCGGCCGGCAAAGCCCTGGTGTGCGAACATCGCCTTCACCATCGCCTGCGCATCATCGAAGCTGCCCTCGATCGCGATATTGTGGACGTTGGGCGAAAGCACCGTCGTCATCTGGCGGCGCTGCACGTCGGAGACGCGCCCCGCCGGGTGGAGCATGAATATATCCACCTTCGCACGGCCCGCCAGCGCGTCGATCGCGGCGGAACCGGTGTCGCCGCTCGTGGCACCCACCACCGTCAGATGCGTATCGCGCGTCGCAAGGAAGCGCTCGAACAGCAGGCCCAGCAGTTGCAGCGCCACGTCCTTGAAGGCCAGCGTCGGCCCATGGAACAGTTCGAGCAGCCAGTTGCGCTCATCCAGTTGCACCAGCGGGGTCACCGCCGCATGATCGAAGCGGCCATAGGCGGCCACGCACAATTCGCGCAGCTCTTCGCGCGTGAGGGCATCGCCCACGAACGGCGCCATCACGGCCACGGCCGTATCGGCATAGGAAAGGCCGGCCAGCGCCGCGATCTCGTCCTTCGAGAAACGCGGCCATGCCTCCGGCACGTAAAGTCCGCCGTCGCTGGCCAGACCCGCCAGCGTCGCGCCCTCGAAATCGAGCGCCGGCGCGCTCCCCCTGGTGCTCACATATCGCATGGGGCGCGGTGCTTAGTCCCTGCGGACGCCGGAGGGAAGCATATCCGGCGCCCCGTGGCCCATGTCGCCCCCTTGCTGTTGCGGAAAGGCGGCGCCCCGATCCGGAATCAGGCCCCGGCCGGTGCGGCCGCCTTACGCCGCCACAGCGCCACGCCGTAAATGATCACCGCCACGCCCGCGAACAGGAACCACTGCACCGCATAGGCGAAATGGTTGTTCGGCACGCTGCCGGGATCCGGCGGCGCGGTGGGGGATAGGCCGGGCGCGGGCGTCTCGCTCACGATCAACGGGGTTCTGGGCGCGGGCGACGAAAAGAGCCGCGCCACCAGCGGCGATCCGTCCGGCGTCCAGACGACGCGCCCGCGCACCGGGCCACCCGTCCAGCCTTTCGGCGCATCGGCGGATGGAGAGACGCCCATGTCGACATTGATGCCGGGACCCTCGGCGCCCGTGCGGCAGGCCGCGATATGGCTCCAGCCGGTCTGGCCCGCCGCGCCATGGCCCGCCTGCACCTTCCAGCCCGTCACCTCCAGGCAAGTCGCGCTCGCCTCCCGAAAAAGGCTGTGATCGTCGATCGGCCAGAGCGCCGCGAAGGCGGCCGGCGGCCTGGCGACATTCGCCGCGTAAAGAGCCAGCAACGCTTCCTTCTCGTGCCGCCGCTGGAGCTGCCACACGCCCAGCGCGATCATCGCCGCCACGGCCAGCATGACGAGGATGGTGGGGACAACCGGGATGCGGCGCATCATCGATCCGCGATCCGCCCTTCGCGCGCGGCATTGCGATATTCCAGCGCGAGCAGCGCGCCCTTCGCCACGCGCAGCCATCCCAGGATCAGGCCCAGCGTCACGGGCGGCCAGAGCAGGGCATGGACCCACCAGGGCGGCGAGACGGCCAGCTCCAGCATGATCGCCGCAGCCGCCACGATCGCGCCGATCACCAGCGTCAGGAAGGCGGCCGGTCCGTCGCCCACGTTGAAGCCGGCGATGTCGAGCCCGCAGGCGGCGCAGCGGTCGGCAAAGCGGATCGGGCCGGAAAACAGGGTTTTCGCGCCACAACGCGGGCAGAGGCCGCGGATCCCGGCATCGAGGGGGGCAGGAGTGGGCATGAAAGGCGGCTCAGGCGCGGCCGACGCACCAGGGATCGGGCCGCATGTCCACGGGCAGCCCCGGCGCGCCCGGCGCGGGAAAGCGCGCCTTGAAGGTGAAGGCCTTGTCCGAAGGGCCGTAGCGATCGAGCAGCCAGAGACGCGAAAGCCCCTCCTCGATCTTGGGCCGATGCCCGGCCGGCACCCACCAGAGCGCCTGATAGGCACCCTCGAACCGATCGAACCATTCCCGCCGCCGCGCCATGAAGGGCGTGTGCGCGCTGCGATAGACGAAGGCAAAGAGGGCGTCCGCATCCCGCCAGGCGGACATGTTGGTGATGAATTGCGGATCCGGCGCGGGGCGGATGTCGGTCGCGCCGTCTCCCGCCTCGTCCTTCAGCCGCCAGACGAAGCCGGGCGCCGCCTCCGCCATGGCGTTCACGGCGGCGAGAGCGCCCATGAACTCGGCCACCCTGGGATCCTCGGCCGGCGCCACGAGCCGGCCGACATTGATCTGGGCGAGTTCGAAGGCTTCCGTCACCGGATCGGCCCCGATCGGCTCAGCCGGCGTGGATGGGCGCGCCCCAGCCGCCCCAGACGTAGATCGTCACGAACAGGAACAGCCAAACGACGTCGACGAAATGCCAGTACCAGGCGGCCGCCTCGAACCCGAAATGCTGCTTGGGCGTGAAATCGCCCTTGTAGGCGCGGATCAGGTTCACGATCAGGAAGATCGTGCCGACCAGCACGTGGAAGCCGTGAAAGCCCGTCGCCATGAAGAAGGCGGCGCCATAGTTCAGCCCTTTGAAGGCGAAGGGCGCGTGGGCATATTCATAGGCCTGGATCGTCGAGAAGAGTGCGCCCAGCAGGATGGTGCACCACAGCCCCTGGATCAGGCCCCTGCGATCGCCATGCAGCAGCGCATGATGCGCCCAGGTGACGGTGGTGCCCGAGCAGAGCAGGATCAGCGTGTTGAGCAGCGGGAAGGCGAAGGGGTTGATCACCTCGATGCCCTTGGGCGGCCACACGCCGCCGACGGCATCGACGGTCGAGGGGAAGAGCGAGAAATCGAACCACGCCCAGAACCAGCCGACGAAGAACATCACCTCCGAGGCGATGAACAGGATCATGCCGTAGCGCAGGTGAAGCCCCACCACCGGTGTATGATCGCCGGCCTTGGCCTCGCCGATCACGCGGCCCCACCAGCCCGCCATGCAGGCCAGCACGCAGATCAGCCCACCGATCGCGACGAAGCCGCCATAAGCGATGTTGTGCATGTACATGATCCCGCCCGATGCGAGGATCAGCGCCGCGAAGGCGGAAAGGATCGGATAGGGATCCGGCGGCAGGATATGATAATCGTGGCTCTTCGCGCCGGCCATGCTTCGGATCCCCATTCCTAGATTTTATAGCCCTCCTTAGCCCGTCACTTTCGACGATGCTACGGGGAAGAATGTATAGCTCAGCGTGATCTCGCTGATGTCGCGCGTGTCCGGATCCTTGGCGAATTGCGGATCGACGAAGAAGATCACCGGCATGCGCACGCGCTCGTGCGGCTTCAGCGTCTGCTCGGTGAAGCAGAAGCATTGGATCTTCGTGAAATACTGGCCGGCCTGTGGCGGGCTGACATTGAAGGCCGCCGATCCGGTGATCGTCCGGTCCGTATTGTTCACGGCGGTGAAGAAGGCCATCTGCCGCGCGCCGACGGCCACGCGCTTCACCTTATCGTCCGGCTCGAAGCTCCAGCCCATGCCGGGCTTCACATTGGCATCGAAGCGCACGTTCACGATCTTGCCGACCACCTCGCCCGGCGCGATCGCGTTCAGTTCCTTCTTCGCCGTGCCGTTATAGCCGGTCGCCTCGCAGAAGATGCGGTAGAGCGGCACGCTGGCGAAGCCGAGCGCAGTCATCGCGGCGAGCATCAGCAACGTGCCCGCAAGCGTGCGCGCCTTGCCCCGCCCCGGCAGCGAAGCCTGCCCCGCCATCAGGCCATCTTCGCGATCGAGATGGCGAAGAACAGGATCACCAGCGCCCCCAGGATCAGCGCCATCACCTTGGCCCGCGCCCGCTGGCGCGCCTGATATTCGCGCTGATGCTCGGGCGTCATGCGAGCAGCATCCGATCGGCCACGAGCGCGCCGAAGATCGCGAAGAGATAGAGGATGGAAAAGCCGAACATGCGCCGCTCGTCGCGCATCAGCGCCTGATCCTCGATCCGGCTGATCCCCACCCGCGCGGCAAGCCCCACGAAGACCAGCGACAGCAGGGCCGCCACGCCGCCATAGATCGGGCCGGTCAGGCCCAGCGGCCAGGGCACCACCGCGCACACCGCCATGGGCAGGCTATAAAGGAACACCTGCATCCGCGTCGCGCGCGCACCCGCCACCACCGGCATCATCGGCACGCCCGCGGCCGCATAATCGGTGCGCACGAACAGGCCGAGCGCCCAGAAATGCGGCGGCGTCCACAGGAAGACGAGCGCGAACATCAGGATGGGCAGCACATCGACGCGGCCCGTCGCCGCCGCCCAGCCGATCAGCGGCGGGAAGGCGCCGGCGGCACCCCCGATCACGATATTCTGCGGTGTCCGGCGCTTGAGCCAGACGGTGTAGATCAGCACGTAGAACAGGATCGATCCGGCGAGGATCGCGGCCGAGAGCAGGTTCACGGCCAGCCCCATCAGCAGCACGGAGAAGCTGCCGAGGCCGACCCCGAAGTGCAGGGCCGCCTGCCGATCCATGCGGCCGGCGGGCAGCGGGCGGCGGGCGGTGCGCTTCATCACCGCATCCAGATCCGCCTCATACCATTGGTTGAGCGCACCACTCGCGCCGGCGCCCAGCGCGATACACAGGATCGCGGTGAAGCCGATCACGGGGTGGACGTGCGCGGGCGCGGCCAGCATCGCGCAAAGCCCCGTAAACACCACCAGCGACATCACGCGCGGCTTCGTCAGGGCGAGGAAATCGCGCCAGTCGGCAGGCAAGGGATGCGTGGCGGCAAGAACGGGGGATTGCATCGGCCCGGCCTATACAGGCGTGCGGGGATTCGCGAAAGAGCGCCGCCGCCGGCATCGCCCGCGATGATTTGCCCGGTCGGCGCCCGGTGGGGAATGGGGAAAAAGCGCGCCCGCGCGCGCTCAGGCCGCCTTGATCTGATCGACGAAGCGCTCCGTCGCGGCCTGGAGCGCGCGCGCCGTTTCCGACAGGCCCGAGGCGGCACCCGTCACCTGCGCGGAAAGGGCGGCGGCGGTTTCGGCCGCGCGCGCGGCGCCGCTGGCCTCGGCGGCGATGTCGGCGGCGCTGAGCGCGGTCTGGTCCGCGATCGATTCGGCCGCCAGCGCCGTAAGGCCATGGCGCGCCACATCCTCGCTGATCGCTTCCGCGGCGCGGGAAAGCTGGGCGATCATCTCCTCGATCGCGGCCAGCGCCTCGTTCACCTCGCCCGCCCCGCTATCGATGGCGGAGGCGAGCGCCTGGATCTCGCTGGATGCGCCGCCGGCCTGGCGGGCAAGCGCCTTCACCTCCTGCGCCACAACCGCGAAGCCCCGCCCCGCATCGCCGGCATGCGCCGCCTCGATCGTGGCGTTGAGCGCGAGCAGATTGGTGCGCCGCGCGATCTGCTGGATCGACTGGACGAAGCCGCCGATCGTGACGCTGTGATCGGCGAGCCCCGCCACGGTGCGGTGGCTGGAGGCGGAGGCTGCGCGCGCCTCGCTGCCCAGCCGCGCCTGTTCGCCGACGCGCCCCGATATGGCCGAGACGGAGCCCGCCAGTTCGCGCACCCGGAGCGCGAGCTGGCGCGCATCCTCCAGCGATCGGCGCGCGGTGCGGGCCATGGCCTCGCTGTCGCGCGTGGCGGATTGGGCGATATCGTCGAGCGAGCGGGCTGATGTGTCGAGATCGGCCGAAGCGACGCCGACAGAGCGTACCGCATCCAGCACGGAAGCCCGGAAGGTTTCGGCCAGCACGAGCATGTCGCTGCGACGGCGCTCCCCGGCGGCGGCCTCGGCGGCGTGGCGGCGATGGCGCTCGTCGGATGCGATCTGCTCCGCCGCCCGCGCCTGGAGCATCGCGGCGTGAAGCTCGTCCCGCGCGGCGATCGCCTCCGCGGCGGAGCGCTCGCTTTCCTGGCGTGCCGAAAGCTGGCGGATCATCCGGCTGCGAAGCTGCTGGACGACATAGACGAGGAAGCTCGTTTCGAAGACGACCGCGCCGGCATGGAACAGCACCCGGCCATAGGATCCCTCGCCCGAGAAAACCCAGCTCGGGGCGAGCTTGTCGAGCACCAGATGATGCAGCGCGATCAGGGTCGCGGCCAGGATGATCGGCCGCCAGTCGCACAGCACGGTCAACGCCGCGAGTGCCGCGAAGAAATACATGTGGGCGTCGAGCTGCCAGGCGTAGCCGCTCAGCATGAACACGCCGAGAGCCGGATAAAGGAAAGCCAGCGTGCCCACCTGCATCCGCGTGGCGCCGTCATACCGCCCGCGCAGGGCGGCGCGGGTCGGCAGGAAATTGGCGATCAGGCCGCTTGCCAGCACGATCCAGCCGTCCGCGGCCTGCGTGAACAGACAGCCAATGGCCAGTCCGAGAAGGATCACCCAGGCGGCCGCCACGATCGCACGCACGCCCACCTTCTGCAGCGTTGCCACCTCCAGCGGCATTTCGCCCGCCGATGTGGCCAGCCGGATCACTGGCCGCATCCCGTAACGGGGGCGGCGAGGAGAGCGACGCCGCGATTCAGGAGCGTCCGGAACAGCGCGTCGCGATTTCCATCCACCACGATCGATCCGGGCAGCGGCCCCTGCCCGATCAGCGACGCGCCCTTGTCGATCGCCGCCGCCGCCATCCCCTGCGCGGCGCTTTCGGAAAGGGGCACCAGCATCATCCGGCCGTTTGCGGGCGGCGCGGCGACAAGGCCGCCGACGATTCCGATCGTCGCCAGCAACTGGATCAGCAAGGACGCCGCGGCACGGGAACGGGGGACGCGATAGCTCATGCCCGGGCCGTAGGCGCGGATTGGTTACTGGCTCGTAAACCGCGATGGTCGTTTCGACCAATGACCCGTTCCGGTAACAAAACGAAATAGAAAAGGCCCCCGGATTGCTCCGGAGGCCCCTCTTCGCGTCGCGCGTCCGGTGGTCAGTCGATCCGCGGAAGCTGCTCGAACTGGTGATAGGGCGGCGGGCTGGAAAGCGTCCATTCCAGCGTGGTCGCCCCCTCGCCCCAGGGATTGTCCGGCGCCTTCTTGCCCGCCGCCAGCGACCAGATGACATTGATGAAGAAGATCAGCATGCCGGCAGCCATGATCTCGTAACCGTGGCTCGCAAGCGCGTTCCACTTGGCATAGGCATCCGGATAATCCGGGTAGCGGCGCGGCATGCCCTGCATGCCCAGGAAGTGCATCGGGAAGAACAGCACGTTCACGCCGACGAAGAACACCCAGAAATGCAACTGGCCGAGAAACTCGTTGTACATCTTGCCGCTCATCTTCGGGAACCAGTAATAGAAACCGGCGAAGAGCGAGAAGACCGCACCCAGCGACAGCACGTAGTGGAAGTGCGCCACCACGTAATAGGCGTCCTGGAAATAATTATCGATGCCGCCATTGGCCAGCAGCACGCCCGTGACGCCGCCCACCGTGAACATGAAGATGAAGCCGATCGCCCACAGCATCGGCGTCTTGAAGGAGAGCGAACCCTCCCACATCGTCGCGATCCACGAGAAGATCTTGATGCCGGTCGGCACGGCGATCACCATCGTCGCGGCGGTGAAATACATCTTCGTGTTCACGCTCAGGCCGGTCGTGTACATGTGGTGCGCCCACACGATGAAGCCGACCACGCCGATCGCCACCATCGCATAGGCCATGCCGAGATAGCCGAAGATCGGCTTGCGGCTGAACGTCGAGATGATGTGGCTGACGATGCCGAAGCCCGGCAGGATCATGATGTAGACTTCGGGGTGACCGAAGAACCAGAACAGGTGCTGGTAGAGCACCGGATCGCCGCCCCCGCTCGCATCGAAGAAGGTCGTGCCGAAATTGCGGTCCGTCAGCAGCATCGTGATCGCGGCGGCCAGCACCGGCAGCGAGAGCAGCAGCAGGAAGGCGGTGACCAGCACCGACCAGGCGAAGAGCGGCATCTTGTGCAGCGTCATGCCCGGCGCGCGCATGTTGAGGATGGTCGTGATGAAGTTGATCGCGCCCAGGATCGACGAGGCACCCGCGAGGTGAAGCGAAAGGATCGCCATATCGACCGCCGGCCCCGCAGAGCCACTTGTGGAAAGCGGCGCATAGACCGTCCATCCCGTGCCCGCGCCCGGCCCCGTCCCGCCCGAGACGAAGCTCGATCCCAGCAGCAGGGTGAAGGAGGGGATGAGCAGCCAGAACGAAATGTTGTTCATGCGCGGGAAGGCCATGTCCGGCGCGCCGATCATGATCGGAACGAACCAGTTGCCGAAACCGCCGATCATCGCCGGCATGACCATGAAGAACACCATGATGAGGCCGTGCGCGGTGATCAGCACGTTCCAGTGGTGCAGCGCCTCGTCCATCGTCGCCACCGAGCCCACGCCCAGCGGCCACGCCATCGTCAGGATCTGGATGCCGGGCTTGGCCAGTTCCGCCCGCATGATGCCGGAAATGGCGCCGCCGATGATGCCCGCGAAGATCGCGAAGATCAGATAGAGCGTGCCGATATCCTTGTGGTTCGTCGACATGAACCAGCGCGCGAAGAAGGGCGGCTTGTGATCGGCATCATGATGATGCTCGTGGCCCTCGTCGGCGTGGAAGTGGCTCGGATGCGCGGCGATGTCGGTCATTCTTCGGAAGCCTCAATTCTGCGCGGCGGCGGGCTGCGAGGTCGTAGCGGCGGTTTCTGTGCCATTCCCGGCGGGGGCCGTCTCGGCGACGGGGGCCGGCGCGGCAGGCGTTGCGGCGGGGGCCGCCGGGGCGGCCGCCTCGGCGGCGGGCTTGGCGCCCGGCATCGTCCCGCCCTTGGAGGCGACCCACTGCGCATATTGCGCCGGCGTCACCACCTCCACCGCGATCGGCATATAGGCATGGCGCGCGCCGCACAGTTCGGAACATTGGCCGAAATAGACGCCCGGGCGATCCACCTTGAACCAGGTTTCGTTGAGGCGGCCGGGAATGGCATCCATCTTCACCCAGAAGGCGGGCATGGCGAAGCTGTGGATCACGTCGTTGGAGGTGGTGATAACCTTCACCACTGCGCCCGCCGGTACCACCATCCGCTCGTCCACCGCCAGCAGGCGGGGGCCGTCCGCATCGGTGCGATAGCGCGCGCCCGGCTTCACCTCGCTCTTTTCCTTGAGCAGGTTGGAGACGATCTCGAAATCGCCATTATCGGGATATTGGTAGGTCCAGTACCACTGGTTGCCGATCGCCTTCACGGTCAGGTCGGCCTTGGGCGGCGAATATTGATGCGCGAGCAGCCGGATCGAGGGCACCGCGATCGACACCAGCACCAGCACCGGGAAGAGCGTCCAGATCACTTCGATCACGGTATTGTGCGATGTGCGCGAGGGCGTCGGGTTCGCGGCGGCGCGATAGCGCAGGATCACCCAGATCAGCAGCAGCAGGACGAAGATGGACATCACGAACATCATCGGGACGAGGATGTAATCGTGGAAGCGCACGGCTTCCTCGCCGATGGGCGTCATCTGCGGTTGCAGGCGCAGCGATTCGGTGGGCTGGCCGATGCCGGGCGTGGGCGCGGCATGGATGATATCGGGAATCTTGGCCGGCGCGGGGGCTGCGGCGGGCGGTGTCGCGGCGGGCGCTGCGGCGCTTTCGGCGACGGCGGGCACGGGCGCTGCGGCAGGCGCGGCCTGTGCCATCGCGCCGGTCGCACCGGCACCCGCCAGCATGGCGAGCAGAGTGAGGATCAAGGCCCGTATGGTCTTCAGCACTCTGTCTTTCCCCCCCGTGACGCCAATGGCTCAGCGGCGATGCCTCGGATTCGCATGGACGTGGGCCGTCCATACCCCTTCGGCCGAATATTTCCCCTGTCTCAACACCGGATCGCGCAGAAATGCAAGCTGTTGAGGGGCGGGCCGCGTGCGTCTATGCGCCGCGCGAGCGCGCCGCACCCGCCCGCCCGAGGAGACCACAGCATGACCGAAGACGAGGTGATCGCCGAATTCCGCGCGGCCGATGCGCTGCTGGAGGGGCATTTCATCCTTTCGTCCGGCCTGCGCTCGCCCCGCTATCTGCAGTGTGCGCGCGTGCTGATGAACCCGGCCCGCGCCGCGAAGCTGACCGATGCGCTCGCCGCCCGCATCCCCGCCGAAATCCGCGATCGGCTGGACGCGGTCGTCTCGCCCGCCATGGGCGGCGTGATCGCAGGGCATGAGATGGGCCGCGCGCTGGGGCTGGATGCGATGTTCGTGGAGCGGCCGACCGGCACGTTCGAGCTGCGCCGCGGCTTCGCGCTGAAGCCGGGGGCGAAGGTGCTGATGATGGAGGATGTCGTCACCACCGGGCTTTCATCGCGCGAGGCGATCAAGGCGATCGAGGCGGCGGGCGGCGAGGTGATCGCGGCCGCAAGCCTGGTCGATCGATCGAACGGCAAGGTCGATCTGGGCGTGCCCTTCTTCCCGCTGATCCGCCTCGACGTGCCGACCTACGAGGCCGATGCGCTCCCGCCGGAGCTGGCCGCGATCCCGGCGATCAAGCCCGGCAGCCGGGCCGCCGCCTGATGACGCGCCGGCTGCGCCTCGGCGTCAATATCGATCATGTCGCGACCGTGCGGAATGCGCGCGGCGGGCTCACGCCCGATCCGCTGCGTGCCGCCGAAATCGCGCAGGCGGCCGGCGCGGACGGCATCACCGCGCATCTGCGGGAGGATCGCCGCCATATCGTGGATGCGGACATCGCCCGGCTGATCGGCGGCATCGCGCTGCCGCTCAATCTGGAAATGGCGGCGACGGAGGAGATGGTGGAGATCGCGCTGCGCCACCGCCCCCACGCCGCCTGCATCGTGCCCGAACGGCGCGAGGAAGTGACGACGGAGGGCGGGCTCGACGCCGCCGGCCAGCATAATCGCCTGAAGCCGCTGATCGCCCGCCTGAACGATGCGGGCATCCGCGTGAGCCTGTTCATCGAGCCCGACGCGCGCCAGATCGAGGCGGCGATCCATCTCGGCGCGCCCGTCGTGGAATTCCACACCGGCGCCTATGCCCATGCCGAGGGCGAGACGCAGACGGCCGAACTCCGCCGGATCACCGATGCAGCGGCGCTGGCCGTCAAGAACGGGATCGAGCCGCATGCCGGCCACGGCCTCACTTATGATAATGTGATGCCGATCGCCGCCATCCCCCAGCTGGCCGAGCTCAATATCGGCCATTTCCTGATCGGCGAGGCGATCTTCGTGGGGCTCGACGCCAGCGTCCGCCGGATGCGCGAACTGATGGACGCGGCGCGATGAGCCACGGGCTCATTCCCGCCCCGCGGAATGTGGAGAGGATCGGCGGGTGATCATCGGCCTCGGCTCGGACCTGTGCAATATCGAGCGGATCCAGAATTCGCTCGACCGCTTCGGCCGCCGTTTCACCGAACGCGTCTTCACCGATATCGAACGGGCCAAGGCCGAGCGCCGCACCGTCACGCGCGCCGGCACCTATGCCAAGCGCTTCGCCGCCAAGGAAGCTTTCTCCAAGGCGGTGGGCACCGGATTCAATGCCGGCGTGTTCATGAAGGATATCGGCGTGGTGAACCTGCCCTCGGGCGCCCCCACCCTCGCCCTCACCGGCGGGGCGAAGGCGAGGCTTGACGCATTGACCCCGCCGGGCCACGCAATCGCCATTCATTTGACGCTCACCGACGACCATCCATGGGCGCAGGCGTTCGTCATCCTCGAAGCCCGGCCGTTGTAGAGGCCCGGGCGAGGGCAGAGTTTAAGGACCGGCTTTGAGCGATTCCTCCCCCGATCTCGCCGCCCCGGCGCCGGTGACCCCGAATCCGGCGGCCAAGAGCAAGCCGGATCCCAAGAAAACGGACTGGTGGGCGGAGCTGAAGGGCATCTTCTGGCTCATAATCGGCGTGCTTGCCGTGTGGAGCTTCATCGCCAAGCCCTTCTACATTCCCAGCGAATCGATGATGCCCACGCTCATCAAGGGCGATCGGCTGATCGTGACCAAATATCCCTATGGCTGGTCCTATGTGTCGCCGTCCTTCCATGTCCTGCCCTTCATGAAGGGCCGGATCTTCGGGCGCATGCCGACGCGCGGCGATGTCGTGATCCTGAAGCCGCCGACCGAGAATAGCGATTATATCAAGCGCGTGATCGGCCTGCCGGGCGACACGATCGAGGTGAATCGCGGCATCCTTTCCATCAACGGCACGCCGGTGAAGCGCGTGCCGATGGGCGTGAAGATGCTGCCGATCGATGCGAACGTGCCCTGCGCCTCCGCACTGGAAGCCCCGAATCGCAAGACCGGGCCGGACGGCAAGGAATATTGCGAGCTGCCGATCTTCCGCGAGACGCTGCCCAATGGCGTGAGCTACGATACGGTCGATTTCGGCTATCAGCCCGGCACGGGCGACGATTACGGCCCCGTGACCGTGCCCAAGGATCATGTCTTCGTGATGGGCGACAATCGCGACGAGAGCGCGGACAGCCGCTACGAGACGTGGCAGCTCGGCCTGGGCGGCCCGCTGCCGTGGGAGAATATCGGCGGCCGCGCCGATTTCGTCACCTTCTCCTATGATGGCTCCACCCAGCTCTGGAATCCGCTGAGCTGGATCACGGCGCTGCGCGGCGGCCGCGCGGGCATCAACCTGCACCCGACGAAGGCCGCCCCGGCCAAGTGAACGATCCGGGCGGCACACGCGGCGAGGCGCCCGGCCCCGCGGATTTCAGCGATCCGCTGACGACGCGCGAACTGAAGCGCGCCGCCGTCTGGATCGGCATGGCGACGGCCGTCGTCGCGCTCTGGTTCCTCGCCCAGCCGATGCTGCTGATCGTCGGCGGCATCGTCTTCGCCGCGATCCTTGACGGCGGCACGCGCCTGCTCGGCCGGATCCTGCCGATCGGGCGCGGCTGGCGCCTGCTGATCGTCACGCTCGCCGGCTTCGCCTTCATCGTCTGGACGGCGATATTCGCCGGAGCCACGATCGCGGACCAGTTCGAATCGCTGCGTCAGGTCGTCCAGACGCAGCTGGAACGGGCGATGCACTGGGCCGAAGCGATGGGCATCGTCAGCCATGACGGCAGCCAGATCAACGAGATCGGCAAGCAGCTGATGGGTTCGCTCGGCCGGCTCACCTCGGCCGTCGGTACCGCGCTGGGCGCGATCTCCAGCCTCGCGATGATCCTCGTCATCGGCATCTTCGTCGCGATCGAACCGCGTCTCTACGAGCGCGGCGTCGCCTGGATGCTGCCCATGGCCCGGCGCGCTGAATTTTATGACACGTCCGCGCAGATGGGCCGCACGCTGCGCCTGCTGATGGCGGGCCGCCTGCTGGGCATGGCGGTGGAAGGCGTCGGCACCTGGTTCTTCCTGATGGTGGGCGGCGTACCGATGGCGGCGCTGCTCGGCATCCTCACCGGCCTGCTCGCCTTCCTGCCCAATATCGGCGCGATCGTTTCCGGCATCCTGATGGTGCTGGTCGGCTTCTCCGCCGGCTTCAACACCGGGATCTGGGCGATCGTCGTCTATGCCACCGTCCAGACGATCGACGGCTATCTGATCGTCCCGATGGTGGCGAAAAGGTCGGTCGATCTGGCGCCTGCGCTGATCCTCGGCGCCCAACTCCTCTTCGGCGCGCTGTTCGGCATACTCGGCCTCGCACTCGCGGATCCGATCGTGGCGATGGTGAAGGTGCTGCTGGAAAAGAGCGCCGAACAGAAAGCGGAGAATGCGGCGGAGGCCGGCGCGGCCTGAGCCAGCGCGTCCCGTCGCTTCCAGGCGGGTTTCGGGTCTGTCGCGTCGGGATCGGCAGCGGACGGACGGGGCGCGAAGGCCGTGTTCCGAAACGCGTCCCGCGAACCGGCAAGGCACAATGGCTTTTTGCGCGCCTGCGCCCTCGATAGACATTCTCGCCGATGCGGAAAGCAGGAGCAGGGCGCACGGGCGCGCGCCGGAAGCTGCGGGCATGCCCCTGAAACAAAAAACGGGGCCGAAGCCCCGCTTTTCTCTTACTGTGCCGTCACCGGCGGTGGCGTGCCGGGGGTGCCATCCGGGTTCGGCGCGCTCATCATTTCGGCATTCGGCTGCGGCACGGATGCGAATTCATGCATCGTGATGTCGAAGACGAGCACGCTGTTGGCCGGGATCGGTCCCGCCTCGCGCTCGCCATAGCCAAGCTGCGGCGGGATCCAGACGCGATATTTGGCGCCCTTGGGCATCAGCGTCAGCGCTTCCGCGAAGCCGGGCACGACCTGCCCGATCTGCATCGGCACGGGCTGGCCGGGCTTGGACGCATCGAACACCTGGCCGCTGGTAAGGCTGCCCTTATATTCGACGAGCGCCGCATCGGCGAGCGTGGGCGTGGGGCCATCGCCCTTCACCAGCACCTGATATTCAAGGCCGGAGGCCGTCGTCTTCACGCCGGCATGCTTGGCATTCGCCGCCATGAACTCCGCCGGCGGCATGGAAAGCATGACGGGCGCGCGCGTCGTCATATAGGCCCCGCCGATACCGACGAGCACGAGCAGGCCGATGCCCGCCCCCAGCGCCGTGAGGCCAGACTTGCTGACCGGGCGCAGCGGAACCGCGGTAACCTCCGACATCAGGCCTTACCGGGCCTGATCGCGCTCGACGCGCTTGCGCTCCAGCTTGCGGGCGCGGCGGATCGCGGCGGCACGCTCGCGCGCACGCTTCTCCGACGGCTTCTCATAGTGGCGGCGCAGCTTCATCTCGCGATAGACGCCTTCGCGCTGCAGCTTCTTCTTGAGCGCGCGCAGCGCCTGATCGACATTATTGTCGCGAACGATGATCTGCATAAACCGAACGATCTCCACATGCCCGACGCGTCCGTCGGCGCCATCATGATGTCTGAAACGATTCGGCGCAGGCGCGTAAACGCCCTTGCCGGAAGGCGCCGCCCCTAGCAGCGATGCCCCGAGTCTTCAACCCATGGCGGCTTTCGGCGAAACACTCCCGTTCGCAGCCCGCCGAAGGATGCGGCATGACGGCGTGAGACAGTGCGGCTAAAGCCCTGCGCATGACCAGCTTCACCGTCAATGGCGAGCCCGTCCACTACAAGATGGATCCCGCGACCCCGCTGCTTTGGGCGCTACGCGACGCTTCGAATCTCACCGGCACCAAATATGGGTGCGGTGCGGGCCAGTGCGGCGCCTGCACGGTACATGTCGATGGCGTTGCCCGCCGTTCATGTCAGGTGCCGATCGGATCGATCGAGGGCGCCTTCGTCACCACCATCGAAGGGCTCACCGGCGATCGCAGTCACCCCGCGCAGCAGGCGTGGGTTGCCGCCCAGGTGCCCCAGTGCGGCTATTGCCAGTCGGGCATGATCATGGCGGTCGCGGCGCTGCTGGCAAAGACGCCCCGCCCCACGGACGATCAGATCGACGAATCGATCACGAACATCTGCCGGTGCGGCACATATCCCCGGATTCGCGCGGCGATCCGCCGCGCGGCGGAGGTGGCGGCCGGCGGGGATCCGATCGCCGCCGCGCCACCGCCCGGGATCGATCCGCGCGATGCCGCGGCGGCCGTCCCGGCACTGTCTCCGCCGCCGCCCGCCAAACGCTGAAACGCACGACCGACCCCGCCCCGCCAGCCTTTCTGGATCGTTCATGAACCTTTCCGCAGGCTGAAGGACGGATTCAGCAACGGCTCACGGCGAATCGCCCAATCCTTGCGTCGAGCTTCCGGCGATCGGCCGGCCGCTCGTGGAGTTTGGGATGATGAAGAGGATCGGAAAGCTGCTTTTCGCCGCAGCGGTCGGCATCAGCCTGCCGGCCATGGCGATCGCACAGCGAGGCCCGGGCGACATGGATCGCCAGGGCAACCAGAATCGCGATGGCGCGCCGCGCGGCTTCGCGGGTGGCCGTGGCCCGGATGCGTTCCGGAACAGTCAGCCGCAGCGCGTGGAACAGTCGCAGCGGCCGGATCGCCCGGATTTCGCCCAGCGCCCCGATCGCGCGCCCGGCAATGCGGGGCAGGATTTCAATCGCGGCCGTCCTTCGGGCGCCGGTTTCGCCGGCCGCGATCAGGCGCGTGGCGAGGATCGCCGCGGCTATGACGCACGCCCCGATTATCGCGGCAATGATGATCGCCGCCGCTTTGAAGACAATCGTCGCTATGACGATCGCTCCCGCTGGGGCGATCGCGGCCGCCCCGGCAATGATCGCTGGGTGGGCAGCAACTGGCGGCAGGACCAGCGCTACGACTGGCGCGGCTATCGCGATTATAATCGGGATCAGTTCCGCATCGGTCGCTATGAGGCGCCGCGCGGCTGGAGCTACAGCTATCGCCGCTATTCGATCGGCGCCGTCCTGCCGAGCCTGCTGTGGGGTTCGAGCTATTGGCTGGATGATCCGTGGGCGTATCGCCTGCCGCCCGCCTACGGCCCCTATCGCTGGGTCCGCTATTATGACGACGTGCTGCTGATCGATGTTCGCAGCGGCCGGGTCGTCGATGTCATCCCGGGTTTCTTCTGGTGATCCGCCAGCCCTGAGCCCGAGACGCCGGCGGCCCTTCCCCAGCCGCCGTGCCTTGCCTTCCGGGGATCCGAATATCGGCGCGCGGGGCCACAGGCCCACAGCGCCACATGAGAGGAGCAATCCATGCGCAAGTTCATCATTGCCGGCCTGATGGCGGCCACTCTGGTGCCGACCATCGCCTCGGCCCAGAATCGCGAACTCAGGAATGATCGCCGCGACATCCGCGAGGAACAGCGCGACGTGAATCGCGCGATCCGCAACGGCTCCAGCCCGCGCGAAGTTCGCAACGAGCAGCGCGACGTGCGCGATGCCCGCCGCGAATATCGCCAGGATTGGCAGGATTATCGCCGTCGCAGCCCGGATGTGTTCCGTGGCCCCGCTTATGTCGGCCCGCGCGGCTATGCCTATCGCCCGATCGCACCCGGCTATCGCTTCGATCGCGGCTATTATGACCGCCGCTACTGGATCGATCCCTATCGCTATCGCCTGCCGGCCGCAGCCTATGGCCGTCGCTGGATCCGCTACGGCAACGATGTCGTGCTGGTCGATATCCGCAGCGGGCGGGTGGTCACCGTCTACAACCGCTTCTTCTTCTGATCCGGATCACGGTCTTTCGTAAGGTAGCGTAGCGTCAGTATCCGCGTGGCAGGGCCCGGGCGAGAATTCGTCCGGGCCCTTTTGCGATGGCCCGTCACGCCCGGAGTTCCCCGCCCGCCCGGATCGTCGATCAATCGTCCAGTCTGCCGAAGGGAAGCAGCCTGCGCGCCAGTTGCGCGGCCGCCTTGCCGTCGCCCGCCCGCAGCGGGATCAGCATCGCCTCCGCATCCCGCTTGGCGATCCGGTCCAGCGGCGTCGGCGTCGGCGCGCGCGCGGCCTGCTCCGCCAGCCCGCGGGCCACGGCCACGTTCTTCGGCTCCAGCCGGATATGCATCATCGCGGCAAATCCCTTGAAGAAGGCACGGTCGCCGCCGAACTGCACCGATCGATCGATGCCCGTCACGCCCATATCCTTCTTCGCGCCCAGCACGGTGGCGGCAAGGAAGCCATCTGCGATCGCATCCAGATGCCATCCGCCGATCGCCAGCTGCGCCTCCGGATCGCGTGGATTCTGGAGCACATATTGCTCCAGCATCCGGCGCGATTGCTTGGCGTCGCCCGGCTTGCGGGTGAGCTTGGCACGATAGCCGATGCCCATGGCGTGCTGGAAATAAGCCTCGCGATCGCGCGGGTTCGCCTGCAACCCGGCCTCGGCCTGCGCGATCGCCTGATTCACGAGTTGCAGCGCCTGATCCTCGTCAGTCGTCTGAAACGCCGCCTGCACCAGCAATTCGCGCGGTGTCGCCGCCTGGGATGGCGCCGCGGCGACAATCGCGGCTGCGGCTGTCCACTTCCAACATGATGTCACGTATCGATTTTCCTCATCATGCCAAAGCATGGCCGAGAAAATCGATCCGCTCCAGTGACTAAGCGTTGCCGGAGCGGGGCGAATCAATCCGAAGCGTGGATCGCACCCCTTTTGCGCGGCGCGCGCGCCGCTTTCCGCGCCGGAGATGGGCGAGCGGCGATCATTCGAATTCCAGGATCACCGCATCCACCGCCAGGCTCTCGCCGGCCTTCGCCTCCACCGATTTGATCGTGCCGGCCTTCTCGGCGCGCAGGATGTTCTCCATCTTCATCGCTTCGACCACGGCGAGCGGCTGGCCCGCCTCCACCTTGTCGCCGGCCTTCACGTCGATCCGCGTGACGAGCCCCGGCATCGGGCAGAGCAGGAAGCGCGACATGTCCGGCGGGATCTTCTCGATCATGTGCCGGGCGAGCGCGGCCACATGCGGCGGCAACACGCGCAATCTGTGGCTCTTGCCCCGCGCCGTGAAGGTCCAGCCGCTGCGCGTGCGCTCCACCTTCACGGACAATGTCTCGTCGCCGATCCGCGCCTCCACCAGCCGCTGGCCGGGTACGTAGGGCGCCTCGATCGTCATCGGATGGCCGTCGACCGTCGCGGTTTCGCCCGCGATCAGCACATGATGCTCGGCGCCGTCCATCGTGACGACCCATTCGGCGTTGGCAACGATCGGGCCGTTCAGCCGCTGGTCGATCTCCGCCGCGCGGGCGGCCTCGGCCGATCCCGCGATCGCCGCGATCGCCGCCAGCCGCTCGGTCAGTTTCTCGGGCGTCGGCGCGCCCCGGAAGCCTTCGGGATATTCCTCGGCGATGAAGCCGGTGGTGATGTCGCCCGATCGGAAGCGCGGATGCTGCATCAGCGCGGAGAGGAAATCCACATTGTGGCCAATCCCCTCTATCTCGAACCGGTCGAGTGCCGTGATCTGCGCATCGATCGCCTTCTCACGCGTGGCGCCCCAGGTGATGAGCTTGGCGATCATCGGATCGTAGAACATCGAAATGTCCGATCCTTCATACACGCCATCGTCCACACGCACCGTCTCGCTCGTTTCCGGCGGCCGATAGCGGACGAGGCGCCCGGTGGAGGGCAGGAAGCCGCGATAGGGATCCTCGGCATAGACGCGATTCTCCACCGCCCAGCCGTTGATGCCGATATCCTCCTGCGTGAAGGCCAGCTTCTCGCCATAGGCCACGCGGATCATCTGCTCCACCAGATCCAGCCCGGTGATATATTCGGTGACGGGATGCTCCACCTGGAGGCGGGTGTTCATCTCCAGGAAGTAGAAGCCCTGGCCGGTCTTGTCCGCGCCCGATACGATCAGTTCCACCGTGCCGGCCGAATGATAGCCCACGGCCCGCGCCAGCGCGACCGCCTGTTCGCCCATCGCCTTGCGCATCTCGGGGCTCACGAACGGCGATGGCGCCTCCTCCACCACCTTCTGGTGGCGGCGCTGCACCGAACATTCGCGCTCGTTCAGGTAGAGGATGTTGCCATGCTTGTCACCGAGCACCTGGATCTCGATGTGGCGCGGGCTTTCGATGAACTTTTCGATGAAGACGCGATCGTCGCCGAAGCTGTTGAGGCCCTCGCGCCGCACGCTGTCGAAATTCTCGCGCACATCCTTCTCGCTGAAGGCGAGGCGCATGCCCTTGCCGCCGCCGCCGGCGGAGGCCTTCATCATCACCGGATAGGTGATCTCGTTGGCGATGCGCACGGCATGCTCGGTATCCTCGATCTCGCCGACGAAGCCGGGCACCACATTGACGCCGGCTTCCCTGGCCAGCTTCTTGGATTCGATCTTGTCGCCCATCGCGGCGATCGCATGGGGCGGCGGCCCGATGAAGGCGATGCCTGCATCGGCCAGCGCCTGCGCGAAGCTGGTCCGTTCGGAAAGGAAGCCGTAGCCCGGATGCACGGCCTCCGCGCCGGTCGCCTTGCAGGCGGCGATGATCCTGTCCGCCAGCAGATAGGATTCGGAAGCCGGCGGCGGACCCAGATGCACCTTCTCGTCCGCCATCTCCACATGCGGCGCGCGCGCATCGGCATCCGAATAGACGGCCACCGTCCTGATGCCCATCTTCCGGGCCGTGCGGATGACACGGCAGGCAATCTCGCCGCGATTGGCGATCAGGATCTTATTGAACATGTCCGTCCTTATCCGGCCGCCCCGGCGGTCGTTTGAATGGTGTCGGCGTTGAGGCCCAGCCGCGCGAACAGGGCGGCGTCGGCATCGCCCCCGGCATTGCCGGTGGTGAGCAGGCGATCGCCGGTGAAGATCGAATTGGCGCCCGCGAGGAAGCACAGCGCCTGCGTCATGTCCGACATGCTCTCGCGCCCCGCCGACAGGCGGACGATCGAGCGCGGCATCAGGATGCGCGCCACCGCCACCGTGCGCACGAATTCGATATCATCGATCTTGGCGAGCGGCGTATCGGCCAGCATATCGCCCAGTACCGTTCCGGCGACGGGCACCAGCGCATTGATCGGCACGCTTTCGGGCGGCTCGGGCAGCGTCGCCAGCGCGTGGAGGAAGCCCACGCGATCCGCGCGCGTCTCGCCCATGCCGACGATCCCGCCGCAACAGGTGTTGATGCCCGCCCGCCGCACGCGCGCCAGCGTCTCCAGCCGGTCCGCATAGGTGCGGGTGGAGATCACCTCGCCATAATATTCGGGCGAGGTATCCAGATTGTGATTGTAATAATCGAGGCCGGCGCCGGCCAGCCGATCGGCCTGCTCGTCGGTCAGCATGCCCAAAGTCATGCAGGTTTCCAGGCCGAGCGCCTTAACCCCTGTCACCATCGCCTCGATCGCGGCCATGTCGCGATCCTTGGGCTCGCGCCACGCGGCGCCCATGCAGAAACGCTCCGATCCCGCCGCCTTGGCCTCGGCCGCCGCGGCGAGCACGGCGTCCACGTCCATCAGCCTGGATGCCTTGAGCCCGGATTCCGCGAACGTGGATTGGCTGCAATAGCCGCAATCCTCGGCGCAGCCGCCGGTCTTGATCGAAAGCAGGGTCGCCCGCTGCACCCGCGCCGGATCATGATGCGCGCGATGCACCTCGGCCGCGCGGAAGACCAGTTCGGTGAAGGGCAGATCGAACAGCGCCGCGATCGTCTCGCGGTCCGTCGGCGTCGGGAAAGTCGTGGGTGCGTTCATTCGGCGGCCTCGCTGATGCCTTCGGGCGGCATGTTGTGGCCAAGCAGCCTCAACACCTCTTCCGCCGCGAACACCAGATTCGTGCCCGGCCCGAAGATCGCCTGCACGCCGGCATCGCGCAGCGCCTGATAATCCTGGGCGGGGATCACGCCGCCCGCCACCACCTTGATGTCGCTGCGCCCGGCATCGCGCAGATGGCCGATCAATTCGGGGATCAGGGTCTTGTGCCCCGCCGCGAGGCTGGAGGCGCCCACCACGTCGACATCCGCCTCGATCGCCATCCTCGCCGCCTCGGCGGGCGTCTGGAAAAGCGGGCCGGCCAGCACGTCGAACCCCAGATCGCCGAAGGCCGAGGAGACGAGGTTGGCGCCGCGATCATGGCCATCCTGCCCCATCTTGGCGACGAACATCCTCGGCGCCCGGCCCTTGCCGCGGCCCACGGCGATCACGCCATCCTTCAGGCTCGCCCAGCGCGCATCATCGGCATAGGCGCCACCATAGACGCCCTTCACCGGCGTCGGCGTGGTGCCGTAGCGGCCGAACACGTCCTCCATCGCCTGGCTGATCTCGCCCAGCGTCGCGCGTGCCCGCGCGCAGTCCACCGCCAGTTCCAGCAGATTGGCCGTGCCGCGCGCGCCCTCACGCAGCGCGTCCAGCGCCGCCCGGTATGCCGCCTCGTCGCGGGCCGCCTTCACCTTCCCGATCCGGCGGATCTGCGCCTCGCGCACCGCATGATTGTCCACGTCCAGAATATCGATCGGATCTTCCTGATCCTTGCGATATTTGTTCACGCCCACGATCACCTGATCGGTGCGGTCGATCCGCGCGGCGGTGGCGGCGGAAGCCTGTTCGATCATCGCCTTGGGCCAGCCGGCGGCGACGGCCTTGGCCATGCCGCCCTCGGCCTCGACGCGCTCGATAATCTCCCACGCGCGATCGACCAGTTCCTTCGTCAGGCTCTCGACATAATAAGAACCGCCCAGCGGATCGACGACATTGCACATGCCCGTCTCCTCCTGGATCACGAGCTGCGTGTTGCGGGCGATGCGCGCGGAAAAGTCGGTCGGCAGCGCGATCGCCTCGTCCAGCGCGTTGGTGTGGAGCGACTGGGTGCCACCCAGCATCGCCGCCATCGCCTCGATCGTGGTGCGCATCACATTGTTGTACGGATCCTGTTCGGTCAGCGAGACGCCGGACGTCTGGCAGTGGGTGCGCAGCATCTTCGAGCGCTCGTCCCTGGCGCCCAACTGCGTCATCACGCGATGCCACAGCACGCGCGCCGCGCGCAGCTTGGCGATCTCCATGAAGAAGTTCATGCCGATCGCGAAGAAGAAGCTGAGGCGCCCGGCGAACCTGTCGATGTCCAGGCCCGAGGCGACGCCATATTTCACATATTCGGCGCCGTCCGCGATCGTGAAGGCCAGTTCCTGCACCTGCGTCGCGCCGGCTTCCTGCATGTGATAGCCGGAAATGGAGATGCTGTTGAACTTCGGCATCTCACGGCTGGTATAGCCGAAGATGTCCGAGATGATCCGCATGCTCGGCTCGGGCGGGTAGATATAGGTGTTGCGGACCATGAACTCCTTGAGGATGTCGTTCTGGATGGTCCCGTCCAGCTGGGCGCGGGGCACGCCCTGCTCCTCGCCCGCGACGATGAAGAAGGCGAGGATCGGGATCACCGCGCCGTTCATCGTCATCGAAACGGACATCTGATCCAGAGGGATGCCGTCGAACAGGATCTTCATGTCGTCGATCGTGTCGATCGCGACACCCGCCTTGCCGACATCGCCGGTCACGCGCGGATGATCGCTGTCATAGCCGCGATGCGTCGCGAGATCGAAGGCAACCGACAGCCCCTTCTGCCCCGCCTTCAGGTTGCGGTGATAGAAAGCGTTGGATTCTTCCGCCGTCGAGAAGCCCGCATATTGGCGGATCGTCCATGGCCGCCCCGCATACATGGAGGCGCGCACGCCGCGCGTGAACGGCGCGAAGCCGGGCAGGCCGGGCTCCCAGCCCTCCGTGTCCGCCTCGGTATAAAGCGGCTTCACGGCGATGCCCTCGGGTGTGTTCCAGGTGAGATCCTTGCCCTTCACCTCCTTCGAGGCGGCGGCCTGCCAGTCGGCGAGCGTCTTTTGGGTCATGCGTGCGAACTCCCCCCAGCCGTTCGCCTCGAGTGGAGTTCGGGCTTGCCGGGAATGCCATCGGGAAGGGCTGTCGACGATCGCTTCTCGACTTCGCTCGAAGCTGCGCGAACCGAACGGAGGTTACAGGTCATCAATGCTCGCCGTCTTTCGGCGTTTCCATGATCTCGGTCAGGATGCCGTTCATGTCCCTGGGGTGGACGAAGAAGATCGGCGTGCCATGCGCGCCGATGCGCGGCTCGCCCAGCACCTTCTTGCCCAGCCCCTCGAACCAGGCCCTGGCGGCGTGGATGTCCGGCACCTCATAGCACATGTGATGCTGGCCCCCCGCCGGGTTCTTCGCGAGGAAGGCGTGGATCGGGCTGGTCTCGCCCAGCGGCTCGATCAGTTCGATCTGCGTGCCGGCCGTGCCATTCTCGCCGGGCGTATCCACAAAGCATACCTTCACGCCCTGCGCCGGCAGGTCGAACGGCGCGTGCGTCAGCGTCGCGCCCATCACGTCGCGATAATAAGCGATCGACGCCTCCAGTGATGGCGTCGCCACGCCGACATGGTTCAGACGGCCGAGCTTCATGCTGCCCTCTCAGAGCGGAATATTGTCATGCTTCTTCCAGGGATTTTCGAGCTGCTTGTTGCGCAGCTTCCTGAGGCCCAGCGCGATCCGCCGCCGCGTGGAATGCGGCATGATCACCTCGTCGATGAAGCCCTTGCTCGCCGCCACGAAGGGGTTGGCGAAGCGCTCCTCATATTCCTTCGTGCGCGCGGCGATCTTCTCCGGATCGCCCAGATCCTTGCGGAAGATGATCTCGACGGCGCCCTTCGCGCCCATCACGGCGATCTCGGCCGTGGGCCATGCATAATTGAGATCGCCGCGCAGATGCTTGGAGCTCATCACGTCATAGGCGCCGCCATAGGCCTTGCGCGTGATGACGGTGATCTTCGGCACGGTCGCCTCGGCATAGGCGAAGAGCAGTTTGGCGCCATGCTTGATGATGCCATTATGCTCCTGCGCCACGCCCGGCAGGAAGCCCGGCACGTCGACGAAGGTGATGATCGGGATTTCGAACGCATCGCAGAAGCGCACGAAGCGCGCCGCCTTCTTCGATGAATTGATGTCCAGCACGCCCGCCAGCACCATCGGCTGGTTGGCCACGATTCCCACCGTGCGCCCCTCGATCCGGCCGAAGCCGGTCAGGATATTGCCGGCATGCCCCGGCTGCACCTCGAAGAAATCGCCCTCGTCGATGACCTTCCGGATCAGCTCCTTCATGTCATAGGGCTTGTTGGCGCTGTCCGGGATCAGCGTATCCAGGCTTGCGTCCAGCCGGTCCCATGCATCCGGGGTCGGCCGCTCGGGCACAGCCTCCCGGTTCGAAAGCGGCAGGAAATCAACGAAGTCCCGCGTGGCCAGCAGCGCCTCGATATCATTTTCGAAGGCGAGATCCGCGACCGAGGATTTGGTGGAATGCGTGATCGCGCCGCCCAGTTCCTCCTGCGTGACGACCTCGTTGGTGACGGTCTTCACCACTTCCGGCCCGGTCACGAACATGAAGCTCGAATCCTTCACCATGAAGATGAAGTCGGTCATCGCCGGGGAATAGACCGCGCCGCCCGCGCACGGCCCCATGATGAGGCTGATCTGGGGCACCACGCCCGATGCCAGCACGTTGCGCTGGAAAACCTCGGCATAGCCGGCAAGGCTGGCCACGCCTTCCTGGATGCGTGCACCGCCGCTGTCGTTCATGCCGATCACCGGCGCGCCGACCTTCATCGCCATGTCCATGATCTTGCAGATCTTCTGTGCGTGACGCTCCGAAAGCGATCCGCCGAACACCGTGAAATCCTGGCTGAAGACGAAGACGAGCCGGCCATTGATCGTGCCCGATCCGGTGACGACGCCGTCGCCCGGCACCACCTGATCCTGCATCCCGAAATCGACGCAATTATGCTCGACATACATGTCGAGTTCCTCGAAGCTGCCCGGATCCAGCAGCACGTCGATCCGCTCGCGCGCCGTGAGGCGGCCCTTCTTGTGCTGGCTGTCGATCCGCGCCTGCCCGCCGCCGAGCGCCGCCTGCGCCCGCTTCTCCTCCAGCTTCTGAAGTATCGCCAGCATCACACACCTCTCGGGAAACCGTGGAGGCCCGTTTGTAGCCTGTGGCCGCCGCATTCAAATGCGAATTTGCGGACTTGCGAAAGCCATATATGCAGAATGGATCATGGCGCCCGTTTCGGGCAGCATGCGGCGGCGGGGTGGGCGTGACGGCCCCGCCGCCCCGTTTGCGCCCTCAGGATGCCACGCCATGCAGCACCTCGATCATCCCCTCTCCCGCGCGCTTCTTTCTGCCGCTTATGGCGCGGCCGGCATCCTCCATGTCACGCGGGCCGATATCTTCCTGCGGATCATGCCCCCCTGGGTGCCCTTCCCGCGCGAAACGGTGATCGCCACCGGCCTGTGCGAAATGGCGGGCGCGATCGGGCTGATGATTCCACGCACCCGCCGGCTCGCGGGGGTGATGCTCGCGCTCTACGCGCTCTGCGTGTGGCCGGCGAACGTGCAGCATGCGATCAACGATCTCGGCACGGATACCGGCCTTGGCTGGTGGTATCATGTCCCCCGCCTGCTGGCACAGCCGCTCATCATCTGGTGGGCGCTCCATGCTGGCGGCGTGACGGACTGGCCGTTCCGCCCCCGGCGCCCGCAACGCTGAACGCATGGGGTCCCACCGCACGCGGGAATGCGGAGCTGGTCAGAGTTCCAGCCCGAGCTGCTCGGCATCGTCGTCGCCATCCCGCTCCAGTGACGACAGCGCCAGACCCAGCAGCCGCACGCCCTGCGGCATCGGCAGCAGCGCGCGCAGCAGCCCCCGTCCCGCCTCGCCGATCGGATCGCGCGCGGAAACCGGCAGGGAAAAGCTCCTCGCCCGCGTGATCTGCCGGAAATCCGCGAACTTCACCTTCAGCGTCACGGTGCGCCCCGCCGCGCCCGATCGCTGGACGCGCTCCATCAGCGCCTCCAGCACGGTCTCCAGCGCCGCCAGGAGATCGCCTTCCCCATATTTGTCTTCGAAGAAGGTCCGCTCGGCGCCCACGGACTTGCGGATCCGGTTCGCGCGCACCGGCCGGTCGTCGCGCCCGCGCGCGGCCCAGTAGAGATAGGTGGCGAAGCTGCCGAAGTGCGCTTCCAGAAAGGGCAGGCTCTGCGCGGCGAGATCCGCGCCCGTGCCGATGCCGAGCCGCGCCATCTTCTCGGCCGTGCGCGGGCCAACGCCGTGGAAGCGCTTGACCGGCAGGCCCTGCACGAAGGTGGCGCCCCGGTGCGGCGGGATCACGCACAGCCCGTCAGGCTTGTTCTGATCGGAGGCGAGCTTGGCGATGAACTTGTTGTAGGAAACCCCGGCCGATGCCGTCAGGCCGGTTTCCGCCCGGATCCGTCGCCGAATCGCCTCGGCCACGTCGCGCGCGGATTCGACGCCGCTCACGTCGAGATAGGCTTCGTCGAGCGAGAGGGGCTCGATCGCGTCCGTATAATCGGCGAAGATCGCGCGGATCTGGTGCGAGACCTCGGCATAGACGTCGAAGCGCGGCTTCACGAAGATCAGGTCCGGGCATTTGCGCCGCGCCGTGGCCGATGCCATCGCCGATCGCACGCCGAACACCCGCGCCTCATAGCTTGCCGCCGCCACCACGCCGCGCTCGCGCGTGCCGCCCACCGCCACCGGCTTGCCCCGCAATTCAGGATGATCGCGCTGCTCGACGGACGCGTAGAAGGCATCCATGTCGACATGGATGATCTTGCGCGGCGGATCGTCGGCAGGCGGTGTATCGGAGGAGGAGGCGTCGGCGCCCATATCCTCCCCTTTAGCCGGTCTTTGTGATCGTTCCCATTCCGTTCTTCACCGAAGAAACGGGCGGGGCGTCCCTCAGGCCAGCCGCTCCGGCACCTCTTCGGCTTCCTCGATCAGGGTTTCCTTGGGCGCCATCGCCTCCCACGGGAAGACGAACCAGCTCTTGTCCTCGGATCGGTCGATCGTCCGCGCGCGATAATCCACCTTGGCCGGCGATCGCACATTATCGATCAGCACGGCCACGCGCAGGCAGGCCGGATCGCCGCCGGCCCCCAGGATCGCCCCCTTCAGCGCGACGATCGTCTTGCCGCTGTCGTTGATGTCGTCGATCAGCAGGATGCGCACGCCCGCCTTCGTCTCGGCCGCCAGCTTCAGCAGCAGCTCGTCCGAAAAGCCGGGGACGCCCGCGCTGTAATCCACCGACAGGAGCGAGATGCCCGTCCGGTGCGAGAGATAGGCGCCGGGCACGAGGCCGCCGCGCCCGATGCCCACGATATGATCGGGGCGCCACTGGCTCGCGGCGATCGCGATGGCGATCATGTGCACGTCCGAGACGAACTGTTCGTAGGCGACCGGAACGAGGGTCGGTTCGGTCATTGCACTTCTCCGGAAACGAAGGCGTCGATCGCGGCGATATGCCGCGTGACCGCGGCATCGTCGAGGAAGGAGCCGAGAAAGCTGTTGCGCGCCAGCGTCGCCATCTGGTCGCGCGTCAGGAGCGGGGCCACCGCGCGATAATTGTCGGCCACATAGCCGCCGAAATAGGCCGGATCGTCCGAATTGATCGTGGGGCGCAGGCCGTGTGCCAGCATGTCCGCGATCGGATGCCGGGCCATGTCCTCGACAACGCAGAGCTTGTGATTGGAAAGCGGGCAGACGGTGAGCGTCATCCCTTCGCGCGCCAGCCGGGTCACCAGTTCCGGGCTCTCCAGCGATCGGTTGCCATGATCCAGCCGATCGATGTGCAGCAGGTCCAGCGCCTCCAGCACATAGGCCGGCGGCCCTTCCTCGCCCGCATGCGCGACGCGCTTCAGCCCCTCGCGCCCCGCCGCTTCGAACACGCGCGCGAACTTGGAGGGGGGATGCCCCACCTCGGACGAATCGAGACCCACGCCCGCAATCCTGTCCAGCCAGCGTTCGGCATCGGCGAAGGTGCGGAAGGCATCGTCCTCGTCCAGATGGCGCAGGAAGCAGAGGATCAGCTTGGAGGTGAGGCCGAATCGCTCCTCCGCCTCCTTCATGCCCGCCAGCAGCCCGTCCGCGACGACGCCGAAGGGCAGGCCGCGTGCCGTATGCGTCTGCGGATCGAAGAAGATTTCGGCGTGCGTGACGCCATCGGCATGGGAGCGCTCGAAATAAGCCAGCGCCAGATCACGAAAATCTTCCTCTGTGCGGAGCACGTCCGCTCCCTGATAGTAGATATCGAGAAAGTCCTGGAGGCGGCTGAAGCTGTAGGCGGCGCGCAGCTCCTCCACGCTGGAGAAAGGGATGGAGATCCGATTGCGCCGTGCGAACGCGAACATCTGCTCGGGCTCGAGGCTGCCTTCGATATGGAGGTGGAGTTCGGCCTTGGGCAGGCCAGTGATGAAGTCGCTGTCGGTCATGCAGGCCGTTCGCTGGTGGTCGCTCTGTGCTTTCCCTAGCCCGAGCCGCCCGCGTCCGTACAGGGCCGCTCTTGCGATCATGCTGCTGGCGGCCGCGCACGCCGCGCCGTCCGACGCGCGCGGCAAGCCGATGATCGACCAGATCATCCTCGACGCGGCCGATCCGGTGATCGATGCGGAGCTGGCGGGCCAGCCCTTCCGCCTCCGTGTCGATCTCGATCAATGGGATTCGATCGAGCTCAATCCCGATGCCGCCGCGCGCCTGCCTGTCGCATGGAGCGCCGGCCGCCACATTTCGGTCGGCCGCGTCACCCTGTGGGGCAGCATCGCCGATACGCGGCTGGTGATCGCCGGGGTGAAGCGGCCCGTGCTGGTGGCCGAACATCGCCGGATCGCGGCGGAAGGGGCGGATGGCACGATCGGCCCCGATCTGCTGCCTTATGCAACGATCCTCTGGCGCAGCGCCACGGCACCCGCCGATACCGGCACGATCGTCCTGCCGATCACGCTGAACGAGCGGACCGGCCTGTTCGCGCCCGCGCCCGCGCTCGGGCCGGACATGACGCTCCGCTTCTCGCTCGGCACCGCGCGATCCAGCGGCACGGCGGCGGCGGGCGCGATCCTCGCCCAGCGTTATGACGGTCATTTCGCGGGCGTCTCCCGGCCGTTGCCGATCATGCTCGGCGTCTCGCGGCCGGCGCGGCCGATCGCCTTCGGCCGGCCGCCGCTCATGGCCGGCTTCCGCTTCCCCGAATTGCTGGTGCGCACCGCCGATTTCCGGGGCGACAATGCCCTGCCGGACGAATCGCTGGAGGCCGATATCGTCGTCGCGCGGCGCGAACGGCCGCAAGGCGCGGAGCCGTGGGTGACGATCGGGCGGGACCGCCTCTCGCGCTGCGCCGAAATCGCTTATTCCGCGCGGCCACGCACCCTCACCCTGCGTTGCGCGTTCGATCATGAATGAAGATCGCAAGACTGCCCCTGCTGGCGAGCCTGCTCGCCCTCCTGCCTGCCGCCTCGCCCCCCGCTTACGGGCCGGAGATGAACGGCCGTATCTTCGATCGCGCCATCTCGATCGTCGAGCGCCGCTACTGGAACAGGCCCGCCATCGCGCGGCTGGAATCGATCCGCGCCGGGTATCGCGCCCGCGTCGTGGCCGCCCCCGATCGGCGCGCCGTCTATGCCCTGATCGGGGACATGCTGGATACGCTGCATGACAGCCACGTCTATGTGATCGATCCGCGCCAGATCGCGATCGGCCGCGCGCGCGATCGCGGCGAGGAGGAGGCGGGCTTCGGCATGTCCATGCTGCCCGATGGCGCGCACGTCTGGCGCGTCCGCTCGGTCCGCCCCGATGGCCCGGCCGCGCGGGCGGGCGTGGAGATAGGCTGGGAGGTGGCCGCGGTGGACGGCCAGCCGGTGGACATCGATTTCGTGCCGCGCGCGGGCGAGCGCGCCCGCTTCGATTTCGTCGACGAGGATGGCCGCCATCATCCCGCGACGCTGGAGGCCGGGATGGAGGCCCCCTCGCCCGTCCGCCGTGCGGAGCGCCTGCCGGGCAATGTGCTGCTGCTCGGGCTGGACGGCTTCGATCGCGGCGACGATCGCTGGCTCGCCGATCATATTTTCGAACAGCCGGCCCCCGCCGCCGTGATCCTCGATCTGCGTGACAATGGTGGCGGCGACGCGGACGTGATCGCGCGCGTGGCCGGCGCCTTCTTCGCCGAGAATCGCCTGCTCGTCCGCCGCATCGCCGCGCGCGAGAGCGACCAGACGACGCGCGGCGCGGGGCCGCGCTCCTGGCTCGGGCCGCTCGCCGTGCTCGTCGGGCCGGACAGCGCCAGCGGCGCCGAGGCGCTCGCCGCCCTGATCGAGGAGAGCGGACGCGGGATCACGATCGGCCAGCGCACGGCGGGCGCCCTCACCGGGGCGGCCGAATATCCGCTGCCGGATGGCGGGATCGTCTCGGTCGCCGAATTCGATATTCGCACCAGCGCCGGCCGCCGCCTGGAAGGCACGGGCTTCCTGCCGCGCGTGCCTGTCGCCCCCACGCTGGCCGATCGGCGCGCGGGCCGCGATCCGGCGCTGGAAAAGGCCCGGCAATTGCTGAGGGCGCAGATCGCGGCCCGATGATGGTGCGCGCGGATGGGCGCGTCAGCGCCGCCGCGTCCCCATCAGGGCGAGCGTGGCGCACGCCCACGCCGCCCCGAGCAGCCAGCCGCCCGCCACGTCGCTCAGCCAGTGGACGCCGAGGAAGACGCGGCTGAGCCCGATCGCCAGCGCCAGCGCCACGCCCGCCAGCATCGCGCCCCTGCCGCGCAGGAAGAGACCCATCAGCGGAAAGGTCACGGCCGCCCCCAGCGCGTGACCGCTGGGAAAGCTCTGCTTGCCCTCCGCCACCAGCTGCCACATCGCATCGGGCCGGGCGCGGGCGAACAGGATCTTGATGAAGGGCAGCGCGATCGCCGCGCTCGCCACCGCGAGCGTGAAGGCGATCGCCTCGCGCCGCCGGCCCGCCACGTAGAGCCAGACGGCCGCCGCCACCGCAATCGGCGCGCGGATCGTCGCTCCGCCGATTTCCGTGATCGCGATCGCCGCCCGCAGCGTCCAGGCTGGCACGATCAGCGAGCGCGCGTCACCCGGATCGCGCAGCCAGACCAGCGCGAACCGATCGATCCGGGCGGAGGCTCCGCCCAGCGCCGTCCACGCATCCAGCGCGAACAGCAGGAGCAGGAAAGCCGCCGCCGCGATCAGGCGGCCGCGCCGGCTCAGCCGCCCGACGCCTGCGCCGGGGCGGAGGCAGGCCACGATCCGCCGATCGCCTGGATGAGGGTGATGGCCGAAACCTGCCGGTCCACGATCGCCTGTATCTCCTGTTGCCGCGCCGAAAGCGCGGTCGCCTGCGCCGTGATGACGTCGGTATAGACGATCAGGCCGGAGAGATACTGGTTCTGGGTGAGCTGTTCCACCCGGTTGGCCGCCGTCGCCGCCGTCACGCGCTGTTCGGATACGGTCTGCAGCACGCGGGTCGCGGCCAGTTCGTCCTCCACCTGCTGGATCGCGGTGAGCGTCGTCTGGCGATAGCTGGCCGCCGCCTGATCGAACGAGGCGCGCGCCTGCGCCACGCGGGCCGATCGCCCGCCGAAATCGAGCAGCGTCAGCGCGGTGGAGGCGCCCAGCGACCAGATGCTGCTGACGGCGGTGAAGAGCGAGCTGAGCCGGCTCGTCTGGGTGCCCAGATCGCCCGTCAGCGTGAAGGTCGGGAAGAAGGCCGCGCGCTCCACGCCGATGCCCTGGTTGGCCGCCGCCACGCGCCGCTCCGCCGCCGCGATATCCGGCCGGCGCTCGATCACCGTGCCGGGCAGGATGCCGGGCACCTGCGGCACGGCCCGGCTCCACCGGCCGGCGGGCAGGCCGAAGCTCGACGGATTCTCGCCCACCAGCACCGCGATCGCATGTTCGAAGGCCGCGCGCTGGCGATCGATATCGGCGGAGGTGGCGCGCGCATTGGCGAGCTGGGTCTGTGCCTGCAGCACGTCCACCCGCGCCACCTGCCCCTGATCGTAGCGGTTGGTGGTGATCTTCAGCGCGCGCTCATAGGCCGCGATCGTTTCCTCATAGACGATCTTCTGCTGATCCAGCCCGCGCAGCTGCACATAATTGGTGGCCAGTTCGCCCTGGGCCGCCAGCGTCGCGTTGAGCAGATCGGCCTGGCTCGCCTGCGCGAGCGCCTTCTGCTGCCGCACGCCGGAGGAGATGCGGCCGAACACGTCCGGTTCCCACGTACCTCCCAGAGAGACCGAAAAGCGCCGGCTGCCCGATCCGCCGCTGGTGGTGGTGCCGTTGCTGCCGATGATGGTCGTCTGCGTATCGCCGAACGATCCGGCGCGCGTGCTCTGCCCGGAAAGATCGACCGAGGGGAAGAGCGAGGCCCGCGCCTCGCGCACCGCGGCGCGCGCCTGGGCATAGGAGGCGGCGAAGGAGGCGACATTCTGGTTGCGCGCCGCCACCCGCGCCTCCAGATCGTCCAGCACGGGATCGGCGAACAATTTCCACCACTCGCCCTTGGCCACATCGTCGGCCGGCCGCGCCGGCTGCCAGCCCGGCGCTTCCTTGAAGGCCGGCGTGCCCGCCACGGCCGGCGGCCTGTAGGTGGGCGCCATGCTGCATCCGGCCAGCGCTAACATCAGGACGGCGGAAATCCCGCTGCGCACGCGGCTCATGCCGGCAGCCCTTCTGAACCGAGCCGTGCGAGCATCCGTTCGCGCGGCGAGCGTTTCCGGAAGCGATCGAGCGCGAGATAGACGACCGGTGTCGTCAGCAGCGTCAGGAACTGGCTGGCGACCAGGCCGCCCATGATGGCGATGCCCAGCGGGCGGCGAAGCTCCGCGCCCTCGCCGAAGCCGATCGCGAGCGGCAGCGCGCCGAAGGCGGCGGCCAGCGTCGTCATCAGGATGGGGCGGAAGCGGAGCAGGCTTGCCTCGCGGATCGCCTGCATCGGCGAAAGCCCGCGGGTGCGCTCGGCATCGAGCGCGAAATCGATGATCATGATGGCGTTCTTCTTGACGATGCCGATGAGCAGGATGAGCCCGATCAGGCCGATGAGATCGAAGGCGGATCCGGACAGCATCAGCGCGATCACCGCGCCGATCCCGGCCGAAGGAAGGGTGGAAAGCACGGTCAGCGGATGGATCGCGCTTTCGTAGAGGATGCCCAGAACGATATAGATCACCACCAGCGCGGAGAGGATCAGGATCGGCATCGAGGCGGTCGATTGCTGGAAAACCTTCGCGGTGCCCGCGAAACTCCCCACCACGCCCACCGGCAGGTGCAGGTCGCGCTGGATCTGCGCGATGCGCTGCGATGCCTCGCCCAGCGAGACGCCCGTCGCCGTCGCGAAGGAGATGGTGGTGGCGGGCGCACCGCCATCATGGTTGATCTGCGAATCGGTCGATCCCGTCGCCCAGTCGGCGATGGACGAGAGCGGCATCATCGTCGCCACGCTCGTATTGACGGCGGATCCGGTGGTCGTGTCGCGCTGGCCCGTGGTGGAAACCGGCGTCGATCCCGTCACGTTCGAGGTGGTGCCCGCCGTCGTCGATGCCGTGGCGGTGGTCGTCGCGGTGCCGGTTCCCGGCACGTAGACATCCTCCAGTGCCTCGGGCGAGCCGGTATATTCGGGCGCCACACCCATCACGACATGATATTGGTTAAGGCCCGAATAGATGGTCGAAACCTGGCGCTGGCCGAAAGCGTCATACAGCGCATTGTCCACGGCCTGGGTGGTCACGCCCAGCCGCCGGGCGGCATCGCGATCCACCTTCACATAGACTTCGGCACCGCCATCGGCGCGGTCGCTGTCCACGTCGGTCAGCCCGCTTTCCTTCTTCATCGCCACGGTCAGCTTGTCGGCGGCGTCGCGCAGCATCTTCGTGTCGTCGGCCGTCAGCGAATATTGATAGGTGGAATTGCCGCTGCGGCCGCCCACCCGCATGTCCTGCACCGGCATCAGGAAGGTCGATACGCCGGTGATCTTCGCAAGCTTGGGCCGCAGCCGATCGATCACCACGCGCGAACTGTCGCGCTGGCGCTGCGGCTTCAGGCTCACGAACATGAAGCCGCCGCCCGCGCGGCTGCCGCCGGTGAAGGCCACCACCGTATCGACGTCCTTGTCCTTGCGGATGATCCCCACGATCGAGGTGAGCTTCTTCTGCATGTCCTGGAAGGAGATGCTGCGATCGGCGCGCAGGCCGCCCATCAGCGATCCCGTATCCTGCTCGGGAAAGAAGCCCTTCTGCACGATCACGAGCAGGAAGATGTTGAGCGCCACCGCCCCGCCCAGCAGGATCAGCATCGCGCCCCGGTTCGCCAGCGCCCAGTCCAGCGCGCGTTCATAGCGCGCCGCCAGCCTCTGGAACTGG
This sequence comes from Sphingomonas sp., assembly GCF_003248515.1. Taxonomy (GTDB): domain Bacteria; phylum Pseudomonadota; class Alphaproteobacteria; order Sphingomonadales; family Sphingomonadaceae; genus Sphingomonas_I. The sequence continues at coordinate 64,224 of NZ_QFOB01000001.1, forward strand.
CGCTCGGCAAAGGCCGCGAAGCGATTTTCGCGACGCTCGGGATCATGCTCCTTCAGGATGATCGAGGCGAGCATCGGCGTCGTCGTGAGCGAGATGACGAGGCTGATGAGCACCGCCACCGTCATCGTCACCGCGAATTCGCGGAACAGCCGCCCGATCAGCCCGCTCATGAAGAGAAGCGGGATGAAGACCGCGACCAGGCTGATCGAAATGGAGAGCACGGTGAAGCCCACCTGCCGCGCCCCGATCAGCGCCGCCTGCCGGCGGGGCATGCCCTCCTCCATGTGCCGGCTGATATTTTCCAGCACGACGATCGCGTCGTCGACCACGAAGCCCGTCGCCACGGTGAGCGCCATGAGCGAGAGATTGTTGAGGCTGAAGCCCAGCAGATAGATCACGCCGATCGTGCCGCAGAGCGACGCGACGACGGCCACCGCCGGCACGATCGTCGCGCGCAGCGATCGCAGGAAGACGGACACCACCGCCACCACCAGCAGGGTGGCGATCACGAGCGTCACCTCCACTTCGCGGAGCGACGCGCGGATCGTGGTCGTGCGGTCGGAGGCGACGGCGAGGCTGATGTCGGGCGGGATCGCGGCCGCCAGCGCCGGCAGCTGCGCCTTCACCGAATCCACCGTCTGGATGATGTTGGCGCCCGGTTGGCGGCTGATGATGACGGTCACGGCGCGCTTGCCGTTGAAGAGGCCCATCGTGTTGATGTCCTCAGGCCCGTCATACACCTTGGCGATATCGCTCAGGCGCACGGCTACGCCGTTGCGCCACGCGATCACGATCGGCGCATAATCGGCGGCCTTCAGGCCGGGCATGTCGCCATAGATCTGCCAGGCATTGCCCTGCCCTTCCAGCACGCCGCGCGGCCGGTTCGCGCTGGCGGAGGAAAGCGCGGTCCGTACATCCTCCAGCGGAATGCCGTAGCGGGCGAGCGCCAGCGGATTCATGTCGATGCGCACGCCCGGCAGCGCCGCCCCGCCCAGCTCCACATCGCCCACGCCCTGCACCTGCAGCAGGCGCTGCTGCACCACGTTGGAAACGGCATTGTAGATTTCGCTGGGGCTGCGCGTGTCGGAAGTCAGCGCGATGATCATGATCGGCGCGTCGGCCGGGTTCATCTTGCGATAGCTGGGATTGGTGCGCAGCGTCGTCGGCAGGTCCGCGCGTGCCGCGTTGATCGCCGCCTGCACGTCGCGCGCGGCGCCGTCTATGTTGCGCGAAAGATCGAATTGCAGCGTGATGCGCGCCGATCCGATCCCCGATTGCGAGGTCATTTCGGTCACGCCCGCAATCGTGCCCAGCCGCTTTTCCAGCGGCGAGGCGACGCTCGTCGCCATCGTCTGCGGGCTCGCGCCGGAAAGGCTGGCCGAAACCGAAATGGTCGGGAAATCCACCTGCGGCAGCGGCGATACCGGCATCGCGAAGAAGGCCGCGACGCCGGCCATCATCAGGCCGATCGTCAGCAGCAGCGTGCCGATCGGCCGCCGGATGAAGGGCGCGGAGAGATTCACCGGAAGCGTCCCCGCCTGGCGGAGGCGGGCGATCGCGCGCGCAGCGGGCGGGGAAAGGCGGGATGATCGCGCGGGAGCCTGTGTCCCGCCGTCATCGCAGCGCGATCGCCCCCCTTCCCTTCCGGCGAGGCATTTCGGGCGGGCATCACGCCTCCGCTCCCGCGGCGGAGGGCGCCGGGGGCGCCTCCAGCGGCAGTTCGCGCTGCTGCGCCTTCCGGCCCCAGCGGCGCGACAGCGCCTCGAACTGGAGGAAGATCACCGGCGTCGTGAACAGGGTCAGCGCCTGGCTCACGATCAGGCCGCCGGCGATGGAAAGGCCCAGCGGCTGGCGCAGTTCGGCGCCCATGCCCGATCCGAAGATCAGCGGCAAAGCCGCGAACAGGGCCGCGAAGGTCGTCATCATGATCGGGCGGAAGCGCAGGCGCGCCGCCTGCCGGATCGCCGTATCGGGATCGCGGCCCTCCTCGCGCTGCGCCTCCAGCGCGAAATCGATCATCATGATCGCGTTCTTCTTCACGATGCCGATCAACAGCACGATGCCGATGATGCCGATCACGCCCAGATCATTGCCCGTCAGCCACAGCGCCAGCAGCGCGCCGACGCCGGCCGAAGGCAGGGTGGAAAGGATCGTCAGCGGATGGACGAAGCTCTCATAGAGCACGCCCAGCACGATATAGACGACCACGATCGCCGCCAGGATCAGCCAGATCTCGTTTTGCAGGCTCGCGCGGAAGGCGTTGGCCGCGCCGAGGAAGGTCGTCGTGATGGAGGCTTCGGGCACGCCGATCCGCTTTTCCGCCGCCGTGATCGCGTCCACCGCATGGCCGAGGCTGGCGCCCCGGGCGAGATCGAAGCCCACCGTCACCGCCGGAAACTGGGCGACGCGCGCCACCTGCAGCGGCGCCGATCCTTCCACGAAGGTCGCCACCGTGGAAAGCGGCACGGCCGTCCCGCTCGATGTGGCCACGTAGAGCTGGTTCAGCATCTGCGGGCTGGAAAGCATGCCCGGCTGGCTTTCCAGGATCACGCGATACTGGGTGGTCTGCGTGAAGATCGTGGAGATGATGCGCTGGCCGAACGCATTGTACAGCGCGCTGTCGATCGTGGCGACCGAGATGCCCAGTCGCGAAGCCGTGTCGCGATTGATCTTCACGGTCACGGCACGGCCGTCATTCTGCACGTCGGACGTGACGTTCGTGAGCTCCGGCAGCGTCTTGAGCTCGGCCATCAGCTTTGCGGCCCAGCCTTCGATCATCGCCTGATCGGCGCCCTGAAGCGCGAAGCGATACTGGGTCGGCCCGCCTTCCGCGTCGATCGTCAGATCCTGCACGGGGCGGATGTAGAGGGTCGCTCCCGCCACATCGGCCGCGCGCTCCTGCAGGCGCCGGATCAGCCGGGTCTGGCTGGTGGTGCGCTCGCCATCCTCCTTCAGGTTGACGAGCATGCGCCCCTGGTTGAGCGCGGGATTCTGCCCGTCCACGCCCACGTTCGAGCTGAGGCTCGCCACGTCCGGATCGGCGAGGATCGCGTCGGCGATCTTGCCCTGAAGCTCCGACATGGCCGGGAAGGAGATGCCCTGCCGCGCCGCGACCACCACCTGCAACTGGCCGGTATCCTGCACCGGAAACAGCCCCTTGGGGATGGCGACGAACAGCAGCGCCGTCAGCACGAGCGATCCCGCGAAGACGAGCATCGTCAGCTTCTGCCGCAGCAGCACCCAGTCCAGCCAGCGCGCATATTCGTGCGAGACCTTGTCGAGCCATTCGATCGTCTTCTCGATGAAATGCGGGCGCTTCGTCTCCGCCTCGCTCTTCAGCCAGCGTGCCGAGAGCATGGGCACGAGCGTGAGCGCCACCACGGCCGAGATCAGGATGGTCACCGCCAGCGTCACCGCGAATTCGCGGAACAGGCGCCCGACGACATCGCCCATGAACAGGAGCGGGATCAGCACCGCGACGAGGCTCACGGTCAGGCTGATGATCGTGAAGCCGATCTCCTCGGCGCCCTTCAGCGCGGCGGCGAGCGGCTTCTTGCCCGCTTCCAGATGGCGCGCGATATTCTCGGTCACCACGATCGCGTCATCGACGACGAAGCCGGACGCGATCGTCAGCGCCATCAGCGTCAGGTTGTTCAGGCTGTAGCCCAGCTGGTGCATCGCCGCGAACGAGCCGACGATCGACAGCGGCACGGCAATCGAGGCGATGATCGTCGCCTCGAAACTGCCGAGGAACAGGAAGATGGCGATCGTCACCAGCACGACCGCGAAGACCAGTTCCATCTGCACATCGTGCACGGAGGCGCGGATGCCGGTGGTGCGATCGGTGAGCAGCGTCACGTGCACGTCCGAAGGCATGGTCGCCTCCAGCGCCGGCAGATAGGCCTTGATGGCGTCCACCGTGCCGATCACGTTGGCGCCCGGCTGGCGCTGCACGTCCACCACGATCGCCGGCTGGCGGTTCATCCACGCGCCGATGCGGATATTCTCCGATCCGTCGATCACCTTGGCGACATCGCTCAGCCGCACGGGGGCGCCGCCGGAATAGGCGACGATCAGGTCCTTATATTCCTGCGCGGTGGCAAGCTGGTCATTCGCATCGATCGACCAGCTGCGCGTCGGCCCGTCGAAGCTCCCCTTGGCGCCGTTCACGTTGGCCGCCGCGATCGCGGTGCGCAGCGTATCCAGCGAAAGGCCGCGCGTGGCCAGCGCCTGCACATTGGCCTGGATGCGCACCGCCGGCCGCTGGCCGCCCGAAAGCGAGACGAGGCCGACACCCGAAATCTGCGCGATCTTGTTGGCGATGCGCTGGTCGACCAGATTCTGCACTTCGGCCAGCGGCCGCGTGGCGCTCGTCACGCCCAGGCTGATGACGGGCGCGTCGGCGGGATTGACCTTCGCGTAAACGGGCGGCGCGGGCAGATCCGACGGCAGCAACGTATTGGCCGCGTTGATCGCCGCCTGCACTTCCTGTTCGGCGACATCCAGCGTCAGATCGAGATTGAACTGGAGCGTGATGACGGACGCGCCCGCCGAGGAGACGGAGGACATGCGCGACAGCCCGGCCATCTGGCCGAACTGGCGCTCCAGCGGCGCCGTGACCGTCAGGCTCATCACGTCCGGGCTGGCACCCGGATAGAGCGTCCGCACCTGGATCGTGGGATAATCCACCTGCGGCAGCGCGGACACGGGCAGGAAGCGATAGGCGACCAGGCCCGCGAGCAGGATCGCGATCATCAGCAATGTCGTCGCGACGGGCCTCAGGATGAAACCGCGCGAGGGATTGGCGCGGCCCTGGCCGATCTCGATCAGCTCTTCCTGCTCCACGGGCACGGGCGCGTTCATGCGGCGCGATTCCCGCGGGGCTTCAGGCCGGCCGCGATGCGGCCGCCGCCGCCGGACGCATCCTCACAGGCGAGGCGCGTCGCGAAACGGCCGCCGGAACCCGCCCGGAACGGCGCTGCCGCGATCGTCACTGGCCGCCACCCTGCTGCTGGCGGCGCTGGCCTTCGCCTCGCCGCTCGCCGGATTGGCCCGCTCCGGCGCCTTCCTTCTTGCCGCCCGAAGAGCCGCCGCCGAACAGCCGCGAGAAGAAGCCGCCGCTCTTGCGGGTGAATTCCGGCCGCTTGTCGCCGGGCAGCAGCACCGGAGAGCCGTCATCCAGATTGTCGGCGCCCTCGGTAATCACCGTCTCGCCCGTCTTCACGCCGGAAAGCACGGCGATGCGCGTGCCGCTGGCGGGGCCGGTCTTCACCAGCGCCAGCTTGGCGGTCTTGTCAGGCTGGAGCGTGAACACGAAATCGCCGTTCGCGCCATGGCGTACGGCCGTCACCGGCACGGTCGCCACGCCGCGCAGCGTATCCGCCACGAGCACGACATTCACGAACTGGTTGGGAAAGAGCGTGCTGCCCGCATTGGTGAAGCGCGCCTTCGCCTTCACCGTGCCGGTGGTGGCATCGATCTGGTTGTCGAAGGTAAGGAAATTGCCCTCTGCCAGAACGGTCGTGCCGCCCTGGTCCTTCGCCGTCACCGGCAGGGCGCCGCCGCCCGCGCGCCGCGCGATCAGGCGCTGGAGATCCGCCTGCGGCAGGGCGAAGGCCACGTCGATCGGCGTGGTCTGGGTGATGACGGCGATGCCCGCCGTGTCGCCGGGGGTCACATAATTGCCGATGTCCGCCTGGCGCAGGCCGATCCGGCCCGAAACGGGCGCCGTGATCGAGGTATATTGCAGGTTGAGCTTCGCCGTGCCGATCGCCGCGCGATCCGCAGCGACGGTGCCCTCATATTGCTTGAGGCTGGCGGCCTGCGTGTCCACCTCCTGCCGCGCGATCGAATCCTGCGAAAGCAGCGTCTGGTAACGCTTGAGCGTCACCTGCGCGAGGTTGAGCTGGGCGAGATCGCGCTCTAGATTCGCCTGGGCCTGCGCCAGCGCGAGGCGATAGGGACGCGGATCGATCTGCGCGAGCAGCTGGCCCTGCCGCACGATCTGTCCCTCGGTGAAGTTGATCGTGAAGATGTTGCCCGAAAGCTGGGGGCGCACGGTGGCGGTCACGATGGGTGTGACGGTGCCGATCGCGGCGATCGTCTCCGGCATGTCCGCCGCCGTCACGGTCGCGGTGCCCACCGTCGCCGCCTGGCGCCGTCCGCCGCCGCCCGGGCCTCCGGGGCCACCCGGCCCACCAGGGCCGCCGGCACCCCCGCCAGCGCGGGCCGATGCGCCCGCTCCGCCGGAGCCGCCGCTGCGCGTGAACGCCCAGGCCAGACCCGCCACCACGAGGAGCACCACGATCACGATCCAGGCATTGCGTCGCGCATGCGGTGAGCGGGCTACCGGCTCGTCCCTGTTATCTTCCATCTGTCACCTTCGAACCCTGGGCCGCTCGTATGCAGCCCTGCCCCTTTGATCGCCTTATTCGTCGTAAGATTGCAGCACTGCAACGCGGAATTGCGCTCGAGAAAGAATAAGGTATCCGCGCTGGGCGCAGAAAATCCAACCTTCTTGAACGAACGCTGACTATTGTCCGGCAGGAATCGGCTAATTGCGTGGATCGCGCGTCGTCCAGACGCCGCGCCGGCATATGACGAAGCGGTAATAAAGGATCGATATCGCCACCTGCGCGCCCGTGGCGATCAGGCCCGGCCGCCCCTCCTCGACATCCCACCAGCTCGCCCAGACCACATAGATCAGCGCCGCCAGCGTCAGGACGGGTGCCAGCGGAAACAGCGGCATGCGATAGACGGCATGCGCTGTCGCGCCCGTCCTGCGCCCGACGAGCGCCGCCAGCGCGATGGCGGCATAGGTGAGGACGAGGCCGGCGCCGCTCAGCACCAGCAGCAGATCCAGCGGCAGCAGACAGCAGAGCAGACCCGCAGCGCCGATCACCAATGTCGCGATCCAGGGCGAGCCCAGACGAGGGTGAATCGCCTGCAGCCGGATATCGAGCCGGCCGCCCCACACGCCATCGCGCGCGGTGGAATAGAAGAATCGCGCGAACGCCAACACCGAAACGATCGCCGCATTGGCGATCGCGAGTGCCACGCCAGCCGCCACCCAATTCCCCATGGCCCTGCCGCCGCGCATCGCCACCAGCGCGCCGAACGGATCCTCGCCGGTGAGGAAGGTGCCGAGGTCCGGCGCGCCGATCAACGCGGCGGCGACCGGCACGATCTCCGTCACCAGCACCAGCACCAGCGCGAGCAGCACCACGCCGCCGATCCGGCGCGGGGCATCGCGCATGTCCTCGCCAAAATAGACGGCCATGCCATAGCCGTTGAGCGCGAAGATCGCGATCGTCGTGGCGGTGCCGATCGCGGCCGGAGTGGCGGGCACGAGGCCCGACGCACCCGGCATCTGCGGATGGAGGAGCAGGGCGAGGGGATCGTGCGCGGGAACGGCCAATCCCGCCCAGACCAGGGCCGCAAGCGCGATCAGCTCCACGATCAGGAAGAGGCCGGTGACGAGCGCGTTGGTGCGGATGTTGAGCAGCCCCACGCCGGTCGCCACTGCCACCAGCGCGAGCGCGACCGGCACCTGCGGCAGGCCGGGAAAAACGCGGGCGAGCACGTCGCTCACCCCCAGCGCCACCACCGGGGTGAAAATCAGATTGTTGACCACGTTCACGCCCAGCACGACGAAGCCCGTCGTCGGCCCGAGGGTGCGCGCCACCATCACATATTCGCCGCCCGCGATCGGCCAGGCGGAGGAAAGCTCCGCATAGACATAAGCGGTCGCGACGCAGACGAGCGCGGCGATCGCCAGCGCGATCAGCGTGCCCGATCCGGCCGCACGCAGCATGCCGGGCACGATCACGAAGACGGAGGATGCCGGCGTCGTCGCCGAAAGCGTGAGGAACAGGACGCCCGCCACGCCGAGCGAGCGGGGCAGGCCCGGCAGCCCGTGGGGCACGGGCGGCAGCTTGTGCGGTTCGATCTCCATCAGCGCGATCGCGCCGGGGGCACCCCCGGAGGGCCGCCGATTCGATCATTCCCCGCCATAGCCCCCCGGCCCCGTCCGATTCCGTCGTCCCGCTGCGCCTATTCCGCCGCTTCGGCCGGAAGTTCGGGCGTGGTCGCCAGCTTCGTCAGCGGGCGCACCGTCTGCTCCACCATCGGCAGCGGATCGATGCTCTTGCCGGCCGTGTCGATCTTCAGCGCCTCGAAGCGCTTGGCCTGCGTCAGCACCTGGCTTTCCAGCGATCCCACGAAATCATTGTAGGCGCCGGTCGCCTGATTCAGGTTCTTGCCCAGCCGCGTCACATGATCGCCCATCTTGGCGAGGCGGGCATAGAGATCCTTGCCGAGCTTGCCGATCTCCTCCGCCTGGCGCGCCAACCCCTCCTGCCGCCACATGCCGGCCATCACCTTGGCCAGCGCCAGCATGTTGATCGTCGAGGCGATGATCACGCCCGATCGGAACGCCTGCTCGATCAGGTCCGGCGCACGCTCGGCGGCGGCGGACAGGAAATGCTCGCCCGGCACGAACATGATGACGAAATCGGGCGAAAGATCGAATTGCCGCCAATATCCCTTGCGGCCGAGATCGGCGGCATAGGCCTTCATCGCATCGGCATGTTTCAGGAGGAGCGCGGCGCGAACCGCCTCATCCTCCTCGTCATAGGCCTGCTCGAAATGGACGAGCGGGCATTTGACGTCGACCACGATGGTGCGCCCGCCGGGCAGGTTGATCACGCAATCGGGGCGCAGCTGGCGCTCGCCATCGCTGATGCTCGTCTGCAGCGAGAAATCGACATTCTCGGTCATCCCCGCCGATTCGAGGATCGTGCGCAGCTGCTCCTCGCCCCAGCGGCCGCGATGCTTGGGGCTGGATCGCAGCACGTTCGTGAGCCGTGCCGTCTCGCGCCGCACCACTTCATTGCCCTGCGCAAGCTGGGCCACCGCCTCCTTCAGCCCGCCATAGGAATCGACGCGCGCCTTCTCGATCGCGCCCAATTTCTCGTCATATTGCTTCAGCGTCGTCTCGACCGGCTGGAGCAGCGCCTTCAACTGCGCCTCGCTTTTCTCGCCCGCCTGCGCGAAGCGCTGGTCCGCGCGCTCCAGAAACTGTTTCTGCGCGTCGCCCAGCGCCTTGCCGGCCAGTTCCTGAAAGCGCGCGTCGAGCTGCGCGCCCATGTCGCGCATCTGATCGATCTGCGCCGCATGCGCCCGCGCGCGCTCCGCCTCGCCCCGCTCGAACGCAGCCTTCTCGGCGGCAAGGCCATTTGCGCGCCCCTGCTCCTCACGGAGCGCCGCCTCCAGCGCATCGACCCGGCCCGCGATCGTCCGCGCCTCTACCAGATCCAGCCGCGCCGCATCACGCTCGGCACGGCACACATCCCGCTCGCGGGTCAGCCCTTCCACCATCAGCCGCAGGGGCGGCAGTTCGGCGGCACTCCGCTCGGCAGCCGCCAGCGGGCCTGCCCGCAGCAGCCAGCCGATCGCCGCCCCCAGCAGCAGCGCTCCCAGCGCGATCAGGACCACCGCGATCGACATCCACACCTCATCCGGAACATTATGCGAACTTGCCTCGGCGCCCGTTCAATTGCAAGCTGGCAGGAACGCAGGGCCGCCCCCGCTGTTGGGGGAAAGAATGGCCCGCGAGCAGGAGAGCGCCCATGTCCGTCCGCAAGATGATCGGTCTTCACCCCAAGGTTGCCGGCCACATCAACGAGCCTCTCGCGCTCGCCGCCAAGCACGCAATGTATTGCGCCCTCTTCTGCACCTCCTGCGCCGATGCCTGCTCGGCCGAAGGCATGGACATGTCGCAGTGCATCCGCACCTGCATGGATTGCGCGGACGTGTGCACGGCGGCGGCGAAGGTGGCGACGCGCATGACCGGGGATGACGATGCGATGGTGCGCGCCACGCTCACCGCCTGCATCGAGGCATGCATGATCTGCGCCGCCGAATGCGACAAGCATGCGCACGAACATTGCGCGCTGTGCGCCACGATGTGCCGCGAATGCGCCGATGATTGCCGCGAGGCGCTGGCCACCCTGCACTGAGGAAGGCCCTCGACCCCATCCACCCCGCCGTGAACCGCTCGGGCCTCCGTTCATCAGGAACGGGGGGATCGCGGACTATCCTGCTCCCGAATGCGCGGGAGCAGGCCGGCTTCTCGCTCGAAAGGTATGGATCGAACCCGTTTCGGGCTTCCGGCACCGGCATCGCTGCCCGGCGCACGCCTTGGATCAGGGATGCCGAAATAGGCCCGGCATGAAGCGAGCCCGGGGGCGGCTTATGCCGCGCGGCGCAGCTTGCGGGCCTTTTCCAGCTTCTTCAGCACCATGTCGCGCTTCAGCTTCGACAGGTGATCGATGAAGAGGACGCCCTCCAGATGGTCCATTTCGTGCTGGAGGCAGGTGGCAAGCATGCCTTCGATACGCTCGTCATGCTGCACGCCATCCTCGTCCAGCCAGCGCGCCTGGATCGCCACCGGGCGCTCCACATCGGCATATTGATCGGGCACAGAGAGGCAGCCCTCATTGTAGACGGACTTGTCCTCGGCCGGATCGCTGAGTTCGGGATTGATGAAGACGCGCGGTTCGCGAATGCGCTCGCCATCCTCGCCTTCCTGCTCCTGCAGGTCGATCACCAGCACGCGCTTTGGCACGCCGATCTGCACCGCCGCCAGGCCGATGCCCGGCGCGTCATACATCGTTTCGAACATGTCCGCGATCAGCGCCCGCAGATCGTCGTCCACCGTGTCCACGGGAACGGATTTCACGCGCAGCCGGGGATCCGGCGCCTCAAGGATCGGGCGAATGGCCATGCCGGCTATTTATGCGCGGGTGAAACCGCCTTCAACCCGCCACGATCGATCAGCATGATCGATCCTTCCGCATGGCCCCGGCAGAGCAGCGGGGCTGGGCATGGGAAATTGGGAAGACGGCGATGCTGGACAGGATATTCACGTGGATCTCGTCGAAGATCGCCTTCGCCACCGGCCAACCGCTCGCCTTCGTCGCGGCACTGAGCGTGATCCTGCTATGGGGGCTGACCGGCCCGATCTTCCATTATTCCGATACGTGGCAGCTCGTAGTGAACACCGCGACCACGATCGTCACCTTCCTCATGGTGTTCCTGATCCAGAATTCGCAGAATCGCGATGCCGCCGCGATGCAGGCCAAGCTGGACGAGCTGATTCGCGCGATCGACGATGCGCGCGGCCAGTTCATCGGCATCGAACACAAGACGGAACGCGAGATCGAGAAGATTCGCGCCGAGCTGGAACTGGAATGTCAGGACGATCAGGAGATCGCGTCGAACAAGCCGAACAGCAACGAATATCTCCGCCACCTTATCCGCCGCCGCTGATATCCCTGCCGGAATCCCGAATATTCATGCATTTCCGGGCGGGACTCCCGTGGCCCGGAAAACCGTGCTTTTCGACCTTTGTCTAATCACGCTTAGGCTGGAATTAACCGACTCACCCTAGAGAAGATCGTGCAGGCCGAACGTCCCCTCGGCCTCCATCCGAAGATCATTCCAGTATCGTTGCGTGCGCATAGCCGCTCGCCGCGGCCCCGTTTCGGCCGCGGCGAGCATCTTGCCCTTCGGCGGTTGCCTAGCCGGGGTCGTGATCCCTATCTCGGGGCCACGAACCGCGCTGCAAGAGGCCATTGATGACCGCCGTCCACTCCACCCGCATGCTGATCCTGGGATCAGGCCCCGCCGGGCTTTCCGCCGCCATCTATGGCGCGCGCGCCGGCCTTTCGCCGATCGTCGTCCAGGGGCTCCAGCCCGGCGGCCAGCTCACCATCACCACCGATGTCGAAAATTATCCCGGCTTCCGCGAAGTCATCCAGGGGCCTTGGCTGATGGAGGAGATGCAGGCCCAGGCCGAACATGTCGGCGCCACGATGATGTGGGATACGATCGTCGATGTCGATCTTTCCGAACGCCCCTTCACGCTGAAGGGCGATGGCGGCACCGTCTATAAATGCGACACGCTCGTCATCGCCACCGGCGCGCAGGCCAAGTGGCTGGGCGCACCTGGCGAGGCGGAGCTGGGCGGCAAGGGCGTCTCGGCCTGCGCCACCTGCGACGGCTTCTTCTATCGCGGCAAGAAGGTGGCCGTGATCGGCGGCGGCAACACCGCCGTGGAAGAGGCGCTGTACCTCACCAATCACAGCCATGACGTGACGCTCATCCACCGCCGCGATTCGCTGCGCGCCGAGAAGATCCTGCAGGAGCGGCTGTTCAAGCATCAATCGATCAACGTGCTGTGGAACAAGGAGGTCGCCCGCTTCGTGGAAGGCGATGGCGCGGCCGGTCTGGTCGCGATCGAACTGCGCGACACGCAGACGGGCGCACTCAGCCTGCTGGACGTGGACGGCGGCTTCGTCGCGATCGGCCATTCGCCGGCCACCGCCATCTTCCAGGGCACGGGCCTCGATCTCGACGAGGAGGGCTATATCAACGCCCGCCCCGGCACGAGCCTCACCAACATTCCCGGCGTGTTCGCGGCGGGCGACGTGATGGACAAGGTCTATCGCCAGGCGATCACCGCCGCCGGCACGGGCTGCATGGCCGCGCTGGATGCCGAACGCTTCCTCCAGGCAGCCGATTATCCCGTGCCGGAGGACGAGGCGGCCGGCCATCCCGTCGATCCGATGATCGAGCATGCGGGATAGGCACCCGCTTCACCACGCCCGCTGCCCGGCGTAGGATCGCCGGACTCGAGAGGGGAGAGGATGGCGATGGGGATGCGGGCTTTCGCGGCATGGTTCGTGCCGGCGGCCATGCTGGCGGCCGGCGCGGCGCAGGCGGGGCCGATCCAGCCCGGCCTGTGGGAAATCACCTCGCGCGTGGAGACGATCAGCATCCCCAATGCGCCACCCGCCGTCGCGCAGGCGATGCGCGGCCGGCCCACCAGCATCCGCAGCTGCGTCACGCCCGATCAGGCCCAACAGGGCCCGCGCGAGATGATGAAGGGGGACAAGAGCTGCACCGTCACGCGCTACAGGATGGTGGGCGGCGCGTTTGACAGCGAAATCACCTGCAAGCGCCCCACCGGCACGATGACGGCAAGCTCCTCCGGCCGCTACACGCCGACGAGCTTCACCGCGCGCAGCCAGACGAAGGCCACCGGCCAGATGGCGATGGCCATGACCGCCACGCTCAGCGGCAAGCGCGTGGGGCCCTGCAAATAGGGAGGGTTCCCTTCACCGTGCGGTGTCGCGCGCCATCGTCCCTCAATATGTCGCATCCACGAAATACAGGCCGTCCGGCGGCGCGTTCAGCCCCAGCGCGGCGCGATCGCGCGCCTCCAGCGCGGCGCTGAGATCCGCCGCGCTCCATTGCCCCTGCCCCACGAGGGCGAGGCAACCGACCATCGAGCGCACCTGATGGTGGAGGAAGGAGCGTGCCCCCGCTTCCACCAGCACATGATCGCCCTCGCGCCGCACGGAGAGCCGGTCGAGCGATTTGACCGGGCTTTCCGCCTGGCAGTGCGCCGAGCGGAAGGTGGTGAAATCGTGCCGGCCGACCAGGATCTGCGCGGCCGCGTGCATCGCCGCTGCGTCCAGCGGCCGCGCGATCCGCCAGGCCCGCCCCCTCTCCAGCGCGAGCGGCGCGCGCCGGTTCACGATCCGGTAGAGATAGGAACGGCCGAGGCAGGAGAAGCGCGCATGCCAGTCATCGGCCACCGCCTCACACGCCAGGATCGCCACCGGCTGCGGCTTCAGCTTCGCGTTCAGCGCCTCCATCAGCCGGAAGGGCGCGATGTCCTTCGCGACATCGACATGCGCCACCATGCCCAGCCCGTGCACGCCCGCATCGGTGCGCCCGGCGGCGTGGACGGCGGTTTCCTCGCCGGTCACCGCGTGAACAGCCACTTCGATCGCCTGCTGCACGCTCGGCCCGTGCGCCTGCCGCTGCCAGCCCATGTAAGGCCCGCCATCAAACTCCACGGCAAGGCGGAAACGCGTCACGCGCCCGCCAGCCGCGTGCCCGCGGGAACCGCGAAACCGCGCAGCAATTCCGCAACCGACATCGCCCCCCGCCCCGCGCGCTGAACCCTGCCGGGTGCGATCGCGCCTGTGCCGCACGCGATGGTCAGCGCGTCATCCAGCACCGTTCCCGGCTCGCCACGGCCGTCGGCCACCTCTGCCGCCAGCACGCGCACGCGCTCGCCCTGCGTCTCGAAGAAGGCGCCCGGCGCCGGATTGAAGGCGAGGATCTGCCGTACGACCTGCCCGGCCGGCGCCGAAAAATCGATCCGCGCCTCGGCCTTCTCGATCTTGGCCGCGTAGGTGACGCCCTCATCCGGCTGCGCGATCGCCGGAAAGGCATCGAAATCGGCCAGCACCTCCACCATCATTGCGGCACCCATCGCCGCCAGCTCGGCGGTCAGCTCGCCCGCCGTCTTGCCTGCCACCGGCGTCGAGCGGATCAGTCGCATCGGGCCGGTATCCAGCCCCTTTTCCATCTGCATGATCGTCACGCCCGTCTCGACATCGCCGGCGAGGATCGCGCGCTGCACCGGCGCCGCCCCCCGCCAGCGCGGCAACAGCGAGCCATGCACGTTGAGACAGCCGAGCCTGGGCGCATCCAGCACGGGCTGCGGCAGGATCAGGCCATAAGCCGCCACGATCGCCGCATCGAGGCCCAGCGCCACAAATTCCGCCTGCGCCTGCGGATCACGCAACGATACCGGGCAGCGCACCTCCAGCCCCAGCGCATCGGCCCTTTTGTGCACGGCCCCCGGCTGCGGCGCCTTGCCGCGCCCGGCCGGGCGCGGCGGCTGCGAATAGACGGCGGCGATATCATGCCCGGCCGCCACCAACGCATCGAGCGTCGGCACCGCGAAATCGGGCGTTCCCATGAAGGCGAGGCGCATGCCTGGCCGCTTAGAGCCTTGGGGGCCGTTTGAGAATGCGCGTTCGGCGTAAGGCTGTGCCGGCCCGCTCCCCCACCCGGCCTCCCAAACAGAATATCCTAGATGGGAGGCCGGGTGGGGGAGCGGGCCGGTGCCGCCTCCGAAATGCGCTCTTCCGCGCATTTCCAAACAAACTCCCCGCACCGTCTCACCGAACTTGTTTCGGCATCCGGCTCCGGATGTCGACGGCGGCACGGCAAGCCCCTATCTCTCCCCGCAATGGCCTCCCCCGAAATCGATGCGCTGACGCAAGCGCTCTCCCGTCTGCCGGGGCTCGGCCCGCGCTCGGCGCGGCGTGCCGTGCTGCATCTCCTCAAGAAGCGCGAAACCGCGCTCTCGCCGTTGCTGCGCGCGCTGGAGGCCGTGGACGAGAAGCTCGCCACCTGCTCCACCTGCGGCAATGTCGACACGACCGACCCCTGCGCCATCTGCGCCGATCCGCGCCGCGATGCGCGCATGCTCTGCGTGGTGGAAGAGGTGGCCGATCTCTGGGCGCTGGATCGCACGCGGCTTTTCCCCGGCCGCTTCCATGTTCTCGGCGGGCGCCTTTCCGCGCTCGAGGGGATCCGCCCGGAGGATCTCGGCATCGATCGCCTGATCGGGCGGATCGAGGCGGGCGGCATCGACGAGGTGGTGCTGGCGATGAACGCCACGCTGGAAGGCCAGACGACCGCCCATTATGTGGCCGAGCGGATCGAGCGCTTTCCGGTGCGCGTCACCCAGCTGGCACATGGCCTGCCCGTGGGCGGCGAGCTGGATTATCTGGACGAGGGCACGCTCGCGCAGGCACTGCGCGCCCGCCGCCCGGTCGGCTGAACCCGCCCTGCGGGCACCCCGCCAGACTCTTTCGGCGGTCCGCTTGACACTGCCCGACCCCCTCCACATATGCGCGCTGGCACTCACCGCAGGCGAGTGCCAACAGGTTTTGAAGCAACGGGCGGGGATCGGGGGGCTTGCAGCCTTTTACCCTGCCTTCATTGCAGGAAAGGGACAGACATGGGTTTCCGACCGCTGCACGATCGCGTGCTCGTCGAACGCGTTGAGGCCGAGGAAAAGACGGCCGGCGGCATCATCATCCCCGACACCGCCAAGGAAAAGCCCCAGGAGGGCAAGGTCGTCGCCGTCGGCACCGGCGCGAAGGCCGAGGACGGCAAGGTCACGCCGCTGGACGTCAAGGAAGGCGATCGCATCCTGTTCGGCAAGTGGTCCGGCACCGAGGTCAAGGTGGACGGCAAGGATCTGCTGATCATGAAGGAAAGCGACATCCTGGGGATCGTCGGCTGACCTGACGGCTCCGCCCCCGTCCGTTCCGAGCGAAGGCGAGGCAGGGACAGTGGGCGGGGCGCTTGAACACGTGCTTTGACTTCGCTCGGCACGAGCGGGTCTTTCAGGAAGAAGGAATTCAGAACATGGCAGCGAAGGACGTAAAGTTTTCGCGCGACGCCCGTGAGCGCATCCTGCGCGGCGTCGACATCCTCGCCGACGCGGTGAAGGTCACGCTCGGCCCCAAGGGCCGCAACGTCGTGATCGACAAGAGCTTCGGCGCGCCGCGCATCACCAAGGACGGCGTCACCGTCGCCAAGGAGATCGAGCTCAAGGACAAGTTCGAGAACATGGGCGCGCAGATGCTGCGCGAAGTGGCCTCGAAGACCAACGACAATGCCGGTGACGGCACCACCACCGCGACCGTTCTCGCCCAGGCGATCGTGCGCGAGGGCATGAAGTCGGTCGCCGCCGGCATGAACCCGATGGATCTGAAGCGCGGCATCGATCTCGCCGTCGCCAAGGTCGTCGAGGACGTGAAGTCGCGCTCCAAGCCCGTCTCGGGCAGCCAGGAAGTCGCCCAGGTCGGCATCATCTCCGCGAACGGCGACACCGTCGTCGGCGAGAAGATCGCCGAGGCGATGGAGAAGGTCGGCAAGGAAGGCGTCATCACCGTCGAGGAAGCCAAGGGCCTCGAATTCGAGCTCGACGTCGTCGAGGGCATGCAGTTCGACCGCGGCTACCTCTCGCCCTACTTCATCACCAACCCGGACAAGATGACGGTCGAGCTGACCGATCCGTACATCCTGATCCACGAGAAGAAGCTCTCGAACCTGCAGGCGATCCTTCCGATCCTGGAAGCCGTCGTCCAGTCGGGCCGTCCGCTCCTCATCATCGCCGAGGACATCGAGGGCGAGGCCCTGGCCACGCTCGTCGTGAACAAGCTGCGCGGCGGCCTGAAGGTCGCGGCCGTCAAGGCGCCGGGCTTCGGCGATCGCCGCAAGGCGATGCTGGAAGACATCGCGATCCTGACGAAGGGCGAGGTGATCTCCGAGGATCTCGGCATCAAGCTCGAGAGCGTCACGCTCGGCATGCTCGGCACCGCGAAGCGCGTTTCGATCGACAAGGACAACACCACCATCGTCGATGGCGCCGGTGAGGAAGCGTCGATCAAGGGCCGCGTCGAGGCGATCCGCAAGCAGATCGAGAACACCACCAGCGATTACGACCGTGAGAAGCTCCAGGAGCGTCTCGCCAAGCTCGCCGGCGGCGTTGCCGTGATCAAGGTCGGCGGTTCGTCCGAAGTCGAGGTCAAGGAGCGCAAGGATCGCGTCGACGATGCGCTGCACGCGACCCGCGCGGCTGTCGAAGAGGGCATCGTCCCCGGCGGCGGCACGGCCCTGCTCTACGCTTCGAAGGCGCTGGACGGCGTCGTCGGCGCGAATGACGATCAGACCCGCGGTATCGACATCATCCGCAAGTCGCTGACCGCTCTGGTTCGCCAGATCGCGCAGAATGCGGGCCATGATGGCGCGGTCGTTTCGGGCAAGCTGCTCGAGAGCAACGACACCACGCTCGGCTTCAACGCGCAGACCGACAAGTACGAGAATCTCGTCGCGGCCGGCGTGATCGATCCGACCAAGGTGGTCCGCACCGCGCTGCAGAATGCGGCTTCGGTCGCCGGCCTGCTCATCACCACCGAAGCGGCGGTTTCCGACGCTCCGGAGGACAAGGCCCCGGCCGGCGGCGGCATGCCCGGCGGCATGGGTGGAATGGGCGGCATGGGCGGCATGGACTTCTAAGCCGCTTGGGCGGCTGCGCCTGACCTGTTCAGGCGTAGATCCGCCCAGGGGCCGGCCGGCGGAGGCGGCATCGTCGCCTCCGTTCGACGATACGGGGCTTGCCCCCTTATCGGCCGATCCAGACCGAACACCGACAAGGGAGAGGCCGGGGGAGAAATCCTCCGGCCTTTTTCTGTGCCTCATCCCGGCCCTGTCCGTCATGCCGGGCCTGATCCCGCATCCTGCCCCTTCGAACAGCGAGGAACGGTTCGCCCCCCGGATCAGATCGACGCCGATTCCGCATCACAGCGAATCGCCCCGCTTCCGAACTGGCGGGAACGACAACCATCGGGCGGCGCGCCCGCCACCTTGGGCTCCAGCGCTCACCAGACCATGCCCCGGGGCGCTGACCAGCCATAAGCGTGGCGCATGCGCCATAATCTGCAGCTAATCGCGCCATCCGCATTGACCGGTTTCACGTTGCGGCGCAGCATGGGAATCATGGCTGACGCTGCCCCTCCCCCGCCCATCACGCAAAATCCCGATATCCGTTATCTCGGCCGCCTGCTGGGCGACGTGATCCGGGCCTATGGCGGCGATACGCTGTTCCGCCGGATCGAATATATCCGCTCCTCCTCGGTCGATCGCGCGCGCGGGCTGGCCGGCGAGGTGGACAGTGGCCTCGATGCGCTGGGCATCGACGATACGCTGGCCTTCACGCGCGGCTTCATGCTCTTCTCGATGCTCGCCAATCTCGCGGAGGACAGGCAGGGCGTCGCCTCCGATCCCGATGCGGATCTCGCGGCCGCGCTGGATCGGCTTTCCGGCCACGGCATCGGCGCGAACAAGGCGATCGACATGCTCGATCATGGCCTGATCGTGCCCGTCCTGACCGCGCACCCCACCGAGGTGCGCCGCAAATCGATGATCGATCACCGCAATCGCATCGCCGATCTGATGCGACTGCGCGACGGCGGACTGACCGAAACGCCGGACGGCGACGTGATCGAGGAAGCGATCGTCCGCCAGATCGCGCTTCTGTGGCAGACGCGGCCGCTGCGCCGCGAGCGGCTGTTCGTGGCGGACGAGATCGATACCGCGCTTTCCTATCTGCGCGATGTCTTCCTGCCCGTCCTCCCCGCCCTCTATGCCCGGTGGGAGCGCGTGCTGGGCGCCCGGCCGAAAAGCTTTCTCAAGCCCGGCAGCTGGATCGGCGGCGATCGCGACGGCAACCCTTACGTCACGGCGGAGACGCTGCGCCTCGCGCTGGGCCGCTCTTCCGAGGCGGTCCTCGCCCATTATTGCGAGCTGCTGCACGCGCTGGGCGGCGAGCTTTCCATTTCCAGCGAGCTCGCCCCCGTCACCGGCGAAGTCGCGGCGCTGGCCGAGCTTTCGCATGACGATGGCCCCGCCCGCGCCGACGAGCCCTATCGCCGCGCCGTCACCGGAATCTATGCGCGCGTCGCCGCCACCTATACGGCGATCAGCGGCAAGCAGCCCGCCCGCACGCCCGCCCACCCCGCCGAGCGCTACGAAAATCCGGCCGAGCTGCGCCGCGACCTCGTCGATCTCGCCCATGCCCTGGCCGCCAATGGCGGCGGCCTGCTCTCTTCCGGCGGCGCGCTGGGGCGGCTGATCCGCGCGGTGGAGACGTTCGGCTTCCACCTCGCCACGCTCGATCTGCGCCAGAATAGCGACGTCCACGAACGCGTCGTGGCGGAATTGCTCAAGGTGGCCGGCGTGGAGCCGGACTATATCTCGCTGGACGAGGCCGCCAAGGTTGCGCTGCTGCGCCGCGAACTGCGCACGCCGCGCCCGCTCACCGGGACGCATCTGTCCTATAGCGAGGAAACGGCGTGCGAACTCGCCATCGCCAAGGCCGCCGCCGAGGCGCATGCACGCTACGGCGCCGCCTCGATCACCACCTACATCATCTCGAAGACGGCCACCGTCTCCGATCTGCTGGAAGTGGATATCCTGCTGAAGGAGGTCGGCCTCTATCGCGCCGACGATCCCGCTTCCTCCACGATGATGGTCGTGCCGCTGTTCGAGACGATCGAGGATCTCGAAAACGGCCCGGCGATCATGAAGGCCTATTTCGATCTGCCCGAAGTCTCCTCCCGCGTCGTGGCGCGCGGCTATCAGGAGGTGATGGTCGGCTATTCGGACAGCAACAAGGATGGCGGCTATCTCACCTCCGTCTGGAGCCTGAACGAGGCAAGCCGCGCGCTGAAGCCCGTATTCGAGAAGGCCGGCGTCGCGATGCAGCTGTTCCACGGCCGGGGCGGCGCCGTGGGGCGCGGGGGCGGATCGGCCTTTGGCGCGATCCTCGCCCAGCCGGCGGGCACGGTAAAGGGCCGCATCCGCATCACCGAACAGGGCGAGGTGATCGCCGCCAAATATGGCACCAAGCCCGCCGCCGCGCTGAATCTGGAAGCGATGGCGGCTGCCACCCTGCTCACCAGCCTCGATCCGGGGGAGGTGAAGGGCGAGCAGCGTTTCCACGCGGCGATGCGCGAAATCTCGGGCGCCGCGTTCCGCGCCTATCGCGGCCTGGTCTATGAGACGGAGGGTTTCCGCACCTTCTTCCGCCAGTTCACGCCGATCAACGAGATTGCCGGCCTCAAGATCGGATCGCGCCCCGCGAGTCGCACGAAATCGGATCGGATCGAGGATCTGCGCGCGATTCCCTGGGTGTTCAGCTGGGCGCAGGCGCGCGTGATGCTGCCGGGCTGGTATGGCGTGGGCCACGCGCTGGATGGGTTCGAGGACAAGGCCCTCCTGAAGGACATGGCCGCGCGCTGGCCCTTCTTCCAGACAACGCTGGCCAACCTCGAAATGGTGCTCGCCAAATCCGACATGGCCATCGCCGAACGCTATCTCGCGCTCGTCGAGGACAAGGCCGCGGGCGAGGCGATTTTCGCCCGTATCCGAGAGGGTTGGGAACTCGCACGCGATGGCCTGCTCGGCCTGACGGGCGAAAGCCGCCTGCTGGAAAAGAGCCCCAAGCTCGAGGAATCGGTGCGGCTGCGCCTGCCCTATATCGAGCCGCTCAACCTGCTCCAGATCGAACTCATCAAGCGCCATCGTGCCGGTGAGGACGATCCGCGTATCGGCGAGGGCATCCAGCTTTCGATCAACGCCATCGCGACCGCCCTGCGCAACAGCGGTTGACGCCGCGCCACCCGCGCGTAAGGCCCCATTAACAGCCTCGGAGCCATAATGGCGTGCGAGGTTGCGATGAGTCATTCATGGGGGGCCATGGCTAGGGGGGAAAGCGCCGGGCGGCATGCGCGCCTGGCGTGTATCAGCGCATTCCTGTTTCTGCTCGCCGCCATGACGAGCGAGTTCGTCGCCTCGCAGGCTTCGGGCCTCACCTCCCTGTGGCCCGCGAACGGCATCCTGCTCGGCCTCCTCATCGCCCAGGGCCGCAGCAGCGACGATCGCATCTGGATCGTGCTCGGCGCGATCGCCGGCAATCTGGTGGCGTCCCTCGTCCGCGATCAGCCGGTCGCGCTGACGATGCTCTTTCCCGTTGCGAACATCGTGGAAGCGGCGGGCGCGGCGCTGCTCGTGCGCGCCTTTGGCGGCATTTCGGGCGCCTTCGAGCGGACGCGCGACGTGCTCGTCTTCGCGGCCGCCTGCCTCATCGCGCCGCTTTTCTCGGCGCTGATCGGCGCTACGGCGCTCCATCTGGCGACCTCGGCCGCCTTCGGCGAAGCCCTGATAAACTGGTATGGCGCGGCCGCGCTCAGCCTCGCCATCATCGCGCCCGCCGTGATCGTCATCAGCCGCTTTCGCGAGACGATGAACATCAGTGAGATTTCGGGCGGCCGCATAGCCGAAGCCATATTCGTGCTCGGTCTGGTCGCCCTCGTCTCCTTCCTGATCTTCTACAGCACGCGCCTGCCGCTGCTGTTCCTGATGCTGCCGGTCGTGCTGCTCGCCACTTTCCGCCTGCGCCAGTTCGGCGCGGCGGCGGCGATCATCATCGTCGCCTTCATTTCCGCGCGCGCCACGGCGGAGGGCCACGGGCCGATCGCCGTGCATGGCGGCCGCGATACGGCCGGGCACCTGCTGCTGCTGCAATTCTTCATCGCGGTGAACTTCCTCACCTCGCTGCCCGTCGCCGCCGCGCTCACCCAGAGTGATCGGCGCGGCGAGGAAGCGCATCTGCTCGCCGATCATTTCATGACCGTCGTCGAGAATATCGGCGAGGTGATCTTCCGCACCGATCGCAAGGGCCGCTGGACCTATCTCAATCCCGCCTGGGAAACGCTGACCGGCTATCCGGTCGCGCAAAGCCAGCACCGCTCCTGGCTCGACTGGATCGAGGAAAGCGAGCGCGCGGAATTCAGTGAATGGGCGCAGCCCGTGCTGGATGGCGATGTGCACAATACGCGCCGGCTGCTGCGCTTCCGCACGGCGAGCGGCGAGGTCCGCTGGATGGAGCTTTCGATCCAGGCGCTGCGCGATTCGACCGCCCATGTCGTCGGCACCACCGGAACGCTGCGCGACATCGACGATCGCAAGAAGCTGGAAGAGCATGTGATGTCGGCCAAGCGCCGTGCCGAGGAACAGGCGCGCGAGGCCACCCTGCTCGCCTCCACGGACGAGTTGACCGGCCTCGCCAACCGGCGTGCCTTCCTGCGCCATCTGGAGCGGCAGGTGGAAGCGGCGAACGAATTCGGCTGGGCGCTCGCCGTGGCCATCTTCGACGTCGATCATTTCAAGCTGGTCAATGATTCGCACGGCCATGGCATCGGGGATCGCGTGTTGCAACGCGTCGCCGATCGATCGATCAGCGTGGTGCGCAGCGGCGATCTGGTCGGCAGACTGGGCGGCGAGGAGTTCGCGATCCTGATGCCCGGCGCGAGCCCGGAGGATGCGACGGCGGTGGCCGAGCGGCTGCGCGGCATCATCGAGCGGCCGGGAGAGCCCGGAGGCGAGAAGCTTCCCGTCGTCACGGTCAGCGTCGGCATCGCCGCGCACCTGCCGGATCAGGATGCGGGCGCATTGCTCGCCGGCGCCGACCGCGCGCTCTATGCGGCCAAGAGCAGCGGCCGCAATCGCGTGAAGCTCGCCGCCTGATCGCCCTGGGCGGCGTCCGGTCCGGCGCTTTTCTCGTCCCCTCGATGTTGCGTGCACTGCAGCATTAACCCATCCTTGAGGAGATGGGTGTTAACCATATGCCCGAGTCCGAACAGCGATCCGGGGGGATCAAGATGATTGAGGTTGCCGCGCTCTTTTATGGCGTGCTCGCGAGTTTCATCATGGCCAGCGTCTCACGCAACAGGCGGGAGGAGCGGATCAATCCGCCGATCGTCACCCTGTTCGGCTGGGTGCTGCTGTCCTTCTCGGCGGTGATGGGCACGCTGCTTCTGGGCTATGCTGCATTCCTGCTGCTGACGGGCATCACCACCTGAGGAAGGGGCGCCCGCGCGCCCTGAATGTCCTTACGCATCCAAAACGGTTCGACCGCGTTGAAGCGGGATGATCCTGAATCCGCCGCGCCAGGCGGCGCTTATCGTCAACGGCAAGTCCCGCAAGGGGCGGGAAGCCTTCAGGGATGCGTGCAGGCTGCTGAAGGCCGCCGGCATCGAACTCGTCTCGGCCAAGGCAGTGCGCGATCCCTCGAAGCTCGATGGCGAGGTTCGGGGCGCCGTCCGCTCGGGCGTGCCGATGGTGATCGTCGGCGGCGGGGACGGCTCCATTTCCGGATCGGTCGATCATCTCGTCGCGGAAAAGACGGTCTTCGCGCTCCTGCCGCTCGGCACCGCCAACAGTTTCGCGCGCACGCTGGGCATTCCGCTGGATGTGGAGGACGCCGTCCGCGTGATCGTCGACGGACAGGTTCGCCGCATCGATCTCGGCATGATCGACGATGATTATTTCGCCAATTGCGCCGCGATCGGCATCTCGCCCCTGATCGCGGAATCGGTGCCGCACGGCCTGAAGAAATGGCTCGGCCGGCCGGGCTATCTCGCCTGGGCGGCGCTGCAGATGCTTCGTTTCAGGCCCTTTTCGCTCACGGTGAGCGGGAATGGCGGCAGCGAGACGCTGCGCGCGCTGGAGGTGCGCATCGCCAACGGCGCCTATCATGGCGGCACCGAACTCGTCGAAACCGATGTCGAAAATGGCGAGATCGTCGTGCAGGCCGTGATCGGCACGGCGCGGACGAAATTGCTATGGAGCTGGGGCCTCAGCCTGATCGGGCCGAAGACGGCGCGCGGCACGCTGCGCGAATTTCGGGGCAAGAGTTTCCGGATCGAAACCGATCCCCCGCTTCCCATTTCGATCGATGGCGAGGTGCTCGCGCGCACACCCGTCAAAGCCGCCGTTTCCGCCCGGGCGATCCAGATGGTAGTGCCCGCCTGATGGGTGATGTCGTCAATCTCCGCGCCGCTCGAAAGGCCAGGATGCGCACGGCGGCCAGGACGCAGGCGGATGCCAATCGCGCTCTCCACGGCCGCACCGCCGCCGAAAGGAAGCGTGATCGCGACGACGCCACCCGCCTCGCCCGGATCGTGGACGGCGCGAAGCTGGACGAAGACGAGAACCGGGGCGAGAGCGACTGAAGCCGCCTTGACCCCGCCCCGTCATCCCGGCGAAGGCCGACATGACGAACCGGATGAAAGGCGACATGTCTTGGCGATCACCATGTACGGCATCCCCAATTGCGACACGATCAAGAAGGCCCGTACGTGGCTCGACGATCATGGCGTCGCCTTCGCCTTCCATGATTACAAGAAGATCGGGATCGATCGTGCGACGCTGGCGGGCTGGGTGAGCGAGCATGGCTGGGAAAAAGTGCTGAACCGCGCCGGCACCACCTTTCGCAAGCTGCCCGAGGCCGAGCGCGAGGGGCTGGATGCGGAAAAGGCGATCGCTCTGATGCTGGAGCAGCCCTCGATGATAAAGCGCCCGATCCTCGATCTCGGCGATCGCCGCATCGTGGGCTTCAAGCCGGATGTCTACGCCGCCGCCCTGCCGGGCTGATCCCTGGAAGGTCGTGCCCCTGCCCGCACGGGAGCACGAATCCGCGCCGCCTAGTCCCGCACCACCGCGCCTCCCTTCATCACGAAGCGGACCTTCGTGAGCGCCGCGATATCCCGGGTCGGATCGCCTTCCATCGCCACCAGATCGGCGAGCAATCCCGCCTTCACCGCGCCCACCTTGTCATCGATGCGAAACGCCTTCGCATTGCCCGATGTCTGCGCGATCATCGCTTCGGCCGGCGCCATGCCGGCCGCCACCATCTGTTCGGCCTCGCGCGCGTTCGTGCCATGCGCGAACACACCGACATCGCCGCCCACGCACAGCCGCACATGCGCCTTCATCGCCTCCGCCAGTTCGCGCCGCTTGGTCTGCACGGCAGCGGGCGCGGGCTCGGCGCCGTTCCAGCCGCGATAATGCTGGATCGCATCGGTGGCGGCCAGCGTGGGGCACAGCACCGTGCCTTTCACCGCCATCAGCCGCATCAGTTCCGGCGTCGCCCCGTCGCCATGCTCGATCGTGTCGAAACCGGCGAGGATCGCGCGCCGGATGCCTTCTTCGGTCGAGGCATGGGCGGCGGTCGTCCGCCCGGCATCGTGCGCGGCGGCGACGGCGGCGGAGAGTTCGGCCTGCGAAAAGGTCGGCCGGCGCGGCTCGCCGGGGCCCCAGGCATAATCGGCGTAGAGCTTCACCACGTCCGCCCCGGCCGCGATCTGGCCGCGCACGGCGCGCACCACGCCGTCCACGCCGCTCGCCTCCTCCGCGCCCTGCGGCACGGGCACGCCCGGCTCGAATCCCTTGGGCCCGTAGGCGCCGGTCGCCACGATCGCGCGCGTTGCCGCCAGGATGCGCGGGCCGGGGACGATGCCCCGGTCGATCGCCAGCCTGAGGCCGACATCGGCATAGCCAGCGCCCTCCGTGCCCAGATCGCGCACCGTGGTGTAGCCCGCCCGCAGCGTCGTCTCCGCCTGCGCCACGGCGCGCGCGGTGCGCAGCGCCAGCGGCTCGTGCAGCACCTGATCGTCCCACGGCGTCTCGTCATAGGGATGGAGGAACAGGTGGCTGTGCCCCTCGATCAGGCCGGGTGCCAGCGTCATCCCCGGCAGGTCGATCGTCCGCGTTCCCGCCGGCACGGCCAGCGCGGGGCCGACCGCAGCGATATGATCGCCCTCCACCAGAAGCTGCCAGCCTTCATGCGGGCCCGGCGTGACGCCATCGAAGATGCGGGCGGGCTTCAGCAGGATGGCCGGGCCGGCCGCCGGGAGCGGAGACGCCATCAGGAGCGCGAGGCAGCATCCCGCCCGTTTCCGCCACTTTCCCAATCTTTCCCTCCTTGCCGCGCCGCACCATCGCCGGTAGCCATCCGTACCCGAGCATAAAGGGGACGAAGCACATGGCCAGAGGCGGGTGGGCCAAAGGCGGGTGGCTACGGCTGCCCCTTGCGCTCGCTTTGTGCACATCGGCCGTCCATGCCGCACCCGCATTCGCGAAACCGCGAATGGTCTATTGGGGCCAGACCGGCATGGCACCGGATCAGGCGCGCGCGATCGGCGACAAGGTGGAGAAAGCGGCCTGGACCGCACGGGCCGCCCGCGTCACCATCACCCGAGACGAATGGGGCGTCGCCCACGTTCATGGAAAGACGGATGCAGATGCCGTCTTCGGCATGATCTATGTGCAGGCCGAGGATGATTTCCCCCGTATCGAGGCCAATTATCTGACGGCGCTGGGCCGCACGGCGGAGGCCGAGGGCGAAAAGGCGATCTGGGCCGATCTGCGCCAGCGCCTCTATGTCGATCCCGATCAGCTCCAGCGCGATTATGACGCCAGCCCGCAATGGCTGCGCGATCTGATGGATGCCTGGGCGGACGGCCTCAATCACTATCTGGCCACCCACCCCGATGTGCGCCCGCGCGTCCTCACCCGTTTCGAGCCATGGATGGCGCTCTCCTTCACCGAGGGCAGCATCGGCGGCGACATTGAGCGGATCGATCTGAAGGCGCTGGAGGCGCTCTACACCGGAAAGCCTGAAATCCTCCTCGCCGCCGACCGCCACCTGATCGAGCCCACCGGCTCCAACGGCATCGCTATCGCGCCGAAAAATACGAAGGACGGCCACGCCCTTCTCCTCATCAATCCGCACACCAGCTTCTTCTTCCGCTCCGAACTGCAGATGACGAGCGATGCGGGCCTGAATGCCTATGGCGCGGCCACCTGGGGCCAGTTCTTCCTCTATCAGGGCTTCAACGATCATGCCGGCTGGATGCACACCTCCAGCACGGTCGACGCGGTGGACGAATATGCCGAGACGATCGAGACGCGAAATGGCGTGAAGGGGATCCGCTACGGCACGGAATGGCGCCCGCTCACCAGCCGGCAGATCACCCTTGCCTACAAGGGCGCGGACGGCAGGCAGGCCCGGCGCGTCTTCGGCGTCCTCTATTCCTCGCACGGGCCGCTCGTGCGCATGGAAATGGGCAAGCCCATCGCCTTCCGCATGATGTGGAAACCGGTGCCCGCGCTCCAGCAAAGCTATCTGCGCACCAAGACGAGGGATTATGCGGGCTTCCTGAAGGTCGCCGGCCTGCAGGCGAACAGCTCGAACGACACGCTCTTCGCCGATGACAAGGGCGAGATCGCCTATCTCCACCCCCAGTTCGTGCCGGTGCGCGACGATCGCTTCGATTATCGCCGCCCCGTGGATGGCAGCGATCCCGCCACCGACTGGAAGGGCCTCACCCCGCTCTCCAAACTCCCCCGGGCGGTGAATCCGCCGAGCGGCTGGGCGATGAACACGAATAACGAGCCGTGGGGCGCAGCCGGGCCGGGGAGCATCCGCAAGGCCGATTTCCCGCGCTACATGGATATGGTCGGCGAAAATCCGCGCGGCGAACATGCGACGAAGCTGTTGACCGGGCGCCACGATTTCGATGCCCCCGGCCTGATCGCCGCCGCGTATGACAGCTGGCTGCCCACCTTCGCCACCAACGTGCCCCTGCTCACCGCCGCCTGGGATCGCCTGGCCCCGGGTGATACCGCCAAGGCCAGGCTGGCCGATCCCGTCGCCCTGCTGCGCGACTGGGACGATCGCTGGGGCGCCGCGTCCGAAGCCACCACACTCGCCGTCTATTGGGGCACGCAGATGTGCACCGCAATCCTCGACGGGCCCTGTTCGGCGGGCAAATCGCCCTGGGCGCGCATGGACGCGCTGGACGATCCCGCGCGCCTCGCGGCGCTTGATCGCGCCGTTGCGGAGTTGACCGGCCTGTTCGGCGGCTGGCGCGTGAAATGGGGCGACATCAATCGCTTCCAGCGCAATGACGGCGCGATCGTGCAGACGTTCGACGATGCGAAGCCCTCCTCGCCCGTGCCCTTCGCCTCCGCGCTCTGGGGCTCGCTCGCCTCGTTCGGGGCAAAGCCCTATCCCGGCACGAAGAAATGGTATGGCACCAGCGGCAACAGCTTCGTGGCGGTGGTCGAGTTCGGGCCGCGGCTGCGCGCCTGGGCGGTCTCGGCGGGCGGCGAAAGCGGCGATCCGGCCTCGCCCCATTTCACCGATCAGGTATCACGTTATGCCGGGGGCGCGCTCCGCCCCGTCCATTTCTACCCTGCGGACATCGCCGCCCACGCGGCCCGCACCTATCACCCCGGAGAGTAACGCATGAGTGGTCCGAAGCCCTTCCCCGTCCTGGTCACCGGCGGCGCCGGCTATATCGGCAGCCATGCCGTGCTGGCCCTGCTGGATGCCGGCTGGCAGGTGGTGGTGCTGGATGATCTTTCCACCGGCTTCCGCTGGGCCGTGCCGGAAGGCGTGGGCTTCGTGCAGGGCGACGTGGCGGACATGGATCTCGTCGGCCGCGCGCTTGCCGAACACGCGATCGGCGCGATCCTCCATTTCGCCGGCTCCATCGTTGTGCCGGAATCGGTGATCGATCCGCTCAAATATTATCGCAACAACACCGCCGCCAGCCGCGCCCTGATCGAGGCGGCAGTGAAGGCGGGCGTGCCGCACTTCATCTTCTCCTCCACCGCCGCCACCTATGGCATTCCGGATGAGGTGCCGATCCGCGAGGGCATGCCGAACCGGCCGATCAATCCCTACGGCACGTCGAAGCTGATGACGGAGCATATGCTGCGCGACGTGACGGCCGCGCACCCGATGAATTTCTGCGCGCTGCGCTATTTCAACGTCGCCGGGGCCGATCCGGCCGGCCGATCCGGCCAGTCCACGGCGGGCGCCACGCATCTCATCAAGATCGCGGTGGAAGCGGTGACGGGCAAGCGCGCCCATGTCGGCGTGTTCGGCACCGATTATGCCACGCCCGACGGCACCGGCGTGCGCGATTATATCCACGTCTCCGATCTGGCCGAGGCGCATGTCGCGGCGCTGGAATGGCTGATCGAAAACCCCTCCGAAAGCCGCATCATGAATTGTGGCTATGGGCGCGGCTATTCGGTGCTGGAGGTGCTGGATACCGTCGATCGCGTCACCAATACGCCGATCACGCGCAAGATGGAGGCGCGCCGGGCGGGCGATCCCGATCTGCTGGTGGCGGATAACAGCCTGATCCTCGAAACCCTGCCCTGGCGCCCGAAGCGCGACGATCTCGCCCTGATCGTCGATCACGCACTCGCCTGGGAGCGCATATTGGCCGAACGCCGCAGCGAAGGCTGAGGAACTAGAGCGAGCGGAATCTCGCGTCGCAGTCGCCATGACCCCCGATAGTCCGGCGACAACCTCTTCCGCTCTTCGCACAGCGGCGTTCGGAAGATGCTTTTTACGGCAACGCCACGCAATCGCATCTTCGTGACACCAAGATTGTTGATGTTTGACGGCTGGGCGCTGGTGCGAGAAACTCAAACCGTGAGCGCCCATTCGAAACTGAAGGAATGGTGGGCGAAGACCGGTGTTTTGGTGCCGATCGAGAGAATATCGGATGATCGAATCGTCGCTCTCGAGGCACGGTATAAAATCAGGCTGCCGCCCGACTTTCGAGCCTACCTTTCCGAATCCTCTCCGGTCCGCCAGAATTGGGATGAGGAAATGGGCAACTGGTGGCCCTTCTCACGGATAAAAAATATCCCGGAAGAATACGATTCTCGATTTACACCCGAGAACGCGGATAAATATCTGTTTTTTCTGGATCATTGCGTCTGGTGCTGGGCTTGGGCGATCTCCTGCGCAGATGACGCCACCTATGGCTCGATCGTGACGATCGGAGGCCCTGAGAAGGTCGTGGCAGCCTCCTTTTCGGAATTTGTCGATCGATATGTCAGCGATTGGCTTTCCGTCAGCTAGCGAGGCCTGCTGCAAGCCTCGATTTTTAGACCCGTGTTCGAGGGGTGGGTTGGCCTCCGCATCGACGATGTAGAATGCCAAATCGCCTTCCGGAGAGAGGGCGCGCGTCGCATGGACCTCGTTCGCTTCAGCGCGCCTCCGGCCGTCGCGATCCGGTTCAACCGCACCCGCTTTGGCGCTAGGGCGTGCGCATGACTCACGCCGCCTATCCCGCCCTCCGCCTTCGCCGCACCCGTCGCCATGCCTGGAGCCGGGCAATGGTCGCGGAAAATATCCTGACCCCCGCCGATCTGATCTGGCCCCTCTTCGTGACCGAGGGCACGCAGGTGGAAGAGCCGATCTCCACGCTGCCCGGCGTCTCGCGCTGGTCGGTCGATCTGCTGGTGGAGCGGGCGAAGGAGGCCGCCGCCGCGGGCATACCCTGTCTCGCCCTGTTCCCGAACACGCCCGCCGCCCTGCGCAGCGAGCGCGGTGAGGAAGCGCTCAATCCGGACAATCTGATGTGCCGCGCGTCGCGCGCCATCAAGGAAGCCGGCGTGCCGATCGGCATCCTCACCGATGTGGCGCTGGATCCCTATACGGCACACGGCCATGACGGCCTGCTCGACGGGGAAGGCCTCGTCCTCAATGACGAGACGATGGAGATCCTCGTCGAACAGGCGCTCAACCAGGCGCGCAACGGCGCCGATATCATCGCGCCCAGCGATATGATGGACGGGCGCATCGGCCTGATCCGCGCCGCGCTGGAGCAGGAGGGCCTGATCAACGTCCAGATCATGGCCTATGCCGCCAAATATGCCTCCGCCTTCTACGGCCCCTTCCGCGATGCGGTCAGCTCGCGCGGGCTGCTGAAAGGCGACAAGAAGAATTACCAGATGGACAGCGCCAACAGCGAGGAGGCGCTGCGCGAGGTGGCGCTGGATCTGGCCGAAGGCGCGGATACGGTGATGGTGAAGCCGGGCCTGCCCTATCTCGATATCGTCGCGCTGGTGAAGCGGCGGTTCGAGGTGCCGGTCTTCGCCTATCAGGTGTCCGGCGAATATGCGATGATCGAGGCGGCGGTCGCGGCCGGCGCCGGTGAGCGCGATGGCCTCGTCATGGAAACGCTGATGGCGTTCAAGCGGGCGGGCGCATCCGGCGTCCTCACCTATCACGCGCTCCATGCCGCCCGGCTCATGGGCGGATGATCGAGACGGGGCGTCTCATCCTGCGTGGCTGGCGCGATGGCGATATCGCGCCCTTCGCGGCGATGTGCGCGGACGGCGAGGTCATGGCCCATCTCGGCGGCCCGCAGTCGCTGGCCGAAGTGGAGGCCGCCATCGCCCGCCAGCGCGATTTTCAGGATCGGATCGGCCATTGCTTCTGGGCGATCGAGCGGCGGGATGACGGCGCCTTTCTGGGCTTCTGCGGCGTCCGTCCCGGCGGCCATGCCGGCACGCCGGTCGTCGACGAACTGGAGATAGGCTGGCGGCTGCGGCGCGACGCCTGGGGCTGGGCGCATACGGCCCACGCGCGCATCCTCGCCTGGACAGTGCCCGCCAATCGGGCGTCGTGGACGCTGATGGGGCGGCTGGGCATGCGCCACCGCCCCGATCTGGATTTCGCCCATCCGGCCTTCCCCGCGGATCATCCGCTCTCGGCGCACATCGTCTATGCGGCGGAGCGTCCGGCGGGGTTGGCCGGCGAATCGGGACGGTGAACGGCCGACAGGGCGTCGCGGCGCGCAAATCGGCGGGCCGATATCAGCCCGTCAGCCCGTCCACCGCATCGGCCTCGGCATTCGAAAGCGCGGCGACAGTCTCCGCCGCCGCCTCGATCGCGGCGCGGTCGCCCGTGCCGAGATAGGCCGGGTCCACCCTCAGCGCGTCGATCTCGCCGGCCACGTTGCGCACCGTCGCCCGCGCGGCATCCAGCGCGCTCAGCGCTTCCTGCCCCGCAATCCATGCCTCGCTGCCCTCGGCCGATCCTTTCGCGCGCGCCAGCGCGCCGGCGACGCCCGCGCGCTCCCTCTCGAAAGTGGCATGGCCCTCTTTCGCCTCCGCGACGAGCTTCGCCAGCCGTTGGGCCAACGCCGGGCTCTCCGGCGTTTCCGCTTCGCTGGCCGCATCGGGCGGGAGGATCGGCCGATGCTCGATCGCGCGCGGGCCGAGGCCGGGCGCGTCGGGCAGGGTCGACGAACAGGCGGCGAGCGCCAGGCCGCCGAGCAGGAGAAGAAGGGCGGAGCGCATGGCCGTGCCTTTATCGGCCCGCGCCCAAATCGACAATCGTACGAAACCCGCAATTGCCGGGTTGCGCACCTCCGGCCCTTCGACTAGTGGAGCGCCTCCCAAGCGCCCGTAGCTCAGCTGGATAGAGCATCAGACTACGAATCTGAGGGTCGGACGTTCGAATCGTTCCGGGCGCGCCATAGTTTCCATGCACTTAGCCCGGATCCGCCGACGAGCGGGTCGGGGCTAAGTAGCATTTAGGTAGCTGCCGGCTCAGATCGCAAAAGGGTAACACCCTTTTTCCCAATGCACCGCTGCGTCCATGCAATAGTCAGCTCAGGCAATCGCTCATAATTTTCGGCTTTTTTGGTCCGCTCATACGGACATCAAGGCGTTGGCATTATCTTGCCGTACGTGTCGATCGCCCCTCCACGTCGGCGCGCGGCCGATTGCCCGATGCCCCCCCCATGCGTCAGATTACGTACGATCATTGCGAGGAAGCTATTTGCCAGCTAGCCAAGCAAAATGACAACCGAAATAGCTGTAATCAACCGTCTTGGTGTAGCACTCGCGGCGGATAGCGCTGTTACGATTACCGGATACGGTCAAGAGAAGGTTTTCGATACCGGCGACAAGCTGTTTGAGCTTATGCCCGACGAACCAATAGCAATAATGGTGAACGGGAATCTTGATTTTTTGGGAGTTCCTTGGGAACTAATAATCAAGGACTTCAGAACAGAGAAATTTGATAAGAGACCATCCTCAATTGAAGAATGGTCAATAGCGTTTCTTGATTTTGCGGGACGCCACCGAGCGGTAAATGAGAATCAGTCTAACGACTTTATACGACGATTTGTTCAAAGTCGAATTTCGTTTCTGCAGGCGACGGTGATGGAAAACATCCAAGACCTGTTTAGCTCGGGCAAAAGGACCATAAAACGCTCAGTCGTTTCCGAGTTGCTTATTTCTGCGATAAACGTTCGGTCATCGAAATTAGACGAAACTAGTAAACTTAAAAGTCTTGATGCGGTTAATCTGTCGGATACTGATAAAAAGTATGGCGATCTAATATCGACTATCATAGGCGAGATGTTTGGCGAAAAAGGAATCACAAAAAAAGATGCCAAATCCGTCAAGGGATTAATGCTAAAAGAAATGTTAGTTACATTAGATGAGGATACCCGGACCGGTTTAGTAGTTTGCGGATTTGGTGGAGACGATCTATTTCCATCGCTTCATGCGGTAATCTTAGATGGTGTTCTTAATGGTCGCCTTCGTTACGAGGTCACTCATGACGTGGAAATTACTCGTGATCAGATGCCAAATGGCCGCACGAAAGAGCTAGGGACAGCCATTTCATTTGCCCAGACTGATGTTATCGAACGCCTGCTCCGGGGAGGCGATGCTAGGCTTATATACCGTAGCAGAGAATTTTTAGATCAGTTCGCGGGGAAGGCTCTTCCTGCCATGTTTGCTGGCCTCGGGTGGAACATTTCGGATGCCAATGGCGGCGCAATTCCCATCAACGATATGGCAAGCTTTTTGCAGGAAAAGTTGCCAGCCCTATATGACGTGTTTGTGGATCGGGTTCGCGATGAGATCGAACGTGAGTTCAAGCAGACAATCTCCTTGATGCCGAAACAGGAGCTGATAGAGTTAGCCGAGGCGTTAGTGAGCATTACAGCCGTGGAGAGAAAAGCGACCCGCGATGCTGGCACGGTAGGTGGACCCATCGATGTTGCCCTGATAACGCGCGCCGAGGGGTTTGTGTGGATCAAGCGCAAGCACCATTTCAAGGCTGAGTTGAACCCGCGCTACCTATCGCGAGTTTCCGCATTCAGGACCGGAGGAGAAGCAGGATGAGAAAGCGCAGCGCACAGGATTCCGCGCCGAGCCGTGATCGCATCGGCGGCCGTCAGGATCTGGATCGTCGGGTTGAGGACGTAACTCGCCGATCGATCGACGAGATGGTTTGTACGCTGACACGGCAGGCCAACGAGCGGTTTCTCCAGCACGCCTAACGCATTGTAATTTCCGACAAAACGGGAGCTTCTGTACAGCGGGAGCTTTCGGCCCCTTGCCTGCGAGCCATAGGCTTTTTGCGACCCATATGAGCCATACGGCTTGCGATCGGAGTGCCCGGGGGCGCAGCGTAGTGATCGTTCGAGGCCTTACCGCTCGCCGATTTTCTATCGGGAATGAATGCACATTCTTGATTATGAGGCCCTGTTGCGGCGCCGGGTCTGTCAGATCGCGTCGCAGAGGGGGTCTGTCGTCGATGAACGCCCCACCAACCAACGGCTACCGCCCCTGCGAGCGTCGCAAGAAAAGCCAGCGCCATTGCCACACGCATCCATCGGCTATTCTTCGCAAGGGAGCGCTTGTTTTTTCCCAGCTGACTTTGCAGCGTAACGGCCTGCTCCACGCGAGCTTGGTGGAGGTCGTGCGGTCCAGATGCACCAGCATGCCACTGATCAGGGTGCCAGCACGACGGCTCGTTGCCGGGAAATGAAAAAGGCCCGGGCTTAGCGCTCCAAATCGCACATCCCGATGCGACTACCATCAGCAGCGAATATGACGTGCCGATCGTGACCACCGACCAATCGGGTTTGTCGCTCAAAATCAGCGCCACGACGCCGCCGATCGCGGCAGTTGCAGCGGCAATCAAAAAGCCAGCGAAGGTCATTGCACGCTGATCTGCTGCACCAGCAACAACCAGTTGCGCGGCGATTAGAGTTTCGGCTTCCCGAACGACCTGTTCAAGCACTTCGTCGCAGAGGACCGTTAGCTCTCCGACCCTGTTGTCATAGCTCATGCTCGTGTTCTATCCTGAGATATGGCTAAAGAACCAGAGCGACAGCAACGAGGCCCAATCGAACAGGGTAGCAGTAAGGGAAGCCAAGGGCGCCCCGCCCCTAATAAGCCTCCCCGCAAGCCTTCTAAACCAGCGCCCAAATCTGATTAGGCTGCCCGGTCAGATGGGGCGACTCTGTGTGCTGGTCTTCTCATTCGTCGCGGGGGATTGCGCTGGGCTGAGGTGAGACAGCGTACGCCTGAGAAGAGAGAGTAGGAGCTGCCCTTGCCCTGCAGCACGTTGGCGACCGTGCCGAGCGAGCATCTAAAAGCGTTAGCTATAGCAGGGCGAGACAGCCCCCGCTTCCGATAGTCGCATATCGCCAGCCTTGACCAATAAGGGAGCTGTGCCGTGCCGCGAGCTTGGGCCATAGCGAGCCCATGTTCCGGGCGCATCGCCCAAATAGCCGCATCGACCGCCTCCAGAACCCTTGGATCAGATCGCGCAGCCTCAATCGCTGCTGCGCGATATGACATAATCGACGTGCGAGAGCGGCCTAGGGCAGCCGCATGAAAAGCGAGAGAGAAGCCCGGCATCAGCATCTGAGCGTGAAAGGCCGTGCGCGGCTCTCCTCGTCTCGGCGGACGGACCGGCTGCCACAACATCTCGTCAGCGGCTACCGTCGATCCTGAGTGAGAATTGGTCGTCGAAACCGCGCTTTCATGTTGCCTCGTCACTGTCGGCTCATTTTCGGAAGGCAGGACGGTAGGACAGTTACGACGGTTTTCACATTAATCGTCCGGTGAACGGCGAATGGGACAGCGTCGCGATCAACCCTCCTAACCGTCCTACCGTCCTATGCAGCAGCGGCATGGCGCAGGTACGATGGATACAGGCCGAGCGGATCACATACCTCATCCGGGACAGGCAGCCCCTTCATGGTCGCGATACGGCTTTGCCGCATAAAGATCGATGGTTCGAAGACGTTGACCAGCCGCAGCCTCGAACCGCGCTCCAGCCAGCCACGTGCAAAGACCTCCCCGGCAAGCTCGTCCGCTCCCGCAGCCTCAATCCAGCGATCGACATCAAGCGTAGGCCACGCGGCCACGACGACGCGAGCTTCGTCGAAGCGCCAGTCGGCGATCCATGCCCGGATCGGGATTGCCCCCAGCGGTGCGTCAAATAACACTGACGCACGCGGGGCGATCGGTTCTCCATTCGGTCCATTCGGGTCGAAGCGACCAGTGCGAAACCCCTCATTCGCCGCGTGGGAGAGCAGGGTCAGGAAGGTGTGAGAACGGTAGTTCATTGATATCTCCTAAAAACCGTGACGGAGTTTGAGGCCGACGCGATGTTGAACGCCGCCACGCTTGTCGGGCGCGAAGCCTCGCTTGCTCAGTGTGCGGCCGAACATCGTGGTGTTGACGGGCGCGCGGCCGTTGTCGTTCGAATGGTGCCGGTAGCTTGCATAGAGAGACGATGCGGCCACAGCCGCGTCCACCGCGATTTCGCATCGCTCCTCGATGAACTGACCCACCGAATCCATGTCGGCGCGATATTCGGCATTGGCAGCGCGCACAGCTGCCGGGGTGGGCAAGCCATCCCGGTACCAACTTATCGCCCCTCGGATAATCCAGGCGAGTATCCCGGCTTTCTCAGCTGCCAGCTTGTCGGCCAGCTGACGATCCTGCTCCTCCGGCCCGAATACCCGGTTGAAGGGGACCGTCCGAATCCTCCTCCAGATGGCCGGATCGTTCCCGTTGACCTGCGGGAGCTGATTGGTCGCGAGGAACAACTTGAAGGTCGGCCGGAAGGAGATGAACTCCTTAAACAGAAACCGTGCGACGATTGGCTCGTCCCCTGTCACCTGCTTTAGCAGCGCGTCGGCAAGTCGCTGATCGGCATTGGCCTCGGACGCGGTGACGAACCGCGTTCCGGCGAGCCGCGCCAGATCGTTGGACGCGCCGCCCGCCTTGGCGACCAAAGTGTCCGTGGGCGTGTGCTTGGCGTAGGTGCCCAGCACCGAACGGATCGCGTTCAGGAAGGTACTTTTCCCGTTTGCTCCCTCGCCATGAAGCACGAAAAAGCACTGCTCGCGCGTGTCGCCGGTAGCGGCATAACCGACTGCCCGCTGAACGTATTCGATCAGTTCAGGATCGCGCCCAAGCACCTCCGCCACGAACCGTTCAAACTCCGGGCAGGCTGCGGCCGGATCGAAATCGATGTCGATGACGTGTGTGATAAAGGCGTTGCGATCATGCGGCAGCAGCCGGCCGGTTGCCAGATCGACCATGCCATTTCTGACGTTCAGAAAATGCGGCTGGCGATCGAAAGCGTCGAACTTGATCGGCACACCTGGTTCGGTCTTTGCCAGTTCGATCATGCCGGCGATGCGCGCGGCCGTTTGCGACCTGTGCGCGAAGGCAAGGCGGCGCTTCAGCGTCTCCGGATCATTGATCAGCTTCGCGGCGGAAAGCAGCCCGTCCACCACCCGCTTTGCCAAGCGCGTGACCTCTCCCTCATCATCGCGCGACCAGCGATTATCGGACCAGACGAACCAGTCTCGTGAGGCACTCTCATACCGTGCCATCCCGTCAAGCAGATCGACCAGCCGCCGTGCGTTGCCCAGCTCCGTTTCAGCGTGTTCCGACCCCGGCTCATACCGCATCGCACTGCTCACGATCCGCTCCACTTCGTCGGACTCCAGCGGCGGCACGCAACGCACGGTGTTCTCGGCGTGCGCGGCGGCAAGAATGACTTCAGGCAGCATGCCGCGCGCGCGCATCCCGCAGACGGAGCTGAACAGGGCCGAGTTACGCCCCCCTTCCAGAACGCCGGCGCCAGATGACGTTGTGGCAGACTTGATGCGCTTGCCGCCCCTCGCCAGTTCGATAAGCCAATCGGGGGCATCCGCGATCGGCGCGTCGTTCTCCCAAGCATATGACGCCCCCGATGGGTGGACGCTGGGAGGTGCGACCACGTAGCCGTCCGCCTTCAGATCGACACCCTGAAAGCCGGCGACATGAGTATGATCGCTGACCCCCTCCGTTTCATCGGGAAGGCGGAAGTAGAGGTGAAAACCGCCCCCACCGGTTTTGGCCCGCCTTGTTTCGGGCAGCTTGCCGTAGGTTCGTTCGAGACGGTCAAAGCCAGCGTCGCCATCATTACGGGTATCGACGTCAACCACAATCAAGCCGGATTGCTGGCCGGTCAGGACCGCGACATTGTTATCCGTGTCGGGCGGAAACCATTGCGCGATCAATGCTGCGTCGAGCGTCGCATCCTTCTTGCCATGCCGCATCGCCGGCACCTTGCTCCGTGGCCGCAGAGCAACGACGGGAAGTCCCTGCGCACCATATTCCGATGCTGCTGCGGCAAGGGCGTTCACCGGGCGACTGCCGCGCCAGAGATGAAGGCGTCAAGCTCGCTGACCGAGTAGCGGACGGCTGAACCCAGCTTGTGAAACGCAGGCCCTTTGCCCGCCCATCGCCAGCGCGCGAGAGTCTTGGGAGCAAGACCAAGATATGCGGCAGCATCGGTCTCTCGGAGCATGTGGGGGGCAGGCATCGGGTAGCTCTCCTAAGCGTTTGGCTTCGAGCCCCGCCTTACCCAGGCGTGAATCCGCGATGCTAGGGAATGGCTGTCAACCGCGCATCACCACCCTCAGATTTTCAAAGCAGATCAGTATCTGCCCCGGAGCGGCGTTGCGCGCTCGTTGCCCGTGCGCCATGATGCTTATGCGTGGCGGTCAATCCCGCGCGCGAGGCGTGGAACCCTCATGGCTCAAGGCCCGGTCGAGATTTCTCGGCCGGCTGGATGCCGTCATGTCCAAGGTGAGAGCCCAAAAGCGGCATCGCCTTGTCCTTGGGCAGGGGTTCCAACGGCCGGCTTCAGCCGGGACGCCTCCAAAGACATGGAGGCTGACGGTGAGATACTCGATCGTGGGGATGATAGCAGCGATTGCGGTTGCCACAGCCGCATCGAGTGCCACCGACTTCTTTGACGGGTTGACCGTCAAAGAGATGCTGACCTCGCCCAGATCTAAGCCAGACGTCGAGCGCTGCATGCTGGTAGCTGGCGTGTCAGCCTATCCAGTGAACGACGCCGCCGAGCCGAGTACGTCGATATTCTTCCTGACCCTTCAGACTTTATCAGGTCGGAACCCCCCGGTTTGGCGGCTTTCAGCCAGTGCGATGGGCAGCAAGCTGGAGGTGTATGATGGGCGTCGTTACCTCAAACGAGCCAGAAACTGCTTCACGCCCTAGTACTGGAGGCCAGTGCTGTTGCCTGCCCGTCTGCCCTACCAGTCGTCAGCCGCATCAGTTCCACCCCGATCGCATCTGCAGCGGCCTGTACGGGCGATTGGGCGAGGTGCGCATACCGGCTCGTCGTCGCCGCCTGAGTATGCCCGAGAAGACGGCCGAGCATGTGTAGCGACATGCCCATTCCCGCGCCCACACTGGCGAAGGTGTGCCGCAAATCGTGGATACGAACGTCATTCAAATCGGCCAGCGCCCGAACGACGCGCCACGGCTTCTGAAGATTCACCAACGGCTTGTCCTCAATCGCCCCCGGAATAACGTAGGGATGATTACCGGCTTGCGCTTTTAGATCGGCAAGGAGTGCTGCGGCAGCGTCGCCCAACGATACCGTAAGGCGTCCACCCTTGGTATCCGGTAGCTTCAGCAGCTTGGCCTCAAGGTCCACCCAAGCCCATTTCATGCCCAGCACTTCATTCAAGCGGCGGCCAGTCAGCATCAGCATTTTGATCGCCGCAATCGCGCTGGCCGAAACCTTGGCGGCGGCCGCGTCCGAGTTCAGCTCCTGCCATAGGCGCGCCACTTCAGCGCCGGTCAGGTATCGTTCGCGCTTCTCTTCCTTGTAACGATCGATGTTTGTTGCAGGGTTGGAGCCATCCGGGCGCATGCCCCACCGCTCACTCAGCGAGAACATCTTGCTCGCCAGCGCGCGGACGCGGTTAGCCTCGTACGGCGTGCCACGGAGCCGATGATGGAGGCTCTGGATATCGCCGCGCGTGATGGCTGCCACCTTCTTCGGTCCTAGCGCCGGGCGGAGGTGTAGCCGGATCAGCCGTCGATCACCCTCAGCCGAACTGGCCTTCTTCCTCACGTCGGCATGGTCGCTGAGATACCGATCGCACAGCGCGTCGAAAGTCGGCGCCGCCTTGTCCAACGCGCGGGTCAGCGAAGGATCGCGCCCCTGCGCTACTTCGGCAAGCCAAGCGCGAGCAATCGTCCGCGCCGACTCAGGCTTCAGCGGGCCATGTGCGCCGATCGTCGGCCGTCGCTGCTGCCCGTCCTTGGTGCGATAATACAGAAAGTAAGAGCGCTTTCCGGCGGGCGTGAGCTTGCAACCAAATCCGGCAAGCTCACTGTCCCACAGGATCACGTCCTTGGCCTCCGCCTTCATGGCCTCGACCGATCGAACAGTGAGCTTTGCCTTCATGCCATCACTCCGCTAGGTAGCGATCAAGTAGCAGAAAGCAGCAATCCACCGCAACAGCCAGCGCAGTCAACCGCAACACGTTCCTGGCTATTACAGAGAGATATCGATGATCAGCGCAACGCAGCGCAGCCCATCAAACGATCGATCGCGAGACTACGAATCTGAGGGTCGGACGTTCGAATCGTTCCGGGCGCGCCATTTTCTCCTTCGGGATGAAATGGGTCCGCTTCGCCGAAGCATCCCCTTCCTTTCGGGCGAGACGCATCCCTTTGGGGGTGGTCAATGTGCCGGCTTCACCGCCTGCCCCCCTCCAGGCGCACGGCATTCAGCCGCAACGCATTGCCCACCACGGTGAAGGACGAGAGCGCCATCGCGGCGCCGGCGAACATTGGCGAAAGCAATATGCCCGCCACGGGATACAGCACGCCGGCCGCCACAGGCACGCCGATCCCGTTGAACAGGAACGAGAAAAACAGGTTCTGGCGGATATTCGCCATCGTCGCCCGCGCCAGCCGGCGGGCGCGCACCATCGCCGAAAGATCGCCCTTCGTCAGCGTCAGGCCGGCGCTCTCGATCGCCACGTCCGTCCCCGTCCCCATCGCCAGGCCCACATCGGCGGCGGCGAGCGCCGGAGCATCGTTGATGCCGTCGCCGGCCATTGCCACCCGCGCGCCCGCAGCCTTCAGTTCCCCGATCATGCGGGCCTTGTCCTCGGGGCGCAGATCGGCGTGGACCTCATCTATCCCTCCGATCGTGCGGGCCACGGCCTCGGCCGTCATCCGGCTGTCGCCCGTCAGCATCACGATGCGCAGCCCCTCGGCATGGAGCGCGGCGATCGCCTCGCCCGCCGATGCCTTGATGGGATCGGCGACGGCGATCAGGCCCGCCGCGACGCCATCTATCGCGATCAGCATCACGCCCGCACCTTCGGCCCGGTGTCGTTCGGCCGCGCCATCCAGCATGGCGGCATCGGCGCCAACGCGCCGCATCTGCGCCGCATTGCCCACCACCACCCGCCGCCCGTCGACCAGGCCGCTGATGCCGAGCCCGGTCTGCGATTCGAACTCTTCCGCGACAGGCACAGCAAGCCCGCGCTCGCGGGCGCCCGTGACGATCGCAAGCGCCAGCGGATGCTCCGATCGCACCTCGATCGAGGCCGCCAGCGCCAGCACGGCATCGCCCTCGAATCCGGCGGCCGGCTCCACCGCCACCAGCCGGGGCTTGCCCTCGGTCAACGTACCGGTCTTGTCGATCACCAGCGTATCGACACCATCCAGCGCCTGTAGCGCCTCCGCATTCTTGACGAGCACACCGGCCTGCGCGCCCCTGCCCGTGCCGACCATGATCGACATCGGCGTGGCGAGCCCCAGCGCGCAGGGGCAGGCGATGATGAGCACGGCAATGGCGTTCAGCAGCGCATGGCCGAAGCGCGGCTGCGGGCCGACGATATTCCACACCAGGAAAGTGGCGAGCGCGACCAGCACCACCAGCGGCACGAACCAGCCCGCAATCCTGTCCGCCACCGCCTGGATCGGCGCGCGGCTGCGTTGCGCCTCCGCCACCATGGAGACGATCCGCGCCAGCATCGTATCCGCGCCAACGGCCCGCGCCTCCATCACGAGGCTTCCCGTCCCGTTGACGGTGCCGCCGGTGAGCGTGGCACCCGGCGTCTTGAGCACGGGCGCGGGCTCGCCCGTCAGCATCGATTCGTCGACCGAGGAACGCCCTTCGATCACCGCCCCGTCCACCGGGATCGCGTCGCCCGGCCGGATGCGCAGCCGATCGCCCCGGATCACCGCATCGAGCCCGATTTCCCGTTCCTCGCCATCGGGCCCGATCCGGCGCGCCGTCTTGGGCGCGAGGTTCATCAGCGCGCGGATCGCCCGGCCGGTCGCGGCGCGCGCGCGCAACTCCAGCACCTGCCCGAGCAGCACGAGCGCCACCACCACGCCCGCCGCTTCATAATAGACCGGCACCATGCCGCCATGTTCGCGGAAGGAGGGCGGAAACAGATCCGGGGCGACCGTGGCCACCACGCTGTAGAGAAAGGCCGCGCCAACGCCCGTCGCGATCAGCGTGAACATATTGTAGTGGCGGCTTCGGAGCGATGCCCAGCCACGCTCGAAAAAGGGCTTGCCCGCCCACAGCACGATCGGCGCCGTCAGCAGAAGCTGCACCCAGGGCGACCAGCGCATCGGCACCAGATGCACGCCCAACATGTCCGCGCCCATGGAGAGCAGCAGCAGCGGCACCGCCAGCACGGCGCTCACGCAAAAACGGCGGGTGAAATCGATCAGTTCGGGATTCGGCCCATCGGCGGCGCTCGGCTCGGCCGGCTCCAGCGCCATGCCGCAGATCGGGCAGGTGCCCGGGCCATCCCTCCGGATCTCGGGATGCATCGGACACGTCCAGACGGAGCCCGACGCCAGCCGCGAAGACGGCGCTGGCGGATGCGGCGACGCGGGCGCCCCGCCATGCTTCACGCCTCCCGTGAATTTGCCGGGATCGGCGATGAATTTCGCGCGGCAGCCGGCGCTGCAGAAATGATAGATCGTGCCGTCATGCTCCACATGATGCGCGGTCGCCGCCGGATCGACCCGCATCCCACACACGGGATCGGTCTCCATCCCCGCCGCGACCGCCCCGCCCGAACCGCCATGCGCTTCATGGGCGTGCGGACCGTTCATCCTGCTGTTCCTTCCCAACCGGAATTGACGGCGGGAGACTGCACCTTTTGCCCGGCCCCTGGCTAGCATGCATCACTCGAAAAATGGCGGCTGGCGCCCTTTTCGCGCAGCCGGAGGCCCCGGCTCACTCGATCCAGAGGCTGTGCGCGTCGATGCGCATCCTGGTCACGGCATGGGCCGCCGCGACGCGCGCATCGATCTCGGCCGCGCGCGCCTCATAAGCGAGCCGGTCGGCAT
Source organism: Sphingomonas sp. (assembly GCF_003248515.1). GTDB lineage: Bacteria > Pseudomonadota > Alphaproteobacteria > Sphingomonadales > Sphingomonadaceae > Sphingomonas_I. The sequence goes on from NZ_QFOB01000001.1 coordinate 107,850, forward strand.
AAAGGCGATCGCCCAGATCGATCACGCCCACCTGTTGCCCGCGCGCCATTTTCGCAGCCGCCGCGTCGGCGCGGGCCACCGCCGCCCGCGCGCTGCGCCAGGCGCTCAGCCGGGCGCGGGTTTCCGCCAGATCGCCGGCCGAATGCGCCTCCACCTCCAGGCGGACATTCGCCGCATCGGCAGTGGCGGCACGGGCATCGCCCGCCGCCTGATCCGCCAGCGCCCTGCGATAACCGCCACCGAACGGCATCGAGACATAGACGCCCAGCCCCTTTTCCTGGCCGCCACGCTCCTGAAAGGCACGGAAGCCGAGCGAGGGATCTGGCACCCGATCGAGCCGCGACCGGCGGGCGAGCGCGCCTTGCCGATCCGCTTCCCGATCCGCGGCGATGATGTCGTGGCTGCGTTCCACCGCCTCGGCCGCAAGCGTTTCCAGCGTGGAATCGGGCGGATCGCTCACCGCGATCTCCGGCGCATCGCCCGGCAGGGTCAGCGCCGGGAAGGTCGCCGCCAGCTCGGCGCGGGCGCGGTCGCGCGTGGCGGCCTCCTCGCCGATCCGCAGCTCCGCCGCCGCCAGCGCCGCACCCGCCTGATCGGCATCCAGCGCCGCCGCATCGCGCAGCGCCACGCGCCGATCGACGGCGCGCGCCGCGCTCTGGAGATTTTCGAATGTCGCAACGGCATTGCGATGCCGCGCGCTCGCCCCCAGCCAGCGATACCAGAGTTCGGCCAGCGCCAGTGCCGCCTGGTGGCGCGCATCCTCCGCGCGATTCTCCGCGATCTCGATGCCCAGCACGCCCGCCTTGCGATCGAGCGATGCCTTGCCCGGCAGCCGGATCGCGCGGCTCAGCGTGCCATCGAACTCCTGATAATCGCGCCCCTCCGCATCCACGCGACGCCGCGAGATCGTGCCCTGCAGCGTCACTTCGTGCGGCCCCGCACGCAGCGCATCGGCGCCGCCCCGTGCCGCCTCCACCCGCGCATCGGCGGCGATCACCGAGGGATGATGCTCGAGCGCGTCACGCACGCGCTCCACCGGCGGCAGATCGGCCTGCTGCACCCCCGGGGGCGCGCCCACGCTTTGCGCCACGAGCGACGCCGGCACGAAGAAGGCGAGGATCACAAGAGACTTCCTCATGCGATCCGCCCCCCGCGCAGGACCGGCAGCACGATCCAGCGCACGGGCAGGCGCCGCCGCGTGCCGGCGGCGGCATCGATCAGGCGATCCAGATCCCTGTCGTGCACGGTCAGCTCGATCGCGCTCCGGCGCAGCGCGCCCGTCACGCGTTCGGCCGTACCGGCATCGGCGAAATCCAGCCCGCGTACCATTTCATCGCGCACATGGATCGGCGGCGCGCTGACGGCGCGCAGCGCATCGACGAGCGGATCGACATCGCCCGTCGCGCAGGTCAGCCGCAACAGCACGTCGCCCGTCATCGCGCGCTCTCCGCCGGGCTTTCGCCAAAGCGCTCGTACAGCAGGGGCAGCAGCACCAGCGTCAGCAAGGTCGAGGTCACGAGCCCGCCGATGACGACGATCGCCAGCGGCTTCTGGATTTCCGATCCCGGCCCCGTCGCGAAGAGCAGGGGGACGAGGCCGAAGGCGGTGATCGATGCGGTCATCAGCACGGGCCGCAGCCGTCGTTCGGCCCCCAGGCGGACCGCATCGGCCAGCGGAACGCCCTCCTCGCGCAGCTGCCGGAAATAGGAGACGAGGACGAGGCCGTTGAGCACGGCGATGCCCAGCAGCGCGATGAAGCCCACCGATGCCGGCACCGACAGGAAATCGCCCGAAATCCAGAGCGACACGATCCCGCCCACCGCCGCGAAGGGAATGTTGGCGAGGATCAGCAGCGCACCCCGCAGCGATTTCAGCGTCGCGAACAGGACGAGGAAAATCATCGCCAGCGCGGCCGGCACCACCAGCATCAGCCGGGCAGCAGCACGCTGCTGATTTTCGAACTGGCCGCCCCAGACGAGGCGATAGCCGGGTGGCAACGGCACATCATCCGCCACCTTCGCCTTCGCCTCTTCTACGAAGCCGACCAGATCACGGCCGGAGACGAAAGCCTGCACCAGCGCATAGCGCCCGCCACTTTCATGGCTCAGGATGACGGGGCCCTGCGTCTCGGTCACGCGGGCGATATCGCTCACGCGGGCGACGGTGCCGGTGGGGGTCACCATTTGCAGATCGCGGAAACGGGCCGCATCGCCGCGTATCTCGTCACCGCCCCTGATGACGACGGGGATGCGCTTCTGCGCCTCGATCACGGTGCCGGCGGGAAGGCCCTCTATCTGCGCGCGCAGCATATCCTCGAACATATCGACCGGCAGGCCGAAACGGCCGGCCGCGGCGCGATCCACGTCGAGCTGGAGATAATCCACGTTGCTGGTGGCCGCCGTCACCACCTCGGCCGCGCCGCGCACACCACGCAGGGTCGCCTCGATGCGGCCGGCCAGAGCCGCAAGGGTCGCCAGATCCGGCCCGAATATCTTGATCGCCAGATCGCCGCGCGATCCCGTGAGCATCTCGGACACGCGCATCTCGATCGGCTGAGTGAAGACCGGCTCGATGCCGGGAATGCCTTCCATCACCTTGCGCAGATCCGCGACGATATCCTCCTTCGTACCGCGCCATTCGGAACGCGGCTTCAGCGCCATGAACATGTCGCCCTCGTTCAGGCCCATCGGATCGAGGCCGATCTCGTCGGCCCCGGTCCGCGCGATCGCGCCATCGATCTCGGGCACGGCGGCGATCACGGCCTGCTCCACCTTCGCATCCACGGCGAGCGAGCGGGCAAGGCCGATCGAGGGCAGCTTGGTGAGCTGCATCACCACCGAGCCTTCATCCATCGTCGGCATGAAGGTCTTGCCGACGCGGCCATAGGCCAGCACCGCCACGAGCAGCCCGATCGCCGCCACCGCATAGACGATTGGCCGGCGCGCAAAGGCGGAGACCAGCAGCGCATGATAAAGCGGCGCGAGCCGGCGCATGATCCACGGCTCGCCATGATGGCCGGTCCGGAGCCCGTAGGATGCCAGCACGGGCACCAGCGTCAGCGCCAGCAACAGCGCCGCCGCGAGCGAGAACATGATCGTCAGCGCGACGGGCGCGAACAACTTGCCCTCCAGCCCCTGCAACGAAAGCAGCGGCAGGAAGACGAGCGCGATGATGACCAGCCCGGCCGAAACCGGCAGGATCACCTCGGCAGCGGCGCGGAACACGATGTTGAGGCGCGGCGCGGCGCTTTCGCCGGCATGGGCCAGCCGATCGACGACATTTTCCACCACCACGACCGCACCATCCACCAGCATGCCGATCGCGATGGCCAGCCCGCCGAGGCTCATCAGATTGGCGGACATGCCCATGTAGCGCATCATCAGGAATGTGATGAGCGCCGCCATGGGCAGCGTGGTCGCCACGATCGCCGCCGCACGCCAATCGCCCAGAAAGACGATCAGCAGGATCACGACCAGCACGATCGCCTCGAGCAGGGCCTCCTGCACGGTGCCCACCGCATGCTCGATCAGATCCGATCGATTATAGAATACATCCAGCGTGGTGCCCTTCGGCAGGCCGGGGCGAAGCTCCTCCAGCCGCGCCTCCACGCCCTCCACCACCTTGCGCGCGTCGGCCCCGCGCAATGCCAGGACGAGGCCTTCCACCGCCTCCTTGCCGTTGCGCGTCAGCCCGCCATAGCGCGTGAGGCTGCCCGCGCCGACGATGGCGAGATCGCCAAGGCGCACGATGCGGTCGTTCCTCGCGACAACCACCATCTGGCGCAGATCCTCCGCATCGCGGATCGCGCCCACCGCGCGCACGATCAGCGTCTCGTCGCCATGGCCCAGGCGGCCGGCGCCATCGTTGCGATTGCCGCGCTCGACCGCCTGGCGCAGATCGTCGGGCGTCAGCCCAACGGCCGCCAGCCGGATGGGATCGGGCCGCACCTCATAGGTGCGCACATAGCCGCCCAGCGCATTCACATCGGCCACGCCCGGCACGGTGCGAAGCGCGGGGCGGATCGTCCAGTCGAGCAGCTCGCGTTTCTCCGCCAGCGAGAGCGGCCCCTCTATCGTGAACATGAAGATTTCGGAGAGCGGGGTGGAAATGGGGGCGAGCCCGCCGGAGACGCTTTCCGGCATATCCTTCAGCAGCCCGGCCAGCCGCTCCGAAACCTGCTGGCGCGCCCAGTAGATATCGGTCCCGTCATCGAAATCGATCGTGACATCGGCCACCGCATATTTGGCGGTCGAGCGCAGCACCGCCTGGCGTGGCAGGCCGAGCATCTCCATCTCGATCGGGGCGATGATGCGTGTCTCCACCTCCTCGGGCGTCATCCCCGGCGCCTTGAGGATGATCTTCACCTGCGTCTGCGCGATATCCGGATAGGCATCCACCGGCAGCGTCGAGAAGGCCCAGGCGCCCAGCCCCGCCGTGACCAGCGCGAGCGCGAGCACGAGCAATCGATAGGAAAGCGACCAGGCGACCAGCGCGCGCAGCATCTCAGTTCGCCGCCAGCGCCTTGAGCTCGCTCGTGCCCGAAACCGCCACCTGCTCGCCCGCCTTCACGCCCGACAGCAGCACGACGCGTCCCCCGGCGGCGGCCGCGCTCGTCACCGCGCGTCGTGCCACGCCCTGCGGCGTGCGCACGAAGACGACAGGCTTGCCGTCGATCGTGACGATCGCGTCGGTCGGCACGGCGATGGCGCCGGCATCGGCGGGCCTCAGCAGGGTCACGGTCGTCGCCCGCCCGGCGACCAGGCCGGGCGAGGCGGGCACGGTCGCGCGCAGCAGCGCCGATCGGGTCTGCATGTCCACGGTGGATCCCACGCTGCTGACGGTGCCGGTCATGTCATCCAGCACCACCTTCATGCCCGGGCGCACCACGCCGATCAGCCGCTCCGGCAGCTGCGCGGTCAGCTCGTAGCGGCCGGCCGCATCGATCACATAAGGCGCGCTCGCCCCATCCACCGGCATGCCGGTCTGGATCGCGGCCTTGGTGATCGTGCCGGCGATCGGCGCGGCCAGCGTGTAGCTCCCGCCGCTGCGGCCGGCATGGATCAGGGCCAGCGTCCGCCTCTGCTCGCCCAGATCCGCTTCCGCCTCGCGCCGGGATGCCGCCGCTTCCTCCGCGCGCGCACCGGCGATCACGCCCTCGCGGGCCAGCTGATCCAGCCTCTGCGCGGTGGAGCGCGCCACGCCGGCGCGGGCCGACGCGCGCTCCATCGCCGCCTGCATCACCAGCACCTCGCGGCTGGCGATCACGGCCAGCGGCTGGCCCGCGCGCACCTGCTGGCCTTCCACCACCATCGTCCGCGTGACGACGCCGGGGATGGTCGCCGCAACCGCGACGCGCGCATTGGGCGGCGGCGCGATCGTCGCCGGCACCTCCGCCACGGGAATGTCCGTCGCGTTCGTCGCCGCCGCAAAGGCAATGTCGAGCCGCGCCATCTCCGCCGGGGCGAGGGCGATCATGCTGGGCGTGGGCCTGGCGGCGGGCTCCGGCGCCTTCGCCTCCTCCCCGCCCGAACAGGCCGCGAGCAGGCCGGCAAGAACGAGCGGTACCGCGCGGACGGACGAGAAGGAAAGGTGGGCCACGCCCCGTCCCTATCTGGCGAAGCTGCCAAAATGCTGTCAGTTTGCCGCTCATGCGAATTTTGATGGTCGAGGATGAGGCGGAGCTTGCGCGGCGCACGATCGCCAGCCTCGCGCGCGCGGGCATCACCGCCGAATGGCTCGCCAGTGCGGAGGATGCGGCCGGCTTTGCGGGCGACGGCTTCAACGCGCTGATCGTGGATCTCGGCCTGCCCGGAATGGGCGGGCTGGAACTGGTGCGGCTGCTCCGACGGCGCGGCGTGGCGACCCCCATCCTGATCCTGACGGCACGGGGCAGCTGGGAGGAGAAGGTGGAGGGCCTCAATGCGGGCGCAGACGATTTCCTGGTGAAGCCCGTTCGCGCGGAGGAGCTGATCGCCCGGCTCCACGCGCTGGCGCGCCGGGTAGCGGGCCATGTGGTGGCCCGGCTGGAGGAGGGGCAGCTCGCGCTGGACACCGAAACGGGCGAGGCCTGGCTGGCGGACGCGCCGGTCGAGCTGACGAAGAACGAATTCCGCCTCCTGCGCGCCTTCCTGCTGGAGCCCGGGCGCACGCTCTCGCGCGAGGCGATCCTCGATCGTCTCTATGCGCTGGAAACGGAGCGCGATCCGAATACGGTGGAGGTGCTGATCGGGCGCCTGCGCCGCAAGATCGGCCATGCGCGCGTCGCCACCATGCGCGGCTTCGGCTATCGGCTCATGCCGTGAGCGCCTCGCGCACCCAGAGCCTGCGCTTTCGCTTCGCGATCGCCTCGCTCCTCTGGATCGGCATCGGCACGCTGATCGCGGGCTTCGTCATCAGCGGGCTCTACCGACGCCACGTGACGCACACTTTCGTTGCCGATCTGACCAATCATCTGGACGAACTGACCAGCCTCACCACGGTTGGCGCGGGCGGCGCGCCGGCCATGAACCGGCCGCTTTCCGATCCCCGCTTCCAGGAATCGCGATCCGGCTTCTACTGGCAGATCGAACGGGACGGGCGGGCGGCGCTGACCTCCACCTCGCTCGCCGGCCATCATCTGCTGCCATCCCGCCCCGGCGAACAGGCCGAACCGACATGGACGCGCGATCATGGCGAATGGCTGCTGCGGATCGATCGGGCTGGTCAAGGCGGCCTGCGATACAGCATCACGGCGTCCGGCCGCGTGCTGGATGCCGAGCTGCACGCCTTCCGCACCGATCTGGCCATCTCGCTCGGCGCCTTCGCCGCGCTGATGCTGGCGGGCGCGATCCTCCAGGTACGTTATGGCTTGCGGCCGACGGAAAGGCTGGCCCTGTGGATCGACGATCTGCGCCGGGGCGAGCGCAGCCGCCTTCCGGAAGACGTACCGAGCGAATTCGAGGGGATCGTCCGCCGGCTGAACGAACTGATCGAGGCGCAGGCCGCGCTGGTGGCACGGGCGCGGGTGGAGGCGGGCAATCTCGGCCATAATCTGCGCACGCCGCTTGCCCTGGTGGCGGGCGAGGCGGAGCAACTCGCCAATGCGGGGCACGATCAGGCCGCGCATTTCATCCTCGATCAATGCGATCGGATGCAGCGCCAGATCGATTATCAGATGAAGCGCGCCGCCGCCGCCGGCGCGCGCGGGGCCGGCGCGGTCAGCGATCTGCGCGCCTTCGTCGATCCCATCGCGGAAGCGATGCGCCGCCTCCATGCCGGGCGCGCCATCGCGATCCACGTCGCGATCGGGGGGCGAATCGCGGTGCAGTGCGATCCCGGCGATCTCAGTGAGATGCTGTCCAACCTGATCGACAATGCGTGCAAATGGGCCGCCACGTCCGTTCGCGTCTCGGCGGCGACAGACCCGGCCGGAACGCACATCAGCGTGGAGGATGACGGCCCCGGAATCCCGCCCGCTGCACGCGGCAGGGTGCTCGATGTCGGCGTCAGGCTGGATGATACGCAGCCGGGCGCCGGGCTCGGCCTCGCCATCACGCGAGATCTCGCCCTGCTCTATGGTGGCGGGCTGAGCCTGCGGGATCGGGAGGAAGGCTCCGGCCTGCTGGCGTCGATTACGCTGCCGTCCTGAGCCGCGCGCGCGGGGACAACGCTCCGGGGCTCAGCAGGATTGGCCGGACAATTTCAGATCGCGTTCCAGCTTGGCCACGCGCTGGCGCAGATGGGTGAGCGCCGCCAGCTGCAATTCGCGCACCAGCCGAGGCCCTTCCGCCACGAGCCTGCCCTTGTCGAAACAGGCGGCTGCGCCGCGCGCCATCGCCTCCCGGCTCGCGGGCGTGCCGGGAGGGGTGGAGGAGGAGATCACGATCGACGGCGCCAGATGGGGCGCCTTCCGCTCGTCAAGAAAGCTCAGTCCGTCCATGCCGGGCAGGGCGAGGTCCAGCGTGATGACGTCGGGATCCTGCGACAGGATCAGGGCGCGCGCCTCCTCGATCGTCGCGGCGCTGCCCACCACGCGGCAGCGATCGCCGCGCTGGAGTATTTCCTCCAGCGTCGCCCGGATCGTGAGCGAATCGTCTACCACAAGCACACGCAACTTCGTCATGACGGCCTCTACCGGGGCCGTTTCGGCCCGAAAAATGGATCTAAAGGAACAAGGTGAATATCTCGTTGAGAGTTGAAACGAGATGCCTCGCGCCAACGGCCTTGCCGAACGATCGGGCGGCTCTAACGTTGCGCGCATGAAACCATGCCGCGCTTTCCTTCTGCCGCTCCTGCTGGCCGCCGCCGGCCCCGTCCACGCTCAGGGCGCCGCCGTCAGTTCCGCGCCGGAACTGGCCCGCATCGCCGACACGCTGAAGCCCGGCCAGTGGGTGTGGGCGCCGCAGGTTTCGCCGGCCGGGCCGCTGCTCGTCTATGTCGATCTCTCGCGCCAGCGCGCGACCGTCTATCGCAACGGCGTCCGCATCGCGGTTTCCACCATTTCATCGGGCAAGCCCGGCTATGAGACGCCGACGGGCGTATTCACGATCCTGCAGAAGGATGCCGATCACCGATCGAACAAATATAATAATGCGCCGATGTTCTATCAGCAGCGGCTGACGTGGGACGGGATCGCGCTCCATGCCGGCGGCCTGCCCGGCTATCCGGAAAGCCATGGCTGCGTCCATCTGCCGCTCGGCTTCGCCAAGGCTTTGTTCGGCATCACGAAGCTGGGAGCCACCGTGGTCGTGCAGGATGACAAGGCCGATCATGTCCGCTCCTCGCCCGCCGGCCTGATCCAGCCAATCCTGCCGACCGGCGCGCCAGCCGAACAGGCGCTGCTCGGCTCCGGCGAATATCGCTGGAAGCCGCAGCTTTCGCCCACCGGCCCGCTGACGATCATCGTCTCCAAGCAGGATCAGGCGGTGGTGGTGCTGCGCAACGGCAAGGAGATTGGCCGCAGCGTGGCGATCATCAAGGATGACGATCCCGGCAGCCACGTCATCAGCCTCACGACGGGCAAGGACGGCAAGCCGCGCTGGATCTATGTCGGCCTGCCGGGCCACGGCGAGGATGCCGGCCGCGAGCTGGACGAGGCGACAATCAACCGCGTGCGCATGCCCCGCGCCTTTTATAATGCGGTGAAGGCCGTGCTCGTGCCGGGCAGCACGATCCTCGTCACCCAATCCAGCGTCGGCGAGGATACGGGCCGCAAGATCACGATCATGGACGCGGTCGCACCGACGCCGTGAGTCGCCAACCCCGTTCGCGCTAAATCAGCGCGCCAATCCCACCTCCAGCACTTCGATCGCATCCTCGCGTCCGGCAAAGGCCAGCACGTCGCCTTCCGCCGCACCGATCAGCGCGCGGGCGAGCGGCGCATCCTGCGATACGGTGCCGTCGGCGCGATCCGCCTCGTCATAGCCGACGATCACGATCTCCTGTTCGCGCCCGTTCAGGCGGAAGCGCACGCGCGATCCGAACAGGGCTTCCTCGCTTTCGCGCGGGGAAACGATCTCGGCGGAGGCGAGCCGGCTGCGCCAGTAGCGCAGCTCGCGCGCAATGCCCTTGCGCGCATCCTCGTCCGCCTCCGCCTGCACGGCGGCCTCCAGCTTCGTCACCTGCGCCTCGATCAGGCGATAGCCGCGCTCGGTCACCGGATTGGCGCCGGGCGGGATGGGCAGCTCGAATTTCGGCTCCAGATGTTCCTCGTCGCTCTCGCGACGAAAGGCCACGCTCACTGAATCTCTCTCCTGACGATCATCATGCCCGAACGAGCAGATCGGCCACGCGCTCCATTTCGTCGCGGCTATTATAGATATGGGGCGAAAAGCGGATCAGCGCATCCCCTCCGGCGGCGGCCTGCGCGCAGGCGAGCCTGTGCTCCTTCCACAGCCTGGCCCGCATCGCGCCCACGTCCCGCCCCGGAAAGGCGACGGTGATGATCGCGCCGGACAGTGCCGGATCGCCGCTGCCGACCAGCTTCGCACCCTTCACGCCCGCCAGAATCCGCCGCATCTCCGCCGCCCGCGCGCGCGTCTCGCTCTCAATCCAGCCTTCGCCCAGCGCATCCAGCCGATCGAGCGCGGCCTCCACCGCCTCCAGCTTGGGATCGTCGCGCTGGCCCAATATCTCGTAGCGCTGCGCGGTTTCCATGTTGCGCGTGTCGGTGAGCCAGTAGCCGTGGCTCAGCATCGTCGGGTTGAGCGCGTCCTGCCGATCGCGCCGCACATGGAGCAGCCCCGCCTCCAGCGGCCCCATCATCCATTTGTGCGTGCTGCCCGCATAGGAATCGACGCCGAGTGCCGGCAGGTCGAGCCGCATCCAGCCGAAGGTCTGGGCGCCATCCACGTGCAGCCACGCGCCGGATTTCCGCGCCACCTCCGCGATCGCCGGGATCGGATAGAGCAGGCCGGTTACGTTGGTGACGTGGCTCAGGAAGATCGCCTTCGTGCGTGGGCTGGCGGCGCGCGCGAAATCATCCGCCACCGCCTGCGGCGACGTGGCCGCATGAGGCGTGGGCAGCACCTTGAGCGCCAGCCCCTCGCGCCGGGCGCGAAGCTTCCAGCTGTCCAGCGTCGACTGGTGATTATGCTCGGTCACGATCACTTCGTCCCCGGGCTTCAGGTCCAGCCCGAGCACCGCGACGGTATTGGCCTCGCTGCTGTTGCGCAGCAGCGCGATCTCCTCGGCCGTCACGCCCAGCCTCTTGCCCAGCCGTGCGCGCAGGCGATCGGCCGCGACCGGATATTTCTCGCGATATTCGCGCGAGGGATTGGCCTGGAACGCGCGCAACTCCTTTTCCTGCACGTCGATCACGCCGCGGAAGGTGGGCGCGATATTGGCCGCGTTGAAATAGAGCAGCCCGGGATCGAGCAGCAATTCGCCGCGCAGGCCCGCGCCCGGCGCGCGCCCGGCCGCCGCCGAAACCGCGGCAGGCGCCGCCGCCGCAGCCAGCGCCGCACCCCGCAACAGACCCCGGCGCGTGACGCCCGCGCCCATATCGTCCATTCCATCCGCCATCATCGCCCCCGCATTCGCCCGCGCAAAGGCTAGCAGCGCGAAATGGCGCGGAACATGGGGCTTTTTACGCCCCGGTGTTGTATCTTGATAATACGCCCGGCAATGCCAATATCCGCGCCATGAACCTGTTGTCCCTGCTCATCGGGCTGATCACATTGCCGGCGGCGCTGCTCGCCTTCCTGCCTTTTCTCGGCTGGATGTACTGGCTGATCGTGCCGGTCGCGCTGGTGGGCCTCGTGCTGGGGCTGCTGTCGAGCCACAATTCGGGGCGGCTGCTCAATCTGGCGGTGGTCCTCGTCGGGATCGTGCGCCTGTGGATGGGCTTCGGCATTTTCTGAGGCCGAAGCGGTGCCCGCCGCCGGCCGACCCGCATTCCGGCGGGGCCTGCCCTAAAAAAGTAAGCCCCCGGCGCCGAGGGGAGGGAGCGCCGGGGGCTAGGTCAGCCCGAAGGTGAGTTCAGGGCTTACCGAAGCAGGCTCAGAACGTTCTGAGAGCTCTGATTGGCCTGGGCCAGCATCGCGGTCGCGGCCTGCGAGAGGATCTGCGACTTGGCGAGGTTGGTCGTTTCCGCCGAGAAATCGGCGTCCTCGATCCGCGAACGGGCGTCCTGCAGGTTCGTCGACGAGGTGGTCAGGTTGTTGACGGTCACTTCCAGGCGGTTCTGGATCGCGCCGAGATCACCGCGCTTGGCCGAAACCGTGTCGAGCGCCTTGTCGATCATGGCGAGCGAGCGGGAGGCGCTGGCGGCGGTCGAGAGATCGACGCCCGTGCCTTCGTTGCCCGAACCACCCTGGTCGTTGAAGCCGATGTTGGCGCCACCGGTCACCTGGACCTGCTTGCCGTTGTCGGACGTCAGCGTCAGCGCCGTGCCGGCCGTATCCGCGCCGGCGATGACGCCGGTGTTGGCCGTCTGGGCGTTGATCAGGCCGATCGCACGGGTCACATAGGCCGCCGCCGTTTCACCGCCGGTGCCGGCGGCGATGTCGATCGTCGTGCCGTTGATCTTCAGGCTCGTCGCGGCAAGGTCGGTGCCGGTCAGCGTCGCGCCGGTGAAAGCCACGCCGTTCGAGGCATTCAGGCCGAGCTGCGACAGATCGGTGGCCGTGGCGCTGGCAACGGAGAGGGCAGAGCCGTCATTGTTGTTCAGCGAGACATAGCCGTGAACGTTGGTGTTCGTGCCGAACGCGCCGCCGGCCGTGCTGATGTCCGAGCCATCGGTGTTGGACAGCGTGATCGTGTTGTCGTCGTTCAGCTTGGCGGTGACGCCATAGGTGTCGGCGTTGTTGTTGATCGTCGACACAAGATCGGCGGCGCTCTGCGCACCGGCAATCGCCTTGCCGTTGATCGTGCCGCTGGCGATCGAGCCGGACAGCGCGGAGCTGCTCACGCTGTTGGTCGCCGTCGCGGTGACGCCCAGGGCGTTGTTGCTGTTGATCGCGTCGGCCAGATCCTTGGCCGTGCCCACCGTGGTCGCCGAGGCGAAGACGGCCGTGCCGTTGATCTGCAGGCCGGTCGTGATCGCGGTGCCGCCGCCGACGCGGCCCGTGACGAGCTGCGCACCGGCCAGGCCGAGCGTCGTGGTCGAAACCGAGCCCAGGCTGATCTGCACGGTGTCGCTGGCATTGGTGCCGGTCTGCAGCGTGACGGTCTTGTCCTTGCTGTCGAGCAGGCTGATGCCGTTGAAGTTCGTCGTCTTCGCGATGTCGTTGACCTGCGACAGGAGCTGCGAGGTCTCGTTCTGGAGCGCCGCACGTTCGGAGTCGCCCAGCGTGCCGTTGGCCGACTGGACAGCCAGTTCCTTCATGCGCTGCAGCATGTTGGTGACCTGGCCGAGCGCGCCTTCCGCCGTCTGGGCGAGGCTGATGCCGTCATTGGCGTTGCGGACCGCAACCGCCAGACCGCGGACCGTGGAGGTCATGCGGCTGGAGATGGCGAGGCCGGCGGCGTCGTCCTTGGCAGAGTTGATGCGCTTGCCAGTCGACAGGCGCTCCATGGCGGTTTGCGTCATGGACGAGGCGGCGTTCGAGCCAGCCTGCGCCCGGAGCGCCGCGATGTTGGTGTTGATCACAGTCACAGGTTGGTTCCTTTCCCCGCTTAATCCCAGGCGTCGGACAGGGGAGTGTCCTTGCCGCCTCGAAACCGGATAACGACCGTCGTCGCCGGGGCTTTAACCAGAATTTTTTCGGAGGGGTCTCGGGGGCGCCGGGAAGCACGGTTTCCGTCGCGCTCACGCACGGGCCGCGCATCGCGTGCCCGCATAACACGCGGGTGCCTTTAAGGATTTGATAGTTAATTCGGGTGTAACCAGCCTTCACGAGGGAGGAGATCCACCTCCCGAAATGGTTCACGAGGGCTTTGGCTGATGGTCGAGACAGGGTTGAGCGAGGGCGCGGGCCGGGCCAATCCGATGCTGGCGGCATGGCTGTCCGGCGTCGGATTGGCCGTGGTCCGCATCGACGCGGCGGCACCGGCTCCGCGCGATCAGATCCGCATCCTGGATGTTTCAGAACGTGCCCATGCCCGCCACCGTGACCTGATCGTCACGATCGCGGACGGCCAGCCTTCCTACAGGGCCGCCGCCAATGGCCGCCCCGCCGAGATCCAGTTCGGCATGACGGATGCCGCCTTCGGCCATGCGCTGATCGCCGAGCTGATCCGTCCGGCCGATCGCCCCGCCGCCGGCGAACCCGAAAGCGCCGCCTTCCTCACGCTGGCATCGCGCATCGCGAAGAGCGACGCGACCGTGCTCGTCCTTGGCGAAACGGGCACCGGCAAGGAGGGCATCGCCCGCTTCATCCATGCCTGCTCGAAGCGTGCCGATGGCCCGTTCGTGGCGGTCAATTGCGCCGCGCTGCCGGAAACCATGCTGGAAGCGATGCTGTTCGGCCATGCCAAGGGCAGCTTCACCGGCGCGGGCACCGCATCCGAGGGCCTGTTCCGCGCCGCCGAGGGCGGCACCCTGCTGCTGGACGAGGTGGCCGAACTGCCGCTGCCGCTGCAGGCCAAGCTGCTGCGCGCGCTCCAGGAGCGCGAGGTTCTGCCGGTGGGCGCGACCAGGCCGATCGCCGTCAATGTGCGCGTCGTCGCCGCCGCCAACCGCGAGCTGGCCGAGGAAGTCGCCGAGGGCCGCTTCCGCGCCGATCTCTACTGGCGTCTGAACGTGATGCCGCTGATGCTGAAACCGCTCTCGCAGCGCCGGCTCGACGTGCGCGCGATCACGGCCACGCTGATGCTGCGCCACATCGAGGAAGGCGAGGCTTTCCCCTGGCCCACCAACGCCGCGCTGGATCGCCTGATGGCGCATGGCTGGCCGGGCAATGTGCGCGAGCTGGAAAATGTCCTCCAGCGCGCGATGCTGCTGCGTCGTGGCGACCGTATCGAGGCCGATGATCTGGCGATCGAGGCCGGCACGCTGGCTGCCGCCGCGCAGGTCGTCCGCCCCGAGGCGCGCGAGCGGCGTTTCGCTCCCGCCACGTCGCGGAGCCCGGTCCGCCTGGCCGATGCCGCGCGCTCTTCCGAAGCCGCCGCGATCGAGGAAGCGCTGGAAGCATGCGGCGGCCATCGCCTGCGCGCGGCCGAGCGCCTCGGCATTTCCGAACGGACGCTGCGCTATCGCCTCGCCGATCTGCGCCGTCAGGCCGCCTGAGCTGAACGATGACGAGCATCACCCCATCCTCCCTGCTGGCCATGCGCAGCGCCATCCTCCAGCAGAACAGCGCGCTGCAGAAAGCCGCCGGCGCTGGCGGCGTCGGCGGCACCTCGCCGGTCGGCGGCATCGCCCCCACCACCGACTCCACCGGCTTCACCGGCGCGATGAAGAGCGCGCTGGAGCAGGTGAACGGCCTCCAGTCGAAGGCCGAGGCCGTCACCAATTCCTACGAGCGTGGCGAAACCACGGACATCGCCCAGGTCATGCTCTCCCGCGAGCATGCCTCGGTCGGCTTCCAGGCGACGCTGCAGGTCCGCAACAAACTTCTGTCCGCGTACAAGGACATCATGAGCATGCCGGTCTGATATGAGCGACGCAGCAACCCTCCCCGTCGCGGCCTCCGCCGCCAACCGCCTTCCGGCGGCGATCCCCGATGCCGGCAACGTGCTGGAGCGCATCCGCGGCTTCGCGCGCCAGCCCGCCGTGGCGAAGAGCCTGCCGATGGTGGGCATCCTCGGCGCGCTGGCGATCGCCTTCGCCGCCTGGATGACGTTCGCGACCGGCCCGCAGCGCGATCTGTTCGCCGGGCTGGGCGATGCGGACAAGGCCGCCGTCGCCGATCAGCTGACCAGCGGGGGGATCAAATATCAGATCGATCGCGGCACCGGCGCCGTCACCGTTTCCGAAAATGATTATTATCGTGCCAAGATGCTGCTGGCCCAGGCCGGCCTGCCCAAGAGCGCGCCCGACGGCGACAGCGTGATCTCGGCCCTGCCGATGGGCGCCAGCCGCGCAGTGGAAGGCGAGCGCCTGCGGGGCGCGCGCGAAATGGATCTGGCCCGCACGATCGAGGCGATCGACGCGGTCGACACCGCCAAGGTCCACCTCGCCGTGGAGCAGCCGAGCGTGTTCGTGCGCGATCAGTCACCGGCGGCCGCCTCCGTCATGCTGCGCCTTCGCCAGGGGCGCGCGCTTTCGGACGGCCAGGTGCAGGCGATCGTCAATCTCGTCGCGGCTTCCGTCCCGGGCCTGTCCCCGGATCATGTTTCGGTGGTCGATCAGGCCGGCCGGCTGCTGTCGCGCCAGGGCGGTGATGCCACCGGCGATCGCCAGCTGGAGCTGCAGCAGCGGACCGAGCAGCGCTATATCGATGCGATCACCAAGCTGCTGACGCCGCTGGTGGGCGCGGACGGCTTCACCGCCGAGGTCCACACCGATCTGGATTTCGCGGAGGTGCAGGCGACGCGCGAAAGCTATCCCAAGGACACGGCCGCGCTGAAGGCCGAGGCCGGCGGCTGGAACAAGGATCAGGCCGGCAACGGCCAGGCCGGCGGCATCCCCGGCGCGATCGCCAATCAGCCGCCGACGACCGCGCAGGTCACCGCCACGCCTCCGGGCCAGGTGCAGCCGCCCGCCGGCCAGGTGCCCGGCGCGCAGCCCGGCACCACCGCCGCGGCCGACATGGGCAAGACGAGCGAAACCTATAACCGCACGTTCGAGCTGGGCCGCGAAGTGTCCGTCACCCGCAATCCGGTCGGCACGATCAAGCGCCTGTCGGTCGCCGTCGCCCTGAAGCAGGGCGCCAAGCCCCGCAGCGTCGCCGAGCTGGCCCAGATCGAGCAGCTCGTGAAGGGTGCCGTCGGCTTCGATCAGCAGCGTGGCGACCAGTTCGCGCTTTCCAGCCGCGCCTTCGCCGACATCGCCGCCAACGACAATGCCGCGAAATGGTACGAGGCCTCGTGGGTTTCGATCGCCGCCCGCAACGGATCGGCGCTGCTGATCGCGCTGCTCGTCTTCTTCGGCATCGCCAAGCCGCTGATGAAGCGCGGCGGCAAGGCGGCGAAGGCGGGCGCGGCCGGCTCCGCCGGCACCATGCCGGGCATCGCCGGATCGCTGGACGCCACCACGCCGCCCAGCCCCGAAATCCAGCGCGAGATCGCGGCCGCGATCGCATCGGAGGCCGCCGCCGATCCCACCCGCCCGGTGACGCTCGACATGATCGAGGCCGCGCCCGGCTATACGGATCGTGCCGCGCTGATCCGCAACTTCGTCCGCCAGGATCCCGCGCGCGCCGCGCTGGTGGTTCGCGATCTCATCCGCGCCGACATGCCCGGCGCCGCGCAGAACGGATAAACCGCCATGGCCGAACCTCAGGGACCGCTCGCCTTCGGCACCGGCTCCGCCGCGTCGGGCGCCTCGGGCGTACCCACTCCCACCGGCAGCCAGGCCGCCGCGATCCTGCTGATGCTGCTTGGCGAGCAGGAAGCCGCCGAGGTGCTCGGCCGGCTCGATCCGCCCGAGGTGGAGCATCTCGGCGGCGCGATGTTCCACGTCACGGACGTGTCCGAGCGCGAGGTGAACGGCGTTCTCGACGAATTCGTGAACCGTGCCAAGACGCGCACCACGATCGGCTATGCCGCAGATCAGCAGATCAAGGGCATGATGGAGCGCGCGCTCGGCCCCGAGCGCGCCGGCACGATCCTCGATCGCATCACGCCGCCCACGCGCGGACCCAGCCTCGATGCGCTGAAGTGGATGGATCCGATGACCATTGCGCTGCTGATCGAGAATGAGCATCCGCAGCTGATCGCCGTCGTGCTCGCCCATCTCGAGCCGCCGATCGCGGCCGACGTGCTCCAGCAGATGCCGGAGGATCTCCAGCCGCAGCTCATCCACCGCGTCGCTACGCTGGGGCCGATCAGCTCGGAAGCGTTGCAGGATGTGGAGCGCCTGCTGCTCCGCCCGGTTTCGCAGCCCAAGTCCGGCGCCGCCACCCGCCGCGGCGGCACCAGCGAGGCCGCGCAGATCGTCAACAACAGCCGCAAGGCCGCCGAGAGCCGCATCCTCAAGGCGCTGCAGAAGCTCGACAAGAATCTCGCCCGCACGATCGAGGACGAGATGTTCGTCTTCGACAATCTCATGTCGCTTGACGACAAGAGCCTCGGCACGCTGCTGCGCACCGTGGAGAGCGACGTGCTGGTCGTCTCGCTCAAGGGCGCGAGCGAGGCGCTCAAGGCCAAGATGTTCGGCTGCATGTCCAGCCGCGCGGCCCAGTCGATCCAGGATTCGATCGCGGATCGCGGCCCGATGCGTCTGGCGGAGGTGCAGGAAGCGCAGAAGGAAATGCTCTCCATCGCCCGCCGCCTCGCCAGCGAAGGCACGATCAATCTTGGCGGCAAGGACGACGATTATGTCTGATATGTCGGGCTTTCTCGCCAATAACAGCGCCTTTGCCGATGCGCCGGCCGTGCCGGTATGGACGCGTCCCGCGCCGAGGCGCTTCACCGCCACGCCCTCCGGCAATGGCGGTTCGGGCTTCTCCGCCTGGGCCAGCGAGCCGAGCCCGCCCCAGCCGGAAGGCCCGGCCGACGCCATCGATGACAGCGAGGCGCAGCGCGCCGAGGCCTATGCTCAGGGCTTTGACGAGGGGCATCGCACCGCGCTCGCCGCGCTGGAAACCGAGCATGCGGCGTTCGATCGCCTCGCTGCCGCGCTGGCCGGCGTCGGCGCGGAGCCGCCCGCCGATCTCGCCCGCCTGCTTTCCGAAACCGTCTCGCGGCTCGTCCGCCAGGTGGTGGGCGAAGCCGCCGCGATCGACACCGATCTGCTGGCCGAGCGCACCAATACCGTCGCCGCCATGATCGCGGAGGATGGCGCCCCGGCCAGGCTGCGGCTCAATCCGGCCGATGTTGCCCGCATCGAAGGGTTGCGCCCCGATCTGAAGCTCGTCGCCGATCCCACGATCGCCGAAGGCTCGGTCGTCGCCGAAACCGCCACCGGCTGGATCGAGGATGGCCCCGCCATCCGCATGGAAAAACTGCGCACCCTGCTGGATGCGATGAGCAGCCGCCGCTGA
Organism: Sphingomonas sp.; assembly: GCF_003248515.1. GTDB lineage: Bacteria > Pseudomonadota > Alphaproteobacteria > Sphingomonadales > Sphingomonadaceae > Sphingomonas_I. The sequence goes on from NZ_QFOB01000001.1 coordinate 126,356, forward strand.
CCGAAAGCGCGCGGCGGCCTGTGACTGGTGCCCGAGGACAGGTGCGATATATGCCGATCCTCGGGTTGGACCGAGTAGCGGCCTGCACCCCAGTTGCGAAACTGAGGGAGTCTTTATCCAGCCCCAAATACCAGTCATACAAGCGGCGCACGGAAGGGGCGAGCCATGGACGACGCTGTTATCGATCGCTCCAAAAGACGCGGGTTTTTGGCCCGAATAGGGATCGTGGCGTTAAACCTGATAACCCCTGGCCTCGGCCTTATTCGTTTGAACGACTGGCGGACGGGCGTACCGCTGCTATTCGCTCCATTCGTCGTCGTTATCCTGTTCGTGTTCGGTCAGGGAAATTTCCCCATCGTCGGATATTTTAGCGCGACGATCGCACTTGTTCTGACTTTTATCTCGCTAGCGGCACTCTACCTCATACCTATCACCCTGACTTGGACCAGAAGCAGGGTACGAGCACCTCTAAAGTGGTGGTCTCATTGGTATTCGATCCTGGCCATCGCAGTTTCTGTTCTTCTTCTGATGCAATTCATGCCACCGCTAATGCAGAACTTCTATAAGGGCTATTATCTACCGTCCGATAGCATGGCTCCAACCGCCGCAAAGAATGACAAAGTTATAGCTGATATGCGGTGGCGGGGGCCGCTGAGACGCGGAGAGGTTGTTCTCTTTAGGGGACCAGACGGTGTTCGGATAAGTCGCATCGCTGCGATCGAAGGGGATCGGATTGCCATGCGGAACGGCGTGCCGATCGTGAATGGACAGCCCGCAACACGGACCCCGCATGGATCAAAGATATTCAGAGGTTATGGAGTAGAGAAGCCCGTTTTAATATTGATCGAGCGCTTGCCGGGAGAGACTTACCCGCACGATATATTCGACGCCGGCACCTTCGAATTCGATAATATGGAGCAGACTCTTGTTCCTGAGGATCATTTTTTTGTATTGGGTGACAATAGAGATTTTTCGGCTGATAGTCGTGTCCCCCGATCATTGGGTGGAGTCGGCATGGTGCCTCTGAATGCTCTCGTTGGCAGGGCCATGTACATCTACTGGAGCGACGATCACGATAAAATCGGAACTCGGTTCGATCATTAGCAGCTTGCCCGGTTACCCCAATCGGGCTTTCCAAGATGCAACAGCGGCCCGAAAGCCGCCGTCGCTTAACCACCAACAGCCGCCATATCGGAGCGGCCAGCCTCCCGGGCTTAATCCGCCTTAACCCTCTTTTTAAGGATTTGCCGTCAGAAGCGGATCCGCATGCACAGCTCCACCGCCCCTTCCGGCCCCGCCCCCGCCAGCATCGCCGCGCGCGCGGCCCAGATTCTGGAAAGCCTGGACATCGGCCATATGAGCCCGCGCCGCATCGGCCGGCTCGCTTCCTATGACGGGCTGATGCTGGAGGCGACCGGCTTTCAGGAACCGGTGGGCTCCAATGCCCGCGTGATCGATGCGGATGGCCGCGCCGCGCTGGCCGAGGTGGTCGGCTTTCGCGGCGATCGCACGCTGCTGATGGCGCTGGACGCCGATGCGCCCCATTCGGCCGGCGCGCGCGTGGAGCCCGATCGGCGCGGCACCACGGTGGATGTGGGCGAGGGCCTGCTCGGCCGCGTGGTGGATGCGCTCGGCAATCCGCTCGACGGGCTCGGCCCGATCGTCACCAAGGGCCGCTGGCCGCTCGCCGGCACGCGCGCCAACCCGCTGGATCGCGCGCGCGTGACCGAGCCGTTCGATACCGGCGTGCGCGCGATCAACGCCTTGCTCACGGCGGGCGTGGGCCAGCGCATCGCGATCGTCGCGGGCTCCGGCGTCGGCAAATCGGTGCTGATGGGGCAGATCCTCGCCGGGGCGGAGGCCGACGTGATCGTGGTGGGCCTGGTCGGCGAGCGCAGCCGCGAAGTCTCCGACTTTCTCGAAACCAAGCTCGGCGGCGATGTGCGCGCCAAGACGGCGGTTGTCGCCGTGCCCGCCGATCATCCGCCGATCCTGCGCCTGCGCGCCGCGATGCGCGCCACCGCCATCGCCGAATATTTCCGCGATCAGGGCAAGCGCGTGCTGCTGCTGATCGATTCGCTCACGCGCGTCGCCCATGCCCAGCGCGAGATCGGCCTGTCGCTGGGCGAGCCGCCCACGATGAAGGGCTATCCGCCTTCCGCGCTCGGCCTGATCCCGCGCCTGTGCGAGCGCGCCGGCGCCGATTCGCGCACCGGCGGATCGATCACCGCGCTCTATACCGTGCTGGCGGATGGCGACGACACCACCGACGATCCGATCGTGGATACGGCGCGCGCCATCGTGGACGGGCATATCGTGCTCGCGCGCAGCCTGGCCGAACAGGGCGTCTTCCCCGCCATCCATGTCGGCAAATCCCTGTCGCGCGTCATGTCCGACATTACCGGCCCGGAGCAGCAGGATGCGGCGCGCACGCTGCGCCGCCTGTGGTCCACCTATGATGAGAATCGCGATCTCATCCTGATGGGCGCCTATCGCCAGGGTTCCGATCCGATGATCGATGCCGCGATCGCGCACATGCCGGTCATCCTCGATTTCGTGCGCCAGGGGCAGAAAGAACTCGTTTCGCTTAACGACTCGGTTACCACATTGATCGCAAACTTCGGCTCATGAAGTCCCTAGCCGCTCAACGCGCCCGAATCGCCCGCGTCCGCCGGGTCCAGCATCTCCAGGCAGTCGGCGCCGCCGCGCAGGCCGAGAGCAAGCTCGTGCAGCTCGAAGGCAATGCCGATCGGCTGCAAACCCTGCGCGCCAGCCTCTCGGGCGAAGCGGGGATCACCAGCGGCGCCGCGCTTGGCAATGCGCGCGAACTGGCGATGCGGCTGGATGACGTGCGCCACGGCCTCAGCAAGGCGATCGGTTCGGCGAAGGAAGCCGTGGAACTGCGCTCGCAGGAGCGGATCGGCGCCCACATCGCACGCGAAAGCGCCGAGCGGCTGCAGGTCCGCGCCGTCGCGGAAATGCACAAGATGATCGAGGAGCGGATGGCGGCGTCCTTCCGCCCGCGTCGCAAGGAAGCCGGGAATGACTGATATCGCGACCCTTTCGATCGCGCCCCCCACGGCCGCACCCGCCACGCCCGGCACCAGCACGTCGCCGGCCGCGGGCTCCACAGCGGCGTCCGCCGATGGCGCGCCCGATCCGTTCGCGGCCCTGCTTGCCTCGCTCGCCCCCGCGACCGATCCGGCGACCGCCACCCCGGACACGACCACGCCGCCGATTCCGGTGCCAGTCGCCATCGCCGGCACGCCCGCCACGAAGACGCCCGCGCCTGCGACACCGGCCGCGCCGGAAACCCTGCCCGTTCTGGAGCAGGACGGCGAAGAGACGGGCGATGCGCCGAAGGACGATGGTTCGGATGATGCGGAGGGCAAGGATGATCCGCAGCTGGCCATGATGCTGGCGCTCGCGCCGCCGCCTCCGGCCGTGGCCGTGCCGGTTGCGACGGCAGCGCCGGCGACGACCACCACCGCGACGGCAGCCGTCGATCCCACCACAACAGGTGCGCGCGCGATCGGCACGGCCACGAAGGGCATGCCGGCGGACGCCGCGACGGCCGAGGCGGACAGCCAGCCCGCCGCCGATTCCTCGACGCAGGCCCGTTCCACCCGCTTTGCCGGCATCGCCGCGCGCCTTTTCGCGGGCGTCGCCCCGGCCGCGACCGCAGAAGGGAACCAGACGGCGGCAGCGGCCGCCAAGGCCGGCACAACCGACACCGCCAAGGCGGCCCCCTCGGCAGCCGACCAGCAAGTGCTGGCCGCGATCCGCAACGCCGTATCGCGCGATGCGCAGGCCCCCACCCACGCCGCCTCCACCGCTTCGGTCGCGGAAGCGACAGTCGCTACCGCCGATCGATCGAAGGATCCGCTCACGGCCACCCCGGATCCGGCGGCCGCGCTTTTCTCCCCCTCCGTCCAGACGACCGGCGCGACGCAGGATGCCGGCGCCGCCGGCCCCGCCGCGCCCGCAACGGATGCGGCCGTCACGCGCGAGCTTTCGGTCGCGCAGGATGGCCAGTGGCTGGATACGCTGGCGCGCGATATCGCCGCGACGGCCGGCAAGGATGGCTCGCTCAGTTTCCGCCTCGATCCGCACCATCTGGGCAGCCTCACCGTCCATATCGCGCACAGCGCCGACGGTGCCTCGATCCGCCTGAGCGCCGATACGGAGGCCGGCCGCGCGATGCTGCAGGATGCCCAGCCGCGACTCGCCGCCGAAGCGCGCGCGCAGGGGCTCACCCTGCGGGAAACGAGCGTGGACCTCGGCGGCTCCGGCGCGGGTTCGTCGGGCCAGCAGGGGGGCGCGTCCTCCTTTTCCAGCCTCGCGCAAGGGCAATCGCAGCGCGATCCATCCCGCGATCAGACATTTGTTAACCTTAATCCCGCAGAAGCGGATGAGACGGCGCCGGCCAGCCAGGCCGGCAGCCGATCCGATCTTTATGCGTAGGGAATGTAAGGCATGAGCGACGCCCCCGCCGATCCGAAGCCCAAGAAGAAGGGCGGACTGGTCAAGAAGCTGGTGATGTTCGGCGTGCTGCCGCTCGTGCTGGTGGGCGGCGGCGCGGGCGCGGGCCTGTGGGCTGCCGGCAAATCCGGCGGCGGCGCGCATGAGAAGAAGGAAGATCCGAATCGCCCAAAGCTGATGCTGAAGAGCGAGGACGGCCATTCCGAAGGCGGCGGCGAGGGCGGCGGCCACGGTGAGGGCGGCGGCGAGAAGAGCAATATCTCCGGCGGCGGCGGCACGCCCGATACCGGCCCGGAACCGGCCAATCCCGATCCCTCGCAATATCAGGCGACCTATTATGCGATGGAGCAGCCGTTCACGTCGAACCTGGCGGATACGGACGGTTTCCTGCAGGTGGGCATCGGCGTCTCCACCTTCTACGACATGAAGGTGGTCAACAATCTCAAGGCGGCCGACATGCCGGTGCGCTCGGCGATCCTGCAGGTGCTGGGCCAGCAGCATGCCGAGGCGCTCAGCACGCCGCAGGGCAAATCGGAACTGCGCAAGCAGCTGCGCGATTCGATCAACCAGACGCTGAAACAGAATGAGGGCTTTGGCGGTGTCGCCGACGTCTTCTTCACGAGCTTCATCATCCAATGACCGACGCCGCCGGCGATCCTTTCTCGTCGATGGGCAGCGCGGACATCCTCTCGGAAGGGACGGACGAAGCGCCGCGCCACGGCCCCGAGGTGCGCGCTTTCGCGCTGGGCAGCGACAGTTTCCGCCCGGCCGAGCGCCTGAGCGGCCTTGAGCGGATGGGCGAGAAGATCGCCCGCTCGCTGCGCACCGTGATCGAGCCTTTCGTCCAGGTGCGCACGCAGGTTTCCGTCGTGCCACTCACGACGCGCGCCTTCGACGATTGGCTGGAAGCGCAGCCCAACCTCATCAGCCTCAGCCATTACCGGCTGCAGCCGATGAAGGGCGGCATGCTGATCGCCGTGCCCGCCGATTTCGTCGCCGCGCTGATCGAGCGTTTCTATGGCGGGCATAGCGGCCCGCAGCCAAACGCCAGCAAGCGGATGGAATTTTCCGCAAGCGAGGAATTGCTGCTCGCCCGCCTGCTGGAAAAGGTCTCCGGCCTCCTCGTCGAGGCATGGCGCGATATCATGCCGGTCGAGGCGATGCTGGCCCAGCGCGAGACGAGCCGCTTTCATATCCGCTTCGTGCGCCCCGACGATCAGGTGGTCGTCCAGAATTTCACGATCACGCCGACGGAAGGCCAGCCGGCCACGATCACCGTCCTCTATCCGCTCGCCATGCTGCGGCCGATCGAGGAGCAGATGTCGAAGCGCGTGCATGACGAGGCGCCCTCGGGCAACACGGCCTGGCGCTCGATGCTCGCCGCCTCGCTCGCGGAAGTGCAATTGCCTGTGCGCAGCATCCTCGCCCGGCCGGAAATCTCGGTCGCGCAGCTGATGACGCTGAAGCCGGGCGACGTGATCCCGATCCAGATATTGCCGCGTACCCCCCTGCTGATCGCCAACCGCACCGTCGCGGAAGGGCAGATCGGCGAACAGGATGGGCGCGCCGCTATGCTAGTCGAAAGAGTAGGTTGAATGATGAGCGACATGATGGAAGCCCCGACGATGAGCTCGGAATCGGCGCTCGCCGGCCGTAACTATCGGCTGCTGGCGGATATTCCGCTGCGCCTGTCGGTCGAGGTGGGCTCCACCAGCCTGAAGCTGGCTGAGCTGATGGATCTGGCGGAAGGCTCCGTGGTGGAGCTGGATCGCGCCGCCAACGAATTGCTGGACATCCTCGTCAACGGCACGCTCGTCGCGCGCGGCGAGGTGGTGACTGTGGGTGGCAAGTTCGGCATAAGGGTCGTCGATGTCGTGGCCGCCGAGGCGCGACTGGGAGGACTCGAACGCCGGAAATGATGCTGGAATACCTGGCCCGGCTGTTATTGCTGGTGCCTCTGGTGGGCGGCCTCGCCTTCCTTTCGCTGTGGCTCTACCGCCGCTTCCAGCCGGGCCTGGCCTTCGGCCAGCGCGAGCGCGCCATCCGCATCGTGGATGCGATGCCGATGGGGCCGCTGAGCCGGCTCGCCGTCGTGGAATTCGCGGGCAAACGCTATCTCCTCGCCGTCTCGCGCGGGCGGGTCGACAAGATCGCCGAGACCGACGCCCCCACCTTCGTGGTGCCGGATGGCGAGTAACGTGCCGGAGTGGGCTCTCCGCTCCGCCGTTCGTGCCGAGCGCCTCGAAGCGCCGGCACCCGGTGCAACGCTGGCAACCCGCTCTTCCACGTCGCCCGCAAGACGCGGAGCGCTCAAGGCCGGGCTTCTTCTGGCACTCGCCTTTTTCCTTGCGCTGATCCTCGCCCATCCGGCGCTGGCGCAGGCCGCGCCCGGCATCACCCCGCCCGCGCCGCCCCCCAATCCCTCGGGTGGCCTCGATCGCGCCATGCGCACGATCGGCGGCACCGGCCAGCCGCTGTCGCTCAGCCTGCAGATCCTGCTGCTGATGAGCCTGCTGACGGTGCTGCCGTCGCTGGTGCTGATGATGACGAGCTTCACGCGCATCATCATCGTCCTCTCGATCCTGCGGCAGGCGCTGGGCCTGCAACAGACGCCGCCCAATCAGGTGCTGGTCGGCCTCGCCCTCTTCCTCTCGATGTTCGTGATGCGCCCCGCGATCGATCAGATCACGCAGAGCGCCTATCGCCCCTATGGCGCGGGCCAGATCCCGATCGAGGAGGCGATCGCGCGATCGGGCAACGTGCTGCATGGCTTCATGATCAAGCAGACGCGCCAGACGGATCTCAAGCTCTTCGCGGACATGGGCAAGGCGCCCAAGTTCAACCGGCCCGAAGAAGTGCCCTTCTCGATCCTGCTGCCAGCCTTCGTCACCTCCGAACTGAAGACCGCCTTCCAGATCGGCTTCCTGATCTTCCTGCCCTTCCTCATCATCGATCTCGTCGTCGCCTCCACGCTGATGGCGCTCGGCATGATGATGCTCTCGCCCTCGATCATCTCGATGCCGTTCAAGCTGCTGCTGTTCGTGCTGGTCGATGGCTGGGCGCTGACGATGGGCAGCCTCGCCGCGAGTTTCCAGACGTGAACGTGCGGCCCGGGTGCGTGCGCGGGCATGCCGCGCCCTTCGCGAACGGGAGAGGCTGATGGAGCCCGCATCGCCCGATTATTTCATCGGCGTCGCGCAGCAGGCGCTGTGGATCCTCGCGCTGGCCGCCTCGCCGATCCTGATTCCGGCGCTGGCGGCGGGCCTGATCCTCGGCATGATCCAGGCCGCCACCTCGATCAACGAGCAGACCTTGTCCTTCGTCCCCAAGCTCATCATCGTCGGCATCGCGCTCGCGCTGTTTGGCGGCGCGATCCTCTATCTGATCGCGGATTTCACGCGCGATATCTTCGCCCGCATCCCCGATCTGGTGCGATGAGGCGCGCCTGCGCGGCCGTGCCCCCGCGCATGCGGGCGCCCCGCTTCCCCGGCGATCCGCCCGCGGCCCCACGCTCCCGCGCCGGCCGGGGCATGGCCGGCTGATGTTCCCGCAGGGCTTCGAACATGTCGAGGATCAGCTCTGGCTCTGGCTGGTGGCGATGATCCGGCCGGGTGCGGCCTTCTTCGCCGCGCCCATCTTCGGCATGGCCTCGGTGCCGGTGCAGCTTCGCCTCGTCGTCAGCCTCGCCGTCGGCATGGCCGGGCTGATGGCGGTTCCGTTCCAGCTGCCGCCGGACGGGGTCACCTCGGTCGCAGGCGTCGTGCTGGTGATCGGGGAGGTGATGGCGGGCCTCGCACTCGGCTTCGCCGTGCAGATCGGCTTTTCGTCGGCGCTGCTGGCGGGCGAGACGATCGGCAACACGATGGGCCTCGGCTTCGCGCAGATGATCGATCCGCATTCGGGATCGGGCAGCCCCGCGCTCGGCCAGTTCCTCTCGATCGTCGCCACCTTCCTGTTCCTGTCGATCGGCGGCCATCTCAGCCTCGCGACGATCATCGTGGACAGCTATCGCGCGCTGCCCGTGGGCGCGGCCATGCCCGCGTCGGAAAGCCTGCGCGGGCTCGTCATGTTCGGGGGCGATCTGTTCGCGGCCGGCCTCTCGATCGCGCTGCCCGTGGGCTTCGCGCTGATCCTGGTGCAGATCGTGATGGGGATGCTCTCGCGCTCGGCACCCGCGATGAACCTGTTCGCGGTCGGCCTGCCCGCCACCCTCCTTGCCGGCCTCGTGCTGATGGCGATCGCGGCTCCCAGCATGGGCGACGGCATCATCGCCTCGATCAATGCCGGGCTGGACGAAGCGCGCAGGATCGCCGGCGGGAAATAGCCGGCGGCGCGTCGCGCCAATGCGGCGAGGCCAAGGCGCGCGGGCACAAAAAAGGGAGCGACCCGAAAGCCGCTCCCTCCTCTGTCTCGCGCAGGCGTTCAGGCGTCGACGGTGGCTGTTTCCGCCTTGGGCTTGCGGGGCGCGCGCGGGCGGCGGGGGCGGGGTGCCTCCACCTCGCCGGCCTCGCCCTGATCGGCGGCGACAGGCGCGGCCGGGATGGTGGCGAAGCCGGCCGGCAGGCGATCCACCTCGATCCGCTCGGAAGGCTCTGCCTCGCCCGCTTCGGCGCGCGGTGCCTGGCCGGTGCGCGGCGCACGCTCACGGCGCGGGCGGCGCTCGCCGCGCGGCGCTGCATCCTCGGCCACGGCGGCGGGCTGATCGTTGCCCTCGGCGGCGCGTTCGCCACGCGGCTCGGCGCGCTGCTCGTTGCGCTCCTGGCGCTCGAAGCGACGCGGACGATCCTGCTGGCGCTGGCGCTCATCCTGGCGCGGACGTTCATCCTCGCCGTCATTCCAGCCATTCTGGCCCTCGGCGCGCTGGTCGAAGCCGTTCTGGCCTTCCTGCTCGTCGTCGCCATCCTGGAAATCGTCGCGGAAATTCTCGTGGCGCGCCTGCTGCGGGCGCTGCTCCTCGAAGCGGCTGCGGCTTTCCGCCAGCACGCGGAAATAATGATCCGCGAACTGCAGATAATATTCGGTGTTCACGCGGTCGCCGGCCATCTGGGCGTCGCGCGCAAGGCTCTTATACTTTTCGAGAAGCTGGGCGGCATTGCCGCGCGCGCGATTATCGATACGATTCCCGCGATCCTGGCTGCCCGGCTGACCATTGCGCGCCTGCTGACCGCCACGGCCGCGCCTGCGGCCGTTCTGACGATTATTCATCAACTTCGCCTGATCCTTCAGTCACTGGTGGTCGTTACCACTCCCATTCCGGGCCCTTCCCGGAAGATCGGTTCCGGGCATCCCGCCCGGAATAACAGCCCAAGCCCAGGCCGATGGCGTGCGAACGGCACACCATGGTCACTCACACTGCCGAGACGCCGAAGGGACGGCCTAGCCTGGAGGTTTGGGGTTGGGGAAAGCTGCGCTTCACGCTGCTGGCTCACCCATGTCCTGCCCGCCCATGTAATGGCTCACCGCCCTCTCCACAAGGGGAAACAGGGTTAACGAAGCGTAAGAAATCGTGATTTGCCGCAATGCGACGCGATTGTTTCAGCGCGTGACGACAAGGGCACGATTCCGCCCTTCCAGATCGCGGCGAACGGCCACCGCGAAGCCGGCATCGCGAAACAGGCGGGCGGCCGATTCGCCCTGCCCGATGCCGATCTCGATTACGGCGACGCCGCCTTCCGCGAAATCCAGCAACGGCGCGATCGCGCGATAATCGTCCAGCCCGTCCGCACCCGCCCACAAGGCGCCGGCCGGCTCATAATCCGTCACGCCCGCGGGCAACGCCTCGTCCGTGCCGATATAGGGGGGGTTGCACAGGACGAGATCGGCCCGCGCATCGCCCCGCCATCCGCCCTCCACGAAATGCGCGCGTCCGGAAAAGCCCAGCGCCGCCGCATTGGCCCGTGCCACCGCCAGCGCGGGCGCGGAGATATCGACGCCGACGCCCGTCGCCTCCGGCCATTCGGCAAGCGCCGCGAGCAGCAGCGCGCCCGATCCCGTGCCCAGATCCAGGATACGGGCCGGCGGCGCGCGGCCGGCGAAATGATCGATCGCCGCCTCGATCAGCGTCTCGCTGTCCGGCCGGGGGATCAGCACGTCGGGCGTCACCGCCAGGCTGATCGTCCAGAAATCACGCCGGCCGGTGATATAGGCCACGGGCTCCCGCGCCGCCCGCCGCGCCACATAGCCGGCGAACGCATCGGGCGCCGCGCCACCGCGATCGCCCAGCAGCAGCCCGCCGCGATCGATGCCCAGCGCATGGGCCATCAGCAGCTCGGCATCCAGCCGCGCGGTGGGGCTGATCCCGGAAAGCCGCGCGGCCGCATCCCGCAGCGCGCCGTCGACAGTCATCAGCGGCCGCCCCTCGCCAGGGCTCGTCACCGTGCTCGTCACTATCCGCGTCACCGCCCGCCCTGGGCCTGCCGCGCGGCGCGCTGGCGGCGTTTCCAGTCCCCCCAGGCGTTATAATCCCGAAGCGCGCAGCCCGTGCCGGCGCCGATGCCGACCGCGCCGCACGATCCGAAGCCACCGTCGCCCGTGCCGTCCAGCGCCTCCTGCGTGGTCTTCAGCTTCGGCTCCGCATCGGCGTAGCGCGGATCCAGTTTGGGCAGGCGATAGGATTCGGCGATGCCGCGATCCCTGGAGCAGACGACGATTTCCTCCCCCTTATTGTCCGGGCAGTTGCGGATCGCCTCCACGATCTTCTGGCGCACCTCCGCGCCCGCCGCCGCGATCGGCTCGGTCGGCGGATCCGCCATCGCCAGCGCGAGGATCAGCAGGAGTGGCATGATTCCGACGTCATACCCCCAAATTCATTCCGAGAGCAGCGCCAGCCGCTCGGCCTCGTCCTCCGCGATCAGCGCGGAGACGAGTTCCTCCAGCCCGCCGCCCTCCAGGATTTCGGGCAGGCGATGCAGCGTCAGGTTGATGCGATGATCGGTCACGCGCCCCTGCGGGAAATTGTAGGTGCGGATACGCTCGCTCCGGTCGCCTGAACCCACCATGGATTTGCGGGCGCCCGAACGCTCGTTCGCCAGCCGCTCGCGCTCGGCCTCGTAAAGGCGGGCGCGCAGCACTTTCATCGCCTTTTCCTTGTTCTTGTGCTGCGATTTCTCGTCCTGCTGGATCACCACCGTGCCCGTGGGCAGATGCGTGATCCGCACCGCCGAATCCGTGGTGTTGACGGATTGGCCACCGGGGCCGGACGAGCGATAGACGTCGATCCGCAGATCCTTGTCCGCGATCTGCACGTCCACCTCCTCGGCCTCGGGCAGCACGGCCACGGTGGCGGCGGAGGTATGGATGCGCCCGCCGCTTTCGGTGACGGGCACGCGCTGCACGCGATGCACCCCGCTCTCGAACTTCAGCCTGGCGAACACGCCCGCACCGGTGATCGCGGCGACCACTTCCTTGAAACCGCCCATTTCGGCGGTGGAGGCGGACATCATTTCCACCCGCCAGCCGCGATCGTCGGCATAGCGCTGATACATCCGGAAGAGATCGCCCGCGAACAGGGCCGCCTCGTCCCCGCCCGTGCCGGCGCGGATTTCGAGGATGGCGGAGCGCTCGTCCGCCGCATCCTTGGGCAGCAGCGCGAGCGCGAGCCGGCGGTCCGCCGCGACCAGCTTGTCCTTCAGATCGGCCAGTTCCTCGCCGGCCATGCTCTTCAACTCGGGATCGGCCTCCTCATCCTCGATCATGTAGGAGAGGGCATCCAGCTCCTGCCGATAGCGTCGCACTTCGGAGGCGGCCTGCGCCACCGGCTCCAGCTCGGCATAATCCTTGGAAAGCCGCACGAACTGATCCGCCGCGAGATCACCACGCGACATCTGCGCCGCGAGTTCGTCGCGTCGCGCCTCGATCTGGCGGATGCGTTCGAGGGGTATGGTGATCATGAAACAGTGAGCGTCCTAAGCACGTCATCTGTGATGACCGCACGCACGATTGCGTCAAGCTGCCCAGCGGAAAAGGCACTGTTTTCCGGTACGCTTACATTCAGGCGTACCAGTTCACCCGGCACACCGCGAACATATACCATCGCATCGACGCGCGCTTTCCGGGCCAGTTCCGCCTTTCGCTTCACCTTGGTCGCATAACCATTGTTGACCTCGCATCCCGCCTCGCGAAGCTTGCGCGTAACGGTCGCGGCGTGGATTTCGTCGGCGGGAGTATCTGCCAATACCGCGAACACAGGCGTATCGCGCGCCGGCACATCGATCAGCATCGCCAAACGCTCGATCCCGGCCGCCCAGCCCACGGCCGGCGTATGCGGGCCGCCCAAGGTCTCGATCAGCCCGTCATATCGCCCGCCGCCCAGCACCGTGCCCTGCGCGCCCAGCCGATCCGTGACGAATTCGAAGGCGGTGTGGCGGTAATAATCGAGGCCGCGCACCAGCCGCGCATTACGCTGATACGCGACACCGGCCGCCTGCAGGCCTTTCTCGACCGCCTCGAAGAAGGCGCCCGCCTCCCTCGACATATAGGCATCGATGCTCGGCGCGGCATCCGCCACCGGCCGGTCGCGCGGATCCTTGCTGTCCAGGATGCGCAGCGGATTCTTCGCCAGCCGCGCGACGCTCTCTTCGGATAGCGCATCCTTCGCGCCCTCGAAATGCGCGACCAGCGCCTTTCGCCACGCCTCGCGTGTTTCCGAATCGCCCAGCGTGTTCAGTTGCAGTGTCACACCATCGGCCACGCCCAGTTCGCGCAACAGGTTATCCGCGAAAGAGAGCAGTTCGATGTCAGCCTGGGGTTCCGCCGCGCCGATCACTTCGGCGTCCAGCTGGTGAAACTGGCGGAAGCGCCCCTTCTGCGGGCGTTCGTAGCGAAAGAGCGGCCCGTGCGTGCCCACCTTCAGCGGCGCATATTGCTGCCACCCCTCGGTAAGGTAGGCCCGCGCGATGCCCGCCGTGAATTCGGGGCGCAGCGTGAGGCTGTCGCCGCCGCGATCCTCGAACGTGTACATCTCCTTGGAGACGACATCGGTCGTCTCGCCGAGCGACCGCGAGAAGACGGCGGTCGCCTCGAACACGGGCACTTCCACCCGGCCGAATCCGTAGAGACGGCGCACGCGTTCGAACGTCTCCACGACCTTCGCGAAGCGCTGCGCCTCCTCGCCCAACATACTCTGGGTGCCGCGCACGGCCTTCGGTGTCTCGATCTTCGCCATATCTGCGCGCGCAGATAGAGAATTGCCGGGCGGGCGTCACCTGTCGCCAAAAAGTCTTAGTCGAGAAGCGGCTTGCCCCTGCTGCGCCGCACCATTACGACCCCCGCTCGCTATGAACATCGATCTCATCCCCACGGGTTCCAACCCGCCGCACGAACTCAATGTCGTGATCGAAGTGCCCACCGGGGGCGAGCCGATCAAATATGAGTTCGACAAGAAATCCGGTGCGCTCTTCGTCGATCGCATCCTGCACACGCCGATGCGCTATCCGGCGAATTACGGCTTCGTGCCGCACACGCTTTCGCCGGACGGCGATCCGCTCGACGCGCTCGTCATCTCGCGCTCGCCCTTCATTCCGGGCTGTGTCGTCCGCGCACGCCCGATCGCGGTGCTGAAGCTGGAAGACGAGGCCGGCGGTGACGAGAAGCTCGTCTGCGTGCCCACGGACTCCACCTTCCCTTATTATCACGATGTCGAGGAAAAGGGCGATCTGCCCGAGATCGTGATGCAGCAGATCGAGCACTTCTTCACCCATTACAAGGATCTGGAGAAGAAGAAGTGGGTCCGTATCGGCGCCTGGGGCGATACGGCCGAAGCGAAGCAGATCATCATCGAGGCGATCGAGCTGGCCGCCAAGAAGAAGGCCGAGACCGGCACCGACGCGGGCGCCAAGCAGCTTTGATCCGGCGGGCGGCGGGGTTGCTCATCACGGCACTCGCCGCCGTGAGCGCCCCCGCCGCCGCCCCTCCCCCCGGCCCCGCCGAACGGGCGACGATCGAGGCGCTCGCCCGGATCGCGCGGGAAGATCCCAGCCTGAAGGCCGTGATCGCGACGAATCCGGCCGCGATCGCGCAGGCACGCACGCTGGATCGGCAGCGCATGGCGCGCGGGCTCCTCTTTGGCCGCCCGATCCTCATCAAGGACAATATCGAGACGGCCGACCAGCCGACCACGGCGGGCAGCCTCGCGCTCGCCGCGAACGTCACCGGCCGCGACGCGCCGATCGTGGCGGCCCTGCGCCGCGCCGGCGCGGTGATCCTCGGCAAGACCAATCTCAGCGAATGGGCGAACATCCGCTCCACCGCGTCCGTCTCGGGCTGGAGCGCGGTTGGCGGGCAGACGCGCAATCCGCACGATCCCGCGCGCAGCCCCGGCGGCTCCTCGGCGGGAAGCGGCGCCGCCGTCGCGGCGGGGCTCGTCGATCTGGCGATCGGCACCGAGACGGACGGATCGATTACCGGCCCGGCCGCCTTCAACGGCATTGTCGGCCTCAAGCCCACGGTGGGCCTTGTCAGCCGCGCACGCATCGTGCCGATCAGCCACAGCCAGGATACGCCCGGCCCGATGACGCGCACGGTGCGCGATGCGGCGCTGGTTCTGGCCGCCATCGCCGGCAGCGATCCCGCCGATCCGGCCACGGCGCAGGCGGACGCGCACCGCACCGATTATGCCGCCACGCTCGTGCCCGGCGCGCTGAAGGGCGTTCGCATCGGCGTGATGCGCTTCGACACCGGCTTCTCAGCCGGCACGGACGCGGTGTTCGAAACGGCGCTCGCGCGTCTCCGCGCGCAGGGCGCGATCCTCGTCGATATCGCGAGGAGCGGCTTCGATTCCACGATCGGCGCGGACGAGCATGTCGTGCTGATGACCGAGTTCAAGGCGGATCTGAACGCCTATCTGGCCGATGCCGCGCCCGCCGTCGCCACGCGCACGCTGGCCGATCTGATCGCGTTCAACAGCGCGCATGCGGATATGGAAATGCCCCTGTTCGGGCAGGAAAGCTTTGTGGAGGCCGAAGCGGGCAGGCCGCCGGACAATCCCGATTATCTCGCCGCGCGCGATCGGGCGAAGCGCCATGCCGGGCCGGACGGCATTGATCGCCTGCTGCGCGACAATGACGTGGCCGTGCTGGTCGCCCCCACCCGTAATCCCGCCTCGCTGATCGATCCGGTCAACGGAGACAGCGGCCGGCGCGGGCCGGGCACGGGCAGCATCGCCGCCGTCGCCGGCTATCCGCACCTCACGGTGCCGATGGGCGCGGTGAAGGGGCTGCCGGTGGGCCTCAGCTTCATCGGCCCGGCGTGGAGCGAGGCGAGGCTGCTCGCGCTCGGCGCCGCCTACGAATCGGCGCGCGGCCCGATCCGCTGACGCACGGTTCGTCGCATCCCGGCATTTTTTCGCCGGCCGGGGCTAAAAAGGCCGGCATCGCGGCCGTTAACGAGTCCCGCAGGCGTGGTTACCTTTCCTTAACCATTATTGACGACACTGTGCACGAGCCAGTCGGAGCCTCGTGTACCCGTGTCCATCAGTCGCCTCCCCTCCGGTATCGAGAGCGCGCGCGATGACGTGCGCTCCGCGATCGGCACGGCGGCCCAGCGCACCGGCGTCGATTTCTCCTATCTGCTGGCGCAGGCGAAAAGCGAAAGCGGCCTCAATCCCACGGCCAGGGCCGGCAACAGCAGCGCCACCGGCCTTTACCAGTTTCTCGACCAGAGCTGGCTTGCCATCGTCAAGAAGCATGGCACCGAGCATGGCTATGGCTGGGCGGCGGACGCGATCACGCCCAAGGCGGGCGGCGGCTTCACCGTCGCGCCCCAATATCGACAGGCGGTGATGGCCCTGCGCGAGCAGGCCGGCCCCGCCTCGCTGATGGCGGCCTCCTATGCGAGCGACAATGCCCAGAGCCTGGGTCGCTCGATCGGGCGCGATGCCAACGCCACCGATCTCTACATGTGCCATTTCCTGGGGCTGGGCGGGGCAACCCGCTTCCTGCAGGCGTGCAACGCATCGCCGGGCGCCACGGCCGCCTCGCTCTTCCCGCGTGAGGCGCAGTCCAACCGCGGCATTTTCTACGATCGCGACGGATCGGCCCGCAGCCTTTCCGAAGTCTATCAGGTGATGGGCAACAAGCTCGCGCGGAACGGCGCCGACATGGATGGCGGCGCGGCGACGGGCGCGGGCGCCACCCCCGATTTCGGCCTCCAGCCGGGCAGCCTCGTCGTCGAGCCGCCCTCGACAGGCATTAACGGCTTCCGCCTCGCTGTGGACGATAGCGTCGCGACCGATGCCTCCGCCTCCGGCGATGTCGCCCAGACGCTCGCCGCGCTGGAGCAGAGCCGCATGAACGTGCTGCGCCCCACGCCCGCGCAGGCGCGGCTCGCCTATCTCATGCTCTCGATGCCCAGCGTCTGAGAGCGCACGCCCTCACCCTCTTTTCGCCCCCGCGCGCGTCGATCGCCCGCGCCCTGCCCCGGTTTCGCGCAGGACAGCCCCCAGGCTTCGGACGGGCGGACCGCCTCAATGCGCGGGCAATTTGTCCGAAGGCGGGGCATCGGCCCAGGCCGGCTTGTCGCCCGTGGCCCCGGCCGTCTTCTCGCCGCCGCCCGGCAGCTCGCGCTCCATTCCTTCTTCCTGCGCCGAATCCATCCAGGCAAGCGTGATCGACATGCGGCGATTGCGTGGATCGTAACGATCGCCCGGGATGAAGGGCTCGCGATCGGCAACACCCTCGATCCGGTAGAAGCGGTTCTGCGGCACGCCCGCCAGCGCCAGCGCCTGGCGCGTCGCCTCGGCCCGGCCGCTGGAAAGCGTCCAGTTGTTCACCATCCGGTCGCGCGCATAGGGCAGCGCATCGGTGTGGCCGCGCACGATCACGGGATTGGGCGCCGCCTCGATGATCTGCGCCACCTGATCCATCAGCAGCCGCGCCTCGGGCTGGAGGATCGTGGTGCCGACCGCGAACATCGAGAAATCCGATTTGTCGACCAGATCGATGCGCAGGCCCTCGCGCGTGTCGGTGAAGCGGATGTTCTGCGCGAACTTCTTCAGCGCCGGATTCTGCTGGATCTTGTCCATCAGCATCTTGGCGAGCATGCCGAAGCGGCGCTTTTCCTTCGCGCGTTCGGCTTCCAGCGGGCCGCCGATCGCGCTCTTGGGAATGGTCAGGCTCTTGGTGCCGGTCTGCGCGGCACGATGGGGATAATTATCCTTGTCGACAATCGAATCGCCGCCGAGCACGCCGTTCGATCCGGCGCTCTTCTGCTTGATCTCGATGATCGTCGGCGTGAAATAATCGGCAATGCCCTTGCGCTGCTTTTCGGTCGTGGCGCCAAGGATCCACATCAGCAGGAAGAAGGCCATCATCGCCGTCACGAAATCGGCATAGGCCACCTTCCAGGCGCCGCCATGATGGCCGCCATGGCCGGCCTCGATGATCTTCTTGACGATGATCGGGCGGGGTTCGGGCTCGTTCTTCCCCCGCTTCGCCGGTGCCGCCATGAGAGTCTTTCCTTATCAGTTTCGCTGCGCGAAACCCGCGCCGGCCCGTTCCCCCACCCGGCCTCCCAAACAGAGCATCCTAGATGGGGGGCCGGGTGGGGGAGCGGGCCAGTGCGGCCTCGGATTTAACGGCCGCGCATGCCATCAAACACGTCGGCGAAGGCCGGCTGGTTCGAATGGGTGATGCCGGAGCGCGCCGCCTCGATCACCAGCGGCAGCGGATGGCCGTGGAGCGAGGCGATGATGATCTGCTTCACCACGCCATAGATGGCGGCATCCGCCTCGATCACCTGCTTGCAGCGGTTCGCGAAGGGCGCGACGATGCCGTAGGCGAGCAGAATGCCCATGAAGGTGCCGACGAGGGCCGAACCGATCATCGCGCCCAGGATCGCCGGCGGCTTGTCGATCGATCCCATCGTCTTCACCACGCCCAGCACGGCGGCGACGATGCCCAGGGCCGGCAAGGCGTCGGCAAGATTTTGCAGCATGTCCGCCGGGCGGATGTCGTCGTGGTGATGCGTCTTCAGCGCATTGTCCATCACGTCCTCCACCGCCATCGGATCCAGCGTGCCGGATGAAATGACGACCAGCCGCAGCGTATCCGTAATCATGTGGATCAGCGTCGAATCCTTCAGCAGCTTCGGATATTCGCCGAACACCGCCGATGATTTCGGATCCTCGATATGCGGCTCCAGCGCCACCGGACCTTCGGTGCGCAGCATCTTCATCAGCTTGGAAACCAGGAAGATCGTGTCGAGATAATCCTGCTTCTTGTATTTCGGCCCCTTGAAGACCTTTGCGAAGCCGCCGCCGAACTGCTTCAGCTCCTTCATCGAATTGCCGGCCACGATGGCGCCGATGCCCGCGCCGCCGATGATGATCATCTCGTGCGGGATGGCCTCCATCACGGGGCCGAGCGAGCCGCCCGTGAAGGCGAAACCGCCGAACACCATGACGAGGAGGACGACGAGGCCGATCGCTGCGAACATAAGACGTGAATTCCCCGATTTGGATCGACTGGGGACGCAGCCCGCCCCCGCTCCTCATGATTAACGGCGCGGGAGCCATCTTCTTTATGGCGGGGAGGGGAGGATTTTCCGGCTTCCCGGGCCGTGATCGGGCCAGCTCCGGGCGCGAAACGGCACGCGCCGCCCCCGCCCCGCCTTCCCCTCGGGAATGCGTCGGGCCGGAAAGCGGAACGGTGCGGGAACCGGTTCCCGTCCGGGCAGGCGCCCCTCGCGCATGCCCGGACGGGCGATCGACTGATCGGCGGATCAGCCGATCAGATCGAACAGCGAATTCTTGTGGGTCTGCGCGAACATAGTCTGCGCGGCCTGGAGCGAAAGGCTCTTCGCCTGATAGGCGGCGACAGCGTAGGTGAGATCGGTATCCTCCAGTGAGGACCGTTCCACCGTCATGTCGTCGCCGCCGCTGGAAAGACTGGCTTTCTCGGTATCGAAGCGCTGCGCGCGTATGCCCTGGTCGGTCTGGACGCTGAGCACATGATCGTCGGCATTGCCGATCGCGGCGACGCTGGCGGCGAGCGCCTCGGTCTGCGTCCATTCCAGCGGGTTGCCATCGGCATCGGTCGTGTTGCCGTCCGCATCTGTATAGGGAAGCTTGGCATCCGGGCCGAGCTCCAGCGCGGCGGCCGCATTGTTCAGGATATCGACCATCGATCGATCGCCCTGCGCGGTCTTCACGGTGCCGAACACTTCGGTGGCGGAGGCGGTGGCGGGCAGGCTGCGTCCATTCGAAACCGGGATCTGCAGCGGATCGCCGGTCGGGAAGAGCGGCTGCCCGTTCGGATCCTTGGATTGGCTGAGCGCGGTGATCTCGCCGGCGATCGAGCGCAGCTCGGCCGCGATCTGCGTGCGGTTGAGGTTCGCGTTCGTGTCGTTGGCGCCGGCGATGATGAGTTCCTTGGCGCGCTGCGTGAGCGACGACAGGCTCTTCAGCGCCGTATCGGCGGAAGCGGCGATTCCCGCACCGATATCGGCATTGCGCTTCCACACCGTATTGTCCGCCTGGTTCTGGCGGATATCGGCGATGCGCGCGGCGGCCTTCGGATCGTCGGAGGCCGCCGTCAGTCGCTTGTTGCTGGAGACGCTCTGCTGCAGCTTCGAGATTTCGGCGGCCAGGCTCGTCTGCCGCTGGATCTCGACGCTGGCGGTGTAGCGGGTCGAACCGATCATGGCGCTATCCTCAGAACAGGTTCAATATGTCTTGCAGCGTTTCGCGCGCCGCTTGGATAACCTTCGCCGAAGCCGAATAGGCCTGCTGGAAGCGCAGCAATTCGGCCGCCTCGTTGTCGAGATCGACGCCTGTCGTCTCGTCCAGCGCGGTGAAGGCGGTGCTCTTGCGGGCCGACGCCGCGCTCTGCTGCAGCTTGGCGGAAGAGACGAGCAGCGACTGATCGGTCACCATCGTCTTCCACTTCTGCTCCAGCCCGTCCGCGCCGCGCCCGTTCGAAACGAGCGAGAGGAGATTGCCGTTGGCCGTGCCGATCGCGGTGCCGGTCGCATCCGGGCTGGCGGCGGCGATGTCCGCGATCGTGACCGTGCCGGAAAGGTTGATCGAAGCCGCATCCGTGCCGGTCATCAGGTCTGGCCCGGCCACGCCCGCATCCGTCAGGCCGTTGGCCTGAAAGTTGTTGAGCAGGTCGATCATGCCGGTGGCGATGCCATCCAGTTGCGCGCGACGCCCGGCATTGACGTTCGCGCTGTCGATCAGCCCCGCGAGCGAGCCGCCCGTGGGCGTGGCGGCCGTCACGGTATCGCCATCGCGCACCGTCATAGCCAGCCTGCCGTCGCTCGCCGTCTGCAGCGACACGTCCGAAGGCAGGACCGCGGTGTTGGAGAGAAGAAGCGGACCGGTCACGTCATTCATACGCACCGTCACCGATCCATCGGCGGCGAAATCCGTATTGATCGCCATCACGCCCGAAAGCGAGCCGAGCAGGCTATCGCGCTGATCCTCCAGCTGCGCGCGCGCCGGCGAATTGGTGGGCGACGTGCGCAGCGCCAGGTTGATCTTGGCCAGCGCGCCGAGCGTGTCGTTGGCCTCGCTCGTCTGGAGGGTCGCCTGGGTTGTGATCGTGCCCGAAAGCTGGGTGAGGTTCGATGCCGTGGTGCGGATCGCGGACGCGGCATCGGAGATCGATGCGAGGAAGGTCTGGCGCACGCTGGTATCGGCGGGATTGGCCGAAAGCTGCGTGGCGGTGGTGAACACCGCCGTCAGCCGCGTGCCGACGCCCGCATCGGTGTCGTTCAGCAGCGATTCCATCGTCGTCAGATATTGGGTGCGCGTATCGGCATTGCTGGAATCGGAATTGGTCGTCCAGGCATTGGACGCCTTGTACTGATCCCACACGCGCGAGACGCCCACCGCCTGCACGCCGCCGAAGGCGCTCGCCGAACGGTTGAGCGTCGTCGGCCCGGAATAGGTCGATTGCTCGGAGAGGACGACGCTGCGGCGCGAATAGCCGGCCGTATCCGCATTGGTGACGTTTTCGCCGATCGTCTGAAGCGCGCCCTTGTAGGCGAGCACGCCGGATCGGCCGATCGAAAGCAGGTCGCTCATGGCGTCTCACCCTTGGTGGTGCTGCCGGCGGCGGTGGTCGCAGCGCTGCCCGACAGGCGCGCGCCGAACTGCTTCACCAGCAGATCGGCGACGTGGAGCACGCCCTTGTCGGACATGTCATCCGCCAGCTTGGAATCGCTCATGTCGCGAAACTGCTGGGTCGCGCTGGAATCGAAGATTCCCTCGCTGGCGCTGGCCGAGCGCATCGATCCGATCATCTGGCGAAGGAAGACCGCCTCGAACTGCTTGGCGACCTTCTTGAGCTGATCGATCTGCGCCGTGGGCTGCACGCCCTGCGTCGCGGCGGAGGAGGAGACCGCGTCCGTCACAGGACCACAAGCTCCGCCTTCATCGCGCCGGCCTGCTTCAGGGCCTCCAGGATCGCGACCAGATCGGCGGGCGAGGCGCCGATCGCGTTCACGGCCTTCACGATATCGGCCAGGCTGGCGCCGGGGGCGAAACGGAACATCGGGCGCTTCTCCTCATCCACGGTGATGCCGCTCTTGGGCACCACGGCGGTCTGGCCCTGGCTGAAGGGCTCGGGCTGCGAGACACGGTAATTCTCGTTGACCTTCACGGTCAGCTTGCCGTGGCTCACGGCGGCCGGCGCGATGCGCACCGCGCCGTTGATGACGACGGTGCCGGTGCGGGCATTCACGATCACGCGGGCCGGCGCATCCGCCGGATCCACCAGCAGATCCTCGATCTGGCCCATCAGCGCCGTGCGGATCTCGGCCCCCTGGGGTGCGGAGATGGCGACGGTGGCGGCGTCGATCGCCCGCGCCCGGCCCACGCCCAGCGCCTTGTTGATCGAGGCCGCGACCCGGCCGACAGTGGTGAGATCGGCTTCGGAAAGGTTGAACATCACTTCGGGCGTGGTCGCGAAGCCCGCGTCCACCGCGCGCTCCACCGTGGCCCCGCCGGGGATGCGGCCGGCGGTCGGCACGTTGACCGTCACCTTCGATCCATCGGCCGCGTCGATGCCGAGGCCGCCCACGGCGAGATTGCCCTGCGCCATCGCATAGACCTGCCCGTCCGCGCCCTGCAGCGGCATCATCACCAGCGTGCCGCCGCGCAGGCTCTTGGCCTTGCCCATCGCGGAAACGGTGATGTCCAGCTTCTGGCCCGGCTTGGCGAAGGCGGGCAGATCCGCCGTCACCATCACGGCGGCTGCATTCTTCAGCGCCGGATTGATGTTGGCGGGCAGCGCCAGGCCGAAGCGCGAGGCCACGCCCTTCATGCCCTGTGTGGCATAATCCAGGCTGTCGTCGCCCGTGCCGGCCAGGCCCACGACGATGCCGTAGCCGGTCAGCTGGTTGGTGCGCAGGCCCTGGAAGGAGCCGAGATCCTTGATCCGTTCGGCCTGCGCCGGCGCCAGCGCGGCGAGCGCCGCTGCGGCGAGGAACAGGAAGCGGGGGAGGCGAAGGGTCATCATCGGTCCTAGAAGGGGCTCAGCATCGAGAAGAACTTGTTGAGCCAGCCCTGGCGGCTGGCCCGTGCGATCTCGCCCTTGCCGGTGTAGGTGATGCGGGCATCGGCGACGCGCGTGGAAAGCACGCGATTGTCGAGGCCGATGTCGGCGGGGCGGATGATGCCGGAGATGCGGATCGTCTCGTCGCCGCGATTCAGCGTCAGCTGCTTCTCGCCGCGCACCAGCATCGTGCCGTTGGGATAGACCTGCGCGATCGTCACGCTGATCTCGCCCGAAAGCTGGTTCGATTGCGCCGCATTGCCCTTGCCATCAAACTTGGAGCCGCCGGACGCGCCGACATCGGTGCCCTTGATCAGATCGAACGGGCCGGTCACCGGCGGGGTCAGGCTGATGCTGCCGCTGCGATCGGTGGAAGCGCTGGTGCTCTTCAGCGCCTGCGTCTTCTCGACCAGCGTGATCGTCACGACATCGCCCACCTGGGCGGCGCGCATGCCGGATGTCAGCGGCGCATAGCCGTTGGCCGCGTGGAAGATGGCGCCATCCGCCACCGGCGCGGAAACGGCTGGAGCATAGGTTGGCGCGAAGGCCGAGACCTGATCCTTCTTCTTGCCGAACAGGCCCGCATGGGCGGGCGCCGGCACGGCGAGGATGATCGTGCCGGCGGCGATGCCGGCAATGAGGGCGAAGGCAGCACGCATCGGCCGGGCCTCAGAGCTGCTGGTTCGCATATTGCAGCATCTCGTCCGTCGCCTTGATCAGCTTCGAATTCACCTCGTAGGCGCGCTGCGTCTCGATCATGTCGACCAGCTCCTCCACGATGTTCACGTTCGAGGATTCGAGGTTGCCGCCGCGCACGGCGCCGCGCCCGTCCGTCCCCGGATCGCCGATCTGCGGCGCGCCGGAGGCCGCCGTCTCGCGCAGCATGTTGTTGCCGATCGCTTCCAGCCCGTTCGGATTGGTGAAACGCGCGGTCTGGATCTTGCCGAGCGTGGTCGTCTCGGTCTGGCCCTGGAGCTGGGCCGAAACGGTGCCGTCCGCGCCGATCGTGATCTTGGTAGCGCCGTCCGGCACCTGGATCTGCGGCTCCAGCGGCATGCCGTCTGACGTGACGATCGTGCCCTGATCGGAAAGTGTGAAGCTGCCGTCGCGCGTATAGGCGATCGATCCGTCGGGCTGCGAGACCTGGAAGAAGCCGCCGCCCTCGATCGCCATGTCCAGCGCATTTTCGGTCTGCTGCAGCGAACCCTGCGTATCGATGCGCGAGGTGGCCGCGATCGAGACGCCCGAGCCGAGATTGAGCCCGGTGGCAAACTTGTTGTCGGCCGAGGAAGGCGCGCCCGGCGCCGTGATCGACTGATAGGCGAGCGTCTCGAACTGGGCGCGATCGCGCTTGAAGCCGGTCGTGTTCACGTTCGCCAGGTTGTTGGCGATCACGCGCATGCGCTCGTTCTGCGCATCGAGCCCGGTGCGGGCGACGTGGAGGGCGGCGTTGGTCATCTTTCTCTATCCTTCGGGGGCCGGCTCAGTCGGGCAGGCGCATCAGATCGGCGGAAGACTTGTCGAGATCCTGGGCGGTGGTGAGCATCTTCACCTGCGTCTCCCAGGATCGGCTTGCGTCGATCATGTCGATCAGGGCGGAAGAAGCGTTCACGTTGGATCCCTCAAGGCTGCCGGCGGTCACCGTCGCATCGGGATCGGCAGGAAGCGTGCCACCTGAAACTTCGCGGAAAAGTCCGTCCAATCCCTTGGCGATCGTGGATCCCTTGGAGCTGACCAGCTTGATCCGGTCCACCACCTGGATGTCCTGCGGCTTGCCGCCGACGGGAATGATCGAGATCGCCCCGTCCTTGCCGATCGAAAGGCTGTCATAAGGCGGCAGCGTGATCGGGCCGCTATCGCCCATCACGGGCTTGCCGTCGCCGGTCGTGAGCAGGCCGCTGTCGCTCATCTGCAGGTCGCCACGGCGTGTATAGGCTTCGGATCCGTCCGCCGCCTGCACCGTCAGCATCGCATCGCCATTCACGGCCACGTCCAGCGTGCGGCCCGTCTCGGCGACGGCGCCGGCACTCATGTCGGCGCCGGCCACCTCGCCGGAGACGGTGGCCCGTGTGTCGAGCCCCTTGCCGGAGAGCCACATCGCCTGGGCATGCGTCATCTCGCCCCGGAAGCCGGAGGTGTTCACGTTGGCGAGATTGTTGCCGATCGTCGCCTGACGCGACATCGCACCGCGCATCGCCGCCAGCGATGAATAGATGAGCCGGTCCATGCTCTAGCTCCCCGTGCCAGCCGCCATCAGGTCCGCAGGTTGACGATCGTCTGCGTCATGTTGTTCGCAGTCTCGATCGCCTTGGAATTGGCCGAGAAGTTGCGCTGCGCGGTGATGAGCGCGACAAGTTCCTCGGTGATATCCACATTCGCCTGCTCCAGCGCGCCCGACTGGATCAGGCCGGCCGAGCCGGAGCCCGCCTCGCTGACGATCGGATCGCCGGAAAGGCCGGTCACGCCCCAGCGGCTGTCGCCCAGCTGGCGCAGGCCGTTCGGATTTGCGAAATTGGCGATCATGATCTTGCCGAGCTTCTGCGTCGTGCCGTCGGAGAAGGTAGCGGTGATGAGGCCGTCGGAGGCGACCGCGATATTGTTGAGCTGGCCCGCGGCCTTGCCGTCCTGGCGGAAGCTGGAGGGCGAGAAGGTCGAGGACGCCTGACGCGTCGACGTGCCGTAGGTCAGCTGGAGGCTGATCGGCTCCGATGCGCCCGAGGGCAATACCGCCGAAAACTGGGTCGATCCGGTGGGCGAGGCCAGCGTGCCGTCCGAATTGAAGGTCAGTTCCAGCGGGGTCGGATCGGTCGTGGTCGTGCCGTCGGCGCTGGCGGCCTGGTCCCCGATGAAGAGGCGCGCTTCCCACTTGCTCTGCCCGGTCGTCTCATCCGGCGCGGTGATGCGGGTGTAGTAGATGGTGGCCTGCTGCGGCTTGCCGGCCGAGTCATAGACGGTCGTCGCGGAGGAATAATTGTAGCTCTGCGTGTCGAAGCGATCGAACGCATAGGGGATCGAACTCTGATAGGCCTCGCGGTTGGCGGGCAGATCGGCGTCGGTGGGCAGCGTCACGTTCAGGTCGAGCGTGGTCGAAGCCTTGGGCGTGCCGGCCGTGTAGGGAATCTGCAGGTTCTGGGCGGATGCGATGCCGGTCGCGGTGACCGATCCGTTCGTGTCGACCGGCAGCACCTGCACGTCGGAGCCGTTGGAATCGATGAGGTAGCGATTCTCGTCGATCGAGAAGGCGCCGTTGCGGGTGAAGCTGATCTGCGAGTCCGTCTTCGTCACGAAGAAGCCCTGGCCGGAAATGGCGAGGTCCAGCGCGCGATCGGAAGTCTGGAAGCCGCCCTGGGTGAACTGCTGGCTGATCGATTTCAGGCGGGTGCCCTGGCCGGCGACCGTGCCGGACTGGAGCGGCGAGGCAGAGATCAGGTCGCCGAATTCCGCGCGGCTCTTCTTGAAACCGATCGAGGCGACGTTCGCCACATTGTTCGAAATCACCGACAGGTCGGACTGGGCGCCCTTGAGGCCGGAAAGCGACGTGAAGAAGGACATGGGTTACTCCCGAAGAAACTGAGAAAAGGGCGAGATCGGATCAGGAAAGGGCCTGCACGTCGGTCGGCGAGAAGCTGCCGAGGCCGGTGATGAGCTTGGTCGTGCCGCTCGCCGGCGACTGGACGGAGGCGATCTCCGTCCAGGCCGCGATCGTGGGGGACACGCTACTGGTGCCATCGGTGCCCGTGGCGCTGACGCTGATCTGCAACGGACCGGCGACGGCGTTTCCGCTCTCGTCCTTGCCGTCCCAGCTCCAGTTGACCGCTCCGGCAGACTTGGCGCCCAGTTCGGCATTGTAGACGATCTGGCCGTCCGAATTGACGAGGTTCAGCGTCACGCTCTTCGCATCGGAAGGAAGCGTGATCTCTCCCGCATAGGCGCCGTTCGATGCCGGCGCGGCGATGTCGGAGCTCACCAGCGCGGCGCGCCCGATCCAGCCGGAGGCATCGCCGAAGCGGCTCGCGGCGATATCGGACGAGATCGTCTTCAGGGATTCGTTCATCTCGGTGGTGCCGGCCACCTGGCTGAACGTCGCCATCTGCTGGACCATCTGGTTGTTGTCCATCGGCTCGGTCGGATCCTGCGTGGTCAGCTGCGCGGTGAGCAGCTTGAGGAAGCCGGCCTGGTCGATCGTGTTGTTCGACTTGGTCGTCGTCGTGCTGGTGGACGAGCTGTTCGCGAGCGAATCCAGATAGCTGTTACCGGTCGATATGGTCATTTTTCGAGCCTCAGCGTGTCGAGGGTCAGAGACTTTGCGGTCTGCAACACCTGGACGTTGTTTTGATATTGACGGGCCGTCTCCATCATCTCGACGAGCTCGGCGGCGCTATCGACGCCGGCTTCCCAGACGTTGCCGTCCTTGTCGGCGAGGGGATTGCCCGGATCGTGGCGCTGGGTCGGCTCGGTCTGGCTGGCCACCACCTGGGTGACGCCCACCGTGGCCGTGCCCTCCTGGCCGCCGATCGTCTTGAAGACCGGCTTCAGCGCGCGGAAGGCATCGGCCTTGTTCGTCGCGACCGAATTGGCATTGGCGAGGTTCGACGCGCTCGTCGAAAGACGCACGAGCTGCGCCGACATGGCGCGGCCCGAAATGTCGAAAACGGAAAAATTGTTGGCCATGCCTTATTCTCCCCTCAGCGCCGTCATCACGGTGCCGATGCGGCCCTGGAGGAAGGAGAGCGTCGCCCGATACTGGACGGCATTTTCGGCGAAGAGCGTCTGTTCGGTGGAAAGCTCCACCGTATTGCCATCGAGGCTCGCCTGCAGCGGCACACGATAGCCCGTCGCGCCTTCCACGGCGCTGTCGAGGCTCGCATCCGCGCCGGCGCCGCTGTCAGCGCTGGCGGCGGCGAGCGCCTTCTGGAAATCGAAGTCCTTCGCCTTGTAATTGGGTGTCGCGGCATTCGCGATGTTGGACGCCAGCATCGCCATGCGCTGCGAACGGAGCGCCAGCGCGTTTCCGTGGACGCCGAAAAGCGGATCGTCGGCCATCTTTGTCCCTTCCTTCGCTAAAGACCGGCGCCAACCGGTCGTGAACAGTCATGGCCCCAATGGCCTCGCAGACCTCGATGCAAACGGCGTGCCAATTGCCCGCCGAATGTCCGAAACCCGGTTTTTCGAGGTGTTTTGGGGGCAGGCGGCAAGGTTTTGCCGGCCCCGGCAAGATTTTGCCGGTGCCGCGCGAGTGGGGCGTTGAATGGGCGGTGCGTTGAATTTCCTCGCCTGGTTCGATCCCTGGGCGCTCGGTCTCGTGGTGGGTGGCTCGCTGCTCGTCGCCTGCCTGCGCGCGACCCGATCGGAGCGGCAGGGCGCCTTCGCCGCGCTCCGCCCGCTGGTTAGCGCCGATCCGGAGGCCGATGCCGCCGCCGCCCGCACCGCCGTCTCCCGCGCCCATGCCATCGCTGAAACCAAGAGCATCGTCTGCGTCGATCGCATCGCCACCACCGGCCGTTTCCTGGCGGAGGCCATCCGCCGGCTTTCCGACGCGCGCACCAGCATGGAATTCGTGGACTGGGCCGAAGAGGCGCTGGAGGCCCGCCGCCGCCGCCATGCCGGTGTCGTCGCCTTCTGGCGGGCGATGGCGGATAGCGCGCCGGCCATGGGCATGATCGCCACTGTCATCGGCCTGATCCGGATGTTCCGCCAGATGGCCGATGCCTCCCAGATCGGGGCGCCGATGGCGAGCGCGCTCGTCGCCACGCTGCTGGGCCTCGTCGTCGCCAATCTCGTCGCCGGCCCGATCGCGGACCGGCTGGAACGCCTCTCGCTCGCGGAACTCGCCTGGCAGGAGCGGACGATCGCCCAGTTCGCGGCGATGGCGCGCGCCGAACTGGATCAGGCGATCGGGCTCCAGCGTTCGCTCGCGCGCAGCCTCGCGCGATGAGAGGGGCGACGAAAGCCGTCAACGCGCGCTGGGCGATCAGCTTCGCCGATCTGTGCCTGCTGCTGCTCGGCTTCCTCATTCTCGCCCAGGCCAGGCCGGATCGCGCGAAACTCGCAGCCGGCATGCCCGGCGCGCCCAAGGATCAGCCGCCCGGCGCCGCCGCGCAGTTGATCGCCGCGCGCCTGTTCGAGCCGGGCGAAGCCGTGCTCACCGCCGCCGGCCGCGATCGCATCGCCGCCTTCGCGCGGATCGATCGCGTGAGGACGGGCAAGGGCCGCATCCGTCTCGAAAGCCTCGGCGCCGATCGCGCCACCAGCCGTCTCGACGCGTGGGAACTCGCCGCCGCGCGCGCCGCCGCCGTCGCCCGCGCGCTCGTCGCGGCGGGAATTGCGGAGGATCGCGTCCTCCTTGCGATCGATCGGACGGAGGGGCGCCCCCAGCGCCTTTCGCTCATAGCGGAATAACCGCCTTCGCCGCATCGGGATGACGAAGCGTAAATATGCTGGCACGCTTCGTGCATCACATGGCGCATGAAAACCGTAACCATTCTGCTGCCGCTGCTTGCGATCGCCGCGCCGGCCGCCGCCGCCCCCTTCCAGAATCTGGACGCGCTTGAGGCGCGGCTGATCAACGCGCTCGGCGCCGGGGTCGGCGAGCCCGGCGGCCTCGCCAGCCCGATCGATCGCCGGCTGAAGCTGGCGACCTGCCCGCAGCCGGTGACGATCGAGCCGCCCGCGCTGGGCGCGGTGGCGCTGCGCTGCCCCGCCATAGGCTGGCGCATCCGCGTACCCATCCAGCGGCTCCAGGGCGCCGCGCCCGCCGGAAGGCCGGTGGCCTATGCCGCCGCCCCCCGGCCCGAAAAGGTGGATCCGGTCGTGCGGCGGGGCGATCCCGTCGATCTCATCGCGGAAACCGGCGGCTTCAGCGTCAGCGTCACCGCCACGGCACAGGAAGATGGCGCGCCGGGCGCCCGGATTCGGGTGAAAACCGAGCGTGACGGACGCCCTCAGGGTCAGATATTGTTCGCCGAAGTGGTTGACGCCGGCCGCGTCAGATTACCAGGATTTAACTGATTGGACTTTGTGCCGTTATCTCGATCGTAGGGCAGAATGGTCGAGCTAGCGTGATGCGAAAGGAAGTGACGATGATTTCCGCAATCGGGCCTACGGGCACGCAGCGCATGATCGACATGGCCCGCACCACCGGCACCAAGGCCGGAGCAGCGGCCGCCAAGACGGTCGCCGCCGAGGAGGCCGCGCCCGCGACCCCGGCTGCCCTGCTGGCCGCCGAGGGCGCCCCGATCGACAGCGGCAAGGTTGCTTCCATCAAGGCCGCGCTCGAGGCCGGCACCTACAAGATCGACGCCCAGGCCATCGCCGACCGGATGATTTCGCTCGACCTTCCGGAAGCCTCCAAATGACCGCCGCCGCGCTCGAGGAACTGATCGAACGGGAAGAAGCGCTCGTCGCGGCGCTGGATGCCGGCGATATCGGTGCCGTCGAGCGCCTGACGCGCGACATGGCCGCCGCGCTGGCGGCGGTTGCTGCCTCGGGCGGCTGGAGCGAGCGGCGCGATCTCAAGGATCGCGTCACGCAATCGCTGCGCCTCGCCGAGGCGGCCGGGGGCCGCGTCAATTATCTGGCGGATGACAATCGTCGCCGCATCGAGCGCCTCACCGCACTCACCGGCCGCCCCCAGGCCGAAGCCTATGGACGTCGCGGGCGCTACGCCTGATCCGGCAAGTTCCTGCCGGCAAAGCCTTGCCGCCGCTTGCCGCTTTCCATATCCATCTGAATTCACATCATAAGATCCGCCCCCATGGGAGCGCTTCCGGAACTGCCGCCAGGATCGCACACAGCCCATCCGGCTGATCCCGCCCCTTGGTGAGGTTCGATCCGCATCCCGTCCGCGCCCCGGTTCGTACGCGCGCCTGTCGATAATCGGCAGCGCTCTCCGGAAAATTTTCGCGACACGCCCTAAAGCCGCTTTCGCCCCGTCCGTTCTTAGCCGAAGCGCTTCATCCGAACTGGCACGCCCCTTGCTTTGGATATCTCGAACTTACGAGGTATCGAATGGCCACCAAGGCGATCAACAAAAGGCTCTGGCTGGGATCCGCGAAAGGCGCGATCCTTCCGTTGGCGACGCTCATGCTCGTCGGCCTGATGATCGTGCCCGTGCCGAGCATCGTGCTCGACATCGGCTTCATCGCGAACATCATGATCTCGCTCGCCGTGCTGATGGTCGCGCTAAATGCGGAAAAGCCGCTCGATTTCTCGGCCTTCCCCACCGTTCTCCTCTTCGCCACCCTTCTGCGCCTCGCGCTCAACGTCGCCTCCACCCGCGTCGTGCTGGTGAACGGCCATAATGGCGCGGCCGCCGCCGGCCATGTGATCGAAAGCTTCGGCGAATTCCTGATCGGCGGCGATTATGCCGTCGGCCTGTTCGTGTTCGGTATCCTGATGATCATCAACATGGTCGTCATCACCAAGGGTGCCGGCCGCGTTTCGGAAGTGTCCGCGCGCTTCACGCTGGATGCGCTGCCCGGCAAGCAGATGGCGATCGATGCCGATCTGAATGCCGGCCTCCTCACGCCCGAACAGGCCAAGCTGCGCCGCCAGGAAGTCGCCACCGAAGCCGATTTCTACGGATCGATGGACGGTTCGTCCAAGTTCGTGAAGGGCGATGCCGTCGCCGGCGTGCTGATCCTCGCGATCAACATCCTGGGCGGCCTGATCCTCGGCGTCGTCAGCCACAAGATGGCGGTCGGCGAGGCGGCCTCCACCTATATCCAGCTCGCCATCGGCGATGCGCTCGTGGCGCAGGTGCCGGCGCTTTTGCTCTCGATCGCCGCCGCCGCGATCGTGACGCGCGTCTCCAGCCCGATGGATCTTTCCAACCAGATCACCAGCCAGTTCGGCTCGGCCAAGGCGTGGACGCCGGTTGCGGGCATTCTCGGCATTCTCGGCATCCTGCCCGGCATGCCGCACTTCATCATCCTGCCGGCCGCCGGCCTCGCCGGTTTCGTCGCGTGGAAGCTCAAGACCGCCACCCCGGCCGGCGATGCGACCCCCGATACGGCGGTCGAGGCAGCCGCCCCGGCCAATCCCTCGGCCATCGGCTGGGACGAGGTTTCGGATGGCGCGGCACTCTCGCTGGAGCTGGGCTATGGCCTGATCGGCCTGGTCGACGAGCGCAAGGGCGCCCCGCTCATGGCGCGCATCACCGGCATCCGCCGCCAGCTTTCGCGCGAGCTGGGCTTCGTCGTGCCGCTGGTGCGCGTCCGCGACAATCTGGCGCTGGGGCCAAACAATTATCGCATCTCGGTGGCCGGCGTCGTCGTGGGCGAGGATGAATGCTGGCCCGATGATCTTCTGGCGCTCGACAGCGGCGATCTGCAGGGCACGGTCGATGGCCGCGCCGTCAAGGATCCCAGCTTCGGGCTGGATGCGATCTGGATCCGTCCCGAGCAGCGTGCCGCCGCGGTCGTCGCGGGCTATACCGTGGTGGACGGGTCCACCGTCATCGCCACCCATCTCAACCAGCTGGTCGCCAACGCCGCGTCCGATCTGTTCGGCATGGACGAGATGCAGAAGCTGCTCGACGCGCTCAAGGAAAGCGCGCCGCAGCTGGTCGCCGGCCTCACGCCCAATCCGCTCAGTCTCGCCCAGCTTGCCGCGGTCAGCCGCGCGCTGCTCAACGAAGGCGTGCCGCTCAAGGATTTCCGTCGCATCGCCGAGGCGATCGTCGACAGTTCGCGCGAAACGACCGATCCGGTCGCGCTTGTCGAACAGGTTCGCAGCCGCATCGGCGCGCTCATCGTGCAGACGGTGGTGCCGGTCCGCATGCCGCTGCCCGTCATCACCCTGGATGCCGAGCTGGAAGGCCTCCTCGCCAACGCGATCCGCGTGGGCGGCAATGCCCAGCATCCGTTCGAGCCGGCTCTTGCGAGCCGGATCGTCGGCGCGGTCGGCCAGGCGGCCGCTCCGCTCGTCAATACGGCGGCGCGTTTCGCGATCGTCACTTCGCCGCTGGCGCGTCGCGCGCTGGCCCGTTTGCTTAAACCCCACCTGCCGGAGACGCCGGTGTTGTCATTCCTTGAAATCCCCGACGGCAAGCCCGTCGAAGTCGTCGCCATCGTCGGTTCCAACGGCGGACAGGGCGGACACGCGCTGACCCAGCAGCCGGAGATGGCACGATGAGCCTCGCAGCCGGCCAGCAGGAGCCCTTCGCGGCCACCTATCAGCGCCGACCGGCGCGCACGGACAGCGGCCAGCTCGCCCGCGCGCACATGCCGCTCGTCCGCAAGATTGCGTGGCACGTCCACGGGCGCGTCTCGTCCGCGATCGATATCGAGGATCTCGTCCAGATCGGCATGGTCGCCCTAGTCGAGGCCGCCAACGGCTATGAGGATCGCGGCCACGCTTTCTCCACCTATGCGTCGATGCGCATTCGCGGTGCCATGATCGATCATCTGCGGCGGCACGCCACGATCTGCCGATCGGCCATGGCCAAGCGCAAGGAGCTGGGCGCGCAGACCGCCAAGCTGGAAAGTCTGCTCGGCCGCGCGCCGAGCGAGGCGGAACTGGCCGTCGCGATGGGCCTCAACCCCGCCGAATTCCGCGAGCTGGCCGATAGTGCGATCGCCGTGCGCCAGGAATCGCTCGACGAGGTTTATTCGGATCAGTCGATGTGGTTCGCCGACGTCGAGGAGCGCGTCGACCAGACGCTGGAGCGCGAGCAGCTGGGCCGCATGCTGGCCGAACATATCAGCGCCCTGCCGGAGCGCGAGGCGCTCGTCCTCCAGCTCTATTTCGTCGAGGAGATGAATCTGGACGAGATCGGCCAAGTGCTGAACGTCGGCGCCGCGCGCATCTGCCAGATCAAGAAGGCCGCGCTGGACAAGCTGCGCAAGGCCCTGGCCGACGACGAGGAGTGAGCCCGCCCGCGCGCATCGCGCGATGCCAGGCTCCGTCACGCCGGGGACATGGCGGAATCAAATCGGCCAGCCGGCAGGACGCCGGACCGGCCGAGGGAGGGGCGGCTTGGGGGAAACCGCCCCGGCCACGCCCCGTCTTGCTCGGGGCGGGCATGCGGACCCGATCGCTTCGGGCCCTTATCTGAAGCGATGGCGAAACAGGCGGGATCACCCGCCAGTTCGACCATCGCTATGGATCATACGCTCGCGCGGCCGATCCGGTGCGACCGGATCGAAACCGCTCTTTGCATCAGCGGACGGCCGAAACCGTGCTGCCCTGCACGGCGGCGAAGCGCTGGCTCAGCTGCCGGTTCGCATCGCGCATCGCGATCGAATAGCAGTTGAGATAGTCGACCGGCGAACGCGTGTTGCTCACGTTCCGGCCATCGCACACGTCGCTCGCCGCGAAACGGACGCGCTCGTTCAGCTTGGCCCGGCCGTGCGAGGTGGAAAGATCGAGATCGTTGTAGCGGACCTGCTTCTGCATCGTGATCTTGGAGGCCGCCGGCGCATCCGCGATGATGACCGACTGGGCGAACGCCCCGCCGGCGAGCAGGCAAGTCGCCGCGACGCTCAACGCGCCCTTGGTAAACGCCGAGCCAAAGCTCTTCTTGATGGACATGGAAACTTCCTTCTCTCCTGCGTGCCTGACATGTGTCTGTCATGACACAATCATTCAACCGTAACTTGCCGCACCGCAACAACTTCATGTTGCACTGCGAGATCAGACGCCCGACCTTGGGAATGATCAGTTAAGTCTGTCGTCTATACTTAGGACGTTATGGTTTGTTCCACAAGCGAGCCATTCCGGCGCGTGGAAGAATGGCGCAAAAATGCGCTTCGGCGGCGTTCAGCCGCGCTTTTCGCTACGCTATGGCCGCCTCTTAGCGGTCGAGCCGCCGTCCGAGCGCGACGAAGCCGGTTATCAGCCATGGCACCAGCACCACCGACAGCGCCACTTTCGTCAGCATCTGGCCGGTCATCAGCGCCAGGATCGGCCTTTCCCCATAAAAGGAGATGGTGATGAACAGCACCGTATCGACGATCTGGCTGACGATCGAGGCGATCATGCCCCGGAGCCAGACGAGCTTGCCCTCGCCCTCCGCGCGCTTCAGCTTCGAGAAGATCAGCACGTTCAGCGTCTGCGAGGTGCCGTAGGAGATCAGCCCCGCCAGCATCATCCGCGCGCCCTGGCCGACGACGATTGGAAAGGCATCCACGGCCGGGGGATACATGCCGGCATCGGCCGGCAGCGCCAGCACGATCTG
This sequence comes from Sphingomonas sp., assembly GCF_003248515.1. Classification (GTDB taxonomy): domain Bacteria; phylum Pseudomonadota; class Alphaproteobacteria; order Sphingomonadales; family Sphingomonadaceae; genus Sphingomonas_I. The sequence continues at coordinate 161,510 of NZ_QFOB01000001.1, forward strand.
GATCAGGCAGGCCGAGACGATCAGCGGGAGGAAGCCCCAGCGCACGATCGCATCCGCCGTCGCGCGCCCGTGCAGCTCGGCCACCGCGCTGCCCATCGCCACCAGCAGCAGGAAGGCGAAGATGCCGGCTTCCACGGCGAGCGGCCCCAGCGCCACCTGCTTCACCCCCAGCACGCCCGCAATCACGACCATGCCGCCATAGAGAAGCGAGAAGACAAAAAGCGAGCGGCAGAGCAGCGGGGACTTGGCTTCGGTCATCGCCGGACCCTAGCGACTGACCCGAAGCTGTCACGCGGAAAAAGTGGCCGTAGGGAGGGGCGGCATCCGACGCGCTTTCCGCCCGATCCCCGCCAGCGCCCGCCCTGGGCGGAGGCCGTCACGATCCCGGTGCGGCGGCACCTGCGGGATTTACGGGGTCACTCCGCCAAACGGGCTATGCTACGGTCGTTGCGCCTGTGGTATGATCGATCCGACAGAGATCGGGAGGATGAAAAATGGCTCCGTTGAGCAAGCGTCTCTTCGCCGAGGCTTTCGGCACGTTCTGGCTCGTATTCGGCGGCTGCGGCAGCGCCGTGCTCGCCGCCGCTTTTCCGGCCCTCGGCATCGGCTTTGCGGGTGTGGCTCTGGCCTTTGGCCTGACGGTGCTGACCATGGCCTATTCGATCGGCCATATTTCGGGCTGTCACCTCAATCCGGCCGTCACCGCCGGCCTGTGGGCAGGCGGGCGCTTCCCCGCAGGCGAGATCATTCCCTATTGGATCGCCCAGGTGATCGGCGCCACGTTCGCGGCCGCCCTGCTGCTGTGCATCGCGAGTGGAAAGCCCGGTTTCGAGCTGGCGGCCAACGGCCTGGCCGTGAACGGCTATGGCGCCATGTCGCCCGGCGGATACAGCCTTTATGCCTGCTTCCTCACCGAAGTGGTGCTCACCCTGGGCTTCCTGGTGGTGATCCTCGGCAGCACCGATACGCGCGCACCATCCGGCTTCGCTCCCATCGCGATCGGCCTCGCGCTCACGCTGATCCACCTGATCAGCATTCCCGTGACGAACACGTCCGTGAACCCGGCCCGCTCGCTCGGGCCGGCCCTCTTCGTCGGTGGCGTCGCGCTGCAGCAGGTGTGGTTCTTCTGGGCCGCCCCCCTGATCGGCGGCCTGTTGGGCGGAATCGTCTATCGCTTCGTGGCCGGCAATCCGCCGGCTCCGCCCGTCGTGGGCGAAGAACAATTGCACTGAGCGACAGAAGACGGGCGCCCGCGATCGGAGGCGCCCGTCAGCCCCGCACAAATCCTCCGCCAATCGCTGCCCTCAGGGCGCCATCGGCTCCGGCCGCGCCTCGGCCAGGAACAACGAGAACATGCCATCCGCATCCGGCCACTCGCGGATCGGGCTCCAGCCGCCCGCCGCCAATAGCTGGCGCGCGCTGCGCGGATCATATTTGTGGCTGTTTTCGGTGTGGATCGTCTCGCCCGCCTTCATCACGAAGCGGTGCCCGGCGATCGTGAACGCCAGATCCGCCGTCGCCACGAGGTGCATCTCGATCCGCGCCCACAGATCGTTCCAGCGCGCCTGATGGCGAAAGAGATCGATCGGCACGTCCCCCCCCAGTTCGCGATTGATCCGGTGGAGCAGGTTCAGGTCGAACGCCGCCGTCACGCCGGCCGCATCATCATAGGCGGGCACCAGCACGTCTTCGTCTTTCACGCGATCCATCCCGATCAGCAGCATCGCGCCGATGCCCAGCGTATCGATCATGCCGCGCAGCAGATCCACGGCGCTGCGCGGCACGAGATTGCCGATGGTGGAGCCGGGGAAGAAGCCCAGCTTGGCGGCGCCCGCGATCTCGGCCGGCAGGCGGACCGGCCCCATGAAATTCGCCTCCACCGGGAAGACCGGCAGCGCGGGGAAGGCCTGCCCCAGATCGGCCACGCTCTCGCGCAGGAAATCGCCCGAAATATCGATCGGCACATAAGCCGCGGGGAAAATGGCGCGCAGCAGATGCGGCGTCTTCAGGCTCGATCCCGATCCGAATTCCACCACCGCCCGGCCCGCGCCCACGATCCGGCCCACTTCGGGGCAATGCTTTTCGAGCAGGCCCGTCTCCACCCGCGTCGGATAATATTCGGGAAGGCGGGTGATCTCCTCGAACAGTTCGGATCCGCGATGATCGTAGAACCAGCGCGCCGGAATCGCTTTCTGCCCCTGCGCGAGGCCCGCCAGCACATCGGAGAGGAAGGCGGGATCGGCCTCGGGCGCCACCCCGCGTCGTTCGTCGAGCAACAGCATCAGATGTCTCGGGCCAGCCGCACGCCGGTGAACTGCCAGCGCTGATGGGGGTAGAAGAAATTGCGATAGGAAGCGCGGCTGTGCCCGCGCGGCGTGGCGCAGCTCGCGCCTTTCAGCACGGCCTGCCCGCTCATGAACTTGCCATTATATTCGCCCACCGCCCCCGGCGCCGTGCGGAAGCCGGGATAGGGAAGATAGGCGCTACCGGTCCATTGCCAGCCATCGCCGAACATCTGGGCGGGACTGCCCGATCGGCTGGCCGCGCGCGGGCGCACCGGCCCCGCCTCGTCCAGTTGATTGCCTGCCGCCGGATCCAGGCCGTGGGCCGCGCTTTCCCATTCCGCCTCGGTGGGCAGGCGCGCGCCGGCCCAGCGCGCATAGGCATCCGCCTCATAATGCGAAACATGCGTGACGGCGGCGGCCGGATGCAGCGGATGGAGCCCGTCCAGCCCGAACTGTACCCAATCCGCATCCCGATCGCGCGCGCCGCCCGCCCGCCGCCAGTAGAGCGGTGCCTCGATCCGCTCGCGCTTCACCCACGCCCAGCCGTCCGACAGCCACAGATCGGCGCGCGCATAGCCGCCATCGGCCATGAACGCCTTCCATTCGGCATTGGTGACGAGCCGGTCGGCGATGGCGTGCCTGTGCAGCATCACGGCGTGGCGCGGGCCTTCGCAATCGAAGGCGAAGCCGGCGCCGCCATGGCCGATCATCGCGGGGCCCTCGCGCCCCTCGATCCAGCCCATCGGGCCGGGCAGCGGCGCGGGCGTCGGCCGGGGATGCGCCCACACGGCGGGCGCGATCGGATTTTCGGCGAAGGTGGCGAGCAGATCGGTCAGCAGCAATTCCTGATGCTGCTGCTCGTGCTGCACGCCCAGCTCGATCAGGTCGCGCGCGCCTTCCGGCAGATCATCGATCACGGCCGCGATCCGCTCGTCCACGGCATGGCGCCACGCGACGATCTCCGCCAGTGAAGGGCGGCTCAGCATGCCCCGGTGCGCGCGCGGATGCCGCTCGCCCTCGGCCTCGTAATAGCTGTTGAACAGGAAGGCGAAGCGCGGATCGAAGGGCCGGTGCCCCGCTACATGATCGCGCAGCACGAATGTCTCGAAGAACCATGTGGTGTGCGCGAGATGCCATTTGGCCGGCGAGGCATCGGGATGCGGCTGGATCGTGGCATCCGCATCGGACAGCGGCGCCACGAGATCGAGACTCAGCGCACGCGTTGCCGCGAAGCGCGCCGACAGATCCTCCCCGTCGACAAGGGGTTCAGCACGTGCAGCCATGGTAAGGAAACGCCTCCCCGCCGCAGAAGAACATATAGAGGCCGAAAAGGTTGCGCCAGTGGTTCCGGCCAGCCGCGAGGGCGCCCGACTGCGGATCCCCAAACGGAACGGCGGCCGCCTCGCCCGCTAACATGCCCGTCAATCCAGACGTTTCCGGCTGGAGCCTGCGTTAGAACGCGCATCGCGCTCCAGCGAAGGCCGGAGTGCCGGAGGCACGGCCCGTAATAGCGAAAATGCTTCGGCCTCCGCCGGAGCACCGGAAATCCATCCGACGCGTCCCCTGCCACACAAGCGCCGGCCCAGGGAGGCCGATTGCGCTGCGGAGCCTCAGCGGCTCTTCCCCGGCACCCACAGGATCTCGCCGCCGCCCGCCGCCGCGACGAGACGCGCCAGCACGAACAGATGATCGGAAAGCCGGTTGATATAAGCCAGCGCTTGCGGGTTCAGCGCGACGCCGGTGGCGGCCGCCACCATCGATCGTTCCGCCCGCCGCGTCACGGCGCGCGCCAGATGCAGCGCGGCCACCGCCGCCGATCCACCGGGCAGGATGAAGGAACGCAGCGGTGCCAGCCCCTCGTTCATCCCGTCGATCTCCTGCTCCAGCCGGGCAACCTGCGCGGCCGTGATCCGCAGCGTCATTTCATCGGGCTCGAACTGTTCGCCCGGCGTGGCGAGATCGGCGCCCAGATCGAACAGCTCGTTCTGAATGAGGCCCAGCATCTCCGCATGCCCCCCCTCGCCCAGTGCCGCGATCGCCATGCCGATCACGCTGTTCGCCTCGTCGACGTCGCCGATCGCCGCCATGCGCGCATCGGCCTTTGACACGCGCGATCCGTCGACCAGGCCGGTCGTGCCGCCATCGCCCGTGCGCGTATAGATCCTGTTGAGCTTCACCATCGCCGCGCCCCGAAACGCCTCAGCCGGCGTGGCCGCGCGCAACCAGCAGGAAAAGGATCACGAAGACGATGGCCGCCGCCTGAAACTGGATGCGCCGCCACATCATCCGGTTCTGCTTCAGTCCCGTCTCACTCGGCTGGCCGGTGCGGATTTCCTCATGCTGGGTCTGCAGGAAATAATAGACGCCGCGCACGATCGACGCGAGCGCGCCGAGAGCGGCCAGCACGATCAGGACGAAGAGGAAAGTCTGCATGGGCCTGTCCTACGCCTTCCCGCGGCCTTCGTCATCCTTGCGCCGCAGCATGGCCAGCAGCGCCTGCGGATCGGCGCCTTCGGCGCGCAGCTCCGCCAGGCTTTTCGCCCCGTCGCGCTTGGCCAGCCGCCGCCCGTCCGGCCCGGTCAGCAGCGGATGGTGGTGATAGGCCGGCGTCGGCAGCTCCAGCAGCGCCTGGAGCAGCCGGTGCACATGCGTCGCCTCGAACAGGTCCATTCCGCGCACCACGTCCGTCACGCCCTGCGCCGCATCATCGATCGTGACGGCCAGATGATAGGAGGTCGGCGCATCCTTGCGCGCCAGCACCACATCGCCATGAATCGCGGGCGTTGCCATCACCCTGCCCGCCGTCGCGTCATGCCAGAACAGGCCTCGCTCGCCTGGAGACAGGGCCGCCAGCGCCCTCGCCATATCCAGCCGCCAGCCATGCGGGCGCGCCTGAAGCTCCGCCGGATCGACCGGTCGCCCACGGCACGTCCCGGGATAGACGGGCGTCGCCCCGTGCGGCGCAGCGACGCTCCCGGCAATCTCGGCGCGCGTGCAGAAGCAGGGATAGACGAGGCCGGCCGCCTTCAGCCGCTCCAGCGCCCCGGCGTAGAGATCCAGCCGCTCCGACTGGCGCAGCACCGGCCCGTCCCACGCGAGGCCCAGCCAACGCAGATCCTCCTCGATGCCAGAAACGAACGCCTCGCGGCTCCGCCCCGGATCGATATCCTCGATCCGGAGCAGGAAGCGCCCGCCCGCGGCCCGCGCCAGATCATGCGCGCGCACCGCCGAAAAGGCATGGCCCGGATGCAGCCGCCCGGTGGGGCTGGGGGCGAAACGGGAAATCATCATTGACATGCGCGATGACTCTTGACCGCGAGTCGCGAGCCTGCTGCAATGCGGTTGTCATGCTTCGCTGGCAACGGGGGTGACAACGGAGACGCGGCGGCCGCCAGGCCCGGCGTTCCGGGTGCGACGGGACGGCGAAGCTTGTTCAGGATGCCAAGGCTCCGTGCAAACGGAGGCCTGGTCGTTCCATGTACCATCCCGATCTCATTCGCCATCCAGACGGGTGCCCGGCACTCGTTCTGAACGCCGATTATACGCCGCTTTCCTATTATCCGCTCAGCGTGTGGCCGTGGCAGACGGCGGTGAAGGCCGTGTTCCTCGAACGCGTGGACATCGTTTCGCATTATGAGCGCGAGGTACGCAGCCCGAACCACGCCATCAAGCTGCCGTCGGTGATCGCGCTCCGGCAATATGTGCGGCCGTCCGCGCATCCCGCCTTCACGCGCTTCAACCTGTTCCTGCGCGATCGCTTCATCTGCCAATATTGCGGCAGCCCCAGCGATCTGACCTTCGATCATGTCGTGCCGCGCGCGCAGGGCGGGCGCACGACATGGGAGAATGTCTCCACGGCGTGCGCGCCCTGCAATCTGCGCAAGGGCGGCCGCACGCCGAAGCAGGCGGGCATGGCGCTGATGGAAGGCCCCTATCGGCCGACGAGCTGGCAGCTTCAGGAAAATGGCCGCAGCTTCCCGCCCAACTATCTCCACACCAGCTGGCGCGACTGGCTCTACTGGGATGTCGAACTGGAGGCATAGGCATCCACTGCGTCATCCAGACGCAGATCCGGCACATGTTCATCACAGGCATCCGCTGTGCTCCCGCGAAGGCCGGAGCGCCGGGGAGGAACCGCGTCCCGTCACCGCCCGCAAGCCGCCTTCGCCGGAGTACGAAGGCGCATTCGTCCCCCCGGTGAGCGGAGATCGGCACCGGACGCGATCAGGATGACGGGGAGGAAGCGCCCGCCTCCCGTATCGCCCCCTCCGCCGCCAGCGCGGCCACCACATGGTGCAGTTTGTCCGGATTGCGCATGATGTAGATCGCCGCGATCCGGCCGTCGGATATCTCCAGGGCGGTCGTCCGGAGCACGCCGCCACGATCATGGCTGATATAGCCCGGCAGCCCGTCTATCTCGACGCGGGCGAGCATCACCGGCTTGTCCTGAAACTTGCGCGCGATGCCGGCGAACAGCCGCAGCACCTTGTCGATGCCCCGGATGATGTTGAGGAAAGCGATCACCTTGCCGCCGCCATCCGAACGCACGATCACATCGTCCGCCAGCATCGCCTTCAGTGTCGCGATGTCGCCGTCGCGGGATGCCGCGAAGAAGGCGCGCGCGATCCGGTCCGCCTCGGCCTGCTCCACCCGGTAGCGCGGCCGCGCCTCGTGCACATGCTTGCGCGCGCGCGCCGCCAGCTGGCGTACCGCCGCTGGATCGCGATCCAGCGCCGTCGCCACCTCACCCAGCGCCATGCCGAACACATCGTGCAGCAGGAAGGCCGCGCGCTCCAGCGGGGAGAGGCGCTCCAGCGCCAGCATCAGCGTGAGCGTCAGATCCCCGGCGGCGCCGTCGCCCGCGTCGCGCGGATCGAAGGATCCCACCAGCGGATCGGGCAGCCACGCGCCCACATAACTCTCCCGCCGCACGCGCGCGGATTTCATGTGGTCGAGGCACAGCCGCGTCACGATCCGCGTGAGGAAGGCGGCCGGCGCGTCCACCGATTCCCCGGTGCGCGCCCAGCGCAGCCACGCCTCCTGCACCAGATCCTCCGCCTCGGCGAGCGATCCGGTCATGCGATAGGCGAGGCGCCGCAGCCGGGGCCGCTGCGCCTCGAAATCGCGGAGCCTCTCGTCAGGCCGCGGCACGGACCTGCTCGATCGGATGCGCGAAGCGAAAACCGACGGCGAGGCGATTCCACGTATTGATCGCGCCGATCGCGTAGGTCAGCCTCACCTGCTCCTCCTCCGAAAATTCGGCTCTCAGCGCCTCGTAATCACTGTCCGGCGCATGGGTCTGGCTCACCAGGGTCAGTGCCTCGGCCCATCCGAAGGCGGCGCGCTCGCGCGCCGAATAATAGCCGGACTCGCGCCATGCGGCGAGAACATGCAGCTTCATCGGATCCACACCGAGCTTGATGAGATCGCTGCTGTGCATGTGCAGGCAGAAGGCGCAGCCGTTGATCTGCGACACGCGCAGCTTGATGAGTTCCAGCAGTTCGGCCTCCAGGCCACTGTCCCTGAAGCTTTCCTCCAGCGCCATCATCGCCTTCAGCTGTTCGGGCGCGAGCTTGTAGGCCTGGGCGTTGCGAATGCGGGGCGTCGTCATCGTCTGTCTCCTCACGAGCGCGCATCCTGCGCCTCTGGAGACATGACGAGACGGGCCGGCCCGGTGTGACATGGCACCGGAAAAACTCCTCGAGTCTGCTCGAGGAGGATGGGATCACCCCAGGCTCTTCGAAACCTGCTCGAACACGTCCTTCGAAAGCCCCGGCACGGCGAGAATCCGTTCCAGCTCCGCCCGCATGAGCGCGCCCCGCACCGGCTCGTAGCGACGCCAGCGGCCGAGGCTGGGTACAAGCCGCGCCGCCGTCTGCGGATTCAACTTGTCCACGCCCAGGATCATGTCCGCCACGAAGCGATAGCCACGCCCCGAAACGTCATGGAAGGCGCGCTGGTTCACGGCGAAGGCGCCCACCAACGAACGCAGCCGATTGGGGTTGGTGATCGTGAAATCGGGATGGCGAGCCAGCGCCTCCACCTTCTCGGGCGTATCCAGACGCGTCGAAAGCGCCTGCGTGGTGAACCATTTGTCGATCACCAGCGCGTCCGCCGCATAGCGATCGTGGAAATCGGCGAGCGCCTTCTCCCGTTCCGGCGCCTCGTTGTTTGCCAGTACGCCCAGCGCGCCCTGCCGGTCGGTCATATTGTCGGACTGGCGATATTGCTCGAAGGCCAGTTCCGCCCAGTCCGGCGCCTTGGCGGCAGCGATGAAGCCGAGCGCCACCGTGCGCAGGCGACGCAGCCCCTTGGCGCTGGGCGAATATTCGTAGCGATTGGCCTGCGCGCCCGCATAGGCGCTGCGCCACAAATCCAGCAATTCGGTGCCCAGATCGTTGCGGAGCGCCTCACGCACCACGGCCACGCGCTCCGGATCCACCATGTCCAGCTGATCGCCGATGAAGGCTTCGGACGGCAGCAGCACCGCCTCCGCCACGAAGGCCGCGTCCAGATGCGGATCGGTGAGCGTGTTGCGCACCGCATCGATCACGGCGGCATGATCCACCGTCGCGCCCCTGGCGGCGGCGACGAGCGTATCCAGCATCAATTGCTGCATCGCCTCGTAGCGCGCGAACGGATCCTCGTCGTGCGCGGAGAGAAAGGCGAGGTCCGCCGCACCCCGGTCCGTCTCCAGGCAGATCGGCGCGGAAAAACCGTGGTTGATCGAAAGCACGGGGGCCTCGGTCAGCCCCTCGAACAGCAATTCCTTCTCCGCCTCGTCGAGGATCACGAACTGCTCGCCCCCCATCGCCCGGCCGCTCTTGGCGCCCAGCAGCGCGAATTTCAGCGGGATCGGCATCGGCTGCTTCTCCGGCTGGCCCGGCGTCGAAGGTACGATCTGCGACAGGTGCAGCCGTGCGCGGCCGCCCGGCGCGTCCGTCGTGAGCGAGGCTTTCACACGCGGGGTGCCCGCCTGGCTGTACCAGAGGCGGAAACGCGTGAGATCCGTGCCGGTGGCATCCTCCATCGCCACGATGAAATCCTCGCAGGTGGCGGCCTGCCCGTCATGCCGGTCGAAATAGAGATCGGTGCCCGCGCGGAAGCCCTCCGGCCCCAGGATCAGCTTCATCATGCGGATTACCTCGGCGCCCTTGTTATAGATGGTCGCCGTGTAGAAATTGCTGATCTCGATATAGGAATCGGGCCGGATCGGATGCGCGAGCGGCCCCGCATCCTCCGGAAACTGCGCGGCGCGCAGCGCGCGCACATCCTCGATCCGCTTCACGGCGGGGCTGCCCTGATCGGCCGAGAATTGCTGGTCGCGCAGCACGGTGAAGCCTTCCTTCAGGGAAAGCTGGAACCAATCCCGGCAGGTGACGCGATTGCCCGACCAGTTGTGGAAATATTCGTGCGCGACGACGCCGGCGATCGCATCGAAATCCGCATCCGTCGCCGTGTCCGGATCCGCCAGTATGTAGCGCGAATTGAAGATGTTGAGGCCCTTATTCTCCATCGCGCCGAAGTTGAAATCGGAAACGGCGACGATGTTGAACACGGCCAGATCATATTCGCGGCCGTAGACACGCTCGTCCCAGGCCATGCTGGCCTTCAGGCTCGCCATCGCATGTTCGGTCTTAGGCAGGTCCGCCTCGCGCACCCAGATGCCGAGTTCGATCGTGCGGCCGCTGCGCGTGACGAAGCTGTCGGCGTTGCAGGCCAGATCGCCCGCCACCAGCGCGAAGAGATAGCAGGGCTTGGGGAAGGGATCGCGCCACAGCGCATAATGGCGCGCCTCGCCCACCGGGCCGCCGTCGACATGATCGCCATTCGACAGCAGCACCGGATAGCGCGCCGTATCCGCCTCCATCCGCACCGTATAGCGGCTCAGCACGTCAGGCCGATCGGGGAAGAAGGTGATCCGGCGAAAGCCCTCCGCCTCGCATTGGGTGCAGAGCAGCCCGCCGCTCTCGTAAAGCCCCATCAGCGTGGAATTGGCGGAGGGTGCGATCTGCACCACCGTCTCCACCAGATGATCGTCGCCGGGCAGATCGATCACCAGCTGGTCGCCGTCGAGCCGCCAGGCATCGTGCAGTTCCTCGCCGTCGATCGAAACGCTGATCGGCGCGAGCCCGCCGCCACCATCCAGCCGCAACGGATGGGCGTGCGTGCCCTGCCGCCGTACCGTCAGCTTCGCGGTGACGCGCGTCGCGTCGGCACCCAGCTGAAAATCGAGCGCGATCTCCGGCACCAGCCATTCGGGCGGACGATAATCCTCGCGACGGATCACGGGCGGGGTGGCGGAAAGGGGGGTGGCGGCATCCAGCATGGGGGGGATGTATGGCGACGGGCCGGGCGATGGAAGGGGCTAAGCCGATCTCCCTTTCCGCTTGTGCCGGGCGGAACCGGGGACGGACGGCATCGAACGTGGCCGGGATGCGCGCTTGCCCGGCGGGCCTTGGCCATGCCCGCCCCCGCCCTGGCCGCCACTTCGCCCGGGACGAACGGGTCAGGGCTGGTTAGGGAGAGGCCATGAGACTGATCCTGTTCGGCCCCGGCTTTGCGGGCGCCCGCATCGCCGCCGCGTTCGAGGCAGAGGGCGCGATCGTCATCCCCTTCGGCCGCGCCGCCGATCCGCATGACGTCCGCGCCGCCCTCGCCGCCGCGACGCACATCGTCTCCACCGTCCCCCCGGAAGGCGACATGGATCCCGTCCTTGTACCCTATGGCGCGGAAATCGCGCGCGTGCCGTGGATCGGCTATCTTTCCTCCACCGGCGTCTATGGCGACGCCCGGGGCGCCTGGGTGGACGAAAGCGCGCCGCTTGCCGGCCGCAGGGGGCCACGCATCGCCGCCGATCTGGCATGGACGGCGCTCGGCGCGCGCATCTTCCGCCTGCCCGGAATCTACGGCCCGGGCCGCTCGATCCTCGATCGCCTCGCCTCGGGCGCCGCGCACCGGATCGCCCTGCCCGCACAGGTCTTCAGCCGCGTGCATGTGGATGACATCGCCTCGGCCGTGCTCGCGGCGGCCAGGCGAGGGCCGCCCGGTATCTACAATATAGCGGACGATCTGCCCGCGCCGCAAAATGCGCTGATCGAGCATGCATGCCTGTCGCTCGGCCTGCCGCTCCCTCCCTTGCTGGCGCTGGAGGATGCGCGCCTGTCGCCCGCGGCGCGCGCTTTCTATGCCGAAAACCGGCGCGTCGCGAACGGCAAGGCGAAGCGGGAGCTCGGCTGGCGGCCGCTCTACCCCACCTATCTGGTCGGCATCCGCGCCCTCATCGCCACGATCAGCCCGGCGATCACCAGCAGCCCGCCTGCGGCCGCCTCGATCGACCAGACATAATGTTCGAAGATGGTTGAGAGGATCATCGCCAGCACCGGTGTGAGCACATTCACATAGCCGCCGCGCGCCGGCCCGATCGCGCGGATCAGCCCGAAATAGAGCGTGAAGGCCAGCGCCGAGGCGCAGATGCCCAGATACAGCACCCCGCCGATATAGACGGGCGTGAGCAGGATATGCGGTGGCCCGGTCGTGACATATGCGAACAGCGCGTTCGCCAGCGCCCCCCACGTCATCCCCCAGGCCAGCATCGCCGGCATCGGGATGGCGCGCATCCGCGCCGTGGACTGCATCACGTTGGCGATCGAGGCGAAGACGAGCGCGATCAGCACGAAGCCGATGCCCAGCGCCGTTTCATGCGGGGATCGCGGCGAGGCGCGCAGCTCATGCTCGAACAGCAGGCCGATCCCGGCCATCGCCACCGCCGATCCGGCCAGGAACGGGCGCGAGAGGGGCTGGCCGAGAAACACCCAGCCCGCCACCGCATTGTAGACGAGCAGCAGCGCGAACACGACGGCCACGATGCCGGAGGTGACATGCGCCTCCGCCCGATAGATGAAGTTGAAATTCAGGCAGAAGATGCAGACGCCCATCAGCGCCAGCAGTCCCTGCTCCGTCCAGGTCAGGCGCAGCCGCGTGCGCGTCGCCAGCGCGACGACGAACATCGTCACCGCCGCCGTGAGGAAGCGATAGCAGACCGACCAGCCGACCGGCACATCACCCAGCTGGCCACGGATGACGAGCCAGGTCGATCCCCACAGGAAGGTGACGATCGCGAACGGGATCATCACGCGCCCCTTGGTCGCCTCGCCCAGCGGCGGCGCGAGCCTCATAGCGCGGCGATGGCGGCAGCCAGCGCCGCGACCTCCCCCGGATCGCTCGCCCAATGGGTGACGAGGCGGATCTCGCCCTCCGCCCAATCGTAGAAATCAAAGCCCCGGGCGCGCAGCGCCGCCGCCTCCGCCGCGTCCGCCCTCAGGAAGACCTCATTCGCCTGCACGGGATGCAGCAGCCGGGCGCCCGCCGCCCCCGCCAGCATCGCAGCCGCCCGATTGGCCGAGCGCGCCGTTTCCAGCCACACGTCTCCCTCCAGCATGGCGTGGATCTGCGCCGCCAGATAGCGCCCCTTGGAGAGCAGATGGCCCGCGCGCTTGCGGCGGCGCTTCGTATCCTCGGCCAGCTTCGTATCGAAGAAGATCAGCGCCTCCGCCGAAAGCCCGCCCGTCTTCACGAAACCGAAGCTCAGCACGTCCACGCCCGCATCGCAGGTCAGCTCCGCCGGCGTGCAGCCAAGATGCGCCACCGCATTGGCGAAGCGCGCGCCATCCATGTGAAAGCCCCAGCCCCGCGCCCGGGCGAGCGCGCCCAGCGCCGCCACCTCATCCGGCGAATAGACGCAGCCATATTCGCTGGCATTGGTGATCGAAAGCGCGCGCGGCTGCACGCGATGCACGTCGCTGGCGATCGCATCCGCCGTCGCCGCCACCGTCACAGGCGTCACCTTCGCGCCCGCCCCCTCGCACAGCAGCAGCTTGGCACCATGCGTGAAGAATTCGGGCGCGCCGCATTCGTCATTCTGGACATGGGCATCCCGGTGGCAGAGCACGCCGCCGAAGGGCGGGCAGAGCGCGGCCAGCGCCAGCGCATTGGCCGCCGTGCCGGTCGGGACCCAGAGCGCCGCCACATCCCGCCCGAACAAGGCGGAGAAGCGCGCGTCCAGCGCCTTGCTCAGGGCATCGCCGTCATAGGCCGTGTCCACCTGATCGGCGGCCTGCATCGCGGCGAAGACGGCGGGATGGACGGGGGCGGCATTGTCGGAGAAGAAGCGCATGGTTTCCGGCTTGGAACCGCCCCCCGCCCCAAGTCAACAAAGCGAAATGCCGATGCGCTTCCTTCTCCCGTTTCTCGCCCTGCTCGCCGCTGCCCCGGCCTTTTCGGCAAGCCCCGCCGACACGGCGTTCGAGGCGCTGGCGAAGGAGGATCAGGATTGGTCGCAGGCCGATCGCGGCCTGATCGACGGCGAGGATGACGACCGGATCGCCCCCCGCCTGCCGGACGTGACGCCGCCCGCGCAGGCGAAGCGCCTCGCCACGCTGGAGGGATACGCCCGCCGCCTCGCCGCGATCGATCCGAACGCCCTCGGCGAGGGGCGCCGCACCGACGCGGCCATCTATCGTTATCAGCTCGATACGCGCATCGCCCGCCTGCGCTTCCGCAACTGGGAGATGCCGTTCAATTCCGACAGCAGCTTCTGGGGCAATCTCGGCTACACGGCCGGCCGCGATTTTCGCACCGAGGCGGATTATCGCAACTGGATCGCCCAGCTGCGTCAGCTGCCCGCCTGGTTTGCGGACCAGACCGTAAACATGCGCGCCGGCATGGCGCGCGGCTTCACCCCGCCCCGGATGACACTGGCCGGTCGGGAAGCCTCGCTGGACGCGATCGCCGACGCGGCGGATCCCACGGCCACCAGCCTCTACAAGCCCTTCGCGAAGATGCCCGCCGGCATGGCGCCGGCCACCGCCGCCGGGCTGCGCACGGAGGCGGCCGAGGCGATCCGCGCCGCCATCCCGGCCTATCGGGCGCTGCGTGGCTTCGTGAAGGCCGATTATATCCCGAAGGCGCGCACCACCCTTTCGGCCGCAGCCCTTCCCGATGGCGAAGCCTTCTATCGCGCCCAGATCGCCGAATATGCCACCGTCGCGATGACGCCCGCCGAAATCCACCGGATCGGGCTCACGGAAATGGCCGCGATCCGCGCGCGCATGGCGGGAGTGATGGCCGAAACCGGCTTTCAGGGCGATTTCCCTGCCTTCCTGGGCTTCCTGCGCACCGATCCGCGCTTCTACGCGAAGACGCCGGAGGACCTGCTGAAGCAGGCCGCGTGGATCGCCAAGCAGATGGACGGCAAGGCCGCCACCTACTTCGGCCACCTGCCCCGCCGCCGCTTCGCGATCGTACCGGTGCCGGCCGACATCGCGCCTTTCTACACGGCGGGGCGCGGCGGCGACGGCATCTACCTGCTCAACACCTATGATCTTCCCTCGCGCCCGCTTTACCAGCTCGCCGCCCTCACCCTCCACGAATCCGCGCCGGGCCACGCCTTCCAGATCCCGCTCGCCCGCGAGAACAGGGATCGCCTGCCCTTCCGCCGCAATCTCTACATCTCGGCCTATGGCGAGGGCTGGGCGCTCTATTGCGAAACCCTGGGCGAGGAGATGGGCCTTTACGAGACGCCCTATGATCGCTTCGGCATGCTTTCCTATCAGGCGTGGCGCGCGGCGCGGCTGGTGATCGACACGGGGCTGCATTCGATGGGCTGGAGCCGGGAGCAGGCACAGGCCTATCTGCGCGACAATACCGCCCTCTCCCAGCACGAGATCGAGACGGAGGTGGATCGCTACATCAGCTGGCCGGGGCAGGCCCTTTCTTATTATCTGGGCGAAATGGCGATCCGGCAGGGCCGCGCGAAGGCCGAGAAGGCGCTCGGCCCGAAATTCAACATCCGCGCCTTCCACGACATGATCCTGGCACTGGGATCGGTGCCGCTGCCCGTGCTGGATCAGGCGGTGGACGGCTTCATCGCCAAAGGCGGGATCGGCCCCTATCCCGACGAGGAATGAGCGCAACGCGGGGACGCTCCGGGCGTTTCCGCTCCATCGGACGATGGAGAGCGAAATGCCCCAGGGTGACAAGAGCGCTTACACCGACAAGCAGAAGCGCAAGGCGCGACATATCGAGAAAAGCTATGAGGCGCGCGGCACGCCGAGGAAGGAGGCCGTGGCCCGCGCCTGGGCGACGGTGAACAGGGAATCGGGCGGCGGCAACAAGTCCGGCTCCGGGCGCGGCACGCCCGATACGCATGTTTCCTCCTCGCGCGGCGGGCGCGCACACAAGTCCGGCTCGCCCGAGCAGCGCTCGGCCGCCGCGCGCAAGGGATGGGATACGCGAAGGCGGAAGGCGGCGGCGGAAGGCTGACCACGCACCTCAGCCCCCTCCGTTCGTCCCGACGGAGCGAGGGACAGGCGCGGACAAGCCGCAAAGGGTTCACCCCCCGGCCCTCTGCCGCTAAGGGCCGGCGCATGACCAGCCACGCCCCGAATCCGGATCTCCTCGCCAAGGCCGAGACGCTCGCCGAGGCGCTGCCTTATATGCAGCGTTATGCGGGCCAGACCTTCGTCGTGAAATATGGCGGTCACGCCATGGGCAATGCCGAGGCCGCGACCGATTTCGCCGAGGATGTGGTGCTGCTGAAGGCCGTCGGCATCAATCCCATCGTCGTGCATGGCGGCGGCCCGCAGATCGGCGCGATGCTGAAGGCGCAGGGGATCGAGAGCCGCTTCGTCGATGGCCTGCGCGTGACGGACGCGCCCACGATGAAGACGGCCGAGATGGTCCTGTCCGGCGCGATCAACAAGGAGATCGTCTCCTGGATCAGCCGCGCGGGCGGCCGCGCCGTGGGCATTTCCGGCAAGGATGGCCGCCTCGTCACGGTCGAGAAGGTACAGCACCCGACCGACGATCTCGGCTTCGTCGGCGAACCCGACGATATCGACACGCGCGTGCTGGATACCATCTCCAAGGCGGGCATGATCCCGGTCGTGGCGCCGATCGGTGTGGGACCGGATGGCGAGACCTACAATATCAATGCCGATACGATGGCCGGCGCGCTCGCCATCGCCACCGGCGCCGAACGCCTGTTCCTGCTGACGGACGTGGCCGGCGTGCTGGACAAGCAGAAGAATCTCATCCCCGATCTCACGCCCAGCCAGATCAAGATGCTGCGCGTGGATGGCACCATCTCCGGCGGCATGATCCCGAAGCTGGAGACGTGCATCGATGCGGTGGAAGGCGGCGTCGATGCCGCCGTCATCCTCGATGGCCGCGTGCCGCATGCCATGCTGATCGAGATCTTCACGAAGCAGGGTGCGGGCACGCTGGTGCGCCAGGGTTAGGGCCCTCTGGAATTAACCTTGGCCGATACCGATGTTATAGGCCACTAAGACACCTCCCTCGAACGCCGGACCCTGCCGCCCATGATCATGCTTCTCCAGATCCTCGATCTGCTGCTGTCGGTGCTGATGTGGATCATCATCATCCAGGCGGTGCTTTCCTGGCTCGTCGCGTTCAACGTGGTGAACACCTCCAATGATTTCGTCCGCCAGGTGCTGTTCGCGCTCGGCCGGATGACGGAGCCCTTCTATCGGCCGATCCGGCGGATCCTGCCCGATTTCGGCGCGCTCGATTTTTCGCCGCTGGTGGTGCTGCTCATCATCAATATCCTGCGATCGATCGTGATTCCGCGTCTGGCCATGTCGATGGCGGGGCTGGGCTGAGGCGGACGTGAGCGCGCGCATCATCGACGGCAAGGCCTTCGCCGCCTCGCTTCGCACCCGCGTCGGCCGCTTTGCCGCCGATTTCGCCGCCGCCGCCGGCCGCCCCGCCGGGCTGGCCGTCGTGCTCGTGGGCGAGGATCCGGCGAGTTCGGTCTATGTGCGCTCAAAGGAACGCGCGTCCGTCCAGGCCAATATCGCCGGCAGCGTCCACCGCCTGCCCGCGACGACCACGCAGGATGAATTGCTCGCGCTGGTCGCCCGGCTGAATGCCGATTCCGGCGTCGATGGCATTCTCGTCCAGCTCCCCCTGCCGCCGCAGATCAACACGCAGGCGATCATCGCCGCGATCGATCCGAACAAGGATGTGGACGGTTTCCACCCGGTCAATGCCGGCCGGCTCGCCAGTGGCCTGCACGGCTTCGTGCCCTGCACGCCGCTCGGCTGCCTGATGCTGCTCAAGGATCAGCTCGGCAGCCTGTCCGGCCTTGAAGCGGTGGTCGTCGGCCGCTCGAACATCGTCGGCAAGCCGATGGCGCAATTGCTGCTGGCCGAAAGCTGCACCGTGACGATCGCGCACAGCCGCACGCGCGATCTTCCCGCCACCGTGCGCCGCGCCGATATCGTCGTCGCCGCCGTCGGCGTGCCGGAACTGATCCGGGGCGACTGGATCAGGCCGGGCGCGATCGTGATCGATGTGGGCATCAACCGGATCGATCTGCCGGATGGCGGCACGAAGCTGGTGGGCGACGTCGCGTTCGACGAAGCGGTGGAGATCGCGGGCGCGATCACGCCGGTGCCGGGCGGCGTCGGCCCGATGACGATCGCGGTTTTGCTGCGCAACACGATCGTCGCCGCGCATCGCAATGCGGGGGTCGCGCTGGAAAAGGGCGCGTTGTGATCGGGCTCCTGCTCGCCGCCGGGATCGCGGCCGGCCAGCCTGTGGAGCAGGCCGAGCGCGCCTTCGCCTCGGCCGCGCAGACCGATGGCCAGTGGACCGCCTTTCGCCGCTTCATGGCGCCCGGCGCGCTGATCCTGACGGACGGCCCCGTCGATGCCGCGAAATTCCTGGCCCCGTTGAAGGATCCGCGCGTCGCGATCATGTGGTGGCCGGCCCGCACCGTCACGTCGTGCGACGGCAGCCTGGCTTTCTCCACCGGGCCGTGGCGCTCGGCCAGGGGCCATGGCCGTTTCCTCACCATCTGGCAGCGCCAGCCCGATGGCGGCTGGAAATGGCTCTATGACGGCGGCGGCGCGGACGAGCCGGGCGGCAGCCTTGCCGGCGATCGGGCCTTCGCCACGCGCGGCGTCCGCTGCCGCCGCCTTCCGCCCCCGCCCGAAATGCCCGGCGCGCTCGCCGGTGGCGCCTCGCGCGATGGCTCGCTGCGCTGGAGCCTCACGAAGGATGGCGTGGCCTACAGGATGCGCGTGCTCGCCTCGGTGACGGGCCGGTGGGAGATCGTCGCCGATCGCGTTGTAGGCACATGATTACCCTGTTCATCTCCGCCTTCGTCACCTTCTTCCTCGTGATCGATCCGCTCGGCTGCGCCCCCATCTATGCGGGGCTCTCGCGCGGGGCCGGCCCGCGCCAGCGGCGCGCGATGGCGATCCGCGCCACGCTGATCGCAAGCGCGATCCTGATGGTCTTCGCGATCGTGGGAGAGCCATTGCTGCGGGCGCTCGGCATCAGCCTGGAGGCGTTTCGCGTCGCCGGCGGCATCATGCTGTTCCTGATCGCGTTGGAAATGGTGTTCGAGAAACGCACCGAGCGGCGCGAGGGCCGCGCCGAGGAGATCGCCAAGCGCGCCGAGGCCGAACATCGCGAGATCGAGGACATTTCCGTCTTCCCGATGGCGATCCCGATGATCGCCGGCCCCGGATCGATCGCCACCGTGATGCTCTTCGCCTCGCACAATCACGGCCTCGCGCTCGTTACGGTGCTGGCCGCGCTCGTCACGGTGATGGGGCTGATGGCGCTCGCCCTGCTCGCCGCCGGGCCGATCATGCGCGTGCTGGGCGCCCGGATCGAAGCGGTCATCACACGTATGCTGGGCGTGATCCTGGCGGCACTCGCCACGCAGTTCGTGGTGGACGGACTGAAGGCAAGCTTCGGCTGATCCGGGCCGGCCGGCTCCTCGGCCCGGCATCCTGAAGCCGGTTGCGGCTCATTCCCCTCGAGCATGCACCGTGCTTCGGCGAGGGCCGGAGCGCGGGCCGCAGGGGTATTCGGTATCGCGGCAACGCTCCGGCCTTCGCCAGAGCGCAGTAAACCCATGCCGCCCGTGTTCGAAAAGGTCAGGCCCCGATGACCTCCCCCATCTATCGGGTGTCGCTTATCCCACCAGCCGCCAGAGCTTGAACGGCGAATTCTTCGGCAGTTCCACGCGCTCCAGCCACCGGGGCACCGTCCCCCGGTTCAGCTGAATGTAGAAGCCCTGCTTGTTCTCCGCCGCATAGACGGTGGATTCGCTCATGCCCGGGCACAGCAGCAGCATCGTCGCCCCATGCCGCTTCATCACTTCGTGCGCCACTTCCGGATCATCGCTGCGGAAGCTGTGCTGCACATCGAGAATGTCGCGCCAGGCGCGATGATAGGGGCCGGCGATCGCGCTGTGATGCGTCACCGCGATCAGGCGCGGCCCCAGATCGGTGAAGGTCAGGAAGGTGGCGGGCGGCAGCTGCGCGATCGGCTTCAGCGCCGGCAGCGTCGGGCAGCGCCGGTTCGCCTGATCCACCTTCTTGCGATAGGCGGTCTTGTGCTCGGGAATCCACTGGATGATGAGCCCCGCGGCCACGCCCGAAACCGCCACGAACGCCGCCACCGATCCCAGCACGCGCACCGCCATCGTCCGATGGTTGAGCGTCCAGCTCACAAGGGGCTGGCCCAGCGCGGTTGCGCCGATCACGCCCATCAACTGCGATGCCGGCCCCGCGCGCGTTTGCCACAGCAGCATCAGGAGCGAGAAGAGCGAGAAGAGCGCCACCAGCGTCCAGGGCATGGCCAGCGCCGTGCCCCGCGCGCGCCAGCGGGCGAAGAGGCTGCCGGCAAACCCCACCACCGAAAGCGCGACGATCGGGATCGAGACGCGCCAGCTATGCTCGTAGAGCGGCTTCGCCTCGCGGATATGGCTGAACCAGAGCTTCTCGGCCTCGGGCGAGATATGCTCCGGCCGCCCCAGGCATTGCGGCCAGAAATGCACGAAGGCGCCTGCGATCAGGCCGCCCGCCACCACGCCCAGCGCCAGCCGCACGGGCAGGGAGCGTACCGGTATCGCCGTCAGCAGCACCAGCGCGGCCCCCGCCTCCAGCAGGGTGGAAAGATAGACGGGCGTCAGCGCGTCGCACAGCGGCTGGGCGTTGTCGTAGCAGGCGAAGGCCGCATAGCCGGCGGCGGCCCCCGCCGCTAGGCTCGCGCCATAGGCCCGCAACCGATCCGCCTGCCCGCCATCCAGCACCCACCACAAGGCGATCAGCGCGCCCGCCGTCGCCAGATAGGGCATCAGTTCCAGCCCGATCGTCAGGCTCACCGCCGTCGCGATCCCGGTCGTCACACCGCCGCGCGTGCCCTTCGGATCGGCCATGCCGGCCACGGCGACGATGAGCGTCGCCAGTTGCCAGCCATGATGATCGATGCGCAGCGGCATCCACATGTTGAGCGTCGCCTGCGCGCACGCCAGGATCGCGGCCCCCAGCACATAGGCCTGCGGCGCGACGAGGCGGCGCACCGTGAGCATCAGGCCATAAAGCCCCGCGCCCATCGCCAGCAGCGGCGCGATCGCGCAGGCCCAGCGTATCGCCAGTTCCCCGCCCAGGATCGGGCGCAGGAGCAGGATCAGCCCCGCAATCGGCAGATCCACGATGCGCGACCAGTGGATGGAGATGCCGTCCGGCGGATCGATCCGGTGCTGGCGCAGATCATACCAGCCCTGCCCGCCCAGCAGCGCGCGCACCTGCGCGAAGCGCATATTGTCGTCCGTGTCGGACAGCGCGAACCAGTGGATCGCATTCCACTTGTAGTGGATCAGCCAGACGCAGGCGACGAGCCAGAACAGGAGGAACCAGCGCCGCCATTCGGGCGCCGGGTCGTTGCGGTCGGTGGTGATCCAGCTTTCCATCTTCGGCGCCCGCCTCTAGGGCCTGATCGCCCGGGGTGGAAGCGCCACGCGCGTCCGCGAAGGCGGACGGATGCGAAAGAGCGAGGGTCGATCGATACGATGGCGACGGCGGGCGGCGAGACGGGCGGCGGCGAAGCGGGTGGCAGCGACGCGGGCAAGGGCAGGCTGCTCGGCCAGCTGATCCGCTACGGCATCAATGGCGTGGTCGTCACCGGCATCTACACCGCCATCTATGTCGGGCTGGATACGTTCACCCATGCCCCCATCCAGCTCTGCAATCTCGCGGCCTTTCTCGTGTCGGTGGTGGTGGGCTACAATCTGCACAGCCGCATCACCTTCGCCGGGCAGGGGGATCGCGGCTGGCGCGCGTGGGTCCGCTTCTTCCTGGCCGCGCTGCCCAGCTTCGCGGTCAACGCCTTCTGGACATGGCTGCTCGCCACCTTCCTGCATCTGCCGCACTGGACGGTGCAGATCCCGATCTGGTTCGTCACGCCCTTCATGATCTTCGCGATCAACCGCTGGTGGGTGTTCAAATAGCGGACGACCGACGCGTACCCTGAGGGCCGGGCTTCCACTCCCGCGCCTGGCGCGTCTTCGGAATCGTCAAACCGCGAACGCGACGTCCTCGGCCGCCTGCAATCTTTCTATGTCCTGGCGCGGCGGCGCGCCGAACAGGCGGCGATATTCGCGGCTGAACTGCGAAGGGCTGTCATAGCCGACGGCGAAGCCCGCCGAGCCCGCGCTCGCGCCAGCCACCAGCATCAGCCGGCGTGCTTCCTGCAGGCGCAACTGCTTCTGGTAATCCAGCGGGGTCATGCGCGTGATCGCCTTGAAATGGGCATGAAGCGAGGAAGGGCTCATGCCCGCCGCGCTGGCGATGTCATCGATCCGCAATTGCGTGTGGAAGCCATTGCGGATCGTTGCGATCGCGCGGCCCACCTGGCCGATATGGCTATCCACCGATGCCAGGTGGCGCAGCATCGGCCCGTGCGGCCCGGTGAGCAGCCGATAGAGGATCTCGCGCTCGATCAGCGGCGCCAGCGTCGCGATGCTTTCCGGACGATCCAGTAGCCTCACCAGCCGGCAGGCCGCATCGATCAGATCCGGATCGCCGGGATAGACGGCCAGCGCGGAAAGGTCGTGCCGGGGGCCGGCGCCGCCTTCCGCCACGATCAGGTCCGCCAGCGCGCTCTGGTCCAGATCGATCTTGCAGCACAGATAGGGCGCATCGGCGCTGGCCTCCAGGACATGTCCCACCAGCGGCAGATCGACCGAGACGAGCAGATAGCGCGCGGCATCGTAGACAACCTTGCGATCGCCCAGCGATACGCTCTTGGCACCCTGGGCGATCAGGCAAAGAGATGCCTCATAGACGGCGGGCACGGGTTCGCTCGGCCCATTGGCCCGGATCAGCGTGAGGCGCGGCACGTTCGTCCCGGCCATGCCCGTATGCGGGGCGTGGCGGGTGATCGCGCTGGCGAGATCGGCGATGCTGTTCATGCCTCACCTGATCCACGAGCCCGCGCCGCGCCGCAACCGGCAAGGCCGCGATTTGGAGGATCGTGCAAGCCCTTCGGGCGATCGGCCTAACGCTTCGCCGCGCCTGACGTCACCTTGATCCCGACATTCCAAGCGAAAGGAAAGATCATGTCGGGCGTGAAGGACAAGGTTGTGCTGATCAGCGGAGCATCCAGCGGCATCGGCGAGGCGACGGTGCGCGAACTGGCGGCGGCCGGCGCCAACCTCTTCATCGGTGCGCGCCGCGGCGATCGGCTGAAGGCGCTGGCCGCGGAGCTGGGCGAGACGGTGGCGTGGAGCGAACTGGACGTGACGGACGAGGCGAGCTTCGATGCGTTCGTCGCCGCCGCCGAGGCGCGGTTCGGACGGATCGACGCGCTCGTCAACAATGCCGGCGTGATGCCGCTCTCGCCGCTCGCCGCGCTGAAGCGGGACGAATGGAAGCGGATGATCGACGTGAACATCCACGGCGTGTTGAATGGCATCGCCGCCGTCCTGCCCCGCTTCGTGGCGCAGAAAGGCGGGCATGTCGTGAACGTCGCGTCGGTGGGCGCGCATCTCGTGCTGCCGACGGCGGCCGTCTATTGCGGCACCAAATATGCCGTCTGGGCCATCACGGAGGGCCTGCGCCAGGAGCATGACGAGATCCGCTCCACGATCATCTCGCCAGGCGTGACCGCGACCGAACTGGGCGACGACATCAGCGATCCGCAGGTGGCCGCCGCGCTCAAGGAATGGCGGCAGAAATCGCTCACGCCCGATGCGATCGCCCGCGCGATCCGCTATGCGCTGGAACAGCCCGAGGGGGTGGACATCAACGAGGTGATCGTCCGCCCCACCGCCGCCAACATGTGAGGCGCGCACGATCGCCCATCCCGGCCTTCGGAGCGCCCGCCAGCCTCCCGAAGGCCGATCCCTGCGCCCGTCGTCCGGCCCATGCCGGCCGGACGACGGGCATGCCTCAAAGCTTGTCCGTCTTGGGCGTCGGGATCTTGGCAGGATCCGATCCCGGCGCGCGGCGCTTCTTCTTCGGCGGCCGGGGCAGGTTGGGCATCGGCAGATATTTGTGCTCGGGCATCACCCGGTAGAGGATGCCGCGCTTCTCGCCCGTCCAGATCGGCATCAGGCCGGGGAAACTCGCCCAGCTCTTCTGCGGCAGATTGATGAGCCACACATAATCGAAGGCGCCGCGCGGCAGCGCGTTGACGGCCTCCGGGAAGGTCTTGGCGTCCGCCTGCCGGCAGCGGAAGGGCCGCAATATCTGGCTCGGATCCTTGTCGTAATCGTCGGGCGGCACATATTTCACCACCAGCAACTGCGCGCCCGGATCGGCCCACTGGCCGTTCATGAAGGCGCCGCGCCGCACGATCGCCATCGATCCCAGATGATCCATGCGGGTCGTTTCCCACTGGCTCAGGCACTGGAGCGATGCCTGCACGAACACGCGGCTATAGGGCCGGATATGATCCAGCGCCTCCAGCTGGCGCTGGTTGGCCGCATCGTGATGCGCGAAACTCACCGTCAGCATCGCCAGCCGGCCCGCATAGAAAAGCACCGCCGCCGCCGCCACCGCCGCCGATTGCCAGCGCACGTTGCTCTTCAGCGTCAGCGCGATCGTGCCAACGGCGATCACATAGGGCGCCAGCCGCATATCCGCATAAGCCGAGTTCAGCAGGATGCGCGGCAGCAGCGCATAGGCGATCATCAGCATCAGGCTGGCAATGCCCAGCGTCCGGTTCATCCGCACCCAGACACCGCCGAGCCCGAAGGCGATCAGCCCCCACAGCAGATAGACGCCGGCAATATCCACCACCATCCAGTGGGTGCGCAGCGACGAGAGCAGGTAGATGTATTTCGCGCGCCAGAAGAAGAAGTCGGCATTGGCGCTCGTCCCCTCCGCCGCCTGATCGCTCGCACGCCATGCGAGCAGCAGCAGGATCGGCGGCGCGATCGAGAGGCAGGCCCAGCCGCCATTCCACAGCGATCGCCAGAAGCCCTGCCCCTGATCGCGCTGGCGCACCACCTCCGCCGCATAGGCGAGCAGGCAGAGCACCGCCCAGCCGAAGACATGGACGACGGTAAGCGCGATGCCGATCGGCACGAACAGCCAGTTCCGCAGGCGGAACCGCCCCTGGCGCCCAAGACGGAGCCACAGGGCGAAGGCGTTGAGCGCCAGCGCCATCGAGAAACTGAAATTCAGGAAGCCCCAGATGAAGGGGAAGCTGTAGGTCAGCGGCAGGGCGAACAGGGCCGGTGGTGTCACCCGCCCATGCGCTTCCCTGGCCGTCCACAGCAGGCCCGACGCCATCAGCACCGGGATCGCGATCACGATCAGCTTCAGGCCCAGTTCCAGCCCGAACAGGCGGGCCATGGGAATGATCGCGATATCCACGCCCAGATTGGCGAGGAAGCGCCATTCATAGCCGAAATAGAGCTGGCGCAGCGGCGAACTGGGATCGCTGATCTCGACGCGATAGCGGCCCATATGGCCGGGTAGGTCGGTCAGCGGCGGGGTGATCGGCCAGATCAGCGGGATCGCCGCCGCCAGCGCCATCAGCGTGAGGAACCAGCTGCTGTTCCACCACCCCTTGGGCGGGATGGACGAAGGAAGCGCGGGCCGGAACATCCGCCCGCCTTACGAAGTAGGAGGCACAGGCGGCAAGAGGCTAGGTCGGATCGATCCTCATCCCCGTGCCCGCCGGGGGGGGGGGGGCAGATTAAAACACCGGCCCCCTTTCCGGCGCCCCCGCCTCCAGCCCCTCCCCCTCGGTCGCCCGGAACAGATCCGCACCGAACGGCATCACCGAAAAACGGCCTCCCCAGCAAAAAGCCGGCGGGATCGCCCCCGCCGGCCGCTCTCGCTCCCGAATGAACCGCTCAGCGGTAGCGCCAGCCGCCATGATAGCGATAGCGCTCACGCCACCAGCGATTCTGATACCAATAGCCGCGCCCCGGATAATGGCGGCCGACGACATAGCGCTCGCGCACCACGACGGTGCGGCCATTGGGGCGGCAACGGCCCGCCGGCCCGCGATGGAAGCCTGCGCCGCAGCCCTGCGCCGCATCGGCGGGCGCGCTTGCGGCGACACCGGCGATGGCGGCGCTTGCCGCCAGCGCGATCGCGATCATTTTCTTCATTCCGTCTCTCCAACCCTGATGGGTGGGTGGCGAACGCCGCGTGCCGATCCGCGTTCCTCGGCTGGCCGCGCGATCAGCCGCGACGCAGCCGCGCGATGAAGAAGCCGTCGGCGCCGCCCTCCGCTTCCAGCATCCCCGGCAGCACGCGCACCCAGCCCTCAGGGCTCGCGACGATTCCCCCCGGCAGTTCGCCCGCCTCGGGCGGCACGATCGCGAAGCCGCCGTGGCTCGCGAGGAAGGCCTCGATCGTGCGCTCGCCCTCGTCCGGCTCCAGCGAGCAGACCGCATAGACGAGCGTGCCATCCGGCTTCAGCGCGCCCGCCGCGCGCGCCAGCATCGCGCGCTGCCGCTCCGCCAATTGCTGGATCGCGCGCGGGCGGACGCGATGGAGCACGTCGGGATGGCGCCGGAAGATGCCCGTGGCGGAGCAGGGCGCATCCAGCAGCACGGCATCCACCGGCCCCTCCGGAGAGAAGGTAAGCGCGTCGCCGATCCTCACCGCCGCCGCCAGCTTCGTACGCGCCAGATTGTCGCGCATCCTTTTCACGCGATTTTCGGCCAGCTCCACCGCCGTCACCCGCCAGCCCGCGGCAGCCAGCTGCATCGTCTTGCCCCCCGGCGCCGCGCACAGATCCAGCACCGTACGCCCCGCGCCCGGCCCCAGCAGACGCGCAGGGAGGGAGGCCGCGATGTCCTGTGCCCAGAAGGCGCCGTCCTCGAATCCCTCCAGTTCGGTCATGCGCGTGCCGGCGGGCAGGCGCAGATGGCCGGGCGCAAGGCTGGTCGCGCCCAGCCGCGCAACCCATTCCTCCGTCCCGGCCGGCGCGCGCAGCGAAAGATCCAGCGGCGCCAGCGTGGCCGCCGCGCGCATCGCCGCTTCCACCATCGCCTCGCCCCAGGCCGCCTCCCAGCGCGCGGCGACATCGCCGGGCAGGCTGGGCGGATCGGGCAGCGTGACGCCCGCGCGCGAAAGCGTGCCGAACACGCCATGCACCAGCTTGCGCGGCCCGCCATCCACCAGCGGCAGGGCGGTCGCGATCGCGGCGTGGGGCGGCGTGCCCAGCAGGATCGATTGCGCCAGCGCGATGCGCAGCACGAAGCGCGCCTTCGCATCATCGGGCAGCCGCTGGCGCGTCGCGCCGTCTATCGCCGCGTCCAGATCGGTCAGGTGGCGCAGCACGGCACCCGCGATCGCATGGGCCAGCGCGCGATCCTCCGCCCGATCCAGGCCCTTGGCGGCCTTGTCCAGCGCGCCTTCCAGCGGCAGACCGCGCCGGAGCACGGCATCCAGCAGGCGAAGTGCAGCGGCGCGCGCGGGGAAGCCTGCTGGTGCGGACTTGTCGGGATCGGGGGAAGTGGCCATCTGCGCTCATGTGGCCGCGAAGCGAGCCCACCGCAACGTCATCGGCCTATGAGGAGCCGCAGCATGTCCGCCGAACCCTCCCGCCGCCCCGCGCATGTGAAGCCGCCCGCTCATCTCTCGAAGAGCCCGCCCGTGCCGGAGCCCCGCCCTTCCGACGGGGCGCCGGATCCGGATCGGCCCCTCGCCCCCACCCGTTATGGGGATTGGGAGCGCAAGGGAATCGCTGTCGATTTCTGAGGGCTCGCGAAGCTTCCGATTCTCCCGCGCTGAACCGCACGGCCCCTTGCCAGTCCACGCCCGGCCGGAACGAAGGCGGCCATGGCGCGTCATCTCGCGGTGCGCATGCCGCTGACCTCCCATTCCCGCCTCCGCATCGCCCTCGCCGCGATCGCAGGTACGCTCCTGCTGCTCCTGATCGCGGCGCTCGCCCTGCTCACTTATGGCTGGGCGTGGCTGCACGATCCGATTGAGCGGCAGCTGAGCGCCCGCTTGGGGCGCGCCGTGACGATCGGATCGGTTCGCCGGATCGATCATGGCGTCTCGAATGCCACGCTCGCGATCGACGATATTCGCGTCGCCCAGCCCGGCTGGGTCGGCGGCGGAGAATTCGCCACGATCCGCCGGGCGCGAATCGTCCTGCCGATCCTGCCCGTGCTGCGCGGCGCCATCCGCCCCGATTCGATCGAGTTGGAGGGCCTTCGCCTCCACCTCATCCGCCGCGACGCGCAGCACGCAAACTGGAAGGGCCTGCCCGCGAGCGGCGGTGGCGGCGCGAGCGGCGGTGGCCCCCGCCATTTCGCGATCCGCGACGGCGGGATCCGCTTCGACGATTTCAAGCGCGATCATTTCTTCCGCGCCGCGCTCTCGGCGGACGATGCCGGCTTCCGCCTGACGGGCACGGGCACGCTGATCGGCCGGCCCACCCGCCTCGCCCTGTCCGGGCCCGGCCTTGTCGGCGGCGGCGCCTGGCCTTTCCGCCTCGAATATCGTTCGCCCATCGCCAACGCCACGCTTGTCGGCCGCGCGGACAAGCCGCTGGACATCGGCCATTTCTCGGCGCGGGCCACGGCCTGGGGCGATGATCTCGCGCATCTCGATCTGCTGGTGGAAGCGGGCCTGCCCGGCACCGCGCCCGCGCGGATCACGGCCGATGTTCGCCACGATCGACCCGACTGGTCGATCCGAAGCTTCGCGATCACGCTCGGCCGCTCGCAGGCCACAGGCGCGCTCGACGTGACGAAGCAGGATGATGGGCGCACGCGGCTTTCCGGCCGCGTCGTCGCCAGCGCGCTTGATTTCGACGATCTCGCCAATGCCGAGGGGCGGGCGCGGGGGGCGGCCCGGCGCGCCGCATCCCCCGGCCGCCGCCTGCCCGATACGCGCATCGCGCTGGATCATCTGATGAAGACGGATGGCGATCTGGATGTCGAGATCCGCCGGCTGCTGTTCCGCACGCCGACCATCTTCCGGGCGATGCGCGGCCATATGGCGCTGGATCACGGTACGCTCGCCATATCGCATTTCGCCACAAGGCTGGATGCGGGCATGCTCGCGGGCGTGATCCGGATCGCGCAGGCGGATCGCACGACGCGCCTCCACCTCGATCTGCGCCTTTCGGGCGGCCGGATCGAGGCGCTCGCCAGCGATACGGGCGCCTTTTCCGGCGCGCTCGCCGGCCATTTCCGGCTCGATGGCGCCGGGCCGACGATCCGCGCCGCCCTCGGTACGGCGGATGGCCGCCTCGCCCTCGTCGGCAGCGACGGCACGCTCGGCCGCAAGACGGCATTGCTGCTCGGGCAGGATCTCGGCCGGGGGCTGCGCGCGAAGGATGAGGATTCCGCCCTCCTGCGCTGCGGAGTCGGCGCCTTCGATGTCCGCCACGGACAGGCCCGGCCGGAGATCCTGCTGATCGATACCAGCGTCGCCCGCGCCGACGCCACCGGGCTGATCGATCTCACGCATGAGCGAGTCGATCTCACGCTCACCGGTGCGCCCAAGCAGAAGAGCGTGCTGCGCATCCCCGGCCCGATCCGCGTGACCGGCCCGCTCTTTTCACCGGAGGTCAGCGCGCCTGAAGCAAAATCCACGCGCGGCATCTTCAGGGCCATCGGCCGCGCGCTCTCCGGCAAGCCGCAGCCGCTGGCCGCCGATGCCGATTGCGCCCGCCTCGCCGCGCGGGCGCTGCGCTAGGCCGGATCGGCATCCGGATTCCGGACTCTCCGGGGGGCTTCGAAGCCCGCTTATCCTTCAGGACAAACGGCGTCGATCGATGCCGACTGGCGTCAGGCCTGCCGCGCCGCCGTCTCGCGAATGAGCGCGATCATGTTTGGTATGCCCTGCGTGCGGTTGGAGCTGAGCTGTGCCTTCAGGTCGAACGGCGCCAGCGCGCCTTCGATATCGATCGCGCCGATTTCGGTGGCCGTCTTGTCCTGCACGGCCTGCAGCACCAGCGCGATGATCCCCTTCGTGATCGCCGCGTTCGAATCGGCCAGGAAATGCAGCCGCCCTTCCGCCGCCTTCGTCGGATAGACCCAGACGGAGGCGGAACAGCCGCGCACCAGCGTGGCATCGGTCTTCAGCGCGTCTGGCATCGGCTCCAGCGCCTTGCCCAGATCGATCAGCAGGCGATAGCGATCGTCGGCATCGAGGAACTCATATTCGTCGAGAATGTCGGTCAGCGGGTTCGCCATGCCCGCCCGCTAGAGCCTGATCGCCGCGAGGGAAAGCGCTTTGCGTGGCCCGGTCCCGGCGCCGGGCGGCCCGCCGCGCGCCCGTCCTGCGGTGGCCGGCACCCCCCGGAAGGCCGCTTGCCTCCCCGCCAAGCCTTCGTCAGACTGATGCCTTAACAGCATCGGAGCGTGTCTTTGCCCGAAACCCCAAGCCCCGGCGCCCCTGTCGTCGAAGTGGGCGCTGCGCCCGGAAAGCGCATGGTGACGCTGCCGGCCCGGCCCGAACCGATCCGCGTAGCCGCCGACGAGACGGCGATCGTCGTGATCGACATGCAGAATGCCTATGCCAGCCTCGGCGGCTATGTGGATCTCGCCGGCTTCGACATATCGGGCGCCGCGGGCACGATCGAGAAGATCGCTACCGTGCTGGATGCGGGCCGCGCCGCCGGCGTGCAGATCATCTATCTCCAGAATGGCTGGGATGCCGATTATGTCGAGGCGGGCACGGCGGGCCAGTCCCCCAATTATCACAAGTCGAATGCGCTGAAGACGATGCGCGCGCGCCCAGAGTTGAAGGGCCAGCTGCTGGCGCGGGGCACCTGGGATTATGCGCTGGTGGATCGGCTGAAGCCCCGGCCCGGCGACATCAGCCTGCACAAGACGCGCTATTCCGCTTTCTTCAATTCCCAACTGGATAGCGTGCTGCGCGCGCGCGGCATTCGCACGATCGTCTTCGTCGGCATCGCCACCAATGTCTGCGTGGAATCCACGCTGCGCGACGGCTTCCACCTCGAATATTTCGGCGTGATGCTGGAGGATGCGACCCATCATCTGGGGCCGCCGGCGATGCAGGAAGCCTCGGTCTACAATGTCGAACGCTTCTTCGGCTGGGTTTCCACCACGGCGGATTTCTGCGGAAGCTTCGGGCAGATGGAGGGTTGAGGCCGCGGCATTTCCTTTCCCGTTCGTGCCGCGTGAGGCCGAAGCACGGGCTGTAAAACGTATCGCTTGAGGACCGTTCGAACGCTCGGGGCGAACGGACCGATAGCATGATGGATCAAGCAGAGGACGGAACCATGCCCTTCGAAGCGATCAACCCCGCCGCCTTCCCCACGCCGATCGCGCCCTATTCGGCCGGCGCGAAAGCTGGGAACGTCCTCTATGTCTCGGGCATGCTCGCGCTGGGCGAGGGCGGCACCGTGCTGCATGTGAACGATGCGGCCGCGCAGGCGCGCCATATCCTGGAGGCGATCCGCATCACCGTGGAGGCTGCCGGGGGCACGATGGCGGATGTTGTGATGAACCACATCTTCCTCAAGGATTTCGTGGATTATTCGGAGGTTAATGCCGTCTATGCCGAATATTTTCCGGGCCAGAAGCCGGCGCGCTACTGTATCCAGGCGCCGCTGGTGAAGCCCGATTGCCTCGTCGAGATCGCCAGCGTGGCGCATATCGGCTGATGCCCTACGCCGCCGGCCTCCATTATGAACTTCATGGGCCGGAGGGCGCGCCGCCCGTGATCCTGTCCTCCGGGCTCGGTGGTTCCGCATCCTACTGGGCGCCGAACCTGGCCGCCCTTTCGGCCGATCACCGCATTCTCGCTTATGATCATCGTGGCACCGGGCGCAGCGAACGGGCGCTACCGCACGCCGATCTGCCCGATGCCGGCATGGTTGGCGACGTGATCGATCTGATGGATTCTCTCGATATTCCGGCGGCCCATATCATCGGCCATGCGGCGGGCGCGATGATCGCGATGGATCTGGCCGCGCGCGCGCCGGATCGCGTGCGCAGCATCGTGACGATCAACGGCTGGGCGAAGGCGGATCCGCATTTCCTGCGCTGCTTCGCCGCCCGGCTCGCCATCCTCCGTGGCGCGGGCACGGAGGCGTTCCTGCGCGCGCAGCCGATCTTCCTCTACCCGGCCAACTGGATCTCGGCGCACACGGACGAACTGGAAATGGAACTGCCACACCAGATCGCCTCCTTCCCCGGCGCGGAGATCGTCGAACGGCGCATCGCGGCGCTCGCCGCCTTCGATATCACGCCCGTCGCGGATCGGATCATGGCGCCGGTACAGGTGATCGTTTCGGAAGACGATATGCTCGTCCCGTCCGATGCCGGCCGCCGCCTCGCCGCACTGCTGCCCCGCGCCGAACTGGCCTCGCTGCAATGGGGCGGCCATGCCGTGAACATCACCGATCCGCAGGGCTTCGCGCAGGCCGTACTGCCCTTTCTCGCCCGCCAGACACAGGAGCCCTGAACATCATGCAGGTCGGCGTCTTCGTTCCCATCAACAATAATGGCTGGCTGATCTCGAAGGCGGCGCCGCAATACAAGCCCAGCTTCGATCTCAACAAGCAGATCGCGCTCAGCGCGGAGAAGCACGGCCTGGATTTCCTGCTTTCTATGATCAAGCTGCGCGGCTTCGGCGGCGATACCGAATTCTGGGAATATGGCCTCGAAAGCTTCACGCTGATGGCGGGCCTCGCGGCGGTGACGGAGCGGATCAAGATTTACGCCACCTGCCCCACATTGCTGGTGCCGCCCGCCTTCGCCGCGCGCATGTGCAACACGATCGATTCGATCAGCCACGGCCGTTTCGGCCTGAACCTCATCACCGGCTGGCAGCCGCCCGAATATACGCAGATGGGGATGTGGCCCGGCGAGGCGCACTTCAAGAATCGCTATCAGGTGCTGGATGAATATGCCCGCATCCTGCGCGAACTGTGGGAAACCGGCACGTCGGATTTCAAGGGCGAATATTATCGGATGGAGGATTGCCGCGTGTGGCCGAAGCCCACAGGCGACATGAAGATCATCTGCGCTGGCTCTTCCAACGATGGCATGGCCTTCTCGGCCAAATGGGCGGATTATGCCTTCTGCCTGGGCAAGGGCGTCAACACGCCCACCGCCTTCGCCTTCAACAACGAGAAGCTCCAGCCCTATATCGACGCGAATGGCCGCGACGTACGCATGTTCGTGCTGATGATGATCATCGCCGACGAGACGGACGAAGCCGCGATGGCCAAATGGAAGAGCTACAATGACGGGATCGATCTGAAGGCGATCCAGTGGCTGATGGATCAGGGCGCGAAGGACAAGGTCAACAAGGATACCAACGTGCGCCAGCTCGCCGCCCCGGAAGGGGCGGTGAACATCAACATGGGCACGCTCGTCGGCAGCTATGCAAGCGTGGCCCGCATGCTGGACGAGATGGCCGGCGTGCCCAATACGGGCGGCGTGCTGCTCACCTTCGACGATTTCGTGGAGGGCGTGGAGAATTTCGGCACGCGCATCCAGCCGCTCATGAAAAGCCGGAAGGCACTGGCGGGCTAAAGCCGGCCGGAAGGCGGCCCGCAAGCCGGACGCCACCATGCTCCGGCGAAGGCCGGAGCCAAGAGCGTCATGCGCGCCACCGGACAATCATGGGCTCCGGCCTTCGCGCGCGCGGCGCGGTCTCAACCTCGCCCGCCCCGCTTTCCCTCGATCAGCACGGCCTGTTGCCATCGGCCCGGTGCCTTGTCTGTCCGGTGGATGCAGCCCGCCCAGCAGCAGGGACGCTTCTTTCCCTCCCGCAATTCCTCGCACGTCCGCACGATGCGCCGCGCGCGTGTCGCCGGCTGCTTCGCATCCTCCACCCAGCAGATGAATTCGTTGCGGCCGAGCGGCGTCAGCGCCTCCCATGAGAGGAGCAGCGCCGGATCAGCCCGCAGCGCCGCCTGAAGATCCTCGCCCGCCTGGTGCACGGTGCCATGCGAAAACGCCGTCGCCATCATGCCTCCCTCGCCGCGATCAGGATGCCGCTCGCCGCCGCCGATCGCAACGTCTATGCCGCCGCCATATGCCCGCCGCCCTCGACCATCCCGAAAGACGCGAGCCCGGCTCGGTCGTCTTCCTGTTCCTGGGCGAGCTTTTCCTGATCCCGCATCTCCTGCCGATCGCGATGGCGCTCGCACGGCGGCCCGATGCGCCGCGCATCACGCTGCTCGTCATCTCCAGCGCGCATGAGGAGATCATCGCGGAGGCGCTCGCCGCGGCGGGCCTCTCGCTGCCGATGCGCCACGCGCGCGGCTATCTGCGCCTGCCGCAGGGCTCGCGCGATATGCCGCATCTTCCGTGGAAGCCGGGCCTGCTGCTCCGCAACGCGCTTCCGATATTGCGCCACGACATCGCCGTCTGCGCCGAACGGACGAGCCTGTGGCTGCCCCGCGCCGCGCGGAATATCGGCGCGGATTTCGTCTATAACGAGCATGGTGCCGGCCCCCATGCGAACTTCTCCGCGCCGCGCAACCGCGCCGCCGCGCGCATCCTGATGCCGGGCGAGGGCATGGCGGATTGCGTACGGGCAAGCGGCCACCGCGATGCGCCGATCGTCACCGTCGGCTATATCAAGCGCGATTATCTGCGCGCCGTCGCGGCGATCCGCCCCACGCCCGTCTTCGCGGAAAAGCGGCCCACCATCGTCTATGTCCCCCACTGGAAGCGGGACAAATCCAGCTGGTGGTCGATCGGGGAGGCGGTGCTGGATCATGTCGCGCGGTCAGATCGCTACAATCTGATCTTCGCGCCACACATCCGCCTGCCCGAATTCGTGCCCGATCTGGAGGCCCGCGTCGCGCGCTTTCGCGATCTGCCGAACATGCACATCGATACCGGATCCTTCCGGCTGGCCGACCAGACCTATATCGACGTGGCCGATATCTATCTTGGCTGCGGATCCAGCCAGGTACTGGAATTTGCCGAGCATCCCCGCCCCGCCATCTTCCTCAATCCGGACCGGATCGATTGGGTGGCCGATCCGCGCTTCAGCCACTGGACGATGGGCGATGTCGCGCGGGATCTGGCGGAGCTGGATCGCGCGCTGGATCGTGCCTTCTCCGCGCACCCCGCTTTCGCGCCCGTGCAGCGGGCCTATGTCGCGCGGATGATGGGCGGCGATGATGGCCATGCCAGCGATCGCGCGGCGGAAGCGGTGATGGATGCGCTTTCGCAGCATCGCTTCCGGGGCCTGCACCGCCCTGCGGCCGGATAGTCTTCGGGTGCCGGCACAAGCACGCGATCGCACGGAAAAATCTGAACGCCGGCTGCACCGCATGTTCCGGCCCGATTAAGTCGGGCGCGCCTATCCCTCTCTCATCGCTCCGGAAATCCCGGATCGGCAGATGGAGAGTAAGATGCGTACCATGTTCAGGGCCGGCCTCGCCGCCTTCACGATCGCCGCCGCCTCGCTCGGCGCCATCCAGCCCGCGCAGGCGCGCGACAATAGCGGCGCGGTCGTCGCCGCCGGCATTGTCGGCCTCGGCGTCGGCGCGGCGCTCGCATCCGATCATGGCGGCTATACGCGCGTCGGTTATTATGACCGGGGCTATTATGGCGGCGGCTTTTATGGTCGCCCGGTTTATTATGGCGGCCCGGCCTATGGCTATTATGGTCGCCCCTATCGCGGCCATGGCTATCGCTATGACCGGTGGGATCGGCGCGATCGCCACTGGGATCGCGGCGGGCGCGGCCGGGGCCAGGGCGACTGGGATCGCGGTTATCGCGGGCGCGGCTGGCGCTGACCGGAGCTCTCAGCTTGCGTTCATCTGATACCGGCGCATGAACGCCCTGCGCCGGGGGTGGAAGGCGCGGCCCTTCCACCCCCGGCGATCAGGCTCTAAGAGGACCCGCGCCCAAGGCTCGGGCGTGCGTTCCCGGGGACATTGATTGGCGCTGACACCGCAGAATAACGAGGCTTTCTTCCGCGAGGTGGACGAGGATGTCCGCCGCGACAGGATGGTCGCTTTCGCCTCCCGCTATGGCAAGCTGATTGCCGGCCTGGTCGTGCTCGGCCTGGTCGCGCTCGCCGGCTGGCTGTGGTGGAAGAGCCATCTGGCGCAGGTCGCCGGGCTCGACAGCGAGAAGCTGACGCCTGCCCTCGCCTCGCTGGAGCAGGGAAATTCGCCTGCTGGCGCGGATGCCAAGTCACTGGCGGACGTCGCCACCTCCCCGCGCGACGGCTATCGCGCGCTGGGCGGCCTGGCCCTGGCCGATACCGCCGCGATGAAGGGCGACGCGGCCGGCGCGGCCAAGCGCTATTCGGATATTGCCGCGGATTCGTCGGTGGCGGAGCCGGTGCGCAACGTCGCCCTGCTTCGCTCGGTCGCGGTCCGCTACGATACGCTGCCGCCGGCGCAGGTGATCGCCACGCTCAAGCCGCTGATGACGCCCGGCAATCCCTTCTTCCCCAGCGCCGCCGAATATACCGCGCTGGCCGAACTGAAGCTTGGCCACACCGCCAATGCGGCCAAGCTGCTCGCGGCGATCGCGCGCGACAAGACGGCACCGGCCACGCTGCGCGGCCGCGCCGCCGGGCTGGCCACCACGCTGGGCGAAACGGTCGAGCCTGCGGATACGGTTTCAAAGGGATGAGGATGAGGAACGTCTCTCGCGCGGTCTGCATGATCGCGCTGGCCGCCAGCGTGGCCGGCTGCGGAATCTTCAAGGGCAGCAACAAGCCCAAGACGGCTGTGCTCGGCGAGCGTATCCCCGTTCTCGCCACCCAGAATGATGCCGAGGTGGATCCCTCGCTGTCCGAAACGCAGGTCACGCTGCCCGCCGCCACCGTGAATGCGGATTGGGCGCAGCCGGGCGGCAATGCTACCAAATCGATGGGCCATCCGGCGCTGGGCCTCTCGCCCGTCCGCGTCTGGAGCGCGCATATTCCCAAGAGCACGCCGCAGCGCCGCTTTGGCGCGGCCCCGGTGATCGCCAACGGCCATCTCTATGTGATGGATGCCGAAGGCGTCGTGCATGCCTTCTCGCTGGATACGGGCGCACAGGTCTGGAAACAGGGCTTCGGCGGAGAGAAGAAGAAGGATCGTGGCGCGCTGTTCGGCGGTGGCGTCACCTTCGACGATGGCAAGCTCTATGCGGTGAACGGCCTCGGCGATGCCGTGGCGATGGAGGCGGCGACCGGAAAGCAACTGTGGAAGGTCCGCCCCGGTGGCCCGCTGCGCGGCGCGCCCACGGTCGGCCTCGGCAATGTCTATGTCGTCACGCAGGACAATCAGATCTTCGCACTCAAGACCGAGAATGGCGAAACCGCCTGGACGGACAGCGCCACGCTGGAGGCGGCCGGCGTGTTCGGCGTGGCCGCCCCCGCACTCGGCCGCGGCACCGTCGTCGCCGGCTTCTCCTCGGGCGAGCTTTCGGCGCTGCGCTATGAAAATGGCCGCGTCATCTGGCAGGATCAGCTCGCGCGCACCTCGATCACCACGTCCGTCGCGTCGATCTCGGATATCGATGCCTCGCCCGTGATCGACAGCGATCGCGTCTATGCGATCGGCGAGGGCGGCCGCATGGTCGCCATGGATCTGCTCGCCGGCCAGCGCCTGTGGGAGCTGAATGTCGGAGGCGGCGAAACGCCTTGGATCGTGGGCGACTGGCTGTTCGTGGTGACGGACGAGGCCAAGCTGCTCTGCGTCAGCCGCGCCACCGGCAAGGTGCGCTGGATGACGCAGCTGGAGCGCTTCCGGAACAAGAAGAAGCGCGAAAATCCCATCGAATGGTCCGGCCCTGTTCTGGCCGGCGGCCGCCTGTGGGTGGTTTCCGACAAGGGCGAGATCATCGGCATCCAGGCCGTGGACGGCGTGATTCGCGATCGCCTGAAGGGTAGCGGCCCCTTCCAGCTCGCACCGATCGTGGCGAACAACATGCTCGTCACGATGGATCGCAAGGGCACGATCACCGCCTATCGCTGAGGGGGAAGGCCCCGCCCCCTCCGGGGGGCGGGGATCCCTGCTCAGATCACCGTGAAATCGAAGATCCGCGCGCCGGCGGCGCCCGTCGCGCCGGCGCCCGCCTGCAGCGAGAAGAGAAAGCCATATTCGCCCGGCGTCAGCGGACTGTTGGCCGTCACCTTGTAGACGCCCGGCCGCACGAGCGCGAAATCGAAGGGGATGCGGTCCTTGTCCATCACGCCCGCCTTCGCGCCGCCGATATTGAAGCTGCCCACGCGCGCCTCGCGCCGGCCGCCTTTCTTCATGAGCCTGACGAGCGTGAATTCGCTGGGAGACAGGATCGCGCTGCCGTTGCCGGATGTCCAGGTGGAGCTCACCCGGCCATCGGCATTGGCCTCGTCGAAGAAGAAGTAGAAGGTCGGCTGCTTGTCCGGCGTCTGGATGCGCGACGTTTCGTTCTGGATCGATGCCTTCACGCTCGCCGAAGCGATGCCCGCCGTCAGGGCATAGCCGATGATGCCGCCCGTCTTGGACTGGTTGGAGACGGTCGCGTTCATGCGTGTCATCTTGTCGGACATCAGAAGATAGGCGCCGGTCGGATGCGCCACGCCCGGATCGGGCGAATCGGGTGATGCCACCGCCGTCGGCCCGGATGACAGCATCGCCGCGATCACCGCCCCGGAAACGCCCTTCTGCTTGAGTGCGATCATCTGATCGGCCGAAAGATCGAAGCGCGTGCCCGAAGCCTTCACCTTGGCGATCACCGCCTCGTCCCCGATGCCCGCGCCCGAAAGCGCCACGATATTCTCCACCGTCAGGGGCTCCGCCCCGGCCGGGCCGGCCGCGATCAGCGCGAGGCCCAGCAGCGCGCCGAAGCGCGACATCATCGTCATGTTCGATAGTCCCCCTCATTCACGGCGCTGCCCCCGCAGCGCCGTCGCCGGGCGATCTGCCACGTCCGGATCGGAGGTGGCAAGCGATCCGCCACCCATGGCTTCACATCGGCGCCAACCACGCCTAGACTTGGGCCATCCCCGGGGGGCCGCATGATCGGCGGCTGAGAGGCGAGGCGTTTCCTCGCGACCCGTCGAACCTGATCCGGTTGAGACCGGCGGAGGGAGGGGCGGCCGCAAGGGCGTGATCTCTGTCCGGATTACGGAAGGACGCGCACATGGCCGATATTCCCGCCCGCACCGAACTGGCCGTCACGACCGGCCCGATCCGGGGATCGAAAAAGATCCATGTCGAGGGGCCGGGCGGCATTCGGGTGGCGATGCGCGAGATCGCGCTGGAGCCTTCCGCCAACGAGCCGCCGATCCGCGTTTACGACTGCTCCGGCCCCTATACCGATCCCACCGCCCGCATCGACATCATGGCGGGCCTGCCCGAACTGCGCCGTGACTGGATCCGCGCGCGCGGCGATGTCGAGGAGGTCACCCAGCGCGAGGTGAAGCCGGAAGATAACGGCCTCAAGGGCCCGGACCGGAGCGGCGGCGTCCAGCCCTTCCCCCATGTCCGCAAGCGCGTGCTGCGCGCGAAGGCCGGCGCCAATGTCAGCCAGATGCACTATGCGAGGGCCGGCATCATCACGCCCGAGATGGAATATGTGGCCATCCGCGAAAATGTGGGTCGGGAGGCGCTGAAGGAAAAGTTGCTCCGCGACGGGCAGGATTGGGGCGCCGAGATCCCCGATTATGTGACGCCCGAATTCGTGCGCGACGAGGTCGCCCGTGGCCGCGCGATCATCCCCAACAATATCAATCACCCGGAATCGGAGCCGATGGCGATCGGCCGCAATTTCCTGGTCAAGATCAACGCCAATATCGGCAATTCGGCGGTCGCATCCGATGTCGCCAACGAAGTCGACAAGATGGTGTGGGCGATCCGCTGGGGCGCGGATACGGTGATGGACCTCTCCACCGGCCGCAACATCCACGACACGCGCGAATGGATCCTGCGCAACTCGCCCGTGCCGATCGGCACGGTGCCCATCTATCAGGCGCTGGAGAAGGTCGGCGGCATCGCCGAGGATCTGACGTGGGAGATCTTCCGCGACACTTTGATCGAGCAGGCCGAGCAGGGCGTCGACTATTTCACGATCCATGCGGGCGTGCGCCTGCCCTATATCCCGCTCACCGCGAAGCGCGTGACCGGCATCGTCTCGCGCGGCGGCTCGATCATGGCCAAATGGTGCCTCGCCCACCACAAGGAGAGCTTCCTCTACGAGCGCTTCGACGAGATCACCGAGATCATGAAGGCCTATGACGTGGCCTATTCGCTGGGCGATGGCCTGCGCCCCGGCTCGATCGCGGACGCCAATGATGAAGCCCAGTTCAGCGAACTCGCCACGCTCGGCGAACTCACGAAGCGCGCCTGGGCGCAGGACGTGCAGGTGATGATCGAGGGGCCCGGCCATGTGCCGATGCACAAGATCAAGGCCAATATGGATAAGCAGCTGGAGGCTTGCGGCGAGGCCCCTTTCTACACATTGGGGCCGCTCACCACCGATATCGCGCCGGGCTACGACCATATCACGTCGGGCATTGGTGCCGCGATGATCGGCTGGTTCGGCACGGCGATGCTCTGCTACGTCACGCCCAAGGAGCATCTCGGCCTGCCCGATCGCGATGACGTGAAGGTCGGTGTCGTCACCTACAAGCTCGCCGCCCACGCCGCCGATCTCGCCAAGGGCCACCCCGCCGCGAAGCTGCGCGACGATGCCCTGTCACGTGCCCGCTTCGAATTCCGCTGGCGCGACCAGTTCCATCTGTCGCTCGATCCCGACACGGCCGAACAATATCACGATCAGACGCTGCCCGCCGAAGGCGCCAAGACCGCGCACTTCTGCAGCATGTGCGGCCCCAAATTCTGCTCGATGAAGATCACGCAGGAAGTGCGCGATTTCGCGGCCAAGCAGAATAGCGAGGCGAACGATTTCCTCGCGGCCAGCCCGAAGCTGGAGGAGGCCGAAGCGGAAGCCGGCATGGCCGAGATGAGCAAAGTGTTCCGCGAGACGGGCAGCGAGCTTTACATGGGCTCGGGCGGGCGAGAGCACGATTGAGAGGAGCGATTGAAGGGCTCGCTATCACCGATGTGAATGGATGCCGCCGGCATTCCTCGATCGGCCCGTTCAGCCGATCCGAGCATCTTCGCATCACGCTCCGGCCCATGGACATAATCGCGCCGCGCCGTCGACCGGCAGGCGATGTTAGGGACAAAGGTCGACAGCGACTCAGCGCCGCCGCTTTACATCGGCCGTCTGACAAAGCCCCCCTTCATATCTCGGCTTCGCACTCCGGCCGACAATATGCCGTCGCCATCCTCCTCCGGGGCGCGAAGTTCAGGAGGATGCGCGACACCCGCCCCGCAAATTTCCGCACCTTTCGGCCTTCGAACGATCTTCGACACGCCGCCCGCCTGTGCTAGCCTGACCCAACTTCAACGGAAGGGACTCGGACGATGGGATTGCTCGACGGACTGCTCGGTCAGGTTGCCGAACATGTGGACATCCAGAATCTCGCCGCCAAGATCGGCCTCTCGCCCGAGCAGGTGGAACAGGCCGTCCAGGCGCTCGGCCTCGCCCATCCGGAGCCCGGCGATACGGCGCAGCTCGCGGCGGACCAGACCGGCCTGCCGGTGGACAAGCTGCAGGAGATTATCGGCCATATCGGTGGCGAGGGATCGCTCGCCCAGTTCGCCAGCCTGCTGCAGGAAAATGGCGGATCGGAAGGCCTGCTGGGAAAGCTGAGCGGCTTCCTCAAGGGCTGATCGACGGCGCCGGCATGGCTGCGGAAGCGGCCAATCCCCTGCTGGCGCCGCAGGGCGCGCGGGCGGCGATCCGCGTGGGCGATCGCTTCGTGATGGAAGCGGAAGCCCGCGCCACGCCGCTCGGTCTGCTGGCGGTGGGCGGGCTGGTGGCGGCGATCCTGCTCGCCATCCCGCCGATCGTGAGGGCGAGGCGCGGTGGCGGAGGCCTTTCGCCCACCCCAAAGGCGCCCGCCCCTCCGCAATCCGGCGATACGCGGCGGGCCAAGCGCATCAGATAGCGCTCGCCACGGCCTTCGGCCGGCGTGGGGTACCCCGCCCCTCTTTCAGTCTGCGGCGGCATGCGCCGGACGGAACATGGATTCCGGCCATCGGTCATCGCGGAAAAAGCGAGGCCCCGGCCTCTCTTCCCTATCCGATCTGCGGGAGCGCCCAGTCGATCGGCTTCTGGCCGTGCGCTTCCAGAAAGGCATTGGCCTTCGAAAAATGCCGGCAGCCGAGAAAGCCGTTATGCGCGGAAAGGGGCGAGGGGTGCGCCGCCTTCAGGATCAGGTGCCGCCCGCCTTTCTCCACGCTCTGGATGAAGGCCGCCTTCTTCTGCGCATAACTGCCCCAGAGCAGGAACACGACCGGCTCCTCCTTCGCCGCCACCAGCCGGATCACGGCATCGGTGAAGCGCTCCCAGCCCTTGTCCTTGTGGCTGGCGGCGAGGCCCATCTGCACCGTCAGCACGCTGTTCAGCAGCAGCACGCCCTGCGCCGCCCAATGTTCGAGAAAGCCGTGGCGCGGCGGGGCGATGCCAAGGTCGGCATTCAGTTCCTTGTAGATGTTGACGAGGCTGGGCGGCGTGCGGACGCCGGGGCGCACGGAAAAACACAGGCCGTGGGCCTGGCCCTCGCCATGATAGGGATCCTGCCCGAGGATCACGACACGGACCTTGTCGAGCGGCGTCAGATCCAGCGCGCGAAACCATTCGCCGCCCTTGGGGAAGATACGCTTGCCGGCCTGCTTCTCGGTCACGAGGAAGGCCCGCAACGCCGCCATGTAGGGGCTGGAAAATTCCTCGGCCAGCGGGGCACGCCAGCTTTCGTGCAGCTTCACGTCCGACGCCGCCTCAGCCATGCCCACCGTTTCTCCCATCCCTCAGCCGGGCCGCGCCGGATCAGCGCTTGCGCACGAATTCGGCGCGCAGCACCAGCCCCTTGATGCCATCATATTTGCAGTCGATCTCCTGCGGATCGCCGGTCAGCCGGATCGATTTGATGAGCGTGCCGCGCTTCAGCGTCTGGCCCGCCCCCTTCACCGCCAGATCCTTGATCAGCGTCACTTGATCGCCATCGGCCAGCACATTGCCCACCGCATCGCGCACCTCGATCGCATCCGCATCGGGCTTGGCGCGCGCATCGGCCGCGCTGATCCACTCGCCGCTGGCCTCGTCATAGACGAAGGCGTCCTCATCGTCCGTCATCGTGATTTCCCTTGCTCGCGCGCTTCGCGCCTACAGCGATTTCGCCCAGATCATATCCTCGAACGGCACATCGCCGACGTGGAAGGTCTGCATCGATCCCGTATCGGCAAAGCCTTCGCGCGCATAAAAACGCTGGGCGCGATGGTTGACGGTATAGACGCACAGCAACAGCCGCGCGGCCCCGCGCGCCTTCGCCTCCGCCTCCACGGCGCGGAGCAGCTTCGCGCCCCACCCGCCCTGCTGCCAGCCGTGGAGCACATAGATACGCTTCAGCTCCAGATCCGAAGGATCGGTCGGGTGGTTCACGTCGGGCGGCGTCATCACGGCATAGCCTACCGGCGCGCCCAGCGGGGTCTCGACGATCCACACCGCGCAGGCCGGGTCCGCGAGGATGCGGCGATACCATTCCGGCGCATGATGAGCGGTCACATGATCGACGATGGCGTCGCCCGGATGGTCGAAGGCGAAGGCGGTGAGGAAAGTCGCCCCGCCGAGCAGCGCCAGCCGGCCCGCATCGGCCGGCGTCGCGCGCCGCATCGTTTCTGTCATGCGAAATCGGGGCCCAGTTCGGGATCCAGATCGCGCGGCCGCACGAAGCGGGCAAGCTGGCCGGTTGCGGGGGCAAGCTCCGCCCAGTCGTCGATCGGCAGATCGATCTCGGCCAGTGTGCCGGTGGGATATTTCACCGCCACCTCGCCGCGCTTGCCATCGTCGTGGCGCACCAGTTCCAGCACCAGATCCTCCAGCCCCGGATTGTGGCCCACCAGCAGCATCCGTTCCGCGCGGGACGGCTGCTCGCGGATCAGATCCATCAATTCCTGGGCGGAGGCGAGATAGATGCGCCGGTCCCATGCCGGATCCAGCCCGCGGCCATAGCCCGTCGCAACCTCCTCCACCGTCTCCGCCACGCGCGTGGCGGGCGATGCGACGACCCGGTCGAAGCGGGTCTGCGTTTCGCGCAGATGGCGCCCGATGGCGCGCGCCGCACGGCGGCCCTTGGGGTTCAGGCGGCGATCGATATCGCGGGCGGCCAGCCCGTCATCGCCTGCCTTCGCGTGTCGCAGCAGAGTGAGCTTCTTCATGCGTTCCCGCTGCGTCCTCCTTGTCGGCGTCCTGATGCCCGAAAGATGCGACGGGCGAAAGACGCGAAGAGACATGGGCCACCGCCTCGTCAAGCGGCAGACGCCGGATCGGCACGCCGGGCGGAAAAGCCGAAAGCAGGCGGGATGGCATCGCCGCCGAAAGCAGCACGAAGCAGCCCCGGTCGCCCGCGCGCCGGATCAGCCTGCCGAAGCCCTGCGCCAGGCGCGCCCGCACGATACGATCGTCATGCGCGCTGCCGCCGCTCGCAGCCCTCCGGGCGCCGTGCAGCACGGTCGGCCGTGGCCATGGCAC
This sequence comes from Sphingomonas sp., assembly GCF_003248515.1. Classification (GTDB taxonomy): domain Bacteria; phylum Pseudomonadota; class Alphaproteobacteria; order Sphingomonadales; family Sphingomonadaceae; genus Sphingomonas_I. Next base: position 205,628 of record NZ_QFOB01000001.1, read on the forward strand.
GCCTTCCAGCACCACAAGCCGCAGCGAATCGCCGGGCACGTCCACCCCGTCGCGCAACGCGTCCGTCCCGAGCAGGGAGGCGTGCGGCTCGTCGCGGAAAATGTCGACGAGCGTGCCCGTGTCGATCGGGTCCACATGCTGCGCGTAAAGTGGCAGCCCTTCGCGGGCGAGCCGGTCCGCGATGCGCGCATGCACCGCTTTCAGCCGGCCGATCGCGGTGAACAGGCCCAGCGCCCCGCCGCCCGACGCCTCGATCAGCCGGGCATAGGCGCCGGCCAATGCCGGCATGTCTCCCTTGCGGATATCGGTGACGATCAGCACCTCGGCCTGGTTCGCATAATCGAACGGGCTTTCGATCGCGAAACTGGTCTGCGGCGCATCCAGATGCACGGCCCCGCTACGCGCCTCCGCCACGGACCAGTCGCCCCCGCCGGTCAGCGTGGCGGAGGTGACGATCACGCCATGCGCCGGCTTCAGCACCGCCTCGGCCAGCGGGCGCGTCGGATCCAGCCAGTGGCGGTGAAGGCCCACGTCGAATTCGCGCCCCTCGACACGATCGACGGCCAGCCAATCGACATAATCCTCGTCCGCCGCCCCGCCGAGCCGCGCCAGCATCGCGATCCAGGCCGCCAGCGTCTGGCCCCGACGCAAGAGGCCGCCCAGCGCGCCTTCGATCCGCGCGCGCGCCGCCTGATCCAGCCAGTCGGGCGCGTCCTCGATCACCGCGATCAGCCGCTGGCGCAGCCGCGCGAGCGGGCGCATCAGCCCCTCCAGCGCCTCGATCGCGGGTGCCGCCGCCTCGATCAGCGGAGCATCCAGTTCGGCGGCATGCGTTTCCAGACCGAAGCCCGCATCGGCGGCGCTGGCGCGCGCCAGCACGGTCTCGCGCACGCGCGCCAGCAGCGTCTCGACCGGCCCGAACGGCAGATCCTCGGCCAGCCGTCCCAGCCAGCTATCGGCCGGCAGCTGATGCGCGGCGGCCACGGCCTGCTCGATCGCGCGCGCGCCCTCGTCGTCATAGGATGCCAGATCCGCCAGCCGCGCTGCCAGCCCGCGCCTGCGCCCGCGCGATCGGCTTTCCGGCCCCACGATCCAGCGACGAAGCTCGATCGCCTCCTGCCCGGTCAGCGCCGCGGCGAAGGTGGAATCGGCGGCGTCGAACAAATGATGCCCTTCGTCGAACACGATCCGCGCCAGCGGCTGGCCGCCTTCCGCCTGACGCGCCGCCAGCAGCATCACCAGCGCATGATTGGCGATAACGAGATCCGCCCCCTCGCTCGCCTTCGCTGCGCGTTCGATGAAGCATTTCCGGTAATGGGGGCAGCCCGCATAGACGCATTCGCCGCGCCGGTCGGTCAGCGCGGTCGCGCCCGCACGGCGAAACAGGCTGGGCAGCCATCCGGGCAGATCCCCGCCCAACATGTCACCATCGGCGCTATAGGCCGCCCAGCGCGCGACGAGCTGCGCCAGGATCGCCGCGCGGCCCGCAAAGCCGCCCTGCAACGCATCCTCCAGATTCAGCAGGCACAGATAATTTTCCCGCCCCTTGCGCACGACGATCTTCTCGCGCCGTTCGGCCCCGTCGGGGAAAAGCCTAGCGCCCTCGCCCGCAAGCTGGCGTTGCAGTGCCTTGGTATAGGTGGAAACCCAGACCGTGCCCCCGGCCTTCTCCGCCCAGAGCGAGGCGGGCGCCAGATAGCCGAGCGTCTTGCCGATGCCCGTGCCCGCCTCCGCCAGCACGAGGCGCGGCCGCCCCGCCTCCAGCCGGGGATCGAAGGCGCGCGCCGCCGCCGCCGCATAGGCGCGCTGGCCTTCGCGTGGCTCGGCGCCGGCGCCCAGCAGCGCCCGAAGCCGATCCTGCGTCGCCTCCTCGTCCAGCCGCACCGGCCGCGCCTCCGGCCGCCCGCCCGTCTCCTCCCACTGGGGCAGACGCGAGAAGAGCCATCTCTCGCCCTGATCGGGCTTCGCGATCCGCGGCGCGATCAGGCCGGCCCACGGCCAGCGAAGCCGCCCGAGAGCCTGCGCCGCCGTCCACGCCCCCTCGCGTTCCGCCCAGTCCTGCTCGCCGGGCCGGGCGAGCAGGGCGGCGGCGGCGCGCTGATAGAAGGTCGCCGCCGCCGCTTCGTCCAAAGGCGGCGCGATCCCCAGCGCGCGCGCCATGCCTGGCGGCGTCGGCACGGCGAAGCGCGCGGGATGGACGAAGGCGAACAGCTCCAGCAGATCCAGCCCCGAAAGCTCGGGCAGGCCCAGCCGCGCGGCGACGAGCGGCGCGTTGAGCAGGATCGTGGGCGTGCCGGCGCAGGCCGCCAGCGCCTCCCCGCGCGAAACCGCGCGCACATGGCCCTCCCCGTCCGCCAGCCAGATTCCGCCATGCGTCGCATGGATGGCGGGCAGGCCGATCGCCCCCGCCGCTCCGTTCTGCATCACCAGCTGCCGACCGCGCTCACGAAACGGACCACCTCCGGCAGCCGATCGAAATGGATGTGGCCGTCTATGTCGGCCGCCGGATCGCCCGCGACAAGCTGCACGGCGGCATTGCCCCGGCCCTTGCGATCGACCGTGCCCAATACACCGCGCAGCATCCGCCCACGCCGTATCTCCATCAGCGGCTGATTATCCCACGGCACCGTCCACAGCATGCGCCGATCGGTCACGGTGATGCTTGTGAAGGGCGCGCGGATCACGGCCGTGATGAAGCCGCGATTGCGCCGGATCAGCAGGGTCGCCACCGCCGCGACCGCGCCCGCCAGCACGATCGAACACAGGATCGCGCGGGCGAAGGCATGCGCCGATGCCGGATAAGGCCACCAGATCGCCCAGACGAGAAAGCCCAGCGACAGGATCTGCGGCATCATGAAGATCAGGATCGTGCCGGATCCGGAGGGCAGAGCGCCCAGCCCCGCGCGCGCCACATAGAGGATGCGCTCCGGCCGCTGGTCCACCCGGCGGAGCGCGGGCAGGCTGATCGTCGCATCCTGTTCGTCCATGGGGCTTTTCCGCGAAGGCAACGGGAGTAGCGTCTCCCGGCCCACGCGAACATAGCGTGGACATTGATCGCCACCAAGATGTCAAACCGGCCATTCCGAACCGATGGCAATATCCACCACTCACCGGCCAGCGATCGGTATTATTCTATTCCGAAGGCATAAGGCATGTCTTCCACGAAAGTGCGCGCCTCCCCTTCGTAGCGGGGCGCGATCAGGCGGAAGCTGGCTGCCAGTTCGCGCCGCGAATTTTCGTCCAACGCCTTTAGATCGCCTGCAAGCTGCTCCATAGCCTGTACGGCCGTATCTTCATTCAAAATATCATCTGAGCAAAATTCCAAGAATATTGCCATGTTTGCTATGGCAATTGCTATCTGATTGCTCACCATGCTTCGATCACCCTGACTTTTATGTTAGAAATTTCTAGATTTTCCAACAATTTCATAGCCTGCCTGCGTTCGAACTCCGTCGACACCTCCCATATTCCGATAAGCCCATGCTGCTTCAGCACATCAGATTGCCGCAATGCCTGATCCTTGGCTTTGCGAGAACGAGCGATCGACCATTTTCTGTCGATCATGGCTCTGCCATCGACACCATCGAACTTCACGAACCGGGTTGTGCCATCCGACATAGCCCGCTTGAGCGCCGGAGCCTGCCCTCGCCTGGTTTCCACGTTGGAACGTGCGCCCGTTGCGGAGTCATTATAGTCCTTGGCCGGATTCTTGAGGCCGTTGCTCTCGTCAACCCATGTGACCTCCGGCGCGCCTCTTTCGGCCGTCGCGAGGCTTTCGGCTACCCCGGCCCTGCGCCCGGCGCGGGCTATCTTGCCCGCCAAAGCCCCCGGCCCAACGGTCAAGCCCACGTTGCCGCCAACGGCGCCCACCGCATGACCAATGTCATAGGCCGAGGCATTGGCAATCGAGTTCGCCGTCCGGCCGATCTGGATAGACGCCGGCACATCCTCTGCAGCGATCGCGCTATCGATCGCCTCGGCTATGCCCCGCCCAACCTTCCTGGCGGTCGTCAGAGGGTTGGTGGTTGCCAGCGCGTATAGGCCGGTCGCCGTCCCCTTGGCCGTATCGAACACGCCGTCACCCACGCCGCGCGCGAAATCGGCGGTGCGGCTCGCCACGGATTGCAAAGCCTCGTCGGATCGCGGCGCGAAAGCCTGCCTGTACCGCTGATATCGCGCCTGAATCGCTGCGGCGGCATCCTTATCGCCCCGGTATTTCGCAAGTTCGCGGGCGCGCCATGCATCAGCCTCGGCCAGGCTCGCCACCGGCGGCCTGCTGAAATCCTCGGCATATTCGATCTTCGGCACATGGCGGCCGACGGGCGGGGTCGATGCCCGGCTTCCCCCCGCTGCGTAGCGGCCCGCTCCCGCAAATGTGAACTTTCCGTCTCGCGGGTCATGCCACGGATTGAACTTGTGCTCGACGTCCCGGTCTTTGGGGCTGGCCACCCGCCGGCCCGTCCGCAGCCAGTATGAAAAGGCCCCCCGTCGACTGTCCTCCAAGCCCTGCATTTGCCCCTCCGAATCGGCGAAGGCCGGAACATTTGAAGAACATTTTCCTACAAGTCAAACCCCCTTCGCGCAGTCCTGCCGCACGCCCCAGCCGCCGCACGCCCCCTCCCTTTACTGCGACCAGCCTTCCCCCCGCGAGCGCGCGCCGCTACAGGCGCGGCTTATGCCCACCATCGATCCCGCTCTCCGCGAGGCAGCACTCGCCTCGAAGGCCTGGCCCTATGAAGAGGCGCGCAAGCTGCTCGCCCGCTATCCGCAAGGCCCGGCCAAGGGGGAGATCCTGTTCGAGACGGGCTATGGCCCCTCGGGCCTGCCGCATATCGGCACGTTCAACGAGGTGCTGCGCACCACGATGGTCCGCCGCGCCTATCAGCAATTGTCGGACGTGCCGACGCGCCTGATCGCCTTCTCGGACGACATGGACGGCCTGCGCAAGGTGCCGGACAATGTGCCGAACAAGGAGATGCTGGCGGCCAACCTCGGCAAACCGCTGACCGCCATCCCCGATCCGTTCGGCAAGTTTGAAAGCTTCGCGCATCACAACAATTCGATGCTGCGCGAATTCCTCGATCGCTTCGGCTTCGAGTATGAATTCCTGTCGTCCACCGAAATGTATCGTTCGGGCAAGTTCGACGAGGCGCTGAAGGGCGTGCTGCGCCATTATGACGCGATCATGGGCGTGATGCTGCCCACCTTGCGCAAGGAACGGCAGGCCACCTATTCGCCCGTCCTGCCCGTCAGCCCCAAGAGCGGCATCGTCCTCCAGGTGCCCGTCACGGTGGTGGATGCCGAGGCCGGCCTCGTCCGCTTCGAGGATGAGGGCGAGATGATCGAGCAGTCGATCCTGTCCGGCGGCGCGAAGCTGCAATGGAAGGTGGACTGGGCGATGCGCTGGGTGGCGCTGGGCGTGGATTATGAGATGGCGGGCAAGGATCTGATCGATTCCGTCCAGCAATCGTCGAAGATCGCGCGCGTGCTCGGCGCGAAGCCGCCTGAAGGCTTCAATTACGAGATGTTCCTCGACGAGCATGGCGAGAAGATCTCGAAGTCCAAGGGCAACGGCCTCAGCCTCGAACAATGGCTCACCTATGGCCCCGAGGAGAGCCTCGCCTACTTCGCCTATCGCGAGCCCAAGCGCGCCAAGCAGCTGCACATGGGCGTGATCCCGCGCGCGATCGAAGATTACTGGAAGTCCGCGACCGATTTCGCCGGCCAGACGATCGACCAGCAGTTGAGCAATCCGGTGCGCCACATCCATGATGGCCCGCCGCCGCTTGCCGCCCCTCCGGTCAGCTTCGGCCTTTTGCTCAATCTCGTCGGCGTGCTCGGCGCGGATGCGACGCCGGATCAGGTCTGGTCCTATCTCGGCCGCTATGCGCCGGGGGCGACGCCGCAGGCCTCGCCCGCTCTCGCCACCCTCATTCCCTTCGCCATCGCCTATCATCGCGATGTGGCCGCCGCCGGCCTCGCCCGCCGCGCGCCCGATGAGAAGGAGGCCGCCGCCCTGCGCGATCTCGACGCCCGCCTCGCCGCCCTTCCGAATGGCGATGCGGAGGCATTCCAGAACGAGGTTTATGAGGTGGGCAAGGCCCATTTCGGCAAGGAGGCGCTGCGCGACTGGTTCAGGGCGCTGTACGAAACGCTGCTGGGTTCATCGCAGGGGCCGCGCATGGGCAGCTTCATCGCGCTTTACGGGCTGGAGAACAGCCGCAAGCTGATTGCAGGCGCGCTCGACAGCTAGAGCCTCGGAGAGCGCTGCCTGACCGAGACGGGGCGCCTTATAGAACAAAAAAAGAACATACGCTTGACTTGTTGGATTGCGTTGCTCAGATGTTCCCGTCGTTTCGAATCGAGGAGCGGCGATGTTTCACTCTGTGGACGAAGAGCGACGGGCCTTTGCGACCCGGCTTCGCACCGGGCGTCAAAGGCGGGCAGGCACCTCCGTCGAGGTAAAATATAATCACTGGCACGACGCGCGGAACGGCCAGTTCACGCAGGCCGGCGCGGGTCGCCACGATGGCTCTTGGGGTGGTGGTGGATTCACCAGCGGTGGAGGCGATGGTTTCGGCGGAGGAGGAGCCAGCGCGACTGAGGATTGGGGGCCACCAAAGCCGCGCAAGCCGCGCACGACTTCTGGGCCAGTCCCGCACAAGACGTCGGCTGAGCAATCGACTGGTGTGTCGGTGGTGCGCAAAGCCCCAGCGCCGCTCCGAAGGATCCGTCGTAACGGATACACTTTCGATCTGGACGCCATCGGCCGGACCAAGGACGTGCAGGGGACGATAAACCGGGGCAATCCGAACGCACGCGCACGCCGCGAGCAGAGCCGGGCAGGGCTGCCTGATCGCCGCCCGACAGATGACGGAGGTCATTTCATTGCAGTCCGCTTCAACGGACCGGCCGAAGATTTCAACCACTTCGCGCAGGACGCCAATTTCAACCGCGGCGCCTATCGCACGATCGAAGATCGATGGGACAAGGCTGAGAAAGCCGGAAAGAGGGTCGATGTCCGGATTATGGCCTTCTACCTGGGACAATCAAAGCGACCATCGCAAATTGTTGTTTCATATGAAGTAAATGGAATTCTTTACCGCCGCAGCTTTCCCAATGAGCGCCAGGAGAAGCCAAATGCCAAACGATGAGACCGAACTACTTCTCGCGTTTATTGGAGAAATTCTTGAAAGCGATACACGATATCCTATCGAGAACACCCTGCTCTATGCCGAAGTTGAGCCGGGCATGGTGAGCGCATCTGTCTTCAAGGATGATGGCACCAGCGCGGTTTATCGATGGGTCTATAGTGATAGATTGATCGAAGCGCTCCAGGATCTTTGGGATGCCGCCGACCCCGAGAAACGCTGGGCCGAAATGGAATATGTCATTCGCAACAATAGCTTCCATGCCCATTTCACCTTTGCCGACGAGATCGACAAGGATGAGGACGAGTTCGAACGACGTGCCCGGATCGTGAAGAGATATTTCGGCGACAAGCCCATAGCATACCCGTCGTGGCCACCGCCGTCGCCGCCTTGCAGGGAATTTGAGCCCTGAGGCGTTTTTGGCCGGGGCCTGGCTTTGGAACGCCGGCGCAACATTTTTGTTGAGGGGAATATGCCGAGCCCCCACACTCGCTCCTTTCGCCTCGGCAACAGGATCGCGCCGCCGCGCTTCCTCACCTTCATCGCCCTGTTCGCGATCGGGTGGCCGATAGCCTCGCCGCTGCACGGCGTGCGCGTCGGCGGAATGATCGCGTTCGATATCGCGGCAACCGTCTTCCTACTGAGCCTGATCCCGCTCCTTTCGGCCAACGCAAAGGGGATGCGGGAGATTGCCAAGCATAATGACGCCAACCGGCTGGGTCTGCTTGCCATCACCGGCATCGTGATGGTGGCGGTGCTCGTCGCGGTCGCGGCCGAACTGAAAGAGGGCAGGAACCCCCAGCCACTCGCACTCGCCGGCATCATCGGCACGCTGGTGCTGGCGTGGCTGTTCTCGAACAGCATCTACACGCTCCACTACGCCCATCTCTTCTACACGGAGAGCGCGAAGGAGGCGGGCAAGGATAGCGGCGGCCTGAGCTTCCCGGACACGGGGGAGCCCGATTACTGGGATTTCGTCTATTTCGCCTTCTGCCTCGGCATGACCTTCCAGACGTCCGACGTGGAGATCAACAATGGCCGCTTCCGCAAGGCCGTGACTGCGCACTGCCTGGCCGCCTTCGTCTTCAACCTCGGCATCATCGCCTTCACGATCAACGTCCTCGGCAGTTCGAGCTAAAGCACCGCCGCCAAGGCTGGACAGCCACGTCGTTGCGGCGCAACAGCGCGAACATGATCCGATCTTCTGCCGCCTTCGGGCTTGCCGCCCTTCTCGCCACCGCCGCCTCAGCCCAGGTCGATCCCGCGCCGACCGGCACATCGAAGCCCCAGCCGCTGCCGATCGTCGATACGATCGCGCCGCCGAAGGACGTGCCCTATCCCGGCACGATCACGCTGAAGGTGGACGCGACGGATATCATCCACGGCGTGTTCCGCATGACCGAGACGATCCCCGTCTCGGCCGGGCCGCTCACCCTGCTCTTCCCGAAATGGCTGCCGGGCGCGCACGCGCCTTCAGGCGTGATCGATAAGCTCGCCGGCCTCGTCATCACGGCCGATGGCAAGACGATCCCGTGGAAGCGCGACATGGTCGATGTCTTCGCCTTCCATCTCGATGTGCCCGCCGGCACGACCCAGATCACCGCCACCTTCCAGTATCTGTCGCCCACCGCCGAAAATCAGGGCCGCGTCGTGATGACGCCCGAAATGCTGAACCTTCAGTGGGATTCGGTCGCGCTCTATCCGGCGGGCTATTATACGCGCGGCATCACCTTCAAGCCGAGCGCCATCTATCCGGACGGCTGGACATCGGCCACGGCGCTGCGCCCGTCCGGCCCGTCCACCGCCAAGGGCGGCCTTGTCGATTATGCGCCCGTCGCCTTCGATACGCTCGTCGATTCACCGGTCTTCGCGGGCAAATATGCGCGCAGCGAAGTGCTGAGCCCCAAGGTCACGCTCAACGTCTTCGCGGACAAGCCGGCCAATCTGGAGATCACGCCGGAGGAACTGAAGATCCACAAGGATCTCGTCGATCAGGCGACGAAGCTCTACGGCGCCCAGCATTACGATCATTATGATTTCCTGCTGGCGCTCACGGATCGGCTGGGCGGCATCGGCCTTGAGCATCATCGCTCGTCCGAAAATTCGCACGACACCGATTATTTCACCAAGTGGAAGGACAACGCCTCCGGCCGCGATCTTCTGGCCCACGAATATACGCATAGCTGGGATGGCAAATTCCGGCGCGGCGCCGATCTGTGGACGCCCGATTATCGCACGCCGATGCGCAACACCTATCTGTGGGTGTATGAGGGGCAGACACAATTCTGGGGCAAGGTGCTCGCCGCCCGATCGGGCCTGATGAGCCAGGACGAGGCGCGCGACGCCCTCGCCGCGACCGCCGCCTCCTACGAATATCTGCCGGGCCGCGCATGGCGCCCGCTGATCGACACCGTCAATGACGAGATCATCAATCCCCGCCGCCCGATGGCCTATCGCAGCTATTCGCGCTTCGAGGATTATTATGAAGAAGGCCAGCTCATCTGGCTGGAGGCGGATTCGATCATCCGCGAGAAATCGGGGGGCAAGAAGTCGCTCGATGATTTCGCGCGCGCCTTCTTCGGCGTGAAGGATGGCGACTGGGGCGAACTGACCTATGATTTCGACGAGGTCGTCGCCACGCTCAACACGGTGCAGCCCTATGACTGGGCCACCTTCCTCCACGATCGCGTCGATACCGTCCGCCCCCATGCCCCGCTGGAAGGCATCACGCGCGGCGGCTACAAGCTGGTCTTCACCGAGGAGCCCGGCAGCTACTGGAGCTCGGGCGAGCGGAAGCGCAAGTCGATCAACCTCACCTATTCGATCGGCATCACGGTGGGCAAGGATGGCGCGGTCGGCAGCGTGATGTGGGACAGCCCCGCCTTCAACGCCGGCATCACCCCCGGCACGAAGCTGCTCGCCATTTCCGGCCAGGCCTATTCGGATGATGATCTGAAGGACGCGATCAAGGCCGCCAAGGGCAAGACCATGCCGATCCAGCTGCTCATCAAGCAGGGTGACAGTTTCCGGACGGTGGACGTGGCCTGGAATGGCGGCCTGCGCTATCCGCATCTGGAACGGACGGCGAAGGGGCCAAGCAGCCTCGACGCGCTATACGCACCGCGCAAATAAGACCCTTCCGCCACCTCGCGCCTTAAAACCCTTCTTTCGGAGAAACGCGATCATGGGAACGCCGGCCAACACCCTCCTGCTGTTCGGCGTCACCGGCGATCTGTCACGCCGGATGCTGCTGCCGTCCCTGTTCAATCTCGATTCGGATGGGCTACTGCCGGCGGGCCTGCGCATCTTCGGCACGGCCCGCCAGCCGATCGGAGACGATGGGCTGCGGCAGACGGCGCGCGAGGCGCTGGAGCCGATCGTGGCGGATCGCGGGCTGGACAGGGCGATCCTCGATCGCTTCGTCGCGCGGCTCTCCTATGTCGCGGCCGATGCCTCGGATCCGCGCACCTTCGATGCGCTCAGCGATGCGATCCGCGATCGCGTGAAGGATGGGCTCGCCATCTTCCTCTCGACCGCGCCCAGCCTGTTCGAATCGACCATCGCCGGGCTCGAGCAGGCCGGGCTGGCCGGCCCCGAAGTGCGCCTCGCGCTGGAAAAGCCGCTGGGCCAGGATCTCGCCTCCAGCTGCGAGATCAACGATGCCGTCGCCCGCGTCTTCCCCGAGGACCGCACCTTCCGCATCGATCATTATCTGGGCAAGGAAACCGTCCAGAATCTGATCGCGCTGCGCTTCGGCAATGTCCTGTTCGAGCCGCTGTGGAACGCGCAGGGGATCGAACACGTCCAGATCACGGTTTCCGAAACGGTCGGGCTCGAGGGGCGCACCGGCTATTTCGACGGGATGGGATCGCTGCGCGACATGGTGCAGAATCACATGCTCCAGCTGCTCGCGCTCGTCGCGATGGAGGCGCCCACCGAATTCGCCGCCAATGCCGTGCGCGACGAGAAGGTGAAGGTGCTGCGCGCCCTGCGCCCGATCGATGCGACCGCCGCCGCGCGGGAAACCGTGATCGGCCAATATGTGGCGGGCGCGGTCGGCGGGAAGCCCGTGCCCGGCTATATCGACGAACTGGGCGCCCCTTCGGAAACCGAGACGTTCGTGGCGATCAAGGCCCATGTCGATAACTGGCGCTGGCACGGCGTGCCCTTCTATCTGCGCACCGGCAAGCGCCTGCCGACGCGCAAGTCGGAAATCGTGATCCAGTTTCGCGCCGTCCCGCATTCGATCTTCGCCGGCCGCAGCGCGGCGCTGCATCCCAACCGCCTCGTCATCTCGATCCAGCCGGACGAGAATATCAGCCTGACGATGATGGCGAAGCAGCCCGGCCTCGATCGGGGCGGCATCCGCCTGCGCGAAGTGCCGCTGGATATCCGCATGCCCAATGCCTTCGCCGACGTGCGCAAGCGGATCGCCTATGAGCGGTTGTGGATCGATCTGATCGAGGGTCTGCCGACATTGTTCGTCCGCCGCGACGAGGTGGAGGCGCAATGGCAATGGATCGACGCGATCCGCGAGGGCTGGGCCACAAACAGCATGAGCCCCAAGCCCTATGCGGCGGGCACATGGGGGCCAGCCGCCGCGATCGCCCTGACGGAACGAGATGGAGTGAGTTGGAATGATTGAAGCCGAATGGTGGGAATATGATGCGCGCGACGAATTCGTCGATGCGGTCGCCGGCGATATCGGCTTCATCATCGAAAGCGCGCTCGAGGCGCGCAAGGATTGCCTGCTCGCCCTTTCCGGCGGCAAGACGCCGGTGGCCGCCTATGAGAAGCTCGCCAAGCAGAAGCTGGACTGGAAGAAGGTCACGATCATTCCAGTCGACGATCGGCTGGTGAAGGTGGACGATCCCGCCTCCAACGTGGGCATGCTGGCCAAGATCTTCCTGCCCAGGGGCGCGCGCGTCGTGCCGCTGGGTGCTGACAACAAGGATTACAGACAGGCAGGCGCCGCCGCCGATGCGCGCCTGCAGGATCTGCCCTGGCCGCCCGATCTCGTGTTGCTCGGCATGGGCGAGGACGGCCACACCGCCTCGATCTTCCCCGGCCCCGATTTCGATGCGGCGCTGGATGCGCCCAAGGCGCGCCGGGCGATCGGCGTGATGCCCGATCCCCTGCCCAAGGACGCGCCCTTCCCGCGCGTCACGATGACGAAATCGGCGATTCTCTCAGCGCGCGCGCTGATGATCGCGCTGACGGGCCAGAAGAAGCGCGAGATTCTGGAACGCGCGATCGAGGAAGGCCCCGGCTCGCGCCTGCCGATCGGCCGCGTGCTGGCCGAAGCCGAGCAGGCGATCGATATTCACTGGTCGGCAGAATAGAAGCGCCAGGGGCTCCCGCGCCCTTAGATCTTTCGCGGGAGCTCGCTCGGCGCGTCGCGCGGCGCGCGAACGAGTGTCAGGCCAGCGGGCCGGAATAGAACCAGCGGCGCGTGGCCTGCGTGCGGATCAGCATGCAGCCGCAATCCCGGCACGTCGTCTGGATCGTCGCGCTCACATTGTTGCGAACGGGAACGCGCTTCGGCCGATGCTGGCCGTTGGCGCAGATATACGGTTCCATCTTGAATGCGGTCGCCATCGTCATTGCCTCCGTTGCTTCGGAGGTGGGCCGGAAACGTCTCCCCAGCATGTCGCGAATATTTCGACGATGAACGAAAGTGCACGGCTCCTTGCGCGCGTATGGCGGGTGACGCTCGCCTGTCAGGGAGCCGGCCCTCATGTCCGGGCGGGCGCTGAAACAGTCCGGACAGGAAAAAGGCCCGGCTCGCGGGGGAAACGAGCCGGGCCCATTGTCGTCGGCGGACGGGGATACCGCCGAGCCGGCCCTTGCGCTCTAGGGAGGAAAGCGCCGGGCCGTGACAGTAAAATAGGTACGGCCTCTTCCAGTTCCAGATGCTTCTGCTTGGGCGGCCGAAGATTCTTCTACGGCCGCCCCGCCTGGATCACGGCGCGATCCGGAATTTCAGGCGCCGGCACTATGGATGAGCTTGCTCCAGCGCGGCGCAGAGCGCCGTTTCCAGCTCGTTCCGGGTAAAGGGCTTGCGCAGCGTGCCCACATGGGCGGGCAAAGCCGCGACATCGGCAAATCCGGTCACGATCAGCACGGGCGTGCCCGGCCTGCGATGCAGCACGGCCTCCGCAATTTCGGCGCCGGACAGGCCCGGCATCGCGAAATCGGTCATCACGAGATCGAACGGCTCGCCCGCCGCAACGCGATCCAGCGCCTCGCCGCCATCCCGAACCGACATCACCTGATGGCCCAGCTGGCGCAGATATTCCTCGGATATGGCGCGCACGTCCGGATCATCCTCGGCCAGCAGCACGCGCAGCACGCGGATTCCCTCCGGCGCCACGGCCTCCTGCCGCGACGCCGGCTCCGCATCCGAACGCGGTAGCCAGATCGTCACGGTCGTGCCTTGCCCCGCCCCGGTTTCCAGGGTCACGCGTCCCCCCGCATTCACCGCCATCGCGTTCACCATCGGCAGGCCCAGCCCGGTGCCGCGGCCCCGTTCCTTGGTGGTGAAGAAGGGCTCGAACACCCGCGCCGCCACTTCGGGCGTCATGCCATCGCCCTCGTCGGCCAGCGCGATCGTCACATAGTCGCCGGCACGCAGGTCCGGATCACCCCGGGTCACCGTGACATTGCTGGTCGTGATTGCCACGCCGCCGCCGCGCGGCATCGCATCGCGCGCGTTGATCGCGAGGTTCAGGATCGCCAGTTCCAACTGCTCGGGATCGGTGTGAACGGACCAGACATCCGGCGCGAGATCGAACGCCACCTCATCCAGTTCGGTCGTGCGCAGGATCAGTTCGCGCATCCCCAGCAGGATACCGTTGGGATTGGCCGTCTCCACCGTCATCTCGCCCTGCCGGGTGAAGCTCAGCAGGCGCTTGGTGAGGTTCGTGCCGCGCCGCGCCGCCTCAGTCGCGCTTTCGATATAGCGTTGCAGCCGCGCATCCTGTGCCCGCGCCGCGGCAAGCTCCAGATTGCCGTGCACCGCCGTCAGCAGATTGTTGAAGTCATGCGCGATCCCGCCCGCAAGCGTGCCCAGCGCCTGGAGCTTTTCGGATTGTTGCAGGCGAAGCTGGAGCAGTCTTTGCTCGCTCTCGTCGGAAATCACCTTGAGCAGATAGGTCGCGCCCTCGATCTCCAGCGGGAAGCGGCGCACGCGGCGATAGCGCGGCTGGCCATCCGCGCCGATCTCGCGCAATTCCTCGTCGCCCACCCGGCCGCTCGCGATCGCGGCCTCGTCCTGCGCGCGGCCGGGTTGATAGGCCACTTCGGGATCACCCCGCACGACGCGGCCCTGCATGTCGATCACGCCGATCAGATCGGGCGAACGCTCGATCAGCGCGGTGAACAATTGCTGCTCGAAGGCGAGCTGGCGCCGCAGCCGCGTTCGCTCGGCCGCCTGCGCGATCATGCTGCGCAGCGCCTCCGGCTCCCACGGCTTGTGCGCATAGCCCCCGATGCGGCCCTCGTTCACGGCCGATATCACAGCCTCGATATCGGCATAGCCGGTCAGCAGCAGCGTCTCGGCGGAGCTGATCTCCCGCGCCCGCGCCAGAAAGACGTGGCCCGGCATTTCCGGCATCCGCTGATCGGATACGATCACGGCCACGTCCGGTTCGGCCGCCAGCATGTCCAGCGCGCGCGCGGGCGATGTGGTGGTCAGCACGCGATAATCGCCGTCCAGCAGATCCTCGAACGCGACGAGGATCTCCGCCTCGTCATCCACGAGCAGGATGGTCGGCATGTCGGGCGCGGCCCCGGTCATGCCGACTCCACCGGCACGGCGATGGTGAATTCGGCCCCGCCCAGCAGGCTCGTCCCGATCCCGATTTCGCCGCCATGCGAACGGACCACGCCATAAGCGATGGCGAGGCCCAGGCCGGTGCCCACGCCGATATCCTTGGTGGTGTAGAAAGGCTCGAAGATCCGCCCGCGCGCCTCTTCCGGCACGCCCGGCCCGCTATCTCCGATCACGATTTCATAGCGGCCATCCGCCATCCGGGTCTCGATCCCGATCCTCCCTCCGTGGGGCAGCACGTCGGCGGCATTGGAAAGGATGTTCATCACCACCTGATTAATCAGCGCCGCCGAGCAGCGCAGCGTCGGTATGGCGTCATAACGCCGCTCGATCAGGATGGCATCGCCCAGTTTGGGCGCCAGCAACGTAACGACCGCCTCGATCGATTCGGGAATGTCGGTCATCACCCGATCGCCCTCGTCGAGGCGGGAGAAACGCCGCAGCTTCACCACCAGTTGCTGGATGCGCGCCAGCCCCGCCTGCATCGATCCCAGCCGGTCCGCCGCGCGATCCAGCTTCGCGGCCTCAAGGCCCGTCATGCCCCCGCGCGCTTCACCGATCAGCCGCTGCACCGTCGCCTGATGCGCGAGGATGAAGGCGAGCGGATTGTTGATCTCGTGCGCGATGCCGGCGACGAGTTCGCCCAGCGACGCCATCTTCGCCGCCTGGATCAGCTGGGCCTGGGTCGAGGAAAGCTGGGCGTTGGCCGCCGCCAGTTCGCGATTGGCGAGCGACAGCGCCTCGGCCCCCTCCGCCTCGGCGCGGGCGGCGGCGAGCGCGCTTTCGCGCTGGCGCTCATGCTCGGCATGCCGCGCCTCCTCATCGCGCGCGAATTTCCGGCGGACGACGGCGCGGATGCGCGCGGCCAGCGTCTCGCGCTCCTCCGCCTTGGCGAGCACGTCGTCGGCGCCTGCCGCGAAACCCTGCAGCGCGAGATCGCCGCCCGCGCGCGGCTGGCCGAGCGCGACGATCTCGAAACCGCCGCCGCGCCGCGCGTCCAGATCGCGGCAGAACGCGAAACCGTCGAAACCGGCGCCGTCGACATCCACCACCACGCAATCGATGCCGCCGCGCGCCAGCATCTGCTCCGCGCCGGCGGGATCGGCCGCCACACCCAGCTCATATCCCTCACCGGTCAGCATATCCCGAAAGGGCGCCGCATCGTCGGCCGCCGAGACGAGCAGCATCCGTGCCCGGCGAAAGCCCTCCACGCCGGCGGCGCCACCTTCGGGCCGGCGTTGGCGCAGCAATGCCCGCAGCCGCCCCAGCAGCAGGGCGCTTTCGGCGGACTTGGGCACATAGGCGCTCGCGCCGCTGTCCAGCCCGTGCCGCTCCAGATCGCGCGATGCGCCGCCCGTCAGCATCAGCACGGGCAGCGCGCGCGTCTGGCCATTCATCCGCACGAGCCGGACGAGTTCATCCCCATTCATGCCGGGCAGATGATAATCCACCACCAGCAGATCCGGTTGTGCCCGCGCCATCTGATCCAGCGCGGCCTCGGCAGAGGTCACCCGCTCCACCGAATAGCCTTCCTGCTCCAGCAGCAGGCGAAGCTGCATCGCCTGCGTATCCGAATCCTCGACGATCAGGATGCTGGAAGCGGGGGAGGAGGAAGCCGGCGCACCCATCATGCGCGCGCGCCCGCCCGGCCGATCGCCCGCGCGATCGCATCGCCCATCTTGTCCAGCGGAACGGCCGTGGCACCTTCGCGCACCGCCGCCGCCGGCATGCCATAGACGATCGCGCTCGATCGATCCTCGGCAAAGACCGGCGCCCCCGCCGCCAGCAGCGCTCGCACGCCCGGCGCGCCATCCTCGCCCATGCCGGTCAGCATCACGCCGATCGCGGCCGCGCCGGCATGAGCCGCCGCCGATTCGAACAGGGCCGTCGCCGCCGGGCGCTGGCCGCGCAGCGCGGGCTCCCGATCGATCGCGGCATGGCCCGTCCGATCGAGCCGCAGATGATGATCGCCCGGCGCGACGAGGATCGTGCCCGGCTCCAGCCGCTCACCCGCGGTGGCGACCGCGACCCGCCACGGCAGCACGCCATCCAGCCAGCGCGCAAAACCCTCCATGAAAGGCACGCCCATATGCTGGACGAGCAGCACCGGCAGGCCGATCGTGGGCGGCACCACGGCGAACAGGCGGGCCAGCGCCTGCGGACCGCCCGTGGATGCGGCGCAGACGATCAGCTTCGGCGCCACGCCCTGGCGGCCAGGCCTATCGCTCCGCAACGGCACCGAACGCAGCCGCCGCCGCACCACCGGCACATCGGCCATGATGCGCAGCTGGGTGCGGATCTCCTGCGCGACGCCGGCATAATCGGCGTGGCTTATGCCCACGGGCTTTTCCACCACGGAGAGCGCACCGCTGCTGAGTGCCTCCATCGTCCGCCCGAGAGATTCCTTCTCCACGCTGGCGGAGATCACCACGATCGGCGTGGGCCGTTCGGCCATGATGCGCCGCGTGGCCTCCAGCCCGTCCATTCCCGGCAGGCGGATATCCATGGAAATGATGTCGGGCCGCACGGCCGGCAGCGCCGCCAGCGCTTCCTCCGCGCTGGCAAACGCCCCCGCCACCTCCAGATCGTGAGCCTGCCCGATGATATGCGTGAGCAACGCCTGCACGACAGGCGAATCCTCGACGATCATGACGCGGATCGGGGGACCTCCCTTGCCGCGCATCTCAGGTCAGCCGCCGCACGGTGGCCAGCAGTTCGCCCTGCTCGAAGCTCTGCTTCGTCACATAGGCGTCGGCCCCCAGATCCAGCCCGCGCTGAATATCATCGGGCGCATCGCGAGACGTCATCATGATGACAGGAATGCCGGCCAGAACCCGATCGTTCCGAATGGCGGCCAGCAGCGCGAAACCATCCATGCGCGGCATCTCCACATCGGCCACGACCAGATCGAATTCGGCCCCCGGCGCGCGCAACCGATCCAGCGCATCGATTCCGTCGACGGACAGCAGCACGCGATAGCCATGGCTTTCGAGAATGCCACGCTCCAGCGTGCGCGTGGTGATTGAATCGTCCACCACCAGGATGGTCCGCTGCCGCTCCGGCGTGGCGAAGACCGGCGCGCCCGCCTCGCCCGCCGCCGAGCGCACCCGCGCCAGCAGCGCGTCGATCGAAAGCACCAGCATGACTTCGCCATCCGCGTCGCTTGCCGTGCCGAGGATCAGCGGCATCTCGACGGCAACATGGGCGGGATCGCCGAATGCCAGCGGGCGTACGTCGCGCAGCGCATCCACCATCAGCAGCACCGCCGTCCCGTCGCGCTCGATCAGCAGCGCCGGCGCGCCCTCCTGCGCCGGCGCGCCCTCCAGCCCCAGCAGGCCGGCCAGCGCCACGATCGGCACCGCGCGAGCCTCCCCGCCTACCTCCACATGATAAGCGGGCCGCCCCCCAAGGGAGATGGCGGTGGCAGGATCGAGCCGCATCAACCTGACGACCGCGCTGGTGGGCAAGGCGAAGCACTGGCCGCCCGCCTCCACCAGAAGCACCGCGCGCCGCGTGATCGTGAGCGGCGCCGCCATCTCGATCCGGGTGCCGCCCCGGGCGCCGCGCGCCAGCCGCACCGATCCGTTCAGCCGCCGCACCGCATCCGCCACCACGGCCAGCCCCACGCCCCGGCCGGAAAGATGATCCGCCTCGACGCTCGTCGAGACACCATGTTCGAACAGCAAGGCGAACAATGCCGCCTCGCCCGCCGCAGCATCCGGCGGCACAAGCCCGCGCCGGGTGGCCGCCGCGCGGATCGCGCCCGGATCGGGGCCGGCACCGTCATCCTCCACCGCAACGATCAGGCTGCCCCTGCGGGCGCGTATCTCCAGCCGGATCAGCCCTTCCTCAGCCTTGCCCGCACGCGCACGCCGGGCCGGCGCCTCGATCCCGTGGCCGATCGCGTTGCGCATGATCTGCATCAGGGGATCGCGCAGCCGTTGGATCAGGCGGCGATCGGCCTCGGCACCGTCCGCCTCCACGATCAGGCGCGCATGCTTGCCGGCCTCCTCCGCCAGTTCGCGGGTCATCCGCTCCAGCCCGGTGGCAAGGCTCTCCGCGGGCACGAGCATCAGGCGTTCGGCATCCGCATCCACCGCGGCGACGGCGCGGTTGACGCGATCGTCCGCCTCCGTCCTGTGCCCGGCGATCTGCAGCATGGCGAAGTGAAGGCGGGCGAGGCGTGCCGAAATATCGGCCATCCTGGCGCCCGGCGCGATGCTGGCCCGCCTGATGCTGTCCAGCTCATCCCGCGTCGCGCGCAAATTGCTGGCTATGGCCGATCGGAAATCGAGCTCCTCGCGCAGCGAGCGCAGCGATTCGGTCAGTTCCCCGAGATGGCGGGAGGAGATGCGGATGATCTCGTCCCCGGGCTCGTCCGCCGCCGGCAGGGCGCCTTCGTCCGCCGATTCCGATCCTTCCGGATCGCCCGCATCCTCGATCGCATCGATCAGCCCACGCGCGTCGGCCAGCATCGCGGGGCCAAAATGCCCCTGCGCCTCAGCCTGCTCCAGCAATCCCTCCAGCGTGTGAGAGAGATCCTCGATCCCGGGCTGATCCGCCGCGCGCGCCGCCCCCTTCAGGCTGTGGGCGCGGCGGAAGAGATCGCGCAGATCGGGCATCCCGCCGCCTTCCGCCAGCGCGATCCCGGCGCGCAGCGCCGCGAGATGCTCCGCGAGCTCTGCCGCGAAGACGCGCGCCAGTTGCAGGCGGAGATCCTCCATCGCCTCAGATCCGGTAGCGCTCGGTGAGCGTCAGCAAGGTCTGCGCGAGATTGGCGAGATCCAGCGCCGCCTGATCCAGCTGTCGGGTGGAGGATGCCGTCTGCTGGCTCGCCTGCCGGATATTCTGCAGCGCCAGCGTCACCTGCTCGATGCCGATCTGCTGCTGGTTGGTGGAAGCCACGATCTGCTGGAAGGTTTGTACGCTCTCCTGGATCCGCGCCGACATCTCCTCGATCGTCGCCTGCGCCGTATCCGTGCGCTCCTTGCCCGCGGCGACGCGCTTCACGCCCTCCTCCGTCAGCATCACCGATCCGTTGATGCCGCGCTGGATCTCGCCCAGCAGGCTGCGCACCTGCCGGGTCGAATCCTTCGCCTGATCGGCCAGCGTCTTCAGTTCCGCCGCCACGATCGCGAAGCTGCGCCCCTGCTCGCCCGCCGCAGCCGCCTCTATCGCGGCGTTCAGCGCCAGCAGGTGCGCGCGCTCCGATATGTCGTTCACGGTGGAAATGATGTCGCCGATCGCCGCCGTCTTCTCCGAAAGCGAGACGATATTCTGCGCGACCGTCTCAGCCTGCTCGCGAATCAGGTCCATCGCCTGCACGGTGCCCTCGATCGCGACGATGCCCGCCTCGGTCGTCTGCGTCGTTTCCTGCGCGGCGGCGATCACGGCCTGCGCGCGCCGGCTGATCTGCGTGCCCGAATGGGTGATCTCGTCGACGGTAGCCGCCGTTTCCTGAATCGCCGCCAGCTGTTCCTCCACGCTTGCCGCCTGCTGCTGGGTGGAGGCGCGGATCTCGGTCGCGGCGGCGTTGAGGTTTTCGGTCGCGCCCCGGCTCTGGCGGGCCAGCCCGCGCAAACCTTCCACCATCTGGTTCAGCTGCTGGCCGAGCTTGCCCAGTTCGTCTTTGCCCGTCTCCACGTTGCGGGTGAGATCGCCCGCGCCGACATGCTCGCTGAACGCCATGAAACCGGCCAGCGGCCCGATCACGGAGCGGCGAATCGCCCAGGTGACGCCGATGCTGACGGCGACGGCCGCCACGATCCAGAGGAGCACGGAAAGGCGGCTGGATTCATAGACGCGCGCGCCCTCGGCAAGGCCCGCCTCATCGATCTGCTTCAGCGTCTCGCGCATGGCCGTCATCGCCTGCATGACACGCGCGCGATCGGCCACGACGACCGGCTCCTGCGCGAGCATCGCGGTGCGATCACCGCTGGAAATCGCCGCGAACTGCGCCTCGACATCGGTGCGCAAAGTCGTCAGCGCACTGGCCGTCGCATCCAACTGACCCGCCATTTCGGTCCAGCGACGGGTGCGATCCGCCGAAATGGGAATGGCGATATAGCTGTCCACGTCGCGGCGCAGCGTGGCGATCCCGTCCTGCGAATCCTGCACGGCCCTGCGCCAGTTGTCGGTCGGATCG
Organism: Sphingomonas sp.; assembly: GCF_003248515.1. Lineage (GTDB taxonomy): Bacteria > Pseudomonadota > Alphaproteobacteria > Sphingomonadales > Sphingomonadaceae > Sphingomonas_I. The sequence goes on from NZ_QFOB01000001.1 coordinate 226,755, forward strand.
GTCTCGCCTTCGGCCTGGCCGATCGCGAGGCGGCGAACGGCAGCCGTCCTGAGTTCCACCATCCGCGCCAGCGAGGACTGGACGGCATCCAGCCGGTCCAGCGTGCCCATGTCGCGCTTCACCACGGCATCCAGCGTGGCGCGCACCCGGCCCACCTGCCCGATCGAATAGAAGCCAAGCGCGACGAGCAGCGCCGTCACGATCGCGAAGCCAAGCACGATCCGATTGGAAACCGACACCTTCACACCCCTCTCTGCCGGCCGGAGAGGCCCAGCGCCTCCACCAGCCCGGTCTTGTCTACCAGCGACAATCGTCCGCCGTCCGCCATCGCGACCTGACGCGTCGACCCCCCATCCTCCGGAGCCTCCGCCTGCTCGCGCGCGAGCGTGGCGAGGCCCTCCGCCCGATCGACGAGCAGCGCCAGTTGCGGCTGCGTTCCGCGCAGCACCAGAAGATGCCCGTCTCGTACGGCGGGTCCCAGCCCGAGGGCCGCCGCAGGATCCACGACATTGATGAGCCGCCCGCGCCGCGAGGCAAGCCCCACAAGCGCCGACGGGGCTCCCGGAACCGGCGTCATCCGGCCCGCCGCCAGCACCAGCGCGATATCGTCCAGCGGCAGGGCGAACCTTTCCTCGCCCAGCGTCCACACCATCACCGCCGCGCCGGGCTCTTCCGGCACCGGCGCCGTCCGCACGGTCGCTGCCCGGCGCGCGAGCAGGCGGGCCGCCACGGCGGCGTCCATCCCATCCGCCCGCAACTCGATATCGGCCGCCCGGATGACGTCGCCGCTCACCGACTCACCCCCGGATCCTGCGCAAGGCGATGCCGGATCGCCTCGTGCAGATCGGCCACGGTCAGCCCCTCGCCTTCCTGCACGAGCGTCTCGGGATCGGCATCGGCGACCGCCTCCGCCGCGTTGGCGAGTGCGCGGCGCCCCTCGCGCGGTTTCCCCTCGCGCAGCAAATGCTCGCCCAGCAGATAATGGGCCATGGCGAAGCCGCGATCGAGATAGAGCACGCCGCGCAGCGCCTTCTCTGCCACGGCCATATCCCGCTCCGCCAGCGCGCCGAGCGCCTCCAGATAGAGCAGCACGGGATCGCTCCGCCGCGCCGGCCGCAGTTGCTCGATCGCGCGGCGCGCCTCGCCCGTGGCACCACGCGCGAGGAGCCCGCGCACCTCGTCCAGCGAAGAGGGCGCGGGATCGGCGGGCCTGGGCGGCGGGGGCGCGGCGGGCTCGCGCCGAACCGGGCGGCGGGGGCCGCGACGGGGCGGGAGCGGCGGCCGGGGCCGTGGAGCCGGCGGGGCGGGCGCCTCGCCGGGCGGTTCGCCGGAGCGCGGTGCCTCGTCACGCACATAGACGACGATCCCGTGCACATCGATCGGGGCGAGGCGGCTGGCAGCGGCGATCCCGGCCTCGGCATGGCCCAGCATCAATTTGCCGTGCGCCGCCAGCCGCCCGCCAAGCGCGGTGACGACGGCGGCGGCCACATCGGGATGGAAATAGATGAGCAGGTTCCGACAGAGGATCAGATCATAATCGTTGCGCCCGATCACCGGCACGGGATCCAGCAGGTCGAGCAGATTCTGTCGCTCGAAGCGGACCATCCCCCGGAAGGCCGGCTTCAGCCGCCAGCGGCCATCCTCCACCGTGAACAGACGGGCGCGTTCCTCCGCCGGCACGGCCCGCAGCGCCCAGCCGCCGTAAAGCGCCGCACGCGCATCGCCCAGCGCCCGCTCGTCTAGGTCCGTCCCGAGGATCGAGATGCTCCAGTCCGCCGCAGCATCGCCCAGCAGATCGTGGATCAGCACCGCCAGAGAATAGGGTTCCGCCCCCGTGGAGCAGCCCGCGCTCCAGATCCGGACGTGGCGATCCTCCGTATGCCGCGCGAGAATCGCGGGCAGGATCTGGCTTTTCAGCACTGCGAACTGCTCGGCGAAGCGGAAGAAGAACGTCTCCTTGATCGTGAGTTCGCTCTCCAGCAGCCGCCATTCGCGGGGGCCGGCGGCGGCGTCGCGCAGCCGCTCCAGATACAGCGCGGGATCGGAGATGCCGAGCGCGGCCATGCGCTTGGCCAGCCGCTCGCCCAGCTGCTCCTCCTTGTCATCATAATAATGATGGCCGGTCCGCGCGACGATCAGCGCCTTCAGATCGGGAAAGGCGGGATCGCCCGTCGGCGTCGGAATCCGGTGGATCGCGCTCATGCCGGCACTTCCCACGCCGCCAGCCGGCGCGAGGCGAGATCGGTCAGTTCGGCGAGTGCCGCCGTCTCGGCCGTCGCCAGCAGCCGCGCGACCGAGAGCACCGGCACCAGCCCGTGCCCCGTATCGGCCAGCGCGATCGCGCAGCCGTTCAGCGTATCCGCCGGATCCAGCGGCGCGATCGCCTCGGCCGCGATCATCACCGTCTCCTCGGCCCGGTCCACCAGCAGACCACCGCCTGCCCCGCCCAGCGCGGGCAGAACGAGGATATGCGCATAGAAATCCGGCCGCTCCGGCTCCGGCAGGCCCAGCAGCAGCGCCGCGTGAAGCACCGGCATCGCCTCGCTGGCGACGGGCAGGAAACCCACGACCGGCTTCGGCGATGTCGGCGGCCGCCACAGAGGCGGCACGGGCAGGACGGACGAGACTTCGGCCGCCGGAAAGACGAGACGCCGATCCCCGACGCGGGCGATCACCGACCAGCCTCCCTCCCAGGGGCGCATATCGTCCGTCTCGTCCATTCCCAGAGGCATAGTCCCGTTCCGTGGCGGAGCAACGTCGTTTCGGAAGGAGGCCGACGATCCAGCCACCTTTTGCGTCATCGCCGGCGCCGTCCTATCGTCGCCCGCGATGACGGATCACACCCAGCCCGCCGCCCTTTTCGCCGAAGCCCGACGGCAGCTTGCCCGGCTCATCGCCTTCGATACGACGTCGCGCCTCTCCAATCTCGCCCTGGTCGAATATGTGGAGGCCGAGCTCGGGGCGATCGGCGTGCAGGGCGCGCGCGTCGCAAACGAAGATGGCGGTAAGGCGAATTTCTATGCCTCTATCGGCCCGGCCGTGCCGGGCGGCATCGTGCTCTCCGGCCATACGGATGTGGTGCCCGTCGATGGCCAGCCCTGGTCCAGCGATCCCTTCACGCTCACCGAGCGCGACGGCCGCCTGTACGGGCGCGGCACCTGCGACATGAAGGGCTTCCTCGCCCTGGCGCTGGCCGCCGCCAAATCGGGCGCGCCGCTCGTGCGGCCGATCCACCTGGCTTTCTCCTATGACGAGGAGGTGGGGTGCCTCGGCGCGCCCTCCATGATCGCGCGCATCGCGGAAACGCTGCCTGCGCCAGCCGCCGTCATCGTGGGCGAACCTACCAATATGGAGGTGGTGAGCGGCCACAAGAGCATCTCCACCTGGACGGTCACCGTCACCGGCCACGAGGCGCATTCCAGCCTCACGCATCTCGGCCTTTCCGCCAACATGGCCGCGATCCGCCTGATGGCGCAGCTGGCGGGGATCGCCGGGGAGCTGGAGGCGCAGGCGGATCCGGCCTCGCCTTTCCATCCGCCGCACGCCACGCTCACGATCGGGCAGATCGAGGGCGGCACCGCCGTGAACATCCTGGCGCGCCAGTGCCGTTTCGTCTTCGATCTGCGCTGCCCGCCCGGCCAGGATCCGGATCGCATCGTGGCGCCCTTCCTCGAGGCGGCCGGGCGGCTGGATGCCGAGATGAAGGCACGCTTTCCCGAAGCGGGCGTGGCCGTGGCCCGCCGATCCGCCACCCCCTATCTGGCGCCGGTGGCGGATAGCCCGGCCGAGCGGATCGCGCGGCGGCTGGCCGGCGACAACGGGCCGCCGCGCGTCGTTTCCTATGCGGCGGAGGCCGGGCAGTTCCAGGGCGCGGGCTTCGCCACGATCATCTGCGGGCCGGGATCGATCGAACAGGCGCACCAGCCCGATGAATATGTCGCCATCGCGCAGCTGGAGCGTGGCGCAGCCTTCATGACCCGGCTCCTGGAGATGCTGGGCCGTTAAGACGGCCGGGATTCCCTTCGGGGCCATAACAGGATAGGCTGCGCCTGAAGGAGATCGCCATCCGCCAGGTCGCCGCTCTGCCCTATCGTGTCGAGGATTCCGGCGCGCTCAGCGTTTTGCTGGTGACGTCGCGCGAGACGCGCCGGTGGGTGGTGCCCAAGGGCAATCCGATCCGCGGCCTGTCGGCGCACGAGGCGGCCGCGCAGGAAGCCTATGAGGAAGCGGGCGTCGTGGGCATCACCTGCCCCGCCGCGCTCGGCCATTTCCGCTACGACAAGCGCAAGCGCGATGGATCGCTCCAGCCAGCCACGGTGGCGCTCTATCCCGTGGCGGTGGTTGAACAGCTCAACGACTGGCCGGAGCGCGACGAACGCGAAACGCGCTGGTTCGATCTCGAAAGTGCCAGCCACGCTGTCACAGAACCGGAACTTAAACGTCTTATCGGCGGGTTCCGCGCGCCTTTGAGGCGGGCTGGACGGATGGCGCGCATATTGTCATGGGCGCGAACTAAGAGCGGGGAAAGGTTCGCAATGCTGCGCTGGTTCCAGGCGTTGATGCCCAAACAGGGCCGTTTTTTTGAGCAATTTGAAGAGCATGCCAAGACTCTGGTCGCAGGATCGGATGCGCTTGCGCGGCTTTTGAAGGGCGGAGGAGACATTCCGGCGCTCGTCCGCGAGATTCAGGATCGGGAGCATGATGCCGATGCGATCACGCGCGATGTGCTGCAGGATGTGCGCCGCGTCCTCATCACGCCCTTCGATCGCACCGCCATTTCCGGCCTGATCGCCGTGATGGACGACGCGATCGATCAGATGAACAAGACGGGCAAGGCGATCACGCTGTATGATCTCACCGAGTTCGCCCCCGAGATGCGCGACATGAGCGGCATCATCGTGGAAGCTTCGCGGCTGACGGCCGAGGTGCTGCCGCTTCTGCGCTCCGTCGCCAAGAACAGCACGCGCATCCTCGAGCTGACCGCCCGCATGGTGGAGATTGAGGGCGTCGCCGACGATATTCACGATGCCGGCCTCAAGGCGCTCTACCAGCGCAGCAGCGGCCCGGACATGAAGGAGTTCATCGTCGGGCGCGAAATCTATTCGCATCTGGAAAAGATCGTCGACCGGTTCGAGGACGTCGCAAACGAGATCCAGGGTCTCGTGATCGACCACGCCTGATCAGGGCCGGCCATCATGACTCACATCGATATGCCGCTGCTGATCGGCCTGATCGGCATCGCCCTGCTGTTCGATCTTCTCAACGGGCTTCACGACGCGGCCAATTCGATCGCGACGGTCGTCTCCACGCGTGTGCTCAGCCCGCAGGTCGCGGTCGTCTGGGCAGCCTTCTTCAATTTCATCGCCTTCATGGTCTTCAGCCACAGCGTGGCGGCCACCGTGGGCAAGGGCATCATCCTGGCCGACGTCGTCGATGCGCAGGTCGTATTCGGCGCGCTGATGGGCGCGATCGGCTGGAATCTCATCACCTGGGGCTTCGGCATCCCGTCCTCCTCCAGCCATGCGCTGATCGGTGGCCTGCTGGGCGCGGGCATCAGCAAGGCCGGGATCGATGCGATCGTCTGGTCCGGCGTGCTGAAGACGGTGGCGGCGATCTTCCTTTCGCCGGCCATCGGCATGGTGCTGGCGCTCGTGATGGTGCTGATCACCTCCTGGTTGTTCCGCGGCTTCACGCCGGCCGGTGCCGATCGCGTCTTCCGTCGCCTCCAGCTGCTTTCGGCCGCGGCCTATTCGCTGGGCCATGGCGGCAATGATGCGCAGAAGACGATGGGGATCATCACCGTGCTGCTCTATTCGCAGGGCATGCTGCACGGCGAATTCCACGTGCCAACATGGGTCGTGCTCGCCTGCCAGGCGGCGATGGGCATCGGCACGCTCGTCGGCGGGTGGAAGATCGTGCACACGATGGGCTCGAAGATCACGCGCCTCTCCCCCCCGCAGGGTTTCTGCGCGGAAACGGGCGGCGCACTCACCCTCTTCATGGCAACGCTGGGCGGTATCCCCGTCTCCACCACGCACACCATCACCGGCGCGATCGTCGGCGTCGGCGCGTCCAAGCGCATGTCGGCGGTGCGCTGGGGCGTCGCCTCGAACATCGTCGTCGCCTGGTTCCTGACGCTGCCGGCCGCAGCACTAATGTCCGCCGCGGCCTATTTCCTGGCCGGCCTGTTCGCCTGAGCCCCGGCGCCGGGGCGGCCGGCCCCGCATCATGCCTCCCCCGTGGAGGCATGGCGGACATCATGGTCGGGGATTCCCGGCCCCGCCGCGCTCGGTTAGGATGGCGCCATGTCCGCGCTTTCCGTCACATGTTCGATCCTCGGCCAGCCCTGGCGCTGGCGCAGCCTGGCCGGGGAAGCGGATTGCGCGGCCACTGATCTGACCGATCAGTTGCTGATGTCCCGCGGCGTCACGCGCGATGCGCTGGCCGTACATCGCGAGCCAACGATTCGCGGCTTCATGCCCGATCCCTCCATCTTCCGGGACATGGACGTCGCCGCGGAACGGCTTGCGAAGGCGGTGGTCGAGCGGCAGTCCGTCACCATCTTCGGCGATTATGACGTGGATGGCGCCACCTCCTCGGCGCTGCTGATCCGCCTGCTCCGCGCGCTGGAACTCAACCCCGGCTCCTACATCCCGGATCGCCTGCTGGAAGGCTATGGCCCGAGCGGCGATGCACTCGCCGGAATCGCGGCGGGCGGCGCGGATCTGATCGTCACGGTCGATTGCGGCGCGCAGGCGTTCGACGCGCTGGCGCGGGCGGCAGAAACGGGCGTCGACGTGATCGTCGTCGATCATCACAAATGCACGGCCGAGCTTCCCCGTGCGCTCGCCCTCGTCAATCCGAACCGGCTGGACGAGGAGGAGGGCGCCGCGCACGGCCATCTCGCGGCCGTCGGCGTCGCCTTCCTGCTCGGCGCGGCGCTGCTGCGCACGCTGCGCAGGCGTGGCTGGTTCGAAAGCCGGCCCGAACCCTCGCTGATGGAATTGCTCGATCTGGTCGCGCTGGGCACGGTGGCCGATGTCGCGGCGCTGCGCGGGCTGAACCGCGCCTTCGTGTCGCAGGGCCTCAAGATCATGCGGAAGGGGCGCAATATCGGCCTCGCGGCGCTCGCCAGGGCGGCCGGGCTCACCAAGCCGCCGACGGCCACCGATCTGGGCTTCGCGCTCGGCCCGCGCATCAATGCCGGCGGCCGCGTCGGCAAATCGGATCTCGGCGTGCGCCTGCTCGTCACCGAGGACGAGGGCGAGGCGGACGAGATCGCCGCCGAACTGGATCGGCTCAACGGCGAGCGGCGCGCGATCGAGCAGATGGTGACGGAGGCCGCCGAACAGATCGCCGCCACGCAGGGCAATCGCGCCGTGGCGGTGGTGGCGGGGGAAGGCTGGCATCCGGGCGTGATCGGCATCGTCGCCGGCCGGCTGAAGGAAAGGCTCGGCCGCCCCACCATCGTGATCGCGCTGGATGGCGAGACGGGCAAGGGATCGGGCCGATCGATCGCCGGCGTGGATCTGGGCGCAGCCGTGCTGGCGGCCAGGGATAGCGGCCTGCTGGTGGCGGGCGGAGGCCACGCAATGGCGGCGGGCCTCACCATCGATGCGGCCGCCGTGGATGCGCTCGCCACCTTCCTCGACGATCGCCTCGCCGCCGATGTCGCGCGCGCGCGTGATGATCGCGCCCTGCTGTTCGATGCCGTCGTCAGCGCACGCGGCGTGGCCGGCACGCTGGTCGACGCGCTAGACGCGGCGGGCCCCTATGGCGCGGGCTGGCCGGCGCCGCGTGTCGCAACCGGGCCGGTGCGAATCATCAAGGCCGATATCGTCGGCAATGGCCATGTTCGTGCGATCGTGGCCGGCGATGATGGCGGCTCGATCAAGACGATCGCCTTCCGCCAGGCCACCTCTCCTCTGGGCCTCGCGCTGCTCGGCGCTGGCCCGCATCGCCGCCTGTGGCTGGCCGGCCGTGCGCGGCGGGATGACTGGTCGGGGGGCGACAAGGCCGAATTGCATATCGACGATGCCGCCTGGGCCGATTGAATATGATCGGCTGCGTGCGCAAGGATGGATCGCACAGGTTGACCTTCCGCCTCGCCTTCCCTAAGCGCCCCGGACCCGGACGGCCCCTTCGTCTAGCGGTCTAGGACGCGGCCCTTTCACGGCTGAAACACGGGTTCGATTCCCGTAGGGGTCACCAGGCTTTTCAAGGACTTAGCGCCTGACGTTGTCCGCCTATCGATTTTTCATCGAATAAACGGGGGCGGACGTAAGCGCATTTCGACGAACACGGAGGCCGCGATGCGGCATCGCGCCGTATGATGCGTTGGCTCCCAGACACCGCTTATTTGATCGGTAGCAGGTCATTTTGCCATCACCCCTAATATGTAGGTTGGTGCAACGCAGGAGCTCGCCCTCCTGTATGACTTGTCAGGGTTGTCGGCTCCCGCCGGAAGGCGGAGGCGATGAGTTCGGATCCCTAGGAAGGCATCGGTAATCAGGCCGAATCGGTAATCTCGCAAATCGCTGAGCCGGACGTCCGTCCGATCTTTCCGTTGACTTCTTCAAGCGCGCGATTCAAAACAGCCGCCGGCGGCGGCGCGGGAACTCCCGTGCCGCCGCTTGATTCCGTCGGGGTAGGAATCGATTGTGATAGGGTTGCAGTGACGCCGATCCGGCCGAAATTTACGAATCCGCCTCTTATCGAGCGGGCTATTTCTGTTCATTTTGCGGAGTTATCAGGCTTCACTCTCGGCGATTACGGTCTGTTCTGGTCGATTATCAGGGACGGGTTCCCGCTTTCAGAGTCTGCGGGGCGGACGCCACCCAATATCGAGCAATACGACGGATTTCGGCCGGCAGAGCAGCAAATTTCGATAGTAGATGGCGGCTCTCTTCCGCGCGCTCTGTTTCGCAATGCAACGTCTGGCGAACTCGTTCAAATTCAGCCTGATCGTTTCACCTTCAACTGGATAAAGACCGGCGTCGATCACGCCTATCCGCACTCCGAGGTGACGCTGGAGCGTTTTTTCGATTTACTCACTCTCTTCGAGAGGTTCGCGGCAGATCGAGGGCTGGGAGCGCTGCAGTTCGATCAATGCGAGCTTACGAACGTCAATGTGGTCCCAGTCGAAGATGTCGGAGAGACTCTTAGCGATGTGGCTACAGTCGTTAAGCTACCGGACGTTGCAAACCCTTGCCGTTCGGTGCGGCTTGAGCAGCAGATAGTTGGTTCTCGCCATATTTTTACGGATGAGGACGGACGTCCTTTGGGGCGAGTGCATACGATGGGTCAGCCAGCGATCCGAGCTCAAGACAGCGCGTTGGCGTTTCGTCTGGACATCGTTGCACGCGGTGCCCCGCTGAGCACTGGGCGCAAGGGCCTAGAGGATTTTTTCAATCTCGCAGTTTCAGCTGTGAACGGAGTTTTCCTCGCGAGCGTAACGCAAGCAGGAAGAAAATTTTGGGGAGAGCAAGATGGCTACAGCATTTAGTGCTACCCTCACCGAATACAGGCCGCAGACGCAGTTCCACGAACTGAGCTTACAGGCTGACGCATATTTTTCCCCGCCCGAGAGGGAGGGGTTTGCCAGCGTCCCGATCTATCAAATACCGGCTCCGGTCGTATTGCCCTTCGGCGCGGATCGCGCGGCGTTTCGTGCTGACTATCAACAGTGGCTGGAAGATTCGGAACTCGACTCGCTTCCAGACGACATGCGCGACCATGACAGCTATCGAGCCATCGTGGGACGCGGCGACCGCGCGATACCTTGGATCGCCTCGGCGCTGCGCCGCCAGCCGTCTTTCATCTTTCTTGCATTGGAAGAAATTACGGGAGCCGATCCGGTCACGGCAGAGGCTCAGGGCAATCTCGGTGAAACCGTGCGGATTTGGCTGAAGTGGCTGGAGCGCTAGATAATCCAGGCACTCGCGCTTGGGCTATTCAACGGTTTCCAAGGCTCGAAGGTACTCACTTTGAGATCACCAGCCCATGCGACGCTGTTTATAACTGCATCGCATGGGCGGCTGGGAAAAATCAGGAATTTTGGTGGCCCGGGAAGGGGAATTGGCCCCCGGGCGCGCCTACTACTGATACGCGTTTGGCGTTTATCAGGGCGTTTGAGACGATCGGCTACGCTGCTTGTGATGACGGCGAATGGGAAGACGGTTTCGAGAAAATTGTGCTTTACGAGAAGCTTGGTCGGCCGAAACATGCCGCGCGAATGCTCTCCGCCGACCGCTGGACCAGTAAGCTTGGCCAAGGCTACGACATCACTCACACTTTGGACGGTTTGAATGGCAATCAGTACGGAAAGCCAACGCTTTTCATGCGGCGGCCCGTGCAACCGGTGCTCGCAACGCTGTGAACAAATGCCAAGGCGACGGGGTTTGTAAGCAAGGCAGTCCCGGACGCGTTTAGAATACACCTCACGGGGGTATCTTCCGCCCGGCGATCCCGAAATGCACGCGCCGGTTTGAGCTTCTAAGCCTCACCCGATCATCGAGGACAAAGCGCCCGCCACACGCTTCTCAACCCGCTGGATCGCAGCGCGGCTGACGCCATACTCTTTCGCCAGCACGCCCAGCGACGCCCCGGTCGCCCGCCGCGCCCTGATGGTCTCCTGCTGCGCCTTGGAGAGCGCCGTGGGACGCCCGAGGGCCTTCCCCTCAGCCTTGGCCCGGGAGAGGCCCGCCTGCGTCCGCTCGATTAATAGGTCGCGCTCGAACTCCGCCACTGCGCTCAGGACGCCCATGGTCATCTTGCCGGCGGCGCTGGTGAGATCGACGCCTCCGAGCGCGAGGCAGTGTACGCGGACGCCTTCCGCCGCCAGCCGCTCGACCGTGGCGCGCACGTCCATCGCGTTGCGCCCGAGCCGGTCCAGCTTGGTGACGATCAGCACGTCGCCGTCCTCCATCCGGGCAACCAGCGAGGCGAAGCCTTTGCGCTCCATCGCAGCCACTGACCCCGAGACGGTCTCAGCTACGACCCGCTTGGGCTCCACGGCGAAGCCTGCCGCCTCGATCTCATGGGCCTGATTGTCGGTGGTCTGGTCAACGGTGCTGACGCGGCAGTAGGCGAAGGTGCGAGCCATGGGACGATGATCTCCCGTATCGAAATCGTGGCTCTCATTTACAGAGCGGATCGAAACCCCGTCAAGCTATTTTCCGATGCAGTCTATGAATGGGGCTCGCATCCGGTCGTTTCCGATACAAACGTCGAACCTGTTGCTGGGTGGCTCTTCAACTAGCGTGACGCATGCCATCACTTGCCAGCGGGGATCGTCGCCAACTTGCCGTCCATATCAGCGCGCCCGTTGTGCGGATCGCTGTAAGCCGGATTGGTCGTCAGTGCCTTATCCGTGAGCGTCGCGAGGAACGCTTCGACATCGGCGATCTCGGCGTCACTGATCTCGAAGCCCGTGATCAGCGGATCGCGCAGCGGGCTCGCGCCATGCGGCCCCTTGGCCGCTCGTCCCCCAATGGCATAATGGTCGCGGATCACCTCGGCCAAGGTCGCGATCGAGCCGTCGTGCATGTAGGGGGCCGTAATCGCCACGTTCCGCAGAGAGGGCGAGCGGAAGCGGCCCTCGTCGTCGGCTATGCCGGTGATCTCTCGCGCGCCGGTGTTGAGCTTCGGATATGCGCCCTGCCCGTCCTCGTTATAGAGACCCGTATTGTGGAAGCCGAACTCGGGGAACGGCGCATCCGCACTTTGGAAATTGTCGCTGAAATTGAGACCGCCGTGGCAGTGTGCGCACTCCAGCCGCTCGCTGAAGAAGAGCGCCTCGCCGCGCTTGGCAGCCGCCGAGATCGCATGGGGATCGCCGCCTCTTTTGTAGCGATCATAAGGACTGTCGAACGAAATGATCGTCTTGATGAACGCCGCCAGACCACCAGTCAGCGCTTCGAGATCGAACCGATCCTTGTCCGGAAAAGCCGCCTTCAGCAGGGCGAACATCGCCGGGTCCCTCGTCAGCGTGTCAAACAGCTTTTCCTCGGTGCCGCCCATCCCCATTTCGACGGGCGTCGAGCCGAACAGCGGGATCAGCGCCTGCGCTTCCAGCCGGCTGAGCGCCGGATTAGCCCAGTTGAGCGCGGGCATCCACGCCAGGTTAACGATGCTCGGCACGTTGCGAATGCCGTCATCGCCGTGGACACCGACATGGACGCGTAGGCCATCGGTGAAAGCATGGGCCTGTTCGTGGCAATTCCCGCACGAAAGCGACCCGTTCGAGGAAAGGCGGGTGTCGTAGAAGAGCTGTCGACCGAGCGCGATCTTGGCGGCGCTCATGCCCGCCACTTCCTCGGCTGGAGGCTGAGGCACCCAGGACGGAACAGCGAAGCGATAGGTCTGCTGCCGTGCCGCGCCCATGACAAATAGCGCAGCACCGAATGCCATGAAGGCGTGCAGCAAGCGACGTCCCGCCATTGGACAGCCAGCCTTCTAGCGCTTCGAGAAGGCGCGCTGCGCAGGCGCGGGCTGACCTGGGAAAGGCAGACCGAACGCCGCGAAGATCGGCCCACAATCCGGATCATCGCCAGACATGCAGCCGGGCGCGGTGTTCGGCGTATTATGCCCGACATCAGTGCCGGACAGGATCGCCGCAAGATCGACGACCACCTTGTCCTTTGCGGGATCGAACTTCTCGAAGCGGACTGCCGCGCGGTTCGGAACGGAACAAGTCGCGGCCGGCCGCGCCGTCATCGCTCCGGCTCCGCATCCCGTGCTGCCGATATGGACGGCGAAGCCGGTCTGCCGACTCATGCCCTTCATGCCAGCCATGCCGCCCGTCCCGGGCAAGTCCGCCATCGGCGCGCCGACCGTCTCCAGATCGACCTTGAAGAACCGGTAACCGGCCTGCCAACTCCAGAACATCGCGGTGAAGTTGAGCGGCGATTTGGCGATGGTCGCATCGCCGTGGTTGAGATCCTCCGGCAGCCCAACGCGGAAAGAGAGACCGACATAGGCGCCCGCCGGCACCTTGCCTTTCACCGCTCGATTGATGCCGGAATTGCCGCCGCGACATGGCCCCGATCCGTCTTCCAGATCGATCAGCGCCACATCGCGTTGCTGCCAGAGCCCATCTTGGTCGAGCTTTACCGGCGTCGAGTGCCCCTTGCCGTCGATCAAAGCCACGTTGGTCACATAGAAGCGCAAGTCAGTGGGCCGGACGGTCGCAGCGGGCTTGCCGATTCCGGCATAGGTCTGACCGCATCGAAAAGGCGTGGCGCCGACCACGCCCTCGAAGTTGATCTCGACCTGTCGGTCAGCGGCGGCTGTCGCTGCGAGCAAAAGCATCCCTGTCAGCATCTTTTTTCCCTCGTCTGGTCAGGCTACAGCGGGCGCGCGGAGCCCAAGCCAGCGGCGCGTGCCAGGAACTCTAACCAGCAACAGCTTTTCGGTCGCGAGCACGAGCAGTAGGGTCGCACCGAACATCGGCAGATAAATGCCGAGCGCCACAATGATGGCGATTAACCCCAAGCCAAATCGCGGACGGCTGAGCGGGATCGGTGCCCCGAGTAGTCCCGTAGGCCGACGCCGCCACCACATTACCATTCCAGAGACGGCGAGCATGACAAGGAACAGCGCCGTCAGCGTGCCGATGATCTGATTGAGCAAACCGAACAGCGCGCCCTCATGGACGGCGACGCCATATCCGACCATCTGATCGATCCAGTGGCGTTGTTCGAAGTCCGTCCGCGATATGACCCGCCCGGTGGCACCGTCCACCTTCATGTCGCCGCGCAGTGGCCGATCAGCGGCGTTTGACGACACCGACCACGCTCCGCCTACCTTTTTGGGCGGTGAGATCTGGACCGGCGGTGCCAGTCCTGCGGGAACGGCTGCGGTGATAACGCGCATAAGATCTCCAGGGCGCATCATTTCCGCGACTGGCATCGCCATGCCCGCCATGTGGCCCATTCCCATATGCCCGGCGTGCTCACCACCGCCGTCACCGGCGTCCGGCGCCTTGCCTCCGATCGTCCAGTCGATAGGTCCGGATGCAGTCCCAGTGATCTGTCGGATTTCGCCGAGATAGCTTCCCCACGCCTTAGCCCAGGGAAGCCCGGTCAGGATCAGGATCAGAGCGAAAAACGAGACCCAGATTCCGGTTGTGGCGTGGATGTCCCGCCAGAAGATACGAGATCCACTGCGCAGCCGGGGATACAGCACGCCGGCAACACCCTTCGCGCTTCGGGGCCACCAGAGGTAGAGTCCCGTCACGATCATCACGATCGCCCAGCAAGCTGCTATTTCGACAAGATAACTGCCGACTGGCCCCGCGAGCAGCTCGCCGTGGAGATGAAACACCAGCCGAAGCGGCCGGCTTTCCTCGACCGCCACGTTGAGCACCTCGGCCGTCGCCGGGTGAACATACACCCGACTGGCCTCGCCATCCTTTTGGACAAGGATCTGCACAGCGCTATCGAAAGCCTGCGGAAGTTCATATTTGGCGAAACTGGAGCCGGGAACAGCCTCCAAGGCGGCCGCAACCTGGGCGTCAGGCGTGGCGGCGGCTCCATTCAAGGCTAGATGCGTGTAAGGTCGATCAAGCCAAGCTTCGATCTGCGGACGCCAGAGATAGATAGCCCCGGTCAGAGCCAGCCAGATCACGAACGGAATGCAGAATAGGCCGGCGTAAAAGTGCCAACGCCATACCGAATTGTAGAAGGTGGGCTTGCGGACGAGCGTGTCTGTCATGGATGACCTCCTCAGAACCGCGTCTTGACGCCGGCGAACACGCTGCGCGGGAAGCCCGCGTAGATGGACCCGGTGGTGTTCATTAGCGTGGTGGCCGGGTTCTGCTGACCCGTCGCCACGTTCAGGCTGTCCGAGATGATCGAGGCAGACCCGACATAGGTCTTGTCGAACACATTCTGGACCGATGCGAAGAAGCTCATCCGGGACCACACGCCCAGGCCCTTCGGAGGATCGTAATGAAGGTTGAGGTTGACCAGCGTGATGTCAGGGATCTTCAGCAAGTTGCCATTGTCGATGAAGTAGCTGCTGCGATAGCTTAGCTCTGCAAACCCGCCGAGGCCGGCGAGCGGTCCGTCGGGCTGATCATAGCCAGCGCGGCCGTTGACGAACGTTGGGATCACGCCGGGTATGTGGTTGCCGTCGCGATCGAACTGAGCCGAGACTGCGCCAGAGGTCAGCCGCTCGACATAATTCGTATAGCTCTGGTGGTTGTAGCTGTAGGCGGCCTCAAGCTTCGCTCCAGGCAGGATGCTGGGCAGAGGTTTCCAGGCAAGCCCAAGCTCCACGCCCTTATGGATCGAGCGCGGGGCGTTGGTGACGTAGTTGAGCAAATTGACGCCGGCCGACTGGCTGAGCTGCTCGTTGCGGAACCACTCATAATAGCCGGTGAGTTCGGCCTTGAGATTGTCGCTCAGGGCCAGCTCCGCACCGAGATCGACGCCGACATTCTTTTGCGTCTTGAGCGCGGTATTGTTGCCGGGCACTCCTTGATCGGTAACGAACAGGTTTCCCGCCTGGGGGATGCCGTAGCCGGTGCCGACCCGCGCATGCAGCCGAACCGCTTTCGTGGCCTGCCAGAACAAGGCCGCCTCGGGTGCGATGTTGAAATAGTGGCGGAGCGCCGGGATCAGCGTCAGTGTCGGATTGGCGTTGACCGGATAGGTATAGGCCGTCTGACGAACGTTCAGGATCGACCGTTCCACGCCGATCCCAGCGATGAACTGGAGGCTGCCGGTGAGCGTCAGTTCCTGCCGTGCCCGTACACCCATGTTACGCACGTCGCCAAACACGGTCTGGGTCAATGCGCCGAAGCCGTTCCGGCCAGCCGGCGTCTTGTTGAACGAGTAGCTCTGATTATCGAGATAATTGTAGAAAACGCCGAGGAAGCTTGTGCCCTCCAGCCCGAACAGGCCGCCGCGATAGGTTAGGTCCGAGGTGATGTTGTAGCTGTCGAGCGTGCCCTTGAACGGGGTCGCGCTGGTCGGTTGATTGACGACACGGCTGTCGAACGTAGCCTGCGTCCGCCAAGTGAGATCCGAGGCGAAGTCATGCTCGTAGCGCGCGCCGATGATCGTTCGGCGGTCGTTGCGCGCGAGGTCGCCTTCGGTCGCCGTTTGGGCGATCCGGGTGCCATTAATACCGTTCGCCAGCACAGAGATGGTGCCGCATCCGGGAGCAACCGTCGCGGCGACCTTGCAGCCGTCCTGATAGGGGTTCTGCAGATACTGGTTGTAGGAAAGCCGGGTCGAGAGCTGGAACTCGCCCTCATTGTAGATCACCTTGGCTGTCACTCGATCGCGATCGGACAGCGCGTAAGTGGCGAGCGCATTGATGGTGCCCGTCTCATAATGATTATGTTCGGTCGAGCCATCGGCGCGGACGAAGCTACCGAACACCGCATATTCGAAGTTGGGGCCGGCATCGCCGACCGTGCCGTAGAGGCTGGCATAGCCGTAGCTGCCGCCATCGAGGCCGATCTCCGCGCCTTTGATGTCGCGCCCGCGACGCGTGCGGAAATTGACCGCTCCGCCTATGCCGTAGTTTCCATAGCGGGCGGAAGACGGGCCGCGAACGATGTCGACCGCGCCATAGGCATGTGGATCGGTCAGATCGAAGCGCGCGAGGCCGTCCGGCTGAGTGACAGGAAAGTCGTCCTCGAACACCTGGATGTTGCGAGCCCCGAAGCTGTTGCGGGCGTTCGAACCACGGATTGAGACACCGACGTCGCGGGGACCATTGCCCTGGATCACCGCGATGCCGGGCGACAGCTTCACGATGTCGGCGATGGTGGTTGCCGGCGTGTTTCGAAAGGCGGTGTCGGCAACGGTGGTAACCGTCTGTCCGGTCACTTGCGTCGTGAGCGACAACGCTTTTCCGGTGACGAGGATTTCATCGCCAGTTACTTCTGACGTACGGCCGGGAGCCGACGATGCGGTCGCGGTCCGACCAGCAGCGGAGTCGTCTTGTCGAGGTTCGTTCGTGTCGAGCGCCTGCAGTTCAGCATCGATCGCCGCACGCTGGCGAAGCAGTTCCGCCCGTCGCTCCGCTGTGGATTGCGCATCGACGTGCGCGGCCGCCAGCGCCGCCACCGATATGGCGGCGAGCATCTTCATCTTGATCATCGATGGTCCAATTTTGGGCGCGCCGATGAACGGCGCGTGCCGAGTGTCAGCAGTGCCGGCGTAGGCCGACACGATCGTGCTTCTCGCTTACGGAGCGAACAGCAAAGGCGCGCTCGATACGCGAGCGCGCGACACCGTTTAGAGGACTGGTGGACCTCTCAGAGGCGGCCGCAGGTACGGACGAGCCCGGGCGAGCCGACCTTGCGCAACCGGGCTGAAGGCAACCGTAACGACGATGAAAATGATCGCCGCCGCAAGCAGGGCGGGATCCACGCTCACGCTGGAATGTGCGGTTGCTGCTCCGAACGCACAGGGCATTTGGTCCCTGCTCGACTTCTTGGTTGGCTCTTCGTGGCCACTGTGGTGCCCCATCATGGGCATGTGCATCGACTGCATGGGCGTCGTCGCCATGCCATCGCATAGTTCGACGGTCGGAGCAGAGCCATTCCAGGCCAGCATATAGCCAGTGGGAACAACTGCTCTGATCAGAAACACAGCCGCGAGAAGCCACAGAGCGGCTAGATGTCGCGAGCGCGCAAAGGCACGAAGGTTCCCCACGGACACACGTTAACGCATTCTGCGCTGCAGCGCATCATGGATTTGCAATTTTGCCCCAGTTTGCCGATTCGAGCGCGTTTACGTCGGCGGTGGGAGCAACATCATAGGATTCCGTCCTTTTACGCAATTGTCGCGCGTTATTCTAAACGAAGGGAGGCGCTGCGGTTCTTATTTAATGTCTACGGAAAAGAAGTGCGACTTCGTCGCAATCCCTATCTTGGGCTTCTGAACAGGCGACCGGCAACCAATCTTCGGACGGGTAGCAGATCGCCCGCGCGCCGGCTCTCAGCCGCACGTCATGCTGCATGTTCGTGCTCCAATGCAGTTCAACTCGCCATCCGCACATACCAGAACGGAGATAGAGCATTGTTGCAATCGGAAGATCGCGGTTGTCGCGTGAGTGCAATCTTGAAGGCGATCCATCGCCCCTCGCTTTTAAGCTGGTATGCCGACGCAAATGAAAACGGCGAGAGGCTGACGCCTTAAAAGTTGGGGTCGAATAATTGCTCTTTGGTTGTTGGACGCTTCGGAAGGTTGAGCATGCCAAGAATGACAAAAAAGACGGCCATGTAAAAGAACACCGTCCCGACCGATGGGGGGATCCAACGGCTCACGAGCAGGTTGATCACGCCCCACCAAACTGACATGCGCGAAGCGCCATCCCAATCTTTTTTTGTCATGTTATTTTTATATCCAAGAAACGCGCCACTATTCACCGGTATAGGTTCCATCCGGCTGCATTTTGCAGCGGGAGCCAACCACGTAGCTCCCGTCTGGGCACATTTTCGTCGAGGTCGAACGACCAGCGTTACCGGTGCCGATAAACTGGCCATTCGGAGCGAGACGAGGCGCTCCGCCTACGTATGCGCCATTGGGCGCTAGCGTCGGCGTTCCTCCCACAAATCGGCCATTCGGCGCTAGTTTGCATTCGCCCGAGACATAACTGCCGTCCGGGCACACCCCAGCGAACGCAGCGCTTGGAAGCGAGATAATTCCGATCAAAGCGACGAGCTTCATACCATTCCCCCTGCTCTCCCGGCCGGAGCCGGGTGGTTGAACACGTGCGAGCACGGGGCAGCACGCCTCCCGTATTCGCCAGGAGGCTATTGTATTTCGGGAGCCGCCCGACAGAGCGGACCCGTGCTCAGCGCGTCATGCGCACCGCCAAGGCTGTTCAGACCCGGACGGATAAAATTAAGCTATGCCTGTTTCGGGGAGACATCAAGCAGCATGCCTCTGGTGGCCATCAGATCCGTCTCCAGCTCGATAGCGACCTGAGGCCGTCTTCAATTATCGGGACAGGACAGGTCGTCCTGCGCTGGATCGGCGCGGGCAATCCGAATGACACGACACCTCAACTTGGTGTCGGAGCCGAACGAAGCGTCAACCTCGCAGAGCGGCGAGCTGTGCCCTCGCCGAAGCGAGAATCCGATCCGCATCGCGACGCTGACGAATAGCCTCCTCAGTCCAAGCGCCATTTGTGAATGCCCCATTGCGCGACCCGTGAGGGGCGCCGCTTCCAACGGCACCGCCATGCAGCCTGCAGCGCGCTTTACCCTTTGTCGCCGGTGACTGACACGGCTTTCCGCTTCGACCCTTTGCCAGACAGCGCGGCGCAGCCCGAAGGTTGGCCAACCGCATCGCAGCGAGTTCCATTGGCGGTGTCGATAGGGAGAGAGCTTGGTCCATGGGGTTGGTCGTTGATTTTCGCGGAACCCCCCTCGATGTGAATATGCTGATGTCGGTGATCATGGCGCTCCTGCTTCACAATTATGCGCTGCTGGCTCGTTTTGCCTTGAAGACCAGATAGCGTCTGAACTTGCATGGCGACCGTGCGGCCGAGCTTTGCCGATAATGCTGCGTCCGGATGGCGGATCTGCATCGTCGACAGCGTGTCAGTTGCCAAACGCATCATCATAAGGTGCATGGCAACTGCGCCAACAGCGACAGCGCACTGCGCTTCGTTGCGCGGTCGAAAACCGGCCACCATGTTGAGAGCGGCGAGCAGCTCTGCGTGCGACGGGACATTCTGTCCTGTTTGCTCATGTAACTCTGTGCGGCACATCTGGGCCAATTGCCCCAGGTGATATGTTGCCGTGACGACTGAGCCCGTCCCAAATAGGTCACACAGCATGGCCTCCCAGCCATCTTGGTCGTCATGGGGCGGGCCGAGTGCATAACCCTCTTCGGTAACGTCGATCGCTAGCCCGAGGCTTGGTCGCCGCTTGCCGGTGCGGACGCGGGCGGCGGCCCCCGCGCGGCGAATATCCTCCGGGGGTGATGAGCGCGGTTGCAGCGGCACGGGCGCTTGGCGCGGAGGCGCGCTACGCGCCGGGGTCGAGAACTGAGGTACATTGCAACCGTGAGGCCGCCACGAGCTCGAAAAGCTGGCCATAAGGGCCTCCGTATCGTTCAACGCGGGAGGTGGCGTCGTCCCGGCTGCCGTCGCGGCGCCGCTCGTATCAAGTGCTCTCTCGTCAGCCATGCGGCAGCCCTCTCGCTTCTGACCGAGAAGGCGAATGCTCACTCTCGGTAGGCTCGCGGCTCGGGTCGGTGCATTGGGAGAGGTCAGCGAGGGCAATGTGCCAGGGCGACCCTGGCCCATATTCCCGCCCACGGCGAGCGCGGGCCGCACGGTTGATGTTCTCAGAACTGGACGAGCGCTTCCCGATCACGATCCCGCCTTTGGCCGGCGTCCGGAGGCCGAAGGCGAGGTGCGTCTCTGTGCTGGCCTCTTTCACCACGTAGTCAATCACGTGGCGAAGGTTGATGAGGTAGTCGTTGCGGGACAGCGTGTCTCCCAGTGCCGCTTCATACGACTTTCCAACCGCGCTGCTGTCGACCAACCCCGCCGCCGACTTAGCGCCGCAACGTTTCAGCCAGCCGCGATGTCGACGGAAGAACTCCCGGCGGACGGTAGGGGCCAGATGCAGCAGCAGGTGAACATGCTGCCCGACGACCTCTCCGGGCTCCTGCACCCAAACATGCGCGGTCTCGACGCCTCGGCCTCGCAGCCAGCGTTTCGCGTGCCTCAGGAACTCCCCGGTTGCTGAAACGCAGTCGGTGATACCGCCCAGTTCAAGGTCGATCGTGATAAAGGCGTTCAGAGGCAGACCCATCAGGATGGCCTCCTGCGCGGCTGAGATGATCTCCCGGACGCGAGTGTTGCTTAGTGCTGCGGTGGCTACATGCGAACGTGTTACTCCGCCGTGGCGCCGCGTACCCCGATCCTCAATCCGAAAGCCAAATTCAGAACTTGATGGCGAACTGATCTCTGCCGCGCCCACGTGTACGCACGAGGCATCGGCTGAAATCAGCGTAAAATCAGCGTGTTCGCCTTGAGAATTATCTTCTCGGATCGCCTCAACGTGTTCAAGATTGCAGCCGATGCTTGGGCCGCCGATAAGATAGTCGAGCGTCACGGTCTTGCTCCGACGAACCGTTGCAACGATTCGGCCTGCACTAGCGTGCGGCGCCCGATACGCGTCACTTGGAGGTCGCCCCTTGCGATCGCGGCGAACATTGATGTTCTGCCAAGCGAGGACACGCGACAAGCTTCTGCGATTGAATACGCTAGTGGCGAAAGTTCAGACATTTCCGGACTCCTGGTAGAACGCCGCTGGCGTTCGCGTTGGACCGGCAGAGTATCTATCGGCGCCCTAAACGTGCCGCAAAGCTGAATATCCGCAAATTCCGTGCCTACTGTGGATCGCGATCCGCACGCAGTTTGTCCAACGCGATTTGGCGCCTGGTGAGGGTGTCCTTCCACTTCGACCATTCAGCCTCAACGGAACGCGGGCTAATACCAAAGGTCTGGCCGGCCTCAAATTTGGCGCGTTTAAGCTTCCCGTGTTGGTCCGCTCCAACACTCTGAAGGTGTTTCGCGATCGCCAGTCCGGCACCTGCCATTCGCGTCTCGTCGACGGCGCCGCGGGCCGCACGTGATAGTCCGGGGTGCTGACGCACGACGACGCGCCGCCCTGACTGCGCGGTTAAAACGCGCAAAAGCCTTTCAAGGTCAATTTTGGTCAGTCTTTCGGCTGCCAGCATCAGGGCCTGAAGCTCTGATGGAAGAACGTACTTACCGAGGTACAATCTAAGACCTGTTTTTGATGGATCGTCGGAACACAAATCCAACAAATTATTACGAAGTTCCGAGTCGGGTACGTATCCGTGATGCAACAAATAAGCGGCAAAGGCGGTCAAATCTCGATAGGCAAGCCCGACATAAACTTGAAACCAGTGAGGGACTTTCCCCGATTCTACCCTCCATATAAAGCGTCGATCTTTAAAGGGCATGCGCTGATTATATAACGATTTCACTAATTGCCCCCCCTAATTCGCTAAATCCGGGCGCGGCTCAGAAGATATTAGTGGTACGACGGCCCGAGCAGCTAACTCGTCCAATCCGTCAGCGATATATCGACCATAGTGACGTTCAATCATTTGGACCGAGGTGTCATGAATTGACGCAACTAGGCGGATGGGGAGATTTTGACGGATTGCCCGAACAATGCTCGAGTGCCGCAAGGCGTAGGGGACAGTTTCCTCCGACAAGTGAGCTATTTGCCGGATACGCGCCCAAGGTCGCACAATTTCAGCGGGCGTGAGCCACGCGCCACGACTGGCTCGTTCCCATCGGATCGTCCCAGATACCTGCCTTTTTCGCCAACGCTCGAGCAGGTTAGCAGCGAGTGGCCGATTTAGAATTGGCGTGAGAAGGCTCAATATATCCGGTCCGACCGCCACCGGCACGGTGCCGCGACGCTCGCCCCACCCTTTCCGACTGACCGGCACCATAAGACGAAGGGACGCTTCTTGAACGTCACCGACCCGCATTCGAACCACTTGTGAAAAGCGAGCTCCTGTCGCGGCGAGAACGGCAAACAACCGGAAGAGGTCTCCTTCCCACCCTTGTTCTGAATCGACCTGTCTGGCGGCTTCCAGCACCAGCTTCACTTTCTCATCGCTCAAAAGCTGATTGGGACGGGCCAGATCGTCTGCAGGCGCCTCATCACGCTTTCGCGGACGCAAGCCATGCTTCACGATCGCAGGTAGCATGGTCGGCAAAGCGCTGCGGTTGGCTGCATAAGCCTCATTCAACGCTGCTTTGAGATCATTGGTTAGGCGCTGTCTGGACGTGTGTTTCAGCGAGATCGGAAGTCCGTCCAGCCACTCGTCCAAGTGGCGCTCGTCGAGATCCCTGAGGGAGATGGATGCAAGCGGCGAAGGATCAATCGCGCTTCGCTTACCTGAACGCTCTCGGCCGATTACATACTTGCGAAGCCGGTTGTGAGCATCGGAGTGCGTCGGGCGCCCCCGCCGCATCGCGTCGCGTGCGTCCCGAGCCGCTATATAAGTTTCGAGCGCAGTAGCGACGTTGATTGGGGGACTCTCGACGCCTGAGCGAGCTTCGACTCTGGCTTTTGAAACGACTGAGCGGGCGGCTTTGATTGCGGCAGTAAAGTCCAGCGTTCCCTCATGCAGCTCGTCATCGGCGGTTCCGAGCGGCCGTTGTTGATAGCCTTCATCCACACGCCAGCGAACCAACCACTTTCCGCCGCGGCTTCCCTTCCGATAACCTAGATGAACGTCTGGATCGATCCCGCGCCAGTATGGCTTCGGGCTGATGGGCAGCCGCTTCCGCTCAGCCCGACCGCTAATCTGGGTTTCGCGGAGCGTCTTAGCCACGTGTCAGCCTTCGAAATCGTCAATTATGCGTCGAATATACCTTCGTGAATCTGTGCGAACAATCCCGATCAACATTCCTCTTCCAGGGCGAGCGAGTTGAACTTGCGTGAACATGGAATACAGCCTATTCCGACCCTTTCACGGCTGAAACACGGGTTCGATTCCCGTAGGGGTCACCATTCTAGGCTTTCAATAGCTTAGAGGCGATTTTGCGAGATTATCTCGCGTCGCAATCTCCGATTTTTTCCGAACGGCCTGGCCGTGATCGATGCGCGGCGTTGCCATGGGCGCATTGCTCCTCGCCTGGCGCGGCGCGGCAGGCTCTGCGCCAACGGCCTCCCCGATCAGGATAAGCGCCGGCGCGCCTTCAACGATCGCCCGCGCCGCAATCGGAAGCAGATCGAGCCGGGTACGCACTATCTGCTCTTCCGGCAGCGACACGTTGCAGGCGATGAGCACCGGCGTATCGCTGGGCAAGCCGGCGGAGACGAGCGAGCGGCTGATCTCGGGCGCGGCATCCCGCCCCATATAGACGGCAAGGGTGCAGGCCGGATCGGCCAGCGCCTGCCAATCGAGATCCAGCGCCATGCCGCGCCGGCTGTGGGCCGTCACGAACTGCACCCGCCGGGCGATGCCACGCAGCGAGAGCGACAGCCCGGCGGAGGCCGCAGTGGCGCTGGCGGCGGTGATGCCGGGGCAGATGCGCGCCGGGATACCCGCCGCCGCCAGCGCCGTCAGTTCCTCATTCGATCGCCCGAAGATCGAGGGATCTCCACCCTTGAGGCGCAGCACACGCCGGCCTGCGGTTGCCGCGTCCACCAGCAGGCGATCGATCGTTCCCTGATCCCTGGAATGCCGCCCGGCTCGCTTGCCGACCGAGACAAGCTCGGCCTGTGGCGCCAGCTTCAGGATTTCCGGGCCGACCAGCGCATCGTGGAAGATGATATCGGCGCGGGCAAGGAGCCGTTCCGCCTTGCGGGTCAACAGATCCGGATCGCCGGGTCCGGCGCCCACGAGCCAGACGCTGCCGGGGGCGAACTCATCCTGCATCGGTCGTCTCCGCAAGCTGATCGGTGAGAATTCGGGAAAGGGCCGGGCGGCAGGAGCCGCAATTGGTGCCCGCCGAAAGCGCGGTGCCGATTTCCGGCACGGTCGCGAGCCGCTGATCGCGGATCGCGGCTATGATCGCGTGCAGGCCGACATTGAAGCAGACGCAGACGATCGGCCCCGTATCGGCGCGCGCGCCCGGCGCGCGCCCCGCCAGAACGGCAAGCCCCTGTATCATGTCCAGCTGGCCGATCAGCCAGTCGCGCGATGGCAATTCGCCGCTCGCCGTGAGGAAAAGGGTCGCGATCAGGCGGCCATCCTCAAGGATCGCGATCCGGCGACTGCCGCGCGCGGGATCGCTCGCTTCGATCCGTTCGCCTTTCGGCAGCGCGCGTTCGATCGCGGCGGGATCGCCCACGCCCGCAAGTTCGACGAGGGTGCCGCCCGGCACCGCCACTTTCGTCGCCCACAGGCAATCGATCGCGGGTGCGGCACCCCTGACGATCAGGAAACCGCGCCAGTCGATCGACACGGGCTCGATCCGGGCCGGCGTATTCTTGAAGCCCGGCTGGCCGGAATGGGGATCGACGAGGGGGCGGGGTAAAAGGCCCGTGCGCCCCGCCGTCGATGTCCGGTCCGTCCAGTGGATCGGGGTGAAAAGCTCTCCCCGCCTCTGCCCTTCGCTGATGCCCACGCGAAAAAGACTGGATCCGACCGGCGTGGAAATGCGCGCGAGCTCACCTTCGTGGACCCCCCGTTCCTCCGCATCGCGCGGATGGATCTCGACGACCGGCTCCTCGCGATGGCGCGCCAGCTTCGGTGAAAGTCCGGTGCGCGTCATCGTATGCCATTGATCGCGATAGCGGCCGGTGTTCAGCGTCATCGGCCATTCGCGCAACGGCGCATCGATCGCACGCTGGCGTACCGGGATCAGGCGCGCCTTGCCGTCCGGCGTGGAAAAGGGATGCGAGGCGAAGGCATCGCCCCCCCAGATGAACGGTTCCATCGCATCATAATCGGCGTTGCCGATCGCGGCCTTCGCACGCAGGTTCAGCAGGCGCCGGCCATCGTTGCGATAGGCGGTGAGCCGCGCATGTTCGCGCCATATGTCGGCCGGGCGATCATAGACGAACGCACTCTTCCACCCCATTCGACGCCCGACCTGATTGATGATCCACCAGTCGGGCCTCGCTTCGCCCGGCGGCGGCAGCACGGCGCGCTGGCGGCTGACGCGGCGTTCCGAATTGGTCACGGTGCCATCCTTCTCGGCCCATGCGGATGCGGGAAGGCGAACATGGGCGTAGCGGCTGGTGTCCGTTTCGGCGATCACGTCCGACACGACGACGAACGGACAGGTCGCCAGCGCCTCGCGCACCCGGCCGGCATCGGGCAGGGACACGGCCGGGTTGGTCGCCATCACCCACAAAGCCTTGATCCGGCCCTCGCCGATCGCGCGAAACAGATCGACCGCCTTGAGCCCCGGCTTCGTCGCCATTCCTGGGGAGGCCCAGAAGCGGCCGACATCGGCGATGTCCTCCGCGCCGAAGCCGCGATGCGCGGCGAGCGTGGAGGCCAGCCCCCCCACCTCGCGCCCGCCCATCGCATTGGGCTGCCCGGTGATCGAGAAGGGCGCCGCGCCCGGCTTGCCGATCCGCCCCGTCGCCAGATGCAGATTGATGATCGCGTTGACCTGATCGGTGCCGCGGATCGACTGGTTGATCCCCTGGCTGAACAGCGTGACGGTACGCGGGTTCGCCGCGAACAGATCGTAGAAGCGCTGGAGATCGGCGGGCGCCAGATCGCAGGCGGCGGCGACGGAGCCGAGATCATCGCCCGTCCCGATCTCCTCCCAGAAGCCTTCGGGCGTTTCCACCCGCGCCGCCAGATAGGCTTCGTCGATCAGCCCCTCGCGCCGGCAGTGTGCGAGCAGGCCGTTCATCAATGCCACGTCGCTGCCGGGGCGGAGCGGCAGGTGCAGATCCGCCTCCTCGCACGTCTCCGTCCGGCGCGGATCGATGACCACCAGCTTCGTGCCGCGCGCGGCGCGCGCCGCCATGATCCGCTGATAGACGATCGGATGGCACCAGGCCGTGTTCGATCCGACGAGCACGACCAGATCGGCCTCGTCCAGATCGCCATAGGTGGCCGGCACGATATCCTCGCCGAACGCCCGCATATGCCCCGCGACCGCGCTCGACATGCAAAGGCGTGAATTGGTGTCGATATTGGCCGATCCGATGAAGCCCTTCATCAGCTTGTTGGCGAGGTAATAATCCTCGGTCAGCAACTGGCCGGAGACGTAGAAGGCCACGCTGTCCGGCCCGTGCGCGGCGATCGTCTCGGCGAAGCGACGTGCGACGAGATCCAGCGCCTTGTCCCAGCTCGCCCGGCGCCTGCCGATCATCGGATGCAGCAGGCGCCCTTCCAGCCCCACCGTCTCGCCCAGATGCGTCCCCTTCGAACAGAGCCGACCGCGATTGGCGGGATGATCGGGATCGCCCTTGATCGAGAGCGCGCGCTCGCCCGTCCGCTCGGCCAGGATGCCGCAGCCGACGCCGCAATAGGCGCAGGTCGTGCGGACGGGCTCGGCCATCTCAGGCCGCAGCCCGGACCGGCATCGCGATCAGCACGCGATCGCCATCCCTGCGGACGGGCACGGTCGGCGTGCAGCCGCTGTCGTCGCCGATCGCCGCCCCGGTCGCCAGCGCGATCCGGACGTTGTGCAGCGGGCAGGCGACGGCATGGCCATGGACGATGCCCTGGCTCAACGGGCCGCCCTTGTGAGGGCAGCGATCCACCAGCGCGAACACCTCATCGTCATGCGTGCGGAAGATGGCAACCGGCGTTCCGCCCCAGTCCAGCGTGCGGCTGCCGCGCAGGGGAATATCGGAGAAAGCCGCGATATCGATCCAGTCTGTCATGCGCGTCACTCCGCGAACGCAAAAGCGGGGGAAAGCGGCTGGTGGAGATCGGCGCGGTCGCCCGAGGCCCGCTCCGCCCAGGGATCGTCCTGGGAAAAGGATTGCGAATGCCAGAAGCGCGCGGCCAGCGCGTCCCGGCCCGCTTCATCCTCCACCACATGCCGCTTCACATGATCGAGGCCGACGCGCTCGATCCAGGGGGCGGTGCGCTCCAGATAGCGGGCCTGTTCGCGATACAGCTGCACGAAGGCGGCGGCATGATGGATCGCCTCCTCTTCGGTCGTGACCTTCGCCAGCAGGTCGGTCGCGCGGACATGGATTCCGCCATTGCCGCCGACATGAAGCTCATAGCCCGAATCCACGCAGACGATGCCGAAGTCCTTGATCGTCGCCTCGGCGCAGTTTCGCGGACAGCCGGAAACCGCCATCTTGAACTTGTGGGGCATCCAGCTGCCCCAGAAGCCGCGTTCCAGCTTCACGCCGAGCCCGGTGGAGTCCTGCGTGCCGAAGCGGCACCATTCGGAGCCGACGCAGGTCTTCACGGTGCGCAGCGCCTTGCCATAAGCGTGCCCGGAAACCATGCCGGCGGCGTTGAGATCGGCCCAGACGGCGGGCAGATCCTCCTTCCTGATACCGAAGATGTCGAGGCGCTGGCCGCCCGTCACCTTCACCATCGGTGCATCATATTTCTCGACGACATCGGCGATGGCGCGCAGTTCGCGGGGATTGGTCAGCCCGCCCCACATGCGCGGCACGACCGAGTAGGTACCGTCCTTCTGGATGTTCGCATGCAGCCGCTCGTTGACGAAGCGGCTCTGCTGATCGTCGACATAATCGCCGGGCAGCGCGCACAGCAGATAGTAATTGAGCGCGGGCCGGCAGGAGGAGCAGCCGTCGGGCGTCGACCAGTGCAGCTTCTGCATCACCTCGGGGATGGAGCGCATGTCCTGCGCCACGATCTCGCGGCGGACATCATCGTGGCCGAAGCTCGTGCATTTGCACATCGTCTTCGGGCCGGACTGGACGCCGTCACCCAGCGTCAGCGCCAGCAGCGTCTCGACCAGGCCGGTGCACGATCCGCAGCTGGCCGAAGCCTTGCAGGTGGAGCGCACCGCATCCAGGCTGCATGCGCCGCCCGCGATGGAAGCCACGACCTGCCCCTTGCTGACGCCGTTGCAGCCGCAAATCTCGGCATCGTCCGAGAGCGCCGCAACGGCCGCCTTAGGGTCCGCCAGCCCACCCCCGGAGGCGAAGGCCTGGCCATAGATCAGCACGTCGCGAATGTCGGCGACGCTCTCGCCCTTCTTCAGCAGATCGAAATACCAGCTGCCGTCGACGGTATCGCCATAAAGCACCGCGCCGATCACGCGATCGTCGCGCAGCACGACACGCTTGTAGATGCCGCGCGCGGCATCGCGCAGCACGATATCCTCCGCGCCCGGGCCACCCGAAAAATCGCCCGCCGAAAAGACATCGAGGCCCGCGACCTTCAGCTTCGTCGAGGTGACCGAGCCGCGATAGCCGCTTGGCCGCATGACCAGACCGTCGGCCAGGCTGCGGCACATCTCCCACAGGGGGGCCACGAGGCCATAGACGTTGCCGTCATGCTCGACGCATTCGCCGACGGCGAGCACGTCCGGATCGGACGTCACCATATGATCGTCGACGCGGATGCCGCGATTGACCTCCAGGCCGGCGGCGCGGGCCAGCGCCGTGGACGGACGGATACCAACCGCCATGACGACCAGGCTTGCCGGGATTTCGCGACCATCCTTCAGGCGCACACCCTGCACCTTGCCGTCGCCGAAGATTTCCGCCGTATCCGCGCCGGTCAGGATCGTCTGGCCGCGGGCTTCCAGCGCCGTCTTGAGCAGCCAGCCCGCCGCCTCGTCCAGCTGTCGTTCCATCAGCGTCGGCATCAGGTGAATGACCGTCACCTTCATGCCCCGCAGGGTAAGGCCGTGCGCCGCCTCCAGCCCGAGCAGGCCGCCGCCGATCACGACCGCGTCGCCGCCCTTTCCGGCGGCCGCCAGCATCGCATCGACATCCTTCATGTCGCGGAAGCTGATCACGCCCGGCAAATCCTTGCCCGGCACGGGGATGATGAACGGATCGGATCCGGTGGCGATCAGCAGCTTGTCATAATGCGCGATCCGGCCGGATTGGGCCGTCACCGTCTTCGCATCGCGATCGATCGCGATCACCGGATCCCCGGTAACCAGATCGATCTCATTATCGGCATACCAGCCATGCCCGTTGATGACGATCTCCTCGAACGTCTTCTCTCCGGCCAGCACCGGCGAGAGCATGATCCGGTTGTAGTTCACATGTGGCTCGGCCCCGAAGATCGTGACGCGATAGCGGCCGGCATCGCGGGCCAGCAGTTCTTCCACGGCACGGCACCCGGCCATGCCGTTCCCGATCACGATCAGGCGCGCGCGGTCGGGGATCGTCACCGCTTCGGTCAGAGCAGTGTCTTCGGGCCGGTCGAATTCCTGAAAGTCCATGTCCAAGCTCCAGAAACGAAAAAGGCCGCCATCCGGACCACGGGATGAACCGTGGTCTGGATGGCGGCCTTGCCATTCATCGTAAGCCGGCCGGGGCCGGAGCGACGCATTCCGGATCGAGCCTTCCTCGGATCGCCGGAATTATGGGGGCTCGGGCATCGTTGCCCTCACCCCCCAGCAATGCCCCGAATCGGCCGCTTTTGCAAGCGTCCCGATCGATCCCGATCATCAAAACGCCCAGTCCGCCTGAAGCCAGATCTTGCGCGTATCCGCAGCAAAGCGCCGGGCATCATAATCCGCATAGCGCACGGAAAGGGTCGTCTTGCCGATCTTGCCGGACAGGATCACATCCCATTCGGTTCCATAATGCTGATCCAGCCGATCGCTGCGAAAATCGTGATAGACGATCTGCGCGAGCACGCCGGCAAAAGGCCCCGCTTTCTTCCAGCCATAGCCCGCGCTTCCATAAAGATCGCGCACGCCATTCGGCGGGGTCGTCAGGAATTTGTCGGCCCATCCCTGGAATTTGAAATTGGTGCCCAGTGGAGTCTGGAAGCTGGTCAGCGCCACGCCCCTGTCGGCGCCCAGCACTTCATATCCGGCGCCGATCCGGAGCATCCGCCATTCAAGCATCGCGTCCGCCAGATAATAATCGGCCGCATAAGCGTTCGGATTGTTGTGAAAATCCGTCTGGTGCGCGTAGCTCAATTGATAGCTGAGCTTCGCCGTCTTCGAAAAAGCGTGACTGCCCGCGAAACGCGCGCCGACCGTCTTGCTGGACAGGCGAAAGCCCTGCACGGCGGCCTCGTCCTGATCGATCCAATAGCCGAAGCCCGTCAGCGTGCCGAGGCTGGTCACATAGGAAAGGTTGGCGAGGACGGTATCGCCGGATACGGCCTGCTGCCGCGCGCCGGTTCCCTGAAAACCCCAGATCGTGCGAACGCCCCACACATAGCTCACGTCCGCCTTCAGGCCCCTGATCGGCGTCGCCTCCGCCCGCACGGCATCGAAGGTCTGGGCATTGTCGCGGAAGGCGACATTTCCGACGAAACGCTCGTCATCCAGCACGATGCGCTGGCGGCCCGCCGTCACCGTCACGCCCGGCGCCCTGTACTGGATCTGGGCGACATAGAGCGCGATATTGTCCGGATCGGCCACCAGCGGACGATTGGCGAGGCCGTTCAGCCCATCATAGGCATCTCCGGCCGGAGAGACCGCGCCCTGCCCGATCACGATGGCGGAAATCCTCCCGCTCGTGCCCGAGAGGCCCAGCCGCCCGCGGATCGAGAAATCGTCTCCGGATGTGTGGGCGAGGCCCTCCTGATCGACATTTTCATAACGAAAACGAAGCTCGGCGATCGGCTTCAGCGTGATGGGCGCGGCGCAGGCCGGCCCCGCGACGGCCGCGCAGGCCGCCGTCATCATGAGATTGCGCATATGTCCCCCTTTGGCAGGCCGCCCGCCCCCCGGGAGGCTGGCCTCGTGGACCGGGGAGGAACGAGCATCCTTCCCCGGCCCCTCGAATTCAGATCCTGGCGGAAATCGTCGCGCCCCACGTCCGCCGCCAGCGATGCTTGACGAGGTTCAGGCCGATCAATGCCGCGCAGGCAAGGCCCGCGAAGATCAGGAAGCCATATTGGAAGCTGCCGGTCAGTTGCTTGGCGAAGCCGAGCGAGGAGGCGAGGTAGAAGCCGCCGATGCCGCCTGCCATGCCGACCAGCCCGGTCATGATGCCGATGTCGCTGGCGAAGCGCTGCGGCACGAGCTGGAAAACCGCGCCATTGCCCGCGCCCAGTGCCAGCATCGCCACGACGAACAGGCCCAGCGCCATCGCCACCGTGGATGCGCTGCTGACCCCGATCAGGGCGAGGGCGGCGATCACATAAGCGATGGCGAGCGTCTTCACGCCGCCGATCTGGTCGCCCACCGCGCCGCCGATCGGACGGATCAGCGAACCGGCGAATACGCAGGCCGCCGTGCAATAGCCGGCCATGATCGTCGTCAGCCCGAATTGATCGGTGAAGTAGATGGGCAGTGATGCGGCCAGACCGACGAACCCGCCGAAGGTGACGCTGTAGAAAGCCATGAACCACCACGCATCGGCGGTCTTCAGCAGTTCCGCATAATCCTTGATCCGGCGCGGTGCGGGCGCGTTCGGCGCATCCTTCGCCATGACAAGGTAGAGCACCAGCACGATCGCGAGCGGGATGCAGGCAAGGCCCAGCACGGCATTCCAGCCGAACAGCTTTGCCAGCATCGGCGCGAAGAGCGAGGCGAGCACCGTGCCCGAATTGCCCATTCCGGCGATCCCCATCGCCTTGCCCTGATGCTCCGCCGGATACCAGCGACTGGCGAGCGGCAGCGCGATCGCGAAGCTTGCCCCGGCAAAACCGAGGATCACGCCCAGCGCCAGCGTGCCGGCGAAACTGGAGACGCCGGTGAAGTAAGCAAAGGCGAGACCCACGATCACGATGACCTGGCTGATCGCGCCCGAGCGCTTCGGGCCGATGCGATCCACCAGCAGGCCATTCACGACGCGCAGGATCGCGCCGGCCAGCGTGGGCGTTGCCACCATCAGGCCTTTCTGGGCAGCGGAGAGATGCAGCGTCTTGGCGATTTCCGGCCCAAGCGGGCCAAGCAGAACCCAGACCATGAAGGCCAGATCGAAATAGAGAAAGGCGGCGATCAACGTGGGCTTGTGCCCCGCCTGCCAGAAGCCGCCAGCCTTGCCTTCATTCGCGTCGCTCACCGAGCGATCCCATGCAGCCGTGGCCATGATGTCCCCCCAAAAAATGTGCGTGAAACGAAAAAAAGCCGCGATCCGGCGGCCTGCGATGCAGGCTGCGGACAGCGGCTTTGCTGGTTCGATTAGGTGGGAGAGGCGGCCCGGCGCTGGGCGCTATCCCGATGCAGCGCGCGACACCGCGTGCTTGCCTATAAAAATCCGTGAACTATCCCATTTTGGCAAGCAAAAAATCGGCGCGCCGAATATCATGGAAGTTGAGAGAGATACTTGGCGATATCGTCGGGATCGAAGATGCGTCCATCGAAGAAGCGGTCCGGCCCCAGGGTGAGCGCCCCGCGCACGGTCGTCACGCTCTGGGCCGATTCGAGCGCTCCCTCCACCTTGCTGCTCGCCCCCGGCATCGGCAGGTCCGTGCCCGCCAGCGCACGGCGATAAATATCCGGCCGGAAGACCGCGCCGGCCGCCGCCTCGCGCTCCCCGCTCGGCTCGATCATCTTCCAGCGCACGAATTGCGAATAGATCCAAAGCGCCTGGCTCCGCCACGGAAAGCCCGTCGCTTCGCGCGAGAACAGGATGAAATCCCGGATCGGAACGGGCGGCGCCCCCCGGCGGGGCAGGATGCTTCCCGAAAGCGCGCGGGCGATCAGCTCGGCCGGCTGGTCCACGATGTCGCTCCGGCCGAGGAGCGAAACCAGCGCCTCGCGATTGGCCGGATCGTCGCACCAGGCGGCGGCATGCGCGGTCGCGCGCAACAGCCGATCGACCGTATCGGGATTGCGCTCCATCCAGTCGCGCCGGAAGGTCAGCGTCTTTTCCACGCCGCGCCGCCAGATCCGCTCGCCCACGGCCACCGCTTCGGCCAGCCCCGCCTCGATCGCGGCGCTGCCCCAAGGTTCGCCCGCGCAGAAGCCATCCGTTTCCCCCAGCGCCATCGCTTCCACCATCAGCGAAGGAGGCAGCACGCGCAGCACCACATCGCGATCGGGATCGACCCCGGCGCTCGCCAGCCAGTAGCGCAGCATCAGCGCGTGGCTGGAATGGCGATGGACGACGCCGATCACGGGCTTGCGCCGATGCAGCCCGATCGCGGCGGCGAAATCATGCGCCGTCGCCAGCGGATCCTCCAGTCGTGCGCCCAGATCCTGATCCAGCGCGGCGGCAAAGTCGGTCGACATGACGACGAGATTGCCGTTGACGCTCAGCTTGTAGGGCGCCGCCAGCTCCGCCGGTTGCTGGCTCAGCCCCAGCGTCACCGCCACGGCCAGCGGCGCCAGCATGTGCGCGGCCTGGACGTGACCGTAGACGAGCCTGTCGCGCAACGTCGCCCAGCTCGTATCGCGGATCAGCGTGAGATCCACGCCCTCCGCCTCGGCAAAGCCCCGCTCGCGCGCGGCGACCAGAACGGCCGCGTCCGTCAGCCCCAGGAAGGCGGCGCGTACGGGGATCATGCGCCCCCTCCCAGCAGATCGTGCGCGGTGATCAACGCGGTGGCGACATCGGCCATCTTCTTTCCCTGGTTCATCGCCGATGTGCGCAGGAGCGCATAGGCTTCGGGTTCGCTCAGGTTCCGGCTCGCCATCAGGATCGATTTGGCGCGATCGATCACCTTGCGGTCCGCCAGTTGCGTCCGCGCCTCATCCAGTTCGCTGCGCATCCGCGCGAAGGCGTTGAAGCGGCGCACGGCCAGATCGATGATCGGCTTCACCCGATCCTTGCGCAATCCATCCACCACATAAGCCGAAACCCCGGCATCGATAGCCGCCCCGATCATGGCATCGTCCGATTGATCGACGAACATCGCGATCGGCCGCGCCAGCGCCCGGCTCACCAGCAGCATCTCCTCCAGCGCGTCGCGGCTGGGATTGCCGAGGTCCATCAGCACCACATCGGGGGACAGCCGTTCCAGCCGCGCCACGAAAGCGCCACGCGCCGAAACGAGGTGGATGTCCTCATAGCCCGCATCGCGCAGCCCTTCCTCAAGGACCGACGCCCGTGCCCCGCTGTCATCGATTATGACGATCCGCATCCACCACCTTCGCAGGTGCAACATATCATGCAGGCGATGGCTATCGTCAAACCTTCGAACGCTCCTCCCACTCGGCGAGAAACGGCCGCATCGCCCTATTTTGCTATCGGTCGGGAGAGGGCGGTCGTTCCGCGTGACTCGTCCGTCGCCACTTCGGCCCAGGCCAGCCGCAGGCCACCGCGCGAATCCCCCGCCTCGGCCCGGCCACCGCGCGCCACGATTCCCGCCGCGACGGCGCGCCTTTGCGCAAGCAGGCCGCCCTCGACCGAAACGATCCTCTGCTGCCGGGCCGAAGCCCAGGCCGCGAGATCCAGCGCGACGCTGTCGATCACGCCCTGATCGATCGAAATCGACGGCAGAGCGGCGTCCGCCGGCGGGCTCAGGGCCACCGACCAGCCGGAGAGCGATCGACCGGCCCGCATTTCCAGCGCGCGATAGCCGGCGAGGCCAAGGCCGGGCAGGGCGGATGCCGTCGCCGCCAGCCGGTGCGCCGCCATATCCACCTGAACGGTTCCCGGATCGACGCCCGCGATCAGCGCCAGATCGCCGACGGCGCGATCGCGGGCGCCGGCCACGGCATCGCGGGCATTTTCCGTCGCGCGCGCGATCTGGGCGGCTTCGGCAGCACCCGCATCCAGCGAAATGCGCAGCTGATCGACATGCACATCCACGGGCCGTGCCAGCCTGCGCCGCAGATCGGCCGCGATCCGCCGATCGGCCGTGGGATCGAGCCGGGGCGTGAGAATCACGGCGCGGATCCGCATCGGATCGGCGGAATGATCGATATCCATCTGGCTGAGGCGGGATCCATCCGGGAAGGGCGCGCGCACGGCATCGCGCACCTGGCGCTGGGCGACCGCCTCGAACGCGATCCGGCGCAGCGTGGTGCCGAGCGGGATGGAAAGCAGGCCCAGCGCCACGACGAACAGCACAAGCTGCCAGCCGGTATGAGCGGGCGAAAGATGGCTGCCGAAACCATAAACGCGCGCCACCAGCGCCGCCGTGAGCGCGATGGTGACGGCGTTGGTGAGGAACAGGAGCAGAGAGCCCGAAAAGACCGTCCAGTTCGCGGTCGCGATGCCGAAGCCGACGACGACGAGCGGCGGCATCAGGGCGATGGCGATGGCCACGCCCACCACCGTGCCGCCGCGCCCGCGAATCAGCGCATAGCCGCCGGCGATCGCGGACAGCAGGGCAACGAGCAGATCGAACAGGGTCGGCTGGGTGCGCCCCGCAATTTCACTGGTGATGGTCTGCAACGGCGAGATCGACACGAAGACCACCGTCTGGGCGATGGCGATCGCGGCCCCCGCGCACAGCGCCGTCGCGGTGCGCCGCATCTCATGGAAATCCAGCGTCGCGATGCCGAAGCCCAGACCGATGATCGGCATCATCAACGGAGAGAGCAGCATGGCCCCGATCAACACCGCTACGGAGGGCATGAGCAGACCGAGCAGGGAAATCGCGCCCGAAATCACGATCAGGAAGGCATAGCGGCCCGACCAGCCCGAATCCTCCGCGATCTGGCGCAGCACCCGATCATGATCGACCCCGCCGACCACCATCATCCGCCACCAGCGCGCGATCTTGCTCCGCTCCTCCTGCCCTTCCGAACCGATCAAAACATGCTCCCTGACGTTGCGCTGCCCCATCCCTAGGTCGGTTCGGCGCCTCCCGGCAACGTATGCGGGCCGATCGGACGATGCCGGCGCGGCTAGGAGGAGCGCGTTCCAGACGCTAGACCGGCGCGATGACCGATGCCGACATCCTTCTGATCGAGCGGCTGGCCGATGCGGCCGGCGCGGCGATCCGCCCCTTCTTCCGCGCGCGTTTCGAGATCGAGACCAAGCCGGATGCCTCCCCGGTCACGCAGGCGGATCGCGCCGCGGAGGCCGCGATCCGCGCCATTCTGGAAGCCGAACGCCCGCAGGATGGCATCATCGGCGAGGAATATGGCGTCGCGCGTGAGGAGGCCGCCCGCATCTGGGTGATCGATCCGATCGACGGCACGCGCGCCTTTCTGGCCGGAC
Organism: Sphingomonas sp.; assembly: GCF_003248515.1. Lineage (GTDB taxonomy): Bacteria > Pseudomonadota > Alphaproteobacteria > Sphingomonadales > Sphingomonadaceae > Sphingomonas_I. The sequence continues at coordinate 263,398 of NZ_QFOB01000001.1, forward strand.
GCCCCCTCTTCGGTACGCTGATCGCCCTGCTGGAAGAGGATCGGCCGCTCCTGGGCCTGATCGATCAGCCGATCGCGCGCGAGCGCTGGATCGGCGCCGCCGGCCGGCCCACCACCTTCAACGGCGCGCCTGCCGCCACCCGTGCCTGCGCCGCGCTGGCCAGGGCGCATCTGGGCACTACGGGACCTTATCTGTTTCCCGAAGCGGACCAGCCGGGATTCGATCGGCTGCGCGGCCAGGTGCGCGACACGATCTGGGGTGGCGATTGCCACAATTACGGGCTTGTCGCGTCGGGCCATATCGATCTGGTCGTGGAGGCCAATCTGAAGCTCTATGATTTCGCGGCACTGGTGCCCGTGGTCGAGGGCGCGGGCGGCCGCATGACCGACTGGGCGGGACAGTCGCTCGGCCGCGAGAGCGACGGCCGGGTGATCGCGGCGGGCGATCCCGCGCTGATCGAGGAGGCGATCACGGCCCTCACCTCCTGATCGACCCGCGCCTCTTCCAGCGTGAGGTGGCATAAAGCGGCGCCGGGGCGCTCCCCTGCCCGGCCTTCCATAGAAAAGCCGCCGCCGGGAAGCTTGATGATGCGCGGGCCGGCACGCCTTCAAGAACCCGCTTTTCCGCGCATTTTCTGGCCTTCTCTCAAAGCTTTATCGGCTTCTTGTCGTGCTGGGCCTTCCAGTCGGCACTCTTGCCCTTGCCGACGTCCTTGCGCGGATCGCCCTTGTCGGTGCGCTGCGCGGCCGCGCTGGCACCCGCCAGCACCGGCCCGCACGCCGCCGCCTTCGCATCGCCCGGATCCACGAAGGCGAGGATCGCCGCCAGCGGGCTCGCCGCAACGCCCAGCGCCACGCTGGCACCGCCCCGTGCCAGCAATTGCGGCGTGACGATCTGGATCGCTGGCGCCGCAAAGTGGCCGCCTATGCCCACCGGGGACTGGCCGGAGAACAGGCTGAACTTCTTGGCATCCGCCCGGAAGGACAGGCTCATCGATTCGTCGCGGAAGCTGAATCCGCCCTTGGCCGTCATCACATTCTTGCTGGTATCGATCAGCACCGGATCGGCCGCCGCAATGCCATCGCGCACCGTGAAGCCGATCAGGCCGCAATTGATCTGCACCGGTTCCTTCAGCTTCTTTTCGAACATCTTCTGCACGAATGTGCCGACATCGAATTCGGAAAGCTGGGTATAGCTGGTCCAGAAGGTGCCGCGCGGCAGGATCACGGCGATGCGGCCGTTGGAGCTCGCCAGCGAATCGCGCACCGTATTGCCAGTGCCCGTCATCTTCACGCGCGCCTTGATCGTGCCCGTCGTGCCGCCATTGTCGACGCCGAAGCGCGCGAGCAATTTGCCCATCGGCGTGGGCGACATGCGGATATCATAATCGGTGACGATCGCGGGTTCGCGCGCATTGATCGCGATATCGCTGTCGACATGGCCGCCCGCCATATCGAAATTGAGCGGGCTGAGCTTCATCAGCGAATGATCGAGATCGAGGCCGAGCAGGATATTCGTGATCGGCACGAAAGGCTGGCGGATATCGGCCACCTTATAGGTCACCTTGGCGTCAAACGCCTTGATGGCGTCCACGCGCAGCGGCGCATCGGGCAGGATGCGCGGATAGGCGGCGTCCTGCTTCACGGCGGCGGTGGCGCCGCTGGTGGCGAGCGCATCGGGGTTATAGCCGATGAACGGCCCGATATCGATCATGTCGACGCGCCGGCTGGCGAGATCGGCCTTCAGAAACAGGCGATCCGCCGTCCCGGCGCGCGGCACCGTGACCGTCATGGCGCCGCCGATATCACTGCTGCCGTAGCTGCCGGCGATGCGCGTGAATTCATAATCGCGGCCGCGCTTGGTGAGGTGCGATCGCAGGCGATAGGCGCGCGTATCGGGAACGGCGATTCCGGCGAGATCGAAGAGGTTGCGCAGATTCTGGCCGCGCACCTGCACGGCGAGATCCGCGCCTTCGATCTGCGTGGCGCCCGGCAGCGTGCCGGAAACGTCCAGGCTGGATCGCGCCGCGCGGGCATGAAGCTCGAACTGGTTGCGGCCGCCGGCCATCACCTCGTTGGGCGACGTCTGGCTGCCGGTGAGCGTGAAGGGGATGCCCCGCGCAGTGCCCTCCCCGGCAAACCGGATGTTGCTGGCGAAGCGCGTGTCGCGCGCGCTGATCGCCTGGAAACGCACGTCCGCGAACAGCCGCATCGCCGGATCGCCATAATGGACGGCGGTGCCCGTCACGGCCGCCCTGCGGATCAGCGGCATTTCGAAAGGTTCGCCCGGCTTGTCCGGATCGCCGAACGTCCAGCTGTTGCGCTTGTGCGCCTTGTCCCATTCCAGCCAGACCGCGCCGTCGATGAGGCTCAGCCATTCCACATTGCGGCGTCCGAAGATCAGCGGAATCGTCTCGATCCGCGTATCGATCAGCTTCGAGGCGAAAAGATTGGGCCTGGAAGCCCATGACGGATTGGCAACCGTCAGCCCCTCGGCCAGGAACTTCACGTCGATCGGATCGAAATAGAAGTTGAAGTCGCCCGCCACCTTGATGTCGCGTTCCGCCATGCGGCTGGCGACACGTTCGAACGTGTGCTTGAGGAAGCGGCCCTTGGTGACGAACAGCACCAGCCAGGCGAGAAACAGCAGGCCGAAGAGCGTGGCGACCAGCGAAACGCCCGTCGCGATCGCAGTGGCCGCCGGATCGCGGCGCCCCGAAGCGCCGCCGCGATCGCCCTTCAGGGACGGATGGTTGGACAAATCGACCATCTGCGCCCAACCCTTCGGGGCGACGCTCGGTTCCGGTTGCGAATCTCCGGCGACTTCCCTATAGGCGCGCGCTTCCAAGCGATTATCGCGAGAACTGCCCGGCTAGTGTGGGCTGCCGTGGCCGTTCCTGATCGCCTCGAAAAGGAGACGAAAATGCCCAAGCTGAAGACGAAGAGCGGCGTCAAGAAGCGCTTCAAGATGACTGCGACCGGTCTGTTGAAGCACGGCGTCGCCGGCAAGCGCCACCGGCTGATCAGCCACAATGCGAAATATATCCGCCAGAACCGCGGCACTTCCGTGCTTTCCGACGCCGATACGGCGACGGTGAAGCGCTGGGCGCCCTACGGCCTCAAGTAAGGAGTTAGCGGGACATGGCACGCGTCAAGCGCGGCGTAACCACGCACGCGAAGCACAAGCGCATCCTTGAGGATGCGAAGGGCTATTACGGCCGCCGCAAGAATACGATCCGTATCGCCCGCCAGGCGGTGGAGAAGGCGGGTCAGTATGCCTATCGCGACCGCAAGGTGAACAAGCGCAATTTCCGCGCTCTCTGGATCCAGCGCATCAACGCCGCTGTCCGCACCGAAGGCCTCACCTATGGTGTGTTCATGCACGGCCTGAAGCTGGCCGGCATCGATCTGGACCGCAAGGTTCTGGCCGATCTGGCGATGAACGAAGGCGCCACCTTCTCGGCGATCGTCGCCCAGGCGAAGGCAGCGCTTCCGGAAGGCGCCCGCGTCGCGGCGTAAGCCAGCCGATACGGACGGAACAGAACGGCCCGGCTCCCTGCGAGCCGGGCCGTTTTCGTTTGGGCGCTCAACCGGCGGGCACCATGTCCACGTCCGCATCCACGCGATGCAGCGATCGACGCCAGCGCGCGGCGGGCGCCTCCACCAGCCGATACATGGCGGCCGCATAGAGCATCGAGAGAACCCCCGCGATCGGGATCATCGCCAGGATCGGCAGGCCGGGGCGCAGGAAGCGGATCAGCTCGATGATCGGCACATGCACCAGATAGAGCGTGTAGGAATAAAGCCCGATCAGCCGGGCGGGACGACAGGAAAGCCAGCGCGCGATCAGCCCGCGATCCCAGATCACGAACGAGAAGATCACGAACAGGGCCGCGCCCTGGAGCGTGTAACGCAGCGTCTGCCGGAACAGTTCGCTGCGGACGAGCAGGCACAGCAGCAGCACCGCGACGGCGGCCGCGAAATGCCAGGGCTTCGGCCGCCACGCCGCCTCATCCAGCACCGGATTCTGCCACAGGGCCAGACAACAGCCGAAGAGGATGCTGTCGATCCGGGTGTGGCTCCAATAATAGATCTGGCCGATATTCTCGCCCAGCAGGGGCACGGAGACGATCCGCACCGCCAGCACCAGCAGGCAGCCGACAGCGCACCAGAGCGCGATGGTGCGCGGCGCGCGGCCAAGCAGGATCGTGGCGAACAGGATCGGAAAGAGCAGGTAGAAATGCTCCTCCACCGCCAGGCTCCAGAGCGGTATCCACGGAACCCCGGCGCCAAGGCCCAGTTGCCCGGCATAATTGGACAGGAAGGCGAGTTGCGCCACCACGCCCGTCGCCTGGATCGGGGGATCGATCGGCATGAACAGGCTGACCAGCCCGGTGAAGGCGACCGTAAGATAGAGGGACGGCCAGATGCGCAGGGTGCGCCGCATATAGAAGCCGCGCAGATCGACCTTGCCGAGCTGCGCGACTTCCGAACGGAGCAGCGACGTTATGAGATAGCCGCTCAGGAAGAAGAAGATCGTGACGCCGAGACCGCCGGGGACCAGCCGCTCCAGCCCGCAATGCGCGACGAACACAATCGAAACGGCGAGCGCCCGCAGGCCATCGAGCGCACGGATATGATTCATCGTTTCTGCGCCGCACCCCGTTTCGAGCCGCAAACCATAAGGCGGGGGGGCAATAAATCAAACGCGGGGGCGCGGGACGGGCGCGCAGCCCTTGCGTTGGGCGGGCGCCGGATGCCAAAGGCGCCCGGACTACGGATCGGGCCATGACAGACTTACAGACTACGGAACGCGACCTCCTCGCGGCGATTGCGGCTGCCGACGATGCCGGCCTTGAGGCGCTGCGCGTTTCGGCCCTTGGCAAATCGGGATCGATCACCCTGCTGCTGAAGACCCTTGGCGCGATGTCGCCCGAGGAGCGGCAGGAGAAGGCACCCGCCATTCAGGCCCTGCGCACGGCGGTGGCCGATGCGATCGCGACCCGCAAGGCGGCGCTCGACGAAGCCGCGCTCGGCGCGCGCCTCGCCTCCGAACGGTTGGACATGACGCGCCCGGTGGCGACCGGCCCGCAAGGCTCGGTCCATCCGGTCGCGCAGGTGATGGACGAGCTGGCGGAAATCTTCGCCGATCTGGGCTTCGCCGTCGCCACCGGACCCGAGATCGAGGACGACTGGCACAATTTCACCGCGCTCAACATTCCGGAAACGCACCCGGCGCGCGCGATGCACGACACCTTCTATTTCCCGGACGTGGACGCGGAAGGGCGCAGGATGCTGCTCCGCACGCACACCTCCCCCGTCCAGATCCGGACGATGACGCAGACGCCGCCGCCCATCCGCATCATCGCGCCGGGCCGCGTCTATCGTTCGGATAGCGATGCCACGCACACGCCGATGTTCCACCAGATCGAGGGCCTCGTCATCGATCGCGGCATCCATCTCGGCCATCTGCGCTGGACGCTGGAAACCTTCCTCAAGGCTTTCTTCGAGCGCGACGACATCGTGCTGCGGCTGCGCCCCTCGTATTTCCCCTTCACGGAGCCTTCGGTGGAGGTGGACGTCGGCTATTCGGTCGAAAAGGGACGCCGCGTGATCGGCGGCGATCCCAACGGCCCCAATGGCGGCTGGATGGAGGTGCTGGGCTCCGGCATGGTCCACCCCAAGGTGATCGCCGCCGCGGGACTGGACCCTGCCGAGTGGCAGGGTTTCGCCTTCGGCACCGGCGTCGATCGGCTGGCGATGCTCAAATATGGGATGGATGATCTGCGCGCCTTCTTCGACGGCGATCTGCGCTGGCTGCGCCACTACGGCTTCCGCGCGCTGGATATTCCCACGCTGAGCGGGGGAGTGGGCGCATGAAGTTCACCCTTTCGTGGCTCAAGGAGCATCTCGATACGGATGCCGGGGTGGAGGTGATCGCCGACACGCTCACCCGCATCGGCCTCGAGGTGGAAAGCGTCGAGGATCCGTCGGCCAGGCTCGGCGGGTTCACCGTGGCGCGCGTGCTCACCGCCGCCCCGCATCCGCAGGCGGACAAGCTGCAGGTGCTCACGGTCGATTCCGGCGATGGCGTTCCGCTGCAAGTCGTCTGCGGAGCGCCCAATGCGCGTGCCGGGCTGATCGGCGTATTCGGGCAAGCTGGCGCGATTGTGCCCGCCAACGGCATGGAATTGCGCGTCGCCGCGATCCGCGGCGTCGAATCGAACGGCATGATGTGTTCGGCCCGGGAGCTGGAGATAGGTGAGGGCCATGACGGCATCATCGAGCTGCCGGCCGATGCGCCGGTGGGCACGGCCTTCGCCGAATATGCGGGCCTTGCCGATCCGGTGATCGATATCGCCATCACGCCCAACCGTCAGGATTGCATGGGCGTGCGCGGCATTGCGCGCGATCTGGCCGCCGCCGGCCTCGGCAAGCTGAAGCCGCTGGACGTGCCGGGCTTCCGCACCGACACGCCCGCCCCGATCGCCATCGCCACGCTGGATCCCGAAGGCTGCCCCGCTTTCTTCGGCCGCGCCGTGATGGGCGTCACCAACGGCGCCTCGCCCGAATGGATGCAGCGCCGCCTGCTCGCCGTGGGCCAGCGCCCGATCTCGGCGCTCGTCGACATCACCAATTATGTGATGCTGGATCATGGCCGCCCGCTCCACGTCTATGATCTCGCCAAACTTTCGGGCGGGCTCGTCGCGCGCAGGGCGAAGGCGGGCGAAACGGTGCTGGCGCTCAACGGCAAGACCTATGCGCTCGACGAGACGATGACGGTGATCGCGGACGACGCGCATGTCCACGATATCGGCGGCATCATGGGCGGCGAGGAATCGGGCGTTTCGGGGACGACTGCCGACGTTTTGATCGAGTGTGCCTACTTCACGCCCGAGGCGATCGCGCGCACCGGCGGCAAGCTGGGCCTGACCAGCGACGCGCGGGCTCGCTTCGAGCGCGGGGTGGATCCGGCCTTCCTGGGCGACGGATTGGCCATCGCCACGCGTCTCGTCATCGAAATCTGCGGCGGCAAGCCAACCGAGGTGGTGGAAGCGGGCAGCCCGCCGGCCGGGCGCCACACGTTCAAATATGATCCCGCCGCCACGCTCCGCATCGCGGGGATCGAGGTGGCGGCCGATCGCCAGCGCGCGATCCTCCAGAGCCTGGGCTTCGGTGTCGACGGATCATGGACGGTCAGCGCGCCGAGCTGGCGCCGCGACGTGGACGGCGTGGCCGATATCGTCGAGGAGATCGTGCGCATCGAGGGGCTGGACAGCGTGCCCTCCGTGGCGCTTCCCCGCCCGGACGGGGTCGCCCGGCCCACCGCCACGCCCGAACAGAAGATCGAGCGCGGGATGCGCCGCGCCGCCGCCGCGCGCGGGCTAGACGAGGCGATCACCTGGAGCTTCCTCTCCGAGGCGGACGCGGCCGCCTTCGGCGGCGCCGCCTGGACGCTCGCCAATCCGATCAGCGCCGACATGAAGGCGATGCGCCCTTCGCTTTTGCCGGGCCTGATCGCGGCGGCACGACGCAACCGGGCACGCGGCGCCACCAGCATCCGCCTGTTCGAAATCGGCCGCCGCTATCTGAAGGATGGCGAACGCGCGACGCTCGGCCTGCTTCTGGTGGGTGAGCGCGGCGCGCGTGACTGGCGCACGGGCAAGGCCGGCGGCTTCGATGCGCTGGATGCCAAGGCCGAGGTGACGGCCCTGCTCGCCGCCGCCGGTGCGCCGGCCGATCGGCTGCAGGTGATGGAGGCGACCGGATCGATCTGGCATCCGGGCCGCTCCGCCTCGCTGCGGCTGGGGCCGAAGACGATCCTGGCGGAACTGGGCGAACTGCATCCCTCACTGCTCCGGACGCTCGATCTCGAGGGGCCGGCCGTGGCGGCCGAAATCTATCTGGATGCGATCCCTGCGCGCCGCGAGGCGGGCCGGATGCGCACGGCCTATGCGCCGCCCGCATTGCAGGCCGTGACGCGCGATTTCGCCTTCCTCGCCCCGCGCGCGATGCCGGCCGACAGCCTGCTCCGCGCGATCCGTGGCGCGGACAAGGGCGCGATCGTCGACGTCAGCCTGTTCGATATCTTCGAGGGCGCGGGGCTGGGCGAGGACGAGGCGTCGCTGGCCGTGGCGGTAACGCTTCAGCCGGCCGAGAAGAGCTTCACCGACGCCGATCTACAGGCCATTTCGGCCAGGATCGTGGCGGCGGCGGAAAAGGCGGGCGCCAGGCTGCGCGGCTGACCGTTCGCGGTTTTCTTCAGAAACACCCGTCATCCTGAACCCGTTTCAGGATGACAGGGCGTGGCACCGTCATTTCCGCAGCAGGAACACCGCATGTTCGGCGCGCAGATTGGCCGCCGCGCCCTTCACGCCGCGCGCGCCGGAAAGGAACCACTCCCCCTCCACCGTGACGCCGCGTTCCGCGATGAAGGCGCGGAAATCGTCGATCGTAAGCTGGTGGATATTTTCCGTCTCATACCAGCTGACCGGCAAAGCGGGCGTCACCGGCATGCGCCCGCCGAACAGGAAGGAGGCGCGCACCCGCCAATAGCCGAAATTGGGGAAGGAGACGAAGGCCCGCGCGCCGATGCGCAGCAATTCGGACAGGACGCGATCCGGCGAGCGCGCCGTTTGCAGCGTCTGGCTGAGGATCGCATAATCGAAGGCGCGATCGGGGTAGTAAGCGAGATCGGTCTCGACATCGCCCTGCACCACCGAAAGCCCGCGCGCCACCGCCGCCGAAACATTGGCGGGATCCAGCTCCAGCCCGCGCGCATCGACGCCGCACAGATCGCGCAGCGATGCCATCAACTCGCCATCGCCGCAGCCGACGTCCAGCACGCGCGACCCGCGCGCGACATTGTTCGCGATGATCTGGAGATCCGGGCGCAGGCTCATCGCGCGGCCTCCCGCAGCGCCGCTGCCGCATCCGGCGAGAGCCGCTCCATATGGCGATCCGGGCGCAGCGGGGCGTGGAAGCCCAGCGCCTCATACACGCCATGCGCATCGGCGGTGACAAGGCCGATCCGGCGCAGCCCCGCGAAATCGGGGTGATCGAGGAACCAGCCGACCATCGCGCGGCCCACACCCCGCCCGCGCGCGCCTTCGTCCACGAACACATCGGCCAGCCAGGCGAAAGTCGCATGATCGGTGATCATCCGGGCGAAGCCGATCTGTACGCCCGCCTCGTCATAGGCGCCGATACAGTGCGATCCCGCGATCGCCTTTTCCACGAGCGATCGGGCGATGCCCGGCGACCAATAGCTGTTCGCCAGCCAGCCATGGATGCGCGCCACATCCAGCAGGCCCTTGTCGTCGGACAGGGTGATGCTCATGCGTCCGCCCGCAGGAAGCCATCGACGACGCGGAACAGTTCCGGCACATCGAGCAGGAAACTGTCATGCCCATAGGGCGCGGACAGTTCCACGAAGCTCGCCGCCGCACCCGATGCGTTCAGGGCGTGGACGATCGCGCGCGATTCGGCGGTGGGATACAGCCAGTCACTGTCGAAGCTGGCGAGGCAGAAACGCGTCTTCGATCCCCGGAAGGCATCGGCCAGCAGCCCGCCATGCTCCTCGGCCAGATCGAAATAGTCCATCGCCCGCGTGATATAGAGATAGGAGTTGGCGTCGAATCGATCGACGAAGCTCAGTCCCTGGTGGCGCAGATAGGATTCGACCTGGAAATCGGCGTCGAAGCCGAACGTCTTCGCCTCGCGCGCCTGCAGGCGGCGGCCGAACTTGCCCGTGAGCCCCACTTCGGAAAGATAGGTGATGTGCGCCGCCATCCGCGCCACGGCGAGACCGGCCGAGGGCCCCTCGCCGCTTTTGTAATAATTGCCGCCGCGCCAGTTGGGATCGGCCATCACCGCCTGCCGCCCCACTTCATGGAAGGCGATATTCTGGGCGGAATGGCGCGCGGCACTGGCGATGACCACGGCGGAGCGTACGCGCGCCGGATAGGTCGCCGCCCATTCCAGCGCCTGCATCCCGCCCATCGATCCGCCGACCACCGCCGCCAGATTCCACACGCCCAGATGATCGAGCAGCAGCGCCTGCGCGCGCACCATGTCGCGGATCGTGATGACCGGGAAGCGCATCGCATAGGGCACGCCCGTGGCGGGATCGATCGAGGCCGGGCCGGACGAACCCATGCAGGATCCCAGCACATTGGCGCAGATGATGAAATGCCGCGCCGGATCGACCGGCTTGCCCTCACCCACCATGCGCGACCACCAGCCCGGCTTGCCCGTGCGCGGATGGACCGAGGCGACATGCTGGTCGCCCGTCAGCGCATGGCAGATCAGGATGGCGTTCGAGGCATCGGCATTCAGCGCGCCATAGGTTTCGTAGGCGATCTCGACCTGCGAGAGGCTGGCGCCGCCATCCAGCATCAGCGGCCCGGGCAGGACCGCCCGCCGGGCGAGGCCGAAGCGCTGATCGTCAAGAGCAGGAGCGGCGAGCATCGCGGGCGGCTAGGTCCGGCGCAGCCCGCTGTCAACAAAGGGCGGCGGGTTGGGTTTTGCGCGGGGCTGCTCTAATGGCGCAACGATCTTCTCTTCCCCCGCTCATCCCGTGGACGGGCGGCCTTCGCCAGATCGAGCCTTTATGAACGCGCCCGCCCCCAAACCCTGGATCGACGCCATCGCCCCCTACGTCCCCGGCCGCTCGACGAGCGACGACGGGCGCCCGATGACGAAGCTTTCCTCCAACGAGAATCCGCTGGGCACCAGCCCGGCCGCGCGCGCCGCCTTTGCGTCGGCCGCCGCGGCGCTGGAAATCTATCCGGACGGCAGCGCGATCGCCCTGCGCGACGCGATCGGCGCGCATTACGGGCTGGAGCCGGACCGCCTGATCCACGGCACCGGATCGGACGAGGTGCTCCACCTGGCGACCGGCGCCTTTGCCGGCGTGGGCGATGAGGTGCTGTATGTCCGCTACGGCTTCTCCGTCTATCCGATCGCGGCGCGGCGCGTCGGCGCCGTGCCCGTCGAGGCGCCGGACAGCGATTATGCGACCGACGTGGACGCGCTGCTCGCGGCCGTGACCGCGAAGACGCGCGTCGTGTTTGTCGCGAATCCCAACAATCCCACCGGCACCTATACGAGTCGCGCGGAACTGGCCCGGCTGCACGCCGGCCTGCCGAAGGATTGCCTGCTCGTGGTGGATCAGGCCTATACCGAATATCTGGATCCCGAGGATGAGGATGGCGGCCTCGCCCTCGCGCGGACAGAGCCGAACGTGATCGTGACGCGCACCTTCTCGAAGATTTTCGGTCTGGCGGCCGGGCGGATCGGCTGGGGCTACGGCCCGGCGCCGGTGATCGAGGCGATGCAGCGCATCCGCGCCCCCTTCAACGTCGCGACCGGCGGGCTGGATGCGGCGATCGCGGCGCTGGGCGACACGGAGTTCGTCGCGCGCAGCAAGGCGCACAATGATCGCTGGCGCGGCTGGTTCGTGGATCAGATTACGGGCCTCGGCAATGCCGGCCTCCGCGCCGTGCCCAGCAAGGCGAATTTCGTGCTCGTGCTGTTCGAAGGCGCGCTTTCGGCCGAAACCGCCTACAAGGGGCTGATGGAGAGGGGCTATGCAACGCGCTGGCTGCCCGGACAGGGGCTGCCGCATGCGCTTCGGATCACGATCGGCGAGGAAGCGGCGATGCGCGCCGTGATCGCCGGCCTGCGCGAAATGATCGGGGAGATCGGCGCCTGATGCTGGCTTTCTCGCGGGTCACGATCCTCGGGCTGGGCCTGATCGGCTCCTCGATCGCGCGCGGCATACGCGCGGCGATGCCGACAGTGCGCGTCACGGGCTTCGATGCCGATCCCGCCGTGCGCGCCCGCGCCCGCGAGATCGATCTGTGCGACGATATCGCGGATACGGCCGGGACGGCGGTGATCGATGCCGATCTCGTGATGCTCTGCGTGCCGGTAGGCGCGATGGGCGCCGCCGCCCATGCGATCGCGGCGGATCTGCCGGCGGACGCGATCGTCAGCGACGTGGGCGGCGCCAAGGTTTCGGTGGCGACCGCCATCCGCAAGGCATTGCCCCACACAGTGATCGTGCCGGGCCATCCCGTCGCCGGCACCGAGCATAGCGGGCCGGATTCGGGCTTCGCCACGCTGTTTCGCGGCCGCTGGTGCATCCTCACGCCCGAGGGCGACACCGATCCCACCGCCGTGATGCGCGTCTCCGCTTTCTGGGAAGCGCTGGGCGCGCGGGTGGAGATCATGGATGCCCACCATCATGATCTGGTGCTGGCCGTCACCAGCCACGTGCCGCATCTGATCGCCTATTCGATCGTGGGCACCGCATCCGACCTGGAAGAGGTGACTCAGAGCGAGGTGATCAAATATTCGGCGGGCGGCTTCCGCGATTTCACGCGCATCGCCGCATCCGATCCCACGATGTGGCGCGACGTGTTCCTGAACAATCGCGAGGCCGTGCTGGAGATCCTCCAGCGGCTGACCGAGGACGTGACGATGCTGCAACGCGCGATCCGCTGGGGCGACGGAGAGCAATTGTTCGATCTCTTCACACGCACCCGCGCCATCCGCCGATCGATCATCGAACAGGGCCAGGACGATGCGCGGCCCGATTTCGGGCGCAGCCATGAATAGAGAAGGCAACAGGATCCATCCATCCCGGGCATAATCCAGGGATGGACAGCATCGGGCGAAGCCGGGATGCGAGGCCATGCGCGCCTCGTCCTCGCCCGGCGCCACGGCCCGACGCTCGGCACACATGGTTTTTGGAGAATTGACCGGAATGACCAAACCTCTCCGCATCGCGCTCGCCGGCCTCGGCAATGTCGGCGCCGGCGTCGTGAAGCTGCTCGATACGAACGCCGCCCTGATCGAACGGCGCGCCGGCCGCGCGATCGAGATCGTCGCGGTTTCCGCGCGCGATCGCAGCCGTGATCGCGGCGTGGACATCGCCCGCTTCGCCTGGGCCGACGATGCGGCCGATCTGGCCACGCGTGACGATGTGGACGTGGTGGTGGAACTGGTCGGCGGATCGGACGGGCCGGCGCTGACGCTCGCCCGCGCGACGCTGGCCGGCGGCAAGAGCTTCGTCACCGCCAACAAGGCGATGCTCGCGCATCACGGGCTGGAGCTGGCGGATGCCGCCGAGGCCAAAGGCGTGGCGCTCAAATATGAAGCGGCGGTGGCGGGCGGCATCCCCGTCATCAAGGGGCTGCGCGAAGGCGCCGCCGCCAACGAGATCCAGCACGTCTTCGGCATCCTCAACGGCACCTGCAACTATATCCTCTCGACGATGGAGAGCGCCGGCCGCGACTTCGGCGACGTGCTCGCGGAGGCGCAGGCGCTGGGCTATGCAGAAGCGGATCCCAGCTTCGACATCGATGGCGTGGATGCCGCGCACAAGCTTTCGATCCTCGCCAGCCTCGCCTTCGGGGCGAAGGTGGATTTCGGATCGGTGGCAATCACCGGCATACGCGATGTCAAGGCCGCCGACATCGCCGAGGCGGCCGCGCTCGGCTTCAAGATCCGGCTCGTCGGCCTGGGCGAAGCGACGGCCAAGGGGCTCGTCCAGCGCGTCCACCCCTGCCTTGTGCCGGTCGATCATCCGCTGGCGCACGTCACCGGATCGCTGAACGCGGTGGTGGCCGAGGGCAATTATGTGGGCCGGCTTCTCTTCCAGGGCCGGGGCGCGGGCGAAGGCCCGACCGCAAGCGCCGTGGTGGCGGACCTGATCGATATCGCGCGCGGCGAATATGGCCCGGCCTTCGGCATGCCGGTCGCCAGCCTCGCCGCGATGCCCGCGGCCCCCGCGGGCGAGCGACTTGGCCGTGCCTATCTGCGCTTCACCGTGGTCGACAAGCCCGGCGTGCTGGCCGAGCTGACCGCCGCGATGCGCGATGCCGGCGTCTCGATCGAAAGCCTCATCCAGCGCGGGCCGGCCGCCGACGGCGGCGTGCTGATCGTGCTCGTCACGCACGAGGGACCGGAGCGTTCGGTGGCCCATGCGCTGGAGAAGCTGGAAGGCTCCCCCAGCCTCACGGCCGCGCCGATGTGGATGCACATCCTGGAGGCTTGAAGCCAGTCCCCGGGCGCCGAACGTTGCTTCGCGGGGGCGATGCCGGTCCGCACCGCCGGAACGGGAGCGCCGCTGCGATGCCGAACGTGACCTGTCCGGTCGCTACTGGCCCATCCCCTTGGCCTTGATCTTGCCATCGCCCCGCAGCGTCACCTGCGCGCCCGTGCGCGGCATGATGCCGACCGGGTTGGTATAGTGAATGCCCGCCGTCGACGGCAGTTCGCCTGTCGCCGTGCGCGCGCCATCGCGGATGCTCTGATCGTTGGGCAGGGGTGCCCGCGCGCCTTCCCGGACGCCACAGACGGTGATTGCATCGCCCCCTCCCCGAGGCCGGCAGCGCGCGGACGCCGGAGCGGCACGAGGCTGCTCGCTCTTCTGATAGGCATCGATCGCCTGTTCCGCCGGGCTCGTCTTTGCGGCGACCGGCGCGGGCGGGCCGGAGGTCTGGGCGGATGCCGAGACGGCCATCCCGAGCGCGACGATCATCGCAACCATTCGCATCGCGCACCGCCCTTCCAAATCCCTGCCCAGCATGGGGCAGAACGGAGCGCTTCGAAAGAGCGCGCTTATTCCGGTGCGGCGGCAGCGTCGAGCGCGGCCTGATCCACTTCGGCCTGACGCGCGGCGCGATCGGCCGCGGCCTGCTCGGCGGCTTCCTTCGCATAAATCATCTTCAGCGTCTCGTTCCGCACCTTCGCGGCCTTGCTCATGCCGAAGGTGATGAGCGTGAGGCCGGGCCTCGGCGGGAACGGCCCCTGCCCGACATCGGCTTTCGCGAACTCGCCGGGATGGTGGGCGGGGCCGCGCTCATCGGGCAGCGGAATGCGATCGGGCGAGCGGCCGACGATCGCGCAGACCACGATCTCCCCATCCTTGCGGCGGCAGGGCATGGATGGCGGGCGAGCACCTTCCTTCACGCCGCAGGCCGTGCTGGTTTCGCCCTTCGCATTCTTGCAGCTGACGGGCGTGGGCGCCGGCGGAATCGGATCGTCGCGATGCGCGAAGGCCACCGCCTGCTGGAAAGGCGTCTGCTTCGGCACGACAGGGACCGGCGGCCCCACCACGCTGGCGAGCGCCGGAGCCGCGCCCGCCAGCGCGATCAGCAGCGGCACGATCCGCATCCGGCTTCTCGACCTCGACATCATCGGCCCGACCTTGCACCCCCCAGGCTGAATTAGCCTGAAACGCGACGTCCGAATGCACGGGAATCGAACGCTAGGAAGGAAACGCCGCAAGATCGGGGGCGATCCAGCCACGCCGGGCCTCGACCGAAAAGAGGCTGTCGCGTGTCCAGTATGTCAGCGGCCAGTCGGATCGGCCGAGCGGGCCCGCCATCAGCACATCCACGGCCTCATGCAGCGGCTCATCCCCCGACCGCCCGGCGAGGAAAGAGCGGGCCGCGCGGATCGAGGCCCGCGTGATCGTCTCATGATAGCCATTGTGATCGTCATTCACGCCCCCGACCGAGGCGTTGTAGGCGCGGATCAGCGCCGGCAAGTCGCGCTCGGGCACGATTTCCGGCTGGCGGCGCAACAACCACAGGGTCGTGGCGAAATGGGCGGCGTGCGTCCATTCCGCCTTGGGCAGCGCGCAGGCGAGGAAGGCTTCGCCCAGACGCGCGATCGCATCGTCATCGGGATAGTGAAGGCTCATGTCGGTCTCCGTTCGGGAAAGCCGGCGGCGCGCGCGATCGCATCCGCCGGAAAGGCGGTCGCGTCGCGGCGGTCGAGCGGAAGAGCGGCTAGGAAGGCCGCACCCGGCACGGGATCGCGCGCGCGCCGCCGGGGCGGCGGGCTTGCGTCTGAAGGGAGGCGATCCGGTGCATTTGCGCGGTTTCGCGCGCATCGGGGGCCGCCGTCAAGCATGGCGCTTCTCGACAAGGTAACATGGCCGTCCTATCCCCGGCGGGATCCGACAGTCAGGGAGTAAAAGGGTGGCAGTCACGGCTTCGAAGGCGCTCGATCGCGTTCTCGTTCTCGAAATGGTGCGCGTCACCGAAGCCGCAGCGATCGCTGCATCCACCCTCGTCGGCCGGGGCGACGAGAAGGCCGCCGACGCCGCCGCCGTCGAAGCGATGCGCAAAGCCTTCAACGAGCTGGATTTCGACGGAACGGTCGTGATCGGCGAAGGCGAGCGCGACGAGGCTCCGATGCTCTATATCGGCGAGAAAGTGGGCAAGGCCTCGCCCGGCAGCCCCAGGATCGATATCGCGCTGGATCCGCTGGAGGGCACGACGCTCACGGCCAAGGCCTATCCCAATGCGCTGGCCGTGCTGGCCATCGCCGAAGAGGGTGGCCTGCTCAACGCGCCGGACGTCTATATGGAAAAGCTCGCCATCGGGCCGGGCTATGAGAAGGGCCTCGTCAGCCTCACCAAGACACCGACCGAGAATATCAAGGCGCTGGCCGCCGCCAAGGGCGTCGCACCGAACGAGATCATCGCCTGCGTGCTCGATCGGCCGCGCCACGATGCGCTGATCGCCGAACTGCGCGCGCTGGGCGTGGGCATCATGCTGATCCCCGATGGCGACGTAGCGGGCGTGATCGCCTGCACCAATCCCGATACGACGATCGACATCTATTTCGGCTCGGGTGGCGCGCCGGAAGGCGTGCTGGCCGCGGCCGCGCTCGCCTGCGTCGGCGGCCAGTTCCAGGGCAAGCTCCTGTTCCGCAACGATGACGAGCGCGGCCGCGCCGCCAAGTGGGGCGTGACCGATCTCGACAAGATCTATGAGCTGGAGGATCTGGTGAAGGGCGACGCCATCTTTGCCGCCACCGGCGTGACGGATGGTTCGCTGCTGGAAGGCGTGAAGGTGCGCAAGGGCTTCCTCACCACCGAGAGCATCGTGATGCGCGCCAGCTCCGGCACCGTGCGCCGCGTCAGGGGCGAGCACCGGCGCTGATCCGATGCGCGTCGCGCTCCTCGGCCTGGGCAATATGGGGGGCGCGATCGCGCGCAACATCCTCAAGGCCGGGCATGCGCTGACCGTCTGGAACCGATCTCCGGACAAGGCCGCGTCGCTGGTGGAGGCCGGCGCCGGAAGCGCGTCCTCCCCGGCCGAGGCGGCGACAGGGGCCGAGATCGTGCTGACCATGCTGGCGGACGATCGCGCGGTGGAGGCCGTCGTCTTCGGGGCGCAAGGCCTGCTTTCGGCCAAGGCCGCGCCGATCCATGTCGGCCTCAGCACGATCAGCCTCGCGCTCGCCCGGCGCCTGACCGAAGTGCAGGGTGAGCGCTATGTTTCCGCGCCCGTCTTCGGGCGTCCTCCGGCCGCCGAGGCGGCTCAACTCAATATCGTGGCGGGTGGTGCCCCAGCGAGCATCGCTTTCGCCCAGCCGATCTTCGATGCGATCGGCCAGCGCACCTTCGTGGCGGGCGAGGATCAGGCGACCGCAAACCTCGTGAAGCTGTGCGGCAATTTCATGATCATGTCCGCGATCGAGGCGATGGGCGAAGCGATGGCGCTCGCCGCCAAGAACGGGCTCGACAGGCAGATCCTGTTCGATGTTCTGACGGGCACGCTCTTCGGCGCCCCGGTTTACCGCAATTACGGGCCGGCACTGATCGAGGGCGCCTTCCGCCCCGCCGGCTTTCCCGCGCCGCTGGGCCTGAAGGACATGAACCTGGTGGCCGAGGCGGCGAATGGCGCGCGCGTGCCGATGCCACTGCTGGGCATCATCCGCGATCACCTGCTGCAGACGATCGCGCGCGACGGCGACGATATCGATTGGGCCGCGATCGGCAAGGCGATCGGGGACAATGCCGGCCTGTAGGGCGATTTCGCGGGGCTCAGGCTGAGCCCGTCGCCTCGGACGGCACGGAAAATGGCGAAATGGGAGGCGACGATCCGGAGCGATCGGATCGCGGCAGCTCCGGCCATCCCGTTGCCCCGCTCGCATCAAAAGCATGACTGGGCGTGCCGCAGCGCAGCAATATTACGCTTTGGCGCGCATCCCGCGATATTTTCGGACAAAATATAAAATACAGGAAAATCAGTATTTTAGATGTTGCATGATAACTTGCATATTTTGCAATGTGCGCCGAACCGTTATTAAGTTGCGATTAAGCGTTTAATCCCTATCTGCGCGGCACCGCACAAGCATGCGGCCTATTTTGCACCCTTGGGGAGATTTAACGTGTTCAAGTTCGAAGCTGCCACCTCCATCCTGATCGCGGTTGCCGCGCAGGCGCTGGTGGTTGGAGCGATCTTCGCCGCCTGAGGCGAGGATGCGGAGCGGTCGACGGCCTTCGGGACCGTCCCGCCCCGAAAGCTTTTTCGAAGGGCACGATGCGGAATCCCCGCACCCGCTGCAAAAAGACCAACGGACATGAAAAAGGCGCCCGCGGATGACCGCGACGGCGCCTTCTCTTTTGCCTGACGGACCGGAACGACCAGCCCGGTGGCGGAAAAAGGGACCGGCCGAACCAGCCCCGATCCCTGGCTTACGCCTCAGCCACGGCCTTCTCGCGATTGTCGCGACGCTCGGCGATACGGGCCGACTTGCCGGTGCGACCACGCAGATAATAAAGCTTCGCGCGACGGACGACGCCCTTGCGGACCACGTCAATCGAATCGATGTTCGGCGAATAGAGCGGGAAGACGCGCTCGACGCCCTCACCGAACGAGATCTTCCGCACGGTGAACGAGGAGCCCATGCCCTTGTTCGAGCGCGCGATGCACACGCCCTCATAGGACTGGACGCGGGTGCGCTCGCCTTCGACGACCTTCACGCCGACCTTCAGCGTATCGCCGGGGCGGAATTCGGGAATGGCGCGCTTGGCGGTCAGCGCCGCGATCTGCTCGGCCTCGAGCTGCTGGATGAGGTTCATCTCATTCGTCCTTCTTCTGCCGCGCGCCAGAGGGCGACTGGACCCGAGCGCCGATATGGCGCTCCCAAAGATCCGGCCGCCTTAGCCGTGTATCGATCTCGGCCATGGACTGACGCCATGCCTTGATCGCCGCATGATCCCCCGATCGCAGCACTTCGGGGATCGTGCGGCCCTCCCACATTTGCGGTCGGGTATAATGCGGATATTCGAGGAGGCCCGCTTCGAAGCTTTCCTCGTCTCCGCTCGAAGCGGCGCCCATTACTCCGGGAAGCAGCCTGACGCAAGCATCCAGCAGCACGATCGCGGCGGTTTCGCCCCCGGAAAGCACATAATCGCCGATCGAAACCTCCTCGATCGCGCGCGCCTCGAACAGGCGCTGGTCGAATCCCTCGAATCGGCCGCAGAGAATCGCGACGCCCGGCCCGGCGGCGAGGCTGCGGACACGCTCCTGCGTGAGTGGCTTCCCGCGTGGCGTCATCGCCAGCAGGGGCACGCCGGGCTTGGCCGTGGCATCGATCGCGGCCGCCACCACATCGGCGCGGAGCACCATGCCCGATCCGCCGCCGGCCGGCGTATCATCCACCGAGCGATGCCTGTCCGTCGCGAAATCGCGGATCTGCACCGGATCGATGCTCCAGCGCCCCTCCGCCAGCGCCCGCCCGGCAAGGCTCAGCCCCAACGGGCCGGGAAACATCTCGGGATAAAGGGTGAGGACGGTGGCGGAGAAGGTCATCACCCGAGCCGCTTACGCAGAACAATCGCCGCAATGATAGCCGCCACAAAATAAGCGGCGAGACAGTATATGATGCCCACAGCCGAGAAGGCGATCGCCATTGCGCAGGCATCCACACCGCATTTCTCGAATGGCGTGCGGGCTGCATCTACGATGATGTAGATCAAAAGCAGCGATACCAGGAGCGGCAAGGGGATCGCAGCGACGAATGCGGTCTTGGCGAAGCTCCATGAAGGTCGCCTGCGATCGATCAGAAACGCGAACCCGATCGTCGGAACCACGCACACCAGACATAATATCGCGAGATCGAACAAGGCACCTTATCTCCTCAAGGCGCCTGCACCGCGAATTCCAGCGCCTGCAGCGTCACCGCGGGCGTTGGCGCACGCTGGACGCGGCCGGCGATCCGGCCATGTTCGCAGGTCCACAGGAAGCGGCCCTCCATCGCCCAGTAAGGCGTGATCGGCGCATCCATATCGCACGTGCCAACCTGTGCCTTCAGCCCCTCGATCAGCGCCTTCCAGCGCGGCGCATCGCGATCCATCAGCATGTTGTTGGCAAGCGGCGCGCTTTCGATCGCGCCCGTCCGCCATACCGCGCGCGCCGCATCATAGGCCGAGGCGAGACCGGGGCTCACCTCCGTCCCGCGATCCTGGAGCGCGCCGGCCTTGTTCAGGGCCAGCATCGCGCGGAAGGCGGGCAGCGAGGCGCCGCCATAGGTCTTGCTGGCGAAGGCGAAGAGGCCGACGCCCTTTTCGGGCAGCAGCATCACCACCGATCCATAGCCGGGATAGCCGCCCGTATGCGTGACGACACGGCCCAGATCGCAATCGTCGATCACGCGCCACGCCATGCCATAGGCCACCGCCTGCCGGCAGGGCGCGCCGCCGATCGCGGGATTGCGCATCGCCGCCGTGGCGAAGTTCGCGCCGGTCACGATCTCGCGCACGGTGGCGCGCCCGACCGGACCGGTGTCGACCCCATCGCGCGCGGGCCAGGCGGAGAGCAGGAATTCCACCCATTTCGCATAATCGTTCGCGCTGGTCTCGACGCCGCCCATGGCACCGAACGCGCCATCCTTCATATCCGGCTCGCGGACATAGCCATTGTCCTGCCAGCGATAGCCGATCGCGCGGGCGGAGGCGGGCGAGGCGAAGACGTCATAACCCGTGGACGCCATGCCGAGCGGAATCATGAAATTGCGGCGGATATACTCCTCGTAGCGGACACCCGAGACGTTCGAGACGATCCGCCCGAGCGTGGCATAGCCGAAATTCGAATATTCCATGCTCACACCCGGCGCGCGGGCGAAAGGCACGCCCGCCTTCAGCACGGCGGTGAACTCCGCTTCGGGCATCACCTGCTGGCGATCACCCCAGGGATTATCCTCGACGAAGCCGGCCGAGTGGGTGAGCAGGTTGCGCACCGTGATCTTCGGGCTGTCGGCCGTGGGATATTTCCAGCCCTTCAGCTCGGGCACATAGGTTTCGGCCGGCGCATCCAGCACGATCCTGCCTTCATCGCGCAGCTTCAGGATGGCGAGCGCGGTGAACGCCTTGGACATGGAGGCGATGCGAAACAGGCTGTCAGGCGAGACGGGCTTTTTCGAGACGACATCCTGCACGCCGACGCCCCGCACATGGACGAGCTTGCCATCGACAACGAGGCCATAGACGAGCCCCGGCACATGCGCATCGATCGCCCAATGATCGAAGATGCGATCCACTTCGGCGAGCGCCGCCTTGTCCGGCCCGATCCCGTCCGGCGCGGCCGCGGCGGCCGTTGTGCCACATCCGATCGCCATCGCGACGAATGCCATGAGCTGCCGAAGCATGCCGTTTCCCCCTGCCATGATCGAAAGACGATAGGATCTCACACGGCGCCGGTCACGCGCCCACCTTCGGCGCGACGAACTCGACCAGTGCCGCGACGACCGCGCCCGCCGCCGCCATTCCCGCCACGACCGGCAGCCAGGCGTGGGACAGGGCCGGATCGCCCTCCCACAGCAAGACCGCGACGAGGGCGACCGGCGGCAAAGCGACACGCAGCACCGCCGCGATCGCGCGCGCGCGCGCCGAAAGCCTCCGCTTGCGCGCGCCAACCTGCCCATAGGCGATCAGCACGAGATAGGTGGGCACGAGCAGCAGGAAGAAGGTGTCGAGCGTCACGCAATTGGCTCCGGGGGCAGCGTCCAGTTTTCGACCTTGAGGCCGGGCATGTCGGCGAAATCGCGTTCGTTGCCCGTGACGAGCGTCAATCCGAGCGACAAAGCATGAGCCGCGATCAGCCGATCATAGCTTCCGCGCCTGAACGGCAGCATCGCATAGTGCTGCGCCGCCAGCTCGTCGAACGGCATGACGGGTATTCGCTGCCGAAGCACATCCAGCATCGAGACGGGCGGCGCCGTGCCATTCCCGCTTCCGCGGGCAACCTCCGCGAAGGCGATGGCCGAAATGACGAAATCATCCTCATCACACTCGGAGGCCCGCCGCACCAGATTATCCTGCCCGGCCAGCAAAGCTATGCACGCGTCGGCATCCAGCAGATATCGCACCTAGCGGATCGCCTTCCAGCCCGGCCAATCGGCATCGTCCCAGATGCGCGGCGGCTCCTCGAACTCGCGCTCCTCCGGCTCGAAAGGCCGCAATCCGGGCATGGAACCGGCAAGACCATCGAGATTGATCTTGCGCTTCGGTCGCTCCGCGGGCTCGACCACATAGCGACCCTGTTCTTCGCGAAGCAGCATCTCCGCGCCTTCCTGGAAGCCCAGTGCCTTGGGGAGACGCAGCGCGAGCGAATTGCCGGACTTGAAGACCTTCGCGCGATATTCCTCGCTCATGCGAGCCTCCGTATATACGGGCGTATATACTAGGCGATGAAGGCGGCGTCCACCACGAGGCGTTCGTCATTCCAGTCGGGCACGGCATCCTTGTTCATCGGCACCATGAAGGTGCCGCCGCCCTCCCGGCCGATCTCGATCACGTCGCCCGCGCCGAAATTCTCGACCGCGACGACACGGCCCAGCGCTTCTCCCGTATCCGAGAGGCACGGAAGGCCGATCAGATCGGCATGATAATATTCGCCTGGCCCCAGCGTGGGCAAAGCGGAACGAGGCACGGAAAGCTCGGTGCCGCGCAGCAATTCGGCGGCGTTGCGATCCCCGATGCCCTCGAACCGGGCGATCGCCCCGTTGGCGCCATGGCGCAGCGACAAAAGGCGCAGATCGCGCCCGCCCGCGCGCACGCCGGGATAAGCCTTCAGATCATCCGTGAAGAGCTTCAGGCGGCATTCGCCGGCGATGCCGTGCGCGCCGATGATGACGGCCAAGGTCACCATCCGCTCGCCCACGGCAGCGGCGGCGGGCGGCGGGTCAGCGGGGCGAGTCGGGTCCGCCCGCAGGGGCGTCGTCGGCGCCTTCGGCGGGCTCGGGCGCGGAGACGCCTTGCCCGCCATCGTCGAACCGTCCCTTGCCGGCGGCCGGCTCATCCTCGCGCGGCCCTTCGGCGGGATCGGTATGAATCGGGGCGGTGGCCATCGTGCCTCTCCTTGTCGTTTTCACGGCAGGACAACGCGCAGGCCACCGATCCGGTCCTCAAGCCTCGGCGGTCTCTTCGGCCGCGGCTTCTGCCACCGGCTCCGCCGCCGGCGGGTTGGCAGCGGCCTCGGCGGCGGCCAGCTTCTCGGCACGCTCCTTGGCCTTCTCGCCCGGCTCGGCCTTCTTCGGGTTGTTGCGCGCGGCGCGCTCCTTCAGACCGGCCGCGTCGAGGAAGCGGGCGACGCGATCCGTCGGCTGCGCACCGACCGACAGCCAATGCTTGGCGCGATCATTGTCGAGCACGACGCGCTTGGCATCATCCTTGGCGAGGAGCGGATTGTAGGTGCCGATCTTCTCGATGAAGGCGCCATCGCGCGGGGCGCGCGAATTGGCGACGACGATACGATAATAAGGGCGCTTCTTGGAACCGCCGCGCGACAGGCGAATGGAAACGGACATGGGATATTCCTTCTTCTAGGTTTCGTTTCGCCGCCCCGGCGGAGGCCGGTGCCCATCTCTCCATCCGCTCGCGACAGTGCGTTGGGAGAGAGACATGGATCCCGGCCCCCGGGCCGGAATGACGAGATGGTTCGGGTCGGTCGTCTAAATCAGCGTTTCTTCAGGAAATTCTGGAAACCCGGAGGGAGGCCCTGCGGATTGCCACCGCCGGGCAGGCCCGGCATGGGCGGCATGCCGCCCGGCGGAAGGCCTACGCCTTCCATCATGGCGTTGAGGTCACCCCCGCCGCCGCCGAAGAGCTTGGCCAACCCCTTGAGGCCACCCATCTTCTTCATCTTCTTCATCATGCCGGCCATCTCCTGATGCATTTTCAGGAGCTTGTTGACGTCCTGCACGGTCGTGCCGGAGCCCTTGGCGATGCGGATCTTGCGCTTGGCGGCGATGATCTCCGGCTTGGCGCGCTCCTTCGCGGTCATCGAGGAGAGCATCGCCTCCAGCCGCACCAGATGCCTGTCGTCGGCAGCGCCGCTCGCCATCGCCTGCTTCACCTGCTTCACGCCGGGCAGCATCGCGGCGAGGCCGGAAAGACCGCCCATCCGCTTCATCTGGTTGAGCTGGGAGCGCAGATCGTTGAGGTCGAACTTGCCCTCTTCCATCCGGCGGGCGAGCGCTTCCGCCTCCTCCACCTTGATGGTCTCGGCCGCGCGCTCCACGAGGCTGACGACGTCGCCCATGCCGAGGATACGGCCGGCAACGCGCTCGGGATGGAACTGCTCCAGCCCATCCAGCTTCTCGCCCGTGCCGACGAACTTGATCGGACGGCCGGTGACGGCGCGCATCGAGAGCGCGGCACCACCGCGCGCATCGCCATCCATGCGGGTGAGCACCACGCCGGTGAGCGGCACCTGATCGGTGAAGCTCTTGGCGACGTTGACGGCATCCTGGCCGGTCAGCGCATCGACGACGAGCAGGATCTCGGTGGGATTCGCGATGTCGGCGACAGCCTTCATCTCGTCCATCAGCGCCTGATCGACATGGAGGCGGCCCGCCGTATCGAGCATCAGCACATCGAAGCCCTGCAGCTTCGCGGACTGGAGCGCGCGCCGCGCAATCTCCACCGGCTGCTGGCCGGGCACGATCGGCAGCGTCTGCACGTCCGCCTGGCCGCCGAGCACCGCCAGCTGCTCCTGCGCAGCCGGGCGATTGACGTCCAGCGACGCCATCAGCACCTTCTTCGCGCCACGCTCCTTCAGGCGCTTGGCGATCTTGGCGGTGGTGGTGGTCTTGCCGGAGCCCTGCAGGCCGACCATCATCACGATGGCCGGCGGGGTGACCTCCAGCATCAGATCCGACGCTTCGGCCCCGAGCATGTCGACCAGCGCATCATGGACGATCTTGACGACCTGCTGGCCGGGGGTGACCGACTTCAGCACATTCTGGCCGACCGCCGCCTCCGTGGCCTTGTCGACGAATTCGCGCACCACCGGCAGCGCGACATCGGCCTCGAGCAGGGCGATGCGCACTTCGCGCATCGCATCCCGCACATCGCTCTCGTTCAGCGCGCCACGGCCACGCAGACGATCGAACGTCGCGGAAAGCCGATCGCTGAGACTGTCGAACATGGGCCTCGAACTCACCTTTTCCGCCTGAAGGCGGGGACGGATTTGCCCCAACGCAAGACGCGCCGGCGGACGAAACCTCGTCGGCCGGCGTACACGCTCCCTGGGCGGAGTCGTGCTCTGATCGTCTCGTTCGTCAGGAACGAATGGCGGGCGCCCTAGCCGAAAGGGTGGGAAAGGGCAAGGATTGGCTAGGAGATCCGCCCGACCATGCTAAATGGCAGCGCCATGACAGACGCGCTTCCCATCGATGCCGCCGCCCTCGTGAACGGGATGGCGGTCCGCGCCCGTGCCGCCGCAGCGATCCTCGCGCGCGCGCCAACGGAGCGGAAGGCCGCCGCCTTATCGCACGCGGCCCGCATCCTGCGCGGCGAAGCGGCCGCGATCCTTTCCGCCAATGCCGACGATGTCGCGCGCGCAGAAGCCGCCGGCCTCTCCTCCGCGATGCTGGACCGCCTGCGGCTGGACGAGAAGCGCATCGCGGGCATCGCGGGCGCGCTGGAAGACGTGGCGGCGCTGCCCGATCCGGTGGGTTCGACGATCGACCGCGTCGAGCGGCCCAACGGCCTTTGCCTCAGCCGCGTCCGCGTTCCGCTGGGCGTGGTCGGCATCATCTACGAAAGCCGCCCGAACGTGACCGCCGATGCCGGCGCACTGGCGCTGATGGCCGGCAATGCCGTGATCCTGCGTGGCGGATCGGAAGCGCGGGCCAGCAATCGCGCGATCCACGATTGCCTCGTCGCCGGGCTGGAAGCGGCCGGCCTACCCGCCGATGCGATCCAGTTCGTGCCCGTCACGGATCGCGCGGCGGTGGGCGCGATGCTGGCCGCGCAGGGCCTGATCGACGTGATCATCCCGCGCGGCGGCAAGGGCCTCGTCGCACGCGTGCAGGAAGAGGCGCGCGTTCCCGTGCTCGCGCATCTCGACGGGATCAACCACCTCTATATCGATCGCGCCGCCGATCCGGCCAAGGCACTCGCCCTCACCATCAATGCGAAGCTGCGGCGCACCGGCGTCTGCGGCGCGACGGAAACCTTGCTGATCGATCGCGCCTATGCCGATCCCGCCCCGATCCTCGCCGCGCTGGCCGATGCCGGCTGCGAGGTGCGCGGCACGCCCGAAATCCTTGCGATCGAGCCCCGCGCCATTCCCGCGGATGCCGAGGACTGGGATACCGAATATCTCGAGGCGATCATCGCCGTGACCTTCGTCGACGGGCTCGCCGGTGCCACGGCGCATATCGCGGCCCACGGATCGCACCATACGGATGCGATTGTGACGGAGGATGAGGCGACCGCCGAAGCCTTCCTGGCCGAGGTCGATTCGGCGATCGTGATGTGGAACGCCTCCACCCAGTTCGCCGATGGCGGCGAATTCGGGCTGGGCGCGGAGATCGGCATCTCGACCGGCCGGCTTCACGCGCGCGGCCCGGTCGCGCTGGAAGGGCTCACAACATACAAATGGCTGGTGCGCGGGACCGGTCAGACCCGGCCTTGAGAGACGGGGTCCGGCCGCGCCGCGCCGGAAAGCCCAGCCGCAGGCCGACCGGCCTGCTCGGCGGCTCCTTCAATCCGGCCCATGCCGGCCATCGCGGAATCAGCCTGGCGGCGATCGAGGCGCTGGATCTCGACGAGATGTGGTGGCTGGTCTCGCCGGGCAATCCGCTGAAGGCCGGCGCGCCCGACATGGCGCCGCTCGCGGCCCGGCTCGCCTCGGCCGAACGGATGGCGCGCGGCACGCGGATCGTGCCCACCGCGATCGAGGCGCGGCTAGGCACGCGCTATACCGTCGATACGCTGATCCGGCTCGTCAGGCTCTACCCCCGCCGGCGCTTCATCTGGATCATGGGGGCGGACAATCTCGTCCAGTTTCATCGCTGGAAAGGCTGGCGCAGGATCGCCCGCACCATGCCGATTGCGGTTATCGCCCGTCCGGGTTATGATGGCGCCGCCCTCAACGCACCTGCGATGGGTTGGCTGCGGCGCTTCGTCCGGCGCGCAGACCAGGAGAGACACTGGACGAAGTGGAGTCTGCCGGCGCTCGTGCTGCTGCGCTTCCGCCCCGATCCGCGATCCGCGACCCAAGCGCGCGGGCTGAGGCCCGATTGGTTCGTCTCCATCTCATCCCCGACGCCGCGCGACCGTTTGACGCGCCGCGTGCTTCCCCAGGAGGTCAATTGCCCGCTGCCGCCCAACCGCTGACTCCTTCCGATCCGGGAGACAGTAGCGACCAGCTTCACACCATGGTCCTCGCCTCGCTGGACGATGACCAGGCCGTTGAAACGGTTTCGATTCCGCTGGTCGGAAAATCCAGCATCGCCGATTACATGGTCGTCGCCTCCGGCCGGTCGAGCCGCCAGGTCGGCTCCATGGCTGCCAAGCTGGTCGACAAGATCAAGGCGATGACCGGGCGCAGCCCCCGCGTGGAAGGCATGCCCACCGCCGATTGGGTGCTGATCGATGCAGGCGACGTGATCGTCCATCTCTTCCGTCCCGAAGTCCGCAGCTTCTACAATCTGGAGCGCATGTGGGCATTTGGCGACGCGCCCGGCCGGCCGACCGAATCGGGCCTGGGCGCCGCCTGATCCCGATCCAGCCCGGCGTGCTGCTCCATATCGTCGCCCGCGGGCGGATAGGCCGGGGGCCGGAAGCGGAGCTGGTCTCCCGCTATCTCGATCGTGTCGCCTGGCCCACCAGGGTGACCGAACTGCCCGATCGTGGCGGCCGGGTGCCGCCGCCCGCCACATCTTCCGTCACCATCATGCTGGATGAAAAGGGCGCGGCGCTCGGCTCCGTCGCCTTCGCCGGGCGACTCGGGCGCTGGCGCGATGACGGCGTGCGCGAGGCGCGCTTCCTGATCGGCGCCGCCGACGGCTTCGACGACGAGGCCCGCAGGCAGGCTGATCTGCTCATCAGCTTCGGCGCGATGACCTGGCCGCATATGATGGCCCGCGCGATGCTGGCCGAACAGCTCTGGCGCGCGACGAGTATCATCGCCGGCCATCCCTATCATCGCGAGGGATGAAGGCGTTGCTCTCCGTTCTGCTGCTGACCACCGCGTCGGCGGCCATCCCGGCCAAGGAGGACGGGACCGCCGGCGCGCTGCGGCGGACACAGGAGGAGCAGGCACGCTCCGAACGGCGCGCCGCCTCGCTGGCGAGCCAGCACGATCGCAGCGCCGCCGCCGTCGCCCGTGCCGATCAGCAGGCCACCGAACTGGCCCGGCAACTGGGCGAGGCCGAGGCTGCGCTGCGCGCCGCGCGCGATCGGGTGATCGCCGCCAACGCCGCCGAAAAGGCACAGGCGGCGCGCATCGCCGAAACCCGCGCGCCGATCGCCGGCATGACGGCCGCGCTGGCGCGCGTGGCGCGGCGCCCGCCTGCACTCGCGCTCGTCAGCGGCGCGAGCCTTAAGGAGGCCGCGCATCTGAGCCTGCTGATCCGGCACATGCGCGAGCGGATCGCTGCGCAGAATGCCGCGCTGGCCGAGGAACTGGAGAGGCGCACGGCCCTGCGCGACGAAAGCGCCCGCGCGCTGGCGGATCTGGCAGCTTCGCGCCGCCTGCTCGAACAGCGCCGTCTGCTGCTCGCCCGATCGCGCCTCGATCTGGTCGAGCGGCGCACCGTGCTCGCGGAGGCGGCGGAGGCGGAGCGCGAACGGCTGCGCGGCCTGGCGGAGGAGAGCGCGGCGCTGGGATCGGCGCTGGGTGATGAGCGGCGCGATCATGAAGCCGCCCAAAGGCTGGCCGCCCTGCCCGGCCCGCTGTTGCGCCCCGACGCGCCCGGCACCGGCCCGGCCCGGCCGGGAGGCGGCCTCTATCGATTGCCGGCCTTCGGCCGCGTCGTCGCCGGCACGGATGAGCGCGATGCAGATGGCGTGCGGTCCCGCGGGCTCACGCTCGCGACGGAAAGCGGCCTGCCGGTGCCCGCTCCGGCCGCGGGTCATGTCCTCTATGCAGGCACGTTCCGGAATTACGGCGATATCGTCATCATCGATCATGGCCATGGCTGGACGAGCCTCGTCGCCGGCCTCTCGCGCACCTCGACCGAGCTGGGCGCGGATCTCTTCCAGGGCGCCTCGATCGGCCGTTCGGGGCGCAGGCTGCTGATCGAATTGCGCCATGCGGGGCGGCCGGTGGATATCGTCGCGATGGCGGATGCGCTCCGGCCCTGAAGATAAATCGCGGGCTCCCCTGTTCCGTCCCTCTGTTTCCCGCCTTCCATAAAGGCGCTAGAAAGGTTGGATGTTCGAGAAGGATGGCGATGCGTAAATCCCTGCTGCTGAAAAGCGCCGGCCTCGTCGCGGCGATGGCGCTGATCCCCGCCTTCACCGCCAGTACGGCGGCAAGCGATGTCGAGACCTACAAGGAGCTCGACCAGTTCATGTCGATCTTCGAGCGGGTGAAGGCCGAATATGTCGACAAGGTGGACGACAAGACGCTGATCAAGGGCGCCATAGACGGCATGCTCTCCAGCCTCGATCCGCACAGCTCCTATCTCGATGCGCGCGACTTCAAGAACATGAAGACGACTACCGAGGGCAATTATGGCGGCGTCGGCCTGACCGTGCAGGGCGAGGACGGCGTGATCAAGGTCGTCACGCCCACCGAGGATACGCCCGCCTATCGCGCCGGCATCAAGAGCGGCGACTATATCACCCATGTCGACGGCAAGCTGATCTATGGCGAGCAGCTGGACGATGCGGTCGACAAGATGAAGGGCCCGCCGGGATCCGACGTACGCCTCACCATCGTCCGCCCCGGCCGGGACAAGCCCTTCGACGTGACGCTCAAGCGCGAGCTGATCGAGATCAAGGCGGTGAAGTGGGAGGTGAAGGGTGATGTCGGCATCATCAACATCAACAGCTTCTCCAAGGTGACGGGGCCGGGCGTGCGCTCGGCGATTGTCTCGATCGACAAGGCGCTCGGCCATCGCCCGCTCGGCTATGTCGTCGATCTGCGCTCCAATCCCGGCGGCCTCCTCGATCAGGCGATCGAGGTTTCGGACAGCTTCCTCGATCATGGCGAGATCGTCTCGCAGCGCGGCCGCGAGAAGACCGACATCCAGCGTTATTATGCAAGGCCGGGCGACGACGCGCATGGCCTGCCCGTGGTGGTGCTGGTGGATCCGGGCACGGCATCGGCGGCGGAAATCGTCGCCGGCGCGCTACAGGATCACAAGCGCGCGCTGATCCTCGGCGAACGCAGCTTCGGCAAGGGATCGGTGCAGACGGTGATGCCGCTGACCGACGATACGGCGCTGCGCCTGACGATCGCGCGTTATTACACCCCTTCGGGCCGCTCCGTGCAGGAAGGCGGGATCGATCCTGACATCATCGTGCCGCAGCTGACCGATGCGGATCGCCGCGGGCGGCCGCGGATGCGCGAATCGGATCTGCGCCATCACCTGATCAACGAGGTGAAGGCCGACGACAAATTGCTGGAGGATGACGGCAAGCCCGATCCCCGCTTCGGCGCCACGGCGGAACAGCTGAAGAAGGAGAATATCACCGACTTCCAGCTGGATTATGCGATCAAGACGATCGCCCGCCTCGGCACGCCCACCGTGCAGACGGCGATGGCGGGCGCGGCGCCGCAGCCGGGCGCGGCCAAGACCCGCGCGCGCTGATGGCCGCATCCCGGCAGGGCATGCTCGCGCCGGCGCGCGCGCTGGCGCTTGCCGTGCCGGCGCTGCTGCTGGCCGGCGCATGGGGCTTCCAGCTGATCGGCGGCTATCCGCCGTGCGAAATGTGCCACTGGCAGCGATGGGCCCATTATACGGCGCTCCCGCTGGCGATTCTCGCGTTCGTAATGCGCGGCGTGCCCGGCGTTTCGCGCGCCTTCACGCTGCTGGCGGGCCTCGCCATCCTGGCATCGGGCGCGATCGGTGTGTTTCATGCGGGCGTGGAATATCATTGGTGGTCCGGTTTCACGCGCTGCACCAGCGTCTCGCTGGGCGGGGGTGATCCATTGAAGGCGCTGCTCGCCGCACCACTCATCCGCTGCGACGCCGCCGCCTGGAGCCTGTTCGGCATCAGCATGGCCGGCTTCAATGCGCTCTTCTCCCTGGCCGGCGGCATCGCCATATGGGCTCTATGTCTGACGCGCCCGGCCCGCTGATTCCGCCCTCCCGCCGCGAACGCGAATCGATGATTCGCGTCGATCAGGCGGGGGAATATGGCGCGACGCGCATCTATGCGGGCCAGCTCGCCATTCTCGGCGATCGCCATCCCGCGTCACGCGCGATCGCCCGCATGGCGGCGCAGGAGGCCAATCATCTCGCCCGCTTCAACGCTCTGATGACGGAGCGGGGCGTGCGGCCCACCCTCCTCGCCCCGTTCTGGCACGTCGCCGGCCACGCGCTGGGCGCGGCGACCGCGCTGATCTCACCCGAGGCGGCGATGGCCTGCACTGCCGCGATCGAGACGGAGATCGACCATCATTACGAGGATCAGCGCCGCAAGCTCGGCAGCAACGATCCCGAACTCGGCGCCATGATCGAGGAATTCCAGGCCGAGGAGGTGGAGCATCGCGATACGGCGCTGGCCGCCGGCGCGGAGCGCGCGCCCGCCTATCCCGTCCTGTCGGCCGCGATCAGGCTGGGCTGCCGCGCCGCCATCGCTCTTTCGAAACGGATATGAGGATGATCTCGCGCGTTTCGCCTCTCTCGATCAGGAAAGCCCGAACCATGTCGAAGCCGCTTCTGTTCGCCGCCGCAACGGCTGCCCTCTTCGGAGGATTCGGCATCGCAGCACCCGCCGCCGCCCAGGCGAGCGAGAGGGTGCTCGTCGTCTATGGCAAGGATCCCTGCCCGACCACGAAGGCGGGCGAGGAAGTGGTGGTCTGCGCGCGCAAGCCCGAAAGCGATCGCTATCGTATTCCGGAAGAGCTGCGCACGACCAATCCGGGGCCGAATGATCGCTGGACCGATCGCGCCAAGAGCCTGGAATATGCCGGCGCGGGCGGCACATCGAGCTGCACGGCCACGGGCGCCGGCGGCTGGACGGGCTGCTGGTCCAAGCTGATGAACCAGGCCCGATCGGAACGGAAGGCGCAGGCCGAGCAGACGCGCTCGCCGACCGATTCGGAACCGACCGGCGACACCGGCATCCGCGCGATCGTGAAGGGGCAGCAGTGATGCGCGGGGCGGCCTCCCTGCTGGCGGGCATGCTGATCCTGCTCGCGCCGGCCGCTTCCGCGAAGGTGACCGAGGGCGCACCGCCGACGCGCATTTCCACATTGGTCGTCTATGGCGACGATCCCTGCCCGAAAAGTTCGGATGACGAGATCGTCGTGTGCGCACGGCAGCCCGAGAGCGATCGCTACCGGATTCCGCCCAAGCTGCGGAAACAGGACTATAATGCCGCGCGTGACGGAAGCTGGGCCGGCACCGCGCAGGTGCTGGAAAATGTGAACCAGCAGGGCATTCCGAACAGCTGCAACCCGATCGGCAGCTTCGGCCAGACGGGCTGCTTCCAGAAATTCCTGCAGGAAAATGCGCGGCTGAGATCCACCGCCGCGCCATGAACGCGCGACAATGCCAGACTCAGGTTGACAGAATCGGGACGATCACTTAGCTGCGCCGCTTCTCGCGCGGGGTGCGCCCTCCGTGGCCATTTGGCGCGCGATCCAGATTTGAAAGAAGATGAGGCCCATGTTCGCAATCGTGCGCACGGGCGGCAAGCAATATCGCGTCGCCGCCGGAGACAAGATCGTCGTCGAGAAGCTCGAGGGTGAGGCCGGCGCTGCCGTGTCCCTCTCCGACGTTCTGCTGGCGGGCGAAGGTGGCGATCTCAAGTCGGTCGAGGGCCTCGTGGTCTCGGCCGAGATCGTGGCGCAGGGCCGCGGCGAGAAGGTGATCGTCTTCAAGAAGCGTCGCCGCCACAATTATCGCCGCCGCAACGGCCACCGCCAGTATCACACGATCCTGAAGATCACCGCGATCGGCGACCAGAAGGCGCCGGCCAAGACCAAGGCTGCCAAGGCGGAAACGCCGGCCGCCGCCGAAGCGTAAGGAGCAGCTGAGCCATGGCACATAAGAAGGCAGGCGGTTCGTCCCGCAACGGTCGCGATTCGGCAGGCCGCCGTCTCGGCGTGAAGAAGTTCGGCGGTCAGGAAGTGATCGGCGGCAACATCATCATCCGCCAGCGCGGCACGAAGGTGTATCCCGGCGTGAACGTCGGCATGGGCAAGGATCATACCTTGTTCGCGATGGCCGAAGGCCGCGTGTCGTTTCATGACGGCAAGCTTGGCCGCAAGTACGTATCCGTGATCACCGCGATCGCGGCCGAATAATCGGACGAACGTGAAAACGGGTCGTCCCAAGGGCGACCCGAAAGTCCGCTGCGGCGGACGATCAGGGAGACGGGTCGCCCCGGCTCCCTTTTTTCGTATCTCCCTGACACGCTCTGAAACGCCGTTGTCGCTCGCGCGTAATGCACGGGCGATAACAAGAGGGCAGGGAGAGTAACCCATGTTTGCCATAACAGAACGCCTGCTGCTCCGGCCGGGCTGGATTGAGGATGCCCCCGCCTTGAGCCGGGCGATCGGGGACCATGCGGTCATCCGGAACCTGGCGCGCGCGCCGTGGCCCTATGCGCTCGGCGATGCCGAGCAGTTCCTGTCGCTACCCCAGCAGCAGGATCGACCCCGCATGCTGATCTTCCGCCGGGAGGGCGGCACACCCGAACTGATCGGCGGGATCGGCATCCACGATGGCGTGAACGGCACGCCGGAGCTGGGCTACTGGCTGGCCCGGGCCCATTGGGCGCGGGGCTATGCCACGGAGGCCGGCCGGGCGCTCGTCGCCATCTGCGACGAGACGCTGCGCCTGCCGCACCTGATCGCCAGCCACGCGCTGGACAATCCCGCCTCGGGCGCCGTGCTGCGCAAGCTCGGCTTCCGGCCGACCGGCGAGATCGGCCGGCTGCACAGCCTGGGCAGGCGCGGCGAGATGGACGTGAAGGGCTTCATCCGCCCCCGTTTCGCACGGGGCGAGGCCGTATCGGACCAAGCGGAGAATGCGCCGCTCGCGGCGTGATTTTCTCCATCGCGTGATCGTGCCCCGCGCGGGCGGGAGCACCGGGCCGCCGGGCGACACATAGGCGGCCCTGGGCTCCGGCTTCCGCCGGGGCACCGATCGTTTGCATGCGGCGCCCCTCTCCGGGTGACGTCCCGCCCCTAAGGCGCTAAGCGGCGCGCATGCATTTTCTGGATCAGGCCAAGATCTTCATCCGCTCCGGCGCCGGCGGCCCCGGCGCCGTGTCGTTCCGGCGCGAGAAGTTCATCGAATATGGCGGCCCCGACGGGGGCAATGGCGGCAAGGGCGGCGACGTGATCTTCGAGGCCGTCCCCGGCCTGAACACGCTGATCGACTTCCGCTATACCCAGCATTTCCGCGCGCCGCGCGGCCATGGCGGCGCGGGATCGAATCGTACGGGCGCCGGCGGCGACGATCTCGTCATCCAGGTTCCGGTCGGCACGCAGATCCTCTCCGAAGACAAGGAGGACGTGCTCGCGGATTTCACCAAGGCCGGCGAAAAGCGCGTCTTCCTGCGCGGCGGCGATGGCGGGCGCGGCAATGCCAGCTACAAGACATCCACCAACCGCGCCCCGCGCCAGCACGGCCCCGGCTGGCCGAGCGAGGAAATGTGGGTATGGCTGCGGCTGAAGCTGCTGGCCGATGCCGGGCTCGTCGGCCTGCCCAATGCCGGCAAGTCCACCTTCATCAACGCCGTCACCAATGCGCAGGCGAAGGTGGGGGCCTATGCCTTCACCACGACACGCCCGCAGCTGGGCGTCGTCCGCCATCGCAATCGCGAATTCGTGGTTGCCGACATTCCGGGGCTGATCGAGGGCGCGGCCGAAGGCGCCGGCATCGGCGATCGCTTTCTTGGCCATATCGAGCGCTGCCGCGTGCTGCTGCATCTGGTGGACGCCAATGACGAGGACGTGGCCGAAAGCTACCGCATCGTGCGTGACGAGCTGGATGCCTATGGCGCGGGGCTGGTCGACAAGCCGGTCGTCGTCGTCCTCAACAAGATCGACACGCTCGACGACGAACTGATCGAGGCGCTCACGACCGAGCTGGAGCAGGCCAGCGGCGCGCCCGTCATCCCGATGTCCGGAGCGGCCGGCACGGGGCTCGACTGGGTTCTGGACAGGTTGCTCGAGGAAATCGGATCCGACCATGATTCGGTCGACGAGGACGATAAGGGCGAGGATGCGATCGAGTGGTCGCCGCTCTGATCTCCGACCGTCTCTCGCCTGCCAACTGCCCCCGGCTGATCGTCAAGATCGGCTCGGCCCTGCTCGTGGACAAGGCCGGCCACATCCGGCGTGAATGGCTGGAAACCGTGGTGGCCGATGTCGCCGCGCGCCGTAAGGCGGGGCAGCAGGTGGCGATCGTCTCGTCCGGCGCGATCGCCCTGGGCGCGCGCGTGCTGGGCCTGCCCAAGGGGGGGAGGGTCAGCCTGGAGGATGCGCAGGCGGCGGCGGCGACCGGCCAGATCGGCCTCTCCTCCGCCTGGGCGCAATTGCTCCACGAAAAGGGCCTCGTCGCGGCGCAGATGCTGGTGACACTGGATGATCTGGAGGACAGGCGGCGCTATCTGAACGCCGCCGCGACTCTGGATCGCCTGCTCGCGCTGGGCGTGGTGCCCGTCATCAACGAGAATGATTCGGTCGCCACCACCGAAATCCGCTTCGGCGACAATGATCGCCTCGCCGCGCGCGTGGGCCAGGCGGCGGCGGCGCAGGGCGTGATCCTGCTTTCGGACATAGACGGCCTCTATACGGCCAATCCCGGCGTCGATCCGAACGCGACGCTGGTGCCGGAGGTGCGCGTCGTCGATGCCCGCATCCGCGCCATGGCGGATGGCGGCTCCGCATCCGGCATGGGATCGGGCGGCATGATCTCCAAGCTGGAGGCGGCACGGATCGCGCAGGGATCGGGCGCGCATCTCGCGATCGTGTCCGGCCGCGTCGATCACCCCCTCGCCCGCTTCGCCGACACGGGCATCGGCACGCTCTTCTGGGGCGGGGCCGGCAAGCGCGGGCGCAAGGCCTGGCTGGCCGGGCGACTCACGGCGCGTGGACGGATCATTGTGGATGCGGGCGCGGCGAAGGCGTTGCGCGACGGTCGCAGCCTGCTCGCGGCCGGTGCGACAGGCGTGGAAGGCGCGTTCGCGCGCGGCGACGTCGTCGAGATCGTCGATGCGGACGGCCATCTGCTGGCGCGCGGTCTTGCCGAATATGATGCGATCGACGCGGCCCGGATCATCGGCCGGCGGAGCGACGCCCATGCCGATCTGCTTGGTTATGCGCCGCGTTCCTCGATGGTCCATCGCGATCATCTGGTGCTGGTGTGAGCCTGATCGCCGTCACGGGCGGCACCGGGTTCGTCGGATCCCACCTCATCGATCTGGCACTGGCGCGCGGCCACCGGCTGCGCGCGCTCACGCGGCGCCCCCAGCCGGCGCGCGAGGGCATCGTCTGGGTCGAAGGCGCGCTCGACCGTCCGGAAAGCCTCGGCGCCCTGGTCGAGGGCTGCGATTCGGTGATCCACGTGGCGGGAATCATCAACGGCAGCGACGAGGATTTTCGGCGCGGCAACGTGCTGGGGACCGAGGCGATGATCGATGCCGCCACCCGCGCGGGGATCCGCCGTTTCATCCACGTCTCCTCCCTGGCCGCGCGCGAACCCGGCCTGTCCGCTTATGGCCGTTCCAAGGCGGAATCCGAGGAGAGCGTGATCGCATCGGGCGGCGACTGGACGATCATCCGTCCGCCCGCCGTTTATGGCCCCGGCGATCGGGAGATCCTCGAACTGTTCCGGCTGGCCCGCTCGGGCGTGGTGCCGCTGCCGCCGGGCGGCAGTCTTTCGGTCATCGCCGTCTCCGATCTCTGCCGCCTGCTGCTCGACTGCGTGGACGCGCACGCCAGCATCACGCACCTCTACGAGCCCGATGATGGCCATCAGGGCGGCTGGAGCCATGTGGAATTCGCCCGGATGATCGGCCGCGCGATCGGCCGCCGCGTGCTGCCCCTGTCGGTGCCGGCGCGGATATTGCGCTGGGTGGCGGCGGCGGATGGCCGGATCCGTGGATCCGGCGCCAAGCTGACGCCCGATCGCGTCGCCTATTTCTGCCATCCGGACTGGACGATCTCACCAGCCCGGCGGCCTCCGGAAGGGCTCTGGCGCCCGCAGTTGGATACGGCACAAGGCCTTGCGGAGACGGCCGCGTGGTACAAGGCGGCGGGCTGGCTCTAGCCCGCGGCGTCAGGGCGTCGCCCCGCTTTCGGCCCCATGCGCCTCACACATAATGGGCGATGAAGGTAAGCAGACTGGCCGTGAGCCCGACCAGGAAGACGCGATAGGCATAGCCCAGCAGCCGGTATTTCTTGCCCGCGAGCACCTTGCCATTCTGGTAGATGTCCGTCGCCATCGTGCGGAAGATGGATTCGTCCGTCTCCATCGCGATCAGCATCCGCCGGACATATTCTTCCTGATCCAGCTGGGTGAAGGAACCAAAGAAGAGCAGGTTCAGCGTGCCGCCCGGCCGCGCCCTGATCGCGGGCAGCAGCGCCAGCATCGTCAGCACGGCGGAAAGGAAGGCGAATCCGCCCAGCACCAGCAGGGCCGCGGGCGGGGGCGTGCCTGCCTTGGCCTGCCCGATCGTGATCGTGAAGATCACGAAGGTGGCGGCCATCAGGATCGACGCCTTCTGATCCGCCATCTGGCTGAGTGCATAATGCGCCTGCTGCGTCGTGCGGATCAGGTGAATGGCGTTTGCCGGGCTGGCCGGCGGCTTCGGCTCTCTCTCTTCGGTCATCCGGCGGTTCGGCCCTGTTGGCTTGCGTCACATCGCCGCCGCATTCGCTTGGCAAGCGGACCCGTCATTCCTAAAGGATCCCGATGAGCGAGCGCGACGACATATTCGCCCAGATTGCAGAGCAGATCGAGCCTTTCAACAAGAAGCGCGTAGCGCTGACGGAAGGGACCACGTTTGCGGGCGATCTGGAGTGGGACAGCCTCACCGTGATGGATTTCGTGGCCGCGATCGAGGACGAATTCGACATCCTCATCACGATGAACATGCAGGCGGAAATCGAGACGGTGGGCCAGCTCGCCGATGCGGTCCAGAAACTGAAGGCAGACAAGTGACCGATTCGGTAGAAACGCCCGACGCGATCGCCACCAGCGATCGCGTCGCCCCCGGCGGCCGCGATCTGATGGCCAAATTCCGGCCCCTGATCGAGGAGCGGGAGGCGCTGCTCGCAACCGGTGTGCGCGATCCCTTCTCGATCGTCATGACCCAGGTGACTTCGCCGACAGAGGCCGTCATCCAGGGGCGCAAGACGATCCTGCTCGGCACCTACAATTATATGGGCATGACGTTCGATCCCGATGTCGTCGCCGCCGGCAAGAAGGCGCTCGACGAATATGGCGCGGGCACGACCGGCAGCCGTGTCCTCAACGGCACCTATCAGGGCCACAAGGAATGCGAGGACGCCCTCAAGGAATTTTACGGGACCGATCACGCGATCGTCTTCTCGACCGGCTATCAGGCCAATCTCGGCATCATCTCCACGATCGCAGGCAAGGGGGATTACATCATCCTCGACGCCGACAGCCATGCCTCCATCTATGACGGCTGCTGGCTGGGCAATGCCGAGATCGTGCGCTTCCGCCACAATAGCGTGGAGGATCTCGACAAGCGGCTGGGCCGCCTGCCGGCCGATGCGGGCAAGCTCGTCGTGCTCGAAGGCGTCTATTCGATGTTCGGAGACGTGGCGCCGCTGCCGGAAATGGTGGCCGTCGCCAAGAAGCATGGCGCGATGATCCTGTGCGACGAAGCGCACGGCATGGGCTTTTTCGGGCCGAACGGGCGCGGCGTCTATGAGGAAATGGGCGTCGAGGACGATATCGATTTCGTCGTCGGCACCTTTTCGAAGTCGGTCGGCACGGTCGGCGGCTTCTGCGTCTCCAACCATCCCGATTTCGAGGTGCTGCGCCTCGTCTGCCGGCCTTATGTGTTCACAGCCTCGCTCCCGCCGTCGGTGGTGGCGACCGCCGCTACGTCGATCCGCAAGCTGATGCATGCATCGGACAAGCGCGCGCACCTGTGGAAGAACAGCCGGCGCCTGCATGCCGGCCTGCGCCAGCTGGGCTTCAGTATCGCCACCGAAACGGCGCAGTCCGCCATCATCGCCGTGGTGCTGCCCGATCAGGAGACCGCCGTGGCGCTGTGGCAGGCGCTGCTGGAAGGTGGGCTCTACGTGAATCTCGCGCGGCCGCCGGCGACGCCGGCCGGCACTTATCTGCTCCGTTGCTCGCTTTGTGCGGAACATACGGATTCGCAGGTGGGCGAAATTCTGGATATCTTCGCCGCCGCCGGCCGCGCGATCGGGCATATCGCCTGATCTTCTGGTCTTCGCCCGGCCGGCGGAGCGCGTAAGGACGACGGAATGGCCGAAGGCGGTGATTTCGCGAGAGCCGATGCGGGGCCGCTGCGCGCGCGCATCCTGGCGGGGCTGTTCACGTTGCTGGCCGCCCTGCTGCTCGCGGCGCTCATCATCCTCGTCCAGCGATCGACCGAGGAGCGGGATGCCGCCCAGGCGCGCCGGCAGCACAGCTTCAACGTCATCCTGCTGACCGGCGAGGTGGATGGCGCAATGGCGCGCGCGGAGGCCGCGCTCGGCCGGGCGATCATCAACACCGATCGCGAGAAGGGCACCCTCTTCTACGACGAATGGCAGACGGCCGGCACGAAGCTTTCCCGGCTGCGATCGCTGATGCGCGACGATCCGCCGCAGCTCGCCCGGCTGGATGCGCTGCAGGCGCTCTACGACAAGCGCGGGGACGAACTGCGCGACGCGGCGACGCGCCTCAACTACAAGCAGAACAGCGCCGCCCTTTCCATCTTCGGCCATGCGGGACGATCGGACGACGTGCTGGATATCGCGCTGCTGCTGCGCCAGATCATCGACAGCGAGCGCGTGCTGCTGGATGAGCGCGACAGCCAGGCCCTCGCCTCTTCCTATCGATCCAATCTGATGACCAAGATGATGTCGGCCGTTGGCGCGGTGCTGATGCTCTCCGCCATCGCCGCCGGCTGGATGCTGGTGACCGCGCTCAACGAACGGCGCATCGCCAATGAGGAAACGCTGGCGGAGCTGGATCGCGCCATGGCGCTGGAACGCGCCGTCGCGCAGCGCACCGAGGAACTGAGCACCGCCAACCGCAGGCTGCTGGCGGAGGCGGCGACCCGCGAGGAGGCGGAGGCCAAGCTGCGGCAGGTCCAGAAGATGGAGGCCGTGGGCCAGCTGACCGGCGGCATCGCGCACGATTTCAACAATATGCTGGCGGTGGTGATTGGCGGGCTGGAGCTTGCCCGCAAGCGCGTGACCGAGCAGGCGGCGGAAGCCTCGCGCCATATCGAGAGCGCGATGGACGGTGCCACGCGCGCCGCGACGCTCACCCGCCGCCTGCTGACCTTCGCGCGCGCCGAGCCGCTGATGCCGCAGGCGATCGACGCTGGACGCCTGATCCACGGCATGCAGGATCTGATCGATCGCACGATCGGCGAACGGATCGAGGTGCGGATGGCGGCCGAGCCCAAGCTGTGGCCGGTCTGGATCGATCCCTTCCAGCTGGAAAACGCGATCCTGAACCTGTGCGTAAACGCGCGTGACGCAATGGGCGGCGCTGGCATCCTCGACATGAGCGCCACGAACGAAAGACTGGCCGATGGCGCGATCGGCGTGCTCGGCAAGGGCGATTATGTCCGCATCGCCGTGACGGATAATGGCAAGGGGATGAGCCAGGCGGTGCTGGATCGCGTGTTCGAGCCCTTCTTCACGACCAAGCCGGTGGGCGAGGGAACCGGCCTGGGCCTGAGCCAGATCTTCGGCTTCGCGCGCCAATCGGGCGGCGACGTGATCCTGCGGAGCCGCGAGGGCGAAGGCACCACCGTTTCACTCTATCTGCCGCGCCACAAAGGAGAATTGGCGGCCGCCGAGCCCGCCGCGGACGCGCCCGTGATCGTGTCGCAGCCGACGGCGCGGGAAACGATCCTGGTGGTGGAGGACGATATCCGCGTGCGCTCCGCCACGGGCGAGGCGCTGGCGGAACTCGGCTACGAGCCCCTGCTGTGCGACAGCGGCGACGAGGCGATCGTCCTGCTGGGTGCGCGCGACGATATCCGCCTGATGATTACCGACGTGCTGATGCCG
This sequence comes from Sphingomonas sp., assembly GCF_003248515.1. GTDB lineage: Bacteria > Pseudomonadota > Alphaproteobacteria > Sphingomonadales > Sphingomonadaceae > Sphingomonas_I. The sequence continues at coordinate 304,871 of NZ_QFOB01000001.1, forward strand.
GGCATGACCGGCCCCGAACTGGTAAGCGCCGTGCGCCCGCGCCATCCCGATCTCGCGGTGCTGTTCGTCACCGGCTATGTCGGTGAGGCGGGCGAGGCGGAAAGCTTCGCCGGCCATGACGTTCTGCGTAAACCTTATACGCTGGCGGGCCTCTCCTCTGCGGTTTCCACGGCCCTGCTCTCGTCAGAGAAGCTCGCGAGCGTCTGACGCGCGCCGGTGCGCCGGGCGGCCGGCAAGCCATGTTTCGGCCACCGCCCGATCATCGCCCAATATCTGTAGTGCGAACAGCTTTTCGGCGAGCGTGCAGCCCGCCGTCCGCCGCGCGAGCAGCGGCGTCGCCGCCGGATCGAGCAGCACGAAATCGGCTTCCTGCCCCGGCGCCAGCCCACCCACCCGATCGGCGATGGAAAGCGCCGCCGCGCCCGCGCCCGTCGCCAGCCACAAAGCGCGGAACGGATCGAGGCTCGCGCCGCGCATCTGGCAGACCTTGTAGGCCTCTCCCAGCGTGTGGAGGATCGAGAAGCTGGTGCCCGCGCCCACATCCGTGCCCATGCCGACGCACACGCCATGCGCATCGGCCCGGGCGAGATCGAACAGGCCCGAGCCCAGAAAGAGATTCGACGTGGGGCAGAAGGCGATTGCCGAGCCTGCGGAGGCAAGGCGCGCCATCGCGCCATCATCCAGATGGATGCCATGCGCGAAGACCGAACGGGAGCCCACCAGCCCGGCGCGGGCATAGACATCCAGATAGTCCGCCGCCTCGGGAAAGGCTTCGCCCACGGCGGCGATTTCGCCGAGATTCTCGGAAAGATGCGTATGGAGCAGGGCATCGGGATGCGCCGCCAGCAGATCGCCCGCGCTCGCCAGCTGCGCGGGCGTGGAGGTGAGCGCGAAGCGCGGCGTGACGGCATAGCCCAGCCGCCCCCGTCCGCGCCATCGCCCGATCAGCGCCTCGCTTTCGGCCCGCCCGCTTTCGGCCGTGTCGCACAGGGCGGCCGGCGCCTGCCGGTCCATCAGCGTCTTGCCCGAGATGATCCGCATGTCGCGATCCAGCGCCGCTTCGAACAGCGCATCCACCGACTGGGCATGGACGGTCGCGAAGACGAGCGCGCTGGTCGTGCCGTTGCGCAGCAGCTCATCGAGGAAGAAGGCGGCGATCGCATCCGCATGCGCGCGATCGACGAAAGCCTGTTCGGCCGGGAAGATGTGCCGTTCCAGCCAGTCCAGCAATTGCAGGCCATGCGCGGCGATCCGCTCGGTCTGCGGATAATGGACATGGCAATCGATGAAGCCCGGCACCAGCAGCAGCCCGCGCCGATCCTCGATCGGCAAGGTCGGGTGGCGATCGATCAGGGCATCATGCCCGCCGAAGCCGGCGACGATGCCATCCTCGATCACGATCAGGCCATCGGCATGATGCACGATCGCCTCCGCGCCCGCCGTGGCTGGATCGGCGCGGACGGCGAGCAGCTCGGCGCGGACGCCCCAGGCGCTCATGGCGCGCATTCCAGCAGCAGTTGCGCGGCGATGGCGGTCGCGATCACGGCAGGCTCCTTGCCGGCGATGCCGGGCAGCCCGACGGGGCAGACCAGGCGGGTGACATCCAGCCCTTCCGCCTCCAGCCGGGAGACGAAGCGCGCGCGCTTGGTGCGCGATCCGATCAACCCGATATAGCGCGCCGTGCCGGCGAGCGCGCTGCGGGCGAGGCGATAATCCAGCGCATGATCGTGCGTCATGATGAGGATCGCGCCATGCCCCTGCAATTCGGCGACGCATTGCTCGATATCGGTCTCCGCGCAGAGCGTGACGCCCGGCGTGTCGGCATAATCGGGGCGCGTATCATACCAGCCGACCAGATAGGGCAGGCCTTCCAGCACGCGCGCCACCGCGCGGCCGACATGGCCCGCGCCGAACAGCATAAGCGGGGTGCGCGGCATATCCGATGGTGAAAGCCAGCGCTCGCCCTGCTGCGGCCTGGCGCCGCGCGCGGCGGGAAGCGGCGCATCGCCCGGCTCACGCCGTACGCGATCCTGCCCGAAGACGAGCACATCTCCCTCCGGCAGCGGCCCATCCATCCGCTCGATCAGCAGGCGCACACGCCCCCCGCAACATTGGCCGAGCAGGGGGCCGAGCGGATAATCCTGCACCCGCCAGGCACCATCCGGATAAGCGAGGAGCAGGCGCGCCTGCTCGATCGCGCGATATTCCAGATTGCCGCCTCCGATCGTGCCCTCCACGCTATCCACCGTCACGGTCATCGCCGTGCCGGCACCGCGCGGCGCCGATCCCTCGGTGGCGAGCACGGTGATCCGGGCGGTGGCGTGGGTTCTGAGCAGTTCCGTCACGGGCGGGCGGGCCGCGCGCGCAATTCGCCGATCGCGCGCAGGATCCGCTCCGGCGTGGCGGGCGCGTCGAGCGCGGGCAGCCCCTTGCCCGGCGCGGCGGCCGCCACCGCGCGGGTGAGAGCCGAAAAGACCGAGATGGGCAGCATCAGCGGCGGCTCCCCCACCGCCTTCGATCGATGGACGGTGGGCTCCACGTTGCGCCCATCCCACAAGGCGATCTCCATGCGCTTCGGCCGATCGCTCGCCGTGGGGATCTTGTAGGTGGATGGCGCGTGGGTGCGCAGGCGCCCGGCCTCGTCGAACACCAGTTCCTCGCTGGTGAGCCAGCCCATCCCCTGGATAAAGCCACCCTCGATCTGGCCATGATCGATCGCCGGATTCAGGCTGCGGCCGACATCGTGGAGGATATCGACGGCCAGCACCTTGTGCTCGCCGGTCAGCGTATCGATCGCGACTTCGGAGACGGAGGCGCCATAAGCGAAATAATAGAAGGGCCGGCCACTGTGCGTGGCGCGATCGTAGAAGATTTCCGGCGTCGCGTAGAAGCCGGTCGCCGCGAGCGAGATGCGCGCGAGATGCGCCTGCCGGCACAGTTCGGAAAAGGGCACCAGCACATCGCCCGCGCGAACACCTTCGGCGCTGAAGCGCACGGCATCGGGCGCGCAGCCGTGAAGTTCGCCCGCCAGCACCGCCAGCCGATCACGGATCGTCTCGGCCGCGCGCTGGGCGGCCATGCCATTCAGGTCCGCGCCCGAGGAGGCGGCGGTGGCCGATGTATTGGGAACCTTGGCCGTTGTGGTCGCCGTGATCCGCACCAGATCCACGCCCACGCCGAACACGTCGGCCACCACCTGCGCCACCTTGATATAGAGGCCCTGCCCCATTTCGGTGCCGCCATGATTCAGCTGGATCGAGCCATCCGAATAGACGAGCACCAGCGCGCCCGCCTGATTGAGATGCGTGGTCGTGAAGCTGATGCCGAACTTCACGGGCGTGAGCGCGATGCCCTTCTTGATGATGCGATGGGTGGCGTTCCATTCCTCCACCGCCGCCGCGCGCGCGGCATAATCGGAGGACGCCGCCAGCGCCTCGATCAGCTCCGGCGCGATATTGTCCGCCACCTGCATGTGATAGGGCGTGACATCGCGGCCCGATCCGTCCCCCGGCGATCCATAGAGATTGATCCGGCGTACGGCGAGCGGATCGAGCCCGGTCGCATCCGCGATCGCATCCATCACCCGCTCGATCGCGACCATGCCCTGCGGGCCGCCAAAGCCCCGAAAGGCGGTATTCGAAACCGTATTGGTCTTCAGCCTGTGGCTGACGATCTCGACCACGGGCAGATAATAGCAATTGTCGGCATGGAACATCGCCCGATCGTTGATCGAGCGGCTCAGATCGTCGGTCGCGCCGCAGCGGGAGGCAAGCTCGAGGCGAATGCCCTCGATCCGGCCCCGATCATCGAAGCCCACATCATAATCGGCGGTGAAATCATGACGCTTGCCGGTCATCACCATATCGTCATCACGATCGACACGGAATTTGGCGGGGCGGCCGGTCTTGCTCGCGACGAGCGCGCAGGCGGCGGCGAAAAGCGATGCCTGGCTTTCCTTGCCACCGAACGCGCCCCCCATGCGGCGCACCTCCACAGTCACATCCGCATGCGGAATATGCAGCAATTTGGAGACGATATGCTGGATCTCGCTTGGATGCTGGGTGGAAGAGAGGATGTGGATCGTCCCCCCCTCGCCCGGCGTGGCGATCGCGATATGGCCTTCGAGATAGAAATGGTCCTGCCCGCCAATCTCGATGCTGCCGGAGAGCCTATACTGCGCAGTATCGAGTGCAGCATGAGCGTCCCCGCGCCCCATATGCTGCGCGCCCTCGAGGGCCGAACCGGCCGCGCGCGCCGCAGCAATCGTGACCAGCGGGAGCTGCGTCTCATAATCGACCTTCGCCAGCCTGGCGGCCCGCCGCGCGGCGACCGCGCTGGTCGCGGCGACGACGAACAAAGCCTGCCCGACGCAATAGGCATCCTCCTCGGCGAAGAGCTTGTCATCGTCGAAGATGGGGCCGACGCTGTTCTTGCCCGGTATGTCGTCGCGGCCGAAGACCGCCACCACGCCCGGCGCGGCGCGGACGGCCGACAGATCCATGGCCAGGATCCGCGCCCGCGCCTGCGCGCTCTGCCCGAAGGCGAGGTGCAGCAGATTGGCTGGCTCCGGCTGATCGTCCACATAGAGCGCGGCACCCGCGACATGGGCGGCGGCGCTGTCATGGGGCAGCGGCTGGCGGACCGCGCGCGGGCGGGGCGGATCGCGCTCAGCCATCGGCCAGCGCCAGCACGGAGACGGGCTCGTCACCGGCACTTTCCGCCCAGAGGCGGCGGACCAGATTCTGCGCGACGAGCAGACGATATTCCGAGGAGCCGCGCATGTCGCTGAGCGGCGCATAATCCTCCGCGAGCGCGAGCGCGGCGGCTTCGGCCGCGGCCTCGCTCCAGGCCTTCCCGACGAGCGCCGCCTCGCACGCCGATGCGCGCCTGGGTGTCGCCGCCATGCCGCCGAACGCGATGCGTGCGGAGCGGACGATGCCCTCCTCGATCTCAAGGCCGAAGGCACCGCAGACGGCGGAAATGTCGCTGTCGAACCGCTTCGACAGTTTGACGACGCGATAGAAAGACGGGGCCGGTGGCACGCGCACGGCCAGCACGAATTCACCGGGGCGCCGATCCTGCCTGCCATAAGCGAGGAAATAATCCTCCAGCGGCAACTCGCGCGTTTCGCTGCCCCGGCGCAGCACGAGCGTGGCGCCCAGCGCGATCAGCGCCGGTGGCCCGTCCCCGATCGGCGAGCCATTGGCGATATTGCCGCCGATCGTGCCCGAATTGCGGACCTGCAAGCCGCCGATGCGGCGGACGAGTTCGCCCAGATCGGGATGGATTTCGGCGAGCAGGGGATGCGCGCTCGCATAGGTGACGCCGGCCGCGAAGGTCCAGGAACCATCGTCATGCGGCGTGCTCAGGTTGAAATCCCGCACGTCGCCGACCCAGACGACCTCGTCGAGGATGCGGTGCTGCTTCGTCACCCACAGGCCGACATCGGTGGCGCCCGCCACGATGCGCGCGTCGGGATGGTCCAGCAGATGATCGGCCAGCTGATCGATCGTGCGCGGCGCGAACCAGCTGCGCGTGCGGCCGGCGAGCGGATCGGAGAAGGTAAAGGCCAGCGGTTCCTCGCGCTGGATCGCCGCCAGCGCCTCGACCATCGCATGGTCATGCCAGCCTTGCGGCGGCACCGCCTCGCCGCTGGCAAGGATCGGGCCATAGCCGGTACAGCGGCAGAGATTGCCCGCGATCACGTCCGCCACCGGAAGTTCGCAGCCGCTGGCACCGATGCTGCGACCGTGGAGCGACATGACGAAGCCGGGTGTGCAGAAGCCGCATTGCGATCCGTGCCGCGCGATCATCTCGCGCTGGATCGGCGCCCGCCCGCTCAGGCTTTCCACCGTCATCAGCGCGCGGCCGTCGATCATGCCCATGAACAGGATGCAGGCATTGACCGCGCGCCAGCCGATCGCATTCCGCCCTTCGGCAAGCGTGCCCACCAGCACGGTGCAGGCGCCGCAATCCCCCTCGGCACAGCCTTCCTTCGTGCCAGTGCGGCACAGGCGGTAACGGAGGAAATCGAGCAGCGTGAGGGTCGGATCGATCGGCCCGGTCTCGATCACCTCACCGTCGAGAAGGAAACGCACGCTCACCTCAGCTGCCCCGATAGGTGGAATAGCCGAAGGGGGAGACGAGCAGCGGCACATGATAATGCGCGCCTTCGTCAGCGAGGCCGAAATCGATGCGGACGCGATCGAGGAAGGGAGGCTCGGGGAGCACGATGCCCCTCGCCCGGAAATAATCCGCCACCGCGAAATGCAGGGTATAGCGCCCGGCCGGGAAGCCCAGACCTTTCAGCGCGGGGCAGCGGCCGTCACCGTCCGTCGCCCCTTCGAACAGCATTTCCCCGTCCCGTTCGAGCACGAGCGCCACCCCGGCCGCCGGGCAGCCATGTGTGGTATCCAGCACATGCGTCGAAAGGCTCACGCGCGTGCCTCCTCGGCGGAGAGGTCCTGCACGAATTCCAGCTCCGCATAGGCATGATAATCGCCCAAAATCTGTTCCCGGTCATCCAGGAAGATCTGGCGTGCTATGCCTTCCACAAGACGCGGCACCGCGTATTTGAGGCCGGAAAGCGCGGCGGCCGACAGGCCCAGGCTGATGAGCGCCGAATAATTGAACGCGAACAGGCCATGGACGCGCGCCTCCGCCGCCACATCGCGCCCCATCATCTCGAATCCCGGCCCCAGATAGGGATGGGCATCGATCAGCGGATTGGCGAGATCGGCCGGCGCATCATAACGATCCGCCCAGCGCAGAATGTCGTCCGCCACATCGGCCAGTTCGGGCCGCAGCTTCACGTCCGTGAGCAGCCCGGTCGAGAGGATCAGGAAATCGAAGGGGTAGGCGCCCCTGGGCGTCTCGACGACGACGCCCTCCCCTTCCTCGCGCACGCTTTCCCACGGCTCGCCCAGATGCAGCGTGAAGCCGGGATAGGCGGCAGCGCGGCCGAACGTATCGTTGGTGGGCGGCTGGTTCCGCCGCAGGAAGCTTTCCATCACCGCATATTTGCCGGCATCGTCGAGCCCGGTGAAACGGCCCACGAGCCCGGATGCCTCCATGAAGCGGATCGGATTGACGCGCGGCATCTCGGCGCGGCGCAGGAAGACATGCACTTCCGCCACACCCTCCGAAAGGGCGTGCTGCGCATTGTCGAAGGCGGACGCGCCGCCGCCGAGGATGCCGATACGGGCGCCGCGCAACGCGGCGAAATCGATCGGCTCGGAAGTGTGCGCATAGCGCGAGGCGGGCAGGCTGGCGCGGATGAAACCCGGCACATGCCATTCGCCGCCGCCCTGGATGCCGGTGGCGAGCACCACCTTGCGCGCGAGAAGAATGCCGCCTTCCGGCGCGCCGGCGCCTGTGACGTGCAGGCGATGCACCCCGCCCTCCAGCGGCTCGACGCGGACGAGCTTCGTCTCGTTGCGCACCGGCAGATCGAGCACGCCACGATACCAGCGCAGATAGGCCATCCAGTCGCGCCGGGGGATCTTGTCGATCTCCTCCCACGCCGCCTTGCCGGCCCGGGCCTCCCAATAAGCGCGGAAGGTGAGGCTCGGCACGCCCAGATCGATCGAGGTGATCGTCTTCGGCGTGCGCAGCGTGATCATCCGCGCATAGGTATCCCATGGGCCTTCATAGCCCGCCGGATTCTCGTCGATGACGAGGATGTTCGAAATCCGCTCCCGCATGAGGCCGAAGGCGGCGCCGAGGCCCGATTGTCCGCCCCCCACGATGACGACATCGTACACGCCATCGCGCGGCCGAACCCAGCTGGGCTTGCCATGATCGAGCGCGGCGAGATCGTCGCGGACGCGCTGTTCGAGATCGACGAGGCTCATGCCATCGCATCCTGCAGGCGGAGATGGACGATCTTGCCAATCTCGCCCAGCGCGGTGGCGATTTCCTCGGCCTCGCTATTGGCGAGCCTGGTCTCCATCGAGGCAAGGATGCCGGCCTTGTTCGTCAGCCTCACGCAGATGATGAAGGGAAAGCCGAAGCGATCCCGGTAGCGGCGGTTGAGATCATGGAAGAGATCGAACTCCTCCTGGCTGAGCCGATCGAGCCCGGCCGAAGCCTGCTCGGCATTGGAGGCCTCGGTCAGCGTCTTGTCGATCGCCGCCTTGCTCGCCAGCTCCGGATGGGCGCGCAGCAATTTGAGCTGGTCGACATGCGATGCCTCGGCGACGATCGCCGCCATCGCATCCTCCATCGCCACGATATGGGCGAAGGGGCGGCGCTTCTCGGCCTCGCGCACGATCCATGGCGAATGTTCGAACAGGAAGCCGAAGCGCGCGATGAAATCCGCCGCCGAAAGCGCGTTGATCGCCTCGATCGTCACGAATGGCTTCCTTCCATCGAGACATGGGCGGAAACCACCTTCCAGCCATCCGGAAAGCGCACCCACGTCTGGCTCTGGCGGCCGCGGCGCGGATCGCCCTCGCGGCGAAATTCGGCGTTCGTGATCGCGAGATCTGTATCGAAGGTCGCGATCTCGACTCGCTCCAGCGTGCGCTGCGGCGATCCGCCCCGCCCTTTGCGGAATTCGCGTATTTCGTCGATGCCGTAGAGCACCTCCCCCACGCCATAGCGCACGGTGGTATCGGCATGATGGAAGAGCGCGTCCATCGCCGGCACGTCATCCGCCATCAACGCCGCCTCATAGGCATCGAAAGCCTTGCGAACGGCGGCGACGGTATCGGGATCGTTGAAGATCATGCCGGGTGGAACTCCATCCAATGGCGGGCAATATCGATGCGGCGTGCGATCCAGGCGTCGCCACTGGCGATGACGTGATCGAGGAAGCGGGCCACGGCGGCGGCACGCGCGGGCTTGCCGGCGATGCGGCCGTGCAGCCCCACCGACATCATCCGGCCGCCCTCCGCGCGAAGCTGATCGAACGTATCGCGCAGATAGGCGAAGAACTGGTCGGGCGCGGTGAAGCCGTTGAGTGCCACGAACTTCATGTCGTTCACGTCCAGCGTGTAGGGCACGATCAGCTGCGGGCGCCCGGTCTCTCCGGCATGCTGCCGATCCCAATAGGGCAGGTCGTCCGCATAGCTGTCCGCATCATAGACGAAGCCGCCCTCTTCCGCGGCGAGACGGGCCGTGTTGGGCGAGGTGCGGCCCTGATACCAGCCGAGCGGGCGCTGGCCCGTCAGCCTTTCGTGCAGCGCGATCGCCTCGGCGATATGGGCGCGCTCCACCTCTTCCGGCACATATTGATAATCGATCCAGCGCAGGCCGTGGCTGGCGATTTCCCAATCGGCCGCGCGCATCGCCGCCACGGCCTCCGGATTCATCTCCATCGCCTTCGCGACGCCGAAGACGGTGACAGGCGCCTGCCGTTCGGTGAAGATGCGATGCAACCGCCAGAAGCCGGCGCGGCTGCCATATTCATAGAGGCTTTCCATCGCCATCGCCCGGGCGGGATGGCTGGCCGCGCCGACCATTTCGGACAGGAAGGCTTCCGAACCCCTATCGCCATTGAGGACGCTATTTTCCGCGCCCTCCTCATAATTGATGACGAACTGCACGGCGACGCGCGCGCCACCCGGCCAGCGCGGATCGGGCGGCGAGGCGCCATAGCCGGCGAGATTGCGCGTCATGCCCATAATCCGTTCGTGCCCCGCGAAGTCGGGAGACGGCCGCGATCCCGCCACTTCGCCCCGGAATGGATCGGGAAAGCCCCGCTCATCCCCACGCCTCCAGCGCGGCATCCACGCCCGCGCCCGGCGGCGCGACGAAGCCTTCGGCGCGCAGGGCGGCTTCCAGCGCGCCAAGCGTGATGAGCACCTTATGCTTCATCGCATTGTAGCCCATCGCCCCGATCCGCCAGATCTTGCCCGCCAGCGGACCGAAGGCCGTGCCGATCTCGATCTCGAAATCCTCACGCATCCGCCTGCGCACGCGCTCCCCATCGATACCCTCGGGAATCAGCACGCCGGTGACATTGGTCATCCGATAGCGATCGTCGCCATAGACGGTGAGGCCCATGGCGCGCAGGCCCGCCGTCATCGCGCGGCCGGCCGAGGCATGACGGGCGAAGCGCGCCTCCAGCCCTTCGCCCAGCACGATGCGCGCGCATTCCCGCGCGCCATAGAGCATGGTCGTCGCCTCGGTATGGTGGTTCAGGCGCTTTTCGGACCAGTAATCCATAATCATCGCCAGATCGAAATAGTTGGAGCCGATCCGCCGGCCCCGCGCCTCGGCCTGGCCATCGCCGCTCTGCAGCCCCAGCTCGACATGCCGGCGCGAGAAGATCCTCTCCGCCGCCGCCTCCGAAATCGTGATCGGCGCCGAGCCCGAAGGCCCGCCCAGGCATTTCTGCAGGCCGCCCGTCACCACATCCACGCCCCAGCGACCGGCGGCGATTTCCATGCCGCCGATCGTGGCGGTGGCATCCACATAGGAAAGCGCGCCGGCCGCGCGGCAGAGCGCGCCCAGCCCTTCCAGCGGCTGCGCCATCGTCGTCGACGTATCGCCATGGACGGTGGCGACCACCTTCGGCCCGAACCGCTCGATCGCGTGCGCGATCTGATCCAGCGGCACCACTTCGCCCCAGGGCGCCTCCACGATCTCCACGATCGCGCCGATGCGATCCAGGATTTCGGTGAGCAGCAATCCGAAGCGGCCGAAATTGACGACCAGCACCTTGGATCCCGGCGCCACCAGCGAGACGAGCGCCGCCTCGATGCCCGCGCGCGCCGTGCCATCCACCAGGAAGGTCCAGCGATTTTCCGTACCGAAGATCGGCCGGTAGAGCGCCATGACCTCGTTCATGTACGCCGTCATTTCGGGATCGAACTGGCCGAGCAGATCCGCCGCCATCGCGCGCAGCACGCGCGGATGCGCATTGATCGGGCCGGGGCCCATCAGCAGGCGCTGCGGCGGATCGATCTCGCGGAACAGATCAGGCAAGGAAATCATCTCCCAGAAGATCGACGAAGGCGGTGAGGACATCGAGCGCGATATCGCAATCCGCGTCGGTCACGCTTTCGGCCGGATTGTGGCTGATCCCGCCTTGGCAACGGAGGAACAGCATCGCCGTGGGCGCGAGCGCCGCCATCACCATCGTATCATGGCCGGCGCCCGAAACCAGCCGGCGCGGCGGCTGCCCGCAGCGGGCGATGGCCTGATCCATCAGCGCCATCAGCTTCGGATCGCACGGGGCAGCGGGCAGATCCTGCACGCGCTCCACGTTGAAATCCACGCCGCGCCGGTCGGCGATGTCTGCGATCGTGTCGACGATCTGCTCGGCGGTGTCGTCGCGCGACTGCGGATCACCGGAGCGAACGTCGATGGAAAAATCCACCTTGCCTGGGATCACGTTGACCGCGCCGGGGCCGACCTGCATCCGCCCGACCGTGGCGACGACATCGCCGCCCGCGCGGGACGCGATGGTCTCGATCGCGAGGACCATCTCGGCGGCGGCGGCGAGCGCGTCACGGCGCAGGCCCATCGCGGTGGTGCCGGCATGGCCCGCGACACCGGTGACGGCGACCTGATAGCGCAGCTGCGCGGCGATGCCGGTGACAGTGCCGACCGCGAGGCCCTCGGATTCGAGGACGGGGCCTTGTTCGATATGGGGCTCGATGAAGGCGAGGACCGAGCCTACGGGACGGGCGGCTTTGAAGAAGGTCCCGATACCGAGCCGATCCGGCCACGGCGTGATCGCCGTTCCGTCGTCACCATCGTCAGGATTAAAAGCGCGAAGGGCGTCGCCAACCGTCACCCCAGCCCGATCCGCCACGTCCAGCGCGCCGGGCTCCAGCGTGCCGGCCACCGCGCGACTGGTGAGCATCGAGGCGGGGAAGCGCGAGCCTTCCTCATCGCCGAACGCGACCACCTCGATCGGGAAGGGCAGGCGGCGCCCGGCCCCGTTCAGCCGCGCGACCAGCTCGATCGCCAGCATCACACCCAGCGGCCCATCGTAGCGCCCCGCATCGCGCACGCTATCGATATGGCTGCCGAACATCAGGGCCGGGGCAGCGGGATCAGTGCCCTCGTAGCGGCCGACGAGATTCGCGGCCTGATCCAGCCGCACCAGCATCCCGGCATCGACCATCCACGCCCCGATCGCCTCCTGCGCGCGGGCATGAGCCGGCGTGAGATAGGCGCGGAACAGGCCGGTTTCGCTATCGCTATAGGGTGCCACACCCAGCGCATCGCACCGTGCCCTGGCGCGCGCGCCGGAGGCGGAATTCACCACGCCGCCACCTGACCATCGCTGCGCGGATCGGTGGCGCCTTCCAGCAAGCCATCCGGATAGCGGACCAGCATGCCGGCATGGCCCATCGTGGAGGTGAAGGGCGGCAGCATTTCGATATCGTGCCCCGCACCGCGCAGCGCCGCGACCGTATCCGGCGGGAAACGATCCTCCAGCTTCAGCGTCACGCTCTGCTCGCCCCAGGTGCGGCCGAGCAGGAAACGCGGCGCCGTCACCGCTTCCTGCAGCGGAACGCCGTAGCGGACATAGCGGGCGAAGATCTGCGCCTGCGTCTGCGGCTGGCCCTCGCCCCCCATCGTGCCATAGGCCATGGTTCGCCCGTCGGCGAATTTCGCCAGCGCGGGATTGAGCGTGTGGAAGGGTTTGGCGCCGGGCCGGAGCGGATTCCAGCCGGCCTCCGCCAGCCGGAAGCTGGAGCCCCTGTTCTGCCAGACGATCCCGGTCTTCGGCAGCACCATGCCCGATCCGAATTCGAAGAAGATGCTCTGGATGACGCTGACGACGCGGCCCTCGCCATCGATCGCACCGAACCAGGTGGTGTCGCCCGCCGATGGCGGCTGGGGCCAGGGGAGCGCCCTTGCCGGATCGATCCGCGCCGCCATCGCATCCAGCGCGGCGGAATCGTCCAGCAGGGCCTGCGGATCGATCGTCATCCCGTCCGGATCGCCAACATGCCTGTCGCGGATCAGGAAGGCCTGCTTCACGCTTTCGACGAGGCCGTGAAGATGGCCGAACCCATCCTGCGGCCCCGGATCGCCCAGCCGTTCCAGCACGGCGAGGATCAGCAGGGCGGCAAGGCCCTGCGTGGGCGGGGTCATGTTATAGAGCGTCGCGCCGAACGCGCCGACCGAAAGCGGCGTCACGTCCAGAGCGCGGTGGGCAGCCAGATCGGCGGCCGTCACGGGGCTGCCGACGCTCGCCAGATCGGCGGCGATATCGGCCGCGAGCGCGCCGCGATAATAGGAATCGCAGCCATCTTCGGCGATGCGCCGCAGCGTTTCGCCCAGACGCAACTGACGCAGGCGACTGCCATCCGCCGTATAGGCATCGAGAAAGCCGGGGAGATCCGCCAGCTCATGCCGCTTGGCGGCCAGCGTCTCGACGAAGCTGCGCGAGACGGGCGCGCCCGCCTCCGCATGATGGATCGCATCGCGCAGCAGGCGCGAGAGGGGCAGGCGGCCGGGAGAGAAGGACAGGGCCGCCTGCCAGCCCGAAATGGTGCCCGCCACCGTATTGGCGGCAAGCGAGCCGCGCGTGGGGATCGCATCGCACCCGGCATAGAGCGAAAGATCGGCGGCCGCCGCCGCGCGCCCGCACGCATCGATCCCGCGCACGCGCCCGTCCGGCTCCGCGACAAGCCAGAAGCCGTCGCCGCCAATGCCGGTCATGTGGGGATAGACGACAGCAAGCGCCGCCGCCATCGCCACGGCTGCCTCGACCGCGGTGCCGCCTTCCTTGAGGATATCGAGACCCGCCTGGCTGGCGAGATGGTGGGGCGATGTGACCATGCCCCGGTAGCTTCTTGGTGTTTCCAGCATCAGGCGGCCGTAAGCCAGACGAAGCGGATCACAAACAGCCCCGCGAGGATCAGCAGCGCCGCATCCTTCGTGCCGGCCTTGCCGCGCATGATGCGCAACGCCGCATGGGCGGTGATGCCGAAGGCGAGGCCGTTGGCGATCGAGAAGGTGAGCGGGATCAGCGCGACCGTGAGGAAGGCCGGGATCGCCTCCATCGGATCATGCCATTCCACATCCACCAGCGGCGCCATCATCAGCGCCCCCACCAGAATCAGCGCGGGCGCGGTGGCGGCCAGCGGCACCAACTGCGCATAGGGCGCCACGAACATGGTGAGGAAGAACAGGATGCCGGTGACGATCGCCGTCAGCCCGGTGCGCCCGCCCGCCTCCACGCCGGCGGCGCTTTCGACATAGGAGGTCACGGTGCTCGTCCCCGCAATGGCGCCGGCCATCGTGGCGACCGAATCCGCCAGGAGGATACGGTTCAGGCGGGGGATCTCGCCATCGGCGCCGATCAGGCCGGCCCGGCGGGTGACGCCCACGAGCGTGCCGATATTGTCGAGCAGATCGACGAAGAGGAAGACGAACAGGATTTCCAGCACGCCGAGCCCGGCCTTGCCGCCGAAGCCGAGCACGCCAGCCAGATCCAGCTTGAACGCGGTGCCGCCGATCGCGCCCAGATCATAGGGATCGGGCGTCATCTTCACCTCGCCCAGCAGCCAGGCGACAATGGTGGTGGCGACGATACCGATCAGGATCGCGCCCCGAACCCGCCAGATGCTGAGCCCGGTGATGATGATGAGGCCGAGAATGGCGAGCCATGCGGATGGCGCATGCAGATTGCCGAGGGAGACGATCGTGGCCGGGGACGAGGTGACGATCCCCGCATTGCGCAGCCCGACGAAGCCGATGAACAGGCCGATGCCGCCCGCGGTAGCAGCCAGCAGATGCGGCGGCAGCGCGCGCACGATCGCCTGACGCACGCCACCCAGGGTCAGGGCAAGGAAGCACAGGCCCGAAATGAAGACGCAGCCCAGCGCGATCGGCCAGGGCACGCCCATGCCCTGCACCACCGTGAAGCTGAAATAGGCGTTCAGCCCCATGCCGGGCGCCAGCGCCAGCGGCATGTTCGCGACGAGGCCCATCAGGATGCAGGCGAAGGCGGCGGCGAAGCAGGTGGAGGCGGCGACGGCCGCGACGGGCATGCCCGCCTGCCCCAGGATCGCCGGATTGACCAGCACGATATAGGCCATGGTCAGGAAGGTGGTCGCCCCGGCGGCAATTTCGGTGCGGACGTTGGTGCCACGTTCCGCAAGGCCGAAGCGACGCTCCAGCCAGCCCGCCGATGTCATTTCGCCCAAAGACGATGTCGCCAAATCCTGTCCCCCGATCGCAACTCCACCTCTCCGTTTCGGCGGGCTTTCATCCCGCTCCCTTCATTACCGGCTCCGCCAAAAACCGCACTTTTCGGTCGAAAAGAAACGGGATGCCCGACGAAACGAGCATATGCGGGAAGGTTTCTACCCCCGACCGTACCGGTCTAGCACACAGCCTTGCCCTTACAAGCCGGGACGCGGCCAGCCCCCGGCAAATCCCTCCGCCTCCAGCCGTGCGGCCAGCGCAAACAAGCGCGCCTCGCCGCCGGGCGGCCCCACAAGCTGCAAGCCCAGCGGAAGCGGCCCGCACGCCCGTAGCGGCACGGCCAGAGAAGGCAGACCGATGAAGCTCAGCGGCTGCGTATAGATGCCCAGATGCGCGCGTGCCGGCACGCGCTGCCCGCCCAAGACGATCATGGGATCCGCAATCGGCGGCGCGGCGCAGGGCGTGGCGGGCGCGATCAGCACATCCCATCGCGAAAAGAGGCGATCGGCCTGCGCGGCGAACCAGCGGCGGAAACGATGGGCACGCTCCACGATTTCCGGTGCTAGGGTGGCACCCGCGATCAGCCGGTCGCGCGTGGCGGGATCGTAGAGCAGGGCATGATCGGCCAGCCCCGGCGTGTGGAATTGCCCGCCCTCGTGGGCGGTCATCAGGAAGGCGGCGGACCGCGCGATATCGACGGAGGGAAGCTCGACCGTGCCCGCGCCGAGATGCGCGGCGATGCGATCCCGCGCGGCGGCCATGTCCGGCGAGAGATTTTCGGCGAACCAGCCGCCCAGCATCGCTATCCGCGCCGGCGCCTCTTCGGCCCAGGCCTCCCCTCGCAGCACCTCCGTCGCCAGGCGCAGGCCGGCAATGTCGGCAGCGAAGGGGCCGATATCGTCGAAACTGTCCACGAAGGGATAAACGCCGTCCAGCGGAAGCGCGGCATGGGTGGGCTTGAGGCCATAGACGCCGCACAGGGCTGCGGGGATGCGGATCGATCCGTTCGTATCCGATCCCAGCGCGAGTGGCAGGAGGCCACCCGCCACAACCGCCGCCGATCCACCGGAAGAACCGCCAGCGAGCCGTGCCGGATCGTGGGGATTGCGGGTCGTGCCGAAATGCGCGTTGATCGTGGCGAAGCCGTAGGCGAATTCATCCATGTTCAGCGTCGCGACGAGCACGGCGCCGGCCGCACGCAGGCGTCGGATCGCCTCCGCATCGGTGGCGGCGGGCGGCGCATCGATCCGGGCGCGCGCGCCGGCGGTGGTGGGCAGGCCCGCCACATCGAACAGATCCTTCACGCCATAGGGCACGCCGGCCAGCGGCCCCGGATCCCCGCCGCCGGCAACGATGGCGTCCACGGCCTCCGCCTCCGCCAGTGCGCGCGCCTCCAGGACATGCGTGACCGCAACATAGGGATCCGCGCGAAGAGCCTCGATCGCTTCGCGCGCGACGGCGACGGCACTCCGGCGCCCGGCCCGGACATCGGCGGCAATCGTGGCGAGCGTCACGCCGCGTGCGTCTCTTCGGGTGCCGCATTCAGCAGGGCGGCGTGATGCGCGAGCAGGCGCAGATTTTCGACGACGCCTGGCACGCACTGATCCGGCAGATCGATACCGATACGGGCGGCCGCCTCGCGCGCTTCGCGCTCTTCCTCGTTCATCCATCTTGGCTGGCACAGCGTGGCGCACTTGTGAAGCGGCGATCCGATTTTCAGGGAGCGCGATCACGCCCCGCGGGTTATGGCCGTGCATGACCGATCACGCTGCCCGGCCCGGCTCCCCTTCCGAACAACGGCGACTGGCCGCCCTGATCGACGCCAACATCCTCGATACACCACCCGAGGGGCCGTTCGACGATATCGTCGCCATCGCCGGCGCGATATGCGACGTGCCCATCGCGCTCGTCAGCCTCGTCGATCGTGACCGCCAATGGTTCAAGGCGAAGACCGGCGTGAACGTCACGCAGACGCATGTCGACACCTCCGTCTGCGCGCTGGCGATCGAGCAGGATGCGCTGTTCGTGATTCCCGATCTCGCGATCGATCCGCGCACGCGGCATTTCAGCCTCGTCACCCAGCCGCCGCACATTCGCTTCTACGCCGGCTATCCGATCGTCACGGCAGGCGGACATCCCCTCGGCAGCCTTTGCGCGATCGACGTGATACCGCGACCGGAGGGGCTGACCGACCGGCAGGCGCTGGCGCTGGAGGCGCTGGCCCGTCAGGTAGCGATCGAGATCGAACGGGGCGCCGCCGGGCGCCCGCCGGCCATTCCATTCGGCGGCGCGCCCAGCATCGGCATGTGGGACTGGGATGTGCAGAACGATCTGGTCCGCGCCGATGAAGGCTTTGCGGCCCTGTTCGGCGTGGATCCGGCGCGCGCCGCCCAGGGCGCGCCGATCGCTGCATTCTTCGACGGCGTCCATCCCGATGACGTGGAACAGGTCCGTGCCGCGGTGGACCGGGCCATCACCACCGGCGAGACCTACGACACCCAATATCGCGTGATCGGGCCGGACGGACACTGGCGATGGATGGCATCGCGCGGGCAATGCGAGATGGCGCCAGACGGGACACCGCTGCGCTTTCCAGGCGCGAGCTTCGATATTCATGCCCGCAAATCGGCGGAACTGAGGCTCGCGGCCTTGCTGGAACTGGGCGACCGGCTGGGCGCGTCGGGCGACGCAGGGGATCTCGCTTATGCGGCCGCGGAGGTACTGGGCCGCTCGCTGGGCGCGAGCCGCGCCGGCTATGGCGTGGTCGATCCCGCCGCCGAGACGATCCGCCCGGAACGCGAATGGGCCGCGCCCGGAATTTCGACCTATCCCGGCACGCTCCATTTCCGGGATTATGGCAGTTTCATCGACGATCTTCAGGCCGGCGAGGCGGTCGTCATCGCCGATGTCGACGAAGATCCCCGCACCCGTGGCGTGGCACACATGCCCAAATCGCTCCAGGTCCACGCGCTCATCAACCTGCCGTTGATCGAGAACGGCCAGTTCGTCGCCCTGCTCTTCGTCAATCAGGACCGGCCACGAGCCTGGTCACGCGAGGAGATCGACTTCGTGCGCGAAGTGGCGGAGCGGACACGCTTCGCCGTGGAAAGGCGCCGCGCGGAACAGGAACTGGCGACGCTCAATTCCTCGCTCGAGGCGCAGGTCGAGGCGCGCACACGCGATCTGCTGCTCGCCGAGGACAGCCTGCGCCAGGCGCAGAAGATGGAGGCGGTGGGCCAGTTGACGGGCGGCCTGGCGCACGATTTCAACAATCTGCTGACCGGCATTTCCGGCGCGATCGAGATGATGCAGGCACGGATCGCGCAAGGACGCGCGGGAGAGCTGGATCGCTATATCACGGCCGCCCAGGGCGCGGCACGGCGCGCCGCGGCGCTGACGCATCGGTTGCTCGCCTTTTCGCGGCGGCAGACGCTGGATCCCAAGCCGGTCGACGTGAATCGCCTCATCGCCGGGATCGAGGAGCTCGTGTGTCGTACCGTGGGGCCTGCCATTCAGGTGGAAGTGGTCGGTGCGATGGGCCTGTGGCCGGCCATGGTGGATCCGAACCAGCTGGAAAATGCCGTGCTCAACCTGTGCATCAACGCGCGCGACGCCATGCCGGAGGGCGGCCGGATCACGATCGAGACCGCGAACAAATGGCTCGATGCCCGCGCGGCGCGGGAACGCGATCTGGACCCCGGCCAATATCTGTCCATCTGCGTGACCGATACCGGCACCGGTATGACCCCCCAGGTGCAGGCCCGCGCCTTCGATCCCTTCTACACCACCAAACCGCTGGGCGAGGGAACCGGCCTCGGCCTTTCGATGATCTATGGCTTTGCGCGCCAGTCGGGCGGCCAGGTGCGCATCTATACGGAGTTGGGCATCGGCACCACCGTGTGCATCTACCTGCCGCGCCACGACGGGGCCGCCGATGGCGAGGAACAGCCGCCCGGCGAGGTGGGGCTCGCCGAACAGGGCCGCAGTGCAGACGCGCGAACGATTCTGGTCGTGGACGACGAGCCCACCGTGCGGATGCTCGTAACCGAAGTCCTGGAGGAAATGGGCCATACGCCTCTGGAGGCGGGCGACGGCGCGGCGGCACTTCGCATCCTGCAATCCGGCGCCCGCGTCGATCTGCTCGTCACGGATGTGGGCCTGCCCGGCCAGATGAACGGGCGCCAGGTGGCTGATGCCGCGCTGGCGCTGTCACCCGATCTGCGCGTGCTCTTCATCACCGGCTATGCCGAGAATGCCGTGATCGGCAATCGCCAGCTCGATCCCAACATGGCCCTGCTCACGAAGCCGTTCGCGATGGATGCGCTGGCGGTGAAGGTGCGGGAAATGCTGGAATAGGAACTTCAGCATCCTGCACGTGATTCAGGGTGATGCAGTCCCCGGACTATCGCTCGGCCGCGGGCGGAACACCATAGAGCTTCGCCACATCCGCTTCGGTCACGGGGGCTGCGAAATTGTTGCCGAAATGGGTGCGGATGTAGCCGACCACATTGGCGGCCTGCGCGGGGCTTAGCGTACCCACGAAGCCCGGCATCGCGCCACGGCCCTTCGCGATCATCACGATCGGATAAGCTGCGGCGGCGAGGCGCGGATTGCTGGCCAGCGCCGGCATCCGGCCGGCGCCCTCGGCGCCCCTGCCATCCGCCATATGGCAGGATTGGCAGACCGTCTTGTACACCTGTTCGCCCGTCACGGGCACGGGCGCCTTGGTGCCGCCTGGGCCAGGCTCGTCGGCCCGCGCCGCGCGGGCCACGAGCAGGGCGGCCGTGATCGCCAGCAGGGGCGTGGCGGTGCGGCGGATCGTCTTCGGCATCGGATCAGGCCTCCAGCGCGCGCTTGTGCAGACGGGTGATGGCGTCGAGCGAGGAAAGCAGCGCGCCTTCCATCCAGCAGCCGACATAGGAGGCATGTTCGCCCGCGAGCACCACCCGATCGTCGACCCCGACGAGCGTCTGGTAATGCGCCTTGCGCGTATCCTCGTTCCAGCGCGCGCAACAGCCCATCGTCCAGGGCACCCGGCTCCACGCGACGGACGCGCCGTTGCGATATTCCTTCCGATATTGCTGCGGGTGGAAGACGGAGCCCTGGCTAAGCGCTGCCTCGATCCGCTCCTCCGGGGTCATCCCGCCGAGGCGATAGGCGCCCATGCCGCTGGCGAAGGCGCCCAGCAACACGGCGGGACCATCCTTCAGATAATCGAAATTGGGATAGGAGATCAGGCTGATCTCCTGATTGGTGAAGCTGTGGCCACCATAGATGGCCTGATCCTCCTCCCAGAAGCGGCGGCCCATCTCGAGGCCGATCTTCACCGAATTCGAATAAGGCACGGCCGAGACGGCGGCCTTCATCGGATCGGAAAGGTTGCTCTCGATCTGGTTGAGGATGCCGAGCGGGATCGTGCAGACGCAATAATCGGCGCGCTCCGTCTTCGCCTCCCCCGTGGCGGTATCGGTGTAGCTGACGGTGACGCCCTTCCTGTCCTGCATCAGCTTCGTCACCTTCGCATTGAAGGTGAGGAGCGGCTGGACCTGCTGGGCGAAGGCCTTGCCGATCATGCCCATGCCGCCGACCGGCTGGAACATGGTCGTCTGGAATTCATAGTTCATGAAGAACGCCATCTGCGTCCAGATGCGGCTATCCAGCACATCCTTGAACGCGAAGGGCTCGGACGGGATCGGAGCGCCGTTCACCCCGCCGCCGGGCGGCCGATCGAAGCCGCGATGCTCGGACGAGCGCAGATTCTTCGCGTAGCGCATGTCCTTGTCGAGCATGCCCCAGTCGCGCAGCGCCTCCTTCAGGCGATCGCGATCCTCGGCCGTCAGCGCCGTATCCAGCGCCTTCTGATCGATCGCCTTGTTGAGCAGCTCGGCGACATTGCCCTCGAAATCGGCGGCAAGCGCCTTGAAACGCTGCGGTTTGCCCCCGAACGCATCATTATGGACATAGGCATTGTGATTGAACTGGATGAACGGCTCCAGCTTCACGCCGAATGACTTGCAGTAATGGAGCAGGGTGCGGTGGTGGTGCGGGATGCGCCACGGGCCGGGATTGAGATAATTGCCCGGCGCGAACCGCACCTTCTGCGTGGCACCCCCCAGCTCGGTATAGGTATCGCCGCCATAGAGCGACCAGTTCCGCCCGCCGGCCCTGTTCTGATATTCGAGGATACGGACCTTGTAGCCCGCCTTCGCAAGTTCATAGGCGGCGAGCATGCCGGCGAGGCCCGCCCCCAGAATGACGACGCTGGCCCCCCTGCGCGCGCCGGAAAGATTGGGCGGGCCGGCGAATTGCGTCTCGGCGGCATGCGCCATCGTCGTCATCGCCTGATACAGGGCGGCGGTGCCGCCAATCATGCCGATCGCGGTCAGAAGCTCACGCCGTGTCGGCGCATTGCCTAGCTTATCCATATGAAATCGCCCCGTCGCCCCGCTTTTCAGCATCAATGTGCCAAGTCACGCAGTTTGCTGCAACGCAATATTTGGGCCATCCGCCTCATGCGTTCGGCCGGCCGGGAATGGCGATCGGGCCCGCCGCGTGCACCTGCCCCCAGATCCGCCGCCCGACCTTGTCCGCCTCGGCGATGAGCGCAGGTTCATCGAGCGAGAGGATTCTGCCCTCCCGCATCAGGAAGCGGCCATCCACCATGCTGGCGACAATGTCCGACGGCTGGCCATTGTGAATCCAGGCGGAAAGGATGCGGCCGCACGGCACGAGATAGGCGCGCTGCGTATCCAGAACGATCAGATCGGCCTTCTTGCCCACCTCGATCGATCCGGTCAGCGATCGATGCCCAAGCGCGGTGGCGCCGCCCAGCGTGGCATCCTCGAACATGTCTTCCGGCTGGGGCAGCACGCCCGGAAACGGATCGTTGCGGCTGATCCGCTCCGTCAGCAGCGCCGTGCGCATGACGGAGAAGACATCGTTGGTGTTGTTGTCCGTCCCGTTCGCGATCCCCGCCCCCGCTGCGCGCAGCCGCGCGATGGGCGGGATCACGCCGCGATTGGCCGCCATGCCGGCCTGATGCGAGATCATCGTCTTCGTGCGGCCGAGCAGCGCGATATCGGCATCGTCCAGATAGCGGCAATGCGCGGCGAACAGGCGCGGCCCCAGGAAGCCGGCCCGATCGAGGAAAGCGGGCGGGCTCATGCCCCACCAGCGCTTCATGAAATCCACCTCGGCCACGCTCTGTGACAGGTGGATCGTGTAACTCAGTCCGTGCTTGTCGGCGAAGGCGCGGACATCGCGCAGCAATTCGGGCGAGGAGGTTTCCGCCAGGGCGGCTGCGGGAAAGACGCTGATCCGGCCGCCATCGGCGCCATGCCACCGGGAATGGAGCGATTCGATCCGCGCCATCCCCTCTTCCCGCTTCCTCTGCGAGAAAATCGGCCGGACGCTGGCGGCGAGCCCTTCGGGCGCCATGGGACCGGCCACATTCTCGCTGTCGCGCACCGATTCGGCGAAGACCATGCGGAGCCCCGATCCGGCGAGCGCCTCGGCATGCGGCGCGATGCCGGAAACATTTTCGACGAGGGTGGTGGTTCCGGTGCGAATCGCCTCCAGCGCGCCGATCGTGACCATCAGCCGGCGCTCGTCGGGCGAAAGCAGGCTCTCCGGCGTCAGCTTCAGCCGGGCCGAATTGGGAAAGCCGAAATCCTCGTTGAAGCCGCGCGCGATCGTGGCCGAAAGATGCGCGTGGCAATTGACCAGCCCGGGCAGCAACACCTTGCCGCGCCCGTCATGGATCTCCGCATCGGGATGGGCGGCGCGCAATGCATCCGTCCCGTCGATCGCGGCAATCCTGTCGCCCACCACCAGCAGGGCCGCGTCCTCGCGAACGCGATCCCCGATGAGGATGCCGATGTGGGTGAAGAGAATCGGCCGCTGCGAGCCGCCGGCGGCCATTGCCGGCGCCGAAGCCGCGAAGGCCGCCGCACCGATACCCGCGGCCGCCAGCATCTCACGCCGGTTCAGCCCCGGACGCCCTTCCGCCTGCTCCATTTCACCCCCCTCATCGCCCCTTCAGGGCATTGGGGGCGAGGCGGAAAATCGAGTCAATCGGACGGCTGCTATTCGATGCTTTACGTCGCGGGAGGGGGCGTAAAGAGCATCACGAGGGCGAAAATCACACCCGGCAGCCACCAGAAGAGCGTGAGCACGGCCGAGATCCAGAATGCCGGGCCGAATCCCCGCGCGAGATACACGGCCAGCGGCGGTAGCAGGACGGCGGCGATCAGAGCGCCGATCGAAGGGCGCGCGGGAGGATTCGCGACCTCCATCAGTCCGGCTTCCGTACGGCAACGGTAGGCACCTCCACCGAAGTCTGCTTGGTGGCGACCTTCACCTCCGGCACGGACACGGCTTCGTTGCGGGAGCCAAGGGAGATCGAACCGGCATCGGCACTGACGCGGGGCAGCGAGCCGCCGGAAACCGCGATCTTCGGCATTTCGCCAGGCGTGGCGGAGAATTTGAAGAATCCCGTGGCGACGCCGATGATGCCCAGAATCACGACGAGGGCGAGAAGCGAAACGATCGCGCGCATGACAGACGAATCCTTTCCGATATTATCATCGGACAACGGTTCGCCCCCGTTCCGGTTGCAGCGAATGCGCCTGCAACCTTGACGCACCGCGCCATGTCCCTTAAGGGGCGCGACCTTCCGGGAAACACCGATCTTTACGGGATTTGAGCGCATGGCGCGTATTTGCGAGCTGACCGGCAAGGGTCGGCAGGTGGGCCACAATGTGTCCCACGCTAACAACAAGACCAAGCGGACGTTCCTGCCGAACCTGCAGAACGTGACGCTGATTTCCGATTCCCTGGGCAAGGGCGTGCGCCTGCGTGTCTCCACGCACGGCCTGCGCTCTGTCGAGCATGTCGGCGGCCTCGACAACTGGCTGCTGAAGACCTCGGCCGAGAAGCTCTCGCTGCGCGCCCGTCGCCTGAAGCGCGAGATCGAGAAGTCCAAGATCGCTGCCTGAATGGTGCCCCGGCGGAGGCTGAACCTCCGCTAACGGCTCCATTCAGATGCCACTCAGCCGCGAATCGCTACAAAGCGATTCGTGGATGGGGACTGTCCCATCCCCGGCATGTTTGCCGTGGTGCTAGGAGAGTGGCGATGTTCAGGCAGATCGGCTTTGCTGCGGCGATGCTCGCCGCCGCCGCTGCCGTGCCCGCTGCGGCCGATGCCCAGCGCTGGCAGGGCAACCGTGGCTATTATCAGCAGATCGATCAGCGCGGCTACGAGCGCGACGGCTATGATCGTGGCGATTCGCGTCGCGGCTATGGCTATGATGATCGCGGCTATCAGCGCGGCCCGGGCAACGACCGGCGCGGCTATCGCGGCCGTGGCCGGTGCGACAAGGGCACGGGCGGCACGATCATCGGCGCGATCGCCGGTGGCCTTCTGGGCAATTCGGTGGCGGGCCGCGGCGATCGCGGCGTCGGCACCATCGTGGGCGCGGGCGTAGGCGCGCTGGCGGGTCGCGCAATCGATCGGGATTGCTGAGAGCGATCCTTTCAGATCATCCCCGCACAGGCGGGATACCGATGATCCCATCCGATTCGCCGGCAGCAGCGGGCTCCTGCTCCCGCAGGGGCGCCGGCAATCGGATTTGCGGGATACCGATCAGGCGTCGTCGAACAGGCCGGCCAGCTGCTCGATCATCGTGCCGCCAAGCTGCTCGGCATCCATGATCGTCACCGCGCGCGCATAATAACGCGTCACGTCATGGCCGATACCGATGGCGACCAATTGCGCGGGCGAACGGCTTTCGATCCAGGCGATCACCTGCCGCAGATGCCGCTCCAGATAGCTTCCCGAATTCACCGAGAGCGTGGAATCGTCCACCGGCGCGCCATCGGAGATCACCATCAGGATCTTGCGCTCCTCCGGCCGCGCCATCAGGCGATTGTGCGCCCAGAGCAGCGCCTCGCCGTCGATATTCTCCTTGAGCAGCCCCTCGCGCATCATCAGCCCGAGATTCTTGCGCGCGCGGCGATAGGGCTCGTCCGCGCGCTTGTAGACGATGTGGCGCAGATCGTTGAGCCGGCCCGGTGAGGCCGGGCGGCCCGCGGCGAGCCACGCCTCGCGCGATTGACCGCCCTTCCACGCGCGCGTGGTGAAACCCAGTATCTCGACCTTCACGCCGCACCGTTCCAGCGTGCGCGCCATGATGTCCGCCGAGATCGCCGCGATCGAGATGGGGCGGCCGCGCATCGAGCCCGAATTGTCGATCAGCAGGCTCACGATCGTATCGCGGAAATCCGTCTCGCGCTCGATCTTGTAGGACAGCGAGTGGCCGGGGCTGACGACGATGCGCGCGAGCCGCGCCGCATCCAGCAGCCCCTCCTCCTGATCGAAATCCCAGCTGCGGCTCTGCTGCGCCATCAGCCGGCGCTGGAGCCGGTTGGCGAGCTTCGTCACCGCGCCCTGCAAATGGGTGAGCTGCTGATCCAGATAGGCGCGAAGCCGGGTGAGCTCTTCCTCGGTGCAGAGTTCGGTCGCCTCCACCACCTCGTCGAAGCGGGTCGTGTAGCTCTGATAGTCGAGCGTGCCGGGCATGTCGCCGCCCGGGCGATTCGGGCGGGTCGGCAGCATGCCGTCCTGCCCATCCTCGTCCATTTCGCTGTCGCCCTCGAAATCGCCGTCCTGCTCCTCCTGGCCGGCGGCATCCTGCTCGCTATCCTGGCCCTGCTCGGCGCGCTGCTCCGCCTGCGTCTGATCCGAATCGCCGGGCTGTTCCTGATCCTGCTCGCTCTCGCCGGATTCCTCCGCTTCGTCCTGGCCATCCGATTCGTTCGCGTCGTCGGGCTCGTTCGGCGCGATTTCGGCCTCCACGAGCTGCAGATCCTGCAGCAGCCGGCTGGCCAGCGCGGCAAAGGCGGATTGATCGTCGAGCGCGAGGCCCAGCGCATCCAGCCCGCCACCGGCCTTGTCCTCGATCCAGTCGCGCACGAAATCCAGCCCGGCCCGCGCGGATGCGGGCGGCGCGTCCCCGGTCAGCCGCTCGCGCACCATCAGCGCGACGGCGGTGCTGAGCGGGACTTCGGCCTTGGAGCGTGCACGCGTCAGCGGATCGGAGCGCAGACGCGTTTCCAGCGCATGGGTGAGGTTCGCGCGCACGCCCTCCATCGCCCGCGCGCCCAGCGCCTCCACCCGCGCCTGCTCCACCGCATCGAACACGGCGCGCGCGGTGGCTTCGGCGGGCGCGTTGCGGGCGTGGAGCGCCGCATCATGATAGCGTTCGCGCAATGCGAAGCTGTCCGCGAAGCCCCGCGCCTCGGCCACCTGCTCCGCCGGAAGCCCCCGCCCCGGCATCGGCACGCGCACCTGCTTGAACGAGGAGGAGGGCGCCTCGGAGGTGAAGCTCAGCTCCAGCTCCGGCTCATGCGCCATCGCCCGCGCGGTGCCCGCCAGCACCTCGCGAAAGGCTTCGATGGGCGTGCGTTCGGCCATCGCCTATTTCTTGGCCACGACGCTTTCGGGCAATTCCTTGCCGAACACGCGCTGATAATATTCGGCCACCAGCGCGCGCTCCGCCTCGTCGCACTTGTTGAGGAAGGAAAGGCGGAAGGCAAAGCCGATATCGCCGAAGATCAGAGCATTCTGCGCCCACGAGATCACGGTGCGGGGCGACATAACGGTGGAAATGTCGCCGGCCATGAAGCCCTGGCGCGTCAGCTCGGCGACCTTGACCATGTTGTCGACCGTCTTCTTGCCCTCCGGCTTGTCATATTCGCCGCTCTTGGCGAGCACGATCCGCGCCTCGGTGGCGGCCGGCAGATAATTGAGCGTGATGACGATGTTCCAGCGATCCATCTGGCCCTGATTGATCTGCTGGGTGCCGTGATAGAGGCCGGTCGTGTCGCCCAGGCCCACCGTGTTGGCGGTGGCGAACAGGCGGAACCACGGGTTCGGGCGGATCACGCGATTCTGATCGAGCAGCGTGAGCTTGCCCTCCGTTTCCAGCACGCGCTGGATCACGAACATCACATCCGGCCGGCCGGCATCATATTCGTCGAATACGAGCGCCGAAGGCGTCTGCAGCGCCCAGGGCAGCAGGCCTTCGCGGAATTCCGTCACCTGCTGGCCATCGCGCAGCACGATCGCATCGCGCCCGATCAGGTCGATACGGCTGATATGCGCATCCAGATTGATGCGGATGCACGGCCAGTTCAGGCGCGCGGCAACCTGCTCGATATGGCTGGATTTGCCGGTGCCGTGATAGCCCTGCACCATCACGCGGCGATTGAAGGCGAAGCCGGCGCAGATGGCGAGCGTGGTTTCCGGATCGAACACATAGGCCGGATCCAGATCGGGCACGCGCTCGTCCGCTTCGGAAAAAGCGGGCACCTCCAGATCGCTGTCGATGCCGAACAGGTCGCGCACCTTGACCATCTTGTCCGGCGCATCGAGCACCGTCGCGTCGCGACTGTCGGGCTGGACGTTGGGGATGTCGGTCATGCGATCCTCGAAGACTTCAAAATCGGGGCACGGAAAGGCCGGTGCCTCGCCCGGTGCCTAAGCAGGCGGCGCGGTGATCGCAATGCTTCATTCGGCCCTCAGATTTTGGCCGGCAACTCGAACAATGCCGCGAATCGAGCCGCGAGCGCGCGATCGCCGCCGATGCGCAGCCGGCCATCGGCCTCCATCGGCTCGGGCGGCATCTTGCCATAGAGAAAGGCGAGGATCGGCAGGGCTTGCTCGGCCTCGATCGTCAGATCCGGCTGCCCGGCATGGCCGCGGCTCACCTCGATCCTGTCCCCTCCCACCTCGGCGGAGAAATGGTCCGCGCCCAGCCGCAGGCCGAGCGCGAAGGCCAGATCGCCCATCCGCCCCGGCACCAGCAGGGTGCGCATCGACATCATCAGCGAAGCCCCGCTCATGAAGGCGGAGGGATCGTGCAGCGGCGAACGCGTGGCCCATTTGCCCAGCGCCATGATCGCCGTCTCGCTTTCACGCCCCCACGCCGTGAGATCATAGACCTGTACATTGGCGGGCGCGGGCAGCCGGCGGCGGATCAGGATCGCGGCCTCTTCCAGGCTTTCCAGCCGCTGCGTCAGCACGTTCGCGCTGATCCCCGGCAGGCTCGCCTTCAGTTCGCCGAAGCGGCGGGGGCCGTACATCAGCTCGCGCACGATCAGCATCGACCAGCGTTCGCCCACCAGCTCCAGCGCCAGCGCCGTGCCGCAGGCATCGTCATACCACCGTTTCGGCGTCCTTTTTTCGGCGTCAGTCACTTTTTCTAACTTCATAGTTGTTTTTAATAACTCACATTGTCATCCTGAGCAAATCGAATCGGCGCAAAGGAGAGTGACGATGGCGAAAACGATCTTCGTGAACCTGCCCGTGGCGGACGTGGCGAAGGCGACCGCCTTCTACGAGGCGATCGGCTTCGAGAAGAACGCGATGTTCTCCAACGAGAAGGCGTCGGCAATGGTCTGGTCCGACGCGATCTACGTGATGCTGCTGGGCCATGATTTCTATCGCACCTTCACCAGCAAGGAGATCATCGACGCGCGGACGGTGAGCGGCGCGCTCTACGCTTATGCGTTCGACAGCCGCGCCGATGTGGACGCCTTCACCGAAAAGGCGCTGGCGGCGGGCGGGCGCGAGTTGCACGATCCGGAGGATCTGGGCTTCATGTATTCGCGCGCCTTCGAGGATCTCGACGGCCACGGCTACGGCCCCTTCTTCATGGATATGGCGGCCGCCGCGCAGACGATGGGCGAGGCGGCGGAGCAGGTTCCGGCCTGACCGCACGCGGACCCGGCCGCGCGACGAACGGATCCGCGCGCCCGTGCGTTCAACCGAAAACGGGAGAGAGAGGATGAAACCTGTCATCACCGCCTATGACTGGGTGCCCGATTTCGCCAAGGGCCAGGTGCGCGATCTGCGCGTGCGCTGGGCGCTGGAGGAAGTGGGCCAGCCCTATGACGTGCGCTATCTGAGCCAGGGCGCACAGAAGCGGCCCGAGCATCGCACCCTGCAACCTTATGGTCAGGTGCCGACCTATGAGGGCGATGGCACCGCCCTTTTCGAATCCGGTGCGATCGTGCTGCACATCGCCGAAACGCGGGCCGGGCTGCTGCCCGCCGACCCCGCCGGCCGCGCCAAGGCGCTGGAATGGAGCTTTGCCGCGATCAACTCGGTCGAGCCCTTCATCATGGATCATGCGATGTGCACCGCCTTCGAGGCGGACAAGCCCTGGTCCGCGCCGCGCCTGCCGGGCGTGGAGAAACGGATCGCGGATCGCTTCGCCCGGACGGCCGATCGGCTGGGCGACCGGCAATGGTATGACGGCGCGTTCAGCGCGGGCGATCTGCTGATGATCGCGGTCCTGCGCATCATGGACGGGGATCCGCTGTTGAAGGCGCAGCCCATGCTGGAAGCCTATGTGGCGCGCGGGACGGAGCGCCCCGCCTTCCAGCGCGCGCTGGCGGCGCAGATGGCGGGCTTCACCGGCCAGCCGCCGGCCGGCTGGCGCGAACCGCCAAGGCAGGAGGCGGGGGCATGACCTACGTGCAGGGCTTTCTCACGCCCGTGCCGATCGCCAACAAGGCGGCCTATCGCGATCATGCGGCAGGCGCGCTTCCACTGTTCAAGGAATTCGGCGCGACGCGACTGGTGGAAGCATGGGGCGATGATGTGCCGGCGGGCAAGCTGAACGATTTTCACGGCGCGGTGCAGCGCCGCGAGGACGAAGCGGTGCTGTTCAGCTGGATCGAATATCCCGATCGCGCCGCCTATGACGCCGCCGTCGAGAAGATCATGACCGATCCGCGCATGGGCGAGATGCCTCCCCTGCCCTTCGACGGACAGCGCATGATCTATGGCGGCTTCGACGTGATGATGGACGAGGGGCCGGGCGGCGACATGGGCTATGTCGATGGCTTCGTGCTGGCCGTGCCGGCGGCCAATCGGGAGGCCTATCTGAGCCTGGCCCGCACCGTTTGCGCGATTTTCCGCGATCATGGCGTGACCCGCTATGTCGAGGCCTGGGGCGACAATGTGCCGCACGGGCACATCACCGATTTCCATCGCGCCACGCACGCGGCCGAAGGGGAAACGATCGTCTTCTCCTGGGTTGAATGGCCGAGCCGCGCTGTGCGCGACACCGGCATGCAGACCTTCCTGGCGGATGATCGGATGAAGACCCCGCCCGCCGACATGCCTTTTGACGGCAAGCGCATGATGTTCGGCGGATTCGCGCCGATCCTCGATCGATAAGGCCTCATCGGGAAGGCGACCAGCAAGGAGAGAGACGATGCCACGCAACCATCATGGCGAATGGATCTGGTACGAGTTGCTGACGAGCGATGCGGACGCGGCGCAGGCCTTTTACGAGAAAGTGGCAGGCTGGACGATCGCCCGCGCCGTGCTGAACGGCGAGCCTTCCCCGATGGATTACCGGATCCTCACCGCGCCTGACGGCCAGAATGCCGGCGGCCTGATGAAGCTGCCCGATGGCGCGCCGATGCGGCCGACATGGCACGGCTATATCGGCGTGGACGATGTCGACGCGGCGGTCGACGCGATCGAGGCGCGGGGCGGCAGGCTGCACATGCCGGCGATGGACATGCCCGGCGTGGGCCGCTTCGCCTTCCTGGCCGATCCGCAGGGCGTGAACATCTATGTGATGCGTGGCGAGCCGGACGAGCGCAGCACCGCTTATGATCGCCGGGCGCCGGGCCATTGCAGCTGGAACGAGCTGATCGCGCCGGATGATGCGGCGGCGCTCCATTTCTACGGCACGCTCTTCGGCTTCGTGAAGGAAGGCGCGATGCCGATGGGCGAAATGGGGGAATATCATTTCCTGCGCACCGCTCATGGCACCGAGCCCTTCGGCGCGGTGATGCGCCAGCAGCCCAACCAGCCCGTGGCCGCCTGGATCTTCTATTTCCGCATCGCGGATGTGGATGCGGCGGTGGAGACGATACGGGCCGAAGGTGGCCAGGTGGTGATGGGGCCGATGGAGGTGCCCGGCGGCGAGCGTGTGATCCTCGCGATCGATCCGCAGGGTGCCGCGGTCGGCTTCGTCTCCGCCCCGATTACCTGAGGCGGCGGCGATGGAGAAGCTCGTCACCTGCCTCTGGTTCGATCATGGCGAGGCGCGCGAGGCCGCCTCATTCTATGCGAGCGTCTTTCCCGACAGCCATGTCGGACCCGTCGCGGCGGCGGCGGCGGACTTTCCGGGCGGCCATCAGGGCATGGAGCTGACGGTGGAATTCACCGTTTTGGGCAGGCCCTTCCTGGGCCTCAACGGCGGCCCGATCTTCCAGCCCAACGAGGCGGTGAGCCTGATGGTGCAGACCGAGGATCAGGAGGAGACGGATCGCTACTGGGACGCGATCGTCGGCAATGGCGGCGTGGAGAGCGCCTGCGGCTGGTGCAAGGATCGCTGGGGTTTTTCCTGGCAGATCACGCCGCGCGCGCTGAACGAGGCGATGGCCTCGCCCGATCGCGCGGCCGCCAGGCGGACGATGGAGGCGATGATGACGATGCGAAGGATCGATGTGGCCGCGATCGAGCGCGCCTTCCGGGGAGAGGATGCATGAGCGATGCGCTGGAGCTTTCCATCGAACGGCTGATGGGCGTGCCGGTCGCGGCGCTGTGGAAAGCCTATACCGATCATCTGAACGAATGGTTCTGCCCGCCGCCGTGGCGCGCCGAAGTGCAGGTGATGGATCTGCGCGCGGGCGGCCGTTCGGCCGTCACCATGTATGGCCCGAACGGCGAGGTGATGCCCAACGAGGGCGTCTATCTGGAGGTGGTGCCCGAGCGGCTGATCGTGTTCACCGATGCGTTCCAGCTGGGCTGGAAGCCGGCCGGTCCGTTCATGGTCGGCTTCTTCGAATTCGAGCCGCAGGGAACCAAGACGCTCTATCGCGGCCGCGCGCGCCACTGGAGCCGGGACGCCTATGAGCAGCACAGGGCGATGGGCTTCGAACAGGGCTGGGCCAAGGTGGCCGAGCAATGGGAAGAGGTGGCGAAACGGATCGGGTGACGGAAAGGCTTACGCGAAAGCGGGCGCTTTCCGGAGAAGCTGATAGGCCTCGATCACCTTTTGCAGCGCGCCTTCGTGGCTGCGATCCCCGCCGTTCCGATCGGGATGATAGCGGCGGACAAGCTCCGAATATCGTTCGCGCAGCGCGCGGCGATCAGCATCCACCTCCAGCCCCAGCACCTTCAGCGCCGTGCGATCCTCGCCCGAAAGCGGCCGCCCATCCTTGCGCTCCTCCGGCCGCGTCGCGCGGAAACGCGCCTGGATTGCATCCAGCGGATCGTGGAAATCGGCCCATTTGGGCGGCAGATCGGCGCCTGCGGCAGAGAAAGCGCGCGTCTCCCGCTCCCAGCCCGCATAGGGCCGCTGCTGGGCGGCAATCTCCTCCGCCGTCATGCCGGAGAAGAAATTATAGCGCTGATTGAACTCGCGAACATGATCCAGGCACAGGAAGCGCCAGTCGCCCGGCCCATCGAAATCGGAACGATGGCCGCTTTCCAGCGGCGCGCGAAACTCGCCCGGCTGGGAACAGCCAGGTGCCGAGCACATCCGCTCGCCCGGCACCCGGCCGTGAAAGCGTGTGTTCCGTGCCCCGTCCGCCACCTTGTCATCTCCCCGGCAAAACGACCTATATAGGGGCGATGAGCGAGCAGAAAACCGGGCCGGTCGCGGCCGAGATCGAGCGCAGCCTGCGCTCCGCCCTTTCCCCCCAACGGCTGGCCGTGATCGACGACAGCGAGAAACATCGCGGCCATGCCGGCCATGACGCGCGCGGCGAAAGCCATTTCACGGTGGAGATCGTGGCGGAGGCCTTTGCCGGCCGATCCCGCGTGGACCGGCACCGCATGGTCAATCAGGCACTGGCCGGGCTGCTGGCCGAACGCGTCCATGCGCTGGCGATCAAGGCCAAGGCTCCGGCCGAAGCGTGAGCGAGGCTCCGCGCGCGCTGCGCCCCGCCTCGCGCATCCTGCTCGTCGATCCGGCGGGGCGGGCGCTGATGTTCCGCTTCGTGCCTTCGGATCGCCCGCCTTTCTGGTGCACGCCGGGCGGGGCTGTGGATCCGGGCGAGAGCTATGAGCAGGCGGCGGCGCGCGAACTGCGCGAGGAGACCGGGCTCATGCTGGATTGCGGCGCGCAGGTCGCGCGACGGCAGGTGGAATTCGTCACGATCGAAGGCGTGCCCGTCTCCGCCGACGAGCGCTATTTCCTCGTCCGCGCGCCGGATACCACCGTGGCGACGGACGGCCATACCGCGCTGGAACGGGCGGTGATGCAGGAGCATCGCTGGTTCGATCGCGCGGCACTGGCGGCGCTTGGCGAACCCTACTTTCCTGCGGACCTGCCGGAGATGCTGGCGGAACGGGGCATATGGTGATCGCGGCGGCCGATAGCCGGCCTATCCCCGCTCCCAGCTGATCCACGCAGCATGGGGATGGGCGGAGCCGAGTCGCTCCGTCTCGCCCGCGCCCGGCCATGACCGGATGGTGAGTCCATGCGTCTTCAGCGCGCGCTCGCCTTCATAGGCGACCCAGCCGAGCGGGCGATCCGGCGTCGCGGCCGCGCCGGCCATGGCCATCGCCGCCTCGATCCGGGCCTGCCCCTCCGGCGGCAGATATTGCCAGACGATACTGTGCATCAGCACGCGCGCCGTACCTTCGGGCTGCGGCTCGGCGAGGCGCGCCTCCACCCAGTCGGCCGCGTCCCCCTCCCCCAGATGCGGCGGATCGGCGCGCGCCATTTCGATCGCCCTGGTCGTCCGCTCGATCCGGTCCTGCTGATCCACCCACACATAGGCCATCAGCCGCTCGGCCGATTCCTCGCTGGAAAGATCGATCGGCGTCTTGTCGACGCCGCGCACGCTGGCAATCTCGATCCGCACGTCGGGCGGCGGCGCGCCGCGCCATTCGGGTGCGATCAGGATCTCCGGATTTTCCGGGCCGACACGCACAGCGCCCAGATCGAAGCCGTAGCGATCGATCATCAGGTTGAGCCCCGCGCTCGATCCGATCTCCAGCAATTCGAAGCGGACGGGCGTGCCCAGCCCGTGCCGGAAACGATCGGCCAGAGCGAGCAGGCCCGACATCAGCACGGCGGAGCGCGCCGCCTCGTTCGTCTGGGGCGGCCCGTCGAGCCACGCCCAAAGCGCGTCGTCATGCGCCGCCAGCGTTTGCGCGATCACGGCCGCGATCACCGCCGGATCATGCTCCTCATCCTCGAACAGCGGCACCAGCGCCGGCGCGCGCCGCGCGCGATACAGAGCGTGGACACCGCCGACGAGCCGGAGCGGCAAGGCATCCGCGATGGGATCGCCCGGCCAGCCGAGCACCCGCGCGCCCGTGCGCGTCGTGTGATCGAGCGCGTCGGCCAGGCCGGAGCAGACACGCGTGATGATCCGCATCCCGCTCTTGGCGCAGAATTCCGCCTGCCAGCGGAAGGAATCGCGATTGCGTGCATCGTCGGCCATGCGCCGGCATTGCTCCTCCGGAGGGGGCCGAGTAAAGCGCGCGCTCCCATGAGCCAGCCGCTGATCATCGCCGTCCCCAAAGGCCGCATCCTTTCCGAGGTGATGCCGCTGTTCGCGCATGCCGGCATCCGGCCCGAACCGGCCTTCAGCGACGAGGGCAGCCGCGCGCTGCGCTTCGCCACCGATCGCGACGATATCGGCCTGATCCGCGTGCGCGCCTTCGATGTCGCCACCTTCGTCGCCCATGGCGCGGCGCAGATGGGCGTGGTGGGATCGGACGTGCTGATGGAGTTCGATTATTCCGAACTCTATGCGCCCGTGGATCTCGACATCGGCCATTGCCGGCTTTCGGTGGCGGAGCCCGCCGACATGGCCATGAAGGATGATCCGCGCGGCTGGAGCCATGTGCGCGTGGCCACCAAATATCCCAACGTCACCCGCCGCCATTTCGAGGCGCGCGGCGTGCAGGCCGAATGCGTGAAGCTGAACGGCGCGATGGAGATCGCCCCCGTTCTGGGCCTTTCCAGCCGGATCGTCGATCTCGTCTCGAGCGGGCGCACGCTGGCCGAGAACGGGCTGGTCGAGGTGGAGCGGATCGCGGACGTCTCCGCGCGGCTGATCGTGAACCGGGCCGCCTTCAAGACGCGCGCCGCGCAGATCCTCCCGCTGATCGAGGCCTTCCGCGCGGCGGTGGAGACGAAAAGTGCCGCTTAGGCTGAATGCGGAAGCGCCCGATTTCGCCGCCGCGTTCGACGTGCTGGTCAATGCGCGGCGCGAGGCGGACGAGGATGTGTCGCGCGATGTCGCCGCGATCGTCTCTGCCGTGCGCGCGCGCGGCGACGATGCCGTGCGCGACTATACGGCACGGTTCGACCGGCATGATCCGGATGCCGGTGGCTGGGAGGTGGACCGCGCGACGCGACGCGCGGCGCTCGACGGACTCGAACCCGATCTGCGCAGCGCGCTGGAGCTCGCGGCCGAGCGCATCACAGCCTATCACGCCGCCCAGCGGCCCGCCGATCGCGACGAGATGGATGCCGCAGGCGTGCGCCTCGGCGCGCGCTGGCGGGCGGTGGACGCAGCCGGCCTCTATGTGCCCGGCGGGCGCGCCGCCTATCCCTCCTCCGTGCTGATGAACGCGATTCCCGCCAAGGCGGCCGGAGTCGATCGGCTGACGATGGTGACGCCCACGCCGGGCGGCGAGATCAACCCGCTCGTGCTGGCGGCGGCGGAAATCGCCGGCGTCGACGAGATCTTCCGCATTGGCGGCGCGCAGGCCATCGCCGCGCTCGCTTATGGCACGGACAGGGTGAAGCCGGTCGATGTGATCGTCGGCCCCGGCAATGCCTGGGTGGCGGAGGCCAAGCGCCAGCTTTTCGGCGTGGTCGGCATCGACATGGTCGCCGGCCCGTCCGAAATCGTCGTGGTGGCGGATGGGCAGAATGACCCCGCATGGATCGCGGCCGATCTGCTGAGCCAGGCCGAGCATGATCCGACCAGCCAGTCCATCCTGTTCACCGACGATGCGGCCTTTGCCGATGCCGTCGCGGCCGAAGTGAACGCGCAACTCGCCCGGCTTCAGACAGAAGCCACCGCCGGCGCCGCCTGGGATGCGAACGGCGCGATCATCGTGGTGCCGGCGCTCGATGCGGCGATGCCGCTCGTCGACCGGCTCGCCGCCGAGCATCTGGAGTTGGCCGTGGCCGATCCGGATGCGCTTTTCGCCCGCGTGCGCCACGCGGGCTCCGTCTTTCTTGGCCGCCACACCCCCGAAGCTGTGGGCGATTATGTGGCCGGCCCCAATCACGTGCTGCCCACCGGGCGGCGCGCGCGTTTTTCCTCGGGATTGTCAGTGCTGGATTTCATGAAGCGAACCTCTTTCATCGCCTGCACGGAGACGAGCCTGCGGGCCATCGGCCCCGCGGCCGTCGCGCTGGCCCATGCGGAGGGGCTACCCGCCCATGCCGCCTCGGTGGCGGTGCGGCTGTGAGCGGCGCGCCCAACGCCCGCTCGCGCTCCCGCTCGGCGGCGCGCCTTGCCGCCGTGCAGGCGCTCTACCAGCAGGAGATGGAGAATACGCCGCTCGCGCGCCTGCTCGACGAATTCCACCAGCATCGCCTGGGCGCCGAGATAGACGAGGAGCGCTACGAACGCGCCGAAGTCGCCTTCTTCGATGATCTGGTGCGCGGCGTTTCCGCGCGCGCGGAGGAAATCGACGCGACGATCGAGGCGCATCTGGCCTCGGGATGGAACCTCGCCCGGCTGGATCGTCCGCTGCGGCAGATCCTGCGCGCCGGCACCTACGAACTGATGGCGCGGATCGACGTGCCGACCGCCGCCGTCATCACCGAATATGTCGACGTGGCCGATGCCTTTTACGAAAAGCGCGAGACCGGCTTCGTGAACGGCATTCTCGACAAGATCGGCAAGAAGCTCCGCGTCTGATCATCCCGCGCCGGGCATGAGCGGGATCCACCAGGTCTCACCCGCCTCGAGCGCACGGAAGCGCGCCGGATCGATCCGCTCGCGCCGGAGCGCGATCCCCAGCTTGTCGCGCGGCTCGTTCACCCCCTCGGGCGTCAGTTCGAACGTGCCCCAGTGGACACCGAGCGCATAGGCCGCGCCCAGCTGGCCGAACGCCCGCACCGCATCGTCCGGCCCGATATGATTGTCGGTCACGGGGCCGGTGAAATGATAAGCCCCGATCGGGAGCAAAGCGAAGCGCACCGGCCCCGCCGCGCGCGCCTCCGGCGCCCAGCGCATGTCGCCCGGCCCCGTATCGCCGGCATAATAGAGGTTGCCGCCGGGCAGCGTGATCGTGAAGCCGATCCAGAGCGAGCGATCATGATCGCCCGGCCCGTGCGCGCTCCAGTGATGGGCGCGGTTCACGATCACATCGATGCCGGGGCGGAACGGAACGCGGCCGCCCCAATCCCGCGCGACCGCCTTGATCCCGTATCGCGCCAGCAGGCGATCATTTTCGAGGCCCGTCACGATCAGCGGGCGATCGCGCCGCCACAGGCGCTTCATCGTCCCCGTATCCAGATGATCATAATGATCGTGGCTGAGCAGGATCAGATCGATGGGTGGCAGATCGGCCAGCCGCACGCCCGGCTGGCGCACCCGCTTCGGCCCGGCGAAACTGACGGGCGAGGAGCGCTGCGCCCAGACCGGATCGATCAGGATGTTCAGCCCCTGAGTCTGCACCAGCACGCTGGAATGGCCGATCCACGTGACCAGCATCGCGCTGCCCGGCACGCGCGCGGGCGGACGTGATGGCGTGACAGGCAATGATTTCGGCCATGTCCGATGGCCGGGCGAGATCATCCGCTCCAGCATCGACACGCCATGCCGGCTCTGGTCTCCGCCCGTGCCCTGCCGGCCATCGGGATTGAAGAAGCGCTGGCCATCGAAATGATCGCTGGGAGGAAGCGCGCCGAGTGCGATCCTCGGCACCGCGCAGCCACCCAGCGTAATCGCGGCCAGCAGGGCGGATCCGCGCCGGATGACGTCGCCCCGCCGGCCGCCGCGCACCCTCACTCGGCGGCGGCCGCCACCGCAGGCTCCATCCGCTCGGCGCGCACCACCGCATCGGCCGCGCGCAGCGAGGCGAGGATGCGCGTCAGATGCTGGAGATCATGAACCTCGATCAGCGCCTGATAGGTGTGGAAGCCGGCATCGCGCTGGGCGAGATTGAGATTGACGATATTGGCGCCCTGCGTGCCGAAGATGCCCGCCATCACGGCGAGCGATCCCGGCTCGTTGCGGACGACGACCTGGAGCCGCGCCGTGCCGCCCTCGCTGCCATCCCCCCAGGCGAGATCGATCCAATCCTCCTCGGCCGCGCTCGCCAGCACCGGGCATTCGATCGCATGCACCTCCACGGGGGCATGCGGCAGGCGCACGCCGACGATGCGATCGCCAGGCACCGGCGTGCAGCAGGGCGCGAGCGTGAAGGCCACGCCGGGCGTGAGCCCCTTCATCGAAATGGAGCGCTGGGCCGCCCCCGTCTTGGCCGGCGCCTGCCCCTCGCCGGTGGAGCCCGGCATCAGCGCTTCCATCACCTGTTCATCGGTGATCTGCCGCCGCGCGATCGCGCCCATCAGCCGATCGGCATCGGGCAGGCGCAGCCGCTTGAGAGCGAGCGCGAGCGCATCCGGCCCCAGCTGCGCTGGCAGGCGTGCGACGATCCGATCATAAAATTGCCGGCCGAGCGCCACCGATTCCGCCTGATCCTTCTGGCGCACATAGCGCCGGATCGCCGCGCGCGCCTTGGCGGTGACGGCGAAGCTCTCCCAGGCGGGCTGCGGCTCCTGCGCCTTCGATTTCAGGATCTGCACCTGATCGCCATTGTTGAGCGTGGTGCGCAAGGGCACGACCCGGCCATTCACCTTGGCGCCCACCGTCTGATCGCCCAGATCGGTATGGACCGCATAGGCGAAATCGACGGGCGTGGCATTCTTCGGCAACTGGATCAGCTCGCCCGCCGGCGTGAAGGCGAAGATGCGATCCTGATACATCGCCATGCGGGCGTTTTCGAGCAGTTCCTCCGGGCTGGCGGCGGTATCGACCAGCTCGACCAGATCCTTCACCCAGCTGCCATAGCTTTCGCCGCGCATCGGCTGGCCCTGCTTGTAGGCCCAGTGCGCGGCCACGCCATGTTCAGCCTGCTCGTGCATCTCCCGCGTGCGGATCTGGATCTCGATGCGCACCCGTTCCGAATGGATCACGGCGGTGTGCAGCGAACGATAGCCGTTGCGCTTCGGCGTCGAGATATAATCCTTGAAACGGCCCGGAATGGTCGGCCAGCGCTGGTGGATGATGCCCAGCGCCTGATAGCATTGCTCGATATCCTCGACGATCAGGCGGAAGGCCATGATGTCGGTCAGTTGTTCGAAGCTGACATGGCGTTCGGCCAGCTTGCGCCAGATCGAGAAGGGCTGCTTCTCGCGGCCCTGCACCTCGGCCTTGATGCCCTTCTGCCCCACCAGCAGCTTGAGGCCGGAGGTGATGCGCGCGACGCGATCACCCGCACCCGCCCGCAATTGCTCCATCCGCCTGGTGATGGAGGCATAGGCTTCGGGCTCCAGTTCCTTGAAGGCGAGCGTCTGCATCTCGCTCATGAAGCTGTACATGCCGATCCGCTCGGCCAGCGGCGCATAGATATCCATCGTCTCGCGCGCGATGCGGCGGCGCTTTTCGGGCTTTGGAATGTGATGGAGCGTGCGCATGTTATGAAGCCGGTCGGCCAGCTTCACGAGCAGCACGCGGATATCGTCCGACATCGCCAGCAGGAACTTGCGGAGATTTTCGGCGGCGCGCTCGCTCTCGCTCTGCGCCTCGATCTTGGAAAGCTTGGTGACGCCATCGACGAGGCGGGCAACGGCAGGCCCGAACTTCGCCTGTATCTCCTCCTGCGTGGCGACCGTATCCTCGATCGTGTCGTGGAGGATGGCGGTGGCGATCGTCTCGTCGTCCAGATGGAGATCGGTCAGGATGCCGGCCACCTCGATCGGATGGCTGAAATAGGGATCGCCCGACGCCCGCATCTGGCTGCCATGCGCGGCCATCGAAAAGACGTAGGCGCGATTCAGCAGCGCCTCGTCGGCGGCGGGATCGTAGCTCAGGACCCGATCGACAAGCTCATATTGGCGCAGCACACAGCCAAGATGGGGCGCGGGCGCGCCTCAAGGCAAGCGCCGATCCATATTTTCGCGCCGGAGGAGATACGGGATCGAAACGGGCGTGACCGGGGAGGCACAGTCCGGCCGGTTGTCACGCACACGGACGCGCACGGAAAAGGGCGGCCGTGGGCCGCCCCGTCGAGGGTTTCGGGCTCCCGCTTTTCGCGGGAGCGCCGGCCTTATTCGTAATCCGCGCCGAGGCTCTGGTTGCGCGGCGGAGCTGCGGCGGTGAGGCGCAGCGCCTCGGCCGAAGCGGCGAGAGAGCCGACCGCGTCGGGCGCATCCTCATCGTCGATCTGCACGCGCTGCAGATTGGAGACGACCATCTCCTGAAGCTCGTCGGGAAGCACGGTCTCCTCGGCGATCTCGCGCAGCGCGACGACCGGATTTTTATCGCGATCGCGATCGATGGTCAGTTCGGCGCCACCGGAAATCTGGCGCGCGCGTTGAGCGGCCAGCAACACGAGGTCAAAACGATTGGGAATCTTGTCGACGCAATCTTCGACCGTTACGCGCGCCATGGAAACGCCTCGCTCTTCAAATTTCGGGCTTTCGGAAGGACCGGCGATCTAATGAACCACGCCCCGGAAGTCAATCTTTCCGAAGGGGCAGGCGATGCGCCCTGCTTCGAGGTCGATGGAAATCGCCTCCGGCCGCTCATCGGCGGCAGCGAGAGGCTGGAGGCCTTGATCGCGCTGATCGATGGCGCGCAAAGATCGCTGAGGCTGCTTTACTACATCTATTGCGATGATGCGGCCGGGCGCCGGGTGCGCGCGGCGATGCTGGCGGCGCTGGGACGGGGCGTGCGAGTGCGGCTGATCGTCGACGGTTTCGGCAGTTCCGTGCCCGACGATTTCTTCGATGGCGTGGCCGGCGCCGGCGCCGATGTCTGCCGGTTCCTTCCGCGCCTCGGCCGACGCTATCTGCTCCGCAACCACCAGAAGCTGGCGCTGGCGGACGAAGCGCGCGTCATCATCGGCGGCTTCAACATACAGGACGATTATTTCGAGGACGTCACCGGCTGGCGCGATCTGGGCCTGTGGGTGGAAGGCCCCGCGGCGAAGCGGCTCACCGGATATTTCGACGCGCTGGCGGAATGGACGCACCAGCCGAGGCCCCGCCTGCGCGATCTGCGCGCGGCGCTCGGCCGGTGGAGCGAGCATCGCGGCGGCAATGTGCGCTGGCTGCTCGGCGGCCCCACGCGGCGGCTTTCCCCCTGGGCACAGACCGTGAAGCGCGAGATCAAGCATGCCCGCCGGCTGGACATCATCTCCGCCTATTTCGCGCCTCATCCGCTGATGATGCGGCGGATCGAGCGGGTGGCGGAGCGCGGGGGGACGACACGCGTCATCACGCCATCGCGATCCGATCATGCCGTGGCGGTGGCGGCCGCGCGCCATCTGTTCAGGCGCATGCTGAAACGCGGCGTGCACGTGTTCGAATATCAGCCGCAGCGCCTGCACACGAAGCTCTATGTGATCGACGAGGTCGTCCACATCGGATCGGCGAATTTCGACATGCGCAGCCTGTTCCTGAATCTGGAACTGATGCTGCGCATCTCGGATCCGGCCTTCGCCGCGCACATGCGCCGCTATTTCGAGGGCGAGGTGGCCGATTCGAATCGGATCACGCCCGCCCTGGTGGCGCGGGCAGGCCTGCTCGACCGGCTTCGCTGGGGCATAGCCTATTTCGTGATGGCCGTGCTGGACGCGAACGTGACCCGCCGACTGAACTTCGGCGGGGAGAAACTGGAGTTCTGAGCCGGCCGGCAGTGATCGCCCCGCCGGACAGAGAAGCAGCACGAAGCGGCGTTGGCGGATTTTCGGCCAGCCCCAGGCAGGCATCGATCGGTTCGGCGGGTTCGCCCTCGATTCGTCGCAACGGCGGGAACGGCGAAGCAGCGGAACCGTTTTATCCAAGCCCCTCAGAGGGTTATAACCACAGGAGAGTAGATCATGGCGAACAATAACGCCGGCGGCGAACAGCGCCCCGGACAGGCCGACCGCAATCAGCAGCAGGATCGCAACCAGCAGGCCGATCGCCAGCAGAACCAGCAGAATCGCGATCAGCACGATCGCGATTCGAAGGATGGCGACAAGGCCGGGCGCGGCGATCAGCAGGGTGGCGATCGCAACCGCTGAACCCAGGGGCCGGGGCCGCGATGCGGCCCCGGTTTCGCCATCTGTTCCCGCCGAAGCCCGAAAAGCATGCAAGGCGGCGCTGGAATCCTGCGCGGCCCGCGCATAACGTACCGCCAATATGTGGCAGCTCTATCAGTTTCCGTTGTGTCCGTTCTCGCGCAAGGTCCGGCTGCTGCTCGGCGAGAAGGGGGAAGGCTGCGAGCTGATCCGCGAAAGCCCGTGGGAGCAGCGCGACGAATTCGTCGACATGAATCCCGCCGGCCAGACGCCGGTGCTGATCGACAAGAGTTCCGGCCTGCCGCTGATCGATTCGTCGGCCATCTGCGAATATCTGGAAGAGACGATCGAGCGCGCCTCGATGCTGCCGGGTACGGCCGCCAACCGCGCCGAGATCCGCCGGCTCGCGGCCTGGTTCGATCACAAATTCCATGACGAGGTGGTGCGTCCACTGATGTTCGAGCGGATGGAGAAACGGCTCGTCCACCGCCTGTCACCTGACGCGAAGATCCTGCGCGAGGCGATGCGGGCGGCGAACAGCCATCTGGATTATGTCGACTGGATGCTGGATCATCGCCGCTGGATCGCGGGGCCGCTCTTCAGCCTGGCCGATCTCGCGGCGGCGGCGCACATATCCGTGGCGGATTATCTCGGCGGGATCGACTGGCGCGGGCATGAGCGGACCCGCCACTGGTATTCCGGCATGAAGAGCCGGCCGAGCTTCCGGCCGCTGCTGGCCGAGAGGATGGAAGTGATCGGCCCGCCGGACCATTACGACAAGCTGGATTTCTA
The DNA here is from genome assembly GCF_003248515.1 of Sphingomonas sp. Lineage (GTDB taxonomy): Bacteria > Pseudomonadota > Alphaproteobacteria > Sphingomonadales > Sphingomonadaceae > Sphingomonas_I. The sequence goes on from NZ_QFOB01000001.1 coordinate 348,090, forward strand.
GCGCGCGGCGGACCGGCGCGCCCATAAGATCAAAGCGGAAGGCGCTTCAGCAGATCATCCGGACACCGGTGCGGGCACAGCGAAGCACCGGGGCCGGCGACGCCGATGCCGGCCGGGCCGAAGCGGTGGCCGCCACAGGCGCGGCCGCCCGCGCAACACCCGTGATCGCGATCAGCGGGATCAGCATGAGGAGCGGCAGAAGCGGACGCAGGATGCTTGTCATGGGCCGCTTATAATGCGACCCGCATTGCCTGTGTGTTGCGGACTGTTAACGCGTCGTGACGCGAGGGCCGAGCAGCGCCATCAGCCTTTCGCAGCCCGCCTGATCCTCCGCATCGAAGCGCGACACGATCGGGCTGTCGAGATCCAGCACGCCGATCAGCCGGCCATCGTGCAGGATCGGCACGACCAGTTCGGACGCGGACGCCGCATCGCAGGCGATGTGACCGGGAAAGGCGTGCACATCCTCCACGCGCTGCGTTTCCCGCGTGGCGGCGGCGGCACCGCAAACCCCCTTGCCGAACGGGATGCGGATGCAGGCCGCCTTGCCCTGGAAGGGGCCGAGCACCAGCTCCCCCGCCACGTTGCGGTAAAAGCCCGCCCAGTTGAGATCGGGCAGATATTCCCACAGCAGCGCGGCGGCATTGGCCATGTTGGCGATCGGATCGGGCTCACCGGTGGTGAGCGCGTCCAGCGCCTGCTCCAGATCCCGATAGAGGGATGCCTTGTCGGCGGCGGCGATATCGAACTGATACATGAAGGCCCGTCCTATTCGATCCGGGGCTTGGCCCGGCCCTGCTTGATCGCGCCGCGCTGGGACTTCGCCTCCACCCGGCGGGCCTTGGCCGCCTTGCTGGGCTTGGTCTTCACGCGTCGTTCCGGGCGGATATGGGCCTGCGCGACCATTTCCGCGAGCCGCGCGCGCGCATCCTCGCGATTGGCCTCGCGCGTGCGGAAGCGGCGGGCCGTGACGAGGATCGATCCCGCCGACCAGCGGCTGCCGGCCAGCATCTTGAGCCGTGCGAACACATCCGGCGCGAGACCCAGCGCATAGACGTCGAGCCGCAGCTGGCACGCCGTGGCGACCTTGTTCACATTCTGCCCGCCCGGCCCGGTCGCGGCGAGGAAGCGTTCCTCGAGCGCGCCTTCGGGCAGAGGCGGCGGCTCAGGCGAGGCCATCCAGCGCCTCCGGACCGAAGCCATGCGCGGCGAAGCGGGGTGGCAGCGGCGCCTGCGCATCGATCGGCGGCTTGTTCGCGCGCGGAACATGGAGCCGCCACGCGTGAAGCATCATGCCATCCGCAGACGCCGCGCCATAGACGGGGTCACCGATGATCGGCCGATCGAGCCCGCTGGCGAGATGGACGCGCAGCTGATGCGTGCGCCCGGTTTCGGGCAGGAGCAGGAGCAGGGATTGCGCGCCGGACCGGGCGAGCAGGCGCCAGCGGGTGCGCGCGGGCCTGCCGGAACGCGCCGGCACGATCCGCCAGCCCTGCTCCGCCGTGCTCGTCTTGGCGAGGGGCAGGTCGATCTCCCCTTCCGACGGGACATCGCCCGCGACGATCGCGAGATAGGATTTGGCGACCTGCCGCTCCTCAAAGGCCACCCCGAACCGCCGCAGCGCCTTGGGATTGCGCGCGAGGAGCAGGCAGCCGGACGTATCGCGATCCAGCCGATGAACGGGCACGGGCGGCCGGGCGAACCCGAATCTCAGATCATCGAGCCGCCCCTCGAGCGATTCGCCACCCGTGCGGGGACGATCGACGGGGAGCCCCGCCGGCTTGTCGATAATCAGGGATTCTGCGTCTTCATAAAGGATGTTAAGTGGCGGCATTCGACCATTGTAGCATGCGATGTTCATGAAAAACCCTGTGCGGGACACCACCGCCGTTTACGATCGTTGACGAGCTGGTATCGTTTTTAAACGAACATTAACTTTTTCCGGTAATAAGTATGAACGACAGGCGGAGGGGCTCCGTCGGGGGTATGATAACGAAGGGTTAGGCACATGCGGGTTCTGCTGATCGAGGATGATCCCACCACGGCACGCAGCATCGAACTGATGCTCGGCGCGGAAGGCATCAACGTCTACACGACCGATCTGGGCGAAGAAGGCCTCGATCTGGGCAAGCTCTATGATTACGACCTGATCGCGCTGGACCTTAATCTTCCGGACATGACCGGCTATGAGGTGCTCAAGAAGCTCCGCGTCAGCCGCGTGCAGACCCCTGTGCTGATCCTTTCCGGCACCTCCGAGACGGACGCCAAGGTGCGCGCGCTCGGCTTCGGCGCCGACGATTATGTGACCAAGCCCTTCCACCGCGAAGAGCTGGTTGCCCGCATCCATGCGATCGTGCGCCGTTCGAAGGGCCACAGCCAATCCGTGATCCGCACCGGCAAGCTCGCGGTGAATCTCGATGCCAAGACCGTCGAGGTCGATGGCAGCCGCGTCCACCTGACCGGCAAGGAATATGCGATGCTGGAGCTGCTCTCGCTGCGCAAGGGCACAACGCTGACCAAGGAAATGTTCCTCAACCATCTCTATGGCGGGATGGACGAGCCCGAACTGAAGATCATCGACGTCTTCATCTGCAAGCTTCGCAAGAAGCTGAGCCTCGCCTGCAGCGGTGAGAATTATATCGAGACGGTCTGGGGCCGTGGCTATGTGCTGCGCGAACCCGAAGAGGTTTCGAAAGTCGCCTGATATCATGAACGCACTCGACAGCGCCCTCGCCTGATCCGCTTCATCGCGGATCCGGCGGGGCCTTGTCGGAGAGTTCATGTGGCCGGAGCGCGCAACACGCACCGGCACCGAATTCCGGAATGACGGGCGATATTCGATCGCCGATCCGCCCGTGACGCACAGACGTCTTCCATCCGTCATGTACGAGTCATCCAACGCCTTCAGAGGCGCAGCCACCTGGAGCTTTAGGGGGCTACGATGACAAACGGATATGATGACGGACTGATCGATGCGAACGTCAGCGCCAATCCCAGCATCCACGACATTATCGACCAGCGTTATTCGCGCCGGCAGACCCTGTTCGGCGGGATTTCCGCGCTGACGGTGGCAACGCTCGGCGGCATGGTTTCCGCCTGCGGCGGCGATGGCAGCACGCTCGCTTCCGGCACGGGCACCGTCGTCAATGCCGGCGCCGCGATGACGACGCGATCGGGCAAGGCCGTCACGCTTTCCGGATCCACCGCCAACGCCACCGCCGGCGCCGACGCATGGACGCAGGTGAGCGGCCCGGCCGTGACCTTCGACACGAAGACGAGCACGACCGCGACCTTCATCGCGCCCAGCGTCTCCGCATCGACGATCCTCACCTTCCGCTACAGCGCGAGCGGCAGCGGCGGCGCCGTCACCGCGGACACGACCGTGACCGTTCAGCCCGCGCAGATCGATTTCACGGCCGTTCCCAAGAGCCTCGACGATATCGTGAAGGTGCCGGACGGCTATTCCGTGACGGTGCTGTATCGCCTGGGCGATCCGATCAACACGGCCACCTCCGCCTTCGCGAACAACGGCACGGACAGCGGCTATTCGGGCCGCGCCGGCGATCATCATGATGGCATGTCCTATTTCGGTCTCGCCGCGACCGGCACGTCGCCCGATCCCACAAACAGCCTGCGCGGCCTGCTCGTGCTGAATCACGAGAATATCACCCAGGCCTATCTGCACCCGAGCGGCGCGACCAGCACCGGCGGCGTGCGCCCCGAGGCGGAGGCGCTGAAGGAGATGGAATGCCACGGCATCTCCGTGGTGGAGATCGTCCGCGCCTCCTCCGGCGGCGCGTGGAGCTATGTGCAGGCGGGCACACTCAACCGGCGCGTCACGCCGCTGACGGGAACGAGCTTCGCGGGGCCCGTGGCCGGCAACGCCGCGCTGCGCACCGCTTTCTCCCCCACCGGCGCCGCCGGGCGCGGCACGATCAACAATTGCGCCAACGGCTACATGCCCTGGGGCACGTACATGACCAACGAGGAGAATTGGGCCGGCTATTTCCGCCGCGAGACGGGCGATGTCGCCACGCGCGGCGGATCGACCGCCAAGGCCAATGTCGCCCTTGCCCGCTATGGAATCCCCGAAGGGCGCGCCGGCAATTATGGCTGGGCGACCGTTGCGCCCGCCGATACGACGAGCACTCTCTACCGCCGCTGGAACATCACCGCGCTGGCCGGCGCCGCCGCCGACGGCACGGGCGATTTCCGCAATGAGGCCAACCAGTTCGGCTGGTGCGTGGAGATCGATCCCTTCACCAGCACCTCCACCCCGCGCAAGCGCACGGCGCTGGGCCGCATGAATCATGAGGGCTGCTGGGCGGGCCGCACCGTGATCGGCGTGAAGCCCGCTTTTTACATGGGGGACGATGCCCAGAACGAATATATCTACAAGTTCGTCTCGGCCACGCCCTGGGTCGCGGCCGATGCGAGCCCCAGCGATCGTCTGGCGACGGGCGACAAATATCTGAACACGGGCACGCTCTATGTCGCCAGGTTCAACGCCGACGGCACCGGCACGTGGCTGCCGCTGATCTTCGGCCAGGGCGGCCTGACCGCGACCAACGCCACCTATGCCTTCGCCGATCAGGCGGACGTGCTCGTCAACGCCCGCCTCGCGGCGGACGTGCTGGGCGCCACCAAGATGGACCGGCCGGAATGGACGGCGATCAACCCCTCGACCGGCGAGATGTATTGCACGCTGACCAACAACAGTTCGCGCACCGTTGCCAATACGGATGCGGCCAACCCGCGCGCCTATACCGATCCGCGCACCAACGGCACCGTCACCAACGGCAATGCCAACGGCCACATCATCCGCCTGCGCGAAACAGCCGACACGACCGAGGCGGCCACCTTCGCCTGGGATATCTACGCATTCGGCGCGGGATCCGATCTCAATCCGACGAACATCAACCTTTCCGGCCTCGATGCGACCAATGATTTCTCGTCGCCGGACGGGCTCTGGTTCGGCCGCACGTCCAACGCATCCGGCCTCGTCAACCCGGTGATGTGGATCGAGACGGACGATGGCGCCTATACGGACGTCACCAACTGCATGCTGCTGGCCGCCCAGCCCGGCACTGTCGGCGATGGCGGCACGCGCACGATCACCAACACGATCGGCACGGCCAACGCCACGCAGGCGACGCGCATCGGCAAGGCGCCGGGGACGACGCTGCGCCGCTTCCTCGTCGGCTGCAAGGAATGCGAGATCACGGGCATCGACACCACGCCGGACGGCCGCTCGCTGTTTGTGAACATCCAGCATCCCGGCGAGAATGGATCGCCCAGCAACATCACCAGCAACTGGCCGGCCAACCAGAGCGGCACTGCGGCACCGGGCGTGCGCCCGCGATCGGCCACGATCGTCATCACCAAGAATGACGGCGGGGTGGTGGGCCTCTGACCCGCGCCGCAACGGGCCACGATGGAGGCGGCAGTTGCCGAAATGCTGCGCCGGGGGGACGAAATCCCGCCCGGCGCAACGCTTTTCGCAGGTGCACCGTTAGGCACTTGTGCAGCGCCGCGAGGCGTTGCAGTCTGCCCGTCGTCCTTCGAGACCAAGGAGCCCGATGACCTCTCCGGCCGCTTTTGATGAGATTTTCGGGAATGGCGGCGACCAGCCCCGAGCGGAGTTTTCCGCCTTGGGGGCGTGGCTGGAGGAAACGCCCGACAGCGAACTGGATCGCCGGCAGAAGGCCGCGGAGGCGGCCTTCCGCCAGCTTGGCATCACCTTCGCCGTCTATGGCGATGAGGAAAGCGCCGAGCGGATCATCCCCTTCGATATCGTGCCGCGCATCTTCACCGCGCCCGAATGGGAGCGGCTGAAGGAAGGGCTCGTCCAGCGCGTGGAGGCGATCAACGCCTTCCTTGCGGACGTCTATGGCCCGCGCAAGATCCTGGCGGATGGCGTGCTGCCGCAGGAACTGGTGCTCGCCAATCCCCAGTTCCGGGGCTTCCTGGCCGGCCAGAAGCCGCCCCACGGCGTGTTCGCGCATATCTGTGGCATCGATCTCGTCCGCACCGGGCCGGACGATTTCTGGGTGCTGGAGGATAATGCGCGCACGCCTTCCGGCGTTTCCTACATGCTGGAAAATCGCGAGGCGATGCTGCGCCTGTGCCCCGAAATCTTCCACCGCTTCAACGTCTGCCCGGTGGATCGCTATCCGGATCTGCTGCGCGATACGCTGCGTTCGGTCGCCCCGCGCGGGCGCGGATCGGAGCCCGTCTGCGTGCTGCTGACGCCGGGCCACTTCAATTCGGCTTTCTACGAACACAGCTTCCTCGCCGATTCGATGGGGATCGAGCTGGTGGAGCCGGCCGATCTGGAGGTGGACGACGATATCGTGTGGATGCGCACGATCGACGGGCGCGTGCGCGTGGATGTGATCTACCGGCGCATCGACGACGATTATATCGATCCGCTCTTCTTCCGGCCGGATTCGCTGCTGGGCGTGCCGGGGCTGATCGCGGCCTATCTGGCGGGCAATGTGGCGCTGGTGAACGCGCCGGGCACCGGCATCGCCGATGACAAGGCGATCTACAGCTATATGCCGGAAATCGTGAAATATTATTCGGGCGGCGAGGCGAAGCTGCCCAATGTGGAAACCTATCGCTGCCGCGAGCCGCAGGCACTGAAATACACGCTCGACAATCTCGAGAAGCTGGTGGTGAAGCTGGTGGACGGATCGGGCGGCTATGGCATGCTCGTCGGCCCCACCGCCACGAGGCAGCAGATCGAGGATTTCCGAGCCGCGCTGAAGGCCGAGCCGCACCGCTATATCGCGCAACCCACGCTTGCGCTTTCCACCGTGCCGACGCTCACCGAAAAGGGCATCGCGCCCCGCCATGTCGATTTCCGCCCGTTCGTGCTGAGCGGATCGGATGGCGTGCATATCGTGCCGGGCGGGCTGACGCGGGTCGCCCTCAAGGAGGGTTCGCTGGTCGTCAATTCCAGCCAGGGGGGCGGCACGAAGGACAGCCTGATCCTGAGTGACACGCCCGATATCTGCTCGCTTCCGCGCTCGACGGGCCAGTCGCAGGGGCAGGGCTGATGCTCTCGCGCACCGCCGCCTCGCTTTACTGGATCGGCCGCTATGTGGAACGCGCCGAGTTCACCGCCCGCCTGATCGAGGCGACCGTGCGGCTGGATGCGCTTTCCGCGCGCCCGGCCGGCGCCACCGCCTGGGAAAGCGCGCTGCTGGTGGTGGGCGCCGACCGGGGCTTCGCCGCCACCGGCGCGGATCTGCGCCCGCGCGAGGTTTCGAACTTCCTGACGCTTGCGGCGAACAATCCCAGTTCGATTCGCGCCTGCCTCGATGCCGCGCGCTGGAACGCCAAATCGGTGCGCACGGCGCTGACCCGCGATGCCTGGGAAACCGTCAACCGCGCGTGGCTGGGCCTGCGCAACGTGATCGACATGGGCGACACGCGCGAGACATTGTCCGTGATCGAGCGCATCCGTGCCGAAACCCGCGGATTCGAGGGCGCGCTCCACCGGATGCTCCGCAACGAGGCCTATGCCTTCCTGGGGCTGGGCGCCGCGATCGAGCGGGCGGACAACACCGCGCGGCTGATCGACGTGAAATATCATCTGCTGCTGCCGGAAGGCGAGAAGGTGGGCGGCGTGATCGATCGCGATCAATGGACGACCATCCTTCACACCGTTTCGGCCAATACCGCCTATCGCTGGCTCTATCATGACGAGCTCAAGCCCTGGCTCGTCACCGACATGCTGATCCTGAAATCGGAGCTGCCGCGCAGTCTTTCCGGATCGGCGGACGAGGTGCTCGGGCATCTCGCCTTCATCGGCAAGCGGCTGGGGCGGCAGGGCGAGGCCGACCGGCTTGCACGCCAGCGGCAGGCCATGCTCGCGCGCACGAACATTGACGGCGTGTTTGGCCAGGGCCTGCACGAATATCTCGAAGCGTTCCTGATCGAGAATGCGCGGCTGGATCGCGCCATCGCCGCGCAGTTCCGCTTCGGATGATCCCCGGCCGGGCGGCAGATCGCCACGCGGCCCGCCTTTCGCGGCATGACGGCCGGGCAAGACCTTTCGCCCGCTTGTCCGCGACACACCGGCTCGCCTAAAGCCTGAGTCGTGCGCCTCTTCGTCAAACATCGCAGCGAATATCGCTTCTCGGAGCCGCAGGCGCGGCTCGTCCAGCTCCTTCGGCTCACGCCGGGCAATCATGCCGGGCAGTCGATCGTTTCGTGGCGGATCGATGTCGATCGCGATGCGCGGCTGAAATCCGCGCGCGACGGCTATGGCAACGAAACGACGATGCTCTATCTCGATGGCCCGCTCGCGCAGATCGCGATCGAGGTTTCGGGCGAGGTGCTGACCGACGATCGCGCCGGCATGGTGATCGGCACCGTCGAGACATTGCCGCCCGCTTATTATCTTCAGTCCACCCCGCTCACCCGCGCGGACGAGGCTTTGACCGATCATATCGCGGCACTGGCCCTGCCCGCCGAGGCGCAGCCCCGCGCGCACGCTCTGGCCGAAGCCGTTGCGGACTGGATGGAGCCCGCCGAAGCCGACCCCGCCACCGATCATTCCGCCGCGGCGCGCTTTGCCGCGCGCGCTGCCGATCCGCAGGGCAATGCCCATGTGCTGATCGCCGCCGCCCGCAGCGCCGGCCTGCCGGCGCGCTACGTGGCGGGCCATCTCTACCGCCCCGGCGGGGAAGGCGGCCATGCCGCCCACGGCTGGGCGGAAATCTGGGTCGACGGCTATGGCTGGATCGGCTTCGATTCCTTCGAGGGGTGCTGCCCGCGCGAACATCATGTGCGCGTCGCGATCGGCCTCGATCATCGCGAGGCCGCGCCCATATCGGGCCTGCGCACGGGCGGTGGCCACGAGGCGCTGGCGATCGACGTCCATGTCGGCCCGGAGCCCGCGCGCCAGGACTGACCGGCGGCTTCGGGATCGCCGGCGAGGGGCGCCCGCTCCCCGCATCTTTTCCGATCGACAGGTGATTCCACCCGCTGCGAAATCGCTCTAGCTTCCCCGAAACAGGGGGAACGATATGCGCGATCAGCTTAGATTTCCGGCGATGCTGTTGGCGGGCGCAGCCGCCATCGCCTCACCCGGCGCCGCGGCTGCGCCCGATCCGCAGACCGTCAACCGGATCGCCGATCAGGCCTTCGCGCATAGCCAGGTGATGCAGACCGCAGCCTATCTGACCGACCGGATCGGCGGCCGGCTCACCAATTCACCCGCGATGCGCGCGGCGGAGGCGTGGACCCAGGACCAGTTCAAGGCCTGGGGGCTCTCGAACGTTCACAAGGAAGGCTTCGATTTCGGACGCGGCTGGTGGATCGAGAGCGCCAGTGTGCGGATGGTGGCGCCCCGCCCCATCATGCTGCGATCGATCCCGATCGCCTGGACACCCGGCACCGGCGGCGCGCTGACCGCGCCGATCATCGTGGCGCCGATGAACAGGGAACGCGATTTCACCGAATGGCGCGGCAAGCTGGCCGGAAAGATCGTGCTCGTCACCTGGCCAGCCCCCGCGATCGACGAGACGACCGCCCCCTTCAAGCGGCTGGAAAGCGGGGACATCGCGAAACTCGACAAGGTGGAGCAGCCAAGCTTCGATCCGGACTGGGACAAGCCCCGCTATGATCGCACCATCTGGCCACGCAAGCTGGACGCCTTCCTGAAGGCCGAGGGTGCCGTCGGCTATGCGATCATGTCGGCACGGCCGGGCGGCCTCGTCCACGGCACCGGCTATCGCTATGCCGTGGGGGATACGGCGGCGCTGCCGGCGGTGGAAATCGCGCAGGAGGATTATCGCCGCCTCGCCCGCCTGGCCAGGACCGGTCCGGTCACGCTGGAGATCAATTCCAACGTCCATTTCGAGGATGGCGACCGCAACGCCTATAATGTGATCGCTGATCTGCCGGGCAGCGACGCGAAGGCCGGCTATGTGATGGCCGGCGCGCATCTCGACAGCTGGATCGCCGCCGACGGGGCGACCGACAACGCGGCCGGCAGCGCGATCATCATGGAGGCCGCGCGCATCCTGAAGACGATGGGCACGCCCCGGCGGACGATCCGCTTCGCCCTGTGGGCGGGCGAGGAACAGGGCATTCACGGCTCCGACGCCTATGTCCGCCAGCATCTGGCGAGCCGGCCACTCAATCCCGACCCCGAGAAAGCGGCGCTGGGGCCGAGCTTCAACAGCCGCACCTATCCGATCACGAAGCTGCCGGGCTATGGCGACCTCGCCGGCTATTTCAACATCGACAATGGCGGCGGACGGCTGCGCGGGCTTTATGCCGAGGGCAATTTCGCGGCGGTGCCGATGCTGAAGGAATGGCTCTCGCCCCTCGCCGGGCTGGATGCGACGACGGTGGTCGCGGCGAAGACCGGCGGCACCGACCATGTTTATATGCAGACGGTGGGTCTGCCCGGCTTCCAGTTCATCCAGGATCCGCTGGATTATGGCAGCCGCACCCACCATTCCAGCGTGGACACCTACGATCATCTGCGCGCGCAGGATATGCGGCAGGCGGCGCTCATTCTGGCGAGCGTGCTGTGGTCGGCCGCCAATTCGGACAAGGCGATCCCGCCCTCGCCCCTGCCCACCACACCTTTGGACAATGATCCATTCCGCTACCGCAATCCGACCGACGATTGAGCGAACGGAGGCGAAGGGGAACGGATATTCCGCCTCCGTTACGGCATGGCCGGACCCCGGTCCGGCCGGTCCGGGAAGGCAGCTTTCCCGCTCCCGGAGACGTGATTTCAGATACTTAACAAAATGGAAACCGTCGAAACGTTTGATTCCGGCCCCAATCTTTGTTAACCATCCTTAAGGTGGCCCCTATGGACATGGTTAGCGCCGGCTTAAGGCTTTCTTCACCAACTGTGGACAAAATCGCTTGGTGATTTCGCTCGATCCTCCTTCGGCAATCGCGATCTTCGCGGCCATGATGGCCGCGATCTTCGGCGCTTGCGTGCTGGGCGTGCGCCTTGGCGGCCGGTCCGCGCGGCAGATCCAGCTTCGGGAAGACGAGGCGCCTGCTGCCGCGACCGATTCGGGCACCGGCCAGAAACAACTCGCAGACGATCTGGATGCCGCGATCGTGCGCGGCCAGCTTTTCCTGGTCCACCAGCCGAAGATGCGCGCGCGCACCGGCACGATTGAGGCGATCGAGACTCTCGTCCGCTGGCGCCATCCGGAGCATGGCCTTGTCAGCCCCAGCGATTTCATCGGCGTGGCCGAACAGCGCGGCGAGATCCGGCGGATCACCGAATGGGTGCTGCGCCAGACGATCAACGAGCAGCGCAGCCTCAGCGCCTGCGGGCATCCCCTGCCGTTCAACATCAATGTCTCGGCCTATCTGCTGGCCGATCGCGATTTCGCGCAGTGGATGCTCGATACGATCCGCACGGCGAGCGCGCCGATCGGCATCGAGATCACCGAGACGGCGATGATCGCCGATCCAGCCGGCGCGCTTCGCAACCTGCATCTGTTCGCGGATGCGGGCGTGCATGTCGCGATCGACGATTATGGCGCCGGCCTTTCCAGCCTCGCTTATCTGAAGCAGTTGCCGGCGCGCGAGTTGAAAATCGATCGGATGTTCATCTCGGGTCTTTCGACCAGTCACCGCGATCCCCTGCTCGTCCGCTCGACGATCGATCTGGCGCATGCGCTGGAAATGGAAGTCACGGCGGAGGGCGTCGATTCAGCCTCCACGATGGCGCTGCTGCGCGTCATGGGCTGCGATCTGATGCAGGGCTATCTCATCGCCAAGCCGATGCCGCTCGGCGAACTCAGGGCATTTCTCGACACACGCGACGCAGCGGGGGAACCCGCAATGCCTGTCGCCTTCCCGTGGGCCAAGTCTGCGGCGGGGGTGTCAGGAATGGAGACGCAAGCCGAGGAGGGGACGGCTAAGAGACAAGCTTAATTTCAATTTAACTTTTCCACTTTACCATCGGTGCCGGCCGGGCTATATCCCGAGTCGAAGGCGCGGTTGTGCCTTCGACAGGGAGGCCTCGATGTACAACCCGTTCTGATTGCTGACATGCAAAGCAACCACCTCGATGGCATTTCGAGGACCTTATCAACATCTTACCCCGGCACGCGGTGGCCATATAATCATCGCAGTTGGATCATAAGTGCGGCTGGCTGCAGTATGCCGCGCTTTCGATCCGGGATCGGGTTTCATTCTGCTTATGATAGCCGGCTAGATTCTGTTAACCTTACCCGCCTAAGGGTGAGCGCGAGACAGAAATGAGGCCGGCTTTTCGATTCTACATGATCCTTCTGGCCCTCACGGGGGCGGGGATCGGCGTGGCCGAAGCCGCCATCCCCAGGGACATATCCGCACATCTCGAACGTGGCCGCGCGGCGTTGCTGTCCACACCCGAGCAGGCCCTGCAGGAAGGCGAAACCGCACGGCGGCTGAGCCTCAATGTGTCGTTCCGAAGAGATCAGGCTCTCGCGCTGGCCGCATCGGACTGGCTGCGTATCGCTGCCCTCATCAACCTCAATCGCCTCGCCGATGCGACCGCCATCACCAACAGCGCGCTTCGCGGCCCGATCGCGAAGCTGGCCCCGGATTCGGTGGAATATGCCAATCTGCTGGTGATGCGCGCAATCTCGGCCCGCAGCAGCGGCAATCTCGAGGTGGCGCTGGCCGATTCGCTCAAGGCCTATGAGATATTCTCAGCCACCGGCCAGGATCGCAGCCGGGCGATCGCCCTTTCCAGCATCGGCTCCATCTATCTGGTCGCACGAGATTATCCGAACGCGCTGCGCTATTATGCGCAAGCCGCCGATGCCTATCGCGCCGATGCCGCGCTGCTGGTCGCGGCTTATGGCAATCGCGGCGTAGCGCTCAAGGAGCTTGGCCGTTATCCGGCGGCGGAAGCGGAATTCGAGCGTGGCCTCGCCGTCGCCCGGCAGCAGGGCAGCCCCATGCTCCAGGCCCGCATCCTTGGCGATCTTGCCGCGACGCAGATCCGCGCCGGTCGCCTTCCGCAGGCCAAGCGCTCCGTCGATCAGGGCCTTTCGCTGCTCAACACCAGCGGCGACAAGGCATTCGTTCCGTTCCTGCTGGGCGCGAAGGCGCAACTGGCCGAGCGGAGCGGCAGGCATGACGAAGCCGCCCGCCTGGTCGAACGCGTCTTCGGCTCGGCCGATCTCTCCAAAACGCCCGCCGAAATGCGGGAATTCCTCGAAACCGGCTATACCGCGAACAAGGCCAAAGGCACGGACGCGCGCGCGCTGGAATATCTGGAAGCCTATAAGGTTGTTGACGATCGCGCCCGTTCGCTGGCCGCGTCCGCCAACGCCGCGCTCATGTCTGCGCGCTTCGATTTCGCCAACCAGCAATCGCGCATCGCCCAGCTCCGAGCGAACGAAGTCCGCCAGCAGGCCACGATCGAGCAGGGCCGGGCGCGCACGCGATCCATCATTCTCGGCGGCCTGCTGGTCGTCACCGGGATCGTCTCGTCGCTGCTGCTGTTCGGTTTCGTCTCCATCCGCCGCAGCCGGGATCGCGAGCGCGCCGCGAACGAGGAACTCAGCACCACGAACGTCGAACTGGAAAAGGCGCTCGCCGCCCGCACCGAATTCCTTGCTACCACCAGCCACGAGATACGAACGCCGCTCAACGGCATTCTCGGCATGACGCAGGTGCTGCTCGCCGATCGCGCGATCGATCCTCCCGTGCGCGAGAAGATCCAGCTCGTCCACGGCGCGGGCCAGACGATGAAGGCGCTGGTCGACGACATTCTGGATGTCGCCAAGATGACGAGCGGCGAGATCCGCATCGAAAAGGCGCCGATGAATCTCGCAGCGCTGCTGCGCGATGCCGTCCGCGTGTGGGAGGGGCAGGCCGCGACCAAGGGCATCAAGGTGGCGCTTTCCGCGGAAGACGCGCCGGAGGAAATCGTCGAGGACGAGGTGCGCCTGCGCCAGATCGTCTTCAATCTCATGTCCAATGCGGTGAAGTTCACCGATCGTGGCGAGGCGCGCCTAGCCGCATCCGTGGTGCGGGATGGCGGCCCCGAATCGGAAGGCCGCCTGCGCATCAGCGTGAGCGACACCGGGATCGGCATTCCGGCCGACCGGCTGGACGACGTATTCGAATCCTTCCGCCAGATCGATGGCGGCACCACGCGTCGCCATGGCGGAACGGGCCTCGGCCTTGCCATCTGCCGCAATCTCGCGCGCGCCATGGGCGGCGACGTCACCGTAACCAGCATCCTCGGTGCGGGGGCCACCTTCACGCTGGATCTGCCTCTCCAGATCGTCACCAAGCCCACCCGCGCCGTCATGGCCGAAGGCCAGGCAAAGCGGCTGCCTTCTGCCCGGCTGCTGCTGGTGGAGGCCAATCCCCTCAGCCAGAGCGTGATGCGCGCGGTGCTGACCCCGCATGTCGCATCGCTGGCCGCCGTATCGAATGTGGACGAGGCCATCGCCATCATCGATTCCGGGGAGGCGGACCTGATTCTGGTGGACGCCGCCACGCTGGGATCGGACATGTCCCAGGCGGGCCGGCTCGCCTTGTCGGGAAATGCGGCCGGCGCGCGACTTGCGCTCTTGTGGCCCTCGCCCGATAGGGAGATTGAAGAAGCGGCGGCCGCCCAGGGAGTCGAATTGTTGATTGCCAAGCCTATCAACGCCACCGATCTCGTGGCGAGACTGACCAGTCTGATGGTGGGCACCCCCTCCCCCGCCGGCATCGCCGCATGACCGGAACGGACGCCAGATCATGAATATCCTGTTCGTCGAGGACGATGCGATGAACCGCCGCGTGGTGCGCGACATGCTCACCGTGGCCGGCGCCCACATGGATGAGGCGCCCGACGCCGAAACCGGCCTGCGCATGATCGACGAGCGCGATTACGATATCATCCTGATGGATCTGCGCATGCCCGGCATGGACGGGCTCACCGCGATCCGCCATCTGCGCGCACGCCCCGATGCCAAGGCCAGCCTGCCCGTCATCGTCGTCACGGCCGATACGGCGGTCGACATCTGTCAGAGCTGCGTCGATCAGGGCGCCGACGAAGTGATCCTGAAGCCGGTGGCGATGAGCAAGCTGTTCGACGCGATCGGCCGTCTGATCGCGCGCGGCAACCAATCGATCATGCTCGCCTGAGCGGCTGGCCCATTCAATCGCGCCGGGAGGCGAAAAAGGTGCGCAGCTGCCCGGCCGCATCCACGGCACCAATGCCCGCATAGATTTCGGGCCGGTGATGGCAGGTCGGCTGCGCGAACAGGCGCGGCCCATGGGCAACCGCCCCGCCCTTCGGATCCTCCGCCGCATAATAGAGCCGGGAGAGCCGCGCGAGGGCGATCGCGCCCGCGCACATCGCGCATGGCTCCAGCGTGACCCACAGATCGCACCCGTCGAGCCGCGATGTGCCGAGTGCCGCCGCCGCGCGCCGGATGGCAACGATCTCGGCATGCGCGGTCGGATCGGAATCGCCGCGCATCGCATTGGCGGACGTCGCCACGATCGCTCCCTCGTGCACGATCACGGCGCCCACGGGCACCTCGCCGTCATCGGCCGCGGCCGCGGCGAGATCGAGCGCCAGGCGCATGGGAGCTGGAAGCGGAAAGGCCACGCGCCTGCCTAGAGCGGGATCATGCCCGGCGAAAGCGCAAGACGATGGCGGGCGACGGGGTGCATCCCCGCCGCGCCTACGTCAGGCCCGCGCGTAGAGCCCGGCCTCGTAGGCCGCCTTGTCGAGCTGCTCGCGAAAGGCCGGGTGCGCCATTTCGATCAGGGCCTTGGCCCGTTCCGCCGCCGATTTGCCCTTCAGGACCGTCCAGCCATATTCGGTCACCACGATGTGCGTGTCGTTCCGGGGCGTCGTCACCGGCCCGGTCAGATGCGGCGCGATGCGGGAGATGCTTCCCTTCGCGGCGGTGGAATGACAGGCGATGATCGATCGCCCCCCGCGCGAGGCATAGGCGCCGCGCACGAAATCCACCTGCCCTCCCGATGCGCTGAACTGCCTGCCATTCACAAATTCCGAATTGCAGGCGCCGTTGAGATCGATCTGGAGCGTCGCATTGACGGAAACGACCCTGTCGTTCTGCGCGATCACGAAGGGATTGTTCACATATTCGACCGGATGCGCCTCCACGGCCGGATTATCGTGGAGGAAATCGTAGAGAGGCTGATCGCCCAGCGCGAAGGTGAAGATCGAGCGGCCGACATGGGTCTGCTTGCGGCTGTTATCGACCACCCCCGCTTTCACCAGGGCGGACAGGCCCGGCGTCATCATCTCCGTGTGGATGCCCAGATGACGATGCCCGGAAAGCCCCGCGCATACCGCATCCGGCAGCGCGCCGATCCCCATCTGCAGGCAATCGCCATCCTCCACCAGCCCGGCGATGATCGCGCCGATCCTGTCATCAATGTCGGTGCGAGGCGCGGGCGGGAGAAGGGGAAGGCCCGCATCATGCTCCACCAGGGCCGTCACGTCCGAAACCGGGATCATGCAATTGCCCCGGACATAGGGCATGCGCGGATTGACCTCCAGGATCAGCCGGGTGCCGGGCTTCCGCGCGACCGCCAGCGAATAATCTGTGCTGGTGCCCAGGCTGAAATGGCCCTGCGCATCCATGGGGGAGACGGTCGCGATCAGCGTATCCACGCCGACATGCTCCACCAGCGAACGGGGCACCTGGCTGAAATGACAGGGCACGATATCGACGGCGGGCAGCTTTTCGCCCAGTCGGCGTTTGTCCAGCGCCCGCTCCACGCCGCCGTGGAAATAGCTCATCGGAATCAGGCGATCGGCCAGATCGAAATCGAAGACGCTGCCGCCCGCAATGCCGGTGCACAGCAGATAATAGAGCCGCACCTCCGCGACCGCACCGGCCCGCGCCCGCCCGGCCAGCGCGGCGAGGATGGCGGGGGGCTGCCCGGCGCCGAGCGCCATTGCCACCTTGGCTCCCGATGGGATGAGGGCTGCCGCCTGCTCCGCCGTACGGAGGCGTTCGCGATAGAGCCCTCGATGGTCGACCGGCATTGTTCTTGTCCTCTCTTCCGCCACATGACCGGGAAAGAGCGGAAACGTCCATTGCCATAAGGGCGGCCGGGCCGGTCATATTCCCGATTCCGGCTCTAATCCGGCCGTCCTTCGCATCATGCTGACGGCGCGCGAATTAGGCCGCATCGCAGCGGAATTTTGCTCCGATCCCGCTCTGGTTGACCATCCCGCGCGCGCGCGCGACAAGTCGCCCGGCGCCGTCTTGGGGAGCATTGCGTGGATATTGGGCAGCCGCCGAAGCGATTTGGCGATCATCACAACGCCTTTGGTTTCCTCCGTCTGCTGCTGGCCTCGCTCGTCATCATTTCCCATACCGCCGATCTCGTCGATGGAGATCGACGGCGCGAAATCCTGGTGATGCTGTTCGGCAGCCTGTCCTTCGGCGAGCTCGCCGTGGACGGCTTCTTCATCATCAGCGGCTTTCTCATCAGCGCGAGCTTCCTCAACAGCAGCAGCGCCCTGTCCTATCTGCGCAAACGCATCGCCCGCATCTATCCCGCCTTCGCGCTGATGTCGGTGATCTGCGTCTTCGTCGTGGCGCCGCTCGGCGGGGGCCAGCCCGCGCGCCATCCCATCCTGTCCACGCTGGCGAATATCGTCATTCTGTCGCCGCCCGGGGCGAGGGGCGTTTTCGCCGGCAGCCATCATGCGGATCTGAATGGCGCCGCGTGGACGCTCCAGATCGAATTCTACTGCTATCTGCTGGTGGTCATTCTCGGCCGGTCCGGGCTGTTGCGCGCGCCAAGGTTGATCGGCGCGCTGGCGTTCGGCTGCATCCTCCTCACGGCGATCCTTCCGGATGCGATCATACCGGCAGCGGCCCGATTGCCGCTCCACAGCTATTTCCTCCCGGGCGACCCGCGGGATCTTCCCAGGCTTTTCGGCATGTTCCTCACGGGGACCGCCTTCTATCTGTTGCGGGAGCATATCTCGCTTACCGGCCGGAACGCGATCCTGGCCTTCTGCGCATTGTGCCTCTCGCTCTTCTTTCCGGTGTTGGCGAATTTCGGAGTCGCGCTCTTCGGATCCTATGTCCTGTTCGCGGTCGCGGCGCTGGGATCGGGCACCGTGCTGGCCCATGTGAACAATCGCGACGATATATCCTACGGCCTCTATCTCTATGGCTGGCCGATAGAGAAACTGCTGATTCTCTGGCGCTTTTCCGACAACCTGTTCGTGCTTGCCGGCGTGACATGGCTTCTCGCCGCGCTGGCGGGCGCGATCAGCTGGTTCGCTCTCGAAAAGCCGGTCATGCGGTGGATACGTTCCAAGCCGGCCGCCCGGGCGACGACGAGCGTTGCAGGCTGACGGATCCGCCCCTTTGCTGATGCGATTTTGGTGTATCGATTCCTTTGGCGGAGCGCCTTTCGGCGCCCGTGCTCGATTTTGAGAAACGCCTTACGATATTGTTCTGAAGCATTTTCCTGCGTGATGGGCCGCACGCCCGCACGGGCCGGCCACGTTGAGATCGCGAGGGCCGCAGGTTCGATCCTCTTCATGCCCGGCGACGGGCCTTGCTTCAGAGGCCCGATCTTCGCCCGGTGGCCATGAGGCATGCGGCCCACGCCGCCGCGATCCACAGACTGGCGAGCCCGATATGGGCAAAGGCGATCGCCCCGGTCACAGCCCCGCCGACGAGGCCCAGCCAGAGCAGAAAATAGGGAAGCCAGCCTCCTCCCGGCTCGCCAAGCAGCCTGCCGGCGAGCCTCTGGGCGAACTTCACGAGCGTACCCGTCATGTAGGTCACGCCGATGGCGACCTCGCCCTCGCGGACAAACACATTGTTTGCAGCGCCCATCGCCACCGCCATCAGCGGAATCGCGAGCGCATCGATACGGAACGCATGGCACAAGGCCGCCATTCCGAGCAGCAGCGCCATGAAGGTGAGGACCGATG
This sequence comes from Sphingomonas sp., assembly GCF_003248515.1. GTDB lineage: Bacteria > Pseudomonadota > Alphaproteobacteria > Sphingomonadales > Sphingomonadaceae > Sphingomonas_I. The sequence continues at coordinate 367,027 of NZ_QFOB01000001.1, forward strand.
ATGATGCACGGCGGCGGGCGTAATGCCGTATCCCCTTCCCGATCATCACGCCGAAAACGAACAGGGCGATGATGGCCAGCGGCAGCAGGGCGACCTGAACGGAAACGGATTGCGTGACGCCAACCGCGAAGCGCGTGGAATTGCCGCTCATGAACGAAACGAACAATCCGCCCAGACTCAGGAAGCCGAGCGCGTCCACGAATCCCGCCAGCATGGACAGGCCGATCGCCAATCGCTGCTCCGTCCGATCATGTGAGTGCACGTTTTCCGGGCCTTTCTTCGCTGGCACGGGAATATGGACGACCGCCGCTGGATGAACAAAGCGGTTGTTGCAGGCCGATTCCGCCACGGCCCGTGCCACACCGCCCGCCATCGACGCGCGGAGGCATCCCGGCGATGCCTGCGGCGGACTAACCGGCTTGGCGGATCCCGCGAACGGCACCCGGCGCGCCGGACTTTTTCTTTTCGGCGCAATGATTTCTCAAGAAATCCCGATCATCACGCGCCGGCGGAAAATTCGTATCCGCCGTTGGGAACCATCTGCCGCGATCATAGCTTATCTCGTCGCGCAGCACGCCCGGGGCCGCTTCCGCAGGAGGTTCTTTCCTGCTTAGGCGCACCTCCGGCGGCCGGCGTGCGTTACGCGTTCACGCCGCCGGGAGAGTGCAACTGTCGTCGAAGCCGATCATCGATCCCCCCGCGGCTTCCGGGCATGCAACGGATCCGCTTGACCTGACGGCCTGCGATCGCGAGCCCATCCACGTTCCCGGCGCGATCCAGCCGCACGGCCTGTTGCTGATCGCCGACCGCGCGACATTGCGGGTGGTGGGCGGCGCGGGCGACATCGAGGGGCGGCTGACCCCGATCTGGATGGAACGGTCGATCGAGGCATTGCTTGCCCAGCCAATCGATCCGGCCGTGCTGGAGGCCGATGATGCGGTGGTGACGCTGGCCGTCGTTCCGGGTCGCAGCGAAACGTTCGACGCATCGCTGCATAGGGCCGGGGACAGGCTGCTGGTGGAACTGGAGCCGGCTCCGGCCGATCCCCGCTCGGCCGCGACGGCGCTGGCCGAACTCGACCGGATGGGCGCGCAATTCGAACGCGCCTCCGATCTCCAGTCGCTGTGCGAGCGGGCGGCTGCGGCCTTCCGGACGGTAACCGGCTTCGATCATGTGATGATCTATCGCTTTCTGGATGACGGGGCGGGCAAGGTGCTGGCCGAGGACCGGGATCCGGAGCGCCATTCTTTCCTGAACCACCATTTCCCGGCGAGCGACATTCCGAAGCAGGCGCGCGCGCTCTACGTGCGAACACCGGTCCGCGTTATTCCCGACATCGGCTACACGCCGGCGCCGATCCGCCCGACCGAGTTGAAATCGATCGACCTGAGCGATGTGAACCTGCGCAGCGTTTCACCGATCCACCTGCAATATATGCGGAATATGGGCGTCAGCGCCTCCGCCTCGATCTCGATCGTGAAGGATGGCCTGCTGTGGGGCCTCGTCGCCTGCCATCACGCAACGCCACGGACCCTGAGCTACGAGACCCGCGCGATCTGCCAGACCCTGGCGGGCGAGCTTGCCCGCTATATCCGCGCGAAGGAGGAATCCGAAATATTCCGTGAGCGCATCCGGCTGCGCAGCGGAGAGGATGCGATCCTCGCCGGCATCGAACCTCATCTTTCGGTGGAGTCCTTCTTCGCGGAATATGCCGACGATCTCCGACAATTGCTGGGCGCGGACGGCTTCGCGGTGGCCCAGGGGCGATCGCTCTCCACCGCAGGCGTCTGCCCGCCCGGCGTCGCCCTCATGGATCTGGCCGATTGGCTTTCGACCCGTACGGTGGCGGAGCCGTTCGCCACGCAGCGCCTTGCCGGGCAATATCCCCAGGGCGCGCTGTATCGCGATATCGCCAGCGGTGTTCTGGCCGTGGCCCTGTCCGGCGAGACGCGCATGTTGCTCATCTGGTTTCGCGCCGAAGAGAAGACGCTCGTCGAATGGGCGGGCAACCCCCACAAGGGCAGCACGAGCGATCCGGACGCGATCCTGACGCCCCGCACTTCATTCGAGGCCTGGGTAGAGGAAGTGCATGGCTATGCGCGCCGCTGGACGCGCGCCGAAATCGAGGCGGCGGCGCGGCTGCGGAGCCATATTCTGGAATTGCGGCAGAGCCGCCGCCTGCGCGACCTGAACCGCGAACTGACCATGACGCTCGCGGAAAAGGATGGCCTGATCCAGCAGAAGGACCATCTGCTGCGTGAAGTGAATCACCGCGTCCAGAACAGCCTACAGCTCGTGCAATCCTTCCTCGCCTTGCAGGCGCGCGGCGGCGTGGAGACGAGCCTGGAAGATACGCTGAACGAGGCGCAGCGGCGTATCTCTGCCGTCGCGCTGGTCCATCGCCGCCTCTACCAGGCCGATCATCTCGAATCGGTCGATCTGTCGCGCTATCTGGACGAACTGATCGGAGACATGCGCGGGGCGATGGGCGACGAATGGGCGGCGCGCCTGACGCTGAGCGTCTCCCCGATGCTGATTTCCGCCGATCGGGCGGTGCAGATCGGCCTGATCCTGACCGAGCTCATCATCAACGCCAACAAATATGCCTATGCCGGCCAGCCCGGACCGATCGACGTGACGCTGGAGCAATATCGCAACATGTTCCGGCTGATCGTGGCCGATCAGGGCAGCGGCAAGCCGCAGGCCGGCGGACGGCAAGGCTTCGGCACGCGAATGATGAACGCGATGGTGGCGCGGCTCGACGGCACGATCGAGCAGTTCGACAATCGGCCCGGCCTGCGCGTGATCGTGAGCGCCCCCATCGACCAGTGAGGGCTTTCAACCCTCAGAGAGTGGCCACAGCCGCCCGGCGATAGAGATCGAAGGTGGCGCGGGCGGCGGTGATCGCCTCCGCGATCCAGGCGTCGCCCGCCGCCGCCGCATCAAGCGCCGCCAGAAAGCCCCGCCACTCGCCCGGCAGATGCGTTTCGGACAGATAAGAGGCCGGCAGGCCCGGCGCGACGCGGCGGGAGAGCAGGCCGCCGCCCAGACGCGATCCTTCGATCACATAGGCCGCCCCGAAGCCCGACGCGCCCGTCCGTGGCAGATCGAACGGCAAGGGCGCGGGAAGATCGAGCCCCAGCGCCCGCAGATCGCTTTCGATCAGCGGCGCACGGGGGCGGAGCGGCGGCAATATCGCAAGCGACTCCAGTGCCGCCTCCACCGCGGGCAATGCCAGCGCGTGAGCGGCGAGGAAGCGCCCATAAGCTTCGCGATCCGCGAAATCGGTGACACCGAATGCGGCATCGACCAGATCATGATCCGAAGCGGTTGTGGCGCGGAGCTGTTGGACGGCACTCATCGCGCCGCCATGCCCCCGCGGCACCGTGACGTCCAGCCGAGACAAGAGAGCGTCGAACGATGTAGAATCAGCGGCATGCAACTCGACGACCAGCTTCTCCGCTATTTCGGGACCACCGACATCGCGGCCATCCCGCCGGCAACCCTGCAGGACGCGGCCGCCCGGATGCGAGTGGATCTCGGGCTGGAGCGGGACAAAGGCCGCCGCTTCGCGCTCTGGACGCTCCTTTATCTGCTGGGTGCGGCCCCGGATCTGGACGTCGCCTTTCCCGATCCCGCAGATCGGGAGGCGGCGCGCGATTTCATGGATCTGGCCGCCGCATCCGAAGAGGAATGAGACGTCAGGGCTGAATCGCGTAGACCACCTGAACGCGCACCTGCGTTTCGATCGGGCGGGCCATGATGTCCACCGCGATCGGCGGCGGCGGGGGAGGTGGCGGGGGAGCCGCGACGCGCTGGGCCGTCACCATGATCTCGTCATACGGTCCCGGCCCGTTGGAGCCGTTGTTCGACGCGCTCAGCAGCCGGCCAAGCCTGACTCCCGTGCCGGCCGCGATCGCTTCCGCCTGCTGCTTCGCATCCGCGAGCGCGGCTGCCGTGGCCTTCCGGCGGACATCGGTATCGTCGGCGAGGAAGAAGCGCTCGATGCGCGGGTTGCTGCCCCCCAGCCGGCCGATCAGCCCCACGATCGTGCCGGCATCCTTCACCGCATCGGTGCGGACATCCATCGTGAGATCCGCCGTATAGCCGATGATCGCGCATTCCCCGACCGACAGGCGTGGCGTGCCATAGGAATTGCGGTTGCAATCGCGACCACGCACCTCCGCGATCGAGACCTGGGATGCGCGCGACTGCGCCTTCGCCGTGAAGCCGCCCAGCCCCGTCTCGATCGCCTTGCGCCTCGCGACCATCGCCGAAACCGCCTCGTCACTCGTCGTGCCCTCCCCATGCACGCCATAGGCGATCGTCACGCGATCGGGAGCGGCCGAAGCGGTGCCGGTCCCCGCCACGATGATGCGGGGCTGCGGATCCTCCGCCGCCAGCGCCGGCGCGGCCGCCAGGGGGAGCAGGAACAGGCAAGGCAAGTGGCGAAAATTCACGACGAAAATCTCCCGCAGGCACGCGAAATCCCAAACATGCGAAGTCTAGGTCTGCCGCGCGTTCATGCAACTTTTGTGGACGCTCGCGGCGCCTTCCGCCAATGGGACTCTCTCAGGGGGAACCAAATATGGCCGGCGGAAGAGGCGCAGCTGCACCACGGGATCTGACGCTGGGGCCGATCACCCGCACGCTCCTGCTGTTCTCGCTCCCCACGCTGGGCGCGAACATCCTCCAGTCGCTCAACGGATCGATCAACACGATCTGGATCGGGCATTTCCTGGGCGAGGCGGCGATCGCGGCATCGAGCAACGCCAATATCGTGATGTTCCTGATGTTTTCGCTCGGCTTCGGCTTCGGCATGGCGACGACGATCCTGATCGGCCAGAGCATGGGCGCGCGCGATATCGTGGGCGCGCGCCGCGCGCTGGGCACCGGCATCGGCATCTTCGCGGCCATTTCCGTGCTGATCGCGATCATCGGCTGGTTCAGCGCGGGCGCCATCCTGCATGCCCTCGCCACCCCGCCGGACGCACTGCCGCTGGCGCTTGCCTATCTGCGCGTGATCTTCCTCGCGCTGCCGCCCATGTTCCTGACGCTGCTCGTCACGATGGGGCTGCGCGGCATCGGCGATGCGATCACGCCGCTGCGCTTCATGATCCTGAACGTGGTGCTGGATGCGGGGCTGAACCCCCTCTTCATCCTGGGATATGGCCCGATCCCGCGCATGGGCGTCGCCGGCGCCGCCACGGCCACGCTGATCGCCAATTATGTCGTGCTGATCGGCATCGTCGCCTACATCTACGCCAAGGATATCGGGATCCGGCTGCGGGGACCGGAGCTGCGCTTCCTGATCCCTGATCCGACGCTGCTAAAGGTGATCGCGGTCAAGGGCTTTCCGATGGGCGTCCAGATGCTGGTGATGACGCTTTCGGGCCTCGTCCTGGTCGGTCTCATCAACCGGCAGGGAGTGGACGTCGCCGCCGCTTATGGCGTGGCGCAGCTGCTGTGGACCTATGTGCAGATGCCGGCCATGGCGATCGGAGCAGCGGTTTCCGTCATGGCCGCCCAGAATATCGGCGCGGGCGCGTGGAGCCGGGTGGATGCGATCACACGATCGGGCCTGATGGTGAACCTGCTGCTGACGGGCGGCGTGGTAGCCCTGCTGCTGCTGTTCGACAGGCCGGCGCTGGCGCTGTTCCTCGGATCGGGCAGCCCGGCCATCCCGATCGCGCGGCACATCCAGTTCATCGCAAGCTGGAGCTTCATCCTGTTCGGGATCACGCTTGTCCTGTTCGCCACGGTGCGCGCGAACGGCGCGGTGATCGCGCCGCTGCTGATCCTCACGCTGGGCATCCTGATCGTGCGGGTGAGCTTCGCCTGGACCCTGCTGCCTTACGGGCAGGATATGCTGTGGTGGAGCTTTCCCGTGGGATCGGCGGTGACGGTGGCGCTCGCCTTGCTCTATTATCGCTTCGGCAACTGGCGAACACAGGGCATGATCGCTCGGACCGTGCAGGCCGAGGCGGCGGCGGATCAGCCGGCCGTTTCCGATGCCGGCCGATAGACCGCCCCCCGCGCAACCCTTCCAGCGATCGGAATCGTCGATCATGCCGTCCAGCGTCAGCAAGATCCCCGCCGCCCCGAGCGAGATCGCGAAGGAGCATTTCGCGTCCGAATTCTCGTTCGAAACCGATTGCTGGGACGTGCATGACGCCCTGGCCGGGTATCCGGACTTCGTGCTGCTCGACGTGCGCTCGCCGGCCTTGTTCGCGAAGGGACACGTTCCCGGCGCCATCAATCTTCCGCACGGCAAGATCATCGCGTCGAAGCTGGGCGAGTGGCCCGCCGAGACGCTGTTCGTCACCTATTGCGCAGGCCCCCACTGCAACGGCGCCGCGCGCGGCGCGCTGCGGCTGGCGGAGCTGGGGCGGCCGGTGAAGATCATGGCCGGCGGAATCACCGGCTGGATCGACGAAGGTTTCGCCCTGGCGGAGGGTGAAGCCTGAGGCACGCTTTCGCCGGAGATCATCCGGCGGAATGACATGATCGCCACGCGCGGCCGGCGATGCGGCCTTTGCGCGAGGCGATCAGCGATCTCAGGAAAGGCCGAGCGCGGCCTTGTACGTATCCAGCAGCGCCTCGGCCTCGTCGCGCGCATGCTTCTCCATCTTCCGGAGACGCACGATCGCGCGCATAGTCTTGGCATCATAGCCCTGGCTCTTCGCTTCGTTGTAAACGTCGCGAATATCGTCGGCCATGCCCTTCTTCTCTTCCTCGAGGCGCTCGATGCGCTCGATGAACAGGCGAAGCTGCTCTGCCGCGATGAGGTCGGACATGATGATGCGAATCCCTAATGGCTGTAATTCAGGCGAGCGGCGGCGACTAAGCATGTCGTGGCCGCTGCGCAAGCTTCGGGCACGATCATCGACATGCCGCCGCACCGGGAGCAGCCGACATCAAATTTGCAGGATACGGGCAAGAAATACCACCACCCTGCGAGATACCGTCAAATATTCCGATCGCAGCACCGGTTTCGCCACGCCACTGTTGACGGCCGGGGGGCGAGCGGCTCATGTGCGTTGAACGGCGGAGATGACCGCCCCGCCTCTCTCTCGACCGGACCCGTGTGACCTTGCCCAGCGCCCTGCCCTCGCCCGATGAAGAGCGCGCGCCGCGCGTGATCGAGCGGATCGACGTGGGCCAGGCGATCAGCCTCACCGAATTGTTCACCATCGGGATCGGGCCTTCGAGTTCGCACACCGTAGGCCCGATGCGGGCAGCGCGCGATTTCGCGGAGCGGGCGATCGCGGCAGGCGAGGTGACCGGCGTCCGCGCCGAATTGTTCGGATCGCTGGCACTTACCGGGCACGGCCACGCGACCGATATCGCGGTGCTGCTGGGCCTGTGCGGGGAAGCGCCCGAGACGGTGGATCCCGATCGCATCGCGCAAGACGTTGCCGCGATTCGCGAAGAGCGGAGCCTGCTGCTGGGCGGCACCCGGCCGATCCCTTTCGTGGAATCGAGCGATCTGCTGTTCCACAAGGGCCGTTTCCTCGAAGGGCATGCCAATGCGGTGCGCTTCACCGCCAACCATGCGGACGGCAGCAGCGAGGCGGCGACATATTTCTCGATCGGCGGCGGCGTGATCCTGCGCGAGGGCGAGCCGCCGCTGCGCGTGAATTTCACGCTGCCGCATCCTTTCAGCTCGGCCGAGGAACTGCTCCGGATCGGCGAGAAGACCGGGCTTTCGATCGGCCAGATCGTGGATGCGAACGAACTGGCCTGGCGGCCCGCCGCCGAAACCGAGAATTTTCTCGACGCGGTGCGCGGGGCGATGATCGATTGCATCGATCGCGGGCTGAAGGGCGAGGGCATCCTGCCCGGCGGCCTCAATGTCCGCCGTCGCGCGCGCGATCTCCACGCCCGCCTGCTCGCGCGCGGGCCGCGCAGCGATCCCTCAGCGGTGTTCGAATGGGTCAGCCTCTGGGCGCTCGCCGTGAACGAGGAGAATGCCGCCGGCGGGCGTGTCGTGACCGCGCCCACCAATGGCGCCGCCGGCGTGCTCCCCGCCGTGCTCAAATATTATGAGGTCTTTTCGGCTGCCCCCACCCGCGCGGGCAGTCGCCTGCTGCTGACGACGGCGGCGGCGATCGGCTTCCTCTACAAGAAGCGCGCCTCCATCTCGGCCGCCGAGATGGGCTGCCAGGGCGAAGTGGGCGTCGCCTGCTCGATGGCGGCCGCCGGGCTGGCGGCGGCGCTCGGCGCCACCAATGCCCAGATCGAAAATGCGGCCGAGATCGGCATGGAACATAATCTGGGCCTCACTTGCGATCCGATCGGCGGCCTCGTCCAGATACCCTGCATCGAGCGCAACACGATGGGCGCGATCAAGGCGATCAATGCCGCCTATCTCGCGCTCCATGGCGATGGCCGCCACATCGTAAGCCTCGATGCCGTGATCGAGACGATGCGCCAGACCGGCGAGGACATGCGTTCCCAATATAAGGAAACGAGCCTCGGCGGCCTCGCGGTGAACGTGGTGGAATGCTGAGCGCGCACGACGGCAGACCGCGCTTCGCCCCCTTCTGAGGGAGGGCGGCACCCCGTCGCGGTTGCGGCGCGTTAACGTGCGTGATACCGCGCCGCGCGCTGCCTCCGGGGCCTTTCCCGGTGGCGCCTGCGGACACGCAGCGGGCCAGTCAGGATCTCGTTCCGGATGTCCAACGACGTCGCCGTTCAAGCCACTGCCGATCCGCTGGAGCCGTCGCTCGGCGCGGTGACGCACGCCCATAAGGAAGGGCTGGCGCGCCTCGCGGTGGGCGCGATCGGAATCGTCTTCGGCGATATCGGCACCAGCCCGCTCTACGCCTTCCGCGAGACATTCGCCGGCCACCATCAGCTGGCGCCGACGCCCGAAAACGTGCTGGGCGTGCTGAGCCTCATTTTCTGGTCGATGATGATCGTGGTGACGCTGAAATATGTCATCATCATCATGCGGGCGGATAATAAGGGCGAGGGCGGCAGCCTCGCCCTGCTCGCCCTGATCTCGCGATCGGGCTCCACCAAGGCGCGCTGGACAAAGGGGCTGGTGCTGCTGGGCGTGTTCGCCACAGCGCTTTTCTACGGCGACAGCATGATCACGCCGGCCATGTCCGTGCTGACGGCGGTGGAGGGCCTTGCCGTCGTCAATCATGGTTTCGCCCCGTTCGTGCTGCCGATCGCGCTCGCCATCCTGTTCGGCCTGTTCACGATCCAGTCGCGCGGCGTGGGCAAGGTGGGGCTGCTCTTCGGCCCCGTCATGATGCTGTATTTCATCGTGCTGGCGGTGCTGGGCATCGTGAATATCGTGGCGCAGCCCGGCGTCTTCTTTGCGCTGAACCCCTGGCATGCCGTCCGCTTCTTCCTCGATGACGGCGTCCGCGCCTTCCTCGCCATGGGCTCGGTGGTGCTGGCGGTGACGGGCGCGGAGGCGCTGTATGCCGATATGGGCCATTTCGGGCGCAAGCCGATCGGGGTTTCCTGGCTCGTCTTCGTGCTGCCCGCCCTGATGCTCAACTATCTGGGCCAGGGCGCGATGATCCTGGCGGCGACGCCCGAACAGGCGCTGGCGCTGGTTCACAACCCCTTCTTCCTGATGGCATCCGAACAGGTCCGTCTGCCGCTCGTGATCCTCGCCACGGTGGCGACGATCATCGCCAGCCAGGCCGTGATTTCGGGGGCCTTCTCCGTCACCCAGCAGGCGATCCAGCTCGGCTTCATGCCGCGCCTGCGCATCATCCACACCAGTTCCAGCGCCGCCGGCCAGATCTACATCCCCAGCATCAACTGGGCGCTGATGGTGATGGTCATGGTGCTCGTGATGATGTTCCGCAGCTCGTCCAACCTCGCCGCCGCTTATGGCATCGCCGTGTCCGGCGCGATGATGATCGACAGCTGCCTGATCGGCGTCGTCCTCTTCAGCCTGTGGAAGTGGAAGCCGTGGTTCGGCGCCCCCGTGCTGGCGGCGCTGCTGCTCGTCGATTTTGCCTATCTCGCCGCCAATCTCACCAAGGTGCCCGATGGCGGCTGGTTCCCGCTGCTGATCGGCTTCATGATCTTCACCCTGCTGACGACCTGGGCGCGCGGCCGCGCGCTGATGATCGCGCGGATGCGCGAGGCGACGATGCCGGTGGACGTGTTCGTGCGCTCGGCCGCGGGATCCGCCACGCGTGTATCCGGAACGGCCGTGTTCATGACATCAAGCGCGCATGGCGTGCCCCACGCGCTGCTCCACAATCTGAAGCACAACAAGGTGCTGCACGAGCGCGTGATCCTGCTGACAGTGAAGATCGAGGACGTGCCCTATCTCGATCTTTCGAAGCGGCTTTTTCTGGAGGATCTGGGCCAGGGCTTCTGGCGCCTCGTCGTCCGCTACGGCTTCATGGACGATCCCGACGTGCCGGCGGCGCTCGCGCGGACCACGGATTGCGGGCCGAGCTTCAAGATGATGGAGACCAGCTTCTTCCTCGCCCGGCAGACGCTGATCGCCTCCTCCCGGCCGGGTATGGCGCTGTGGCGGGAGAAGCTGTTCGCCTGGATGCTGCGCAACGCGGAAAGCGCGATGGAATTCTTCCGCCTGCCCACCAATCGCGTGGTGGAACTGGGCAGCCAGGTCGAGATCTGACGACCTTTAGCGGGAGAGCCTATTGATCCCCGCCGATCCCGCGCCGATCATCGTCGCAGCGCTGCTCGCGCCTGCCGATCTCGCCTGGCTCGATGGCCTGCGCCGCGCGCATTTCCCGCCAGAGCGCAACATGCTGCCCGCGCATCTCACGCTCTTCCATCATCTGCCGCCTTCCATCTCGGCGGAAGCCCGGCAGAGGATCGCCCGCCTCGCGCGCGCATCACCGCCCCCGGTGGCACGCGCTTCGGGCCTGATCCCGCTGGGGCGCGGCGTGGCGATCCGGATCACCTCCCCCGATCTGGAACGGATTCGGGGCGATCTCGCCGAAGACTTCGCCGGGCTGCTGACGCCACAGGATCAGGCCGGCTGGCGCCCGCATGTGACCATCCAGAACAAGGCTTCGCCCGAGGCGGCCCGCACGCTGCTCACCGAATTGCGCGCGGGCTTCCGCGAACGGCCCGTCGGGATCGCGGGCATCGCGACCTATTTCTATCGCGGCGGCCCGTGGGAGCCGCTGTCGCGCCACATGTTCGCCGGGCGCTGACCTCTTGCCCCAAGACCTCCCGCTTCAATCGATCTGGCCGATCCCATCGCAGCTGAGATCGAACGCCGCGAGGCCGGCATCGAGCAGCCCCGCCAGCGCCGGCATTTCGAGAAGCTGATCGATCGCGCTTTCCGAATCCGACTCGCGCGCCTCTTCCAGCGCGTCGTCCCATTCGCTAGCATCGTACGTCCCCCGCCCGACCCAGGCGAGCGCGAGAATTTCCTGGACCTGATCCTCGCCCAGATCATCGAGCAGGGCGGAAACCTCCTCCTCGATCGCCTCGTTGGCATCATCGTCCATCACCGCGAATTCGTCGTCCGAATCGGTGGGATCCTCCTCATCCTCGGTGTCGTTGGAAGGCACCTGCGCCTCCAGCTCGCGCGCGCGGATGATAAGACGACAGATCGTTTCCAGCGGCGTCAGCAAATCCATCCCTGGCCTCCATATCCGGACGAGGCGCGAACGAGGTGGCGGCGCTCCGGTTCCTTGATCGCATCGGATATGTTGACCGCGGCGCGACCCCTTCCTATAGGCGCGCCTCCGTCGAGGAAGTGGCGGGGTAGCTCAGCTGGTTAGAGCACGGGAATCATAATCCTGGGGTCGGGGGTTCAAGTCCCTCTCCCGCTACCATTTCCTCCGGATCGCGCCGCTCAGGCGGCAATGGCCTCCAGCTCCTCGGTCAACGCCATCCAGCCGGCTTCGGCCTGCTCGAGCGCCGCCGCTATGTCGGCATGCTTCTTCATCAGATCGCCCATGGAAAGCTTCGCATAAACGGGCTCGGCGCTCTTGGGATCGAACATGGCGCGATCGAGCGCGGACTTCTCAGCGGAGAGCTTGGCCATCTTCGCCTCCGCCTCGGTGACGCGCTTCTTCAGGGCCAGCGTTTTTTCGCGCGCCTCGGCGGTCGCGCGCTTGTCCTTGGGCTTGCTCTTAGCGCCGCCCTTGCCGCCTCCCTCCTTGGAGAGGATGAAGGCGGTATAATCCTCCAGGCTGCCGTCAAATTCGTTGGCACGCCCGCTATCCACCAGCACGAGGCGATCGGCCGTCATCTCCACCATGTGGCGATCGTGGCTGACGAGGATCACGGCGCCCTTATAGCCATTGAGCGCCTGCACCAGCGCCTCGCGCGCATCCACGTCGAGATGGTTGGTCGGCTCGTCGAGGATCAGCATGTGGGGCGCATCCCGCGTGATGAGCGCAAGCGCGAGCCGGGCCTTCTCCCCGCCGGACATCTTGCCGACCGCGCCCGTCGCCCGATCACCCGAGAAGCCGAATCGGCCGAGCTGCGCGCGCACGGCGGCGGGTGTCTTGCCCTTCATCACGCGCGTCATGTGCGCCAGCGGCGTATCGTGGCTGTCCAGCTCCTCCACCTGATATTGGGTGAAATAGCCGACCTTCATCTTGCCGGACGCATTCATCGCCCCGTCCATCGGCGCGAGCTGCGCGGCGAGCAGCCGGGCGAGCGTGGTCTTGCCATTGCCGTTGCGGCCCAGCAGCGCGACGCGATCGTCCGGATCGATCCGCAGATTGAGCCGCTCCAGGATCGGCGTGTCGCCATAGCCGACGCTGGCCAGATCCAGCGTGATGAGCGGCGGGCGAAGTTCCTCCGGATCCGGGAAATCGAAGCTGAGCGACGGATCATCGGCCAGTTCCGCGATCGGCTGCATCTTCGCCAGCATCTTGGCGCGCGACTGGGCCTGCTTGGCGGTGGAGGCGCGGGCGGAGTTGCGCGCGATATAACCCTGCAGTTTCTCGCGCTGGGCCTGTTGGTTGGCGCGGGCGGCGGCGGCCTGCGCGGCACGCTCGGCACGCTGACGCTCGAACGCATCATAGCCGCCCGCATAGAGCGTCACCTTGCCGCCCTGCAGGTGAAGGATGTTATCCACCACATTGTTGAGCAGATCACGCTCATGGCTGATGACGACCATCATCGCCGGATAGTTTTTGAGGAAGCTTTCCAGCCAGAGCGTCGCTTCCAGATCCAGATGGTTCGAAGGCTCGTCCAGCAGCAGCAGATCGGGATTGGAGAAGAGCAGGGCTGCCAGCGCCACGCGCATCTTCCAGCCGCCCGAATAGCTGTCGAGCGGACGCTTCTGCATCTCCTCGTCAAAGCCAAGGCCGACGAGGATCGTGGCGGCACGGGCCTCCGCCGTATAGGCATCGATCGCGATCAGCCGCTCATAGACATCGCCCAGCCGATCGGGATCCTCGCACGTCTCGCTCTCGATCAGCAGGGCCGCGCGTTCCGTATCGGCGGCCAGCACCGTTTCGATCGGCGTGGCGCTGCCGTGCGGTGCTTCCTGCGCGATATAGCCGATGCGCGTGCCTTTCGGCATCTCGATCGACCCGTTATCCGGATCGAGCATCCCCATCATCACCTTCATCAGCGTGGACTTGCCCGCGCCATTGCGGCCGATCAGGCCCACACGGGCCCTGGCCGGAAGCGTGGCGGAGGCGCTGTCGAGGATCGTGCGCCCGCCAAGGCGCACGGTGATGCCATTCAGGTTCAGCATGGCCGCGCGCCTAGCATGGTGCGGCGCGGGAGGGGAGAGGCTCCGGCCGATTGCGGCTCCCGGCATCCCGCTTCGTCCATCAATCATCCTACACGTGCCGTTAAGCCGGGCAGCCGCAGAAAGATGACGATGACGTGACAGAACCGGCAACCAGGCCCGGTCGATCAGGGGTTCCATCCGCCAGATGCCGTTTCGTGACACCGCCGAAGCAACGCCGACACTCCCGATCCGCCGCAACCTGCCGGATGTAGCCTCCGCAGCGATCCTGCCGGGCCACTGGCTGATCGGCGCGCTGAGCTTCAGCCTCGTCGCCTTCATCTGGCTGATGGTCTGGACGAACGAGACTGTCAGCCCGCTCGCGACGGGCACCGGCACGATCTGCGCGGCGGCGGTCATCATCGTGGCGGTGCGCTACGGCTTTCGCGATGCCGCCTCGGGCTGGCCCCGCGCCGCGCGCGATTTCAGCGAATATGTCGGCCTGTTCGGCGCTATCTGCCTGCTGGGCGCGATGGCGAGCTATCCGATCGCGACGATCAACCATGGCTTCGCGGACGCGCGCCTCGCCGCGATCGATCATGAGCTGCGCTTCGACTGGATCGCCTGGTACGATATGGTGGCCGCCCATCCCTCGCTGCAGTGGCTGGGACGCGGCGTCTATGACAGCATCTTCGTGACGCCTGCCATCCTGCTGGGCTATTTCGCCGCGACCGGCCGGCAGGGTGATGCCCGACAGTTCATCCTCTCCTTCTGGATCGCAGCGGTGCTGACGTTATCGCTGTTCAGCCTGATGCCGGCACAAGGCCCCCTCGCCTTTCTGTGGCGCGGGCCAGTGCCCTATATGCCGATCAGCGCGCTCTATCAGGCCGAGCTGATCCCGGCGCTGCGCGATCATGCCATGCACAGCATCGATCCCGGCCAGCTGCGCGGCCTCGTCTGCGCGCCGAGCTTCCATGCGGCGAGCGCGACCCTGTTCATCGCCACCGCCTGGCGCGCGGGCACGCTCCGCTGGCCACTCGCGACGCTGAACGTGGCGATGCTCGTGGCGACGCCGGTGGAGGGTACGCACTATTTCGCCGATCTGATCGCCGGGACCTTCGTGGCGCTCTTCGCGCTCGGCAGCGGCGCGGCGCTGGCGCGGCTGGCCGGACGGCGCACGACCACCATTACGGCCAACATCGGCGAAGGGATGACGGCTCCTCAGCCGTAGCGCCTTCGGAACTCCGTCGCCCACGCCGTCAGCCGCCCTTCCGCGATGGCACCGCGCAGGCCGGCCATGAGCTGCTGATAGAACCACAGATTATGCTCGGTCAGCAGCATCGCACCGAGCATTTCGCCCGCCTTCACCAGATGATGGAGATAGGCGCGGCTCCAGCCCGCAATCGGGCTTTCGGGATCGATCGGCGAAAGATCCTCGGCCCATTTCGCATTGCGGATGTTGACGGGGCCATTCCAGGTGAAGGCCTGCCCGTTCCGGCCCGATCGCGTCGGTAGCACGCAATCGAACATGTCGATGCCGCGTTCCACCGCGCCCACTATGTCCGTGGGCTTGCCGACCCCCATCAGATAGCGCGGCTTGGCCTCGTCCAGCGCCGCAGGCGCATGATCGAGGCAGGCGAACATCGCCTCCTGCCCCTCGCCCACGGCCAGGCCGCCGACCGCATAACCATCGAAGCCGATCTTCTTAAGAGCGGCCCCCGATGCGGCACGCAGTTCGGGATCGAGTGCGCCCTGCTGGATGCCGAAGATCGCGGCACGGGCGGCGTGCTCCGTGCCGGCATCGAACGCCGCCCGCGAACGCTCGGCCCAGCGCATCGAACGCGCCATGGCGGCGGCCTGCACCTCACGCGTCGCCGTGGTGGGGACGAGCTCATCAAAGGCCATCACGATATCCGATCCCAGCAGGCGCTGTATCTCGATCGAGCGCTCCGGGCTCAGCATATGCGCCGATCCGTCGAGATGGCTCTTGAAGGACACGCCTTCCTCGCTCCGCTTCGTGAGCGCGGAGAGGCTCATCACCTGATAGCCGCCACTATCGGTGAGGATCGGGCGATCCCAGCCGGACATGGCATGGAGCCCGCCCAGCCGCGCGACACGTTCCGCGCCGGGGCGCAGCATCAGATGATAGGTGTTGCCCAGGATGATGTCCGCGCCCGTTGCGCGCACATCGGCGGGCTTCATCGCCTTGACCGTGCCCGCCGTGCCGACGGGCATGAAGGCGGGCGTGCGGATCGTGCCGCGCTGCATGGCGATCTCGCCAAGGCGGCCCTTGCCGTCGGTCTTGTGAATCGTGAAGGCGAAACGGGGGGTGGCGCTCATTCCGGCCCCTTAGCCGCGCATGCGCGGGGCGTCACGTTTCGACGCCAGCCTCTTCCTGCGAACGCTGTGATGCGGAGCTGCGAGCGCCTCGCGCGAAGACTTCGCCCTTGCGGCCCCGATCAGAACTCCACTCGCCAATATTCGCCCTGCACCGGCTCGCCGAAATGATCGTGCATCTCGGTCCGCATCAGACGGAAACCCTTGGCGGCATAGATGCGCCGCGCGCTTGCCAGGATCGTGTGGGTCCAGAGCTCCATCGCCTCATAGCCCGCCTCCTTTGCGAAGCCGAGACACGCATCCACCAGCATTTCGCCCAGCCCGAGCCCGCGCGCGAACGGCTCTACATAAAGCAGCCGAAGCTTGGCCAGGCCGGGTGCGCCGCCATCCGTGCAGAAGACCGAGCCCGCCATGCGGCCCGCCACCTCGGCCACCCAGCATTGCTGGCGGCCGGGCCGGAAATCGCGCAGGAAGCCGGTCGTCACCTCGCCCAGCAGCACCTCCATCGGGCGGCCCCAACCCCATCCCTCGTCGTAGAGAATCGCCTGTCGCGCGGCGATCATCCCCATGTCTCCCGGGCGAAAGGCGCGGAGTGTGGCAGAGGGGCGAGGGGCCACCAACAGCGCCTGCGCCTGCCCCAGCGCATCGGTCGCGATCGTCCGCGCCGCCGGCGCCAGCGGCTCCAGCATGGCGAGCACGGCATCCCGCTGGCGCCGATCCAGATCGGCGAAGGTGGCGCGCCCCACCTCGGTCAACACGATGGGCCGGCGGCGCGCATCCACCGCATCGCGCGACCGCTCGATCCAGCCGCGGCTTTCGAAGCGCGCGAGAACCCGGCTGAGATAGCCCGCATCCATGCCCAGTGCCGCACCGAGATCGGTCGCCAGTGGCGCCCGGGCAGCGTGCGCGATCTCGAACAGGAGCCTCGCCTCGGGCAGCCCCATCTCGCTATCCAGAAAGCGCGGTGCCAGCGCGCCGATGCGCTGGGTGTAGAAGCGGCTGAAGGCGCGAACGGTTTCGATCTGATCCATGAGGCCGATGAATGAACGATAATAGTTGATTTAGTCAAATATTATCGTTCATTCATCGGCTTGCCGTGATGGCCATCGGCGGGATGATGATGGGGATTGAACCCGTGCTCCACCCATTCTGCCGATCCGACGACCGGCCATCGCTCGCCCCGTGCCCATCTCGATAGCATATTGCCACCCATGCCCGGCGACAGCCGGAGCACATGGGCATCATTTTCCGAAAAAACGGTTCCAGTCGGCTCCGTTTGGCGACTGGCCTGCTTGCCTCACGGCAGCAGCAGAGACGCGTCTCCGTAAGAATAGAAGCGATATTCCTGCGCGATCGCATGGGCATAAGCGGCCTGCATCCGATCCAGCCCCATCAGCGCGGACACGAGCATGAAAAGCGTGGACTTGGGCAGGTGGAAATTGGTCATCAGGCCATCGATGCCGCGAAAGCGATAACCCGGCGTGATGAAGATGGCTGTGTCGCCCTCGAACGGCCGGATGATCCCGTCCTCGCCGGCCGCGCTTTCGATCAGGCGAAGGCTGGTCGTGCCGACGGCGATCAGGCGGCCGCCACCGGCGCGGGCCGTATTGAGGCGATCGGCGGTGGCGGCGTCGATCCGGCCCCATTCGGCGTGCATCGCATGATCGCCCGTATCCTCTGCCTTTACCGGCAGGAACGTGCCCGCGCCGACATGCAGCGTCAGCGTGGCATGGCCGATCCCCCGCGCCTCCAGCGCCGCCATCAGCGCGGGCGTGAAGTGCAGCGCCGCGGTCGGCGCGGCGACGGCGCCGGGCTCGTTGGCGAACATCGTCTGATAATCATCCGCATCGCGCGCATCGGTCGGCCGCTTGGCGGCGATATAGGGCGGCAGCGGCATCCGACCGGCGCGGCCGAGCAGAAGCTCCACCGGCTCATCGCCTTCGAAATGCAGCAGGATCGAGCCATCCGCGTGACGCGCCTCGGCAATGGCCGCGACGCCTTCGCCAAATTCGATCCGGTCACCAATGCGGACGCGCTTGGCGTTGCGAACGAAGGCGATCCAGCTGCGCGGCCCTTCGCGCTTGTGGAGCGTGGCCCCGATCCGCGCATCCCCTCGACGCCCCTCCAGCTGGGCGGGAATCACGCGCGTATCATTGAAGATCAGGCAATCGCCGGGCTGGAGCAGGCCGGGCAGATCGCGCACGATCGCATCAGCCGTTCCGGCGCCATCGAGCACCAGCATCCGCGCCGCATCCCGCGGAGAAGCGGGACGCAGGGCGATGCGATCATTGGGAAGATCGAAATCGAAGAGGTCGACGCGCATCCGCTACGCCCGGCGTGCGGCCGTCACTGCTGGCGGGCGGGCGCCTTGGCAGGCGGGGTGCCCTTGGAAGGCAGCGTGGTCGGCAGGCCAAGCTTGGCCGCGAGATCAGGCGCGGGCGCCGAGGCCACGGGCGGCGTGGCGGGGTCTTCCGGCGGCGCGCCGACCCAGACGCGCACCATCCTGGTGGGGTTCGCCGGCGGCTCGCCCTTCTCGATCCCGTCGGCATAGGCCATGCCCTGAAAGACACGGCCGACGATCGTATATTTCATGTCGAGCGTCAGATTAGGCGAAAGCATAATGTAGAACTGGCTGTTCGCACTATCCGGATCGCTGGCGCGCGCCATTGCCATCACGCCGCGCACATGCGGCAGATCGTTGAATTCGGCCTTGATATCGGGGAGGTCGGAGCCGCCCTCGCCCGTGCCCTTGGGATCGCCGCCCTGCGCCATGAAGCCGTCAATCACGCGATGGAAAGTCAGCCCATCATAGAAATGACGCTCGGCCAGCGTCTTCAGCCGCTCCACGGCAAGCGGCGCCTTGTCCGGGCGCAGCAGGATCGAGACGACGCCACCGGTGGAAAGCTGGATGTTGAGGATATTGGCCGGATCGGCCTTCGGCGCGGCCGCGTTCACGCTGGTGACGGGCGGCGCCTTGGGCTCGGCGAGGCCCGACGGCCCGGTCGCCTGCGCCAGCAGGGGGCCGGCGGACATCATCGCGACCGCACAGGCTATCCATTTCACCAACACGCGCATGCGAGGAACCTCTTCAGATGATCAGCGACCGATACGCGCGAGCGTCTCGGCACGGACGGCGGGCGTGACGAAGCCGGATATGTCGCCGCCGCCGCGCGCAATCTCCTTGACGAGCGTCGAGGAGATGGGCTGCAAGGCCGGCTCCGCGACGAGAAACACCGTATCGACATTCGCGACCAGCCGCCGGTTCATGCCCGCCATCGGCGCCTCATAATCGAAATCCGTGCCGCTGCGCAGTCCGCGCACGATCGCGCTCGCCCCCACATCCGCCGCGACATCCACGAGCAGGCCTGAACAGGCGATGACTTCGATCGCCCCCGGCAGCGACGCCACCTCGCGCGCGAGCAGTGCCAACCGCTCCTCCAGCGTGAACAGCGGGGATTTCGCAGCGTTGGTGAAGACGCCGACTACCAGCCGATCGAACAGCAGGGCCGCCCGCCCGATAATGTCCATATGGCCGAGCGTTGGAGGATCGAAGGTGCCGGGATAAACCGCGATGCGGCTCACCGGTCACGCTCGACGACGTAGCGGGCAATAGCGCGAAGCAGATCCGCTTCCGCACCGAAACTGGCGAGATGGCCGATCGCCTGATCGACCAACATCCGCGCCTGGGAGCGCGCCCGATCGATGCCGAGCAGCGAAACGAACGTCGCCTTCCCGGCATTCGCATCCTTGCCGACAGCCTTGCCGGTCAGCTCTTCCTGGCCTTCCACATCGAGCAGATCATCCGCGATCTGGAAAGCAAGGCCGATATCACGGGCATAGCCGCGCAAGGGGCGACGGCCTTCCGGCGGAACATGGCCGAGGATCGCCCCCGCTTCCAAACAGAAGCTGATCAGCGCGCCGGTCTTCAGTTGCTGGAGCTTCGTGACGGTCGGCAGATCGAAGGTTTCGGTTTCCGCGACGAGATCCATCATCTGCCCGCCGGCCATGCCGGCCGGGCCGCTCGCCCGCGCAAGCTCGCTCACCAGCTCGGCACGGATGAAGGGATCGGCGTGTGTTTCCGGCTCGGCGAGAACCTCGAAGGCGAGCGCGTGCAGCGAATCACCGGCCAGCACCGCCGTCGCCTCGTCAAAGGCGCGGTGCACGGTGGGGCGGCCGCGGCGCATGTCGTCATCGTCCATGCACGGCATGTCGTCGTGGATCAGGCTGTAGACGTGGACGCATTCGATCGCGAGGCCGACGCGCAGAGAGCAGGCGGGATCCACCTTGAACAGATCGGCAGAGGCCCGAACGAGCAGCGGGCGCAATCTCTTGCCGCCGCCGATCGCGGCATGGCGCATCGCCTCATAAAGGCTGCGGCGCGGATCGGCCGGAATCGCCAGCAGGCGATCAAACGCCCGGTCGACATCCTCAGCGACCTGGTTCATCGCCGCTTTCAGACCAAGCTCCATGCCCGCTCCCATCCCCAACTCAGCCGGCGTCGAAGGCGGCGGTGCCGCGCGGCGCGCCATCGGGGCCAAGCGTGATCTTCTCGATGCGGGCCTGCGCGGATTGCAGCCGCTCCTCGCATTTCGCTCGAAGCGTCGCGCCCTCCGTATAGAGCGAGATCGATTCCTCGAGGCTCGCCTCGCCGCTTTCGAGGCGATGCACGATCGCCTCCAGGCGCTTGAGCGCATCCTCGAAGGAAAGATCGGCGAGAGTGGCGGGATCGGTCATCGGGCGGGCCGGGTTGTGGCGAGGGGCCGCTTGGGGGTCAAGCGATCCGGACCCCCGCTCAGCTCCGCTTGCCGAAAAGGGCGTCGACGTCGGATATCACCGAATCCGTGCCGCCCGTGTGCACATTGTCGCGCTCGTTGCGCAGCTGCTCGATCAGCGCCTCGCGATCACCCTCCAGGCGCGTGTCGGTGGGCGCCTCGATGCCGGCGGCCTTCGCGGCCTTGGCGACGACGGCATCCAGCTCCCGCTGGCTGGTCAGGCCCAGGGTCACCGGGTCCTTCGGCGTGATGTTGGCGATGTTCCAGTGGCTGCGATCGCGGATCGCGGCGATCGTGGTGCGCGTCGTGCCGATCAGCAGCGAGATCTGGCCGTCCGACACTTCCGGATGATTGCGGATGATCCAGGCGATGCCGTCCGGCTTGTCCTGCCGCTTGGAGACCGGCGTGTAGCGCGGCCCCTTGGTGCGGCGCTGCTGCTCCGGTCCCTTCAGGATCTGGAGACGATAGTTCGGGTCCTTCTGGCCCTTCTCGATCTCCTCCATCGTCAGTTCGTGCGCGCGGAGCGGATCGCGCCCGGTGAGCTTGGTGGCGGCCATGTCATCGGCGATGGCCTGGACTTCCAGGATGTGGAGCCCGCAGAATTCGGCGATCTGCTGAAAGCTGAGGGACGTATTGTCGACCAGCCACGAGGCGGTCGCATGGGGCATGAGCGGCTGAGCCACGAGCGGCATCCTCCAGATAAAGAAAGGGCCGCCCCAACGGAGCGGCCTGAATATGGCATCAGATGTAGATGGAGCGGGGCTTGCAGGCAAGTCTCTGGCGGGACGGACCGGATCGGCAACGCCGCCACGCCCCCGAATGCGCCGGCTGGCGACGGGCAACGAACCACGCTAGAGGGACGCCGATCCCATCAGCGAGACAAGCGAGACGCAGCCGCCATGGCCGGCCATTCCAAATTCAAGAACATCATGCACCGGAAGGGCGCGCAGGATAAGAAGCGTGCCGTTCTCTTCTCCAAGCTCAGCCGCGAAATCACGGTGGCGGCGCGCGCGGGCCTGCCCGACATCAACATGAATGCGCGCCTGCGTTCGGCCGTGATCGCCGCGCGCAAGGATGGCATGCCCAAGGACAATATCGAGCGCGCCATCAACAAGGCGGCCGGCGGCGAGGGCGAGAATTACGAAGAGATCCGCTATGAAGGCTTCGGCCCGGGCGGTGTCGCGCTGATCGTCGAGACGCTGACGGACAATCGCAACCGCACCGCCACCAATGTGCGCCTCGCTTTCTCCAAGAATGGCGGCAATCTGGGCGCGCCGAATGCCGTGAGCCACGGCTTCGATCGGCTGGGCCTGATCAACTATCCCGTGTCCGCCGGCGATGCCGAAAAGGTGTTCGAAGCGGCGCTGGAAGCCGGTGCCGATGATGTCGAGAGCAATGACGATGGCCATTCCATCTGGACCTCGACCGATGCGCTCCACGAAGTCGCCAAGGCGATCGAGCCCGTTCTGGGTGAACCGGAAGGCATCAAGCTCGCCTGGCGCCCGCAGACGCAGGTCACGGTGGACGAGGATGCCGCCGGCACGCTGATGAAGCTGATCGACGCGCTCGAGGACGATGACGACGTCCAGACCGTGTGGGGCAATTATGACGTGCCCGACGAGATCATGGAGAAGCTGGGCTGATCCAGCCGGACGCCCGGAAGCGGCGATGCTGATCCTCGGCCTCGATCCGGGCCTTGGCACCACTGGCTGGGGCGTCATCCGCGCCGATGGCAACCGGCTGACGCACATCGCCAACGGGCAGATCCGCACCGATGCCTCCATGGCGCTGCCTCGCCGGCTTGCCCTGCTGCATGGCGCGATCGTCGAGGTGGTGCGGGCGCACCGGCCCGAAGGTGCGGCGGTGGAGGAAGTGCTCGGCAATTCCAACGCGCAATCCACGCTGAAGCTGGGTCAGGCGCGCGGCATGGCCCTGCTCGCCGCCGCGCAGGCCGATCTCGTCATCGGCGAATATCATCCCAGCATCGTCAAGAAAGCGGTGGTCGGCACGGGCGGGGCGGAAAAGAAGCAGGTGCAGGCGATGGTCGCGCGGCTTCTGCCGGGCGTGAAGCTGACCGGAGCGGACGCGGCGGACGCGTTGGCGGTGGCCATCACCCACGCGCATCACGTCGCAACGGCACGTCGCCTCATTCCCAGCCGCTCCTGATTCCCGTAGGTCGGACGGATGATCGCACGCCTCGCCGGATCCCTCGTCGAATCCACAGCCGACGCCGCAGTCCTCGATGTCGGCGGCGTCGGCTATCTCGTGCAGGCCTCCACCCGGACATTGTCGGCCCTGCCCCCTCACGGCGGCCACGTCATCCTCTTCACCGAAATGCAGGTGCGCGAGGATGCGATCACCCTGTTTGGGTTCGGATCGGCGGCCGAACGCGACTGGTTCCGCCTGCTTACTTCGGTTCAGGGAGTCGGCGGACGCGTCGCGCTGGCGATACTCTCGGTGCTGGATCCGGCCGAATTGTCGCGGGCGATCGCGGCGGGCGACAAGGCCATGGTCGCGCGCGCCAATGGCGTCGGCCCCAAGCTTGCCCAGCGCATCGTGATGGAGTTGAAGGACAAGGCCGGCACGCCGGCGCTGGGAGGAGCGGCTTCCACGTCGCCCGCACCGAAAGGAAGCGCTGCCGCGGATGCGCTGTCCGCCCTTTCCAATCTTGGCTTCCGCCCGGCCGATGCCTCGCGCGCGGTCGATGCCGCGATCGAGGAGCTGGGCGAGGGCGCCAGCCTCGATGCGCTCGTCCGCCTCGCACTCAGGAAAGCCGCGCGCTGACTTTCTCCCAGGCGGCCGCAATCGCATCGGCCGTGATGTCCGCATCCTCCAGCGTCGTCGCGGACGAACTGACCGAGATCCGCATCACCCATTCGCCCCGCCAGCTCGATGCGCCGGCGAACAGCACCGCATCCTCCTGAATCTGCGCGATCGTGGCCAGAGTGGCGGCATCATCGTTGCCGAAGCGGAGGAGAAGCTGGTTGAGCTCGATCGGCGCGACGATCGTAATGCCGGGCGTGGCCTCCAAACGCTCGCCGATCCGGCCCGCCACCGCGCAGCAACGCTGCACCATTTCCGCGATCCCGCTCCGGCCGAACTGGCGGATCATCGCCCAGGTGGCAAAGCCGCGCGCACGACGGGACAGTTCGGGCACGAAGGCGGAAGGTTCCCGCTCGCTATCGGCGGCAGGCGGCAGATAGCTGGCGGAAAAGGCCATGGCGCGCTGATGCGCGGCCGTATCGCGCACGATCGCATAGCCGCAATCATAGGGCGTCTGCAGCCATTTGTGCCCGTCCGTCGCCCAGCTGTCCGCCCCCTCGACGCCCGCCGTCAGATGGCGGAGCGAAGGGCTCGCCTGCGCCCAGAGGCCAAAGGCGCCGTCGACATGCAGCCAGGCATCCGCCGCCCGCGCGAGCGGCACGATCTCGGCGAAAGGATCGCTGGCGCCCGTATTGATCTGGCCCGCCTGCGCGATCACGATCGTCGGGCCCTTGGCCACGAACAGGGCCTCGGCCAGCGCATCCGGCCGCATCCGCCCCGCCGCATCGGTCGCGATCGTGGTGACGCGTTGCGCCCCCAGCCCGAGAAACTTCAGGCCCGAAAACACCGTCGCATGCGCATCGGCACCGATCAGCACGTTGATGACGGGCGCACCGAACAGGCCATCCGCCTCGACATCCCAGCCCGCACGCCGCAGCACCTCGCTGCGCGCGGCCGCCAGGCAGACGAAATTGGCGATCGTGGCGCCCGTCACGAAGCCCATCGATGCGTCACCCGGAAGCCCCAGCAGATCGAGCAGCCACCCGGCCGCGACCGCCTCGACGGCGGACGCGGCAGGCGCCGCCAGCAGATTGCCCGCATTCTGGCCCCAGGCCGCCGTCAGCCAGTCGGCCGCCACGCCGGTCGGATGCGAATTACCGATCACCCAGCCGTAGAAGCGCGGCGCGGTGGAGGCACGAATTCCCGGCGTGGCTTTCGCCACCAGTTCCTCGAGGATGGCCGAAGCCTCGGCGCCCTTGTCCGGCAAGGGCGCCGCAAACGCCGCGAGCATCTCGCCATAACCGACGGTGGGCGTCGTCTCCGCCGCCGCGATCGCGCGACGATAGGCGATCGCCGCCTCCGCCGCCTTGCCCATCGCATCCCACCCCGTCTCGCTGCCCATCGCGCCCACCTTCCGTCCGCCGTTGCTCCTTTCTGCGCTCTAGCGTGGCGAAAGCATGGCGCATCCCGCCGCTTGCGCTGAAAAAGACGCGTGCCTCGGGGCCGAGCACGCGAAGCGCTTCCACCCCGAACGATCCGGCGATAGACGGAACAAATGTCGGACGAAGATTGCCTGCTCACCCCCGCGCGCCTGGCCGACGATGCCGACGCGGCTCTCCGCCCGAAAACGCTCGCCGAATTCGTGGGGCAGAAGGCGGCGCGCGACAATCTTCGCGTCTTTCTCGATGCCGCCAAGGCGCGTGGCGAAGCGCTCGATCATGTGCTCTTCTTCGGTCCTCCCGGGCTCGGCAAGACCACGCTCGCCCAGATCATCGCGCGCGAACTGGGGGTGGGTTTTCGCGCAACCTCCGGCCCGGTGATCGCCAAGTCCGGCGATCTCGCTGCCCTGCTCACCAATCTCGAGGAAGGCGATGTCCTCTTCATCGACGAGATTCACCGGCTCGCGCCTGCGGTGGAGGAGGTGCTGTATCCGGCGATGGAGGATCGTGCGCTGGATATCATGATCGGCGAAGGCCCCTCGGCCCGATCCGTGCGGATCGATCTGCCGCATTTCACGCTCGTCGGCGCCACCACGCGCCAGGGCCTGTTGACCACGCCGCTGCGCGATCGCTTCGGAATTCCCGTCCGCCTGCAATTCTACGATGTCGATGAACTGGAGCAGGTCGTCTCCCGCGCCGCGCGTCTGCTCGGCCTGCCCCTCACCTCGGATGGCGCGCACGAAGTGGCGCGTCGGTCGCGCGGCACGCCGCGCATCGCCGGCCGCCTGCTCCGGCGCGTCCGCGATTTCGCGCACGCCGCAGGCAACAAGACGGTCGACGCGCCTGCCGCCGATGCCGCGCTCACGCGGATGGAGGTGGACGCGCTCGGCCTCGACGCGATGGACCGGCGCTACCTGCTGATGATCGCGGATATCTATCGCGGCGGCCCTGTCGGCGTGGAAACGCTCGCCGCCGGACTGGGCGAGCCGCGCGACACGATTGAGGAAGTGATCGAGCCCTATCTGATCCAGCTCGGCCTCGTCGCGCGCACTGCGCGTGGCCGCTGCCTCACGGGCCGGGCCTGGACGCATCTGGGCCTGCCCCCTCCGACGGGCGCGCAGGACGGTTTGTTCGACGGTTGAAATGGATGCCTGCCTTCGCCGACATGACGAAGTGACAAAGGAAAAGGCCCGGCGGATCGCTCCGCCGGGCCTTTCTCGTTTCAGCCCCGAAGGCTGCCTCGCTCAGCGGCGATCGCCCATGAAGCGCAGCAGGAACAGGAACAGGTTGATGAAGTCCAGATAGAGCTGCAACGCGCCCATGATCACGGTCTTGCCGATCATCTCCGAGCCCTGCACCTGGAAGTACATGCTCTTGATGCGCTGGGTGTCATAAGCGGTCAGGCCCGCGAACAGCAGGACACCGACGAAGCTCACCACCAGATCGAGCGCGGACGACTTCAGAAAGAGGTTGATCAGGCTCGCGACGACGAGGCCAACCACACCCATGATCAGGAAGGTGCCGAAACCGGACAGATCCTTCTTTGTCGTGTAGCCGAACAGGCTGAGCCCCGCGAAGGCGGCGGCCGTCGCGAAAAAGGCCTGCGCTATCGAGGTGCCGGTGTAGACGAGCAGGATCGTCGAGAGCGACAGGCCCATCAGCACCGAATAACCCCAGAACAGGGCCTTTGCCGTGCTCTCGGTGATCCGGTTGATGCCAAAGCTCAGCCACATCACCAGGCCGAGCGGGGCAAGCATGACGATCCACTTCAGCGGGCCGCCGTTGATCACCATCTGGGCGGCATAGCTGTTGTTCCCGCCGTCGGTCGCGGTGTTATACGCGAACAGCAGGGCAACGATGCCGGTCAGCAGCACCGCCGACGACATATAGTTGTAGACCGAAAGCATGTACGACCGAAGACCCGCGTCGCGCGCGCCTGCGCCGATGCCGACACTGGTCGACTGGGCGGTCGTGCCCCAGGGGTCGGACCGATTTGCCATCTCGAAGAAACTCCTCCTGCGCCCGATCGGCGCTCCGCCGAATATCGGCCCGAACCGCGTCCGATTCAAGGGACGTGATGCGGATCCGGGCGCGACAGTACCACGCCGATCGCCGAATTGCTGGTGGCCGGTTGAATAGAGGCTTAAGGATAGCCGGCGGGAAATACTTGAGAAACACGAAATGATCCGGCTCTTCGCGGCGCTGAGGCCGCCTCCCGCGATGCGCGCGGCCCTGCGCACGCCAATGCACGGCCTTTCCGGTGCCCGCTGGCAGAGCGACGAACAACTCCACCTCACCTTGCGCTTCATCGGCGAGGTGGATCGCCACCAGATGGAGGATATCATCGCGGTGCTGGGCCATGTTCGCGGACCGTGCCTGGAGCTTGGCGCGCGCGGCGTGGGAGCGTTCGAGCACAAGGGACGCCCAAACAGCCTTTGGGCAGCGATGACGTCGTCACCGGAACTGGATCGCCTGGCGAAATCGGTGGATCGCGCGCTCGTCTCGGTCGGACTACCGACCGAAACCCGCGCGTTCCGGCCCCATATCACACTGGCCCGACTCGGGCGCATCGCAATGCCGGCCGATGATTGGCTCCGCGCCAATGCCGGCCTGCATGTCGAGGTCGCCCGCTTCGACTATCTTTATCTGTACGAAAGCATCCTCGGCCGGGATGGGTCGACCTATGTCGTTGTCGAGCGCTATCCGCTCGGGCGCGCGGCATAGCAACGCTCGGGCACGCCCCACTCCCCTTGCCTATCAGCGCGCGCGGCGTGCGTCAGGATGGCATCCCCCCAATCGGATGCGACGGCATCGGAAGACAAGAAAAAGGGGCCGGCGTTCCCGCCGACCCCTCTGTCTTTGACCGCCTTGTCGGCAGGCCAGGTCGATTACTGACCTGCGCCCGGACCGAAGGTGATCTCCACGCGCCGGTTCTGCGGCTCGCGGACGCCATCGGCCGTGTCGACCAGCGGGCGGCTCTCGCCGAACGCTTCCGTCGACATTGCGGTATCCGGCACGCCCTTCGAAGCGAGGTATGCCTTCACGGCATCCGCACGACGCTGCGACAGGCCCACATTGTACGAGTCCGAACCGGACTTGTCGGTGTGGCCGGCCAGCATGACCGAAGCCTGACCGGTCGTCGCATAGGCCTGGGCGGCGTTGTCGAGGATCGACGAAGCCTCAGGCGTGATCGCCGACTTATCCCAGTCGAAGAACACGATGAACGGTCCCGGAGTGGCCGGCGGCGGCGGCGGCGGCGGCGGCGGCGGGGGAGGCGGCGGGGGAGGCGGCGGCGGCGGCGGCGGCGGCGGTGCGGCCGGTTCGCCGAAGTTGTAGATCAGGCTCGCCAGCAGGCTGTGCGAGCGGAACTTCGCCTTGGTCTCGCCAGCGGCCAGTGCGTTGAAGGTGTTGCTCGCAACACGCACGCCATAGACGTTGAAGAAGCGATACTTGGCGCCGATGTCGATCTTGTCCGTGATCGGATAGAGGACGCCAGCCAGGACCTGCCATGCGAAGCGGCTGTCGCTGCCGTCGGCATAGGGAATGCCGCCGTACAGGCGATAGGAGTCATACTTCACACGAGCGATACCGGCACCGGCACCGACATAACCGTTGACCGAGTCATCCGCGCCGAAATTGAGCAGCGCGTTGCCCATGAAGCTGAGCACTTCGGTCGAGCCCGAAGCATAACCGAAATAGCGGCCGGCGGGCAGGCCACCGATAACGGTCGTGGTCTCATGGCCAGCGGCCTCGGCGCGCTTGTAGCCGACTTCGCCTTCAAGGCGGACCATGCCGAGATCGTAACCGACGACGCCGTCGATATCGAAACCGGTCTTGTGGTTGGCAGTTGCTGCCGGCGCCACCGCGCCAATATTGATCTTGGTATCTTCGACGATCATGCCGCCGCCTTCGATACCAACATACCACGCCTTGTCTTTGGCCATCGCCGGCGCTGCGAGCGCCGTGGAGGCCAAAACAGCCATCATGGCAATTCTGCGCATCTCAAACCCCTTTTCTGCACACTGCTCGTGGGGAGCAGCGCGGTTCCTACTCATCACCATGTCTTTACGCAAGGCGCAAGAACGTGGACTGTTGCCGAAATGTCCCCGCTGCACGGCTGCGCAATGGGTCTGGGACGGCGAACAATCCGCTAAACCCGGTTTATGCCAGTCGGTTTCATGCTTTGCGATATTTTTTAGGAACCAATCAAACCGTGTGTCCTTAAAGCCACAAGTATCGCGGCCAGCGCCCCGCGCGCCTCTGCGTCGACGATGGCCCCGCCGGCCGGATCGGATATGCCGGAAAGCCTCGGTCCCACGGTCTGTTCGCCGTCCACGACAATCGACGTGGCATGAACCGCCCCACTCCCCCAGCCGGAGGCACCGCACTCGATCCTGAGTTCGCTGTCCCGAAGGCGAAAGCTCATGCCCTCCCTCGCGGCCACGAAACGCCATCCGCCCGCCGTCCAAAGCGCGACGGCGCCCGCCTGCCCCGTCCAGTCCCCGGATGGCGCCGATCCGATGATCCACGTCGATCCGGGAGCCGGCGAGAGGGGCGGATCATTATCGCCGCTTCCTTCGACCACTCCGGCGACCAGCGCATCGAGCAGCGTGATCGCCTCGTTATGCAGCACTTCCTTCTGCGCCTGCCCCGCCTGGAGCAACGGCATGGAAAGGCGTGGCGTCGTCTCGCTCATGGTCAGGCTCCTGCAAGGATGAATGTCCGCGTCGCGGCCGGAAGAGAAATGCCGAAACGCCCCACCTGCGCGATCGAGACGGCAAGCGGGCTCGTGCCGGCCAGCAACCCCGCCGATTGTTCACCCGCCACAAGGTCGAAATGCGGCGCCACGCAGTCGATCACGCGGTCCATGCCGTCCCCCGAAAGGGTCAGGCGATAAAGCTCGCTGTCCTCGCCCAGCGATACATCGGTCCCGTCCAGCCATGCCCAGCCCTGGCGGCTGCGACGGATCCAGTTCAGGCGGATCGCGCCATCCGCAAGCCGGCTCGCGGCCAGCGCGACCGGGCATGGTGGCCGCAGACTCCGGCCAATCACATCCGTTTCGCGCATCGCGGGTGGCCCGACGGATCCTGTGGCGAGCGCCGTCATCCGGATCGTTCCACCGATCGTCGCCGTCGGAAGATCGATCGGCAGCAGGCGCTACCGTGCAGCAGCAAATGCGCCGCGATCGTCTCCACGATCATCGGCGTAACCAACGCCGCAGCGCGTTCCGGCCCCGATTGCGCATAGAGCGGCACGCCCGCCGCCCCCTCCGCCACGATCCGCACGGCGCGCTGGGCGATCGCATTGCCCAGATAGGCCTCGCGCACCTGCGCCTCATAGGATCGTGGCCACGCCCCACCGGCAACTCCGCCCACCGCACGCACAAGCGCCGGCCGCGCGGACGCCTCCGCCCGCCTCCCGAAAAGTCGCATGTCTGTCTCCTGGAAAGGCCCTTCCCACGCAGACCGGGAAGAAAGGGCCTGTGTATTGGGGGGCGATGCTGTCCCCCCGACCTCGCAGTCAGGAAAGACTGCGCACGCCCGGCCGCGTCTTCTTTCCCAGCAGCAATTCGGTGATCGCCCACACCATGGCGTCCGCCCGGTCGGGCGAACGTCCCGGCCCCTCATAGCCGCCGCCCAGCAGCAGCCCGGCCATCTCATCCTCCAGCGCGGTGAAGGCGCCGACGTGGAATATCCGCCCCCGCGCGTAGAGCGCCTGTACCGGCTCCGCCCGCGCCACCTTGCCGTGCGCCGCGTGGACGAGCAGCACGGGCAGCGTCTCCTCCGCCGCGCGCAGCACGCTCTCCACCATCGCCCCGCCATTATTCGCCTCGGCGATAATCCGGTCGGCCGACCAGCGCTCCGCCGCCCGCGCCACGGCGGCCGCCCAGCCTTCGGGCGAGGCGCCCTGGAGGCTGGCATCGTCCAGCACATAGGCGCAGCCATCGTCCCCCAGCCCGGCAACCACGATTCCGCATGCATCGCTCGTGGAACCTGCGCCGGCCGGCGGGTTCACGCCGATCACGATGCGCGACAAGGGCGGCGCCTCGCGGAGCCGGCACGCCTCGATCGCCGCCCGGCTCCACAATGCGCCTTCTATCTCTTCGATCAGTTCGCCATCCAGTTCCTGCCGTCCGAAGCGTGTTCCCGCATAATGCTCGGCCATCGTCGCCAGGAATGCCGGCGCCAGATGCGCCCGATTGTCCTGCGTACGCCCCCGCGTGATCGCGACCCCCGCCATACCGTTCAGCCGCCGCACCAGCGGCACGGCGCGCGGCGTCGTCGTCGCCACCACGCGCGGATGGGCCCCCAGGCGGAGCCCCATCGCCATATTGTCCCAGGCTTCCTCCCCGCGTGGCCATTTGCCGATCTCGTCGCACCAGGCGAAATGATGCTGCGGACCACGCAGGCTTTCGGGCTCGCCAGCCGAAAAGAGCGTGGCCTGCGCGCCATTGTCCCACGTCAGCCGGCGCAGCGAGGATTCCCATGTGATGCGGCCCGGATCAGGCGCGATTGCCAGCAGTCCGCTCTCGCCCTCGATCATCACGGCGCGCGCCTCCGCCAGCGAAGCACCGACGAGCGCGATTCTTGCCCCGCCATGCATCTCCGCCTGCATCCGCACCCATTCTGCACCGGCACGGGTCTTGCCGAAGCCACGCCCCGCCAGAATGAGCCAGGTCCGCCAATCGCCTTCGGGGGGCCATTGCGCGGCGCGCGCCGCATAGTCCCAGCGCCCGATCAGGCCGATCAGTTCGCGCGCCACGCCTCCCAACCGTGCGCGATCCCGCTTATCCAGCGCCGCGATCCGCTCTGCCACGGAAGCGCCTTCGGGCAATGTCGCCGCCGGATCCTGCACGCCCCCGATGATGTCCAGAATCGCCTGCGTGCGCGTCCAGGGTCCTCCGGGAAAAGCCGTCATCCCGCGCCCCCCAGACGCCGGTTCATCTCCCCGAGCTTCGCGATCAGCGCCGCCTCGGCCTCCGCCAGGCCGATCGGCGCGGGCGCGGCCTCGCCGGTCACGGCCGAACGATGCTGCTTCAGGAGAGCAAGCGCCAGCGCGTCCGAATATTCGCGCGTCGTGCCAACCTTCTGGCCGCGCTCCCACTTGTCCTTGCGCACGCCGTTCAGCGCCCGATCCAGCAGGTCTGTTTCCAGCCGCACATAGCCTTCACGCAACGCGGCGCCCCAGGCCGCCCGGAAGGAATCGGACGCCGCGCGCTTCTTATAGACATTCGCGGGCGACAGGCCCGATGCCCGCGCCGCCGCGCGCACATTCGCCGTCCGGCTCAGCGCCTCCAGAAACATGGCTTCGCGCCTGGCGGACCATTTCACCGTCCGGGGCACCTGGCTCTTCACGGTGGCACGCCCCCGCTCCGGCCCGTTCGTCTGCGCTTTCCGCGCCGTCAGGGCGCACGGCTTCGCCGCCGGTCGCGCACCCGCGCTCCGCTTCCCTTCGTCCATCGCTGTCTCCAGAACCGGAAAGGCATATCGCCCCGGACCGCGCCTCGAACGGCGGATCCTCGCGGCGCCGGGCCAGGCCGTCGGCGCATTTCTCCAGCGTTCCTTTTCCCTAGCCGATCAGCGGCGCGCTGTCAAGCATTTGTTCGCTATTTGTTCTAGATCGCGCCTTGACCCGCCCTCACGAGGAGAGCGGGCCTCGGCACGCCGGTCGGCTGGATCAGAAGGCGACGCCGATGGCGGCGACCACGCCTGCCTTGGCGACATTCTTGCCCGAGAAATCGACCGCCTCGCCCTTCTTGAAGTCGGTATCGACATAGGCGACCGAGAAGGTCAGGTTCTTCCAGGTGTAGGCCGCCGTCAGGCTCCAGTCGGTATAGTTCTTCAGGCCCGCCGTCAGGTAGCTGCGGCCCCAGCTCTCGCCCAGATGCGCGGTCAGCGTCACGCCCGTATTCGGGATGCCGCCCGAAAGCTCGCCATAGGTGTAGAGATTGTCCTCGCGCGCGCTGGAGCACAGGCCGCAGCTCAGCGCGTGCTGCTTCCACGAATAATTCAGGCCGACCTTGCCGGTCACCGGGCCGAAGGTGCGCGAAACGTTCGCATAAGGCTCGAAAAAGTCGGTGTTCCCGCTCGGGCCGGGATAGTAATAATAGAGCAGGCCGACATCCACGGTCGTCCCGTCGAACGTCTTCTTGTAGCCGCCGTACAGATCGATTTCCTGATCGCTGCCCGCCGCGACATAATCGTCGATCGAAGAACCCCAGGTGCCGATGTAGAAGCCGCTCGAATGGCTGATGCCGATCGTGCCCTGGATCGCCGGATTCTTGTCCGTCTGCGAAACGCCGCGGAAGCGATAGTCGCTGGTCAGTGTCGCGCCGCCGGTGATGGTGAAATCGCTGGCCGGCGCATCCTGCGCCAGCGTCGGCGCCGCAAGGAAGGCAGCCGCCAGAATCGTGGAGCCGACGAGAATCGAGCGCATGGAAATCCCTTTCGTGAGTTTCGTCACGTTCCGCTGCGCGCCGGATGCGTCCTCTCCTCTGCCTCCCAAGGGAGCGGGGGGACTGCGTTCCGACACAGGGCCATTGGCGCAATATGTTGCTGAGTACAACAAGGGGTGAGGCGAAACTCCTCATTAGTCTCACGGTACGTTGCGTTTCAGCAACAGTCTGGAAATGAACCCGGCCGGTGGGGCGCCTGCGTCAGAGCCTCCCCATTCCGGCTTCCAGATCGGCGATCAGATCGTCAGCATCCTCCAGCCCGATGTGCAGGCGAATGAAGGCGCCTTCGCCCGTCCAGCGGCGCGCCGTGCGAATGGGGCTCGGGTCGATCGGCAGAGCGAGGCTTTCATAGCCGCCCCAGGAATAGCCGATGCCGAAATGGCGCAGGCCATCGATGAAGCGTGTGCGCGCCGCATCGGCGGCCTGCTTCAGCGAGAAACTGAACAGGCCGGAGGAGCCCAGGAAATCGCGTCGCCACAATTCGTGTCCAGGGCAGGAGGGCAAAGCGGGATGCAGCACCACGCCCACTTCGGGCCGCCCCTCCAGCCAGCGTGCGACCTTGAGCGCGCCGGCCTCGTGCGCGCGCAGGCGCAATTCCATCGTCCGCAGCCCTCTCAGGCACAGAGCCGCATCGTCCGGCGCCACCACCTGCCCCAATCCCTGGCTGGTCTTGCGCACCGTCTCGAAGAAGCCCGCGCGCGCGGTGGTCGCACCCATCATCAGATCCGAATGGCCGCCGACATATTTGGTAAGCGCCGTGATCGCGATGTCCACGCCGCATGCGATCGCCGGCAGCATCAGCGATGTCGCCCATGTATTGTCGATCAGCGAGACGATCCCCGCCTCGCGCGCCCTCGCCGCGATTCCGGGCACGTCCTGAACCTCGAACGTCAGGCTGCCGGGGCTTTCGAGGAAAACCGCCTTCGTCTTCTCTCCGAACAGGGCCGCCACCTCGTCGGCGCCCGCCTGCGGATCGTAGAAGCGCGTCGTCACGCCGATCTTCCGCAGGATCCCGTTGCACACGGCGCGCGTCGGCTCATAGGCCGAATCGACCATCAGCAATTCGTCGCCCGGGCTCAGCACCGCCAGCAGCGAGGTCGCCACCGCCTGCGCGCCCGAAGAGTGGAGCACCGTTCCCGCCGCACCCGGCTCCAGTGCGGTCAGCGCCTCCGCCAGCGCCCATTGTGTGGGCGTTCCGCGCCGCCCGTAATATAGGCCGGAATCGGGGTTTCGCGCCGATGCACGCAGGTGGGCGACATCGTCGAACAATATCGTGGACGCCCGCCATACCGGTGGATTGACGATGCCGCGGGTCCATTCCTTGCGCCGTCCCGCGGTCACCAGTCTGGTCGCGGGGCGATCCTCCGTTCCGTCGCTCACGCCACGCTTTCCTTGGGCGTCCCGGGCAGCGCTCCCCACTCGCTCCAGGATCCGTCATACAGCGCCCAGTCGGCCTTGCCCGTCAGCGCCAGCCCAAAGAGCAGGATGGATGCCGTGATGCCCGAGCCGCATGTCGTCACCACCGGCCGTTCCAAATCCACGCCGATCGCGCGATATTCCTCGGCGACGGCGCCCGGCGCCTTCCAGTTTCCATCCGCCTCGAACAGGCGGCCATAAGGCAGGTTGGCGGCGCCGGGCATGTGGCCCGATGCCACGCCCGGCCGCGGATCCAGCTCGGCTCCGCTGAACCGCGCCGCCGATCGCGCATCCACGATCTGCGCGCCCTCGTCCGCGTCCAGCATCGCCGTCACCTGCGCGACGTTGCGCGCCAGAGCCGGCATGAACCGCGCCTTCGCGTCGCCGCCACCCGGCTCCACCACCGGGCCGGTCTCGATCGCCCGCCCCTCCGCCTTCCAGCGGGCGAACCCGCCATCGAGCAGGGCCACGCGGGTCAGCCCAAACAGACGGAACAGCCACCAGGCGCGCGCGGCCGTCTTGTGCGGGGCCTGATCGTAGAGGATCACCGCATCGCCTTCGTTCACGCCCAGCGCGCGAAGCCGCTCCTCGAATTGCGCGGCGGGCGGCGCCATGCTCGGCAGCGGATTGGCCGCATCGGCGAGATGCTCGAGATCGAGGAACAGTGCCCCCGGAATATGGCCGGCCTCGAAATCGGCGCGCGCGTCGCGGTCCGGTTCCAGCGCATAATAAGTGGCGTCGATGATCTTGGCATCGCCGTTCGCGGCGATCCAGGCGGGGGTGACGAGCATGTCCATGGCCCGCACAATAGAAGCTGTGCCGGCGGAGCGCGACCCGGCTTGATCGCGCGCGTAACCCCTCGTTGACCTATGTCCCCTAGACGATGGGCCATGAAGTCCCGGCATCTTGCCCGCGCCACGGCTCTGGCCCTCTTCGCCCTCCTGGTCTGCGTGGGTGCGCTGGAATTGCCCGAGTGGACCAAGCCCCTGCCATGCCGGCGCGTGGGAGATCGAATGATCTGCTGACGGCTGCGGCTCGCCCGATGACGCGCGCGCCGCGATCGCCTACATGGTGGCCATGAGCCTCACCCATCTCGGCCAGTCATCGGCCCTGCCCGCCTCGCCCGAAGCGGCGTCCCTCGATTATGTCCCCAATCCGCGCACCGGCCGCCCTTATCTCGTCCGCTTCACCGCGCCGGAATTCACCTCGCTCTGCCCGGTCACCGGCCAGCCCGATTTCGCGCATCTCGTAATCGATTATGCGCCCGCCACCACGATCGTGGAATCGAAGTCGCTCAAGCTGTTCCTCGGCAGCTTCCGCAATCATGCCGCCTTCCACGAGGATTGCACGGTCGGCATCGGCGAGCGGCTCTTCGCGGAAATGCAGCCGCTGTGGCTGCGCATCGGCGGCTATTGGTATCCGCGCGGCGGCATCCCGATCGATGTCTTCTGGCAGTCGGGGCCCGTTCCCGAAGGCCTGTGGCTTCCCGATCAGGGCGTGCCCACCTATCGCGGGCGCGGCTGAACCAACCGTCTTCCCTTCCGTTGGGTTGGGGTACAGTCGAGAACCCACAGCATCGAGCCCAGTCGAGATGCGCCGCCACAGGAATTGCCGCATGAAGCTGCCCCTCCTCATCGCCGCCGTGCTCACGGCCTCCCCGCTCGTCGCGCAGACGCCGGATTCGGCGATGCGCTACAGCCGCCAGATGGCCGCGCTTACCGAGATCCAGCGTTATGCCGCGCTCCGCCGCGCTATCCAGGATAATGGTCTGTGGTGCCCCCGCGTGACGGCGGCCGCCTTCCAGCAGACGCACAAGAATCTCGCCATGTGGGTCGCACGCTGCGGCGCCATCACGCCGCCGAAGAAAACGCTCGCCGGCACCATGCCCAGGTCAAGCGAAACCTACGGCGTCTTCATCGGTCCGGACGGCTCCGTCCAGGCGGGGCAATGCTCGGAAATCGGCAAGGTCAACTGGCCCGCCTGCCGCCGGCTTCCGGCGCCCCCACCCCCGAAAAAGGGCTGACCGCCAAGACGCGAGCCCGGAAAGACCGCCCGGCGTCGCGCCGGCCGGGCGGTTTCAGGCTCAGGCGCCCGGCGCCACCGCCACGACGATGCCCGGCTCCTTCGCCTCGCTCAGATTCAGGTGATAGCTCCCCGGCTTCAGCGGAAAGGTCACGATCTTGCGGATACCGGAGCAGGCCGGCCCATGGCCGTGCGCGGCGGAGTCCACCTCGTCCATCGTCCGTCGCACCGCGATCCACGCGGCTTGCGAAAGCGCGATGCGATAATCACCCGCCTTCGCCACGGTCCGCAGCCAATGGCCCTCATAGGTTCCCGGCTTGAAAGGCCGCTCGCCTTTCGCGGCAGAGGATTCGGCCGACTTCATCGTCAGCGCCACGGCCTTGCCGAGCGCCGGCGCGCCGGCCTCCGGTTTTCCGAAGCTCTCGAAGCCCGGCACGATTTCCGCCCTCACGCACACCGGCTCGGCTCCGGCCGATTGTTCGGGTGCCTGCGCGCATGTCGCGGCAAAGGGCGCGAGCGCCGCGAAAGCCAGAAGCCGGCTCATGCCAGTTTGATCTCGCGCAGCCGTTCGTAGAGATAATCGTGCGCCGTGATCGGCGGATAAAGGTTCGGCCGGTCCGGGCCAACGCACTGCGGCAGCGTCTCGATCAGATAATCGGGCCGGAAATGGAGGAAGAAGGGCATCGAATAGCGCGCGAAACCGCGCCGTTCGGGTGCCGGATTCAGCACCCGATGCGTGGTGGAACGCAGCACATTGTTGGTCAGGCGCTGGAGCATGTCGCCCACGTTGATCGCCAGTTCGCCGGGCTTGGGCTGCACCGGCAGCCAGTCGCCGTTGCGGTCCAGCAGTTCGAGGCCGGCTTCCTCCGCGCCCAGCAGCAGCGTGATCGTGTTGATGTCCTCGTGTGCGCCGGCGCGAATGCTCGGGCCGTCCGGCCCCATCGGCGGATAATGGAGCAGGCGCAGCACCGAATTGCCATTCTCGATCGTGGCGTCGAAGAAATTGGCGGGCAGGTTCAGATAGCGCGCGATCGCCGTCAGCAGTCGCCGGCCCGCATCCTCCAGCGCATTGTAGAGCGCCAGCTCCGCCTTGCGAAAACCCTCAATCTCTTCGGGCCACACATTGTCCGGCATCACCTCGCGCAGCGGATCTCCTGCGGGCAGCTCACGCCCGACATGCCAGAATTCCTTCAGGTCATGCGCCTTGGCGCCCTTCGCCGTCTCGATCCCGAACGGGATATAACCGCGCTGTCCCCCACCACCGGCATTCGCATATTTGCGCTTCACCTCGTCCGGCAGCGCGAAGAAGGCCTTCGCCTTCGCATCGGCATCCGCGATGATTTCGGGAGGCACGCCATGATCGGAGACGATCGCGAAGCCGAAACGCTCGAAGGAACCACCCAGCGCCTGCGCGAATCCGATCGGATCGCGTGCCTCGTCGGCAAGGCTCACGGTGGGAACGGTGGGTTTGTCTAGGGTGGTAGCCATGGCGCGAATGTAGGCCCGGCCGGTGCGACCGTCGAGAGCGGCGCGAAGCCCCCGTTCAGCGCTGCTGGCGTACGGAGAAGGTTAGCGTGCGCATCCGCCCGTAGATCGCGATTCCGGCCTGCACACTGATGCCCGGAGCGGTCGTCCAGAGGGCCGCATCCTCTCTCCTCGATCGCACGGGCTCCGGCGCCGCGCCGCCCAGTACGGGAGAAACCACCTCCGCCACGTCCGCGCCTCTCAGCTTCGTCGCGGCCGTACCGGCAATCTGGCAGACGCGCTGCAACGGTCCCGAATCGATCGTGGTGAGAAACAGCATCATCCCGTCCTTGCGAAAGGCGCGCGGCAGGCTCATCGGCAGGTCCTTCGGATCGCCCCGCACGGTCAGCTTGCTGTCCTGCCAGCCTTGCTCTGTCGCCTTCCTCGCAATCGTGTCGAAATCGGGAAAGGCCGTCAGGCACGTGTCCCGAAACGCCTGCAGATAAGGCGACGGATCGTCCCCCGGCGCAGGCGCCGCGAGTGCGGCTCCCGGGAGGACAGCCCCCGGGAGGACGAGGGCAGCGAAAATCGCGATGGGCAGGATGCGCGGCAAGGGGAAACCTCCGAATGATCGGTCTCCCCTAGGGTGCAGGCCCTAACCGGCCGTGAAGGCGGTCAGCGCTTGAACAGTCCCCCCAGCAGGCCACGCAGCAACTGGCTCCCCAATTGCCCGGCCACCTGGCGCCCGACGGATGAGGCCACCGATCGCGCGGCCGACTGGATCACCTTGTCGGTCAGCGTCGGCTTGGCCGCCTCGCGCTCGGCCGCGATTCGCGCGCGCTCCTCGGCCTTGGCCTGGGCCGCCGCCGCGCGCTCCGCTTCCTTGTCGCGGCGGGCCTGCTCGGCCGCGTCCAGCTTCGCCTGCGCCGCCGCCGCCTTGGCGGCTTCGGCCTGCTGTTTCGCCAGTTCGGCATCGGCCCTGGCCTTCTCCGCCGCCGCCTTCGCATCCCCCGCCTTCTGCGAGAGGATCTCGGCCGCGCTCTCGCGATTGACCGGCGTGTCATACTTGCCCGCCACCGGAGAGGTGGAGATCATCACCGCGCGCTCCTTGTCGGTCAGCGGCCCGACGCGCGAGCAGGGCGGCCGGATCAGCGTGCGCGAAACGGGCGCCGGCGCGCCATCCGGCAGCAAGAGCGAGACAAGCGCCTCGCCCACCTTCAGCTCGGTGATCGCGCTTGCCACGTCCACACCCGGATTGGCCCGGAAGGTCTGCGCCGCAGCCGTCACCGCTTTCTGCTCGCGCGGCGTGAAGGCGTTGAGCTTGTGCTGCACGCGATTGCCCAGCTGGCCGGCCACATCATCCGGCACGTCGATCGGGTTCTGCGTGATGAAATAGACGCCCACGCCCTTCGATCGGATCAGGCGCACCACCTGTTCCACCTTGTCGATCAGGGCGGGCGCGGCATCGTCGAACAACAGGTGCGCCTCGTCGAAGAAGAAGACGAGCTTGGGCTTGTCCGGATCGCCCACTTCGGGAAGCGTCTCGAACAGTTCGGAAAGCAGCCAGAGCAGGAAGGTGGCGTAAAGCTTCGGCGCGGCCATCAATTTGTCGGCCGCCAGCACGCTGATCGTGCCGCGCCCGGCATCGTCGATCAGCATCATGTCCTTCACGTCCAGCGCCGGCTCACCGAAGAAGCCGTCGCCGCCCTGCGCCTCCAGCTGGAGCAACTGGCGCTGGATCGTGCCGACGGTCGCGCGCGTGACATTGCCATATTTGGCGGAAAGGTCGGCTGCATTCTCGGCCGCCCAGGCCAGCATCGCCTGCAGGTCGGAAAGGTCGAGCAGCAGCATCCCCTGCTCGTCCGCCACCTTGAAGACAAGGTTGAGCACGCCTTCCTGCACTTCGTTCAGAGCCATCAGCCGGGCGAGCAGCAACGGCCCCATTTCGGAGATGGTGGTGCGCACGGGATGGCCCGCCTGGCCGAAGAGATCCCAGAAGACCACGGGATTGTCGACATAGGTCCAGTCGGTCATGCCGATTTCGGCCGCGCGCTTGGTGAAGGCCTCATGCGCCTTGGCGGTGGGCGATCCGGGCATGGCGAGGCCAGAAAGATCGCCCTTCACGTCCGCCACGAACACCGGCACGCCCGCCTTCGAAAAGCCTTCGGCCAGCCCCTGCAGAGTCACCGTCTTGCCCGTGCCCGTCGCCCCCGCGATCAGTCCGTGGCGATTGGCGCGCTTCAGCTCCAGCGTCTGTCGCTCGCCCCTCGCCGTCGCGCCGACGAAAAGCCCGGTCTGATCGGTCATCGCATGCTCCTTCTTGCCGCTCCCGTTTGCGCCGGAGCCGCCGCCAAGTCGAGCCGGACGCGCGCCCCTTCACACCAGTTTACGACCGGCATGTCCGCCGCATGTCGGGATCATCGAAATCCCCAATCAGCTGTTAACACCATCATCCCATCGGCCGTTAACCGATATCCGATACGATGCCGGGATGGTCCCGATCCTCTCGCTCCTGCTGGCTCTTTCGCCCGCGCATCCGATCGTGGATGGCGAGATCGGCAAGCCGGTGTCGGAAAGGATCGCCGGATCGCTGCCTGCCGAGCGCCAGACGTCGCCTGCGAAAGGGGCCAGCCCGGCCCATCAGCCCGCGCGCATCTCGCTGCGCGCGAACGACAGCGGGGTCGTCCGCGTCAGGCTCGCGCTCGCGCCGAACGGCACGCCCACCGCCTGCACAGTCGTAAAGAGCGTCGCGCCGGAGCTGGATCGGGCAACATGCGAAGGCATCATGGATCGCGCCCGCTTCGAGCCGGCACCAGACGGAGAGCGCGGCGCACTGTTCGCCGAACGCGCCGTTACCTGGTGGCGGTAGCGATTCCGTCCGCCACCGCCCCATGATCGCCGGCGGGCCTATTTGCCCGCCAGATCGACCCCCAGATATCGCGCCGGTCGGTTGCCCCGCTGCACGAGCAGCAGCACCGTCTTGAGGCCGGACTTCTGCGCAGCCTCCACGGCGCCCGCCGCTTCCGCAACGGTGGTCACGCGGCGCTGACCCACCGCGACGATGATATCCTTGGGCTGGAGACCCTTGCTCGCCGCGTCGCTGGAAGGATCAACCGAGGTAATAACCACACCCCCCGTCGTGTCCGGCACGCCCAGCTGGCGCGCTATGCCGGGGCTCATCGCCTGCAGCGTCACGCCCAGCGCATTCTTGATGGAGGGCGTCTCCTGGCCATTGCCGAGAGGACCGTCATCATCGTCATCGCCGTCGGCGCTGGCGAGCTGGTCTTCGGGCGGGCGCTGGCTGACGACGGCGGTGGTCGTCATCTTCTTGCCGCCGCGGATATAATCCACCGGCACGCGGCTTCCGACA
Source organism: Sphingomonas sp. (assembly GCF_003248515.1). Taxonomy (GTDB): domain Bacteria; phylum Pseudomonadota; class Alphaproteobacteria; order Sphingomonadales; family Sphingomonadaceae; genus Sphingomonas_I. Next base: position 408,722 of record NZ_QFOB01000001.1, read on the forward strand.
GGCAGCCCGGCGACGATGAAGGAGAGCGTGTTGTCCGGCGTCACGTCGGTGCCGTTCACCTTCACGATCACGTCGCCCTGCTGGATGCCCGCGCGCGCGGCCGGCTGTCCGGGCTCGACGCGCGCAACGATCTCGCCCACGTCCTTAGGCAGGCCGAGGCCGGCGGCGATATCGTCGGTCATCGGCTGGATGACGACGCCGAAATAGCCGCGCTTGGGCGCCTCGCCCTTCATCAGTTGCAGGATGACGGGTTTGGCCTGCTCGGCCGGAATCGCAAAGCCGATGCCCACATTGCCACCGGTCGGCGAATAGATGGCGGTGTTGATGCCGATCACGTTGCCGTTGAGGTCGAACATCGGGCCACCCGAATTGCCCTGGTTGATCGCCGCGTCCGTCTGGATGTAGCGATCATAGGGGCCGGCACCTATGCTGCGGTGGATCGCCGAGACGATGCCCGCCGTCACGGTACCGCCCAGCGCGAAGGGGTTGCCGATCGCGACCACCCAGTCGCCGACGCGCGCCTTGGTGGAATCGCCGAACTGCACGAAGGGCAGTCCCTTCGCGTCGATCTTCAGCACCGCGAGATCCGAGGTCGGATCCTTCGCCACGATACGCGCCGTATATTCCTTGCGATCGGTCAGCGTCACCTTGATCGACGAGACCGTAACCTTGCCCTGCTCCGTCGGCACGCCGGAGACGACATGGTTGTTGGTGACGATGTAGCCGTCTTCCGAAATGATGAAGCCGGAGCCGAGCGACACAGCCTCGCGCGTCTGCGGCTGGTTGCCTTGGCCACCCTGACCACCCTGACCACCAAAGCGACGGAAGAAATCGTCGAATGGCGTCCCGGCGAACGGATTCTGCTGCTGGCGAACCTGCACCTTCTGGGTGGTGGAGATGTTCACCACCGCCGGCTGAAGCTTGGCGGCAAGATCGGCGAAGCTCATCGGCGCGCCGCGCGGGGCGACAGCGGCCATCTGCGAGGGGGCATTCTGCGCTACCTGCGCGCCAACCGGCTGCTGCAGGGTCACGGTGGCAGCCGCACCGCCGAGAAGCATGGCGGCGGTGATGGCATAGGCGTATCGCACTTGGGCAATCCTCCTGGGAAATATACGCCCGGCCGTGAAACTGGAGCGTCGGGCGACGGTGAGAGACTGTTGCTTTTGCCCTGAACCTATTTTGAACGGCGAAGGATCCGTATTTCCCGAATCTCGGCCCGCCCGGCGAGGCGCCCGCCTTGTCCGGCGTCCCCGACAACGGGACCACCGGAAGTCAGGATCGCGGCCGGCCGGCGAGGCTGGGTTCGGCTATACCGAAGCCCGCCTCGTCATTTCCCGCCCTTGAACTGGCGCAGATATTCGCTGTCCGGCGAAAGGATGATCTGGCTGCCCCCACGCGGCTGATCGTCATCCGTGCCGAAGGTGGTGCGATAGCTCTGCATCGCGCGGTAGAAATCGTAGAAGGCCGGATCCTTGCCATAGGCTTCGGCATAGGTGCGGGCCGCGCTCGCATCGGCCTCGCCCATGATGATCTGCGCCTCGCGCCGCGCGCCGGCCTCGATCGACTTGGCCTCCTGCTGGCGCGCGGTGCGCATCCGGTTGAAGGCGCTCTCCAGCGGCGCGCCATCGGGCAGATCGGCGCGCTTGATCCGCACGTCAACGATCTCGGCGCCATATTGGCGCGCCACGCGGGCGACGGCGGAGCGTATGTCCTCCATCATCTCGCCGCGCTCGGGGCTCAGCAGATCCTTGAAGGGCCGCTTGCCCAGTTCGTTGCGCAACGCCGAGCCCAGGATGGGCTTCAGCGCCTCGCCCACGCGCCGCTCGCTGCCGGCGGAAACGAACATCCGCACCGGATCGACGATCCGGTAACGGGCGAAGGCGTCCACTTCCAGCCGCAGCTGATCGGTCGAAAGCACGGCCTGCCGCTGCATGTCGAAATCCAGCACGCGCTTGTCGACCCAGACGACCGATTCCATGAAGGGAATGCGGCTGACGATGCCCGCGCCCGTCCGGCCGAATTCCTCTTTCGGATCATAGCCGTTGGCGATCCGCTTCGGCAGGCCGAAGCGCAGGATCAACGCCTGCTTGGTCTCCGGCACCACGATGAAGATGCTCGCCAGAAAGCCGAACAGCACGAGAAGCAGGCCCGCCCAGAAAAGCGGGCTGCGACGGATGGCGTCCACGAAGCTCACTTGCCCGCTCCCTTCGGCGGAAGCGGCAGATAGGGGGTCACACCCGAAGCCTCGAGGATCGTCTTGTCGGTCTTGGCCAGCACCTTCTCCATCGTCTCGTAATACATGCGGCGGCGCGTCACCTCCGGAGCCAGCTTATATTGCTGGTAGACCGAATCGAATGCCGCGGCCTCGCCCTGCGCCTGCGCCGTCTTCTGGGTGGCATAAGCGCGCGCCTGGTTCAGATAGGATTGCGCCTGCTGCTGCGCGGCGGACACTTCCTTGAACGCGTCCATCACTTCGCCCGGCGGATCCGCCTGCTTGATCGCCACGCCCTGCACGGCGACACCGGCGCGATATTCATCCAGCAGTTCCTGCATCCGCTGTGCCACGCGCTGTTCGATGATCGCGCGCTGCGGGCCGATCGCGGCATTCAGCGTCACGTTCGAAATCTGCTCGCGCATCGCGCTTTCCGCCACTTCGCGGATCGTGCCATCGGGATCGGCCAGCTCGAACATGTAGAGTTCGGGATCGCGGATATTCCAGCGCACTGAATAAGCGAGATCGATCATGTTCTCGTCGCCGGTCAGCATCAGATTCTGGCCGTTCGCGCCATCGGCGCCGCTCTCGATGTCGATCACGTGGATATTGTCGACGTCGATCTTGCGAACGATTTCGATCGGCGCGGGCATGGAGAAGCCCAGGCCCGGCTGCAGCATGCCCACATATTTGCCGAAACGCGTGATCACGCCGCGCTGCTGCGGGCCGATCGTGTGCGCGCTGGTCAGCGCGACCCAGAGGAGGAGGATGCCGAGCACGCCCCACAGCCAGATCGATCCGCCGGGAAGCTGCGGGAGTCCACCGCCGCCGCCGCCGAAACGTGCCCGCCCGCGCCGGACGAGCGCATCCAGTGCGGAAGGGCCTGGCTTGCCCGAGGGCTGCTTGCCTCCACCGGACCACGGGGTGCGCGGCGGTCCGCCGCCTCCACCGCTCCCGCCGTCTCCGCCGGAACCGCCGCCCCAGGGGCCGCCTTCGTTCAACACCGCACCGGTTACGCCGGCCTGCCCGCTTGCATCCATGAAGAGCCTTATAGGTGCCGGGCTTGCGGAAAAACAGTGCTTGGGCGGGCGAATGCTCCTAACCGGCCCCGATGAGCGATCGCGACCCCCTCCTTTCCGCCCTCGATACCGTGCCCGATCCCGTAACCGGCAAGGGCCTCGTTACCTCCGGCCGCGCCTCCGCCGCGCGCCTCGAAGGCAGCCGGGCCGATGCGATCGTGGATGTGGCGGGCCTTGCGGCAGGCGATCGCGCCGCACTGGAATCGGCCGCGCGTGCCGCGCTGCTCGCGGTGCCGGGCGTCACGGAGGCGCGCGTGCTGCTCACCGCCGACAGGCCCGCGCGCCGCATCGTGGCGATCGCCAGCGGCAAGGGCGGCGTGGGCAAGTCCACCGTCGCCGCCAATGTCGCCGTCGCCCTGGCGCGGATGGGCCGCAAGGTCGGCCTCGTCGATGCCGACATTTATGGCCCCTCGCAGCCCCGCCTCTTCGATGCGCATGACCGGCCGGACGCGAAGGACAAGATCATGTTCCCGGTGCCCACGCGCTGGGGCGTTCCGATCCTGTCGATGGGCCAGCTGATCGAGCCGGGGAAGGCGATCGCCTGGCGTGGACCAATGGCGGCCGGCGCGCTCAGCCAGCTTGTCGATGCGCATTGGGGCGATACCGAATTGCTGATCCTGGATCTCCCCCCCGGCACGGGAGACGTGCAGTTGACGATGATCCAGAAGCATCGCCCTGTCGGCGCGATCATCGTGTCGACGCCGCAGGATCTGGCGCTGATCGATGCCACGCGCGCGATCGATCTCTTCTTCAAGGCCGACATTCCCGTGATCGGCCTTGTCGAGAATATGGCAGGCTATGCCTGCCCTCATTGCGGAGAGATCTCCGATCCTTTCGGCCAGGGCGGTGCCGAGGCGGAAGCGCAGGCGCTCGGCCTGCCCTTCCTCGGCCGTATTCCACTGGCGCGCGGCATCCGGAGCGCGTCCGACGCGGGCACGCCTCCCGCCGCAGGCGACGATGCCGATGCCGCCCCCTTCCGCGCGATCGCCGAAAGGCTCGATGCGTGGCTGAACCCTTCGCCCTCACCGGTGTTCTAGTCGATACCTCCGCCCCAAAACCGTTGGTGCCGGGCCCGTCAAAAAGCCGTTCTCCATCGCCACGCGGCCAGAGTGCCCGAAACGAAGGGAGAGGCTTGAAAGGAACTGAATCCGATGCCGCTCACCGCCGATGCCGATATCGCCGCACTTCTCGCCGAAACCCGCACCATCGCGGTGATCGGCGCGTCGGATCGGCCCGATCGCCCCAGTTGGGGCGTGATGCGCGTGCTGCAGGACTGGGGCTATCGCATCCTGCCCGTAAACCCGCAGATCACCGGCGAGCACGTCCATGGCGAATATGTCTGGCGCGATCTCGATCAGATTGGTGAGCCGATCGACATGGTCGATGTCTTCCGCCGCCCGGCGGCCGCGGGAGAGGCGGTGGACGCCGCCATCGCGGCCGGAGCGAAATCCGTGTGGATGCAACTTGGCGTCATCAATGCGGAAGCCGCCGCGCGCGCCGAAGCTGCCGGGCTCAGGGTCGTGATGGATCGCTGCCCGGCCATCGAGCTTCCCCGCCTGAACGTACCGAAAGTCGCAGATCGCTAGACCCCGGGGTCCTCTTCGCGGCGGCCGGGAAGCGGAAGGATTGCGATTGGGATTGGGATCAGGCTCAATCGTTCGCCATCAGCCATGTGCGGCCGGCCGATTCGGACAGGAAGAATTCCCGCTGGGTGATCGCGGCGACACGGCGCATCTGGCTCTTGAGGAGGCTGGACGCGACGACGATCGCGACCCGATCCTCCGCCTCGTAAAGCCGATCCGTCCAATATTGGATGCGCTCGGCCACGGCGGCGGACTGGACGACCGCCTGGCGCAGATCGACCAGGACACGAACCCGCCGTCTCGCCCTGCGAATGGCGAGCAGCATGTGTTCAAGCCGCTCGAAATGCCCGTCGAGATAGTCGAGCCGCCAGCTGCCGGCACCGTCGACCCGCACGATCGAGCCTTCGTCCGCGATGCTGATCTCCACCACCTCAACCATGCCTTGCCGCCCTGCCCGATCCGGCATCCTTTCAGGCCGGTCCGGGCCTAATGGCACGATAAGGTCAACAACTTCTTCACAGCGCCGCCCCCATTCAGCGCAGCAGCAGGCGAACCGCATTTCCGGAGAAAATCAGCGCCGCGAAGAAGGCGCCCGTCGCCGCCATCGCCGGCGCACACCACACGAGCACGCCGATCACGATCAACGCCATTCCCATTGCCAGCAGCGAGGATCGGCGAAGCACCAGCCACATCGGCACGAAATGCGCGCCCAGCAGCACCAGCACGGCAGCGACGGCGCGCGCTTCCTGGCCCGCACCGCTCAACTGCCAGCCGTAAAGCAGCGCCGCCACCGCGGTCACGACGTGGATCCGCCTCACCCAGCGGGCAGCCAGGGGATCCAGCGGCTCGGGAGCGACCGCTCTCGCGCGCAACCGCCGCACCGCGATCATGGCGAGCCCGATGGCGAGGATCAGGAATGCGATCGCGGGCGCCACCGATACGCCGCCACTCGCCATGATCGAGACGATCGCCCAGCCCGCGCCATAGACGGCATGGATCAGGGCGATGCGCAGCATGTCGCCGCGCGGCGCCAGCCTGCCTTGCAGCATCAGCGCTTCACATCGGCCGCATGCGCGCGCTCGGCGAGCCGCTCCAGCGCGGCGGGATGCAAGGCCCGCCCGCTGGCAAGGATACCGAACACCTCCGGCACAGGCTTGTTGAAACGGATCGGCCGGCCGAGCGGATCAGTCACGGCGGCGCCCGCCTCCTCCGCGATCAGCGCGGCGGCGGCGATATCCCACTCGCCACCCCAGCGCAGGCTGGCACAAAGGTCCGCCTGATCGCTCGCCACCATCGCGATCCGGAGCGCGATCGAGTTGGGCCGCTCCACCGACAACAGATCCTCGTCCACCCTCGGCAGAGTATCGGCCGGCACGCGCGCGCCGGGAAGCTGCGCGCATGTGCTCGCCGTCAGCGGCTCGCCGTTCAGCGTCGCGCCTTTTCCGGCGGCCGCGATCCACGTCTCTCCCCGCGCCGGGGCCTCCAGCACGCCCACGATCGGCCGCCCGCCTTCGACGAGCGCGACGGAAACCGCCCAACCGGGCCGCCCGCGCAGATAATCACGCGTCCCGTCGATCGGATCGACCACCCAGATGCGGGCGGCCCCCAGCCGCTCGGGGCTGTCGGCGGTCTCTTCGGAAAGCCAGGCGGCGTCCGGATCGATCGCGCCCAGCCGCTCGAACAGCAGCGCATCCACCTCCAGATCGATTTCGCACACCGGATGTCCGGGCACCTTGTCCCACTGCCGATAGGAATCCGTCGCGCGTCGTGCCGCGAGCGCACCCGCCTCCCGGGCGGCATCCGCGATCGCGGCGATCAGATCGGCGTCAGGCGCCGGCAACGGTCATCCCGTCGATGCGGATGGTCGGCACGTCGTGCGCCCGGCGGAAGACGAGGTCGTCGGCCACGCTCATGTTCAGGAACATGTCGGCGAGATTGCCCGCCACCGTCATCTCGGCGACCGGCTCGGCCAGCTTGCCGTCGCGGATCGCGAAGCCCGATGCGCCCCGGCTATAGTCGCCCGTCACCATGTTGACGCCCTGGCCGATCAGTTCGGTCACGAACAGGCCGAGCTTGATGTCGGCGATCAGCTCGTCGACCGACACCTCACCCCTGTCCAGATAGAGATTGCTCGTGCCCGCACCCGGCGCTCCTGCGCCGCCGCGCGTGGCGTGGCCGGTGGGCGCCATGCCGAGCTGGCGGGCCGAAGCGCTGTCCAGCAGCCAGGTCGTCAACACGCCGTCGTCGATCAGGTCGATCGCGCGCGTCGGCAGGCCCTCGCCATCGAACGCACGACTGCGCAGGCCGCGCGGCCGGTGTGGATCGTCACGCAGGTGAAGCCCGCGCGCGAAAACCTGCTCGCCCAGCTTGCCCAGCAGGAAGCTCGTCTTGCGTGCGATGGCGGAGCCCGTCACCGCGCCCGCCAGATGGCCGATCAGGCTCGATCCCACGCGCGGATCGAATATGACCGGCATCGCGCCCGAAGCGAGCTTGCCCGGATTGAGGCGTGCCACCGTGCGTTCGCCCGCGCGGCGCCCGATCTGCTCCGGCGCTTCCAGATCGGCCAGATGGCGCGACGAATGATAGCCATAGTCCCGCTGCATGGCAGCGCCCTCGCCGCCGATCACGCTGGCGGACAGGCCATAGCCCGTCGAGGAAAAGCCCCGCGCGAAGCCGGTGCTCGTCGCCAGCGCCATGCTCGTGCGCCCCGCGCTGGCGCCCGCGCCCTCGCTGTTGGTCACGCCGGCCACGCCACGGGCCGCTTCCTCGGCCGCCAGCGCCAGGGCGCGCAGCCGATCGGGGGCGGGATCGTCGCCATCGTCGCCGTCGATCTCCGGCGCGACGCCGCTCAACAGCAGCTCGGGCGGCGCAAGCCCGGTAAAGGGATCCTCGGGCGCCTCGCGCGCCATCGCCACCGCGCGCTCCACCAGCGCCGCGATCGCGTCGTCGGACAGGCTCGAAGAGGAGACGCTCGCGGATCGCTGGCCCACGAACACACGCAGGCCGATCTCTTCCCCGTCCGATCGTTGCACATCCTCCAGCAGCCCCAGCCGCACCTGCACCTGCGTGCTCTCGCTGCGATAGTAAACGGCATCGGCGGCATCGGCGCCGGCGCGACGCGCGGCCTCGACAAGGGCGGCGACACGGTCTTCGGTGGCGGAAGTCATGCGAAGCCCTTAGGCACCTCCGCCGCCGAACGAAAGACGCAGCTCACGCATCGTCCCTCGCCGCATCGAAACGGCGGCGCGCTTCCTCGATCGCGCCATGATGCGCGCTCGCCCAATTGCTGATCGCCGAAACGGGCCCCTCCAGCGATTGGCCCAATGGCGTGAGCGCATAATCCACGCGCGGCGGAATGGTGGGTGTCACCGTCCGGGTGACCAGCCCGTCACGCTCCAGCCCGCGCAGGCTGAGCGTCAGCATCCGCTGCGAAATGCCACCGATCGCGCGTTTCAGCTCATTGAAGCGGCGCGGCCCGCCGCTCAGCATCGCCACGATCAGGATGCTCCATTTGTCGCCGATGCGCTGAAGGATCGGCGCGACCTTGGCGCAGCCGGCCACATTATGCTCGAGCGGGGCGCCCATCGGGCGGCCCCAGACCTGCTGATGCTCGCAATCCAAGGTCACATCCATGTTAGCGGGTGACAAAATTGTGCCTCCTTGCGGGCATCACGCCCGGTCACATATCGATCCCTGGTTACGATTTTATACCAGGAAGGCCGCTCATGAAACTGCTTCATCTCGATTCGAGCATTCTCGGCGAAGGCTCGGTCAGCCGCCAGATCACCGCCTCGATCGTGGAGCAGATCCGCAAGTCCGATCCATCGATCGAAATCGTGTCGCGCGATCTCGCCGCCGATCCGATCCCGCACCTCACGCTGGCGAGCCTGCCCGCCGCCAATCCGGATGCCCGCGCCGATCTCGCGCAATTCCTCGCGTCCGATATCGTCGTGATCGGCGCGCCGATGTACAATTTCACGCTCCCCAGCCAGCTCAAGGCCTGGATCGATCGAATCCTCGTGGCGGGCGAGACCTTCCACTATACCGAAACCGGCCCGGCGGGCCTGGCCGGCGGCAAGCGCGTGATCGTGGCCATTTCTCGCGGCGGCCATTACGGCCCCGGCACGCCGGCGGAGAGCCTCGAACATCTGGAAACCTATCTGCGCGGCGTGTTCGGCTTCATCGGAATCACGCCGGAATTCATCGCGGCGGATGGCATCGCGCTCGGCGCCGATGCGCGGTCCGCCTCGATCGAACAGGCTCTCGGCACGGTTTCGTCCCTGGCCGCCTGAATTTCAGGTGGCCGTTCCGACAACGAAGCAGGCGAGGAACATCAGCAGGCCCGCAAAGCGATTCGATCGAAAGCGGGCCAGCGCATCGGCCGGGTCTTCCCTGCGAAGCCCGGCCACCTGCCACAGCAGATGCGCCGCCATGGGCAGCAGCCCGGCCAGTGCCAGCGGTTCGGGCCGCACCTGCCACAAGGCGATTCCCCAAAGCAGCGTCGCGCCGAGATAGAACCCCGCCACGCCACCCCGGGCATGATCGCCCAGCGCGCGCGCCGAGCTCTTCACACCCGCCAGTGCATCATCCTCGATATCCTGCAGGGCATAGATCGTATCATAGCCGATCACCCACAGGATCGATCCGGCATAGAGCCACAGCGCCGGCGCGGAAACCGTGCCCGTCACCGCCGGCCAGCCGACCAGCGCCGCCCAGGAAAAGACGATCCCCAGCCATGCCTGCGGCCACCAGGTGATCCGCTTCATGAAGGGATAGGCCGCCACCGGCGCGATGCTCGCCAGCGCCATGATCTGCGCGGTCCGCTCCAGTTGCAGCAGCACGATCAGGCCCACCAGCGAAAGCGTCAGCAGCCAGCCCCACGCCATTTTCAGCGAGAGCCGCCCGCTCGCCAGCGGGCGAGCGGCCGTGCGCGCCACGCGCCGGTCCAGATCGCGATCGACGATGTCGTTATAGACGCAGCCCGCACCACGCATCGCCACCGCGCCGAGCCCGAACCACAGGATCAGATCCCAGCGCGCGATAGCCCGGCCCGCCAGTGCGATCGCCCATGCACCCGGCCAGAAAAGCAGCCACGCGCCGATCGGCCGATCCAGCCGCGCCAGCTGAACCAAATCTCGCACCCTTCCGGGCAGGCGGGCGAGCAGCCCGCGGCCCTCGCTGTCGGGAACGATCGTCTCCATGCTTCTCGCCCATGGCCGGCAAAGCTACAGACGGCAATATGCCCGCCACACCCGCCTGGCCACCGGCCAGCACACCGCGCCTGTTCCTCGATCGCCCGCTGGCCGGAGGCGATATCGTCGCGCTCGATGGCGCGCAGGCCAATTATCTCGCCAATGTCATGCGGCTGAAGGGCAACGATCCCGTCCGCCTGTTCGACGATCGCACCGGGGAATGGCTCGCCGAAGTCGCGGAAAGCGGCAAGCGCGCGATCACCCTCAGGATCACCGACAAGCTCCGCGAGCGTGAGGCGGTGCCCGACATCTGGCTGCTCTTCGCGCCCCTCAAGAAGGATCGACTTCACTATCTCGTCGAAAAGGCGACCGAACTGGGCGTGGCGCGCCTCCAGCCCGTCCTCACCCAGCGCTCGATCGTGGACAAGCCGAATCCCGAGCGGCTGCGCGCCCACATGATCGAGGCGGCCGAGCAATGCGATCGCACGGCGCTGCCCACGCTCTCCGATCAGGTGAAGCTGCCATCGCTGCTCGATGGCTGGCCCACCGATCGCGCGCTGCTGTTCGCGGACGAATCGGGCGGTGCGCCGATCGCGACCGTCACGCCCGGGCCGGCCGCCATCCTGATTGGCCCGGAGGGCGGCTTCGCTGGCGAAGAGCGCGCCCGGATCCGCGCCCATCCCGCCGCCACGCCCGTTTCGCTCGGCCCCCGCATCCTGCGCGCGGAAACGGCGGCGGCGGCGGCACTGGCGGCATGGATGGCGCTCTTCGGCGACTGGCGCTGATCCCGCTGGCGCAAGCCTTCGGCCCAAGCTATCGCGCCGCTCATGACGACGCGCTCCGCTGGCACCGGCCATGATCCTCTCATCGAAGGGCGCGCCGATCTGATCGGCGTGTTCGCCAAGGGCGAGAAGCCGAAGCCCGACTGGCGCATCGGCACCGAGCACGAGAAATTCGTGTACTGGAATGACGGCAGCCATCGCGCGCCCTCCTATGAGGAAAAGGGCGGCATCCACGCGCTGCTGATCGGCATGACGAAATTCGGCTGGGAGCCGGTCTACGAGGGCGAGAACATCATCGCCCTTTCCGGCCCGGACGGCGCGATCAGCCTGGAGCCGGCCGGCCAGTTCGAACTCTCCGGCGCGCCGCTCGACAATCTGCACCAGACCTGCGCCGAAACCGGCCGGCATCTCGCCCAGGTCAAGGAGATTGGCAAGAAGCTCGGTATCGGCTTCCTCGGCCTGGGCTTCTGGCCGGACAAGACGCGCGCCGAACTGCCGATCATGCCCAAGGGCCGCTACGGCATCATGCTGCGCCATATGCCGCGTGTCGGCAATCTCGGCCTCGATATGATGCTGCGCACCTGCACCATCCAGACCAATCTCGATTATGCGAGCGAGGCGGACATGGTGAAGAAGTTCCGCGTCAGCCTTGCGCTGCAGCCGCTCGCCACTGCGCTCTTTGCCAATTCGCCCTTCAAGGAAGGCAAGCCCAACGGTTTCCTTTCCTATCGCAGCCACATCTGGACGGACACCGATCCGCACCGCACGGGCATGTTGCCCTTCGTGTTCGAGGATGGCTTCGGCTACGAGCGTTACGCCGATTACATGCTCGACGTGCCCATGTACTTCGTCTTCCGCGATGGCGGCTACATTGACGCGGCCGGCCTCTCCTTCCGCGATTTTCTCGACGGCAGGCTCTCTGTGCTGCCCGGCGAACGCCCGCGCATCGAGGACTGGAAGGATCACCTTTCCACCGCCTTCCCCGAAGTGCGCCTCAAGAGCTTCCTCGAGATGCGCGGCGCCGATGGCGGCCCGTGGGGCAAGATCTGCGCGCTTCCTGCCTTCTGGGTGGGCCTGCTCTATGACGATCAGGCGCTGGATGCGGCGTGGGACGAGGTCAAGCACTGGACGATCGAGGATCATAATCGCATTCGCGAGCAGGTGCCGCGCCTCGGCCTCGCCACGCAGGGCCCGCGCGGCCGCACCTTCCAGGAACTGGGAAGGCGTATCCTCGATATCGCCCATGCCGGGCTGGCCGCGCGCAATCGCCTGAACGCATCCGGCGACAATGAAACCGGCTTCCTCGATCCGCTCCGCGAGATCATCGCCTCCGGCAAGGAGCCCGCACGGCGCCTGCTCGATCTCTACGAGGGCGAATGGGCGGGCGATCTCTCGCGCATCTACGAGGAAATGAGCTTCTAGGGTCTGGACCGCGCGGCTGCGGATCAGGGCGTAGCGCCAAGGAGGATGGAGCGGGTAGCGGGAATCGAACCCGCGTATGAAGCTTGGAAGGCTACCGCTCTACCATTGAGCTATACCCGCGCGCTGCGGCGCTCCCTGCCACCGGGACGCCGCCTTCGTCAACGGACCTTGTCGCATCGGGCAACTGTTTCGCCGACGGAGGCCAAGTGGGGTTGACGGCCCGCACGGGCTTCGCCAATGAGCCGCCTCCTTTGCGGGACGCCTCTGGACAGGTGGCCGAGTGGTTAAAGGCAGCAGACTGTAAATCTGCCCGTGCAAGCGTACGCTGGTTCGAATCCAGCCCTGTCCACCAAATACTCCCAATACCAATAGCCGGCTTCCGCCGCCTCGGTTCGCCCGCGATGGGATGTGCTGGCCATGCCCGCGCGAAAATTGCCTTACCGTAATCGAAACCGATCGCCGCAGTCTGCGGCCGGCGGCCTTCGTGCGCGCGACGGACACCGTCGCGGCGTGGCACCGCAGCGATAGCATCCGACTATATGGAGTGTTATGAAATGCTCATGCCGGAAATGCTTTCGATATGAAGCGCATCCTCACGGTCCTCGCCGCCGTGATCCTCCTCGGCCTTGCAGGCTTCGGGATATTGGCGTGGCGTTCCGCCATCGCGCCCGTCGAACGGCCTGCGCCGGCCAGCTTTTCTCCCCAACTGGTGCAGCAGGGCGCCATTCTCGCGGCGGCCGGCTATTGCTCCACCTGCCATACCGCGCGGGGTGGCCAGCCTTTTGCCGGCGGCTATGCGATGGCCACCCAGTTCGGCACCATCTATTCCACCAATATCACGCCGGACGTCGAGACGGGCATCGGCGACTGGTCCGAGGCGGCCTTCCGGCGCGCGATGCGTGAAGGCGTCGCGCGGGACGGCAGCCACCTGTTTCCCGCCTTCCCCTTCGATCATTTCAACAAGCTGACCGATGGCGACATCGCCGCACTCTATGCCTTCCTGATGACGCAGCCGGCCGTAAAGGCCCCGGCGCGCGCCAATACCGTTCCGTTCCCGCTCAACATCCGGGCGCTGCAGGCGGGGTGGAAGCTGCTTTTCTTCCATCCCGGGCCATTCCAGCCCGATCCCGCGAAGGGCGCGGCGTGGAATCGCGGCGCCTATCTGGCGGAGGGGATCAGCCATTGCGGCGCGTGCCACACGCCGCGCAATCCGCTGGGCGCGGAGAAACGGGACAAGCCATTTGCCGGCGCGGCGATCGACAATTGGGTCGCGCCCGCGCTCGACCGGACGAATGCCGCGCCCGTGCCCTGGAACAAGGCCGAATTGACCACCTATCTCGGTACGGGGGTCAGCCGATATCACGGCACGGCCGCCGGCCCGATGGCTCCGGTGGTGCACGGGCTGGCGCAGCTGCCTCCCTCCGATCTCGACGCGATCGCCACCTATTTTGGCGAACTGAACGGCACTGCCGGCAAGGCGCTCGATCCGGCGCCCGCCGTTGCCAAGGCTTTGGCGGCCGGGAAGACGGGCACGGGCCTCACCTATGATCCGGCGGCGCGCCTCTATGCCGCGGCCTGCGCATCCTGCCACTATAATGGCGCCGACACGGTCAATCCTCTGCGGCCCGAACTCGCGCTCAACAACGCGCTCACGCTCGATGATCCGACCAACCTTATCCAGGTTGTCCTTCATGGCATCGACGCGAAGGACGGCGCCCCCGGCGTGGTGATGCCGGCTTTCTCGCGCTTCAGCGATGCCGATGTGGCGCGGATCGCGGCCTGGCTGCGCGCGACGCGGACCGGCAAGGCGCCCTGGCCAGACCTGGAAAAGAAGGTGGCGGCCATCCGTGCCCAGGCGGAGCAAGGGGAATGAGACGATGGCGATGACCGGCTTCACGATCAACGGCAAGGCGGTGAAGCTCGACGTCGAGGACAACACCCCCCTGCTCTGGGTGATCCGCGACGAAATAGGGCTGACCGGAACGAAGTTCGGCTGCGGGATCGGCATGTGCGGCGCCTGCACCGTGCATGTCGGCGGCCGTGCGACGCGATCGTGCATCACGCCGGTCTCGGCTGTCGCAGGGGCGGACGTGACGACGATCGAGGGGCTGGATCCGGCATCCCGGCATCCGGTCCAGAAGGCGTGGCGCGCGCTTCAGGTGCCGCAATGCGGTTATTGCCAGTCGGGCCAGATCATGCAGGCCGCCGCGATGCTGAAGGATTTTCCGACCCCCTCGGATGCGGATATCGATGCGGTGATGACGGGCAATCTGTGCCGCTGCATGACCTATGTGCGGATCCGCGCCGCCGTGCGCCAGGCCGCCGCTGAAATGGCGGGCGGCCCGGCGATCGAGGAGAAGGTCGGCGTATGAGCCGCATGATCTCCCACGATGGGATGAGCCATCCGCTCAGCCGGCGCGGCTTTCTGGTCGCGGCGGCCGGGGCGGGCCTCGCCTTCGGCTTCGCGCGGCTGGCGGATGCGGCGATGGATCCGGCGGTTCCGGGCGGCGGCGTATCTCCCGGCGCTCCGCCGTTGCTCGATCCCAGCCTGTGGTTCGGGATCGATGCCGAAGGGATCGTGACGGTCAACATCGTCCGCGCGGAGATGGGCCAGCATGTCGGCACGGCCCTGGCCCGCATCCTCGCCGACGAACTGGAGGCGGATTGGGACAAGGTTCGGATCGTCCATGTCGACAGCGATCCGAAATGGGGCCTGATGGTCACCGGCGGCAGCTGGTCGGTTTGGCAGACCTTCCCTCTGTTCAGCCGGGCGGGCGCGGCGGGTCGTATCGCCCTGATCGAGGCGGGCGCGAGACTGATGGGCGTGTCGCCTTCCGCCTGCGCCGCCAGAGCGGGCAAGGTCGTCGCCGGTGGTCGCTCGCTGTCCTATGGGGAGATTGCGCGCCGCGGCGGCACGCTGCGCCACTTCAGCGAAGACGAGCTCGCCAGATTGCCGATCAAGCCGGCATCGCAGCGCAGCCTGATCGGCCGGCCGGTCAAGGCGCTCGATATCGCGACCAAGACGGATGGAACCGCGCGCTACGGCATCGACGCGACCTTGCCCGGCATGGTCTATGCCCGGCCCAAGCTGCCGCCCACGCGCAACGGTGCCAAGGTCGTATCGATCGACGACAGCGCCGCGCGCAAGGTGAAGGGCTATCTGAAGAGCATCGCGCTGGACGATCCTTCGGAAACCGTGCCCGGCTGGGTTCTGGTGGTCGCCGAAAGCTATTACGCCGCCATCAAGGCCACCGATCTGGTGAAGGTGGAATGGGCAGGCGGGGACGGCGCGACCGCTTCCGAGCAGGATATTCAGGATCATGCCCGCGCGCTGATCGGCAAGGCCGATGGCGGGGTCGATCTGGATGTCGGCCCCGGCGACACCGCGACGGCCTTCCGCACGGCCGCGAGCAGCATCGAGCAGGACTATACCACCTCCACCGTGCTGCACTTCCAGCTGGAGCCGGTGAACGCGCTGGCGATCGAGCATGATGGCGTGATGGAGATCCATACCGGCAATCAGTGGCAGTCGCTGATCCTGCCCACGCTTTCCAAGGCGCTGAACCTGCCGGAGGCGAAGATCATCCTGCGCTCCTATATGCTGGGCGGCGGGTTCGGACGGCGGCTGAACGGCGATTATACGGTGCCGGCGGCGCTCGCCGCGCGCGCGCTCGGGCGCCCGGTCAAGCTGGTGCTCACGCGAGAGGATGATACGCGCTTCGATTCGGTGCGCTCGCCCTCCGTCCAGCGCCTGCGCATGGCCTTCGACAAGGCCGGCGGCGTGATGGGCATGACGCACGATGCCTGCGCCGGCTGGCCCACGCAGGTGATGGCCTCGGGCTTCCTCGCCCCCGGCAAGAACGGCAAATATGATCCCTTCGCGATTGCGGGCGCGGATCATTGGTATGATGTCGGGCAGCAGCGGGTGCGCGCGATTTCCAATGATCTCGCCAATCAGGTGTTCCGGCCCGGCTGGCTGCGCTCGGTGGGGCCGGGCTGGACCAACTGGGCGGTGGAAAGCTTCATCGATGAAGCCGCGCATCACGCCGGGGTCGATCCGCTCGCGTTCCGTCTCAAGCTGCTGAACGGCAAGGGCCGCAACGCGGGCAGCGCACCCAATGCCGTGGGCGGCGCCCTGCGTCAGGCGGGCGTGGTGCGGGAGGCCGCCCGGAAAGCCGGCTGGGGCGGCAGGCTTCCGGCCGATACGGGGCTGGGCCTGGCCACCAGCTTCGGACAGGAACGCGATATGCCGACCTGGGTGGCCTGCGCCGCCCGGGTGCGCGTGGATCGCGCATCGGGCGTGGTGACCGTCGAGAAGCTGACGCTGGTGACGGACGCGGGCACGATCGTCGATCCGGATGGCGCGCTCGCCCAGACGCAGGGTGCCGCCTTGTGGGGCCTCAGCATGGCCCTGCACGAGGGCACGCAATTCGCGAACGGCATGGTCAGGGACGTCAATCTCGATACCTATATGCCGCTCCGCATCGCCGATGTGCCGGATCTGGACATCGGCTTCATCGAGAGCACCGAAGTCCCGGTCGGTCTCGGCGAACCGGCCGTCACGGTGGTGGCGCCCGCGATCGGCAATGCGATCTTCGCGGCGGTGGGCGCGCGCCTGCGGCACCTGCCGATCACGCCCGAAGCCGTCCGCGCCGCGCTGGCCGGCTGAGGCGCGGCGCAAGCGGAGGCACAGCGAATGCTTGTCTTCGGCCGATTTTGACATCATCGTCGCGGCGTGGCGGGATATTGGGGAAATCGAGCCGGTCGTTTCTCGGCCTTGTTGCTCCTTGGCGCCGCCCTGACGACATGCGCGCCATCGCGGGCGCCGACGCCCCCGCCCCCCGCCGAGGCGCTCGCCCGCTCGCTCGGGCTGATCCGCACCGCGACGTCGACCGAGCCGCATGTCGTCCGCCTTCTTTTCTACGGCCAGTCGATCAGCACGCCCAAATGGACGGCGCAGGCGGTCGCGCACCTCACGCAGACTTATCCGAACGTGCGCTTCGTCGTCCGCAATCTCGCGATCGGCGGCTTCGCGGCGCAGACACTGAAGCGCACGGTCGAACGTGACGTGACCGCCTTCTATCCGGATCTGATCGTCTTCCATGTCTATGGCGATCATCGCGATTATGAGCGGATCATCCGCACGATCCGCGCAACGACCCCCGCCGATCTGATCGTCCAGACCGATCATCTGTCCACCGATCTCGGGCCGCTGTGCGACGAGGGCCTGCACCTGAGCCTCGCCTCGCGCCCGGGCTGCAAGGGACGGCTCTGGTATCGCGCGACCGACTGGGAATCGCACATGTCCTGGTCCGTCATCCCGGGCCTTGCCGCGAAATATGGCTTCGCGGTCGAGCCGCGCCGGGACGAATGGATCGCCTATCTCGGAAAGACCGGCCTCCCCGCCGCCGCCCTGATCGCGGATTCGCCCCATCCCAATGCGCGCGGCTGGAGTGTCATGGCGCTGCTGTTCGGCCGCTGGTTCGATCGCGCCGTCGCCTCGTGGAACGGCCAGCGCTCGACCGCCGTCACCGATCTGCCGGCCACCAGCCGGACATTCGACATGACCGGAAACCGGATCGAGATCATCGCCTCCGGCCCGCTCGACGGAAAAGTGACGGCGACGATCGACGGAAAGCGCCCGCAGGATCTGGACGGCTGCTGGCAGACGAGCCGGACCACCGCCCTGCCCGAGGTTCGGCCGTGGCCGGCGCTTCGTCAGGTGACGATCGACCCGGCCGATCACCAGGCCGATCGCTTCACGCTCACGCTCACGCATTTCGATCCGAGCCAGGCCCATTTCCGTTTCGCGTTGACGAGCGCCGCGCGCGGGCCGGACGGCGCCGGCAGCAGCGATTCCGATTTCGTCTCCCCATCCGGACGGGTGAGGATCTCCAAGGAGGATTGGACGCTGGCCGAATCCGTGGCGCATGCGCATCGCGGCGTGCCGGAAGGCTTCAAGGTCGAATGGCGGCGCGCCTTCGTCTGCCGCGATCAGCCGGCCGTGCCGCTGACGGCCGGCACGGTGGAGCAGCGGCACCTGATCGCGACCGGCATCCGCCAGGGGCCACACAAGGTGAATATCCGCGTCTCCCCCGATGCGGAGCGGCGGATCCGCGCGATCCGGATATATCGCCCTCCGCTGGATGACGCAGCGTAAACGCTTCCTTTGGCATTGATTGTCGAGAGAGGCTGCGACAGGCAATGCCGACTCAACCGGCCGGAGACAGATACGATGACGCGTGACGAAGTGATCGACCGGCTCGTGCCGCTGATGGAAGATATCTTCGACGAGGAAGACCTGACCTATGCCGACAGCCTGACGGCCGGCGACATTGATGAGTGGGATTCGCTCAGCCACATCCGCTTCATGGTCGCCGTGGAGCGCGCCTTCGGCATCCGCTTCGCCGCCGGCGAGATCGAACAGTTCAAGAATCTGGGCGAGCTGGTCGCCGCCGTCACCGCCAAGACGAGCGGCTGATCATGTCCGGAGCGATCGATATCCTGCCCTGGCTGCTTCCCCCCGCCGAGGATTTCCGCGCGCGGGTGCGCGCGATCGGGGCGGATGAGGCGATCGATCCCGTGGCATTGCGCACGATCGCGAACACGGCGCTGGACGTGGATCAGCTCGATCGCTTCGGCCGGCTGATGGGCAAGATCGCGGATCGCGTGCCGAAGGGCGCGCTCACGCCGCTCACGCTCGGCCTGATCGGATCGCACACTCTGGATTATGCAGCGATGGCGCTCGTCGGCACGGGCGTGCGTCACGGCCTGCTGCTGCGCCTCGTGCGCGCCGATTATGGCCAGGTCGTCCAGTCCGTGCTCGATCCCTCCTCCACGGTGGCCCTGGCCAGGCCGGACATGGTGCTGCTGTCGCTCGATCCCCAGATGCTCAATCTTGCGACCCCGCGCCTCGATGCCGATGGCGCCGCCGAAACGGTGAAGGCCGCGATCGGGCAGGTGCGTATGTTGCGCGACGGGATCCGCGATTCGATCGGCGCCGTCGCCGTCCTTCAGACGCTCCCCCTGCCCGCCGATCCCCTGTTCGGCGGCTATGACGCGCGTGTGCCCGGATCGCCCCGCGCGATGATCGAGGCATTCAACCGCGCGCTGGCGGAAGAGGTGGTGGAAGGCGGCGATCTGCTGATCGATATCGCCTTCGCCGCGGCATCCCACGGGCTCGACCGCTGGCATGATCCGCGCGGCTGGCACAGCGCCAAGATGCCCTTCGCGCTCGAAGTCGCTCCACTCTACGCCGATCATGTGTGCCGGGTGCTGGGCGCCGCCAAGGGCAAGGCGCGCAAATGCCTTGTCCTCGATCTCGACAATACGTTGTGGGGCGGGATCATCGGCGATGATGGCGTCGAGGGGATCAAGCTCGGCCAGGGCAATGCGGCGGGCGAGGCGTTCCTCGCCATCCAGACGCTGGCCTTCGATCTCCGGCGCCGCGGCGTGATCCTCGCCGTCTGCTCCAAGAACGAGGATGCCAATGCCCGCCTCCCGTTCCGCGAACATGCCGACATGCTGCTGCGTGAGGAGCATATCGCCGCCTTCGTCGCCAACTGGACCGACAAGGCCACCAATCTGCGCGATATCGCGGCCACGCTGAACATCGGCACGGACGCGCTCGTCTTCCTCGACGACAATCCCGCCGAACGCGCGATCGTCCGCCGCGAGCTTCCCGAAGTCGCGGTGCCGGAAGTGGGTGCGGACCCCTCGCTCTATCCGGGCCTGCTCGCGCGCGCCGGCTATTTCGAGGCGGTGTCCTTCGCGGACGAGGATCTGAAGCGCGCCGAAATGTATCGCGCGAACAGCGAACGTCGCTCGGCCATGGCCGCCGTGACCAACATCGCCGACTATCTCGCCTCGCTGGAGATGCAGCTCGATGCGCGCGGCTTCGATCTCCAGAACCGGGCGCGCATCAGCCAGCTCGTCAACAAATCCAACCAGTTCAATCTCACCACGCGCCGCTATGGCGAGAATGATATCGGCGCGGCCGAGGCGGATCCCGAAAGGTTCACGCTCCAGCTGCGGCTGGTCGACAAGTTCGGCGACAATGGGATGATCTCGGTCATCATCTTCGACAAGGGCGCCGAGGCGTGGGATTGCGACACGTGGCTGATGAGCTGCCGGGTGCTCGGCCGGCGGGTGGAGGAAGCGGCCCTGGCGATCATCGCCGAAGCTGCCCGCGCCGCCGGGGCGAAGCGGCTCACCGGCCGCTATATTCCCACCGCCAAGAACGGGCTGGTCGAACGCCATTTCGACAAGCTCGGCTTTTCGGCCGCCGGATCCGATCCGGATGGAACGACTTTCTGGGAATTGCCGCTGGACGCCTATGCCGCGCCAGATCTGCCGATGGCCATCACGCGCGGATGAGCATCGCGTTTCACACCGGGGGGTGAGGCATGGCTTTCAATTCGGTCTTCTTCATCCTCGTCTTCCTGCCGGTCGCACTGATCGGCTATCATGTGCTGGCAGCCTCGCCGCTGCATCGGCTGCGCCTGCCTTTCCTCATCCTCATGGGGCTGGGCTTCTATGCCCGCAGCCAGGTCTATTATGTGCCGCTGCTGCTCGGCTCGGTGCTGTTCAATTACCTGCTGGGCGTCGGCATCGCGCGCACGGCGGATCGGCCGGCCACGCAGCGCCTGATCGTCGC
This sequence comes from Sphingomonas sp., assembly GCF_003248515.1. Lineage (GTDB taxonomy): Bacteria > Pseudomonadota > Alphaproteobacteria > Sphingomonadales > Sphingomonadaceae > Sphingomonas_I. The sequence goes on from NZ_QFOB01000001.1 coordinate 429,648, forward strand.
CACCGGCGTGATCGTCGATGCCGGGCTGCTCCTGTATCTCAAATATTTCGCGGCGATCTTCAATTCGATCGCCGCGCCGGAAACGCCGCTCCACATCATCGCGCCGCTCGCCATCTCCTTCTTCACCTTCCAGCAGATCGGCTTCCTGGTGGATGTCGCGCGCGGGCGGACGCAGCCGGGGGGCTTCATCTCCTATCTCGGCTTCGTCTCCTTCTTCCCGCAGCTTCTGGCCGGCCCGATCTCGCTCCATCAGGAGGTGGCGCCCCAGCTGGCCGGGCGCCCGGCGCGTGGCCGCGTGCTGGAAAACATCCTTGTCGGCCTCGTCATCTTCTCGCTTGGCCTGTTCAAGAAGACGGTGATCGCGGACACCGCCGCCCTGATCGCCGATCCGATCTTCGATGGCGCCGCCGCCGGCAGCGCGCCGCACCTTCTGGCCGCATGGGGCGCCGCCGCGACCTATACGCTACAGATCTATTTCGATTTTTCGGGCTATTCGGACATGGCGATCGGCGTCGCCCGCATGTTCGGCATCCTGCTGCCGCTCAATTTCTTCTCACCCTTCCGATCCCGGAGCATCGCCGAGCTCTGGCAGCGCTGGCACATGACGCTGGGCCGGTTCGTGCGCGTCTACATCTTCCAGCCGCTAGCCATCCCGCTCACGCGCTTCGCCGCCGCGCGCGATCTCGGCCGCTGGCCCGGCCATGCGGTGACGACGCTGGTGCCCACCTTCCTCTCGATGCTCGTGATCGGAACATGGCACGGCCCCAACTGGACGTTCGTGCTGTTCGGCGCGATGCACGGCAGCTTCATGGTCATCAACGAAAGCTATAATTTCGCGACCCGCAAGAAGCGTCGCAAGAAGCCTGACACGAAGGCGATGCTGATCCTCTACAATGTGCTGACGGTGCTTGCCTTCACGCTGGCGGAAGTACCGTTCCGATCGGCCGACGTGCCGGCCGCGATGCGTATCTTCGCCGGCATGATCGGGCTCGGCGGATCGGCCCCCGCGCTCACCGCCACGATGGGCTGGTCGATGGCGGCGATGATCCTGATTGGCGGCCTGATCGCCTGGACACTGCCCAATACGGAGCAGATCATGACCCGCGTGCGGCCCGCGCTCGATTGGGACAAGTGGGGCAAGGTGGATCCCGCCCGCGTCACGATCGCTTTCCGCTTCTCGCCCGTCTGGTATGCCTATGCGGCGGTCGCGCTCTTCTTCGGCATCGCCTTCATCCAGCGCGGATCGCAGGCGTTCATCTACTTCAACTTCTGAGGCCGCGCCGGTGACCGATACGATCCCCGCCGAACCGCTGATCAGCCCGTCCCGCGCCGCCGCGGCGCTGGCGGGCATCATCGCCGCCGTGATCCTGTTCACGATCGCGGCGCTGGCCCTGCCGCACGATCGCTACATCTCCTTCCAGCAATTCGCCTCGGGCGATGCCTCCCGGCTACGCTGGGTCTACGAGCGGATCCATTATGATCCGACGCCGATCGATGTTGCCGTCATCGGCAGTTCGCGCGTGGAAGCCGCCATCAGCGCGCCGAAACTGGAAAGCGCGCTGACGAAACGGATGGGCCGGCCCATCCATGTCGCCAATCTGGCCGTGCCGCTGGAGGGCCGCAATCTCCATTACATCATCGCGCGGGAATTGCTGCGCACGCATCCGGAGACCCGGCTGATCCTGCTTTCGCTTGTCGAACGCAGCCGGCTTTCGCATCCCGCCTTCCGCAATGTCGGCGATATCGGGGACGTGCTCGGCTCACCCATCTGGGTCAATTTCTACTGGCTGGATGACGCCTCCTTCCTGCCCTATCGCCAGATGAGCCTGTTCAGCCAAACCCTGTTTCCCGGCCTGTTCGGCGTTCACCCGGAATTCGATCCGGCCGCCTATCGCGGCACCGGCTTCGATACAACCAAGAGCTTCCGTCTGGAAAATGGCAAGCTGGTGGATCGCGATACGATCCGCACCGCCGATCATCTCGATGCCCAGATCACGCCGATCCGCCCGCATGTGCCGGTGCTCGTCCGGCTGTTCGGCGGCGACGACAATATCATCGAAAACAGCTTCTCAGCGCGTCTCGCAAGCGATCTGAAGGGGCGATGCGCGGGACTGATATTCCTCCACATGCCGGTGTGGCGGGGCAATATCGAGGATGTCGATCTTGCGCCGAACGCCAGGCTGGGCGCGGTGCTGTTCACCCCGCCGGAAATCGGGCGCACGCCGGAGGAGTTCAGCGATTCCGGCCATTTGCGCAGCCTTGGGATCGATGAGGTGAGCGCCTGGCTGCCTGGCGCGCTCCAGCCCTATCTCGGCCCGTTGCGCGAGCCCGGCTGCCCGGCCCGGCCGGGAGCGTAGGGCTCGCGCTCAGCACAATCAGGCGCTAATCGGATTTCCATGCGCCGTGGTCATCGCCCCTCCCAACCCGTTTCCGGCAAGCCCCGTTTCTGGGGGCGCCATGCCGTGTCCGCCGCCCTCGCCAATCCGGAACGGACGGTCCGTCGCATCTGGGTGACGCGCGAGGCGGCGGCCGCCTTCGGCGGCTTTCCCGCCCATGTGCCCACCAGCTTCGCCGAGGTGACCGATCTCGCCCGGCTCGTGCCGCACGATGCGCCGCATCAGGGCATCGTGATCGAGGTGGATCCGCTGGACGATATCTGGCTGGCCGATCTGCTGGAGCGCGGGGAAGGCGGCAGCCGCCCACTCGTGATTCTCGATCAGGTGACCGATCCCCATAATGTGGGCGCGGTGCTGCGCTCGGCCGCCGCGTTCGACGCGCTCGGCATCGTCACGCAGGATCGCCACGCGCCGCCGGAGGGCGGATCGCTGGCGAAGGCGGCCTCGGGGGCGCTGGAATTCGTGCCGTGGGTGCGCGTGGTGAATCTCGCCCGCGCGCTCGATGAGATTGGCGAGGCGGGCTATTGGCGCATCGGGCTCACCGGTGCCGGCCGCCGCTCCTTCGCCGAGGCGATCGGCACGGCCAAGGTTGCGCTCGTTCTGGGCGCGGAAGGCGAAGGGATGCGCCAGAATACCGAGGCGCATTGCGATGAACTGGCAAGGCTGCCGATCAGCCCGCGCGTGGAGAGCCTGAACATCTCCAACGCGGCCGCCATCGCGCTCTATGCGCTGGCGACGCGGGGATGAGCCCCGCGCCGTTTTCGTACGCCTCAGTCTTCTTCGGCGATTCGGACGGCCAGCCCGTCCACGGCGGCCGAGAAGGGAACCTGGCAGGAAAGGCGCGAGGTTTCGTCGCGATAATCCGAGCTGTCGAGCAGATCGCTCTCGTCCTCGCTCATCGGCGGCAGCCGATCGGCGAAGGCGGGATCGACATGAATGTGGCAGGTCGCGCACGAGCAGCAGCCACCGCACAGGGCGAGCAACTCGTCAATGCCCGCGTCGCGGATCACTTCCATCACGGAGAGGCCCTCTTCGCCCTCGATCTCCTGCGTGCTTCCGTCGCGCAGTGTAACGATCAGCTTGGGCATTTGCGGGCTCCGAAAAGTGGATCTTCCGGGCGCTCCTATGTCGCGGGATATGGTGGCGCAAGTGGGAGGGCCGCATGGGCCTGAGCGCCGCGGACCTGCGACGGGGGCTCGATGCGCTGGCCTTGGTGGAGCCGGCCTTCGCCACGGGACTGGCCACGCACGGCTATCCCGAGCCGAGGACGGGCATGCGTGGCCATGTCAGCCTGCTGCGCACGATCGTCGGCCAGCAGGTGTCGACCGCTTCGGCCAACGCCATCTATCGCCGGCTGGAGGCGCTGATCGGGGCGGAGATGGATCCGGCAACGCTGGCAGCCACCCCTGATGAAGCGCTTCGCGCCGTCGGCCTGTCTCGCCAGAAGATTTCCTATGTGAAGAGCCTCGCGGGCCTCGTCGCGGATGGGGAACTCGATCTCGCCGCCCTGCCGGCGGATGATGAGGAAGCGATTGCCCAGTTGACACGGATCAAGGGCATCGGCCGATGGTCGGCGGAAATCTATCTGCTCTTCGCGGAAGGGCGGCCGGATGTCTGGCCGGCGGGCGATCTGGCCGTGCAGATCGAGATCGGCCATCTGCTGGGGCATGACGAGCGCCCGGCCGAGAAACTGGTGCGAAGCCTTTCCGGCCGCTGGAGCCCCTATCGCGGGGCGCTCGCCATCTTCACCTGGCACCATTACGGGCGCCGCTTGTCGGCCAAGGGCGCGGACAAGGCGCCGATCTGATCGTTCAGCCGTCGCGCCGGGCGGCCAGGATCTGCTCCGCCAGCGCATGATCGCCGGGCTTGTCCACGTCGATACAGGCTTCCGCGAAAGGCAAGGCGACAGGCTTGGCGACAAGGCCGGACTTGCGCCCCACCGCCCGCATCGCCGCTTCCAGCGTGATCGTGCGCGTCAGCGCGCGGATCGCCAGCCACGGGCCGAAATGGGCAATCAGCTTCATCGCCTTCTTGCGATCGCGCTCCACCTCGCTCCACAGGCCCAGCGCGATGCGGGCACGATCCGATCGCAGCACGAACAGGTTCGCGCCCGACCAGGCCTCACCCCGGAATTTCAGCCACGTCCGCCGATTTTCCGGATAGGCGGCAAGCAGGATGCGCCGGCCGACCACGCCCACCGCGACGTCCGCATCGCCGGCGCCTGCCATCATCGCCTCAATCATCGGCACGGTAAGCAGGGGATGATCCGCTGTCGTCACCAGCACCGGCCAGGGCGCTTCGGGGCCGCCCGCCACCGCCGCGACGCTGGTGGCGATGCCGCTGTCCGAATGGACGGTGCCGATGCGCGGCTCGGATGCCATCCACGCGCAATCGCCGTCGAACAATTGCGCGGGTGCCTGCGCCATCACGACGATGCGCTCGATCCCGGGTGCCGCCAGCAATGTCCTGGCGACGCGGCTCAGCATCGCCTCGCCCGCCACCTTGACCTTGGCCTTGCGGCTTTCCCCGAACGCCTGTGCCAGCGGGTCCACGCCCGGCCGCTGCCCCGCAAGCAGGATCGCGGTCCAGCGCTGCATGCTCATTCCAGCCAGCTCCGCACCGCACGGCCACGCGCGCGCCAGATCAGCGCCTCGGCGAACTGCACCGCGTGCACGCCCAGCGAGATGATCGTCCACCAGGCGACCGCGATCAGCCCCCAGTCCGGCCTCCCGACCAGCAGGAAGGCGGCAAGGATCGGCATGTTGGGATTGCGCCGCGCCGTGATGAGCCGGAACCAGCTGTCGAAGCGTCGCCACACATGGATGTGGATGCCGAAGAGCGCGATGAAGCCGCCCTCGATCAGCCGCTGGACGACATAGCCGCCCATGATCGCGGCCATGCAGAGCCAGAAGGCTTCCTCGGAAAGCCGCCGGCCATAGGCGATCAGGCCGACGCCCCACGCATACCACCAGAAGGGCGGATGGATCAGATCCATGCCATGATCGAAGATATTGCCCCAGGCCGACGAAGTGATCGTGCAGCGCGCGAGCTTTCCGTCGACCGTATCGAGGATCATCATGAAGAGGCCGGCGGCGAGCCCCGGCCAGTAATCGCCCGTCCAGAACGCCCAGGTGGCGATCACACAGAAAACCGCGCTGATCGTGGTCACCTGATTGGGCGTGATCCCCCACCGCGCGGCGATCCGCGTCATGTGGAATGCCCATTCGGGCCACATATATTTGGTCAATATGTCGGTGACGCCCTTGTAGGCGCCCCAGTAGCTCGCCCGCTCGATCAGGCCGACGGAAGCCGGCGTCAGCTTTTCCATGAACGGCCGCTCGCGCTTGCGCAGCGTCTGGTTCTCCAGTTCGGTCGTCTCTTGCGGCACGGCATCCAGCGCGTACGGATCAGGCTGCGTGGCCGTGACATGCGCGATCACGGGCACGCCATCGCGCGTGATCGCATGGCCGGGACGGGCGGCGGCATATTTCAGCCACAGCGGATCGAAGACATAATCGAGATTGACGACCAGCGCGCCCTCCGCACCGGCATTCGCCGCCAGCGTGAAGCCCTGTGCGGCGGCGATGCGCCGCAAACGCTCCCGCGTCGTCAGTCCCCAGATCAGCGTATCATTCTCGCCGGCAGGGACCAGCGGCGGCAACGTCATTCGGTTTTGCCCCAGATTCTCAGAAAGCCTTCCACCGCCATGTCGACATCTTCTTCCGGGGTCGAGCAGTAAGTGTCGCCGCGATGCCAGATCACGTCGGCGAAGCATCCCGCCTGGCACAGCGACAGAAACTGGCGCGCCGCAATCTCCGGATCCCCCTGCTGCAATCGCCCCGCCGCCATTTCATCCGCCATGTAGCGGGCAAGGCGCGCGCGGCATCGGGCAGGCCCCCGTTCATAGAACGCCTTCACCAGATCCGGAAAGCGATGCCCTTCGGCGGCGATCATGCGCTTCAGAGCACGCGCATCCTCCGACAATATCTTGGCGAGAAACACGCGGCCAAACCGCCTCAGCGCCGCAGCCGTACCGCCGCCGACCAGAAGGGCCTCGTCCAGCGCATCGCTGAAATGGCCGACCAGCTTGTCGACGATGGCGAGAAACAGATCCTCCTTCGAAGGGAAATGGCTCCACAGCGTCGTCTTCGATCCGCCGCAATCCGCCGCGATCGCCGACATGGACGTGTCGGCGAAACCATTTTCGAGGAATGCGCGTTTCGCGATGTCGATAATCGCCTCGCGCCTGACTTCCTTGCGCCGGCTGCGCCGGTCGGTGAGGCAACTCTCTCTCATGACGATACTATATAGTACACTTTTCTGTTGACAAGCTATCGACGGAAGCGCAGGCGCCGAAACCGTACTCTATGGTATCACATCTTTCCCCCTGGCGCACCGCCGCCTCCCTCCTCGCCGCCATGCCGATGCTGGCGGCGTGTGTCCCTCAACTCGGGGCCGCGCCCCAGCCGCGCGCGGCCGGATCACTGGCGAGCACGCAGGCGCTTCCAGCCGAATCGGGCGAGTGGCCCGGCGAGGGCTGGTGGCAGGCCTATGGCGATGCCCAGCTTACGGCGCTCATCCGGGAAGGCCTTGCCGGATCGCCCGATATCGCGACCGCCGCCGCGCGCGTCGCCAGGGCTGAAGGCATGGCGCAGGCGGCCGGCGCGGCGCTCGGCCCCACGCTGGATGCGGATGGCAAGGCCGGCACCGTCAAGCAGAGCTACAATAACGGCTTTCCCAAGGAATTTGTCCCCAAGGGCTGGAAGTCGAACGGCGATGCCTCGCTCCGTCTCGGGCTGGATCTCGATCTGTTCGGTCGCAACCGCGCCACCCGCCGCGCTGCGCTGAGCGAACGGGATGCGGTGCGGATCGATGCGACAGCGGCGCGCCTCACGCTCGCCGCCTCGATCGCCAGCGCCTATGCCGATCTGTCGCAGCTCTATGCGGAACGTGACGTCGCGGTGGACGCGGCGCGCATTCGTTCCGAAAGTGCGAAGCTCGTGGCCGATCGTGTCGCGAACGGGCTGGATACGGAAGGCGAGCGGGCGCAGGCCGACTCCCAGGTGCCCTCCGCCCGCGCCGACATCACCGCGCTCGATACGTCGATCGATCTGGTCCGCCATCAGATCGCGGCCCTCGTCGGCGCCGGCCCCGATCGCGGGCTGAGCATCGACCGGCCGCAGCTGGCGGCGCCGGCTGCGGGGGCTTTACCCGCCAATGCCGGCATCGCTCTGCTCGGCCGTCGGCCCGATATCGTTGCTGCGCGCCTGCGGGTGGAGGCGGCAGACCAGCGCGTGAAGGCGGCGAAGGCTGCCTTCTATCCCGATGTCAGCCTGTCCGCGCTGATCGGCGTCCAGTCGCTCGGCCTTTCCAATCTGGTCGAGAAGGATTCGATCTACGGCAATGCCGCGCCGGCCTTGTCGCTGCCGATCTTCGATTCGGGTCGCCGCTCGGGCGATTATCGATCGACGCGGGGTGATTATGACGCCGCCGTCGCGGATTATGATCGCACGCTGCTGGCGGCGCTGCGCGAAGTGGCGGATGCGATCAGCAATCGCGCCGGCCTCCAGCGCGAGGACAAGGATGCCAGCGCCGCGCTTGAGCGGAGCGAGGCCGCCTATCGCATTGCCCGCCTGCGCTACGAAGGCGGGCTTTCCACCTATCTATCGGTGCTCACCGCCGAGGATGCGGTCGTCGCGGCCCGCCGCCGCGTCGCCGATCTTCGCGCGCGCGCCTTCACGATCGACATTGCATTGATCCGCTCGCTCGGCGGCGGCTTCGCCAGCGAACAAGGAAAAGGCTGATGGCCGAAGACAATCCCCAGATCCCGGCCGAGGTTAAGCGGCAGGAAGAAACCGCGCGGCCGGCCACATCGGCCCCCGCCCCGGCACAGCCCGATCCCGCCGAACAGAAAGCGAAGCGCAAGCGCCTGCTGACGATCCTCGCGCTTGTCGTGGGCGTCGTCGCGGTGCTGCTGCTGCTGTATCATTTCCTGATCGGCGTACGCCACGTTTCCACCGACAATGCCTATGTCGGCGCCGATACGGCGCAGATCACGCCGCTCGTCGCGGGCGCCGTCGCCGAAGTGCGCGTCGCCAACACGCAGCTGGTGCGCAAGGGGGACATTCTCGTCGTGATCGATCCGGCCGATGCCCGCATCGCCGCCGATCGCGCGGCCGCCGATCTCGGTTCCGCGCGGCGCAAGCTGAGCGAGACGCGCTCCACCGGCGGATCGCTCGCGGCCGACGTCACCGCGCGCGACAGCGATGTCGAGCGGGCACGGGCCGAACGCGTTTCCGCGCAGGCCGATTTCGACAAGGCGCAGACCGATCTTTCCCGCCGCGAAAAGCTGGCCGGTGCCGGCGCCGTTTCGGGCGATGAACTGACGACCGCGCGCAACGCCTTCGCCACGGCACGAGCCCGCCTGCTCGTGTCCAGCGCGGCGGTCGATCAGGCGCTCGCCAACCGCAAGGCTTCACTGGAGAAGCTCGCCGCCAACCAGGCGCTGACCGAAGGCCCGACCGAATCCAATCCGGACGTCGCCTCGGCCCGTGCCCGCTATGATGCGGCGAAGCTGGATCTCACGCGCACCGTGATCCGCGCGCCGATCAGCGGCATCGTCGCCCAGCGCAACGTGCAGGTGGGCCAGCGCGTCGCCCCCGGCACGGCGGTCATGACGATCGTTCCGTCCTCGGCCATGTATGTCGATGCGAACTTCAAGGAAGGCCAGCTCAAGAAGGTCCGTGTCGGCCAGCCGGTGACGCTGGAGGCGGACATCTATGGCGGCAGCGTGGAATATCATGGCAAGGTGATCGGCATGGCGGGCGGCACCGGATCGGCCTTCGCGCTGATCCCGGCGCAGAATGCCACCGGTAACTGGATCAAGGTGGTCCAGCGCCTTCCGGTGCGCATCGCGCTGGATCCGAAGGAACTGGCGGATCATCCGCTGCGCGTCGGCCTGTCCATGGATGTCGACATCGACGTTTCGGAGCACTGATCATGGCGAGCGCGGCCGTCGCGCCGAAGCCGCTGGGCGCGCCTACGGTCAATCCGTGGCTGGTGGGCGTGATCCTCGCGCTTTCGAACTTCATGGTGGTGCTCGATATCTCGATCGCCAACGTGTCCGTGCCGCATATCGCCGGCAGCCTGGCCATCTCGCCCGATCAGGGCACCTGGGTCATCACCTCCTATTCGGTGGCGGAAGCGATCTGCGTACCGCTCACCGGATGGCTTGTGGCGCGCTTCGGCACGGTGCGCACCTATCTCGTCGCGATGACGGGCTTCGGCATCTTCTCGGTGCTGTGCGGTCTTTCGACGACATTGGCCATGCTCGTCGCCTGCCGCATCGGCCAGGGCATTTGCGGCGGACCGATCATGCCGCTCACGCAGACCCTGCTGATGGCCGTCTTCCCGCCGGAAAAGCGCGGCCAGGGCATGGGCCTGTGGGCGATGACGACCGTCGTCGCGCCGATCGCGGGGCCGCTTCTGGGTGGTCCGATCAGCGATAACTGGTCGTGGCACTGGATCTTCTTCATCAACATTCCGATCGCGATCCTCTGCGTTGGCGGATCTTTCTTCACGCTGAAGCCGTTCGAAACGCCGACCCGCAATGCCCCGATCGACAAGGGCGGCATGATCCTGCTCGTCATCTGGGTGGGCGCGCTCCAGATCATGCTGGATATCGGCCGCGACCATGACTGGTTCTCGTCCGACATGATCAAGGCGCTGGCCGTGATCGCGGCGATCGGCTTCGTCGCCTTCGTGATCTGGGAGATGACGGAGCCGCAGCCGGCGGTGAACCTGCGCGTCTTCCGGCATCGCGGCTTCACGATGTCGGTGATCTCGCTGTCGCTCACTTACGCGATCTTCTTCTCCGCCATCGTGGTGACCCCGCAATGGTTGCAGGGCGCGATGGGCTATACGGCCACCTGGTCCGGCTATGTCGTCGCCTGGCAGGGGTTATTCGCGGTCGTGATGTCGCCCATCGTGGGCAAGCTCGTCGCCAAGACGGATCCGCGCCGCATCTACACGATCGGCGTGCTGTGGATGGGCATCACGATGCTGATCCGCGCCAACTGGTCGACCGATGTGGATTACTGGCACCTGATGCTGCCGCATCTGCTGCTGGGGATCGGCATGCCGATGTTCTTCGTGCCGGTCACGATGATCGCGCTGGCGGCGGTCGATCCCGATGAGGTGCCGGGCGCCGCCGGCCTCCAGAATTTCGCGCGCACGCTTTCCGGTGCGTTCGGGACCTCGATCGCGACGACGCTCTGGCAGAATGGCGCCGAGCAGCAGCGCTCGGAACTGACGAACGTCCTGCATACCGATATTTTCCAGCAGCAGGCCGCCGCCGCCGGAATCACGGGCGAGAAGGCACGCGGCCTGCTGGAGCAGCTGGTGATGGGGCAGGGCTATGCGCTGTCGCTGATCCACATCTATCAGGGCGCGGCGTTGCTCCTGTTCCTGGCGGCCACCTTCGTCTGGTTCGCACCCCGCCCGCGCGGAGGGCCGCCGGCGGGCGGCGGGCACTGATTCCGCCCCTCGCCGCGCCCGCCTCCACCAAAGGGCGTGAGGGTGCGGCTGCGCCGGGCGGCGGCCTCTCCACGAAGGGGAACCCCTGCTGTCGCAAAAGCGCCTTATTGCGCGCGCAGAGGCATTCACCATATCGCGCCGGCCCCTGGCCGGGCGTCAGACAACGAGAGTGGATCGATCGTGGCGAGTAATGCCTTCAAGCCCGGCTTCTGGAAGCGGGAGCATCATCTGGATCGCATGAACATGCGCCAGCTGGTGGTGGCTTTCTTCCAGTATCCGGCGGTGATCGCCTATATCCTGCTGGCGATCGTCTCGGCCGGCATTTTCATCGCGCATCCGGCGGCCGCCCTGCCCACGATCGCCGCGGTCGTGATCTCGATCCTGCTCTATCCGCTCGTCTGGTACACGCTCCATCGCTGGGTGCTGCACAGCCAGTGGATGTTCAAGGTGCCGATGCTCGCCGCCACATGGAAGCGCATCCACTACGATCATCACCAGGATCCGAACCGGCTGGAAATCCTGTTCGGCGCGCTCCACACGACACTGCCGACCATCTTCCTGGCGACGGCGCCGATCGGCTGGCTGCTGGGCGGGCTCGGCGGTGCGGCAGCCGCTTTCGCGACCGGCCTGCTGACGACCTGCTTCTACGAATTCTGCCACTGCATCCAGCATCTGGCCTATTCGCCGAAGCATCCGATGCTCGTGATGATGAAACAGCGCCACATGGCGCATCATTTCCATGACGAGACGGGCAATTTCGGCATCACCAATTTCTTCTGGGATCGCCTGTTCGGCACGAGCTACGCCAAGGTTTCCGAGCGGAAGAAGAGCGCCACCGTCTTCAATCTGGGCTACACGCCCGAAGTGGCGAAGCGTTGGCCGAAAGTGGCCCAGCTTTCCGGCGGCGTCGCCACCGGCCACCCCTCGACACGCATCAAGCACTGATGGCATCCGTCGCCAGCGGCGTCACGATCCGCCCGGTCGTGACGAAGGCCGATCGCAAGGCCTTCGTGAACCTGCCTTTTCGCCTTTATGCCGAGGATCCGGCATGGGTGCCGCCGCTGAAGGATGAGGCGATGGGCCTCATCACGCCGGGCAAGAATCCCTTCTTCGAACATGCCAAGGCGCAGCTTTTCCTGGCCGAGCGCGGCGGCGAGGTGGTCGGCCGCATCTCCGCCTCGATCGATTATGCCTGGACACCGATGCCGGCCGACAAGGGCGGCGGCGCCGACAGCGGCAATTGGGGCTATCTCGATGCCGAGGATCAGGAAACCGCCCGCCTGCTGATCGCCCGCGCCGAGGATTGGCTGCGGGGCGAAGGCGTGAAGCGCGCGCTGGGGCCGATCTCCATGTCGATCTGGGAGGAGCCCGGCCTCCTCATCAAGGGGCATGATCAGCCGCCGACCGTGATGATGGGCCATGACGACAGGCGCTACGAAGCGTGGGTCGAGGCCGCCGGCTATGCCAAGGTGAAGGATCTCCACACCTGGGAGCTGGACATCACCCGCCCCTTCCCGCCGCTGATCGAGCGGATCGTGAAATCGGGCGAGAAGAATCCGCGCATCCGGATCCGCAAGGTCGACAAGTCGAAGTTCAATGAGGAAGCCGCGATCATCCTCGCCATCCTCAACGATGCGTGGAGCGATAATTGGGGCTTCGTGCCCTTCACGGAGAGCGAGATCGCATTCGCCGGCAAGAAGATGAAGCCGATCATCTTCAACGATCTCGTCAACGTGGCCGAACTGGACGGCGAACCCGTCGCCTTCATGATGACCTGGCCGAACCTCAACGAGCTCCAGGCCGATCTGAACGGCGAGCTGTTTCCGTTCGGCTTCATCAAATTGCTGTGGCGCCTCAATGGCGGCTTCTCGGGCAAGCCCCAGGTGAACACGATGCGCGTGCCGCTGATGGGCGTGCTCAAGAAGCTGCAGGCGAGCCGCCTCGCCAGCCAGCTGGCCTTCATGATGATCGAATATATCCGCCGCGACGCCGTGGCCCATTACGGCTCGACGCGCAGCGAGATCGGCTGGATCCTCGAGGATAATCAGGGGATGAACTCGATCGCCGAGGCGATCGACAGTCGCATCAACAAGACCTACCGGATCTACGAAAAGGCCCTGTGACGGCCCTGCCCTGGGCGGAGGAGGGCAGCGGCCTCAGGCTCGCCGTCCGCGTCACGCCGAAGGCCTCGCGCAGCGCCGTTGCCGGAATCATCGCCGGCACGGACGGGCGATCCCTGCTGTCGGTCCGGATCGCAGCCCCTCCGGTGGACGGGGCGGCCAATGCCGAACTGATCCGCATCCTCGCCAGGCAATTGGGGCTCCGGCGAAGCGACGTCATCATCGCCTCGGGAGAGACGGGCCGGGTCAAGCTGGTCCGCCTGACGGGCGAGCCGAGCGCACTGGGCGAAAAGCTCACCTCTCTGGCGGGGCGTGCGGCATAGCGACGCGGTCTCAGCGTCTGACCGCCTTTTAATCGCGAGTGCGGCGAAGCAATCGCGAAGCTCGTTTACAAGCGATCGCTCCTATCGCAGCACCGCCCAGACGGGCGCGTGATCGCTGGCCTTCTCCTTGCCCCGGGTTTCGCGATCGACGCCTGCATCCACCAGCCGATCGGCCGCGGCCGGGCTCAGCAGCAGATGATCGATGCGGAAGCCGGCGTCGCGCGCCCAGGCGTTCATCGTATAATCCCAGAAGGTATAAACCGGCCCGGCGGGATGGATGGCGCGGATCGCGTCCGTCCAGCCGGCATGGAGCAGCCGGCGGAAGGCCGCCCGGCTTTCGGGCTGCGACAGCGCATCATCGGCCATCCTCGCGGCCGAGAAGACATCGTCCTTGTCGTCGGTGGAGATGACGTTCCAGTCGCCCGCCAGCACCGCCGGCTTCTCGCCCGCAAACAGCGTCTTCGCGCGATCCGCCAGCGCATCGAACCAGGCGAGCTTGTAATCGAATTTGGGGCCAGGCACGGGATTGCCGTTCGGCAGATAGAGCGCGCCGACGATTACACCGTCTATCGTCGCCTCGATATAGCGGCTGTGGCTGGGATCGGGATCGTCGGGCAGGCCACGCTGCGTCTCCACCATTTCCAGCCCCTCCCGGGCGAGGATCGCGACGCCATTCCAGCTCTTCTGCCCGTGCCAGATCGCCCGATAGCCAGCGGCGGCGATGTCCATCTGTGGAAAGCGTTCGTCGGGCGCCTTCAATTCCTGAAGGCAGGCCACGTCCGGCTTCGTCTCTTCCAGCCATTCGAGAAGGCGCGGAAGGCGCGCGCCGATGCCGTTGATATTGAAGGTCGCGATCTTCATGCCGGGCGCCATAGCGCAGCGGAGCGGCCGGCGTCTCCTGTCTGATTCAGGAATGCGCGGGCGTCGGAAGATCGATTTTCACGGCGTGCGTCGGGATGGGCGTCAAAAGCAGCCCGAGCCCGGCGATCACGCCGAGGCCGCCCCACGCATATCGCCTGTCCCGCAGATCGATCACGCCCCGCACGATGGCAAAGAGGCCGCAGCCCAGAAAGACGGCCGTCCAGAGCTCCACGGCGATCCGATCAGATCGAAAAGCTCGTTCCGCAGCCGCAGCCGGAAGCGGCATTCGGATTGGTCACCTGGAAGGAAGCGCCGCCCAGCGATTTCACGAAATCGACCGCACTGCCGCGCACCAGATCGAGGCTGACGGGATCGACGACGAGACGCACGCCATCCCGCTCCGCCACCTCATCCTCGCTTTCCACGACATCGGCGAGCCCGAAGCGATATTGGAAGCCAGCACAGCCGCCGCCTTCCACCGAAAGGCGCAGGATGGCCGGCTTGCCCTGCTTGGTCGCGATCGTTGCGACCCGCTCGGCGGCGGAGGGTGTGAGATCGATGGCGGCGTCACTCATGCCGCGAAGATAGGGAGCGTGCCGGTGACCGGCAAGCGCATCACTCGACGTCGTCGGGGCCGCCGGCGGCGATCGTGCTGGAACGCTCCTGCATCGCGACGACATAATCGCCGGCCTGCAGGAAAGGCACCGGATTCACGGCATGGCCATCGATGCGGACTTCATAATGAAGATGCGGGCCGGTGGAGCGCCCGGTGGAGCCGACCAGCGCGATCAGATCGCCGCGATGGACGAGCTGGCCCGCCTTCACGAGGATGCGCGAAAGATGGCCGAAACGGGTCTGAACGCCCTTGCCATGCGCCACCTCGACGAGATTGCCATAGCCGTTCGACCATTCGGCCCTGTCGACGATGCCATCCGCCGTCGCATAGACGGCCGTGCCCTGCGGCGCGGCAAGATCGATGCCGGCATGCATCGCGGCGGATCCGCGGAACGGATCGGAGCGGACACCATAGCCGGAGGTGAAGGTGGCGGCATTGATCGGCTTGGCGGAGGGGACCGCGATCACGCCCTGGCCGATCTGATCCTGCTTCTTCCAGCCCATGAACATGGCGTGGAAGGCATCGTCCCCACCCGAAACCGCGGCGGCATCATCGATCGAATCGAGTGCTGCGCCATCGGCAACGATCTTGTCGCCTACCTGCGGCGTCTGGACGGTATCTGCGGCGGCCGGCGCGGCGGCGAGAAGGCCGAGAGCGACGAGGATCTGGGGCAGCGAACGGAAGGCGGTCTTCAGACGTACGGTCATGCAATCCCCGACGGTTGCTTAGCCCGCATGAGAGCCCCCGCTCCCGCACGGTCAGGTTAAGCGGCCGCCCTGGAGAATGCCCCTCCCGAAACGACAGGATCAGGTCTGTCGGCTTGGTTCCGCCACCGCAAGCGATGCGTAGAAGTCTGGCGTCAGACCGGCAGATGCCCGCGCCGAGTCGTTGAAAGGCGGCTTAATCGCGCCGCGAAAGTGCCGCCCGACCAGTTCGCGCCAGCGTTCCGCCGGTACGCGCCCCGCCGCCCGCGCGGACGATTCGAACCATTTCATGCCAGCGGCGACATGTTTGATCTCGTCGTTGAGAATTCGCGCAAGAATCCGCGCGGAATCATAGTCTCCGGCGATGGTAAGCCGCGTGATCGTCTGCGGCGTCACGTCCAGCCCGCGCGCCTCCAGCACCAGCGGCACGATGGCCAGCCGGGCGGCGGCATCATGCGCCGTCGCCTCCGCCGCCTCCCACAATCCATCGTGCGCGGGCAGATCGCCATAAGCGGCCCCCAGCGCGCGCAGGCGCCGATCGATCAGCGCGAAGTGCATCGCTTCCTCCGCTGCGACCTGCATCCATTGATCGGCGAAGGCGCGCGGAAATTCCCCGCCGAACCGCCCGACCAGATCGAAGGCGAGATCGATCGCGACATATTCGATATGGGCGAGGGCATGGAGCAGCGCCACGCGATTGGCGAGGCTGCCGCCCTTGCCCCGCTTCGGCATGCGCGAGGGGGCGAGCAATTCCGGCCGCGCGCCCCGCGCCGGCCTGTCCGGCATCGCCACATCGAACCCATGGCCGAGCCGGCCCAGCCGCCAATCGCGCGCCGCCGCCCGCGCCGCCATCACCTTGGCGCGCGGATCGGCCTCCAGCAGCACGGCGCGGCAGGCCGCCCCCAGGGATCTGCGCTCGCCGCCCCCGGACGACCTGCTCCCACCTTCCGTCATGGCGCCAGAAACGGTCACATGCCCTTCAGCGCGCGCGCGGCGGCCAGCACCGCCTCCACATGACCCGGCACCTTCACCTTGCGCCAGACCCTCGCGATCGTGCCATCGGGCGCGATCAGGAAGGTCGCGCGATCGATCCCCATATATTTGCGGCCATAAAGGCTCTTCTCGATCCAGGCGCCGAACGCCTCGCACACCGATCCATCCGCATCCGTCGCCAGAGGCACGGTAAGCTGGTGCTTGGCCGAAAACCTCGCATGATCCTTCGGGCTGTTCTTCGAAACGCCGAGCACCCCGGCACCCGCCGCCTCGAACGCCGCCAGCTGCGCCGAGAAATCGATCGCCTCGCGCGTGCAGCCGCTCGTATCGTCCTTGGGATAGAAATAGAGGACCAGCGCCTTGCCCAGCAGCGAGGCAAGCGGCAGCGCGCCGCCGTCCACCGCCTGCAGCGTCACGTCCGGGGCCCTGTCGCCTTCCTTCAAGCCGCCTTCGCTCATTGTGAAAAGCCTCCTCGTTTCGCGCTCCACTAGTGCCACCGGGCGCATGGCGGAACCACCTTCGCGCGATGCAATATGACGCAAAAGGCGCGCGGGCGCTCTCGCGCCCGCGAGCAACGATTTCTGCGGTGATACTGGAAGATGATGGCAATGACGTCCGCCTCCATCGGCTGGGGTGGACAGGCCAAGTGTCACATCAAATCCAACATTACGCAGGGCAAACCGCCCGGCCGCTTTCGCCTCATTTGCGGACGCAGCCGGACTTGATCGAACCGCCCGATAGCCGCCACATTCGACAGAACACTTATGGCATTAGGCTAAGCCGATGGATGAACTGTCACCCCACGAGACCGAGTTGGTCGGCCGATGGATCGAGAGCGACGGCAAAGTGCGGGGCGACGCCGTTTGCGGTCGAATAGAACGCCTCACCGGCGGGATACTCGATGTCGTTCAGGATCATCCGGAAGCCAGTGGATGGAGGAGGCTGTTCCGTGACATTGCTGACGGCCGCTACTGGGAGCGGTATTATCCCCAGAGCGAGATGCACGGTGGCGGCCCTCCTGCGCTGAGGCTCATCGCCGATCACGAGGTAACGACCGAGTACCACTTCACGGTTTGACCTGCCGAAAGCGGACGAGCCGCTCCCCATCAATACCGGACATCCCGATTTACGGATCGACGCCCCGGCCGATCCCGGCGACGCGGCGCCATTCCCCGCCGATCAGGGCGCGCGCCGCATCGTAAGCGAGCAGGAGATCATCCCAGTTCGCATGCGCGCAGGCTTCGGCGAGCAGCGCGCGCGAGGGCTCCGGCGGCTCGGCGCCGCCCGGCGCGACCAGCCGCAGCACGATCAGCATCCGCGTGAGAAGGGCCAGCGCATCGGCAAAGCCCGGCGCCAGCAGCCCGGCCGCCTCCAGATCCACCGCCGCCACCGCCAGATCCGGAGTGATGCCGATCCGCTCGCGCAACTGGAGCAGGTGGACGGCGAATTCCGCATCGATCAGCCCGCCCCCGATCAGCTTCACATCGAAGGGGCCGGCGGCCGGCTTGTGCACCGCCATATCCGCCCGCATCTTCGCCACATCCACCGCGAGCAGCGCCGCATCGCGCGGCCGGCGGAGCGCGCGATCGATGATCCCCGCCAGCGCCGCGCGCGCGCTTTGCGAACCGAAGACGGGCCGGGCGCGCTCCAGCGCCATATGCTCCCACGTCCACGCGCTTTCCGCCTGATATCGCTCGAAACTGTCGAGCGAGACGGCGAGCAGCCCCTGCGTGCCCGAGGGGCGCAGCCGCGTATCGATTTCGTAGAGCGGGCCGCTGGGCGTGGGCACGGACATGGCGGCGGAGACTCGGCTGGCGAGGCGATTGAAATAATGGGTGGCGCCCAGCGGGCGCGCGCCATCGGATTCGGCCATGAAATCGCCGGTGAAAAGATAGACGAGATCGAGATCGGAGGCGTGGGTGAGCGTGCCGCCGCCGAAGCGGCCGAGCGCGAGGATCACCAGTTCGCCGCCCACGATCCGGCCATGCGCCTTTTCAAATTCGGCGATCGTGGCGGTGGCGAGCACATCCAGCGCGGCTTCCGCCACGCGGCCATAACCCGCCCCCACAGCAAGCGGATCGGCCGCCGCCGCCACTGCCTGCACGCCCAGCGCGAAGCGGCGCTCGCCCACGTCGGCGCGCACCCGATCCAGCAGGCCCTGATAATCCTCCCCCGCCTCGCCCCGCCTGAGCATGGCGGCGAGCGCCGGCGCGGCGGGCTGGGCGGCAAGCGCGCTCGCATCGATCAGCCCATCGATCAGGCTGGCGCGCCGGGCGAGATCGGCGGCGAGCGCGGGCGCCAGCGCCAGCACCCGCACGAGCAGACCGAGCAGGCTCGGCCGCGCCTCCAGCAGGCGGAAGAGGTTGAGCGCGCTGGGCAGGCGCCCGACCAGATCATCGAAGCGCAGCAGGGCCGCCTGGGGATCGGCCGCCTCGGCCAGCGCGGCGATCAGCGTGGGGAGCACCTTTTCCAGCGCCTCGCGCGCGGCGGCGCTGCGTGTCGTGCGAGTCTGCCCGCTGCGCCACGCGTCGATCCGCGCGGCGGCCTGCGCGGGATCGGGAAATCCGTGATCGGCCAGCAGCTTCGCCAGATCGGAAGGGATGCCGGGCAGCGGCGCGGCCCCATCCGCCTCCAGCGCATCATACAGCCGGCCCACCGCCTCCGTGGCCGGTGCCAGCAGGGCGATCAGCGCCGCGCCGCCATCCAGCCCGGCCAGGCGCGCCACATCGTCCAGCGCGGCGGGATCCTCCGGCAGGCGATGCGTCTGCCGATCCTCCACCATCTGCAGGCGATGCTCGATCGTGCGCAGCAGACGATAGGTATCGGAAAGGCGGCCAGCCTCCGCCGGATCGATCCGGCCGGCGGCGGAGAGCGCCGCCAGCGCATCCAGCGTGGCGGGTGCGCGAAGGGAAGGCTCCCGGCCGCCATGGATCAACTGGTGGATCTGCGCGAAGAATTCGATCTCGCGAATGCCGCCGCGCCCGCGCTTCACATCATAGCCCGGCGCCGGCGCGCGGATCCTGCCGTGATGATCGCGGATCCGGCGGGAAAGATCGCGCAGTTCGCCGATCGCGCCGAAATCGAGGCCGCGCCGCCATACGAACGGGCGCAGATGATCGAGCATGGCGGCGCCCATCGCGATATCCCCGGCGGCCGCACGCGCCCGGATGAAGGCCGCGCGCTCCCATGGCAGGGCGCTGGACTCATAATGCGCGATGGCGAGATCGATCGAGACGGCGAGCGAGGTTGCCTCGGCGGCCGGGCGCAGCCGGAGATCGACGCGCAGTACATAACCCTCGATCGTCTGCTGCTGCAGCAATTCCACGATCCGGCGCGCGATGCGCTGCGCCGCCTCCCCCGGCTCCTCGCGCGGGCGGCACCAGAGGGTGCGCGGATCGAACAGCAGGATCGGATCGATGTCGGACGAATAATTGAGCTCGCGGCTGCCCTGCTTGCCGAGCGCGAGCGCGACGAAGCCGTCCGCATTCCCGCCCCCGCCCCGTTCCCTGATCGCGGCACGGATCGCGCGATCCAGTGCGTGATCCGCGAAATCGCTGAGCGCGCGCGTCACCGTCTCCAGCGGGGCGCCCCCTAGATCAGCCAGCGCCACCGCCAGCGCCACGGCCTGCCGCTGCCGCCGCAGCGCGAGCGCATCATCCTTTTCGGCGTCCGCCTCCGCCTGCGCGAAGGCCAGGGTCTCGCCCAGCCCCTCCGCCGCCAGACGATCCACCACATCGCCGCGGCGGGCGATCAGCCGGCGCAGGAACGGAGCATGGCGCTCCGCCTTGCCGATCGCCTCATCCAGATCCGGCCGTGTCATTCCGTCCGCCACGCACCATCCTATAGTTCAAGACGAAATCACGAAACCTTGCGCCCGCTTCGCCCGTTATACTTGATATGGGTTTATTCGCAGAGTGCGCGTCCCCCGGCGAGGGTGGTGACAGGAAGCCGGTTTCGGTGCCACGGCCCTCCGCGCATGAAGGCGTGGGGTCGGCGCTGCGCAACAGCTATCCCGTGCCTGTGCTGTCGGAAGAATTCGCCCGGTTGCTCGCCAAGCTGAAATGATCGGGAAAGGGGCCGGCCCCGGGCCGGCCTCCCGCAACGGGATCAGCGACCCCGGCTCAATTCATCCACTTCGCCCATGATCGCCTGCAAGGCGGTTTCATCGGGCCTGTTGGAATGCAGCCTGCGCGATGGCAGATCGCCGCCGCTCATCAACTGCTCCAGCGCGACGCGGCCGCGCGCGACGCGGCTCTTGATGGTGCCGACCGCGCAGCCGCAGATATCGGCCGCTTCCTCATAAGCGAAGCCGCCCGCGCCCACCAGAATCAGCGCCTCGCGCTGTGGCTGGGGCAAATGCAGCAGGGCGCGCTGGAGATCGCCCAGATCGACATGGCGATCCTGGCTGGCGGGCGCGGCGAGTATCTTGCTGGCCGTGAGATCATCCCATTCGCCCTTGAAGCGCGCGCGGCGCATCTGGCTGAGGAAAAGATTGCGCAGGATGATGAAGGTCCAGGCGCGCATGTTGGTGCCCGCCTGGAAGCGCTTGCGCGCGGCCCACGCCTTCAGCAGCGTTTCCTGCACCAGATCATCCGCCAGATCGCGATTGCCCGAAAGCGAGCGGCCGAAGGCGCGCAGATGCGGAATGACTCGCGCCAGCTCCGTCTTGAATTCGGAATCGGAAAGCGGAACATGCTCCACCTCGGCGGGCACATCCTCCTGGCTGTCGGTCATGTCCTCATCATTTCCCGCTGGCGGGCTGGCGATGCCCCGACGTTCTGAAATCTGGTCCCGATCAACTGGCACCGCAAGTGCATCCTCCGACAGAAAAGCCATTCCCTTCACCGCCAGATCGCGAGGATGATCACGAACAGGATGATGACCAGCGCCAAGCTGATCGGCAGCACATAGCGGGTGACGTGATTGGAGGAGCCGGCTCGCGCCTCCGTCCGTGTCAGGTGGATTTCCTTTTCGTCGGCCATGGCCGCTCTCCGGATGCGATCGTTACCCATAGCCAACGGTCGCATGCGGCGCCGGTTCCCTCCGGCGATCCGCTTTCGCAGGAAGCCGGAGGGAAACGGGGTGGAGCCTCAGGCCGGAACGGTCGCCGCGTCGAAGAACAGGGCCTGGCTGATCGCGGCCTTCACCGTAGAGCGCTGGAAAGGCTTGGTGATCAGGAAAGTTGGCTCCGGCCGCTCGCCTGTCAGCAGGCGTTCGGGGAAGGCGGTGATGAAGATCACCGGCACGGAAAATTCGGCCAGGATATCCTTCACGGCATCGATGCCCGAGCTGTCGTCCGCCAGCTGGATATCCGCAAGGACGAGGCCCGGGCGATGCGCGAGCGCCTGCGACACCGCCTCGTCGCGGGTGACGGCCACGCCAGTGACATTATGGCCCAGATCGCGGACGATGGTTTCCAGATCCATAGCGATGATCGGCTCATCCTCGATGATGAGCACGTCCGCGCGCGTCTGCCGCTCGATTTCCGCAATGGCGTCGCGCACCAGCGTCTCGATCTCGGCGGTCGGCTCGTCCATCAGATAGGCGGTATCCTCCGGAGTGAAACCCTCCAGCTGGGTGAGCAGCAAGGCCTGGCGCGAACGCGGCGTGATCTTCGACAGGCGCGCATTGGCGATGCCGGCGTGCGGATCGCCATCGTCGCCCTCGCCGGCCGCCTCGTTCACCGAACCCCAGATGCGCTGGAAGGTGCGATAGAGGCCGAGGCGGACATCCACGTCGCGCGGAAAATCGCCAGGGGCGGCCACGATCGCCTCCAGCGTCGCACGGACATAAGCGTCGCCATGCTGCTGGGTGCCGGTCAGCGCGCGGGCATAGCGCCGCAGGAAAGGAAGATGCGGGGCGAGATCCTGGCCGAGCGACATGGGCGGCAATGCTCCTGACGTGTGAACTGGTGGAATAAGCAGGCAAAACTCGGAACGCACGGGAATATCGGATGGTGCCCTCTCCCCCGCGCAGGCAAGATCAACTTTCTTGCCGCAAGGCTGGAACCAACGGGGTCAAATTTTGTTTCACCGCTGATGCGCATCCTCGTCGACGGGCCAAAAACGGGCCGCCGGCGGGTGGCCGGTGTCTCCGGCAGGTGGCGAGGAACTCAGGTGTTGATTATCGAACGACGATCGAACCCGCGAGGTTCGCAATGATTCAGGGGGCGCAGGGCTTGGTCGCGGACAAGAAAGGGCGGGGAGCAGGTGGCGGTGACAGGCCTTCCCGCAGGAAGAAGCCCGGCGGGCCGGAATCCCACGTCGCCAACGCCCTGAAGACCGCCTATGAAGATGCGGTGCGTGAAGAGGTGCCCGACGAGTTCCTCGATCTCCTCGGCAAATTAAGCTGACGGCGAGAGCCGTCTTCCCGATGTCGTCCCTTCCGGTTTCCCGTCCGTGATCGCTCGCCTCTCCAGCGGCGCGAAAATGCTCATCATCATGACGGTGGCGCTGCTGCCGCTGGGCATTGTCGCGCTGTTCGCATCCATCCAGTCCGCCCATGACAAGCGCCTCCAGCATGAAGCCGATGCACGGCTGATCGCGACGGCCGAGGCGCGCCAGATCGATCTGGCGGTGATCCGCAGCGCCAATGTCGTGCGTGCCGCCGCCTTCGCCGCCGGCGGGGACGAGGGCCAGTGCGAGCGCGTGCTGGCGCAGACCCTGAAGGTGCTGGCGCCCGGCGCGAACGTCGCCTTTTTCGGGCCTGACGGCCGCCTGCGCTGCGCCAGCAAGGGCTTCGGCAAGGGCGATCTGCCGCCCGCGCGGGGCAATATCGGGATCGAACTGCTGCTGCTGGATCCGCCTGGCGGGATCCGCTTCACCGTGGGCACGAGCGACGGCAGCTATGGCGTGGGCGAACTGCCCCAGGTCGAGCTGGCCCGCTCGCTCGGCCCGTCCGGCTCCAATCAGGGCGTGATGCTGCGCCAGGGCGCCGCCTATCTGCCGTTGGTCCCCTCGCATCGCGCCGGCCCGCTCGACCAGCGCATCATCGTGAGCGCATCGATCGCGGGCGGCCAGATCAATCTCGTCGCCTCCATCTATGCCAGCACCGTATCCGCGATCGAAATCCTGCTCGTTCTGCTCCCCATCCTGATGTGGGCGGCCGCCGCGATCATCGGATGGAGCGTGGTGCAGGGCCTGCTGCTGCGCCCGCTCGGCCAGCTTCAGCGCTCCGTCGCGCAACTCGGCACCGCCCCGCTCACCCTGCCCCGCCTGCAGACTCCGGCGATGGAGATCACCGCCCTCGCCGATTCCTTCCGCTATGCCGCCGAACAGATCGCGACGCGCGAGATCGCTCTGGAGGAAGGGCTCAATCGCCAGGTGCGCCTCACCCGCGAAGTCCATCATCGGGTGAAGAACAATCTTCAGGTCGTCGCCAGCCTGATCGCCCTCCATGCGCGCGGATCGACGGGCGAGGTCGCCGCCGCTTATGCCTCGATCCAGCGCCGGGTGGACGCGCTCGCCGTGGTCCACCGCAACCATTATGCCGAGCTGGAGGAAAATCGCGGGGTCGCGCTGCGATCGCTGATCGGCGAACTCACCTCGAATCTTCGCGCCACGGCGCCGGCGGAAGCCGGTCATTTCAATATCATGCTGGATATGGCGCCTGCCCATGTGAGCCAGGACGTGGCCGTGCCGGTCGCCTTCCTCATCACCGAACTGGTGGAACTGATGATGAATTATGCGCCCGCCGATCCGGTGATGATCCACGTGCGCATGACGGACCGGCCCGATCGGGCGCTGCTTTCGCTGCGCGCGCCGGGGCTCGTATCCGAAGCCGCGACGCAAGGGACGGAGCGGCAACGTTTCGAGCGGATCGCCGGCGGCCTCGCGCGCCAGTTGCGCTCCTCGCTCGCGCTGGATGAGGAAGGTAAGCGCTACACGATCGAAATCGGCATCGTGCCCGAAGAGGAACGCGACGCCGCCGCGATCTGAAAAAAATCGCGGCCAGCCCGGATTGACCGGAACCTTGTTCCGCCCGGCCCGTTCTCAACACCGGATAGCGACCTTTTGCCCCCCCGCTCTCGCTGTCCGCTCAAATGGGCCCGGACGCGCCGATCCTCCCCCCGGCGGCGCCTCCGGGTCCACATTGTTTTCCAGCCATCCCTTTGAATCAATTCGTGATCTCTTTGGATCGGCGGTGGAACATGCCGCACCGTGGAACATTGATCCGGCGGTCCCGCACGCCGGGATGACACGAACTGGAGAGACTCGGATGGTTCGCAAGGCATTCGCGCTGGCCCTCGTCGCCGGCACCCTGCTGGTTTCCGCCTGCAATACGGTTGAAGGCGCGGGCAAGGACGTATCCTCGGCCGGCAAGGCCGTCAGCAACGCGGCCGACGGCGCCAAATAAACCCGTCGGGAAACAGCCCGAAGGGCGTCGCTCCCACAGCGGTGCGGCGCCCTTTTCATTTTCCCGATACGGCGGGCGAAGCGATCAGCTTTCGACGAGTGCCTTGGATTCGTCGGCCTTCTTCCGCTTCCGCTCCGTGAACCACATCGCGACCAGCGCGAGTTCGTAAAGCAGGATCAGCGGCACGCCGAGCATGATCATCGATCCGATATCCGGTGGCGAAAGCACCGCCGCCACCGCCGTATTGCCGACGATCGCATAGCGGCGGAACGAGACGAGCTGCTTGCGCGAGACGATCCCGGCCTGCTCCAGCAGCATCAGTAGCACCGGCACGAGGAAGGCCAGCCCGAAGCCGAACAGAAACTGCATGATGAAGGTGAGGTAATTGCCCACCGAAGGCAGCGCTTCCTGCTGGATGCCGCCGAGATTGCCCTGGAAACCCAGCAGGAAATGCAGCGCCATCGGCACCGCCACGAAATAAGCGAGTGCCGCCCCCATCAGGAACAGGACGGGCGTGGCGATGAGGAAAGGCAGGAAGGCCCTGCGCTCATTCTTGTAGAGGCCGGGCGCCACGAACTGCCAGATCTGGTTGGCGATCACTGGGAAGCTGAGCATCGCGGCGGAGAAGAAGGCGACCTTCACCTCGACGAAGAAGGCCTCGAAGATCTGGGTGTAGACGATCCGGCCCTGCCCGGCGCGCACCAGCGGCTGGACGAGGAAGGCGAAGATCGGCCGCGCGAAATACAGGCAGATCGCGAACGTCACCCCCAGCGCCAGGAGGCACCACAGCAGCCTGCGCCGCAATTCGATCAGATGATCCAGCAGGGGCGCGCGCGTATCGTCCAGTTCGTCGGGAATGCTCATGATCGGGCCGGTGGCTCCTGCTCCGCCGCAGCCGCGCCGCCGTGCGCGCCTTCATCCGGCGCGGGCAACGCGGGCGGCCCGCTCGCGTCCGCGGCCTCACCCGTCTCGTGGCCATGTTCGGGCAGGGGAGGAAGCGGCGTCATCGCATAATGCGCGTCGTCATATTCCTCGGGCGGGGGCGCGGGCGGATGCTCAGCCATGATCCGCGCATTTTCGGCCGCCCACTTCTTTTCCATCTCCTCCATCTCGGCCTGACGAACCATCTCGTCGAAGCCGGAACGGAAATGACGGGCGACACCGCGCGCGCGGCCGACCCACTGGCCGACGAAACGCATCGCGCGCGGCAGATCCTTGGGGCCGATGACAACCAGCGCCACGATGGCGACGAGCATCAGCTCCGATGGATCGATATTGAACATAGCCGGGGCTTTAGAGCGTCCGGCCGCCTCGGGGAAGCGCGCTCTCTTCGCGCGGCATGCTCGCCCCGGATTCGACCTGGCGGGGCGGAAGAGCCGCCGTCATTCGCGCCCCGCGATCAGCTTGTCGATCTTGCGGCCGTCCATATCAACGATCTCGAAGCGCCAGCCATCGTGGGAGAAGGTCTCGCCCGTCGTGGGCAAATGGCGCAGCACGGAAAGCGCGAAGCCCGCCACCGTGGCATAATCACGATCGTCGGGCAGATCGATGCACAGGCGATCGGCGAGAATATCGGCCGAAGCCGAGCCGGACAGAAGCCAGCTGCCATCCGCCCGCTCCACGAACGGCGGATCCGTTTCCTCGTCATTGTTCGAGGCGAAGGCGCCCGCGATCGCGGCCAGCAGATCGACCGGCGTCACCAGCCCGTCGAAATGACCATATTCGTCATGGACGAACGCCATCGGCACGTCCGCCTCGCGCAGCACGGTGAGCGCGTCCATCGCGTCCATCTGATCCGGCACGACCGGCACGGTACGCACCAGAGTCTCGATCGCGGGCTTGGTATCGGCGAGCGACGCGCCCAGCAGATCGCGGGCCTGCACCACGCCCACCAGCGCATCCACGGTGCCGCGCCCCACCGGCATACGGCTGTGCGGCATTTCCAGCAATTGTTCGCGCACCTCTTCGGCATCGCCGTCGAGATCGATCCATTCCACACTGGTGCGCGGGGTCATCACCTCGCGCACAGGGCGGTCGGCGAGGCGGACGACGCCCGAGATGAAAGCGCGCTCGCTTTCCTCGATCACGCCGGCGGTGGAGGCTTCGGCGACGACGAGATGCAGTTCCTCGGCCGTCACCTGATTGGCCGCCTCGCGATCCAGCCGCAGCAGCCGGAAGATCAGCGCGCTCGACCGATCCAGCACCCAGACGAAGGGGGCGCCGATTCGGGAGAGCCACATCATGGGCAGCGCGACGATCGAGGCGATCATCTCCGGCTGCCGGAGCGCGAACTGCTTGGGCACGAGTTCGCCGACGATGAGGCTGAGATAGGTGGTGCCGATGATGACGAGCACGAAGCCCGTCTGCGCCGCCGTTTCCGCATCCAGCCCCAGCGGCAGGAGCAGTTCGCCAACCGGCCCGCCCAGGCTCGCGCCCGAATAGGCGCCGGCGAGGATGCCGATCAGGGTGATGCCGGTCTGCACGGTCGAGAGGAACTTGCCCGGATCGCCCGCCAGCGCCAACGCGACCCGCGCGCCGCTCCGTCCCTTGCGGGCCAGCGCCTCGAGCCGGGGCTTGCGCGCGGAAACGATGGCGAGTTCGCTCATCGCGAAGACGCCGTTCAGGATCATCAGGAAAATGATGATCGCGAGATCGAACCAGGGAAAGGGGTGTGCCATGGGCGCAGGCACGCCTTAACGTCCGCGCGGCCTTCCGGGCAAGCGGCGAGTTGGCGCGGAAAGCCGTTCTGCCGCCGAAATTTTCGGCAAGGGCGCCCCGAAGCCCGTCAGGCGAAGGCGACGCCGGTCCGCCGGTGGCGACGCATGGCACCTCCCACGAGCCCGAAACCGCTGATGAACATCGCCCAGGTGGCGGGCTCCGGTACGGGAGATGTCGTCGGCGGGGGCGGGGCCGCGCCCACGGGCAGCGAGAATTGGGCGACGATCAGGCTCAGCGCATCCGATACGGGTGCAACCTTCAGATCCAGCGTGTTCGATCCGGGCGCGAGAAAGCTGGTGACATCATAGGTCTGCACATCCCAGAGCCGACCGTTGCGGAGGGTGCCATCGCCAAGCTGGACGGTGTTCCCGTTGGCCCAGTTTCCGGATGCGATGATCGTGTCGTTCAGCTTCAGCTCGCCATCGGGAA
Source organism: Sphingomonas sp. (assembly GCF_003248515.1). Taxonomy (GTDB): domain Bacteria; phylum Pseudomonadota; class Alphaproteobacteria; order Sphingomonadales; family Sphingomonadaceae; genus Sphingomonas_I. The sequence continues at coordinate 457,698 of NZ_QFOB01000001.1, forward strand.
AGACGCTCTGACCGTCGCTGATGCTGAGCGTCATCGAGGCCGCACCCGATATGTAATCGATGCCGGCGAGCGTCGCGTTCCAGCCATTGGCGTCATAGCTGTTGTCGAAATTCGAATCGTTGCCGTCGAACAGCACGACATCGCGATTGTTGGTCGCGTCGCCATCTTGGTAGAAGACGATGAGTGAGGCCCCGTTGATGTTCGCGTTGCTGCCGCCGAACCCGTTGACGAAGCCCTCGAGATAGTAAGAGCCGTTGCCGTTGACGAAGGACGTCACATCGGCGCGATAGGCCTGGCTGTTCGCATAATCCCACAGATTATCCTGCGAAAAGCCGATGTTGGTGCCCTTGATCGCATTGCCGGCGAAGCTCGTTGCGGCATTGATCGTGGGATCGATCGAGTTGGTTGGCCCGTGCCAATAGAGATAAGCGCTGGAGATCGTGCCCGACAGCCCCGACACGACGAGCTCGCCATTTCCGTAGTTGCGCATGCGGCCGATGCCGAAGGTCGCGACATCGGTATCGGACACGGTCGTGAAATAAGTCATGTCCGAGGCCTGCGCCGCCGCCGACAGGCCGATCGCCACAAGCGGCGCCAGCACGATCGATCTGAAATACGAGATACGCATACCGTCACTTTCCCCCGGACCCCCTGTCCGGAGAAAAGCCTAGGATGTGGCGCCCTCGCCCGCGTCCATCATCTGTTTACCCCGCGTTAACGAAAGTGCGGCGCTTCCGTCGATCCCGCATCAGGTCGCGATCCGTCCGAAGCGATGCGCGAGGTTTGAAAGGCCCGCAAAACCGCGCGTGCCGGTCTTTTCGTAGATGCGGTGGAGATGCGTGCGCGCCGTCGCCCGCGCCATGCCGAGTCGGTCTCCCACCTCGGTAATATCGCCCGTCTCGATCGCGTCGCGCAGGACGCGCAATTCCGTGGCCGTCAGCGCATAGAGATCGCCGATCGCCGGAAACGCGATCAGGCGGGGCCGGTCCACCCGCGTCACATGCACGGCGAAGGCGGCGCCCGGCCCGCCCGCCAGATCGCCGAACCGGTTCGTATCCAGCGGCCGCACCTCCACCAGCAGGCGCAGGGGCTCCGCTTCCTCTCCGGGCGGCAATTCGATCGCCACCGGCTCCCTGTACTCCAGCGCGCGGGCCACCGCCCCGCCGACGATCCCGTCCCCGATCGGCTCGCCGATCCGCAGGCGCAGAAGCCGCCCGAGCGAGGCATCGGCATCCAGCAGCACACGATCCGCCGTCATCAGCAGCAGCGCGCTGTTGGCGATCCCCGCCACCGCCTGTTCACCCGCGGCATGATCGGCCGCGCGGATGACATGGCTCTGGATATAGATGGCGCGGCGCAGATGCGGGACGATCTGGCCCAGCCGCGCGCATTCCTCCCCGGAAAAGCGCTCCGCCGGCGCGCGGCGCAGCAAGGCGAGATGCGCGACGATGCCCGGCCGCTTGAGCAGATTGACGGCGAGATTGTCGACGATGCCCTGCGGCGCGAGATATTCCCGATAGAAGATGCTCCCGCGCACCTCCGGCGTCTGCAGCAATTCCCATGCCGGCGCGCACACACCTTCGGGCACGGCATGCAGATACGGCCGCAGAATATCGTGCGGGGCATAGGTTTCGATATAGCTTTGCAGCGCGGCCGGATCGTTGCCGAACTGGCACTGGAAGCCCGCGTCGCGATCGAGATCGCTCCAGCCGATGAAGCCCGCCTGCGCGCCCATCGCCTCCACAAGGCGCTGGATCAGATGCGGGAAGCGCGCCCGATCGAAGGCTGCGTCATAAATCTCCTCGATGGCGAACATGCGCTGAAAAGGCCCCTTTCCTCATCCCCGCGCCATCCAAGAGGGCGGGGACCCGCTTGTCCAGCCCTTCACTCCGCCATTGCCTCGGCCGCGAGTGCCTCCGCCTCGATCAGCAGCGCATCCTCGGTCGATCCCTGGGCGACGCGCTCGCGCCCGATCAGCACCAGCACGGGCACGGCCAGCGGCGAAACCCTGGGCAGATCGACGTGCAGCATCGTGCCGGCCGCGCGATCGAGCAGATCGGCGAGACGGCCCACATCCGTCATCCGCGCGCGCGCATCATCCCAGGCGGCGCGCAGCAGCAGATGATCGGGTTCATGCTTGCGCAGCACATCGTAGATCAGGTCCGTAGAGAAGGTCACCTGCCGGCCGGTCTTGCGCTTGCCCGGATGCTGGCGCTCCACCAGCCCGCCAATCACCGCCACCTCGCGAAAGGCGCGCTTGAGCAGGCTGGACTGCTCCACCCAGTCGACGAATTCATGCTCCAGGATATCCGGGGCGAAGAGCGGCGCCGGATCGGTCACCGGCTCCAGCGACCAGGTGGCGATCGCATAATCGGAGGCGACGAAGCCGATCGGCTTCAACCCCGCCGTCTCCATCCGCCGCGTGACGAGCATGCCCAGCGACTGGTGCGCATTCCAGCCCTCGAAACTGTAGACGACCATATAATGCCGCCCCTCCCGCGGGAAGGTTTCGACCAGCAATTCGCCCGGCTGGGGCAGACGGGACCGCCGCGCCTGCATTTCCAGCCACTGGCGCACATCCTCCGGAAAGCGGCGCCATTGCGCGGGATCGGCGAAATAGCGGCGCACCCGATCGGCGAGGTTGGTGGAGATGGGCATGCGCGCGCCGCCATAGGTGGGGATGCGCGCGGGCCGGCTCGTCGCGCGGACGATCAGGTCCTCCGTATCCATCCGCTCCACCTCCAGGCTGAGGCCCGCGAAGAAGAAGGTGTCACCCGGCGAGAGCGTGGCCGCGAAGCCTTCCTCCACCTTGCCCAGCCCCCGCCCGTTCCTGAAGCGCACGTTGAGCATCGTCGCCTCCACGATGATGCCCGCGTTCATCCGATATTGCTGCACGAACTGCGGATGGCTCACCCGCCACAGGCCGGTCTCGTCCCTCACCAGCCGACGGAAGCGATCATAGGCCTTCAGCGCATAGCCGCCGGTGGCGATGAACCGCAGCACCTGCGCGAACGTCTCTTCCGAAAGCGCGCTGTAGGGCAGTGCCGAGCGCACCTCGGCCAGCATGTCCGCCTCGTCGAACGGGCCGGCGCACGCGCGGCTCATCACATGCTGGGCCAGCACGTCGAGCGTGCCCGCGCGGAACTGCTCATGATCCAGCTCGCCCGCCTCCACCGCATCCAGCGCTGCGCGCGCCTCCAGATATTCGAAGCGGTTGCCCGGCACGATCACGGCCTCGCTCGCTTCCTCCAGCCGATGGTTGGCGCGGCCGATCCGTTGCAAAAGCCGGCTCGATCCCTTGGGCGCGCCCATCTGGATGACGAGATCGACATCGCCCCAGTCGACGCCCAGATCCAGGCTCGCCGTGGCCACCAGCGCGCGCAGGCGGCCCTCGGCCATCGCGGCCTCCACCTTGCGCCGCGCCTCTATGGCAAGGCTGCCATGATGGATGCCGATCGGCAGCTTCAGCTCGTTGACCGCCCACAGATCCTGGAAGATCAGCTCGGCCAGGCTGCGCGTGTTGCAGAAGATGATGGTCGTGCGATGCGTCTCGATCTCGGCCATCACCTGCGCCGCCGCATAGCGCCCCGAATGGCCGGACCAGGGCACGCGATCTTCGGGCAGCAGGATGGCGAGGTTGGGTTCCGCGCCGGGATCGCCCCGCACCTGCCGGACCGCATCGATATCGCCATCGGGCGCGAGCCACGCCGCATATTGATCGGGATCGGCCACCGTGGCCGACAGGGCCACCCGGCGCATGGCCGGCGCCAGACGCTGGAGGCGCGCCATGCACAAGGCCAGCAGATCGCCGCGCTTGCCGGTGGCGAAGGCATGCACCTCGTCGATCACGATCGTCCTGAGATCCGCGAACAGGAAGGCGGCATCCGGATGACTCAGCAGCAGGCTGAGCGATTCGGGCGTGGTGAGCAGCATGTGCGGCGGCTTCGCCCGCTGCCGCGCCTTGCGATCGGAGGGCGTATCCCCGGTGCGCGTCTCCACCGTGATCGGCAGGCCCATCTCCGCGATCGGATCGATCAGATTGCGCCGCACGTCGATCGCCAGCGCCTTGAGCGGGGATACGTAGAGGGTGTGAAGCCCCTGCATGGGATGCTCGGCCAGATCGACGAGGCTGGGCAGGAAGCCCGCCATCGTCTTGCCGGAACCCGTCGGCGCGATCAGCAGCGCGTGGCGTCCCGCCCGAGCGGCGGCGAGCATCTCCAGCTGATGTCGCCTCGGGCGCCAGCCGCGCGCGGAAAACCAGTGCTCGATCGCGGGCGGCAGCGGCGCACCCTGCTCTCCTGTCATGCCGGCCGCATTTCAACATGAGTTGCCCGAAGCCCGCGAACGGACGAACCGCTCACCGATGGTGTGGACCATGGATCCCGAAACAGGCTCGGGAGGACAGGCGGCGGGGAGGTCATACGGGCGCGCACGGGATCAAGCTAATGCGCCGGGCGCGAATGTGTAGCGGCCGCCGCTCTCAATAGCGGCCGGGATCCGGATCCGTCACCTTGTCCTGCCGATCGATGCTCCGGTTGAGCGCCCGCGTCGCATCCTCGGTGCGGCGCCGGTCGGCCGGGGTGCGCGTCCGGTTGCGGATCACCGCCCAGAGCAGGACGATGGCCAATATGAGGCCGCCCAATGCGGCAACCGTACCGATGCCTTCCATGATGGCTCTCCTTTCCTGCGGGTTTCAACGAAGCAGGCGCGCCGCGTATCCGTGTGGCCCGCCGATGGAACCGCAGCCGCCCCATCCCCATTTGCCGACCATGTCCCGCATCGGCGCCTGGATCGAACCGCACCCGCAAGGGCTCTATCTGCCCTCCGCCGATGCGTGGATCGACCCCTCCACGCCGCAGCGGCGCGCGCTGGTGACTCACGGGCATGCCGATCATGCGCGCGGCGGACATGATGCGGTGCTGGCCACCGCCGAGACGATCGCGATCATGGAGGCGCGCTACGGCCCGCAGAACGGCCAGGCCGTGGCTTATGGGAAAAGCATCCGGATCGGCGATATCGACGTGCGCTTCGTGCCTGCGGGCCATGTCCTCGGATCGGCCCAGATCGTGCTGGAGCGTGGGCCGGAGCGGATCGTCGTTTCCGGCGATTATAAGCGCCGCCCCGATCCCACCTGCCCGCCCTTCCAGCCCGTGCCGTGCGACATCTTCATCACCGAGGCCACGTTCGGCCTGCCCGTCTTCCGCCATCCCGACGCGGGATCGGAGGTGGATCGCCTGCTGGCCGCGCTCCACGCCAATCCGGATCGCTGCGTGCTCGTCGGCGCCTATGCCCTCGGCAAGGCGCAACGGCTCATCATGGAATTGCGCGGCCGGGGTCATCATGATCCCATCTATCTTCACGGCGCGATGCAGAGGCTGTGCGATCTCTATCGCGCGCTCGGCGTGCCGTTGGGCGATCTGCGCCCAGCCACCGGCATCAAGGCGGCGGACATGAAGGGCCATGTCGTGCTCTGCCCGCCTTCCGCGCTCAATGATCGCTGGTCGCGCCGCCTGCCCGATCCGATCACCGCGATGGCATCCGGCTGGATGCGAGTGCGCCAGCGCGCCCGCCAGCGCAACGTGGAGCTGCCGCTCGTCATGTCCGACCATGCCGACTGGGACGAGCTGACCGCGACGATCCTGGAAGTGGCGCCTTCCGAAGTGTGGGTGACGCACGGGCGGGAGGAGGCGCTGGTTCACTGGTGCCATACCCGCCAGATCCGGGCCAGGGCGCTGGACCTGATCGGCTTCGAGGATGAGGATGACTAGCGGCCCGATCGAGCCGCTCCGAAACGTTAAATCGCCTGGATCGATATCTGACAGCGGTTTTTGCCATTTGATCGATCACCGTTATCTTCGCATCAACGGCGCACCAAAGGAGACAGGCCATGAGCGACACCCCCGACCGCAAGACGCTGACGACCACCGCTGGCGCGCCCGTGGGCGACAATCAGAACAGCCTGACGGTGGGCGAGCGTGGCCCGCTACTGCTGCAGGATTATCAGCTGATCGAGAAGCTGACCCACCAGAATCGCGAGCGCATTCCGGAGCGCGTGGTCCATGCCAAGGGCTGGGGCGCGTTCGGCACGCTCACCATCACCTCAGCCGAGATCACGCAATATACCAACGCCAAGCTCTTCGGCACGATTGGCAAGAAGACGGATCTGCTGCTGCGCTTCTCCACCGTGGCGGGCGAACAGGGCGCGGCCGATGCCGAGCGCGACGTGCGCGGCTTCTCGCTGAAATTCTACACCGAGGACGGCAACTGGGATCTGGTGGGCAACAACACGCCGGTCTTCTTCGTGCGGGATCCCTATAAATTTCCGGATTTCATCCGCACGCAGAAGCGCCACCCGAGAACCAACCTGCGCTCGCCCACGGCGATGTGGGATTTCTGGTCGCTGAGCCCGGAATCGCTCCACCAGGTGACGATCCTCTTCTCGGATCACGGCCTGCCCGTCGGCCCGCAATATATGAACGGCTATGGCAGCCACACCTTCTCGTTCTGGAACGATGCGGGCGAGCGTTACTGGGTGAAGTTCCACTTCAAGACGCAGCAGGGCCACCGGCACTACACGAATGATGAGGCCGGCGAGGTGATCGGCCGGAGCCGCGAAAGCTATCAGGAGGAATTGTACGGCGCGATCGACGCGGGGAATTTCCCCAGGTGGACGATGTACGTGCAGATCATGACGACCGCGCAGGCCGATGCGAGTGATTTCAACCCCTTCGATCTCACCAAGGTGTGGCCGCATGGCGATTATCCGCTGATCGAGGTGGGCGAGCTGGAGCTGAACCGCAATCCGGACAATTATTTCGCCCAGATCGAGCAGGCCGCCTTCTCGCCCTCCAACGTGGTGAAGGGGATCAGCTTCTCACCGGACAAGATGCTGCAGGCGCGCATCTTTTCCTATGCGGATGCGCACCGGCACCGGCTCGGCACGCATTATGAGGCGCTGCCCGTCAATCGCCCGCAGGCGCCCGTGCACACCTATCACAAGGATGGGCTGCTGCGCTTCATGGAGGACAGGAACGACACGCCGGACGCCTATTACGAGCCGAACAGCTTCGGCGGCCCGGTGGAGGATCCCTCCTATCTGGAGCCGCCACTGCCGGTGAACGGCGTCGCCAAACGCTGGAACCATCGCGAGGGCAATGAGGATTACAAGCAGCCGCGCGCGCTGTGGGCCCTGTTCGACGATGCGCAGAAGGCGCGGCTTTACGGCAATCTCGCGGCCGCGATGCACGGCATTCCGCAGTTCATCATCGATCGCCAGCTGGGCCATTTCGAAAAAATTGATCCGGCCTATGCGCAGGGCGTGCGGGATGCGCTGGCCGGCATCGTCAAGGAAGAGCAGGAGACGCAGAAGAACGTCGATCGGATGGCGCTTCCCCAGACGGGGGATGCCGGCTGATCGACGGACGGATCATACTCCAAACAGGTTCGACGGATGGCCCCATCCCATCCGTCGGCAGTCGCCGGGCGGGAGCCGCAACCCGCCCGGCGACAATTTTTCCGGGCACAAGGCGCCCCGCAACGCGCGCCGCTTGATCGGCCCCTTCTCCCCGGTGCATGTCTCCTTCCCGGGGGAAAATCAGGATGAACCGCAGGATATTGCTGTCACTCGCGCTGGCGCTCGGCGCGAGCGGCACGGCCACCGCCGCCGAGCCCATGCCGCTGGATCAGGCGGCCCGCATCTTCGGCACGCGGCCGAATCTCTATTCGGCAGCGCTGTCTCCGAACGGCAAGAAGATCGTGATGATCGCCTCGGCCGCGAACCGGGCGCGCGTCGTCTATGTCTTCGACGTCGCGGAGGGGAAGCCCAGACCCGTCACCTATTCCAATAACGAACTCGCCCTCACTTCGTGCGGCTGGTCGTCCGACGACCGGATCGTCTGCCAGTTCCGGGGTTTCGATACGACATTGGGCCGGAGGGCCGGCTTCAGCCGGGTCATCGCGATGGATCCGGATGGCAAGAACATGCAGAATCTCTCTGCCGAGAATCATGGCCAGACGATCCGCACCAGCCAGTTCACCGGCGGGATCATCGACTGGCTGGATGGCTCGACGCCGAACGTGCTGATGCTGCGCGATCATATTCCGGAACAGACGACAGGGCGGCGATCGGCCTCGACGGCGGATGGCTATGGCGTCGATCGGGTTGATACGCGATCACTTCATTCCACGGTGGTCGAGCGGGCCGACCCCGACGCATCCGGGTTCATGACGGATGGCGATGGCCATGTCCGGATCGTTTCGCGTGAGGCCGCCAGCAACAATGGCGTCCTGCGGGGCTGGTCAGATTATTATTATCGCGTCGCGGGCGACAGCCGCTGGCGGGCCTTCGGACGCGTGCCATACAGCGGGCCGACGACCGAGGCCCGACCGATCGCCGTGGATGGCAGGGAGGACGTCGCCTACGCCATCAAATCGCTCGATGGCCGGGCGGCGCTCTACAAGATCAGGCTGGACGGCAGCCTCACAAGCGAACTCGTCTATGCCAATCCCGGGGTGGACATAGACGATGTCATCACCATCGGGCGCCATGGCCGCGTGATCGGCGTGGAATATGTGACCGATCGCAGGACCGGCGAATATTTCGACCCGGCGTACAAATCGCTCGCGGCCGGCCTTTCAAAAGCGCTGCCGAACCTGCCGCTCGTCAATTTCGTAAGCGCCAGCGCGGATGAATCGACACTCCTGATCCGCGCATCCAGCGATACGGACGGCGGCCGTTTCTTTCTCTTCGACCGGAAGACGCGCAGCCTTTCGGAAGTGCTGCCGGTTCGGCCGGAACTGGAAGGCGTCGCCACGACGAAGGTCCGTACGATCGCCTATCCGGCGGGCGACGGCTCATCGGTGCCGGCCTATCTCACGCTGCCTCCGGGAAGCACGGGCAAGGGCCTGCCCGCGATCGTCATGCCGCATGGCGGCCCCGCCGCGCGCGACGAATGGGGCTTCGACTGGCTTGCGCAATTCTTCGCGGCGCGTGGCTTCGCCGTGATCCAGCCGCAGTTTCGCGGATCGACCGGATTCGGGGACGCCTGGTATGCCGATAACGGCTTCAAATCCTGGAAGATCGCGGTCCGCGACGTGACCGCGGCGGGCCAATGGCTTGTGAAGGAAGGAATCGCCGATCCCGGCAAGCTAGCCATCGTCGGCTGGTCCTATGGCGGCTATGCGGCGCTCCAGTCGAATGTGCTGGAGCCGGGCCTGTTCAAGGCGACGGTGGCGATCGCTCCGGTCACCGATCTTTTCATGGCGCGGGACGAATCCGCCGGCTTCACCAACACCGAAGTCGTCCGCGATTATATCGGGCGGGGGCCACATCTGTCGGAAGGATCACCGCATCTCCACGCGGATCGCTTTCAGTCGCCCGTCCTGATGTTTCATGGCGACAAGGACATGAACGTCGCTGTCGCGCAATCGATCGCGATGGACGGCGCGCTAAGGGAGAAAGGTAAAAGCAGCGAACTGGTGCGTTATCCGGAGCTGGATCATCAGCTCGACGATTCGAGCGCGCGGATCGACATGCTCACGCGCGCCGATCGCTTCCTGCACGCCTCGCTCGGCTTCTGATGAGGCGCCCCGGCACTTAAGGCCGGGACAGAAAAGGGCGCCGGGCGCGCATCGCGGGATGCGCGCCCGACCTTCTTCACGACGAACTCAGTGCCCGGCCTGGGGGCCGCGCTTGATGCCCGAAAGGGCAAGCTGCTCGTCAATCTGGTGCATCAGCCGCTCAAGGCCCGCCTCGTCCTTCGCCTCGGCGCGGGCGACGAGCACGTCCTGCGTGTTCGATGCGCGCAGCAGCCACCAGCCATCGGCCGTGTTCACGCGCGCGCCATCGGTGCGGTTCACCTCCGCGCCCGCCGCCTCGAGCCGGTCGAGCACTTCCTCGACCGCCGCGAACTTGCGGCTCTCGTCCACCTGGAAACGCATTTCCGGCGTGTTGACCAGTTCCGGCATCTTGCCCTTGAGCTCGGTCAGCGAGCCGCCGAGCGCGCGCACCGCGCCGATCAGCCGCACTGCCGAATAGAGCGCGTCATCGAAGCCATACCATTCGTGGCGGAAGAAGATGTGGCCGGACATCTCGCCGGCCAGCGGGCTGTCCGTCTCCTTCATCTTCACCTTGATGAGGCTGTGGCCGGTCTTCCACATGAGCGGGATGCCGCCCAGTTCCGCCACGCGATCATAGAGCGCCTGGCTGGCCTTCACGTCCGCGATGATCGTGCCGCCGGGCACGGCCTTCAGCACCGGCTCGGCTAGGATCGAAAGGATCTGATCGCCCCACACGACGCGGCCCATGCCATCGATCGCGCCGATCCGGTCCGCGTCGCCATCGAAGGCGATGCCGAAATCGAGGCCCTTTTCGGCGACCAGCTTCTTCAGATCCGCGAGATTCTTCTCTTCGGTGGGATCGGGATGGTGATTGGGAAAGCTGCCGTCGATATCGGTGTAGAGCAGGTGATGCTCGCCCGGCAGCCGGGCGACGAGCTTCTCCAGCACGCGGCCGCCCGCGCCATTGCCATTATCCCAGCCGATGCGGAATTCGCCGCCCGAATAGCCGGCCAGCAGGCGATCGACATAGAGATCCTCGACATCGGCGTCGGTCACCTCGCCGGCGCCCTCATCCCAATCGCCTTCCTCGGCCATCTTGCCGATCGACTGGATATCCGCGCCGAAGAAGGGCTGGTGCTGCAGCACCATCTTGAAACCGTTATAATCGGCCGGATTGTGGCTTCCCGTGATCTGGATGCCGCCATCCACCTCCAGCGTGGCTTCCGCATAATAGAGCATCGGCGTGGGGCCGAGGCCCGTGCGGACCACATCGACGCCGCTTTCCGTGAGCCCCTTCACCAGCGCGTCGCGCAGGCTTTCGGACGAGACGCGCCCATCCCAGCCCACCGCCACGCGCGTGCCGCCGGCGCGGCGCACATGCGTCGCGAAGCCGCGCCCGATCGCATAGGCATCCTCTGTCCCCAGCGTCTTTCCGACGACGCCGCGAATGTCATATTCGCGCAGGGACGTAGGGTCGAAGCGATGCGTCATGAATCCTCCTGTTGACCGGCTTACTTTGCCGCAGTGCAGCGATAAGAACGTTTATCGTTTCACTTCCGTTGCGAGCAACGCGTCGCGTGCCGCATTAATTTCGACGGCCAGCTGCGTGGAGCCGCCCGCGTCCGGGTGGACACGCATCATCAGACGACGGTGCGCGGCGCGGATTTCGGCCACGCTCGCCCCCCGGCCCACTTCGAGAAGGGCTCGGGCGCGGGCGGGGCTCATCCCCCGATCACGCATCCTGCCATTGCTGCGCGTGCGAAGCCAGAGCCAGAAGCCGGCACCTCCCGCCGCGACCACGGCGGACAGAAGATCGCCCCGGCTGAAGAAACGCACCGCGATCAGCATCGCCACCGCCGCCGCCACATCGCCCACGCGCATCGACCGCAGCTTCCCTGTCTTCCACGCCCAATAGCCGGCCGCGCCGGCGGCGAGGAGCACGAGGCCCATCATGCGGGCTCGGCGATCCTCGCTGTGGGCTCCATCGCGGGCAGCTGGAGCCCGGCGACCAGCTCGCGCAATTCCTGTCGTGCCGCGATATGCCCCATGCCGGCTTCGGCACCGATCACGCCCAGATCCAGCAGCGTGAGGCCCTTGGGGAAAAGCTCGCGATAGATGACGCGTTCGGACAGGCCGGGAATGGTGCGGAAGCCGACGCGCTTGGAAAGTTCGCCCAGCGCCGCGGCGACGCGGCGCATGTTGCGCGCCTCCAGATGCTGCAGCCTGTTGCGCAGCACGATCCAGTCCACCGTGGCGCCATCGCGCTTGCCGCGCGCCTTGCGCGCATCCCACACGATTTCCGCATAGAAGCTCGGCCGCGTGACCTTGAAGGTTTCCGCATCCACCTGCCCGATCAGATCCAGATCGACGAAGCTGTCGTTGATCGGCGTCACCAGCGTATCCGCCATCGAGATGGCGGCGCGGACATGATCGTCGTCACGGCCGGGCGTATCGATCACGATCACGTCCATGCCATCCGCCAGTTCCTCGATCCGCTGCGCGATCGGCATGCCCCGGGCGGGATCGAACGTATCATAGCGGGCGCCGGGCAGTTCCTGCCCCAGCCGCTTCGCCATCGCGGCGCGATTGTCGAGATAGCGGCCCAGCGTGCGCTGGCGCGTATCCAGATCGATCGCGGCCACGCGCCGCCCCGCGCTCGCCAGCGCGATGGCGACATGGACGGCGCTGGTGGACTTGCCCGATCCGCCCTTTTCGTTGGCGAAGACGATGCGATGTGCCGGCACGGAAACGCTCACAAGCTTTGAAAATGACGGGCGCGGTCTAGGCGAAGGCGCCCCGCGCGGCAACGCCGGATGAAAATGCGCGCGCAGGGACTCAAGCCCCGTCGCGCAATGTCGTTAATGTGGGAGAAGGCAACTTCGGTAAGGACGATCGACGGTGAGCAATATTTGCGGCGTGACCGGCACCGATGGTGCCACCAAGACGAGCAGCGCGGAAGCCGCGTTCGAACTCGGCATGGCCTATTCCAGCGGCAGCAGCGGCGTGCCGCTGGATCTGGTGCAGGCGCATCGCTGGCTGAACGTGGCGGCGCTGTGCGGCTATCGCCCGGCGCTCGCCTGGCGCGCGGAGATCGCCGCCGAAATGGAAGGCCGCGAGATCGTCGAGGCCCAGCGCCTCGCCCGCGCCACGATCAGCGAGATCGAGCGCAAGGCGGCCTGACCACGCCCGCTGCCGGCACCGGCCGGCATGGCGGAGAAAGGCGGCGGCGGCCCGCTTTGGCCGGAATGACGGAACGGGATCCTATCCCTTCCGGTACGGCCCCTCCTCGGCCAGCGCCCCGGCATTGTGCTCCACCGCCGCGCGTTCGCGCTCCAGATACTCGGCTACGGCGCGCCGGAACCCGGGATCGGGAATATAGTGGGCGGACCAGGTGAGCGTCGGCTCATAGCCCCGCGCCAGCTTGTGTTCGCCCTGCGCGCCGGCTTCCACCGTCTTCAGCCCGCGCGCGATCGCCACGTCGATCGCCTGATAATAGCAAAGCTCGAAATGGAGGCAGGGCACGTCCTCCGTGCAGCCCCAGTAGCGCCCGTAGAGCGTTTCGCCGCCGACAAGATTCAGGGCGCCGGCGATGGGCCGCCCATCCCGCAGCGCCAGCATCAGCATCACCCTGTCGCCCAGCCGCTCGCCCAGCAGCGAGAAGAAGGATCGCGTGAGATAGGGCGTGCCCCACTTCCTGGCGCCGGTATCCTGATAGAAGCGCCAGAAGGCGTCCCAATGTCGCTCCTGTATCTCGCCCCCGGAGAGGTGCACGAAATCCAGCCCCTCGCGCGCCATCGCGCGTTCCTTGCGGATGCCCTTGCGCTTGCGGGACGAAAGCGCGCCGAGGAAATCATCGAAATCGGCATAATCGCGGTTCGCCCAGTGAAACTGGGTATCGGTGCGGATCAGCCAGCCGGCCGCCTCGAACAGCGGGATCTGCTCCGGCGCGACGAAGGTGGCGTGCGCGGAAGAAAGCCCATTCTGGACGACGACGCTTTCCGCCGCCGCGATCAATCCCGCCGCGAGACTCGTGTCGCGCAGCAGCAGACGCGGCCCCGGCACGGGCGAGAAGGGAACGGAGATCTGAAGCTTGGGATAATAATGGCCGCCGGCGCGCTCCCACGCATCCGCCCAGCCATGATCGAACACATATTCGCCCCGGCTGTGGCTTTTCGCATAAGCGGGCAGGATCGCCGCCGGCCGCCCTTGCGCATCGTCGATCGCGATCGGCACGGGCTGCCACCCCGTCGTCGCCGTGGCGCTGCCCGAATCCTCCAGCGCGGAGAGAAAGCCGTGGCTGACAAAGGGATTGTCCGTGCCCGCGCAGGCATCCCAGTCGTCGGGCGAGAAGGCGGCGATCCCGCCGGCCATCCTCGCCACGACATCCGCCATGGAATCAGCCCCGGACGGCGAAGATCGCGTCGACCTCAACCACCGCGCCGAACGGCAGGGCCGGGACGCCCACGGCGCTGCGCGCATGCTTGCCCGCATCGCCGAAGACCGCGACCATCAGCTCGGATGCGCCATTCGCGACCTTCGGCTGCGCCGCAAAGGTGCCGGCCGAATTGACGAACACGCCAAGTTTCACCACGCGCTCGATCGCATCGAGCGATCCCAGTGCCGCCTTGGCCTGGGCGAGCAGCATAAGCCCACACCGCTCGGCCGCCTTCCGCGCATAATCCTCGTCGCGATCCTCGCCGCAGCGGCCGGCCATCAGCGCGCCATCGAGGAAGGGCAGTTGCCCCGATACATGCAGCAGGCCGCCCGCCAGCACGGTGGGCACATAGGCCGCAACCGGGGCGGCTGCCGCCGGCAATTCATGCCCCAGTTCCGCCAGCCGATCGTCGATGCTCATGTCCATTCCTTCCTTCAAACCGAAACCGGCTGCCCCTGAAAGCGCGCGAGCACCCAATCGACCGCCTCCGCCCAATCATCGATCCGCGCATGCGCATCCGGTGCGGGCGCCACCTCCGCCGCAATATCCGGTTCGGCGATCATGTGCAGCCGGTACACGTCCGGCGCGGCGCGCGCGACCGAAGCGTGATGCGGCGCGAGATCATCCACGAAAACCGCCACGGACGGCCGATATTCCTCGATCAGCCGCGCGACGGGCGCGCCCTTCGATCCCATGCCGTTGCAGACGATCCTGTGCTCGATCCCGAAGCGGGCGAGCTGATCGACCCGGCCGGTCAGGCATTCCTCGCCCAGATTGGTGAGCACGACGACATCGGCCACCCGCGCGATCCGCTCCAGCGCCTCGCGCGCATGGGGAACGAGCGTCTGCCGCTGCATCTCCGTCGCGAAGAAACCGTCGAGAAAGGCCCACAATTCCTCGTCGGAAACCAGCGATCCATCCGAGCGGCGCCGCGCAGCCTTCGCAAAGAAGCCGCCCGTCGGCCGGAAATCGATCGCATGCACCTCATCCAGCCATGCGCTCATGTGGCGCACCATGTGCAGCAGTACCTCATCGCAATCGGTGATGAGCAGCGGGCGGCTCATGCGCGCAGATCCCGCGCGGCCGCCTGGATCGCCTCCGGCGCGAGCCCGATATCCCCGGCGCACGCGATCAGATCCGATTCTTGGCCGGCGAGAAACGCAACGACCGCCGCATGCAATTCCGGATCCGCGATGCGATCGCGCAGATCGTCCGGGGCGAGGCCGGTTAGCGCCAAAAACCGCGAAGAACGTTGCACGTCGCCCAGGATCCAGGCCAGAGCGCGCAAGGCGACGGTTGGCGCATCGTTCCGTTCGTGCAACACTGTGGATCGTTTCGCAGTCGTGATCGTTCAGTCGGGCGTAGAGTGCGAGGTGTACGTGGCGAAAAAAGTACTCGTTGTCGAGGATAACGAACTCAATCTGAAGCTGTTCTGCGATCTTTTGCAGGCACACAGCTTTGAAACGACGCCCGTTCGCGACGGGCGCGAAGCTATTGATCGTGCGCGGCTTTTTTCACCCGATCTGATCGTGATGGATATCCAGCTGCCGCACGTGAGCGGGATCGAGCTGATCGAGATGCTGAAGCGCGACGCCGCGCTTTCCGGGATCCCCGTGATGGCGGTGACGGCTTATGCCGCCAAGGGCGACGAGGAGCGGATTCGCGCCGCGGGCGCCGAAGCCTATATTTCCAAGCCCGTGACGGTGAACAATTTCATGACCGCCGTGCGCAGGCTCGTCGGCCCGGAAGCCATTCCGGATCCCCGCGCCGCCTGAACCCGCGCCTGGAGCGAAGGCGCTCACGTCAATCCGGCTGACCAGAATCCTTCGCAGGTGCCGACCCGCGCCCGTCCAGCTCGGCCGCCAGACGGCGGATCAGGCTGTTGCCCGTGGTCTGGTGATAGCGGGGAAAGATGGCGTGGATCAGCGCCGCGATCCCGCCGCCGATCAGCAGGAAGCCGACGCGCCCCGCCACCCGCATATGCTCGCCATAGCTTTCACCGACCGAACGGGGATGCGCGAGAAACAGGCGATCGAACATGCAGGGCCTCCGCATCCGAAGATGCCCGAGCGCCCGGCCGCCCGCAATCCGGGCCTCAGCCGAGCTGCTCCTTCAGGGCGAGCATAGCGATCGCGGCCTGGGCCGCCTCGCCTCCCTTGTTCTTCTCGGTCCGGCGCGCGCGGGCCAGCGCCTGCGCCTCATTCTCCACCGTGAGGATGCCGTTTCCGATCGGCAGGCCATCCAGCGTCAATGCCATCAGGCCCCGCGCGCTTTCATTCGAGACGACCTCGAAATGATAGGTTTCGCCCCGGATCACGACGCCCAGCGCCACGAAGCCGTCATAGCGCCCGGTTTCCGCCGCCATCGCGATCGCCGCCGGCACTTCCAGTGCGCCGGGGACCGTGACCGTCTCGTGCGAGTGGCCGGCATCCTCCAGCGTGGCGCGCGCGCCTTCGAGCAGCAGATCATTCAGATGCGTGTAGAAGCGGGCTTCCACGATCAGGAAACGGGCCATCACAGCGCCTCCGGAATGGGCCGTTCGCCGACCACGTTGATACCATAACCCTCGATGCCGACGATGTTGCGGTGCGCGTTGGTGAGCAGCACCGCATCGTGGATATCGAGATCCGCCAGAATCTGGGCGCCGATGCCGTAGCTGCGCAGATCCATATCCTCGCCGCCCTCGATCGGGGGCATATCCGGCGTCGTCCGGTTGACGAGCAGCACGACCACGCCGGCGCCCTCGCGCCCGATCTCGGCCATGGCCCGCTGCAACATGCGCTTGCGGGCACCCTGCCGGCCCAGCATGTCATCCAGAATCGAGATGGAATGGACGCGGCACAGCGTCGGCTCGCCGGGAATCACGCGGCCCTTCTGCAATACGAGATGGCGAGTGCCGTCCGTCTTGTCGCGATAGGTGAGCAGCTTCCATTCGCCGCCATAATCCGAGGTGAAGCCGGCTTCCGCCACCTTCTCGACCAGATGATCGTAGCGGCGGCGATAGGCGATGAGATCGCGGATCGTGCCGATCTTCAGCGCGTGGCGCTGCGCGAAGGCGACGAGATCGTCGAGCCGCGCCATCGTGCCATCCTCGTTCATGATCTCGCAGATCACGCCCGAGGGATTGAGGCCGGCCAGGCGCGACACGTCCACCGCGGCCTCGGTATGGCCCGCGCGCACCAGCACGCCGCCCGGGCGCGCCACCAGCGGGAAGACATGGCCCGGCGTCACGATCTCTTCCGGGCCCTTGCCGGCATCGATCGCCACCGCGATCGTGCGCGCGCGATCGCCCGCCGAAATGCCCGTGGTCACGCCATGGCGCGCCTCGATCGAGGTGGTGAAGGCGGTTTCGTGGCGCGTGCCGTTGTTGCGGCTCATCAGCGGCAGGCCAAGCTGATCCACCCGTTCCTTGGCCATCGCCAGACAGATCAGCCCGCGGCCATGCTTGGCCATGAAATTGATCGCATCCGGCGTCGCCATCTGCGCGGGGATGATGAGATCGCCCTCATTCTCCCGATCCTCGTCATCGACGAGGATATACATGCGGCCGTTGCGCGCCTCGTCGATAATCTCCTCGGGCGACGAGAGGAATGCGTGGCGCAACCGGGCGACCTCAGCGCTTGCGGGCATGGTTCAGTTCCTCCATCCGGCCGAGATAACGCGCGAGCACATCGATCTCGATGTTCAGCGCGCGGCCGGGTTCCAATATCTCGAATGTCGTCATTTCCGCCGTATGCGGAATGATGTTGAGGCCGATCACCGTGCCTTCCGGCCCATCCTCCACCGTGTTCACGGTGAGCGATATGCCATCCAGGGCGACGGATCCCTTCGGCGCCACATAGGCGGCCAGATCATCGGGCACCCACACTTTCAGCGCCGTGGATCCGCCCACCGGATCGGCCGCGACGATACGGCCCACGCCATCGACATGGCCGGTCACGATATGGCCGCCCAGTTCGTCGCCCACGCGCAGGGCGCGCTCCAGATTGATCCGGCCTCCCTCCGTCCACACGGCGCCCGCCGTGCGCGCGATCGTCTCGCCGCTCACGTCCACGGCAAACCAGCCGGGGCCTTTCTCGACCACGGTGAGACATGCCCCGGAACAGGCGATGGAGGCGCCGAGATCGATCGAGGCAGTATCGTAGCGCGTGCCGATCCGGATGCGCAGATCGCCCTTCTTCTCGATCGTCTCGACCGTGCCGATATCGGTGATGATGCCGGTGAACATATCTTTCCTAGCGGCCCTTCAGCGGAGGAAGTCGAGCAACTTATCCTGTCGGGCCTGTCAGTTTCGCTGGCGCAGGTAGGCTTCGAATCGATCGCTGCCAAGCATGCGCGCGTCCTCCATCCGCCAGCGGCCATGCGCATCGGCCAGATGGGTGAGCCCGATATCGCCCAGCGCCGCCTTTCCCGCCCCGATCAGGATGGGCGCGCGATAGAGGAGCAGGCGATCGACCAGATCGGCGCGCAGGAAGGACGCCGCCGTCTCCGCGCCGCCCTCCACGAAGAGATGGTCCACTCCGGAAAGGGTGGAGATGGCATCCATCCCGCCGATGCATTCCCCGTCATCCCCGCCGGACGGGGAATGATGACGCGAGGACAGAAGGATCCGCCTCGGGCTGCGCCCTTCCAGCCCCGGCAGGCGCACATCGAGCCGGGGGGCATCCGCCTCCCATGTCCCGCGCCCGACGAGGATCGCTTCGTGGCGGCTGCGTTCGAGATGGACGTGCGCGCGCGCCGCATCGCCCGTGATCCAGCGGCTCGATCCGTCCGCCAGCGCGATCCGCCCATCGAGCGACGTGGCGAGCTTCAGCGTCACGAAGGGACGCCCATGCGCGCGTCGCATGAGGAAACCGGCCATGGCGCGCCGCGCTTCATCGGCCAGAAGGCCGGTTTCTACCGCGATTCCCGCCGCGCGCAATCGCGCGAAGCCCTCCCCCGCCGTGCGCGGATCGGGATCCTCGATCGCGGCGATCACCCGGGCCGGGCGCGCGCCGATCAGCAGATCGGCACAGGCAGGGCCCCGCGCGCTGCGATGCGCGCACGGCTCCAGCGTCACGAAGATGGTTGCGCCCGGGGCCTGCGCGCCCGCCTCGGCCAGCGCCATCGCCTCGGCATGCGGCCGGCCGCCCGGCTGGGTCCAGCCTCGCCCGACCACGATACCATCCCTCACGATCACGCAGCCGACATTGGGATTGGGCGCCGTCCGCCCGCGCCCACGCTCCGAAAGCGCGAGTGCGGCCGCCATCCAGCGTGGATCGGGCGTCAAAGCCCCCAGCGTTTCAGCGAATCGTCCACCTTCTTGAACTGACGGCGACGTTCGGCCTTGGCCGCCTCAATCTCTTTCTGGTCGATCTTCTGCTGCGCGATGATTTCCGCATCGGTGCGATTCTCGGACCAGTCGGCGGCATAGACGGTGGAGGCGCCGGGCAGGATGCCGCTGCGCGATTCGACGATGAAGCCGGTGATGATGAGCGACGTCATCCCCACGGCGGCGGCGGCGAAGATCAGGCGATGGCGCCGATTGCCGGAAAACGCCGTCTTGATATCGGCGATCAGCGCCCTGGGCCGGGCTGGACGGGGAAGAACGGGCATGCGCGCCAGAATAAAGGCTGGGCGCCGGGAGCGCCAGCCCGCAGGCCGGCTAGCCCGCCTGCCGGTTTCGGAGCAGCCTGAACGCGATCAGCAAGGCGAGCCCCGAGACGGCCATCGCGGCGCTGCCCCGACCCGCCAGCCAGATCAGCCCGTCCGCCGCGGGCCGAAGCGTGGCCGCCAGCGCGATCGCCGCCAGGAACAGGATGGCGCTTCCCCGAGCAGGGCGACGACGATGCGCTGTTCCATGCCTCGACTCCAACTGTCGTATTGAAGAAACATACAAAAGGAAGCCGGGAGAAAAGCGCCCGTCTCAGCCACGCGCGGAGGCCGCCGCCAGCCTTGCCACCGCCCGATCCTTCCCGATCAGTGGCAGCAGGGCCGCCATGTCCGGCCCGTGATCCCGCCCGGTGAGGGCCTGGCGCAGCGGCAGGAACAAAGCCTTGCCCTTGCGGCCCGTGGCCGCCTTGAGTGCTGCGGTGAGCGCCGTCCAGACGCCCTCGTTCCAGTCCAGCCCGCGCGCCACGGTGACGGCCTCGGCCAGATAGGCGACATCCTCCGCCGGCAAGGCTGGCGGTGGCATGTCGCCCGCCAGCACGGGCAACCATTCCGCCGCTTCCACCACGGTGGAGACGTTGGGGGCGATCGCCGCCCATTCGGCCGCGCCGATCGCGGCCGGCAGCCGGTCCGCCACCGCCGCATAGGGCATCAGGTGGATCGTGCGCGCATTCACCGCCGCCAGCTCATCGAGATCGAATCGCGCCGGCGCGCGACCGAAGCGCGCGAAATCGATCCCCTCGATCAGGGTGGAGATCTCCGCCACGGGCTCCACCGGATCGCTGGTGCCGAGCTTCGCGAGCAGGGCGGCTATGGCGAGCGGCTCGATCCCGCTTTCGCGCAGCGCATCCGCGCCGAGCGCGCCGAGCCGCTTGGAAAGCTTGCCCTCGCTCCCCGTGAGCAGCGCCTCATGCGCGAAGGCCGGGGCGGGCGCGCCGAGCGCTGTGAACATCTGCAGTTGCAGCCCGGTATTGGTCACATGATCCTCGCCGCGCACCACATGGGTCACACCCATGTCCGCATCGTCGATCACGCTGGGCAGCATGTAGAGCCAGCTGCCATCCTCGCGGCGGATGACCGGATCGGATTGCAGCGCGGGATCGATCCGCTGTTCGCCCCGGATCAGATCGTCCCACCGGATCGGCGCGTCATGATCCAGCCTGAAACGCCAGTGCGGCCGGCGCCCTTCCGCCTCCAGCCTGGCGCGCTCCTCCTCCGTCAACGCAAGGGCCGCGCGATCATAGATGGGCGGCAGGCCGCGCCCGGCGAGAATCTTGCGCTTGAGATCCAGCTCCTGCGCCGTCTCATAGGCCGGATAGACGCGCCCGGCCGCGCGCAGCTCCGCAAAGCGCCGCTCATAGAGATCGAAGCGGGCGGACTGGCGATATTCGGCATCGGGCACGAGGCCCAGCCACGCGAGATCGGCCCGGATCGCCTCCGCATTCTCCTCTGTGGAGCGTGCCAGATCCGTATCGTCGAGGCGCAGCAGGAAGCGACCGCCCGCCTTGCGCGCCCATAGCCAGTTGTGGAGCGCGACCCGGATGTTGCCGACATGGATGCGGCCGGTGGGCGACGGAGCGAAGCGTGTGACGATGGTCATGCGGGTTCCCCGGATGCGCGGGCCGTCTGGCTGGAGGGCACCACGCCGAGCAGGCGGCGGATCCGGTCCGTCAGCGGCTTTAGCAGGCGCGCGATGGGCGGCTCGAGCCGGGCGGCGACGATCCATGCGATCGCCAGCATGATCGCCAGCGCGAGAAAGGGCAGCAGGATCGCCGGCAGGCCGGGCAGCGCGCCGCCCATCTTGGCGATCAGGCCGACGCCGATGGCGCTATGTGTGAGATAGAAAGGATAGCTGACGAAGCCGAGCCACAGGATCCATTTCGCCTCCAGCGCGCGCTGGAGCAGCGCCGCATGCTGGATCGCGGCGAACAAAGCGAGGCTGACGAACAGCGCCGCGCGCGAGGATTTCTCCATGCCGCCGGGCAGCACCGTGGTGCAGGCCGAGCAGAAGCCGATCGCCACCGCCATCCAGAACAGGCCCCTGTCGCTGTTCACCCGCGCCTTGAGAAACAGGGCGCCGCTCGCGAACCAGCCGAAATTCTGGAAGCCGGCATGATAGAAAAGAAGCGTCGGCATGCGCGCCCAGCCGATATGATGGTGATTCACGATATGCGGCACGATCAGGCTGAGCGCATAGAGGATGAGCAGCAGCGCGATCGATCGCGCCCAGCCGATACGGAAGAAAGCGAGGCCGATCACCACATAGAAGGCCGCCTCGACATAGAGCGACCAGAAGGCACCATCCAGGCTATGCGCCTCCAGCCCCAGCCAGCGGACATAGAAGGGGTTGAGCAGCACGAGGCCCGGCACGAGATCGCCCGGCACGGCATGGCCGCCCGGCATCGCATCGCCCATCGGCAGGCGCGCCGCATAGAGGATGAGCGTGGCCACGAGCATCGCGGGAAACAGGCGCACCCAGCGCCGAAGGATGAAATCGACGAAGCCGCTGCATCGCTCCAGCGTGATGAAGATCACATAGCCGGAGATCAGGAAGAACAGGTTCACCCCCGCCCAGCCATAGCGCACGCCCGGCCACCATTCGAAGGCGCGCGAATAGGGCAGGTGCATCTGGTAGATCGGGCCCATGAAGTGCCAGGCGGCCGTCAGCAGGATCGCGATGCCCCGAAGGCCATCGAGATAGCCGATCCGCTCCTGTCCCTTGTGCATAAGATCCGCCACGCCCCGAAGGCGGCGGCCCTTATCACCGGCCGGGCGGCTGCGCCATCAGGGAAGGCACCGGCAAGGATGCCGAACCGCACCCGTTCCGAAAGCCGCAAAGCTCCCGCCCCTCAGGCGGCGGACCAGCCCCGCCATGCCGCGATCATCACCACGATCGTCAGCCCCAGCGCGATCCAGGACACGATATCATAGGGGCCATCGCCGATCAGCGCCGCGACCAGCCCCACCGCGCTGGCGAGGCCGATCGCTAGCGGCCAGCGGAAGATCCGCCAATTGCCCTGCGCGCCAACCGGCCGCTCCCTCATTCGGCCGGCTCCGGCACGGACATTCCGCCCGTGCGCAATTCCAGCACCCGCCGATCGAGCGACACGCGCCGCTTGCCCAGCCACAGATAGAGCCCGGTGCCCAGCACGATGATCGCCGCGATATCGAGCAGAGCCCAGATGATCTTGAGCGGCAGGCCGCCATAATCGCCGAAATGGAGCGGGGCCGATACGAACACCGCCTTCACATACCACGGCATCTGCCTGAGATCGGTGAGCCGGCCGGTTTCGGCATCCACCATCGCGGGGTTCACGAGCCGCTCGGTCAGGGGCGTGGCGCCCGCCAATGCCACCATATAGTGATGCTTGGTGCTGTAATCGGTGCCCGGCCACGCGACGAAGCTCACCCGCGCATCCGGCACGGCCGCGCGCACCGTGGCGACTGCCCTGTCGACCGAGGCGAGCCGATCCGGCAGCTTCGCGCCCGCATAGGGCGCAGACATTTCCGCCAGTTCGTCCGCCTGCCAGATCATCGTGATCGGCAGGGACATGGTGAGGATGAAGCCGGTGAGCCCGACGACGCTGACCCAGCCCAGGGTGACGATGCCGACCATATTGTGCGTATCGAGCCACTTCAGGCGCGCGCTGCGATCCTTGCGCACCGTACCGAAGCGCAGCTTGCGCATGAAGGGCGCATAGACGACCACGCCGGAGACGACCGAGACGAGGAAGACGATCCCGATCGCCCCCAGGAACAGTTCGCCCGGCAGCCCCAGCAGCAGATGCGCGTGGAGATCGAGCAGGAAGGCCATTACGCCCTCGTCCAGCGGCGCGGTCTGTATCTCGGCCCCCGTGCGCGCGTCGAAGAGCTTGTACTTCATCTCCTCCGCGCGGGCGCCGAAGGTGGGGCCGACCGTGACGTAGAGGAGCGGCTTGTCCTCGTCCCAGGTCATGTAGAGCGTCTTCCAGCCCGGCCTGTCCGCCACGGCGGCCTTCACCACATCATCCAGATTGGCGCGCGCATCCGGCGCGATGCCCTGCGCCAGCTGCGGCGCGCGCGTCGCCTCGTCAATCTCGTGCGCGAAGATCAGCGGGAGGCCGGTGACGCAGAACATCAGGAGGAAAACGGTGCAGACGAGGCTGGTCCATTTATGGACCAGATACCATCCCTTCACCGCTGCCTGCGAAAGCGCCATGCCGCTACCCTGAATACCCTGTCCTGCCTCAATATTTCACCGTGACCGTGCCCAGCACGGTGCGCGGCGCGCCATAATAGCCCTGATCGACAACCAGCGAGGTGAGATACTTGCGATTGGTCACGTTCTTCAGGTTCGCGCTCAGCATCAGATGATCGTTGATCTCGTAGCGGGCGAGCAGATCGAGCAGCGCGTAGCCGCTCTGCTGCAGCTTGATCGGCACGCCGGTCGTCGCCACGGTGCCGGGCACGTAATAGATCTTGCTCTGATATTGAAGCGAGGCGCCCAGCTTGAGCGCGGAGAGCGCGGCCGGCGAATAGGTAATGTTCAAGCGCGCTGTCTGGCGCGGCACGAAGGTGCGCACCGGCGTATCATTCTCGCCCCGCACGCGCATAATCGTATAGCCGCCGGTCGCCTGGATCTCGTCGGTCAGGCGGCCGCCAAATTCCAGCTCGATGCCTTCGGATTTGGCATCAACGCCGCGATAGATGGTCTGGCCCAGCGTCGTATCGAAGCCCGCCGCCTCGGCGGTATTGTTCTGCCGGGTCTGGAAGATGGCCGCGCTGGCATTCAGCCGCCCGCCGAACCATTCGCCCTTCACGCCGCCTTCCAGATTCTTGCCCTGGATGGGGGCCAGCACGGCGCGGTCCGCGCCGACCTGCGTCTGCGGATTGAAGATGGTCGTGAAACTCGCATAGGCGCTGATGTTCGACGTCAGATCCAGCGTGACGCCCGCATAAGGCAGGAAGCGGCTCTTCTTGTAGTTGCTCGGCGTGCCATAGGAATCGCCCTCGCTGGTCGCCCGGGTCACGTTCGCGCCCAGCATCAGCTTCAGCGGATCCGCCAGGCTCAGGCGCACCAGCCCATAGGCCGTCTCGCGCTTCGTGTGCTGATTCAGGCTCAGCGTGTAGCTGGTCGGGAAACTGGGGCGCGCAAAGCTCCCTGTCAGCAATTGGGACAGCGGCACCGACACGCCGATCGTGCTGGTATCATAGGAGGAATATTGCTTGTAATCCTGCGCGCTGCGATTCACGCCGAACATCAGATCATGCTGGCGGCCGAAGAGCGTGATCGGGCCGCCCACATAGGCATCCAGCGTCAGGTTGCGCGTCGGGCCGTCGAACGCGCCCGGATAGCTGTATACGCCCAGCCCCGTGGCCCGATCGGGGTTGCCATAGACGTAGAAGAGCTGATCCCGCTCGTCGATCGCGCGGCGCACCGCCGTGACCTTGCCGATCCAGCCACCGCCGAACTGGTGCGTCACGTCGCCGAAGATCTGCCGGTCAATCACGTTCCAGCTCGACCAGTCCGGCGCCGTGCTGCTTGACCGATCAAGATCGATCCGCGTGCCATCGGTATAATAAAGCGGGATCGAGCCCCACATCGCGGCGTTGCTCTTGTGGTTCTGATAGCCGTAGCCGACGCTCACGGTCGTGCTGGCGCCGATATCGCCCTCGACAATGCCGTAGCCCGTCCAGCGGCGCAAATGATAGCGATCGAGATAGCTGTCCGTATCGACGAGTGCGCCGACGACGCGAGCGCGCAGCGACCCGTCCCTGGTCAACGGCGCGCTCACGTCTCCGTCCAGCCGCAGATTGTTGTACGAGCCATATTGCGCGCTGAACGTGGCCTTCAGATCCTTGGTCGGCCGCTTGCGGATGAAGTTGACGACGGCGGAAGGGTTGCCGGTCGAGGACAGCAGGCCCGGCGCGCCGCGGATCACCTCGATATGATCGTAGATCGCCGTGTCGATCGAGCCCGTCTGGATCTGGAACGCGAAGGGCAGGCCGACACCATCGATCTGGAAGGTCTGGATGTCGAAGCCGCGCGCCGAATAATAAACGCGGTCCGTCTCCACCGCGAGCACGTTGACGCCCGGCACCGTCGTCAGCAGCTGATTGACGTCGTTGAGCTGGAAATCGCGCATCTGCGCGTTCGTCACGATGCTCATCGATTGCGGCGTCTCCCGCTTGGAAAGCGGAAGGCGGACGGCCGTGCTCTGCACCGTCGTGGTATAATCGCCATTCCCCTCGGTGCGCTGGGCGGTGACGACGATATCATCGGCCGAGCGAGGTTCCACGGCCGCACCGGCATCGGGCGCGGCACCGGCGAGAAGCGCGAGGAGAAAGTTCATTCGGGCAGGGTCCTTGTTCGGAAACGGATAACCGCCCCGATACGGACCAATTTAGATATTGCAAATCATTATCGATAAGCTGCGCGATTTTCTGAACCTCAGCCGAACAGCCACAGGCCCAGCATCCGGCCGGGCAGGAAGGCGAACAGCGCCGCCAGCACGACACTGCCATACATGATCGTCATGCCGCGCACGTGCGAGCGGATCCGCCCCGCCCGCACAGCCAGAACGGCGCGCGGTATGCCGACGAGCACCGCGAGCGACAGGATGTGGATCGGCCCGACATGCCCGAAAATGCCCGCCAGCCCGAAGCTGGTGAGCGCGGCGCCGAGCATCAGCACAGCCCAGATCCGGCCGAGCAGACGATGCAGCCGATCGCCCTTCCGGCGAAGCAAAACCCATGCCCCCAGCGGAATGGAGGGGATCGCGGTCGCCAGATGCAGCGGCAGCCAGATCGGGGACAGGGATGTCGTCGGCGATCCGATCGTGAAATGGCGCGTTCCCGCCGTCACCACGAGCAGTCCGACGAGCAATGCCCCGGCGAGGATGAGGCCCCGCGCGGCAGGCCCCACGACGGGAAGAGGAAGAGCGCCGGGCGCGGCGGCTGTGGTGGCGGGGCTCGTCATGTCGGTCTCCTGGGATCGCCCCTTGAATGGCCGAACCCCGTTCATCCTCAAGCGCGGCTGCGCGGGATGCGCCCCGGCCTTCGCCAGCGAAGCGGATGTACCGTTCACGAAGCGTGAGTGGTACAAGCCTGCGCATGGCGCGATGGAGGCAGGTTTCGGCGGAATTGCTCGTGATGGCGATGATCGGGCTCGTTCTGGGCCTGCTCGGGCCTTTCGGCACATTTTCGCTGCCACTCGCGACGCGGGTGGCGGTGTGGCTGGTGATGGCGATCGGCGGCTATGCCTGCTTCCGCCCGGTGATCGCCGCCGGGCGATCGCTTTCCGAACAGACGCACATCCCGCTGGTGCTGGCGATCGCGCTGGCCTGCATCATCGCCTCGCTGCCATTGACCGCGATGATCGGGCTGCTCTTCGGCCATGGCCTCGATCCCGCGTCGCTTGCCCATTCCTATCCGCAGGTGGTGCTGATCGGCGGGCTGGCGACGACGATCCAGTTTCTGCTCTTCACCCGACGCGAGGCGGCGCTCGCGGAAACCACGGCGGCAGCGACGCCCGCCTCTCTCTCGCCCGCTCCGGCCTCGTCTCCATATTCCGGAGAGGTGCCCGCGCCACCCCCTTCACAGCAGCCGGCCTTCCTCGACAGGCTTCCGCCGCATCTGGGCCAGGCGTTGCTCTGCCTGGAAATGGAGGATCATTATGTGCGGGCGCACACCGAGGCGGGATCGACGCTGATCCTGATGCGGATGCGCGATGCCGTCTCCGAACTGGCCGGGATGGAGGGCGAGCGCGTCCATCGCAGTTGGTGGGTAGCGCGCGCGGCCGTGACGGGCATGGAGCGTCGGGATCGCGCCACTATCCTGCGCCTCTCCAACGGGCTCGACGTGCCCGTCGCGCGGGACAGCGTCGCGCTGCTCCGGTCGCGCGGCTGGCTGTAACCTGATTGCCAAATGTCCCTCCGGCTCTATGAGCGGCCGCGATATCCGCGAGGGACACGCGCAATGAAGTTGATGACCGGCAACGCCAACCGGCCGCTCGCCCGGGCGATCACCGATTATCTGGAGATTCCGCTCACCGACGCCTCCGTCCGCCGCTTCGCAGATGAAGAAGTGTTCGTCGAAATCCACGAGAACGTGCGCGGCGAAGACGTGTTCGTGCTCCAGTCGACAGGCTTTCCGGCCAACGACAATCTCATGGAATTGCTGATCTGCATCGATGCGCTGCGCCGCGCATCGGCCCGCCGGATCACCGCCGTCCTTCCGTATTTCGGCTATGCCCGCCAGGATCGGAAGCCCGGCCCGCGCACGCCGATCTCCGCCAAGCTGGTCGCCAACCTCATCACCGCGGCAGGCGCGAATCGCGTGCTTTCGGTGGATCTCCATGCCGGCCAGATCCAGGGCTTCTTCGATATCCCGACGGACAATCTGTATGCCGCGCCGGTGATGTCCGAAGATATCAAGGCCCGCTTCGGCGACCGGAATCTGATGGTCGTCTCGCCGGACGTGGGCGGTGTGGTCCGCGCCCGCGCGCTGGCCAAGCGTCTGAACAACGCCCCCCTCGCCATCGTCGACAAGCGCCGCGAGCGCGCCGGTGAGAGCGAGGTGATGAACATCATCGGTGACGTCACCGGGCGCTTCTGCATCCTGATCGACGATATCGTCGATTCGGCCGGCACGCTCTGCAACGCCGCCGCCGCGCTGCGCGATGCGGGCGCCGAGGATGTCGTGGCCTATGTGACGCACGGCGTGCTTTCGGGCGGTGCCGTGGCGCGTGTGGAAGGTTCGGCGCTGCGCGAACTGGTGATTACCGATTCGATCGCCCCCAACGAGGCCGTGGCCGCCGCCAGGAAGATCCGCGTGAACACGATCGCGCCGCTGCTGGCGGAAGCGATTCGCCGCATCGCGGACGAAAGCTCGGTCTCCTCGCTGTTCGACTGAGGCGACGGCACGCGCCAGGAGCCGGCGTGCGCGCTATTTGGGCGGTCCAGAGCCAGCTGAGATGTGGCGGGTGTCGCACCGTCCTCGATTGACGATTCGTGGAATAGTCTGGCGCAGAAATCCTCTCGTCCTGCGATTGGCTGCACGGCACCCGATGCGCGCTCCTTCAGGAAATGGCGCTCCAGTTCGAACCACGCCTCGCCCGGCCTCGGGGTGTATGAGCAATTCCGCTCCGTCGCGTGGCGGGTCTTTTGCGCGTGATCCCGTGGCGCTCGAAGAGCCGCCACCGCGTCGCGCTGCTGGCACTTACGCCGCACTGATCGGCAAGGCTCGCCCTATCCATGCTGGCCTCGATCGCGGCATGCATGGCGAATCGCAAAAAAGCGCTATTCCGGCAATCCTGGGGCGGGCCATCGCGCGCAGCCATTCGCTATCCGTCCGCATCAAAATGAGGGAAGGAATGTGGGGTAAAGCCCAAGGCCCCGGCAAAAAGCGAAAACATCTCCACGCGCTAGCCAAAGCGCGGTGGTGCCCGGGGACGGAATCGAACCGCCGACACCGTGATTTTCAGTCACGTGCTCTACCAACTGAGCTACCCGGGCAGGAGAAGCGTTGGGAGGCGCGCCTATAGGGACGGGTCGGCCTAGCTGTCTACCCCGTCTTCGCCTCTATCTTCGCTTTCCTGCGATGGTGCGCCCGGAATGCGATAGCCATCGGATAGCCATTGCAGCAGATCCCGATCCTTGCAGCCCTGGCTGCAGAAGGGCTTGTACGCCTCGACAGGCGGCTTGCCGCAGCCCGGACAGGCATTGCGGCGGCGGGGTTCAGACATAGGTGCGCTGGGCATGGGCGCCCGACATGGGAAGGCCGGGCTCAGCCTGCAACCGCACGTCCGCACCGATCCTGCGGGCCAGCGCGCCGATCCATTCCGGCCGGGATTCGAGATTGGCGATCACCGCCGGATGCGCCGCCAGCGCGACAGCGCCCGCGCCACGCGCGCGTTCGGCCCGGCGTAGCAGGGCGCGGGCAGCGGCCAGCGCCGGATCGGCGGCGATCAGCTCCAGTAGCGAGCGCCGCTCCCGGCGGCGGATGATCTGGAGGAAGCCGAATCCGTTGACGGCGGTACGCTCGAACGGCTGGGGCAGGATGGCATCCAGCGCGGCGGCCGTGGCCTGCCGTTCGGCGCGATCGGGGAGTGTCGGCAGATCGATGCCGATCGAGCCGGCGATGCCGAAGCAGCGAATCGCCTCTCCCGCCCGCCGGGCGCCGGCGATGGCGAGCGCCGCAAGCGGCCCCGCCCCATCCACATCGATCAGCGTCATCGCCGGCGTCAGACTGATGCGGAGCAGGGCATCGTCATGTGCGACGATCCCGCTCGCCGCCTCCTCCAGCCTTTCGGACCAGCCATGCGCCTCGAACACATCCTCTCCCGGCGTGTCGCGGCGCCGGAGGGGAAGGCCGCTCGCGGCGATTCGCGCCAGCAGATCCGGCCCGGCCCCGACGACAGCGTCCTGGGCCGCGACACGGACGCGGGGGAGCTTCACGGCGCCCCGCTCGGGCAAAGCCTCGCGAATCACCTCCACCGCCAACGCGGCACCAAGGCTGAGTCCGCGGGGCACCGCCACGAGATCGGCTTCGCCCCCGGGAAGGGCCACGCGCGCGCGGCCACCGGCCTCGGCGGCACGGACCAGCCGCGCGGCGCAGATCGCGCCGACGCGCAGGCGGCCATCATCGGGATCGACATGCATCTCCACGATTCGGCCCTTTTCGACGAGCGCGGCGCGCTGTTCGCCGATGCCGGCCTCGTGGAGCCACTCGGCCATGGATCAGGCCGTCAGCAGCCCTGAAGCCGTCAGCAGCCCGCGCGTTTCGAACAGGGGCAGGCCGACCACGCCCGAATGGCTGCCATCGATGCGGCGGACGAATCCTTCCGCCGCGCCCTGGATCGCATAGCCGCCCGCCTTGCCCACGCCTTCTCCCCCTGCCGCATAGGCACGGATCACGGCCTCGGTCAGCGGCGCGAAGCAGACGATGGTGGTGGAAAGCCGATGCCGGGCGACGCCATCCGCATCGATCACGCTGAGCGCGGTGAGCACGCGATGGCGGCGACCGGACAGCAGGGCGAGGCACTTCGCCACCTCGGCCGCATCTTCCGCCTTGGGCAGGATGCGACGGCCGGCGGCGACGACCGTATCGGCGGCGAGCACGACGCAGCCGGGGTGGCGCGCGGCCGTCGCCTCGGCCTTGGCGGAGGCGAGGCGGCGCGCATGATCGGCCGGAAGCTCCGCCCGAAGCGGCGTTTCGTCTATGTCGGCGGGATCGATCGCATCAGGCACCAGGCCGAGGCGCGCCAGCAGATCCAGCCGGCGCGGGCTGGCGGAGGCGAGGATCAGACGCCCCGGATTCGCGCCGGGGGGCACCATCGTGCCGCCCATCTTATTTGAAGCGATAGGTGATGCGGCCCTTGGTGAGATCATAGGGCGTGAGCTCGACCAGCACCTCGTCTCCGACGAGGACGCGGATGCGATTCTTGCGCATCTTGCCGGCGGTGTGACCGAGGATTTCGTGATCATTCTCGAGCCGGACGCGGAACATCGCGTTGGGCAGGAGCTCGACCACCTGGCCGCGCATCTCGAGCAGTTCTTCCTTCGCCAAACAAAACCTCTAATCGAAAAAGGGACTTGAAAAATCGCGCCCCCTTAGCTCCGAAGTGCCGGAAAGGAAAGCTTGGCGCCTTTCCGATGTGGGTATGCACCCCGATCATCGCCAGTGGCCGGTTGCGCAGGCGGCTGGTGGCACGATATGGGCGTGGCGATGGTTCGCTTTTCGTTCTGCGGTGTCGAGCTGGCCGCGCTGGGCTCCGGCGCGCTCTACTGGCCCGCGCGCCGCGCGCTGCTGGTGGCCGATCTGCATTTCGAGAAAGCGAGCTGGTATGCCCGATCGGGCCAGATGCTGCCGCCTTATGATACGGCCGCGACGCTGGCCGAACTGGAGGCGATCGTCGCCTCCTGCGCGCCGGCCGAAATCTGGTGCCTGGGCGACAGCTTCCACGATGCCGGGGGCTGCGCGCGGATGGCGCCATCCGAACAGGCCCGGCTGCGTACGCTGACCGGTGCGCTGCGCTGGCACTGGATCGTAGGCAATCACGATCGCGGCGCTGCCGACATGGCCGATCGCTGCGGTGGAGCGGTGATGGCGGAGGCGCTGGTGGATGGCCTGCTGCTGACGCACGAAGCGGATCCGGCCGAAAAGAGACCTGAGCTTTCTGGCCATTTCCACCCGAAGCTGCGGCTGACGCTGCGCGGCCGGCATGTAGCGCGGCGCTGCTTCGTGGCGAGCGAGACCAAGCTGATCCTGCCCGCCTTCGGCGCGCTGACGGGCGGCATGGATGCGCATGATCCGGTGATCCGCAGGGCGGTGGGCGGCGGCCGGGCGCAAGCGCTGGTGCCGCTGGCTGACAGGATGCTGCGCTTCCCGCTGGCGGCGGGAAAGCCCCCTCCCCTCGCTGGAAGGGAGGAGAGCGATCAGCCCTTCACCAGCACAGGCTTTTCACGCCACATCTGGGGATAGAGCTGCTTCAGCGCGGCCAGCTTCGGCAGATCGTTGAAGCGGATATAGCCGGCATCGGGATGGAGAGTCAGATAATCCTGATGATAGGCCTCGGCCGGATAGAAAGGCTGGGCGCGCTCGATCCGGGTGACGATCGGCTTCTGCCAGAGCCTGGCGGCGGAGAGCTGGGAAAGATAGGCCTGCGCAACCTTTCGCTGCGGCTCGCTGGTGGGGAACAGGGCCGAACGATATTGTGTGTCGACATCCGGGCCCTGCCGGTTCAGCTGGGTGGGATCGGCCACCACCGAGAAATAGACCCGCAGCAGATCGGCATAGCTGACGACGCGCGGATCGAACGTGACCTTCACCGATTCGGCATGGCCGGTATCCCCGGCCGAGACGCGCTCATAATCCGGGCCGCGCACATTGCCGCCGGTATAGCCGGAGACGGCGGAGGTGACGCCCTTCACATGCTGGAACACGCCTTGCACGCCCCAGAAGCAGCCGCCCGCGAACAACGCCGTTTCGCTGGTGCCGGTGGCGGGCGCCACCACGGCTGGCGCCGGCGCGCGCAGCGACGTTTCGGCGGCGAGGCTGGATGTGCCCCCGATCAGGGCATAGCCGAGCCCGAGAGCGGCGATGCCGGCGAGAAGGCGGGAGGAAATGGGCGACATGGCACGTCTCCGATGGGGATGATTCCCCATACGAAGGCGCAATATGGAAAGTTACAGGGCTGGTTTGAAGGGCGCCGGAGAGAAGCCCCGAATGCGCCAGCGGAAACCGAAGCCCGCAGCTTCGGACGCGGCGCCCGATAGCCCCGGGCTCCAGCCTTCGCCGGAGCCCGGAACCAATCTCAGCGCAGCGCCTTGCAGGCTTCCTGGATGCGGGTGCAGGCTTCGGTGAGCGCCTCTTCCGAGGTGGCATAGCTGATGCGGAAGGCCGGCTCGAGGCCGAAGGCGGCGCCGTGGACGGCGGCGACGCGCACCTCGTCCAGGAAATAATCGATCAGCGCGGCATCGCTGTCGATCACCTGCCCCTTGGGCGTGGACTTGCCGATCAGGCCGGTCACGTCCGGATAGACGTAGAAGGCGCCATCGGGCGTCGGGCAATGGATGCCGTCCACCTCGTTCAGCATGCGCACGACCAGATCGCGGCGACGCTGGAAAGCGGCGTTGCGATCGGCGAGGAAATCCTGCGGGCCGTTCAGCGCGGCGACCGCCGCCGCCTGGCTGATCGACGATGGATTGGACGTCGACTGCGACTGGAGCTTCGACATCGCCTTGATCAGCGCCACCGGACCACCGGCATAGCCGATGCGCCAGCCAGTCATCGAATAGGCCTTCGAGCAGCCGTTCACCGTCAGCGTCCGCTCGTAAAGCTCGGGCACCACCTGCGCGATCGTGGTGAACTTGAAATCGCCATAGACGATATGCTCGTACATATCGTCGTTCAGGATCCAGACGTGCGGATGGCGCAGCAGCACCTCACCCAGCGCCTTCAGCTCGGCTTCGGTATAGGCCGCGCCCGTAGGGTTGGAGGGCGAATTCAGGATCACCCACTTCGTCTTCGGCGTGATCGCGGCATCCAGCTGCTCGGGCAGGATCTTGTAGCCCTGATTGGCGCCCGCGCGCACGAAGACCGGCGTTCCGCCCGCGAACTGGACGATATCCGGATAGGAAACCCAGTAAGGCGCGGGCACGATCACCTCGTCGCCCGCCTCCACCGTGGCGACCAGCGCGTTGAAGAGCGTGTGCTTGCCGCCCGAATTCACGCTGATCTGCGAGGGTTCGTAGGCAAGGCCGTTCTCGCGCGAGAACTTGGCGACGATCGCGGCCTTCAGCTCGGGCGTGCCATCGACGTTGGTATATTTGGTCTTGCCGGCGCGGATCGCCTCGATCGCGGCTTCCTTCACGAAATCCGGCGTATCGAAATCGGGTTCGCCGGCGGCCAGGCCGATGACCTTGATGCCCTTCGCCTGAAGCTCGAGCGTGCGCGACGTCATCGCGAGCGTGGGAGACGGCGAGATGCGGCCGAGCGCGGCCGAAAGGAAGGGCATGGATCTATCCTGCGCTAGGGAAGAGGCGGTGCGCCTATAGAGGCGGGCATGCAGGCGCCGCAACCGCCATGCAGCGCGCGGGCGACCTTTCTTGAAACAAAGATGCGCGGAAGGCGCGGGGAGCGAAGCCCGCGCCCCCTTTCACCCCAATCGCGCGGGAATCAGTCCCCGGAGAGCATTGCCGACGAAGAAGGCCCCTTCCAGATCGGCCGGCGTGAGCAGGCTTTCATAAGCACGGCCTTCCTCGATCAGCCGATCGCGCAGCACGCCCGGCAGCAGCCCCAGCGACAGAGGCGGCGTGCGCAGACGGCCTTCCGCATCCGGCACGAAGACGGTGGTGAAGCTGCCCTCCGTAATCTCGCCCGAGGGCAGGGTGAAGATCACCTCGAAGCGGCCGGTGGCGGAGCGCATCTCCTCATAGAAGCCGCGATCGCTCGTCTTGTGGCGCAGCCGCACGTCCGACGGATCCACCGGCAGCGGGCGGATCGCAACGCGCACCTCGCCCGCCGGGCGCGGCGGAACGCCCGTCACCTCCACCGCGGCCGCGCCGCTGCGGGAGAGGCGCACCCGCACTCGGCTTTCGGCGGTGCGGCGGAAGGTGGCGGCGTGGAGATCGTTGCGCAGCGCGTGCCGATCCATGGCGAAGCCGAGCGCCTGCGCGCTCGCCTTGAGGCGGGCGATGTGGCGCTCCAGATCGGGCAGCCCCTCCTCGGGATCGAATCGCAGCGTCTCGACGAGATCGAAGGCCGGAAGCGCCGCGCTCACGAAGGCCGCCTTCTGCAGGCATTCGGTCCATTCCGCATCGGCACGGGAATCGGAAACGATCGCGGATCCCAGCCCGAGGCGCGCTTCATCCTTCCCCTCCCCCCATTCGATCGTCCTGATCGCGACATTGAATCTGGCATCGCCATCCGGCGCAAATGCGCCGATCGCGCCCGTATAGGCATGGCGCGGCGCGCGCTCCACCATCGCGATCGCCTCCATCGCGCGCAATTTCGGCGCGCCCGTAATCGATCCGCAGGGAAAGAGCGCTTCCAGCACATCGATCGCATCCCGCCCCGGCGCGAGATCCGCCTCGATCTGGCTCACCATCTGCAGGACCGTGGGATAGCGTTCCACCGCGAACAATTCCGGCACGCGCACGCTGCCCGCCCGCGCCACGCGGGCGAGATCGTTGCGCATCAGATCGACGATCATCAGATTTTCGGCGCGCTGCTTGGGATCTGCGGCGAGCGCGGCGGCCAGCGCATCATCCTCCCGCGCATCATGCCCGCGCCGGCTGGTCCCCTTCATCGGCCGCGCCGCCAGCCTGCCGCCTTCGAGCGTGAAGAACATTTCGGGCGAGAAGGAAAGCAGCCAGCGATCGCCATCCGCGACGAGCGCGCCCCACCCGGCCCCCGCCGCCGCGCGCAGCCGCGCATAAAGCGCGGCCGGGTGACCGCAAACGCGCAGGCGCGCGGGAAAGGAGAGATTGGCCTGATAGATATCGCCGGCGGCGATCAGCCCCTGCACCGTGGCGACCGCCTCGCCATAGGCATCGCGGGAGACGAGCGGCTCGGGCGTGGAGGCGCATGCGCCGGCCGGATCGGGCCACGCCATCTCACCCGGATGGTCCTCGGGCGGCGGGAAGGCGCCGAACCACAGCAGCGGATCGCCCGCGCACGCGATCGGCGCGAGGCGATCGTCCAGCGCGAACCCCGCCTCGTAGGCGAGCATACCGGCAAGATGATGGCCCGCAGCGACGAGCGCGCGCACCCGATCCAGCGCCGGGCGCACCTCTGCGGGCGTCCGCGCGACGACGATCTCCACGGGATCGCGATAGAGGAGCGGGCGGCCGCCGGGCCGGGCATCGTCGAGCAGCACGAAAGGAGGCGCGGGGAGCATCGCGCGCGGCCTTACGAGGGCAGCCGCCGCGCCGCAAACTGCGCGCGCCGCTCTTTTCCGCCTCCAACGCACCAGCGAGGGGGCGGAAAAGCGCGACAGGCGATCCGTTCCGAAAACGGGCTTGCGGCTTGCCCTCCAGCGTCGGCGGCCTCATTTCGAGCGACATGACCGATCAGCCCCCGCTCCGCGCCGCCATCGTGCCCGTCACGCCGCTCCAGCAGAATTGCTCGCTCATCTGGTGCACCAGGACGATGCGCGGCGCCTTCGTGGATGCGGGCGGCGATCTGCCGCGGCTGAAGGCGGCCGCCGCCCAGGCGGGCGTGACGATCGAGAAGCTGCTCGTGACGCACGGGCATATCGATCATTGCGGCGGCACCGGCATCTTCGCCAGGGAACTGGGCGTGCCGATCGAAGGGCCACACGAGGAGGATCGCTTCTGGATCTCCCGCCTCGACGATGACGGGCGGAAATATGGCATCGAGGGCAAGCCCTTCGAGCCCGATCGCTGGCTGGTCGACGGCGATCAGGTGACGGTGGGCGAACTGGTGCTCGATGTCTATCACTGCCCCGGTCACACGCCCGGCCATGTCGTGTTCCATCATGCCCCGTCCAGGCTGGCGATCGTCGGTGACGTGCTGTTCCAGGGATCGATCGGACGAACCGATTTTCCGCGCGGCAACCATCAGGATCTGCTCGACGCGATCACCACCAAGCTGTGGCCGCTGGGCGATGCCACAGCCTTCGTGCCCGGCCACGGCCCGATGTCCAATTTCGGGCACGAGCGGAAGAGCAATCCCTTCGTGGCGGATGCGGTGCTGGCGCGAGGCTAGGCCGTGATGCCGGTGCGCCCAAGGCGGCATCGGCACCGGCCTCACCGTGGCATGGCGTAAGGCAGATAGAGCGCGTAGCCAGCGAGAATCAGCAGAATCAGCCAGGTGAGCACGGCACCTGCCGCGCGCAGCTTGTTGGGCGAGGGCCGCTCCATGCCCAGCGGATGCGCGATGCGGGCGACCATGAACAAGGCCGATGCGATCCACAGCCACGATTCGGGGCCGCGCGCATATTCGATCAGGCCAAGCAGAATGAGAAAAAAGGGCGCATATTCGACAAAGTTGGCGTGCGCCCGCCCGCGCGCCAGCATGCGGGGATTGCCCCCGTCTCCGATATCGATCTTGCCCTGCACGCGCACCTGGCTGCAACGAATGGCGAGCCACAGATTGATGATGGTGGCGGCTCCAGCCATCGTGGTCGTGATCGGCAACACCATCGGGCAAGGTCCTCTTTCGGGGCGGGAGAAGGCCGGACCGGGCCGGTGCGGCGGCTTAGACAGTCTTGCCGCGTGCGTCATCAGCTTGCAACGCGGGCCGAATCCGCTATAGGGCGCACCGTTCGCGACGAGCCGGCCCCAAGCCTTCCCCGAACCGATCGGTTCGCGGGTGGGATCAGGCGTTGGCCCGTCGCGCATTTTTTTGACCTCTGCAGAACAGGTGCCGAGATGGCCGTCCCCAAGAGAAAAACCTCGCCTTCGCGGCGGAACATGCGCCGCAGCCACCACGCGCTGCAGGCCGAATCGTTTCAGGAATGCCCGAATTGCGGCGAGCTGAAGCAGCCGCATGTGCTGTGCGGCCATTGTGGCCATTATAACGGCCGCGAGATCCTTCCGGTCAGCGCCTGATCGATCCTTAGGGGATTGAAGCGGGCGTGAGCGGGGCACCGCATCTCGCGATCGACGCGATGGGCGGAGACACTGGGCCGGAGACGACCGTCGCCGGCGTCGCCCATGCGTTGCGCCACGATCCGGCCCTTTCCTTCACGCTTTTCGGCGACGAGGCGATTCTCGTGCCGATCGTGGCGCGCCACAGGGCGCTGGGCGATCGCGTGACGATCAGCCATGCGCCCGAAATCGTTTCGGGCGAGGAAAAGCCGAGCGCCGCGCTGCGCCGCGCCAAGAAGACCTCGATGGGCCTGGCTATCGCCGCCGTGAAGGACGGCGCGGCCGACGCCGCCGTCTCGGCCGGCAATACCGGGGCGCTGATGGCGACCGCGAAGGTGGCGCTGCGCACGATCGCCGGGATCGACCGGCCCGCCCTCGCCGCCCTGCTGCCGACGCTCGGCACGCACGATCTGGTGATGCTGGATCTCGGCGCGAACACGGAATGCGACGCGCGCAATCTCTTCCAGTTCGCCGTGATGGGCGCGGCCTATAGCCGAATCGTCCATGAACTGGCCGAGCCTTCGGTGCGCCTGCTGAACATCGGCACCGAGGAGATGAAGGGCACGGACGAAGTGCGCGAGGCTGCCGCCCTGCTGCGCAGCGCGCCGCACCTGCCGCTGCGATTCGACGGCTTCATCGAAGCCAACGCGCTGGGCCGGGGCGAGGCAGACGTGATCGTTTCCGATGGATTTTCCGGCAATATCGCGCTGAAGACGGCGGAAGGCACCGCCACTTTCATCGGCGATCTGATCCGCCGTGCCTTCACCAGCTCGCTCCGCTCAAAATTCGGATTCCTGCTTTCGCGCCCCGCGATCACCCTGCTGCGGCAGGGGCTGGATCCCAATACGCGCAACGGCGCCGTCTTCCTGGGGCTGACCGGCACGGTCGTGAAGAGCCATGGCAGCGCATCCGCCGTGGGCTTCGCCAATGCGATCGCGGTGGCGGCCAAGCTCGCCCGTGCGCGCATCACCGATCGCATCGCCGAGGATCTGGCCCGCACTCGCGGCGCCACGGCGGAAACGGTCGCATGACGCTGCGTGCCGTCATCGCCGGTACGGGATCCGCGCTGCCGAAGCGGCGCGTGACCAACGACGAACTGGCGGAGACGGTCGACACATCCGACGAGTGGATCGTCGAGCGCACCGGCATTCGCGCACGCCATATCGCGGGCGACGACGAGACGACCGCCACGCTGGGCGCCGATGCCGCGCGCAACGCGCTGGCCGCCGCCGGGATCGACGCTTCCGCGATCGACCTGATCGTGCTGGCAACGGCGACGCCCGACCAGACCTTCCCGGCCTCCGCCACCAAGATCCAGCATATGCTGGGCATCACCGATTGCGTGGCCTTCGATGTCGCGGCGGTCTGCTCCGGCTTCCTCTACGCCGTTTCCGTGGCGGAGAGCATGATCCGCGCAGGCAGCGCCCGCACCGCGCTGTTGATCGGCGCGGAGACGTTCAGCCGGATCCTGGACTGGGAGGATCGCACGACCTGCGTGCTCTTCGGCGACGGTGCCGGCGCGATCGTGCTGCGGGCGGAGGAGAGCGAGGATCGCGGCATCCTCTCGGTCGCGCTCCACGCCGACGGGCGGCACAACCAGCTCCTCTATGTCGATGGCGGCCCTTCCACCACGGGCACCGTCGGCAAGCTCCGCATGAAGGGGCAGGAGGTCTTCCGTCACGCGGTGGTGAATCTCGCCGCCGTGCTGACAGAGGCCGTCGCCAAGGCCGGCCTGGAGACGCGCGACATAGACTGGGTGGTGCCGCATCAGGCCAATCGCCGCATCCTGGACGCGACCGCGCGCAAGCTGGGCCTCGCTGCCGAGAAGGTGATCGTCACGGTCGACCAGCATGCCAACACATCGGCCGCCTCCGTGCCGCTGGCGCTGGACCAGGCCGTGCGCGACGGGCGGATCCGGCGCGGCGACGTGGTGGTGCTGGAGGCGATGGGCGGCGGCTTCACCTGGGGCGCGGCCGCGCTGCGCTTCTGATTCGCACGGGCGCACGGGCGCGCGCCGTCTCGCGCTCCGAAACAAGCCCTTACACCGCATCGCTTCAACTTGCTGGCAGCGGCAAAGCCGGGCTAGAACGGCAAATCTGGGTTTAGGGGGAAAAAGATGGTCGATTCGGGGACTTTGACGCGTGCCGACCTGGCGGAGATCGTCCACGAGAATATCGGCCTTTCCCGCGCGGGCTGCGCCGAGATCGTCGAGGATCTTCTGGGCCATATGTGCGGCGCGCTGGATCGGGGCGAGAACGTCAAGATTTCCGGTTTCGGCACGTTCGTACTGCGCGACAAGGCGCAGCGCGTGGGCCGCAATCCCAAGACGGGCATCGAGGTGCCGATCGCGCCGCGCCGCGTGCTGACCTTCCGTGCGAGCCAGGCGATGCGCGACAGCATCGTCGAGGCCGGCTGATCCAGCCGGCGATGTCGGAAAGCGGCAAGTCCGACGGGGCCTTTCGCACGATCGGCGAGGTGGCCGAGATGCTCGGCCTGCCGCAGCACATCCTGCGTTACTGGGAAACGCGCTTCCCGCAGGTGAAACCGCTCCAGCGCGCGGGAAACCGCCGCTATTATCGCCCGGCCGATGTGGCGCTGGTGCAGCGCATCAACCAGCTGCTGAATCAGGACGGCTATACGATCAAGGGCGTGCAGAAGCAGCTGGCCGAGGAAGCGAGGAAGGGCGGCGTGACCGTACCGCCCGTTTCCCCGCTCCGCGCGATTCGCGATGCGCTGGCGCTGGCGCTGGTAGAGGATGCGCGGCGATCGGCGTGAAGGGCTGAAGGACCGGCTGGCCCTGCGGCATCGTTTTCGTCTTGCCAGCGGCTAGGTGGCCGCCCCCCTTCAGCCACGAACGGCCGGCAGGAGCGCTCCATAGGGACCAAGGTCCTCGCCATGGGCGAGGCGCCACCAGCCGTGCTGGACGATCATCGCCTGCTGCTCGATCCCGTATGATTCCAGCGGGAGGCCGGGCGCGAGATCATAGGTGTAGCGGCAGAAGGGATGGCGGCGCAGCGGCAGGAACAGGCCCGCCTGATGCTGCCAGACATGCGTCAGTTCGTGGACGAACAGCGCGCGCAGCGGCCATTCCGCCGTCGCATAATCCTCCCGCCACAGGCCGTCGTGCGGATGGACCCATATGTCCCCATCGGGGGCCATGATGACGTTTCTGGGCTGGAGCGGCCACCAGCGCGCGCGATGGACGCGCACGCGCGCGGGATCGAGGCCAGCCCCGAAAGCCTGCGCCGCCAGCGCCGCCTCGCCCACCGTGAGCGGCCGGCCGGGATCGCGGGAGAAGCGCAGGCGCGTGGGATCAACTCTCCAGTACGGGCGACAGCGGCATGCCGAGATCGGCGAAGCTTGCCGCCACCGCCTGTGCGCTCGTGAGCAGGCCAAGGCAGGATTTCACGCCGAGAGTCTCCGACAGCGCATCATGCGCCAGCTCCGGATGATCCTGCGCCAGCGCGACCGAGGAGAGCAAGGCCCGTTCGTCGCCCGTCATCCGCCCGCAGCAGCAGGGCGCGACCATCAGCTTCTTGCCCGCGATCCGCGCCGATTCGCCCATGAATGCGCGCAACAGGATCAGCGGGCGACGGAAATTGATGCCGAAGCCCCCGATCAGGGCCTGCGCCGCGAACGCATCATCCAGGCCGCCGGCCGCCATCCGCCGCACCGCATAGAGCAGCAGCCGCGCATAGGCGCTCTCCGGAACCGTAAAGGGCAGCATCCCGGCTGCCTGGGAACCGCTCGCTTGCATCACCGTCTCCTTGTCCGACGGAAGAATGCTGGCATTGCCGCTATTGCAAGTCAATCGCAATAAGGTGGACAGATCAGGCAGGCGGCGAACCGTTGGCCGCAAGAACGGTGCCCGCCAGATAAAGCGATCCGGCGATGAGCACGACGGGCGCGGGATCATCATGCTCGGACGCGACCGCGCCGAGCGCCTGTTCGACGCTGCCGCCCGCGCGCGCCGCAAGCCCCGCGCGATTGGCGGCGGCGGCGATCGCAGCGGGCGAATGATGCGCATGTCCCGCCACCGGCAGGGGATGGATGATAGCGCCGCTGCCGGCGAAGGGCTCCAGAAAGCCGGCCAGATCCTTGTTGTCCAGCATGCCGAGCAGGATGTGAAAGCGCCGGCCGGGGGCGACGCGGAGGCGGAAATATTCGGCGATCACGCGGCCGGCCGCGGGATTGTGCCCGCCATCGAGCCACAGCTCGCTGCCCGGCGCCAGCAGGGTCGGAAGCGGACCGCGCTCGATCCGCTGGAGTCGCGCAGGCCATTCGGCCCAGCCCATCGCCGCGCGCAACGCCGCCGGCGGCACGGCAAGCGCCTGCTGATGGCGGAGCATCGCGATGGCGAGCCCGGCATTGTCGGCCTGATGCGCTCCCGCCAGCCGAGGCAACGGCAGATCCAGCGCACCCGCCGAATCGCGATAGGCGAGCCGCCCGCGCGTGCCGTCGACCGACCAATCCCGCCCCGCAGCGAGCCGGATCGCGCCGGCAGCCTCCGCCGCGCGATCGATCGGCGCGGCGACACGCGCCGGATAATCGAGCGTCACCAGCGGCGCCCCCGCCTTGGCGATGCCGGCCTTCTCGGCGGCGATCGTCTCGATCCGATCGCCCAGGAATTGCTGATGATCCAGCCCCAGCTGGGCGATGCCGCAGACGAGCGGATGTTCGATCACGTTGGTGGCGTCCAGCCGGCCACCCAGCCCCACCTCGATCACGCAGGCATCGGCGGGAATCCGCGCGAAGGCGAGGAAGGCGGCCGCCGTCGTCACCTCGAAGAAGCTCGCGCCGATATCGGCACCGACATCCAGCACCTCGGCCAGCAGGGCGGCCAGCAGCGCATCATCGATCAGGCTGCCGGCGATCCGGATCCGCTCGTTGAAGCGCACCAGATGCGGGCTGGTATAGACATGGACCTTGAAGCCCGCCGCCTCCAGCCCCGCGCGCAGGAAGGAGCAGGTGGATCCCTTCCCGTTCGTGCCGGCGACGTGGAAGACGGGCGGCAGCGACCGATGGGGATCGCCGATCCGGGCGAGCAGCGCCGTGATCCGCTCCAGCCCGAGAATGTCGGCGCCGGGCGACAGCGACCACAGCCGATCGAGCTGGGCCTGGACGGCGGGATCGGAGGAAACGGCGTGGTCCGCCATCAGCGAACGCCCCTATCAGGCAGCGGCCCGATCCCCGCAGAGATAGCCGATCAGGCGGGCAAGCTCGGCGCGCAGCTTGTGGCGATGGACGACCATATCGAGCATGCCATGCGACAGCAGATATTCGGCGCGCTGGAAGCCTTCGGGCAGCTTTTCGCGGATCGTGGATTCGATCACGCGCTGGCCGGCGAAGCCGATGAGCGCGCCCGGCTCCGCGATCTGCACATCCCCCAGCATCGCATAGCTGGCCGTAACGCCGCCCGTGGTGGGATCCGTCATCACCACGATATAGGGCAGGCCCGCCTCGCGCAGCTTCTGGATCGCCACGGTCGTCTTCGGCATCTGCATCAGGCTCAATATGCCTTCCTGCATGCGCGCGCCGCCGGCGGCCGTGAAGATGATGTAGGGGCAATGTTCCGCGATCGCCGCCTCGACGCCGACCACGAAGGCCGCGCCCACCGCAAGGCCCATCGATCCACCCATGAAGGCGAAATCCTGGACGCCGACGATCGCCTTCATCCCCTCGATCCGGCCGCTGGCATTCACGAGCGCATCACTTTCGCCCGTATTCGTCCGCGCCGCCTTC
Source organism: Sphingomonas sp. (assembly GCF_003248515.1). Classification (GTDB taxonomy): domain Bacteria; phylum Pseudomonadota; class Alphaproteobacteria; order Sphingomonadales; family Sphingomonadaceae; genus Sphingomonas_I. The sequence continues at coordinate 501,177 of NZ_QFOB01000001.1, forward strand.
AGGCGATCCACATAGCGCTTGGAATCGCGGAACTTGAGCGGATCCTCCCGCACCTGCGGATTGGGGAGCGGCACATAGACGCCACTGTCGAACAGCGAATCGAAGCGCGCATCCGGCCCGATGCGGCCGTGATGATCGCACTTCGGGCAAACCGACTGATTTTCCTCATATTCGCGCGTGAACACCATCGTCCCGCAGCTCGGGCATTTGTGCCAGAGATTGTCGGGCGTTTCCTTCTTCTGGAGGAAGGGAACGGCATTGCGGACGCGATCCAGCCAGCTCATGCGGCCTGCTCCTGTCTTGCACCGGCGAGCGCGCCGGAAAGCCCCGCCACGATCTCCCGCGTGGCGGCGGCCGGATCACCGCCCGAGGCCGCGGCCTGCGCGATGACATCGATGATGGCCGATCCGACGACGACGCCATCGGCCACCCGGCCGATCGCGGCGGCCTGCGCGGGCGTGCGCACGCCGAAGCCGACCGCGACGGGAAGATCGGTGGACGCCTTCAGCCGCGTGACGGCGTCCTCGATGCTCGCCTGCGCAGCCTGCTGGCTGCCGGTGATGCCGGCGACGGACACATAATAAAGGAAGCCATCCGCCCCCTCCAGCACGGTCGGCAGGCGCACGGCATCGGTGGTCGGTGTGGCGAGACGGATGGACGCGATCCCTTGCGCCCGCAAAGCCGGCCCGAGCGAGGCATCCTGCTCGGCCGGGATATCGACGCAGATCACGCCATCCACGCCGGATTCGGCGCAGGATCCGGCGAACGCCTCCGCCCCGCGCCGCAGCATCGGATTGGCATAGCCCATCAGCACCAGCGGCACGTGCGGATGGCGCGCCCGGAAACCGGCGGCGATCTCCATGATCCTCGCCGTGGTGGCGCCGGCCGCCAGAGCGCGGAGATTGGCGCGCTGGATGGCCGGGCCATCCGCCATCGGATCGGTGAAGGGCAGGCCCAGCTCGATCAGGTCCGCACCGCCCGCGACGAGCGCATCGAGGATGGCGGGCGTCGCCTCCACGGAGGGATCCCCACCCGTGATGAACGTGACGAGCGCGGCGCGCCCCTCGGCGCGGGCGCGGGCGAAGGCAGCGGCGATGCGGCTCATATCTGCACCCCCAGCGAGGCGGCAACGGTGGCCATATCCTTGTCGCCCCGGCCGGAAAGGTTGACGAGGATGATCTGATCCTCCCGCATCGCCTTCGCCTTGGCGGGCACGGCGGCAAGCGCATGGGCGCTTTCCAGCGCGGGAATGATGCCTTCCACGCCGGCCAGCAGCGTGAAGGCATCGATCGCCTCTTGATCGGTCACGCCTTCATAGGCGACGCGGCCGATATCGTGCAGCCAGGCATGTTCCGGCCCGATCCCGGGATAATCGAGCCCGGCCGATACGGAGTGCGCCTCGATGATCTGGCCATCCTCATCCTGCAACAGATAGGTGCGATTGCCATGGAGGATGCCTGGGCTGCCGCCACCGATGCTGGCGGCATGCTTATCCGTATCCACGCCCAGGCCCGCCGCCTCGACCCCCAGCATCGCCACCTCGGGATCATCGAGGAAAGGGTGAAACAGGCCGATCGCATTCGATCCGCCGCCCACCGCCGCCACCAGCAGATCGGGCAATTTGCCTTCCGCCTCCAGGATCTGGGCGCGCGCTTCCGTACCGATCACCGACTGGAAATCGCGCACCAGCTCCGGATAGGGGTGTGGACCCGCGACCGTGCCGATCAGGTAGAAGGTGTCGTGGACGTTGGCGACCCAATCGCGCAGCGCCTCGTTCAGCGCATCCTTCAGCGTCTGCGCGCCGCTGGTGACCGGGATGACCTCCGCGCCCAGCAGCTTCATGCGAAAGACGTTGGGCTGCTGCCGTTCGACATCCTTGGCGCCCATATACACGACGCATTTGAGCCCGAAGCGCGCGCAGACCGTGGCCGTCGCCACGCCATGCGAGCCGGCCCCCGTTTCCGCGATGATCCGCGTGCGGCCCATGCGGCGGGCGAGCAGGATCTGGCCGATGCAGTTGTTGATCTTGTGCGCGCCGGTGTGATTCAGCTCCTCGCGCTTCAGATAGACCTTGGCGCCCATGCCCGGCGCCGCATCGCGGCGGATCGTCTCGGTCAGTCGCTCCGCATAATAAAGGGGGCTGGGGCGGCCGACATAATGTTTGGCAAGGCTTTCCAGCTCGGCCCGGAAGAGCGGATCGGCCTTGGCCGCGCGATATTCGCGATCCAGCTCAAGGATGAGCGGCATCAGCGTCTCGGCGACGTAGCGGCCGCCATAGGCGCCGAAATTGCCCTGTGCATCGGGCTGCGAGCGGAGGCTGTTGGCGAGAGTCATAAGCGGGCGGTCGCTTGGAGGAAGGCGGCGATCTTGTCCACATCCTTGACGCCCGGTGCGCTTTCGACGCCCGAGGAGACATCCACGATCCGGGCGCCGGTGACCGAGACGGCCTCCGCCACGCTGCCGGCATCGAGCCCGCCGGAAAGCGCCCAGGGCAGCGGATGATCGTGGCCGCGCAGCAGCGCCCAGTCGAAGCGCAGCCCCATGCCGCCGGGCAGCGCCGCGCCATCCGGCGTCTTGGCATCGTAGAGAATGCGATCGGCGACACCGCGATAGGCAGCCGCCCCCGCCAGATCGGCACGCGTGCGCACCGGAACGGCCTTCCAGATTTCAACTGAGAATCGTTGCCGCAGCGCAGCAACGCGATCGGGCGTTTCATGCCCGTGAAGCTGCAGCAGGCTCATCCCGGCCGCGATGGCACGCGCCACCAGCTCGTCATCCGGATCGACGAGCACGGCCGCCTTGCCCACCCCGGCAGGCACGGCGGAAGCCAGCGCCGCCGCCTGATCCGGCGAAACATTGCGCGGACTGCGGGGAAACATCACGAACCCCAGCCAGGAAGCCCCACCGTGCAACGCCGCCTCGACCGACTCCGGCGTCGAGAGCCCGCATATCTTCGCCTGAACCCGCATCGCGCCCCTTTAGCGGGTTTATCGCGAACATGATCGCGTAAAGCGCAGTCCATGGTTGCGGAAAATGCAATCGAGTCTTCCCGCTTCGCAGTTGCAGCATTCGGCCGATCCGGGCAGTTGTTGCAGCGCAATACAGAACATCATCATCGTCTAGGCAGAGGCAGACCCACATCACTGGAGACTGCCATGATCAAGTTCGCTCTTCCTGCTCTCGCGCTCGTCGTTGCCGCTCCGGCCGTGGCGCAGACCCAGGTTGCTCCGCTCTCGTTCGAGCGTGACGGCATCCGCTACGAGGCCAATGTCATCACCGACGACAACGGCACCACCCGCATCACCGGCAAGGAACTGGGCTCGGGCCGCACGTTCGACCTGAAGCTGGTGAACGGCAAGGTCAGCGGTCGTTACGACCACACCGACGTACGCTACGACGCGCCGACTGCCCGCATCAACTGATTTTCGCGGAAACGCGAGCATGACGGGCCGGAGCGCACAGGCGCTCCGGCCCGTGCTTGCGTCTGGCCCCCGCCACCTCTAGCCCCCGAACACGCCCACCGTCCCGAAAGGAGCAGGCATGCGTTTCGAGGGCACCGCCAGCTATGTTGCCGGCGAAGATCTGAAGGTCGCGGTCAACGCCGCCGTTCGCCTCCGCAGGCCATTGCTGGTGAAGGGCGAGCCGGGCACTGGCAAGACGGTGCTCGCGCAGGAAATCGCCGCCGCGATCGGCGCGCCGCTTCTTTCCTGGAACGTGAAGTCGACGACCAGGGCGCAGCAGGGCCTTTACGAATATGATGCGGTCGCCCGTCTGCGCGACGGGCAACTGGGTGATGCTCGCGTTCACGACATCCGCAACTATATCCGCAAGGGCAAGCTCTGGGAGGCTTTCACCAGCCCCGAATTGCCCGTGCTTCTGATCGACGAGATCGACAAGGCCGACATCGAATTTCCGAACGATCTGCTCCAGGAACTCGATCGGATGAGCTTCGACGTCTATGAGACGGGCGAGACGATCACCGCCGCCGAACGCCCGATCGTCATCATCACCTCCAATAACGAAAAGGAGTTGCCGGACGCGTTCCTGCGCCGCTGCTTCTTCCATTATATCCGCTTTCCCGATCGCGAGACGATGCAGGCGATCGTCGACGTGCACTTTCCGGGAATCCAGAAGTTGCTGGTCCACCGCGCGCTCGACATCTTCTATGAGGTGCGGGAGGTGCCTGGCCTCAAGAAGAAGCCTTCCACCAGCGAACTGATCGATTGGCTGAAGCTGTTGCTCTACGAGGATATGCCGCTGGAAACGCTGCAATCGCGCGACAGCCGCCAGGCCGTGCCCCCGCTCCACGGAGCCCTGTTGAAGAACGAGGCGGATGTGATGCTATTCGAACGCCTCGCCTTCCTCACGCGACGCGGCCTCCAATAGGACCGCACTGGCCGCAATCCCGCCCCGATGATAGTTTCGATGTCGGAGCGGGGGGGGAAAAGTTGATGGTTCGCAGGGGGATCGTGGCCGGATTGGCCTTTTGGATCGCGGTGGCCGCGCCCGCGCAGGATCATCAGCATCCCGCCGGGCCGCCCGAAACGCTCGACGGCTGGGCGCGGGGCGCGATGCTGTTCGACGGGCTAGGGAACTTCCACCGCGCCGTAACCACCCGATCCCCGCAGGCGCAGGCCTATTTCGATCAGGGGATGCGCTTTCTCTGGGCCTTCAACCATGACGAGGCCACCCGATCCTTCGCAAAGGGGGCCATGCTGGATCCCGCCTGCGCCATGTGCCTCTGGGGCGTCGCACTGACGCTGGGGCCGAATTACAACATGCCGATGATGACCGGCGCCCGCGCGATCGTGGGCCAGGCAGCTTTGCGGGCGGCGCAGGCCATACCGGACGCGCGCCCGGTGGAGCGCGCGCTGATCGCGGCGGTGGCAACCCGCTATGCCGGCAGCACGGCGCTGGACGCGGGCAATATCGGTCCGGTGCTGACGGCCTATGCCGATGCGATGCGCGAGGTGGCCGCCGCCTATCCCGCCGATGCTGACGTGCAGGTGCTGTTCGCCGAGGCCCTGATGACGGCCAACCCGTGGAAGCTGTGGACGGCGGACGGACAGCCGGCCGCCGGCACGCCGGAAATCCTGGCGACGCTGGAAAGAACGCTGGCGGCCAGCCCGGCCCATCCCGGCGCGAATCATTACTGGATCCACGCCGTCGAGGCTTCCCGCCACCCCGAACGGGCGCTGCCCTCGGCCGAGCGGCTCGTGGGCATGATGCCCGCTGCCGGACATATGGAGCATATGCCGGCGCACATCATGCAGCGCGTGGGCCGTTACGAGGAGGCGGCGGAGGCCAACCGGAAGGGAGCGGCAGCGGATCTCGCTTATCTGAAGCAGACCGCGCCACCCGATTATTATCCGATGTATCTGATCCACAATTACCAGTTCCTGGCGAGCGCGGCGGCGATGGAGGGGCGGCGCGCGGAGGCGATCGAGGCGGCACGGGCGGTCCGCTCGCTCGCCACCGATGCGATGCTGACGGCCATGCCCGGCTATGACTGGCAGGCGACCTGCCTGTTCGACGTCTATGTGCGCTTCGGCCTGTGGGCAGAGATGCTGGCTGCGCCCGCGCCGGCCGCGCAATTGCCGGGGGCGACGATCAATTATCACCAGTCGCGCGCCGTGGCGCTGGCGGCGCTGGGGCGTGCGAGCGAAGCCAAAGCGGAGCTGGCGACGGCCGCCACGCTGATCGCCGCGACTCCGCCGGACGCCGTGCAGGCGATGAACCGCGCGATCGACCTCTACCGGATCGGCCAGTTGCGCGCGGAGGCGCGCATTGCTGGCGCCGAACGCGGCCCGGCCGCCGCCGTGCCCGTGCTGCGGCGGGCGATCGCGATCGAGGACAAGCTGGCCTATGACGAACCGCAGGACGAATTCTTTCCGACGCGCCACCTGCTGGGCGCGGCCCTCCTCGCCAGCGGCGACAAGACAGGCGCCGCGCGCATCTTCGAGGAGGATCTCGCCCGCAATCCGGCCAATGGCTGGGCGCTATATGGTCTGGCTGTGGCGCGCGGCGCCGGGACCGAAAGCGCGCTGGCGACGGCATGGGCGAAGGCGGACACGAAGCTGACATCCTCCGCTTTCTAGAGCCGGCACGCCATGGCATCCTGACGGGCGATGTTCCTTTCCTTCCTCGAAGAACTGCGCCGCGCGGGCATCAAGGCCACGCCGAAGGAGCATCTGCTGCTGCTGGAAGCACTGCAGGCCGACCTGATCGACCGCAGCCCGGAGCATTTCTATTATCTCGCCCGATCCATCTACGTGAAGGACGAGAGCCTGATCGATCGCTTCGACCAGGTCTTCGGCCACGTCTTCCGCGGGCTTGTGGACGCGGGCGAGGAGACGGCCGGGATCCCGGAGGACTGGCTGAAGGCGATCGCGGAGAAATTCCTGACGCCGGAGGAGATGGCCGGGATCCAATCCCTCGGCTCCTGGGACCAGATCATGGAAACGCTGAAGCAGCGGCTCGAGGAGCAGAAAGGCCGGCATCAGGGCGGCAACACATGGATCGGCACCGGCGGCACATCGCCCTTCGGCAATGGCGGCTACAATCCCGAGGGCATCCGCATCGGCGGCGAATCCCGGCACAGGCGCGCGATCAAGGTGTGGGAACAGCGCGCCTTCCGCAATCTGGACGACCGGCAGGAACTGGGCACGCGGACAATCAAGCTGGCGCTCCGCCGCCTGCGCCGCTTCGCGCGGGAGGGAGCGGCCGACGAGCTGGATCTGGGTGAGACGATCGCCGGCACGGCGCGAAAGGGCTATCTCGATATCGCGCTCCGGCCCGAGCGGCGCAACGCCGTGAAGCTGCTGCTCTTCCTGGATGTCGGCGGATCGATGGATCCGCATGCGCGCGCGTGCGAGGAATTGTTCTCGGCCGCCACATCCGAATTCAAGCATCTGGAATTCTTCTATTTCCACAATTGCATCTATGAAGGCGTGTGGAAGGATAATGCGCGCCGCTTCCAGGAGCGGACGCCGACGATGGAGATCCTCCACACATTCGGCAGCGACTATAAGTTGCTGTTTGTGGGGGATGCGCAAATGAGCCCCTATGAGATCAGCCACCCCGGCGGATCGGTGGAGCATATGAATCCTGAAGCCGGCGCCATGTGGATGCGGCGGCTGACGACCGTCTATGCGAGCGCCGCCTGGCTCAATCCCGTGCCGCGCGAGCAATGGGGCGGGCAATCCACGCGGATGATCCGTGAACTGATGGGCAACCGCATGTTCCCGATGACGCTGGCCGGGCTGGAGGATGCGATGCGATGCCTCGCCCGGAGACAGGCGTAGCACGCATCGGGCGCGCGTGGCGCCCGAGAACGATTCTCAGCCGGCGGCGGCCAGCAGCGAATCGACCCATTCGGGCACGAGCAGGCTGGCCGGGCCGTGGCGGGCATCATCGAAATGATAACTGCCGGCGGACGGATCGAGATTAAGCTCCAGCGTCGCGGCATTGGCGGCGTTCGCGATCCGGACGAAGCCCGCGGCCGGATAGACGGCGCCGGATGTGCCGATCGAGACGAACAGATCGCAGTCGATCAGCGCCCGCTCGATCCGCGCCATTTCGTACGGCATCTCCCCGAAAAACACGATATCGGGGCGAAGCGCATCCGCCCCGCAGGCGGGACACACCTTGCCCTCGCGCATGGCGCCCGCGAATGGCGCGCGCGCATCGCAGGCACGGCACAGCGCGGACAGCAATTCGCCATGGATATGGACGAGCCGCCGGGCGCCCGCCCGTTCGTGCAGATCATCCACATTCTGGGTGACGATCATCAGTTCGCCCGGCCATTCGGCATCGAGCCGCGCGAGCGCATGATGCGCGGCATTGGGCTCCACCGTGGCGAGCGCGGCGCGGCGCGCATCATAGAAGCGCAGCACCAAATCCTCGTCGCGGGCGAGGGCCTCCGGCGTGCAGACATCCTCCACCCGATGCCCTTCCCACAGCCCGTCCGGCCCCCGGAAGGTTGCGAGTCCGCTCTCGGCCGAGACACCCGCCCCCGTGAGGACGACGATGCTGCTGGTGGGGCTGCTTGCGGGCACCACCATCGGATCAGAGATCGACGCCGGCGGCGATCGCCTCCAGCTTGCGGACGCGCTCGCGCAGATCCGCCAGTTCGATGCGCGCGGCGGAGGGCGAGGTCGGCGTCCGCGCATCCGGATCGCGCCGGCCACCCGAAAGCGCGTGGCGCTGCAACTCGATCCATTCGTGCCAGGCGCGCAAGCCGGCAAGAGCGAGGACAATGACGCCAGCCAGCGAGGTCAGCGCGATCAGGGTGGTGGAAAGCGTCTCGGGCATCACTTGGCTCCCTCACGGGCATCGCGCAGCGCCTCGATCTCCCGCTCCAGCGCGAGACCGCGATTGTGATCGCCATCAGTGACGATCCGTTCCAGCACGGCGATGCGATCCTTGAGCTGGCGGATCTCGCCCTGCAGGCGGGCGGCATCGGGATCTTCCGGCCCCGCGCGGCCCGTCACCCGCCCCGCATCGAGGCGGGCGCGCTGGAGGCGGGTGAACGAGACGATCGCGACGATCGCGACAACCATCAGAAAGGGTGCGAACTCGATCACGTCCTTGGTCCTCAGTTGGTCGGTGTGTGGCGAAGCTGCTCGATCTCGCGCTCCAGCCGCCCGGCGGGATCGGTCGCGATCCGCTCCAGCACCGCGATCCTTTCCTCCAGGCGCGAGATCTGGCCGGTCAGCCGCTCATTCTCGTTCGTCAGCAGATGGATCTTGCGATCGGCATCCGGATCGTCACCGCGATCCTTGTAGCGGCTCGGCGCGAAACCGTGCCGGGCGCGGACCCAGTTGTTCGCCACCCACGATATCGGGCCGATGGTGATGGCCGCGATCGGGATCAGCAACGCCAGCTGGCTCATGACACTCTTCCCCCTGTTCCGTCGCGCGCCTCAGCGCAGCGCCTCGATTTCATCCGCAAGGCGGCGATTCTCGCTGGTCACATGCGTTTCGACATCGGCCAGGCGGCGATCGATATCGCGGAAGCGGGCGCGCACATCGCGCACCGAATTGGCGGGCTTGGCGCGCACGCCCTGCCAGAATTTGCGATCCTCGCGATCCTGATAGTCGAACTCGCTCGGCTTGTCCGGCGCGAGCCAGCCGACCAGGAAATAAGCGAGCAGCTGGCCGCCGCCCATGAAGCCGGTGGCAAAACCGATCAGCACGAAGCCGACGCGGATCAGCAGCGGATCGATACCGGTATAATCGGCAACGCCGGAGCAGACGCCCATGAACTTGCCGTTGCGTTTGTCGAGATAGAAGCGGGTACGGCTCGGTGTCATCTCGATATCCTTCCCTGTTTGAGAGCGTATCCGGGGCGCTTCAGCGCTGACGGCGGCGCTCGGCGATGCGATCGAACACATGATCGTCCTCGCGATCGTCGATCAGACGCTCGGTCTCGGGACGGCGGAAATGCGGGTTGTCGGCGGCGACGATGCGCTCGATCGTGGCAAGCCTGTCATCCAGCCTGCGGGCGAGATCGTGCAGCTCATCGAGCAGCTTCTCATCCTCGATCGACAGCGAGCCGGACTTCTTCCACTGCGTGACATAGTGGAAGATCAGCCAGGGCAGGCCGACGAAGATCGAGAGGATCGCGGTCAGCGGAATCAGTTCGTGCACCATCTCAGCCTTCCTGATCGGTCAGGCGCGCGCGGGCGCGGGCCTTGAGCGCTTCCAGCTCGGCATCCACCTTGTCGGCGGAACGCAGCTCGGCAATCTCTTCCTCGAGGCTCTTCTGCACGCCGAGGCCGGCGGCGTCGGCGCGGCCCTCGGCCATGTCGACCCGACGCTCCAGCACATCGAAGCGGCTGAACGCCTCCTCCACCTTCTGCCCGGCATACATTTCACGCAGCCGGGTGCGATTCTGCGCCGATTCGAGGCGCGTGGCGATCGAATTCTGGCGCGCGCGCGCTTCGCGCAGCTTGTTCTGCAGCTTGGCAATGTCCGCCTCGCAGGCATGAAGCGCCTCGTCGATCTGAATGATCTCGTCCTTCAGCTGATCGGCCAGGTCTCCGGCCTTCTGCTTTTCGACCAGAGCGGCCTTGGCGAGATCCTCGCGGCCCTTGGAGAGCGCCAGCTCGGCCTTCTCCATCCAGCCTTCCTGGACCTGATCCAGCTTGCCGATCTGGCGGCGCATCTCTTTCTGGTCCGCAATGTGGCGGGCGGCGGAAGCGCGCACCTCGACCAGGGTTTCTTCCATCTCGAGGATGATCATGCGGATCATCTTCGCGGGATCCTCCGCCCGATCGAGCAGATCGGTCATGTTCGCGGCGATGATGTCGCGCGTGCGGGAGAAGATGCCCATGATGAAATACTCCTTGAAACCTGTCTCGCGCGGCGGCTGGTCGGCCTTCGCCTTCCAATCGCCCCACGATAGCGCCGGGGCCGGCAGCGGGGAAAGGGCCGACCCCGGCATCATCGTCACTTCGCGGCTGCCGTGCCGTTGCCGATCCGGCCGGCATCGGCGAGGCGGACGCTTTCCACATCGCGCTGCATGTCCGCCAGCTGCTGCTGATTGTCGGCGCGGCCGAAATAGATGCGCATCGCCACCGTCTGCGGCTGACCGCGAAGCTCGCTGGGCAGCTGCGGATATTTGATGTGCGAGGCAACGTTCAGCGCGTGCCGATCGACCACGACACTGCCGCTGGAGCGGGCGATCTCGGCGCCGGCATAATCGCCCTCGGCGGTGAAGCGGACGGCGAGGACCGCCTCGGCGCGCTTGCCGCTGTCCATGCGCAGCGAATAGCGATCCGAGCCCATTTCCAGCTGCCGCTCGACATTGGCCTGCCAGCCATCGACCGTGGTGACCGGGGTCGCCGCGCGGGCCGGAGCGATCGCCGCGCCAACGCAGGTGGCGGTAAGGGCGGCGGCGCCGATCATCGAAACCGCGAGCCGTTGAACATCGGATTTGTCGAACGTGAACATCGTGAAATCTCCCATCTTTCAGAACCTTCACACCGGCAATCCGGTGTTGCCCCTTGCATTGCAGGAGGCGTGCCAATTCTTGATGTGATTGATTTCATTCAGCTTTGATAAATTTCCCCTGCTCGCGGCGACGGAAGTATTTGCCAACAAGTGGTAAAATGCGCCAAATAGCAGCAATGGATCGCGACATTCAGTTCATCGGCCAATCCTCGGCCTTTCTCGACGCGGTCGAACGCGCGAGCCGCGCCGCCGCGCTCAATCGGCCCGTGCTGGTGATCGGCGAACGCGGCACGGGCAAGGAGCTGGTCGCCGAACGACTCCATCGCCTTTCCGGACGCTGGGCTGCTCCGCTCATCACGCTGAACTGCGCCGCTTTGCCCGAAACGCTGATCGAGGCCGAACTGTTCGGCCATGAGGCCGGCGCCTTCACCGGCGCGACGCGCGCACGCGCCGGCCGATTCGAGGAAGCGGATGGCGGCACCCTCTTCCTGGACGAACTGGCCACGCTCAGCATGGGCGCGCAGGAAAGGCTGCTGCGCGCGGTTGAATATGGGGAGGTCACCCGGATCGGCGCCTCGCGCCCGGTGCGCGTGGACGTGCGGATCGTGGCGGCCACCAACGAACATCTGCCGAAAATGGCCGAGGAAGGGCGCTTCCGGCCCGATCTGCTGGATCGCCTCTCCTTCGAGGTCATAACGCTGCCGCCGTTGCGCGCCCGTGAGGGCGATGTGCCCGTGCTGGCCGACTATTTCGGAAAGCGCATGGCGCTGGAGATCGGCTGGGAACGCTGGCCCGGCTTCAGCGCGCAGGCGGGTGCCGCGCTGCAGGACCATGGCTGGCCCGGCAATGTGCGCGAACTGCGCAATGTTGTGGAACGCGCCGTCTATCGCTGGGAGGATGAAAGCCGGCCGATCGACGCCGTCAGCTTCGATCCCTTCGCCTCACCCTGGGGCCTCGCCGCGCTGAAGCCAGCGGCGGAGGCGGCAGCTCCCCTCCCCGCGTCAGCCCCGCCGCCGGCCGCCCCGATGCCGAGCGACTGCGACGATCTGCGCGCCGCCTGTCACGCGCACGAACGGATGCTGCTGGAGGCGGCACTGACGCGGTGTCGCTTCAACCAGCGCCAGACCGCCCTGGCGCTGAAGCTCACCTACGATCAGCTGCGCCATGCGCTGCGGCGGCACGATCTGCTGGAGAGGAGCGCGGCCGGCGGCTGAGCCCGCGGAGCCCGAAACTGCCGGCGCCATCCGACTTCCGAGGGCCCGGCTTCGCACCCACAATTGCTAACGACTCGCAACAGTCGATTTGCCCGTGACCTTTGGCTTTTGTCGGCGTTAGGGCGGCTCGTTATCTGTCCAGGAGACGCGCCCATGGCCTTCGAACTTCCCCCGCTTCCCTTCGACGCGACGGCGCTGGAGCCGCACATGTCGGCCGAGACGTTCGAGTATCACCACGGCAAGCATCACAAGGCCTATGTCGACAAGACCAATGGCTGGATCGAGGAAAAGGGCCTTGCCGGCCTTTCGCTGATCCAGGTGATCGAGAAGGCCAAGGCGACCGCCGACAAGGGTTTGTTCAATAACGCGGCCCAGATCTGGAACCACACCTTCTTCTGGAACTGCCTGGCCCCCGCCGGCCAGACGCCGACCGGCGTGCTCGCCGAGAAGATCAACGCCACTTTCGGCTCCACCGACGAACTGCTCAAGAAGCTGGCGGCGGAAGCCGTCGGGCATTTCGCGAGCGGCTGGGCCTGGCTGGTGCTGGAAGGCGACGCGCTCAAGGTGACGTCGTATCACGATGCCGATACGCCGATCGTGTATGAAGGCGTGAAGCCGCTCCTCACGCTCGACGTGTGGGAGCATGCTTATTACATCGACTATCGCAACGCCCGGCCGAAATTCGCCGAGACGGTGCTTGGCAACGTCATCAACTGGGATTTCGTCGCCCAGAATCTCGACGGCAAGGGCGCCAGCCGCGCCGATCAGCAGCAGTAAGAGGCGGCCCGATGCGTATCCCGGCCCCGGCCGGGATACGCATTCCTACTCTGGGGCCTATTTAGGGGTAGCGCTGGCCGTGGCGGCTTTCGCCAGCCCCGCTTCCAGATCCGCCAGCTGCGCATCGGCGGCTTTCCCGGCCGGATCATTGGGCGCAAGCTTGCGCGCCCGCTCCCACGCCACCTTCGCCGCCTGATCGGCGCCCGCCTCCAGCGCGATATTGCCTGCTTCCAGCGCGACCGCCGCGTCGTCCGGCGCCAGCTTCGCCGCCTCCGCAATATCCCGCGTCGCCTTGGGCAGATCATCCTGCCGCCGCGCGAGCGTGGCCGAGAGCAGCCACGCAAAAGGATCGTCCGGCACCAGCCGCACGCCCTGATCGATATCGGTGCGCGCCGCCGCCATGTCGCCCAGCGCCACATCGGCGCGGCCACGATCCAGCCACGCCTCGCCCTGCATCACCTGCGTCAGGCCCGGCAGCTTCAGCGCGCGATCCAGCGCGGTACGCGCGAGCGTGGGGTCTTCGTTCGCCAGCGCCGCATTGCCCGCCTGCGTCCATAGCTGCGCCGCGCGCGGATCATTGCCGGATTCGGCGGCGGAGGCGACGCGAACGAACGTGTTCGCCGCCGCCGCCCAGTTTTCCGCAGCCGCCTGGGCAAGGCCAAGGCAGTGGCGCGCCGGAAGATCCCCCGCCTGCTTCGCCCACTCGTCTGCCTCGCGCAGGGCGCGCGGCACATCGCTCTTCGTGAGCGCGACGCAGGCGCTGAAGCGGTCGGTTTCCGATCCGGGCAGCTTGGCAAGCGGCGGCGGCGTATCCGCGGCGGCAAGGGCGAGGAAAAGGGACAGGAACAGGTCAGGTCTCGATCAGGCTGGCAACCGTGCGCACCAGCAGATCCAGATCCTGCGGCCGCGACAGGCGATGATCGCCATCCTTGACGAGGATCGTCTGCACATCGGCTGAACGCAGCGCGCGGCCAAGCCGGAAGGCGATGGAGGGCGGCACATCCACATCCTCCAGCCCGTGCAGCAACCGCACCGGGCCATCGAACGCGATCTCTCCTTCCAGCAAGCGCAGCGCCTGCCCGCTTTCCCACAAGGCGCGCGTGAAGATGGTGGGCGTTTCCGAATGAGGAGATTCCTCCACCAGCAGCCCATCCTGCGCGAGGATGCGTCGCTGATCCTCATCGAAGCCCCATTCGGTGAAATCGGGCGCGGCGGCGATCCCGACAAGCCCCGCCACCCGATCCGGCCGGGCGAGCGCCGCCAGCAGCATCTGCCAGCCGCCCATGGACGAGCCGACGAGCAGGATCGGCCCGGTCGTGACCGTATCGATCAGATCCAGCACGTCGCCGTGCCAGCTTGCCAGCGTCTGCTCCGCGAACACGCCCTCGCTCTCGCCGCAGCCGGCATAATCGAGCCGCAACATGGCCCGCCCCTTCGCCCCGGCCCACGCGTCCAGCGCTTGCGCCTTGCCGCCCGACATGTCTGACATATAGCCCGGCAGGAACATGATCGTCGGGCCGGTGCCGGGCCGATAGCGATAGGCGAGAGAGGGCTTGTCGTCGCGGATCAGATAATCGGTCATCGCTTGGCCATATCCCGCCCCGCGCGCCGTCGCCAACGCCGTTAGCCGCTCGTAAGCTTTCCCGCCCTACAGACGGCATCATGAGCATGATGGAAAACGGCATCGAAGCCGCGCCGCTGGGCGAGATCGAGATTGGCCGCGTCCTGGAGATTTCCAGCGCGGGCGCACGTGCCATGCTGGACGCGACGATGCTCGCAGCCCTGGGCCAGGAGGGACCCGCACAGCCCGGCGCGATCGGCAGCCATCTGAAATTGCGCGTCGGCAACAAGTGGGTGGTCGCACAGGTCAGCGCGCTCCGGCGCGAGGAAGCGGACGGCGACCTGATCGTGGCGGCCCTCGATTTCGTCGGTGAGGGTGATGCCGAGGGCACGAAACTTCGCGGATTCAAGCGCGGCGTGAGCCATCTGCCCCTGCCCGGCTGCCGCCTGATCGCCACCAGCGACGCGGATCGCAACGCCATTTTCGCCGCTGACGAACGCGCGCACATCACGATCGGACGGATCCATTCGGCGGGCGAAACGCGCGCGGCGCTGTATGTGGATGCGCTGCTCGGCCGGCATTTCGCGATCCTGGGATCCACCGGCACCGGCAAATCCTCCGCCACCGCCATGCTGCTTCACCGCATCTGCGAATCGGCGCCGCACGGCCATGTGCTGATGATCGATCCGCACGGCGAATATGGCGCCTCCTTCGCGGAGGCAGGCGCGGTCTTCGACGTGACGAGCCTTGCCATCCCCTACTGGCTGATGAACCTCGAGGAACATGCCGAGGTGTTCGTGACGACGCGGGGACCGGACCGGCAGATCGACGTGGACATTCTGGCCAAGAGCCTGCTGGCCGCACGCGCGAAGAATCGCGCGGCGGAGGGCATCAGCCGGCTCACCGCCGACAGCCCGATCCCCTACCTTCTCTCCGATCTCGGCAACATCCTCTCGGCGGAGATGGGCAAGCTGGACAAGGGCGGCACCGGCATCGGCCCCTATCTGCGGCTGAAGGCGCGCATGGACGAACTGAAGGTGGATCCGCGCTACGCCTTCATGTTTTCCGGCATGCTGGTGGGCGATACGATGCAGACGGTATTGCAGCGCCTGCTGCGCCTGCCGACTGACGGCAAGCCGATCGCGATCGTCGATCTTTCGGCCGTGCCCTCCGAAATCACGCCGGTGCTGGTTGCCCTGCTCGGGCGGCTCGTCTTCGATCATGCGCTCTGGTCGCGCGGCAAGGATGCACGCCCCGTGCTGCTCGTGTGCGAGGAGGCGCATCGCTACATTCCCGCCGATGCCCAATCGCCCGCGCGCCGCATCCTGGAACGGATCGCCAAGGAAGGCCGCAAATATGGCGTGTCGCTGGGGCTGATCTCGCAGCGCCCCTCCGATCTGGCGGAAGGCGTGCTATCCCAGTGCGGCACGATCATCGCGATGCGGCTCAACAACGACAAGGATCAGGCCCATGTCCGCTCGGCCGTGCCGGAGGGCGCGCGCGGCCTGATCGATGCGATACCGGGCCTGCGCAACCGCGAGGCGGTGGTGGTGGGCGAAGGCGTGGCGCTGCCGATCCGCGCGATATTCGATGATCTGGAGCCGGAAAGACTGCCGGCCTCCTCCGATCCCTCCTTCGTGCGGGGCTGGCAGACCGCCGCCGACGAGCCGGCGCGACTGGCCAAGACGATCCTGCGCTGGCGCGCGCAGGGCCGCCCGCTCGCCTGATCGCCTGCCGAAGAGCAAAGACGCCCGGGGGAAGCCCGGAACATCGGGCGTCGACGCTCGCCATGTTCGCGCCCGCAGCATGGCGCTCTCGACTTGCTCGGCGGCTTTCGTCATCATCCGCCGCATGAGTGGGGGCGCAGAAGAAATTGGCGCGATGGCGACGGCCGCGCTGATCGCGAGCGAGGTGGAACGTGCGCGACTGGGCGAGCCGGCCGTGGGCCATGACGTGCACGAGGCCTGCGCCAATTGCGGCACGATCCGCCAGGGCCCTTATTGCCATGCCTGCGGGCAGGCGGGGCATGTCCATCGCAACCTGATGGCGCTGGTGCATGACATCGCGCACGGCGTGTTCCACTTCGAAGGCAAGATCTGGAATACGCTGCCGATGCTCGTGCTGCGCCCGGGCGAGCTGACGAAGCGCTATATCGAGGGCGAGCGAGCCAAGTTCATCTCGCCGATCGCCCTGTTTCTCTTCTCCGTCTTCCTGATGTTCGCGGTGGTCTCCAATCTCGGCGGTCACGGCTCCAAGGCGGAGGCCACCAAGCAGGGCGTGGCCGCCGAAATCGTGAAGACGCGCGTGAAGCTGGATCGGGCGCGCCGCCAGCGCGCTTCGGAGGTGGATCCCGAGGATCAGGCGCGGCTGGACAGGAAGATCAGGGATCTGACCGCCTCGATCGTGGCGATGCAGGCGATCGAGCAGCATGGCATGGCGGGCCTGGGCAAGGCGGCGGTGGATTCCAGCCGCGTCGGCGCGCAGGCCGATGCGGCGGCCAAGGCTGCGGAAGTGGCCGCCAAGGCCGCCGAAACGTCCCCGGCCGGCAAGGCGGCGGAGCAGGCTGCCCACGCGGATTCGAGCCATGCTGCGGAAACCAGCCCGGTGACGCAGATCCCCTATGTGGGCGGGCTCATCGCCCATGCCGCCGAGAATCCCGAGCTCGTCGTCTACAAGATGAAGAATTACGCCTACAAATATAGCTGGGCGCTGATCCCGATCTCCGTGCCCTTCATCTGGCTGCTCTTCTGCTTCCGCCGCGATGTGGGCCTTTATGACCACGCCATCTTCGCCATCTACTCGCTCTCCTTCATGTCGCTGGCCATGGTGGTGCTCGCGGTGGGAAGCTGGCTTGGCATATCGGGCGCGATCATTCCGCTCGCCGCGATGATCGTGCCGCCGATCCACATCTATCGCCAGTTGAAGGGCGCCTATGGCCTCGGCCGCTTTGGCGCGCTCTGGCGCACCGCGGCCATGCTCATCATGGCGACGATCACGCTCAGCCTTTTCACCTCGTTCGTCTTCTATCTGGGTAGCGATTGAGGTGCCGGCCCAAGGACAGCTTTGATCGCAAGCCACGGGATGCGGCGCGCCATATGCGCGTCTATCCCGCCGGCACAGAGCCGGAGACGCCCCTCATGACCCACTTCTTCAAAACCATGGCTTCACCCGTCGGCATGCTGACGCTGGTCGCCGGGGCCAACGGACTCGCGGCGATCCTGTGGGAGGATGACAAGCCCGGCCGGGTGCGGCTGGGCGCGATGGAGGAACAGGCCGACCATCCCGTGCTCGTCGAGACCGCAACGCAGCTCACCGCCTATTTCGCGGGCGAGCGGACCAGCTTCGATCTGCCGCTGGACATGGCAGGCAGCGTTTTCCAGAAGCGGGTGTGGGCGCAATTGTTGGCCATCCCCTTCGGCCAGACGCGCAGCTATGCAGAGATCGCGCGCGCGATCGGATCGCCCGGGGCCGTGCGGGCGGTGGGCGCCGCGAACGGGCGCAATCCTGTCTCCATCGTCGCGCCCTGCCACCGCGTGATCGGCAGCAACGGCACGCTCACCGGATTTGCGGGCGGGCTGGAGGCCAAGCGCTATCTGCTGGTCCACGAAGGCCTGGAACTGGCGCTCTAGGGGCGGCGTCGGTTCGGCCGGACCGGAGGCGGCAGCGCCCCGATCAGCCGTCGCATATCGCCTCCAGAACGAGCCGGGAAACCTCCGGGCAGGAAGCCGGATTCTGCCCGGTGACCAGATGGCCATCGCGAACCGCGCAGGCCTGGAAATCGGGAGCGCTGCGATAGAGCCCGCCCAGTTCGCGCAGCCGATCCTCCAGCAGGAAGGGCACGGCATGCAGAAGCCCGGCAGCTTCCTCCTCGCTGTTGGTGAAGGCGCAGACCTCGCGCCCGCGGACGATCGGCACGCCATCGGCATCCGTCACGTTCACAAGGCCGGCGGGGCCATGGCAGACCGCCGACACCACTTTCCCGGCCGCGTGCATGGCGGCGATCAGATCGATCAGCGCGGCGTTGGTCGGCAGATCCCACATCGTGCCGTGGCCACCGGGGAGGAAGATCGCGTCATAGGCATCGGCGGGGATAGCCTCGATCGGCCGTGAGGCGTGCAGCATGGCCATCGCTTCCGCATCACCCAGAAAGCGCGCGGCGCTCTCCAGCCGATATTCATCCTCCATCGATGTGGGATCGATCGGCACCGGGCCGCCCGCGATCGAGGCGATATCCACCACGGCCCCCGCATCGACGAAGGCATAATAAGGCGTGGACAGTTCGGCCATCCAGAGCCCAGTCTCCCGCCCCGCCCCTCCCTCGCCGCCGGTCCGGGCGTGGGAGGTGGTGACGATCAGGATCTTCATGGGTTCTTCTCCTCGGCCAACCGAAGGGGCGTCCTGCGGAACGCCTCGCCGGGGCAGGCACCGCGCGCCTGCCACAATCGATCGGGTGGCATCAACATGGGGATCGCCCCATCGATCAGGGCGCTACGACAGTGGAGGATTTTCGCGCTCCGGGTGCGGAGAAGGCGCGTTCAGGGTGCTGCGATCTCCACCTCGGCCACAGGCGCGGGATCGGCGCGACGGCCCTGGATCCTTTTTCGGACGGGCCGATCATAATAACGATCCAGCAGCAGCGCGACGATCACGATCACTCCCCCCACAGGAATGGCGAGACCGGCGCGGGCCGGGCCGGAGAGCGGCAGGATGGCCGGTGCCGCGATCAGCAGCAGCGGCATGTGAACGGCGTAGAGCGGGTAGGAGAGGTCGCCCAGCGCCTCGCTTATCCGCTCCATGGCGGCGGGAACGCGCGCCTGCGCGAGCAGCATGAGGCCCAGCGGAAAGGCGATCGTCACGGCGCCCAGCCAATAGGCGCTCGCCGGTATCCGTCCGCCCAAGGCCGATTCGCCCAGAACGATCGCGAGGAAGGCCACAAGCAGCAGCGGAAGCGGCAGGACGGGCACATGCGCCCGCCAGCGCGGCTGCGTCCGATGAAGCAGGACACCCAGGAAATAGGAGAAGAAGACGCGGGGAAAGCCGCCCCAGAAGGTTTCCGGTGAAAAGCCGTTCGCCAGCCCGTGGAGGCGCCAGCCCGCCACCCCGAGCAGCAGGAAGGAGACCGCGATGATCGCAACGAGCAGGCGCTCCCCCAACCACGATATGGTGAGCCGGTGGAGCGTGTTCGTGACGATCTCGAAGAAGATCGACCATTCGGGTATGTTGACGGGGAACAGCAGAGGCCCCGTCCACACGAGCGGCAGCATCAGCAGCGCGCTAGCACCCGCGAGCAGCAGCGGCGCATCCCCCGGCCCCCGTGCCGCCGCCACCGCGATGCCGATCAGCGCACCGATCAACATCATCGGATAGAGGCGGATCAGCCGCAGCTTCAGGAAGGTCCACAGGCCCATCCGCGCATCCATGCGCGGCTCATAGGCGCCGGCGATCACGAAGCCGCTCATCAGGAAGAAGATGTCGACGGCGAGATAGCCATAAGCGAAGCTGGCGGTGAAATGCAGTTCCCGCTCGGCATGATGGATCAGCACGACGATCGCCGCGACGCCGCGCAGCGCATCCAGCGACAGGAGCCGCGCCTGCTTCATGTCATTCCCCGCAAGGCCATCCTCCGCGCCTGCGATCCTGCCCGAGCGGGGCCGCGGCGGCAAGCGAAGGCGCCGGCCCGGTGCGACAGCGCGACGGTCTCCGGCGACGGCCTTCTGCTGCGCGCGCGCGTGGCCTAAACCGAATCCGGTTCAGTCGGCGTGGCGAGCGGATCATGCAGCGATCGCGATGGCAGCACGGAATGATCGACCGGCGCGCCGCCCTGCGCCTTGGCATGTGTGGAACGGCGGCCATCCTGGCCGATTGTCGGGGCGCCCCCGCTTCCGCCGCGAGCGGCGCCATTCCCACCCGGCAAAACGGCGTCATCACCGGCAACGATCCGAAGCTGATGCTCGAATGGCGGCGCTGGCTCGGCCGTACCGAAGATCATGATCTGCTCTATTTCAACCAGCAGGGCTGGGTGGAGCTGGAAGGCTCGATCGATTTCATCGTCTTCCTCGCCCGCCAGGTGCTCGCGGCGGGGCGGCGGGTCCACTGGTCGGTGCCGGTGGGCGGCAAGGCGGCCTATGGCGAGGTGGCGGCCGGAAAGCATGATCCGCTCTACAGCCGGATCGCGACGACGATCCTCTCCGCTTATCCCAAGACAGGCGAGCGGATCTGCGTGCGGCTGCCCTGGGAATTCAACATGGAGACCCAGACGCTCGCCGCGCGGGACGCCGCCGGCCGCTGGGATGCGCGCGCCTATATCGCCGCCTATCGCCGCATCGCCGGCCTGTTCCGCCGGGCATCACCACTCTTCTATTTCGACTGGTGCCCCAATATCGGCCGGGGCGGGATCGATCCGGAAAGCTGCTATCCGGGGGACGATCTGGTCGATGTCGTAAGCCTCGATGTCTATTATCGCGCGCAATATGACGATCAGGGCCACCAGGATGCGGGGCTCGGCATCTTCTATTACCGCAAGTCGCAGCCCTATGGGCTCGATTGGCTTGCCGCCTTCGGGCGAAAGCACGGAAAGCTGATCGGCCTTTCCGAATGGGGCGTGGACGATGATCGCGCGACCGAATTCATGCGGCTGATGATCGGATGGATCCAGGCGCAGGGCGCGCATCTTTCCCACCATAATTACTGGGATCGCACCGATGGCGGCGTGAACAGCCGCCTGAGCGACGGGCATCTTCCCGCGATCGGCGCCTTGTATCGCAGTGCCTTCGGGGCGATCCCGGTGAAATCCGGGGCATCCGCATCCTGAAGAAATCCCCAGGCCTGGGTTACCGCTGGCGACGCCCGCCACGACCTGATTCAGGCCAGCCAGGAATCGATCCGATTACCGGGCGAGCGCCTCAACCTCTTGCGCCAGCGTATCGGCCGAAGCGCGCCAGCTAAACAAGGCGAGCCTCGCGCGCCCGGCGGCGATGCGAGCGGCACGCCAGCCTGCATCACTGGAGGCGCGCTGCATCAGTTTGGCGAGCGCGGCCTCGTCATGCGGGGCGAAGAATTCGGCGGCGTCCCCGCACGTCTCCACCACCGCCTCGGCCGTGCTGGCGAGGACCGGGCAGTCATTCGCCATCGCTTCCAGCGGGGGGATGCCGAAGCCCTCATACAGGCTGGGAAAGATCAGCGCGCGGGCATCCCGCATCAGACCGGCCACCTCGGCATCGTCGAGCCGCCCGGGCAGCACGAGGCCCTCCCCGATCGGCGGCAGGAAGCCCGTGCCGAACACCGAAGGATCGAGCCGGCCGACCGCGACGAGCCGGATCGGCGAAGGCTGGAGCAACGCCAGCGCGCGGATCGCCACGGCCAGATTCTTGTTCCGGGTGATATTCCCCAGCACCAGGAAGAAAGGCACGCCGGACAGGCCCAGACGATCGACCACGTCCGCATCCGGCGTGATCTGGAGATGCTCGGCACCATTCTTGGCCACGATGATCCGCGCGGCGGGAATCCCCAACACCTCGGCCAGTTCGCGCTGCGAGAAATCGGAGACGGTGGCCACGCGCGCGCGCCGAGCGAGGACGAAATCGATCGTCTTGTGCACCGCACCGTAGAATCTGCTGAAATGTTCGGGGTGGCGTTGCACCGCCGCGTCGTGAATCACCACCACCTGCCGCGAGAGCGCGACCGGCCCCACGGAGGCGAGACAAAGCGCGACGCCCTTTCGGGCAGCACGCGCGAAATCGATCTGGTCCCACAGATGCCCGCCGCGCCGGCCGATCTCCTCCTGGGAAATATGCGCAAGGCCGGCATTCCGCGCGCCGGGCGGGCAGAGCAGACGATAGTCGGCCGATGCCTCGCCCGCGCCGACGCGCGCATCCAGCGCGCGGACAATCTCTTCCGCATAACGCTGCACGCCGCTCAGCGGCTGGGTGAGGTAACGGCCGTTGATGAAGATGGTGCGCTTCGCCAAGATCATGCTTCGCCCAGCAGTTGCCGATAGAGGCGCTCCGTCTGGAGCAGCATATGATCCCCGTTGATCGCGCGATCCTGCTCGGCAGCGACCTCGCCCATCCGCGCGAGCAGGGCCTTGTCGCCCACGATCGGCGCAACCGCGGCGGCGATATCCGCCGCCTCGTGCGTACTCACGATCACGCCGTTGTCGCCCTGGCGGATGATCTCGCCGGCGCCGGCGACCGGCGTCGTCACCAGCGGCAGGCCCGCGGCCAGCGCCTCCAGCATAACATAGGACATGGCTTCATACCGGCTGGTCATCAGCAGCAGATCGAAGCCCGCGAGATAATCCGCGCTGCGCCGCGCACCGAGCAGGCGGAAGCGATCGGAAAAGCGGCTCTTCGCCACGCAATCACGAACCGATTCCCGCAGATCGCCATCACCGATCATGACGCCCACAACATGTGGATTCGCCGCCATCACGCTTTCCATCGCCGCGACGAACGTCTCCGGCGCCTTCTGGTGCGAGAAGCGACCGACGAAGCCGACGAGCAGTTCATCCGGCGTCACACCCAGTTCCGCGCGCACCGCCGCGCGATCGCGCAGGGTGAGCGGCGGAATGGAATTGCGGATCACATGCAGCTTGCGCATCGGGATGCCGATCTGCCGCGCATGGACGCATTCGTCGCTGGACACGAGGACCACCGCGTCGGTGCGCAGTGCGAGCAGCGATTCCGCCATGTCGAAGAAGATCCTCGCCTTGCGCGAGGTGGTGGGGTCCAGCGAGCGGAAGGCGTGGGGCGTATAGACGATCTTGCCATGCACCTTGGGCGCGAGCCGCAGAACGGCACCGGCCTTGGAACTGTGCGCATGGACGATATCGAACGGGCCGATGCGGCGCAGCAGACGGCCAAGCCGCCACGCGCTCTTGAAATCGCCGGGGCCGATGCCGCGATGGATTTCGAGTTCGCTGAGGCTGACCTTCGCCTCGCGCAACGCATCCAGGAAGATCGGCTCCGCGCGGACGGGCGAATAGACGATATGGACGGCATGACCACGCGCGACCAACCCGCGCGAGAGATCGAGAACATGGCGGCCGGCGCCACCGCCGGATGCTTCCAGGACGAGACAAATTCGCATCGGCGCTACGGAAGCTGGCACTCCTATCCCTAGTCCTGCGACGTCCATCGTCTCGGGGCTGTCCAAATCAGGGGCGTGCGGGAACGGACGGGGCTTCGCCCGGCCGCACCGCATCAATACGCCATTCGGCCGCTATGTCGAGCCTGTCGTTGTAGAACCGGCATGTTCGGCGGCCTGCGATGCCGCGCTGCGCAACAAACCCGCGTCCCGCCCGCTCGCCCGCCGGGATGCGCTTGCGAATTGACCGAGCGGCTCGCTCTGGCCTAGCCGGTCGCTTCATGTCGCGGGGCGCGGCGGGAGATCGTCTGCCTTGATTTACATTCTTCTCGGCGCCGGCAGCGGCACACGGATGGGCACGCTCACGAGCGACCGTGCCAAGGTGCTCGTGCAGGTAGAAGGCCGCGCGATCCTGGCGCACAACCTTGCGAATATCGCGACGGCTGATCCTGCGGCGCGGGTGCGCATCATAACCGGCTTCGGCGCGGACGCCGTCGCCGCCTTCGTCAGGGAACATTCCCGGGCCGGCACGGTCGAAACGGTGTTCAACCCGGATTATGCGGTGGCGGGACCACTGCGCTCCGTCGACATCGGGCTGACCGGCCTTGGCGACGACGAGCCGGTCACCATCGGCAATGGCGACACCATCTTCGAACCGAGGGCGCTTGCCGCACTGGCGGCCGCGCCGGCCGGCGCCGCGCTGTTGGGCAGCCCGGCCGGAACAGCCGCCGACGAGGATGACGTCCAACTGCTTGCGGATGGCGATGTCGTTCGCGTCGCCGCCAAGCGGCTGGGCGCCGCGGGCTCGCTCCCCGTTTCTGCCGGACTGCTGCAGATCCGTGGAGCGGCGGCGCTCGCCGTCGTGCGCGAGGCAGTGCGCGCGGGCCTGATGCAGGAAAAGACCGAAGGACGCGCGCTGACATGGCACAGCATCATCGCCCGGCTCGGAGCGATCGTGCCGCAGGTCGTGATGGTGCCGCGCGACTGGTGGTGGGAATTCGACAGCCCTGACTGCATCGAACGCTATCACGCCCACGTCATCGGCCAGAATGAGCAGGCGTCCGGCGCATAAGCGGGCAATGAAAAGGCCGCCAGCGACGTGCGTCGCGGCGGCCTTGCGGGTCCAGGCGAGGAATGGGCGGAATTACCGCCCGCCGTCGCTCAGTAGGAACCCTTCGCCAGCAACACGCTGGGCACCGTCATGAGCAGGATCTTGATGTTCAGCGGCAACGACTGGGAGCGCGAATAAGCGACATCCATCGCCACGCGGCGCCGATAGGTCGTATTGTTGCGGCCGCTCACCTGCCAGAGGCCGGTGATGCCCGGGCGAACCTGCGTATAGTGGCTGAAATAACGGCCGTAGCGACGCACCTCGTCCATCACGATGGGACGCGGGCCGACGAGGCTCATGTCGCCGCGCAGCACGTTGAACAGTTGGGGAAGCTCGTCGAGGCTGCTCTTGCGGAGAAAGGCGCCGATCGGCGTGATACGCGGATCATTCTTGAGCTTGTGATCCCGCTCCCACTCGCGCCGGGCTTCCGGATCGCTCGCCAGCAAATTCGCCAGCCGCTCCTGGGAGTCGGTCACCATGCTGCGGAATTTCAGGCAGTGAAATGACCGGCCATCGCGACCGAGGCGCTTGTGCCCGAAGATGATCGGACCGGGGTTCGTGATGACGATCAGCGCCGCGACGACGATCATCAGCGGAGCCAGGAAGAGCAGCAGCGCGGAGCTTGCGCATATGTCGAAAAGGCGAGTCATCACCTGATCGACCGAACGGCCCAGCCGTGCCTGACCGTTGTGCCTGCGCCCCGCCCCGGGCAGGTGCCGCTCGTTATACGCCATACTCGCCATCTTACTCACTAGTCCCCTGAGGAGTGTACCAGCTGAAACTCGTATATCCTTGCTGCGATGCAAAAGAAAGAAGGTAACCGCCAAATTCACTCTCTTCGGCTGAATTCCGACGCTTTTCGTCTATATATAACAATATGTTAATCTTGGCGGCGCGGAGTGACGCCGATCCCATGCCGCGATGCGACATAAGAAAGGGCCGCGCTGGCCCCTTCGGTTTAGAGGAAAAAGCCTGCAATCGCAGGCATGTGGCTACCGCTTCGGCGCACGCGTGAAAGCCATCCGGAATCCCCCCAATTCTGGGGCAAAGCTATTACGACACGTTAGCAGGAGCAACCGCACCCGGGCGGTTCAAACGGAAGGATCGTCCCGGACCGGCCCGATTTTGACGGAAAAGCGATCCGAATCGCCTCCGAAATAAATTTTCCGACGGAAAGATTTTGCGCCGCAGGGGCCGATTCGGCCTGATTCGAATCAGTCTGCCAGGTGGAATTATCGAATCGCGCTCGCCAGAATGGCACCAGCGCCGATCCAGAGCAGGGCAGATACAGGAACCGCAAGCGAGAGAGCGCGCATCAGGCCATCCAGCTCCCCCACCGAGGAGGCGGATCGAATGCCCATCGGCGTGCGATCCAGATCCCAGGCGAGCCGGGTGGCGCGGCGGTCAAAAACGCGGGGACGCCCCGCGACCTGTACCATGATGTCCTCTCCGATCCGATTATCTCGTCCGTATGAACGCAACCTACACGTCACCGTTCCGTAACGCCATCGGAAATCGCGCGATTCCAGCGCTTCGGCGCCCCGCCCATCAGCGCAGACTTACCGCGCGCGATCAGCGATCGCGCCGGCCCAGCAGACGAAGACGCAGCGCATTGAGCTTGATGAAGCCCGCCGCGTCGCGCTGATCATAGGCGCCCTGATCGTCCTCGAAAGTGACGACCTTCTCCGAATAGAGGCTGTGGGGCGAGCGGCGGCCGATCACGCTCACAGAGCCCTTGAAGAGCTTCAGGCGCACCGTGCCGGTCACCTTTTCCTGGCTGTGATCGATCGCGGCCTGCAGCATCTCGCGCTCGGGCGAGAACCAGAAACCGTTATAGATCAGCTCGGCATAGCGCGGCGCCAGCTCGTCCTTCAGGTGGGCCGCGCCACGATCCAGCGTGATCTGCTCGATGCCGCGATGGGCCAGATGATAGATGGTGCCGCCCGGCGTTTCATACATGCCGCGGCTCTTCATGCCGACGAAGCGGTTCTCGACCAGATCGAGGCGGCCGATGCCGTGCAGCTTGCCCAGTTCGTTGAGCTTGGTGAGCAGCGCCGCCGGGGACAGGGCCACGCCATTGACCGCGACGGCATCGCCGCGCTCAAAATCGATCGTGATGATCTCGGGCGTGTCGGGCGCGGTTTCCGGATTGTCGGTGCGCGAATAGACATAGTCGGGCACCTCTTCCCACGGATCCTCGAGCACCTTGCCCTCGGATGAGGTGTGCAGAAGATTCGCGTCGGTGGAGAAGGGGCTCTCGCCGCGCTTGTCCTTGGGCACCGGAATCTGGTGCTGTTCGGCATATTCGATCAGGCGGGTGCGGCTGGTGAGATCCCATTCGCGCCACGGCGCGATCACCTTGATGTCGGGCGCGAGCGCATAATAGCCCAGCTCGAAGCGGACCTGATCGTTGCCCTTGCCGGTGGCGCCGTGGCTGACGGCATCGGCATTCACCATCCTGGCGATCTCGATCTGACGCTTGGCGATCAGCGGGCGGGCGATCGAGGTGCCGAGCAGATACAGCCCCTCATAGAGCGCGTTGGCACGCATCATCGGCATCACATAATCGCGGACGAATTCCTCGCGCAGATCATCGATGAAGATATGTTCGGGCTTCACGCCCATCAGCTCGGCCTTCTTGCGCGCCGGCTCCAGTTCCTCGCCCTGGCCCAGATCGGCCGTGAAGGTCACGACCTCACACTGGTAGGTCTCCTTCAGCCACTTGAGGATGACGCTGGTGTCGAGGCCGCCGGAATAGGCGAGGACGACCCGCTTGATATCGCTCATCGGTCAAAAGCTCCGCACCGGGAGGGCGGATCGCGCCTTCCCCAGGCAAAAAAGGGACAGGATTGGCGCACCCGAAGGGATTCGAACCCCTGGCCTCTGCCTTCGGAGGGCAGCGCTCTATCCAGCTGAGCTACGGGTGCCTGAGCGCGCCGATAGCAGGCAAGCATCACTCTCGCCACCCCTTGCGTTCGATGCGCTTTTGCGCGGCGCGGCACATACGTCAGCAAGGGCCAGACGGCCCGGAGCCCTCAGCGCTTGACGCCCTTCACCGGCTGAAACGTGCCGAGCCCGCAAGAGGCACCGCGCATGAACTGGCCTCCCGTCCGCTGGAGCACCGTGATGATATCGAGCGAACAGAGACGGCTGATCGAGGTCGCATAGGTGAATGCCTGCTCGAACCCCAGGCCAGGACAGCTTTGCGGCAGCACGTTGCGATAGACCTTGCGGCCCACGAAGAAATCGATCGTGCGATCGTCGCGCACCCGGCTTTCGCCGATCGGCATGCTGATGCAATCGACCGCCGCGCCATCGGGCACCGCCACGGGGACGGGCTTGTCCCTTGCGGCGATCGGGCCCGCCAGCATCATGGCGGCGCTCATCGCCAGCGAAAGCCTTGCGATCATCATCCCTCTCCCGCTTCGACCCCGGCGATTTCCGCCCTCGCTGCTTTCGGCGCGCTGATCTTAGGGCGAAACGCGCAAAGGTCGATCTCGATGCAGCGCCAGCATTCGGGCTTGCGCGCCTTGCAGACATAACGGCCGTGCAGGATCAGCCAGTGGTGCGCATGCACGCGAAACGGGCCGGGTGTGATCTTTTCCAGCCTGTCCTCCACGGCGCGGACGTCCTTGCCCTTCGCGAGGCCCGTTCGATTGCCGACGCGGAAGATGTGCGTATCGACCGCGAACGTTTCCTCCCCGAACGCCACGTTCAGAACGACATTCGCCGTCTTGCGGCCCACGCCCGGAAGCGTCTCCAGCGCCGCCCGATCGCGCGGCACTTCGCCGCCATGTTCCGCGATCAGCTTTTCCGAAAGCGCGATGACGTTCCTGGCCTTGGTGTTGAACAGGCCGATCGTCTTGATATGCTCCTTCAGCCCCGCCGCTCCGAGCGCCACCATCCTGGCGGGCGTATCCACCTCCGCGAACAGGCGCTTCGTGGCCTTGTTGACGCCGACGTCCGTCGCCTGCGCCGAAAGCGCCACCGCCACCAGCAGCGTATAGGGGTTGGTCCATTCCAGCTCGGTTTCGGGCGCGGGATTCTCTTCGGCCAGACGCCGATAGAATTCGAAGACCTGCGCCTTGTTCACGCGCGCGCGTGTCAGGCGAAGCCGAGCGCGTCGGCCATCGAATAACGGCCGGCGGGCTTGCCCGCGAGCCAGACCGCCCCGCGCAGCGCGCCCCTGGCGAAGATCGCGCGGCTTTCGGCGCGGTGGCCAAGCTCGATCCGCTCACCCTCGCTCGCGAACACCACCTGGTGATCGCCCGCCACGGATCCACCACGCAGCGAGGCATAATAGATGCCGCCCTCCTCGCGGGCATGCGGGCCTTCCCGCATCCGATCGAAGCGGTTGAGTTCGGTGGTCGAGGCCGCACCGCGCCCCACATTCGCGGATGCGCCGAGCAACAAGGCAGTGCCGGAGGGGCTATCCAGCTTGTGGCGATGGTGCATCTCCACGATCTCGATATCCCAATCCGTGCCCAGGATGCGCGCGGCCTGCTCGACGAGGCCACGCAGCACGTTCACGCCCAACGAGGTATTGGCGGTCTGCAACACGGCCACCTGTTCCGCCGCGCGATCGATCGCGGCATGATGCTCCGGCTGGAGCCCTGTCGTCCCGATCAGGATCGGCGTGCCGGAGGCGATCGCCAGCGCAAGATTCGCCTCCAGCGCATCGGGCATCGAAAAATCGATCAGCACGTCCGCTATCGCGGCCAGAGACACAGCGTCCGCGGGGCCGCCCGATACCACGCCATCACGATCCACGCCGCCGGCGATGGCGAGCCCCGCCTCGCCCGCAGCCGTTGCGATCGCGCGCCCCATGCGGCCGGCCGCGCCCAAGATTCCGATGCTCATCGTCATGGTGCGGCCTTAGAGGCAGAGCGGCTGGCGGGGAAGCGGCGCCATCGCTTCCGGCGTCAGTGGCTGCCGATCCAGTCCGCCACCTCGCCCGCCACCTGATTGGCCGCCTGATCCAGCGCCATGCCAACGATCTGCGGCTCTTCCGACGAAACCGGCACGCGCGCCGTGAAGCGACGCGTCTCAATCCTGTCCGATCCCGATCGCGCGATATTGCCATCGTAGGTGACGATCACGGCCTTGCCCGGGCCATCGAGCCCGAAGGCCACGAGAGATCCGCTCAAGCGCAGATCCGGCTGGATGCCGGTGAAGCGCGTTTCCGGCACGAAGCGGCCGGTCTTGGCCTCGATCGTCTCCGCCAGCAGCCCCCGCATCAGCACGGCCGGCGTCGCCGCCCACAGCGCATCCTTCAGATAGGCGATCGAGTTGGGGCCGGCCTGCACCATCACGCGCTGGGTGACGAGCGTGGGTGGCGCGCTGGGCATCATCACGTTCACGGCATGCGCATCATCGCTCGTCCGCACGGCCCCCGCCGCCACGGGCGTGATGGCATGGAGCGACATGAGCGTGGGCGGCGGCTTGGGGCCGAAGCTGATGCAACCGGCCAGTGACAGGGACGCCGCGCCGATCAGGGCCGTGCGGGCAAGAAGGGTGGCGAACTTGGCGGTCATGGCTTCTCGTCCCTCACTTGCCGGGTTTGTAATCGGGCAGGCGGCTGCCGCCGATCAGGCCGCCGGCGCCGCCGCGATCGAAGCGCGACGTGATCGCCTGCAGCGAGGCGGCTGTCTCCGAAAGATCGCGGATCAGCTGGTTGGCGGCCGGCACCGTCTGGGTGGAGATCGCCTTCATGCCCGGCCGGGCATCGCTGATCGCGGCATCCAGATTGGCCAGGCTCTTCTTTGCCGAACCCACCGCCTCGTTCATGTTGACGAGCAGCGGGCCGACATTTTGGTTCGTCGTATCGGCGAGATTGCCGATCTTTTCCGCCGCATCACCCGCCTGCTTCACGGCGATGCGTGCCTGCGCCAGCGTCTCGGCGATCTCCGGCGAGCGATCCGCCAGCGATCCGCTGATCCGGTCGATATTCTTGAGGATGCCCGTGATCGATCGCTGATTGTCCGGATTGAGCAGGTCGCTCACCCGTTCGGTCAGCACCGTCAGCTTTTCCAGCAGGCGCGGCGCATTGTTGAGCAGCGCGCCGAGGCCGCCCGTCTTCGGCGGGATCAGTGGATAGCCCCATGGCCCCGGCTGATCGATCGGCGGCGCATTCTGCACCGCGCCATCCAGATTGATCTGGCTGACACCGGTGAAGCCCACGCCCGCGATCGTGGCGGTCGTCCCTTGCAGCACGGGCGTATCGTTCTTGATGGCGATGCGCACGCGGATCAGCTCCGGCTGATCCGGCATGATCGCGATATCTTCCACCTTGCCCACGGGCACACCCGAAAAGGTGATGGCCGATCCCTTGGCGAGACCATCCACGGATGTCTTGAAGAGGATGTCGTAGCGCTTCTCGCTCGCCCCGCCGAAGCCCGCCAGCCAGACGAGGAACACGACCGTGACGAGCAGCAGGATCAGCACGATGCTGCCGACAAGGATGTTGTTGGACCGGTTTTCCATCAGCGTTCCTCGTCTTTCACGGCAGGGGCGTCAGCGCCGTCCCCAGCCTCGCTCTCGTCTCCGCCGGCCGATGCCAGCGCGGCCTCGCGCCGCCGGGCCTCTTCGGCGGGATCATCATCTTCATGGCGTTCTGCGGACTCGGCGGCGGCGCGGCCGCGCGGCCCGCTGAAATATTCCTGGATCCAGGGATGATCCAGCGCCAGCAATTCGGGGATCGTGCCGACCGCCACGACCTTCCTGTCCGCCAGCACGGCCACCCTGTCGCAGATGGCGTGAAGCGTATCCAGATCGTGCGTGATCAGGAAAACGGTGAGGCCCAGCGTTTCCTTCAGCCCCTTGATGAGATCGTCGAACGCGGCCGCGCCGATCGGATCGAGGCCGGCCGTGGGCTCGTCCAGGAACAACAGCTCGGGATCGAGCGCCAGGCTGCGCGCGAGGCCCGCGCGCTTCTTCATGCCGCCCGAAAGCTCCGAGGGGAATTTGGGGCCGGCCTCGGCGGGCAATCCCGTCATCGCCACCTTGTAAGCGGCGATCTCGTCGAGGAATTTCTCGCCCAGTTCCGGAAAATATTCGCGGAGCGGCACCTCGACATTCTCGGCCACGGTGAGCGTGGAGAAAAGCGCGCCGCCCTGGAAAAGCACGCCCCAGCGGCGGCGCACGTCGCGCGCCTCCTGCTCGTCGCGCCCGATCATCGGCTCGCCAAACACGGCGACTTCCCCTGCGACAGGCGTCTGCAATCCGATGATCGATCGCATCAGCACGGATTTGCCCGTGCCCGATCCGCCGACCACGCCCAGAATCTCGCCGCGACGGACATCGAGATCGAGATCCTTGTGGACCACCTGCTCGCCAAACGCGTTGGAAAGCCCGCGCACGCAGATCACGGCCTCGCGACAATCGGCAGCGGCCTTGGACAGCGTCATATCCAGCCGACCGATGCGAAGAAGACCGCGAAGAAGGCATCGAGCACGATCACGAGGAAGATGGACTGGACGACGGCGGATGTGGTGCGCAGGCCGACGGCCTCGGCATTGCCTTCCACCTGCATCCCCTGGAAGCAGCCCGAAATCGCGATGATGAGCCCGAAGACGGGCGCCTTGATGAGACCCTGATAGACATCCGTGATCGGCACGACCTCACGAATGCGCGACACGAAGGTGATCGGAGGCATGTCGAGCGACGTCCAGCAGAAGAGGCCGCCGCCGATCAGCGCCACCATCGCCGCATAGAAAGCGAGCAGGGGCATCATCGCCACCGCCGCCGTGATGCGCGGGATGACGAGCGCCTCCATCGGCGACACGCCGATCGTGCGCATCGCATCCACTTCCTCGGCCAGCCGCATCGATCCGATTTGCGCGGCGAAGGCGGATCCAGATCGGCCGGCCACCATGATCGCCGTCATCAGCACGCCCAGCTCGCGGAAGGTGAGCCGGCCGACGAGATTGATCGTGAATACCTCCGCGCCGAACTGGCGCAGCTGGATCGCGCCCTGCTGGGCGATCACCACACCGATCAGGAAGCTCATCAGGCCGATGATCGCCAGCGCTTCCACGCCCACAACCTCGAACTGGCGGACGATCGCGTTCCAGCGCAGCCGCCCCGGATTGCGCAGCAGATCCCAATAACTGACGAGCACGGCACCATAGAAACCGATCAGCCCCAGCATCGTATGCCCGGCCATGGCGGTGGCCGCGCCGATCTGGTTCAGCACGCGGAACAGGGGCAGGGTGCGATCCGGCCGGATCTTCAGCGGCTTGTCCGCCGCGGCCACCTGCTCCAGCAGATGTGCCTCCTCCGGGCTTGCGCCTACCAGTTCGGCATCATGATCGCGCACGATGCGATGCACCAGCCAGGCGCCCACCGTATCCATCCGCCCGACCTCGCCAAGATCGACACGGGCGGGACGGGTGGCCAGCGATTCGAGGCGCTGCGGCAACGTGCCGAGACGGGCGAGCGTCATATCCCCGGTGAAGCGGAGCGTGCCGCCCTCGCGGTCGTCGAGATTGAAATCGGCAGCCGCGCTCATGGGAAACGGATATCGTGCCTGTAGAAAAGCGCAACGGGCGCGAAACGAGCAATTCTTCATCAGACGCGCGGCAGGGGCGAAGGTTCCGGCCCGGTTTGCGATCACGGGCCGATGCCCCCTTGCGTCCCGCGCCGGCTTCGTGTCCGGCAGCGGCGACATGATCGAACTCGCCATCTATGACATGGATCGCACGGTCACCCGCACCGGCACCTACACGCCTTTCCTGCTGCACGCCGCCGCGCGCCTGGCACCGTGGCGGCTGCTGCTCGCCCCTGCCGTGCCCTTCGTGATGGCCGCCTATGCCGCCAAACTGATCGATCGGCGGCGGCTGAAGGAGATCAATCAGCGACTGCTGCTGGGCGGAACCGTCCCGCGCGGGACGCTGGCGCCCGTGACCGAAAGCTTCGCGGATCTGATCCTGCGAACGAACGTGCTGCCCGGCGCGCTCCGCCAGATCGCGGAGGACAGGGCGGCAGGCCGCAGGCTGGTGCTCGCGACGGCATCCTATCGCTTCTATGTCGAGCCGATCGCGGCCCGGCTGGGCTTTGACGACGTGATCGCCACGGGCAGCGTCACCGGGCTCGACGATATCATCCACGCCAGGATCGATGGCGAGAACAATTATGGCCCCGCCAAGCTGCGCCTGATCCAGGCATGGATGGAAGCGGAGGGCATCGCCCGCGCGAACGCGCGCATCCGCTTCTATTCGGATCATGTCTCGGACGTGCCGGTGCTGGATTGGGCGGACGAGCCCTTCGCCGTCAATGCGAGCCCCAAGCTGGCCCGGATGGCCGCGAAGCGCGGATGGCCCGCGCTGAACTGGAGCGCCTGAGCCGCGCCGAATCGGGCCGAATCGGATCGTGTCGCCATCGCCCGGGTTTGCCCCGGCGGAACATTTGCGGCACAATCGCGGGGCACAGAAGGACGAAGCGGCGATGGCGACACGGGCTCCCGAGGGGCGCTGGCAGGATAGGGTGGGCCATGTCGGCCGCCGGGGCGGGGCCATGATCGGCGCGCTCGCGATTCTGGCTGCCATCCTGCTCGCGGCCTTCGCACTCGCCAGCTACAAGCCCACCGATCCCGGACTGAACACCGCCGCCGGAGGGCCGCCCGGCAACGTGCTGGGCCTGCCGGGCGCCTGGGCCGCCGATCTGCTGCTGACGCTGATCGGCCTGCCGACCGTGCTGCTGCTGCCGCCCCTCGCTGTCGTGGCGCTTCGCCTGTGGCGCGGCGTCGGGCCCGGCCGCTGGAAGCGCATGCTGCCGATCGCGCTCGTCGCCATCATCCTGCTCGATGCGGCGCTGGGCTTGTTTCGGGGCGGGACGGGGCTGCCGCTGCCGGCCGGGCTCGGCGGAATCGTCGGCATCGGCGTGTCCGCGGCGGCGGAAGCCGGCCTCTCCCGCCTGCCCGATCCGGCACTGGCGCCCGCGATCCGTCTGGGCGGTGCCGCGCTCCTGCTGGCGATCGGGCTTACCGTGGCGCTGTATTCGCTCGGGCTGGACGCCGGCGAACGCGCCACCCTGTTTCGCCGCCGCGATCGCCTCGACGAGGCGGATGAGGATTTCGTGTATGACGAGGCGCCCGCCATGGCGGCGGCAACCCCCGCGAAGCGACCGGCCAAGCCCGCTCCCCGCGCCACGATCGTGCCCGACGATGACGAGCCGGCACCACGCACCACGATCACAGCGCCCGCGCCTGCCCCCGTCACCAGCCAGCGCGTCAATCGCGAGCGGCAGACCAATCTGGCGCTGGGCGATACGTGGGTGCTGCCCACGCTGGATCTGCTCGCGCCCGTGCCTGCGGGTGGCTCGCAGCCGATCGACAAGCCGTCGCTGGAGCGCAACGCGCGCCTGCTGGAAACCGTGCTCGAGGATTTCCACGTTCGCGGCCACATCACGGAGGTGCGCCCCGGCCCGGTCGTGACGATGTATGAACTGGAGCCGGCGGCCGGCATCAAGGCCAGCCGCGTCACCGCCCTTTCGGATGATATCGCGCGCAACATGTCCGCGCTCTCGGCGCGTATCGCCACCGTGCCGGGCCGCACGGTGATCGGCATCGAATTGCCCAACCAGAAGCGCGAGGCCGTCTCCTTTTCCGAGATGATCGCCAGCCGCACCTTCGAGGAGCAGGCGCCGGGCACGTTGCCGCTGATCCTGGGCAAGAATATCGCGGGCGATCCCGTCGTCGCCGATCTCGCGCCCATGCCCCACCTGCTCGTTGCCGGCACGACCGGATCGGGCAAGTCGGTCGGCCTGAACAGCATGATCCTGTCGCTTCTCTATCGGCTCACGCCGGACGAGTGCCGGATGATCATGATCGATCCCAAGATGCTGGAGCTCAGCATCTATGACGATATCCCCCACCTTCTGGCTCCCGTCGTGACGGAGCCGCCCAAGGCCATCCGCGCGCTGAAATGGGCGGTGGAGCAGATGGAGGATCGCTATCGGATGATGGCGTCGGTCGGCGTCCGCAGCCTCGCCTCGTTCAACGACAAGATCCGCGCCGCCAAGGCCAAGGGCCAGCCGCTCGGCCGCAAGGTGCAGACGGGATATGACGCCGACACCGGCCAGCCGATCTACGAGGAGGAGAAGCTCGAGTTCGAGCCGTTGCCCAAGATCGTGGTGGTGGTGGACGAGCTGGCCGATCTGATGATGACGGCCGGCAAGGAAGTGGAATTCCTGATCCAGCGGCTCGCGCAGAAGGCGCGCGCGGCGGGCATCCACCTCATCATGGCCACGCAGCGCCCCTCGGTCGACGTCATCACCGGCGTCATCAAGGCCAACCTGCCGACGCGCATCAGCTTCTCCGTCACCTCCAAGATCGATTCGCGCACTATCCTGGGCGAACAGGGCGCCGAGCAGCTGCTGGGCAAGGGCGACATGCTCTACATGCCCGGCGGCAAGCAGATCGTGCGCGTCCACGGCCCCTTCGTCTCGGACGACGAGGTTCGCGCCGTGGCCGATCACTGGAAGGCGCAGAAGGCCCCCGAATATATCTCGTCCGTCACCGAGGAGCCCGAGGACGGCAGCTTCGCGATGGACGGCGCCCCGGCCGGCGACGATTCGCCCGACGCGCAGCTTTATCGCAAGGCGGTGCAGGTGGTGGCGGAATCGCAGAAGGCATCGACCAGCTACGTCCAGCGCCAGCTCCGCATCGGCTATAATTCGGCCGCGCGCCTGATCGACCGGATGGAGAAGGAAGGTGTCGTCGGCTCCCCCGACCATGTCGGCCGCCGCGAAGTGCTGATCGACCGTAACGGCCAGCCGGTCTGACACCGCCGACCGGGCGCAGAGCAGGGATAGTCGCATGATCAAGCCATGGGTGGCGATCGCCGCCGCCGTCACGATTGCGGGCGCAGCATCGGCGCAGGGCCCGGCGACCGCTCCTTCCATCGCCCCGCCCGCCGCGATTACCGGCGATGGCGTGCCTTCGATCCCGGCCGCGCTGGCAGCCGCGACGAGGCCCTATCTGGAATATCGCACCGCCATCTTCGAGGGCTGGAACCCGAAGACCAGGGCCGCCTTGATCGCCACCAATTTCGGCAATACGCGCCAGCTTCATGAAATCGCCGCGCCGATGGGCGATCGGCGGCAAATCTCGTTCGAGGCGGACAATATCGCATCGGGCGAATATGCGCCGCCGGGTGACGCGC
The DNA here is from genome assembly GCF_003248515.1 of Sphingomonas sp. Lineage (GTDB taxonomy): Bacteria > Pseudomonadota > Alphaproteobacteria > Sphingomonadales > Sphingomonadaceae > Sphingomonas_I. The sequence goes on from NZ_QFOB01000001.1 coordinate 538,040, forward strand.
TGGTGCTACAGAAGGACGTTGGCGGCAGCGAATTCTGGCAGCTCTACACGCTCGATCACGGCCGGCTGACCTTGCTGACCGACGGCAGGAGCCGCAACGAAATGGGGCCGTGGACGCGCGACGGCCACTGGCTCGCCTACAGTTCCACGCGTCGCAACGGCACGGATACCGATCTCTACGCCGTCGATCCGCGTGACCCCAAAAGCGATCACATGATCGCGCAGATGAGCGGCGCCGGCTGGTCGATCACCGGCTTCACGCCGGACGGGACGAGCGCGATCGTGAAACATTATCGCTCGATCACCCGCAGCGAGCTTTTCCTGATGGATATCGAAGGCGGCGCGATGCGCCCGATCGGCGACCACGGGAAAGAGGTGGCCTATGGCGACGCCCGCTTCGCCAAGGACGGCGTCCTGTGGGCAACCTCCGACGAGGGATCGGATTTCCAGCGGCTCGGCACGATCGATCCCACCAGTGGTGTCTTCACGCCGATCGCCGGCCAGGCGAAATGGGATGTCGAATCATTCTCGATCTCGGCCGAAGGCGATTTCGTCGCCTTCGTCACCAACGAGGCCGGGGTCAGCCGACTCGGCATTCTCAATGCCCGCACCGGCACGGTGAGCCAGGTCACGAATCTGCCAACGGGCGTAATCTCCGCGCTGAAGGTCGCGCCCTGGGGTGAGATCGGCCTCAGCCTCGCCTCGGCGCGATCGGCCAGCGACATTTATTCGGTCGATCCCAAGACGCTGAAGGTGACGCGCTGGACGCAGAGCGAGACGGGCGGGCTGGATCCCGCCGCCAATGTCGAGCCGGAGCTGGTGACGGTGAAGAGCTTCGACGGGGAAGCGATATCGGGCTTTCTCTATCGGCCCGATCCGAAGAAATTCCCCGGCAAGCGGCCGCTGATCGTCGATATCCATGGCGGCCCGGAAAGCCAGACGCGCCCCGGCTTCCTCGGCCGCGCCAATTATTATCCGAACGAACTGGGCGTGGCGCTCTTCTATCCCAACGTCCGCGGATCGAACGGCTACGGCAAGCGCTTCCTCTCGCTCGACAACGGCCCGTTCAGGCGCGAGGATTCGGTGAAGGACATCGGCGCCTTCCTCGATCGCCTCGCCGCCGATCCGCAGATCGATGCCGCCCGCATCGGCGAAACCGGCGGCAGTTATGGCGGCTATATGTGCTACGCCACCGCCATCCGATATGGCGTGCGCCTGAAGGGCGGCATCTGCCAGCGCGCCATTTCCAGCTTCGTCTCGTTCCTGGAACATACGCAGAGCTATCGCCGGGATCTGCGCCGCGTCGAATATGGCGATGAACGCGATCCGAAGCAGCGCGCCAAGCTGCTCGCCATATCGCCGCTCACGCACATAGCCGATCTCAGGATCCCGCTCGTGATCGTCACCGGCGGCAATGATCCGCGCGTGCCGCCGTCCGAATCGGAACAGATGGTGAAAGCCGTCCGCGCGAATGGCGCGCCCGTATGGCACGTCTTCGCCGCCGACGAGGGGCATGGCTATGTGAAGAAGGAGAATCTCGACTATCAGTTCTGGGCGAGCCTCCTCTTCTGGCAGAAGACCCTGCTCGGCCCCGACGCGAAGTGAAGGGATGGAATTCAGTGCGGGTTCAATCCGCCGGCCCCATGGCGACGCGATGATCCGATATCCCGCCATGGCGCTTGCCGCCGCCTTCGCCACGCCCGTCCTTGCCGCCGCACCGGCGCCCGCACCGGACCTTCTCCAGGTCCAGGCGCATCTGCGCGCCGTTTCCACGATGACCGCCAATTTCGAGCAGATCGATGCCTATGGCCGCACCCGCAGCGGCGTGCTGACGCTCAAGCGCCCGGGCAAGATCCGCTTCCAATATGAAAAGAGCGTGCCGCTGCTGATCGTGGGCGATGGCAAGGCGCTGACCATGATCGACTATCAGGTGCGACAGGTTTCGCGCTGGCCGATCGGCGATTCGCCGCTGGCCGCCCTGATCGATCCGAATCGCGATCTTTCGAAATATGGCCGGCTGATTCCCGCGCCGGCCGGCAGGATCCTCGTCGAGGGGAAAGATCCGAAACATCCTGAATTCGGCACGATCACGATCGGCTTCACCAAGGCGCCGGGTGCGCCCGGCGGGCTCGTTCTGGCCGGGTGGACGGTGATGGACGCACAGGGGAATCGATCGACCGTCGTGCTTTCGAACCAGCAGTTCGGGATGGATATCAGCGACAAAACGTTTCTGTGGCGCGATCCGCGCCCACAAAGTCGCGGTCACTGATCAGCCATTCATGTTCGCGACAGGTCCCCTGTCCTAAACGGACTTTGCGGTCGCGGAGCCGCTCCTCGGATTCCCCCCTGTTCCCGAGGACAAAAAGGCCCGCTACCTGCCTGCGTGACGAACGCCAGGTCGGCCCTCGCTCCAAGCCCCCGGAGCGAGGGCCATTCCTTTTCCGATGACATCGGCGTGGTCGGCGGCTGCATTCGCAGTCTTGGCTCTCACACAGTTTCTGCCAGTCGCGCCAGCGCCGTGGCCCGTGCGGCTTCCCTTCCCGATAGTCATGCCGCGCAGCCGGGATGACGACGCGAATCGACGGAACGCCCGCCGCTGGCGAAACCCCGCCCCCGTCGCTACATCGCGCGCCTATGAGCAGCCTCAAGATCGCTTCGTGGAACATCAATTCGGTGCGGGCGCGGATCGGGATCGTCGAACAATTCCTCCGGACGGAGCAACCCGACATCCTCTGCCTGCAGGAAACCAAGGCGGCAGACGACGTCTTCCCCGCCGATGCCTTCCGCAAGCTCGGCTATATCCACCAAAGGCTGCACGGCCAGCGCATGCATCATGGCGTGGCGATCCTCAGCAAGGTGCCCTTCCGCGACGCATCCGATTCGTGCTGGCGCTATGACTGGCAGGATAATGGCGAGGCGCGCCATGTGGGCGTGTGGCTGGAAGCCGGCTTCCGGCTCGAAAATGTCTATGTGCCGGCTGGGGGCGATATTCCCGATCCGGCGCTCAACCCCAAATTCGCGCAGAAGCTGGCCTTCGTCGAGCGCATGACCGAATGGTCGCGCTGCCTGGATGAGCCGACGCTCATGGTCGGCGATTTCAACATCGCGCCGCTGGAATGCGATGTCTGGAGCCACAAGCAGCTGATCGACGTGGTCAGCCACACGCCGATCGAAGTGGAATTGCTCGGAAAATTGCAGGCCGCGCATGGCTGGGTGGATCTTGGCCGCCATTTCTATCCCGCGCCGGCCCGGCTTCATACCTGGTGGAGCTATCGCTCGCCCGACTGGACGGTGAATGATCGTGGCCGCCGGCTGGATCATATGTGGGCAAGCCCCGCGCTTGCCGCGAAGGCGACCCGCCACATCGTACACGAGCCCTGCCGCAACTGGCTGAAACCCTCCGATCACGTGCCGCTCGTAACCGAGTTCGACGTGTGAGCGGCACGGATCCGCGTGCCGCCGCGCGGGCGATCGATGCGCTGCGGCGCGGCTGGCCCGTCACCATCACGACCGATCATGGTGCCACCGCGATCCTGGCGGTCGAGACGGCGGACGACCTGCGGCTTGCGGATTATGATCCTGCGGGTGGCGCCGATCTGCTGCTATCCTCCCACCGCGCCACCGTGCTGAAGCTTGCCAACCAGCGCGACGCGGCGACGCCGGGCCTGCCCGTGCTGATCGAACGGGTGCGCTGGCTGGATCTTCCGGCGGCGCTGGCGCTGGCGGACCCTGCGAGCGACCTCGCGACGCCGCTCAAGGGCCCCTATCGCACGAAGCCGCTGATCGACGGCGCAGCCGCGGAGGCGGCGCTGGCGCTGGCCCGTCTGGCCGGACTGCTGCCCGCCCTGTTCCTCCGCGAAGGGGCGGCCGAAGGCTCCATCCCGGTAACGGCGGCGGATGTCGCCGGATATGAGGAACCTTCGAACCTCGCGATCGCCGCGCGCGCCCGGCTTCCCGTCACCGCCGCCGAGCAGGCCGAAATCATCGCCTTTCGGGGGCCGGCCGATTCCGCCGAGCATGTCGCGCTGGTGATCGGCACGCCGGACGGCACGCCGCCGCTCGTGCGCCTGCACAGCGAATGCCTGACCGGGGACGTCCTCGGCAGCCTGAAATGCGATTGCGGACCACAGTTGCACGAGGCGCTGCGCGAGATTGCGGGAAGCAGCTGGGGCATCCTCCTCTATCTGCGCCAGGAGGGGCGAGGGATCGGCCTCGTCAACAAATTGCGCGCCTATGCGCTGCAGGATCAGGGGTTCGACACGGTCGACGCCAATCTGCGGCTGGGCTTCGCGATCGACGCGCGCGATTTCGGCGTGGCCGCGCGAATGCTGGCCTTGCTGGGGCAGCGACGCATCCGGCTGCTCACCAACAATCCCGCCAAGGTGGCGGGGCTGGAGGCGAAGGGCATCCAGGTGGTGGAGCGCCTCCCGCTCGCCTTGCCTGCCAATCCGCATAATGCCCATTATCTGGACGTGAAGCGCGACCGGACCGGCCATCTTCTGTGATCCTGACGGTGGATACCGGCGCGGGCCTGTTGCGCGGCCCCACGGGTGAGATCGCCTGCAGCCTTGGCCGGAGCGGACCGATCGCGGCAGTGGACAAGCGCGAGGGCGATGGCGCCACGCCCCTCGGGGATTGGCCGATCCGGGGCCTTTTGCTGCGGCCGGATCGTATCGCGCCGATCCGCACGGCCTTGCCCTGGCGCTGGATCCGCGCCGATGACGGCTGGTCGGATGATGCCGCCGATCCGGCCTATAATCGCCCCGTTCGCCATCCCCATACGCATTCGGCCGAGCGGCTGTGGCGCGAAGACCCGCTCTATGATCTGATCGTCATACTCGGCCACAATGACGCGCCGCCCGCAGCCGGCATGGGCAGCGCGATCTTTCTCCATTGCTGGCGCGATCGGGCCACCACCGAAGGCTGCGTGGCGGTGGCGAAGACGGATCTGATCGCGCTGGTCGAGCGGCTAGCGCCGGGGGATGTGCTGCGGATCGCCTGAAACAGGCGAATGCCCCTGCCCGCGCGGGGGCCTGATATCAGCGAGCGACCTATGCCCGCTCGCCGAACAGTGCCGTCCCCACCCGAACGCAGGTGGCGCCCAGCATCGCCGCCGTCTCATAATCGCCCGACATGCCCATGCTGAGCCCGGACAGGCCATGGCGCCGCGCCAGCTCTCCCAACAACGCAAAATAGGGAGCCGCTTCCACGCCGGCAGGCGGCACCGCCATCAGGCCCACGATCGGAAGCCCCGCCGCGCGCGCCACATCGAGAAGGCCGGGCAGATCATCGATCGCGCAGCCGCCCTTTTGCGGCTCTTCCCCGATGTTCACCTGAATATAGCAATCCGGGCGTCGCCCTCCGGCCGCCATGGCTTCCGCCAGCGCCTTCACCAGCGACGGGCGATCGACCCCATGGATCGCATCGAACAGGGCCACCGCCTGCGCCGCCTTGTTCGACTGGAGCTGGCCGACGAGATGCAGGCGCACATCGGAAAATTCCGACTTGAGCGCGGGCCATTTCGCCTCGGCTTCCTGCACGCGATTCTCGCCGAAGCTGCGCTGGCCGGCCTCCAGCAGCGGCCGGATGGCATCCGCCGTGTGCATCTTGGAAATCGCGATCAGTTCGATCTCATCGGGCGCGCGACCGGCGAGGCCGGCGGCGCGCGAGAGCGCTGTTCGGACGACGCCGAGGCGCTGCGCTGCGGTGAGGGGTTCGGGCTGGGCCATCGCGCCCCTATAGGGAGGGGCATGCCCGCCTGCCATCCCGTACCGACGCTATGGCTGATGACCGACGAACGCGCCGATGGGACGCTGGAACAGGCGCTCGCGCGCCTGCCGCGCGGGGCCGGCATCGTCTTTCGACACCACGCCACGCCACCGGCCGGGCGGAAGGCGCGATTCGCGCAGGTGAGAAGGATCGCGAAGGCGCGTGGCCTGATCGTGATCCTCGCGGGCGATCCCCGCGATGCGATAGGCTGGCGTGCGGACGGCTGGCACGGACGATCGGCGCGACGCGTGCCCCTGCGTTTTCGTACCGCCCCGGCGCACGATCTTGCCGAACTCGTCGCCGCGCGCCGCGCCGGCGTGGATGTCGCTTTCCTGTCGCCCGTCTTTCCGACCCGTTCGCATCCCGGCTCATCCGCGCTGGGGCCGCTGCGATTCGGGCTGATCGCGCGAGGAGCGGGCATCAGGGTGGCGGCACTCGGCGGCATGACGCCACGCCGCTATCGCCGGCTGGCCATGCTGGGCGCATCGGGCTGGGCGGCGATCGACGCCTGGACCAGCTGATCCCGTGAACCGGGAAAGCCGCCTCAGAAGCGGAAAGTGGTGCCCAGATAGACGGACTGGCTATCGCGGCGATCATCCACCAGCGACTGGAACTGCTCGCGCTGCGCGCGATAGCGGATGCCGCCCGTCACATCGAGATTGTGGGTGAGCGAATACGTCGTGCCGAGGCCCAGCGACCAGCTTTCATCGATGCCAACCGCCACCGGCCGATCACCGGAGGCGCGATCCGCCGCCAGATCCAGCTTCGTCGCCCAGCGGCGGCCATAATAAGCCAGACCGATATCGGCCGATTCGCGGCCCTCGGGCAGCAAGCCGCCATCCGTGCGCGACATATCGCCCGAAATCGCGAATCGCTTCCAGCCGACCGACATGCCCAGGCTGTAGGCCGAAGGCGCGATATCGCTGGCGATCTGCAGGTTCCGCGCGGCTTCCGCCTTGGTGATGATGCGCGAGCGCACCGCGACCGTGATCGCCCGGCTCTTGGCCGGCGTGCCCGGCGTGAAACGGAAGGCGCCGCCCGCGAAATTCGAGGTGCCGAGGCCGCTGCGGGCGAAGGCGGCGGCCATACGCGGATCGGCGGCGGCCGGCGTGAACGCGCCGAAGCCAGCGCCCGAAAGGACCTGAGGCTTGGCGGCCTTGGTACGGGAGGAACGGGCCTCAGCCGGCGCGAACGACAGCGCGGCGACGAGCGCGAGTGCGCCGCCCCATTTCGCCATCCTGTTCACAACGCCGCTCATCTTGCCCAGACTCACCCCTCAACGGATCCCGCCTATCATGAAGTCCGCGCAACGTTCCACGGCATTCATGGAATCTTTTCGGCCTGTTGCAGCTTATCCACAGGGGGAATACCCCATCGTTAAAGCTGCGACGGGCCGCGCTTGCGGGCTCGCCGGACCATCTATAACGGTGCCGCACTTTCGCAAGCCACAGTTCCAAGGTTTTTGCTCCATGATCCGTGTCGCCCGCATCGCCCTCGGCATCGCCCTCTGCGCGAGCCTTACCGCCTGCGGCGGCGGCCTTTTCGGGAGGCACGGGAAAAAAGCGCCGACCGCCAAGGAGCTTGCCCCGGCGCGGATCACCACGATCGGCGTCAACGCCTATCTGTGGCGCGCCACGCTCGACACGCTTTCCTTCATGACGATCGCGCAGACCGATTCCAACGGCGGCGTCATCGTCACCGAATGGTATGTGAACCCGGCGGTGCAGACCGAACGGATGAAAGCATCCGTCACGATCCTGGATCAGGAGCTGCGCGCCGATGCGCTGCGCGTCTCCACCGCGCGCCAGATCTTCCAGAACGGCCAGTGGATCGATACGTCGGTTGCGGCCGGCACCAACCAGAAGCTGGAGGAAGTGATCCTCCAGAAGGCGCGCGACCTGCGGCGCAACGCCGCCGGCTGATCCTGGCATGACCGAAGATCGCACGACGGCGGATCGGGCAGCGGCGCGCTTCGATCCGGGCGTGGCGGATTCCCGCTGGCAGCGGGAATGGGCCACGCGCGGCACTTTCCATGCCGATGACGCGAGTCCCAAGCCCAAAAGCTACGTGCTCGAGATGTTCCCCTATCCATCGGGGCGCATCCACATGGGCCATGTCCGCAACTATACGATGGGCGACGTGCTCGCCCGCTTCCGGCGGATGACGGGCCATGAGGTGCTCCATCCGATGGGATGGGACGCCTTCGGCATGCCGGCCGAGAATGCGGCGATGGAAAAGGGCGTCCATCCCGGCAGCTGGACGCGCGCCAATATCGCGGCGATGCGCGAACAGCTTCAGCGCATCGGCTTCGCACTGGACTGGAGCCGCGAACTCGCCACCTGCGAGCCCGATTATTACGGGCAGGAACAGGCCCTGTTCCTCGACATGTTCGAGGCGGGGCTCGTCTATCGCAAGGAGAGCGCGGTCAACTGGGATCCGGTCGACATGACCGTGCTCGCCAACGAGCAGGTGATAGACGGGCGCGGCTGGCGCTCGGGCGCCCTGGTCGAGCGGCGCAAGCTCAGCCAGTGGTTCCTGAAGATCACCGATTTTGCCGACGAGCTGCTGGAAGGGCTGGATGGCCTCGACCATTGGCCGGACAAGGTGAAGCTGATGCAGGCCAACTGGATCGGTCGATCCCGGGGCCTGCGCTTCCGTTTCGCGCTGGAAGGCGCGCCGCTGCCGAACGTCGAGGTGTTCACCACGCGGCCTGATACGATCTTCGGCGCGTCCTTCGTGGCCGTATCGGTCGATCATCCGCTGGCGCAGGCGCTTGTCGCCGCCGGCACGCCGGGGCTGGAGGATTTCATCGCCGAGTGCCGCCGCACCGGCACGGCGGCGGCCGAGATCGAGACGGCCGAGAAACTGGGCTTCGATACGGGCCTTTCCGCTGTCCACCCGCTGGATCCGGCCTGGAAGCTGCCCGTCTTCATCGCCAATTTCGTGCTGATGGAATATGGGACGGGCGCCGTGTTCGGCGTGCCGGCGCACGACCAGCGCGATCTCGATTTCGCGCGCAAATATATGCTGCCCGTCACGCGCGTCGTCGCGGCCTCGCCCGAGGACAGGGACGCGCCGATCCATGACGAGGCGGATACGGCGCCCGGCCTGATCGTCAATTCGCGCTTCCTTGATGGCATGGCATCGGAAGATGCCAAGGCCGCGGTGATCGGCCGCGCGGAAGGCGAGGGCTGGGGCGTCGGCACCACCGTCTTCCGCCTGCGCGACTGGGGAGTGAGCCGCCAGCGTTACTGGGGCACGCCAATTCCGGTGATCCACTGCGACGGCTGCGGCGTCGTACCCGTGCCCAAGGATCAGCTGCCGGTCGTCCTGCCCGAGGACGTCAGTTTCGACATTCCGGGCAACCCGCTCGACAGGCACCCGACATGGAAGCATGTCGATTGCCCGAAATGCGGGAGCCCTGCCCGGCGCGAGACCGACACGCTGGATACTTTTGCGGATTCTTCCTGGTATTTCATACGCTTCGCAAGCGCGCCCGGAAACAGGCCGTTCGACAAAGCCGTGGCCGAAAGCTGGCTGCCCGTGGGCCAGTATATTGGCGGCGTCGAGCATGCGATCCTTCACCTGCTCTATGCGCGCTTCTGGACACGCGCCTTGAAGCGGATCGGCCGGCTCGACATAGCCGAGCCTTTCACCGGCCTGTTCACCCAGGGCATGGTGACGCACGAAACCTACCAGACGAAGGTGGAGCTCCCCGCGACGCCTGAGGAAAAGGCGGCGCTCGGCACCGATACGGTCGTGGTTTCGACCTGGGTGGGAACCGATGAACTGGATCGCCGCCCCGAGGGCCTGTTCCAGAAGGACACCGATCATCCGATCCATGTCGGCCGCGTCGAAAAGATGTCGAAGTCGAAGAAGAATGTGGTCGATCCCGCGCCCATTCTCGATCGCTACGGCGCCGATGCGGTCCGCTGGTTCATGCTTTCGGATAGCCCGCCCGAGCGCGATCTCGAATGGTCGCTCGCCGGGATCGAGGGCGCGGCACGCCTCGTCCAACGCGTCTGGCGCCTGACGGAACCGACCGAAGAATCGGCGGGCGGGAAGGGCGATATCGCTCTCAAGCGTCTGCTCCACCGCACGATCGCGGGCATCGCCGAGGATATCGAGGCGCTCCAGTTCAACAAGGCCGTCGCCAAGATCTTCACGCTCGTCGGCGCGCTCGAAAAGGCGGCGCCCTCGCCGGAGCGTGAAGAGGCGGCGCGCACGCTGATCCTGCTCGTCAGCCCGATGATCCCGCATCTTGCGGAATCGGCCTGGGAGCGGATCGGGGGCGGGGGGCTCGTCGCGGATGCCGCCTGGCCCGATGCGGATCCCGCTCTGCTGGTGGACGATGAGGTGACGATCGCCATCCAGGTCAACGGCAAGCTGCGCGATACGGTCGCGGTCGCCAAGGGCAGCGCCAGGGATGCGCTGGAGGCGCTCGCTGTCGGCAATGCCAAGGTACAGGCGATTCTCGCTGGCGCGGAGCCCAGGAAAGTGATCGTCGTGCCCGATCGACTGGTGAATATCGTCGCATGAAGCGTATCGCGGCCCTGATCCTGCTCGCGGGCACGATGCCGCTGCTGGGCGGCTGCGGGCTCCACCCGCTTTATGCCGCCGGTGACAGGGGGCCCGTCGCGCAGACGCTCGGCACGGTCGAAATCGGGCCGATCGCGGGCAAGAATGGCTGGCTGGTGCGGACCGCGCTGGAAGATCGCCTCGGCAAGGCCGGGCAGTCCCGTTACCGGCTCGATGTGGAGCTGGACGATCAGATCCTCGGCGTCGGCGTCCGAACCGACAACACCGTGACGCGCGAACGGCGCACGCTGCGCGCACGCTACAAGCTGGTCGATATCGAGGCGGGCACCGTGCTGCTCGATGCGACGGCGGGGTCAGACGCCGGCATCGACGTCGTCACCTCCGAATATGCGGTGCTTGCGGCCGAGCAGAGCGCGCTGGAGCGACTTTCGGGCGAGGTGGCGGACCAGATCGTCGCCCGCGTCGCGCTCTACGCCTCGCATCTCAAGACAGCGGCACGATGAAGCCGGCCGAGGCGCGGCTGGTCCGCGCGCTCGACGCCGCCGATCCCGATATCCGGCTCTATCTGCTCCATGGCCCCGACGAGGCCGGCGCGCGCGCCCTGGCCGCGCGGCTGGGCAAGGCGCTAGGCCCCAAAGCCGAGCGCATCGACATGACATCCGCGCAGCTCAAGGGCGATCCGGCCCGGCTGGCGGACGAGGCGGCGTCCATTTCCATGTTCGGCGGTCGGCGCTGGATCCGGCTCGATCCGGCCACCGACGACGCCGTCGAGGCGATTGCCGCGTTGCTGGAGGCCCCCGCCGCCGGCAATCCGGCGGTGGCGATCGGGCCTGGATTGCGCAAGGATTCGAAGATCGTGAAGGCGGCCTCCGCCAGCGGCGTGGCGATCGTCCATGCCTGTTATCCGCCGGAAGGGCGCGATGCCGATGGGCTGGCGGCCGAAATGGGCCGTGCACTCGGCCTGTCGATGCGCAACGACGTTGCCCGCCGGCTGATGGTGGCTGCCTCGAACGACCGGTCCGTGCTGGCGCAGGAGCTGGAAAAGCTTGCCCTGTTCGTCGATGCGGCGCCGGATCGGGTGCGCGAGATCGGCCATGATGCGCTGGATGCGCTGGGCGCGGGGATAGAGGAGGGGGATCTCACGCGCCTGTCCCACGCCGTCTTCGGCGGCGATGTCGCGATCGCGGACGAGGAGCTGAAACGGCTCGCCAGCGAAGGGATGGAGGGCGTGCCTGTGCTCCGCGCTCTCGGCCGCCGCGCGCTGCTGCTCGCCCAGTTGCGGGGCCAGATGGAAAGCGGGGAGGGGATCGACCGGGTGATGGAAACGTCCGGCCGCGCCATCTTCTGGAAGGAGAAGGACGCGGTCCGCTCCGAACTCGGCCGCTGGAACGTAGCCTCTCTTGCCACCGCCATCGGCCGACTGGGAGAAGCGGAACGGCGATTGAAGGCCAGCGGCTATCCGGGGAGCTTCGTGGCGGAGGAGGAGATCCTCGCCGTCAGCCGCCACGCCGCGCGGCGGCGATAGGACTAATCGGACAGGCCGCAGCCCGATCGGATCAGATCGGGCCGCCGTTCAGCCGCTGGCAGATCAGATCCAGCTGATCGAGCGTCGAATAACCGATCGTCACCGTGCCGCCCTTGGGGCCATGGGCGATCGTCACCTTGAGACCGAGCAGGTCGCTCAGCTGCCGCTCCAGCGCCTCGGTATCAGCATCACTGCCCTTATATTCGATCGGGCCGGGGCGGCTGCTCTTGCCTTTCGCCTGGCGCGCAAGCCGCTCAGTATCGCGCACCGAAAGCCCCTCTCGGATCACCTGCTCCGCCAGCGCGGCAGGATCCTGCGCGGTAATCAGCGCCCGGGCATGGCCCATGGTGAGGCGTCCATCGGCGAGAGCGAGACGCACCTCCGGGGGCAGATCGAGCAAACGCAGCAGATTGGCGATATGGCTGCGCGATTTGCCGACAAGCTTGCCGAGTACCTCCTGCGTATGCCCGTATTCGGCAGCAAGCCGTTGATAAGCTTCGGCTTCTTCGATCGCATTGAGATCCTGCCGCTGGATATTCTCAATGATCGCGAGTTCCAGCGTCTCCGCATCGTTCATCGTGCGGACGATCGCGGGCACCTGATGCAGCTGCGCGCGCTGCGCCGCGCGCCAACGCCTTTCCCCCGCGACGATCTGGTAGCCGCTATCCTGCGTGCGCACGATGATCGGCTGGAGCAAGCCGCGTGCCTTCAGCGATGCCGCCAGTTCCTCCAGCGCCGTCTCGTCGAAATGGCGACGCGGCTGATCGGGATTGGGATGGATCGCACCCACATCGATCATGCGAATACCGCCGTCGCGCGGGGCGGCGGGATCGATCGGCTGCTCGCGCTGAACATCGCCGAGCAGTGCAGACAGCCCGCGTCCCAGGCCCCGTTTCACCTCGTTCATGCCGCAGCCTTGGTAGTCGGCTGCTGGGGCAGGCGGCCGATCATCTCACGGACGAGCGCGATATAGGCCTCCGACCCCGGGCAGCGATGATCGTAGACGAGCGCCGGCAGCCCATGGCTCGGCGCCTCCGAAAGACGAACATTCCGGGGGATGACGGTTTCGAAGACGAGATCACCGATCACGGCGCGCACATCCTGCGCGACCTGTTCCGAAAGGCGATTGCGGCGATCATACATGGTGAGGGCGATTCCGAGAATGACGAGATCGGGATTGAGCCGCTGGCGCACGCGCTCCACCGTGTGGAGCAGCTGGCTGAGACCCTCGAGCGCGAAAAATTCGCACTGGAGCGGCACGAGCAGGGAAGAGGAGGCGACAAGCGCATTGATCGTCAGCAGGCCCAGCGACGGCGGACAATCGATCAGACAGATGTCCCACCGTTCATTGGCCTGATCCAGCGCCTTGGCCAGCCGATGCGCGCGATCCGGCTCGTCCACCAGCTCCACCTCGATCGCCGAGAGATCCTGCGTGGCCGGAACGATATCCAGCTTGGGGATGCCGGTAGGCCGGACGACATCGTCCAGCCGCGCGGCGCCGGTCATCAACTGATAGGAGGATTGCGCGCGGCTGTTCTGATCGACGCCAAGCCCGGTCGAAGCATTGCCCTGCGGATCGAAATCGATCAGCAGCACGCGCAGCCCGGTCGCGGCGAGGCCCGTCGCAAGGTTGATCGCGCTCGTCGTCTTGCCGACGCCACCCTTCTGATTCGCGATCGCGATCCGGTTCATCCGCGCTTCCTCCTTACGCCCTGCGCCACGACGATCGCCGAATCGGGATCGGAGAGACTCGGCACAAGCTGCATCTCACCCTGCCACTCCCGCCGCGCCTCCGCTACCTCGTCGGCGGCAGAACGGCCCTTCGGCAGCAGCCAAATCGTGCTTTCCGTCGCATGGGCCGCGGCCATGTGGAACAGGGCAGGCAGGGCGGCGACGGCGCGCGCGCTGATAATCGAGACCTTCCCCTCGAGCGGCGCTGTTTCCACGCGGGATGCGAAAACCTTGACGCGATCCGCGACCCCCAACGTTTCCGTCACCTCTCGAAGGAAAGCGGCTCTCTTGGATCGCGGCTCGACGAGCATGGTAGGGCCAGGACGCATGATGCCGACCACGATTCCCGGAAATCCACCACCCGATCCGATGTCGAGCCAGGTACCGACGCGCTCGTTCGCCAGCCAGATAAGCTGGGCGGAGTCCAGAATGTGGCGGCTCCACATGATCGGAAGCGTCGAGGGAGCGATCAGATTCTGACGCTCATTCTCGGACGAAACCAGCTCGGCGAGCTGTTCCAGCCGGGCGAATGTTTCATGTGGAACATTCGACGCGACGCGCGCCTTCGCATCCTGCTCGATCATGCCGCGCGACGAACCGCAGCGAGGATCGCGGTCAAGGCAGCGGGCGTGATGCCGCGAACGCGCCCGGCATCCGCCAGGGTCGCGGGTCGCGCCCGATCAAGCCGCTCCACCATCTCATGAGAAAGGCCGGCGACATCGCCGAAGCGCGCGATCTTAGCGAGGCCGATGGCGGCATCGCCACCACGCCGCGCTTCCTCGTCCCGATGCTGCCGCTCGACATAAGGTCGATACGCGATATCCGCCAAAGCCTCCTCAAGGGCGTCCCTGTCGTGGGACAGAAGTTCGGGCGATATGCGAAGCAGATCAGACAGCGGAGCACTCCGCGCGATCGCCTCGCCATGCGGTTGCAAGGCTGCGAGGCAGGCCCGCCTGGACGAAAGATATGGATCGAGCGCTGCCTCACGATCAGGAGAGAGAACACCCAGTTCACGTGCGAACGGCCCAAGCCGGACTATCGCATTGTCCGCCCGGAGATGAAGCCTGAATTCCGCGCGTGAGGTCAGCATGCGGTAGGGCTCCGTCACGCCCTGCAGCACGAGATCATCGATCATTACGCCGATATAGGATTGGGTGCGATCAAAGCGCGCTGGCGCCTGCCCGGCGACATAACGAGCCGCACCGATACCGGCGACAAGCCCCTGCGCTCCCGCTTCCTCATAGCCGGTCGTTCCATTGATCTGCCCGGCGCAATAGAGGCCGGCGATGCTCCGCACGCCGAGGCCGTGATCGAGGATACGAGGGTCGATATGATCATATTCGACGGCATAGCCGGGTTGCAGGATCCTGGCCTGCTCCAGACCGGGAATGGAGGCGATCATCACCTGCTGCACATCGAGCGGCAGTGAGGTCGAAAGACCGTTCGGATAGACAGCATGGTCGTCCAGGCCCTCGGGTTCGAGGAATATCTGGTGGCCATCACGATCACCGAAGCGAACGATCTTGTCTTCCACGGACGGACAATAGCGGGGGCCGACCCCCTCAATGACGCCGGCATAAAGAGGCGATCGATCGAGATTCGCCCGGATCACATCATGCGTTGCACGTGAGGTGCGCGTGATCGCGCAGGCCAGCTGGGGCAGGGGCCGCGCCGGTGATGCGGGAGAAAAAGTCCATCCGTCCTCATCGCTGGGCTGGGTTTCGAGAACGGCCCAGTCGATCGTCCGGCCGTCGAGGCGGGGAGGGGTTCCCGTCTTCAGTCGCGCGAGCGGCAGGCCCAGCGAAGCGATCTGGCGGGCAAGCGGATGCGCACCCGGTTCGCCGATCCGGCCGCCATCGCACGTCTCCATTCCGAAGTGGAGGCGACCGCCGAGAAAAGTCCCCGTTGCCAGCACCGCGGCACGGCCCCGGATGGCCCGACCATCCTCCAGGACAACGCCGGCTATCTCGCCCCGTTCGATCTGGAGCGCCCCAACGCTGCCTTCGATGATCCGCAAATTCGGTATCGAGCGGATATCGGCCTGAATGGCCGCATGAAAGCGCCTGCGATCCGCCTGCACGCGGGGGCCACGTACGGCGGCCCCCTTCGATCGATTGAGCATCCGATAGTGGATCGCGGCCTGATCGGCGGCACGGGCCATAAGCCCGTCACAGGCATCGAGTTCGCGAACGAGGTGTCCCTTGCCAATTCCTCCGATGGCCGGATTGCACGACATGGCCCCGATCATATTGGCGCGGGCCGTAACGAGGATGACATCGGCGCCGCAACGCGCCGCCGCCGCCGCCGCCTCGGCCCCGGCATGCCCTCCACCAATGATGATAACGTCCGCGCCGACCATGGATGCGCCTTTAGCGGGTCCTCCGCCGATGTTCCATGTGGAACTATTTGCCGAGGCAGAAGCGGCCAAACAGGCTGTCGAGCATCTCCTCGACACCGGCCCGGCCCGTCAGCCGATCGAGTGCGTCACGACAGAGACGCAGATGCTCGGCCTGCAAAACCGGATCGCCGTTGGTCCGCGCGGCATCCAGCTCCGCCGCGAAAAGGGACACGAGATCGCGCTGGCGTCGATTGAGGGCGAGCTCATCATCGCGTCCTACGAGTTGCCGGCACCGCTCATTGATGCGGCTGCGTAGCGCCAACAGGCTGTCGGGCTCATGGATCGAGACGCGAAGGCTGCCCGGCGGCATGATATCGTCCCGCTCATCGGCGCGGGTGTGGAGGAACAGGCTGCGTTCGGGTGCGGGGCTCTCCTCCGGCGCGCCGCACCAGAGGAGAAGATCGGCCATCTCGATTGCATCTTGCGCGCGGGCAATGCCAAGCTGCTCGATATGCTCCTCCGCCTCCCGCAGGCCCGCCGTGTCCGTCAGCAGGATCGCATGACCGTCGAGCCGGACCGGCGCCTCGATCACATCGCGCGTCGTGCCGGCGATCGGCGTCGCCAGCGCCACGTCTCTTCCAGCTATAGCATTGATAAGGGTAGATTTTCCTGAATTTGGGGGGCCGGCTGCCACTATCCTCACGCCATCGCGCAATCGCTCGGCCGGGGGAGCTGCCAAAATAGCCCTGGCCTCGTCGGCCAGAGCCGTCAGCGGTGCCGCGATCGAAAGATCGGTGCCAACCTCCTCATCCGCCTCGCCAAATTCGATCGCGGCCTCGATCCGGGCCGACAGATCGAGCAGCGCGGCCCGCCATCGCTCTATGATCCGCCCCAGTCCACCCTCGGCCATGCGCAGCGCGCGCGCATGCTGGCCAGCCGTTTCGGCCTCGAGCAGATCGGCCAGCCCCTCGGCCGCAGTGAGATCGATCCGGCCGTTGAGGAAAGCGCGCCGCGTGAACTCGCCCGGCGCCGCCAGACGCAGGCCGGGAAATGCCGCCAGCCGATCCAGCAGGGCGGCAACCACCGCGCGCCCGCCATGGAGATGGAATTCGGCCA
Organism: Sphingomonas sp.; assembly: GCF_003248515.1. GTDB lineage: Bacteria > Pseudomonadota > Alphaproteobacteria > Sphingomonadales > Sphingomonadaceae > Sphingomonas_I. The sequence goes on from NZ_QFOB01000001.1 coordinate 555,057, forward strand.
GATCCTCGCCCGTGGCGGAGGCGGGGCCAGGCATCCACAACAGCAAGGCCCGATCGATCAGACCGCCTTCGCCATCGTGGAGGGCCGCATGCGTCGCCCGTCGCGGCTCGGGCAGCTTCGCCACGATTTCCCGGAGCGCCATCGCCGCCAGCGGCCCGCTCAGCCGGACGATCGCGATCGCCGCCGGCGGCGCTCCGCTCGAAAGCGCGAAGATCGTATCCCCCGCAGGGGCGGGCATCACTTCTTGGCCGATCCCGTCATCTGATCGATCAACTGCTTCCATACGCCGAAGCCCACTTCACCCATCGGCGTCCATGCGCGCATCATATTCTCCACCGCCTCCGGGGAGAAGCCTTCGCCCATCGTCTGCTTCAGCTTGTCCATGTAAAGCTCGTGGATCGGCGCCATATCCGGCAGCCCCATCAGCCGGCGTGCCTCTTCCGGTGTGCAATCGATGTTCATCGTGATGTTCATGGGCCAAGGCTTCCCGTTGCGCGAGGTCCCGGGATTGGTAGAGGATCAAAGGGATACCGTCGAGGGACGCCCGTATCGCGCGCCTGACGGACCGATCGGAAGGATGGCATCGCATGACCGACATGATGGAAGTGGCCGCGATTGACGGCTCAGGCAGCTTCCCGGTCTATCGCGCGCTTCCGGCTGGCACGCCCAAAGCCGCGATCATCGTGATCCAGGAGATATTCGGTGTGAATGCCGGCATTCGCAAAAAGGCGGATGACTGGGCGGCGCTCGGCTATCTCGCGCTGGCACCAGACATGTTCTGGCGGTTCGCACCCGGCTTCGATGTCGATCCGGATGTGCCGGAACAGATGGCCCATGCATTTGAAATTCGTACGAAATTCAATGTCGACAAGGGCATACAGGATGTAGAGGCGGTGATCCGCGCCGCCCGCGCGCTGATGACGGGCGGCAAGGTCGGCATTGTCGGCTTCTGCATGGGCGGCCGCGTCTCCTATCTCGCCGCCACGCGCACCGATATCGATGCGAGCGTGGGCTTCTATGGGGCGGGAATCGATGCGGCCCTCGGCGAATCCCATGCGATCGCGAAGCCGCTATTGCTCCATTTCGCCGATCAGGATCATTTCATCGGCGCCGAGGCGCTGTCCGCGATCCATGCCGCGCTGGATCCCAACGCGCATGTGACGATCGAGGAGTATCCCGGCGTCGATCACGGCTTCGCCGATACGTTCGGCAAGAGGCGGAGCGGGGAGGCTGCGAGCCTGGCGGAAGCGCGGACGCGCGATTTCTTTGCGGAGCATCTGGCATGAGCGACTATCGCATCGTTCTCCGGGCCACGGGCGGACCGGAGATGATGGAGCGCGAGCCTGTCGGACATATCGTGCCCGGCGCGGGCGAAGTGATCGTCCGGAATACGGCGATCGGCCTCAATTTCATCGATACTTATTATCGCCGTGGCGCCTATCCGCTGCCGCTCCCCAGCGGGCTCGGCTCCGAGGCGGCGGGCATGATCGAAACGGTCGGCGAAGGCGTGACCGGTTTGAAGCCCGGCGATCGCGTGGCTTATGCGGGCGCACCACTGGGCGCCTATGCCACCGTCCGCGCCTATCCCGCCCGGAATCTCGTTATCCTGCCGGATGCCATCGACGATCGCACGGCCGCGGCCGTGATGCTGAAGGGCATGACCGCCGATCTTCTGGTCGGCGAATGCGGCAACGTGCAGCCGGGCCAGACGGTGCTCGTCCATGCCGCCGCCGGTGGCGTGGGTTCACTGCTCGTCCCCTGGATCAAGGCATTGGGCGCCACCGTCATCGCCCATGTGGGCTCTCCGGAAAAAGGGGAGCGGGTCCGTGCGCTGGGCGCAGATCATGTGCTCCACGGCGCCTTCGATACGCTGGAGGAAGACGTCCGCGCGATCAGCCCCGCTGGCGTCGATCTGGTGCTCGACAGCGTGGGGAAAGCGAGCCTGCCAGCCTCGATCGCCTGCGTGGCCAGACGCGGCCTAGTTGTCAGTTACGGCAATGCCTCCGGCGCACCCGATCCCGTATCGCCCGCCACGTTGCAGAGAGCGGGCTCGGTCTTCCTCACCCGGCCCACCATGTTCGATTATGTGGATACGCGCGAAAGGCTAGAGGCCGCCGCCGCGCGCCTGTTCGCACGGATAGCGGATGGCACGCTCAAGGTGGAAATCGGCCAGACCTTCCCGTTGGCGGATGTCGCCGAAGCCCATCGTGCGCTGGAAGGCCGCAAGACCATCGGATCGACCGTCCTGATTCCCTGAGCCGGCCCTCACCCCCCGAAGGGGCGGCGCTCAAAAGATCGAGAGGATTCCCACGGAGGGATTGGTGAACCCGTCATGGATCATCCTGGCCGCGACATACAGGATCACCAGCAGGCCGAGATAGGCGATCCAGCGATAGCGATCGATCACCTTGGCCAGCACGTTTGCGGCGACGCCCATCAGGATCACGGAGAGGATCAGGCCGATGATCAGGATGCCGGGATGATCGCGCGCCGCGCCGGCCACCGCCAGCACATTGTCCAGGCTCATGCTCACATCGGCAACGGCAACGGCCCAGGCAGCCGCCGCGAAGCTCCGCGCGGGCTTCACATCCTCACGCTCTTCGGTCTTGCGATCGTCCCGCAACTCGCGCCACATCTTCCACGCGACCCACAGCAGCAGCAGCCCGCCCGCCAGAACGAGACCGACGACCTGCAATAATTGCGTGACGATCAGCGCGAACAGAACGCGCAGCACCAGCGCGGCCAGGATTCCAATCAGGATCACCTTGCGCCGCTGATCGGCGGGCAGGCCCGCCGCGAGCGCGCCGACGACGATCGCATTGTCGCCGGCCAGCATCACATCGATCATCAGAACCTGGCCGAACGCCGCGAGCGTCGCGGGCGAACCGAGATTGGCGAAATCAGCGACGATGTGCTGCCAGAGTTCGAGCATCCGTCGCTGTTATCCGGCCGGGACGGGACTGTCGATGATCGACGGCCCAAAGTAGGTCACATCGGGTATCGGCTCGTAAAAATGATGGAGAAGGGCGCGCCAGCGTCGATAGCGATCCGAAAGTCGAAATCCGTCGCGATGACTCTCCACGTCCTTCCACCGCACCAGCAGCAGATAGAGGCCCAATTCCTCGGCCGCGGGCCTCACCTCGATATCCTCGAAGCCGGCCGACGCGGCGATCAACGGAATCGCATCGCGCAGCGCCGCCTCGAACGCCCCGCTCTCTCCGTCACGGATCCGGAGCAGGGCATGTTCGAGGATCACGCGCGGCGCTTTACTGGTTCATCGAATCGAAGAAATCCTCGTTCGTCTTGGAATCCTTCATCTTGTCGAGGAGGAATTCCATCGCGTCGGTTGTGCCCATCTGCATCAGGATTCGGCGGAGCACCCACATCTTCGAGAGCTTCGCCTTGTCGAGCAGCAGCTCTTCCTTGCGCGTGCCGGACTTGCCGACATCCATCGCCGGGAAGATGCGCTTGTCGGCCACCTTGCGATCGAGGACGATTTCGGAGTTGCCGGTGCCCTTGAACTCTTCGAAGATCACTTCGTCCATGCGGCTACCGGTGTCGATCAGCGCGGTAGCGATGATGGAGAGCGAACCGCCTTCCTCGATGTTGCGGGCCGCGCCGAAGAAGCGCTTCGGGCGCTGGAGCGCGTTGGCGTCGACACCGCCCGTCAGCACCTTGCCCGACGAAGGGACGACGGTGTTGTAGGCACGGCCGAGGCGCGTGATCGAATCCAGCAGGATCACCACGTCCTTCTTGTGCTCAACGAGACGCTTGGCCTTCTCGATCACCATCTCGGCGACGGCGACGTGGCGCGTCGCCGGCTCGTCGAAGGTGGAGGAGACGACCTCGCCCTTCACCGATCGCTGCATGTCCGTCACTTCCTCGGGCCGCTCGTCGATCAGCAGCACGATCAGGAATACCTCGGGATGATTGTCCGTAATGGCCTTGGCCATATTCTGGAGCATCACCGTCTTGCCGACGCGCGGCGGCGCCACGATCAGGGTGCGCTGGCCCTTGCCCTGCGGCGAGACGAGATCGATCACGCGGGCCGACTTGTCCTTCACGGTCGGATCGGCAGGATCGAGCGTCAGCTTCTGTTCGGGATAGAGCGGCGTCAGATTGTCGAAATTGACGCGGTGGCGGACTGCCGACGGATCGTCGAAATTGACCTGGGTGAGCTTGGTGAGCGCGAAATAGCGTTCGCCGTCCTTGGGCTCGCGGATCTCGCCTTCCACCGTGTCACCGGTGCGCAGGCCGAACTTCCGGACCTGGTTGGGAGAGACATAGATATCGTCTGGCCCGGCCAGATAATTGGCCTCTGGGCTGCGCAGGAAGCCGAAGCCATCCTGCAGCACCTCGATCGTGCCCAACCCCAATATCTGCTCGCCTTCCTCGGCCTCTGCCTTGAGGATGCCGAACATCAGATCCTGCTTGCGCATCGTCGATGCGCCCTCGACGCCACGTTCCTCGGCCATGGCGACCAGTTCGGCGGGAGTCTTCTTCTTGAGGTCTTTCAGATGCATCTGGGCAGTCCGGTGTGGGTCGGGGAGGGGAGAATGCGCGGGCAAAAGCGGGCGACATTCTGCTGAGCTTGGAGGCTGGAGGCCGCCGCAGGACGCGGGTGGCCGTTGGCGAGGGCGTAAATGCCGCGTCGCGCGCCGTCAAGAGATTCAGATGGTGGTCGGTGCCTCGCGGCGCAAGGCCGGCGGCCGAATCGTCAGCCACGCCGCCAGCGCCACGCCGGATATGACCGCGCCGATCCAGACAGCGATCCACGCGGTATCTCCGAATCCTTCCTCGGCCAGATACAGCCCCGTCGCGATCAGGAAAGCGGCACACCAGCGTTTCGGATTGGCGATGATCCGTTCTGCGAACAATATGGCCAGCAGCCAGCCCAGACCGAGGATCGGCAACGCCATCAGCAGCGCGAATTCGAGCGCCGCCAGTCGCGGAATCATCGCGTCGCGGGCCGGCAGGTTCGGAAGCAACGCGATCAGCAGCCCCACAAGCCAGCAAATGCCGGATTGGCACAGGAGATGAGCCCGGCGCCGCATCCCCGCTCCGTATCTAGAACGGCTTCACGATCACGAGGATGACGATCAGCGCCGTGACGATGCCCGGCACCTCGTTCATGATCCTCAATGCCTTGCCGCTCACCGGCCGTTCGCCGCGGGCCAGCTTCTTGCCGTAGCGCACCATATAGCCGTGATAGCCCGAGAGGCCGAACACCAGCGCGATCTTCAGATGCAGCCAGCCCAACCCCGGCGAGCCGGCGAACAGGCCGAGCTGCCACGCCAGGATCAGGCCAAACACCCATACGAGGATCATCGAAGGCGTGATGATGATGTTGCGCAGCTTCCGCTCGCGATCGATCCAGCGCTTCTCCTCGGCGGAGCCCGGCGGGGATTCCTGATGGTAGATGTAATAGCGCGGCAGCATGAACAGCCCCGCGATCCAGAAGATCACGAAAATGACATGGCCGGCCTTGATCCATTCATACGTCAAGGCGAGCACGGCTCCCAGGCTCACGGGCGTCATCGGCGCAGCATAGCGAGCAGTTGCTCGACATGCGATACCGGTGTTTCCGGCAGAATTCCGTGCCCGAGATTGAAGATATGCGGCCGTGTCGCAAGTGCCGCCCGGATCGTTCCCACCGCGCGTTCCAGCGCCGATCCGCCCGCGACGAGCGCCAGCGGGTCAAGATTGCCCTGCACCGGCAAGTCCCCGGGCAGCGCATCATTTGCCCAGACCGGATCGATCGTCTCGTCCAGCCCGACGGCGTCCACGCCCGTTTCGCGCGCATAGACGGGCAGCTTTTCACCAATTCCCTTGGGAAAGCCGATGATCACGGCAGCCGGTTGCCGTGCCCGAACCGCGTCCACGATCGCACGATTGGGTGAGATCACCCAGCGCCGGAATTCATCCGGTGCGAGGCTCCCGGCCCAGCTGTCGAAGAGCTGGATCGCCATCACGCCCGCATCAATCTGGCCGATGAGATACTCCACCGTCGCCCCGACGATCAGATCCATCAGTCGCTGGAAGGCCACCGGATCGCGATAGGCGAGCCGGCGGGCCGCCCCCTGATCCTTGGATCCTGCCCCTGCGACCATGTAGGTCGCCACTGTCCAGGGCGATCCCGCAAAGCCCAGCATCGTCGTCCCGGCCGGCAGATCGGCCACGACATGGCGGACCGTCTCGTAAACCGGATCCAGCCGCCCGATCGCCTGCCGCAGCATCGAGAAGTCGCCATCCAGAAGCGGTGGCGCGAGGCGGGGGCCTTCGCCGGCCTCGAACCACAGATCCTGCCCCAGTGCATGGGGGATGACCAGAATGTCGGAAAAAAGGATCGCGCCATCGAAGCCGAAGCGCCGGATCGGCTGCAGCGTGATCTCGGCTGCCGTTGCTGGATCGTAGCACATGGCGAGGAAGCCGCCCTTGGCCTCCCGCAGTGCCCGATATTCGGGAAGATAGCGTCCGGCCTGGCGCATCAGCCAGACGGGCGGAGGATCGCGTCTTTCACCGCGCAGAACGGCGAGGAGGGGCCTGTCAGAGGCCGTTTCGGGCGACACGCTCGCCGGAATCGCATGCATCCCTTTTCTTACCTTAAGAGTTTAAAAGGAGATTGTTGGAGTCAGTAGGCGGCCGCCGAGCGGGGTTTATTCGCCACCGTCGGACTTGCCAACAGTTTGACTCCCATGAATCTCCTTTAGATCCGACGAGTCGATGAAACTGCCCCCGTTATCCACAGGCGGCGGGATTCGTTGATCCCCTGTGGAAAAAGCACGGGATCGCTCGTTTGAATCGGGGATCGCCAGCCATCCACCGCGCCACCCACGGGGTTTTCGGGCCGCTCACCCCCAATTTTTTCCACAGGCTGGTTTTCGGGGTCTGCAAGGGCTCGGGAGCGTTCCCGCACGAAACGTGAAGATGGTTCCGGCAGAGCCCGTGACGGGCTCTGCCCTGCTTCCACCCTGAGCGATCAGGCTCTAGAAGCCGACGCTCATGCGCCTTCACCTCCATCTTCTTTCGGATTCCACCGGCGAAACGCTGGAGGCGATCGCCAAGGCCGGCATCGCCCAGTTCGATGGCGTGGAAACGATCAAGCATTTCTGGCCGATGGTGCGTTCCGAAGGGCATCTGGATCGCGTGATGGGGGAGATCCTCCAGCGGCCGGGCCTCATCATCTACACGCTGGTGAATTCGGATGTACGCCGCACGCTGGAACAGCGCTGCCAGGTGGCGGGCCTGCCTCACGTCGCCGCGCTCGATCCCGTGACCGAAGCGCTTCAGCGGCTGCTGGGGCAGGAAGCGAAGGCCAAGCCCGGCCGGCAGCATACGCTGGACGCGGCATATTTCGCGCGCGTCGATGCCATCCAGTTCACAATCGCGCATGATGACGGGATCGCGCCGGAAGATTGGGAAGAGGCCGATATCGTGCTCGCCGGCGTGTCGCGCTGTTCGAAGACGCCGACCTCCATCTATCTCGCCAATCGCGGCTACAAGGTCGCCAACATCCCTCTGGTGGTGGAAAGCCCGCCGCCGCCGATCCTCTATTCGCTGAAGAAACCGCTCGTCGTCGGCCTTACCACCAGCCCGGATCGCCTGATCCAGATCCGCCGCAACCGGCTTCTCTCGCTGAATCAGGTGACCGAGACGGCCTATGTCGATCAGGAAGCGGTGGCGGGTGAACTCGCGTTCGCGCGGCGCATCTTCGCGGACAAGGGCTGGCCGGTGATCGATGTCACCCGCCGCTCGATCGAGGAGACGGCCGCCGCGATCATCAATCTGCTGACCAGCCACGGAATGGAGCCCCGACCGTGAGCCGCCTGATCCTCGCGTCGCAATCCTCTTCACGCAAGGCGATGCTGGAGGCGGCGGGTGTGCCGTTCGATGCCGAGGCGCCGGGTGTGGACGAGGAAGCAGCGAAGGCGGCGTTTCGGGCCGACGGGCTCGATGGGCGCGGCATTGCCGATGCACTGGCGGAGCTGAAGGCGGTGAAGATTTCCCGCCGCCATCCGGATGCGCTTGTGCTGGGGTGCGATTCCACCGTCCAGGCGGCGGACGGCGCGTTGCTGGACAAAGCGGAAAGCCGGGAGGAATCGCGCGAGCAGCTCCTGGCGCTCGCCGGCACCACGCATCGTCTGGCGAGTGCCGCCGTGGTCGCGTTCGCCGGCCAGCCCATCTGGCGCCACGTCGACGTGGCCAAACTGACGATGCGGCCTTTTTCCGAGGCGTTTCTCGATTCCTATCTCGATGCGGAATGGCCCGCTATCGGCGGCTGCGTGGGCGGATATCGGATCGAAGGGCTCGGCGCGCAGCTGTTCGCGCGGATCGAGGGAAGTCAGTTCACGATCATGGGCCTGCCGCTCCTGCCCCTGCTCGATTGGCTGCGCATCCGGGGTGTGATCGCCGCATGACACGTTATGCCGAGGTGATCGGGGATCCTATCGCCCATTCGAAATCGCCGACGATCCACGGCTTCTGGCTCGAACGGGCAGGGCTGGACGGGGATTATCGCCGTGCCCATGTCCGCCCGGCGGATCTTGCCGCCTATCTGGCCGAGCGGCGCGGCGATCCGGACTGGCTGGGCTGCAACGTCACCATTCCCCACAAGCAGGCGGTGCTGCCCCTGCTCGATGTGGTGGATCCGGTGGCGGCCGGCATCGGCGCGGTGAATACGATCGTGGCCTGCAATGGCCTGCTCACCGGCTATAATACGGATGCGCCCGGTTTCCTGGAGCCGCTGCGGCCGTTGCTGGATGAGCGGCATCTGCTGCGCACGGCCCGCATCTTCGGTGCCGGGGGCGCGGCGCGGGCGATCGCCCATGGCCTCTGGGGCGAAGGGTTCACGTTGATCCTCGCGGCCCGAAACGTGGATGCGGCGGCGGAAATCGCCGCGGGATTCGATTCGGGCCACGTCCATGTCACGTCGCTCGCGCACTTTGCGGAGCCGCTGGATTTCGACTGGAAGGATATGGAAGGCCGGCTCGATGTAGTCGTGAACGCCACGTCCTGCGGCATGACTGGCCAGCCGCCGCTGGATCTGGATTTCAGCCACATGCCGCCGGGCGCGATCGTCTATGATGCGGTTTACACGCCGCTGGAGACGCCACTGCTCGCGCAGGCCAGGGCGCTGGGCCATCCGATTGTCGATGGATTGCAGATGCTGATCGGGCAGGCGCGCATCGCGTTTCGCCATTTCTTCGATGTCGATGCGCCGGCCGATGCCGAAAGCGAGGCCGCGCTGCGCGCCCTGCTGCTGGCATGAGCATCGTGATCGGCCTCACCGGCTCGATCGGCATGGGCAAGTCCACCGTCGCCGCGATGATCCGGAGGCTCGGTATCCCCGTGTTCGATGCCGATGCCGAGGTGCGCCGGATGCAGGGGCCGGGCGGCGAATTGCTGGCGGCGATCGAATCGCTCCATCCCGATACGACCGGGCCGTATGGTCTGGATCGTGCGAAGCTCGCCCGGGCGGTGTTCGGGGATCGTGCGGCACTCGATCGGCTCGAGCGACTCGTTCATCCGGCGGTGGAGCGGGCGCGGCGCCGCTTCCTGCGCCGCCATCGTGCCCGCCGGATCGTCGTGCTGGATGTCCCGCTGCTGTTCGAAAAGGGCGGCTGGCGGCGCGTCGACCGGATCATCGTGGTATCGGCGGCCGCCTGGCAGCAGCGCAGGCGCGTCCTCGCCCGGCCGGACATGAGCCCGGACAAGCTTGCGCGGATCCGCGCGCTCCAGACGCCCGACGCCGAAAAGAGGCGGCGTGCCGATTTCGTCCTCTCCACAGGCGGGACGCATATGCGCACGGCAGCCGATCTCCGCCGGATCCTCGCTTGCGCAGGCGCGCGCCGAGGCCGATAGTATCCGGCCATGCGCGAGATTGTCTTCGATACCGAAACCACGGGCCTCAGCCCCGCCGACGGCCACAAGCTCGTCGAGATCGGTTGCATCGAACTCGTGAACCGGGTCGAAACCGGCCGGCACTATCATTGCTACATCAATCCCGGCCGCTCGATGCCGAGCGAGGCCGAAGCGGTGCACGGCCTTTCGGAAAAATTCCTGTCGGACAAGCCGTCCTTTGCGGAAATCGCGGCCGATCTGATTGAATTCATTCAGGATAGCCCGCTCGTCGCGCACAATGCGACCTTTGATTTCGGCTTTCTGAACTGGGAATTGCAGGCGTGCGGGCGCGATCCCGTCGATCTCGGGCGGATGGTGGACACGCTTGCCATCGCCCGCGCCCGCCATCCCGGCGCCAAGCATAGCCTGGATGCGCTGTGCAGCCGCTATGGCGTCGATCGCAGCCAGCGCGTGAAGCATGGCGCGCTGCTCGACGCGCAGTTGCTGGCGCAGGTCTATGTGGAGTTACGGGGCGGCCGCCAGATCGGTTTTTCGCTGGCGGAGACGCAATCGGCCGATTCGCCGGTCTCGGGGCCTGTCGGGGCGCCGATCGAGCGGCAATTTCGGTCCGCCCGCCCGCATCGTGCGAGCGACGCGGAACTCGCGCGCCACGCCGCATTTGTATCTACCCTGGCCGATCCGTTGTGGAGCGGGCTGCTTAACGCCGCTTGACCTTGCGCCCATGCTGGGCTTGAGGCCGGCGCTTCGCCGCGGAACGGCCCTTGATAAGGAGAGCAAAAGATGGACATCCGGGTCTCTGGTCATCAGGTTGACACGGGCGACGCGTTGCGGACCCATGTCGAGGATCGACTGCAGGGCGTGGCCGACAAATATTTCTCGCGAAGCATCTCGGCGCACGTCACGTTCGGCAATGCACCCCACAGCGCCTTCTCCTGCGATATCGTCGCCCATGTGATGCAGGGCGTGATCCTCAAGGGTTCCGGCCAGGGAACGGAGGCGCATCCCGCCTTCGATGTGGCGGCCGATCGGATCGAGACCCAGCTGCGCCGCTACATGCGCCGGCTGAAGAACAAGCATGGCACCAACGGCGTGGCCTCGGCCGAGCCCGGCGAGATTGCGGATGATGCGGGCTACACCGTCTTCCAGGCAGCCGAGGAGGAATCGGCCGGCGAACATCCGCCGATCGTGGCGGAGCTGCGTGTCGACGTGCCCGAAGCCAGCGTCGGGGATGCCGTGATGATGCTCGATCTGCGCAACACCAATGCCCTCCTGTTCAAGAATTCGGGAACGGGGGCGTTCAATATGGTGTATCGGCGCGGCGACGGGACGATCGGGTGGGTCGAGCCGCAGCGCGCGGCCTGATCCGCCCGCCCGGATCGGGCTTCATATTTTTCGGACAGACGACGAGCAGATGGACGAGTTTGCTGACATTTTGGCGCCCAGCGCCGTCTTTTCGGAGCTGGCCGTTCCGAACAAGAAAGTGTTGTTCCAGCAGCTGGCGGCGGCCGCCGGCGAACTGACGGGGCTCGATCCGCGCGTGATCGTGTCCCGTCTTTCGGAACGCGAGCGGCTCGGCTCCACCGGCTTCGGCGGCGGCATCGCCATTCCTCACGGCAAGATCGAGGGGATCGGCCATGTCGTCGGCGCCTTCGCGCGGCTGGCCACGCCGATCGATTTCCAGTCGATCGATGATATGCCGGTGGATCTGGTCTTTCTGCTTCTGTCGCCGCCCGATGCCGGCGTCGAACATCTGAAGGCGCTGTCCCGGGTCAGCCGGCGTCTGCGCGATTCGGCCTTCGTGGCCAAGCTGCGCGGGGCCGGATCGCGCGATGCGCTTTACGCCCTGTTCGTCGAGGCCGACGCGCGGGACGCCGCCTGACGTGACGGAAGCGCGGGCCGCAACCGGCCTGCTCGTGTCGGCCCTGATACGCCGGATCGAGGCAGGGGGCGGCTCGGCGATGGTGCTGGCCCGTGGCGATGCCACGGCGGGCGCGATCTTGATCGCCCTTGCCGATCGCGGCGCGGATGGCCCCCTGCTCGAGCGCAGCTTCGGTCTGGATGGCTATGCTTGGCGGGAGACAGGCCCGGCCGATCCGGCGGACCGGCCTGCTTATCTCGCCGGCCGCCGTCGCACCGATCCTGATCTGTGGATTGTGGAGATCGATCATCCCGATGCGCGCCGCATCGCGATGGAATTGCTTTCTTAAAGGGGAGCGGCGACTCGAATCGTCTTCCAAGCGTTCCCGAATCGTTCTAGTCTTCGGCCATGGCCACAAGCCCCGCCTGCTTCGAGGATGGCCCGCTCGTGGCGGCAGATGTCGCGCGCGGCGTGGCGCGATTATTGTTCCGTCAGGATCTCGTCGCCTTGTGCGAAGTGCCCCTCGGCAATGGCCGGCGGGCGGATATTATGGCGCTGGATGCAAGGGGCTGCATCACGATTGTCGAGATAAAATGTTCGCGTGCCGATCTGCGCGGCGATGCCAAGTGGCGTGATTATCTGGATTATTGCGATCGTTTCCTGTGGGCGGTGCCCGCCGGATTCGATCTTGCTCCGTTCGAGGAGGAGCATTTCCTGCCGCAGGTGGCGGGGCTGATCGTGGCGGATCGCTATGATGCGGCCATCCTGCGCGATCCCGCGCATCGTCCGCTCGCCGGCGCGCGGCGCAAGACCGAGACGCTCCGCTTCGCCCGTCGCGCAGCACAGCGCCTGCTGGGCTCGCTCGATCCGGGGCTGGCGGGGCTGGATTGATCCCGACCGCAGCGCGAAAAGCCTAGCGGACCGGGCCGGCGATCTTGGCGCTGTTCGCCTTGGTCGGCTTGGCTTCGTCCAGCATCTTCAGCATCGCGGCGCCGCGCCGGTCCTCGGTCGCATAGTCGCGGGCGCTCTTGCCGGCGATCGTATCCTGCCTGTCTGGGCTCGCGCCGGCCGTCACCAGCATCCGTCCGGTGACCAGATCGCGATTGCGCACGGCGAAGATCAGCGGCGTCTCGCCGCTATTGTCGACGGCGTTGACGTTGGCACCCGCGGAGATCAGCAGACGCGTCGCATCGGCATCGCCGGTCTGCGCCGCCACCAGCAGCGGGGTCATTCCCTGGCGATCCTTGATCTCGGTCGATGCGCCGCGGCCCAGCAGGAAGCCCAGCCATGTCATGTCATGCCCGCGCGTCACGATATGGAGCGCGGTCTCGCCGGTATTGGGATCGCGCGTGTTGAGTACAGGTGCGCCGGGCTTGTTCAGGAAGGGCATGGCCTTGTCGCCATCGCGATCCTTCACCGCTTTCAGGAAGGAAAAGCTGTCCGAAAATTGCGCGATGGAAGGCGCAGCCAGGGCCAGGCCGATCGCGCTCGCGGCGATCATGGCAAAGCGACGGCGAACACCCATATCTTGCTCCACGGAAGGCTGCGCGGGCAAGGCGCGCGCTTGTCAGCCGCCTCCTAGCAAAGCATGATTGAGCGCACCATGAACAATCCACGCCTGGTCGTCGCCACGCTGCTCGCGCTGGCGCTCGGCGCCTGCCAGCGTTCGCCCGCGCCCGGGCAGGAAGCGCCGCTCGCTGGCGCCCGTATCGGCGGTCCCTTCACGCTCGTCGATCAGGACGGCAAGCCTTTCTCCAGCGAAGCCCTGAAGGGGCGCTATGCAGTCGTCTATTTCGGCTACACCTATTGCCCCGATGTCTGCCCCACGGACATGCTCACACTCGCCAAAGGCCTGAAGACGTTCGAGGCGCAGGATTCCGCCCGCGCCGCGAAGATATTGCCCGTCTTCATATCGGTGGATCCGGCCCGCGATACGCCGCCGGTGCTCAAGCAGTTCGTCGGCGCGTTCCACCCCCGAATGATCGGGCTCACAGGCACGGATACGCAGATCGCGGCCGTGGCGAAGGAATATGCGACGACGTTCGAGAAGGTGAAGCCCGAGCCGGGCGTGGAAGGCTATCTGATGCAGCATATGAGCACGGCCATCCTGTTCGGCCCGAAAGGGGAGCCGATCGCCCTCGTACCCGTCGATCTCAAGGATGGCGGCGCGGGTGTCGCGGAAACCTTCGCGCGGTGGGTGCGATGAGCCGCTTCTGGGAAGAAAAGCCGCTCGATCGGCTGAACCGCGATGAGTGGGAATCGCTCTGCGACGGCTGCGGCAAATGCTGCCTCCACAAATTGGAGGATGAGGAGACGGGCGAGGTCTTCCCCACCAACGTCGCCTGCCGCCTGCTCGATCGCAAGCATGCGCAGTGCATGGATTATCCGAACCGGAAGACCCATGTGCCCGATTGCGTGCGGCTCACGCCGGCGAAGCTCCGGACGATCGACTGGTTGCCGTCGAGCTGCGCCTATCGGCTGGTCGCAGCCGGCCAGCCGCTGCCGGACTGGCATCATCTGATCAGCGGCAGCCGCGAGACGGTGCACGAGGCGGGCGCCTCGACGCGCGGCTGGACGGTGTCGGAGGACGATGCCGGCGAACTCGAATATCACATGATCGATCGTGAGCTCTGAGCCCAGCTTCGCCGATCCGGGCGGCGGCAGGCGCCCGCTGGTCGTCCGCCGATCCGGCCGGGCGCGCCGCATGCGGCTTTCGATCGATCCGCGCGACGGGGCGGTGAAGCTGATCCTGCCCGCGCGCGCCAGCCTCAGCGCCGCCTATCGCTGGGCGGAGAGCCATCGCGGCTGGATCGAGGCGACGATCGCGGCGATGCCGGCCCCGACGCCGCTGGGGGACGGCGCTCTCATTCCCTATGAAGGTGGCGACTATCGCCTGTGCTGGGTTGCGGGTGCCGCGCGCCGCATCGCCATCGAGGGCGATCGCATCCTTGTCGGCGGGCCGGAGGACATGGCCGGCCGGCGCGTGCTGCGCTGGCTCCGGGCGGAAGCACTTGCGCGGCTTACGGCCGAGACGGCCCACTATGTCGGGCTTGCGGGCGTCACGCCGGCGCGCGTCGGCATCGGCGATGCCAAAACGCGCTGGGGCAGTTGCACCGCCTCCGGCGACATTCGCTACAATTGGCGCCTGATCCTCGCCCCGCCCGAAGTGCGCCGCGCCACCGTGGCGCATGAGGTGGGCCATCGCCTGCACATGGATCACAGCCCCGCTTTCCATGCGGCCGTCGCGCGCCTGTTTGGCCGCGATCCCAAGCCCGAACGTGCATGGCTGCGCGCCAACGGATCGCGGCTGCACGCCTTCGGGCGCGGTTAGGCCAGCTCCATAGTCCCGCGCCCGCAGGCGCACCGCATCAGGTCAGAAGGATCAGCGCGGCGGGGTCTGCTGTGCGGGTGCCGGTCGCCGCTGATCGCGCAGAACATTATCCAGCCACCGCTGATCCAGCTGTGGCTCTGGCTGCGAATCCGCGCGCGGCGGCGTGGCGGGCGCGGGCGGTGCGTTGGGCAGGGCCGGGGCGCTGGCGGGCGGCGGAGTGTCGCCCGGCACCGGCTGCACCTCGGGCACTTCGCCCGTCACTTCATCGCCCGTCTGCGGCGGTGGATTGTCGCCACCGAAGCCCTGATCGGGATTGCCGAAATAGGCCTCGTCGTCCGGCTCAAGCTGCCATTCCGGAAGTGTCGCATCGGTCGCGAACTTTTCCGCCGGGCGCGTCTGCAAGGCCACGCGCATGAAGGCGGAGAAGGCCTGCGCCGGATTGCGGCCGCCCTGCAGGCCGGGGATCGGCTTGGCATCGTCGCGGCCCATCCACACGCCTGTGGTCAGCCCGCTGGAAAAGCCGAGGAACCAGCCGTCCTTGTTGGACGAGGTCGTACCCGTCTTGCCCGCCACCGGCCGGCCGATCTGCGCGGCGCGCGCGGTGCCCACATTCACGGCCGTCTGCAGCAGATCGGTCATCTCGGCCGCCACGAAAGGCGCCACCAGCACGCGTGGCTGGCTGGGTTCGCGCTGATAGATGATCGTCCCGTCGGTCGTGGAAACCTTGATGATGCCATAGGGCGCCACTGCCGTTCCGTTGGCGGAGATGGCAGCGAAGGCGCGCGTCATGTCGATCAGGCGCACGTCGGATGTGCCCAGCACCATCGAGGGATGGGTGTTGATCGGCGTGGTGATGCCGAAGCGTCGCGCCATGTCCGCCACGCTGTCGAAGCCCACCTGCTGGCCGATCTTCGCCGCCACCGTGTTGATCGAGAAGGCGAAGGCGGTGCGGATGTCGATATCGCCCAGGAAGCGCCGGCTGCTGTTGCGCGGGCTCCAGTTATCGATCGTGATCGGTTCGTCCGTCACCGGATCGCCGGGCTTCACGCCCGCTTCCAGCGCGGCAAGATAGACGAAGAGCTTGAAGGCCGATCCCGGCTGGCGCTGCGCCTGCGTCGCGCGATTGTAGATGGACGAGACGTAATCCGTGCCGCCCACCATCGCGCGCACCGCGCCGTCATTCTCCATCGAGACGAGCGCGCCTTGCAGCCCTTCCGGCGTATTCTGGCGGATCGCGGCGTCGGCGGCATCCTGCATCTTGCGATCGAGCGTGGTCCACACATCCAGCGGGGCGGATTGCTCGTCCACCAGCGTGTCCAGCTGGGCGAGGGCCCAGTCCGTGAAATAGCGCACGCTGTTCTGCTTGGGTTCGGGCGCGAACGTCACCGATTTGAGATTCACCGCTTCTGCCTGCGCAGGCGTGAGCGCGCCGGCATCCACCATCACGTCCAGCACCACGGTCGCGCGGTCGCGCGCGGCCTGCGCATCGGCCGAAGGCGAATAATGGGACGGTGCCTTCACCAGGCCGGCGATGATCGCGGCCTCCGCCAGGCTCAGATGATCGCCCGGATGGCCGAAGAATTTGCGGCTCGCCGCATCGATGCCATAGGCGCCGCCGCCGAAATAGACGCGGTTGAGATACAGCTCCAGAATCTGCGCCTTGGAGAATTTGCGCTCCATCGCCAGCGCGAGGATCGCCTCGCGGATCTTGCGGGCGTAGCTATAATTGCTGGAGAGGAAGATGTTGCGGGCAAGCTGCTGCGTGATGGTCGATCCGCCCTGCAGGCGCCGGCCTTCGTCATGCAGGCGCTTGGCCACATAGAACATGCGCGCAATGCCGATCGGGTCGATACCCGGATGGCTGTAATAGCGACGGTCTTCCACGGCGACGATCGCATCGCGCATCACCTTCGGGATGCGATCGTGGGGCAGCCAGTCGCCATAGCTCGGCCCCAGCGACAGCAGCAGCGATCCGTCCGCCGCATGGACGCGCACCGTCTGCCCGTTGGGCTTCTGCATCATGTCCTGAAAGGATGGCAGCGAGGCCATGGTGACCATCACCGCCACGACGAGCACGGCGATGCCCGCCAGCCCGCCGAACAGGATGGTGCGCAGCGCGATGCTGGCAATGCGGCGTGCGCGGCCCGGAGGAGCGGATTTGGCGGAAGGCATAAGGCGGGAGCGCGATTACCGTTTCGCGCGCCCGCTCACAAGGCGATCCCGATGGATTGCCGCGTAACCAGCCCGGCTCAACCCTTGTCCTTGCCCGAATCCGGCTGGAAATCCAGCGAGGCGGAGTTGATGCAGAAGCGCAGCCCTTCTGGCCCCGGCCCGTCCGGGAAGACATGGCCCAGATGCCCTTCGCACGCCGCGCAACGCACTTCGGTCCGGATCATGCCGTGGCTCAGATCGCGATGCTCGGTCACGGCCAGGTTTTCGGCGGGTTTGGTGAAGCTCGGCCAGCCGCAGCCGGAATCATATTTGGCGTCGCTTCCGAAAAGCGGCGCGCCGCAGCCGGCGCACACATAGTCGCCGTCTTCGTGATTGTCCCAGTAGCGGCCGGTGAAGGCGCGCTCCGTGCCGGCTTCGCGCAGCACATGATATTGTTCGGAGGTCAGGCGATCGCGCCATTCGGCGTCGGGCAGGTCGATCTTTTCCATGGCCTGAATGTGGGTAGCGCGCCGGGCTCGGTCAATGGCCGATCCGGGTGAGGCGGGCGGCCTGGCGGGCGAGCCATGGCAGGCGATCGATCACCCGGATCGTGGCGGCGGCGGCGGCCGGGGATTCGGCGATCCTCCGGATGATTTCGGCATGGCGCAGCGGCCCCGCCGCGCGGCCGGCGAAGCGCGCGATATGCGCCTCGGCCGGATCGCCGGACAGGATCGCGTCGGCCGCCGCGCGCCCGCTGGCGAGCGCGATGGCGATGCCGTCGCCCGCGAGTGAGGCGATCACCGCCGCCTGATCCCCCACGCGATAGGTGAGAGGCGCGGTCGTCCGCGCGCGCCAGCCATAGGGGATGGCGGCGATCGCATCCCAGGCGGTGGCCGCCATCCCCAGTTCCGCGATCGCCGGAGCCTCGCGCGCAAGGTCGGCCATCAGCGCCGCTGGCTGACCGCCGGCCTCGCGCAGGCGCCCGGGCCGCACCGAAACACACAGATTGGCCTGGCCATCCTCCTGCACGAGCAGGCCGGCATAGCCGCCCCGAAAGAGATGCAGTTCGATCGTTCCAGCGAGGTCGGGTGGTGCCGCAATCGTCGTGCGCAGGCCGATCGAGCCGCCAGGAGCGCCGCGCTCCGCGCCTCGCACCGCATGCTTGCCCGTGGCGACGATCAACCGGCTCGCCTCGATCGCTTCGCCATTGCCAAGATCCGCGCGCGTGCCGGTCACGCGCCGGACCGTCACGCCGCGCAGCACGATGGCGCCCGTCCTCTCCGCCAGGGCCAGCATCGCATCGTCCAGCCGTGCGCGCGAAAGCCCGCCCGCTTCCGCCGGCAGCCACGTCTCGGTGGAGCGTCCTCCCGCGATCAGCCGCAGCCGCGTGATCGGCGCGGCGCCCAGCGCCACCCGGTCCACTCCCAGCCGACGCAGGGAGGCGATGGCATCCCAGCCGAGAAATCCCCCGCAGACGATTCCGCCCGGCAGGGCGCGTCGTTCCACGATCAGCGGTGCGCGGCCGGCATGCGCCAGCCCGATCGCGGCGGCGGCCCCGGCCGGCCCGCCGCCGATGATCAGCGTGTCCGTTCGACGCATAATCGGAAGGGAAAGCGGCGGACGATCCTCGCTGTCGCTGCGTGGCCGCCGGCGGCCGCCAGATAGGGGGGCCATTCCGCCTCACGCCACCCGCGCGCGATCGAAAGCGTGCCGTCCTCGCGCACGATCCGGTGCCAGCGCATCGCGCGCGCCAGCCACGGATAGGTCGCATGGGCGAAGGCGCTGCGGCGAATATCGTTCACCAGCCAGCCGATGCGCGCCTCGGCCTCCATGAAGCGGAGGAAGGCGATCAACTGATCGTCCGCCATATGGTGGGCGACGAAGTTGGAGATGACGAAATCGAAGCCTTCGCCCGCAAGACCGGCATAGTCGCCTGTTTGGAACGAGATGCCGGTTCCGGCCGGCGTCGCCGCCTTGGCGACGATTTCCGAACGGGGATTGAGATCGATGCCGATCAGTTCGGCATCGATTTCCCGCGCCCTCGCCCAGCGGGAAATGCTGCGCAGCATATCGCCATGGCCGAACCCCACGTCCAGCAGCCGGAAGCGGCGCCGGCCGCCCATGGCGCGCGCGAGAAAAGCGAGCGTCGGTCGCGCGGACAGCAGCAGCCGGTTCACCTTGGCGAGATCGGTCAGCAGCGCCGCATAGCTTTCGAAATCAAGATCGAGGGCATCCATCTGCTCCTCTTCGCGGCTGCGGATCCCGAGCCCGCTCACCTTGCCCGCCGAAAGCCAAAGCCTTCCGCCGCCATGCCGGGGCCGAAGGCGAGCGCGATGCCGCCGGCCGCGCCATCATCCCGCGTCATCAGTCGCTCCAGCACGAACAGCAAGGTTGCGGACGACATGTTGCCTTTCGCGAAGAGCACGGCGCGGGATTCCGCGAGCGCGCTTTCGGGAAGGGACAATGCGCGCTCCACCGCATCCAGAACCGATCGCCCCCCGGCATGGACCGCCCACATGTCGACGGGTCCGTCGCCCAGCATGGCGGCCCGCGTTTCGGGCTGCGCAAGCGAGTCGGCGATCCGGGCCGGAACGCCGCCTGCCAGATGCATTGCGAACCCGGTATCGCCGATTTCCCAGCGGATCATCTCCGCACTGTCGGGCAGGGCGGTGGAGAAGGTGCGTGTGATCGCCAGCCCCTTGGGCTCCGCGCTCACGATGGCGGCGGCCGCGCCATCGCCGAATTGCAGCATGGCCAGCAATGGCTCGATTTCCGTCGAATGCTGCAGGTGCAGCGTGCATAATTCCACGGTGACGACGAGCACTTTTGCTGCGGGCTCGGAGCGCACAATATGGTGGGCGGTGCGCAGCGCGGCGACCCCGGCATAGCAGCCCATGAAGCCCACCAGCACGCGTTCGACGGTGGCAGAAAGGCCCAGCCGCGAGGCGATAATCTGATCGACCCCCGGCGCCACGAATCCGGTGCAACTGGCGACGACGATATGCGTCACGCCCTCGATCGGCCCCAATCTGGCGATCGCCGCCAGCGCCAGTCGGGGCGCTTCCTCGGCATAGATGGACATGCGCCGGGCCGTCGTGGGCGAGGCGCCGTGATAGAAGCCGCCCGGATCGATCTGGCGCGCCTCAGGCTCGGGCGCGAGGACGGACCAGCGTTGTGCGATGCCAGAGCGATCGGCCATGCGCGCGAACAATGCGGCGGTGCGCCGATCCCCGATCCTGCCCTTCGCCCATTCCACGAACAGGCCATGCACCTCGTTGGATGGGGTGGCTGTTCCCACGCGGTTGATATGGGCGATCACCGCGATGAAGTTACTGGGGCGTTTCTGAACCCAGCGTGATTTTCATCAGGAACTGATGGCTCGATCCGGCCGGAAGACGGAGGATTCCGGGCTTGTCGCGCAATTCCCCGGAATAGCCCGCAGGATCGGCAAAGCCCGCCCATGGCTCGATGCAGAGATAGGGCGCGCCCGGCTTCTGCCAGATGCCGAGTTCCGGCATGTCGGGAAAGGCGATGTCCAGCCCGCGCGTGCCCGGCGCGCCGAACCATATGGATCGGCTCGCCAGGCGATCGAAGATGATCGCGTCATCCTCGAACAGGCTGGCGTCCGGCGCGAGCATATCGCCTGCAACCGGTGTCGGCTCTGGTGTCGGCCGCAACAGCCCGGCACTGTCGAGGCGGCGGATCGGTGCCGGCTCGGGTGCCGCGAAGATCACGCGATGATCCTCCTTCGCCGCCCCATAGGGAAGCGGCCAGCGGAATGCCGGATGAAAGCCGAAGCTTGCCGGCAAATCGGTGGTGCCGCTGTTGGTGAGCATCGCCACCACCGTCAGCGTCGCGCCTTCGATCGAGAAGCGGAGGTCCAGCCGAAAGGCGAAGGGATAGGCTTCGCGCGTCGCGGCGCCATCCTCCAGCCGGAAGGTCGCGCAAGCCTCGGTCCGTTCCACGAGCTGCCATTCCGCCCTGCGCGCAAAGCCATGCTTGGCAAGCCGATAGGCGTGGCCGCCGACACGAATCTCGTCATGGGCCACGGCGCCCACGATCGGGAACAGGATCGGCGCGCGCCCCGCCCACCACGCCGGATCACCATCCCACAGCAGATCGCGTCCGGCCTCGTCCCGCAGCGCCTGCAGCTCCGCGCCGAGCGTGGAGATGTCCGCCGACAAGGCGGGCGAGGCGATGCGGACGATTTCGGGCATCAGACGTCCAGATTGGCGACCGAGAGCGCGTTGTCCTGGATGAATTCGCGCCGCGGCTCCACCACGTCGCCCATCAGCCGCGTGAAGATCTCGTCGGCCACGTCGGCCTGCGCGATCTCCACCTTCAGCATCGATCGGTTGGCCGGATCCAGCGTGGTTTCCCACAGCTGCTCGGCATTCATCTCGCCCAGGCCCTTGTAGCGCGCGATGGCGAGGCCCTTGCGCCCGGAGGCGAGGATCGCCTCCAGCAATTCGGACGGCCGCGTGATGCGCTTGCCCTTGGCGGGCTCGGGCGTCGCGTCGTCGTCGGCATCGTCCGCGCGCTCGGCCTGCTTGATCGAAACGAGCCGCGCCTCGACGGCATAGCTCCGGGCCTGTTCAGCCATCAGCGCATGCAGCCTGCGCGCTTCGGTCGAAACGACGAAGCCCGCATCCACCACGTGATGATCGGTCACGCCGCGCCACAGGCGCTTCGCATGATAGCCGCCTTCGCCGGTGGCCTCGACCGTCCAGCGCGCCTCGGGATCGGCGCGGTTCAGCCACGAGGCGGCTTCGGTCGCCATGCTGGCGCGATCGCCGATCTCCGGATCCAGCGCGCCGGCAAGCGCCATCGCCTCGATCATGGCATGATCGTAACGGCGCGGCACATAAGCCATCAGCCGGTTCACGCGCTGCGCATGATCGATCAGGCTGCGCAGATCCTGCCCGGTGCGCGTGCCTTCGCCGGTTTCCAGCGCGCTGGAGCCGAGGCCCGCATCCACCAGATAATCGTCCAGCGCGGGCGCGTCCTTCAGATAGACTTCGGAACGGCCCTTGGCGACCTTGTAGAGCGGCGGCTGGGCGATGAAGAGGTGCCCGCGCTCGATGATCTCCGGCATGTGCCGATAGAAGAAGGTGAGCAACAGGGTGCGGATATGCGCGCCGTCCACGTCGGCGTCCGTCATGATGACGATCTTGTGGTAGCGAAGCTTCTCGATGTTGAAATCGTCGCGGCCGATGCCCGTGCCCATCGCCTGGATGAGCGTGCCGACCTCCTTTGACGACAGCATCTTGTCGAAGCGCGCGCGCTCCACGTTCAGGATCTTGCCCTTCAGGGGCAGGATCGCCTGCGTGTTGCGATCGCGGCCCTGCTTGGCGGATCCGCCGGCCGAGTCACCCTCCACCAGGAAAAGCTCGCTCTTGGCGGGATCGCGCTCCTGGCAGTCGGCCAGCTTGCCGGGAAGGGAGGCGATATCCATCACGCCCTTGCGGCGCGTCAGTTCGCGCGCCTTCTTGGCGGCCTCGCGCGCGGCGGCGGCATCGATGATCTTCTGGATGATCGCCTTGGCGTGATTGGGATTCTCTTCCAGCCACTCGGCCAGTTTGTCCGCGATCAGGCTTTCCAGCGGCGCACGCACTTCGGAGGAGACGAGCTTGTCCTTCGTCTGGCTCGAGAATTTCGGATCGGGCAGCTTGACCGATACGATCGCGGTGAGGCCCTCGCGCATGTCATCGCCGGTGAGGGTCACCTTCTCCTTCTTCAGCGCGCCGGATTTCTCCGCATAATTGTTGAGCGTGCGCGTCAGCGCGGCGCGGAATGCGGCAAGGTGGGTGCCGCCGTCGCGCTGCGGGATGTTGTTCGTGAACGGCAGGACATTCTCGTAATAGGAATCATTCCATTCGAGAGCGACATCGATGCCCACATCGTCCCGCTGGCCATGCACCGCGATCGGATCGGGGAAGAGCGGCGATTTGGCGCGATCCAGATATTTCACGAAGGCCGCGATGCCGCCCTCGTAGAACAATTCATGCTCCACCTTCTCGGCATGGCGCGCATCGACCAGGAAGATGCGCACGCCGGAATTCAGGAACGCCAGTTCGCGATAGCGATGCTCCAGCTTCTCGAAATCGAATTCGGTGATCTTGAAGGTGGCGGGGCTCGGCAGGAAGGTCACCTTCGTGCCCTTCTTTCCCGCGGGCGCGGGACCGACCACCTTGAGCGGCGCCACGGCATCGCCATGGGCGAAGCGCATGTAATGCTCCTCGCCATCGCGCCAGATGGTGAGATCCAGATATTCGCTCAGCGCGTTGACGACCGAGACGCCCACGCCGTGCAGGCCGCCCGAAACCTTGTAGGCATTGGCATCATTGGTGTTGTCGAATTTTCCGCCCGCGTGCAGCTGGGTCATGATGACTTCGGCCGCGGATACGCCCTCTTCGGCATGGATGCCGGTGGGGATGCCGCGCCCATTATCCTCGACGGAAACCGAGCCTTCGGGATTCAGCGTGATGACGATCCGGTCGCAATGGCCGGCCAGCGCCTCGTCGATCGCATTGTCGCTAACCTCGAACACCATATGGTGGAGGCCGGATCCATCGTCCGTATCGCCGATATACATTCCGGGCCGTTTGCGGACCGCATCGAGGCCCTTGAGCACCTTGATCGAGGAGGCGCCGTAATCTTCAGAGCCGTTGCTGGTTTCGGGGGTATCTGCCATGCCGAGCATATAGGGATTTGCCGGGCGTAACCCAAGCGAAATGGAGACTGTCGCATGGTGAGGCGGGGGGATCGGTTTTCGCGCGCCCATGCCCTGTCCCGGCTGCCATGAAAGCGCGCGCGGATCGCCATGCGGAGCGCCACGCCGGAGACAGGATCGGCTGGCTGCGTGCCGCCGTTCTGGGGGCGAATGACGGCCTCCTGTCTACCGCCGGCCTGATTGTCGGCGTCGCTTCGGCCCATTCCTCGCGTGAACAGGTCGTGGTCACCGGGCTTGCCGGTCTGGTGGCGGGCGCCATGTCGATGGCGGCGGGCGAATATGTCTCGGTCTCGTCGCAGGCCGATGCCGAGCGCGCCGATCTCGCGATCGAGAAGAGGGAGCTGGCGGCCGAGCCTGATGCGGAAACGCGCGAATTGCAGCTCATCTATCAGCGGCGCGGCCTCGGTCCGGCACTGGCCCGGCAGGTGGCCGTCAGCCTGATGGCGGTGGATCCGCTTGGCGCGCATGCCCGCGATGAGCTTGGCATCAACGAGGTGACTGCGGCGCGCCCCGTGCAGGCCGCGCTCGCCTCGGCCTCTTCCTTCGCGCTTGGGGCGACGCTTCCCATCCTCACCGCGCTCGTGGTTCCGCTCCGTTTCACGAGCGAGGGCGTGACGCTGGCTTCCCTCGCGACGCTGGTACTACTCGGCTCGATCAGCGCGCATATCGGTGGCGCGCCCATCCGTCCGGCCGCGTTGCGCGTCTTCTTCTGGGGGGCGTTCGCCATGGGATTTACGGCCCTTGTCGGCCATTTCGTCGGATCGGCACTCTAGCCGGCGGATCGTTGCTCTCCGATCTCCGCCAAGCCGACCGCGCCCCCGCCACAGTTCGTGTGACGAGGGCGCCTTACGCTACGCCTACGGGCGATTATTCTTGTGTCGTTTGTGAGGAAGCATCCTCTCCGGATACGAAAAACTCCCGTTCCGCGCTCTTGTTCCGGATCGTCGACCTTCGTCGTCATGAGCGCTCCGATCCGGGCTTGCGCCGTCCGCCGAAGACGCCCCATCATGGCGCCGGGCAAGCATGGGAGCGACGATGAAGAAGCGGCTTTTGGGAACGGTCGGGCTTTCGCTGCTCGCATGGCCATCCGGCGCGCAGACCCCGCCGCTGACGCCCGAGCAGCAGAGCTTCCGGGCGCTCTATCAGGAGATGGTGGAGACCGACACGTCGATCACCACCGGCAGCTGCACGGCGCTGGCGGACAAGATTGAGGGGCATCTGAAGGATGCCGGCTATGCGGCGGACCAGATTACGCGCTTCGCGGTGCCCGATCATCCCAAGGAAGGCGGGATCGTCGTCGTCTATCCTGGCACGTCGAAGACGCTGAAGCCGATGCTGCTGCTCGGCCATCTCGATGTGGTGGTGGCCAAGCGCGAGGACTGGACGCGCGATCCTTACAAGCTGATCGAGGAAAACGGCTATTTCTACGGCCGTGGCACCTCGGACATGAAGGCGATGGATGCCGCCTGGGTCGATATGATGATCCGCTTCCGGAAGAGCGGGTACAAGCCAGGGCGCACGATCAAGATGGCGCTCACCTGCGGCGAGGAGACGACCGGGGCTTTCGACGGCGCCGAGTGGCTCGCGAAGAACCGGCCTGATCTGATCGCCGCCGAATTCGCGCTCAACGAAGGCGGTGGCGGGCGCACGGATGGTCACGGCAAGGTCGTGCTGATGACGATGCATGTCGGCGAAAAGGCCGTGCAGAATTACCGGATCGAGACCACCAATCCCGGTGGCCACAGCTCCGTCCCCGTGCCGGACAATGCGATCTACGAACTGGCCGATGCGCTGAAGAAGGTCGCGACCTATGAATTCCCGGTCCAGCTTTCGGATACGACGCGCGCCTATTTCGCGCGCGTCGGCAAGTCGCAACCGGGCGAGATGGGCGCAGCGATGGTCGCGATCTCCAAGGATCCGGCCGACAAGGCAGCGCTCGCGATCCTCGACAGGGATCGTTCCTATCATTCGATGCTGCGCACGACCTGCGTGGCGACGTTGCTCGATGGCGGCCATGCCAACAATGCGCTGCCCCAGCGGGCGGGCGCCAATATCAATTGCCGCATCTTCCCGGGCAACAGCGTGGAGGCGACGCAGGCCGCGCTCGTCCAGGCGATCGGCGATCCGAAGGTGACGGTCACGCTCGTCCCGCCGATCCGCCCGCCGGCGGTGCCGCCGCCGCTGGATCCCAGGATCTTCGGGCCGGCCGAGAAGCTGGTCGCGAAATATTATCCGGGCGTGCCTTTCGTTCCCGCCATGTCGACGGGCGGCACGGACGGCATCTTCCTCGAGGGGATCGGCATTCCCGTTTATGGCCCGCCGGGCGGCTATGGCGATCCGGACGGCAATGGCGCCCATGGGCTCAACGAGCGGCGATCGGTCGCCTCCGTCTATGGCGGTCGCGATTTCCTGACCGAGCTGGTGAAAACCTATGCGGACGGGCCGAAATAGAGGCTGAAGGCGGGCGATTGGGCGCGAGCGGGCGGGGGTTCCGCTCGCGCCACGCCGTTCATTGCGGCGGTTCGGGCGATGGATCGCCGAGTTCGATGATCGTGGCCGGCGTCGGCAATGGGCCGAACGCGACGAGATCTGTTCCCGTCATCCACACCTGGCCGCCGGCATCCGCCAGCCGCGCCAACAGGGCGGCGCGGCGAAGGGGATCGAGATGCGCCGCCACCTCGTCCATCAGCAGGATCGGCCGGGTGCGACGATCCTCCGCGACCAGATCGGCATGGGCCAGCACGATGCCGAGGAGCAACGCCTTCTGTTCGCCGGTCGAGCAGAGCGCGGCGGGCTGCCCCTTGCCGAGATGGATGACCGCCAGATCGCTGCGATGCGGGCCGGCCAGCGTGCGGCCGGCGGCGGCATCGCGGCCGCGCCCCGCGCGCAATTCGGCGGCCAGCGCGGCCGCGCCCTCCTCCCCGGAGGGCTGCCATCCATCGAGCGAGAGGCCGGCCCGCGCGAATGGTCCTTCGGATTGCGCTTCCAGCCGCTCGGATAGTCGCTTCACGGTGCGCGTGCGGGCGGCAGCCATCGCGTTGCCATGCTCGGCCATGCCGGCCTCCAGCGCGGCGAGCCAGCCCGGATCGGCGCCATCGGGCTCCGCCAGCAGCTTGTTGCGGGCGCGCATCGCGGTTTCGTAGCGACTGGCATGGCTCGCATGGGCAGGCTCGCGCGCCAGCACCAGCCGGTCGAGGAAGCGCCGCCGCGCGCTCGCGCCCTCCAAGAAAATCCGGTCCATGGCGGGCGTCACCCACAGGATGGCGAGATAGTCCCCCAGCGTCGCGGCGCTGCCGTTCGCGCCGTTAATCCGCACCTGCCGGCGCTCCGGTGCCGCCGCCAGCGTCGCCGTGCCGAGGTCGTGATCGTCCCCCGTGCGCGCGCTGATCGCGAAGCCGCCAGGCCCGTTGCTGCGCGCCATCTCCGAAAGCGTCGCGCCGCGCAGCCCGCGTCCGGGCGCCAGCAGCGAGACGGCTTCGAGGATGTTGGTCTTGCCCGATCCGTTGAGCCCGGTGAGCAGCACGAGGCCCGCGTCCGGCGTGAGAGTGAGCGCCGCGTGGTTGCGGAAATCGGTCAGCGTGAGGCGGGCGAGCGCGGTCATCGCGCTCGTCTTTCGCCGTCTTGCCGTACCCGCTTCAGCATCCATCGCCCGAATGTAAGATCATCCGGGCCAGCGATGGCGGCTCATGGATCCTGAAACAAGTTCAGGATCACCGGAGAGATTGGATCAAAGCGCCTTGAGCCACTCGCGCAGTGCCGGGCCGATATCGTCGCGCTCCAGCGCGAGCGCCACATTGGCCTGGATGAAGCCCAGTTTCTCGCCGCAATCGTGGCGCGTGCCGTCGAAGGTCTGGGCATGGAAGGGCTGCCTGCCGATCAGTTCGGCCATCGCGTCGGTCAACTGGATCTCGCCGCCCGCGCCCTTCTTGCCCGCATCGAGGATGTCGAGCACCTCGGGCTGGAGGATGTAGCGGCCCACCACCGCCAGGTTGGACGGCGCCGTGCCCTGCTTGGGCTTTTCCACCATGCCCTTGATCTCGGTGACGGCGCCCTCGGCCGTGCCCGGCGCGATCACGCCATAACGATGCGTATGCTCGGCCGGCACGGCGACCACGGAAATGACGTTGCCGCCCTTCGCCTCATAGGTTTCGCGCATCTGCTTCAGGCAGGGATTGGCCGGATTCCACAGCAATTCGTCCGGCAGCAGGACGGCGAAGGGCTCGTCGCCGATCAGGCCCTTGGCGCACCACACGGCATGGCCCAGGCCCGCCATCTCCTGCTGGCGCACGAAGGCGGCCTGGCCGGGCTTCAGCCGGGTGGGCTTCAGCAATTCGATGATCTCGGTCTTCTGCTTGGCGTGCAGGTCGCTTTCGATCTCGAAGGCGCGATCGAAATAATCCTCGATCGCATGCTTGGATCGGCCGGTGACGAAGATGAGCTGCTCGAAGCCTGCGGCCAGCGCCTCGTCCACCGCATATTGGATCAGCGGCCGATCGACGACGGGCAGCAGTTCCTTGGGAACGGCCTTGGTTGCGGGAAGGAAGCGCGTGCCGAATCCGGCGACTGGAAAAATGGCCTTACGGACGGGCTTCACGCTCATGCAACTGTCTCCTTCTCGAGCCACTCGGGCAGGGAATCGGCGGAAATCAGCGATTCGATCGTCTGTCGGGCGCGTACTATCGCCCAATCATGACCGGAAACCATTACCTCTGGCGTTAACCCACGCGAATTGTAGGTGCTGGCCATGGTCGCGCCATAGGCCCCGGCCGTGAGGAACACGACGAGATCGCCTGCCTTCACCTCGTCCATCTCGCGGCGCTTGGCGAACGTGTCGCCACTCTCGCAGATCGGGCCGACGATCGTGGCGGTGAAGCGCTCTCCCGAAGGCGTCACCGCGCGAATTTCGTGCCAAGCATCATAGAGGCTGGGGCGGAGCAGATCGTTCATCGCCGCATCCACGATCACGAAAGGCTGCGTCTCGCCCTGCTTCACGCGCACCACACGGGTCAGCAGCACACCGGCATTGCCCACGATCACGCGGCCCGGCTCGAAGAGCAGCCGCACGTTCCAGCCGGCCGTCACCTCGCGCACCATCGCGCCATAGACGGCGGGGCTGGGCGGCAATGGCTTGGCGGAATCATAAGGCACGCCCAGCCCACCGCCGAGATCGGCGGTGGTGATATCGTGCCCGGCCGCGCGCAGTTCGCCGATCAGCGCGCCGATGCGGGTGAAGGCGGCGCGGCTGGGCGCCAGATCGGTCAGCTGGCTGCCGATATGCACCGCCACGCCCTGCACCTTCAGCCCCGGCAGTGTGGCGGCGCGCGCATAGGCGGCCATCACGCGGCTGATCGGAACGCCGAACTTGTCTTCCGAACCGCCCGTGGAAATCTTGGCGTGCGTGCCCGCATTCACATCCGGATTCACTCGGAAGGCGACGGGGGCCACGCGGCCCAGCGCCACCGCCACCTGCGACAGCATCTCCGCCTCGGGCTCGGATTCCAGATTGAACTGGAAGATCCCCTCGTGCAGCGCCTGCGCCATTTCCTCGGCGGTCTTGCCCACGCCGGAAAAGACGATCTTGTTCGCGGGCACGCCGGCGGCGCGCGCGCGCGCCAGCTCGCCGCCAGAAACCACGTCCGCGCCCAGCCCGGCTCTGGCCAGCGTCGCCAGCACCGCCTTGTTGGGATTGGCCTTCACCGCGAAGGCGATCAGCGGCCCTTCCGGCCCGCTCTCCACGCCATCCAGAGCGTCCCGGAAGACGCGCGCATGGCGCTCGATCGTCGCGGTCGAATAGACGTAGGTCGGCGTGCCGGCCACATCGGCGATCGCCGCCAGCGGCACATGTTCGGCATGCAGGCTGCCGTCGCGAAGTTCGAAATGGTCCATGGTCAGCGCGGCGGTAGGTCGAAATGGTCGTCGGGGCGGACCTGGCTCTTGTAGAGCAGATCATCGCTCCGGCCGGGGCGGAATTGCGTTGGCGAGGCGAGCAACTGGACGGCGTCGGGCTGGTTGGGCGATGTGGCGGGCTTCACCGGCAGGGCCTTGCCCGCGGCCGGCGCCAGCTTCTGCATCTTGCCGCATCCGGCCAGCGCGCCCGCCGCCAGAAGCAGGAGGAGCCCGCGCCTCATGCGCTGATCCCCAGCGCGGCCTTCGCTTCCGCCACGCGCGCGCGCACCTGATCGGGCGCGGTGCCGCCGAAGCTCCTGCGCGCGGCGACGGAGGCATCGACCGTAAGGGCCGCGAATACCCGCTCATCGATCCGCGCGTCGATCGCCTTCAGTGCGTCCAGCGAAAGGGCGGAGAGCGCCACGCCCTCCGTTTCCGCCAGCTTCACGGCGCGGCCGGTGATGTGGTGCGCCTCGCGGAAGGGAATGTCCGCCTGCCGCACCAGCCAGTCGGCCAGATCGGTGGCGGTCGAGAAGCCGGCTTCGGCCGCGCCACGCATCCGATCGGTGCGGAAGGTGGAGGTCTCCACCATGCCCGTCATCGCGGCGATCGAAAGCGCCAGCAGATCATGCGCCTCGAAGACGGGCGGCTTATCGTCCTGCATGTCCTTCGAATAAGCGAGCGGCAGGCCCTTCATCGTCATGGTCAGCGCCACCATGCAGCCCGCGATCCGGCCGCTATGGCCGCGCACCAGTTCGGCCGCGTCGGGGTTGCGCTTCTGCGGCATGATCGAGCTGCCGGTGGAATAGCTGTCCGGCAGCGAGACGAAGCCGTAGGGCTGGCTCGCCCAGATCACGAATTCCTCCGCCAGCCGCGACAGGTGCAGTGCGCATTGGGTGGCGGCCATAAGATAATCGAGCGCGAAATCGCGATCGGATACGCTGTCGAGCGAATTGCGCGTCGGCCCGTCGAAGCCCAGCGCGGCCGCCGTGGCGTGGCGATCGATCGGAAAGCCGGTGCCCGCCAGCGCCGCCGATCCCAGCGGACAGAGATTGGCGCGCGCGCGTGCATCCGCGAAACGCGAACGATCCCGCCCGATCATCTCGTAATAGGCCATCAGATGGTGCCCGAGCGTGACCGGCTGGGCAACCTGGAGATGCGTGAAGCCCGGCATCACGCTGGCGGCATGCTCCTCCGCGCGCGCCACCAGCGCATGCTGGAGCGCCACGAGCCCCGCCTCCACCGCATCCACGCTGTCGCGCACCCACAGGCGAAAATCGGTGGCCACCTGATCGTTGCGGCTGCGCGCGGTGTGGAGGCGGCCGGCGGCGGCCCCGATCAGCTCGGCCAGCCGGCTCTCCACCGTCATGTGGATGTCTTCGCGGTCCAGATCCTCGGGAACGCCGCCCGTCTCATATTCGCCCGCGATCGTCGCAAGGCCGCCGTCGATCGTCGCCACGTCATCGGCCGAAACGATGCCGTTGGCGGCCAGCATGGCGGCATGTGCGCGGCTGCCGGCGATATCCTGCCGCCACAGACGCTTGTCGAATGGGATCGAGGCGTTGATTTCGCGCATGATGGCGCTAGGCCCGCCAGCGAACCGTCCTCCCCACATGGCGTTGGAGTCAGACATGCGGCGTATTGCCCTTCTTCCCGTGATGTTGGCTGTGGTCGCGACCGGCGGCTGCAATAGGCAAGAGCCCGCAGCGCCGCAAGCGACCGCGCCCGCCGAAGTCGCTCCGGCCGCCGCGCCGGAGCCTTCGGTCGCCGTGAACATGGATCACAAGGGCAAGTCCGCCCCCAAGGCTCCGTTCGAGGATCTGGCGGCCGACAATGCCGAAAAGACGATCGCGGATTTCAAGGGCAAGCCCGTGCTCGTGAATCTCTGGGCAACATGGTGCGTGCCCTGCGTGAAGGAATTGCCGACGCTGGCGAAGCTGGGAGCCGAGGCGCCGGGTGGGCTGCAAGTCGTCGCCGTCAGCCAGGATATGCAGGGTGCCAAGGTCGTGCTGCCCTTCCTCAAGGACAAGGGCATCGCGATCCATCCCTATCATGATCGCGACAATGCCCTGATGCTCGCGCTCGGCGAGGCGTCGTTGCCCGTCTCGATCCTGTTCGATGCGGAGGGGAAGGAGGTGTGGCGCATCTCCGGTGATCTCGACTGGTCCGGCGCCAAGGCGAAGGCGCTTCTGGCGCAGGCCGGCGCCTGAGCCGGCCGGGATCGAAGGTCCCCGCCTTAATGTCTGCGCTGCCATTGAGTTCTTGATATGTTCCATCTGTCCGGGCATGGTCCGGGCAGAGGAGCGCCAGAGTCGTGACAATCCACCAGACGGATTTCCCGCCGGGATCGCTGGTCAAACACCGTTATTTCGTCGCGCTCCGCCCTCCTGCGGAGGCGGTGCGGGCGATGGCGGGGATCCAGCGCGAGATCGCCGTCTCGGATCGGGTATCGCCCGATCGGCTGCACATGACATTGTTCATCACCGACGATTTCGAGACGGAGCCGCGCGCGCTCGGCCCGGCGATGGCGGCGGCGCTGGATCGGGTACGTGCGGACGCATTCGATGTCGCGTTGAGCCGGATCGGCCATCGCGGCGGCAGCCTCGTCACGTCCCGCGCGCCCGCGCTGCGTCGTTTCCAGTCGGCCGTGGCCGGCGCGCTCACGCAGGCGGGAATCGTGCCGAGGGCGGGCTGGGCGTTCAATCCGCACGTCACCTTGGGCTATGATGCGCTCCCGGCCTTCGCCGGCCGCCCGATCGATCCGATCGCATGGCGAGCACGGGATTTCGTGCTGATTCACAGCCTGCTGCGCCTGACGATGCACCGGACGCTGGGAACATGGGCGCTGATCGAGCAACCGCGCCTGCTGTAGAACGAGATGGTTTGAAGGGGCCGGTCTCAGGTCTCCTCCTTCTTAGGAAGGGGCGCAATGCGCGGAAGCGATCCGTCTGCCCACCGGCCTGATACGAGGATAGCGTCCGTCTTTCAGGACTGAGCCGGCGGAGAGAAAGGCTTAGCCGCGCTTCCCCGCATCGAAACGCCCCAGCCCCTTGTCCGTCCCGCACAGCCGGTCCCACAGGCGGAAATAGAGGCCGTAATTGCAGCGATATTGTTCGTGGTGGCGCTGATGGTGGCTCGCGGTGATCAGCCAGCGGCCGGCCGGCCCTTCCACCAGCGCGCGGGGAAACATCTCCCAGCCCATATGATTGGTCACGCCCATCACGGTCATGATCGTCAGCACGGCACCAAGTGCGCCCACGTGAATCGGCACGAGGAAGGCGAGGGCGGGAATCACGATCGCCCCTGTCAGCGCTTCCCATGGGTGGAAGCTCATCGCCGCCCATGCCGTTGGCGGCCGGCTCGCATGATGCACGGCGTGCATCAGACGGAAGGCACGCGGTGCGTGCATCGCCCGGTGCGTCCAGTAGAACCACGTATCGTGGGCCAGCAGATAGACGAGCACCGACGCCGGCAGCCACCAGAGCGGATAAGCATGCGCGTCCTCGTAGATCCGGGTCCAGCCGCGCGCTCGCCAGCCCCACGCGACCACGCCCGCGGGCGCGCCATAGATGGCGGCGGATGCGAGGCTCCAGCCGATCTCGCGGAGGATCTGCTGGCGCTGGCCGGCGTAGAGACCCGGCTGGCGCAGCCGCGTCGCCCAGGCGAAGCCGGCGCTCGCGAGCAGATAGCGCACGCCCACGATCATGGTCATGGCCACAGCGGAGGCAAGGATGGCGGCGGAAATCTCCACCGGCCCGCTATAGGCGCGGGCGTGCGCGCTGGGTAGAAGCGCCGGCGATGAAGAGAGCGGATCTGCTGATCGCCGGCGGCGGGCTGGCCGGGGGGCTGCTGGCGCTCGCCATTCGCGCCCGCCGGCCCGGCACGCGGGTCGTGCTGGTGGAGGGAGCCGATCGGATCGGCGGCAATCATATCTGGTCCTTCTTCGCGAGCGATGTCGCGCCGGAAGACATGTCGCTCGTGGGGCCGCTCGTCTGCCACAGCTGGGAAGGCTATGATGTCGCCTTCCCGCGCTACGCCCGCACGATCGCCAACACCTATCATTCGATCGAATCGGAGCGGCTGGACAGCGTCGTCCGCGCGACCCTGCCGCCCGAGGATATCGTGACCAACGCGCGCGTGATCGCGGTGGATCGCGGCGGTGTCACGCTGGTGGATGGCAGCCGGATCGAGGCCGAATCGTGCGTCGATGCGCGGGGCGCGCGCGATCTTTCGGCGCTGGAACTGGGCTGGCAGAAATTTGTGGGCCAGCTGCTCGTGCTGGAGCGGCCCCATGGCCTCACGCGGCCCACGATCATGGATGCCACGATCGATCAGGCGGACGGCTATCGCTTCGTCTATCTGCTGCCTTTCGGCCCCGATCGCCTGTTCGTGGAGGATACCTATTATACGACCGGCCCGGAGCTGGACGTGCCGGCCATCCGCCTGCGCATCGCCGATTATGCCGCCATGCGCGGCTGGACGATCCGTGCGGTGGAGCGGGAGGAGGCGGCGGCGCTTCCCATCGCCACGGGGGGCAATTTCGAGCTGCTCTGGCGCACTGGCCCGCAGATGATCGGCAAGATCGGCATGGCGGCCGGCCTGTTCCAGCCGATGACCGGCTATTCCCTGCCCGATGCCGTGCGCACCGCCAGCCTTGTCGCCGCCTTGCCGAGCCTGGAAGTGCATGCGCTGCACGACGCGCTGAAGGCGCATGCGGAAAAGGCATGGAAAGCGCGCGGCTATTATCGCCTGCTCGCGCGCATGCTGTTCCGCGCGGCCGAGCCCGCCGATCGCTATCGAATGCTCGAGCGCTTCTATTCGCTGGATGCCGGGCTGATCTCCCGTTTCTATGCCGGGCAATCGACCGGGCTGGACAAGGCCCGCATACTGTGCGGAAAGCCGCCGGTGCCGCTGGGCCGGGCCGCGCGCGTGATCTTGGGGGGGCAAGCTTGATGGCGGCGCGCAGGGCGGCGGTGATCGGCGCCGGATTCGGCGGCCTCGCGCTCGCCATCCGCCTGCAATCGGCGGGCATCGCCACCACGCTGATCGAGGCGCGCGATCGCCCCGGCGGCCGGGCCTATAGGTGGCAGCGCGAGGGCTTCACCTTCGATGCCGGCCCCACCGTGATCACCGATCCCGATTGCCTGAAGGAATTGTGGGCGCTCTCCCGTCAGTCGATCGATCGCGACGTGACGCTCCAGCCGGTCATGCCCTTTTACCGGCTGAACTGGCCGGACGGATCGAGTTTCGATTATTCGAATGACGAGCCCGCGCTGCGCGCCGAGATCGATCGCATGTGCCCGGGCGATGCCGCCGGCTATCAGCGTTTCCTCGATTATTCGGCGGGCGTCTATCACGAGGGGTATGAGAAGCTCGGCGCCCACGCCTTTCTCGATTTCGCCAGCATGATCCGCGCGGCGCCCGCGCTCGCCCAATATCAGGCATGGCGCTCGGTCTATTCGATCGTCTCCTCCTACGTGAAGGATGAACGGCTGCGGCAGGCGCTGTCGTTCCACACGCTGCTGGTCGGCGGCAATCCGATGACGACCAGTTCCATCTATGCGCTGATCCACAAGCTGGAAAAGCTGGGCGGGGTCTGGTTCGCCAAAGGCGGCACGAATGCGCTGGTGGATGGCATGGCGGCGCTGTTCCAGCGTCTCGGCGGCACGCTGCGTCTCGGCGATCCGGTCGAGGAGATCGAGACGCTCGGTGATCGCGCGACGGGCGTGCGCACGCGGAGCGGATGGCGTGAGACATTCGATGCGGTCGCCTCCAATGCCGATATCATGCACAGCTACCGCGATCTGCTGAGCGGATCGGGGCGGGGGCGTCGCGTGGCGAAGTCGCTGGAGCGCAAGCGCTGGTCGCCGTCGCTGTTCGTGGTGCATTTCGGGATCAAGGGCACCTGGCCCGGCATTCCGCACCACATGATCCTGTTCGGACCGCGTTATAAGGGCCTGCTCCATGATATTTACGAAACCGGCGTGCTGCCCGCCGATTTCTCCCTCTATCTCCACCATCCCACCGTCACTGATCCGTCGCTGGCGCCGGAGGGATGCTCGACTTTCTATGCGCTCGCACCCGTGCCGCATCTCGGCAAGCTGCCGGTCGATTGGGACGCGCTGAAGGAAAGCTATGCCGATCGCATCCTGGCGGAGGTGGAGCGCAGGCTGATACCCGGTCTCAAGGACCGGATCGTCACCCGTTTCTGCTACACGCCGCAGGATTTCCACGGCGATCTCTCCGCCCACCTGGGCTCCGCCTTCAGCCTGGAGCCTCTGCTGACCCAGTCGGCCTGGTTCCGCACGCACAATCGCGACGATGCGATTCCCAATCTCTATTTCGTCGGCGCCGGCACGCATCCGGGCGCCGGCATTCCCGGCGTCGTCGGATCGGCCAAGGCCACGGCGCGCCTCATGCTGGAGGATCTGCGGTGAAGCGTCTCGCCGTCTATTGCGGATCGGCGACGCCCGCCGATCCCGTTTATGTGGAAAATGCCCGTGAGGTGGGCCGCATGCTCGCCGAACGCGGCATCGGCGTCGTCTATGGCGGCGGCCGGCTCGGCCTGATGGGGGCGGTGGCCGATGGCGCGCTGGAAGCCGGGGGCGAGGTGATCGGCGTGATCCCCAAGGCCCTCGTCACCGCCGAGGTGGCGCATCGCGGCTGCACGGAGCTTCACGTCGTCGAGACGATGCACGAGCGCAAGAAGGCCTTCACCGATTTGTCGGACGGGTTCGTCACGCTCCCCGGCGGCACCGGCACGATGGACGAATTGTGGGAGGCGATGAGCTGGGCGCAGATCGGCTACCACGCCAAGCCCGTCGGTCTGCTCAACGTGGCGGGCTTCTATGATGGATTGCTGACGTTCGTGGAGACGATGGCAGAGGTGGGCTTTCTCCGCCCCCAGCATCGGGGCATCCTGATCGCGGCGGACACGCTGGACGATCTGCTGGCGCGCATGGCGGCGCACATTCCCATCCGCACCGTCGCCCAGATGAAGGCGAGCGAACTCTGAGCCTCGATCGGCCCGCGCTCGTCCAGTTCGCGCGTACCTCGATCGCGCGCGGCTCCAAGTCGTTCGCGATGGCCTCGAAGCTGTTCGATGCCGAGACGCGCGAGCGTGCCTGGCTGCTCTATGCCTGGTGCCGCGCCTGCGACGATATCGCGGACGGGCAGGATCATGGCCATGGCATGACCCGGCTTTCCGACGGGCCGGCGCGCATCGCCCGCATCCGCCATCTGACGGGTGAGGCGCTGGCGGGGCGCGAGACGGGCGAGCCCGCATTCGATGCATTGGGCCTCGTCGCCGCCGAATGCGGGATACCGGCGCGCCTGCCCTTCGATGTGATCGATGGCTTCGCGCTCGATGGCGAGGGCTGGAGCCCGCGCACCGCCGACGATCTCCACCGCTATTGCTATCATGTCGCGGGCGCCGTTGGCGTGATGATGGCGATCGTGATGGGCGTCGCGCCAGATGACGATGCGGTGCTCGATCGGGCCTGCGATCTCGGCCTCGCCTTCCAGCTTGCCAATATCGCGCGTGATCTGAGCGAGGATGATGCGGTCGGCCGCTGCTATCTCCCCGCCGAATGGCTGGCGGAGATGGATATTCCGCCCGGCGAACATATGCGCCCCGCGCATCGCGCTGGACTCGTCACGCTCGCCCGCCTGCTGACGGATGGCGCCGCGCGATACGAGGCGAGTGCCCGGATCGGGGCTTTTGCCCTGCCATTCCGGTCGCGCTGGGCAGTGCTCGCCGCCGCCCATATCTATGGCGGCATCGGGCGGGCGGTGGCGAAGGCCGGGGCGGCGGCGTGGGACCATCGCGTCTCCACCTCTAAATGGGCGAAGCTCGGCGCCGCGATGCGCGCCTGGGGAGAGTCTCTGCAGCCCGCGCCCCTCTCGCCTTCATTACGGCCCGATACGCTCTGGACGCGCCCGCGCCTGTAAGGCACGGGAGCGGGATGGCAGATAAACGACTGATTCCCCTAAATTTTTCCAGATTGTTTCTGGCGTGGATCGCAATATTTCTGACGGCGCCGGCGGCCGCCCGGACGGCCGAGGACGAGCAATTGTGGGTCAATCTCACCGTCATCGGCAATGTCGGGAAATTCGCGTATTTCGCCGAAGTGCAGCCCCGCATCGGCGATGGTGTGAGCCGCGCGCAGCAGATTCTGGTGCGCCCTGCCATCGGCTATCGCTTTTCGAACAGGATCACCGCCTATGGCGGCTATGCGCATGTTTTCCTGCCGATCGAAAATGGCCCGGATCGCAACGAGGAGCGCTTCTTCGGCCAGTTCAACTGGGCCTTCCCGAAGGTCGCCGGTGGATCGGGCCTGCTGCGCACGCGGATCGAACATCGCCGCTTATCCCATGGCGACGATACCGGCTGGCGACTGCGCCAGATGATCCGTTACACGAAGCCGCTCGGCGATCCGAAGCATGTCCGCGCGCTGGTCCAGGTCGAGGGATTCCTGGCTCTCAACGATACGGATTGGGGCGCGCGCGGCGGATTCGATCAGCTGCGCAGCCTGGTCGGTGTCGAAGTGCCCCTGTTCGGGCGGTCCACGATGGATTTCGGCTATCAGAACCAGCTGATCAACGATCCCGGTGGGCGCAAGCGGATGAATCACATGGCCGCCTTCACCTTCTGGATCCGGCCGTAGCGCCTCTTTTGCAGCGCAGCATTGCCCGCTAGGCTGCGCCGCAAAGGGAGGGCCGTTCGTGCGCCATATCGCTCGCATCTTGATCTTTCTCGGCCTGACGGGCCTGGGCATGCCCGCCATGGCGGCGGAGCCCGAAAGGCGCATCGCCGTGATCTCGGCCTTCGAGCCCGAATGGATCGCGCTCCAGAAGGAGATGACCGGCACCAGCGAGCAGGTGATCAACGGCAATCGCTTCCTGCTGGGCGATCTTGCCGGCAAGAAGGTCGTGTTGTTCCTTAGCGGCGTGAGCATGACGAATGCCGCGATGACCACCCAGCTCGCGCTCGATCGCTTCGCGATCAGCAGCATCGTCTTTTCGGGGGTCGCAGGCGGCATCGATCCGAAGCTGGATGTGGGCGATGTCGTCGTTGCCGATCGCTGGGCCGAATATCTGGAAAGCGCATTCGGGCGAAAGACGCCGACGGGATTCGTGCCGCCGGCCGGTGATGATGGCCAGGCCGATCTGCCCGCTTATGGAATGATCTTTCCCCGCACGATCGGCCTGCGTCGTGCCGGTTCCGATGCCTATGAACGGCGCACCTGGTTCGATTCCGATCCGGCGATGCTGGCGGTCGCCAGGGCGATGCCGCCCGTCACGCTCAAGCGCTGCACGGAAGAGAAAAAATGCCTGAAGGCCCAGCCGCGTGTGATCGTGGGCGGCAACGGCATTTCCGGGCCGGTCTACATGGATAATGCCGAATATCGCGATTATGCCTATCGCACGTTCGGGGCGCAGGTGCTGGATATGGAAAGCGCCGCCGTCGCGCATGTGGCCTATGCCAATGCGGTGCCCTTCATCGCCTTCCGCAGCCTTTCCGATCTCGCCGGCGGCGATCCCGGCGACAATCAGGGGCCGACATTCTACCGGCTTGCTTCGGACAATAGCGCGCTGGTGGTGACGGCTTTCCTGAAGGCTCTGCCGGAATAGCCCGATCCTCCCCGGTTTTGCCGGGGAGGGCAGGGTTTACGCCGCGATCGCCTCGCGCTCGGCAGTGTCCTGCGTGGGCAGGCGGATCAGATAATCGAATGCCGAAAGCGCGGCGGTGGAGCCCGCGCCCATGGCGATCACGATCTGCTTGTAGGGCACGGTGGTGCAGTCGCCCGCCGCGAAGATGCCCGGCCGCGATGTTTCGCCGCGAGCATCGATCTCGATCTCGCCGCGCGGCGAAAGCGATACCGTGTCCTTCAGCCATTCGGTGTTCGGCACCAGACCGATCTGGACGAAAATGCCCTCCAGCGCGATCTCATGCGTCGAGCCGTTGCCGCGATCCTTGTAGACAAGGCCGTTCACCTTCTCGCCGTCACCCTTCACCTCGGTGGTGAGGGCGGACGTGATGATCTTCACGTTGGGCAGGCTGGCCAGCTTGCGCTGCAGCACCGCATCGGCGCGCAGATCCGTGTCGAATTCGATCAGCGTGACGTGCGCCACGATGCCGGCCAGATCGATCGCCGCCTCGACGCCCGAATTCCCACCGCCGATCACGGCCACGCGCTTGCCCTTGAAGAGCGGGCCATCGCAGTGCGGGCAATAGGCCACGCCTTTGTTGCGATACTCGTCCTCGCCGGGCACGCCCATCTGCCGCCAGCGCGCGCCGGTGGAGAGGATGATCGTGCGCGCCTTCAGGCTCGCGCCATTTTCCAGCAGCACTTCGTGCAGGCCGCCCTCGCTCCTAGCAGGAATCAGCTTCTGCGCCTTTTGCAGGTTCATGATGTCGACATCATAATCCTTGACGTGCTGCTCCAGATGAGCGGCAAGCTTCGGCCCCTCGGTGTGGGGCACGGAGATGAAATTCTCGATCGCCATCGTATCGAGCACCTGTCCGCCGAAGCGCTCCGCCGCGATACCGGTGCGGATGCCCTTGCGCGCGGTATAGATCGCGGCCGCGGCGCCGGCGGGGCCGCCGCCGACGACGAGCACGTCGAACCGATCCTTGGCCTGGATCTTCTCCGCCGCCTTGGCGGTGGCGCCGCTGTCGATCTTGGCGACGATCTGCTCCAGCTCCATCCGGCCCTGCCCGAAAGGCTCGCCGTTCAGGAAAATGGTGGGCACCGCCATCACCTTGCGCTCCGAGACCTCGTCCTGGAACAGGCCGCCATCGATCGCAACGTGGCTGATGCGGGGATTCAGCACGCTCATCAGGTTCAGCGCCTGCACCACATCGGGGCAGTTCTGGCAGGAGAGCGAGAAATAGGTTTCGAAGGCATAGTCGCCGTCGAGGCCCTTCACCTGATCGATCAGCTCCTGCGCGGCCTTGGACGGATGACCGCCCACCTGCAGCAAGGCGAGGACGAGGCTGGTGAATTCATGCCCCATGGGAATGCCGGCGAAGCGGACGCCGATATCGGTGCCGACGCGGCGGATCATGAAGCTGGGGCGGCGCTTGTCGTCATCCTTGCGGACGACCGAAACCTTGTCCGGCGCCAGCGCGGCGATCTCGTCCAGCAGCTCCCTGAGCTCCACGGATTTGGGCGCGTCGTCCAGCGACGCCACCAGCTCGATCGGCTGACGGATGTTCGCGAGATAGGCCTTCAGCTGGCCTTTCAGATTGGCGTCCAACATGGATAACTCCGGTTACGCTGGAATGTGGGGCAGGTGCCGGGGCGGGCGATGGCCCACCCCGGCGATAGGTCGAGTTAGATCTTGCCGACGAGGTCGAGCGAGGGAGCGAGCGTGGCTTCGCCCTCTTCCCACTTGGCCGGGCACACTTCGCCGGGGTGGCTCACCCAGTACTGGAGCGCCTTGATCTTGCGCAGCAGTTCCGCGGCGTTGCGGCCCACGCCCTCCGGCGTGATCTCGACGAGCTGAACGATACCCTCGGGATCCACCACGAAGGTGCCGCGATCGGCCAGGCCCACGCCCGGGCGCAGCACGTCGAAATTGTTCGAGATCACATGGTTCTGGTCGCCCAGCATGTAATAGTTGATCTTGCCGATTGCAGGCGACGTATCGTGCCAGGCCTTGTGGCTGAAGTGCGTGTCGGTGGAGACCGAATAGACTTCCACGCCCATGCCCTGGAGGGTCGGGTAGATGTCGGCCAGGTCCTCAAGCTCCGTCGGGCAGACGAACGTGAAGTCGGCCGGATAGAAGAAGAAGACCGACCACTTGCCCTTCACGTCCGCGTCGGTGACGTCGACGAACTTGCCTTCCTTGTAGGCCGTCGCCGTGAACGGCTTGATCGGGGTGCTCATGATCGCCATCGGATTTTTTCCCTTGCTGTGAGTCGGTCTGACAGCGTCCATCTAGGCGCGTCCGCAGCGAAGAAGAAATTGGATAATCCGGCCAGTTCAATCGATTCTATCGATGAGTGTCTTTGTGACGGCTTCAACCGCGCGGGGCGCGCATTCCGGCCCGTTCGCGCCGCTTGAGTTCCGCCTTCAGCGCGTCCGGCGCGGGCGCCACGAGGAAGCCGAAGCTGACCGTGCCATGCTTGGTCTCCACCGCATGATGCAGCCGGTGCGCCTGCACGATCCGCTTCATGTAGCGCGATCGCGGGACAAACCGTCCCGGCAGGCGCTGGTGCACGATCCAGTCGTGAAAGCCGAAATAGATGGCGCCATAGGCGGCGATTCCCGCGCCGATCCACGTGCAGCCGGGCCACCAGCCCAGCTGCGCGCCGCCGAGCAGCAGCACGAAGGAGGGCACGGCGAAGATCGCCGCATACAGATCGTTCAGCTCCCAATGGCCGATGCGGGGGCGATGATGGCTCTCGTGCAGGAACCAGCCCGGCCCGTGCATGATCCAGCGATGGGCCGCATAAGCGAAGCCCTCCATGCCGGCGACGGTGGCAATGAACAGGGCAAGGCCGGCAATCCAGGACATGGCCGCCTCATAGCCCAGCCGTTGTGCGGTTGCGAGAGACGGCCTTGCGGCGGCCTACCGGCTTATGCTTTAGGCCGGTGGCTTTCCCGCGAGATTCTGCTCGCCCGCCCAACAAGGGGTATCAGCGCGATGAACATCCACGAATATCAGGCCAAGGAACTGCTTGCGAAGTTCGGCGTGGCGATTCCCGCCGGCTTTGCGGCGATGACCGTCGATGAGGCGGTCGAGGCTGCGAAGCAGCTTCCCGGGCCGCTCTATGTCGTGAAGTCGCAGATTCACGCCGGCGGCCGCGGCAAGGGCAAGTTCAAGGAACTGCCGGCCGATGCCAAGGGCGGCGTCCGCCTCTCCAAGACGCTGGACGAGGTGCGCGCCAACGCCACCGACATGCTCGGCAACACGCTCGTGACGATCCAGACGGGGGAGGCCGGCAAACAGGTCAACCGGCTGTACATCACGGACGGCGCGGATATCGCGAAGGAATATTATCTCTCGATGCTCGTCGATCGCGCCACCGGCCGCATCGCGATGGTCGTCTCCACCGAAGGCGGCATGGATATCGAGACGGTCGCGCACGACACGCCCGAGAAGATCCGCACCATCACGATCGATCCGGCCGAAGGCTTCCAGCCGCATCATGGCCGCGCCGTGGCGTTCGCGCTGCAGCTGAAGGGCGATCTCAACAAGCAGGCGATCAAGCTCGCCGGCCAGCTCTACGAGGCGTTCGTCGCCACCGACATGAGCATGCTGGAGATCAACCCGCTGGTCGAGACGACGGACGGCAAGCTGCTCGTGCTCGACGCCAAGGTCAGCTTCGATTCGAACAGCCTCTATCGCCACCCCGATATCCTCGCGCTCCGCGACGAGACCGAGGAGGATCCGGCCGAGGTGGAGGCGTCCAAGTACGACCTCGCCTACATCAAGCTGGACGGCAATATCGGTTGCATGGTCAACGGCGCCGGCCTCGCCATGGCGACGATGGACATCATCAAGCTCAACGGCGCCTTCCCGGCCAACTTCCTCGATGTGGGCGGCGGCGCCAACAAGGAGAAGGTGACCTCGGCATTCAAGCTGATCCTGTCCGATCCGGCGGTGGAGGGCATCCTCGTCAACATCTTCGGCGGCATCATGCGCTGCGACATCATCGCGGAGGGCATCGTCGCCGCCGCCAAGGAAGTGAATCTCTCGGTGCCGCTCGTCGTCCGCCTCGAGGGAACGAACGTGCAGCAGGGCAAGGACATCCTCGCCAACAGCGGCCTGCCGATCGTGGCCGCCGACGATCTCGGTGATGCCGCCAGGAAGATCGTGGCCCAGGTGAAGAAGGCCGCCTGATCCCGCAAACCTGTGAAGCAGTATGCAAAGGCTGCTTCACAGGTTGGCAAATTCGCAGTTGCAATCGGCGCTCGATAACGAAAACGGGGACGTGAGAGCGCGTTTGCGTCGCGCCGGCCTGAAAGGATCGAGGCAATGAAGATACTCGTCCCGGTGAAGCGGGTGATAGATTATAACGTGAAGCCGCGGGTGAAGCTGGACGGGACGGGCGTTGATCTGTCGAACGTGAAGATGTCGATGAACCCGTTCGACGAGATTGCGGTGGAAGAGGCGATCCGGCTTCGGGAGAAGGGCGTCGCGACGGAGGTCGTGGCGGTATCGGTGGGGCCGCAGAAGGCGCAGGAGACGCTGCGCACGGCGCTGGCGATGGGCGCGGATCGCGCGATCCTGGTGCAGACGGACGACGAGGTCGAGCCG
>NZ_QFOB01000033.1 GCF_003248515.1 Sphingomonas sp.
CGGATCTTCGGGTGATCGAGGCGATTTATCGTTCGGCGGCGGAGCGGCGTCACATCGCGTTGCAGGCGATGTGACGCGACTTTCCCCTTTCCCGGTCAATGGTTATCGCGGGGGAGGCCCTTGGTCTGTGCGATGCGCTGATATTTTTCGGCGCCTTCGAGGATGGCGCCGGTGTTCATCTGGCCGACGATGGCGCGCTGTATCTCCTGCCAGGGGGTCTGCGAGGCGGGATAGGCATAGCCGCCGGCGGCGACCAGATCGGCCCGGCGCCGCGCCAGCTCCTCATCGGGGATCAGCACGTTGGCCGTGCCCTTGTTGAGGTCGATGCGCACCCGATCCCCGCTCTTCAGCAGCGCAAGCCCTCCCATCGCCGCCGCCTCGGGCGAGGCGTTGAGGATGGACGGGCTGCCGCT
This sequence comes from Sphingomonas sp., assembly GCF_003248515.1. Taxonomy (GTDB): domain Bacteria; phylum Pseudomonadota; class Alphaproteobacteria; order Sphingomonadales; family Sphingomonadaceae; genus Sphingomonas_I. The sequence continues at coordinate 414 of NZ_QFOB01000033.1, forward strand.
CGTGCCCGATTGCCGCCCGTCGCCGATGCACGGCAGCGCCGTCACGCCTTCCGTGATCAGATAGGCCGGCGGCCGCATGTTCACGACCTCGGCCGCACCCGGATAGCCGATCGGCCCGGCGCCGCGCATGAACAGCAATGTCTCCGGCGTGATCCCCACCGACGGATCGTCGATCCGGTGATGATAATCCTCCGGCCCGTCGAACACGATCGCCGGCCCCTCGAACGCCTCCGGATCGTTCGGATTGGAAAGATAGCGGTCGCGGAATTCGGCCGAGATCACGCTCGTCTTCATGATCGCGGCATCGAACAGATTGCCCGACAGCACCACGAAGCCCGCCTCCTCCTTCAGCGGCGCCGCGAACGGACGGATCACCTTCTCGTCCTCGATCGGCACGCCGCGGCAATTCTCGCCGATCGTCTTGCCGTTCACCGTCAGCGCGCCCTCGCGGATCAGCCCCTGGTCGATCAGCTGCGACACCACCGCCGGCACCGAGCCCGCGCGATAATAATCCTCGCCCAGATATTCGCCCGCCGGCTGCAGGTTCACCAGCAGCGGGATCTTGTGCCCGATCGTCTCCCAATCCTTCAGCGGCAGTTCCACACCGATATGGCGCGCGATCGCCGCCAGGTGGATCGGCGCGTTGGTCGAGCCCCCGATCGCCGAATTCACCGCGATCGCATTGTGGAACGCATCCAGCGTCAGAATGTCCGACGGCTTCAGATCCTCGCGCACCATCTCCACGATGCGCAGCCCCGTCCTGTATGCCGCCTCCTGCCGGTCGCGATACGGCGCCGGGATCGCCGCCGTGCCCGGCAGCATCATCCCCAGCGCCTCCGCCAGGCTGTTCATCGTGGAGGCCGTGCCCATCGTGTTGCAGAAGCCCGTCGACGGCGCCGAGGACGCCACCAGCCGGATGAAGCCCTCGTCATCGATCTTGCCCGCCGCCAGCAGCTGGCGCGCATGCCACACGATCGTGCCCGATCCCGTGCGCTCGCCCTTGAACCAGCCGTTCAGCATCGGCCCCACCGAAAGCGCGATCGCCGGCAGGTTCACCGTCGCCGCCGCCATCAGCAGCGCAGGCGTCGTCTTGTCGCACCCCGTCGTCAGGATCACGCCATCCAGCGGATAGCCGTACAGCGACTCCACCAGCCCCAGATAGGCCAGGTTGCGGTCCAGCCCCGCCGTCGGACGCTTGCCCGTCTCCTGGATCGGATGCACCGGAAATTCCAGCGCGATACCCCCAGCCTCGCGGATCCCCTCCCGCATCCGTTCCGCCAGAACCAGATGATGCCGGTTGCACGGGCTCAGATCGCTCCCCGTCTGCGCAATCCCGATGATCGGCTTGTCCGAGCGCAGCTCCTCCAGGCTCAGACCAAAATTCAGATAACGCTCCACATACAGCGCCGTCATGTCGATATTCGACGGATTGTCGAACCACGCCCGCGATCGCAA
>NZ_QFOB01000034.1 GCF_003248515.1 Sphingomonas sp.
TTGTCCTGCTTGTCGGCGGGAACGGCGGCGAGCAATTCGGCGTGTCCGACCTTGATCCGGCGCTCGTCGAGCGCGGTTTTGACGGTCTCGGAAAGGTCGGCGAGCGCGAGTCGGCGATCCAGCTTTGCGCGGGACCAGCCAAGCCGCCGTGCAGCTTCAGCCCGATCGCCTTGGCATGCCGCGAGATAGCGAACGGCCGCGTCCGCCTGCTCGGTCTCGGAAGGATCATCGCGATCGTCGTTTTCGGCAATCGCCGCGTCGAGCGCCTCCTGGTCGGTCATCTCCCGGATCAGGACCGGCACCTCGCCGTTTTCGCCGAAGACTTCCATTGCGGCCCGGTAGCGGCGACCGCCCGCGACGATCGTGAAATGCTCCGGCAGGTCGGCGGCGGGCCGAACCAGCATCGGCTGCAGCATGCCCCGCAAGCGCAGGGAGGCGACGAGTTCGTCATGCTTCTTCCGGTCGAAATAGCGGCGCGGATTATAGCCCACGGCAATCCGGGCGAGCGGGACCATGGCGGTCCCGACAGGGTGCGATGCGGTCAACCACTCCCTCTCCCCTTTCACCGCTCGGCCGTCTGGCCATGGAAGATGTCGGCCGCCCACTGCTCGAGCCACGGCTCGAACATCTCATCGTGATCAAGATCACCGGACTCGATGAGAGCGCGGATTTCGGTACGGGCCTGGGCGAGAGCAGTCTCCCAAAGGTCGTTGGGCGGCGAATCTGCTTCGGCAGGACGTTGTTGCGGAAGGCGGCGCGGCCGCTCGGTTAGCCGGAGGTGCTGACCGGCCAGCCATTGCTCCATATGGTCGGCCACCACTCGATCCGTCTTGGCAATGCCCGCCTGCAGGGCTGCCCGACGCGCGCCGACACCATAGGCCTGGCTGTCGATCGAGGCGATCCGATGCGCGAACGGCAGTAGATAGGGCAACGCTGTGCCTTTGACGCCGAATGCGTGGAGACGGACACCGGGCGGCAAAATCTGATCGAGATGGTCGATGACCGCGATCAAGCCCTCCGGCCCGTGGATGTCGCGCCGGCACATGCTTCCCACGCCGATCAGTGCGCCAGGGTTGAGCGAGCCCCAGAGCGCATCGACGCAGCGCTCATAGTCGGATGGTCGCCGGCCCTGAATCACAGGCATCAGTCTGTCGGCTATTCCGGCATCCTCGCCCAGGATGCGGCAATCGCGATTGGCGCGGATGGTGCGCGACAGGCGGTCAAAAACCTCGTCGCGATCTCGCGCGATTTCGGCCTCGACGCAGTAATCGGCACTTGCCCACCAATGAAAGGGATAGGCCGCCGCCAGCGATACATAATCCGCCAGTGACCAGGGGAAACCGCCATAGCGCGCAGCCGCGACGAAGCCTGCGGAGTCCAGGCAGAGGCCGGACAAGCCCCGTGCATTCTGTAGTTGCCCCAGGCGCCATCCGGCCCATTCCCGCCAGCCGCCCTTGTCGGACCAGCGTGAAAGCGCGTTCGCCGAGATGAGCGCGGTCCGGCCAAGCGCGCGTGCCCGCTGAAGGATTGGCCCCTCGTTCAGGTGCGGCAGGCCAACGATGACGTTGATGGGCATGATGCGCGCTCCGCTCGCAACGGACGCATGCGGACAATTGACGGTCGCGCTTGTTCACGTTACGTTCTATTGAGTAGGAGATTTGCCATGACGACGCCGAGCCTCAGAGACCTGTTCGACCTCGACATCACGTTGCGGGATGCGGCGCTGGACATGGAGAATCGGCCGACGCGCCGCATGATCGCCAATGCGGCTATCGGCATCCATGTCGAGGACGCCTATTATTCGGTGCGGGAGCTGCGCGAGGCGGTGAGCTGGGTGCATGAAGGCGTTCCGGCGGGCAAGCTGAAGCTGGCGGAGATCCTCGGCAATGATGGTGCCGACGATTTTCAGCGCTGCATCTATTTCTGCCTCGCCGGCCGCGGCGTGGTGTCGATGCTCGACGATCTCGAATGGCTGGAGGATCTGCTGGAACGGCGCGGGCGTGTGGCTGGCGAGCAGAAGCGCTTGAAGGCGACGGTGATGCCGCTCGTGAACCCGTATGTGGCCGACGCGCCCGACGGACCGCTGGTCAGGATGGACGGGAATTTCGAGCAGGGACCATCTTGGTGGGCCGACCCGACTTTGTCGGCCTGACCATCAGCGCTCGCAGCTCAGGCGGTTCCCGTGCCGCCAGCGCGACGGTTCGATCCAGTCTCCGGCAAAGGCCC
>NZ_QFOB01000015.1 GCF_003248515.1 Sphingomonas sp.
GTCGTCTCGTCGACGCCGGTGCCGCCCTGCCCCAGTTTCTGCGCGAGGAGGGTGGAAGGGGTGACGGCCGCGAGTGCGGCCGTCACGGCGAAAAGACGGGCAGCGTTACGCACCGGCCTTCGCTCCCTTGGCATGGGTGGTCGGGTCGCAGATGCCGGCGCGTTCCTCGTTGGTCGGCGTCGCCTTCGCCACCTTGTCGCAGTCGTCACACTCCCGGCAGTCCGCGCAATCCTTGCACTTGCCCTTGTGGTGGGCGTGCGCGCGGTAGTGCGCGGTCTTCTCCGCGGCGCGGTGCGCGGCGTCGGCTCCGGCGGTCTCGCCGGCAAAGCTCGCCATCGCGAGCAGGACCGGGCTGGCCGGCGCCGCGCTTGCTGCTGCCGGCATCGCGAACGCGAAACCGGCGAGCAGAAGCGATGAAATGGATTTCAAACATTATTTCCTGCCGCTGGTCACCCCGCTCTCCGTGTTCGCGGCGGCCACCTTCGATGTCGGGCGGCGCGATCGCTGGCGCGCCGTGGCGGTGCTGGGGCTGGGCCTCGTGATCGCGGCCGGAATCAGCATGCAGCGCGGGCGCCTGCGCGGCGGCGAGGATCGTGTGGCTGACGTGGTCGCGGCGATCCGCCCGCACCTCCATGATCGTCTGTTCGTGTTCGATGGCGAGCCGATCCTCTATCTGCTCACCGGCGCCCGGCTGGCGACGCCTTATGCTTTCCCCCTGCATCTGGCGGAAAACAAGGAGGCGCCCGCGATCGGCGTGGATCAGGCGACGGAGGTGCGCCGCGTCATGGCGACGCGGCCGAGCGTGGTGGTGGTCACGGATCGCCCCGCGCGCGATCGCAATCCCGTGACGTGGGAGATCGTGCGTACCGCGCTCGCCCGTGATTATCGACGGGTGGGAGCGGTCCATTTCCACAAGAACTGGCGGCTCGTCTATGCGCTGCGCGGCAGGATGCCGGCGGAGGCACGCCTCCTCCCCGCCAAGGCGCGGAGCCTGCCCGAGAAAAGCTGAACCCGGGCAGGCCCGCCCCTGGGGGAGGCGGGAAGAGGGGGGAGGCGGGAAGAGCGGCCGCGATCAGCCCGCGAGCGACGCCATATCGATCACGAAGCGATATTTCACGTCGCTCTTCACCATCCGATCATAGGCCGCTTCGATCTGCTGGATCGGGATCATCTCGATATCGGCGGTCAGGCCATGCTCGGCGCAGAAATCGAGCATCTCCTGCGTTTCGGCGATGCCGCCGATCAGAGATCCGGCGATGGCGCGGCGCTGGAAGATCAGATTGCCCACGTTGGGCGACGGGTGGGGATGTTCCGGCACGCCGACCAGCACGAGCGGTCCGTCGCGCTTCAGCAGGCTGGTGAAGGCATCCAGATCATGCGCCGCCGCCACCGTATTGAGGATCATGTCGAAGCTGCCGGCATGCGCCGCCATCTCGTCCGGATTTCGCGAGACGACCACCTCGTGCGCACCCAGCGTCTTCGCATCATCGATCTTGGAGGGCGAAGTGGTGAAGGCCACGACATGCGCGCCCATCGCCGCCGCGATCTTCACGCCCATATGGCCGAGCCCGCCGAGGCCGACGACGCCCACCTTCCTGCCGGGGCCGGCGCCCCAATGCTTGAGCGGGGAATAGGTGGTGATGCCGGCGCAGAGCAGCGGGGCGACCGCCGCCAGATCAGGCTCGGCATGCGCGATCTTCAGCACGAAATGCTGATCCACCACGATTTTGTCGGAATAGCCGCCTAGGGTGTGGCCGCCCGAATGCCTGTCTCGCCCGTTATAGGTGCCGACGAAGCCGGTGGTGGTGCAATATTGCTCCTCGCCATCCGTGCAGGAAGGGCAGGTGCCGCAGCTATCGACCATGCAGCCCACGCCGACGACATCGCCCACGGCGAATTTGGTCACCTCGTCGCCGATCGCGGTGACGCGGCCGACGATCTCATGGCCCGGCACGCACGGAAAGACCGTGCCGTGCCATTCGCCGCGCGCGGTGTGGAGATCGGAATGGCAGACGCCGCAATAGGCGATATCGATCGCGACATCGGTGGGCAGCGGATCGCGCCGTTCGAAGCTGAACGGCGCAAGCGGTGTGGTGGCGGACTGGGCCGCGAAAGCTTTGGCTTGGCTGGGCATGAATCGTCCCTGGGGCTGGGCGTTATTCGGGGTCGCGCCCGCGAAGGCGCGACCCCGAATATAGCGACAGGGACGATATTTCTCTACCGCCCGGTAGAGAAAAGATCGCGATACCGGTTCGGTTGCGAACGGAGATATTGCGGGGCGGCCGAAACATGCGCGCCAAGATGGGCCGCGGCATGCCAGGGCCAGCGCGGATCATAGAGGATCGTGCGGGCGAGCGCGACCAGATCGGCATCGCCCGTGGCCACGATCGCCTCGGCATGGTCATAATCGGTGATGAGCCCGACGGTGACGACGGGGATGCTCACCGCCTTCTTCACCGCACGGGCCAGCGACACCTGATAGCCCGGCCCCACCGGGATCTTCTGGCGCGGATCGAGGCCGCCGGAGGAAACATGGATGGCTGCGCAGCCGCGTGCTTCCAGCGCCTTGGCGAAGGCGATGGTCTGCTCGATATCCCAGCCCCCCTCGACCCAGTCCGTGCCGGAAACGCGGATGGTGACGGGCTTTTCGGCCGGCCAGACGGCGCGGACCGCGTCGAAAATTTCGAGCGGGAAGCGCATGCGGTTTTCCAGGCTGCCGCCATATTCGTCCTCGCGCCGGTTGGAGAGGGGCGAGAGGAACTGGTGGATCAGATAGCCGTGGGCGCCATGAAGCTGGATCGCATCGATGCCCAGCCGATCGGCGCGGCGCGTGGCCTCGACAAAGGCATCGCGGATGCGGGCAAGCCCTGCCTTGTCGAGCGCGACGGAGGGGGCATCGCCCGCCGTAAATGGCTCGGAGGAAGCGGACACGGTCTGCCAGCCATTCTCCGCATCGGGCGCGATCTGCGCGCCGCCCTTCCAGGGCAGATCGGTGGATGCCTTGCGGCCGGCATGGCTGAGCTGGATGGCGATCGGGATGGGGGACCAGCGACGGATGCTCTGTAAGACCTTGCCCATCGCCGCCTCGGTGCGATCGTCCCACAGGCCGACATCGCCATAGCTGATCCGGCCTTCGGGCAGGATGGCCGTGGCCTCGACCGTGAGCAGGGCCGCGCCGGATTGGGCGAGCTGGCCCAGATGCTGCTGATGCCAGTCCGTCATCGCGCCATCCTCGGCGGAATATTGGCACATGGGCGCGATGACGATGCGGTTCGCCAGCTCCAGCCCGCCGACGTTGAGCGGCGTGAACAATTTCGATGCCATGAAATACTCCCTCACAATGTGAATCACGACGGGCATGCGAACCTACGCCGCCTCTTCGGTCCGCCTATGCCGAACAAGGGCAAAAGTGGGCGAGCGGCCATTTATGTACCGAAAGGTAGCTTTCAATCCCCCGCGCGACTACCTAAGTGGCGAGCGTAGGAGACACGTGGATGGTTGCAATCTCGATCCTTGATCTCGTTCGCATCCGCGAACGGGGCGATGCGCGCCAGGCGCTGGACGAGGCGCGCGATCTTGCGGCCCATGCCGAGACGCTGGGCTATACCCGTTTCTGGATGGCCGAACATCACAACATGCCCGGCATCGCATCGGCGGCCACCTCGATCGCGATCGCGCATGTCGCGGCCGGCTCGCGCCGCATCCGTGTGGGGGCGGGCGGGATCATGCTGCCCAATCATTCCCCCGTGGTGATCGCCGAACAGTTCGGCACGCTGGAAGCCCTGTTTCCGGGCCGGATCGATCTGGGGCTGGGCCGGGCGCCGGGCACGGACCAGATCACGCTGCGCGCGCTGCGCCGCGATCCCTCCGCCTCCGAACATTTCCCGCAGGACGTGCAGGAATTGCAGCAACTGCTCGGCCCCCTCCAGCCGGGCCAGCGCGTGCAGGCCGTGCCGGGCACGAACAGCCACGTGCCGCTGTGGATTCTGGGCTCCAGCCTGTTCGGCGCGCAACTGGCCGCGCATCTGGGGCTGCCATATGGTTTCGCCTCCCATTTCGCGCCGCAGGCGCTGCTGCCCGCGCTGCAAATCTATCGCGAGCGCTTCCAGCCTTCGGCGCAGGCCGCGCGGCCGCACGCGATGGTGGGCGTGAACATCATCGCCGCGCCGACCGATGAGGAGGCGCGCTTCCTGGCGACGACACAGCAGATGGCGATCGCCAATCTGTTTCGCGGCGCGCGCGGGCTGAGCCAGCCGCCGATCGACGATATCGACAGCTACTGGACGCCGCAGGAAAAGGCGCAGGCGCAGGGCTTTCTCGCCCGCGCCATCTATGGCGGGCCGGAGACGGTGGCCGCCGGGATCGCGGCGCTGGTGGCGGAAACGCAGGCGGACGAACTCATCATCGTTTCCGACGTCTACGATCATGATCTGCGCAAGCGGAGCTATCGCCTGATCGCGGAGGCGGCAGGCGCAACCGGGCTGGCGGAGGCTGCCGAATGAACGACGTCATGACCATTGCGCGCCAGCCGACGCTCTATATCCCGCACGGTGGCGGCCCCTGCTTCTTCATGGAAGATCCACGCGGCATGTGGACCGAAATGGCGGCGTTCCTGCGCGGCCTTCCCGCGATGCTGCCGGAGCCGCCCAGGGCCATCCTGCTGGTATCGGGCCATTGGGAGACGCAGGGCTTCGCCTTCACAGGCTCTGCCGCGCCCTCGCTCGTCTATGATTATTATGGCTTTCCGCCGCACACCTACCAGTTGACCTTCCCGGCACCGGGCGATCCGGCGCTGGCCGCGCGTGCGGCGCGCCTGCTGGAAGAGGCCGGGATTGGCGCGCATGTCGATGCCGGGCGCGGGCTGGATCATGGTGTCTTCGTGCCCCTCAAGGTCGCCTGGCCGGAGGCGGACGTGCCCGTGGTCGAGATGTCGGTGGATCGTTCGCTCGATCCGGCGCTGCACATCGCGGCGGGCCGCGCGCTCGCGCCGCTGCGGGACGAAGGCGTGCTGATCGTGGGCTCGGGGATGAGCTTCCATAATATGAGGGCCTATGGCGATCCTCGCGCGCTGGATCCCTCGGCGCAGTTCGATGCGTGGCTTACGGAGGCCACGGGCAAGACCGGCCCGTCGCGCGATGCCGCGCTGGGCGGGTGGCGCGCGGCGCCGGCGGGCGCCTTCTCGCATCCCCGCGAGGAGCATCTGATCCCGCTGATGGTGGCGGCGGGTGCCGCCGCCGGGCCGGGCGAGCGGATCTTCGGCGGCGAAGTGCTCGCGACACGGATATCGGGCTATCGCTTCGACTGATTGTCCCGGCGACAAGTTTATCTTGTCCCGCGCCAATCCGATCGCGGATCCCCTCTCCGGCTGGCCCTGCTAAGGCGCCATCCGGGCACGGGGCCGCCTCGCTCATTCCGCAAACTTCGCTTCGCATCTTCGCAAGATTGCACTCGCCTTGCCGCCGGGGGCTGCTAGGGGCCGCCCGTAAAGACGAGGGGAGGACCGATGTTTGCGATCGCTCTGCTGGCGGCCAATGCCGCCGGGGCCGCCGATGCCATGCCCGCCGCCGGCGCGGAGATCGTGGTGACAGCGACGCAGCGGCCCACGCCGGCCGGCGACGTGCCCGTGGCGATGACGACGATCGATGCCGAGGCGATCCGGGCCGGCGCCGTGATCGATATCCGCACGCTCAACATGCTCGCGCCCTCGCTCCTCGTTTCCTCGTCCTCCAATGAATCGGGCGGCGGGGGCGCGCGCATCCGGGGCATCGGCACGGTCGGCGACAATGCCGGGCTGGAAAGCTCGGTCGCGACCTTCGTGGATGGCGTCTATCGCGCCCGCGCGGCGGTGGCGCTGACGGAGCTTGGGCCGCTGGAGCGGATCGAGGTGCTGCGCGGGCCGCAGGGCACCCTTTTCGGGCGTAACGCGTCGGCCGGGCTCATCAACGTGGTGACGGCCCAGCCCTCGCGGACATTGGGCGGCTATGCCGAGGCGAGCGTCGGCAATTATGATTACCGGCGGCTCTCGGCCGGGATCACCGGGCCGCTGGGCGATCAATTCTCCGCGCGGATCGATGGCGTCTATGTGAAGCGCAGGGGCTCCATCGAGGATGTCGTCTCGGGCAGGCACATCAACAATCGCGATCGCTGGCTCGCGCGCGGCAAGCTGAAATGGGAGCCGGACGCGACCTTCGCCGCGACGCTGACCGTGGATGTCGCCAGGCGCGACGAGGAATGCTGCGCCGGCGTGTACAGCGTCGTCCGCGATCTGCGCAGCACCACGCCGGGCGCGGGCGGCGGCGGCCTCGTCTCCGCGCCATCCTCGATCGCGGCGCTGATCCGCGCGATGCCGGGCGGGCAGGTGCTGGAGGGGCTGAGCGAGCGCAAGGTCGCGCTGTCGCCCGGCCAGAGCTTCCGTCAGGACGTGAAGGACGGCGGCATCGCGCTGAACGCGACGAAGACGCTGGGCGGCGTGACGATCGACAGCATCACGGCCTGGCGATCCAACACGTTCGTCCGCGGGCAGGATGCGGATTTCTCGAGCCTCGATCTGATCCGGCGGCCGAGCGATGGCACGGGCTTCATCCGCTTCCGCAATTTCAGCCAGGAAGTGCGCGCGCGGGGCGATGCGCTGGGCGGCCGGCTCGATTGGCTGGTCGGCGGCTATTGGGGAGAGGAGCGGCTGACGCTTCAGGACAATATGGCCTATGGCGCCGATTATGATCGCTTCGCCTCGGCGCGGATCGGCGCGCTGGGCGGGGCCTTTGCGAGCTTTCCCGCTTATGGCTTCGCGAACCTTTCCGGCTTCGCGCAGGCCTATGGCGGGGCGGCGCTGGCGGCACAGGTACGGAATGTGCCGCTGGCGGGTACGGGCGAACTGGATCGCTTCCGCCAGCATGACAGCAACCAGGCGCTGTTCACCCACGATATCCTGCGCATCACGGATCGCCTCTCGCTAACGCTGGGCGCGCGCTATACGCGGGATCGCAAGACGCTGGATGCGAGCCTCGCCTCGAACAGCGCCTGCGGCGTCTATATCGACAATATCGCCCGCCTGCGCGCGCTGGGCACGGCGGCGGCCACGACGCTCGCCAATTCGGTCCTGGCGCCGCTGACCGGCTATCCCTGCAACATCAATAGCGTCAACGGAGCTATCTCGCAGCGCCGGACCGAGCATCGCTGGTCGGGCACGGCGGCGCTGGGCTATCGGATCGCGGCGGGCGCGAACGTCTATGCGAGCTGGTCGCGCGGCTACAAGGCGGGGGGCTTCAATCTCGATCGGGGCGGCCTGTTCAACACCGGACGCCTCCAGCAGCTTCCCACCACCAGCCTGGGTTTCGCGCCCGAGACGGTGGATGCGTTCGAGCTGGGCGCGAAGCTGCACCGGCGCCTGTTCGATCTGGATATCGCCCTGTTCCACCAGGCGTTCCGCAACTTCCAGCTCAATTCCTATACGGGCACGAATTTCATCGTTTCCAACGTGCAGGGCTGCAAGGCATCGCTCGGCAATCGCGATTCCGACACGATCGCCGCCAATTCCGCCTGCTCCGATACGAAGGCGGGCGTGATCTCGAAGGGCGTGGAGCTGGATGCCGCGCTGCGGCCGGCGGCGGACTGGCTGCTGGCCGCCGGCTTCACCTATGCCGACACGCGCTATGCCAAGGACATTGTCGGCTCGCCCGATGCGCTGACCGGCGACAATTCGCTGCCACCGGTGCTGTTCCTGCTGCCCGGATCGCGCCTTTCCAATGCGCCCGCTTATACCGCCACCGGATCGGTGCGGTGGACGCCGGCGATCGGCGATCGGCTGCGCGCGCTGGCCTATGTCGGCGCGCGTTATCAGAGCCGGATCAATACCGGATCGGATCTGCTGACGGAAAAGGCGCAGAAGGGCTTCGGGCTGGTCGACGCGAAGATCGGGCTCACCGCCACGTCGGGCTGGAGCCTGGAGCTGTGGGCGCAGAATCTGTTTAACGTGACCTATCGGCAGGTGGCGTTCAGCGAGCCGCTTCAGGGTGGCGGTTCGGGCGGCGTGCCGGGCACGGCCGCGGCGGTGACGGCGTTCGGCACGACATCCACCCAACTCTTCGGCGCCTTCCTCGGCGAACCGCGAACATGGGGGCTGACGGCGCGGAAAAGCTTCTAGGCGCGGTCGCGCATCGCTAGAATGACGGGCGACTGTAAACGGGGGCTGGCGTGAGCGCGATCATCCGAAGGGCGCTGCGCAAGGCGGAACGCGCACGCGTCAGGGCGATGTGGATGGCGCATCGCGCGCACGGGCGGCGCCCGATCGCGGTGTTTCTCGGGGATTCGATCACCGAGCAATGGCTGGAGCATGATCCCGGCTTCTTCCGGGGCAAGCGGCGGCGCAATGCGGGAAGAGGCGGCGAGACAAGTGCGGACATGCGCGCGCGCTTCGAACGGGATGTGCTGAAGGTGGCGCCGCGCGTCGTCCACATCATGGCCGGTACGAACGATCTGTGGCATGGCGATCCCGGCCCGGAGGCCAGCCGGGCGATCGCCAACATCGCCGATATGGCGGCCCGCGCGAAGGCGGCCGGCATCGCCGTGATCCTGGCCGCCCCGCCGCCGATCGGCGCCAATGCCGTGCCCCTGTTCGGGCGGCCGGGCCTGCTGCCGATCCTGCGCGAGGGGGTGGCGCGGCTGTGCGGGCCGGGCGGCCCTGTCCATGTCGATTATGCGGCGTCGCTTTCTGACGGGATGGGCGGGATCAGGCGCGAACTGACGACGGACGGCGTGCATCTGACGCGGGCGGGCTATCACGCGATCCGCGCGCAGGCCGAACGCGCGCTGGCGGCGGCCTTGCCGGAGTGAATGGCGGATCGGCGGGCGGCCTTGCCCCCCATCGCCCTATGCCGCAAACCCCCGGGCCATGAGGGAGCCATCATGACCGACCAGACCGCCCTGCGCACGCCGATCCGCTCGATCCTCGGCGCTTCGGGCGGCAATCTGGTCGAATGGTATGATTGGTATGCCTATTCGGCCTTCACGCTCTATTTCGCGCCGGCGCTGTTTCCGAAGAGCGATCCCACCGCGCAATTGCTGAGCGCCGCCGCCATCTTCGCGGTGGGCTTCGTGATGCGGCCGCTGGGCGCATGGATCATGGGCGTCTATGCCGATCGCCACGGGCGCAAGGCCGGCCTCACGCTTTCTGTGACCTTGATGTGTGCCGGATCCCTGCTGATCGCGGCCACCCCTTCCTTCGCCACGGTGGGCGTGCTGGCGCCTGCGATGCTGCTGATCGCGCGGCTGATGCAGGGCCTTTCGGTGGGGGGCGAATATGGGGCGAGCGCCACCTATCTTTCCGAAATCGCCACCAGCCGGCATCGCGGTTTCTTCTCGAGCTTCCAATATGTCACGCTGATCGCAGGGCAGCTCGTGGCGCTGTGCCTCGCTTTGCTGTTGGAGAGCGTGCTGAGCGAGGCACAGCTTAAGGCATGGGGCTGGCGCGTCCCATTCGTCATCGGCGGCGCGCTCGCCATCGCGGTGTTCTTAATCCGACGGCGGATGGAGGAAACTCAGGACTTCCTCGCCACCAAGGTCGAGGCGCCAAGATCGAGCGGACTCTCTCTGTTTCGCGAGCATCCGAAAGCTGTGGCGCTCGTCATCGGCCTCACGGCGGGCGGCACCGTCGCTTTCTATGCCTACTCGATCTACATGCAGAAATATCTCGCCAACACGGTCGGCTTTCCGGTGAAGACGGCCACATTGATTATGGCAGCCGCGCTCTTCTGCTACATGCTGCTCCAGCCTGTCGTGGGCGCCCTGTCGGATCGGATCGGGCGGCGGCCTTTGCTGATCGCGTTTGGCGTGCTGGGCACGTTGGGCACGGTGCCGCTGTTTCGCGCAATCGAAGGCACTGGCGGGCATCCGCTGCTCGCCTTCGTGCTTGTGATGTGCGGGCTGGTCGCTGTTTCCGGCTACACGGCGATCAACGCTGTGGTGAAGGCGGAGCTGTTCCCCGCGCACATCCGCGCGCTGGGCGTGGCGCTGCCTTATGCGATCGCCAACGCCATCTTCGGCGGCACGGCCGAATATGTGGCCCTGCTGTTCAAGTCGATGGGCGTGGAACAGGGCTTCTACTGGTATGTCGCCGGGCTGATCGCGATCTCGCTGATCGTGTTCGTGCGGATGGGCGATACGCGGAAAACCTCCACGATCGGGCGATGATCGCCGCTTTCTGCCATCGGATTCAGGTCTGCGAGAGGCTCAGGACATTGCCGTCGGGATCGAGAAACCAGGCGACCTTCGTCCGGCCGTCCGGCGCGGTCCAGATCCCGTCCTCGTCCTGATTGATCCCCTCATAGATATTGAGCGTCACGCCACGCGCAGTGAGCGTGGCCACGGCGGCGCGGATGTCCGTGACGCTCCAGCCCAGCACGGGATGCGGGTGGGCGACATAATCGGGGATCACCGTCATCCGCAGCAGCGCATGATCGAGATCGAGGAAATCGCCGAACGGATCGCTGCTCCGGAGCGTGAAGCCAAGCCTGTCGCGGTAGAATTCCAGCGCGCGCCCGCGATCGGAAACATGGACGAAGGCGACGATCCCGGCCTTGGACAGATCTTCCATGCGCGCCGCTCCCGGCATCTTGCGATCACGCATCGTTCCGGAGCGGGACTAGCCTGTCAAGCGGCGGCCTATGGGCTTTTCCGGAAGAGCGCGCGATCATCGCTGGTGAAGCCGAAGCGCCACACGATCGCACCATAGACGCCCAGGATCAGCGGCACGCCGAAGGCCAGCTCCACCCATTCCAGATGATGCGGCAGGCGCGTGACGGCCCAGCCGGCCACGCCGGCCACGATCGCGGCAAACACGAGCGACCAGCGCCAGCCCGAAACCTTCGCGCGCAGGATGCGCCGCAGCAACAGCGCCTTGGCGATGGAGGCGCCGCCCAGCGCCAGCATCAGCGCGATGGCCGGGCCGGCGGCGGCGATCACATCATCGTGCAGATCGGGGCGCGGCCTGATCCAGCCCCAGCGCGCCACATGCGGCAGCGCCGCGCGCAACGCCCAGACGAGCAGCACTGACAGCACGGCCTGTCCGACGATCATGGCGAGCGAGATGGCGAGGTTCCGCTTGGCGGCGACATAGATGAGCGCGGCTTCGCTGACGACGGCGGTGGCGGCGATCGCCTCCGCCGCGAGCAGCACGGCCAGCGCGCCCGTGCCGCTCACGAAGCTGGGGCCGACGAGGCCCATCACGGCCTTGCCGGGAATGGAGAGCGCGATGGCGATGCCGAGCTGTGCCGCGATGATCCAGAAGCCCACCTGCCGCACCTGCCGCGCCACCGCCTGCAGATTATCCTCGGCGAGATTCTGGGTGATGACGGGCCCCAGGATCGGATCGAAGCTGGTCTTCAGCTTCTGGGGCAGGCTCGCCACCTGCTGGGCGACATAATAGATGCCGACGATGGCGGGTGAGAAGAACAGCCCCAGCATCGCGATATCCAGGCGGCGCGATCCCCATTCGATCGCGTCGGCGCCGGCGATGGGCAGGTTGCGCAGCGCCGTCCTGCCCAGCTGCAACGGCTCCGGCCGCCACTGATCCGGGCGGCCATAGGTGCGGAAGAGCGGCCACAGCGAGGCGCCGAAAGCGGCGATGGCCGAAAGCGCATAGGACAGGATCAGGCCATCGCGCGTGGAATAGAAAGCGAAGCCGAAGGCGGCGATGCTGATCGTCCATGGCTCGATCAGGGATCGCGCGCGCACGGTGGCGCCGATGTCGCCGCGATAGGCGAGCGCGGCCAGCGCGATATCCGATCCCGCCCAGCCGAAGATGGTGAGCGCCAGCAGCCGATCCATGCCGTTGATCGCGCTGTTGGGAAACATGATCTCGGGCACGGCGATCAGCACGCCCGAGGCGACGAGCGAGGCGATGAAGGCCACCAGCAGCGCATCCCACACGACATGGACGTGCGGGCGATGCGTGGTGGAAAGCTGCTGGGCGAGGCCGCGCTTGAGGCCCATCGTCGCCAGCTGCCCGGCAAATTCCACGATGATCGTGGCATAAGCGAAGCGGCCGAGCGCGTCTGCGCCATACCAGCGGCCGGCGATGAACAGGAAGGGCAGGCGAGCCGCGAGGCGCAGCAGGAACCCGAAGAAATTCGTGCGGCCGCCCTTGGCGAGCTGCTCGATATCGCCGGGGCCATCGGGGGTGGGATCAGCCATGGGCGGGGATACCGACAATGCCGTTCGCGCCTTTCGCGCCGGGCGACGCCGAGGCGCAGGCTGCGGGCGCGGCGCCTGCGGCACGCCCTTCGCCTTCGCCGGGCGCGAACGGAATGAATGGGCCGATCATTTCAAAAATGCTGGAAGGCGAAATCAATGCGCGGCGCCCCAGCTCGGCCCGTGGCCGATCTCCACGCCCAGCGGCACGGAAAGCGTGAGATAGGGCTCGGCCGCGCCGGCCATCACCTGCCGGATCACGGCCTTGGCTGCCTCGATCTCGGCATCGGGCGCCTCGAACACCAGTTCGTCATGCACTTGCAGCAGCATGCGCGTGCCGCCGAGCCCGGCCTGCGCCAGTGCATCCGGCATGCGGATCATCGCCCGCTTGATGATATCGGCGCAGGTGCCCTGGATCGGCGCGTTGATCGCCTGCCGCTCGGCCGACTGGCGCTCGCCCACCGTCTTGCCCTTGATCCCCGGAAGATGGGTCTTGCGGCCGAAGAGCGTGGTGACGAAGCCCTTCTCGCGCACCTGCGCCACCGTTTCCGCAATATAGGTCTGCACGCCGGGAAAGCGCTCGAAATAGCGATCGATGATCGCCTGCGCCTCGTTGCGATCGACCCCCAGCCGGCCGGCGAGGCCCCAGGAGGAGATGCCGTAGAGGATCGCGAAGTTGATCGTCTTGGCGCGTCCCCGCGTTTCGCGATTCACCTCGCCGAACAGCTCTTCCGCCGTGAGATTGTGGATATCCGTGCCCTGGGCGAAGGCTTCGCGCAGCTGCGGCACATCCGCCATGTGCGCGGCCAGGCGCAGTTCGATCTGGGAATAATCGGCCGAGATCAGGCTGTGGCGGGGTCGGGCCACGAAAGCCTCCCGGATGCGGCGGCCGATATCGGTGCGGATCGGGATGTTCTGCAGGTTGGGATCGGTGGAGGAGAGGCGACCGGTCTGCGCGACCGCCATGGAGAAGCTGGTGTGGACGCGGCCCGTGGCCGGGTTGATCTGCTCCTGCAGCGCATCCGTGTAGGTGGATTTCAGCTTCGAAAGCTGGCGCCATTCCAGCACGAGGCGCGAAACCTCGGCCGCCGCATCATCGCCCGCGCCGATCCGCTCCAGTTCGTTCACATCGGTGGAATAGACGCCGCTCTTGCCCTTGCGCCCGCCGGCGGCGCCGAGCCGGTCGAACAGGACCTCGCCAAGCTGCTTCGGGCTGCCGATGGTGAAGGGCCCCTGCGCCTTTTCGTGGATCACGCCTTCGAGGCGCAGAATTTCCTCTCCGAATTCGGCCGAGAGCTTCGCCAGCTGGGCACGATCGACGAGGATGCCGGCGCGCTCCATCTCGGCCAGCACGGGCACGAGCGGGCGATCGACCAGTTCATAGACGCGCGTGGCGGATTCGCGGGGCAGGCGGGGCTTGAGGCGCTTCCACAGGCGAAGCGTGACGTCCGCATCCTCCGCCGCATATTCGGTGGCGCGGTCGAGCGCGACCCTGTCAAAGGTGATCTGCGCCTTGCCGGTGCCGCACACGCTTTTGAAATCGATGCAGACATGATCGAGATGGCGCTTGGCCAGTTCGTCCATGCCATGGCCGCCAAGGCCGGCGTCCAGATCGTAGGAGAGAAGCATCGTATCGTCGTAGGCGACGATGTTTGCGCCGTTTTTGCGGAACATGATGAGATCGTATTTCAGATTCTGGCCGATCTTCAGGATCGACGGATCCTCCAGCAGCGGCGCCAGCTTCGCGAGGACCAGTGCCTGATCGAGCTGCACGGGCTTTTCCGCGAGCAGATCGTCTCCGGCATGGCCGTGTGCCAACGGAATGTAACAGGCCCGGCCAGGCTCGGTGGCGAGGCTGATGCCGACAAGCTTCGCGCGGACGCAATCGACGTGATCGGTCTCGGTATCGACCGCGACGATGCTGGCCGCGCGGATCGCCGCGATCCAGGCGTCGAGCTGCGCCTCGGTCGTGACCGTCTCATAATCCTTGTGGACGAAGGGGATCGCATCCTCGACGCGCGGCGCGATCGTCTCGGTCGCCACGTCCGCGCCCGCCAGCTTCGTCAGAAGCGAGCGGAAGCCCATGTCGGCGAGAAATTCCTTCAGCGGTTCGGGCGGGATGCCCTTCATCGCCAGATCTTCCAGCGGCTCGGGCAGCGGGCGATCATCTACGAGGCGGACCAGCTCGCGGCTGAGGCGCGCATTGTCCGCATGATCGATCAGGTTCTGGCGGAGCTTGGGCTTCTTGATGTCGGGGGCGGCGGCCAGCACGGCCTCCAGATCGCCATAGGTCTGGATCAGCTCGCTCGCCGTCTTGGGGCCGACGCCGGGCACGCCCGGCACATTATCGACGCTGTCGCCCATCAGCGCCAGAACGTCGCCGAGCTGCGCGGGCTCGACGCCGAATTTCTCCAGCACATGCTCGCGACCGAGCCGGCGATTGTTCATCGTATCATAGAGATCCAGCCGGTCAGGCTCGATCAGCTGCATCAGATCCTTGTCCGACGACACGATCGTCACCTGCCAGCCCGCTTCCAGCGCGGCCTTCGCGTAGCAGGCGATGATGTCATCCGCTTCCAGCCCCTCCTCCTCGATGCACGGCACGGAGAAAGCGCGCGTGGCGACCCGGATCAGCGGGAATTGCGGAACGAGATCCTCGGGCGGTGGCGGCCGGTGCGCCTTGTACTGATCGTACATGTCGTTGCGGAACGTCTTGGAGGACGCATCCAGAATCACCGCGAGATGAGTCGGCCCATCGGCCTTGTGGAGATCGTCGAGCAGTTTCCACAACATCGTCGTAAAGCCATAGACGGCGCCCGCAGGCACGCCATGGCGATTTGTGAGCGGCGGAAGCCTATGATAAGCCCGGAAAATATATCCCGAGCCATCGACCAGATAGAGGTGATTGGCGGACATCGCGCGGCTTGTAGCAGCGCTTCTCGCCCCTTGCATCGCCCGTTTATCGGGGGAAGAGGAACGGCACGCGCTCCGCGCGTGTTACGCGTGCACCAGAAGGCCCCCGAAAAGCAGAAGGAACCGCCATCCATGCGTCTGTCCCATAGCCTCTCGCTGCTGATCGCCGTCGCGCTCCCCGCGGCCGCCATCGCGCATGTCGTGCCGCTCAAGAATGCTGCGGGTGGATCCGCCGGCTCCGTCGATATCCTCGCGGCACCCAAGGGGCTGCTCCTCAAGGTGGACGCCACGGGGCTCACGCCCGGCTGGCACGCGATCCACATTCACGAAAAGGGCGATTGCTCGGATGCCGCGTTCAAGAATGCGGGCGGGCATGTCCACGATGCGACGCCGGTCGTGCATGGCCTGCTCAACCCGCAGGCGAACGACAAGGGCGACCTGACGAACATCTATGCCGGCGCTGATGGCACCGCCAAGGCCGAGATCTTCACCCCGCTGACGATGATGGCGCCGCTGCATGACGCGGATGGCTCCGCGATCGTGATCCATGCCAAGGCGGATGATTATACGACGCAGCCGATCGGCGGTGCTGGCGATCGCGTCGCCTGCGGCGCCTTCAAATAAGGGAGTTTGCGGGGGCGTCCGTTGGCCGCCCCCCTCCCTCGGCGCCACGCCGCGCGTCGGGCTTCGTCGCGCTGGCAGGGCTGCATCCTGGCTATCGCGGGATGCCGCGCCTTTGTGCCGCCGCGCCGTTTCGTTTCAGTCTTTCCGCTGGTCCGCGCGATCGATCGCCGCGAGCAGATCCTGGAAATCATGCTCCTTTTCCAGTCGATAGGCGCGCCGGAACCCTTGTCCGAGCACGCCCAGATCATGCTCGGTGAGAAAGCCGACCGCGACGATGCGTTCTTGCTGTGTCGGCTGGATGGGATCGATGTTCGGCATGGGAAGGCAGGAACGATCGGCCATGCCATTTTGTGCCGGGATTTTTCCGGCGAGGCGCAAGATTTCTGGCCAAAACGCGCGGCGCCTGCGTCAAGACGTGGCTATATGGCGATGGAATGAGGAAAATCTGAAAAATCGGCATTGACTTCTGCATCCGATGGATCGTCGTGGCCGTAGCTTCGTTTTGCCGACAAGGTTCACGGAGCGTCATCATGAAGTTCAAACGCCGGCCTGCGCCCGCCGATTGGCGCCTTCTCCTGCTCACCGGCGCGGCCTTCTGCGCGATGGGAGCGGGCAGCGTGCCGGAAGCGCCTGTAACGGCGCCTGCCGCCGCTGTGGCCGGCGAGGCGGAGACAGTCGCGCCTGCTCCCGCGCCCGCCCCGATATGGAAGAAATCCGCTGTGAAGGATCTGATCGGTGCGATCGAGGCATCGGCCGATCAGGGCCTGCGCCCGGAGGATTATGGCCTCGCCGCGCTGAAGACCGAACTGGATGCGGGCGAAGGCCCCGCCCTCGATGCGATGGCCGAGCGCGCGGCGCTGACCCTGGCGCATGATTATCAATATGGTCGGGTGGGCGATCGTGCCGATCTCGGCTGGCATATCGATCGCGCCGGCGGCACGATCGATCCGATCGTGCTGAACGCCATGGTCGAACGCGGCACGGTGCGCGGGTATCTGGAAAGCCTGCTTCCGGTGGATGCGCGTTACAAGGCGCTGCGGGCGGCACTGGCCGATACGCCCGATGGGGCCGCCCGCGATCGCATCCGCGCCAATATGGAGCGGTGGCGCTGGATGCCGCGCGATCTGGGCCGCGACTATCTCTATGTGAACGTGCCGAGCTATCGTCTCCAGCGGATCGAGGACGGCACGGTGCTTTCCACCTATACGGTGGTGGTCGGCGCGCCGGAGACCCCCACCCCGTGGATTGCGGGCGACGCCCCCTCGCTCGTCGTCAATCCGTGGTGGAATGTGCCGCAGAGCATCGTCAGGAGTTCCAATCTGCGGCCCGGCCGGGGCGGCTATGTCTTCAAGGCCTCATCGTCAGGCTATGTCGTGCGGCAGCCCCCGGGGCCGCGCAACGCGCTGGGCCGCCTCAAGATCAATCTGACCAACGATCAGGCGATCTACCTGCACGATACGCCGGCCAAGGCGGGCTTCACCAAGGATGATCGCGCGCTGAGCCACGGCTGCATCCGCGTGAAGGATATTGATCGTCTGGCCGCCGAACTGATGTCGGATGGCGGCGACGATGGCCGGCTGGACGAGGCGCTCGCCCAGGGCGATACGCGCACGCTGCAATTGCCGAAGCGGACGAATGTCTATCTCGTCTATTTCACGCTCGATCGGGGCGAGAATGGCGATCTGGTTTCCTATGGCGATCCCTATGGCCGGGATGCTCAGGTGATCGCGCGGCTGGATGGCCCGCCCGCGAAAGACAATCGGCCGAGCCTTCAAATCGCCCAGAACTGAGCGGGCCGCCACTTTCATCGTTGCCGGCAAGGATAGGCCATCGAGCAGCATTGCACGATGCTGCCCGCTTCGCGCGCAATGGCGGCGAGTCGGGGCCTTGATGCCGCAGGTGCGAACCGGCAGGCAGACGCCACGAACTTTCGAGAGGCGTCGTCGATGAAGACCGGTTTGATGTGTGGTGTGGCTTTCTTCCTGGGTGCGGCGCCGTTGTTCGCTCAGGCTGCTCCCTCCCATTTCGATGCCGCCCGGATCGCCGGGCATATCGAGACGCTTTCTTCCGATGCCTTCGAGGGGCGCGGCCCGGCGACGCCGGGCGAGGACAAGACCATCGCCTATCTTTCGCAGAAAATGGGTGAAGCGGGGCTCGTGCCCGCCGGCGATCCCAAAGCGGATGGCACGCGCGCCTGGACCCAGGATGTGCCGCTGCTGCGATCGGAAAATGTCGGCACGCCGGCCATCACGCTCACCGAAGGCGGATCGACCAAGGCGCTCACGCAGGGTGAGGAGATCGCCGTGCGCGCGCCGCTGGACGGCACCAACGCGATCGACATCCGGAATGTGCCGCTCGTCTTCGTCGGCTACGGCGTGACCGCGCCTGAAAAGAAATGGGACGATTTCAAGGGCGTGGACGTGCGCGGCAAACTGATCGTCGTGCTCGTCAACGATCCCGATTTCGAGACCGGTCAGGGCGATTTCGGCGGCAAGGCGATGACCTATTATGGCCGCTGGACCTACAAATATGAGGAAGCGGCGCGGCGTGGCGCGGTCGGCACGCTGATCGTGCACGAAAGCAAGCCTGCCTCCTACGAATGGGCCACGGTCAAGAATTCGAACACCAATGCGATGTTCGATATCGTTCGCGAAAATCCGAAGGCCAGCCACGCGCCCGTGGAAGCCTGGATCCAGCGCGATCTGGCGGTGCAGCTGTTCCGCGCCTCCGGCCTCGATTTCGATGGCGCGAAGAAGGCGGCGCAGAGCCGCTCGTTCCGGCCCATGCCACTCAACGCGACGCTCTCGATCGATCTGAAGGCCACGAGCGGGACGATCGTTTCCCACAATGTCGTGGGTCGCGTCATAGGCTCCACCAAGCCTGACGAGACGCTGATCTATTCGGCGCACTGGGATCATCTGGGCGTCGGCGCGCCGGATGCGAAGGGGGATAAGATCTACAATGGCGCGCTCGACAATGCCTCCGGCACGGCGGCGCTGATCGAGATGGGCCGCGCCTTCGCCACCGGACCCCGGCCGCAGCGCTCCGTCGTCTTCCTCGCGGTGACGGCGGAGGAGAAGGGGCTGCTCGGCTCCGAATATTATGCCACCCACCCGCTCTATCCGCTGGCGACGACGGTGGGCGCGATCAACATGGACGGCATCCAGATGCTGGGCGTGGCCAGGAATTTCAGCATTTTGGGTAGCGCCAAGCTGGGCCTGCTCGATGATCTGATCGCGGAGGGCGCGAAGGTCGGCCGGACGTTCACGCCCGAGGCGCATCCCGAAAATGGCGGCTTCTTCCGATCGGATCACTTCACGATGGCGAAGCAGGGCGTGCCGGCCATCTCCTTCGAGGCCGGCAACGATCTGGTGGATGGCGGCACGGCGAGGGGCGAAGCGCTGGTGGCCGAATATACGAAGAACCGCTATCATCAGCCGGCGGACGAATGGGATCCGAAGACCGATCTTTCGGGCGCGGTGCAGGATCTGGATCTGCTCTACACGCTGGGCGAGCGGCTCGCCAATTCGCGCGAATGGCCGCAGTGGAGCGCGGACAGCGAATTCCGCGCCGCGCGCGACCAGACGGCCTCGGCGCGGAAATAATCCGATCATGGCGCCGGATCGGGATGCCGAGAAGGCGATCGCGGCGGAAGCCGCCGTCGCGATGGTCGAGGCCGGCATGCTCGTGGGCCTCGGCACCGGCACCACCGCCGCGCATGCGATCAGCGCGCTGGGGCGCCGCGCGGCGGGGGGATTGAAGGTCCGCACGGTAGCGACCTCGCTCGCCACGGCGCGGGCGGCCGGGGCGGCGGGCCTTGCGGTGCTGGATTTCGCCGATTGCGCCGCGGTGGATCTGGCGATCGACGGGGTGGACGAGATCGATCCGTCGCTGCGCGCCATCAAGGGCGGTGGCGGGGCGATGCTGCGCGAGAAGATCGTGGCCAGTGCGGCCGCGCGCATGATCGCGATCGCGGATGGATCGAAGCCGGTGCCGGTGCTCGCCCGCGCCGTTCCGGTGGAGATATTGCCCTTCGCGCGTGCATCGGTGCTGGCGGCGTTGCGCCGGCTGGGCGGCGATCCGGCCTTGCGCGCGGGCGCGGCGAGCGATCAGGGCAATCTGCTGGCCGATTGTCGCTTCCCCGATCTGGGCGATCCGGCCGCGCTGGCGCTGGCGATGGCGGCGATACCGGGCCTGCTGGGGCATGGCATCTTCCTCGACGAGATCGACATGCTGATCGTCGGCCGGGAGGGGGGTGTCGAACGATACGACAGGCCGTTGGCTTAATCGCGATCGGCGCGCATCCTTCCGGCGGCCGCTTCGTTCAGGCGGTTCATCAGAAGCGGATGCTGGCTTCGCGCGTCATGCCGATGCCGCCAGCGTCCGGCGAGGGATCCTCCATGAACGATCAAAGCGCAGATTTCTCCCGCATCCACGAGGACGGGTCTCCCGAAAGGCTGGCGATCGATACGATCCGGACGCTGGCGATGGATGCCGTGCAGAAGGCCAATTCGGGCCATCCCGGCACGCCGATGGCGCTGGCCCCCGTCGCCTACACGCTGTGGCGGGATTTCCTGCGCTACGATCCGGCCACGCCCGACTGGCCTGATCGCGACCGCTTCGTCCTCTCGGTCGGCCATGCCTCGATGCTGCTTTATGCGGTGCTGCATCTCGCCGGCGTGATCGAGATCGACGCGGACGGGAAACCGACCGGGGCGCCCGCCGTGAGCCTGGAGGATATCGAGCAATTCCGCCAGATGGGTTCGAAGACGCCCGGCCACCCGGAATATCGGATGACGACGGGCGTCGAGACGACGACCGGCCCGCTGGGGCAGGGCTGCGGCAACTCGGTGGGCATGGCGATCGCCGAGCGCGCCCTGGCGGCCCGCTTCAACCGCGACGGCTTCGATCTGTTCGATCACGACGTCTATGTGCTGTGCGGCGACGGCGACATGATGGAGGGCGTTTCGGGCGAGGCCGCCTCGGTGGCGGGGCACCTGAAGCTCTCCCATCTCTGCTGGATCTACGACAGCAATCATATCTCGATCGAGGGCAGCACCGAGATCGCCTTCACCGAGGATGTGGGCCTGCGCTTCCAGGCTTATGGCTGGAACGTCCTCCACGTGGACGATGCCAATGATACCGCCGCCTTCGCGCAGGCGATCGCCGCCTTCAAGGCGACCGACGACCGGCCGACGCTGATCGTCGTCCACTCGGTGATCGGCTGGGGCAGCCCGCGTGCCGGCAGCGAGAAGGCGCATGGCGAGGCGCTGGGCGAGGAGAATGTCGCCAAAACGAAGGAAGCCTATGGCTGGCCCGCCGACAGGACATTCTATGTGCCGGAAGGCGTGGCGGAGGGCTTCCACGATGCGATCGTCGCGCGCGGCCGCCCCGCGCGCGAAAGCTGGGAGGCCGGGTTCGCCCGTTACGCCGAAGCCTTCCCGGCCGAGGCGACCGAATTCCAGCTGATGCGCGAGGGCCGGCTGCCCGATGGCTGGGAGAAGGCCGTCCC
Source organism: Sphingomonas sp. (assembly GCF_003248515.1). Lineage (GTDB taxonomy): Bacteria > Pseudomonadota > Alphaproteobacteria > Sphingomonadales > Sphingomonadaceae > Sphingomonas_I. The sequence continues at coordinate 21,236 of NZ_QFOB01000015.1, forward strand.
AATCTTCGAAGCCGATGCCAAGGGCATCGCCAGCCGCGATGCGGGCGGCAAGGTGATGAACGCGATCGCGCCGAAGCTGCCGATGCTGATCGGCGGCGCGGCCGATCTCTCGCCTTCGACCAAGACCGACATCAAGGGAGCGCCCTCCTTCGAGGCCCGTGATTATGGCGGCCGCAACCTGCATTTCGGCGTGCGCGAACATGCGATGGGATCGATCGCCAATGGCATGGCGCTCTCCTATCTGCGTTCCTACACGGGCACCTTCCTCGTCTTCGCGGACTATATGCGAGCGCCGATCCGGCTGGCGGCGATCATGGAAGTGCCGACCATCTTCGTCTTCACGCACGACAGCATCGGCGTGGGCGAGGACGGGCCGACCCACCAGCCGATCGAGCATCTGGCGACGTTGCGCGCCATCCCCGGCCTCGATACGATCCGGCCCGGCGACGCCAACGAGACGGCCGTGGCCTGGAAGGTGGCGCTGACGCACACGCACGAGCCCACCGCGCTGATCCTCTCGCGCCAGGCGATCCCGACGATCGATCGCACGAAATATGCGGGCGCCGATGGCGTGGAGAAGGGCGGGTATGTGCTAGGCGATTGCGAGGGTACGCCGGATCTGATCCTGATCGCGACTGGCAGCGAATTGCCGCTGGCGGTGCAGGCGCATGAGACGCTGACGGCCGAAGGCGTGAAATCCCGCGTGGTTTCGCTGCCGAGCTGGTATCTCTTCGAAAGGCAGGATCGGGCCTATCGCGAGAGCGTGCTGCCGCCGGGCGTCACGGCGCGTCTCGCGATCGAGCAGGCGGGGTCGCTCGGCTGGGATCGCTATGTCGGCACGAAGGGGGGCACGATCACCATGTCCACCTTCGGCGCATCCGCGCCCCTGGCGAAACTGCAGGAGAAATTCGGCTTCACGCTGGATAATGTGTGCAAGGTCGCACGCGACCTGATCGGAGGCGCAGACGCATGAAATTGGCGATGATCGGCCTTGGCCGGATGGGGGCGGGTATCGCCCGCCGGTTGATGGAGCACGGCCACGAAATCGTGGGCTACGACCGTGATGCGGAGGCGGTGAAGAAGCTGGAGGCGGATGGCGCGATCGGCGCCGCCTCGCTGGAGGAGGTGCTGGAGAAGCTGGAGCGGCCCCGCATCTTCTGGGTGATGCTGCCGGCCGGCGCCCCCACCGAGGAAACGGTGGCGAAGCTGGCCGGGATTTTGGAAGAGGGCGATATCGTCATCGACGGCGGCAATACCTTCTACAAGGATGATATTCGCCGGGCGAAGGCCTGTGCCGCCAAGGGGCTGCACTATGTCGACGTGGGCACGTCCGGCGGCGTGTGGGGCCTCCAGCGCGGCTTCTGCATGATGATCGGAGGCGAGAAGGCCGTGGTCGACGGGCTCGATCCGATTTTCGAGGCGCTGGCGCCGGGCATGGGCCAGATCGCGCGCACGCCGGGGCGGGAATGCGACGATCCGCGCCCCGAAAAGGGCTATATCCACGCGGGGCCGGCCGGAGCGGGCCATTTCGTGAAGATGGTGCACAACGGCATCGAATATGGCCTGATGGCGGCCTATGCCGAGGGCTTCGATGTGCTGAAGGGCAAGGCATCCGAGAAATTGCCCGAAGAGGAGCGCTTCGATCTGAACCTGCCCGATATCGCGGAAGTCTGGCGGCGTGGCAGCGTGATTTCGTCATGGCTGCTCGATCTCTGCTCGATCGGCCTCGCCAAGGATGGCCAGCTGGAACAGTTCACCGGCAACGTGGCGGACAGCGGCGAGGGCCACTGGACGATCGACGCGGCGATGGAGGAGGCGGTGCCCGCTTATGTCCTCTCGGCGGCGCTGTTCGCCCGCTATCGCAGCCGCGTGGAGCATACGTTCGGGGACAAATTGCTGTCCGCCATGCGCTTCGGCTTCGGCGGCCATGTGGAGATGCCGCAATGAGCCGCCGGCCCGCGAGGCACGCGGCGTGAGGAAGCCGCCGGTCGCGCCGCTGGCGACCTTCGTGATCTTCGGCGCCCTTGGCGATCTCACGCGCAGGCTGCTGGCGCCGGCGCTCGTGAATCTCGTGCGCGACGGGCTGCTGACGCCGGGCACGAAGATCCTGGGCGTAGCCCATACGGACGGCGACGACGAAAGCCTGCGCGCCGTGCTGGCCGAATATATCGAGGACAAGAGCGACTGGCCGGGCATGGCGGCCCATGTCCATTATCGGAAGGGCGATTTCACCAGGGCCGAAACCTTCGCGGCGCTGGCGAAGGAACTCAGGGGCAATGCCGTTTTCTATCTGGCGACGGCACCGCAATTTTTCGGGCCGATCGTGGATAGCCTCGGCGATGCGGGGCTGCTGGACGAGGGGGATGGCTTCCGCCGGGTCGTGATCGAAAAGCCGTTCGGCACCGATCTCGCGTCCGCGCGGGCGCTGAACGAACGCATCCTCGCGCGCGCCTCCGAAGAGCAGATCTATCGGATCGATCATTTCCTGGGGAAGGAAACGGTTCAGAACATCCTCGTCACGCGCTTCGGCAACGCGCTGATGGAGGCGGTGTGGAACCGTCGCTATATCGATCATGTGGAGATCACCGCGGCCGAACTGGTGACGGTGGGCACGCGCGGCGCCTTCTACGACGCGACGGGCGCGCTGCGGGATATGGTGCCCAACCATCTGTTCCAGCTGCTCTCGCTGGTGGGGATGGAGCCGCCCGGGGATCTTTCCGCCGATGCGATCCGCACCGAGAAAGCGAAGGTGATCGCGGCGGTCCGCCCGATCGCGCCGGAGGATGCGGTGCGCGGCCGCTATACGAAGGGCAAGGTCGGCAAAGCGAAGGTGCCGGATTATACGGCCGAGCCGGACGTGAACCCCAAGGGCCGCACCGAAACCTATGTGGCGATGAAGGTGCTGGTGGAAACGTGGCGCTGGTCGGGCGTGCCCTTCTATCTGCGCACGGGCAAGGCGATGGCAGCGCGCGATACGGAGATCGTGATCCATTTCCGCGATGCGCCGCTCTCGCTCTTCCCGGATGCCCAGGGCGGGCGATTGCCGCCCGATCGGCTGCTGCTCCAGATCCAGCCGAATGAGGGCGTGAGCCTGGAAATCGCCGCGAAGGCGCCGGGGCCGATCGTGGCGCCGGTGCCCGTGAGCCTCCAGTTCGCTTATGCGGATCGTTTCGAAATCGGCCATCGCACCGGTTATGAAACCCTGCTTTACGATGTCCTGATCGGAGACCAGACCCTGTTTCAGCGTGCGGACCAGATAGAGGGCGGCTGGGCCGCCGTGCAGCCCCTGCTCGATTCATGGGGGCGCAAGGGCAAGCCGGAGCCCTACAAGGCGGGCAGCGACGGCCCGGCGGGCGCCGCGGCGCTGCTGGAGCGGGAGGGCCGATCCTGGCATCCGATCCGATGAGCGCGCCTTCCATGCGCGGGCCGCTCCGGCTCGTCATCTCGGATGTGGATGGCACGCTCGTCCGCCGCGACAAGACGCTTTCGCCCGCGGTCGTGGCGGCGGTCGGGCGGCTGGAGCAGGCGGGCCTGCCCTTCACGCTCATCAGCGCGCGGCCGCCCAGCGGGCTGCTCTGGATCGCGGAGCGGCTGAAGCTGAGGCAGCCGATGGGCGCGTTCAACGGCGGCACCATCGTGCATCCGGACGGCACGATCCTCACGGCGGACCGGCTGGATCCGGACGTGGCGGCCCGCGCGATCGCGATGCTGGCGGAAGCGAAGGTCGCCCTGTGGCTGTTCGCGCACGGCAAATGGTATGCGCAGGATGCGGGCAACACGCATATGGATTCGGAGCGGAACTCCGCCAATGCGGAGCCCGTGATGTTTCACGATCCGGCCGAGGTGGAAGGGCCGTTCGACAAGATCGTGGGGGTTTCGGACGATTATCCGTTTCTCGCCACGCTCGATGCGAAGCTCTCGGCGGCGTTGGGCGAGGGCGCGACGGTCGCCCGCTCCCAGCCTTATTATCTGGATGTGACAGCGCCCGGCGCCGACAAGGGCCATGGGATCGAGGCGCTCGCCAGTGCGCTCTGGGTGGAGCTGGATGAGGTGGCCGTGCTGGGCGATCAGCGCAACGATCTGCCCATGTTCGCGCGCGCGGGCTTTTCGGTGGCGATGGGGCAGGCCCCCGAAGAGGTGCGCGCCGCCGCCACCTGCACGACGCTTTCCAACGAGGAGGATGGCGTGGCGCATGCGATCGACACGATCCTGCTGCCGATGGTGAAGGCCGGGTGAGCCGGCCGCCGCTGATTGCGCCTTCGGTGCTGGCGGCGGATTTCGGGCGGCTGGCGGAGGAGGTGCGCGCGGTGGATCGCGCGGGGGCGGACTGGATCCATGTCGATATCATGGATGGCCGCTTCGTGCCCGAAATCTCCTTCGGGCAGCCGGTCGTGCGGGCCATCCGGAAGGCGACGCAAAAGCCGCTGAACCTGCATCTGATGGTGGTCGAGCCGGAACGGTCGCTCGCCGCCTATGCGGCAGCGGGTGCCGATCATCTGCTGGTGCAGGCGGAGCCCGGATCCACCGTTCACCTCCATCGCGTGCTGAGCCAGGTGCGCGAACTGGGCCGGAAGCCGGGGGTCGTGATCGATCCGGCAACGCCGATCGTCTGGATCGATCATGTGCTGCATCTGGCCGACATCATCCTGGTGATGACGGTCAATCCCGGCTTTGGCGGGCAGGCATTCCTGCCGGAAATGCTCCCCAAGATCGCGGCCCTGCGCGCGCTTTGCGCGGAACGGGGCCTGCATCCGCATATCGAGGTGGATGGCGGGCAGGATGCGGGGACGGTGCGCCGCGTGGTAGAGGCCGGCGCCGACGTGATCGTGGCGGGCACGGCGATTTTCGGGGCGCAGGATTATGGCGCGGCGATGGATGGCATCCGCCGCTGCGGCACAGGCGGAGAAGCTTGATGAAGACCATGATCGCTTTCGATCTGGATGGCACGCTGGCGGCAAGCAAGCAGCCGCTGGCGGATGACATGGCCGCCACCCTGAAGACCCTGCTGGACGTGGCCTTCGTCGCGGTGATTTCGGGCGGCGACTGGCCGCAGTTCGAAAAGCAGGTGGCCTCGCGCCTGCCGGAGGGCACGAAGCTGGACAGGCTGTTCCTGATGCCGACGACGGGATCCAAGCTCTACCGCCATCGCGACGGTGCCTGGGATCGCATCTATGCCGAGGATTTCTCGCGCGGGGAGCATGACGAAATCCTCGCGGCGCTGCGCAGGGCGGCAAAGGCATGCGGCTATGACACGGAAAGGACCTGGGGCGAGCAGATCGAGGATCGCGGCAGCCAGATCACCTTTTCCGCGCTGGGGCAGGAGGCGCCGCTGGATGCCAAGGAAGCGTGGGATCCGGACCAGAAGAAGCGCCGCGCGATGCAGGCTCTGATCGAGAAGGATCTGCCCGGTCTTTCGGTTAAAGTGGGTGGTTCCACCTCGATCGACATCACGCGCGCGGGCGTCGACAAGGCCTGGGCGATCGAGAAATTATGCGAACATTCGGGCGTCGCGCGCGATGCCATCCTGTTCATGGGCGACGCCATCTATCCGGGCGGCAATGACGATCCCGTGCGGGCGGCGGGAATAGACAGCATCAAGGTGCGCGATCCGGCCGAGACGATCACGGCGATTTCAGCGGTGGTGGCCTGTCTGAAATAGGGCCGGTCGCTGCGTCGCCCGGATTTTCCGGGCGATTATCCCTTCCAGCCTATGCCGTGCCCCGGCGACGGTAGGGCGGGCCGAAAAGGAAAGGGCGGCGACACCCTCCAGTGCCGCCGCCCCTCTTTCTCACGCTTTCCGCCCGATCAGAATTCGAACTTTGCGCCCACGCGGATCGCATAGAGCGAGACGCGGCCGACATTGTCGACGGCGGGGTTCGAGAAGTTCGAATAGCGATACTGGGTGCAGTTGCTGCCCGAGGTGGTGGCGCAGGCGACGTTCACCACCGAGGCGAGGTACGGGAAGGTCACCTGCCGCAGCGAACCCCAGTCTTTGTTGAGCAGGTTCAGCACGTTCTCGATATCGGCGAACAGCTTGATGCGGCCGCCGCGCAGCACCGGAACGGGCACTTCCTGATCGACATGGAGATCGATCTTGAACCAGCTCGGCGCGCGCATCGTGTTCTTGCCGATGATCTGGCCCTGCTTCAGCTTGTTCGTCTGCACGAAATTCTGGAGCGAGGCGAAGGTCGCGGCGCTGTCATAGGAGACGAGCGGATCGGCGGTGATGCTCGATACGTTCGGCACATAGAGCAGGAAGCGGCTCGACGAACCGGCCACGCCGAAGACGTTGCCATGGCTCAGCGTCTGGACGCTGTCGTTCATCGTCAGGCTGTAGGGAATGCCCGAGCGCCGCTCGCCGAACAGGCTGAACCGGGTCTTGTAATCGCCGAAGAAGGCGTGATCGAAATCGACGTGGAACTTGATGCTGTTCTTGATCTCGTAGATCGAGGTCCCATAGGCGGCGATGTTCGGATCGACCATCGCATTCTGGCCATAGGTGCCCGATGCGGTCGTGCCGTTCATCGAGCTGCGATCCTTCACGTCCTGATAGGTATAGCTGACGCCCAGCGAGAGGCCGAAGTCGAAGCTCTTGTCGATCCGGGCGACCGTGACGAGCGAATAGCCGTCGCGGCTGTTGGTCAGCAGCAGATCGGTGTTGGCGCTCGTACTGGTGAGCGAGGCGTAGCGCGGGCGGCCATCCGGCGTCACGCCGATCTGGCGCAGGCGCAGATCCTTGTAGATCGGCGCATAGTTCACCCAGCCATAATAGACGTCGCCGCCGACATTCCAGCCGCCACCCAGGAAGCCTTCGAACTTGGGCGTCCAGTCGACCGACAGGCTGGATTTCCAGGTGGATTCCATCCGGTAGCCCGGATCCATCGCATTGACGTTGGCCACGGAGAGCGAGGCCGTGTTGGTGCGGAGGTAATCGGTGAGCAGCGAATTGAAGTTCGTGCCCGTCACGCCATCCAGCGCGGCCGAGCAGAGGGCCGTCGAAATGCCGCCCTGGCAGCCCACGCCGTTCAGGTTGCGCGTGATCGTCACCGAATTGGCGAACACGCCTGACACCGAATAGCTGTTGCCCAGGAACACGTCCGGCGATCCGCCGGCGAACAGGCCGATGCCGCCGCGGATGCGAACATCATCGATCGGCTTCCACGTCGCCTGCAGGCGCGGCTGGATCACTTCCTTGCCGTTGATCACGCTCTGGTTCGAGAAACCGTAGCGGCCATAGAAGAAGTTGTTGAGCGCCGGCGCGTCGATGCCGCCCCACATGTCGGTGCGGACGCCGGCCGTGATGTTCAGATCCGAATTGGGATCCCACGCCACCTGGCCGCCGACCGTATATTGATCATATTTGAAGCTTGCGAGCGTATCGTTGAGATTGCCCGTGATCGATCCGGCCAGCGTGACGCTGCCGGCGCGGCGCGCCTGGAAATCGGCGAGGCTGTCGAAATAATAGGTGCCCAGCGCATTCGCGGTGAAGGCGTTGGCCACGTCCAGATGGCTCCACGCCGCTGTCAGCTTCATCGAAAACTGGCCGGCCTCCCAGCGAACCGCGACATCGCCGCCATATTGCTTGGTGCGGACATAGTTGAAGTGGCGGAACTGGTCCGGGCCGAAATAGACGCGCGCGGCGCCCGGCGCGGAGGTGGAGCCCTGCGAACAGAGCGTCGCGTTGCTGTTGGTGGCACCGTTCAGCTGCGTCGAGGCGTCCGGATCGGTACAGACCTGCATCTGCGAGAAGTTGAACGCGCCGAACGGCACCGGCGTCAGATCATATTTGCGGTAATTGCCGCGGATTTCGGTGTGGAATTTGCTCGACCAGTCGGAATTCAGCTGGGTGACGTAGCTGTCCACCTTCTCGGGGCGCTGATAATTGTTCGATTGCAGCGCCAGCGCCGGGCTGGCCGAAACGGTGGAGGAGAAGCCCGCCGTGGAGGCGTTGTTGCTGTTGTTGTGGATCCAGGTGGCGGAAAGGCGCTGGCCGGTCGTGATGTTCCAGTCGGCCTTGACCGTCCACTTCTCGTCCGTCTCGATCGTGGTCTGCTGCACGCCGAGCGTGTCGTAATTGTAGATCGACTTGGCGATGGACGAGACGTTGGTGATCTGCGCGTCCGTCAGGTTCGGCACGACGCTCGGGAAACCGGCGGTGCCGATCTGGATTGGCGTGCCTTCGCGCAGATGCTCATAGGAGACGGCGAGGAACAATTTGTCCTTGATGATCGGGCCGGAGAGGAAGCCGCCGTAATTCTTGGAACTGAAGTCCAGATTGATCTTGCCGGTGGGGTTGGCGATGCCGGGCTTGGTCTTGCTGCCCGTCAGGCTGTCGCTGTTGTAGGTGTAGAAGCCCGAGCCGTGATAATCGTTCGTGCCCGAACGGAGCACGACGTTGACGGCGCCGCCCTGGAAATCGCCTTCCGAAATATCGAAGGGCGCGATCTTCACCGACATCTGCTCGATCGCGTCGATCGGCACCGGGCCGCGCGCGGTGGGCAGGCCGCCCGTATTCAGGCCGAAATTGTCGGAGAAGCGCAAGCCGTCGACCGAGAATTTGTTGAGGCGCGCATTCTGGCCGGCGATCATGACGCCGCGATTCTGGCCCGGATCGATCGTGGCGAAGGGATCGCGGCGGACGATGTCGCGAATGTCGCGGTTGACGGTGGCGACGCCCTGAATGTCTTCACGCGTGATGTTGGTGGAGGGGCCGGCGGCGAGATTGACCGTCTTGGCGCGGGTCGCGCTCACCACGATCTCCTGCCCCTCGGGCTCGAGCGCGAAGGGGATGGCGAGCGGCTGGCCGGCGACGAGCTGCACGTCCGTCACCGTGCTGTCGGCATAGCCGGGTGCGGAGACCGTGACGGTGAAGGGGCCGCCGACGCGCAGACCGGAGGCGGAGAAGGCGCCGTCCGCGCCCGATTTCGTAACGGCCTTCGTGCCGGACGGAACGTGCGTCACCGTGACGGCGGCGGCGGCGATCGGCGCGCCCGCCGCGGTGACGGTGCCGCGCACCGACGAGGTGACTTCCTGGGCAGAGGCGGCGCCGGCGACACACAGCGCCGCGACACATGCTCCCGCATAGAGATAATTCCGCATCGATAACCCCCTTCTGGTTGATCGCGCGGTCCGGCCTCCCCCTTTCCGCTCGATCCGTGATTGCGCTTACTTCGTGACAATTTCCTGCGCGGCGCCGGGAACGGTGTCGCGATAGCGGCTCCAGTTTCCGGTGATCTCGTCTTCCACCTTGCTGCCCACGCCGAAGGCCGCGTCCAGCGATGCCTGGAAGGCGGACAGCCCCTTCAGCTCACCGATCAGGCTGGATGCTGCGTCTCCGCCGGCGGGCTGGGTGGTGAAATTGCTGCCCGTCCGCAGCACCATCAGCCGCGACGGATCGGCCTTGCCCAGCCGGCCCAGGCCGTTGAGCGCATTGGCGACGCCCGTATCTTCCATGCCCGTCATCACGAAGCTGTCCGGGCGGCCCGTCCAGTAGGCCACCCAGCGCTCGGCATGGTCGTTCATCAGCTTGCCGTGCCAGAAGGTCTGGCCGGTCGCCTCGTCGCCCCGGATCACCGAGGGCGGCTTCATCGCGGCGGGGCTATCGGCATAGCCGGCGCGGATCTGCTGCAATGCTGGCGTGTCCGGCAGCTTCATGTCCTTCGTGAGCGCATAGGCCCAGTCGCGCAGGCCCTTGTTCAGCGGGAACAGATTATACTGCGTATCTCCGGCCTTGCCCTGATAGGGCGCGGTGCGATCGCGCGGGAACATGCCGGTCGTCCAGCCCTTCGGGGCCTCGCGCGGATCGACGCCATAGCCATAATCGGTATCGACGAGATCGCCGATCCACGCGGCGGAGCCCACGGTGGCGGTATGCGGATTGGCGCCCGCGATCGCGGCGATCATCCAATAGGCATGGGTGAGATCGAAGCGCGGATCGAGGCCCAGCGCCATGATCGAGGCGGCGGCCCGGTTCGTGCCGATGCCGGTCATGATCAGCAGCGCCTGCTTCTTCGGATCATAGCGCAGATGGCGGAAGCCGGCCGGGAAAGGCAGCACCTCGGGCATCACGGCGGCCCAGGCCTGATATTCCGCCGGCTTGTCGCCGGTATCCTCGCCAATCTCGAAGGCGGTGACGATCACCATCCGGATCTCGATCGGCCTGGCGGCGGGCGCCACGGCGGCGGATGACGGGGCCTGCGCACAGGCCAGTGCTGGCGCGCACAGGGCGGCCAGTGCCGTCAGGAACAATCGGTATCTTTCCCCCAAGTGCGGCCCCGTACTGCGACGTAGACCCCTCCTGCCAAGCCTCTGTCGGGCCTCGATGAAAACGCTAGCAGCCGGGCGGCCGCCGGCCAAGGGGAGGGGCGGTTCGGGCTGGCGAGGCACGCACGCTTTCCGCTAGGCTGTTGCCATGAAGCTGCACCTCATCCTCCCGATCGTCGTCGTCCTCGGCCTGGCTGCCCCCGCTTTATCGCAGGAGGCGGCGGTTGCGCCGCCGGCCGTCGCGCCCGCGCCGCCCGCCGCCCCGGCGCCGAAGCCCGCGACGGTGAAGGTGACGCTCACGACGAGCGAAGGCCCGATCGTGCTGGAACTGGAAAAGGAACGCGCGCCGATCACCACCGCGAATTTCCTCAAATATGTCGATCAGAAGCGCTTCGACGGGATCGGCTTCTATCGCGCGGTGAAGGTGCAGCCGGGCTTCGGCCTGATCCAGGCCGGCCTGCGCAACGATCCCAGGAAGGTCTTCCCCAATATCCCGCACGAGCCGACGACGAAGACCGGCCTGCATCATGAGGACGGCACGATTTCGATGGCGATGGCGGCGCCCGGCACCGCCTCGGCCGATTTCTTCATCATGGTGGGGCCGTCGCCGACGATGGATGCCGATCCCGCGACCAACAATCCGGGTTTCGCCGCCTTCGGCCATGTCGTGGAAGGGATGGATCTGGTGCGCAAGATCATGGACGAGCCCACCTCCGCCACTGCCGGCCCGGCGGCGATGAAGGGGCAGATGCTGGTGGCGCCGGTGAAGATCATCAGCGCGCGGCGGAGCAACTGAGCCTGCCTGCAGGGGCTGGTCCGGCCCGGCGTGGCGCTCCGCCTGCCGGGTAGCCGGCTCGCGCGGGCGAGGGGGATCAGGCCGCGGTGTCGGTCTTGTCCGCGCGGCGCTTTCCGAACAGCAGGTCGCGCTCCAGCCACGCCCCCAGCGCCTGATAATAATCGGCGAGGAAGCCTGCATCGTCGCCATCATCCGGAATGCCCGCCTTTCGCCGGATCGTGCTGGCGACGATCGTGATGGAGTCGCCGTCTCCGCCGCGCAGCACCTCGGCGAGCTTCTGAAGCTCGAAGGCGCCGTAAAGGCCGAGCGCTTCCCTCGAGAAGCTGCGGCGCGGCATTTCCATCGCGAGATCGGGTAGAAGCCGGGCCTTCACGGTCTGCACCACCCATGTGCCCGCCACCAGATCGCCCACACGCAGGCGATCGCGATTGAACAGCGGGAAGAAGAGGAAGATGCCACTCCAGACGAGCGTCATCAGCGTGAGCGTCGCATCGGCGCCATTCTCCGCCGCGCGCGCGCCGAGGAAGGAGAGCGGCAGGAAGATCTCGATCTCGCGCATCGCATTGCGCGCGGTGATCGCCGCGCCGGTGAGCTGCCCGCCGTCCCGCGCCACCACGCGCAGCCCCATCGCGCGCTTCCCGATCGTCGCCGCGCGGCCGCCGCCCTCGAACAGGATGAACCACGCATTCCGCAGCAGGAAGAAGCCGATCAGCCACAGGATCATGAGCGCGCCCATGCCCTGCGTGCCGAGGCCGCGGCTGAGGAAGGCCAGCCCGATCGTCAGCGCGATCAGGATGCCGGCGATGATCGCGAAATCGATCAGGAAGGCGAGCGCCCGGTTGGTGGCGCTGCCCAGCTCGATCCGGAGCGGAATGCCCTCCGGCGTCACCAGCCGGCGCACGAGATCGCGCGGCGCCCTTGCGCGGATCCTGTCAGCGCGACGGATCACGGCGCCACGATCCATAGAAATAGAAGAGCCATCCGGCGAGTGCCGTCGCGGCGATGGCATAACGCGCGATATCGCTCGTCACCGTCTGTCGCCCGATCCCTTCCAGTATGCCCGCCACGCCGAGCATGAAGACGACGCCCAGCATCGCCGTGGCCGCCTCGCGCCCGGCCGCCGTGATGGCATCCAGCCGTGCGGCGCGGCCCGGAAAGGCCATCGCAAGGCCGATCCGGAAGCCGGCGGCACCCGCCAGGATGATCGCGAAAAGCTCGGTCGTGCCATGGATCAGCAGCCAGCCGCCGAGCGGTATCACCAGGCCGTGCGCAGAATAAAGCGCGAGGAAGGCGCCGAGCGTCACGCCATTGTAGATCACGAGCAGGGCGGTGGGCACGCCGAACGCGAAGCCGAGAGCAAAGGCGAGGATCGCCATCTGGGCATTGTGCGTGAAGAGGAAGGTGGCGAAGGTCGCCAGCAGATTATCCTCGCGCTTGTAGAGCATGTCGCGCAGCGTCGAAGCCGCCGCCGAGGGATCGCGCCCGCCGGCAAGCTGCTTGTCGACGATGCCGTAGAACCAGCTCGGATCACTTCGGACGAGCAGATAGCCCACGATCGTGCCGAGCAGCAGCAGCAGGGCGGCGGCCAGCGTTTCGCGCTTCAGGGCGGAGACAGCGGTGGGCAATCCCCGCAGAAAGAAATCGCCTATCCGCCGCAGCGCCGGGGTGCGGACGCCGTAGACGACGAAATAGGCCCGCACCGAAAGCTGCTCCAGATAGTCGATCAGCGCCTTGTCGAGCGAGGTCGACCGCGCGAGCGAGAGGGAGGAGAGGGTGGCGCGATAGAGCACGGGAAGTGCGACGAGGTCTTCCGTCGACAATCGTCGCACCGATCCTTTCTCGATCAGGTCGAGCAGGCCCGCGAGGCGCAGCCAGTCCGCCTCGTGCGTCTCGCGAAAGCGGGTGGCGGCCAGCATGGCCGGCCGGATCTCCATCTGCGCGCTCACAGCAGGTTGCGCCGCTTGAGCGCCAGATAGGCGGTGGCGAGCTGCTCCGGCACATGATCCGGCTCGCACTCCACGATATGGGCGCCGAGATGCTTCAGGCGGGCGAGCACGAGGCGCCGTTCGCGCAGAAGGGCCGACGCCGTGACGGCACGGATCACGTCATCGGCGGTCGCGGGTTCGGCGGCGACGAACTCTTCCAATTCGGTGTCGCGGAAGATGGCGACGAGCAGCAGGTGGCGGCTCATCAGCTGCTGTGCGGCGCGGATCAGATAATCGGCGCTCGTGAGATCGGTGAATTCGGTGAACAGCACCACGGTGGAGCGTCGCGCGAGGCGGGCGGCGAGTGTCGTCAGCCCGAGCGTGAAATTCACTTCCTCCTCGCCATAGTCGATCGACGCGGCGAGGCGCTGGAGGCCGGCAAAGGCGCGCGTGCCGGTGACGAGGCCGGAGGCGACGCGGGGCTTGGCATCGAAGGCGTAGAGCGCGACGCGATCGTCCAGCTTCAGGCCCAGCCATGCGGCCAGCAGCGCGGCGGATACGGCGCGGTCGACGCGCGGCACGCCCCCGATCGGCTCGGCCATCTGCCGCCCGCAATCGACCGCCAGCACCAGCTGGCTGTTGCGATCGGTGCGATAATCGCGCGCGTGCAGCTTCACATGGCGCGCGGACTGCTTCCAGTCGATCGTCCGGCGATCCATGCCCGAACGATATTCGACCATCGAATCATAATCCGATCCGTCGCCGCGATGGACCTGCGCCTGATTGCCGATCTGAAGATTGTTGCTGAGCAGCCGGGGCGCCTGATCGTAAATGGCGCGCAGATCGGGGAAGATCGGCACGGCGAGATCCACCATGTTCGCCTTCTGCTTCCAGACGAGGCCGAGCCGCCCTTCCCAGCGCACCCACAGCCTGTCCAGCCGCGCCAGCCCGCGCCGCACCGCATGGAAGGCGAAGGCGCGGCTGCCCGCGCCGTCGACAATATCCAGCGAAAGCCGCCCGTCATCGGCCCCGGCGAGCAGCGGATCGGCCGAAACCGCCGCTTCGGCCCTGCGCAGATCGCCACGCGCTATCCGTATCTCCACGACCGGGGCGATCGTCTCGCCGATCATCGCGGCGGCCGGGGCGGCGAGGCTCGCCTGCACGGCGGCGGGCGACACGCCCGTCACCGCATCCACCAGCATCGCCAGCAGGATGGCGAGGGGGCAGGCGAGGCCGATATACCAGCGCGCCGGATCGATCATGGCGATGATCAGCGCGGCCGGCGCCGCCGCCGCCGCCGCGATCAGCACCGCCCGGCGCGTGGGATAGATCAACGCGGCGCCTCGATCGATTCGATGATCCGCGCGACGACATCCTCGACCAGACGGCCCTCGATCTCGGCCGCAGGCGAAAGGACGAGCCGGTGGCGCAGCACCGCCGGCGCCAGCGCCTTCACATCGTCCGGCACGCAGAAATCGCGCCCGTCCAGCGCCGCCACCGCGCGCGCAGCCGACGCCAGCATCGCGCCCGCACGCGGGCTCGCCCCGCTTTCTATTTCGGCCACGGCGCGCGTGCCGCGCACGAGCGCCACGATATAATCCAGCACCTCGTCCGCCATGCGGACCCCGGCGACGGCGGCGATCGCGGCCTCGATATCGTCGGCCTTCGCGCAGGGCTGCACGCCCCATGTTTCGGGCGCCATCGCATGGGCGCGGGCGCCATGCGCCGCCACGATGCGCCGCTCCTCCGCAATGTCCGGATAATCGACGCGCTGCTTGAACAGGAAGCGATCGAGCTGCGCTTCGGGCAGCGGATAGACGCCCTGCTGCTCGATCGGATTCTGGGTGGCGATCACCATGAAGCGATCGCTCAGCGGATGGCTCTCGCCGTCGATCGTGACGGTGCGTTCCTGCATCGCTTCCAGCAGCGCGGCCTGCGTTTTGGGCGGGGTGCGGTTGATCTCGTCGGCGAGCAGCAGTTCGGTGAAGACCGGGCCGCGCGTCAGCGTGAATTGCGAGGTCTGGAAGTTGAACAGGTTGGTGCCGATGATGTCGCCCGGCATCAGATCGGGCGTGAACTGGATGCGGGCGAAGGAAAGGCCCACCGCCTGGCCGAAGCTGTGGGCCAGCAGGGTCTTGGCGGTTCCGGGCGGCCCTTCCAGCAGGACGTGGCTGCGCGCTAGCAGGGCGACCAGCATCAGCTGCAACGTCGCGTCATGCCCCACCACCGCCTTGCCGACCTCGGCGCGGATGCGTTCCCCCAGCTCGCGCACATCGTCGATCGTCAACCCGGATTCCTTTCCCATTCGCGCAGCATATCGGCCGCGTGGATCAATTCGGTCGCGGTGGCCGCCGCCTCGGCGCGCCGCACCAGTTCGCTGAATCGTTCGCCGCGCCCCAGCCCATCCAGATAGGCGTCGATCGCATCGGTGCTCAGGCCGGCCGGCACGCCATAGGCGGCCATCGCGCGCTCCCGCACCAGCGCGGCATAGCCCGATCCGAAATCGGCCTCGCGGCGGGCGCGGCGGACAAGCGACGTGGCATTTTCGATCAGGGCGGCCTTGCCGAAGCCGATGGCGCGCGGCCGGGCGAGGGCCGGGCCGAACCGGCCGAGCCCGTGGAAGCCGGCCAGCAGTGCCACGATCAGCAGGCCGATCGAAAAGGCGAGGAAGGGAGGCGACAAAGCGAGCTTGAGCAGCCCCATCTCGCGGCCGAAGCCGTTCAGCGTCACATCGAAATAGATGGCCTCGGCGCCGTTCGAATTGAGCCAGTCGAGCAGGGCGATCGTCGATTCCGCCTGCGAGAGGCTCGCCATGCCGCGATTGGACATCAGATCGGGATCGGCGAGGATGTAGAGCGAGCGGTTGTCCAACTGCGCGAGGACGATCCCGCCATGGCCGTCATGGATCAATGGCCGCAGGTGGCCATATTCCACCTTCCGGCCATTTTCCTCGCCCGTCGTGATCTCGCTGCCGGTGATTACCTGCACCGGCCGGGGTGCGGTGAAGCGGATCGTGGCGGGCAGATCCCGATCGTTGATGAGTGGCCTGCCGCCGCTGCGGCGCAGCGCGACGTGCAGCTTCGTCCCCGGCGCCATCACGCCTTGCGGATTGTCACGATCGTAGAACTGGATGCGCCGCACCCAGCCCGGCCTGTCGCGATCGGGGGTGGTCGTCCACTTGGGCAGGACGATCAGCGTCGGCTTGGCCCGCCGGGGGCGGATCGCGGCGTCGATGCTGGTCGTGGCGCTTTCCGGCGCGAGGATCACCAGATCCTCCGTATCGAAGGTGCGTTCGTCGCGGATGATGGTGGCGCGGCCGCCGCTTTCGTTGATGAGGCGCACGATGCCGCTGAAGCCGACCGCCGATCCGGACAGCGCATTGGCCCGGCCATTGTTGCGGGTGCCCCAATCGGGCGCATAGGCGCCAAGCACGAGCATCGCGATGAAGGCCGCGCAGCCGATGCCGATCACCAGCGCCACCGCGCGCGCGCCGAAGCCATGGTCGGCGGCGTTCATCGCCACGTTCCCGCCAGCGCGAAGCCGGCATAGGCCTCGCGCGCCGTGCGCCAGTCCTTCTCCGCGAGCGGCTTGCCGGCGAACAGGTTGCGCTCGACGAGCCGGGCGATCTGGCCGAAAGCCAGACGGGCGCCGAGCGGGAGGGCCGCCGATCCCGCGATATCCCGGCTGGTGAGCGAAGGCCGCAGCAGATCCGGCCGGCGCAGGGCGATATCGCCGACGCTGGATTGCAGGAGCAGGTGGGTCGCCTCGCCATAGCGCCCCTCCGCCGCCAGCCGATCGGCCGCCTCCAGCAGGGATCGGGCGCCAGCCTCGTCGGGGCGCCATTCCGGCGGCGCCTCCTCCACATCGGCCTCCCGGCGTTTCGGCCACCGGATCTGGCGGACGACCAGCCACAGGATGGCTGCCACGCCCAGCGCCAGCAACGTCCACAGCAGGACGCGCGCGAACGACGCCTGCGGCATGAAGCTGCCGATCCAGTGCAGGGCCTGGCCGATCGGTTCCGCGATCTTCTTCAGCAGGCGGGCGATGGCCTGCGCCCAGGCCGGCGGCGCGCGCGGCGGCAGCACGGGCGGCAGATCGAACTGGATCGAAGGATCGGCGCGAAACGCGCGATGCGCCGCGGCGAGCCGCTCATGCGCCGCCTGCACCGTATCGCTCATATCCCGAACAGCCCCATTCGAAGGGAAGCCTAACCGATGATTCCGGCGATGGACAGAGCCAGTCGAACGCGACAATGTGGCCCGCTCAGGGGGAGAAACAGGGTGGCGTCAGCGGCGGTGAACGATGGTGCGAAGCTTTCGATCGGCAATGTATTTTCGCGTGGGGTCAGCGCGGTCCATTCCGATCCCGCAGTCTTTTTCGGGATCGTCTTTCTCTTTTCGACCCTGCCCAGCGTGGCCCTGGGAATTCTCCAGCGCAACATGATGCTGGCGTTGCAGGGAGGCGCATCGTTCGCGGCGGCCTTCTCCCTGATTGTCGGCGGCGTTGCCGGTTTCGCTCTCATCATGATCACGCAAGGGGCGCTTGTCCGGGCCACGCTGGCGGCGAGCGAGGGCGTGCGCGTCGGCTTCGGCCCCTGCGTGGCGACGGGGATACGGTATCTGCTGCCGCTGCTGGTGGCGTCGATTCTGGGGTGGCTGGCGATCATGGTCGGCCTGCTGCTCATCGCCGTGCCGGGAATCATCCTGGCGACGATGTGGGCGGTGGTCGGCCCGGCGATGGTGGCCGAGGATCTGGGGATCGTGGAAAGCTTCGGTCGCAGCCGGGCGCTCACCAAGGGCTCGCGCTGGCGCAGCCTCGGCTTTTTCGTGCTGCTGGCCATCATCCTGACGATCGTGAGCGGCGTCGCCCAGTTGCTGGGATTCGCCCTTGGCCAGAGCGCGACGGATCCGCTGAACCCGCCGATCGGCACCATCATTTTCACCGCGATCACCGGGCTGATCACCACCACCTATCTCACGGCCTGGATCGCGGCGCTCTTCATCGAGGTGCGCTCGCTCCACAGCGGAGGCGAGCCCGATCATCTGGAAGAAGTCTTCGCCTGAGCCCCGTCGCCCTTCTGGTCAGGCCGGAAAGGCGCGTTCGATCAGTCGCTTGGGAGGAGGATTGGCTGGGGCGGCAGGATTCGAACCTGCGGATGGCGGCACCAAAAGCCGCTGCCTTACCACTTGGCGACGCCCCAACGGAGGGCGGCTTATAGCCGCCCGGACGCGGGATGGAAGGACGTAGTTGGTCTCTTCATAGGCTGGTGGCGCCGTCCCGTTTCCCGATCCGGCTTCCCATGGAATATCCGGTCGGGAAGCCGGGAGGAGCGAGCGGGGCGGCGCCGCGATCCCGTCAGAAAAGCCGTTCCATCCAGCCGTGCGGATCGGGCGCCAGGCCGCGCTGGATATCCACGAGGCGGGACTTCAGGCGATCGGTCGCGACGCCGATGCCGCCATTGCCGATGCGGAAATCGCGCGTGCGGCCGCGCACCCGGCCGATCGGCGTGACGACCGCCGCCGTGCCGCAGGCGAAGGCCTCGCGCAGGCGCCCGCTGGTGGCGTCCGCCTCCCACTGCTCGATCGAATAGGGTTCTTCGCGGATCGTGATCCCCTCTTCGCGGGCGAGCAGCATCAGGCTTTCGCGCGTGATGCCGGGCAGGATCGTGCCGGACAAAGGCGGCGTCTGCATCGATCCATCCTCGAATACGAAGAAGACGTTCATGCCGCCCAGTTCCTCGATCCACTTGCGCTCGACCGCATCGAGGAAGACGACCTGATCGCAGCCTTCGCCGATCGCCTCCTGCTGGGCGACGAGGCTGGAGGCATAGTTGCCGCCGCACTTGGCCGCGCCCGTGCCGCCGGGGGCCGCCCGCGTATAATCCTCCGAAACCCAGAGCGAGACACCCGTGGGCGTCTTGAAATAGGCGCCGACTGACGAGGCGATCACCATGTAGAGATATTCGGAAGCCGGCTTCACGCCCAGGAACACTTCCGACGCGAACATGAAGGGGCGCAGATAGAGCGCGCCACCCTCCGCCTCGGGGATCCAGTCGCGATCGGCGGCGACAAGCTCGCGGCAGGACTGGAGGAACAGCTCCTCCGGCAGCTGGGCCATGGCCATGCGCTTCGCGCTCTCGCGGAAGCGGCGGGCATTGGCGTCCGCGCGGAACAGGGCCGCGCCGCCATCCGGAAGGCGATAGGCCTTGAGCCCCTCGAAAATCTCCTGCGCGTAATGGAGCACGGCGGTGGCGGGATCCAGCACCAGCGGCGCGCGCGCCGTGACCTTCGCGTCATGCCATCCCTTGCCCTCGATGTAGCGGATCGTCACCATATGATCGGTGAAGACCTTGCCGAACCCCGGATTGGCGAGAAGGGCGGTCCGTTCGCTGACGGAAACCGGCGCGGAATGCTCCTCGCGGGCGAAGGACAGCGCGGCGGTCATTTCACTCTCTCCAAAAGGCCGGGCCGAAAGATGGGCCGGATCGGTTGCATGTCCCTAGTCGGCGTGGCAGAAAGGGTCAATATGACTGTCCCGTCCGCATCGCCGCTGTTCCTGCGCGAAACCGAGATACGCCGCGGAATAGAATTGCTCTTCTTCGGCTACGCCAATCTCTACAGGCCTAGCGACAGTCTGCTCGCGGAGCAGGGGCTGGGGCGGGCGCATCACCGCTCGCTCTACTTTATCGCGCGCCAGCCGGGCATGACGATCGGGGCTCTGCTGCGGTTGCTGGGCATTACCAAGCAGTCGCTGGGGCGTGTCCTCAACGAACTCGGCCAGCGCGACCTGATCGAGGTGACGGCCGGTGAGGAGGATCGCCGGCAGCGGCTGCTGCGGCTGACCGAGAAGGGCGCGAAGCTGGAGGCGGATCTGTTCGCGGTGATCCGCGAGAGCCTGTCCCAGGCCTATGGCCAGGCCGGGCAGGAGGCGGTGACGGGCTTCTGGCGCGTGCTGGAATTGATGAGCCCGCCGGCCGAGCGCGCGCGCGTGGCCGAGCTGGGGCGCGAACCGCGCAAGAATTGAGGATGGCGATACCGGGCGCGCCCCGGCATGTGCCTCTGCTGATCGCCATTGTGTTCGACGCGGAAAGCGCACAGTCTGGCGGCGACGTCCTGAAGGGTGGGCATGGTCGACGTGTTTGCCGGTTTTCTCCTGTTCAATGCGGTTCCGTTGATCTTCTCCGTGCCGGGCTCGATCCCCGGTCCGGGAGGAGGCGGGATGCTTCGCGCGTGCGGCGCGACGCGGGCGCGCACCGCATAGGCTGGACATGAGCGTTTCCAATCTGCCCCCCGCCCGCCACAGGATCGCGGCAACGCTCCGCGCGCATCGCGACCCTCTGATCGAGGCGCTCATCGCGGGAACGCACAGCGGAGTGCCGCGCGAGAACCGGTTCAGCGAGGAAAAGGCGCGCTTCTCCCGGCGCATCGGCACATGGGTGGATCTCATGATCGGCCATGTGGAAGGCAAGGCCGGCTATGACGCGCTCTTCGCGGGGCAGACGGTGCTGGAGATCCACCAGCCCGAACGGCCGGCGGAGGAGAATCGGGCGGCCGTCGCCCGCGCGCTCGACAGCATCTGGATCGAGATTGCGGGCGCCGGGGGGCTCGAGGAGGAGCCGCTCGGCGAGATGAAGCGGATCTTCGACGATCTGGTGCGCGGCATGCGGATCGAGCCGCGCGTTCATGTCCGCACGCTATTGGTGGGCGATTGCCTGATGGGCGAGATTGCCGGCATCGCGGCCGATGGCCTTGCCCGTGCCGCCATTTCGTTCGATCCCTTCCCGCTGAACGCCCGCGAGCCGACCGAGCTGAACCGGCAGATCTCGCGCATGGCCAATCAGGGCTATGACGCCGTCTTCTTCAGCCCCTTCAGCCACGCGCGGATCAGCGAGATCGAGGCATTGCTGGATCCGCGCCGCGCCCTGCAGGGCGAAGGCGCGCTGGTGGAGGCGGTGATCGAGCAGACGAGGGCGCTGCTCGTCTATCTGGTCGGCAAGTTCGAATGCCCGATCTACGTGCACAATGCCGCGCTCGTCGCGCGGGCCAGCACGCCGCTGCGGGGCGCCATCCGCAACGGGCTGACGAGCCGGAGGCGTGGCCGTGCGCGCGTGCGCTTCAACACCTGGCTCAGGGAATTCGTGGACGCGCGCAACGCCGCGGGCGCCCGCCAGCTCCATATCGTGGATGAGGAGGCGATCTATGCGCGGCAGGGCAGCGCCGCGGGCCGCTACCTCTACGAATCCGATTTCCAGCATGCCACGGCGCTGAGCCTCGCGCTGGCGGGGGATTATGCCCGCCGGATCGAGATGCTCGCGACGCTGAAGGGCAAGAAGCTCGTGATCTGCGATCTGGACCATACTTTGTGGGAGGGCGTGATCGGGGAGGGCTCGGTCGCGCACTTCGCGGATCGGCAAGCGTCGTTGCGCCGGCTGCGGGAAAAATCGGGCGTGGTGCTGACGATCGCGTCCAAGAACGATCCCGAGAAGGTGCATTTTTCGGGCGGCGTGCTGGGCATGGAGGATTTCGTCGCCCCGCAGATCAGCTGGGGCCGCAAGGTGGATGCGGTGGCGCGGCTGCGCCAGCAGCTGAACCTCCAGTATCGGCACATGGTGTTCGTCGATGATCGGCCGGACGAGCGGGCCTTCATGGCGGAGGCCTATCCCGACATGCTCGTGCTGGATGCGACCGATCCGGAGACCTGGGCGCGAATCGCGCTCTGGGCCGATGCGACGGAGGGATCCAGCGATCTGGATCGCACCCAGCTTTATCAGCAGCAGCTGGAGCGCGATTCCTTCGTGGGCGAGGGCGATGTCTCGCAGCTGGGCGAGGATGTGCTCGCCAAGCTGGAGCTGAAGATCGAGGTGCGCGAGGCCGGCAAGAGCGATCTCAAGCGCTTCGCGGAGCTCATCAACCGCACCAACCAGTGGAACATGACCGGCGCGCGCACTACGCTGGAGCGCGTGAAGCAGCAGGCGGGCGCGGCGGACGCGATCCTGCTGCTGGCTTCGGCGCGCGACAAGTTCGGAGACATGGGCGATGTCTGCGCGGCGACGGTGACGATCGCGGACGGTGCGGCGACGATCGATGCCTTCGTGCTCAGCTGCCGCGTGTTCGGTTATGGCGTGGAAGGCGCCACGCTGGGGGCGATCCGCGAAAAGGCGGCGGCGCGCGGCGCGGCAAGCCTGACGGGCCAGTTCATTCCGACCGCGCAGAATCACATGGCGCGCGACATGTATGCCGACAATGGCTTTGATGCCGCTTCCGAAGGCGTATTCCGAACGGCGCTTTAAACCCCGGTCTGGCCGGGAGGCCCCGTTCGGCGGACCGCTTCAGGCGGTCGCTTCTTCCCGCCAGTCGAATGCGAGGGGGGCTTCGCGGAAAGCGAAGCGATCGAGGTGGCGCGCGACCACGCTTTCCAGTGCCACCAGCTGCTCGCTGGTCGAGGCGTCGACGCGGACGGTGAGGCGCTCCGGTGCGGCATCGAAGGTGACGAGGCCGTCGCCGGGGAAGGTGCCCGCCCGGCCGTCGCGCGGGAAAACCACGGTGCCGTGATCGGCCGTGAATTCCACCTGCAGATTGTGGGACCAGTGCTTGCAGAGCTGCTGGAGATACTTGCTGCCGCTCGCGGTGGGAACCTGGGCGGTGGCGGCGATCGTCTGGGTCATGAGAACACTTTCTATATCGTCCCGGTCGCTCGGACCGGGCCGGTCGAACCCCCGTCTTTTCCGTCGTCGCGGAAAATGGCGGGCAGTTCAACAGGTTCGGCGCGAGCGGGCCGGGTGGTGTCTGCCGGGGCGTCGGCACGGGCCTGCGAGAGGCGCAGGCCGATGGCATCGGGGAGGTGCCCGAACAGCGGGAGTGGGGCCATCGGGGCGGTGATGCCGAGGCGGCGGCGGAGAACCTCCAGCCTCGGCACGGTTACAGGCGCTCGATCTTGCGGGCGGCCTCGTCGAGTATCTCGGCGATGGCGTGGGCCCGCTCGCCGTCGCCATCCGCCTCCATCGCGGATTCGCGCAGCGCCAGCTTCAGGTTGATCATCGCGCGGCGGATCGGGGCATGATCGCTGCGGTTGCGCTCGGCGCCGATCGATTCGAGCCGGGCGAGCAAGGCGTCGGCCTGGGCGCGGCGCTCCTCAAGCCAGGCGCGGCCCGCCTCGGTGATCCGGAAGCGGCGACGGGCGCCCTCTTCCTTCACTTCCTCGATCAGGTCCATTTCGTCGAGCAGGGTGAGCGTCGGATAGACGACGCCGGGGCTGGGGGCGTAGCCGCCGCCCGTCCGCTCCTCGATCTGACGGATCAGATCATAGCCGTGGCGGGGTGCCTCCGCGAGCAGCGCCAGCAGGACGAGCTTGAGCTCGTCGCCGTCGAAGACGCGCCTGCGGCCGCCGCCGCGCCCGCCGAAGCCGCGCTCGTCGCCGTCCATGGACCAGCTGAATTCGAACGGCCCGCGCCGGAAGGAGCCGCCGCGCGGCCCGGAATGACGATGACGGTGGCCAAAGCCTCTAAACATGTTCGTATGTCCTTTCATGCGACTCAAGATATATCTTAGATGGATTTTTGCAAGTGCAATTTCCGGGAACGTGGACCGCCGCGTCGGGCAGCCTATATTTCGGGGCGATGGCTGACCTCTTTTCCGCAGATGCCCCCGCCGACGATGCCGCCGCGACGGAGGCCGGGCCGCTCGCGGATCGGCTGCGCCCCCGCACGCTGGAAGAGGTGATCGGGCAGGAACATCTCACCGGGGCGGATGGCGCGATCGGCCGGATGGTGGGTGCCGGGCGCCTTTCCTCGATGATCCTGTGGGGGCCGCCGGGCACGGGCAAGACGAGCATCGCCCGTCTGCTGGCCGATGCGGTGGGGCTGCGCTTCGTGGCGCTCTCGGCGGTCTTTTCGGGCGTGGCCGATCTGAAGAAAGCCTTTGCCGAGGCACGGGAGCATGCCCGGCTCGGACGGCGGACGCTGCTGTTCGTGGACGAGATCCACCGCTTCAATCGCGCGCAGCAGGATGGCTTCCTGCCTTATGTGGAGGATGGCACGGTCGTGCTGGTCGGCGCCACGACGGAAAATCCCTCGTTCGAGTTGAACGCCGCCCTGCTCAGCCGCGCGCAGGTGTTGATCCTCAACCGGCTGGACAGCGCGGCTCTGGGCAGGCTGCTGGATCGCGCCGAGGCGATCGAGCAACGCCCGCTGCCCCTGAATGGGGAGGCGCGTGCCGCGCTGATCGCCAGCGCCGATGGAGATGGCCGCTTCCTGCTCAATCAGGCCGAGACTTTGTTCGCGATCGGCGCGGTGGACGAGGCGCTGGATCCGGCCGGGCTGGCGGCGCTGTTGCACCGGCGAATGCCGGTCTACGACAAGGATCGCGAGGGGCATTACAATCTGATCTCCGCGCTCCACAAATCGGTGCGCGGATCGGATCCCCAGGCGGCGCTCTATTATCTGGCGCGGATGCTGGTGGCGGGGGAGGAGCCGCTTTACCTGCTCCGGCGCATGGTGCGCATGGCCTCCGAGGATATCGGGCTGGCTGATCCGCAGGCGCTCGTCCAGTGCCTGGCCGCCAAGGACAGCTATGATTTCCTGGGCTCGCCCGAGGGCGAACTCGCGATCGCCAACGCCATCGTCTATCTGGCCACGGCACCCAAATCGAATGCCGGCTACAAGGGCTGGAAGGCGGCGGCGCGGGCCGCGAAGGAAACGGGATCGTTGATGCCGCCCGCCAATATCCTGAACGCACCGACAAAGCTGATGAAGCAGATCGGCTACGGCAAGGATTATGGCTATGACCATGACGCGCCGGATGCCTTTTCCGGCGACAATTACTGGCCGGAGGGGATGGCACCCCAGACCTTCTACGAGCCCGTGCCGCGCGGCTTCGAGGCGAAGATCGCCGAGCGGCTCGCTTACTGGCAGAAATTGCGCGAGGAACGTGGCCGGTGACGTGGGAGGATGTGTTCGCTTTCGCCGCCGGCCTGCCCGGTACGGAGCGGACCACCCATTATGGCGGCCCCGCGATCAAGGCGAACGGCCATCCGATCGTGACGCCCAGCCGCGAGGCGGACAGCTTCTGCCTCCATATCGATCGCGACATGGTGGAGATGCTGAAGGAGACCGATCCCGCCACCTTCTGGCAGACGCCGCATTATGAAGGCTGGCCGAGCGTGCTGGTGCGCTATGCGAGCGACGATCCGGACCGGGTCCTGGCGATGATCGGGCGCGCGCATCAGGCTGCGATGGCGCGCAGTGCCAGGCGGCCGCGCAAGGCGTGACGCGGCCCCGCTTCGATGCCTTCGCCTGCATCGACTGGTCTGGTGCGGTGGGCGAACGGCTGAAAGGCATCGCCATCGCCGAATGCGCGGCCGGGGACGAGGTGCCGGAACTGGTATCTCCCCCGCACAGGCGCTGGTCGCGGCAGGAGGTGCTCGAATGGCTGGACGCACAGCGGCACAGGCGGCTGCTGATCGGGCTGGATCTGTCGCCGTCGCTGGCTTTCGCGGATGAGGGCGCCTTCTTTCCGGGCGAGGAAGGCTCACCACCCGATGCGCGTGCGCTGTGGGCCTATGTGGAGGCGCGATCGGCGGGGGAAGCGCATCATGCCGCGTCCCGCTTCGTACTCGATCATGCCGCGCATTTCCGCATCAACGATCGTACGGGGGCGCTCTTCCGCACGGTGGACAACGGGCGCAAGCGGCGGACGGAGATCGCCGCGCGTGCGCTCGGCGTGCGGCCCTATTCCTGCTTCAACCTCGTCGGCCCCTCGCAGGTCGGGCGATCGAGCCTCACGGGCATGCGCGTGTTGCATCGGCTGGCGGGGCGCATTCCTTTCTGGCCCTTCGATCCGGTGCCCGCCGATGGCGCGCTGCTCGTGGAAATCTACACCAGCATCGCTGCGCGCCGGGCGGGCGTGACCGGCGGCAGCAAGCTGCGCACGATCGGAGCGCTCAACCGGGCGCTGACGGCGCCGGCGATCGGCTCCGCGCCGATGCCGGGCGAAGGGCCGATCGACGATCATAGCAGCGATGCGCTGCTCACCGCCGCCTGGCTGCGCCGGGCGGCGGACGATGCGGCCCTGTGGGAGCCGGACGGAATCGGGCCTGTCCGCCACACCGAAGGTTGGACCTTCGGCGTACCCTGATCGGCCGCTCCGGACTTTTCCGATCGCGATATCCGCGCCGGCTGGTGGTTCGCCGGCCGCGAGATCGCTCTAGCCGGGCTGGGCGACGCGGCCGGAACGCTCCAGCTTGCCCCAGCCGACCCATGGCCCCCGGATCGCGGCCGTCACCGCGCGCACCACCACCGAATACATGATCTGGCGATACACGAAGCGCTGGGCGAGCAGCAGGAAGAGGGGGAAGTGGCCTTCCCGCTTTTCCAGCCGATAGGCGATCCAGCCGCACAGCGCATCGATCGCCGTGAACAGGATCCAGTATATCCCCATGCGCAGCACGTCTGACTGGGTCTGCGCCCAGCCATGCTGCTGCACGCGCAGGATCGTCGCCACGATCGAGATGGCGAGCGCCAGATCGATCAGCGGGGAAATCAGCGCGAAGCCGATCTGGAACAGCCACGCCTGCGGGATGCCGACGAGCGCGAGGCCGGAAGGCTTTCGATCGATGAGGATGCGGCGATGCTTCCATAGGCATTGCAGCGTGCCGAACGCCCAGCGGAAGCGCTGCTTGGCGAGCGCGCCGAAGCTTTCCGGCGCCTCCGTCCACGCCACCGCATCGATATCGTAGCGCACCAGCCAGCCGCCGCGCTGGATGGCGATGGTGAGATCCTGATCCTCCGCCAGCGTATCGTGCGGATAGCCGCCCACGCTATCCAGCGCGGCCCGCCGCCACGCGCCCACGGCACCCGGCACCACCGTGATCGCATCGAAACGGCTGAGCGCGCGCCGCTCCAGATTCTGCGCGGTCACATATTCCACGGCCTGCCAGCGCGTGACGATATTGATCCGGTTGCCCACCTTGGCATTGCCCGCCACCGCGCCCAGCGCGGGATCGGCGAACCACCGGCCGAGGCGCGCCATCGTCAGCGGCTCGAACTGCGTATCCGCGTCCAGCGCGACGATGATTTCGCCCGTGGCCAGTTCGAGGCCCTTGTTCAGCGCGCGCGCCTTGCCGCCATTTTCCAGTGTCAGCAGGCGCACGCGGGGCTCGTCCGCAAAGGCGGTGCGGACGATCTCGCTCGTCTCGTCCTTCGATCCGTCGTCGATCACGATCACTTCAAGCTCGATCTGCTCGCTGGCGAGCACGCGCCGGACCGATGCCTCGATCACGCGGGCCTCGTTGAAGGCGGGGATCAGCACCGAGACGAAACGGGCCGGATCGATCTCGGGCGCCACCGGCCGGTTGGCCTTCGCGTTCGAGCGGACGGCGAGGAAGGCGAGCAGGATCGCACGGAACGTCCCCACGAAGATCGCGACGAAGAACAGGAATTTCAGCGTCGCATCCAGCCCGGCGAGCACGAGGAACACGCCGACATCGAAGCGCACCGCGAGCAGATCGCTGCCCGAAATGGTGGGGTTCACCTTGGCTGGCGACAGGCCGGCCAACTGCGAGACCGGCACGATTTCATAGCCGCGTTCGCGCAGGCCATCGATGATCGCGGGCAGCGCCGCCACGGTTTCGGCGCGATTGCCGCCGGAATCGTGGAGCAGGATGACGTTGCCCGATTTCACCGCATCGCCGTCGTCCACGCCGCGAAAGGTGTTGTCCAGGATCGCCTGCACGCCGGGCCGAGTCCAATCCTCGCTGTCCACATGCAGGCCGACATTCACATAGCCCGCATCCTGGGCGAGCAGCGCCGGCCCCAGTTCGTCCTCCGTGGTCGGCTCGGCGTCTCCGAAATAGGGCGCGCGAAACAGGCGCGTCGATCGCCCGGTATAGGCCTCGATCAGGCGCTGCGTGGTGTTGAGCTCGATCCGCGCGCCGCGCGGGGAGACGAGCGCCATGTTGGGATGGGTGTAGCTGTGATTCCCGATCTCGGATCCGTCGCGCAGGATGCGATCCAGCAGGAACGGATGGGCAAGCGCATTCTCGCCGATCACGAAGAAGGTGGCGGGTGCCTTCTTGGCCTCCAATATGTCGAGGATCCTGGGCGTCCAGACGGGATCGGGGCCGTCATCGAAGGTAAGCGCCACCTGTTTCGCGCGATAGCCGGTGCGCTTGACGACATAGGGCGTCGGATAGCTCTTATACCGTTCGTCCCGGATCAGGCCATTCGCGTCGGCCGTGGCGGTGCGATAGCCTTCGGTGGGCGTGGCGGTGATGCGCAGGATCTCGCCATTGCCCTGCACGTCGACATTGCCGATCGATCGTACCGGGCCGAATGCGGGCGGCTTGTCGCCCCGCCGGATCGCCGCGAAGCCATCCCATACGCCGGGATCCTCGCCGCCCAGCCGCCACAGCGCCACGCCATAGGCGCCCGCCGTCTTCACGGCGCGAAGCTGGTTCCAGCCGCTCGCCGCATCCAGCATCCATACGTGGCGCAGCGTGCCGTCATCGTCGCGATAATCGAAGGTGGCATTGCCGCTGGCGGGATCGAAGCGGGTGGTGACCTGATTGTCGTGGGCGATCAGATACGCATCCTCGTCGGTCATCGAATCCGCGTCGGTGCCGCCGTCCGGCCAGTCATAGGCGTAATTGCCGATCGCCACGATCGCCTTGTCGCGGCCCACCTCGGCGATCGTCCTGCGCAGCTTGTCGACGAACCAGGGCTGCGAGGCGATCGGGCCTGCCGGGCCGCCCGGATAATGTTCATCATAGGTCATGAGGAACAATTTGTCGGCCGCTTTGGCATAGGCTTTCAGATTCCAGCTGTCGTCGTCCACCGGCACGGAAACGGTGACGAGCAGCTTGCCGAAGCGGGCATTGGCCTCCGCGATCAGCGTGCGGTAATCGGCCTGGGCGCTCTGCGGCAGCTCCTCGAAATCGAAGGCGACGCCGGCGGCATTTTCGGCGGCGAGCATCCCCGCAATCTGATCCAGCAGGCGCGCGCGGGCCGCCTTGCTGTGCAGCAGCTTCGCCATGTTGGCGCCGTCCCAGCTGTCATCCTTCACATTCTGCACCATCGGCAGGATCAGGGGGCGATGCTGGCTGGTGGCGAGCACGGCCTTCAGCGGCTTGTTGGGCGTATAGGTGAAGGCGTGATCCGGCCCGACGACCGAAGAGATGACGGGCACCACCCAATCGAGCTGGTTGATATGCGCGGAGAGGGTCGCGCGGCTCGCATCGTCCCACGGTACGTAGAAGCCGACCGTGACCTGCCTGCCCGCCGCCGGCGTCGCCGCCGGCTTTCCGCCCGGCAGCCAGCTCTTGACGGAGCGCACCCGCCTGTCGACGTCGTGGCGCAGATGCGCCACCTGTGCATTCAGCGAGCGCGGCTGCTGCCGCTCGATCCCCAGCTTCAGTGGATCGGGCGCGGGAACGTTGAGGATCGTGGTGGCAAAGCCGATCGCGGCCAGCGCGATGACCACGAGGAATGCCCAAAGCAGCCGGAGCGACCAGATGCGCCGGCGGCCGCTGGGATCATAGAAGACCGGTGCTTCCATCCGTTCACACTCCGTCGCCCCCGCCCGGAAAGCATTGGGGGGCGGGCCGCGCCTCTATGAGGAACGGATCGGGCGGGCAAGCGGGCGCGCGAGGGGCATGTCAGGCGGAGCGGACGGTGAAGCGGCGCTGCCGCATCGTCGCGCCGATCAGACCGAAGCCGATGACGAAGGCGGCCCACGTCGCGGGCTCGGGCAGTTCGGTCGCGGCGGAAGCGCCCAGCCACGCGGCCACATTCTGCTGGAAACGGCGATTTCCATAAACATCGTCGAGCACGTTCACATCGAGGATGGTCAGCAGGTTGGATTGTGCCCGCCACAGCGTCACGGCCTGCTGTTCGTACAGATCGATTCCTCCGGTCGTGTGGGAACCGCCGAAAATGATGTTGAGCGGCCCCGTGCCCTCCGTCAGCTCGTTCGCCACGATCGGCAGGGCCAGCCCGTTCGATCCCAGCAGCGTATCGGGCGCATTGTTTCCGGCCAGCGCCAGGATGCTCTTGTCCCAATTGGAGAAGGACTGGTTGTCGCCCACGATCACCACGCGCTTGCCCGTCGCCAGGAAGGCGTTGACGTTGGCGATCTCGGCATCCGTGAATTGCTGATCCTGGCCGACGGGATCGTCATAGCTGCCAATGTCGAACATCCGCAGATTGATGAAGAGCGCCGATGCGGCGGCGACCGCGGCGGCATCGTCCAGCGCGCCGAACGCATAGCCGCCCGGCTGGCCGGCAAGATCGGCGGACAGGGTCTCCATGTCCCCGCCCGTGCCCATATAATAACTGTCGGGCGCGAAAGAGGAATTCACCAGAATTGTCGATGTGGCAGGAGATGCGATCGCGAACAGGGCCGCAGCCAGAAGATGGCGCATGATCCTCTCTTCCCCTTGTTTCGGCAATGCTGCGGGGGGAACTCGATTCGAGTCAAGAAGAGTCTCGTTCTCCGGTCGGTCGTAAATGGCGATTCACTTGCGTTGATTGCCGAAGGGATGTTGCTGAGCTTTCCGGAAAATCGGCGAAGGGCGCTCCACATCCGGCCCTTCGCGCGCGATCGCGATGGGAGACGAAAAAAGGCGTGGGCCTTTCGGTCCACGCCTTTTTTCGGAAAAGCCGCTTCCGGCCTCAGCCGAACAGCTTGATGGCGACCTCCGCGACCTTCTGGCCCTGGTGGCGGGCGCCTTCCAGATCCAGCGCGCTCGGCTGGCGCGATCCGTCGCCGCCCGCGATCGTCGTCGCGCCATAAGGCGATCCGCCGACGATCTCATCCAGCGTCATCTGGCCCTGATGGCTGTAGGGCAGGCCCACGATCGTCAGGCCGAAGTGCAGCAGGTTGGTGATGATCGAGAAGAGCGTCACTTCCTGCCCGCCATGCTGGGTGGCGGTGGAGGTGAAGGCCGCGCCGACCTTGCCGTTCAGCGCGCCGCGCGCCCACAGGCCGCCGGCCTGATCCAGGAAGGCGGCCAGCTGGCTCGGCATCCGGCCGAAGCGCGTCGGCGCGCCGACGACGATCGCGTCATAATGTTCGAGATCCGCGACGGTCGCGATCGGGGCTGCCTGCTCCAGCTTGAAATGGGCGCCCCTGGCGATCTCTTCCGGCACCGTCTCGGGGACGCGCTTGATGTCCACGGTGGCACCGGCCGAACGCGCGCCTTCCGCGACCGCGCCGGCCATCGTCTCGATATGGCCGTACGAGGAATAATAAAGAACCAGAACCTTCGCCATCGTCATGCTCCCGAGTGATCGGAAGCCCGAATGGCATGCCGGATCTTACCGCGCGAGCCCGATAAGATCGAGCAGATCGTTCGAGAAAATAGAAAAGCGCGGCGCCGTGGTCATTCAGTCAGATGGAGGGCGGGATCGCCCTGTTCATCTGCCTCGCGATCGAAAAGCTCGGCCAGCTTGCCATGTGCCAGCCGGGCCGGGCCACCAGCGGCGGCCTCGGCCATCTTGCGTTCCTCGTCCGCCCGTCTTCGCAGATAGGCAGCATCCTTCGCGCCGATCATCGCGATTCTCCTCTCCGCTTGTGCCGGCGTCTGGCGACTCGCCCGGCCATATCGGCAGGATAGGCCGTTCCGACGATCGCGGACAGAGCGGCCTTATGATGGCGGGATTGCGATCCACCACGGCTGGCCGCACGCTCATACGCCGGCGCCTGGTATCGGCAAGTCATTGAAATAGATGGTCGGGGAGACAGGATTCGAACCTGCGACCCTCTGGTCCCAAACCAGATGCGCTACCAGGCTGCGCCACTCCCCGAGGTCGGCGGGTGCCTTATGGGCTGGGCGGGGTTAGCGCAAGCGTCGCGCGCTGTTATCGGCTGGTGCGGGTGCAATCGGGCGCGTTGCTCCGTGGGGCTGATACCCACGGGGATGCTGGTTGCGGCGGGGGGGATGGACCAGTTCGTCCCGCCCGGCGATGATCGCCGCGCCGCGCTGCTGCTCCTTGGCGTCATAGAGGGCCTCGTCGGCGCACTGGAGAAGCTCGCCGCGCGTTTCGATCCCCTCCCTCAGCCAGGCCGCGCCGATCGTAGCCGAAACCCGGATGGCAAGGCCGTTGCGCGTGACCGTGTGGCGCAGATCCGCAAGCATGCGGCGCAGCAAGGCGGGCAGATCGGCCAGCACATCGGGGGAGGTGATGACCATTACGAATTCGTCGCCGCCAAGGCGCGCGGCGAAGCTGGTTTCCAGATAGGGGGCACGCAGGCGCTTGGCCATGAGGCGCAGCAGATCATCGCCTGCGGCATGTCCGCAGCGATCATTGACCTCCTTGAAATGATCGAGGTCGATCAGCAGCAGCGCGAGCGGCGATCCGGTTTCCCGCGCGGTGGCGATCCGGGCATCGATCGTCGCGTTGAAATGGCTGCGGCTGGCGATGCGGGTCAACTCGTCCGTTTCCGCGATGTTGCGCAGCGCCTGCTCCATGCGGTGCCGTTCGGTCACGTCCTGGAAGACTCCGACCAGCGCGATCGGCTCGCCGTCGCGCATTTCCAGTTCGCCCATGCTGCGGACGCGGCGTTCCTGCCCTTGCGCGGTGATGAAATCGGATTCGATGTCGAAAGGCTCGCCCGATGCCATCGTCCGCTTGACCGCCACATCCAGCACCGCGCGCGATGCCAGCGGATAATGGGCGAGCGCATCCGTGAGCGACGGCATATCCTCCGGCGAGCGGCCGTGGATCGCATAGGTCTGTTCGGACCAGATGAGCGTGTCATCGTCCAGATTCAGCCGCCAGCTGCCGATATTGGCCATGCGTTCGGCCTGGCGGAACAGGCGATGCGAACGATTGAGCCGTTCGAGCGCGGCCTGATATTGGGCGGCGAGCCGGGTGGCGCCGATGGCCGCCGCGCGCGCATCGATCAGCGCCTCGGCGATCCGCGCGAGCGAGCGCAGCGTGCGCCGCTCGGCCGTGGCCAGATCGCGCGGCTCGGGGCCGAGCACGCAGAGCGTGCCGATGGGCAGGCGCTCCTCGCCCGCGGGATGCTTCGCGCTGATCGGCATGCCCGCATAGAAGCGGATGGCGGGGCCGCCGGTGACGAGCGGATTGGTGGCGAAGCGATGATCGCGCGTGGCATCGGGGATCAGGAAGATATCCTCCTGCGCGATGGCGTGCGCGCAGAAGGCATATTCACGCGGCGTCTGCGCGGCATCGAGGCCTTCCCGCGCCTTGAACCACTGGCGATGATCGTCGACGAGCGAGATGAGCGCCGTTTCCGCGCCGATCAGTTCGCGCGCGAGGGCCACGATCTCGTCAAACTCGCGCTCGGGCGGCGTATCGAGTATTTCCAGGCTGGCCAGCGTGGCGAGACGCTCGGCTTCTACGCTATCGTTAACCATGGCTCGTCATAGCTGATTCAGGTTAAGAATTCACCACGATAGGCCCCTTTCCGATGCCGGTGGGCCGTACTTTTTCAATGAAAATCGCGTGACGGAGGCAGAACCCGCACGTTGCGGGGATGGCGGCCGCGCGGCACCCTGGAACGCGGATGCTGGGGATGGGCGAATTCGTCCGCCCGGCTCAGGGGCTGGCGCGCCTGATGATCGGCGGAGAGGCGATCAAGCTCGGCCGTCCGATCGATGACGGCGGTGGTCATCAGGTGCACCACGCCTTCCTCGCTCTTCTGGACGATGCCTCGTACCTCCATCAGGCGCGATGCCATGACGGGCGCGCGATATTTCTCGAAGTCCGCCGCCCAGAGGAGGACGTTGGTGACGCCCGTCTCGTCCTCCAGCGTGACGAAGATCGCCTTGCCCTCGCCCGGGCGCTGGCGGACGAGGACAATTCCGACCATGCGGGCGGGCCGCCCATCGGGCAAAGCGGAAATTTCGGCGGCGCTGCGGATGCCTTCGGCGCGGAAGAGCCCGCGCAGGAAGGTCATCGGATGATCTTTCAGCGAGAGGCGCGTCACCTGATAATCGGCGGCGACCTCTTCGGAGAGCGGCATGGCGGGTAGTGCGGCCTCCGCCTCCGTCGCCAGTTCGCGCGCATCGGCGGCGGCGAAGAGCGGCAACGCATCGGATGGTGTGCGGCGCGCCTCCCACAGGGCATCGCGGCGGCCCAGATCGAGTGAGCGGAAGGCGTCCGCGTCGGCGAGCAGGCGCAGGGCGCGGGCGGGGATGCGGCGCGCGAGGCGTTCGAGAAAATCCTTTCCTCCGGCAAGGGGTGGGGAAGGGCCGGCAACTGCCTCCACCGCCTCCGCCCATTCCTCCCGAAAGCCATCGATCTGGCGCAGGCCCAGCCGCACCGCCGGCCCCTTCGCGCCAAATTCCAGCCGGTTGTCCCAGCCGCTCGCCGTCACGTCGATCGGGCGCACCTCCACATTATGCTCGCGCGCGTCGCGCACGATCTGGGCCGGGGCATAGAAGCCCATCGGCTGCGAATTGAGCAGGGCCGCGCAGAAGGCGGCCGGGTGGCGGCATTTCAGATAGGCGGAGGCATAGACGAGGATCGCGAAGCTCTGCGCATGGCTTTCGGGAAAGCCATAGCTGCCGAAGCCCTTGATCTGATTGAAGCAGCGTTGCGCGAATTCCTCCGAATAACCCCGCTTCATCATGCCGCCGACCATCTTGTCCTCGAATTCCGGCATGGTGCCCACGTTGCGGAAGGTGGCCATTGCGCGGCGGAATTTGTTCGCCTCGGCCGAAGTGAATTCGGCCGCCGTGATGGCGAGCTTCATCGCCTGTTCCTGAAAGAGGGGCACGCCCAGCGTCTTGCCGAGCAGCGTCTTCAGTTCGTCGCGGGGATGCGGCGGTGCTGGCGCGGGATAGTCGACCGCCTCGATTTCCTGCCGGCGGCGCAGATAGGGGTGGACCATATTGCCCTGGATGGGGCCGGGTCGCACGATCGCCACCTGGATGACAAGATCGTAGAGTTTGCGCGGTTTCAGGCGCGGCAGCATGTTCATCTGCGCGCGGCTTTCCACCTGGAAGATGCCGATGCTGTCGCCCTTGCAGAGCATGTCATAGACGTCTTCCTGCTCGCCGGGGATCGTCTTCAGATCATAATCCGTGCCGTCATGATCGCGGATCAGATCGAAGGCCTTGCGGATGCAGGTGAGCATGCCGAGCGCGAGGATATCCACCTTCATCAGCTTCAGCGCGTCGATGTCGTCCTTGTCCCATTCGATGAAGGTGCGATCCTCCATCGCGGCATGATGAATGGGCACGATCTCGTCGAGCCGGCCCTGCGAGAGGACATAGCCGCCGACATGCTGGGAGAGGTGTCGCGGAAAGGGCGCGTCCAGCAGAAGGCCGACGAAATGATTGAGCCGGGCGATCTCGGGATTGTCGAGGCGGAAGCCGGTTTCGTGGAACCGCTCTTCTTCCATCTGGCTGGAATAGCTGCCCCAGACCGTGCTCACGAGCCGTGAGGTGACATCGTCGGTGAGGCCCAGCGCCTTGCCCACCTCGCGCACGGCCGAGCGCGAACGATAATGGATCACGGTCGCGACGATGCCCGCCCGATGCCGGCCGTAGCGCTTGTAGATATATTGCATCACTTCCTCGCGCCGCTCATGCTCGAAGTCGACATCGATGTCGGGCGGTTCCTGGCGGTCGGCCGACATGAAGCGCGAGAAGAGCAGTTCGTGCTTCGCGGGATCGACCGAGGTGATGTCGAGCAGGTAGCAGACCATCGAATTGGCGGCCGATCCTCGCCCCTGGCACAGGATTGGCGGTTCGCGGGTGCGCGCGAACCGCACCACATCATGCACGGTCAGGAAATAATAAGGCAGGTCCGGGCGGCTGCCGATGAGCGTGAATTCCTCCTCCAGCATCTTCTGGACATCTGGCGGCACGCCGTCTCGCCAGTGGCGGGACGCGGCCGCGTCGACGAGGTGGCGCAGCCAGGCGAGGGGCTCCCAGCCTTCCGGCACCGGCTCGTGCGGATATTCATATTGAAGATGTTCGAGATCGAAGCCGATGCGATCCAGCAGGCGCAGCGTTTCGGTAAGGGCCTGTGGGCAGTCGCGATAGATTTCGGCCATTTCGGCTGCCGATTTCAGGTGGCGTTCGGCATTGGCCTCCAGCTGCCGCCCGGCATCCCGGATCGTCAGCCCCAGGCGGATGCAGGTGAGCACGTCCTGCAGCGGGCGATCCTCGCGCCTGGCGTGAAGCGCTTCCGTGGTGGCGAGCGGGGGCACTTGCACAGCGCGCGCGATCCCGAGCAGGCGCGCGCGGTGGCGCTGGTCGGTGCCGGATGTCGTGGCAGGCAAAGCCAGCCAGACCCGATCCGGGCAGGCCGCGTGAAGAATCCTGAGACTATGCTCCAATATTCCGCTCCCGCCTGGCGGCGGCGGGGCGCTTTCCTCCTCGAGCCCCGCCGGCGGGCGGGCGGGAAAGGCGATGATGTTGCTCCCCTCCTCACCGTCATTCCCATGAAGGTGGGAGGTCGGTTGTACCGATGCTGGGCGGGGCCCCGCTCTTGCCGGAATGGCGAGGGGGAGGGGGGATGAGGCGGAAGGCTCTGCCTCATTCCCCGGCAGGATCGTCGGCGTCTTCCGTGTCACGCCCTCGCCCTCGCGGCGGCTGCTCTTCGGCAGCACGATCAGCAAAAGCCCCTCCGCAAAGGCGAGAAGATCATCGATCCCGAGGACGCAATCCCCCTTGTTCGACCGGAGATTCCCGCTGGAAAGCAGGCGGCACAGCCGGCCCCAGCCGCCCCGGTCCTCCGGATAGGCGACGATATCCGGCGTGCCGTCCGTGAAGACCAGCCGTGCGCCGGTGGCGAGCTTGAAGGGCGGGAGCGTCAGGCCCGCCCTCATCGCATTTTCCCGTGCGTCCTTCAGCCATTTCCACGGACGGACGACGCCGGCGACCGTGTTGCGATCGGCGATGCCGAGACCCGGATAACCGAGATCGAGGGCAGCCCCCACGAGATCACTGCCGTGGCTAGCGCCGTGGAGGAAGGAGAAGTTGCTGGCCGAGACGAGCTCGACGAATGACGGGGGAGCCGAACCCATCTCACATCCTGCACCCTCTGCTCCCAGCCGGGATGGAGCGTGTCGCGCCCGCAGCGGAAAAGGCGCCCGGCGCGCGCCCGGCATTCGCCTCTTGACGCGCTGGAAGCGGCCCGGATCGCGGGGCGGGAATGGCGGTCCGACGCATCATGCGAACAGCCCGTGGACATACCAGTCGGGCTTGTTCGTCTCGCCCTGCAGGCCGTGGCGGAACAGCCAGAAGCGGTGGCCGGCTGCGTCTTCCACCCGATAATAATCGCGCGTCAGCCCGCCCGCGCCGGCGGGCAGCGGCAGGGGATGGCCCGCTTCGTCACGGCGCCTCCACAGATCGGGATCGATCCGCCTGCGCCACCATTCGGCGGCGATCCTCTCCGGCCCTTCCCAGCGCGCCACTTCGTGGGCGCGCTTCTGCCACACGAAGCGGCGCGGCGGCCCCTCGGGCAAACCATAGGTCACCTCGATCGGCTGGGGCGGATCGAACAGGCGCAGCGGACGGAGAGGAGGATCCTCGGGCGAGGGCGCGGGCCAGTGCGCCCCGGTCATCGGTGCCACGCTCGCCGTCGCACATTCGGGAATGTGGCTGTCGAGCGGGGCGAGGCGGATGATATGATCCGCGCCGAGACGCGCGACGAGACGATCGACCAGCTCCGCCAGCGGTTCGGCGCCGCGCTCTTTTCCGTCGAATCCGTCCTGCGCGGGCGCGAGCGGCTCGGTCCGCATCACGTCCAGCCGGATGCAATCGAAGCCGAAGCCGGGATCGATCGGATCGGAAAGCGCCTCCAGCCGCTCGCGGAAGAGGCGCATGACGATGGCGGGATCGCGCACCGGCCGCCCGGTTTCCACCGCGAGGCCGGGCGCCGCGCCATCGCTGCGGAAGAAGCGCGCGACGAAGCGGCGGCCGCCTTCATGCCGCTCCAGCAGGGCCGTGGCGGTCTCGTCCAGCAATTCCTGCAGGCAGGCAAGCCCATCCTCGACGCGGCCGATCGGCTCGGCGAAGCGGCGGAGCGCGAAAACGGGATCCGGCGGCCGATCGGCGCTGATGCGACGATCCTCCTCGCCCAGCAGGCGGGAAAGGGTAAGCGCAAGATCCCCGAAGCGCGCCGCAAGCATCCGGCGCGGGCGACAGGCGAGATCCACGATCCGCTTCAGCCCCGCGCGCCGCAGCGCGAGCGTGGTTTCGGGCGGGGCCTCCAGTGCTTCCACGGGCAGCGCGAGCAGATCAGCCTCGGGGCGATCGCCGAACCGGGCACGGGCGCGCGCCGCCTCCGGCGTGTCGCCCAGCCCCGTGCGCAGCGTGAGGCCGTGCCGGCGCAATCGCGCGGCCAGATCTGCCAGCAGCCCCGCCTCTCCGCCATAGGGATGCACGCAGCCGGCGATGTCGAGCGTGATGCCGTCCGGCGGCTCGGGCGCGACGACCGGGCTATAGGCGCGGCAGGCATCGGCCGCGCGGGCGAGCAGGCGGGCCTCGGCCCCATGATCGCGCGGGATGGCGATGAGGCCGGGGCTGCGCGCGCGGGCATCCGCCAGCGTGAGGCCCGTCGTGAGACCGGCTATCATCGCCTCGCGGGTGAGCGCGGTGAGGCGCGTCGCATTGGCCTGGGTTTCGATAAAGGCGATGCGCGTCGCTTCGCCTTTGCCGTTGCGTGAAGGGATGGGGTGGCTAGCCCGCCAGGCGTCGGCCGCCAGCATCGGCAGCCAGATCGCCAGATAGCGGCGTGATCCCGACATGAGGGGCGAAGGCGGCGGCGTCACGATCCCACTCCAGCCGCCAGCCGGGCGAGGGCGCGCCGCCACGTCTGCGGAGCAGATCCACCGTGAAGGCTGGCGCGCCCGGCGCGTCCGCCTCCAGCGGCTTCGAGGGCGCGGCGGCGATGCGCCAGCGCGTCGCGGCGGCGGAGGGGGCCTCCGCGCCGATCCCCCGGAGCAACAGCACCGTGACACCGGATCGTTCGGCGAAGAGCATCAGCCGCCGTGTCGCGGTGAGATCCAGCAGGCGTGGGCGTGGGCCGGGGGCGATCACCGCCGTTCCCGCCGCCGGGGAGCGCACCACATCCGCCGCCGCCCGGAGCAGCGCCTTTTCGTCCGGCACCGTCACGAACAGCAAGCGTGCCGGATCCGCCCCCAGTTCGAGAATGCCCGGCCCATGCAGCAGGCCCCGATCCCGCTTCGCCTCGCTCAGCCAGATGATATTCCCGTTCCGCCCGCCGGCGCGCAGCGCCAGCATCAGTGCGAAGCCCGCCATGCTCGGCAGATCCGCCTCGGCCGCCGCATGCATTTCGTGAAGGCGGCCGCGTTCCAGCCCACCCCCCAGCACCGCATCCAGCGCGCCCGCCCCGAGCCCAAAGCGCGCGGGGGCGTCCGCCACCTGCGGCAGGGTGGAATATTGCCGGCCCGGATCGGGCGGAAGGGGATACGACTCGCGCATACATGTTCCTGTTATGTTCTTATTGTGTGCGAGCAGAGTCAACCGCTGCCGTCGCTCCGGCGCAGGCAGGGGGCATGGCTTTTCGTCGTTCGATGTCGTGCGCCGTTTCGCACGCCTTCCGCCATCGGCGGGATCGCGCATCGCAACAGGCATGGATGCCAGCCCGCGCCGGCATGAGGGCAGAGGAGGCTATGCCGCCGCCAGAATCCTGGTCTCGCCCTGCAGGCTGTTCGGCCCGGCCTGCACGATCTCCACATCCACCAGATCGCCGATCGCGCCGCCCTCGATCAGCACGGATTGCAGCCAGGGCGATTTGCCGAGCCGCTGGCCGGGCAGCTTGCCATCGCGTTCGATCAGCACGGCGCAGGTCTTGCCCAGCGTCGCCCGGTTGAACGCATATTGCTGTTCGGCGATCAGCGCCTGAAGCCGCTGGAGCCGCTCGTCCATCACCGCCGCAGGCACGGCATCGCCCATCGTCGCGGCGGGCGTGCCGGGGCGCGGGCTATATTTGAACGAGAAGGCCTGGGCGTGGCCGATCGCGCGAACGGCGGCCAGCGTTTCTTCGAAATCCGCGTCCGTCTCACCGGGAAAGCCCACGATGAAATCGCCGGAAATGGCGATGTCCGGCCGGGCGGCGCGCACGCGATCGATCAGCTTCAGATAGCTTGCCACGTCATGGCTGCGGTTCATCGCTTTCAGGATGCGATCGCTGCCCGCCTGCACCGGCAGGTGAAGGAAAGGCATCAATTTCTCGATGTCGCGATGCGCGGCGATCAGCCCGTCCGCCATGTCGTTGGGATGGCTGGTCGTGTAACGGATGCGGGCGAGATCGGGCAGCCTCGCCAGTTCCTCGATCAGATGGTGGAGCCCGCGGCCTTCATGCTCCCAGGCGTTGACGTTCTGGCCGAGCAGCGTGATCTCGCGCGCGCCAGCGTCCACCAGCGCTTTCGCCTCGTCCACCACCTGCGCCCAGGGCCGCGAAATCTCCGCCCCGCGCGTATAGGGCACGACGCAATAGGTGCAGAATTTGTCGCAGCCTTCCTGCACGGTGAGGAAAGCACCCGGCCCCTGCCGCCGCCTCTTGGGCAGGGCATCGAACTTGGAGGCGGCGGGCATGTCCGTATCCAGCGCTGGCGCGCCGGATGCGGCGCGGGCGATCAGCTCGGGCAGGCGATGATAGGCCTGCGGCCCGACCACCAGATCCACGGCGGGCGCGCGGCGCGTAATCTCGGCGCCCTCGGCCTGCGCGACGCAGCCGGCGATCGCGATCATCGGCTTGTCGCCGCCCGCCCGGCTGCCGCGTTTCGTCAGGCGGCCGATATCCGAATAGACCTTCTCGGCGGCCTTCTCGCGAATGTGGCAGGTGTTGAGCAGAACGAGATCGGCCTCGCCCGCATCCGCCGCCACGAGACCCTGCGCCTCCAGCAGCTCGGCCATGCGCGCGCCATCATAGGCGTTCATCTGGCAGCCGAACGACTTGACGCTGAACGTCTTGGGAAGAGGGCGGGTTGTCTTCGGAATCATCGCGCGCCTGTAGCGGTTCGGGCCATCCGGCGAAAGGCGATCCATTGCCGCAGCGAAGCGTAGGGCGGACCCGGATGCGGATCGATGTGCGGAGAGCAGGGAAAGTAGCCCGGCGCGGCCGCAGCCGGGCTACACCCTCGTTGTCTTAGCGGCATCCTCTCCTAGCGGCGGCCATCCTGATGGGGGCCGATTCTCGCTTCCTCATGGGCGCCGCGCTCCCGAGGTTGGATGCGACTAGACCCGCTTCCGATCCTGCGCAAGTAGAGATTTATCGAATTCCCCAAAATCTTGCGATTTTACGCTTTCGACATGCGACGGACACAAGTCACGCTGCACTTGCGAACAACGCTAGATTCTGGTTACCGGCCAATTAACCTATACGTCAGGGTGACTATAGCTGGAACCATCAAGCAAAAGCGCGCTCTTGTGGGATGGTAAGCTGCATGGTGCACGTAGTGCGCCAACAACCGTCGCGGGATTAAAAGGTTCCCGATAATGTCGGAATTCCGGGAAAAATCATGGAATGCCGGGAGGGCGGTCATCCCGGCGGTGCCTTTGCAATCCGTTATCGGGTATCTTCGGCTTAAGGCGTGAGCATTCTGACGCATAGGGAAGGAAAACAAGTGTCACGCGGGCTTGCCCCGGGGGATGAAGCCTCTACATGGACGATCGTACATCACGGCCGCTCCGGCCCCTCCGGCGCCGCGAACGGCGGCGCACCATCGACGGAATTTCATGACAAAGCCTGGAAACGAACTCCTCTTCCTCGCGCTCGGCGGCTCGGGGGAGATCGGGATGAACGTGAATCTCTATGGCACCCAGGGCAAATGGGTCATGGTCGATCTCGGCCTCACCTTTGCCGACCCGGCCTATCCCGGCATCGATCTTGTCCTCCCCGATCTCGAATTCATCGAGAAAAACGCCAAGGATCTGCTCGGCATCGTGCTGACGCACGGGCATGAGGATCATATCGGCGCGATCCCCTATCTGGCGGCCGATCTGGGCGTGCCGCTTTATGCCACGCCCTTCACCGCCGGCCTCATCAAGGGCAAGCTGGACGAAGAGGGCATCACCAAGCAGGTGAAGCTCAACATCATTCCGCGCGATTCGAGCTTCGATCTCGGGCCGTTCAAATTCACCTACATGCCGCTCGCCCATTCGATTCCGGAGGGCAACGCGCTGGTGATCGATACGCCCCATGGCCGCATCTTCCACACCGGCGACTGGAAGCTGGATGACGAGCCCCTGCTCGGCACGCCCGCCACCGCCGAGGAACTGACGGCGGTGGGCGACAGGGGCGTGCTCGCGCTCGTGTGCGACAGCACCAACGTCTTCAACGAATCCGCCAGCGGATCCGAGGCGGCGGTGCGCGAAGGGCTGGATGCGGTGATCCGCGAGGCCAGGGGCCGCGTGCTCGTCACCACCTTCGCCTCCAATGCGGCGCGGCTGCAGACGCTGGGCCAGGTCGCGCGCGATACGGATCGCCAGCTCTGCGTGGCCGGCCGCTCGCTCGATCGCATCCTGAAGGTGGCCAAGAGCGTCGGCTATCTCGAGGATTTTCCGCCGGTCATCGATTTCGATGCGGCGATGCGGCTGCCCCCGCGTGACGTGATGATCATCGCGACAGGCGGGCAGGGTGAATCGCGCGCCGCGCTCGCCCGCATCGCCTTCGACAGCCACCAGCTGAAGCTTTCGAAGGGCGATACGGTCGTCTTTTCGTCCAAGCAGATTCCCGGCAACGAAATGGCGATTGGCCGCATCCAGAATGCGCTGGCCGCCAAGGAAATCATCATGGTCACGGACCGGCAGGCCCATGTCCATGTGTCCGGCCATCCGGGGCGACCGGAACTGGAATTGATGTATCGCTGGATCCGCCCGGAAATCGTGCTGCCCGTCCATGGCGAGATGCGCCACATGGCGGAACAGGCCCGGCTGGCGGACAGCCTGGGCGTGCCCAGTTCGATCGTGCAGATGAATGGCGACGTGATCCGGCTCGCGCCCGATGGCCCCAGGAAGATCGGCATCGAACGCACCGGCCGCCTGATCCTCGACGGGGACGTGATCCTGCCGGCGGACGGCACGACGATGAACGAGCGCCGCAGGATCTCCGTCAACGGCGTGATCGCGGTGGCGTTGGCGGTGGATCAGGCCGGGCGGCTCAAGGGGCGGCCCGCGATCAGCGTGCAGGGCGTGCCGGTGGAGGAGGATCGCGCCGATTTCCTCGCAGAAGCGGCCGAGGCGGCGGAAAAGGCACTGGCGGGCACCGGCAAGGACGAAGCCAAGCTGCGGGAGGCGGTGCGTCTTGCCGTACGTCGCAAGGCCACGGAGTGGACGGGCAAGAAGCCGATCGTGGACGTTTCGTTCATACGCCTGTGATCCCGTGCGGCTCCCCTCGCTCGAGGGAGCCGCTCATGCCTGTTCGCTACCAGCCCGGCTGAGGGCGAGGCTTTTACCGCGCCAGCTTCAGTGCCCGCAGCAGCATCCAGACGAACGACACGCCCGCATAGAGCGTGATCGCGGCGAAGCCCGAGGCCCAGGCGCCCGCCAGGCCGAAGGGCAGGATCACCCAGCCGAGCGCCGTCGGCGTGGCGAGCCATTCGGGATCGTCGCCGCCGCCCAGCCAGGCGGCGATGCGCCGTGCCGGGGCCATGCCGCCCATCAGCGCCAGCAGCAGCGCCGCGACGAGCAGCCAGCCCCATTGGCCGCTGCCGCGCATCAGCCACCAGCCGAGCCCGGCGGCGGCAAGGCCGCGTCCCGCCAGCCGCACCGTCGCCAGCGCAGCGGCGCCCGGCAGCCGCCTTGCCTGGATCAGCGCGAGCCGCTGGCCCATCCGCCCGAGCGGCCCCGCCAGCAGCAGCGGCACGAGCGCGAACCAGCGATAGCCGGCAAGCGCCGCCAGCCCCCCGCCGATCGCGAACAGGCCCGAAAGCAGGGACGGCAATGAAGGCTGGATGCTGCGCGCGAAGAGCTGCGGCAGCAGCGCCTCCGTGATCGGCGCTTCCAGGAAACGATCGCTCCAGCCGCGCCCCGCCTCGCGCGAGGCGGCGACGAGGCGTGCCTCAGCCGCGCGCAGGGAAGCGCTGGATCCGGCCAGCACGGGTATGTCGCGACCCGCTTCCAGCCGGCCGGCGCTCTCCTGCACGGCGCTGCGCAGCATCGTGGAAATGGGATCCCAATCGCCCACCATCTGCGCCACTTCCGCGATGCGGCGACCGCAGAGCAGGGCGATGCCCGCCCAGCGATGCTGCGCGTCGACGCGTTCGAACGCGCCATTTTCGGGCGTATCGTCCACCACCGCGATGCTCGGCACGCTCGCAGTGGCGATGCGATCGATCAGCGCGCGATCCGGCAGGCAGGCATCGGCCAGGATCAGCACGCGTGGCTCGGCGGCGAGCAGATCGGCGGCGGCGGCGATATTGGTCGCCACCTTCACGGCGATCCCGTCCGCGCGAAGCCGGGCGAGCGGCGCGGCGAGCGCCGGCGTCATCTGCTCCACCAGAAGGATCGGGCGTTCGGCGCCGGCGGTGGCGAGCCTGCGTATCTGGTGTTCGAGCAAGGTGGCGCCCGCGAGCGGAAGCACCGCGCGCGGAGATCCGGCCTCGACATCGAAGGCCGCGACCAGCGCGGCCAGAGTCATGGGCGAATTCCTCTCATCCGGGCCAGTGTTTAGGGCGAACCGCGCCGCGCGCAAAGCATGTGCGCGCTTGTGGCCCGGCAAAAAAGGCGCCGCCCGGCCGGTGCCACCTCAGCGGAGACGAACCGCATTCGGGGCGCTTCCCCACGGCGGGGAAGCTGATAGAACATCGTCATGGCGGGCGGGATATCTTGGCGGGAAACGCCGATCGAGGAGACGCAGGAAGCACAGCCCGCATTGCCTTTGGGCGATAGCGAATGGCTGGGTGAGGCGGCGCAGGAGCCGGAGCGGCCCCGCCGCTGGAAGGAAGCGACGCTC
The DNA here is from genome assembly GCF_003248515.1 of Sphingomonas sp. GTDB lineage: Bacteria > Pseudomonadota > Alphaproteobacteria > Sphingomonadales > Sphingomonadaceae > Sphingomonas_I. Next base: position 66,114 of record NZ_QFOB01000015.1, read on the forward strand.
ATCGGCGCGATGCTGCTGGTGGCGGTGGCCTGGATCGCGGTGCTCACGATGCTGGTCGTCAGCACATTCCCGCCGGGCCGGCTGGATTTCACGCGCGCGGCCGCCTGGATCGGGGTCGGCTCCGGCCCGCTCACGCTGCTGGGCCTGCTGGCGCTCATCATGCTGCGCACCGGCCGGGCCGAGGCGACGCGCTATGCCCGCACGGCGCGAGAGCTTCGCATGGAATCGCTGCGGCTCGCCGAATTGCTCACGCTCGTCGATCGCCGCATCGTCAGCGCGCGCCAGGGTCTGGCCAAGCATGGCGCGGAGCTTGCCCAGATGGGCGAGGAAACGAGCGAACGGCTCGCGCGGGCGGGCGAGGCCCTGCGTGGCGACATGACGCTGGTGGCCGATGTCGCCGCCAGGCTGGACGATGCCACGGCCACGGCGCGCACTGATCTGGGCGTGCTGATGGCCGATCTGCCGACGCTGGAGTCGCGCGCCGGCGCGCTGGGCGAGCGGCTGCGCTTCATCGGTCAGGATGTGGAGGAAAAGGGGCAGGCGCTCGCTTCGGCTCTGGCAGGGATCGAGACGCAGGCGCGCACGGCCGATCAATCGAGCGTCGCCGCCGCACGCCGGCTCGCGATCGAACTGGAGCGGATCGAGGGCAGCGCGGCCGCCGCCGATCGCCGGATCGTGGAGGCGGCGGGGAAGCTGGGCGAGGCGGCCGACGGCGCGCTCGTCAATGCGGCCGGCGCGCTGGATCAGGTGCGTCGCGGCGTGGCCGAACAGGGCAATGCCTTGTCCGCGCTCGTGGGCCAGGCGCGCGACATGCTGGGTCGTTCGGGCGATGAGGCGGCGCGTCTGCTGGCGCTGCGGCTCGATCAGCTGAGCGGCCGGATCGAGGAAACCAGCCTGCGCATCGGCCAGCATGAGGCGGCGGCGCGCGGCCTGCTGGGCCAGCTCGATCAGGCGCTGGGCAGCGTCGAGGGCCGCTTCGAGCGGCTGGGCGATACCGGGGCGGAACGCGTCGCGGATCTGGCGGAGACGCTGGCGGTGCTGGCCGATCATGGCGATCAGATCGGCCGGGTGCTGGGCCGCAGCGGCGAGACGGCCGAAGCCGCGCTCAACAATGTCATGACGCTGCGCCAGCAGGCGGCCGGCGCGCAGGCGATGCTGGATGCCGATCTGCCCGAGACGATCGCGCGCCTGCGCGCGCAGGCGGATGATGCGATCGCTCTGCTGCAAGCGGCGGGGCCGGGCGCGGGCGATCTGGTCCGCCATGCCGAGGAGCTTCTGGGCAAGCTGGCCGAGAGCGGCGCGCTGATCGAGCTTGGCACCGAGCGGATCGATCGTTTCGCGACGCAGGCCGACGAGAAGGTCGCCGTCGTGCGGGAGCATATGGCCGCGCTCGGCGCGATCGGGGATGATCGGCTCGCGCGCTTTGCCACGCAGGCGGACGGGACGCTGGAGGCGGTGCGCGCGCAGATCGCCGCGTTCGAGGGGCTCGTCTCGCGCACGGATCAGGACATCGCCGGCCTCGCCGAAGGTGCCTCCGTGAAACTGGTGGATGCGCTGCTGCGCGTGCGCGAAACCGCCGCGCAGGCTGCCGCCCATGCGCGCGAAACCCTGGCCGGTGCCGTCCCCGCCGCCGCCGAACAACTCGCCACCGCCAGCGCGGAGGCGATGGCGAAGGCGCTGGACGGAGTCGGCCAGGCCGAGATCGGCAAGGTCGAGGCGGCCGCCGCGCATGCGGCCGAGGCCGCCGCCGCCTCGTCCGAGCGGCTCACGCGCCAGCTCGTGACGCTCACCGAAACGACGCGCGCAGTGGAAGCGCGCATTGCCGAGCATGAGGCCGCCGCCTCGGCCACCGACGAGCAGAGCTTTGCCCGGCAGGTGAGCCTGCTGATCGAGGCGCTGAATTCCACTGCGATCGATGTCGCCAAGATCTTCTCGAACGAGCCGACAGACGCCGAATGGGCCGCCTATCTGAAGGGCGATCGCGGTGTCTTCACCCGCCGCGCCGTGCGTCTGATCGAGAATGGCGACGCGAAGGTGATCGCCGTTCGCTACAATGAGGATGCCGAATTCCGCGGGCAGGTGAACCGCTATGTCCACGATTTCGAGGCGATGCTGCGCCGCGTGCTCGCCGTGCGCGAAGGCGCGGCGATGGGCGTGACGCTTCTCTCGTCGGATATGGGCAAGCTCTACGTGGCTCTCGCCCAGGCGATCGAGCGACTGCGACGATAATATCGGGGCGGGAACGCCCCTAATTCAGTTCAAATATCTTCTGCGATACCGCGATCTGTCCAGATCCCAGATGTCTGCTGCCCGTCTGGCGCCAGCCGGATTATGACTCCGTAGGGCTGTCCATTGCTGAAGTTTCCGTAGAGACGCGTGTTATCGGGTAATGTCTTCAACCCCAATCCGTTGGGGTGATTGTTGGCGAAGGCACCCACAAAACTGGATCCGTCCCGCCAGCGTAACTCGCCAAGCCCGGAGAAGAGACCGTCTTCGACATCGCCCATATAAGAATCGGGCTCTTCACACGTCTTGAAAGCTGGAGATTCACTGGAGCAAGTCTTGCTCGCATTGAAGCTGTAGACGCCGACACCCTCCATGACGGGAACTCCACCCTTCAATATCATTACACCCGAAAAAATGTCACCCTGTTCGGCGGTGGGAGGCAGAAAGCGAAGCACACCGGAAAGCCGTTGTTCGGCATCCGGCTGTGTTCCCATAAAGAGGAGCGCGTTACTGATCTGGCGAGGAGCATAGCCCGCCGGCCGGACAGGTTGCAGAACACGGTTGGCCGCCGTTCGGCCATCGCTCGCCGCTGTCTGCGCCATTAAGGCCCGTGCGCGCGCCCTTTCGACGACAGCTTGCGTTTCTGACAGCAATGCCGCGTCGGCGGCTGACAACGGGATCGGTTCGCGAGGCGGAAGAGGGAGATTGAAGCGAGCGAAATCTGCCTCGCCGGCGCACGCTTCGTTGCGGATCCCGTTCGATCGGATATTTGGCTGGCCAGCGAGCACGGCCCATTTGGCGATCACCTGATCGTTCGACAGAATTCCGATGTTGCTGCCCTTCAGCGTTTCGTCCAGCTTGGCACATGCGGCGCGGAACGAGGGCACATCGGCAGATTCCAGATCGGGATATGCCGCAGCCATGCCGGTCTTGATCAATGCATCCAGTCTCTTCTCGGCGATGATCCGACCCAGCACGCGTTCCCGCACTTCAGGGCCAAAAGACGTGATGCCTGTATCAAACATATTGGGTTTGCCGTTCGGTGTTATCCGATCAACCAATATGCTCGATTTGCGCAAGATGCCGATAATGACCAGTCCATCCATTTCGGTAGCCGGACCAAGCGAATAAGTGATGCGGGCAGCCTGATAGGCTCCCTCTCCGCCGCCGATCCCGATCACGCGGGCGAGATCGATGCTTTTGGCACTCGCTGATACGATCGCATCTTCCAGCCTGGTGAGTTGATCGAAAACCGGCGCAGCAACGCTTTGCGCAAGCGGCGTATACCCCGCCGCGGTGGAGATGGTGGTTGCGCCCTTGGCCAAGTCGACGATCTTTGACGACGCCTTTTTCTGATAATGATAGTCGATATTCATCTGGATAGACACGTTCTGTCCCTGCGGGAACAGATATCCGTATATTCCAGCGACTTCGGCGCTGCCGCCGCGCTGGACGAAACCCTTGCGCTCATCGGTATTGAAACTGGCGAGATCAAGAACGGTCAGGGGTAGCGGTTTTCCGTTGTCTCTACGAAGCGAGAATGTCGCAATTACGGACCCGGACTTTTGCTTGCCGAACAGAAATGTCTTCAGTTGGCGGGCAACATTTTTTTTCTCGGTGCCTTCTAGACCCTCAAGAGCGCGCATTTTGGGTGGAACAGCCATCACGTAGAGGGCGTAGTAGTCATCCGAACCACCGACGGCGAAGCAGGTATCGAAGCGCTCCTCGCCGCTCCGTGGCGGTGCAGCGCCGACGAGCGTGACCGTGGGCTTGCAGGTTTCCAGCACGGCGGGAAGTTTCTGAGCAGCGGGTTGCGTCTGGATTTGCGACCACGCGCGCGTTCCGATTCCGGCCGCCGCCAGAAGTGCCCAAGCGGCCGCCGGTCTTCGCAGTCCTCCCATCATCTTGCTCCCCAATTCCCCGAGGGGGAATTGGGGAGCAAGATGAAACAGGAGTCAATGCGGCATCAATTGCTCGAGCACAGATGATTCATGTTACCGGAGACACCTCCCGGAGAAATCCGGGAGGTATTCCGATCAGTTCTTGGTCTTGTCGACCAGCTTGTTCTTGGCGATCCACGGCATCATCGCGCGCAGCTCGCTGCCGACCTTCTCGATCTGGTGGGCTTCGGCCAGCTTGCGGGCGGCCTTCAGCTCCGGCTGGCCGGCGCGGTTGTCGAGCACGAAGCGGCTGACGAAGCGGCCGGTCTGGATGTCCGCCAGGACGCGCTTCATCTCGGCCTTCGTCTCGGGCGTGATGATGCGCGGGCCGGTGTGGATGTCGCCATATTCGGCGGTGTTCGAGATCGAATAGCGCATGTTGGCGATGCCGCCCTCATACAGCAGATCCACGATCAGCTTGGTCTCGTGGAGGCACTCGAAATAGGCCATTTCCGGTGCGTAGCCGGCTTCCACCAGCGTCTCGAAGCCCGCCTGGATAAGGTGGGTGATGCCGCCGCAGAGAACGGCCTGCTCGCCGAACAGATCGGTTTCGCACTCTTCCTTGAAGGTCGTCTCGATCACGCCCGAACGGCCGCCACCGATCGCGGAGGCATAGGAGAGCGCCACGTCATGCGCGTTGCCCGAGGCATCCTGGTGGATCGCGATCAGGCAGGGCACGCCGCCACCGCGCTGATATTCGGAACGCACCGTGTGGCCGGGACCCTTCGGCGCGATCATGAACACATCGATGTCCTTGGGCGGCTCGATCAGGCCGAAATGCACGTTCAGGCCGTGCGCGAAGGCGATTGCGGCGCCGGGCTTCAGATTGCCCTTGAGATCGGCTTCCCAGATCGCGGCCTGATGCTCGTCCGGTGCCAGGATCATCACGATATCAGCCCAGGCTGCGGCTTCCTTGCCGGTCATCACCTTGAAGCCGGCGGCTTCGGCCTTGGCGGCGCTGGCCGATCCGGGGCGCAGCGCGATCGCCACTTCCGGCACACCCGAATCCTTGAGGTTCTGGGCGTGGGCGTGGCCCTGGCTGCCATAGCCCACGATCGCGACCTTCTTGGTCTTGATCAGGCCGATATCGGCATCGCTATCGTAATAAACGCGCATTGGAAGGATCCCTTTCGATCAGGATCGTCATGCCGAACTCGTTTCAGCATCCATGCGGGTCATCGGCCTCTTGGCGGGGCATCCGGACCGCATGGACCCTGAAACGAGTTCAGGGAGACGGGGTGGTTGAAGAATGACGGTGGTTGGTAGGTCGGTATTCTCGGCTTCTCAAATCGCGTCCCGGCCTCGCGCGATGGCGGCGATCCCGGTTCGGGCGACCTCGACGAGGCCGACCTCCCGCATCAACTCCAGAAATTTATCGATCTTGTCGGTTCCGCCCGTCACTTCGAACACGAAGGACGAGATGGTCGCATCCACGACGCGGGCACGATACACTTCGGCCAGGCGCAGCGCCTCGATCCGGTGATCGCCCGATCCCGCCACCTTCACCAGCGCAAGTTCCCGCTCCACATGGGGGCCAAGCGCGGTGAGATCGGTCACCTTGATGACGGAGGGCAGCCGATCCAGCTGGGCGATGATCTGTTCGATCGTCGTGGGTGCGCCCTTGGTGACCACGGTGATGCGGCTGATCGCCTCATCCTCGGTCACATCGGCCACCGTCAGGCTCTCGATATTGTAGCCGCGCCCGGCGAACAGGCCCGCGATGCGCGCGAGGATGCCGGGCTCGTTGGCGACGGTGACGGAGAGCGTGTGGCGCTCGGCGGTTTCGGAGCGGATGTGCATTCTGTTCCTTCTCCCCTCCCGCTTGCGGGAGGGGCCGGGGTGGGTTCCCGGCCTCGATCAAGCGTTGCGAATGATGGCGGGTGGATCGCCCACCCCCGGCCCCTCCCGCAAGCGGAAGGGGAGGTAAGATTACACCAGGGCCTTGGCCTCGTCGTCCATCGTGCCCGATACCTCGTTGGCCTGGAGGATCATCTCGGTATGGGCGGCGCCCGACGGGATCATCGGCAGGCAATTGGCGAGCTTGGCGACGCGACAATCGACGACGACCGGCCCCGGATAGGCGAGCATTTCGGCGATGCCATCGTCCAGCGCCGCCGGATCCTCGATCCGCATGCCTTTCCAGCCATAGGCTTCGGCCAGCTTCACGAAATCGGGGAGGCTATCGGAATAGCTGTGCGAATGGCGGCCCTGATAGGTGAGATCCTGCCACTGGCGGACCATGCCCATATATTCGTTGTTCAGGATGAAGATCTTGACCGGCAGGTTATATTGCGTTGCCGTGCCCAGCTCCTGGATGTTCATCTGGATCGAGGCTTCGCCGGCAATGTCGATCACCAGCGCATCCGGATTGGCGATCTGCGCGCCGATCGCCGCCGGAAGCCCATAGCCCATCGTGCCGAGTCCGCCCGAGGTGAGCCACTTGTTGGGATCCTCGAAGTGAAAATGCTGGGCGGCCCACATCTGATGCTGGCCGACCTCGGTGGTGATGATCGGATTGCGATCCCTGGTCGCCTCCCACAGGCGGCGGATCGCTTCCTGCGGCATGATTTCCGTGGTGGACGCCGGATAATCCAGGCTCTTGATCGCGCGCCAGCCATCGATCCTGCCATACCAGTTGGCCAGATCCTGCGCGGCATGGCCACGCTGCTTCCACAGCGCGATCATCGCCTCCATCGCGCGGCCGACATCGGCGACGATGCCCAGATCGACGCGAACGATCTTGTTGATGGAGGAGCGATCGATATCGACATGGATCTTGCGCGCATGCGGCGCGAACGCATCCAGCCGGCCCGTCACGCGATCGTCGAAGCGGGCGCCGAAGCTGATGATGAGATCGGCCTGGTTCATCGCCCAGTTCGCCTCATAGGTGCCGTGCATGCCCAGCATGCCCAGCCATTGCGGCGAGGATGCGGGGAAGGCGCCGAGGCCCATCAGCGTGGACGTGACGGGCACGCCCGTCAGCGCCGCCAGTTCGCGCAGCGCCTCGCTCGCGGCCGGACCCGAGTTGATGATGCCGCCGCCCGTATAGAAAACGGGGCGCTCGGCGGCCGCCAGCATCTCCACCGCCGTCTCGACCGATGTGGGATCGGGCTCGGTCTGGGGGCGGTAGCCCGGATGCGTGCGCAGCGGCTTGGATTTCGCCTGCGCGACCTGCACGTCCTTCGGCAGATCGATCAGCACCGGGCCGGGGCGGCCAGAGGTGGCGATGTGGAAAGCCTCGCGGATCGTGCCTTCCAGCTCGGCCGGGTCCTTCACCAGATAATTATGCTTGGTGCAGTGGCGCGTGATGCCGACCGTATCGCATTCCTGGAAGGCGTCCGATCCGATCAGCGGGGTGCCGACCTGGCCCGTGATGATGACCATCGGGATCGAGTCCATCAGCGCATCGGCGATGCCGGTGACAGCATTGGTGGCGCCCGGCCCGGACGTGACGAGCACGACGCCGGGCTTGCCGGTGGAGCGGGCATAGCCCTCCGCCGCGTGGGCGGCGCCCCCTTCCTGGCGGACGAGGATGTGCTGGATCTTCGTCTGCTTGAAGATCGCGTCATAGATCGGAAGGACGGCGCCGCCCGGATAGCCGAACACCACCTCGACGCCGAGCTCCGTCAGCGTCTCGATCAATATGTCCGCGCCACTGCGCTCGCTCGTCATGGCCTGTCCGAATCCGTCGTGAAGATGAGGTGCAGCCCCTAGAGCGCGTGCATTGCGCTGTCAAACCCTTTTGAGCAACAAAATTACCTCATATACGACAATATGAGAAATCTTCGTGCGCAATTTGGGCGCTGGGCACAATAAAAAAGCCGCCTCCCGAAGGAGGCGGCTTCCGAAGCGTTTTGCCGGTTGCCCGTTCAGCGTGCGGCGGACGGATCCGGGCGGCGGCGCTGCGCGCGCAGCGTAGCGCCGATCGCGCCGAAGCCCAGCACCATCAGCACCCAGGTTTCCGCCTCCGGCACCGCCGAAACGGAGAAGGCGGCCGGCACCAGCGTCTGGATCGATCCGGCGAACGTGCCGAGATGAACCTCGCCATTGCCGTTGAACATGCTGGAGACGACCGTGCCGTTCAACTGGCTGTTATTCTTCACGGTCGCGCCTGTGGCGAGGATCGAGCCGTTCCAGGAATTGAACTGCATGTTGCCGGTGCCGGTGAAGTTCCAGATCACGTTCTGGTTGTCGGCATTCAGAGCGCCGGCCGGGTTGGCGCCCATCGTCAGATTGTCGCCCGAGACGTTCACGACCAGAATCTGCCCGGCCGAGAGCGTCGGCAGGAACAGCGTGCCGCTGGCGAGCTTCGTACCGTCGATATTGGCGACGAGCAGGTTCGAGCTGGCACTGGTGGTGAAGTTCAGATTGTTCTGGTCGGAATAGTTGAAGGTCGTGTTGGCGGTGTAGCTCGCCAGGATCTGCGACAGCGTGGTCAGCTGGGAGAGCAGGGTCTGGGTCTGGCCGGCGATCGAGCTTTTCAGGCCCGATACGTTGGCGTTGCCCGTGCCGGTATTGTTCAGGCCGCTGATTGTGCCGCCGGCATTCAGCGTGCCGGTGGTGCCATCGAAATAGGTGCCGCTGGAATTGCCGCCGACATTGGCGACGACGCTGGATACGCCGATGCCGTTCTTGATGTGGATGCCGCCGCTCGCATTGCCGCCCACGGTGAGCGTGGCGACGCTGGCATTGGCGGCATAGCCCTGATGATTGGCGTCGGCGCCGACCCCGACATTGCCGCTCAGCGCAAAATTGCCGCCAACCCAGGCCTTGCCCTCGATTTCGGACGTCGATGTCGCATTGCCGAAGACGATCAGGTTCAATTCCTGCATCTTCTGCGCACCGGCCACGGCCGCGGCATATTGGTCCGACGTGAACGTTGCCGCCGCCGCAGGCATGGCACCGATCAGTGCGGAAGCGCACGCGATGGCGGCGAGGGTGGCACGAACACGCATAATCAGGAACTCCATCCGGCAGATCTGCCCAAGTGTTTACGTATTGTTAGATAGCCGGCATGCCGCAGTGCGGCAACGGGTTGCCCGGCCACGTTACAGTTGCTTGCAATTGGTGATCCGCCCTTTCCGGGCCGGCTGTAGGGGAAAGCCGTTAAAAGACCGTCACGATGCCGGCGCCGCGCCCGGATCCGGGGCGAGCCGCTGGTTGCGAAACCAGGTTCGCTGGCGTTTCGCATAATTGCGCGTCTGCTGGCGGATGATCTCCACTGTTTCCCCGAGGGACGCCTCGCCCGCAATATGGGCGAGGATCGGCCGCACGCCGATGGCGCGCATGATCGGCAGATCGGGATCGAGGCCGCGCGCGGCGAGGGCAGCCACCTCCTCGATCGCGCCCTCCGCGATCATCGCCGTCACCCGCGCGTCGCAGCGGGCATAGAGTTGTTCCACGGGAGGATCGACGATCCGTATCTCCGGGCTGATCGTATCGCCGATGCCGCCCTCCCGATCGGCCCGCCAGGCGAGGATAGAGCGTCCCGTGCCGCGTATCACCTCCAGCGCGCGCTGGTTGCGTGTCGTATCGGCGGGGTTGAGCGGCGCGGCTGCCGTCGGATCCTCTCGCAGCAGCGCGGCATGTGCGGTCGCAGCGTCCATCGCGCGCACCTCGGCGCGTACAACCGGATCCACCTCGGGAATGGGCGCGATTCCGTCCAGCAGGGTCCGCAGATAGAGGCCGGTGCCGCCGACGAGGATGGGCAGGCGGCCTTCCCGCAGCACCGCCTCGATCGTGGCGCGCGCGTCCGTCGCCCAGTCCGCCGCCGAGCAGGCCGTGCTACCGTCGCGCGTGCCATAGAGGCGGTGCGGCACGCGCGCTTCGTCGCTGGGGGAGGGGCGGGCTGTGAGGATGCGCAGATCGCGATAGACCTGGCTGGCATCGGCATTGATGATCGTGCCCTGCTCACGTTCGGCCAGCGTCATCGCGAGCGCGGACTTGCCGCTCGCAGTCGGCCCTGCGATGAGCGCCACCCGCGGACGACCGGAAGGATCAGACTTGCTCATTGCCACGCTGATAGCATCGGAACCGGGCCTGGGAGCCCGCGAAATCGCGACGGCGCGGGATGCCGTGGCCGGCGTGGGCGGCGTGGCTGGCGAGCTGGTCTGGCTGGAGCAGGGCGTTGCGGCCGATCTGCCGCTGGGGCGGATCGATGCGGTGGCGGGCCGCGCCGCGCTGGAAGGCCTGCTGCCGGGCATCGACGTGATCGTGCAGCCGGCAGCGGGGCGCGCCAAGCGGCTGCTGGTGGCGGACATGGATTCCACCATGATCACGATCGAATGCATCGACGAGCTGGCCGATTATGCAGGCATCAAGGCCGAGATCGCCGAGGTGACCGAGCGCGCGATGCGGGGCGAGCTGGATTTCGAATCCGCGCTGGATGCGCGTGTCGCATTGCTGGCGGGGTTGGGCGCGGACATGATCGATCGCTGCCATGAAGAAAGGGTGCGCCTGATGCCGGGCGCGCAGGCGCTGATCCGCACGATGCGCGCGAACGGCGCGCGCTGCGTGCTCGTTTCGGGCGGCTTCACGGTGTTCGCGGATCGGGTGGCGACGGCGATCGGCTTCGATCGGGCGCTGTCCAATGTGCTGGAAGTGGCGGACGGCAAGCTTGTCGGGCGGGTGTCCCGTCCGATCGTGGATGCCGATACGAAGCGGCGCACCTTGCTGGCGGAAGCCGAAGCGCTTGGGCTGGGCATGAGCGAGACGCTGGCGGTGGGGGACGGCGCCAACGATATTCCGATGATTCAGGCGGCCGGGCTGGGCGTGGCCTATCATGCCAAGCCGAAGACGCAGGCGGCCGCAGGCGCGCGGATCGAATATGGCGATCTCACCGCCCTGTTGTGGGCACAGGGCTACAGGCGGGAAAGCTGGATCGCGGCCTGAAGGCGGGTGGCGGGGCCGGCCCTAAAGCCGACGGTGCTTTCCGCCGTAGCGGCGCCCGATATAGTCCGACAGGCTCGAAAGGATCGTCGCGGCCTCGGTCGCTTCCTTGTCGCAGCACGGAAGCGGATCCGTATCATGATGCGCCGCGCGCGCCTGCACCTTCTCGGTCAGTTCCTCGATATCGGCGCGCGACAATATATTGCGCTCGCGCAGCAGGCAGATCAGGCTTTGCAGGATCACGATGCTCTTGTCGGCGGTGTCCTGCGCGGAATCGGTGACCAGCGTCATTTTTCCTCTCCATTTTCAGGTGAGGGTATCCCAGTCGCGCAGGACCGCAAGAGTTAGTTCAATCCACCTCCCAGCGTGCGATACAGCGTCACCAGATTGGTGGCGCGTGTCAGCCGCGTCGACGTGAGATCCAGGTTCGCCGAATAGGAGGTGCGCTGCGAATCCAGCGATGTCAGGAACGAATCCACGCCGGCGCGATAGCGCGCATCGGCCAGCTTCGCCGCCACGCCCGCCGCCTCAGCCCGCCGTTCGCGCGCGCCCACCTGCTCGTCGATCGTGCCGCGCTGCGCCAGCGCATCGGCCACTTCGCGGAAGGCCGTCTGCAGCGTCTTCTCATAGGTCGCCACCGCCACGTCCCGGCTCGCCTTGGCGTAGCGGAGATTATTCTGGTTGCGGGCGAAATCGAAGATCGGGAGCACGGCCGAAGGCGCCACCGTCCATGCCTTGGTGCCGCTCTCGAACAGGCCCGAAAGCGCGGTGCTGATCGTGCCGAGCTGCGCCGTGAGCGAGATTTTCGGGAAGAAGGCCGCGCGCGCCGCACCGATATTGGCGTTTTCGGCCTTCAGCTGATGCTCTGCCTGCAACACGTCCGGCCGGCGCTGGAGAATATCCGAGCTCAGCCCCGCCGGCAGATCGGCGATGGTGAAGGCATGCGTGCCCAGTTCGTGCGGCAGCAGCTCGACGGGCACGGTCGTGCCGGCGAGCAGATTGAGCGCATTCTGATCCTGCGCGATCTGGGCGACAAGCGCGGCGGCGTCATTCCTGGCGCCTTCATAATTGGTTTCGGCCTGTCGCGATTCCAGCTCGGAGGCGACCCCGATGCGGAATTGTTCGCGCGTAAGCTTCAGCGATTCCTCGAAGCTGGCCAGCGTCTGGCGCGTCACCGCCAGACGCTCCTGATCGGCGGCGAGCGTGAGATAGGCGGTCGCGATCTCACCGATCAGCGAGATGCGCGTCGAGCGCTGCCCTTCCTCGCTGGCGAGATACTGTTCCAGCGCCGCCTTGGTGAGATTGCGGACGCGGCCGAACAGATCGATCTCGAACGCCGAAAGCCCGACATTGGCCTGATAGATCTTGATCGTGCTGTCGCTGGTGACGGACGTGCCGGCGCCCGTGCCGACCCCGCCGGTTCCTGTTCCCGTTCCCGTTCCCGTCCCCGCGCCGCCGAGGGCGAACGGGCTGTTGGTGAAGGTGGCGGATCCGGTGCCGTTCACGGTGGGCAGCAGATCGGCACGCTGCACGCGATATTGCGCGCGGGCCTGCAACACATTGGCCACCGCGATCCGCAGATCGCGATTATTCTCCAGCCCCATGGCGATCACGCGGCGGAGATTTTCGTCGAGGAAGAAATCGCGCCAGGCGATCGTGGTGGGATCGACCGCGCCGGCCGTGGCGGCCGGATAGGCGCCGCCCTGCGGCAGCGCGGTCGGCACGGCGCCGGCGGGGCGCACATGCTTTGGCGCCATGTCGCAGCCGGCGAGCGCCAGCAGCGGCAGCAGCAGGGCGAGGGAGCGGTTGCGCATCATGCTCATCCCTCCTGCCCGGCAAGCTGGGCGTGGTCGCCCGGCCGGTCATCCTTGTCGGCCCGCTGGAAGATCCGCGCGACGACGACGAAGAACATCGGCACGAAGAAGATTGCGAGGCAGGTGGCAGAGAACATGCCGCCCACCACTGCCCGGCCGATCGCATTCTGGCCGCCCGCGCCCGCCCCGGTCGCAATGGCGAGCGGGAAGACGCCGAAGATGAAGGCGAGGCTGGTCATCAAAATCGGACGAAGCCGCAGCTTTGCCGCCGCGATCGCCGCCTCGAAGGGCGTCATCCCTTCCTCCTGCATCTTTTCCTCTGCGAATTCGACGATCAGGATCGCATTCTTGGCCGAGACGCCGATCGTGGTGATGAGGCCCACCTGCAGATAGATGTCGTTGTTGAGGCCGGTCAGCCACGCCGCGAACAGCGCGCCGACCACGCCGAGCGGCACGACCAGCATCACGGCGATCGGCACCGACCAGCTTTCATAGAGCGCCGCCAGGCACAGGAAGACCACGATCAGCGACAGTGCGTAGAGCGAGGGCGCCTGGCCGCCGGAGAGCTGCTCCTCATAGGAGAGGCCGGTCCATTCCAGCGCCGTTCCGGGCGGCAGCTTGGCCTGCATCTCCTCCATCGCCCGCAGCGCCGTGCCGGAGCTTCCACCGGGCGCCGGCGTGCCGAGCAATTCCATCGAGGGCTGCCCATTATAACGGGTGAGTGCCACCGGAGCGTTGGACCAGCTTAGCGACGAGAAGGCCGAATAGGGTGCCATCTGTCCGTTCGTGCCGCGCACGTAGAAGCTGGCGAGATCCTCGGGCTTCATACGATAGGGCTCATCGGCCTGCACATAGACGCGCTTCACGCGGCCGCGATCGATGAAGTCGTTGATGTAGCTGCCACCCCACGCTGTCGAGATCGTGCTGTTCACGTCGGCAAGCGAAAGGCCGAGCGCGGCCGCCTTGTCCTGATCGATATCGATCTTGAGCTGCGGCGCATCGTCCAGATCGTTGGGGCGCACGCCCGCCACGCGCGGATCGGTGGAGGCCATGCCGAGCAGCTGGTTGCGTGCGGCCAGCAGCCTTTGGTGCCCGATGCCGGCCTGATCGACGAGCTGGAGATCGAAGCCGGTCGCATTGCCCAGTTCCTGCACCGAAGGCGGGATCAGGGCGAAGATCAGGCCGTCATGCCATTGCGCGAAGCTGCCCATCGCGCGGCCCACGATGGCCTGCGCGCGATTCTTCGCGCCCTTGCGCTCTTCCCAGTTCTTCAGAGGGATGAAGATGATGCCGGCATTTTGGCCCTGACCGGAGAAGGAGAAGCCGCTGATCGTATAGACGCCCTGAATGGCCTCGCCTTCATTCTTCAGGAAATAGTCGCGCGCATGGGCGAGCGCCGCATCGGTGCGCGATTTGGTGGCACCGGCAGGGAGCTGCGCGAGCGCGATCGCCACGCCCTGATCCTCGTCGGGCAGGAAGCCGGTGGGCAGGCGGGTGAAGAGGAACACCATGCCCAGCACGATCGTGGCGTAGATGATGAGCGAGCGGCCCCAGCGTGTCGCCGTGGAGCGTACGCCCTTTTCATACTTCTCCTGGCCGCGATCGAAATAGTGATTGAAGCCCCGGAAGAAGCGGGCGAGCAGCCCGTTGCCTTCGGTCTTGCCCGGATCGTGCGGCTTCAGGATCAGCGCGCACAGCGCGGGCGTGAGGATCAGCGCGACCATCACGGAGAGTGCCATCGCCGAGACGATCGTGATCGAGAACTGGCGATAGATCACGCCGGTCGATCCGCCGAAGAAAGCCATCGGCAGGAACACGGCGGACAGGACGAGCGCGATACCGACGAGCGCGCTGGTGATCTCGTCCATTGATTTGCGCGCGGCATCCTTTGGCGAGAGATGCTCTGTCTGGATCAGGCGCTCGACATTCTCGACGACCACGATCGCATCGTCCACGAGCAGGCCGATCGCCAGCACCATGCCGAACAGCGTGAGCACGTTGATGGAATAGCCGGCCACCTGGAGCACCGCGAAAGTGCCGAGCAGCACAACAGGAACGGCGATCGTCGGGATCAGCGTCGCCCGCCAGTTCTGCAGGAACAGGAACATGACGAGGAAGACGAGCACGACCGCCTCGACCAGCGTCTCCACCACCTGCTTGATCGACAGGCGCACGAACGGCGTCGTGTCATAGGGATAGATGACATGCACGTCGGACGGGAATTGCTTGGCGATCTCGTTCACGCGCTGCTTGACCAGATCCACCGTCTGCAACGCATTGGCGCCGGCGGCGGGTTTGATCGCGATGCCGGAGGCCGGCATGCCATTCCACCTGCCCTCGAAGCCGAAGGTCTCGGCACCGATGTGCACACGGGCCACGTCGCGGATCCGTACCACCGATCCGTCCGCATTGGTCTTCAGGCGGACCGCGCCGAACTCATCGGCCGTCTGCAGCCGCGACGTGACGGTCACGGTCGCGTTCAGCATCTGCGTGGCCGGGGCGGGGGCCTGGCCGAGCTGGCCGGCCGAAACCTGCGCGTTCTGCGCCTTCACCGCCGCCGAAACGTCGGTCATCGTCAGGCCATAGGTCTGCAGCTTGAGCGGATCGACCCAGATGCGCATCGCATATTGGCTGCCGAAGACCTGCGTGTCGCCCACGCCATTGATGCGGCTGATCGGATCCTGAAGCTTGGAGACGACGAAATCGCTCAGATCGTCGCTGTCGTGCAGCTTCGGATTGTCCGAATAGAGGCCCACGAAGATCAGGAAGTTCTGCGTCGCCTTCACGACGCGGATGCCCTGCTGCTGCACTTCCTGCGGCAGGAGCGGGGTGGCCGCCTGCAGCTTGTTCTGCACCTGCACCTGCGCGATATCCGCATTGGTGCCCTGCTCGAACGTCAGCGTGATCGTGACCGTGCCGGCCGAACTGGAGTTGGACGAGAAGTAGCGAAGATTGTCGATGCCCTTCAGCTGCTGCTCGATGATCTGGGTCGTCGTATTCTCCAGCGTCTGCGCATCGGCACCCGGATAGGTCGCGTTGATCGCGATCGTGGGCGGCGCGATGGCCGGATATTGCGAGATCGGCAGCTGCGTTATCGCGATCGCGCCGAGCAGCATCAGCACGATCGCGATGACGAGCGCGAAGATCGGCCGGTTGATGAAGAAGCGTGACATGGGGGCGTTCGCTTACTTTGCGGGCGCGGGCTGGCCGCCGGCGGGGGCCGCTCCGGCTTCTGCCGGCTTGCCGGTATAGGGGACGGGTTTCACGGGCACGCCGGGGCGAAGCATCATCGCGCCCTCTACGATCACCTTGTCGCCCGGTTTCAGGCCGTCGCTCACGATCCAGTTGTCGCCCGCCGTGCGGGACGTCACGATCTGGCGCATCTCCACCTTATTGTCCGCTCCGACCGTCAATACGGTCGGGTTGCCTTTCTCGTCGCGGCTCACAGCGCGCTGCGGCACGAGCAGCACCTTGGTCTGCGTGCCCTGCACGATCTCCGCGCGGACATACATGCCCGGCAGAAGCAGGCGCTGGGGATTGGCGAAGGTGGCGCGGATCGTCTGCGATCCCGTCGCGGGATCGACGGTGACGTCGGCGAATTGCAGCTTGCCCTCGATCGGATAGGTGGTGCCGTCCTCCAGCTTCAGGCGCACACGTGCCGTCGTGCCCCCGCCGGCCACGGCACCCTGCAGGATCTGCTGGCGCAGCCTGAGGAGATCGGCCGAGGATTGGGTGAGATCGACATAGACCGTGTCGATCCGCTGGATCGTGGTCAGTGCGTCCGTCTGGCCCGAGGTGACGAGTGCGCCCGGCGTAAAGGTGGATCGGCCGATGCGGCCGGAGATCGGCGCGGCGATGCGCGTGCGGCGCACGTCTATCTCGGCCGTCTGCAGCGCGGCACGCTGCGCGCCGACATCGGCGCGGGCCTGCGCGGCGCTGGTCTGCGCATTCTCATAATCCTGCCGGGCGACCGCATTGATTTTCACAAGCTCGCCATAGCGGCGTGCGAGCGCGTCGCTGGAGGCGATCGCGGCTTGCGCACGGGCCAGCGCCGCGCGGGCATTGGCGGCCTGCGCGCGATAGGGCGAGGCATCGATCTGATAGAGCGGCTGGCCGGCGCGCACTTCCTCACCCTCGCGGAACAGGCGCGATTCGATCAGGCCGCTCACCTGGGGGCGAACCTCGGACGTTTCATAGGCGGCGATGCGCCCGGGAAGCTCCGACGTCAGCGTGGCGCTGTCCGTCGAGAGGGTGACCACCCCCACCTCGGGCGTCGGCGGCGGGGGAGCTTCCTGTTTCGCACACGCGCCAAGCGCGAGGAGCAGGACGAGGCTGGCGCTGCGAAGCTGCATGAAAAATTCCGGTTGATCCGCGAAGAGCAAAATGTGAATTTACATTCACAATATCGCGAGCTAGCCGAAATGCTGCGCTGCGGTCAAGCGGTCTTTAAGGACGATCATCTCGTTGGAAAGTTCCCACCCCTCCTGTCGATTTCTGAAATCGCCACGCCTGGCGGCGCGGCGGAAACAGGTGGCGGATGCGGCGCGGCACCTGTTCACGGCCTGCGGTTTCCAGAATACGCGGATGGCGCAGATTTCCGCTGCCGCCGGGATCAAGGTGGGCCAGATCTATCGCGATTTCGATAGCAAGGAGGCGATCGTCGCCGAAATCGTCGCGGCGGACATTGCGGAATTTCTCAACGAAGAGACGCTGGAAAGGGCGATCGAGAGCAGGGATCCGGTCGCCCTCCGGCACTGGATCACCAATTTCATCTGCGATAGCGATCCCGATGAGGGGCGGCTGCTGGCGCAGATCATCGTCGAGGCGACTCGCAACGAGCCCACATTTCCCAAGTAAGGCGCTGATTTCGCTGTCCTGACCATTATATTTCCTATATAAAACATGGTGTTGAAGGCTGCGAGGGGCGCGTTTCATG
>NZ_QFOB01000026.1 GCF_003248515.1 Sphingomonas sp.
GCATTGAGAACGTGGTTGTCAGCGCCATGCGACCAGATTTTGTTCTTATCGTCGGAACTGGCAACCATGGAGTTGATGGCTTTGGCAAGTTCCTTGGCGCTTAATCCTTCAATCAAACCAACTGCCATACCCGGCTTGATGTTCCACTCAAGAACGTTTGACAGTTCGCCTGGCAATGTCCCCTTACCACACAGGACAAACAAACCAACGCGATATCCTTCCATGCTGCACAAGGCAATTTGCAGTGCCACCAATCGTGCGAAGTTGGTTGTTTTACCAATACCGGTACGGCCCAAGCACAGCATATGTGTGCACAGGTCATTGATAGAGACAACCATTTTCTTGCCGGGATCGGGACTGAAATCGTAGCGCTTGGACGCCAAGTAACCACTGGAAATGGCAATCACGATTGTTGGTGACTTGTCCTTCTCTACGTTGACCGCTTGCATGTGGCGGTCTTCTCTCGTGGTTTTGAAAGAGTGGTCTTGCATCACCCCACCAACCACCTTGTTTTGTTGATCCAGTGCCCAACCACGTGCACGGAAATTCAATTCTGTGTAGCGCATGGCGTACGCAGACGCGAACAACAAGATCACCCAAGGTGCCATGACGGGCGGCAAGCACATGACAATGCCAAAACCAGCGCAAAGCTTTGCCCAGCCCCAAGCCCATGCTTTACCACCTTGTACCGCACCACCCAAATTTGAGTCATCGCCCCAGTTGACGATTGTTCCAAAAATAAACACGACCCAAACTGTGGAAAGGAAAAAGGCGATAGCCCCACCAATTTTCAACAGGATCCCAAACGGGCTCGCTGAAAAATTGGTTAGCGTCTGCAATATGGACATGGAATACCCGCCGTTGCCCGACGCTTGATCCAGTGCCGCAACGCTCACACCTGTCTTGACAACAAAGATGGCGTACAGCGAGAACAAGACTGGCGCGATAAAGCCGATGAACCCCATCTTGATGGCTTCATTCACGTCCTCCCCTTGGTGCAAGGCGATGATATGAGGAACGACAAGCGCCGCTGGGATCACCGCCAGTAATGCCCAAAAGCTGGGTAGGGCTGCAAGCACAATGGTAAGGGCGGCCAACACTGGGATCATGCCGTACACAATTGATGTTGCTGTTGAGTCCGCGCCTTGCGTCAGGTCATTGGTGGTTACAAAGTTTTCCCAGGGCAATCCATCGGCCGTGACTTTGTAGCTGGAATGC
Source organism: Sphingomonas sp. (assembly GCF_003248515.1). Classification (GTDB taxonomy): domain Bacteria; phylum Pseudomonadota; class Alphaproteobacteria; order Sphingomonadales; family Sphingomonadaceae; genus Sphingomonas_I. The sequence continues at coordinate 1,219 of NZ_QFOB01000026.1, forward strand.
TCGTCGTCCAGGTCTTCGGCGATCATGGGCGAGTACATACGGAACGGTTCCAAATCAACGCCTTCGGGAACGTACAACGTTCCATCATCGCGGCGTTGTGCGCCCATCTTTAATACTTTCTCAACGTCACTGCTGCGAACGTTCGGCAGCTCACCATTGAGAACATAGCGATCACCCCGTCCAATTAAGCGCAAGAAACGCTTGTTGGCATTGCGCACTGTTTTTTGTTCGCTCGTTAGGACCGCCCCCGCATTTTTGATTTTCCCGCTCAACTTGTCGAGAAAGTCCGGAATTGTGAAAATGTTTAAACCCATACCACCTCCTTTAGATTTTAATGATTAACCAAAATATGAAGCCCAAAAATGAAATTATGGCAAGCGAAGTCATGAACACCCCGCGCGACACACGTGGTGCCTCTTCATCCCGAATTTGAGCCAACAGCAAACTTTGATCGCGCCAGTTGCTTTCGGACTCGGAAATGTCGGACGTGCTTCCGCGATCGCCTGTGTTGTAGTAATACTCCCGCTGCAAGTGTGGGTTCATCTTTGAAAACTTATCCAACGGTGTCCGGATCAGTGTGCGCCCGTAAAAGTCGTACAGCCGGCTTCCCAATGACAGGCCAAACTTTGTTTTGTATTGATCGTAAATTTTATGAAGCATTTTTTACTCCTTATATATGTGAGTGATTGTTACTCAAACACGGAAGCCAATATTGTCAAGAGTCAATAGTTAAAGTTTTTTGGCCCATGCATCCAGATCCGAATTGGCCTTGTCCTGCCAGTCGTCTTTTTTATCCTTTACTTTTGCATCATCATTTTTTGCCTTACGCTTCTCCACCGGCTTCGGTGCAGTTGCAGTTGCCTTGGGTGCCACCGACTCTTTGGACGGCTGCTTCACGCTGACAGTTTTCTGCTCGGGCTCAGTTTTTGATTGAGTTTCAGGCTCTGGCGCCGGTTTGAGTTGGGCAAGAGGTGAATTGTTTGCAACGGGTTTGAGTTCGCCTTGATGATCTGCGTCCAACGGCAGTTGTTCTTTCGCATGCTTTTGAGCTTCAGCTTCCGCTTGTGCCGCTTTTTCTTTTTCCAACGCTTGCGCTTGCTCCGCGTCGAACAACTCTTTGTCCCGCAAAACCACAAGAACATTTTCACGTGGAGTGATGCTAATGCTGTGCGGCGATTTTTCCGTTGCGGATTTGTAGTGAACGGTTGTTTTTATGTAGCCTTCTGGTGTCACGATCAAAATCTTCGGATTGACCTGAGTTGGGGTGTAATCCGCTGACGGTTCCAGCGTGTATTCCTCGCGCACATCTAACGAACGGCTGGTCAAGGTCACAACTCCCTTGCGTGATATCTCAAATGTGGTTTCACCATCGGTCCAGGTTTTCCCAAAAATGGCTGTCACACGCTCACCCAACACAGCACCGCGTGGTGTTTTGAATTCCTTTATCACTGGCAAGTTTTTTTTGACCGGCGCAACTGCTGCCGATGGAGCTTCACTGGATCCATTGAAGTGGAAATACGCGGCAAACGATCCGGCTGCAACGATGCAAGCAACGACTGCAATCACGATCAGTTTTCGTTTTGGCCGTGATGCAACTTGGGCTCGATCGGCTGGCTCGATGTCCTGGGCGTGAGGTGTTGGGTTGACCTGTGTGGGAGTCACTTTTGGTTTTACTTCGTCCCCAACCACCGGGCCTTGCTCCACCTCTTGAACCACATGCTCCGGTTCAACCGGCTGCTGTTCTGAAACAGCGACCGCAGGTTCCGGATTGCTTACCACAGGCTGTGCCTGGACATCCGCAACGCTCTCCACGGGCGCGGGAGATCGATCTTCTTTCTTCTTGGTTGCGGCGGACACACCGCTTTTCAGTCCCGACCAAATTCCGGCGCCCACTTTTTTTGCACCGTCCTTCATCTTGTGTGCCGTCTCGATGGTCTTATCCACGGCACGGTCCAATTCTTGGCTGGACTTGTCGTTTAATAAATCATCATCATCGTCCGCCATTTGCATCTGCAATGCGCGCGGATCAATTTTAGGTTTGTGTTCTTCTGCCATATTTTTCTCCTTTCACTCTCATGATGGTCTTGAAGAAGAGGGCGCCGAATTGACGCCCTCGCCTCCTGCTTTGTTTACCGCTGAGCAATCTCAGGCAGTGGGGTGATGACAAACTTGTTGTCGCCCTGGCCGCAACTCACTTTCACTGCGTGTTGCACGCCGGCTCCGTTGAACGCACCGCGCTTGCCCAGTTCGGCCAATGGAAGTTCGCAACCGGCCTTCCCGGAAAATTCAAACGTCAATTGGTTTTTGGATTGCGAACTGATCGCAGCCACCTTGTCGAACACCGTTGCCGTCTTTTCAGAAACCGGCGACATATCTTTGGGGTCGTACGCAATCACCATTGCGCCCAGTTCTTTTGTGGGCTTGCCCTTGTCGTCCACACCGTCGCGCTCATCGACCGATGCTTTCAAGCCGGCTTGTTGCGCGTAAGCGCTTGCCTCTTGGAACTCTTTGAGTTGTTTTGCCTTGCTCCACTTCTTCCCAAAGAAGTTACCGCCCGCGCATCCCAGCGCTCCGCCACCAATAGCGCCTGCGGCTTTGTCGTCTTTCAAAATCTTCGCGCCAACAACACCGCCTAAAATTCCGCCAACCACGCAACCGATCTTTCCGGCCTTTTGTGTGCGCGCTTGATCTTCGGTCGGAGCCTGGGCGTGTGCGCCGATCGATCCGGTCACCAATGCAACCATTACTGCCGTCGTTAAAATCATTTGTTTCATTTTTATCTCCTAGTTTTTTGTTAATGAATAATTTGCACCTGGGGAAGTGTTGGGATCTTGTGCAATGTTCCCCGTGACATTGCATCCAAGATTTTTTTCTTACGAGTTGTCCGTCGGGAACGACACACCACCGGAATTTCTCGTAGATGTCTGCTGCCGATTTCCCTGGCCATTATTTATTTGCAAACCACCACCCTCAATGAGTCGGCTCGCCAATGTATTCAATCCACTAATGTGTTGCTTGCAAATTTCGATATGCCGTTCGGACATTGCTTCATTTATGCTCCGCGCCGCTTCAACAAATGTTTTTTGATCCGCCATCAGGTTCAATCTGAGATTTGCCACCTCCTTACGCAGATCCTCTTGGGTGCGGAGCAAATCAGATTTTGCTTCTTCGATTGCGGCCACTGTTTCGACGCGACCGAGCTTGACCTCGATTGCATTGCGCACCCAGTCGGTAAATGTCATACCGTTTTGGGCCATTTGTTGTTCAACCCGCTGCAATTGCCGCTCTGGAATTTTGATGTGCTTGTTGATTGTTTTCATTTTTCCTCCTTTTTGTTTCCATCACTCAAACAAAAAATTGGATATTGTCAAGCTCACACCCAAAAGCACTGGTATTACTGGGTTTTTGGCACTTAATTTCCACCGCGAAAATACACGGGCGTGTATATCCCGAAAGCCTTGGCGTTAAAGGCTTTCCAATGTCTTTTGTTGGTTTTTAGCTACACGGCGTTAGAACACCACAGGTGCGACATGTGCATACGTTCTGTACAGTCCCAAACAGACGGCTGTAGACTTTCGGCCACCGCGAGCTTTTGATTTTTCTTTTTGCTTTTCGGTTTTTTTGCTCTGGCTTTTGCTTCTGCCTTGCTCTGGCTGTCCCGCTGTTGCTCTTTGCGGGCGCTCGGGCTTTTTTGTTTTTTGCTTTGCCCACTGGCGCGCTCCACCGCCAGTCAGTGCCCCGTCCTGGCCGTCTCGTGCTGTTCATCTGGATGTTTGCAGTGCCACACCACGGCTTGGGCCTGCAGCTCGTCTTGACCGCTGTCAAGTCGTTCGTGTGTCAGCCGTCTGTACCTGTTGGCTGGGCACCGCCTGCCCTCGCCTGCGGCTCTTGGCTGCACGTCTGGTTGCTTGCGAGATACCTGTGCGCCGTCTGTTCGGACGGCCTGCACACGTCGTCTGGTCCGCTCTGTGGGTTCGTGCGTGCAGCCGTCTGGTGATGCCGTTTGGTTCTCGCACAACAATCAAGCGTCTGGTCCGGTCAACGCGCGCAGCGTCAGGTTCTCAAACCAAACACCTTTTGTTCGTCCAGCCGTTCTGGTTATACATACGTTGTCCTGCCTCAAGTACCCTGGAACACTTCATCGTCAGGTGTTGAGAATTCAACGGGTATAAAAAAGGCCGTCGCAAGGACGGCCGATGGTGGAACTCAGAAAATAATTAGATATCAGATCCCGCCGTCACCACGCTTGATGCGATCGGGTGAACTTTCAATCAATGAAAGCAATTCTGCATTCAGCACTGCTCGTTGAATAATTGCTTTGATGCCTGGATCGTTTGCGACATCACTTGGCGTTAGCCCACTAGCATTCACCGCAGAGGGATTGGCACCAGCAGCAAGCAGCACCTCAATTAAATCCTCATCAATTGAACCATCTGCCGCCAAATGTAAAACCGTGTCACCCGAACCATTGACCGCATTTACATCCGCCCCAGCGGATAATAAGGCCGACACTGAAACAACCTCATTCGCACACATCTCACTTGCGTTCATGAAGTGATGCATTAGAACTGTTTCACCGTCTTTGTTTCTCGCATTGACATTCGCACCTGCCTGCACCAGCAGTTCAATAGCATCACCATCGTCACTCCCCCAATAATGGAAGATTGGAGAGACTCCAAAATCATCTATTGCGTTAATGTCCGCGCCCGCATCAAGTAGCGCCTTGACTGAATGCGCCGAACTTGGCCACGCCAGCGGCGTCATTCTGTTGGCATCAACAACACTTACGTTCGCCCCTCGGCGAATAAGATCACGTATCAACAAAGAATTATCAGCCAACACTGCGTAATGCAACAAAGTAAAACAATTGTCTGGACTATTGGCGTCTAAGTCCTCGACCTCGCCCCGATCAATGACTGCCAGAAGTTCATCATACCTTTTTTCAATTGCAAGCTGAAACACATCTACAGTCATGACAATCCCCCTTACAGCAACAATCGAAAGCTGCACGTTACCACATGCAACACATTTTCGTCACGGGCTGCAAATTGAACAATTAGTTAGTTGTCAGATCCCACCTTCACCACGCTTGATGCGGCCCGGTGAATTCTCAGATAACGCAAACAACTCCGCGTTTAGCACTGCTCGTTGAATAATCGCTTTGATGCCCGATCTGTTTGCAACATCACCGGGGGTTTTCCCCTTGGCATTTAATGCGGAGGGATTGGCACCAGCATGAAGCAGAACCCCAATTACTTCCTCACCATTTGCCCCATATGCTGCCATATGTAAAACAGTGTCACCATCATTGTTGACTGCATTAACGTCAGCCCCAAGGGCGATTAGGGACGCCACTGGATTAACTTCATTAGCGCACCACTCACTTGCGCTAATGAAGTGATGCATTAGAAGCGTTTCACCGTCTTTGTTTCTCGCATTGACATCCGCACCCGCATGAACAAGCAATTTAATCGCATCAGTTTCGACATCACCCCAAAGATGGAAGATTGGCGTAAGACCAGAATGATCCATTGCGTTAATGTTTGCGCCAGCTTCAAGTAGAGCCTTAACTGTTTCCACTGTCCGTGCCGACACCAAGGGTGTCCTCCCTTCGTGATCAACGCAATTCACATCAGCACCACGGCGAGCAAGCTCTCTTATTAGATACGGCTTATCATAGCTCACTGCGTAATGCATCAATTTCAACCCAAGCACACTACCATCAGCGTTTAGATTATTGACTTCGCCGCGATCAATACTCGTCAAAAGTTCGTCAAACCTATTTTCAACCATAAGTTGAAAAGCATTTACTTTCAAAGGACACCTCCACCATCCAGCTCCATAAATCACATTGCGTACCTAGGCAGTTAAATCTCAGCCTACCAAACTATCCTACTGGAATCAAAAACCCGCCGAAGCGGGTTCTTAATGATTACATTCGCCGCCGCACCCTAACCGGCTCCGTGTCCAGGCTTGCTTTCACCTCACACATTATTTTTTCCCCAGTCTGAACGTTAAGAGCCTCACTCAATTTTTCATAAGTAAAAGCATCTTGAGTTAAATCGGCTGGGACTTGACCATGTTTGTTTTGCGCTGTGGCGTCAGCACCTGCATTTAAGATTATTTCAGCAACTTTTGGAATGCTGTAAGCGGCTGCGATATGCAACGCGTTGTTGCCTTTTGCGTCCTGGGCGTTGACATCCGCCCCCATGCTCACCAACGCATTTATGCATCCAAAAGAATTACTGTACATGGCGCAATGAAGCGGGGGCCAACCGTCCGGCTCGTTCCTCACATTGATGTCTGCCCCTGCATCAGCCAGTTCCCTCATAACCAGTTCTTGACCGTTAAAAGCTGCCATGTGCATCAATGAATTTCCTTTTTCATTGAGAACGTTCAGATCGGGTATGTTCTCAATAGAGTCCAAAAATTCTTTCAACTCAACCGAGCCGCCAGAAGATTTCGACAAGGCACCAGCGGCCTTTATAACCCTTACATAATTTTCGTCTTCAAAGTTCATAACTCTCCTTATTTAGCAAAAGCGCTCCATTCACATCACCATACCTTTTGCATTTGTCAAGAGCAAATTGACAAAATAGATATGTGTGATTGGATGAAGACAATCAATTCAAGGGGGACTCAATGACAAATCCAAAAGACGAAATGATTTCTATAATGCTGGGCCTTAATAAGCGCAAGCGCACGAACATCCCCAAATATCAAAAGCCAACCATTTTTGATAAGTTCGGCGGGGTGTGTGCGTACTGCGGCGATGCACTCAACGGCTCAAAGAAGAATGCGTGGGGCGTGACCCACGCCATACCGTTGCACCTGGGCGGGGAGTCTTCCGCCGACAACCGCATTCCCTCGTGCATTCCGTGCATCCAGAGATATGGAACGGCCGACTGTCTGTCGGCGCTGACCGACAACGAAACGGTGCTGACTCCAACATGGCATGCAAAGCTGACGGCCATGCGCGATGCAGCGCTGCTGCGAGCGAGGAACCACCTCACCCCGCTGTCCCCCAAATCGGACATCGAGCTTGTGCGCAAGAACGTGCAAGGGCGATGGATCCACGAACGCACAACGGTGTTCGCCACCGTACTGCCAACACACGTTGTCTTCGGGCTGACTGATCGCAGTGGATCCAACAAGCGCGTTGCTGAGATGGCTTCGCTGTTGGTGTTTGGCTTCAAAGCCCAGCGGCTGGGCAACGATGGCGACTATGAAGTGCCGGCAGCCAAGGCCGGCTTGAACCTGTTCGTCGTGCCGCGCGATCGACTGCTTGCAGCAACGATGGCACTGACAGAAGAGAACTGTTGGCTTCGTGAGGTTCGCGTATCGATCACCCCTGAGCATACAAACAGTGAATGGCGTTCCTACTGGTTCCGCTCCTACGCCGCACTGAAAGACAACCTCAAACGCCGCGTGTACGGTGAAGCACAGGCGCCCTGGCACATCAAGAACACACTGTCGATGAGCGCGGGCGCGGTACGGGCGCGGCGCCACTACAACTCAAAGAGAGCCAAGACACTGGCACGGATGGAACAGCACGCCCAGGTAATGGACTTGCGTGTGGCGGCGGGCCAACCACTGGAAGATTGGGACGAACGGGTCAAACGGGTGGAACGACAACTGCAGCTGCAACTCAAGTTGTCGTAGCCCAAAAAGAAAAAGGACCGAATGATCGGTCCTTTTTTATGGGCTGTGCATGTGTGCGTCTCAGAAGTTGAAGCCGGCAGCGAAAGAGAGGACGGCGATGGACACCATCAGTGCTGCGTGCATTTGGAAACGGGTTAGACGTTCAAAGCGTTTCAAGCGTTGGCGTGCGGATGTCTTCATTTCATTTGCTCCTGTATGGACACGGGGGCTTCGTAGATCATGGGGTCATTCTCTTCGACACAGAAGACGTAAAACACACCGTATACGTTGAAGGCGATTGCTGCGTACAGCGCTGCACGCAATATGTAGTACGTCATTGCACTGCGACCGTATTTTTTTTCATAGCGTAATTTCATAGTGGAACTCCTTAGCGTTTGGATTGGGGATCAGCCGATAGTGGCGGTGTGTTTTTCGTAAGTGGTCATGTCAACCGTTTTGATGTACATCTGAACGAACGGAGGCAAGCAGCCACGGAACATTTGGAAGATCGTTGTTCCCGTTGAGTCATCGTGGTGCCCGGTGCGGCGGTTGATGCTGCGGTTCATCATGGTGGTCAAAGAGGCGTAGCCATCGCGCACCAATACTTCAATGATTGAGTTGTAAACAGCAGCGAGCTTGTCGTCGTTGGTCAGAATGGCTTTGCGGTACAAGCAGCAGGCCAGGTGGATGGGTGTGGCGTCGCACGTCGTTGCGCGGCTGTTGGTCAACGCGGTCAGTTGTCCTGCGTCAACGCGCCCGTCCTTTTCACGGAAGTTGGTCAAGACGATCGAACGAACCTTTTTTAAGTTGGCGTTTTCAATGGCGTTGAAGAGTTTGGTTGATGTATTCATGTATGGCTCCGAGATGGTGTTGGGCGGGAAATTAACGGCGTTTGGATTTATCTTTCAGTTTTTTGATAAAGCGCAATTCGCGTTTAACCTTGGTTGTGAGGCGGATGTCGTTGTGTTTCATGCTTTGCTCTCCTGTCAGCGGATCTTGCCGGCTGTGGGGAAAGCGGCGTCGGCGCGGTCGTACATGCTTGTGGAACTTGTTGCCGAGTTGAACAACCCAGTGACGACAGTGACCAGCAACCATCCAGCCAGGACAACGACCAAAGCGGCGGCGGTGATTTTCAATGTGGTTTGGTTGAAGATGTTTTCCATAAGTTACCCCTTAAAGTTAAATGAGATTTTGAAGTTAGATTGTTTCGCAAACGCGGTTGATGAAATTGCAAATTGACACATGAAGAATGGCGGCGGTTGCTAAAGTTGCGATAATCATTTTGTGTCCCCTTATTTATTGTCCGTACATTCAATGTAAAAGAAATTATTAAGGTGTCAATACCTTTTATTGAGACATTGAGTAAAAACTGTGAGATAACCGACAGTTTTGAATATTGGTTGAAATTTTTTTAATCCGCAAAAAAGGGCCGACGTATCGGACCCATGTAAACAACAGAAGAAACTTATTGAGCGATCGTATTGGGTGGCGTGATTTCAAAGTCCATGAAAAGTACGGGCACACAAATAAGAAACGACGTGAGAACCGGATAGAACATATCCAAAGTAACGCCCAGTCCTGGGAACGCTGCGGCGACAGAGAACAGCGCCAAGCTCATTAAGAGTGCAACCACGATGACGGCGACGATGTACGCGTTGAGTTTATTCATTGGGCCACCCACCCGCTTTCTGTATTGATCCGTTGGGCGTTGGTCAGAAGCTCTTCAAGCTCACTGTCGGCAATCTCCGAGGCGTCCATCCAGTTGAAGGTGTAGTAAAACGACGCGGACAAGTCGCCTTCCCATCCACGGAACAACTCTTCATCCGAGCGGGACTTGGCGCGCACAATGGCCTCGCGAACGATACCCTCACGGCTCCACAGTTGAGCAACTTCTGTCAATTCAACAAATCCGTTTTCGATAGCTTTGTTAATGATGTCCTGCATAAATACCCCCATATTTTGTTTGTACTGATTTCACTTAAACACAAGGTCCAACATTGTCAATACCTTTTATTGAGAAGCGAAAAGATAAAATCAAAAGCGCTTTGGGAGTGGGATAAAATCCCAATAAAAAAGCCCGCGAAAGCGGGCTCATTGTTTTAGATTTTTCTTGTTCGTAGAGCATCATTCCCCAGCCTTATGACTTCACTTGATATACGAACCCGTTGACCTTCGATGTCGATCAGTTCGCCAAGATCCGGTCGTGCGGTAAATAAGGCGATGTCCTTAGCTGACATTCCATAGTCCGTGCGTAAACCGGCGTCCGCTCCCAATCTCAGAAGCAAACTAATTGTGGAACCGTCCGCACCATATTTCTTTATCAAAGGGCTTTCGCACCACACGGCAAAGTGAAGTGGCGACTCACCGCGAGGATTGACGACATTGATGTCCCAGCCCTCTTCCACAAGTCTTGCTATGGTTTGTTGGTCATCCAAGATGACTGCCTTGTGCAACTCGTTATCCCCAAAGATGTCGCAAGGAACCTTGGGTTCGACGCTCACCATTTGACCTGCTCACTTGACCAGTGATCGCTTCCCAACGCGTACAGTTCGTAGATGCTTGGGTTCTCGCAGAACTCCCCGTCCTCGTCCTCAAGCGTCAACAAGCGTGTTTCAAGTTGCTCCCAGGCGTCGATGGCGGCTTCCCTACTGCAATCGCTTGCAATCACCTTGTAGGGCTGATCCGCCCATGTTTCACCCGTCCAGACACTCGCATTGAAGATGTGGTAGCTGGCGACAGTCTGGTTCCATTTGAAGCTGACAGAAGCGTTGAACTCGTCGCAGATTTGATTGTTGTGATTGATATAGAACGTCAGCATACAGCCCCCTGTTTGTGTGATAGATGTACTTACACAAACATGGATGCCAATATTGTCAAGCTACTTCTGGACAAAAAAAAGCCCGCCGAAGCGGGCTTAACCAATGCGATTGCAGCAGGACTTACAGATCGCCGAACGTCGGCTTGCCTTCTTCACGAAGCTTCTTACCTGCTTCACTGCTTTCAAAGTTCTTGAGGGCTTCGGGCTTCGGCCCCTTGCCGCCGTAGTAGAACGGGGTCTTCTTGCCGTCGTGCAAGAAGCGGTTGTTGGCGCGCAGTTCCTTGGGGACGGTGTTGCGCGGCTTGGAACCAGCCGACTTGCCACCCTTCTTCACCGGGCCAAAGAAGTTGCTGACCTGGGCCTTCTGACCGTCGGTCAGGTACTCGGCAACATTGGCAAGAGTGTTCAACGCTTCTTCAAGGACTTCACCAGCGGAAGCACGGCGAGCTTCCTGAATGCGCTGACGATCAGCAGCCTGCTTTTCTTCAAGCGCGGCAAGATCCTTGGCGAGCTTCTTTTCCAGCTCATCGGCTTCTTTCCAGCTAAAGGTCTTCTCGTTCATTGGGTGACTTTTGTCTAATGAGCCGCAATTGGCAACTGGATCATATCCGATCAAATTTCAATTGCCAAGCTATTTCCCTTCTACTGTCCAATGAAGATCCATCGACATAAAAAAAGCCGCCCTGTGGCGGCTTCTTTATCATGTCTTCTTTAGCCCAGGCGGGCGTCTCCGGCGAATCGAGTCTGGCAGGGACCAACTGTTAACAACCTCATCCACCCGATGATAGGCGGCGTTTTGGCGTTCATCGTCCTGTTCAATGCGCGTCTTTTCTTCGCGGCGCTCGGTGTCGAAGCTTGCAAGAAACTGTTCCTCACGCACTGGGTCATTCCAGGTCGAAATCAGTGATTTCATCGCACTCATGATGCTTGAGCGATCCAAGATCAGATCTGCTGCAAGATCACGCGTCACTTCACACCGATGTTCCAAGCGGCGTACTTGGCTCTGAAGCTCTTCGATCTGTCTTGCCAAGTCGTAGGACCGCTGGACCGCATCCAGATCGAGAGCCGAACGGCGGTGCTTCCGCCGCTCCTCGACCCGATGCTGCCGAATGTTTTGATCCTCTTGCTGCCCCTGTGCAAACTGAATGTTCTGTTCGATCAAGTTGCTCGTGGATTGGTCAGCGTCTTGATAGATACGTCCTAAAGTTTTGAGCAAGTCCATAATTCCTCCTATTCATTTGATCCATTCACAGAACCAGAACATGAAACATTGTCAAGCCCCCGCTGTGGTAGCTAGCTCCGATTTTCCGCTGGAGTCAAGCTAAATCTGCACGGCATGGACCGTAAACCCGCTCTGACGCTCGTCAAACAAAAATGAGCCGGACTTTGCCGGCTCACTTTCTTCCTATTACGGTCACTTACACGGCGACAAAGCAACGTTGGACAGATCAAACCCTGCATCCTTTGCAATTCCTTTGAGAACCAACACCAGATCCTCTTTACGTTGCTCGTCATGTTTCCGGCTTAACAGCAGCTCCAAGTCGGTGATGGACAGGTCGTTGATGTTGACTAGTTCCGTGGTGGGCAATGAGTTGCCCACCCCGAGCGTTTCAATGATGGTTTGCAACGCGCTGGGCTTCACACCTGGCCGCTCGTAGCTGTCGCTGTAGTAGTCCGCCTCCCCTGCCTCTGCAGCTTCCATGAGCACGTCATTGGGTATGCGCAGGGTTGCGCGCTCGGGGTGGATAAATGAGCGCTTTTTAATCCACGTGCTTGGGCCAATTTTCCAGCGGGATCGAAGTTCCAAACTTGTTTCCAAACTTGTGACCACCGCCCACAACCCCTCCTTCTCATTGACCCCTAAGCACAGCAATGGGTGGGTGACACGTAAGGTGGTATCAACCTTGTTGCGGTGCAAAACCTCAACGCAGGCGTAGACAATTATTCCGGGTCGTAATTCGTTAATTTTCAGCATAGGCAATTCCTTATTGGATGGAATACCCATCCAATCAGAAAATGAAGGCGAGTCAAGAAAAAAGCCCGCTTTCGCGGGCCTTTCAATCAACACTGAACACTATTGTGCAGTTGAGAATATCTCTGCATGCATGTCTTGACGATCAAGCGCAGCACCAGACCGACCAGCAGCGCGGCAAGCAGTCCGCTGCGCCACACACCACCGATGGCCCAGGCACCATAGAAAGCCAAGCCGAACACCGTCAAACCTTGCAGCAAAGACGCCAATTCTTGAGTTCTTGAGATGGACTCTGGCGTCGGATATCTGTACTTTTTAGACAGAACAAAGGCTTGAACCAATGCCAGACAGGCGATGGTGATATCGATGCCTGTCTTGTACACCAGTGCATTGTGGGTGATATATACATAACCCACCATTTCAACAACAAACCCCAAGACCAACGCAAAGAAGCAAACGCGCGCATAGAATTCTTTTGACATTGACACCCCCAATTGTTTGACTGATTTCAATCAAACATGGATGCCAATATTGTCAAGCTGAAAAACCCATCACATTCTTCTGCGGGCAACAGGCTGCTTTCGCACGGATCCAACAGCCTTGGTGATGGCGGCCTTGTCCCAGCGTGCTTCATGCTCCAACAGCAGTTTCTTTGCTTTGGGGATCACAGCAATGTCCGATGGCCTCAAACCCTCGTTGTTGCGGATCCGGGGATCGGCCTTGCGTTGCAGCAGCCAGTTCATTCGCGTGGTGTAATCAGTCTGCGCCAAATAGTGCAGCGCTGTATCGCCATCTTTGTCCTGCGCATTGACATCCACGCCCAGGTCAATAACGCGATGAATGAGCCGGCAATTCACTGTCTCGTCAATCAACCAATGCA
>NZ_QFOB01000027.1 GCF_003248515.1 Sphingomonas sp.
GATGATCTGCTCCTCGCTGAACCTGGTCTTCTTCACGTCCGTCTCCTCACGAAGCCGGACTCTAGCTCAAACTGGCGGAGTTTCAGGGGAGCACGTCAGAGGGTATCAAGCGGGAAGGCGGGAAGCAGCCAACCTTGAGAGAGCGGGCCCTAGCATTGGCTTGACAGTATGGCGAAATTCGGACGAAGGATTTCGCAGATATTGGCTTACCTCGATACTATCTGTCTTGCATGTGTGAGGAGGAGCTGTTGGCAAAGGTGGCGTCGTGCACAATCAGGCGGCAAAGTAGATTGCCCTGGAAGTCATAGATAACCGAACGCTGATATGCCGCTCTCCTAGAAGGAATCTAATGCTAACAACCAACAATAGAATTTGCTGATAATCTCTCCAGTATGAGTTGCAACCGGATCGGTGAGTGGCCATTGCGATGCTCAAGACTCACGCGGTGTAGCGAGCCTCCATCAAGTCCAATTCGCGGATAAGTTTGCGGGCGGGCTCGCTGCCAAGTTTGCGTTGGCGAACAAGACGAAAGAGTTGCATGCGTTCAGCCCTTACGGCAGCCAACCGTAGATCTCGCTCAATCATCTCCATCTGCCGTCCACGATCGCCGTCGGCGGTGGACCCTCGCCTCGTTTCGATTCGCGCCCGATAGCTTTCCATGATGCGGGCGGCCACAGCGACATAAAGATCAGCATCGCTCCGCCCATCGGCCATGTCGTGCTGCGTCCGTTCGACGGCAGCTATCGCAGCCTCTGCCGCAGCAATCCGCGCCGCATCAATCTCGGCGACGTGCGAGTCCTCAGTGGGCATTTCTAGACCCTGCAACACGAGTGGCAGGCCTAAGCTCGCTGCGATCAACGACACGATGATAACGCCCATCGCAAGAAAGATCGCCAAGTCTCGCGCCGGAAAAATGCTACCGTCGCTCATCGTAAGAGGCAGCGTCAGGACGCCCGCGAGAGTGATTGCACCGCGTACCCCGGCGAACGACATGGCTGCGACGATCCGCCAGTTGGGAGTTTGCCGCGATTTGCCCGACCGAAAGAAGGTGAGCCTGAAGGACAACCACACCCAGAGGAAGCGCAAGGCGGCCAAGCCCAGGTTGATGGCAAAAACATAGATCGCGAGCCACCACGGTTGGTGATGACCGGTCAGCCGGACCGTATCGGCTGCGCTTGCGAGGATCCCTGGAAGCTGCTCGCCCAGCAACACGAAGATGACGCCATTGGCGGCGAACTGGATGGTGTCCCACACTGTATTGCGGCGGATCCGCGTCGTGGCTTCAAGCTCGCCGGTGGATTCCACGAACCCCATCGTCAGGCCGGCGGCGACGGCGGCGAGAATGCCCGAGCAATGCAGATGCTCGGCGAGGAGATACGCGCCGAACGGGATGAGGAGACTGATCAGAATCTGCGCGCCTCCTTCCTCGCCCAGCCTGTGGCTGATCCAGCTCTTTGCGCGCGAGACGGACCATGTGAGACCTGTCCCGACCGTGATCCCACCAAAGGCCACCCACAGGAAGTTGAGCGCTGCATCGTGAACTGAGAAAGTTCCGGTCAGAGCTGCGGCGATCGCAAATCGCAGGCAAACAAGACCTGATGCATCGTTGAGCAGGGATTCCCCTTCGAGGATATGCATCATGCGATCGGGAATTGGCACCCGCGCAGCGATCGCGGACACGGCGATTGGATCGGTTGGCGACACCACGGCGGCCAGCGCGAACGCGACGGCGAGGGGCATCGATGGAATCATCCAGTGGATGAATAAGCCCATGCCGACAACGGTGAACACAACGAGGCCGAGCGCCAGTTCGATCACGGTCTCGCCGTCCTTGAACAGTTCCTCCCGAGGGATTCGCCATCCATCGAGGAACAATAGTGGCGGGAGGAAGAGCAGAAAGAAAATCTCGGGATCGAGCGTTACCCGCCAATCGGCGATGAGGCCGATGACTGAACCTAACGCAATCTGGAACAAGGGCCGCGGCAGGGGCAGAGGTATCGCTCGCGAGACGATGCCACTGATGATGACTGCGAGCAGAAGCAACAGGGCGATCGTAATGGTTTCCAAAAGTTCTTTCCGGTATGGTGGCAAAAGCGTCGGTGCTGACACGCGTTTGCACACGAACTCCGCGCGGAGGACAAGCCCTTCGTGCGACCATCCCAGCATTTGATCTCGTGGTGTCACCGGTAAGCCTGACCACGCTACGGTTGCGGTAAGCCCCTTAAGTTTCAGATTCTGGATCCTGACGATGCGGTTGCCGTACTTAGGCGGATTGCCCGGCGGCTGCGCTCATCTGCATTCCGTCAAGTTTTGCGGCCGAACAAGCACCGACCTTCGGCCTGATCACGCAGTTGAAGAGGCGTTACGCACGGCGGAGCCAGCTCCTCATGGCGCAAGCGGATCGGCTTTCCATCCCTCGTTGCCAATATTTGCTTCGCGCATAAAGTCGACAAAGGCCCTTACGGCAGGCGACAATTCGCGTCGGGTCGGAAAGACCATGCTGACGTCGACAGAAGGAACCGTCCAATCCGGCAGTAGTCGCGTCAGTTTGCCAGCCATGATGTCGGGTCCACACAAATAGGCTGAGATGACGCCTATTCCGCCATGCTCGCAGACCAGGCGGTTGACCGTTAGCGCATCATTCACCAGCACCCGCGGCCGCGTGTCGAGGCGCACGACCTCCTTGTCCCGGGTGAGCACCCACGGTCTTGCGTGGCCGCCTGGCGTCGGCATGTCAATGAGATCGTGGTCAAGCAGTGCATCTGGCATCGTTGGGATTCCACGGCGTTCCAGATAGTCCACCGACGCGCATAGATAGCGCGTCATGGATCCGAGTCGCGTCGCGACAAAGGCTGAATCACTGAGTGGCCCCATGCGAATGGCAACGTCGACTCCATCAGCAACCAATTCAGCCTCACGGCTGGAAAGGTCGAGCAGGATGTGGACATCGGGATAGCGTTCGAGGAAACTAGGTAGCTGCTTGCCCAGCACATTGATGCCGAAACCGATACCGGCACTAATCGTAAGACGTCCATGCGGCCTTTCAGCCAGACTGGCAGTAAAGGTGAGCGCTTCATCGAGACCGACGAGCAGACCGGAGCAACGGTCGAGCAGGGCCTTGCCTTCTGACGTGAGTCTGACTTCCCTCGTTGTCCGCTGAAGCAGGCGAATGTGTAGCGCTTCCTCCAGACGAGCCACGCATCGGCTCACGCTGGAACGCGGCAGGTCAAGCGAGCGAGCTGCTTCCGAAAAGCTGTTGAGCTGTGCGACGCAGCTGAAAACCCGCAAGTCGTTGAGGTCGATCATGTGCTGGATTGTGCCAAGCTGTGTACAATGTGTCCATCAAATGGATCGTTCCAATTAGGATTGCCCGCGTTATATGACCCGTGAACAGCAACAATTACCTTCACCCACGCCACGTCCTCGTCGTGGGCGCCACCGGCAAATTCGCGGGTCATGTGGTTCCCGCGCTTGCACAGCGTGGCGTATCCGTCCGTGCGCTCATTCGACATGAGACTGACGAGAATGCAGTAAGGCGTGCCGGCGCCGTGGAGGTCGCAGTCGGGGATCTGACCCAGCCACGCACCATCGCCGACGCTTTAAGGGCGGTGGATGCGGTATTTTATATCGCGCCGGCGTTCATTCCCCGTGAGGCAGAGATCGGGTCTCGGTTTGTTGAGGCGACCATTGAGTCCGGCGTGCGCCGGATTGTGTTCTCATCCGTGATCCATCCGGTCATCGGCAGCTTGGTCAATCATGCCGCGAAGGCGCCTGTCGAGGAAGCGATCCTGAACAGCGACCTTGAATATACGATCCTGCACCCGGCGCTCTACTTCCAGAACTTCCAGCGCGGCTGGGACGAGGTCATCGAAACAGGTGTGCTTGCTGAACCTTGGGCCTGCGAAACGCGTTTTAGTCGGGTGGACTATCGCGACGTCGCCGATGTTGCTGCGATCGCGCTTACCGAGGACCGGTTGCTTTATGGCACTTTCGAGCTTTGCGCCGAGGGCTGGCTAAACCGCTATGATGTCGCCGCCCTGATCGGTGAGGTCCTTGGTCAAGACATTTCTGTCAGCCGCACAGATCCTGCCGCGCTCGGGCGCGACGCCGATCCGATGCGACCGATGTTTGCCCACTACGACCACGCCGGTCTTAAGGGCAATGCGCTGACATTGCTCGCTATCCTGGGCCGCGAGCCGAGAAATCTACGCGCATTCTTTGAAGAGTTGAAGCAGCGAAAGGTGCCTGAGACATGAAGACCGGCAGAACGGTCGCCCTCACCGGTGCAGGGATGGGATCGGTAGTGGACGCCTACATGGTTTCC
Organism: Sphingomonas sp.; assembly: GCF_003248515.1. GTDB lineage: Bacteria > Pseudomonadota > Alphaproteobacteria > Sphingomonadales > Sphingomonadaceae > Sphingomonas_I. Next base: position 4,325 of record NZ_QFOB01000027.1, read on the forward strand.
TCGCCCGCCGCGTCACCATCACGCAAAATCCCGCCAAGACGTTCCCCAGAGGTGTCCCGCTGGTGCAGTTGAGACGCGTACGATCGCGCAGGGAGAAAACCGCCGACCTCGTCACCTCGGTGGTTTTTTGGTGCCTAAACTGATTCCCATTTCATCACGAGACAGATCCTCTTCGTGGATGGCGACCGCCACATGAACTCAAAGGACCCCGTATGACAGACCTGTTCAGCCCGATGGACCTTCGAGGTCTCTCTCTCGCAAACCGCATCTGGATGTCCGCGATGACACGCACACGCGCGACGCCGGACAATGTGCCGACGCCGCTGATGGCGAAGTATTTCGCACAACGCGCGGCCGCAGGACTGATCGTTACCGACTGCACCGCGGTATCTGAGCAGGGCAAGGGCGTCATCAACGGTCCTGGGATCTGGCGACAAGATCAGATAGAAGGCTGGCAGACCGTTACCGATGCGGTCCACGCCGCCGGTGGCCGAATCTATTGCCAGCTGTGGCATTGCGGCCGCGTCGCGCATCCCGACATGCGTGACGGCGACATGCCGGTCGCCCCTTCGCCGCTACCCGCCGAAGGCAAGTTCAAATTTGCCGATCATGAGGCCGATTTTCCGGTCCCGCACGAGCTGACGAACGAAGAGATACTGGCAATCATCGCAGATTTCGCCCAAGCGACGAGCAACGCACGCGAGGCGGGGTTCGACGGGGTCGAACTGCACGCCGCCAACGGCTATCTGCATGACCAGTTTTTGCAGGACGTGAGCAACAATCGGAGCGACGAATGGGGCGGTCCGGTCGAGAACCGCGTAAGGCTGATCCTGGAAACGATCGACGCGATGGCCGACGCTTGGTCAATGGAGCGCGTTGCTATCCGCCTTGGGCCGTCGATCTCGCTCTACGGCATGGGCGACAGCGATCCATTTGCCGTCTTCGGCCATGCTGTACGAGAACTCGACAGGCGCCAGGTCGGGTACCTGACAATGCTGGAGCCGAACCAGAAAGATCTGGAAAAGGGGGTAGCAATCCCGAATGTCGCCAAGACTTTCCGGGCAATGACGTCGGTGCTATTCATCGCTAACACCGGGTTCGACGCGGCGAAGGGCAGGGCGGCGGTGGCGTCAGGGGACGTCGATGCGGTCGCGTACGGAACGCTGTTCCTCGCCAACCCCGACGTAGTCGCTCGCTTTGCCGCCGACACGCAAACATTCAATGCGCCCGATCCGTCGACTTTCTACGGCACCGGGCCAGAGGGTTACACCGACTATCCGACTCTCGATCCCGAGGCTGGATGACAGCGTGGCGGATCGCAAGGATGATGCGGACGAGACGATCCCCGTAGTTCGCATCTATTCGGCTCGATCCAGCGCGTTACTCCCGTTTCGTCCGGGCGAATGCTCGCACAGGATGCAGCGCGACGTTGAAACGCGCGGAACTGCCACACGCTTTGGCGTTGCCAACTGTTTCGCTCGCGCTCGACTATCTGGTTTCGCCACCGCAGCACTCTTGTCAGCAGGGCATAACCACCCAAATGCATCGACGCTCTTCAGAGAGACGAAACCTGCGCCTTGAGCCAATGCCTTTCGCGGCCCTTCATTCCTATCGCTCTGCGGCGGGACGACCGAGTAACGAAAACAAGGTTCCATCAGCGAATTTTCCGAATGGCGGCCTCAAGAGCTTGGGCAGGTTCCACCGTCCCTGGACGAAGACGCCCTTGGCGTGGCTCATCGACCGGAACCCCTCGATCCCGTGATAGGCGCCCATGCCGCTCTGGCCGATCCCACCGAATGGAAGGTCATCCTGAGCCACATGGAGCAGCGTATTGTTGATGCCGACATTGCCCGACGTGGTGCTGGCCAGAAGCTTTGCGCGATCCACGTCGTCCGGCCCGAAGATGTAGAGCGCCAAGGGGCGGGCGCGGCCGTTCACATAGTCGATCACTTCGTCGATCGACCGATAGGTCCGCACCGGCAAGAGGGGGCCGAATATCTCTTCCCGCATGACGGCGCTTTCGTCTCCGGCACCGACAATGAGGGTCGGCGCGATCGTCCGGCAGCGCTGCGATGTGGTGTCAGGCTTATGTCCCACCTCGATGACGCGTGCGCCATCCGTTCTCGCTGCATCGACGAGGCCGGTCAGGCGATCATGGTGGCGATCACTGACGATGGAACTGTAATCCTTGCCCGTCGGTCCCTCGGGATAGGCACGCGCAACCGCCGCATCATAGAGACTGACGAAGCGCTCGAGATCGTCCTCATGGACAAGGGCATAGTCGGGCGCGACACAGGTCTGGCCGGCGTTCGACAGCTTGCCGAAGGCGATGCTTGCGACGCTGCCTTCATCGACGCTCCCACGCGCGACGATCACCGGACTCTTGCCACCCAGTTCGAGAGTCACCGGCACCAGATTGTCGCTGGCCGCCTTCATCACCTTGCGGCCGACCCCGGTGCTTCCGGTGAAGAAGAGGTGATCGAATGACAAACCGCTGAACGCGGCCCCGGTCTCCGGACCGCCCAGGACCACCGCGACCTCATCGGGCTGGCAGACGGTCGCCAGCATGTCCCGGATGACCTCGCTGGTGCGCGGGGTCAGCTCGGAGGGCTTCAGCATCACCCGGTTTCCCGCCGCGAGGGCGGTCGCAAGCGGGATGAGCGTGAGCGAAAAGGGATAGTTCCAGGGCGCCATGACGCCGATCACGCCCTTGGGCTGATATTCGACATAGGCGCGGCCCATACGATAGGGCAAAGCCACATGCCGCCGATCGCGCTTCATGAAGCGCTTGAGGTTGCGGGCGAGATAGTCGATCGACTGGATAACGCCCATCACCTCCATGATGTCGGTCTCGTGCCGCGAACGGTGACCGAAATCCGCGCTGATGGCAGTCCCGATATCCTCGCGATACGCAAGCACGGCCCCCCGCAGCCGAGCGAGTTTCGCCTTGCGTTCGCGCAGGCTCGGCGCCCCGTCGCGGAGGAAGGCCTGGCGCTGCCGTTCGAGCAGCGCCGCCATGTCGGGACCGGGCGCGTCATGCGCTGACGCGAGCGCCGCGGGACTTCCATCGGAAGCCCCGCAGCCCGCGCCAGCGTCGCTCGCGCGATGCCCAGGTTCGAAATCAGCCACGGATGAACGCGAGAATGTCGGCGTTGACCTCTTCGGCATGCGTGGTGTGCATGCCATGCGGCGCTCCAGGATACACCTTGAGAATGCTGCCCGTGATCAGTTCATGCTGCTTGAGCGCTGCATTCTTGTAAGGGACGACCTGATCGTCATCGCCCTGCAGGATCAGCGTCCGCACGGTGATCGCCTGCAGGTCGCCAGTCTGGTCAGTTTCGGAGAAGGCCTTGATGCCTTCATAGTGCGCCTTGGCGCTGCCCATCATGCCCTGACGCCACCAGTTGCGGATCGCCGCTTCCGACGACCTGGTCAGCAGCCGGTTGAACCCGTAGAACGGACCGGACGGCACATCGAGATAGAATTGGGCACGGTCGGCGGCGAGCTGCTTGCGGAAATCGTCGAATGTCTCGATCGGCACGCCGTCCGGGTTGGCGTCCGTCTCGACCATCAGCGGCGGCACCGAGGCGATCAGCACCGCCCTGGCGACGCGACCCTGAGGCTGCCCGTGCTGCGCGACATAGCGGGCGACCTGGCCGCCTCCGGTAGAATGTCCGACATGGACCACGTTCTGGAGGTCGAGTGCCTCGACCACCGCCGACGCGTCGGCGGCATAATGGTCCATGTCATGTCCGTCGCTGACCTGCGTCGAACGGCCGTGCCCGCGGCGGTCATGCGCCACCACGCGGAAGCCCTCGCCCAGGAAGAACAGCATCTGCGCATCCCAGTCGTCGGCGCTGAGCGGCCAGCCATGGTGGAAATGGATCGTCTGGGCGTCCTTCGGACCCCAATCCTTGTAGAAGATCTCGGCCCCATCATCAGTCGTTACAAACGGCATGTCACATCTCCTGCTCTGAAGTGGTGTCCCCCACCAACGTATTGACCGGTGCTTCGACGCATCATCACTGCGCAAAACCGGATGTATTGAACGGCACCGGCATGTTGAGGACAAGCTGCGCATCGCGCACGACGTCGAACCGGAGCAACCTGGATGCGCCCAGGCCATTGAGCAGGTCGGTCATCGGTCCACCATGCCGTGTCAGTGTGACATCGCGCGGGAAGCTTGCTTGAGCGTAGGACAGGGCGTTGGTCTGGACCGTGGTGGTGTGCCAGCGCCCGTCGACCTGATGCACCATGGTGTTGCTGCCCAGGCGCGACTGCGTGGGAACGTCGGTAAAGCCTGGCAGCGGGGCCGTAAGCGTCAGGTCCGGCGATCCATCGGTCGCCAGGATTTCGGCACGGACAGCACCATCGAGATCCACCCTGATCCCCGTCAGCCATTTGGGAAGCTGATAGCCATGGACCCCGCGCACCCGCGCGATCTCGGTCGTGACGGGCAGAGCCAGGACATGGGCATGAAAGGCGCGCCGCCGCACCTGCCGGACCAGCTCTGCGGCATGCGGGAGGCGCGATCCGGGCGACGGCACGACGACCGCGACCGACACCTCGTCATAGGGATCATTGTCGCAGACCGCATAGGAGAAGAAGGTCAGCGCGACGAGGCCGTGCCCCGGCCATGCCCGCAACGGCTGGAGGGGCATCGGCAGCGTCGCGCGCAGGCGATCGATCGGCGCCGCCAGGAGCAGCTGCACGCTGCTGCTGCGATAGTAGAAGTTGGGCGCCCAGACGGGACCGATGCGTGACTGCACCTTCTGTTTCGGGATACGCCGGAACCAGTCGATATTGCCCGCGGCTGGATCGCGCGCGACCTCGTCCAGATCCGGGTTCGAGCGGAACCGGTCATAATAGCCGCCCTTTGGAACCAGCACCTTGTGATCCGCAAATTCGACTTCGATGGATTCGTCGGTCATTGCCATCTCTTCATCGTAAGGTTGAACCATGGTTGAGGGTCAAGCCGCGCGGTCTGCTATCCACCGACGATATTGCTTCGCCTGGCGCTTCGCCTCGACCTGCGCGGTGATGAGCGCCCAAAGCGGGGACACCTTTGCATTGGTGCGACGACCATGGCTCAGCCGGGCGAGCTGGTAGCGCACCGCCGACATATGCGCCGAGGAGGCGAGCGGCTTGTTCTTCCATGTGATCGGCTTGAGCGCGGGAGCGTCGTCGCCACCCTGCCGCCATCGGTTCGGCAGGTCGGGACGGATGGCAATGGCGGTGGCAATGCCCGCCATCGCGACGCCGCTGTCGATCACCGCCTGCGCCACCGCGCGCCGACGGATGCCGCCGGTCACCATCAGCGGCATCGCTGCGACCTCCGCGATCTCGCGCGCGAACTCGAGGAAATAGGCTTCGCGGGCAAGCGTGCGTTCGTCACGCGAACTGCCCATCATCGCCGGCGCCTCGTAGCTGCCGCCCGACAGCTCGACGAGATCGACGCCGAGCGGCGCGAGCATCTGGACCACGGAACGCGCATCCTCCGGCGAGAAGCCGCCCCGCTGGAAGTCGGCCGAGTTCAGCTTCACCGCCACCGCAAAGCCCGGCGAAACCGTCGCCCGCACCGCGCGGACGATATCGAGCAGCAGCCGTGCCCGGTTCTCCAGGCTTCCACCCCATTGATCGGTGCGGTGATTGGCGAGCGGCGAAAGAAACTGGCTCAGCAGATAGCCGTGCGCGGCGTGGATCTCGACGCCGGTGAAGCCGGCGCGCTCGGCCAGCGCCGATGTCGCAGCGAAACGATGCACGACGTCGGCGATGTCGTCGGCGGTCATCGCGCGCGGCATGGGAAACATGCCCGATTGCTTGCCGAGGTCCAGTGCGATCGCGGAAGGGGCGAGCGTCTGCTGCGCCAGACCGGCAGGCATCTGGCGTCCCGGATGGTTGATCTGCATCCAGACCTGCGCGCCGCTTTGCCGGGACGCCTTGGCCCAGGTGCGGAAGCGGTCGAGATACCGGTCGTCCTCCAGCACGACCCCGGCAGGGCCGGTCATGGCGCGGGCATCGATCATCACATTGCCGGTGATGATGAGACCGGCGCCGCCTTCACCCCAGGCACGATAAAGACGGATCAGCGCGTCGGACGGCGCATGGTCGGCATCTGCCATATTCTCCTCCATCGCCGCCTTGGCGATGCGGTTGGGGATGGTTGCGCCGTTCGGCAGCTTCAGGGTTGAAAAGAGGGACATTGCCGAGACTCCAGAATTTGCTTGGCACGTCCATAACCTTTGAGTTAAGTTTAAGGTCAAGCACAAATTTGGAGCCTCACATGAAGATCGGCGAACTGGCGGCCCGCAGCGGCCTCTCGCAGTCGCGCATTCGATTCTACGAGAAGATCGGTCTGCTCAAAGCGGTCGACCGCCGCTCCAACGGCTATCGTGTCTATCCGAAGGATGCGCTGGTCGTGCTGGAGGTGATCGCGACGGCGCAGGGCGCGGGGTTCAGCCTCGACGAGATCCGCACGCTGATGCCCAGCGATCTGGAAAAATGGGATCATGGCGCGTTGATGGACACGCTGCGCACCAAGGTCGTAGAAATCGGTCGGCTGCAGGAGCGGCTGACCCGCACCAAGGCTCGGCTTGAAGGTCTGATCGAGGAAATCGAGGCGCGGCCGGACGACATCGACTGCGCCGCCAACGCGCGGCGCGTCCTGTCGCGACTGTTCGACGACGAAGATATTGCGGCCGCCGGCTAGAGCAATTCTACGACCTTCTTCGCGGTCGCCTTCGCGGAGAAGGGGTTCTGTCCCGTTACCAGACGACCATCGACGACGACGTTGGATACGAACGGCAACAGCGCTTTTTCGTAACGCGCGCCACGTTTTTTCATCTCGGCCTCGGCGTTGTAGGGCATGAACTTCGCCACGCCCGCGAGCATCTCTTCACTCCAGGAAAAGCCGGTGACCTTACGGCCGGTGACCAGCAGCCCGCCGGTCGAAAGGCGAGTGTTGAGAAGTCCGCAATAGCCGTGGCAGACGGCGGAGACGATGCCGCCCTGCTCCCAGATGGCGCGCGTGATCGTCTGCAAGCCGGCGCTGTCGGGAAAATCCCACATCACCGCGTGGCCACCGGTGAAATAGATCGCGTCAAACTGAGCAGAATCGATCTCATCGGGCCGAGCAGTCGCTTCAAGAAGAGACATTTTGGCGGGATCGTTGAGCCACGCTCTGGCAGAGCCATCGAGAAGCGGCCATTTCAGGGCGCGGGGCTCGAGCGGCGATCGACCTCCGGCGGGGCTGACGATACGCTGATCACAGCCTTTCTCGGCGAATACGTCCCAGGCATGGGTCAACTCCGATAGCCACAGCCCAGTCGGATGTGACGGATCATCATAATGTGCCACATTGCTGACGACGTGGAGGATATGTGTGGTCATCGAGCCTCCCTGGTAGTGGCGCATGTCGAACGAAGTGCGAATTGGCAGTTTGCAGTGACATTGAACATCACTTGAAGGTCAAGGGGACTTTCAAACAAAGGCTCGTTTCGGAATCAGTCGAACTGGCTCGCGCAACGGATATGGGCGATTTCGTAGTGCTCTTCGCTGCAACTTTAATGCGGACGACGTTTCCAAATGTTGCGCCCCATATTTGGCTTTCCAATCCTGTCGATCACGCGAGTCTTGCCTTTGTGTTTGCTCGGAGAGAGCAGCGTTCGGCAAGAGCAGCACTGCGGATCAACCGTTCGCAATGTTGGCATGGCCGCCGCGCCGGAAGGGGACGCAGGAATTAGCCAGCTGAGCTTGGCTCGTTAGAATTCGTCTCTCAAGCAGTTGAGGCTCGGCGAGGTGCAGAACGACGGCAGCAAAGCGCCTGTGAGATAAATCGCATACGCCCATCGATGGGCCGACTTTGGACACGATATCACCTGGAGGCGAACCGTTCAGGGCGGGAGGTTTCCAGGCTCACGCCGCGACGCAGAACAGGTCGCTTCACCGCCTCGGCAAAGGCGAGATAAATGACGACCAGAAGTGCAACCGCACCAACCACCATTCCACTGGGCGGAGCGAAGCCCAATACGCGGGCGAAGGGAAGGAAGGGCAGCGCGAGCGCTGCCAGCAGTCCGCCCGCGGCGGTGATTGCCAGCGCTGGGTTCGCCCTGCCAGTCCATGCCGGCCTAACCGTCCGGATGACGAAGACGACCAGGATCTGGGTCGCCATTGATTCGATGAACCAGGCCGAACGGAACGTCGCGACATCGACGTGGAAGACGTTGAGCAGCAAGGCGAAGGTCGCGATGTCGAACAGCGAGGAAAGCGGCCCCATGATCGCCGTGAAGCGCACCAGTCCCGCCATGTCCCACCCGCGAGGCCGTGCGAGATCATCGGCATCCGCGCTGTCGAACGGGATGCCGATCTGCGAGAGGTCATAAAGAAGATTGTTGAGCAGGACCTGGACCGCAGTCAGCGGCAGGAAGGGCAGGACCAGCGAGGCCAGCGCCATGGTCAGCATGTTGCCGAAGTTGGAGCTCGTCCCCATCCGGATATATTTCATGATGTTGGCATAGGTCCGGCGGCCCTCGATCACGCCGTCCGCCAGAACGACGAGATCGGGCGCCAGGAGGATCATGTCCGCCGCCTCGCGCGCGACGTCGGTAGCGCCGTCCACGGAGAGGCCGACATCGGCGGCGTGAATGGCGGGAGCGTCGTTGATACCGTCACCCATGAAGCCGACCGTATGCCCTCGTGCGCGAAGCGCGCGGACGACCCGGACCTTCTGGTCCGGCGTCACCCGCGCGAACAGGTCGACATCGTCGACGCGCGCCGCCAACGCCGCATCGTCGAGCCTGCCGATCTCCTCGCCGGTCAGCAGCCCCTCGACGGGAAGCGCCAGGCTGGCCACGAGATGCTGGACCACGGGACCCGCATCGCCGGAAATGACCTTGATGCGGATACCCGCAGCCTCGAGCCGGGCAACCGCGTCCGCCGCGCTCGCCTTGGGTGGGTCGACGAACACACAATATCCCGCAAAGATGAGGCCATCCTCGTCTGTCTCACCGATGCTTTGCTGGTCCGGTGCGGGCTTCCAGGCGACCCCAAGCAGCCGCAGGCCCTGTGCCGCGCGCTCGTCATGAAGCGCGGATAGGCGCGCGCGCATTGCGGCGTCGATTGCAACACGGTTGCCCGACCGACCCTGCGCCTGCCCGCAAAGGGCAAGCATGGTTTCCGGCGCGCCCTTGACGATCTCCATCCGCTCGCCACCGCGCTCGGCCAGAACCGAGACACGCCGCCGCTCGAAATCGAACGGGCGCTCGTCGAGCTTGAACCAGTCGTCCAGCGGACGCCCGGTCATATGCGTCAGCAGGGCTTCATCGAGCGGGCTCTTGAGGCCGGTCTCGAACAGGGCGTTGACCGCGGCCAGTTCGGCGACGCGATCGTCATCCTCGCCGTCGATGCCCGGATGTCCCACCAGCGTGATCCGCGCCTCGGTGAGCGTGCCAGTCTTGTCGGTGCACAGCACGTCCATTTCGCCAAGATCATGGATCGCGGAAAGCCGCTTCACCACGACCTTCGCGCTCGCCATACGCTGGGCGCCACGCGCCAGCGACACCGTCATGATCATCGGCAGGAGTTCAGGCGTCAGC
>NZ_QFOB01000035.1 GCF_003248515.1 Sphingomonas sp.
ACCCCTGACCCATCATTCGGCGCGGGGCAAAGTCCATCGCAACGCCGGCAATTTCACGCGCGGAAGCCAGCTTCTCACCCACGAGATGCTGATGTGGTTCTCGGGCGCGAAGCTGCCCTTCATCCTGTGGTTCTTCGCCTTCCTCGCGGCCTGGTTCATCATCTTATCGCTCAAGCTCGACGAGCACGGCTTCCAGCTCGTCTGCATGAAGCTCTACGCGATGCTTTGGGACTGGGTCGGACTGGACCCTGCCAAGCGGGTCAACGTCACCCTCCCCAACGGCGAAATCCACCGCACGATCATGGCGGTCGTGCAGTATATGCCCGAGGTCCAGAGGGCCTGGAGTGTGGCCGTGCGGGGCCTGCTCGGCGCCATCCTCGTCTCCGTCTTTCTCACGATCCCGCTGACCATCTGGTTCGTCGATATTTCGCGGCGTCGGGGCCGGTCGATCCTGCAGGAGCGACACGAGCGGGGCGCCATGCTAGTCGAGCGCGAACTGCTTCTCGCGGAGGTGTCCCAACACAACCAGGCGGCGTTCGAAAAGGAAGCCCGGGAGTGCCTGCCCGACCTCTCGCCGCGGCAGGTGCTGCAACTGCCCTTTGCGGCGCGCAAGGCCGCCGGGATCCACCATCCCTACATACTCGCCGGCATCCCGTTCCCGCACCGGATGGAACAGTCGCACACGATGCTGGTCGGCACCACCGGGTCGGGCAAGACGACCGAGCTGCGCAGCCTCGTCAAGCAGATGCGCGAGCGTCAGGACAGCGCCGTCATCTTTGATCTCACCGGTGCCTATGTCGAGGCATTCTATGACCCCGAGCGCGATACGATCCTCAATCCGATGGACCGGCGCTGCCCGGCATGGTCGATCTTTTCGGACTGCTGCACCCACAGTGAGTTTACCGCCGCCGCTGCGGCCCTGATCCCGTCGGACGGCGGCTCCTCAGAACCGTTCTGGGCGCTCGCGGCGCGAACTCTCTTCATCGAAATGTGCGTCCGCCTGCAGGAGCGTGGTGAGACCACCAATCTCGCGCTGTCGGAACATCTGATGACGGCCGATCTAAAGCGCGTTCACCGCTACCTTCAGAACACCATCGCCGACCCTCTGACGGCCCCGGAAGCCGCCCGCATGGCGGAGTCGATCCGCGCCGTCTTCAACACGAACGCGCAGGTCCTCCGCTTCCTGCCAGACGAGGGTCCGCGCTTCTCGATCCGCGAATGGATCACGGGTGAGAAGAAGCCAGGCTCCATCCTTTTCATCACCTCAAATTACGTCGACATGCCGATGAACCGGGCGCTGCTGACGCTCTGGATGGACCTCGCCATCAACCGGCTCATGACCATGCCGCGCACGCGGTCGCTGCGCACCTGGTTCATGTTCGACGAGCTCGGCGCACTTCACCGGCTGCCAGCCATCGAGAATGGCCTTCAGACGGCCCGCGCCTTCGGCGGCGCAATGATCCTCGGCATCCACAGCTTCGAAAAGCTGGTCGAGGTCTATGGCGAGCAGGGC
>NZ_QFOB01000036.1 GCF_003248515.1 Sphingomonas sp.
GTGGAGCTGACGGTAGCGCTGCACTATGTGTTTGAGACGCCGCGGGATCGTTTGATCTGGGATGTTGGTCACCAGGCGTATCCGCACAAGATACTGACGGGCCGGCGGGATCGGATCCGGACGCTGCGGCAGGGCGGGGGGCTTTCGGGTTTCACGAAGCGTGCCGAGAGCGAATATGATCCGTTCGGCGCGGCGCACAGCTCGACCTCGATTTCGGCGGCGCTGGGCTTTGCGGTGGCGAACAAGCTTTCGGGAGCGCCGGGCAAGGCGATCGCGGTGATCGGCGACGGGGCGATGTCGGCGGGCATGGCCTATGAGGCGATGAACAATGCGGGCGAGGCGGGCAACCGTCTGGTCGTGATCCTGAACGACAACGACATGTCGATCGCGCCGCCTGTGGGGGGGCTGTCGGCCTATCTGGCGCGGATCGTGTCGGGGCGCCGCTTCCTGACGCTGCGTGACCTGGCCAAAAGGGTGGCGAGGAAGCTGCCGCGCCCGCTGGCCGAGGGGCTGAAGAAGACGGACGAGTTTGCGCGCGGCATCACGATGGGCGGCACGCTCTTCGAGGAACTGGGCTTTTATTATGTGGGTCCGGTGGACGGCCACAATCTGGATCATCTGATCCCGATCCTGGAAAATGTGCGCGATGCGGCCGAGGGGCCGTGCCTGGTCCATGTCGTGACCAAGAAGGGCAAGGGCTATGCGCCGGCCGAGGCCGCGGCCGACAAATATCATGGCGTGCAGAAGTTCGACATCGTCTCGGGCAGGCAGGACAAGGCGCCGGCGGGGCCGCCGCAATATCAGAACGTGTTCGGGGACGCGCTGATCGGGGAGGCGAAGCGCGACGCGACGATCTGCGCGATCACGGCGGCGATGCCTTCGGGCACGGGGGTGGACCGGTTCGCCAAGGCGTTCCCGGAGCGCGCGTTCGACGTGGGCATTGCCGAGCAGCATGCGGTGACGTTCGCAGCGGGCCTTGCCGCGCAGGGGATGCGGCCGTTCTGCGCCATCTATTCGACGTTCCTGCAGCGCGCCTACGATCAGGTGGTGCATGACGTGGCGATCCAGAACCTGCCGGTGCGCTTCGCGATCGACCGGGCGGGGCTGGTGGGCGCGGACGGGGCGACGCATGCGGGCAGCTTCGATGTGACCTATCTGGCGAGCCTGCCCAATTTCGTGGTGATGGCGCCGGCGGACGAGGCGGAGCTGGTGCACATGACGCACACGGCGGCGCTGCACGATACGGGGCCGATCGCGTTCCGCTATCCGCGCGGGGCGGGCACGGGCGTGGCGCTGCCGGAGGCGCCGCAGCGTCTGGCGATCGGCAAGGGGCGGATCGTGCGCGAGGGCAAGGCGGTGGCGATCCTGTCGCTGGGCACGCGGCTGGCGGATGCGCTGGCGGCGGCGGACAGGCTGGAGGCGCAGGGGCTTTCGACGACGGTGGCGGACCTGCGCTTCGCCAAGCCGCTGGACAGCGATCTGATCCGCCGGCTGCTGGCCACGCA
>NZ_QFOB01000016.1 GCF_003248515.1 Sphingomonas sp.
GCCGATGCTGCCAGGCGGGTTGTGCAACACCGCCCCGAGGGGCACCATACCAACCCCGGACTCCAGTTATGACTGGTAGAGCTTTGGGGAGCACGTCACAGCGCCTACGGAACGTTGAAGGCGCTACATCAGGGCCGGCTGATCGGTGCCGCTGGCACTTGGCTGTCCGTCCTCATCGGGATCTCGACGGCTTCGCTGATCCTGATCGGCGCCGTGCTCTACGGCGGCATGTACCGGCGGCGCCGGTCGATGGGTCGGCGCGAGTTTTTGTGGTGACGAGTGCCGGCATGCGGAAGCTGCATCGTTGGATCGCTATGCTGTGTGCGCTTCCCTTGTTCGTCGTTACCGTCTCGGGAACGATCCTCGCGGTCGATCAATCTGCGGCGAAACTTCCAATCGCCTCTACACCACCACTTCCTGTCTCCCCCCTGCGCGACGAAGAGATCGCGGCACTTTTCGATCGCTCCGAGATGGTGCGGCAAGCGTCCCTGCAACGCACGACGCTCACTTCGATCAAGGTTCGAAGAGTGGGCCAAGTTTACGAGTCGATCTATTGGACCAAAGAAGCGCTGCCGTTCGCACGTGTCTATGATCTCCGCACCGGTCGCGAGGTGACGCCCGAGACCCTAGGCCTATCACGCTTCGTTCTCCCGTGGCACTGGCATCAACTGCTCAAGCGCGTTCACAACGGCAGCATCATTGGTCTGCCGGGCCGCCTGTTCGACCTCCTCATGGGGATAGCGATATGCTTTCTCGCCGTATCAGGCGGCACAATGTTTTTCGATCTTTACAACGCCCGTCGCCGAAAAGGGCGGACCAACCCATTCTGGCGCTGACTGGCGGGAAGGCGCTGGTGTGAGTTTCGCTCACGACGCCCGCCAACATGTCGCTTGGGCACTTCCGGCGGTAAACCTACCAACCCAGTCCTCGATCGGTAACCGCGCGACGCGGTGTCGACGAGCACGACGCAGTAATCCCGGCTTAAGACTGGGGAAAGCGCCGATGTGACCGGTATACGGAGGGGATTATGAAGAAGACTTCCTGGCGTGGCGTTTTGCTGGGGGCAGCCTCGGCCCTCCCGTTCGTAGCATCGGTGGCTTCGGCCCAATCGACGACCGCTGCAACTCCTGCGTCTGCGCAGAACGCGCCGACTTCGGATATCGCGACCGAGCCTCAATCAACGTCCGTGCCGCCGGCAACCGACATCAAATCGGCCGACGTCGCCGCCGCGCAGGGACAGCCCGCGGATGCGTCGCCCGAGACCAAAGATATCGTCGTCACCGGGTCGCGGCTATCGAATCTCAACGCCCCAACGCCGGTCACCACGATCGGCGCGGGAACGATCGCGACGCAGGCACCGGTCGCCATCACCGACGTTCTCGCCCGCATTCCCGGCTTCCGTCCGAGCTATGGCGCGATCGGTGCTAGCCGATACGCGGTAACCCAGTTCGGCGTTCAGGGCCTGCCCGACCTTCGCGGTCTCGGCATCACCCGGACGCTCGTACTCGTCGATGGACAGCGCTTCGTCGGCGGTAACTATCAAGGCCTTCCCGACACGAATTCGATCCCCGTCGAGCTAGTTCAACGCATCGACGTCGTCACTGGCGGCGCGTCTGCGGCTTATGGCTCGGATGCCGTCGCCGGCGTCGTCAACATCGTCCAGCGCAACAAGCTCGAGGGCATTCAGGGTCGCGTTCAGACCGGCGTCACCGATTATGGCGACAATGGCGAGTTCGTGGCCAGCCTGGCCGGCGGCCACAGTTTCATGGACGGCCGTGTCAACTTCACCGCCGGGTTCGATTATTCCCATGCCGACGGCATCGGCAACGGTATCTACGCCCGTCCCTGGACCGCCAATGAAGGAGCCCTCGTCCCGACCGGCAACCAGGCGACCTTCCTGACCAACGCCGAGACTGCGAACGCGACCCCGTTCGGCATCATCAACGGACCCACCGCGCTTCGCGGCACCGCGTTCGATGCCAACGGCAATCCCTATCCGTTCGCCTATGGCACGCTTTACAATAACAACAGCGTCATGGTCGGCAGCACCGCCAACTTCGGCAAGCCGGCACAAGCGCAGTTCCAGCTCGCCAATCCGTTCGAGCGGATTGTCGGTCAAGGGCGGCTGAGCGCGGATCTCGGCAGCGATATCAACGTCTGGGTGCAGGGCAACTATTCGCATTCCAGCACGCAGGCGAGCGTTACCCCGAACCAGTATACCGCGTTGATCATCCGCAACGACAACCCGTTCCTGCCTGCGTCGATCCGGACCCGGATGGCCGCGGCCGGCGTGACGTCGATCACGCTCGGTCGCTCGCTGGAGGACTTCGGCGACACCTTCTCGGTCAACAAGATCGAGACCTATCGTTTCGCCGGCGGCATCAGCGGCAAGATCTTCGGCGACTGGGCGTGGGATGCCTATGTCGAGCACGGTCAGACCACGCAGGACTATCTGTTCCACACCAAATACGATGCGCGCGTACGCGAGGCGGCATTCGCGGTCCGCGACGCCAACGGCAACATCGTCTGCGGCGATCCTGCGCAGAACCCGAACCTCAACGCGACGACCCGCGCCCAGCTCGCATTCGGCGGCGGCGTGACAGGCTGCGTGCCCTTCAACCCGTTCGGCGCGACGAATAACACCGCGACCGTGGGAGCCTATATTAACGGCACGCCCACTGCGGTCATCAAGTATCGGCAGACGGCGGGCGCCGTGAACCTCCGGGGTTCGCCGTTCAGCTTGTGGGCCGGCCCGATCTCGGTCGCGGTCGGTGGCGAGTTCCGTAAGGATTATCTCAGTTCGGCTGCGGACGCGCTGAGCACCCAGGCCGCCTATATTCTCGCGAACCAAGCAAACTATGTCGGTCGGAACACCGTCGTCGAGGGTTACGGCGAGCTCGGTGTGCCTATCGCGCGTGGCGACAGCTGGTTCCTGAAGGCGATCGATCTCAACGGTGCGGTCCGCTACACCCATTACCGAGTGTCCGGGAATGTGACGACCTGGAAGGCGGGCGCAACCTACGACATGAACGACAGCCTTCGTTTCCGGTTCACCCGGTCGCGCGACATCCGAGCACCAACGCTGTACGAACTGTTCGGCAACAGCGCCCAGACGCTGACGGTACTCACCAACCGGTTCAACGGCAATTCCGACTTCGTGCCCAACGTGGCCCAAGGTAACCAAAACCTGACGCCGGAAGTCGCGCAGACGCTCACGGCAGGCGCGGTGTTCCATCCGACGTTCCTGCGGGGCTTCCGCGCCAGCGTCGATTATTACGACATCAAGGTGGACAAGGTGATCGTCGCCGTCACTCCACAGGATACCGTCAACGGCTGTTTCTTCGGAAATCTGGATTATTGCTCGCGGATCACCTTCGGAACGAGCAACGCGAGTGGTCTCGACCTTGTGCGGTCGCTGACGACAAACCTGAGCTCATTCAAGACGCGCGGCCTCGACTTCATGGCGGGCTACGATCACGACATGCCCTTCGGCCTGCCCGGGCATTTCGGAATTACCGCGCTAGCGACGCATACGATGAAGCTCGAGCTTGTCACGCCGCCGGGCACGCCGGGCGGGGTCGCCACAACGATCGACTATGCGGGCACCGGCGGGCAGGGCTCCGTCGTCACCGGCGTCGGTGGTCTGCCGAAATGGTCCGGCAACCTGAGCCTCGACTATGCGCTCGGCGGCTTCTCGGCCACGACCCAGGTGACGGCATTTACCTCGATGCGGTACGACCCGACGCTGTTCGAGCCCGGTGATGCGGGGTACGCGACTGCGACCCCTGCGCAGAAGATCAGCCAGAACAGGTTCGCAGGGCAGGCCTATGTGAATCTCACGCTGCGCTACAACGTGCTCCAGGGAGATGATGCCCGCCGGTTCGAGGTCTTCACTGTCATCAACAACCTCCTGGATAACGATCCGCCGCCGTTCGCAACGATCGCCTTCTCGAACAGGACCAACCTGTATAACTCGATCGGTCGCTCGTACCGCGTCGGCGTCGCGTTCAAGTTCTGACCATAGCCCGACGTCCCGGCGCGTGGCAGTCGGTCGGTCGGGCAAGGCACGGAGGGTCGATCTGGAACCGGATCGCAGATCACTACTGAGCCTTGCGGCAGTCGCCGCTTTCGCTGGGGGAGCGAAGGCGGCGCCGCGTTGCTCCATTCCGGCCGCTCCGCTCACCACCTACCCACCCGCTCCACCGCTCGCCGGCAAGCAAGCGGTCGTGAGGGCCAATGGTGCTGCACTCTGGGTCTGCGACACCGGCGGGACGGGCCTGCCGATCATCCTCCTCCATCCCTTCACCGGCAGCGGGCACGTCTGGGGATATCAACAACAGGCTTTTGTGGCCGCGGGCTGGCGCGTCATCAGCTATTCGCGTCGCGGCTATCGAGGTTCGGATCCGATTGGCGCTGGCGGCGCGGGCACCGACGCCGCCGACCTGGCCGCGCTACTCGATGTCCTAACTGTCGCGAAATGCCACCTCGTGGCCAGCGCCGGCGGCGGGTTCGTAGCCGCGGACTTCGCCGTCGCTCAACCACACCGTGCTGCTTCGCTGACGATCGCCTGCAGCATCCTTGGCGCTAAAGGTGGAGAGTTCGACAGGCTGCAGCGGGCTCTTGCCGACCCCGCGATCGCCGCGCTGCCCGCCTATCTTCGCGAGCTTAGTCCATCCTATCGCGCGACCAACCCCGATGGCGTCCGTGCCTGGCGCGATCTTTCGGATAGCGCGCATGTCGGCGGGCGTCCGCCGCCACCGTCGGCCGGAATCACCCGCGAGCGCCTTGCTGCGCTTTCCATGCCGCGACTTCTGATAGGCGGCGATGCAGACATGATCGCTCCGCCACCGTTCCTTCGCCTTTTCGCTGGCTGGATGGCCGGCTCGCGTCTCCGCATTCTGCCGGAAGGCGGCCACTCGCTCTATTGGGAACGACCGGACTTGTTCAACGCGGAGGTGCTCGACTTCCTGCCACGGCATGGTTGAGCCCTGCGCGGGTTGGGTCGAAGCCAACGGGGCCTCGCTACGGTTCCGGCGGGAAGGCCGGGGCACCACGATCGTCCTCCTCCACGAAATGGGTGGAGCGCTCGAGAGCTGGAACCTTGTCGCCCCCGAGCTCGCTCTCAATCACGAGGTCGTCCGCTTCGACCTGCGCGGGAGTGGCCTTTCCGAGAAGATCCGGACGCCGGTCTCCCTAGAGGTCTTCGTGGCGGACCTCGCTGTGCTGCTCGATCGCCTCGAGATAGATTCGCCGATCGTCGCCGGCGGCGCGCTCGGCGGCGGCATTGCGCTCGCCTTCGCCGCTTCACATCCTGAGCGGTCAGCCGGCGTCATCGCTTTCGCGCCTGCTACCGGCGTACCAGCGGAACGCCGCGCCCACGCCGCGACTTTTCACGAGCGGCTAGTCCAGAAGGGCATCGCGGCGACGGTCGACGAGGCGATGTCACCGAGCGCATGGCCCGATGAAGACGCTCGGCGCCGACCTGGCTTCGGACTCTTCCGCGCGTTGCAGAAGGCGGCCGACCCGGAAAGCAGTGGCCACCAGAACGCGATGCTGCTCGACGCCGACGTCGCCGCGTTCGCACCACCCGCGCGCGTTCCCGTCCGCCTGATCGCTGGCCGGGCCGACGCGATGCGCGGGCCCGCCGTGATCCGCGACTTCGCCGCCCGCATCCCCCATGCCTCGATCGGCGAGATCGAAAGCGGCCACTTCATGGTATTGCAGGCGCCGGATCGAGTAACCGCCGAGATTGCCGCTTTCGCGGCGACGATCGGATCTTGAAGCCGGCTTTTCCGAGAAAGTCCGGTACTGAGACTAGATTGCCATCATCGCACAGCCGAAAACCGAGACCGGCGCTTTATGCAAAAAAAGCTGTCGGCGTGTCGACGAACACCGCCCGCCGGATGCTCTCGTCCGGTGTCCAGCGATCGAACAGGTCAACCATCGCCGCTACATCGGGCGCTCGGGCCATTTGACCGAGGAACGGCCAGTCGCTGCCGAAGATCAGACGATCGGCGACCGCCTCGATCAGCGCGTCATGGAACGGGCGGACATCATCATAGTCGGGAAAGGCGGTCGAAAGCCGACCGGGGGTCAGCTTGACCGCGAACGGGCCGTCCCCGACCATCGCCACGAACGACCGGAACGTCGGGTCTTCCGTCCCTGCGGCGACGTCGGGCTGGCCCATGTGATCGAACACGATGGGAATGGCGGTCGACCGGAACTGGTCCGCCATGCCGACCAGCGCGGCGCAGGGCGCGAAGACGTGCGCCGTCAGCCCATGCTCGCGCAATCGCGGCGCCAAGACGGCGAAATCGGGCAGATCGAGAACGCCCGGCCAGGGATCGTCGCTCGTGCGCGGTCCGGCCTTCGTGAAGCGCAGACCCCGCATGCCCCCGCGCTTCATCGCCGCGAGCGTATCGTCGTCGATCTCCGGCGAAACGACCCCGATCGCACCGATCCGCCCGTTCGACCGGGCGACGGCATCGAGGGTGGCCCGATTGTCATAACCACAGGCCGAGGCGTGAACGAGCATCCCGTTCGCGAAGCCGGCGGCGTCGAGCATCGCGCGATGATCGTCGGCGGTCGCGAGCGGAGGCGTGTACCGGCAGGCCGGATCGAGCGGGAACCGGTCGAACGGCCCGAAGACATGGGCGTGGCAGTCCCACGCGCCGTCCGGCAGCGGCTTAGCCGGCCGGCCGGTCGTCGGAAGCGGCGGCGGCGTCACGCCGAAAACCGGACCTTGGGCAGCATGCCCTGCTCGTGTCGCTCGTAGAGGATTTCGACCCGCTTATCGATCGCCCCGTCCTCGGGCGTGGGATCGACCAGGTTCACGACGACGATCGGGCCTTCGTCGAGCCGTACCGCCGCACAGGTGTAGGGCGGCACATGATCGTCGAAATACTTCTTGTGGAACACGCAGGTCGAAACGACCGTACCGGTGCCCTTCAGCGTCCGCCAGGTCGCATCGAACGACAGGCAGTTCTGACAGATCGGCGCCGGCGGGTAGCGATGCTCTTGGCAGTTATCGCACTGCTGGATCGCCCAGGCCTCCTCGTCGATGCTCTTCCACATCGGAACGTCGTAAAAGCCGATGACGCGCTGCGAATTGCCCATGGTCTTACTTCCCGTAGATGATCGAGACGGCCTTGCCGGCGACGTCGGAACTCATGTGGACGAAATCGCAGTCGGGCACTTGGCGCTCGCCGCATTCGCCGCGGATTTGGCGAACGGCTTCCACCTGATGACCCCAGCCCTGCATGTAGCTTTCGGAAAGATGCCCGCCGCTCGTGTTGATCGGCAGCCCGCCGCCGAGCCCGATGCCCGTCTCGCGAAAGAATTTGGCGACGTCGCCGTCGGCGCAATAGCCGTAGCCTTCGAGCGCCATCATGACGTGCGGCGAGAAGCTATCGTAGATCTGGAGGCAGTCCATGTCCTTCGGTCCGACGCCCGCCATTTCGAACGCCTGGTGCCCCGCGGCCTCTTCGGCGGGGGCATAATAGCCGTCGAAGCGCGGCTCCAGGCTGCTCGCCTTGCGGTTGAGATCGTAGCGGCCGATGCCGTGGATGTAGACGGGCTTCTTACCCGACTTCTTCGCGGCGCGCTCGGCGCGTTCGGCCGACATCAGGATCAGCGACACGCCGCCGTCGTTGATGAGGCAGTAATCGAGCCGGTGGAGCGGCTCGACCACCCAGGGCGAGGCGAGATAATCCTCGATCGTCACCGGCTTGCGCATGATCGCATCGGGGTTGAGGCTGGCGGCGTGGCGCTGCGCAACCGCGATCTGGCCAAGGTCGGAATGGGTGTAGCCCCGCTCCCACATGTAGCGCTGGAACTGGATCGCGTACAGCGCACCCTGCGAAGTGAACCCCCATGGCGCGTGGAAGACGAGGTTGAGGAAACCGGCGCCGCCGACCGGATTGGTGCCGCCATAATTCATGCCTGCCGAGCGCTGCTCGGTGCCGTAGACGAGCGCCACCACCTCGCAGCGACCGGCGGCGATCGCGCTCACCGCCTCCTGCATGCCCATCATGGGATCGTTGCTGACCCCCCATTTGACGTTGAGACCGAGAATTTCGGAGACGCGCTCGTACGGCGTGCCGAAGCTCACCATCAGCCCGTCGATCTCGTCGCGCTCGATGCCGGCGTCGGCGAGCGCACGGGTGAAGCCGATAGCGGTGTAGCCGAGCGCGTTGTGCGGCTTGGTGCCGCCAAGCACGGTCTTGTGATCGGCGGCATAGTCGGTGTGGCCGATGCCGACGATCGCGGCGACCTTCGAAAGCGATGCGGACATCGGCTTTATTCCTTCATCGTTCTGATTGGTGGAGCGGCGAGTCGGTCAGCGCCTGGAGCTGGTCGAAGCTGAGTCCGGGCACGATCTCGATCACCTTGAAGCCACGCTCGGTGACGTCGAGCACCGCGAGATTGGTATATACCCGAGACACGGTGCCGAGCGCGGTGACCGGATAGCTGCAGGTCCGCACCAGCTTGCTGACCCCGTCCTTGGTCAGATGGTCCATCAGGATCCAGATGCGCTTGGCGCCGACCGCCAGGTCCATCGCCCCGCCGACCGCTGGCGCCGCATCGTTCGCCGATGTCGTCCAATTGGCGAGATCGCCCTTCTCGGAAACCTCGAGCGCACCCATCACGCACAGGTCGAGATGGCCGCCGCGGATCATTCCGAAACTGTTCGAATGGTTGAAGAACGAGCCGCCTGGATGCAGCTCGACATGCTTCTTAGCGGCGTTGACCACCCAGGGATCAATGGCGTTGCCGGTCGCGGCGGGCCCCATTCCGAGAATGCCGTTTTCCGAGTGGAAGATGACCTCGCGCTCCACCGGTACATGGTCCGAAATCAGGATCGGGATACCGATGCCGAGATTGACATACCAGCCGTCGGGAATGTCGGCGGCGGCGCGCGCCGCCATCTCGGGGCGAGTGCGCGGCGTGACGCCGGCGGGAAGGGTCGCGGTCGTGGTGGTCATGATCGTCTCCTTCAGCCGGCCGGCGACCGCACTTCGACGACGCGGTCGACGAAGATGCCTTGGGTCGTGATCTGATCGGGATCGAGCTCGCCGAGCGGCACGATGCGGTCGACCTGAGCAATCGTCAGCGTCGCCGCAGTCGCCATGTCGGGGTTAAAGTTGCGACCGGTCTTGTTGTAGGTGAGATTGCCCCAGCGATCGCCGCGCCACGCCTCGACCAGCGCCACGTCGCCGGGCAGCCAGCGCTCCATGATGTAGGTGTGGCCGTCGAACTCGCGGCTTTCCTTGCCCTCGGCGAGCAGGGTATTAGCCCCTGTGCGGGTGTAGAAAGCGGGAATGCCGGCACCCGCCGCGCGCATCCGCTCTGCGAGCGTGCCCTGTGGCACGACCTCGACCTCGATCTTCCCTTGTTTGTAGAGATCCGAGAAGATCTCGGAGGTGCGCGGGAAGCTGCAGATGATCTTGCGCACCCGGCCGAGCTGCATCAGGCGCGGCATGCCGCGATCGCCGAACCCCGAATTGTTCGACACCAAAGTGAGGTCGCTCGCCCCCTGTTCGATCAGCGCGTCGAGCAGCGCGGTCGGATGGCCGACCGAGCCGAAGCCGCCCACCAGCACCGTCGCCCCATCGCGAACGCCGGCGAGCGCATCGACCAGCGAGGCCACCGTCTTGTCAGGCATGCTCCATCTCCGCTTCGTCCGGTCTCACGCCGGCGCTCCATTCATTCGCCACGATAGACCGGGGGCCGCTTCTCGGCGAAGGCGATGCGGCCTTCGATCCGGTCCTTGGTGTCGCGCATAACGCCGAACGCCATCCGTTCCATGTTGAGACCGGCCTCGAGAGAAGTCTCCATCCCTTGATAAACCAGTCGCTTGATGACGCGGATCGCGAGCGGTCCGTTCTCGGCGATCTTGCGCGCGATCTCGAAGACCTTGTCCTGGAGCTCGGCCGCGGGGAACACTTCCTGGACTAGGCCGACACGATAGGCCTCGGCGGCGTCGATGTGATCGCCCGTCAGCATCATATACATGGCCTTGCCCAGACCGAGTTCGCGCGGAAGCCGCTGCGTGCCGCCGGCACCCGGGATCGTCGCGCGCTTCGCCTCGGGCAGCCCGAGCCGCGCGGTGTCGGCAGCGAACCGCATATCGCACAGCAAGGCGAGTTCGAGCCCGCCGCCGAGCGTCCAACCGTTCAGCGCCGCGATGACCGGCTTGTCGGTTCCGAGCCCCATATTGGATTCGTCCTTGGCCCGACCGAAATTCAGCTCCGCGTAGCTCTCCTTGGGAGGCAATGTCTTTTTGAGGTTGGCGCCGGTGCAGAAGGCCTTGTCGCCCGCACCTGTGACGATCAGCACGCGGATGTCGTCATCCTCCTGGACGCGCTTGAAGCCGGCGAACATCGCCGCGCGCATCTCGGGATCGAGCGAATTCATCGCTTCGGGGGCATTGAGAGTCAGGGTCGCGACCTTGTCGCGTACTGCGAAATCTACCGGCATTCGCCTCTCCGTCCGTTGTCGCTCCTTGCTACGCCGCGCGCCGCCGTTCGGCCAACGACAAGAATCGTGGCAAGTTGAGCATTTCTCACCACAGGCTACGGTCCATCGCTACGCGACCGCGCAGTTTTACGTCTATAAAGGCACGATAGCGCCCAACGAAGCGTGGAGAGGAAAAATCAATGGCCGACCCTGCCCCTATCCCGCAGCCGATGGCCGCCCGCTTCGGAAAGTTCGTCGCCGACCTCGAATTCGAGCAGCTGCCGGAACGCGCCGTCGAAGCGGTGCGTGCAGGCATCGTTGACTTCGGCGCCTGCCGGTTCATCGGCGAACACGAACTCGTCGTCCAAGCGATCGTGGCGAGCCTGGATACCTGCGGCCTATCCGAGGAGGCGTCGATCGGCTTCGCCGGCATACGCTGCTCGGCGGCGGAGGCCGCGCTCGTAAACGCCGCCGCCGCCCATGCCTCGCACATCGACGACAATGCGCTGCGCAACAACCATGTCAGCTCGGTGCTCGCTGCGACGGCGCTCGCCGCGGCGGAGGCGACAGGTCGGGACGGTCGCGCGGTCGTGACCGGCTATGTTGCGGGGTACGAAGTCTGGGCCCGGCTCGTCGCCGCGGAGGCGAACCCCTACGGCCCGAAAGGCTGGCATAGCACGGCGGTGCTGGGCCCGGTCGCAGCGGCAGCGACGGCTTCATCGATCGCCGGGCTGAACGCAACACAGGCACAGGCGGCGATCGCCACTGCGGCGTCGGCGTCGGGCGGCCTCATCGCCAATTTCAACGACTGGGTGAAGCCGTGGCAGGTCGGCCGGGCGGCCTCGACCGGGATCACAGCGGCGAAGCTCGCGAAAGCGGGCTTTCGTGGCGGCGCGGGCGCACTCGACGCCGGCAACGGTTTGCTCGCGGCGCTCTCGCCGGCGGGCAAGCTCGATCCGACCCGCGATATGGACACACTCGGCAGCGACTGGGCGATCGAGCGCGAGGGCGTCAACATCAAGCGTTATCCTTGGGCGCTCCCGTGCCACCGGGCCCTCGACGGCATCTTCGAGCTCCTCGATCAAGCGCCGATCGATCCTGCCGATGTCGAATCGATCAAGGTCGTAATCGGCACCGAGGAGGAATCCGTCCTCGCCAGTCGCCGCGTTCCAGAATTTCGACCGCTGATGAGCGTGCAGCTGGCAATCGCCGCCGCCATCATTTCAGGTCGCGTCGGCGCGCAGGAATATGCGCCCGCCTTCTACGATCGCGCGGACGTTCGCGCGTTGATGGACAAGATCTCGATCTCAGTCCGGGACGCCCTCACTCCGGACAAGGATCCCAATCTCGGCTATCGCTCCGCCCTCACCGTGCGGATGAGCGACGGTTCGGTGCGAACAAGCCGCGACATCCAGTTCCCCCTCGGCAACTGGTCGAGTCCGCTCAGCGCCGAACAGCAATGGGGAAAGTTTGCCGAGGCGGCGGAGCCGGCGATCGGTCCCGATCGCGCGCGGCGCTTATTCGACCGGTTACGCGCGATCGACCAGGTGACGGACCTAGCCGCCATTGCGGCCTGATCGCGCGCGACCGTCAAACCGAAAATACCTTACTTCTGCGAGCGATCCCCGACCAGCCGATCAATCCGCCGGTCGGAACATCGGTACGGCGAAACCGCCGACACTGCGCTGAAACGCGAGCGTCACCGGCTGACCGATCGCGAGCGTTCCGGGATCACACCCGACGATATTCGTCATCATCAGCGGCCCTTCTTCGAGCCTTACATAGGCCGCGACGAACGGCTGCGGCGCGCGCGCGAAATGGGAGTAGGTGTAGATGGTGGCGGTGCCTGCCCCCTCGACCCAATCGGTCACCGGCGACGGACAGAAGGGGCACGGGTCGCGCGGATACCAATTGTGCCGCCCGCACGACGGACAGCGTTTCAACAGAAAGCGCCCGGTGTCGGCTGAGTCCCAGAAGACTTGGCTCTCCGCCGTGACGGGTGGATCGACGATGTTGGTACGGTCGGCAAGGGTCGGCATCACACGCGCTCCAAAATGATGGTGGCGCTGGCGTGGCGGACCCCGAGCTGGCCCCCGATCGCGTTGGCGAGGGCGAGCGAACAGTCGGGAACCTGCGTCCCCGCGTTCGCCTCGCCGCGCAGCTGCTTCACCGCCTCGATGACCTTGACCATGCCGCCACGGTTGCCGGGATGGTTGTTGCAGAGCCCGCCGCCGTCGGTGTTGACCGGCAGCGGCCCCCGCCCCGCGATCAGCTTGCCGTCCTCCACGAACCGGCCGCCCTCGCCCTTGGCGCAGAAGCCGAGATCCTCGAGCTGGAGCAGCACGGTGATCGTGAAGCTGTCGTAGAGCGAGGCGTACTGGATGTCGGCAGGGGTCACCCCCGCCTCGGCATAGGCCATCGCGCCGGACTGGACCGCGCCGGTCCGCGTAAGATCAAAGTCGCCGCCATTCTGCCCCCAGAGTCCCAGACCCTGCCCGCGAATGCGAACCAGCGGCCGCTTGAGCGAGCGCGCGATGTCCTCGCGCACCACCAGCAGCCCACCGCCGCCATCGGAAATGATACAGCAGTCGAGCTTGTGGAAAGGCTCGGCGACGACCGGGGCGTTCACGACGTCCGCGACGGTGACGATCTTGGGATACAGCGCGTGCGGATTGCGCGATGCGTGATGCGACGCCGCGACCTTGATCCAGGCGAGCTGCTCCGAAGTCGTCCCGAATTCGTGCATGTGACGCATCGCGACCATGCCGTAGTTGGTCAGGATCGCCGTTCCCATCGGGTGTTCCCACTGGAAATCCGGCTGATCGGGGACGTCGAGCCGGCCGAGAGGGCCTTTGCCGACGTTCTGACGCGTGCGGCTCGCCTGCATCAGCAGCGCGACCTTACAGCGCCCGGCGCGGATCGCATCGACCGCGTGGCCGACATGTACGGTGTAGGACGAGCCGCTCGTATGGCTGGTGTCGAAATGGGTGACGTTGGTCAAGTTGAGATAGTCGCGGATCGACAGCGGCCCGGTGCCCGGCGCATCGTTGCCGAGAAACAAGCCGTCGACATCGGCCCGGGTAAGCCCGGCATCGGCCAACACGTTCTCGCAGATATCGGCATAGAGCTGCGGCAGGGATCGATCGACCGCATTGCGAGTCGGATGGTCCCAGGCTCCCATGATATAAACGTCTTCGCTCACCGTCGGCATCCTCGCTTTACGGCAAGTGTTGCGCCCGGCGCGGGCGCCGGCAACGCATTTCGGCGCTCCCGGATTGACTTTAACTCACGTCGCCCCGGCGTCTTGAGTGTCCGTCACCCCCACCGATCATTTATCGATAGGCGACCGATCACGCGTGCGTGACAGTGCATGGGACCGACTGCCTTGGGGATTTTCGCATGTCGCCCTTTACCGGCCTTATTATCGTCGAGACCATCTCACCGGACACGCCGATCGCGCTGCGCTTGGCAATCGGCATGTGCGGACGCGTCGCGTGCGACCTAGGGGCACGGGTGTATCGACCGTCTAGCGAATGCGATCCGCTGACCGGCAAGCCGGGAGCCGATGCGATCCTCGCCTTTCTGGATCGCGGCAAGAGGCTGCGGGACGCTGACGAGAACGACACTGCCACCGTCGAGCTCGCTGCGGACGCCTCGTCCTTTGCAACCGCCGCTGCGACGCGTTGCCTATTCACGACCTTCGCTTCCGCAGTCGATCACGCTGGCGAGGCCAGCGAGTTCACGATCATGGCCGTCAGCGGGCTGCTCGATCTCGTCGGCGACCCCGGACGCGAGCCGTTGCGGCTCGGCGGCCACCAGCTAAGCTATTCGGCGGGTCTCTCGGCGTTTGCAGGCGTCGCTGCGGCGTTGTGTCGGCCCGATCGAACATTGCCGGTCACCGTCCGAGTCAATCTGGCCGATGTCGCGGTCTGGCTCAACTGGAAGTCCGCAGCCGTCTCGGCGCTCGGCGAGCCAGCACCGGGTCGCCCGGGTCGAAATTCCGAATGGACCGTACTGCGCTGCGCCGACGGCTGGATCGCGCTCGTCTACCAGGAGCAGGATTGGTCGCGGCTCGTGGATCTTGTCGGGGAGACCAAGGCGCTCACCGACGCTCGGTTTGCCACCGGTATCGGCCGTCGAAAAAATGCGGCTGCGCTCGCCGACCTGCTGGAACCCGAATTTCTCAAGATGAACCGGGCCGAGATCTTCGAAAAGGCGCGGGCGAGACGAATTCCGATCGGGCCGGTCCTCGCGATGGACGACCTCGCAGTCGATCCGCAATATGTCGAGCGCGGCGTGCTGACGCCATCGGGTGACGGCGATGCGCTCGTTCCCGTTCTCCCGCTACGTTGGAACGGTGTCGTGCCGGTCCTGGAGGCCGCGTGATGCAGCCGCTAGCAGGTCGCCGCGTGCTCGATTTGGGGATCATTACGGCGGGCGCCGGCGCGTCGGCGGTACTCGCCGACATGGGGGCCGATGTCATCAAGATCGAATCGAGCCAGTATCGCGACCCCTTCCGCCGCTGGCCCGGTCACGCGCTCGAGGATGGTGACAGCCCTTTCTTCCGCAGCACCAATCGCGCCAAGCGCAGTCTCGGCCTCAATCTGAAAGCACCGGGCGCCGCGGCGGTGTTCCTCCGGCTCGTCGCCAACAGTGACGTCGTCGTCGAGAACTTCCGGCGCGGCGTGCTCGAACGGCTGGGCATCGGCTTTGCCAAGCTGGCGGTCGCCAACCCCAGAATCGTTCTCGCGTCGATATCGAGCCAGGGCGAGACCGGCCCGGTCGCCGATCACGTCTCGTTCGGCTCGACGCTGGAGGCCATGGGCGGCCTCTCTTGGGCGACGGGCTATGTCGACGGCCCCCCGATCATCACCGGGCGCGAGCTGAACTATCCCGACCAGATCGCCACGGTCTTCGGCGCAGGGATGGTCGCGGCAGCGCTCTGCGGCGGTGTCGATGAAGCCGTTCATCTCGATCTCTCGCAGCGCGAGCTGACGACCTATCTGAGCGGTGATCTTTTCGGAGGCGCGATCGACGCGCCCGCCCGCATCGGCAATGCCGACCCGCTCTACGTGCTGCAGGCGACGGCGGTTGCGGACGATGGCAAATGGATCGCGGTCAGCGTCCGTCACGATCAGGCATCGCTGCTCGCGTCGATCGTCGGGAGCAGCTCCGAGGCGGCGTTCGAGAACTGGCTGGCGCACCGGCCAAGCGCAGCCGCGGTAGCCGCGTTGAACAACGTCGGCATCGCCGCCGATCTCGTCCGCGCGGGCGATCAGCTCCTCGGCGATGATCGCGTCTGGTCATCTGCCCTCGGCGAGGACCAGAGCGGGATGTTGGTGAAGGGCAGCCCCTTCCTCATCGGCGACGACGATCCGGGTCGCTATGCCGACGCCCGCCCGCTGGGCGGCGACACCCGCGCCATCCTTCGCGATGTGGGTGGCTATGATGATGCGGCGATCGAGGAACTGGCTGCCACAGGCATCGTCGAAGGCGTGGATCGCGCCGCCGTCGCCGCTTGATCCGAACCGCCACCCAGCCTCAAGGCGGCGTCCCCTTCCCCACCGGTAATCCGTCGGCCCGTTGATAGCGCAGGCCGATCGCCATCGCCGCGAGGCCGGCGAGGGCCGCCAGTGCGAGCGACCACCGCGGATTGAAGGCATGTGCCGTCCAGCCGGCAAGCGGCGCACCGATCGGGGTGCCGCCGAGGGCGATCGCCAGCCGGATCGCCATGACGCGACCGCGCATCGCCGGCTCCGAAGACAATTGCATCAGCGTGTTGGTGACGTTGGTGAAGCCGAGCGAGGCGATCCCCATCAGCGCGAGCGCGGCGGCGAAGACCCACGCCGTCGGTGCGACCGCGGCGAGGATGCCGCCGAGGCAGAACAGCCCGGCGGCGCCGGTGATTGTCTCGAACCGTGGCCGCTCGCCGCCGGTCGCGAGGACCGCGCCGGCGAGCGTCCCGCCCGCGAGCGCCGAGGTCAGCAAACCGAAACCGGTCGGACCCAGGCCGAAGACGCCTACCGCCATCGTCGAAACATAGATCGGGAAGTTCAGGCCGAACGTGCCGACCACGAACAGCATGAGGCAGATCGTCCGCAGATCGCGTCGCGCAGCGATGTAGCTAAACCCTTCGAGCAGACGACCCGGCGCGGCCAGGGCGCGCGCACGAACCTGCATTTCGCTCGGCCGAAGCCGCAGCAACACAGCGACCGCGACGAAGAAGGACAGGCCGTTGGCGACGAACGAGAGACCACTACCGACCGCGCCGATACTCAGACCCGCCAGCGCCGGGCCGACCAGTCGCGCCGCGTTGAACGAGGTCGAGTTGAGCGCGATGGCGTTGCCGAGATGGTCGTCGCCGACCAGTTCGGCGATGAACACCTGGCGCACCGGCGCGTCGAACGCGGCCGCGACGCCGGATAGCAAGGCCAAAAGATAAACGTGCCAGAGCTGCGCGACACCCGCGAGTGCGAGCCCGCCGAGGAGCAACGACAGCGTGCCCATCACGGCCTGCGTGACCATCAGCAGACGTCGCCCCTCGAAGCGATCCGCCGCGTAGCCCGTCCACGGCAACAGGACGAATTGCGGGCCGAACTGCAACGCCATGACGATGCCAACGGCGCGTGCGTCGCGATGCGTCAGTTCCGTTAGGACCAGCCAGTCCTGCGCGGTGCGCTGCATCCACGTGCCCAAGTTCGACACCAGACCGGCAGCGAACCACAGCCGGAAGTTGACGTAACGCAATGCGATCCAGCGGCGTCGCCATCCGAGGGTCACGCGCTACGCCTGTCGGTCGGAAGCGGCGACACCTCGGCCTCTTCTCCGCCGCTTCAGCGATCGGTCCCGGAAGGGACAGCCGCGGCGGACCGAGCCGCGTCGATACTCCAGGGACCGGCTCCGGCGGCCGCCAGATACAGGAAGACGAAGCAGTAGAGCATCGCGGCTTCGCCACCGTTCGCGAGCGGGAAGAAGCCGCGCGGCGCGTGCGCGAGGAAATAGGCGACCGCCATCTCGCCCGCCACGATGAAGGCCGTCGGGCGCGTGAAGAACCCGACCACCAACAGCCCGCCTCCGACGAGCTCGATAAGGCCGGCCGCATAGAGCAAGGAGCTCAACGCCATGCCGAACGGCGGCAGGCCGAAATATTTCGACACGCCGTGCGACAGCAGCCCGAGGCCGGCGACGATCCGCAGCAGCGAGAGCAACCGCGGCGACCAGTGCATTGGAATGGGCATGATGTCTCCTGCCGCCCACCGGATCGGGGTCGGCTTGCTCCTTGGACTAATCCTAGCTCGGGCTCGCGTACGTCTCGGCCACGCGATCGAGCTGGGCGAACCCGGCACGGATCTTGGCATCACGCTCGCCGATCCAATCCGCACATTCCGGATGCGTGAACACGAAGAAGGTGTCGGTCTTGATCGCATCGAGCAGTAATGCGGCGGTGAAGTCGGGCGTCGCTGCCGCTCCGACGTCGGTGAAACTGTCGACCTTTGCCGAGGCGTCGTTCGAAAACGACCCCCCGAAGCGTTCGGGCCGGCGGAAGGACGAGTTGATGATGCCCGTCGACACCAGCGCCGGGCAGAAGACACTGACACCGATGCCGGCTTCGGCGAGACCATATTCGAGATCGAGGCATTCCGAGAGGTTGACGACCCCGGCCTTGCTCATCCGATAGGGGATGTTGTGGAGGAACGGGTGGACCTGCATCGCGACGATCGATGCGGTGTTGACGATGTGCCCGCCCTCGCCCCGCCGCAGCATTTCGGGCACGAAGGCGGTGACCCCGTTGACGACGCCGAGCAAATTCACGCCGAGCAACCAGTCCCATTTGCCCGGACCGACGTCGCCCAGCAGGGTTGGACGCAGCGATACGCCGGCATTGTTGATGAGAACGTGCGGTGTGCCGAGCTCGGCAAGAAAACGGTCGCGGGCGGTGGCGACCGCGACGGCGTCGGAGACGTCGAGCGGAATGGCGATCGTCTTGCCGCCGTGCGCCGCCACCGCGGCGCGCGCGACCTCGAGCGGTTCCGGTTCGATATCGGCAAGCGCCACATTGGCACCGGCCCGCGCCAATGCGTGAGCGGTCGCGAGGCCGATCCCGCTCGCACCACCGGTGATGAACGCATTGCGGCCGGCGAAATCGCTCAGAGGCATGGCTGAACCTCCGCGGGCACAACCGTCGGCTTCACGCAGAAGCCGGTGCCACTGAACGATGGACGCTCTCGGAGGGTCGCCTGCCAGCGCGCCAGGATCGGGCGACGGTTCCGCCAATCGAGCTCGCCGGCGCGGAAATCGAGATAGTCGAGCGCGTTGGCGACGGCGAGCCATCCCAGATCGATGTCGTTGCCGAGGCAAGGCAGGTTCTCGACATATTCGAGCGAACGCCAGATTGCCGCCTCCAGCGACGCGACCCCTTCCGTGTTGCCGCGACCGTTCTCGACGAGGCGGCGCAGCGTTTTTTCGGCCAAGCCGTCCGCCAGCGCCTCACGCCGGCGCCACTCGACGCGCAGGTTCGGATCGGCCGGGCAGAGCCAGCCGCCGAAGCGACGATCGAGCCACTCGCAGATCACGCCGGACCCGAACCAGGCGACACCATCGTCGTCGACGAAGGTTGGTAGCTGGCCAAGCGGGTTGGCAGCGGCCACGGCGGGCGGCGGCGCGCGGTCGAAGGCGACGTCCGCCGGCTCGAGATCGACCTTGTCGGCGACGTCCAGCTCGGCGAGGGCCAGGCGCACCTTGCGCGTGAAGGGCGAGCGGGTGGAATAGAACAGCTTCATGCGACGCCTCCGGCAAGGGTCGAGCCCGTCCGCTGTTCGCGCGCGCTGCGCAACAGGGCGAGCCCGCGATAGAGGCCGTGGACCATCTTGCTGTACGGGATCGCCAGGAAGAAGGCGAGCACCAGCCCGAGATGGACGGCGACGAGAACACCGAGTGCTGCGGTTTCGCGCAGCGCTAGGAGCAGCAATCCGGTCAACGCGACCTGCTGCAGAAGAAACAAGAGCGCATATTCACCGCTGCGCAGCCGCTGCGCGACGGGAGCAGGATCGGCGATCGCCTTGAGCACGATCAGCCCCGTGGTGCCGATCAGGAGCCCGATCCCGCCGACCAGCCCCAGCAGGACGGGTAGGCTCAGCAGCGGATACGGCGCCTCCCAGGCGAGGAAATGGTCGTATATCGTCGCGACGCTCGTCGAGGCGAAGCACGCGAGGAAGCCGTAGAACATGAAATGGTGGTACACCCGGCGTTGCTGCGAGAAGCCGCCGTCGGTGTCGTTGCAGCCGTCATGCCCTTCATGGCCGCCGCCGAGGTAGCGTAAAGTCGCGACATTGACGCCGGCGCGCACGCCGTCCGCGGGTTTGTAGCCGCCGCCGCTCGCGGTGTCGCGCCAGAAGCGCACACCGGCGACGGTGAGCGCCAGCAGCGCGAACAGGAAGGCCGCCCCGGCAAGGCCCGCCATCACCGCCCAGGGCAGGATGCGGTAAAAGGCGCCGGTTCCGGATTGGGGGGTGAACATGTTGCCACCGTGGATCGCACCGGTCAGGAGCAGAATGGCCGCCACGCCGAGCGCGGCGAGACCGGTCAGCGCGGTTCCCTGCCGCTCGTAGGCGCGCGCGAAGGCACCTGGCCAGGCGTAGCGCTGATAGCTGTCCTGACGGACCTGCGCGAACGTGGCGGGCACGTTGACGCCGAACGGATGCGGCGGCGCATATTGGCAGGCGTAGAAGCAGCCCTTGCAGTTGTGACACAGGTTGGCGAGGTACGTGAGATCGCCCGAGGTGAACTCCCGGCGCAGCGCCATCGCGGGGAAGACCGCGCAGAACCCCTCACAATAGCGGCAGGCGTTGCAGACCTCCATCTGGCGCTTGGCTTCGCTCAGGATCTCTTCGCCGAGCATCGGCTCGCCGCGCGCCATCGCCGCCAGATCAGGAACCGACATATGCAGCCGCCTCACGCCCGGCGATGCGGCCGAATACCGTTCCGATCGTCATACCCACTCCTGCCGTATAGCCTTGCCCGAGGATGTTGCCGGCCATGATCTCACCGGCCGCCCACAGGTTCGCAAAGCCCGCATTTCCTTCGCGCAACACCTGCGCGCGATCGCTGACCTTCAGGCCATGATAGGTGAAGGTGATCCCCGGTCGCAGCGGATAGGCGAGATAAGGCGCGGTATCGATCCGCGCTGCCCAATGGCTCTTGGGCGGATCGAGCCCTTCCGTGTGACAGCCGTCGGCGGTCGACGTCGGATCGATGGCGCCGGGCCGGACACTGGCGTTGAAGGCGTCGATGGTCTCCTGCAGCACGACCGGATCAAGCTCGAGCGCGACCGCGAGCTCGGGGATCGTGTTCGCGCGCACCGGCGCGAAGATAGACGGCATGAACTTCGGTTCGGCCTTCGCGTCGCAGATCGAAAATGCGATCTGGTCCGGCTGCTGGGCGACGAGGCGACCCCAGATCGCGTAACGCTTCGGCCAGATGTCCTCGCCTTCGTCATAGAAGCGTCGCGCGTCGCGATTGACGACGATGCTGTAGGGAACGCTGTCCGAGCGACTGACGATGCCGCCATCGAATTTCGGCGAGCGGGCATCGATCGCGACCGCGTGCGCCTGGGTCGGGTCGCCGATCGTCTCCGCGCCTTGCGCGGCGAGGTTCTTGAGCACGGTGCCGCGCGCATAAGGCGTGCCGCGGATCAGGAAATTGTCGGCCGCCGGACCCCAAGCCTCGCGCAGCCAGTCCAGATTGGCCTGGAAGCCGCCGGAGGCGACGACGACTGCGCGCGGGTGGAGACGGCGAGCGAAGCCGTTGATCCGCGCGTCGACATGGCGAACGCGCTCATCGTCGCAGGAAAGCCCGATCACCTCGGCATCGTAGCGGATGTCGACGCCGAGCCGCTCGGCCAGCGCGTAATAGCTGTTCACCAGCGCCTTGCCGCCGCCGAGGAAGAACGCGTTGGTTCGATTGAGGCTCAGCGTCCCTTTGAGGGCCGGCTGGAACTTGACTCCCGAGGCCTCCATGAAGCCATAGGCGTCGGTCGACTGCTGGATTGCCATCCGGGCAAGGTGTTCGTTCGTCTTGCCGCCCGTGACCCGAAGCAGATCCTGCCAATATTCCTCTTCGTCGTACGTGCCGAGCAGCACGCCGAGATCGCCTTGGTGACAGCAGCGGAAATTGCGCGTGTGCCGGCTGTTGCCACCACGGAACTCGATCGGTGCGTGCTCCAGCAGCATCACGCTCGCGCCCGCCTGGCGCGCGGTGACCGCCGCGACCAGCGCCGCATTGCCGCCGCCCACGACGAGCACGTCGATGTCGTTCACATCTTCGATCACGAAACGCCTCAATCGCGGTACGAGGGATCGAGCCGATCGAGCTTGCGCAGCAGACCTTCCCATTCGAGCAGGCCGTACCGACGGATCGCGCCAGGCGCGTACATCGCCGTCGATTTCTCGACGACATCATCGGGAAGGATGTTGAGTTCCGTGTTGCATGCCATTGCCGCCGCCTGCGCCTGGCACGCGCGCTCAAGCCCGTACATGTAGTTGAACGCTTCGGCGACGGTCGGCCCGACGCTCAGCAAGCCGTGGTTGCGCAGGATCGCGACCTTCTTGTCACCGAGATCGGCAGCGAGCTTCTCCCGCTCGCCGGGATCCCGCTCCGGCCCGCTGAAGTCGTGATAGGCGACATGGTCGATGAAGCGGTGCGCCATCTGGGTGAGCGGGAGCAGCCCGCATTTGAGCGAAGCGATCGCCAGCCCGGCGGTGGTGTGGGTGTGCATCGCCGCGCCGATGTCCGGCCGTGCGATGTAGAGCGCGCTGTGAATGACGAACCCGGCGGGGTGAAGGCCGTGGTTCTCGAGCGGTTTGGTCAGGACGTTGCCGTCCATGTCGACCTTGAGCAGCGACGAGGCCGTCATCTCGTCGAACAGCAGACCGTGCGAGTTGATCAGAAAGGCGTTCGGTTCGTCCGGCACGCGCGCGCTGATATGGGTGTAGATCATGTCCGACATGCCGTAGCGGTCGCACAGCCGGTACGCGGCCGCGAGATCGACGCGGGCCTGCCATTCGGCGTCGCTGACATAGTCCCTGATCGAGGGATTGGCGATGGCATGCAGCGCAGCGCTGGCCATGATCTTCTCCTACTCCAATTGCAGTTCAACGTGCGCGCGACGGCGGTCTCGGGCAAGCGAGGAAGCCGCTGCACATGTTGAGTTTCCGTCGTCGCAGGGTTGCAATCGTCGCTGGCCCGGCAGGGCTGCGTCGCGCATGGCCATGTGATGCGATATGTGACGGTAGACCATGACGGCCGGGAGCGGGTGGGAACGCTGGAGGATGACACCGTCCTCCTCCTGCCGGAGGAAAACGGCGATCTCGTCGATGTGATCGCGCGGGGCACCCCGCTGCCCGGCGAGCGACAGGCGGTCGCGCTCTCAGCCTGCCGTCTGCTCGCGCCGATTCGCCGCTTTCGCCGCGATCTGTTGTGCGTCGGGCTCAACTACCACGCGCATTTCGAGGAAGGTCGGGAGCGACGCCCGGAAGGCTTCGAGATGCCCACCGCGCCGACTTTCTTCACCAAGGGGCCCGACAGCGTCGTCGGGCCCGAGGCCGGCATCCCGCACGACCCCCGGCTCTCCCAGAAATGGGACTATGAGGCGGAGATCGCACTCGTGATCGGGCGCGCCGGACGCAGCATCCCCCGGAATCGCGCCTGGGACCATGTCTTCGGCTTCACGCTCGCCAACGACGTGTCGGCACGCGACCTGCAGCGCCGTCATGGCGGCCAATGGTTCAAGGGCAAAAGCCTGGATGGCAGCTGTCCGCTCGGCCCGTTCGTCGCGACCCGCGACGAGGTCGATCTCGCGACGATGCGCCTGACCTGCGACGTCAACGGCGAACGGCGGCAGAGCGCCCCGGCGGCGGCTATGGTGTTCGACGTCGCCGACATCATCGCCGAAGCCTCGTTCGGCATGACGCTGCGGCCGGGGGACGTCATTCTGACGGGTACGCCGGCGGGCATCGGCAACGCCATGAAGCCGCCGCGCTATCTTGCTCCCGGCGATATCATCGAGATCGCTGCCGATGGACTCGGCACGTTGCGCTCGAGCGTCTTCGCCGCCGACCTGGTCGGTGATTCCGACGTCCATCCCTTCTGAGAGGTAGTCTTCGATGCGTTTGATCCGATATCGCCATGCCGGCCGCGACAGTTATGGCGTGGTCAAGGGCGAGGCGATCGTCGATCTCTCGCCGCTGCTGCCCTATGGCGATGTCCGCGCCTTGCTCGAGGCCGGCATGCTCGCGCAGGCGGAAGAGCTCGCCGCCGTGCGTGAAGGCGACCTGGCGGTCGACGATGTGGAAGTCCTGCTGCCGGTCGATCGCCCGCGCAAGATCATCTGCATCGGCATCAACTATGCCGAGAGGCACGAGGAATATAACGATCCGAGCGCGCCGTCGCCCCGGCCCAACATGTTCCTGCGGACGGTCGAGTCGTTCGTCGCCCACGGGCAACCGATCGTGCGTCCCAAGGTGTCCGATCAGCTCGACTATGAGGGCGAGATCGCGCTCGTGATCGGGCGGCACGGCCGCTACATCGAGGAGGCCGACGCGCTGTCGCATGTCGCCGGGCTGACGGTCGCCAACGAAGGCACGCTGCGCGACTGGCTCAAGCATTCCAAGAAGAACATCACTCAAGGCAAGAACTTCGACGCGAGCGGCAGCATGGGCCCGTGGATCGAGACCGACCGATCGCTGCTCACCGCGGAACTTCGCGTCCAGACCTGGGTCTCGGGCGAGCAACGGCAGAATGATACCACCGCGCGGATGGTCTATCCCTTCGCCCACCTCATCCATTACGTCTCGCAGTTTAGCGCGCTGCATCCCGGCGACGTGATCCTGACCGGAACGCCGACCGGCGCCGGCATCCGCATGGACCCGCCCAGGTTTCTCACGCCCGGCGACACGCTCACGATCGAGGTGTCGGGTGTCGGTCGCCTCGAAAACCCGATCGTCGACGAGCCCCGGTGAACGCCCATCCCGATGCCGATGCGGTGATCGCAGCCGAACGGGAGCGTCTCGCCGCGATGCTCGCCGGCGACGACGTGATGTTGACCGGGCTCATGCATCCCGGGCTGATCTATCTCCACGCGTCCGGCAAAGCCGACGATCGGACTTCCTATCTCGACAAGCTCCGACGCGGTGTCATCCGATATCGGTCGGCCGACCTCGGAGCCGTCAGCTGTCGCGGCACGGGCTCTATCGCCTCGCTGGAGGGCGATATTGCGATGCGCATCGAGCGCGAGGGGGTCGAGCGAGCGACGGCGCTGGCGTTCACCGCGATCTGGCAGCTCGACGAGACCGGCTGGCGGCTGTGCGCATGGGCCGGGACGAAACGCGACGACCAGCGTCGAGACTGAGCGACGGCGATCGGACGTCCGGCCCGCCGCGGCTCAGCGCCAACGCATCAGCCGACCCGTTGGAGCGGCGCTTGCGTACCGACCGAGACCGGCGGGGCTGCCGCGAGCGTCGCTCCGAAGCCGCCGATCAATGCCTCCAGCGAGCTGTCGTCGTTCGCGAAGCCGAACACATAGCGGTCGGGGCGGACGAGCACCGCGGTCGCGGCGGCCTCCTCCATCCACGCCCGGAACACATCGCCCGTCTCGACCAGCACCTGATCACCGTCACCGACGGGCAGTGCGCGCGGCCGGTCGAGGACCGAGCGCAACACCGCGATGGTGCTGCCGCTTGCGGCGAGCGTCGCCCGCGCCGCCGCGGACAGGCCCGTCAGCGTCTCGGGCTCGCGCGCGATCAGCAAGAACGCCCCGGGCACGACATCGTCCAGCCGCCGGGTGGCGATACCGACCTGGAGGTCGGGCTGGACGAACAACGAGCCGGCGCCCGGCATCGGCGCGCCGCTTGCATCGCGGGCGATCGCGCCGTCGATCAGACCCGGGATGTAGCGGTGCCGAACCCGCTCGATCGCGCCGCGCGCGCCTTCTTCGCGGAGCCGAGCGTCCCGCGCGATCGCGGCCTGCTCATCGAGCTCGCCGATGATCAGTCCGCGCTCCTTGGACAATCCGACGAGGCGCTTGACGTGGGGCTTGCGCTCGAGCTCGTAGGTATCGAGGAGGGCCGCGCCGGCGCGGCCCTCCTCGACCGCAAGGATCTTCCACGCGAGGTTTGCGGCGTCGCGGACGCCTGCGCACATGCCCTGTCCCATGAACGGTGGCATCTGGTGCGCGCTGTCGCCCATCAGGAAGATCGGGCCGTCGCGCCAGCGCTCGGCGACGAGCGCGTGGAACCGGTAGACCGCGCTCCGCCACAGGTCGACGGCATCGACGTCGACGAAGGTCGCGAGCACCTCGCGCACCGCCGCATCGTCGCGAAATCGGTCGGGATCCTCGCCGGGGAGCAGCTTGATTTCCCAGCGGCGCAGATCGCGCGGCCCGATCACCGCGGTGCCGGGACGCGATGGCCGGCAATATTGCGTGCTGCGCGCCGGCATCGCGGTCTCGCGCAACAGCCAGGCATCGACCACCAGCCACCATTGGTCGAAGGCGAGATCCTCGTAGCCGATTCCAAGGCTCTTGCGGATCGCGCTGTTGGCGCCGTCACACGCGAGGAGATAGCGTGCGCGATAGCGTTTCGTTACACCGTCCGGGCCGACGAGATCAGCGATCGCGGCATCGCCGTCGCGAACGACGCTCGCAACCTCGTGCGAGAGCAGTACCTCGGCGCCGCGCGAACGGACCTTCTCGCGCAGCAGCGCTTCCAGCTCGGGTTGGATGAAGTGAAAGGCCGTCGGCCAGGATAGCGGATAAGGCGGGGGCGCGATGTCGATCGTCATGATCGGCTCGCCGTCGACCCCGAGATAGTCGGTGCCGCGATGGGCCCGACAGAGCGGCGCCAGCTCGTCGGCCACGCCGGCGGCCTGTAGGATCCGCATGATCTCGTGGTCACCGGTGATGGCGCGTGGCTTGTCGTAGATCGCGGCGGCGCGCTCGGCCACCGCGACGCTCAGGCCCCGACCCGCGAGCAGCGCCGCGGCGACCGCACCGACCGGGCCGTAGCCGCAGATCAGGACATCGACATCCACCGTCGCGGCGGGGTCAGGACTTGGCGGCAAGATACTTCTCCAGAGTGAGCGGGTTCGGCGCCGGATCGGGGAGCGACAGGGGCGATCCGGGGAACGGCGAGGCGTCGTCGAACCAGGTGCGCTGCGCGGGAAGCCCCCATTGCGCGACCACGGTTGCGGCCGTCCGATCCCAGCGCACCGGCTCGAGCTCGCTGTCCATCGCCGTGTAGGTGGTGCTGTTGAGCTCGATGCGATGGCCGTCGGGATCGCGGAAATAGACGAACAGCGCATGGCCCGCACCGTGTCGCCCTGGACCGCGCTCCACCGCATCGGCGAAGCCGAGCTCGCCCGCGGCGTCGCAACCGGCGATCACGCCCTGGTTGTCCGCCACCATGAACGCCGTGTGGTGCAACCGGGGACCACGGCCGTTCACCAGCACGAAGTCGTGCGAATTGCCCTTGCGCTGGAGGAAGGCTGCGGTGGTGCGGCCCTCACCGTCGACGATATATTCGGAGGCGCGGAAGCCGAGCGGGGTATAGTCGTTCCAGGCGGCTGCCGCGTCGGGCACCAGCACCTGGAAATGGTCGAGCCGGAGTGCCTTGCCGCCCTGATGGCAGCTGAACTTCACGAGCAGACGCGGAACGACGTCCATGCTCGCGCAGAATTCGAGTTTGATGCCGCGCGGATCGGTCACGTGCAGCGTCCGGCGTTGGAACGGCATCTCGACCCATTCCGGGTTCCATCCCCGCGCCTCGAACCAGGTGTACCCCTGCTCGAGATCGTCTTCCGTGAGCACCCGGAAGCCGATCCGTTCGCAGGTGCCGGGCGCATCGGAGCGCTGGAGGACGATGCTGTGGTGACAGGCTTCTTCCAGACCGCGCAGATAGACGGCCTCGGCCGTCTCATCGGTAACGGCCACTCCGAAGATGCCGGTGTAGAAGGCTTTCGATGCGGCGAGATCGCGCACGTTGAGGCGGACATGGCTTGCGCGCGTGACGCGGAACGGCGGATCGAAGACAGGGGCGGGTATGGCCATGTTGGGGCTCCTCTCGGGTCGTTTGGTGCGCCAAGCCGCCACGTCGCGCAACGGACAGGACGGCGGCTGCGGCGACAAGAATTCACAGCATCCGGCTTGATCTGCGGGCGCGCGCATTGATCTTTGCTCGCTGGCGATGCCGGCGGCGCGGGGGTAAGCCGGTGGCGGGATCAATCGCGATCGATCCCGGGAGCAACGACACGATGACGCGCATTCAGATCGCCAGCCGGGCAGACGGGTTCGAGTTCGACGCGCTATCGGCGGCGGCGCAAGGCGCTCGCCGCGGCGGCGTGGTCGTTATCCAGGAGATTTTCGGCCTCGATCGTTACGTCTTCGAGGACGTCGAGCGATGGTCGGCCGCCGGGTTCGAAGCGCTCGCGCCGTCGCTTTTCGATCGTCAGGGCAGAGATTTCGTCGTCGACACCCGCGAGCCTGCCGACATGCAGGCCGGAATGGCGCGCGCCCAGGCGCACGATCCGGCGCTCGCGCTGGCCGACGTGCTGAGCTGCGTCGGTCGTCTCGCCGCGGATGGCCCCGTCTTCGTCGTCGGCTATTGTTTCGGCGGCAGCCTCGCCTGGAAGGTGGCGGCAGAGGCCGAAAGCGGCGTCGCTGCCGTGTCCTGCTATTATGGCGGTCAGATCCCGGCCAACGCGGCCCTTGCGCTGCATTGCCCGACGATCGCGCATTTCGGCGGCAAGGACGCCTTCATCCCGGCCGATGCCGCGGTGACTGCGATCCACGCGGCGCATCCCGACGTGCCGGTGTACGTCTATGCGCGGTCCGGCCACGGCTTTAACAATGCCGGACGGCCGGACTCCGACCCCGAGGATGCCGCGCTCGCCCGGGTCAGGACCGTCGCCCATTTCGTCGAGGCCGGCGGCCGCGCACCGGCGTGACGGCGATCGCGGTCCTCACCGACGAGCGCGACGCGCTCGGCGAAAGTCCCGTCTGGGACGAGCGTGCCGGTCGCCTCTACTGGGTGGACATTCGCGCGCCCTCGAT
This sequence comes from Sphingomonas sp., assembly GCF_003248515.1. Taxonomy (GTDB): domain Bacteria; phylum Pseudomonadota; class Alphaproteobacteria; order Sphingomonadales; family Sphingomonadaceae; genus Sphingomonas_I. The sequence goes on from NZ_QFOB01000016.1 coordinate 28,559, forward strand.
CCGCTGGCTCGACGGCGATGGCCGCCGCGGCACCCTGCCCTGCCCTGCCGTCGTCGGCTGCGTGGGTCTCGCGGCCGGGACGGGTCTGGTCGCAGCCCTGCAAACCGGCTTCCATCGCGTCGGCTTGGCGGAGGGTCGGTTTGAGCCGATCGCCGACCCCGAGCGGGACGTGCCGGGCAACCGCTTCAACGACGGCCGCGTCGATCGCGACGGCAATTTCTGGGCCAGCACGATGAACGACGCTGCCCGCCGACCAGACGGCAGCCTTTACCGGCTCGCTGCAGACGGCGGCGTGACGCGTCGTTTCACCGGCTGGGATATCCTCAACGCCACCGCGTTCAGCCTCGACGGCACCATCCTCTATCAGGCCGATACCTTTCGCGACCGGCTTTGGGCCTTTCCTCATGACCGAAGCGACGGTCGGCTCGGTGAGCCGCGTCTGCTCCTCGACACGAGCAGCTTCGGCGGCCATCCGGACGGGGCGACGGTCGATGCCGCAGGCGCGCTGTGGGTCGCGCTGCAAGGCGCGGGACGCCTGTTACGCATCACACCGGCGGGCATGGTCGACCGCATCGTCGAGCTGCCCGTCACTCAGCCGACCAGCTGCACTTTCGGCGGCGCCGGTTTCGAGATGCTTTTCGTCACCACGGCGGCGCAGCGACTGTCCGACGAGGCGCTCGCGGCTCAGCCGATGGCGGGTTGCATCCTCGCGCTCTCGGGCTGCGGGTCGGGCATCGCCGAATCGCGTTGGGTTGGCGCCTGATCGATCTCCTCGTCTTCGGCGTCGAGGTCGAGCGCGATCGGTGACGCGCGGGTGATCCGCGCCATGTGACCCGTATGGGCGGCAGTCCGGCTTGCGAACCTATCGGCTTCCGAGCGTAGCCAGCTGCGGAACATGCGAAGCCGCGGCGACTCCGAAACCTTGCTGTAGATCATGCAATAGGGGTTCGGGTCTGCCAGCACGATCGGATAGACCGGCTGGAGACTGCCGTTCTCGATATCGTCGAGCACCAACGGCAGGCGCGCGATCGCGAAGCCGAGCCCGGTCTGCGCTGCCTGGTAGACGAGCGTCGAGCTGGCGAAATTCGTCGTCGTGAACGCCGGCACCGGCTCGCCGTCGGCGACCGCGTCGAACCAATGCTCCCAATCGCGTGGCCGCAGGTCCGAGCTCAGCAACGTTTCCTTCGCGAGCCGCAGCGGGATGCGCGGTTCGGGCAGTGCTTCGATGCGATCCGACCGGCCGACGACCAGCAGCTCGTTGTCCATCAGCTTTTCCGAGACGAGCTCGATCCGGTCGCGTTCGTTGACGACGATCGCCATGTCGACATCGGTCAGGTCGAAGGCGTCGTTGGGATGCGGCGCCAGCGAGAGCTTGACCTCAAGACCGGGGTGGCTCTCGTAGAAGCGCGGCAGCCGGGGGACGAGCCAGCGCAGCGCAAAGGTCATCGAACAGGCGATGTTGAGCTGACGCTCGCGGCGGTCGTTGAGCAGGCGCTGGGTCGCCAGATCCAGGCGGGTGAAGGCGTCGGTGAGCGCTTTGACATATTCGGCGCTCCGCTCGGTGAGCTGAAGCTTCGCCTGGCTTCGATCGAACAAATGCATGCCGAGGTAGGATTCGAGCAGCCGGATCTGTCGGCTGATCGCGCCGGGCGTGACGTTGAGCTCTTCCGCGGCGCGCGAGAAATTCACGTAACGACCGGCGGCTTCGAGCGCGCGAAGCGCGGTCAGCGGTGGCAAACGAGCCATGCGAACTTATCCTCTCCTGTTTTGACCTATGGTATCAGACATCAGGCCGCTCGTCACGCCAAGGCTCATGAATTTACCGCTGCTGGATGGTTGGACGCCGACCAAAACTCAATGCACTGGCCTCATTCTCGTGCCGCTACCCGCCTGCCTGTGCTAGCGTGCGGCAAGGCGCCCTAGAGCGTGTTCAGGAGTGGATATGGAACGGCGCGAATTGACCAAGCCCGCAATCGCTGCCCTGATCGGGGTGTGGATCGGCTTTCTGATCGGACCCAACGCGGTCATCTCGTCGACCAACGGCCTGTTCATGGTCCCGGTGAGCACCGCGCTGGACGTCAATCGGGGCTCCGTCTCCGCGATTTATGGCATCAGTTTATGGATCACCGCCGCGACCGTCCCCTTCGTCGGACGCGGCATGGATCGGTGGGGCGTGCGCGCGATCATCCTTCCCGGATGCGCGCTCTTCGGCCTCGGCTTCCTGCTGCTGAGCTTCGCCACGACCTTCTGGCAGTTCGCGGCGGTCCATTGCCTCCTCGCGCTAGCCGTCGCCGGGCACGGATCGATGGGCTACGTGAAAGTGCTTGCCGGCTGGTTCGACAAACATCGCGGGCTCTTGATGAGCATCTCGGTTGCCTTGGGCGCCGGGTTCGGCGCGATGGTCGCCACCAACGTCGTTCATTATTCGATCGATGCCAATGGCTGGCGGCGCACCTATCAGGGGATGTCCGCGATCATTCTGCTGATCGGCCTCCCGCTGATCTTTCTCCTGGTCCGCGAAGCGCCGTCCGTACGCGTCCGCGACCGCGAGGACCGTCCGGTCGGCGAGCCGGAGGGCGTGCCCGGCATCAGCCTGCGCGAAGCGGCGCGACAGTCCGCCTTCTGGAAGATCGGCATCGCCGTGCTGGCCACGTCGATGACCGTGATCGGGACCGTCACCCATGCCGTCCCGATGTTGACGGGACACGGCATTCCCGGCCCGCTCGCCGCCTCCATCGTCTCGACGATCTTCCTCGGGACCGTCACCGGGCAGCTCACCTCGGGCCTGCTGGTCGATCGCTTCAATCATCCGCGCATTCTCGCGCCCTATTTTGCGGCGGCGCTGATCGGTGTTTTGCTGTTCTACTCGACCTCAAACCCGGTGCTACTCTTCGTCGCGGCGCCGATGATGGGCTTGGGCCTCGGCGGCGAGATCGCCCAATATGGCTATCTCTGCTCACGCTATTTCGGGCTGCGCTCGTTCGGCTCGATCGCCACCGTCGTCCAGGCGGTCAGCGCGGTCGGGATCGGGCTCGGTCAGCTGGGGCTGGGATACATCTTCGACCGCACCCACAGCTACGCACTCGGCGCGATCATCTGCGCGGTCGCGATGACGATCGCCGTCGTCTCGATCAGCCTACTCGGCGAGTATCGGTACACCGTGGCGAGGCGACCGGTTCGATAATCACCAGCCGAGAAACGAGATTGAGCGCGATCGAGGGACGCGCTCGGCACAAGGAAAAGGACGGATTGAGATGGAAGAGCTGACGCGGCGCACGGCCATGATGGCGATCGGGGGAGCCGCCGGTCTCGCATCGCTTGCGACCGGAGCCCCGGTCACGGCCGCGACCCGGAAGGGCGGCGCAGCGCTCACGCCGACGACCGTCGATGGGCCCTATTATTTCGACGAAAAGCTCGTTCGGCAAAACATCACCGAAGGAAAGCTCGGAATCCCGCTCGATGTCGGCCTTCGGATCGTCGATGTCTCAGGTAGACCCGTTCCGCAGGCACGCGTCGACGTTTGGCACGCCGATGCGCAAGGGAATTATTCCGAATACACCGTCACCGGCGACCACATCGAGACGCCGCCCGATGGTGCCCATTTCTTGCGCGGAACGCAGATTACCGACCAAGACGGTAGCGTACAATTTTTCACGATCTATCCCGGCTGGTATCAGCCGCGGACACCGCATATCCACTTCAAGATCTTCATAGGTACGCGGTGCATCCTCACTGCGCAGATGTATTTCCCAGATGCGCTCAGTGAATATATTTACCAGAACATCCCAACCTATCAGCGCCGCGAGCTGCGCGACACGCTGAACGTGACCGACCCACATAAGGCGAAGGTCGGCGACAGCACGGTTGGTTCGATCAGCGAAGCGGGGGGCGGCTATCGGGCTACGCTCGAACTCACGGTGGACCGCTCCGCCGACGTGCCGTTGCGCATGCCGCCGGAGGGGCACAAGCCGCCCTACCCGCCGACTTTGCCGATCCTTTACGGCGAGGCGCGGGCCAAGGCTGTGGTCCCGCCGGTGCGGGTACGCGCCTGATCGCAACGAACGAAGCTCAATACACGAACCAAAAATTCACGTGCGTTGAAATCGTCGAAATTCGAGGAGGAAGTGTTCATGCCAACCACAGTGGTATCGGCGGCCTGATCGCAAGCGCGGGCTGAAGCAAGGACGTACGCGTGACGACAAGCGTAGAGTTGCGGTCTCGTTTCGGTCGCCGAGTCTGTATCATTCTTGAACACGCCAATTTGAAATCAACTGACCTGGCCGCCCGCACCGGGATGCCGGTGGCACGGATCGAGCGCATCCTGTCGGGACGACTAGCTCGCCTCACGCTCCGAGACATGACCCTCATCGCCGCCAGTCTCGGTATGACTACCGACCTTCTGCTTGCTCCCGGCGACCCGACGATCCCGGTCGTACCGCTCGAGATAATTGAAGAGAGTGGACCGGGCGACGCCTAACTCCTGCGCGACGTCGGTCGCGGTCGCGCCGGGTCGAGCGAGCTTTGCCCGGATCGCCGGAAGCTGTCCGGGTTCGAGCAGCCGCTTCCGGCCCTGCGGGGCCGTATCAGCTGGATGAGTCTTGATCCCATGTACGTGCCGGTAATGACCGTCCAGCGCGTCGAGGAGGGCATGCAATCGGTCATCGCCGGCTGGCTCAATGACGATGCCTGCCGCGATAACCTCGAAGCCGATCCCGTCGCGCAGCAGCTTCGTGAGCGTGCGGACCAAGGTCGTCGTCGACACCGCAATGCAGGAGAGATCGTACACCTTGATCCGATCGCCGCGTGCGAGCCTGACCCCATGTCGAGCCAGGAGCTCGCCGAGCTTGCCGAAACTCGACCGCCCCGCGATCACGACCTGATCGTTCGCGTGGAGCGCCGCCTTTTGCTCCTCGATCGATGCCGAACCCTGGCATTCGGCGAGAAAAGCGATCGTCGTGGTCAATCTGCCGCCTTCATCGATCCTGCTCCGCCTTGAAGATGGCCGCGAGCGATGCCGAGCCGCCCGTCCGCACCCTAAGATCGACTCGCCGGGGCGGCAACCGCCGGAGCATGAATTCGCCTGACCCGGTGTCGGAACCGTCTGCAACCACAGCGAAACCCGCCGCGGAAAGACGGTTGCAATGCCCGTCACTATCGTCCAATAGTTTAATTGGACTGTAAGCGTGTAGAGGCGATCGTGCTCCCAGCCGTGCTGACCGCAAAGGCAATTCAACTGTGCGCTGCCGCATCGGCAGTCGCTGCCGGTCCGCTGCCTGCACCTTATGCGATCGCAGTTCGCACCGGACCGACGCTGGTCCGCCAGCCGGCGACCGCAGCGGATGCCGAAGCCACCGTCCGCGACCTGATCTCGCTCGGTGCGGACTTCACCGCCGGCCCGCTGGAGGTGAACGGTCGTGATTTCTCCACCTATGGCATCACGCCAACGAGCGTTTTCGACCCCTGCCTCCTCGCGCATCCTGCCGACAGGGCTTCGCCCGAAACGACCGGCGTAGCCACGATCTCGGGCGTGACCGCGCTCCTGCGCCAGGCGTTCGCGGCACGCATCACCGACACCATCCGGCCGATGAACGCCACTTACGGCGCTCGTTACAGCTGGCACAAATACGGCCAAGCCATCGACTTCGTACCCGCTGCGGGCGTGGGCGCGATAGACCGAGCGCAAATTCGGTCGCTCATGGCTCTTCATGGCATCCGTCTGGTCGAGCTGCTCGGACCCGGTGACCGTGGGCATTCGAACCACTGGCACCTCGCCTTCGCGCGCCCGGGGCAGATGATCGACCAGACACGGCCGATCGAAGAAGCCGAAGACTGGGTCCTCACCGTAGCCGACGCGGCGCCGGCGCCCGCGGTTGGAGACGTCCAGGCCGAGCGAGTTCCGATCCTAGCCCAGCAAGCGGCTCCCGCCCCGGCGCCGTGGGATGTGTTCGCGACCGCCGATTGGCGAGCCGCTCATGGAGGTGGATCATGATCGTGCGCGCGCTTAATCGCTTTGCCGCCACTGCGGCCGGCTTCCCCTATCCCGTGGCGGCGCTGATCGCGGTCGCGACCCCGCAGCCGGCCTTGGCCTCCGACTGGGGCTGCCAGGTCATCCTGTGCCTCGCCACACCGGGCTCGCCGACGACCTATGCCGAGTGCGTGCCGCCGATCACGAGGCTCTGGAACGTGCTCGCGCTGGGAGGATCGTTTCCCACCTGCACCGGGGTCGGCATCCGCACTCGCGAGACCCGGCACGGCTATGCCCTGACCGTCACGCAGGCCGACGGTTCCACGTCGCGCTATGCCCTCGACACGCGCACCCGAACGGTGACGCCGCAGTGATCTACGACGTGCCCGCGATCGCCGCGCTGGCGCGGTCATGCGCTCCCGAGATCGCGACGGAGGCGGTGGTGCCGCTCGTGCTGACCGAGAGCGGCGGCGATGCGCTGCAAATCAACGTCAACCGGGGTCCGCGCGTACGCGCAACTTCCGTCGCGGGGGGCGCGGCGATCGTGCGCCGCTATCTGGCCGTGGGTTACACCGTCGACGTCGGGCTCGCGCAGATCAATTCCGTCAACTTCGCTCGGCTCGGCGTGACGATCGAACAGGTGTTCGAGCCGTGCATGAATCTGCGGCTGGCATCGCGCGTCCTGCAGCAAGGCTACGGGATGGCGAGCCGCTACTATACCGGGCTGGACGCGATTTCCGCAACCTATTCGCTCTATAATACCGGCACGCTGACCAAGGGGCTTCGCAACGGCTATGTCGGCCGTGTCTGGACCGCGGCCAGCAATCTCGGGTCGGTGCCGGTCCCGGCGCCCGCGCCCATGATGACGGTGCCGACGACGTCGCCGGCGCGCGGCGGTCGCACGGCCGACGACACCTCGTGGGTCGTCGGCCAGGTGGCGGCCGACATGGTCGAGGTGTTCAAGTGAGCGCTGCCAACAGTATCGCGCGTCAAAGCCGTGACGCCGAGCAGGCGGGTTCGCCGGCTGCCTTCGAGCTGCCACCCGAGCTCGCGGCGCGCTACGACGTACGGGTCGTCGATGGAGCCGACGGCGCGCAGCGGCTCGGCCTGTTCCGACCGGGCGACCGCACGACCCCGTCGATCGAGATCGTCAACGACCGGATCACCGCGCGCAGCGAAGATCCCGAGACGGTATCGGCGTTGGTCAAGATCGCGCAGGCGAACGGGTGGGATCGCATCACGGTCGACGGCTCGGTCGAATTCCGCAAGGCGGTCTGGACCGCGGCAACCCGCGAGGGGCTGTCGGTGAGCGGTTACGACGCGAGCTTCGCCGAGCTGGAAGATCGGGCGAAGGCGCGGAGCGCGGCGCCGACGCAAGCGTCGCCGTCCCGCGAAGACGCGGAGCGAAACGCCGACACCGCTTCCGCCGCCCTGTCGGACGACGACCGGCGCCTTCTGCTGACGCTCAGCCGGCACACTGAGGATCGGAAAGGCCTGTACGAGGCGATGCGCCCCGAGACGGATGCGTTCCAGCGCGAGGTCCAATACGAGCGGATCGACGCCAATCGCGCGGCGCTCGCCGATGCGCTCGAGCGGGCGTTGGAAAGCCCTACGCTCGGTCAGGCGTTTGCGCGCTCGGGCTACGAACCGGAGACGCTGCGGCAGTCGGGCAACGCCGGCGAGTGGGACGGCAAGATCGCCGACGCGATCTACCTCGTCCGATCGGGCCTGCACCGCGACACACTCGCCGATCGCGACGAGAATGTCGCGGCCCTCGCCGACGCGATCGATGGCGAGCGCGAGGATCGCGCTGTCGCGGTCGAGACGGACGGCCCCCGTCTGCGGTCCGAAGAACCTCGGCTGGCGCGCGAGCGCGAGGAACGGAGTTCGGCGGGACACCGCGACAGCGAGGAGCTGGCCGAACTCTTTCTTCACGGCGCCGCCGAACGGTTGGCGGCCGATCCGCGGCTCGCGACCGCCATGCGCGCCCAGCACGCGATGGACGAACATATCGGCGAAGTTTTCCGCGGCGACGAGATCGGCGGCGCGAGCGCGTCGCTCGAAAGCCGGCAGCTGATCGCCGACGCGCTCCGGCGTGGCCTCGACGTCACCGTCCGCGACCCCACGCCGGTGCGCCAGATCGAGCCGATCCAGGTGCATGCGGAACTCGAAAGGTAAGCCCAATGATGGAGACCCCCATGAAGAGGACGACGACTTTAGGCCGGGTGATGTCGGATCGCCGGGCGCGCCAGCTGGTCGGCGTCGCCGGCGCGGTAGCGCTGATCGCGCTCGCCCAGCCCGCATTCGCTCAGAGCAGCGGCACCGCGATCGAAGGCGGCCTCAACACGATCAAGCAATGGATGGTCACGATCGCGTCGGTGGTGGGCGTGATCGCCGTCATGGCGGTCGGGTATGCCAAGCTCACCGGACGCATGGACTGGGGCCGTGCCGTCACCGTGCTGATCGGCATCGGCATCATCTTCTCGGCGACGACGATCGTCGGCTGGATGAGTGCTGGTGGCTGAGGTCGAGCGCTTGGCCGAGGACAAGGTGTTTCTCGCGCTCACCAGACCCTCGGTGTTCATGGGGCTGCCGCTCGAGGCGATCCTGCCGATCATCATGATCTGCATGGTCCTGTGGGGGATCATGCATAATCCCTTCTATCCGCTCGCCCTGTTCGGCGCGCTATACTTCCCGGCGCGCATGGTCGTGCATTACGACTTCAACGCCTTTCGGCTGTGGGGCCTGTGGTTCCAGACCGTGTTCCTGTCGCGGAACCGCAAATTCTGGGGCGGCGGGAGCTATTCGCCCGTCCGCTTCGGCAAGAGCGTCAAGCGCAAGCAGTTCGGCAATGGCTAAGACCGCGCTCAAACATCGGAAGGTCGCGCTGCGCGAGGCGGACGACATCAAGTTCATCCCGTACACGCGCCATGTCGACGACACGATCATCGCGCTCGAGGACGGCTCGTTGATGCGGATGTACCGGGTCGACGGTCGCCCGTTCGAGACGAGCGATGTCGGCGATCTCAACACCTGGCACAACAAGCTCAATATCGCGTGGCGCTCGATCGGTGACGACCGCGTCGCGCTCTGGACGCACCTGGTGCGCACCGCGACCGATCCCGTGCTCGGCGGCGACTTCCATTCGGATTTCGCCCGGCAGCTGCAGGAGCGCTATTCTCAGAGCCTGCGCGAGAAGGTGCTCTACCACAACGAATTCTACGTCACGCTCCTCGTCCGGCCGTCGGGCATGGCCGGCGATCAGGTCGCCCGCTTCTTCGGGCGCGGTGCAAAGGCCGCCGTGCATGACGAGCGCGCGATCGCGATCATGGCCGACAAATGTCGCGACTTCGAGACGTTGCTGGCCGATGCGGCCCCCGAGCGCCTGTCGATCTACGAGCATGACGGCGTCCTCTTCTCGAAGCCGATGGAAGTGCTCCATTTCATCTTGACGGGTAACCGGGTCCGCATTCCCTTGCTGGACGGTCGCCTCGGCCAGGCGCTCTACCAATCGCGGATCGTCTTCGGCCGCGAAGCCGCCGAGATCCGCCTGCCGCACAAATCGCAATATCTCGGCATGTTCGGTGTGCGCGAATATGTCGCCAGCACGCGCACCGGACAATTCAACAGCCTCCTCAAGCTCGATTTCCCATACGTACTCACGCAGAGCTTCGCGCCGCTGGTCAAGCAGGTCGCCAGCGAGCGCTTCACGAAGAAATACAAGCAGATGACGTCCTCCGACGATGCCGGCGTCAGCCAGGCGATGGAGCTCCTGGACGGCGTCGACGACCTGATGGCCAATCGCTTCGTGATGGGCGAACACCATCTCTCGATCGCGGTGATCGACGACGATCCGCGCCGCCTCTTGGATCGCCTGGCAATCGCGCGCTCCTCGGCCGCCGACACCGGGATGGTCATGGCGCGCGAGGATGTGGCGCTCGAGGCCGCCTTCTGGGCGCAACTTCCCGGCAATTTTCGGATGCGCGCGCGGCCTGCCGTGATCAACAGCCGCAATTTCGCGGCGCTGAGCCCGTTCTATACTTTCCCGGCCGGCCGGAAGTCGGGGAACCACTGGGGCGAGGCGGTGACGCTCCTCAAGACGCGCGCAGGCTCGTCCTTCTGGTTCAATTTCCACCGCGCCGATATCGGCCATACGCTGATCATCGGGCCGACCGGCGTCGGCAAGACGGTGCTGCAGAACTTCCTCCAGGCGCAGCTCGAAAAGACCGGAGCCAAGCAAGTCTTCTTCGACAAGGATCGCGGCGCCGAGATCTTCGTCCGAGCGTGCGGCGGCACCTACCTCGCGCTGCGCAACGGCGAGCCGACCGGCTTCGCGCCGCTGAAGGGTCTCGCACCGACGCACGACAATATCGCTTTTCTCCGCCAGTTCGTCCGCGTGCTCGTGCGGCGCGAGAACCGGCCCTTGACGGTCGCCGAGGAGCGCCTGATCGACGAGGGCCTGGACGCGGTCATGCGATTGCCCGCGCCGGCGCGCTCCTTCGGGGCGCTGCGCGAGATGCTGGGCTATGCCGACGCGGAAGGGATCGGCGCGCGGCTCGAGCGGTGGTGCCAAGGCGGTGCGCTCGGCTGGGCGTTCGACGGCGCTGTCGACGAGGTGTCGATGGCGGCCCGCTTCGTGGGTTTCGACATGACCCAGTTCCTCGAGAACCCGGAAATCAGAACGCCGACGATGCTCTACCTCTTCCACCGCGTCGACGAGCTGCTCGACGGACAGCGGGTGGTCGTCGACATAGACGAGTTCTGGAAGGCGCTGCAGGACGACGCCTTCCGCGCCTTCGCCCAGGACGGCCTCAAGACCTTCCGGAAGCGCAACGCGTTCATGGTGTTCGGGACGCAGTCGCCCGCCGACGCGCTCCGTTCGCCGATCGCGCATTCGATCATCGAGCAGACCGCGACCAAGATCCTCCTGCCCAATGCCGACGCCAAGCGCTCCGACTATTGCGACGGCCTCGGCCTGACGGACGCCGAATATCGGCTCATCCGAGAAGACCTCACGCCGGAGAGCCGCTGCTTCCTCGTCAAGCAGGGCCACACCTCGATCGTCGCCAAGCTCGACCTCGGCGGCATGCCTGACGAGCTCAAGGTGCTGTCGGGGCGCGAGGAGACGCTGGTCGCGATGGAAGAGGCGATCGCGTCCGCGGGCGACGACCCTGCGGCCTGGTTGCCGGCCTTCTATGCCAACAAAAGGAGAAGCTGAAATGTGGTTCAAACCGGTCATGTTGGCGGTCGCCGTCCCGGTAGCGCTCGCCACCTTCGCGACCCCCGCCGCGGCGCAGGGCATTCCGGTCTTCGATACGACGACCTACCTGCAGGCGCTTCAGACCGCCCGGCAGACGCTGACGATCGTCGACCAAGGCAGGCAACAGATCCAGACCGCCGCCAACCAGCTGCAGTCGCTGCAGAAGCTCACGAACATGAGCGAGATCGCCTCGACCCTGAACCTGCCCGAGGTTCGCAATATCCTCCCGAGCGAGACGACCGACGTCTCGACCCTGTTCGCGGGCGACCTCGGAAGGATCGGATCGCTCGGAACGCTCGCGTCGAATATTCAGTCGCGCTTTCGTCTATCGCCGTCCGGCTCCTCGGACGCCGACGAGGCGTACAATCAGGCGCTGCGGGGCTCGACGGGCTCTGCGGCCACGACCGCAGCGCTGGGCGAGAACACGCTGTCGATCGCGCAGACACGGACACGTGGCCTAGATCAGCTTCGCCAGCAACTCGCGAGCGCTCGCGATCCGAAGGACGTAATGGACCTTCAGGCCCGGATCGCGGTCGAACAGGCTCAGCTCCAGAACGACATGCTGAAGATGCAGGCAATCCAAATGGCGCAGTCCGCCGAGGGTAATCTCGCGATCAGTTCGGCCCTGGTTGCGGCTGGACGGGCGGACTCGGCGTTCTTTCAGGCCAACACCATCAGGAGATAGTGATGCGGAAGATCATTCCCGTACTTGCTCTGGTCGTTGTGGCCGGATGCCACCGCCAAGTCGCCGTCCCTACGGCGCAGGAGCTTATCAACAATCGTCCGTTGCTCACAGAGTGGCAGGTGAAGTGCGACACCGGCGAATACAGCCATCTCGCCGCGACCGAAAAAGCCGATCTTTGTTCCACGACGCATGACGCCTCGATGTCCGTGGCGGCGATGAAGGCCGGCAAGCAGGACTCAGACTTTTTCGGCAACATGTCGAAGCGGAAGTGACCGTGCTGCACCGTCGAACAGTTGAGGTTACGTAGATGGCGTCGCCTCCAGACATCATGACCCTTTTCACGACCATGTACGGGTACGTGGAAAGCGCAATTGCGGGCGCGGTCGCGACGTTCGGATCGGGGCTCGTGAGTTTCGTGGCGGCTCCGCTGGCGCTTGCCGCCACGATATATTTCTTGCTCCTTGGCTTTGCCGTGTTGCGCGGCGCAATTCAGGCGCCGCTCCGAGAACTTGTCTTCCAAGCGGGCAAGGTCGGTTTTGCGCTCGCCGCCGCAAGCGCCGTCGGGTACGCAACCTTTGTCGTCAACATAGCGACCAACCTACCGTCCGAGATCATCTCTGCCGGCTCGGGCACTCCGGTCACCAATCCGGGCACCACCTTCGATCGCTATGTAGCCGATACCGGCAAGCTCGCGCAGCGGATGACTGACGCCAACAACAAGGTACAGGCACAGTCATCTCGTGGACTCACGGATTTCCAAACGCCGATCGTCAAGCTGACCGCGTCCATCGTTCTCTACGCCTGCATTGTTATCCTCTACACCTTCGCGTTTCTGTCCGCGGCGATAGGTTTCTGCATTGTCATCTTCGCGAAATTGGCGGTGTCGATCTGCGTCGCCTTGGCGCCGTTGGCGCTGGCGTGCCTGCTCTTCAACTCCTCACGATGGCTTTTCGACGGATGGTTGAAGCAAACCGCCAATTACATTCTGCTCATGGTCATTATGGCAATCATGACCAAGTTCATAACTGGTCTTCAAGAAGCGGCGATGGACGGCATTCTGGGATCCGTCGGCGACGGATCGGGGTTTGTCACACTCGAGAATACTTACATAGCGCTTAACGCCGGCGTTATGATCGTAGCGACGCTGGCCTGCTGCGCGATTTACATTGTCGGCTCGATCTTCTTCTTCCAGTCGCCCGCTATCGCAGCAGGCATTGCCGGTGGCGCGTCCTCCGGCGGCCACGGCTTCCTCATGACCGGCGCGAACATCATGGCCAACAGGCTGATGTTCCGACGCGCGACACAAGCTGCGAGCCGTTCGAACGCTCCGGCTGGGACCGGTGGCTCCCTCACGCGAGCGGCTTGAATGGGCATGAGACGATGGATTTCCCTTCTCGCGGACGGGCCGCGCGGCAGCGGCAGCAACGGAGACACTATGAAAAGGCTGGCTATCGGGCTGATCGGAGCACTCGCGCTCGGCGGATGCGCCGGCGCCCACGTCAAGAAACCTTCGGTCTGCGACGGCAAGCACCGTCGTCCCGCGAACCTCTACGGCACCGTGCTTCCCACGCTGCCGCTCCCGCTTCCCGCATCGCAGGGCGGCGGCCGATCGATGGTCGTCCCGGGGCCGACTGGAAGGCCCGGCGAGCTACCGCCCCCGCCCCCGGCGCCCGCGCCGATGTCTACGCCGACACCCGATGGTAGCGCGGCTCCCTCGGCCGCCAACACGGGGGCGGCGGCGCCGCAAGCGCCGCGCACCTCGCAGCGCGACCTCGCGCTCTCGTATCGCTCATGCTGACAAAGGGATCGACGCCATGCCGGCGGTGAAAGCCGAGGACAAAGATAAGTATTTCGAGACGTCGCGAACCTGGGAATACGATCGGTTTCGGGCCGCGGCCGGCCGAGAGAAGCTCGCGTGGACGATCGCGGCGGTCGCGATCCTGCTCGCGATCGTGGCGGTCTTCGCACTGGCGATGCTGACGCCGCTCAAGACCGTCCAGCCCTATGTCATCCGCGTCGATCGATCATCCGGCGAGACCGCGATCATCACCGCGCTGAAGGGACCGCAGCCGCGGACCTACGACGATGCCGTCAATCGCTACTTCATCTCGCAGTATGTCCGCCTGCGCGAAGGTTGGCTCAACGATGCCGCGCGTGAGAATGCCTATGCGGTCATGCTGATGAGCGACCAGGGCGAGGCGCAGCGGTTCCTCGGCAGCGTCCAGTCGAGCAACCGAAATGCGCCGTCGAACATCTACGGCAACAAGGGGTTCGTCTCGATCTCCATCCGATCGATCAGTTTCCTCAGCCCGACGGTCGCGCAGGTCCGCTACACCAAGATCATCAACTACGGGCAGAGCACCCCGGTCGCGCAGAACTGGAACGCGATCCTAACCTTCAAATACACCACGGCCCCCGAGCTCGAGAAGGATCGAAACCTCAATCCGCTTGGCTTCCAAGTCGTGAACTATCGCTCGGACCCGGAGGCGTGACATGACCGATCCAGCAATACTTCCGGATGACGCGAAGCGTGTCGTTGTCCCCTTCCTGCCCGCGCTTCGCCGCAAGCTCGGCACGCGACTGTCGCCCCCGGCGACCGCGCTCGTGGTGACGGACTCCGGCGCCAAGAGCCGGTTCTGGCGCGGCCTCGGGGTGATCTGGCAGCGGCTCGTCGCCCTCTCGATCATCGGCGCGGCTGCCACGACGCTCCTACCCCGTCCAGCTTTCGCGTCGGAAACGCCGCGGGCAGGGACGAAAGACGCGCGCGTCCGCGACATCGCGTACGACCCGGATCAGGTGGTCTCGATCGTCGGCAGTTTCCGGCACGCGATCGAGATCCAGTTCGGGCCGGGTGAAACGATCGCGCAGGCGGCCCTGGGTGACTCGATCTCGTGGCAGATCGCGCCGGTCGGCAACATCGTCTTTCTCAAGCCGCGCGAACGTGCCGGGCCAACCAACCTCATCGTCGTCACCAACGCCGGGGGCGCGCCGCGCACCTACCATTTCAACCTGTCGCTCGGCACCGGGCAGACCATGTACGGGGTCCGCTTCCGCTATCCACGCGAAGAGCGCGCGCTGGCGGCACTCCAGTCGCAACTCGCGAAAGCCGCGGTAGCGCGTGCCGTCGAGACGAACATCACGACGGCGGCGCTCGACCACGCGGTGATCGAGGGCACGCGCAACATGAACTACACCGTCCAGGGCGACACCGCGCTGCAGCCTTCCGAGATCTCCGACAACGGCGAGTTCACTGTCCTTCGCTACCCGGGGCATACCGATATCCCGTCGATCTTCGCCGTCGACGTCGACGGCACCGAGACGATCGTTCCTTACGACGTGCGCGAGGATTTCGTGGTGATTCACGCGGTCTACCGCCAGCTGCGCCTGCGGCGCGGCACCACGGTGCTGTGTGTCTTCAACGAAGCACCGGCGCGCAACGATCGCAGCGACCGAACCGGCACCGTCTCCAATGTCGTCGAACGCAAGGTGAAGGGGCAGTAGGATGGCCGATACGATCATCGACCGGGGCGGAACGGTAGGCCCGGACCCACTCGCCTCCGGAGCGTCCGAGACCGTCGTGACGCGGAGTGGTGGCTGGGGTAACATCGCGCTGCTCGGCGCCGGCATCGCGCTGATCGGGGCGATGAGCGGGATCGCGATCGGATATGGCGCTTTCCACCGGCCGGCGAGCACCGCCACCGCTGCCGCCCCCGCCAAGGCAAGCGATCGCACCGTCGACGACGTCATGGGCAATCCGAACGTCCAGCGCGCAGCACTTGCCAATCAGCTCGGTCAGCCGGGTGCGCCGGCGACCGATATTTTCGGTCGCCCGATCAGCCCTGTGCCGGGAACGACGGTCGACCCGGCCGGCAACGTCGTTCCGGGAACGGCAAGCGGCACCCCTGCCGCGAATGGTCAGCCGACGCCCGATCAACGCCGGGCCGAGCAGGCCCGCGCGATGGCCGACGCGGCGCGGCGGTCGCCGATCATGGCGTTCGGTGCGTCAGGATCTGCGTCGGCCGGCCCCGGCGCGTCCTATGCCGGCGCGGACGGATCCTCGCCCTCGCCGGGCCAGGAGCAAACGCAGGCGGGCTCCGGTCCGCAGACGGCTGGTCGGTCGATGGTTGCCGGCCGCAACTTCGGCGCAAGCGGCTTCGAGGGATCGGGCGACGATGCGGGTCCGGCCGCCAAGGGATCGACCGATTTCAGCGACCAGCTCGCTCACTCCGCCATCCAGACGGTGCGCGCCACGATGGTCGTCGACCGTAGCCTGCTACTGAGCGCCGGCACCGTCATTCCCTGCACGCTTCAGACCGCCATCAACTCCACACAGGCCGGTTTCGTGTCGTGCGTCATCAATCACGATGTCTACTCGGAAAACGGTCGCATCGTGCTGCTCGACAAGGGCACCAAGGTGCTCGGTCAGTATTCGGGCGGCATCACCCAAGGCCAGGCTCGGCTTTTCGTGTTGTGGACCCGCGCGCTGACGCCGCGCGGCGTGGCGATCGACCTCGGCTCGCCAGCGACCGACAATCTCGGCCGTGCCGGCCTTCCCGGCGGCGTCGATACGCAATTCTGGACCCGCTTCGGGCTTGGGCTCGTGATCTCGGTGCTCGAGGATGCGTCGAACATCGCCAGTCGGGCGGTGGCAGGCGAAGGCACCTACTCGACGCAGGTCCCCAGCAACACGGCGCAGACCGTACTCCAGCAGACGATGCAGGTCCGGCCGATTCTCAAGAAGAACCAAGGCGACACGGCCGCGATCTTCGTTGCGAAGGATTTCGACTTCCGGCCGGTCTACGACGTTCGCTTGAGGCGCTGACGATGGCGGCGAGCTCCGCGTCGCTGCTTTACGCTCACAACGCGGCGCCGATCACGCGGCACCTCGAACGGCCCGACGTGACCGAGCTCGTCATCAACGAGCCCGGTACGATCGGGCTCGAGACGCGCGACGGCTGGGAATGGCATGACGAGCCCGAACTCGACAATGCCGCGCTGATGACGCTCGCGAAGCTGATCGCCGGCCTCACCAAGCAGGACGTCAATGCCGAATATCCGATCGTCTCGTCGGTCCTGCCCGGCGGCGAGCGCGCGCAGGTCGTCGTGCCACCGGCGGTCGAGCAGGGGTTCATCTCGATCACCGTCCGTAAGGCATCGGGCGTGACCATGAACCTGGACGATTTCGAGCGTGCCGGGCTGTTCAGCGAAGTGCGGGCAAAAGGCCTGCACGAGAAGGTCGATACCAGGCTCCAGTCGCTGCGCGCGGCGGGGGACTGGAAGGGGTTCTTCCGGCTCGCTGTAGAAGCTCGCAAGAATATCCTGATCTCCGGCGCGACCGGGTCCGGTAAGACGAGCTTTTCCAAGGGGCTAATCAAGCTGATCCCCGAATATGAGCGCATCCTCACGATCGAAGACACGCGCGAGCTCGTCGTCCCGCAGCGCAACCGGGTCCACATGATGTACGCCAAGGACGGAAAGGGCCTGCAGAAAGCGGGCGCGAAGGAGCTGCTGGAATCCGCACTGCGGATGCGGCCCGACCGCATCCTCTTGCAGGAGCTTCGCGACGGAACCGCCTTCTTTTATCTGCGCAACGTCAACAGCGGTCATCCCGGCTCGATCACCACCGTCCACGCCAATACGGCCGAGGGCGCGCTCGAGCAGCTGACGCTCCTCGTGAAAGAGTCCGAAGGCGGCAACGACCTCGATCGCCACGACATCCGTGCGCTGCTGCGTTCGCTCGTCGACATCGTGGTGCAGATGGATCGGCTTCCACCCGCGGCCGGGCAACCGGCGCGCTATCGCATGACCGAAGTGTGGTTCGATCCGGCCGGCAAGCCGCGCGAGTGAGGGGGCCGGCGTCGTGAATGGGAAGTGGGTCCGCAGCGACGAAGGCTCGCAGCCCGGCGCCATCGTCTTCCTGGCGCTGATCGGGCTGGTGGCGAGCGCGGCGGTCGGCGCGTTGGCGGTACTCTGGAGAGCGCATCTCCTGAGCGCCGGCACCCCGTGGCGAAAAGTACCGGCCGCGCTGTGGGCGCTGAAATCCTATCCGATCGTCTATCGGCCGTTCCTGATCGGGTTCGCGATCGGGCTGGTGCTGACGATCGCCATCATCGTCGCCACGCTCTTCACCCGCCAGAAGCTCCACGGCGAGGCGCGCTGGGCGCGGCTCGGCGAAGTGCGCCGAGGCAAACTGCTCGGTCGAACCGGCATCGTGCTCGGCAAGTTCGGGGGCAAGGTCATGCGGTTCGACGGTCCCGAACATGTGATGCTCGAGGCGCCGACCCGCGCCGGCAAGGGCGTCGGCGTTATCATCCCCAATCTGCTCGACTGGCCGGACTCGCTCGTCGTGCTCGATATCAAGCAGGAAAATTACGACAACACGGCGGGCTATCGGCTTTCGGTGCTCGGGCAGCGCGTCGTGTTGTTCAACCCGCTCGACCCCAAGGGTAACACCGCTCGCTACAATCCGCTGAGCTATATCGACCGTCGCGATCCGGTCGCCGTCATCAACGAGCTTCAGAAGATCGGGATGATGCTGTTTCCCGATCCGGTCTCGGGCGACAATTTTTGGGCCGAGAGCGCCCGCACCGCCTTTCTCGGGGTCGCCGCCTATGTCGCGGCGACGGTCGATGACGGCCCGGACGCCCTGCCCTTCACCATGGGCGAGGTCTACCGACAGTTCGCCGCCGGCGACGCCGCCAAGCGCTTCCCCAAGATCATCTGGAAACGCGAACAGGCTGGCAAGCCGCTGTCGGGCGGGTGTGTCTCGGCGCTGCGCGACTTCACCACCGCCTCGCCGAACACCTTCACCTCGATCCGGCAGTCGGTCACCGCGAAGATCAACGCCTGGCTCAACCCCTATGTCGATGCGGCGACGTCGGAGAGCGACATCGACCTCAGCGAATTCCGCGACAAGCGGATCTCGCTCTATCTCGGCGTCTCGCCCGACGATCTGGAGCGGGTCGCCCCGATCTATGGCTTGCTGTTCCAGCAGCTGATCGACCGCAATGTCCGCGAGCTGCCGAAGGATGGCCGCCACCAGATCAAGGTGCTCGTCGCACTCGACGAGTTCGCCAGCCTCGGCAAATGCTCGGTCCTGGCGCAGGCGTTCAGCTATGTGGCGGGATATGGTCTGCGGCTTCTTCCCGCCTTCCAGTCGATCGAGCAAATCCAGGGCGTTTATGGCGACAAGGTCGCGGCCGACATCGAGCGCAACTGTGCGGTGCGGCTGGTGCTACGCCCGGCGGGCTTGTCGGACGCCAAGAAGATCTCCGATCAGCTCGGCACCTACACGTTCCAGTCGCGTTCGCGCTCGATGGGCACCTGGGGCGGCGGAGGCGGATCGACGTCGCTGTCGGACCAGCGACGGCCGCTGATGCTGCCGCAGGAGGTCGAGATGCTGCCCGAAAACGACATGATCGTGTTTCGGCGCGGCATGTACGCGACCTATGGCAAGAAAGTCCGCTACTTCGCGGAGGAAAAGCTCATCGCACGCACCAAGATCGCACCGCCTGTGATGGCGACGATCCGCGTCGACCCGGCAGTAGCTCACAATAGTCTACGAGTAATCGCCGCTGTCGAGTCCGATGACGCCGAATTCAGGTCGGCCGGTAGCCCTCACTCGTTTGGCGACGCTGTTGCGCCTGCAGCAGGCGACCAAGCGATGCGAAGGCTCAATCGAGCCGCGATCGACGCCGCCAAGGCAGCGGTGCCAGCCGAGCGCACTAGGAAATTGTTCGAACACCTCGTCGCCGTCGGGGAGTCCGCTGCGTGACGACCGCGGCGCAACGCGGGAAACCGCCGTGATGGAGTACCGCGCCGTCCAGCGTTTCCTTCGATACTCAATACGAGGCGATGATTGGGAAAAGGTCGAGCCGCTTCAGCTGGGCGCTGGCCGGATCATGTCCCATGCTTCGCCTTCCACCGCCTCGGCGAGCTTGACCATCATGTCGAGCGTCGGGTTCGCGCGCCCGCGTTCGATCAATGAGATATAGGCGGCGGTGATGCCGGTGCGCTCGAACATTTGTATCTGTGTCAGGCCCAGGGCTTGGCGGCGTTGCTTGAGGCGTTCGCCGAACAAGCGAGCGACGGGCTGAACATAGTCCTCCAAGTCTATGGTTTTGGGCATGTTTCAGCTTTCCCCCCAGAGGTGCCTCCGCTCCGTCGTGCTACCCCCGAAACAATCTAAGCCAAAATGGACCAATTGGCACCCAGAATCCCCTTGTACCTCGTGGCGCCCTCCCCCGCGAGTATGCTCGCGCTCACAAACTGCGGCGTGAACCGACAATCTGCCCGATAGCACGAGTCGCGCGCACGGATTTCCGAGACGGTATGCTCGAAAGCACGAGCATTCCTGCCTCGATCTGCCTGATAGCACGAGCCTTCGTCGGCGTCAGGCCGGCCGGCAGTGCTTAACCATGGCGTAGCGGGCTTCTTCCCGATTCGGCGATCGTCATCGTCCGGCGGAAGAAAAGGTTCGCTGTCGGACGAGACCGCACGCCTCGACGATACAACGAAGTGCGAGGGAGACGCCGAGCCGACATGAAAAACCCGGCACGAGGCCGGGCTTTTCGGGTTGCCCGCTAGGGGCGAGGTTGCAGTCGATACCTAGCTGAGCTTCCCGATCCCTTCAAGCCATTTTGCGCGATCCGCGCCACGATGCGCTGTGTCTGCACGGGCTCCTAAAGGGGAGTTACCGAACGATGACCTATGCCTCTCATCCGGGTGCCGGATTTCGACGCTTCGACGGCGCCGCCGCCAAGGCGGACGAACTCGCCCAGGCGTTTCGCGGCCTGCCGGACGGCGCCGGGCCGGGTCACGCGCTCGCCGCGTTCAAGCGCGCCGCCTCCTACCTCGACGTGCCGCCCGGGATCGTCCAGCTCATCGACGCGCTCTTCGCCTGGACCAAGCCGGACGATTGGCGACCGGCGACCACGCCGATCGTGTGGCCGCGCAACGACAAGCTCGCGCGCAAGCTCGGCCTTAAAGTCCGCCAGGTCCAGAACCTGCTCGATCGCGCGGTCGCGCTGCGCCTGATCAGCCACAAGGACAGCCCGAACGGCCATCGTGGCGGCGTGCGCGCGGCCGACGGCACGATCAAATGGGCCTACGGCATCGTCCTCAGCCCGATCGGGACCAGGATCGCAGAGTTCCAAGCCGTTGCCGAGCGCGGCGCGCGCCAGGACGAGGAGGTCGATGGCCTCAAGCGCCGCCTCACCGCCGCCCGGCGCCGGACGTCCTCACTCGCGCAGACAGCGCTCGATCAGCAGCTCGCCGGCACCGGCGCCGACGAAGAGCTGGCACTGGCGCAGAGCGGCGCTAGGCAAATGCGCAACGTCCGCGACATCGCCCTGCTTACCGGATGCGTCGAGCAGCTCGAGCAACGTAGCCGGGCATTGGAGACCCGTATTGTGGAGGCTTTGTCGGTGCTTGAAACCGACGAGAACCTCAGCGATTCACATTATAATGCACCCGCGCATGATGCTGATTGCATCGACTCTACAACTACAAACAAACCCCAAACTGCTGAAGCAGTTACAAGTAACGGCTCGGCGGAAAGAAGTAGGAGAAATGAGGCCGCCCTCCGCGATCAAGCCCCGAGCGAGGTCGAGGAGGACCTAGCGAAACACGGCGTCGATCCGGATTTTATCGAGTCCGTTACCCCCGAGCTCTGCGGTACGCTCGGCTTTGGCCGTCCGGGCTGGGGAGAACTGATCCATCTCGCCGAACAACTGGCCGAGCGACACCATATCCACCGCCATGCCTGGCACGAGGCCTGCCGTCTCATGGGTCAGCGCGGCGCGGCCGCCTCGGTTATCGCCACCGTCCGCAAGCACATGGCCGGCGAGGTCGACCGGCCGGGTGCCTATCTTCGCGGCATGAGCCAGCGCGCCGCGAAGGGCGAGCTCAATCTCGGTCGCACCTTCCACGGCCTCAAGGACCAGCGCCATTCGATGGCGATGCGCGTGTTGGCCGGCGGCGACGAGCCCCGGTCGGTCGGCGAGCTGGCCCGCCGCGCCCTCTCGCGACAGCTCGTGCTTTCGGGCAGATCGTCGTCGGATCGGCGATGAGAGCACCCACCATGAGCACCCGGGCAAGACGATTTACCCGAAAGCACGAGTCGGGAACGGTGTCCGGGAGCGTGGATGGTTACGCTGGCGGGGCGATAGCGGTGGATGGGGCGAAAGACTCGTGCTTTCGGGCATAACGTCGCGGTCGATGGATGTATCGCAGCGCAAAGCCGGTTATTGATCGACCATCCGAAGATTCAGGTTGCCGAGGGGACCGGCATGGCGAGCAAACAAGCGATCATCCTGCGACAGGGCAACCTGTTCGAGCCCGACAGTCCGCTCCACGGCAAGGTTCGCGGCGAACGCAGCGTCATGGATTTTCCGTTCTTCGCGCTTTCCAAGATACCGGTCGAGAAGGAACTCGAGTTCAAGATCGGGAAGCTGAGCATCCAGATCCGCCCGAGTGCCACGGGCATCGCCACGATGTACGACAAGGAGATCATCCTCTACGTCGCGTCGCTGATGGCGCAGGCGATCGGCCGCGGCGAAGAGGTCGATCAGAACTTCACCTTCACTGCCCACGACTTCTTCCGCATCACCGGGGTCGGTCGGCCGTCGAAGCGCGACTATGACCGTTTCACAGACGCGCTCGAGCGCCTTCAGGGCACCCAGATCAAAACCAACATCCAGACCGGCCAGAAGATCGAGAAGGGCTGGTTCTCCTGGCTGTCGGAAGCGACCGCTGAATATGCGGTGATGCCGAACGGCGAGCAGGGGCCGCTGCGCATCGTCAAGGTGCGGCTGTGCCCCTGGTTGCACCGTGCGATCCAGCTCGACGGCCACATCTATCATTATCATCACGACTATTTCCGGCTCGGCACGATCGAGCGGCGAATCTACGAGATCGCCCATTGCCACTGCGACGGGGACGCGATCGAGATCCCGCTCGACGCGCTGGCGCTCAAGGTCGGCTCGACGAGTTCGCCCTCCAAGTTCAAACAGCATCTGAAAGCAGTCGAGACGAGCGACGCCCTCCCGGAATACAAGATGACGTTAAAGGAGGTCGAGCCGAGCGAAATCCGCTACGACACGCGGGGCCGTCGTATCGCAGCGCGGGACGTCGTGGTGGTGCTGACGCCGCGCGGTCGGACGCCTGTCTCGGGTGTCATCGAGGCCCAAGCCGCCTGAGGCGAGTCCCTGCCCGGCTATAGGCTGGGATCATCAGCGATCCACTGAGCTCTACGCGTCTGAAGCCCAGCGTGCCGTGTGCCGCGGCCGCGCCAGAACCGCGTATGCATCACGCCTCAAATAACGCTGTCCATTATCGTGCTATATTGTAATATTGGACTGTGCTGCCGAGGTTGCCCCTAGCCGGTCGACGTGTCGCGACCACCGCCCCCGGTCCTCGCTCGTGAGGGGTCGGGCGATATTCGGTGGCATGGCGCTCCTCGGCGCGGTCGCGGCTTTTCATGGCGTGCGCTCCGGCCAGGCCGGAGGCAAGCCGCGGGAGGGCGGCGCGTGCGACCTGTCCGGTGTCGCCTCGCTTTGCGACGCAGTGACCGGCCTCTCCCGATCGCTCTCGACCCCGATCCTGCCGATCGCCACCGCGTCGATGCTGCCACCAGCGGGAACGCCGGGCGAAACCGATCCCGGCGTCACGCAAGCCAATATCGAGACGACGATCTGCCGCCCCGGCTATGCGCGCTCGGCAAGGCCCGATTATTCGATCACCGGTTCGATCAAGCGCCGGCTGATGACCACCGAGCATCCCGGCGAGCAGTTTGGCGATTACGAGCTCGATCACCTCATCCCGATCTCGATCGGGGGCGCACCGCTCGCGTCGCGAAATTTGTGGCTCCAGCCACGGCATGGCGCGGCGACCGCGGGCGACAAGAACGTCCTGGCTTATGTCTTGTGGCGACTGGTCTGCACCCATCGTGTGCCGCTCGTGACCGCGCAACGCGCCATCAGCCACGATTGGCCGACCGCCTACCGAACTTACGCTACCCCGGAGAATGTCGCGCGATACCATTTCCGTCACGCAGAACTGGCGAGCGACCGAACGCAGGAAATTCCCCCAACCTGAAAGAAGGAGACTGTGATGCCCCAGAATATCGCCGAATTCCGCATCATTGGCCGGATCGGGAAAATCAATGCGCGCGAGCGCGTCACCTATGTCAGCGTGGCCGCCAACTATAATCGTCGCGAAGGTGACGAGTGGAAGACCGACACGCACTGGAACAGCGTGGTCTGCTTCTCGAACGTCGGGAGCCAAGTCGAGGGCGCGGGAAAGGGCGACCTCGTCCATATCACCGGGCGGGTGCGCGAGAGCAGCCACGGTGAAGGGACGGACGTCGCCTATCGGACCGAGCTGATCGCCGACACCTTCTCGATCCTCGCCAGGGGCGACAAAGAGGAGGTTTGATGACGCGGGTGAGCGGCGGCCTGCGGCATGGCTCCATCGCCGCTGCGCCGCGACCGATTCAATGCGCGATCTCTGCCCTTCCGGGTGACAATCCTCGCTTTCGGGATCGACCGGGCGTCGTTCCTTCGTCGCGGTCGGTCGTCAAAATCGTCCGTGCCGATGAACTTTCTCCTTTCGTTCTCGGGCGCGACGACTCAAAATCGCGTTATGCCGATCCGCGCCGAACATCGCTGGCTCTATCCGATCGACTGGCCGGAGATCAGCCGGATCGTGCGCTTCACCCGCGCCGGCGGGCGGTGCGAGCGGTGCCGGCGGCCGCATGGGCGGCGCGTGGCACAACTCATCGGTGCCGATGGCGTCTGGTGGGATGCCGATGCCCGCGCCTGGCGGGACGGGCGCGGTCGCCTGCTACGCCGGGCGCCGTCGTTCGTCGCGCTCGATGCCATCAGACTCACTCGGCGGCCGGTCTATCTTGCGACCGCCCATCTCAATCACGATCCGACCGACAGCGGTCCGCGCTGGCGCAACCTCGCCGCGCTTTGCCCGCGATGTCACATGCTCCACGATGCGGTCGAGCACCGCCGACGCCGCTGGTGGAATGTCTTTCGCCGCCGCGCGCTCGGCGATCTCTTCACTGGCCGCTATGGCTGAGCAACAGCCTCAATGCGCCGCCCTCACGGCGCCGCCGGGCGCTTGTCGTCGCGGCGACCAATCCTCCGAGAGGGGAGGATGCGGTTGCCTTGCGGTGCGATGGTGCCGGAGGACGATGTGACGGATATTTACCAGACTCACAGGACGATCGCGATGGCGCGACTGCCGCTTGACGCAGAGATCCGCGCGAAAACCATTGTCGAGGCGCTCGGCGGCGTCTGGCGGGGATCCCGCGGTGAATGCCGCTGCCCAGCGCACGATGACAGCTCGCCCAGCCTGTCGGTCCGCCTCGGCGATACCGCCATTCTCTTTCATTGCTTCGCCGGCTGTACGCCGGTCGAGGTGATGAAGGCGCTAGAACGCCGGCGACTTCACGACCGCTCGAACATGACGATGCCGGAAGCCAAACCCAAGCGGGATATGAGCGCACTCGCGGCGCGACTCTGGAAGGCGAGCGTGCCGATCGCCGACACGCTCGCCGAGCGCTACTTGATCGCGCGCGGGCTAACCGGCCCTTTCCCGCGCTGCCTGCGCTTCAATCCCACGACGATCCTCGGCTCCGGATCGGCGAAACGGATCATGCCGGCGATGATCGCCGCGGTCGAGAACGATCTCGGCCTGGTCGCCGTCCAGCGCACCTTCCTCGATCCCGACGACCTGCTGCGCAAGCCGATCCCGAAGCCCAAGGTTTCGCTCGGGCTGCTCGGCACGGCCGCGATCCGGCTCGCGCCGGCGACCGACGAGCTGGGGCTCGCCGAAGGCATCGAGGATGCCCGCTCCGCGACGGAATGGTTCGGCACGCCGACCTGGGCCCTGGGCGGGGTCGAGCGTCTCGCCTTCGTGGCGATCCCGGAAAAGGTCCGGCGCGTGATCGTATTCGCCGATCGCGGCCGCGCAGCGGAGCGACTGCTGGCCAAGGCCCGGGATCATCTCACCGCCAACGGCCGCGAGTTGGTCCCGCGTATTCCCGAGCATCATGACGACTGGAACGATGCCTGGCGTGCCCGGCGCCGTACCGATCGGGTTTCCGAAGATGGCTAGACCATCCCTTCGAGCGGTGGGTGCCGCGTGCCGATCCGCATCCGCTGCTCAAACCTGTCTGGCGGCGCGAAGTGCGATCATCACGTCGGCGAGGTTTGCCAACCGACGACGCAGCTTCGGGTCGCGATGCAGGGCCGCCGCGAGGGACACGCGCGCCTTTGGCGATTTGGCTTTGATGGTTACGTCCTTCGATTGGTTCTCGAAGAAGCCAGCCTTGAACTCGATGTCGTCGGCATTTCCCTCATAGACCTTCGCCAGGAGGGTCGTCAGGTCCACCAGCCGCGCCACGGGAATTTCTTCGGATTGGCGTGACCAACGCTGGCCCGAATGCCGCACGACCTTGGCCGCCGGTTCGTTTTCGTCCCATTGCGACCAGCCGATCGTGAGCCAATGTGCGTCGGAATTTCCTTCGCGATCCGGGTCGTGGGCATTGTAGCTCAGGCCATAGACCGGCGAATGCGCGATCTGGTGGGGAAACGACTTTTGCTTAGTTACCATACTACCTCCTACTAACATGTAGTAAAATGTAGTAGATGCTCGCTGCGCGTCAAGGCTCGGTGCGCCCGCCTACCGACGGCCTGCATCGACGATGCACGATATCTCCGCGCCCAAATACCGAGCCGGACTAGAGGAGAGGGAGGCCTCCGGCCTGTTGATCCGGCGATGAGCGCCGGGCGACACGATGGAGGCCCTCGATGCGCACGTCAGCCGCAGCTCTCGAACTCGATTTCAGCGTTCCCGCTCTCTCTGCCGCCAGGACGATCGCCGCCGCGATCGCGGCAGACGCAACCGTTTCTCGCGACACTCTGCTCAGCGAGATGGCGCAGGCTCATGGGGGCTCGGCCGCCGACGGGTGCTGGACGCTGCGCGATGCCTATGACGTGCTCGAGCTCGCTCAGGTGCTCCATCTCGAAGATGCTCCTCTTCCCGCCGACCCGTCGGCCTGCCTTGCCGCGCTGATCGACGTAGTCGCAGGTCTGCCGACGCACACCGTGCGGAGCGAGGAGCAGATCGCGCTGCAGCAATTCTCGACGCCCGCCCCGATCGCCTATCTGGCGACGCTCGCTGCACGCATCATGCCAGCGGACTTGGTGTTGGAGCCCTCGGCGGGAACCGGCCTCCTCGCCGCTTTCGCGCGCCGCACCGGTGCGCGCCTGGTTCTGAACGAACTTGATCCCGCGCGCGCCGACATGCTCCAGGCCGCCTTCCCCGACATCGCGGTGACCCGCCACGATGCCGAGCTGATCGACGATCTCCTCGCTCCGGGCCTCCGGGTGTCGGCGGTGCTGATCAATCCGCCCTTCTCACGCAGCATTGGTCGCCATGCCGACCCGCTCGCTGCCTATCGCCACCTGCGTTCGGCGCTGCTGCGGCTTTCCGCCGGCGGCCGCTGCGCGGCCGTCCTCCCCGATCGAACCGACACAACGAGCCGGGCATGGGCGAAAGCGACGGAGGGCTGCGGGCTCACTCTGCATTTGCTGCTCCCCGCCAATGCCTATGCCAAGCACGGCACCGGCCAAGCGGTGAAGATCATGGTCCTCGAGAAGGGCGTAACGGGCAACGCCGATCTCGTCATCTGCGATACGCTCGCGACTGCCCTTGTCCACGCGATGGCGCCCCGCCCCGCGACTGTCGTGCCCGCACCGCCCGTGCGGACGAACTCGCCATCATTGCTCGGCGGCCTGAGCACTCGGACGCGGCTTTCCGCCCCGCTCCCCCGACCGTTTTCCGCGATCGCCGCGCGCGACGTCGATTACACGATCCTCGGCGAAGCCGCCCCGGTCGCCGAAGCCGTCGGCATCTATTTGCCCTATCGCCCCAGCCGGATCGCAATCGGCTGCGCGTCGCAGCATCCAACCCCGCTCGTCGAATCGATCGCGATGGGATCGATCACCGCACCGCGGCCGTCCTTCCGGCCGCAACTGCCCGCCCGCGTCGTCGACGGTCGGGTTCTTTCGGACGCCCAGCTCGAAACGCTGGTCTATGCCGGCGACGCATTCGAGCGCGATCTTCCCGGACGGTTCTTGCCCGCCGAGGAAGGGCTGTCGCTGACCCCCGACGATGCCGGCAACCCCTACCGCATGGGTTTCTTCCTCGCCGACGGCACCGGCGCCGGCAAGGGCCGTCAGGTCGCATCGATCATCCTCGATCAATGGCTGCGCGGCCGTCGCCGCCATGTCTGGATCTCCAAAACCGAAACCCTGCTCGAGGATGCGCGGCGCGACTGGATCGCGGTCGGCGGTCTCGCGCTCGACATCCAGCACCTCAACCAGTGGAAGCTCGGCACACCGGTCGGTGCCGGCGAAGGGGTGCTGTTCCTGACCTATGCGACGCTGCGCTCCAATCGCGGCGACAAGGGCACCCGGCTGCGTCAAATTCTCGACTGGCTCGGTGATGCGTTCGACGGGATGATCGTGTTCGACGAGGCACACGAGATGGCGGGCGTCGCCGGCGGCGAAGGTCGCTTCGGCACCAAGGACGGCTCCGATCAGGGAATCGCCGGGGTCCGCCTGCAGAACCTCCTTCCGCGTGCCCGTGTGCTCTACGTCTCTGCGACCGGCGCGTCCGACGTCAACAACCTCGCCTATGCGACCAGGTTGGGGCTGTGGGGACCCGGCACGGCGTTCGCAGACCGCAAGGCGTTCGTCGAAAGCCTGCGCCGCGGCGGGATCGCCGCGCTCGAGCTGATCGCGCGCGATCTCAAGATGCAAGGTCTCTACACGGCTCGCGCGCTGAGCTTCGCCGGCGTCGAATACGACATCCTCGAGCATCGGCTCACCGCCGACCAGATCGCGGTCTACGACGCCTATGCCGATGCCTGGGCGATCATCCATGCCAATCTGCGCGCGGCGCTGGACGCTACCCGGATCACCGACAGCTTCTCGAAGGAAACCTATAACGGCGGTGCCAAGGCCGCGGCGCTGTCGATCTTCGAATCGACCAAGCAGCGCTTCTTCGGCCAGCTCCTGATCGGCATGAAGCTGCCATCGTTGATCCCAGCGATGCGCGCGGATCTCGCCCGCGGCGACAGCGTCGTGGTCCAGCTCGTCTCGACCTCCGAGGCGATGCTCAACCGTGCGCTCGCCAGCTTGGGCGCCGAGGACCGTGCCAATCTCGACATCGAGCTCTCGCCGCGCGAATTCCTGATGGACTATCTGACCGCCGCCTTCCCGGTTCGCCAGATGAAGACGTTCGTCGACGATACCGGCAAGACCCGGTCCGAACCGATGATCGACGAGGATGGTCGACCGGTCCTCTGCCAGGAGGCGCTGCGAATGCGCGACGCCATGCTCGAAGGGCTCGGCGCGCTGCCGATCGTCGGCTCCGCGCTCGATCATATCATCGGCCATTTCGGCCCGAGCGCCGTCGCCGAAGTGACCGGACGGAGCCGGCGGATCATCGTCGACATGGTCGGCCGCCAGCGCATCGAAAATCGCAGCCCGCGAACCAATCTCGCCGAGACCGACGCGTTCATGCGCGGCGAGAAGAAGATCCTGATCTTCTCCGACGCGGGCGGCACCGGCCGCAGCTATCACGCCAGCCTTACCGCCGAGAATCGCGCGCGGCGCATCCATTACCTGCTTGAACCGGGCTGGCGCGCCGATGCCGCGATCCAGGGGCTCGGCCGCACGCACCGCACCCATCAGGCGTCGGCCCCGCTGTTTCGTCCCGTCTCGACCGACTGCCGCGGCGAACGGCGGTTCATCTCGACGATCGCCCGCCGGCTCGACAGCCTCGGCGCGCTGACCCGCGGCCAGCGCCAGACCGGCGGCCAGGGGTTGTTCGACCCGCGCGACAATCTCGAAAGCGACTACGCCAAGGAAGCGCTCGAGACCTGGTTCCGCCTGCTCGCCGATGGCAAGCTGCGCTCGGTCACCTTCGACGACTTCCAGCGCCTCACCGGACTCGAGCTCGAGGGCGAGGGCGGCGGCCTGAAGGAGGAGCTGCCACCCATCCAGCGTTGGCTCAATCGCATCCTCGCGCTGCGGATCGCGCTTCAGAACGCGGTCTTCGACGAATATCTCGGGCTGATCGAGGCGCGGGTCGAAGCGGCGCGTGAGGCCGGGACGCTCGACGTCGGTGTCGAGAGCATTTCCGCCGAGCGCATTACCATCCTCGATCGCACGGTGATCCGCCGCGATCCGGTCAGCGGTGCCGAGACCGAAATCCTTCAGCTCGAGACCGAGGAACGCTATCGGCCGCTCGTACTCGAGCGCGCGCTGCAGATGCTCGACGACGACGCCCGACCCATGGTCAATCGCAAATCGGGGCGCGCTGCGATCCGGTGCAGCACCTATTCGCTCACCGACGAGGACGGCGAAATCATTCGCCGTTACGAGCTGGTCCGTCCGACGCGGTCGGAGCGGATGCGCCGCGACCTGCTTCTCGAGACGATGTGGGAAGAGGCGAGCGCGGACGAGTTCGCCGCGTTCTGGTCGGCCGAGGTCGACGAGCTCAGCGACAAGACCCGCACGAGCACCATCTATCTCGTCGCCGGACTCCTTCTCCCCGTCTGGGACCGGTTGCCCGACGATCATGTCCAGGTCTGGCGACTGACTACCGACGATGGCCAGTCCTTCCTAGGCCGGCTGGTGCCCGCCCCGATCGTGCCCAAGCTCGCCGCCGCCTTCGGCATCGACGCCGCGATCACGGTCTCGGGCGAGGAGAGCGCGAAGCACGTGATGACCACCGGCGAGACCAGCCCGGTCGGTGCTTATCGGCTGAAGCGCAGCCTCGTCGCCGGCCAGCAACGCCTCGAGCTCCTCGACTGGCCGCACACGCGTCTGGCGGAATTGAAAGCCGCGGGATGCTTCACCGAGATCATCCAGCACAAGACCCGGCTCTTTGTCCCGGTCGCCAGCGCGGCCGCGGTGATCGAACGCCTCACCGCTTGAGCCGACACCGGCACCTTCCCTCGCTAGGCCGGAGAGAGGGGAGGACGCCTTCGGCTTGGTGGGCCTGACCAACAGGCTCGCGTGACCGTTCGATGCGGCGCGCTTATCCCAGACGGAGAAGACCGATGATCCAGTCCGTGAAGGTCAAGAACCTCTCGCTCTCGAAGGACAACGTCCGCAAGCGCAACCGCGAGCAGGGCCTGTCCGAACTCGCCGCGAGCATCGCGGCGCAAGGGCTCCTGCAGAATCTGATCGTCACCCCGCTCAAGAAGGCGGGCACGTTCACGGTGAAGGCCGGTGGCCGTCGCCTGCGGGCGATCCAGCTCCTGATCGAGCAGGGCGCGCTCCCCGCCGATCACGAGGTGCCGGTCCTGGTGCTCGACGATGGCGCCAATTCGGTCGGCGCGAGCCTGACCGAGAATCGCCAGCGGGCGCCGATGAACCCGGCCGACGAATGCCTCGGCTTCAAGATCCTGATCGACCAGTTCGACATGACGGTCGAGCAGGTCGCGATCCAGCAGGCGGTTACCGTCCGCTTTGTCGAGCAGCGCCTGCGGCTCGCCGACCTCGCCCCGGCAGTGTTCGAGGCGCTCGGCGCCGGCGAAATCAGCTTGGGCGTCGCACAGGCCTACGCCGTCACCGCCGATACCGACCGCCAGACCCGCGTGTTCGAACAGATGAAGCATGCGTATTACGGCAACCAGCCCGACAACATCCGCCGCGCCATCCTCAACGGCACGGTGAAGGCGAACGACGCCAAGGCGCGTTTCGTCGGGCGTGACGCGTATATCGCCGCAGGCGGTCGCATCGAAGGCGACCTCTTCGCCCAGGAAGCCGGTGACGAAAGCTGGACCGACGTCGACCTGCTCGAGGAGCTCGCTGGCAAGAAGCTCGAGGTCGCGGCGGCCGAATTCGCGCAGGCACAGGGCCTCGCGTTCGTGACTCCGATCACCGCCACCAACGTGCCCTACGACCTGGAGCGGCAGCTGCACGAGTTCCATCCGACGGCTCGGGCGCTCACCGACGAGGAGCAGCTTCGCGTCGACGACCTCTCGAGCGAGAACGACAATCTCGTCGAACAGCTCGAAACCTCGCTCGTCGAGGGCACGCCCGAAGCGGAATCGGCGAACGACCGGCTGGACGCGATCGAGCGCGAGCTCGACGAGATCGACGACGCCCGCAAATCGATCGATCCCTCCGTCAAGGCGCAGCTCGGCACCTTCGTGTATATCGGCGGAGACGGACAAGCGCGGGTGCATGCCCGGTTGTTCAGCGAGAAGCCGGTGGTCGATCCATCGACACCCCCGACGTCGCTTAGCGGCAATTCCGGTAATACCGGTAATGACGATGAGGGCGAGCAGGGTGCACGGCTCAGCGCGACGCTCGTCGACGAACTCGCCACCCAGCGTCGCCAGATCCTCGTCGCGCACCTAGCGAGCGACCCGGCGATCGCGCTCGACCTGACGATCTTCCTCATGGCGCAGGAAGTGTTGTTTGCGACCAGCTACGTCCGCGATCATTCGACGCTGAAGGCGGGTGCGGCGGCGATGCCGATCCTCACGTTCCGCGACGAAGGATCGCAGGCATCGCAGTCGATCGAGGATCAGCGTCAGCATCTCGACACCGGCTGGGCGGGGCATCCGACGATGTCGGCGCGGTTCGATGCGTTCCGCGGCCTCGACGAGCAGGCGCGGGGGGCGTGGGTTGCCTACGCGATCGCGCAGACGCTGGAGCCGACGCTCAACGTCGCCGAGGGCGGCCGCGTGAACGGCTTCCACGACCATCTCGGGCGAACGCTTGGGATCGAGGTCGCGGCTTGGTGGCGTCCGACCGCGGAGAACTTCTTCGGCCGGGTGAAGAAGGGGCTGATGCTCGACGCGCTCGAGGAGATCGGCGGACCCATCCTGCGCGGACGATACAAAGACGCCAAGAAGGCCGATCTCGCCAGCACCTGCGCGTCGCTGTGCAACGGCCAAGGCATCGTCGAGGCCGAAATCCGCGAGAAGGCGATCGCGTGGCTGCCCGATGCGATGCGGTTCGACGCGCAGGAGAAGCCCGAGCGCGTCCGGGCGCATTCCACCTTCGTTGCCGACGAGGCCGAGGATGACGTCGAGCAGGACGACGATGGGGCCGACGACGCCGAACTCACCGGCGACGACGACGCATCGGCCTCTCATGACGACGAGGACTTCAGCCGGGCGGCCTGATCTTCCGGTCCACGTTCGAGGCGACTGGGGCGGCACTCTCTCGGGAGTGTCGCCCTCTTTTTCGTGACCCGTTCGCACACGCGCCCAGGCGCCGCGATCCGGTCCGCCTCTTTCCAACCAGGAGAATGATCGTGGCCAAAGCCGCCGACAAGCCGTCGCCCGCCGACATCATCACCAATGCGATCATCGCGAAGCTCGAGGCCGGGGTGCGCCCCTGGGTCAAGCCATGGCGACCGGGGCTGGGCGGACGCCCGCTGCGCGCAACCGGCGAACCCTATCGTGGGATCAACTGCTTCTGGCTGTGGCTCGTCGCCGAGAGCGCGGGTTATAACGCGCGCACCTGGATGACGTACAAGCAGGCGCAGGCGCTGGGTGGTCAGGTTCGCGAAGGCGAGCGCGCGCAGATCGCGATCTTCTACAAAACCTACAGCAAAGCAGTGGCAGCGCCACTGACCGGCGACGTCGTTGACGAGACGCGCCGCGTCCTGCGCAGCTACAATGTGTTCAATGCAGATCAGATCGATGGTCTGCCGGAGCGTTTTCGCCCGTCCCGGCTCGGCGTCGTTCCTCCGGCCGACGAGCTGCCGGAGCGCGCCCGGCAGTTCGTCGCGAGCCTGCCGGCGACGGTCCATATCGGCGGCGATCGTGCGTTCTACGACCGCATCGCCGACACGATCACGATGCCGGCAGTCGAGCAGTTCACGACCCGCGCCTATTGGGCATCGACGCTGGCCCATGAGGCCGGGCATTGGACCGGCCACCCCGATCGGCTCGATCGCCAGTTCGGGAAGAAGTTCGGCGACGACGCCTACGCCTTCGAGGAGATGTGCGCGGAAATGACCGCAGCGCTGCTCGGCGCTGACCTGGCGCTTCCCACCGCCCATCTCGACGACCACGCGAACTATATCGGCTCGTGGCTGCGCGTTCTGAAGCGCGATAGTCGGGCGGTGATGACCGCCGCCGCGAAGGCCGAGGCGGCCGCCGGCTTCCTGTTGCGCGCCACCGGGCTTGCGGATAACGCGCCCGCAAAAGAGCCGGTCCGTGAGGCCGCGTAGTCGTGTCCGCCGACCCGGATCTGCGCGCCTACCGGCGCATCGTCGTCGCCTTCAGTGGCGGCAAGGACAGCCTCGCCGCGCTGCTCCACCTTCTCGACATCGGCGTTCCGACCGACGCCATCGAGCTCCACCATCATGAGGTCGACGGACGCGGCGCAAGCTTCATGGATTGGCCTTGCACCGCTGGCTATGTCGGCGCGATCGCGGGCCATCTCGGCATTCCCGTTTATTTCTCGTGGCGCGAGGGCGGGTTCGCGCGCGAGCTCGATCGGAATGGGACCTCGACGGCACCGATCCGGTTCGAGACCCCGACAGGCATCGGGCGGGCCGGCGGTTTCGGCCGAGCCGGCACGCGCGGCCTGTTCCCGCAGACGTCCGCCGACCTTCGCGTCCGCTGGTGCAGCCCGGCGCTCAAGATCGACGTGCTCGCCGCTGCGATCCGCAATCAGAACCGCTTCTTCGATGGCCGCACACTCGTCGTGACCGGCGAGCGCGCCGAGGAAAGTCCGGCGCGCGCGCATTACGCTCGCCTAGAACGCCACCGCACCGCGACGGCAGCCCGCGCCGTCGAACATTGGCGTCCTATCCACGACTGGACCGAGGCGCGGGTCTGGAAGATGATCGCGTCCTCGGCGATCAGACCGCACCCGGCCTATGTCCTGGGCTGGGGCCGATTGTCGTGTCGGACCTGCATTTTCGGATCGCCCGACCAGTGGGCGACAATCCGTTTGCTGTTTCCTGCCGCTTTCGACCGCATTCGCAGACGCGAGGCGGCAACCGGGAAGAGCATCCATCGCGCTCTCGATCTCGATCGGCTCGCCGAACGGGGACATCCGTTTCCCGCCGCGACCCTCCATCCCGACGCGCTCGCCCAAGCGGAGGATGCGAGATGGCGTCTGCCGATAATCCTGACGCCGTGGTCACTGCCCGCCGGCGCGTTCGGCGACGCAGCCGGTCCAACCTGAGGCTTTCCAACGTCGGCAGCAGCCCGACGGTCGATTTACGCATTGCGGTCGGGCCACCATCACCGGCTAGGTCCTCTCCCACTGCCACCCGCCCCGCGCCGTCAACGGCTTCGCCGTTCCCCTGCGGTCCGCCTGCGCCGACCGTGGCGGTGACCTTGCGGGACGACCGGGCGGCTTTGTTGGAGGCCTACCGCCGATCATGGCAGTCCAACCAGGAGCGCCCGATGCCTACGCCGATCTTCGTCTTCGGATCCAACCTAGCAGGGCGCCACGGCAAGGGCGCAGCCCTCTGGGCACGGCAGCATCGCGGCGCGATCTACGGTCGCGGGGTCGGACGTCAGGGCGATGCCTATGCGATCCCCACCAAGGACCACCGGCTTTGCGTCCTGCCGTTGAGCACGATCCGGATGCACGTCGAGTCGTTCCTCGATCATGCGCGCGCGCATCCCGATGCGCGGTTCGAACTCACCCCGATCGGCTGCGGTCTTGCCGGCTATCGCCCCGACGAGGTCGCACCGATGTTCGCCGCCGCCCCGACGAACGTCGCGATGCCGGCTTCGTTCGCGGCTGTGCTGACCGCCCCTCCTTCGCCGACCTGAACTCCGAGAGAGAAGAGGCTGCTGACGCCCCTGTGGTGGCGCAGACCCCGGGCGAGACGCCCGACCCTCTTCCGCCAGCTAGTTTTCATCGACAGGAGCTCACAATGGCAGACCGTGTTTCAGCGACAATCACGATCGGCGGCACCGTCCCCGCCGCCCTCCTTGCCGATTTCATCGCCCTGGTCGTCGGCGAGGGGCTCTCGACCGAATGGGACGGGCCGGAGTTTGCCGAATCCGAACTCCGGGGCGATGATCCGCTCCAACTGATGGCGCACGAGGTTGCTTGGGGCCGGTTCGAAGAGCTCGAGGCCTTTTGTGCGGCAAACGCCCTGCCCTTCGCGCGCTGGTCCGGTGCCTATGGCGGCGAATGGGGCGCCGAGCGCGTGGTGTTCAAGGGCGACGGCGAGCCCCGATCCTATATCGCCGACGAGGAGGATCGCATTCTCGTGGACCTCGCCACGATCGAGCAGCTTTCGACCATCGACAACATTCACGCTCACTTCGCCGCTGCCGACATCGTGATCCCACCGCTCCGCGTCGGGAAATAGCGCCGGCTCTTTTGGCGGCGCTTTCCGGAACTACGTACCCGGAGAGAGCATCTCCGCGACACCGCTGCCGACAACGTCGGCCAACTTCACCATCGTATCGAGGGTCGGGTTGGCGCTGCCCCGTTCGATGCTGGCGAGGTACGATGCGGAGATACCCGCCCGCCGAGACAGATCGGCGCGGGTAAGACCGGCGTCCTTGCGCTTGTGCTTGAGGCATCGACCGAACGCGCGGGCTGCTACCCGGTCGGCGCGCTCTTCGATTTCTGGTTCTTGGTTGCCCATGACGCCTCCGATCGGGAAGCCGGCGACGCGCCTCAAGGGCGCGTCGTCGCTTCGGAACCGGGTGCTTGAAACCTAGAACGAGCTAGGCGCGAACGCCTTTAGGCCGGGTGGCCCTGGACATACGCGTCCGCCACCCGGTCGAATCGAACCGGCTCTCGTTCTGCGAGGTTTCAAGGCCCCGACTGCATCGCTGCAGCGTCCATATCGCTAACGGGCGCTGCCGCCGAACGCCAGCATCGATCGCGCCGCTCGACCGCGGTTCGCTCCGTTACTGACCCGCGCGCTCGCTCGATCGAGCCGCCGTGCGCCGACAAATAGAGGAGAGGAGGCCTTTGGCCCGGGCGGGCGCATCTCGCGCCCGGAGGAGCCAAGCCGATGTTCTACGACACTCCCTACCGCCATAATCAAGCGCTCGCGCCGGACGGACTCGAGACATTGCCGGCCGCGCTGCACGCCCTGAATGCCGCGGTCGACGACTGCCGACGTGCCGGCAAGCCGGTCGCGCGCGATGCGGCCGTCATCCTGCTGATCGGCAATCTCGCCGACGTCGCCGAACGGTCGGCCCCGGAAGCCGCCGCGC
Organism: Sphingomonas sp.; assembly: GCF_003248515.1. Taxonomy (GTDB): domain Bacteria; phylum Pseudomonadota; class Alphaproteobacteria; order Sphingomonadales; family Sphingomonadaceae; genus Sphingomonas_I. The sequence continues at coordinate 65,727 of NZ_QFOB01000016.1, forward strand.
TACGCCTGAGGTGCGTCGCCGATCGTGCCGCCGTGCTGGCAACCCCTGCCCTGCTCGACATCGCAGGCCATGACCTCAGCGGTGAAGCAGCGGCGAAACGCATTTTCCACTATCAGGCGCGCCGCGCACTGACCCAGCTCGCCGAGGCAATGGGACTCGACCCGGCCACCACGCGGATCACGACCGCGCTCGGCAACGACCGCGAGGACGGAACCAGCGAACTGCGCCATTCCGACATAGGCATCCGGGTCGTCCCGCGGAGCTTCCTTCCCGCAAGCGAGGTCAGCTTCAACCGCTGCGTCCGCGGCGAACCCGCCGGCAAGGTCCATCACGCACCGATCGCCGAGCTGCTCGATGCGCCCGCTTTTTCGCACCGGGTCGCCGAGACGATCGGCGGCGTCGGTCGAGCGGTCCTTGCGGTCGCCGCCTGATCTCTCCCGAAACCCGAAAGGACACCATCATGGGATGGCTATTCATCCGCGATATGGGCGCGCACGCGACTGCGCGCGCCTATCTCGATGCGCAGTTCACTTACGCGCGCGATGATCATCGTCTTGCCGTGCTCGCGTCATCGATGGTCGGCAGCACCTATTATGCCGCGGCCGAGCGGATCGAGGCCGCCAGCGGTCGCGAAGTCTTCGCGATCGTCTGCCTGACCCGCACGAGCACGGGCGCGCGCGACGGCTGTACGTTCGGCTACAAGGACATGACCGAGCATATGGGGCCGCACGAGAGCGACTGTCCCGCGCGTCTTCTAGATCTCCTTACCGAAACCCAGAGCGACTATGCGCTCGCCTGGCGGGCGCGGTGTCGCGCCAATCTTGTTCAGAACAGGCTCCGCCAGGCGAAGCCGACGCCGCGGCCGGGCCAGACGATCGTGTTCGAAGAAGCGATGCGCTTCAGCGACGGACGCGAACGCACACGCTTCGAGGTCGTCGCCAACCCGAAGGGCCGCGTACCGCTCTTTCGCGACCCCGAAACGCGCGTACTCTGCCGCGTCCCCGCATTCCGCAAGCGCGGTTATCGGTTGATCAATCCGGCCGTCTCGCCGGCCGAGGCAACGTCGTGACCGCCTCCGCCGCCGTCGATGGCACCTACGGATTCGTCCTCGCGACGCGCGATCCGACCCACGGCCTCAGTTTCTGGTCTGCGGACTATGGCTACGGGCCGCTCTTCAACGCCACCGTCTTCAGCGAGGCCGATGCCGCTGCGCATGCGCCGGCGATCGCCGATGATCAGCTCGAATGGCTGGCGCTGCCGGCGCCGCTGGTCCCGAGGTCCGAGCGATGACGCGGCCCCCCGTGATCGCGGCCTGGGGCGCCGGCGTCGATTCGACGGCCATGATCGTCGAACTTGCCCAACGCGGCGAGCCTCTCGACATGGTGCTGTTCGCCGATCCCGGGTCGGAGAAAGCCGGCACTTACGCGTTCATTCCCATCTTCCGACAGTGGATGGCCGACCGCGGCATTCCGTCGGAAATCGTGCGGTATCGGCCCCGCAACTTCAAGCACTGGCCGCCCTACGCGACCATTGCCGAGAACATGCTGACCAACGCGACCCTGCCCAGCGTCGTGTTCAATCGCGGGTCCTGTTCGCAGAAATGGAAAGCGAGCGCGCAGGATGCCTGGACGGCGGAATGGGAGCCGGCGCGGCGGTGCTGGGATGCCGGCGAGCGGGTTGTGAAACTGATCGGCTACGACGCCTCAGCGCGGGATACGCAGCGCTATCACCATGCGATTGGCTGTGAGGATCCCCGCTACGCATATCGTTACCCGCTGCGGGAATGGATGTGGGACCGTCCACGCTGCGAGCAGCGGATCATCGACGCCGGTCTGCCCCTTCCGCCCAAATCGAGCTGCTGGCTGTTATGTTTGCAGATGGTGTCTCGTCTCACCGCAACCCTTTATTTATGGGCTACAAAATTATCCGCCGTTTGAGACGATCCGAGG
>NZ_QFOB01000037.1 GCF_003248515.1 Sphingomonas sp.
ATGAAGCACTATTCGCGTGTGGTTGCGGATACCCTCAAAGTGCTTGCACTGTAAGGCTTTCACCGCCGCTGTGTCCAGCTAAACCTTCCATGGACACACTATGGACACAGGATCTGCCCCCGCGTGTCCCAACCTGTCTTAAGACGCCCCCGCCTCACTCTTAAGTCTTCAAGGGGCGTTTCCCCGTGGACACAACGAACACCCGATGATCGCGCGTGTGACCATGCGGACGTTTTGTAATTGACTCTGCAATTGGCAATTGCTTGAAGGGTTTCAATTGCCATAGCTTGCCAAAAGTAAAAAGCCCCGTAATGTAATTTCAATTGAGATTATTTTACGGAGGGTCAATGAGACAAAGAGGATTTAATTTGATTGAATTGACCCTGGTCATGGCGCTTATTGTCGGACTTGGAGCGTTGACATATAAGTTGTTCAAGCCATCAGCTTCAATGGCTGCGATCCGCACAGAACAATCGCGCGCAGGACAAATTGTTCAATCGCTCACGGATCTCTATGTACTGCAACCCTCGTACGCCGGCTTGTCCACGGCGACCCTTGAAAGCACGTACAACTCAAAATTCATTGTGCGCAACGACACATTGGACACGCCATCAAGCATTGGCGCCTCGGCCATTGTGCAACCCGGCACAGCTTTTGGAACCAACGACTCAATTGACCTGATTTATCAGGCCGTACCAAATGGATCGTGTGTGAAGCTGGCAACAGCATTGGCCCGCTCAGCGGATTTTGTTCGCATCAACAGTGTGGAAGTGCAAAAGCCATACTCCAAATTGCGTGAGGACTTGCTGGCAACGCAATGCGCCACACGTGATCGCAATGAAGTTCTGTTCCGCTACACCAATAAAAATGTTTCGACTCAAGCAACAGACATGTCTGCTTGTGAGTGTTCGCCCACAATCGAAACCCAAACTTTAGCGTGCGCGGACAACGCCAGCGGTTCCATTACCCAACGGCGCAATGCCACGTGCCCTGCGACGACCTGCCCTAGTCGCCAATGGACATCGTGGGTGACCACCAGCAACACTTGCGCGGCCAATGCTGCGCCTGTACCCGTCATCGATCCCCAAGTCCCACAATCCATCTGCACGCCAATCACCGAACAGCGGGTGTCGAACTGTCCAAGCGATCAAATTGGATTTGTCGTTGAAGGGCGCACCCGCGCGTGTCCAAGCCAACAATGGGGAGCATGGACGCCTGTTACTCGGAAATGCATCGATCCGGC
>NZ_QFOB01000038.1 GCF_003248515.1 Sphingomonas sp.
GGCCACCCTACTCACCCCATAATTTGCATTGCGTTTTATCATTTCAAACAACAACCCTGAGAAAATCCTCACATCACCAGGTCAAATTTTGGAAGAACCGGCCCCTGTTTTCCACCATGAAATCACGAAACGCCGGAACAATTCCGGATCGATCGGAGTGACGAATTCCGTGCATCACTCCCAACCCTTCCGGGTACACGTCAGTAGAGAACATCATCAAGTAATGAATGCGCCTCTTTCGGATTGTTGAGCTTGGGTTGTCGTGCACTGAAAATGCGTTAATCGCTGCTTTGAATGCCGCGCAGCTTTCTTCCCGCGCCGCTTTCATTTCGTCCACTGACATGCCCGCATTAAGTTCTTTTCCATAAAACAATGTGTATGTTCCCATTACTTTCTCCTGCGTTAGTTTAGATTTGCCTTCTTACTTATTTCATTGTGTCTTCAGCCATTGCAATTCAAATGAATTTTCATTTCATCCGACCTCACTCATACCCACTGCATAGACCTTCGCGTACTCCTCAGCGAAATCACAGAAGTCCTTTTTGAGTTGTTTGTTGACGGTGCCAAAGAGTTCCTGACTGCCACCAATCCACTCCAAACACACGCCCTTCTCGCTGGTGAAAACACACAAGCACGCTTCAAACAGCTTGCGAACCTCATCGAAGTCGTAGTTTGCAACATCAAACTCCGTCAAGGTCTCGGCAGCAAATGTATTAAGGCGACACAACAGAACGCCCGTAGGCCGTCCTTCGCGCGCGAAATGCATTTCCACAATCGATGTAGTGACAAGTTTTTTAAGATCATTTTCACGGTCAGTTGATGAGGCAAGGTCCGATGCGAGGGCTGCGAGTGGGCCAAATCCAATGACAACGATTGCTTCGTGGGCGGGGTTAATGGCGTAATCCAACATTGATATTTCCTTTCGGTCACCGCGTCGTTGCGGCAAACAAATGTTGATCCCGGATGGATTTATTTGCGACAAAAAAAAAGCCCCCAAATTGGGGGCTGCAAAGGACTGCAAAGGACAACTAGGGACTGG
>NZ_QFOB01000028.1 GCF_003248515.1 Sphingomonas sp.
TCCATGGGGCGCTGACCTTCGGGTCCAGGCTCAACGCCGAACCGCTGCAAAACTGCAAACGTCTCAAAATTTCCGTTTAAAAGCGAACCCAACATCAGACTTTGCCCGTCTTCATTCTCGACGCTGGGATCGTGCCCCATCAGCAGCATTTCTGCTACAGCCTGGGGGTTTGTCATCCCATGCATGTGGCGGGCTTCAAAGATATCAGGGTGTTCAGTGACTAGCCTCAATTCAAGCGGCGCAAGTTGCGTGAGATTATTGGAAGCGAATTCTTCTCTCCGCCGCGCTTCTTCCAGTTGTTCCTCTGGCATCGTCATTCGACTAGCAAAATCATGGACAGAAAAAAACTGAGAAGCGTCAGCAGCTTCCTCTTTCATGCCATACAGAACGTCGCCCAACAGATGTTCCGTGGGAAGTCCACCCTTGTCTAAGGCACGGTTGATTTTATCGACCGAATGGCACAACTCGGTGACGGTTAATTCGTCGTAATTTTCCGTGTTGTCGATGTTTTCAACACGACACAGCAAATTCGGATCCCCGCCCTTGCTTAAAACTGTGTTGAAGCCGTAATAGCCATCCACCTTTTCATCAAACGCTGCCAAACCACATATGGAGCCGACGTACCTCAAATTTTTTTCGGGGTACTCCCAGGTGATTTCCGCGTTCGGGTCATGGCGGTCGAAGTAGTCGCCAATGCTCGATGAATTCTTTTTGGTGAGCAAATCGTAAACTTCTGCGTCACTGTACTTTCGATTAACCCACTGGCTGTACTCTTCAACGGCACGGGTAATCACTTCCACCTTGTCGGCCGACGCATCAGTGAATGGATCGAAGGAAAGTTGAATGTAATCATTTTCGTCCGGATCCTGCACGTTGGGATCATACAGTTGATGCAAACCTGGCTTCTCAATGCGGTCAACCTTTGCACCACTGTCAATGATCGCCTGGACATGACTTGCGTCTGTTTTATCTGAGTAGATTGCGTATTGAAGTGCGTTGCCAGCAAAATCAATTCCATCGCTTAGCTCGACAAGAAAAGTGTCGTTCACATTGTGACTTAAATGTGTTTCCTTGAAGTATTCCCTCAGTTCCTCGGGTGTCGCTGTATCGATAAAGGCAACAAATTCATCGTTGTTAAATATAGTTCGCTCGTTCATTAAACCCCCTACTTGATTGATATTTCACCAATCAAACAGAAGCTGGGAATTTGTCAATGGGTGATGGCGCCTAAAATCCAATTCTTGAAATAAAGAAAGCCCGCTTATGCGGGCCTCCCTGTTACATCTTTCGCCGCATGATGGATTGTTGTTGTGACTCACCCAACTCGTTCAGTAAGTTCTTCTTGGTGATTACGCTCTCCATCAGCATTAAAGCTTCAGGGCGATCGTCCCAAAGCCAAGTGAAACCCACTTCGGTTGGAAGCTTGTTTTCTCCGTTCCTAACAGTCGGATCTACCCCTGCGTCCAACAGGTTTCTAATACCTTCAATGCCCTCATAAGCATTACAAAGCATCATCGTTACATGGAGCGCTGTATTGCCATCCGCGTCCTGCGAATTTAAATCAATGCCGAGGTCTTTCATGATTTTAATGCCTTCGACAGACGCATGCTTTGCAATAAAGGACGCTTTTCCGTTCGAGATTGTCATTGAGGCCCCTGCGTCAACAAGCCGCTTCACGTTTTGAATGTCCCTTACAAAACTAATCGCCGCGTCACCGTTATGATCTTGCACATTGAAATTGAACCCTGAAAGAGCCAGTTCATTGATTATTGCTGAACTTGCATCATTGTTCTTTAAGTGTGAGAAGTGCCTTGGCTCTATCAAGTCTGAGTAATTGTCCGCAATGAAAGCGGCGTCAGCTCCACGACCAAATAACCATTGAATATAAGTCCCATTGTGATGAAATAACTCCTTGATTTTCTCACGTCCCCACATAGCGTCAATTTCACTGGCTTTAAGCAAATCATGCATCGTTCTAGTTTTCATTCCCCCCTCCTCCGTAGTTTGACCTTACATCAATTAAACAGATGACTCCCTTTTGTCAATGAAATATCTATTCCGGATTGAAAGATAGAAAAAAGGCCCGCTTGAGCGGGCCTTAGATCAACAAGATTTTTCTCACAACTTTCGCCGCATGATAGGTTGTTGTTGCGACTCACCCAATTCTTCCATCAATTTTCTCTTTGTGACCGCGCTTTCCAACAGCAATACAGCTTCACGGCGATATTCACCCGGGAAAGCCACTTGAGAAGGAAGCTTGCCATCAGTATTCCGAACAGTTGGATCAGCTCCGGCGTCCAACAGATTTCTAATACCATCCAATCTGTTGCCATTTATCGCCAAGATATGAAGGGCGGTAAAATCACCATAACTATCTTTAGAATTCAAATCAACGCCAAGTTCTTTCATGATTTCAACACCCTCAGCAGATGAATTTCTCTCAATAAACCCTGCATCGCATTGATCCAAGAACGTTTCACCATCATTGTTCGGAATACGCACCGAAGCTCCCGCATCAACAAGACGTTTCACAACACCAATGTCCTGCACCATGCTGAGCGCGGTGTCACCGCTCACATCCTGAACATTGAAGTCGTAACCCGTAAGTGCCAGTTCATCTATGATTGCTGCACTTGCATCGTCGTTCTTTAAGTAGAAGAAATGCCTGGGCTTTATCAAGTCAGAATAATTTTCTGCAATGAATGCTCCATCCGCCCCGTCTCGGAACAAAGTGAGGATGTGCGACTCTTTTGCCCTGGCACCATTTTTGACCAACAGTTCGATGCGATCTGCACCATTAGCAAGGTCTACCAATTCCTTGTCACCATCTAAGAACCCGTCGCCATAGTAATCACTCTTGCGAACTGGCGCGTTCACGTCTGCACCCAGTTCAATCAAATCCCTCATCACATCAAGAACCATCTCTCTATCGTTATTGTTGATACTTTTGGACGCCACATAAGCAAGTGGGGTCAATAGAGTTTGGCTCGTACCTCCACTCACATAGAACGTCTCATTCACATCGTGTGTCTGAAAATATTCCTTGATTTCTCCACGATCCAAAACAGCTTCCCATTCATCGGTTTTAAGCAGTTCATTCAACTTCAAATTTGTCATGGATACCCCCTTGCATATGTTCAAGATGACTTTAATCAAACAGAAGATTGAATTTTGTCAAGACAAAAAAGAAAGCCCGCTTGCGCGGGCCTTTTTTCAACACGTTCCTCCATTACATTCGGCGCGTCATGGATTGTCTGCTGGGAACGCATTCTTCAATGGCCTGTTGTAAAACGCCGCGCTGCTCAGCCGCACGCTGATCTGCTTCCAGATACATGTTCATAGTACCGACGGCTTGGCTGTAGCTCTGACCACCGAACATTCGATCCTCAACACGTGCAGCGTTCATAACATCGACAGATTGTCCGTCTTCATCTTTAATGGTTGGGTCTGCACCATTCCGAACTAGCAGCTCCTGGCACTTTCCACAGTCTGTGTGGTGCAGTGGCGTCAACCCATAGGCGCCTTGACGATTGATATCAGCGCCTGCATCAATCAACAAGCTCACTACTTCAATGTCGTTGATATGCGCAGCAATGTGCAGTGGCGTTTCGCCATCCGCGTCCTGGGTGTTGACATCCGCACCGGCCGCAATGAGTTCTCGCACAATATTACGAGACTCATACCAAATCGAAGCTGACAATAAAGAAACGCCATGGGCGTTCAGCACATTAAGATCAAGACCTTCCCCGATCATCTTTTGGATAGCCCCCACATCATCTTGCTTGATTGCCAGGTCAAGACAATGCTCCAAAATATTGAAGCTGTTTGAAGTAATTGTTTCATCACCACTCATTACGAACCCCCTATTTGATTGATATTTCACCAATCAAACAGAGGGCTCAAAATTGTCAAGCATGAATATCATTTTTTTGTGTATTTTGGTGTTACATGCGCCGCTTGAGTGGTGCAGGCTCATCTTCCAGCCCCACTGCTTCGGCCAGCAATTTCCGCTGATGTTCCGCCACAATGCTGGGAGCCCGCTCAATCAGATCACGCCAGACAGTTTTACGATTCACGTGAACCATGTATTCATCGGGCGTCTTTTTCCCGTATTCAGGGCTTTTAATAGTTGGATCGACGCCAAACTGAACAAGCATTTCCTGCATTCGGCGCGACTTTGCGCAATACAGCAATGCGCTATCAACAGATAAGCCCAGTCGCACCATTCGTTTAAGTAACACTCTCGTGTATTCGTACGAGTCAAATTCAACAGTCGTCTCTTGAATTCCGCCCCATGCTCCAAGCTGGTTTGGGTAAGAGAATTCGACCAATTCTTTGAACAGATCATACTCATTAAATCTGTATGCAACAATCAGCGGATGTCGATCCAACCACTGTCCATCCTTGTCTCGCAAGTCAAACCTGAGTCGGTATTCCTTGAAAATATAACGAGCAATTGCGGCTTTTCCGTCGTAGATCAACATGGACAAAAGAGGATAGCCATTTCCCATCACCATGTTGACATCTGCCCCCTTACTTACAAGCAACTTCGCCATAGCCGCTGAATTGGCACACAGAAGCGGACATTTCACGGTGTCATGCACTTGACTGGGATTGGCTCCCCCTGCCAATAGAGTCCTGGCAATAGCAATTTTGTCGTTTCTCACTGCCACACACAGCGGCGTGTACCCGTCTCCATCAACTGCACTGTGGTCAGCTCCTGCGTCAAGCAGCAACTGCACAAGTTCAATTCGTTCATCCTGCACTGCCGAATGAAGGGGACTTGCATGCTTGGCTTCGTATTCCGTCAGTTCCCACGAACGGCTAACCCCAATGCTGGGATCCGCACCGTGCTCAATCAGCACTTTTGCAAAATCGTACGCGCCATCTTTGATGCACTCGTGCAACAAAGTTGTGTTTTTGTGCCCCTGGTCTGTGACGCTGCCCCCCAAGTGATAGTTGATGTTGACGCAGACTGAAACGATCTTTGTGAAGTCCTCAAGGCTTTTACGCAGATATGCTTCCCGCGCGCAGTACACACCCATCGATATCCGCTCACTTTCCGTCGAGCATTGCTCCATTGTCTTAAGGCTATTCTTCAAATCTAAAGACTGTTCTTCCTCAACACTGTCAGGAGTCGTTATCTCCATGTGCTTCGCTTTTCTTCGGGCGATATAGGAACCTATCTGAGAAACACCCTCACAGATACATGCCCCGACGATAATCATCAATGCAACAATCACTATCCAATTTTCCATAAAACCCCCTTTCTGGTTGCGATATATCCACCCAACCACGGAAGCCAATATTGTCAATACCTTTTGTTGTACTTTGCAGTAACAAGCCCCAAGCCACTTTAAGAGTGGGATACAATCCAAATAAAAAAGCCCGCTTTCGCGGGCTTGTTTTTACACACTTCGATTCACTGACGATTACGTTCAATATCAATTACGTACAAATCGACTGATGCCATCCTTGCCTATAAAGAAAATTTGACTGATAGATGCCATGTACACATCATCGTCAGCATAGATGTGCCCCGCCCCGGCATCACAGTTGAGAATGATGGCAGCGTTGCGTCCGGTGACAACGCGGCCACTGGTGGCAACAGACCAGTCTTGATTTCCACTGAGTCGCATTGCATAGCGCACGCGGATATAGGCGTTTACGGCGTCCAGCTGCCCGCCTTTAAATCCAATTTTTGCGACTGACAGCGCCAGCTCCAAGGCTTGTGGCAGCTGCTCGTTGGCTATTCCATCGATCACAGCCAAATTGTTTGCAACAACACCAAGTTGATCGTGACCAATATTATTGATTAGATCCAACAGGCGCGGAAAATCTTGGCATTTACTCTTCGGCTCGCCTTCCTGGGTGATTTCTTTAACAGTTCGCGTGCGTGCGTCAACGTAATGGATCGAAAGTGGAACGTAGTCCAAATCGAACGTCAGACGCTCATCTTCTTCCAGTGGCTCGTCTCCAAAGAAAACAACATGATTGCTCATTGCAAACGAATGGATGATGCCTTCCGGGGACTTAGAAGCGGCCACATTTGAGAATGGATTTGAGTCATCTACCACTCGTCCATTTTGTTTGTAAAGCAAATCCCGTCCAGCGCAGATGGCAGCAATAGCACAGCGTCGAAGATCGTTCGGATCTATGTCAACGTGACGACTTTGATAGATACCCTTTACAACAGCTTCTAGCAACTTATCGTCTGACTCAGCGAACACTGACCCAGCTTGAATTCGCGCCTCTCTTATTGTGTTCGGACGTCTGTATGAGTCTGCGCTGGCTTTCATGCGCTCCATAAAAGAAAACGCACGATCATCATTGCCATCTTCCGTGTTTTGCAGTTGCTTTTTGAACTCTGAAAACTTGGAAATTAGCTCTTCTGCCATCGATGGCGCATCGTCCGTATACTCAGATGGGGCACCATGCTCTTCATTCCATTTTTCCAGATAGTCCTCGTACGACTTGTACAGGCAAACTGAAAAATCCTCATATGAAATGACGGCGTACCTCCCTTTCTTCGGTATATCGACTTCAATTTCAGCTAGTTCAGAGTGACGCATCGTGAACGCCACAATGTTTCCATTTTCCGGGTCAACCATCCCAATGATACCCGCGTTTTGATTGAGTACCGGCCGCCCATTATCGGAGTTCGCCCACGACAAGAAGATATTTCTCGATTTGCAAATAAGCCACACATATCGCTCAACGAAATTCTCACGCAAAAGAACATCATCTTGTGTTAGCTCGCCTGAATCGATCATCTGAGATACAGTTTGCATATCTCGACGCGCACTGCTGCCGCCATTCTCGATATATTCCTTAAACTGATTGGCAATATCATCGATGGTCATCATGCCACACCTCCCCCTTACGAATTATTTTCAATTTTAGAATTGCACCCTTGCTTGCGACATACGCACTTCAAGGGAGTGCAGTGGCTTCACTTGGACTTGCCACACATCGCCAGTTGTTAATTATAACTTTCAGCGTAGAATTCAATCCGCACTCACACCCACACAAGGAAATGACCGTGCAACCATAACTTTACAAGGAAAAATAATTATGGACCTATACTCAACTCTAATTCTCATCTCAGTAATGGCAATTTACGGACCCGTTGAAAATCTCAAAATCATACTTAAGATAGTCAAAGAAATCGGAAAAATCATTGGTTGATTGGAAAACTATCGGCACTGGCAAGCAGCCCAATGGACGCATTGGACTGTTGCTCTGATGACCTACAAAGCAGCTCGACAACCCAAAGTTAAAGTGCTGGATCTGCCTCATTCCGCGTCACGGCGAGAACTTCACCCGTCCGGCCATCCACAATGCCGACGGCAATCAGGTCACCCAGCACCACCGATTTCTCAATGGCAAAGCTCCCAGGGCTGTCCATCATAGCGGCATGAACATCGGTTCCTTGAGCCAGATATGGGCTTCGCAGCCTGTACTGGAACACCAACATTGCGTGTGGCTTTACGTCTCGCGCCTGGTTCGGATCCATGAGTACGGACATTGCCTTTGACCCATACGCGCTTTTGAAGCGGTGGTAAGGAAGCTTTCGGTGAAATGCGTCCATCTGCTCGCTGGTGAAGCCAACGGATGCTGCTTTTCCAGTGGCATGTAACCCATCCACGCTGACACCCAAAGCATTGGTCATCACTCGGTCGGAAACCACGCTGTCCCATTCATCGGAGACAACATCCCTCACAGTGATCCGCCCATGAGCCGTACGGAAAATGCGGGTGCCGGAGGCAGCTTCCACATTGGCCCACAAAACTTGGGCATCGGCGTCGTAGTCGAACAACTTTTGGTCGGCGATTGGCGATACACACAATTGCCCGCCCTGCACTTGTGCCGGGAGAGTTGCAAGAAATTGCTTTACGTTCGCTACGTGTTGCTCCGATGTCTGGAATTCATCCTTGGTCGGCGCCGCCTCCAGCAGTGCGGCAACTTCCAATGTGGGATGCGTCCCAACCACGGCCCCAACAGTCAACACGCATGGCGAAGCAAGCGGAGATACACTCGCCCAAAGATTGGCACACGCGGCCATTGCTGCAACACCGAAAATCCATTTCATGAAAAGCCCCTGTCGTGGTCGTTCGCGCCTGCCTACATCTGTAAGCCAGACATCATGAGGGTTGGTGCCACCTCATTGGGCAACCAGTATCTCACTCCAACGTGTCGTAAAGGAACGCGACAGATGCTCCTGCCGCATGGCCCATGCGGGGGTACTGTCCGGCGCTGCACTGGACGACGCGAAGGACACGCTGCCGCGCCCAAATTTGTGGTTGGCCGCGTCCAGTACCTTCATCAAGGCTTCGTTTTTGGGGTTGCGC
>NZ_QFOB01000017.1 GCF_003248515.1 Sphingomonas sp.
GATGATCTGCTCCTCGCTGAACCTGGTCTTCTTCACGTCCGTCTCCTCACGAAGCCGGACTCTAGCTCAAACTGGCGGAGTTTCAGGGGAGCACGTCAGTGCGGATCTGATTGATGTGTCAGCTGGAGAAACGTCCGTCGAGGCGAGGCCCATTCATGGTCGCATGTTCCAGACACCGTTTTCCGATCGGATTCGCAATGAAGCCAACTGTCCCACGATGACGGTCGGCAATATCTACGAAGCCGATCACGTGAACTCGATCCTGGCTGCCGGGCGCGCCGATCTTGTCGCGCTTGGGCGACCACACCTGATAGATCCCGCGTGGACGGCTCGCGCGGCTGCAACTGTGGGGTATCGCGGCGTCGCAATTCCGAAGGCTTATGCATCCGGGCAAGCGCAACTTGCGCGTACCTTGCATCGCTTGGCTATCACGGCATGAAAGCCACGGATCTACGCGGCAACGAAGGAGAAAGTGTGGTCAGGGTTCGCGAAAAGCATGACGGGGCTCTTGCCGATCGCATGGATGTGCGTGTTTGGCTGCGGCTTCTCAGCTGCTCGACGATTATCGAGAAGAGATTGCGACGGCGGTTCGTGGATCAATTCGATACGACCCTGCCGCGATTCGACGTGATGGCGACGTTGGAGCGCCACCCGGAAGGCGTCAGCATGAGCGCGCTCTCAAAGGCGCTGCTCGTATCGAACGGTAATGTCACGGCTCTCGTGCGCCAGCTGGAAGCCGATGGCCTGATCGTTACCAGCGCGGCGCCCGAGGATCGCCGTTCGTCGATCGTTGCGTTGACGCAGCAGGGGCGCGCGCACTTCGCCGATCTAGCGGCTGCGCATCATGGCTGGATCAAGGGCATGCTTAACGGCATGTCCCGGTCGGAGCAGAAGGCGCTCTTTGATCTGCTTGCGATCTTGAAGTCGTCGATCGGAGAGGATGAGGGGAACGCATGACTTTCGTTTCGCGACAGAAAGTGCGGTTCGCTCATGTCGACCCCGCCGGCATAGTCTTCTATCCGCGTTACTTTGAGATGCTCAACGCCGCGATCGAGGATTTCTTCGCCGATCATGTAGGTGTCGACTTCAGACGGATGCACCTTGATCGCCGTTTGGGAGTACCCACGGTGAAGCTCGAGACAATCTTCTCGGCGCCGAGCCGGCTTGGCGATCTGCTGTCGTTCGAGATCGAAGTGGCCCGGACGGGGCAGACCTCTGCGGATTTGCGGATTGACGTCATGTGTGCCGACGAACACAGGCTTCAGATCAGCGTCGTGCTGGTGTGCATGAATCTGAATACGGGGCGCCCGGTGGAATGGCCGGCTGACATGCGGTTGGGTGAAATGGCGCGCGCGTGAAGCTAAGACGATCGTTGTCCGTCCCGTCCCGAGCGGCGGGCTCCACGGCTTGAAGGCCATAGAGCCCGCCCCCTCATCCGGCGACGATTGGATGGCGCAGCCTGCCGATGCCGGTTACCTCCGCCTCGATGACATCGCCCGGACAGAGCCACTCCTGAGGATCGCGTCCAGCGCCGACTCCGGCCGGCGTGCCCGTGGCGATGATGTCGCCTGGTTCCAGGGTGATGCCCTGGCTGAGGTCCGAGATCAGGTAAGCGACATCGAACAGCATGAATCGCGTGTTCGAGCGCTGTTTCTCAACGCCGTTCACGGTGAGCCATAGATCGAGAGTCTGCGGATCTGGAATTTCGTCTGCAGTGACGATGCAGGGGCCGAGGGGCGCATAGCTGTCCTGACCCTTCGAATAGATCCACTGGCCACCCCGCCGGTTGTCGCGCGCGCTCATGTCGATAAGGACGGTATAGCCGAAAACATAGTCGAGGGCCTGATTGGTCGCGACGCGCTTGGCAGTGCGGCCGATTACTGCTGCCAGTTCAACCTCCCAGTCGAGCTGCCGGGTAATATCGGCACGGTGGACCACCGGCTCGCCTGGCGCGATCACGCTCGTGGGCGGTTTCGAGAAGATGACCGGTTTGGTGGGCAGATCCTTGGCCGTATCCAGAGCGCGGGCGCTTTCAGCGACATGCTCCACATAGTTTAGGCCGATGCCGAAGATGTTCTTCCGGGGGCGCGGGATCGGCGCAAGCAGCATCACATTTTCGATCGGGAGTGCTCCGTTGATCGGCCAGCGACCTTCCGCCTCCTCGATCAGCGCTTTGAGCTCTGTGATAGCGACCGGTCCGAGGTCGATAAAATCGAGCATGCGGTACGGTATGGGAATGCCCGCGCGGGCGCCGAGGATGGCGACGTCGATGACAAGGTCGTCGACAAGAACGCCCAAGCGGCTCTCCGCCTCAATGGAGGCGCGATAGGTCACGAGACGCATAAAGCCCTTTCTGGAAGCTGTTCAATCAGGAAAAGACGGGTTGGTGGCCGCCAAATTCGGCAAGGCTTTCCGCCCGGTAAAGGCCGAGTGCGCGCATCACCGGCAAGTCGTGAAAGGAGAAGAGACAGGCGTCGTCGCTTGCCGAGCCGTTGACATGTTCGTGCCACATCCAGGAGGGAACGACGAAAATGTCGCGTTCCTTCCAGTCGAGGCGCTTGCCGCCGACGACCGAATAGCCCTCTCCCTTCGCGCACTGATAGACGAAGGATCCCACCTCGCGATGCGCCCTGGTGTGCTCGCCGGGGCGCAGCAATTGCATCGACGCGCCCATTGTCATCATTGGCGGACCGCCGGTAAACGGATTGACATAATCCATATGGACCCCGTCATAGGGGGAGCCGTCCGTGACGCGGGCGTAGCGTGCGAGCGCCTCGTAGGTCGCTTCCCACTCATATTTGAGCAGCGGAGAATAGCGTTTGGACCAACTCTCACCGGCCGGCTTTAAGGCTGCGTTACCCCAAGTTGCTGTTGAGGCATCGACAGGGAGGCTCACGGCCTGCTGAAGGTCGGGATGGACCTCATAGAAATTGGCTTCCAGCGCATTCATCAGCGGAATGTCGAGCCCGTCCTGCCAAGTGCAGATCGTCCCGTCCTCCGCCACGCCATGTTCATGCCAGGTGCCGTTCGGGGTGAGTACAAAATCGTTGCGGCCAAGGGTCATCTTCTGGCCGTCGACATTGGTGAAGGCACCCGATCCCTCCATGATGAAGCGCAGCGCGGAGGCCGAGTGACGATGGCTGGAGGCCATTTCCCCGGGCCCCATCACCTGTATTCCCGAATATAGCCAACCGACCGCAGCCGTGACGTCGGTACGTCCGGGATTGGCGAGGTAGACGACGCGGCGGCCGGCCTGCTCCGGCGTGACCAGGTCTATGGCGCGCAGCACATGATCGCGGAGCCGATCATATCGCCAGACGATCGGCACGGAACCGGAGATTGGCTCCCACGGTTCGATCTTGTTCGCAACCGTCCACAGCGCGCCGGCATGCTCGTCTGACAGCTGGCGATAATAATGGATCAGCTCTGCGGTATCGATCACGTTGGCGCGACCGATTATCTCCTCGCGATATTGATCGAAGCTTTCGGTCACGATGGGTCCGCCCTCTAAAATTATTATAAGCTTAAAATATATTGCGCGCTCGTGTCAACGCGGTGCAATAAGGACGGGAAGATGGACGGAGGTGAATCGTGGCTCGATACAAGGCGGCAGTGGTGCAGGTGGCGTCGGTCCCGTTCGATCCCGAGGCATCGGCGCGAAAAGGAGCAGCGCTGCTCTACGAGGCCGCCGCGGCGGGCGCGCGCCTTGCTGTTTTTCCCGAGGTATTCATCGGGGGCTATCCCAAGGGCGCGTCGTTCGGGACGCCGGTCGGCATGCGCAAGCCGGAGGGGCGCGACGATTTCGCGCGGTATCACGCTTCCGCCATTGCTCTGGACGGGCCCGAACTGGCGATCCTGGTGGAGGCGGCCGGAGAGACGGATATGTTCGTGGTGCTCGGTTGCCTCGAGCGTGACGGCGGCACGCTTTATTGTACGGCGCTGTTTCTGGATGGCCGAAAAGGGCTGATCGGCAAGCACCGCAAGCTCATGCCAACCGGCGCGGAACGGCTGATCTGGGGCTTTGGCGATGGATCGACAATGCCGGTATTCGCAACGGAACTCGGCCGAATCGGCGCGGTGATCTGCTGGGAAAATTATATGCCGGCCCTTCGGCTAGCCATGTATGACAAGGGCATCAGCATCTATTGCGCGCCAACCGCCGATGATCGCGATACGTGGGCGGGCACGATGCAACACATCGCGCTCGAAGGGCGATGTTACGTCCTTTCCGCATGCCAGCATATCCGGCGAGGCGCGTTTCCGGCCGGTTATGATTGCGCGCTGGGAAACGAGGCGGAGACGATACTGATGCGCGGAGGAAGTCTGATCGTCAGTCCGCTGGGTGAGGTTCTGGCCGGACCCGATTTCTCAGGCGAGACGATCCTGTATGCCGATCTCGATCTGAACGAGGTCGTTCGCGGAAAATATGACTTCGACGTCGTTGGTCATTATGCCCGCCCCGACGTATTTCGTCTCCACGTGGACGAAGCCCCCAAAACGGCGGTCCTACGGCAGGGCTGAGTCGATGGATTTCGATATGCGCGCTTTGCCCAAGGCGAGCCGCTACAAGATTCTGGGCTCCTGCGTCACGCCACGGCCGATCGCCTGGGTAACGTCGCTTTCGGTGGACGGCGTTGCGAACGCCGCGCCCTACAGCTTCTTCAATGTTCTGGGCGACGACCCTCCCACCATCGCTCTGGGCCTGCTCGCGCATGCCGAACTTCGCCTCAAGGATACTGCGGCGAATATCCGGGCGAGGGGCGAGTTCGTCGTGAATCTTGTCGATGAGGCGCATGCCGAGGCCATGAACCTGACTTGCATCGACGCCCCGCCGGAGATTGACGAGTTCGTGCTGGCGGGCCTTGAGCCTGCTGCCTCCGTTGCCGTCGCGCCACCACGGATCGCGAGCGCTCCCGTGAGCTTTGAGTGCCGGTCCCTTCATCTGATCGAAACGGGACCGCGGCAGATCGCCGTTATCGCCGAGGTCCTTCACGCGCATATTCGCGACGAGTTCGTTTTGGACGCGGAAAACCATTATATCGATTCACCGGGAATGCGGCTGATCGCCCGACTGCATGGATCCGGCTGGTATAGCCGACAATCGGCGACATTTCAGATGAAACGGCCCGTTTGGGGGAGGCTCAGAGGACGGGAGTGACGCGTCAACGCTGGAAGCCGTCTGGGTCAGTTTTGGGGATCGAATGAGCCTAGGCAGTCCGCTGTTCGCCGCAGTGCATCCGCGAAGGCGATGTCGTCCCGGAGAGCGCTCAGCATGATACGGATGTATCCGCTGCCGATGCCGCCGAAATTCTCTCCCGGATGCACGATAATGCGAGCCTTCTGTGCAATATGGTCCGCAACGTCGCGCGAATTGCCGAGGGAGGATGTGTCGAGCCATAGCATCAGACCGGCTTGCGGCGCGCTGAATCTGACGCCCGGAACATTCGCGAAAATCTCCGTCGCCAGCTTTCGTCGCGCGGCGAAGGTTCGGCGATAGCCGTCAACGAAAGAAGGCGCCTGAAGGGCCGCTACGGCGGCAGCCTGGGCCGCCGTGTTCGCGGCACCCAGGATGTTGACGGCGGTGCCATGCATGATCGCCATGATTTCGGGGGCGGCTACCGTATAGCCGATCCGGAAACCGCTCATTGCCATCCCCTTGGACAAGGAAAAGACGGTGATCGTCCGCTCGCGCATGCCGGGTAAAGTGGCGAAGGTCACGAACTCCCGCCCGTCGTAGATGACATCCTCGAACGCCTGATCGACGACGACAAGCAGATCATGATCGATCACGATCTTGGCCAGCGCCTCCAACGTCGCACGGTCGTGAACGGTGCCCGTTGGATTGTTGGGCTGCGTCAGGACGATCAGTTTACTACTCGGGGTTATCCGTTGGCGCAGCGCGTCGAGATCGAGCGCAAAGTCACGTTCGGCGTCTAGAGGGACGGGAACGTTCACGCCGCCCATCAACTCGACATTGCGAACATTGCTGGGGTAACTTGGAACCGGATTGAGCACCTCGTCTCCCGGCGAGATCACGACCTGCATGGCTTGCCACAGGCCGGTGTCCGAACCTGGCGTGACGATCAGCTCCCGATCGGGATCGATCGACATGCCGTTCACTCGTGCAAGCTTGCCGGCGATCGTCCGGCGGAGCTGCGGTGAACCGATCGGCAGACTGTAATGCGCACCGCCTTCATCGAGCGTTGCCTTTGCCGCCGCTATCACATGTTCGGGAAGGCAGGGATCGGGAAAGAATGGATCGGCCCAGCCAAGCATCAGGTAGCCAGCGTCGATCCTGTCTTGAAGCGCGGCATAGTCGACACGGCGAACCCCAGCCATATGCGGGTTTAACCGGGAATAAGCGGCGTTGTTCGTCATCGTGTTCCATTCCGAGCGGGAAGGGGGCGGCTGCGCCAGGCAAGAAGCAGCAGAGCCACGCTCGCGGCTATCCCGCACACGCCTGCAATGCCGAGCCGCAGCCCGTGATCTGCCGCCTGCGGCATCAGCCATGACAGGCTGACAACGGAGGTTGGCCCGAGGCCCATGCCTACGATGGCGCTGCAGATGTTTGAGAAAGCCATCACCGTCGCCCGATGCTCGTTGGCGACCGATTCGGGCAAATAAGTGTTGGCGGCTACAATTCCCGAAACCGATCCGAAGACCCATAATCCGGCGCCGCAGAGCGCCATCGTTGGATTCGGCAAAATCAGAATCACGACGCTCGCGAGACAGATGGCATAGCTGATCCGCATGGACCAAATGCGTGCCGGCAACCCCTTTTTGCGCGCGCAATAGTCGGTCAGCCAACCACCCAGAAAGCAGCCGCCCAGGCCGCCGCCCGCTACCATTGCACCGATCAGTTGGCCTCCAACACTCGCCTCAATTCCGTGCGCTTGATCCAGCATGCTGGGGAGCCACGAAAGAAGCCCGTAGTCGCCAGCGGCAACGACACCGACGGCCAGGCACGCACGCGCAACCCGCGCGCGCCTGGCAAGGCTCGCCCGGACCAGTGCCATCAGCCCCTGCGCACCGCGCAATCCCTGCCGCTGCGGTTCGTTTACCGTGAGCAGGAGAAGGCAGAGCGGCGCCCCGGGCAGAGCTGCTATCAGCAGCACGTTGCGCCAGGCCGGCAACGTGCCCAGCACGGGTAATCCCATCAAGAGGCCATGCTCGACGCTTGCCAGGATGAGCCCACCGAGGCCGAGCGCCAGGCCGCTGCCGAGCACTCCACCCACGTGGAAAACACCGAAGGCGCGCCCTCTCTCCTGCGGGGAGAATGTGTCTGTTATCAGCGATGTTGCAGCGGGCATGAGCGCCGCCTCGCCGAGCCCGACGAACATGCGAGCCACGAATAGCGCGCCGAAGCTCGTCGCGATCGCGCATGCCGCGGTCGCGGTGGACCAGACGGCGATTCCGGCCATCACCAGGTTGCGGCGGTTCAGGCGATCAGCAAGGCGCCCTAGAGGTATGCCGAAAAGCGCGTAGAGCAGCGCAAAGCCGGTTCCCATAACCAGACTGATTGCGAGCTCGCTGAGCGCCAGCTCGTTCTGAATCCCGCCCGCGACAAGATTTATGACCAGTCGATCTGCATAAGACAGCAATACGGTGAGCGACAGGATAGCAATGAGACTCCATCGCCGCGCAATACCGACGGGCACAGCGAGGGGAGCCGTCAGCGATCCTTTCGCCTCTTGCTCCCGATCGGCGACGGATATTTCGTGAGACGTCGTCATCTGTAGGATCTGTGTCGCGCGCATGTTCGTCTGCGTCTACGGTCTCGATGGGCAGTGATCATCCGATGGCCGCCGCTGCCATATGGCCGGACGTTCCGCTTAGGCCCGGACCCGGGTGAGTGGAGGCCCCGATATGATAAAGGCCGCGAACCGGGGTGGCATGACCGCGGTTGCCTGAAAAGGGCCGCAGGAAATGGAACTGATCCAGCGAGCAGACGCCGGAATAAGGGTCGCCGCCGACAAGATTGATGTTGAAACTTTCCAGTACGTGCGGGCCCATCACATGGATATCGAGAACCGCGTCATCGAAATTGGTGATGTGGCGACGCAATTCGTCCAGCACGCGCCGGGCATAGTTGCGCGCTATGTCATCGTTCCACCTGCCGTCGGCGGGAGGGGCGATCTCGCCTGCGGCATCGCCGGTCACGATACGGGGCAATTCCTGAAGCTGGATCCAGAGAAGCGAGGCGCCGGGCGGGCAGCGTGAGGGATCCGCGTCGGCCGGCTGGCCAACCACGATGGTGGGGTTTGTGGGAAGCAGGCCGCGATCGGCTTCGTTCACTGCCTTCGAAACGGCGTTCAATCCAGCCGTAAGGTGGAGCAGGCCGACTTGTGCCAATTCGGGGGAGGGCCAGCGGGGCGGTTCCTTGAGCGCTATATGGATCTGCATATCGGCTCGGCCGTAACGATAGCGATCGGCGCCGCTTCGGGTGAGTCCGTCGATGGGAACATCAGCCAGGAGGCGTTTATAGAGTTGAGTGGGCGTCGTGTTGCACACCACGGCGCGACCCGCGTGCACGGATTCCCCCGTCTCCAGTACGACGCCGCGCGCCCGGCCGCGTTCGACGATTACGGAGGCAACGTCGGAGGACGTCCGTATCGCGCCGCCATGCGTGGTAATGATCCGGGTGAACGCTTCGACAAGCCGAGCTCCCCCCCCTTCAACGAAGGGAAGGCCCGCTGCTTCCAGCGTGAAAAGGACAATCTTACCCATCATTGCGGAAAAGGCGCTGTCAGGCCCCAGGCCGACATGCAGGACCCATGGCGCGATCAGGGCGGCAAGAAGCTCAGACGAAAAGTCGCGCTCTACCCACGATCGCAGCGGTTCCAGCGCATCCGCGGCGATCGCAGACGTTCCGTTCCAGCCCCGTGTCAGTCCTTCGCGCAGCGCCAGCCCGAGGCTGGCGAGTGATTTGGGCTCATTACCGAGCAGGCCAAAGAGTAGGGGGCTGGCGCGTTCGATGCTGGTCATCGCGCGGGCATGTGCCTGACCGTCACCAATCGCCTCGCTATCGAAGCGTGCGACGTTGGCTGCACGATCCTGCCGAAGCAGCAATGATCGTCCGTCGGGGAGCAGCACGCCCGTTGGAAATTTTGCGCTCACCATCCGGACGCCTTCCCGATCCAGATGCGGCTTGAGCATGGGGTAGAAGGGCGTGGTAACGAAGAGTGGATAAGACATGGAGAAGATGTCATGCCGGTAACCGGGCAGCGTGACCTCTTCCGTCCTGATACAGCCACCGGCGGTCTCTGCGCGCTCCAGAACAAGAACTTTCCGGCCCTTGAGGCTAAGCTCCGCGGCACACACCAGTGAGTTGATACCACTACCGACGATCACAATGTCATATGTCTCGGCCACGCTGGTGCTGGTCACGAGGGCTGAAAAGCGGGCGAGAGCGCGAGGTCTAGCTGTTCGTTTGCTGCCCGAACAACGCGAGGATAGGCGACGTCCATCGGCAGCCGTCGAAACTCTTCCGACAGGATTTCATTGCCCCAGGGACCGCTAAATCCCGTACCGACCACGGCCCGTACGAAGCCGACAATATCGAAATTGCCCTGACCTGGAAGGCGCCGCATGTTCAGCGTCGTCTCGGCAAAGCCCAGTCCGTCGGGTCCGTTCAGTATCGCGTTTTCTTCCGGCGTCGGCAGCCATCCGTCATCCAATTCGACTCCGACGAGCAGGGATTTATCGAGCCGTGCGACATCCTCAAAAGTGATGCGCGGGGCATGGCTGACGTGCCAGACGTCCAGAAAGAGGCCGCCGTTGGGATTGTCCCCGCACCATTCGAGTGCCTGGTCGAGTGTTTGTGCATTCGGATCGATCGGAAAAATTTCCATTCCGATCCGGGCGCCCGCAGCCGCGGCTTCATCGCAGATCTCCGCGAAGCGACTTCTCAAATCCTGCACGGAAGCGGGAAGGCCGAAATTGCCGATCTTGATGTGGCTTACGCCGAGTATCGGGGCCGCCTCCATCAGCAAATCCCGCATCGGCTGCTCCATCTGCCGGCGAGCATCGTCCGGCGGCAACATCCAGTTGGTGAGGAACTCCAGTTCGACGATCTCGATGCCTTCCCGGTCGACGATCTCTCGCATCCATTCCAGCCGGGCGCGTCGATTTGCACCGTGCGCCTCGTGGGAGAGAATGTAGGCTAGGTCCTCCTGTACGAGGCCGAGACCGGCGAACCCGGCCCTTGCAAGGCCCGCCACGCGCCGCTCGAAGCTCCAGGGGCTCCAGTTGCGCCCTGAATAGGGGGCTGCCGGCCCCGATTGCGTCCAGCTGGTCGCGACCAATTTGTGAGGATGCCTAGTCGCGCCCTCGTTCACAGCAGGTATCCGATCGTGGGCAGGAAATCGTCAGCATTTATGAGGCGAACGACCTTTCGGTCGAGCTGCAGGTCATTCCCGTCTATCGCAAGCCGGTAATCGACATCGGCGGCCAGAATGCGAGTATGCTCGTACTTGTATTCCGTCAGCAGCATGGTCGCGCAGACGTTGATCGCTTGTGGCGTCTGCTCCTCGATGACGAAACGGGATATCTGGCGGGCGGTGCGGGCCGAAGGATTGGATGCTGCAGCGAAGCCCGATGTCATCCTCTTGATCCGCGCTGCACGCATGTCGGCATCGTCGTAAAGAACGTTCACCATTCCAGCATAACTGTCCTGACGCTCGAACTCGGTCGGGATGATGTAGAGTCCGCCCGGACTCCAAAGTCCCATCCAGGTCTTGTAATCTTGGCGGTCGAGCAACTCGGCTTCCTTCCAGATGAACCATTGCACGATATTCTGGATTGCCATCGTCTCGGGCGGCAATGCCGCCGCCAGCGTCGCCACGCTCATGCAGTCATCATCCTCTTCCACATCGCATAAGCGGCGCGCATGCCGGTTTCGGCGGATACGTCGCCGGCATTGTGGCCCGGCTCCGGACCATCGGCCGGCGCATCTGTGCCGCGGTTAATCATGATCCACATGTCTGCACCGCCCTTCACGCCGCGCTGGACCCGCTCCCAGCACTCCGCGTCATCGGGTGTGCCGAAGCCCATAGGCCCCTGAAAGCGCTCATGGAGGCGGATCCGCATTCGGTTGGCTGCCTCGGGGCCCTCATGCATGCCGAGCGCTATATGTTGTATCTCGGTCTCGTCGACCGTCACCGGACGCAGAACGCGGAACAATGCGAGCGAGCAGGCGAGATTAGGAAACAGATTGAGATTGAACCCCGTACCGCCGACTGCGCGTACGATACGACGCACCGAGCGATCGTCATGCCCTTCCGTCGCAAGCTCTTTGGCGAGTTCGGCAAACCTTTCCGGGATCGGGATATCGAGATTCTCGTCGAGATCGATCAGTTCGGGAATCATCACCATCACCGAATGACCATGGCCGAGATCCTCGATCCAGCCGCCATGGCCGAGAACGTCCATCAGGTTCTCCGTTTCCTCATCGAGCGCGTTGAGAAACGTCTTGTGGACGATCGGGAAGTGGTAGGAATCGGTGGTGACCTCGAGCTGGATCTTCCAGTTGGCAGGGAAGCGGAATTTGTGCTCACCGAGGACCTTGATGCCATAGCCAGCATCTTGTTTCAGGAAGAGGTCGAGCCATTTGCGTGCAGGGCCGAGCCATTCGGCGAGCGGTTCGATATCGTCCTTGAACGTCGCGAAGATCATCCCGTTATGGATCTCCACGCGAAGCCGCTGCAGCGAATAATCGGCCTTGTCGAACGGCTCCGGATAACCATCCGAGAACGGAACCTTACGTAGCTGCCCGTCGGTCTCATACGTCCAGGCATGATAGGGGCAGACGAAGACCGGAGCTTTGCCCTTTTTCTTTTCGCACACTGTGGCACCGCGATGGCGGCAGCGGTTTAGCAGGACATGGAATTGTCCGCCCTTGTCGCGGGTGACGATGACGGGTTCGGTTCCCACCCAGCTCGTCTTGAACGTGTCTGCTCCCGGAAGTTCGCTTTCATGCGCGACCCAGACCCAGCTGGAGCGAAAGATCCGCTGCTTTTCCTCCTCGAAGATCGAAGGGTCGCTGTAAAGCGCCGGCGCGAGCCGATCCGCCTCGACCAGCGCGCCAAGATCACGCTGCCTTTCCTGTTCGGTCATATTGTTCCTCCGGATCGTCCAGGGCTTCGCGCCGGGAATTTTTCTCATTCTGGTTTTCAGAAGGAGAATGTTGCGCGGCCATAATAATATCCGCCGCTGATGTTAAGCGCCGTCTCTCGCGGGTATTGTGTTGCGTAGCTAGATGAGCTGATGGAGTAATAGGCATTCATAAGGGATGCTGGAATTTTTGTGGGATATGTATTGAATAGATTGTTTGCTCCAGCGGATAATTTAAGGCCGTTGAAGAGCTTATATGATAGCTCTATATCGGTGATAAACTTCCCGTTGACCTCTGCTTTTTCGTAATTGGCCAGAACCGGATTTTGAATGAGTTGGTAGCTCCTGCCGTAATATGATTCTCGAAGGTTCAGGCTAAGCCGGCCCAACGACCAGAATGCGCCTGCGGTCGCGCGGACCTTCGGAGTGGTCTTGACGAGTGTCGATTGGGCCGCTGCGTCCAGGAGCAGAATGCCCTGGTTCACATTCGAGGGGGGCTTGCCGAGGTTGGTGATCTTGGTTTTGTTGTAATTGGCAGTCAGGGACCAGTCGACGGTGCCGAAGGATCCAAAGTCGCTGGCATAATTCGCTACAAAATCGATGCCTCGTGTGCGAGTGTTCAGTCCATTGACGAATGCGGTCACGCCGATGCTGCCGCTCGAGGCCGAATAGATTGCCGGATCGATCGTGACTCCGTTGGCCAAAAGCGCCTGGATGACGGACGGGGAGACGGTGACGGTCCGGTTGGAGTTATAGCCGAAGAAGGTGCCGGACTGAACGATGCGATGGCGCAGTTCGATCGAATAACCGTCGAGGGTCATCCGAAGGCGCGGCGCGGGACGAAGCACCAGGCCGGCGCTGAAGTTGGTCGACTTTTCAGGTTTCAAGCCGGGGATGCCGAGAGAGGAGGCGCCGGGCGAGTTCGGCGCGAAGACACCGGAAATCTGCGTGGGGCCGACGCCGATACCCGAATAATATTCCTCGGCGAGGGTCGGTGCGCGGAAACCGGTGGAAGCCGTCCCGCGAACCGCAATGGCAGGCGTGAAATCGTATCGGGTGGTACCCTTTACCACCGTCGTGGACCCGAAATCGCTATAATCCTCGTGACGCACGGCGGCATCGATCAGCCACTTTTCGACGGGGCGCACGCTCACGTCGAGATATTCTGACCAATCGTGGCGCCCGTGCCTGCCCGCATTGACGGGCGCATAGCCCTGGAAGGACTGGGAGCCCGTGCCGTAGTAGGACGTCGGATCGCCAGCGACGATCTCGTAGATTTCGCGCCGATATTCGATGCCGGCCGCCACGTTCACTGGCTCCGCCAAGCCAATGTCGAACGCGCGGGTAAGATCGAGATTGGTTGTCCACTGGGAAGCGATGAAGTCACCCGCGTGGAAATCGCGTGGCGTGGTGCCCGCGCGCGTTGCGGTTGAAGAGTTGGAGTAGAGCGAGGCGTTGGCAGTATTCTCCACTGCGACGTTGACCTTGTCGTTACCGTATGTGGTGCTGAGATCCCAGTTCAGCTTGTCGACACTGCCAGATACGCCGCCGGTGAAGGAATAATCGGTTTCGCGTGCCACCTGCTGCGGTGTGAAGCCATATGGGAAGGGAATGTCCGTCGCCGAAACGCCGACAACAACGTTCGGCAGGCGATAATTTTCATTGGCCCGGCCGGTGCGATGGGCATAGCTGCCGAAGCTGTAAAGTTCGATCCCCGATCCGAGATCATAACCGCCATTGTAGGTTACGGTTGCCAGATCATATTTCGGATCGCCCGATATGCGATTGACATAGGGATAATCCGGCGCGTTCACGAGGGTTGGAAAGCGTGCGAGCAGGGTCGCGCCGCTATTCCCCGCGACGCCCGTGTTGATCACGCGCGGGTCAAGATTGCCGCGAAAACTGTAGCCATGATAGCGCCGTTCGGCCGTGAGGTTCAGATAGGCGCCCTCGAACGGCTCGATGCCGATATTGCCCGCCACATCCCACGTTCGCCCGCCGCCGTCGAAATATTGGCCGGCATTGGCCGTTACGACACCGCCCGAACTGTCCTTTTTCTGGATGATGTTGATCACGCCAGCGATAGCATCCGTTCCATATTGCGCCGCCGCGCCATCCTGCAGGATTTCGACACGTGCGATTGAATCGACCGGGATCAGGCTGATATCGGCGGCGGCGTTGCCGTTATAGGCGCCGCCGCTCACGGAGATATTGGCCGTCCCGTGTCGCCGTTTCCCGTTGATCAGAACGAGTGTGTGATTGGGGTTGAGGCCTCGCAGCTTGAAGGACAGATGGAAGGCATCCACATTTCCGCCGAAAGCCTGAGCCTGAACCGATGGGAGGTTCTGGGCCAACGCCTGGATCAGATCGTTCTGGCCGACGCGTTTCAGCGCGGAATCGTCGAGAAGTTGGATAGGCGAAGGGCTCTCCACCGCGAGCATGCCCAAGCTGCGGGTTCCGGTGACGATCACCTCATTCGCCGAATCGCCCTTCGTTTCCGCCCCGGCCTGTTCGGTCGAGCCGGGCGTAGCATTGGCTGTCGTCGGAGCAACCATCCCGGCATAGATCAGGGCCAATGTCAGAGCAGCGCGGCTGCCCATCTCCGTGTTCGTCATGACGCCCCCCAAATCGGGCGCGACTTTCCTCGCGCCGCATCGTTTTTGTCCGATCTCCTGCGTCGAACCCGGTGCACTCTCCGGCGCAGCCTAAGTTCCTGGTTTGATACCGAGTTGGGCGGTATGTTATTGTCGCCACTCTCGGTCGAACCGATAGTCGGTGTATATAACTACACCGTGTAGTGCAATCATAATTTCACGAGAGGGCGACTTTGTGGCGAGGCGCGATTGAGAGCGAGCTGTGCTTGGTTCTGGCATCGCCGACGGGTCGGCGCCGATGTTGGAGCGCATCTTTTGCCGGAGATCAACCGGCGCATCGTCGCCTCGGGAGGAGGGGGGGCGAAGGATTCTTGATGCCTGACGGCCCACGGTTGGCATCGCTAATGGGTCACACTATACGGTATAGTGTTGCCGCTGCAATCTCGCGGTATCGGAGCTGATCGAGGCGGGCGTAAACTTGGGTTTGCCGAACCTGTCCGCCGATGCGACGATGGAGACGCTTTGTCTTGCCGAACTGGTGGAGAGGCATTGCGCAGCTTGTGCGCGTGGCGATGAAGTGCAGTGATTTGCGGATATAGGATAGAGCAATGGCGAGCGATGTGGTGGAGGATATCAAGCAGCGGTCGGGCGAAGCGGAGGTGGAGCGCCCCTCGCGTACGAGGATCGAGAAACGGCGCGCGGTAATTGACAGCGCGCTCGAGGTTTTCCTGAAGGAGGGCTACGCGACGGCAAGCATGGATCGCGTCGCCGAGGTCGCAGGCGTCTCCAAGCGCACGATCTATAATCACTTCACATCGAAGGAAGATCTGTTCCTCGGCGTGATCGGATCGATGGTGGATGATGTTCTGGCACCAGTCGACCAGACTTTGTCCAGTAACAAGCCGGCGGCGCAGACGTTGCTCGATTTCGCGAGCCGCTACGCCGACGTGATGCTCGCGAACAGCAGGATCTCCCTGCACCGGCTCATCCTCGGTGAGCTCAATCGCTTCCCTTCACTGGGGGAGATCATCCATGCCAGTGGCTATGGCCGGGCCAAAACGGGCATGGCGCGCATTCTCGAGCGGCTGGTGCTACGCGAGGAACTGGCGATCGACAATCTCGACAGGGCTGCGGATTCGTTCTGGCAGCTTACGATCGCGCCTATCCAGCGAGAGTTGCTGTTTCGGTTCGAGATGCGGAAGGAGGATCTTCCGGTGACCGAGCGACTTGCGATCGGCATTGACGAGTTCCTCAAGATCTACAGTCCAGCCGCCCCCGTGAAGAAGCCTGCGGTGCGCCGGGGTAAATAGCTCCTTCCGGACGCGGTTGTTACCGGCCGGCGCGCGGCAGGGCGATCTTACTGCCGCGCAAGCCAGTCGGAAAGCTTGCCTATGCAACTTGCCCACGCACGGCTCCGCGCCTGGCGCTGTTCTTCCGAACGATGATTGTCGTGCGTGAGGGCCAGCAGCGTTCCCGGAGAGACGACACTTAGATGCATGTCGACATGGGAGACGTCGTCCGTGTCGATGTCTGGCCAACACCAGCTGATCCGCACATGCCGGCCTGGAACGAGCTTCTCAAAACAGCCGGTGACGATCCCATTGTCGGCCTCTTCGCCGATCACGGCCCGGTACGTGCCACCTTCGCGGGCTGTCATGTCTAGATCGAGTACCCGGAAATGATGGGGCGCGAGCCAGTGCCGCATTGCATCGGGATTGAGCAGCGTTTCGAAGACGGCCGAAGGAGGGGCCGCGATCAAGCGCTCTATGCGTACCGAACCATCGCCACTCATACGCGCAATTGCCCGACGACGCCGAAAAGGGCATCGATGAAAGATGCCCCCAATGCGCTGGCCCTTTCCGGGGACCAGCCACGAAGGGGATCGGGCGTACAACTGGTATCCTTGAACGGCTGTTCCAGCAGTACGGACAGACAGTCAAAGCGATCCGCCGCCCAATGCCATGCCCGGGTAACGCTGCAGGATGTCGGCTCGCCGCCGGGATAAGGCTGATGAGGTTCGTAATCGGGCGAGGTTGCGGCCCATGCGAGTTCGAACGCATGAAACAGTCTGTTCTGTCGATCCGATCCATATGGCGGCTTGAGGGGCCCCGCCAGGAAGACGCAGGGCAACTCCTCATCTCCATGGCAATCCATGAAGAAATCGACGCCGGTCGCCACCATTCGTTTCTGCACCCAATATACTTCCGGGCTGATTTCGGGGTCGGGTTCCTCCCAGCAGCGGTTCAGATCGGCGATGCCGCCATTAAGCCGCGTGAATGCGCCCCCACTGCCATCTGGGTTGATATTGGGTACCACGTGGATCACGGCCTGATCGAGCAGCGCCTTGCAAACGGAGTCCCCGGCATCGGTCAGCCGGGTCAGCAGGCCCTCCATGAAGAAGCCGCTCATCGTTTCCGACGGGTGTTGCCGCCCGATGAGCCAGCATTGTCGCTTTGCGGGGGAGGCGTCGCCCACCATCACATAATCGATATCGCTGCCCAGCAGAGTGCGGCCGAGGCTGCCGCACCGCACCATCCCGGAACGTTGCAGCGCCGCGATGAAATCGAGTTCCCGATCGATGGAATAGGGAGCCCACTGGGCGATGTAGCAGATGTCGGATTCTCGCGTGAACTCGGCGATATAGTCGGTTCCTTCGATCCGGCCCATCACCCGGATCCAGTTCTTCCGATCGTAGGAGAGCCGAGGGCCAGTGTCGCCCCATGGGCCGGCGGCCGTACCGCCCCGCCGTGCCACCAGAGCCGCGAAACCACCAGACAAAGTGACGGCGTTGACGAAGGTTATCCGGCATTGCTTGCCGCGAGCGCCCGTTATCCTGAAGTGATAATGTCCGTCGAAATCCCCTCCGGGATCCTGTTTCAGGCCGATGCGGAGATCCTCGGGCTTATCCTGCGCCAGAATCCGCGCGCTGCCCCCAGGGATATGTGCGGTGACGGAAAAGCCGGGATCGAATGTTGCGGCGATATCGGCGACACTCATGATGCCGGCCGGCGAAGCATGGTCGTTGCCACCCAGTCGATCTCGTTACCGCTTATGGCGACACCGTAGCTCAACCTTGCCTGTTCGACGGAGACATAGCCGTCCAGCACATCCTCCAGCACTTTCGCGGGCTCCCGCCGTCTTGGGTCACCATAGCCGCCACCCCCTGCGGAATGGCATATGACGCGGTCCCCGGTGGCGACCGCGGCCCGATGAGTGCCGCCGCGGACCTCCGTCGGCGTTCCCGGGAAATAGATTGCCTGATTGGGTGCGGGCGAGCATCCACCCTGCAGCGCCCATGGCGCGGACTTGGAGCGCTTGTTGATCGTGAGGAATTCGCCCGGGGCGGCAAAGCGGATCGTGCGGCTCAGGCCGAGACCACCGCGATGCTCACCCGCACCACCGGAATCGGGACGTAGCTCGAATATCTCGCAGAACATCGCGCTCTTGATCTCCATCACTTCGATCGGCGTGTTTCGCACCAGCGCGCCTGAGATATGGTTGAGTGCGTTGCCGCCGTCGTGGTCGATCGTCGCGCCCCAGCCGACCGCGTCGTTCGATCCCATTGCGAAGCGAACGCCGTCCTTCTGGCCGACCATCATGAAGCCGAACAGGTCACCACCGGAACAGGCTGCGAGCCGCTCGGGCAGTGCCTTGGCGAGCGCCTTGTAGACCAGGTCCACCGCCACGTGCGTGCCCCATTGCGTATAAGTTGCGACCGGATAGGCGGCGGAGAAGAGGCTCCCCTCCGGTGCACGAACCTCCAGTGCGCGAAACTGGCCGGCATTGGTCGGGATTGACGGGGTTGTCAGAGATTTGAGGACAAATTTGCAGATTGTCTGGGTCAATCCCGGAGGAATGTTGATTGGTCCCCGCACGGCGGGCGATGAGCCGGCAAAGTCGAAGATGACCTTGTCCTGCTCGATTGTGACGCGGACCCGGATGGGAACCGGATCGTCGGATACGGAATCGTCATCGATGATGTCCTCCGCCTCCCAGCTTCCCTGGGGCAGCAGCGCAATGGCTGCGCGCGTCGTACGTTCGCCATGCTCCAGCATCCGCGCGATCGTGTCGTCATAGGCTCGGGCACCAAACTTCCGGTGCATTTCCTGGAGCCGTCGCTCGCCGATGCGAATGGCCGCTACCTGTGCCTCGAGATCTCCCAGAACAATATCCGGTGAGCGGGAGTTGAAGCGGATGAGTTCGCGAAGCTCGGTGTTCAGAGCGCCTTGCCGATAGATTTTGGTGCCGTGGAAGATGAGCCCTTCCTGGTGCATGTCGGTGGAATCGAGCACATAGCCTGGATCCTTGGCGCCCAGATCCTTCCAGTGCGCGCGGATGCAGCAA
Organism: Sphingomonas sp.; assembly: GCF_003248515.1. GTDB lineage: Bacteria > Pseudomonadota > Alphaproteobacteria > Sphingomonadales > Sphingomonadaceae > Sphingomonas_I. The sequence goes on from NZ_QFOB01000017.1 coordinate 19,050, forward strand.
AAGGCGATCAGCGTGGTTTGTGCTGCATCGAAGATTGGCGCGAACAGTGTGACGTCCGCAGCGTGCGCCGAATTCCAATAAGGATAGTTCATGACGACGATGTCGCCGGGGTCAAGATTATCCAACCCGATATAGTCCACGCCCTTGCGGATGGCATAATCGTTCGCACCTAGGAACATTGCCAGCCCCGGCGCGTCGGCGATCAGATCGAGATGGCGATCGTAAAGCGAGATGCCGAAGTCGAGCACTTCATAGATGGCGGTGCTGAAGGCGGTTCGAATGAGCGTTCTCCGAACTTCCTCGGCGGCGGAGAGGAAATAGCTTCGCACCACCTCCATCCGGGGAGGAACTGCGCTCATGGTTTCGCCTGCGTGACGATGATGTTTCCCATGCGATCAATCTCCGCGTGCTGGTCGGAATGGATGACGGTGGTGGAGGTCGCTTCCTCGATGATCGCAGGGCCGGCCAGCACGTGGCCCGGCCGGAGTTTCTCGCGATCGAACACATTGAAGGAAACGCGGCTCCGGAGAGCAAAGCAGAAGCCGTCCCTGGGCGTTTTCAGGGCGTCGACGAGCTTGGTGGCCGCGCGGCTATCATTTGCAAAGGGCGGCTTATCCAGATTGGCGTTCGCGCAGGCGCGCAGGGTTACGATTTGGATCGCCGCATTCGGAATGGCATGCCCGTAAATCTGGAGATGGCGCGCAATGAAGCTCTCGGCGATCGCGGCTGCATCCTGGGTAGGCGCAAAAGGCACCTCCAGCACATTTTCCTGGCCGGCATAACGGCATTGCACCAGCAGCGTGATCGAAAGGTCTGCCGGATCGAAGCCCTGACCGGCAAGCGTTTCGGTCACGCGCCGGGATACAGTCTCTGCATGGGCGTGATAACGCGGCAGCGCGGCTTCAGACAGCGTGATGATATCTGTCTGGGCGAACTCCGACACCACATCCGAGAGAAGCATGCCGCGAGCCGAAAATGCAGCCGGCAGGGTTGGAACGATAAGTTCGGCAATTTCCAGTTCGCGCATCAGCAATGGGGCGATCAGCGGCCCGGCTCCGCCAAAGGCCAGGAAGGCGAAGTCAGACGGATCCTTGCCCCGTTCGACGGTGATTTCGCGGATCGCACCAACCGTGCGCGCGACGAGAATGTCGAAAATTCCAGCCGCCGCGTCGTCGATCGAAAGGCCGAGCGGCGCCGCGACGCATCGGTCGAGCCCGGCCCGGCTGCCCTCGGCATCCAATGGCATCCGGCCGCCGAGGAAGCCGCCGGGATCCATATATCCCAGAATGATAGCGGCGTCCGTGGTCGTTGGCTCGACGCCGCCCTTGCGGAAGGCGATCGGCCCCGGATCCGCCCCGGCGCTGCGCGGACCGACCTCGAGCATGCCGTCCGTAGCGGACGCTATCGAGCCGCCGCCCGCACCGATACATCGGATATCGAAGATCGGTATCAGCAAGGGGAGACTTTCGAGCGACGCCTGTAGCGCGACGCTGGGCTGGAAATCCTCCACCACACTCGTGTCGAGACTGGTTCCCCCATAATCGAGTGTAATCACCCGCGGGCGATCGATCGCGCGGGCAAGCTCCGTCGCCCCGACGATACCGCCGGCCGGGCCGGACATCACGGTGAAGATGGGGGCCCGCATGGCGAGTTCCGCGGTGGTTGCGCCACCGCTGGACCGCATCACGAGAAACTGTCCGGTAAAGCCCAGTCGTTCGAGGCCATTCCGCAATTCGCCGATATAGCGTTTGAAGATCGGCCGGATGTAGGCGTCGAGCACAGTCGTCATGCCGCGCTCATACTCCCTATATTCCCGGCAGATTTCGGATGAAACCGAGACAGCGAGCTCGGGAAACTCGCGTCTCAGAATTTGAGCGATCGCCGCTTCGTGCGCGGGGTTCACGTAGGAATGCAGGAGCGTGACGGCCACGGCGCTCACGTCTTGTGCGGCGAGTGCGCGCGCAGCCGTGCGCACAGCATCCTCGTCCAGCGGGATGAGCTCGCATCCGCTGGCATCAAGCCGACCGGCAATGCCATGGCGATGGCGCCTCGCCACGAGCGGCGCTGGCTTCTCGTAGGCGAAATCATACATGTGCGCGGACGGGGTGTTGGCGCGCCCGATCTCCAGAACGTCGCGGAAGCCCGCATTCGTGATGAAGCCGGTGCGCGCGCCCTTGCGCTCGATGATCGCGTTGAGCGGTAGGGTGGTGCCGTGAACGAAAATGTCCGTCTGATCGAGCGGAGTGCCGAGCAGACGAACCGCCTCGATGACGCCATCGGCTGGCCGCGACGGCGTCGTCGCAGCCTTGGCGATCTTGAGAGTGCCCGAGGTGCAGTCGAGTTGAACCGCGTCGACAAATGTGCCCCCGATATCAATCGCGATCCGATAACGGGCCATCGAATACCTTCGCTTTATATGGAGGGTTGAGGGGCGCGCGTGCGCTTTCCGTCAGCGCGTGTGCTACTACACGTTGGCTATAATGATCCCGTCCGATCCTCGATCTGGATACGGTAGCCGGCACAGGCGCGAGGCGGGCAATTCCATATCGATAGATGCTGCGTGCACCGATTGTCCCACAGGACCAGCGTGCCGGGTTCCCATTCGAACCTCACCTGAAAATAGGCGTTGGCGATGTGATCGAACAGGAAGTCGAGGATCGCGCGGCTCTCCTGTGGCGAAACGCCGACGATCCGATCCGTGAAAACACTGTTCACATAGAGCGCCTTGCGACCGGTGACAGGGTGCGCCCGGATAACGGGATGGATGGCGGTAGGGTCGGGAATGGAAGGCTTGTACCGGCTGAGCCGGCCATCATGCATTGCGGAAAGGTCCGCGAGATAGGTCTGCATCGACGTCGACAGCGCATCATGGGCGGAATACATGCTGGCAAAAGCCAGCATGCCCCCCATTGGGGGAACCGTGTCCAGATAAAGGCCGCTTACGATGGGAGGCTCAGGCAGCCAGGAGGAGTCACTGTGCCATTCTTCGGACAGCACATGATCGGAGGTCGTATCAGACGAGAAGCGCCGGACCTCGGGATGTTCGGGCACGCCATATTTCGCATCGGCATCCATCGGCCCCAACCGATCGCCGAGCCGCTTGATCGTGGCGGCGTCCAGCGTCTGGTTTCGCAGGACCAGAACCAGATGCTCCTCCAGAGCGCGGATCAGATCGTCTGCACTGTGATCGATTGGTGCGGCAGGATTGAGAAGATCCACGAAGGCGCCGATGCGTGGAGTAATGGGCGTAACCGTTATGGTGGACGACGTTATCGGGGGGGGCGAATTTCGCATCGCGATGGGGACGGTGGACATGACGCTAGGCTCCGGCTGCTGCGTGCTGACCGGCAGCGACATGTCGCGCGCACAGCCAGAACATCGCCGCGCCGCCAAAATAGCTAACCAAGCTGAGCATCATCGCGCGCTCAAGGCTATTCGCGCCGCCAGCCCATCCAAATGTATCACTCATGAGCCCGACGAGGGGCGGCCCCAGCCCATAACCCATGAGATAAATGATCGCGCCGGACACGGCAGCCGCGCTCGACCGCAACTGGGGCCCGGCAAGTAGCTGGACCAGCGCGTAATATGGCGGAACAATCGCCAACTGCAGGAAAGAAACCGGAACGACCAGAAACAGGGCGGCACCGAACGACGAAGACGACAGAAAGGCGAAATTGGCAGGCACGCTCAGCAGCAGGATGATGACCAGCATATAGGCCGGCCAGCGCGGATCGAGGCGTGCCAGCCGATCCGAGATCAGCCCCGCGACCAGAGGGATCAGGATCGCCAGACATCCGTGGATGATGCCGTAGGTGCGGCCTACCTCACCGGGGCTCACATGAAATTTGCGGATGAAGAAGGCCGGACCCCATGCGGTGAATGAACTGAGCGCGATCGAACTCAGGCCGATGCCGGCACACAGCAATGCAAAGGCGGGCCGCCGAAAAAGAGTGGATATCCGGGTCGCGATCGAGCTCGATGGTGCGACGCCTACGATATGTGCGGTGGGCCGGGGCAAGGCCAAGGCGATCGCCAGTGAGATGAACAAGCCAGCGGCGCCTCCGACCAAAAAGACGCATCGCCACCCGAACGCGTCGGTCAGCCAGCCGCCCGCGAGCAGCGCGGTGGCAGCGCCGATATTGGATCCCATCACGATTACCGACAGGACGGTCGCCAGACGCTTTACTCCGAATGCATCGGCCGCGAGCGCGTTTATGCTGGGGCCACCGCCTCCCTCTCCGGCACCTACCCCGAACCGCCCCAGCGCCATCGTCGCGAAGCCGGTCGCGAGACCGCACAAGGCGGTCATCAGCGACCAGAAGCCCATAGCCCAGGCCAGCACGGCAGCCCTTCGCCCTTTATCGGCAAAGCTCGCCATGGGGATGGAGACGATCGCGAAGAGGATTGCGAAAGCGGGTCCCACAAGCAGGCCGACCTGCGTGTCCGTGAGCGCGAGCTCCCGCTTCATCGGTTCCAGGATGATCGGGAAGATCGAGCGATCGTAGGAGTTCAGGAATGACGCTGAAGACAAAAGTGCCAGCGTCATGGCCGGACGAACGAGCGGCGAGGTGTCGTCTGAGTTGCTCATGGATTCCCGGACCGCCCTCGCGCAATGGGATCGACACATCGTCGCAACAGATAATACACACTGATCAGGCCGGATCAAATGCAATAAAAATCTATTAATATCATATATTTATATTCGGGCCAATGCGAATTTCCGAGGGAATTCCTCTAAAAAAGACATTGATATTGCACTATACCGATCAGTGTAATAAATTTCGATTCGACAAGGTTTGAGTTTGACCCCGTCGGGCTGTTTCGCCAATACATGAAATATTAACATATTTATCTTCGATAATATGGAGTATTTTTCATAAAATATCGCGCAAAATAACTTATTAGTGAAGTATATTTGCATATTTGTTGGAGTAAAAATACCATTTTGCTATAAAATATGGGGCAGACATGGGGGTAAGGTTGTTCGGGTCATCCGGTTGTGCCTGCTTCGGAGCCGTGATTGTTATCGCTTCTTGCCCCGCTAGCGCCCAATTTCCTGTGGATTTACTGGGTGTGAAGTCAGATTATTCGTCTGATTCCGCCGACGATCTGATCGTCACCGGACAGAAGCGGGACGAGCCGCTCCAGAAGACGCCCATTTCCGTGAGCGTATTGTCCGAACACGATATCGAAACGCGTGGAGTCAATACCGCTCAGGATGTTGCGCGGCTGACGCCCAACTTCGTCATCGACAATCATTATCGGCCGGGCACGCAGAACATATCTTTTCGGGGATTCACCAACGTGACCGGGGGCAAGCCGCCTTTTGCGGTGGTGGTCGATGGAGTACAGGAGCCCAGCCAGGAATATCTATTGCAGCAGTTGTTCGACGTGCAGCAGATCGAGGTGCTGCGTGGGCCGCAAGGTATTCTCTACGGTGCGGGTGCGATCGCCGGAGCGATAAATATCGTCACAAAGAAGCCGACCAATGATTTCGAAGCCGAGATGAAGGTGGGGGCGTTCGAAGGCAACGACTTCACTACATCCGGTAGCATCAGCGGTCCTCTCAAGGGCGATGTCGCGATGTTTCGTGTCGCGGGCTATGTGAAGAGTTTTCGTGGCTTGATCCAGGACGTGACGACCAATGCCTATGTCGATCGGTCGACGGACTATGGCGTGCAAGGGCGACTGATCCTGCAACCGGCGGTCAACACATCGATTGATCTGCGTGTACGCTATTTCCGTCAGAATTCGGGCGGCCTTTGGCTTTTGCGAACTCCGGCGGCCCTGATCGACACCTATTCACAACTCCCGAACGGAGACATTGACGGCTTCCAGCACCGGCACGTCACGAACGTTTCCGGTACGGTGAAGCATGATTTCGGGGGCGTGACGTTCACGTCGATCTCGGGCTATCAATCGGGCAAGACGTACGGCATCGCCGACGGTGATTTCACGGCATCGCCCACGACCGCCGAGAAGATTATCTACAATGTCGATATCCTTAACCAGGAGCTTCGTCTGACTTCCAGCGACGATCACCGTTTCAGCTGGTTGATCAGCGCGTTCGGGCAGAAGCTCAGGGTGCTAGACGTCAATGCTTATGGTCCTGTCGTGTCGCCGGGAAACTACGCCTTTGCGGCGCCGATTGCATCCAATCGTTATCGAAGTGAGCTATGGGCGCTTGCTGCTGAGGCGCGCTACAAGCTGACCGATCAACTCACCGTGATTGCTGGCGGACGCTACGATCATGATGAGGAAAGCGCACGGGATCTCACGCTTAACGTGCTAAACAAGAAGGGATTTTCGGAATTCCAGCCGAAGGTTAGCCTGACTTATCAGGCAACGGACGCCCTGTTGGTATACGGGGATTATTCGCGCGGCTTTCGCTCCGGCGGCTTTAATCCCAACAGCCCTATCGGCGCGCGCCAATATACGAACGAAACTTCGGATACATTCGAGATCGGCGAAAAGTCCAGCTTTTTCAACGACCGTCTGATTCTCAATGCGGCAGCTTATTATACCCGCTACCGCAACGAGCAGTTCATCTATGCGGTGCCGCTGCCTCAGGGAAATTATTCATCCATCGCAAACATACCGCGGTCGCGAAGCTATGGCGGAGAGGTTGAGGCTCAGGCCGCCGTCACGAGGCGGCTTAGGTTCAATTCCTCTTTTGGCTATTCGCCTACGCAGATACGAGAATTCCCGGTTGCGGGCTATCCTGTAGGTGCATTCGTGAACAAATATGTTCCCCGAATCTACAAATATACGATCGGCAGTGGTGGTGAATATACGGCACCGATCAGCGATAATATGAATTTACTTGCCCGCCTGGATGTCTCGCACCGTAGCCGGGTCTTCTATAATGTCGTCAATACGGTGAAGGCAGGCCCGAAAACGTTCGTTGATGGCCGGATTCAGATCAACTCGACGGAAAGATGGTCGGCCGCTTTGGTCGGACGCAACATCTTCAACGAGCGGACCAATGCTGCCGTTGGCGGCAGCCCGTTTCTAGCGCCGGCGACCATTTCGCGCAGCTATAACGAGCCGAGGCAACTTGGTGTCGAATTTCAGTTGAAGCTTTGATGCCGGTTCGCCGCACAGGCTGGGCCTTTGGAAAGGATGTGCATGACGACCTCGCAGGCCGCGATCACGTTGCTCGGATCGAATATCGGTGCTCAGGTTTCGGGTGTCGATCTGTCGCGTGAGCTTTCCGGCGCGGAAAAAGCGTTCGTGCATCAGGCGCTGATCGATCACCATGTGCTTTTCTTCCGCGACCAGTCGCTCGAACCCGTGGATATCAAGCGCTTTGCCGAAGGCTTTGGGCCGCTGGCGCCCCATCCTCGTGGCGGACCTGACTATCCCGAGGTAATGCCGTTCCGATCGAAGCAAGAGCCTGATTTCATCCTCGGGACCGAGTGGCACACCGATGGCTCCTATTCCGAGCATCCGCCGCTGGGCAGCATGCTCTATTTCCGCGAAGCTCCCGAGGCTGGCGCCGAGCTTGCCTATGCGAACATGCACGCGGCATTCGAGGCGCTTTCGCCGCAGATGACGGTCTATCTCAAGGCTCTGACGGCCACGCACGATGTCAGTCGCAGTCGCTTTGGGTCAGACCGGCAGGTGAAGACAAGCTGGAGCCATCCGCTGATCTCATCCCACGCGGTGACGGGGCGTCCGCTGCTTTACTTCAACAGCGTTTACACGGCCCGGATTGACGGTGTTCCGACGCCGGAGAGCCGCGCGATCATCGGGTTTCTGCGCGAGCATGTCGCCAATCCGTATTTCAGCGTCAGAATCAAGGTCGAGCCGGGCAGCCTGGTCCTTTGGGACAATCGGTGTACCCAGCACCTGGCCTTATGGAACTTCGCTCCGGGCAGCCTTGCCGGACTGCGCACCCAGATCGAAAGTGTTACGCCCTGAACCGTGCCTCGGCCCTGACCTGCGCGGTCGGGGCCACGGATGGTTTCTGCGGTGGGTCGGCTGTCCGAAGCCGCCGTCTTATCCTCGCGGAGACTCGCCGCCTGGACCCCCCAATAGGTGGATGACGACATCCCAATAGGCGACTTCCTTGTAAAAGGAGTCGAGCGGAAGCCGCTCGTCGACGCCATGCGCGCGATTGTCGCCAGGGGTCTTGAGGATGCTGCCGGCGCCGTACGTGGGAATGCCACTGCGGCGATATTCGCGCCCTTCCGTGCCGCCCATCGACATTGTCGGCGTCGGCACAAAGCCGGGATAATTGGCCTGCACTCCATGCGCGAGAAGATCGAGAATGTCGGCCCGGATCGGCGATGCCGGACTCTCCACGGCTTCGCCATCCAGCGCCACCTGGACATTGCTGTCGTTGATCGCGCGGGCCAGCGTTGAACGGATCTGCTCCGCACTGTCGCCTGGCATGATCCTGCAATTGATCGTGGCAGAGGCATTTTGCGGGAGGGCATTGGGCGCATTGCCGGCCTTGGCCATGGTGCCGACACATGTCGTCCAAAGAAAACCTGCGATCTCCGGACGGCGCGCGATGATCGCGATCGACGCCCTATCCGTGGGGTCGTGGAGGATCGTCTTGAGTGCTGCTGTAACCTCTCCGGTTGTGCGATCGCTCAGACGCTCGATCATCGCGCGGTTGATCTCGTTGAACTCGACAGGAAAATGAAGCGCTTCCACCGCAACGAGCGCATGAGCAAGCTGATAAAGGGCATTGTCGGCGCGGGGAAGGGCGCTGTGTCCACCGGAATTGTGGGTCGTTAAGGTGAAGTTGGCGCTGGTCTTTTCTGCGGCCTGGAGCGTGAATTCCAGAGGGGCGCCCGCATCGTTGCGACTGCCGCCGCCCGCGTCTGCGTTAAGTGCGAAATCCAGATGGGAGAGGAATGGATGCGCCAGCATCGCCCGACTGGTCAACATCCCGGTTTCCTCATCCCCGCAGAGCGCCAGCACGATGTCGCGATCGGGCGTGTATCCTGCTCGTTTAAGCCGTTCGAACGTGGTGATCAGCAGCGCCACCGCAAATTTGTTGTCCAGACTTCCGCGACCGTAGAGATATCCGTCCTGTTCGGTTGGTTTGAACGGGTCCGTATGCCAGTTGGCGGCAACGGCATCGACGACATCCATATGAGCCAGCAGGGCGACCGGGCGCTTTGTCGCGCCGGGATGTGCGCGGAAGCGAACGAGCAGTCCTTCGGTCTTCTCACCCTCTACGGTGACGGGCACTCGAACGAGGTCTTCGTCGGCAAAGCCGGCAGCCCTCAGCCTGGCAACCAGCATTTCCGCCATTGCGGGCACCTGGCCTTGCCCCTTCGCCGTTCTGTAAGAAATCAATTGATCCAGCAGCGCTCGTGCCGGCGGCTGATCCCCGATCGGCGTCGCGGCATTGGCGGCGGCGGGCGTCAACCCGATCCAGCACCCCAGCAGGATGCCCGTCATTTTAAGCATATCTCGTCCTTCCGGAACAAAGCGGGCTGGAAGCTTAGGGGTAGCGCCAACTCGTGACGTCCGCGCCCGCCGGTGCGGACATGCGGATTCGTGTCATGATCTTGGGCATGTAGAAGCTGTTGTAGCGGAGGCGAGCAATTCCATTGCCGTTGATGTGATCGCCATTCCAGCAATGCTCGGCGCGCGCACCGTAATCGACTTCGCCTTCGAATGGCGGATTGGCCTTCTTGAGGAAATCTTCGATCAGATACACGGCATCGTTGAGATAGAAGCTGTCCTCCTCACCCACGTAGATATGGATCTTTCCGCGCAATTTCGGGCCGAGGGTCGCCCAATCGCGTTCCATGATATGGCGAAGGTCATAATTGTCTCGCCAATAGCCTGCGATCGATTTGTCGATCACGCCGGTTCGCTTGTCCCAGATGCGGGCGGGATAGCCATCGGGCCCGACCGGGGAGAAAACGGCGTTCCAGATGTCGTATTGGCCGCCCGAACGATCCTTGTCGCCGAGCACGAGTTCCCATCGATTTTCGCCTTCGATCGTTCGAGAGATCTGCCCGAGATAATCGCGATAGGCTGGTCGGACGATCGTTCCGAACGGACCGATCCTGTAATACGCATTCGGCTCCTCGTAGAGATTGAAGTTAAGCATTGCCCGGAAATCGACAGGATCGGGGCAGGCAACGAATGCTCCGTTAAACTCATCCGGATATTTGACCTGAACGGCAAGGGACTCCCAGCCTCCGGTCGAACCGCCGTAGAGAAAACGGGCCCAGCCCCGTCCGATGCCATGATATTTCTGCTCGATCGCGGGAATCAGTTCCCGCATGATCGCGTCGCCATAAGGACCGAGGTTGGCAGAATTTACCGCATAGCTGTCATCGTAGTACTGGTTGCTGTGGTCTATTTCTACAATAAGTGCGCGCGGAGTGTCCTTATCGGTCCAATATTTATAGAAGTTATAGGATTCCTGATCTTCAGTGTGATTGTAGCAATCCGTTCGGAACCGCCAGGACGGCACGCATTTGGCATTAGGATCGGGTGGAGTTGTTCTGAATCCACCGAAATCAGCCGGGAAGTGTCCGTGGAATACGATGAGCGGGAAGTGCGCCTCTGGGTGCTGGTCAAAGTCCTTGGGCACCAGTACATGCGCGCGCAGATAGATATCGGTCCCCCAGAATTTCGACAGCAGTGTGCTGCGGATCCGGATATGCTTGACGAAGGGCGTGTCTGCGGGATCGGGTATCGGCGGATTGGCGTGATCGAGCACGATCCCGATGGTCCCGGGCTTCTTGGGGTCGAAGTCTATCCAGCGCGGAATGCTGTAGAGATTGCCGGGTTCCTTGGCGAAGATCTGGCCGCCGCCATGTGCTGACGGAAGCTTGACGACATGACCATCAGCCCGATGATAAGTCGTATAGACGTTGAGCGAAGCCTGGACAAAGTAGCGGCCAGCAGGAAGATCCGAGAGGGAGTTCTGTGGAAAGCCGATGGCCTGCTTGTCGACGACGATCTTGCCCGACTTCGATAATCCATCAACGGACACTCCATATATCTGATCGCTGTCGTAAAAGGCGTTGACCGTATCGCGGCTGCGGAGGTCGGGCTTCTCTTCCTTGGAAAAGATCAACACCAGCCGACCGTCATAGGCGGGCTGCTCGAGTTGCGGCCCCAGCCGGATCTGAAAGTTTTCGGCATGGGCGATGGCAGGAAGCAACGCCGAAAGGGCGATCTGCATGCCAAGGCGAAGGAGCTTTCGAAAGTTCATGTCTACCCTTTCGTCACGCGTGGCGGCAGATGCGCGCTTGCGGAGCTTTGAAACGATACGGTACAGTGCAATTTATGATGGACCATGATCGATCGGCGGGGGGCGGCACCGCGCGTTTCGCGTTTTCCGGAGCAGGTGACGTTGCCGCGCTGGCCCGTCGTTATCGGGAGCGGGGACACGTCCGCATCGCCGGGTTTCTGCCGAACGATACGGCCAATGCGTTGCGAACGGAGCTGCTCAACAGCGATCGATGGACCCAGGTCTTCAATATGGGAGACAGGCTTTACGAACTCGATGGCGTGGCACGTGCGGCCCTCACTCCGGCGGAGTGGGGCGAACTCGATCGCAGCATCATGGCCAACGCGCGCACCGGCTTTCAATTCCGCTACGAAACCATTCGTGTCCCCGATGGTCGCTTCGCGCGAGAGCGTGATGGCTCGTTGCTCGGTCGTTTTGCGCGCTGGCTCGCCACCCCGGACATGCTTGATCGGTTTTCTACATTTACGGGTCTGGCTGATCTCCGTTTCGCCGATGTCCAGGCGACGAGATATCGGCCAGGCGATCTTCTGACCGGTCATGACGATGCGATCAAGGGCAAGCATCGCAGGGCCGCCTACGTTCTGGGACTTACGCCGCACTGGCGTCTCGAATGGGGAGGGGCGTTGATGTTCAATCGTGGCGCGGATGCGGCTGACGCATGGATGCCAGGCTTCAACTGCATCGACATTTTCGCCGTACCCCAGATGCATAGCGTGTCCTACGTAACGGAAGCGGCCGCCTTCCCGCGGCTTTCGGTTACCGGCTGGCTGCGCGCCGAATATCCGCCGGCCTGATATTCCGGGCTGCATTTCGATCGATATGGTGGGCGAAGCGGCCATGAATGCGGCCGCTTCGCCGATTTGCACATCAGAATTTTATGCTTGCGGAAACAAAGAAGTCGCGGCCCAGAACATCGTATGTACTCGGGTAGGTATTGTCCTCGGCCTGGTTCGAGCCGATGATTGGCGGCTTCTTGTCGAAGAGATTGTTGATGCCGGCCGACCAGGTCATTCCGCCGACCTTAGCGACGAGTGAGAAGTCGAAAAGATTATACGCCTTGATCCGCTCCACCGTGAAGGTCGTTGCGGGATCATCGTCATGAACGACGCCCAGACGCCGCCAGCCCAGAGAGGTCGTGATCGGCCCGTCGCGATAGGCGAGGCGGGCATTGGTCTTGAGCTTCGGCTGCGGTTCGCCGCAGCGGACGCCGAACTTGCCGGCGCATTCGATGATAGAATTCAGCCCTGCGATCGGCGTCGTATTGAACTTGTCCGTATAGTTGGCGCTTCCGGTGAATGACAATTGGCTGCTCGTCGAGAACAGCCCGAAATCTAACGGGATGCTATAATCGAGAGAGATATCGGCGCCCGAAGTGACGAGCTGGCCGAGGTTCGCAGTCGTCTCCGTAACGCTATAGGTCACGTCGCCATTGGTCGATCCATCTATGATACCGGAAGATGGGTTGCGATGGATCAACTGGCAGACCGCATTGCTCGCATTCTGGATGACGTTGTAGCAGAGGTTGAGGATATTCGCAGTCCCACCTGCGGCAGGCGCAACCACGTGATTTACCTTGATGTGATAGTAATCCGCGGTGATATTGAGGCGGCGGACCGGCCGAAGGACGGCGCCAAAGGTGTAGGAATTCGAACGCTCTTCCTGTAGGTCGGGGTTGCCGCCCGCGAGCGCCTTGACTTGGACGTTGGGCTGGAGTGCGGAATTGCCGACATCGGCGGCTGGCACGCCGGTCGCGATGCAGACGGCCTTGATCGTAGCATTGGTGGCCGCCGATGCCAGTGCGCAGGGATCCGCCACGGTCGGCGAGTTCGCATATTGGCCGCCATACAGTTCCGCGACGCTCGGCGCGCGAACCGCTCGCGAATATTGGCCGCGTAGGGTTATCTGCCGAAATGGCGAATATTCGACCCCGCCTCCGAAGGTCCAGGTGCCGCGCACCGCCTCCAGCGAGTAGTGCGAATATCGGCCGGCCCCGGTCAGTTCGAGGCGATAGACGCCGGGCCGATTGGCGACCAGCGGAACACGCAGTTCGGCGAAGGCTTCCTTCACATTATAGCCGCCCTTGGTCGGCTTGCCTACGCCGAGGCCGAGCGCGTCGCCCGACGCGACGGCGCTGTCCGGAATATATTGACTGTGTGTGGAGCGATATTCGGTGCCGAACGCGATGCTGACGTCGTCGGCCCCCCAATTGAAGTTGAAGAGCCTGCCGGTCGCCGATGCGCTGGCCACTTGCAGAACCGAAATGTCCTGATTCTGGGCCTGGATCGAGATCGCCTTGACCCCTTCCGGCGTAATCGTGTTAGGCCCGAAGATATTTATGGATCCGGAAAGAAGCGCGGCCGCGAATGCGCTCTTGGAAACATCTCCGTCCTGAACTTGGGAGTTCTTGGTCCGCGCATAGCTGTAATATGCGTCATAGCTCCAGTGATCGGACAGGTTTCCCTTCACGCCGCCGAGCACGCGATAGGCGTTGCGATCATCGTGGTTCGATCGCGCGCCAACTTCGCTTACCCTGCGTGCAACCGAAAGGCTGACCGTATCTTGCGCCGCAGTGCCCTGACGGGCGGCAATCTGCCTAAGCTGGGCCACGTCGGCCGCGGAGAGATATCGCGCGTTGTTGCCAATATTGATGGAGAAGGTGCCGCTTACGGGCGTAGCGGCAAGAAGAGTGTCGGTTCTGCTGCTCGTAAAGCTGATCTCGGTATAGGCCTTGGCCAGAGGTGAAATCTCATATTGGCCATAGGCACCGCCCAGCCAGCGCTCCTGCGGTACCATCATGTAATTGACGGGCGCATAATTATAGGCATCGGCTGTCGTATAGGGGCGCGATATGCCGGGCGAGGCGAAGATGGCACCTAAACCGGTATAGTTTGTCCCGGCGCCCAGCGCCGCCGAAGTTGAAAATCGCCCCTGGGTAACGCTTGCAGATCCGCCGTTCACGAAGCCGGTCTTCGTTGCGTTATCCTGCTGGGCATAATAAGTAATTGAGCGATCGCCCTGAAAGGCGGGGTTGCGCTTGTAATATTCACCATAGACCGTGAAGTGACTGTCGCTGTCGCTGGCCTTCAGGCCCAGCGCGACATGGGCCTCCTTGCGTGCGCCATAGCCGCGCTCGGTGACCTGAGACTGGCCGCCGACTTCGACGCCATCGATGTCCCGCAGGCGGAAGTTGACGACGCCAGCAATGGCGTCCGAGCCGTAAATCGCGGATGCGCCACCGGTGACGACCTCGGCGCCCTGTATCAGGAATTGCGGGATGGTGTTGAGATCGACCTGCTGATTGACGTCATAGAACATATAACGCCGGTCGTTCACCAGCACGAGCGTGCGCTGAGGCCCTAAGCCCCGCAGATCGAGCGTCGCCACGCCACCGCCGGGATTGTTCGAAAATGCGGTAAGCCCGGAAACTGCCTGAGGTAGCGCATTGAGCACCTGCTCAATATTCACAGCGCCGCGTGCCTGGAAATCCTCGGCCGTAACAATGGCGATAGGGGCGGGCGTGTCGAGATTGGCACGCTTGATGCGCGAACCAGTCACGAGAATGTCGCTGCCGTCGCTCGTCGCTTCTGTCGCGTCGGCGGCGGGTTCGGCTATCGCGGGGGTACAGAATGCCACCCCGGCCGCGAGTGGCAGTAAAATCCGAGCAGATGCAAGATATTGCAGGCGGCTACGCGAACCGATGACTGGCGGTCCGCCCACCAAGAGTCGCGTGGATGTCAGGAGCAGAGTGCGAAAGCTTGTCATGAAGGCCCCCTTATTTTGTGAAGATCGTTATTTGTTTCGCGGGCGCGGCGTTGCCGCATTTTCCCGTCGAGTAATGATGTCCCCGCTGCTGACGTTGGTGGGGCGGTTCGCCCGCCTCCGATTCGTCACATAAATACACTATACCGTGCAGTATATGTAAAGCGCCCGTTTGTGCTGACTCAAACGGATGGCCGCATTTCCGGGGCGGCATTGCGTTGCCGTCTGCGTCCTGTCGCGCCTAAGTGCCGGAAGGCGGGATAAGCGGCTGTGCCTACGGACGGCGGGTAACACAGTTGTGGCTGCGTTGTAGTCCATCAATCTATTTACACTATACGGTATAGGGCATAACGTGTCGAGAATCGCGCGATGCCGGGTCATGCAGGATGCCCGCCGCAGGATTTGTCATGGGGGAAGCTTGGCGTATCGCATGTCGGGCGCGGGGAGTGTGCGGGGGGTGAGCCTGCCATTTGCTTGCGCGATATCCATTCTCGCCGGCCTGCCTTCGGCAAAGGCGCTCACCCAGGACGCCCCGCCTGTCACGGTCCGTGCTTCAGGCCGCCTGCCGTCGCCCGATCAACGCGCGCTGCTTTTTCGAAGCGGCGATCTCAGGATCGAATTTCTGCCGGATCAACGCGCCATCAAAGCTCGTGCCGAATTGCGGATGGCTGCCAGCGTGTCGTTGCGGCGCGTTGAACTCGATCTCGATCCGGATCTCATCGTTGACAGCATTGCGATCGACGGTGCCGCGTTGGCAGAGGATTCCTGGAGCCATCGCGATGGAAAACTGACAGCGAATATCGGAGCGCCGTTGGCAGCGACGAAATCCTTCCTTGTGACGATAGCCTATCATGGGCAGCCTCATGTCGCCGTCCGCGCGCCTTGGGACGATGGAATGGTCTGGTCCAAGGTTGCTGACGGCCGCCCATGGGCGGCTACGACCGCGCAAAGTTCGGGCTGTGACCTTTACTGGCCATGCATCGATTATCCGACGTTCGAGCCGGATTATCTCGACATCCATCTTACGGTGCCCAACGGGCTGAAGGCTCTGTCGAACGGGCGCCTGGAAAGCGTCGATACCGCTGCCGATGGCCGGACAACGTGGAACTGGCACGCCAAAACGCCTACTCTCTATACGGTCGCGTTCAATATCGGCCCGTATGAAGAAATAAACGAGATCTACAAAAGCCGCTACGGCAATAAGTTCCCGATGACCTATTGGTATATCCCCGGAGAGCGGTCATTCGCGGAGCATTTGTTTTCCGAATTCGCGCCGGCTCTGGATTTTTACGAGAAAGTAATCGGTCCATATCCATTCGCCGATCAGAAGATGGCGGTCGTCGAAGTGCCATATCGTGGCATGGAGCATCAGACAATCACGGCTTATGGTGGCGGTTATGCAAAATCTCCGGATGGGTTCGACAAGCTTTTTCACCATGAGTTCGGCCATGAATGGTTCGCCAACCAGCTAACGGCTGCGGATTGGGACGATTTTTGGCTGCATGAGGGGTTCGACGCCTACATGCAGCCGCTTTACGGTCGGTGGCGGGAGGGCAATGCGCGATATGACGCGATGATGCTCGATTATCGTCGCCGCATCCGCAACGTTCATCCTCTGGTCGCTGGGGCGTCGCGGACCTCCGGCGAGGTCGATGATGCCAGGACGGGGCCTGGCACCGATATGTATCTGAAGGGCGCCTGGGTCCTTCACACGCTGCGCCTGCTGATCGGGGATCGCGCGTTCTTCGCCGCCACGCGTGAACTGGTTTATGGACGGTCGGATCCCCGCCCGGGCAATTTCACGCCGGTCTTCCGAACCACGTCTGATTTCGTCACTATCGTCAATCGTGTCACGAGGCGCGATTATCGCTGGTTCTTCGATGTTTACCTGTACCAAGCGGCCCTGCCGCGGCTGGAAACCCGCCGGCAGGGGCGGGATTTGCTACTGCGCTGGAAAACGCCGGGTGATCGGCCTTTTCCGCTGCCGGTCGAGCTTGGTGTTGATGGCCGCATCATTCGCGTCGCCATGATCGGAAATCGGGGGCGTGTCGGCGTTGGGGCGGACAGCCATGTCGTGATTGATCCCGGAGCCCGGATCCTCATGCAGTCCGACGGGGTCGATGCCTATCAGGCGTGGGCCGATCAGCAGAGCGCAAAGCCATGATCGCTTGTTTTGTCGCGCCGCCCGGCGCGGCCGTCTTCTTCTCCCAGGCAGGAGCCTTTCACAATGAAAAATGATCTGCTCGCCGTCCTTGCGGCATTGCTCCTGACGGTGCCGGCGACGGCTCAGGATTATCTGAAATACACACCTGCTGCCGCCGAAGCGGAGATGCGCTCCATGGCGGATATCGACAGCGCTGTTCTCGTCCCGATGCGTGACGGAATCGGCCTGTCCAGCGACATTTACCGCCCCAAGGGAGCGAAGGGGCCGTTGCCGACTATCCTTTGGCGTACGCCCTATAACAGCCAGGTCTATCGCCCGCACAGCGTTATGCTGGCTCTGGAGGCGGTCAAGCGTGGCTACGCTTTCATTATTCAGAGCGAGCGGGGACGCTATTTCTCACAGGGGAAATATCAGATCCTCGGATATCCGCAGACAGATGGCTACGACATGCTGACGTGGATTGCGAAGCAGCCCTGGTCGAATGGCAAGGTGGGTACGCTCGGCTGTTCTTCCCCGGCGGAATGGCAATTGGCGCTTGCGGCGCAAAATCATCCGGCCCACGCGGCGATGATACCCATGGGGGCAGGCGCGGGCATCGGTGACGTGGGGCGCTTCCACGAACAGGGCAATTGGTACACAGGTGGCGTCACCCGCAGCCAGTTCGCAGTTTGGCTCTACGACACAGACAATCCTCTCCGGGCCGAACTGCCGAACGACATCGATCCTAAATATCGTGCTCGTGTGGCGCGTTACAATGATCTGGATGCGCATAAGCCGGCCGTCGACTGGAAGACGCAGATAAAGCATCTTCCTTTCTCGGAGGTGCTTTCCTCGCTTGGAGAGCCACCGGCCACCTTCGAACAATTCATCAACCGTACTCCCGCTGATCCGGCGTGGCATGAGGGCGGTCTTTACCACGATACGATGGGGTGGGGGGTGCCTGCGTTGTGGTTCAACAGTTGGTACGATGTATCGATGGGCCCGAATATGGAGCTCTTCAATCATGCGCGGACGGTGAATTCAGACCGTGAGGCGAGCGCCAATCAATACGCCGTCATAGCGCCGACCAATCATTGTGAATTTTGGAAGGTGGGGCCGAATTTCGTGAATGGCGAGCGTCCGATGGGGGATGCAAGCTTCGATGTGAATGGTGCGATCTTCTCGTGGTTCGATTATTGGCTCAAGGGTGATAAAACCGCCTGGAAGAGCGATACGCCGCATGTCCGCTATTTCGAGATGGGAGCGAACCAATGGAAGAGTTCGCAGTCCTGGCCGCCGGCGGGAGCCAAGTCGATCAAGCTCTATCTGCATAGTGATGGTCACGCCAACAGCCTGAACGGCGATGGAAGGCTCGATCTCGATCCGCCCGCGATGGAGGCTCCGGATCGCTATCGTTATGATCCGATGAATCCTGTGCAGACGGCGGGCGGCGGTGATTGCTGCAATGGTGGTACGTTCAAGCCCGGCGCTTTCGATCAACGTGCCGTGGAAGCCAGGAACGATGTTCTGGTTTACACCAGTGCCCCGCTTGCGTCGCCGCTGGATATAAGCGGTGACGTGGAGGCCATGCTCGCCGTACAATCCTCCGTGAAGGATACCGACTTCGCCGTAAAATTGGTCGACGTAGCCCCTGATGGAACGGCCTGGATCCTCGCCGACACCATCATTCGCGCGCGCTACCGTAACGGGTTCGATCGGCCCGAGATGATGCGGCCCGGCGCAACCTATATGATCCATCCGACGCCGATGACGATCGCGAACCGGTTCGAAACCGGACATCGGATCCGGATCGAGGTGACATCGTCGAACTTTCCCAAGTTTGTTCGTAACCTGAACACCGGCGGCCCGAACGAGAGCGAGCGGATCGGCATCGCGGCGGACAATGATATCCTGCATTCCGGCACCGCCCTTTCCTATATCACGCTGCCCGTGATGGGATCGTCCGGTGCTTTGTCGAAGCAGGGTGGGCGCGCGGCCTCTAACTGACGGGTCCCGTCGAAATCAATCAACCGGATCGTGCAATCCCCAAATCCAGGTGGCGCGTCGCAGCCGCCGACAGGAGCGAAGATGAAAACCGCTTACAGAGCACTCCTTGTTTCCATGCTTCTGACCGCGTCACCGGTCGCCCTTCACGCACAGGTAGAGTCCGCGCGCGCGCTTGATCCGACTTTTCCTGCGATATTGCCGGAGCGCGAGCGGGCGACGCTCAGGGATGCTTGGCTCAAGGAGCGGCTCGAGACCTTGATTCCGAAGCTGATGCGCGAACAAAAAATCGACATGTGGATCGTGGCCTCCCGAGAGTTCGCCGAAGATCCTGTAATGACGACAATGTTGGACGGGGAGGCGTTCAACGCAAGGCGACGGACCGTCTTGGTCTTTTGGGATCCGGGTGACGGCCGGCCGGTCGAGCGGCTCGTCGTCAACAAGCATGGCATGACCTATTTTGCTCAATCGTGGGATATGGCCAAACAGCCGGACCAGTGGGAGCGGGTGGCGGAAATCATAGAGCAGAAAAATCCCAAGAAGATCGCGCTTAATGTTACGCCCGAAAGCGCATTTGCCGATGGATTGAGCCACAGCGAATTCCAGAAACTCGATAATGCCCTTCCGCTATCTTTGCGCAGCCGGGTCATCTCTTCCTATCCGCTCGCCATTGCGTGGCTCGAAACGCGTATACCTGCCGAAATGGCGAGTTATCCCGAAATCCTTCGCGTCGCTCACGCGATGCTGGCCGAAGGCTTTTCGAGCAAGGTCGTCAAGCCCGGTATCACCACGCCACGCGATCTGGAATAGTGGTTTCGTCAGCGCACCACTGATCTCGGATTGGTCAACTGGTCTCAGCCGTCGGTACGCATCTTCCGCCGCGGCGCGCCCGGATCGGGGCTGCGCGACAAGGACGCCGTCATTCAGAAGGGCGACATGCTGCATATCGATCTGACCACCACCTATCTGGGGTTGCGCACCGATATGCAGCATCTGGCCTATGTGCTCCGTGACGGCGAGGTCGATGCGCCTGCAGGGCTCAAGGCGGGGCTCCAGGACGCTAATGGCGTGCAGGATGCGATCACATCGGAATTCAGGGTCGGCACGACGGGCAATGTCATTCTCGCGTGCGCTCGCGCAGTTGCTTTGGCAAAAGGACTGCAGCCATGGATCTATAGCCACCCGATCGGCTTCTATGGCCATGGCCCCGGCAGCGCGATCGGTCTCTCCGAGGAGCAGAAATATGTTCCGCAGGGTGATTATACGCTGCGCGCGAATATCCTGTGGTCAATCGAATCCCGGGCGTCCAGGGCGGTTCCGGAATGGGACGACGCCGTCGTGAATTTCGAGACAGAGGAAGACGCATATTTCGACGGCAACAGGGTCACATATCCGGATGGAAGGCAGATGCAGTTCCATCTCATCAAATGACACGGTGGGCTTGAGAGGGCTTCACATGTGGGAACTGACCGCCGTCGCCGCACGTCGCGATGGTGGTCAGCGGGACGGATCGAATTGACCAGCGATGTCGCTCTTGCCCGGTGTGGGAGCGACGGCGTCGAATGGCGTTACACAGTGTCCGGCTAGGCTTTCCTGCGCGCGACGTATGGGCGCAACTGGATCGCATCGCGGAAGCGCCCGATGGTCGCTTCCGCGATGCGAGATCGGATGCGGTTGAGCTGAACGCACAGGTGTTCTCTTCGCTGGCTCCGGTGAGACGGATCATCGAAGTGCGGCTGATGCTCGACAATTGCGTGCCCCCGCACCTTCTTCGCGGCTACGGCCATCGTCGCAACCGCCATCTTCCGGCTCGATCAACCAGTCCCGACCCTCGATATTTTCCGACTGAAGATAGCGGCGCCTCCCAGCAGGATAACGGCCGTGCCGAGATTCCATCCGAGAATCATTGCGGTGGCATCGAGGGGATGGAACATTGAGAGTGCCGTTCCGGTGATCGCGGAGACGGCAAGGCTTCCCATAAGGATCACGGATGTGGGGCGCAACAATACGGCATAGCGCAGCATCGCCAGCATCAGCAGGGACAGGGGCAGGCTGGTCAGCACGAGCGTGGCGAGGCAGCCGGACGCGGCCTCCACGGTGACGGCGCCGGGCGGAATGGGCACCCAACCGGCGAAGCATTGATAGCCGATGGTGGACAGCCATGCGACGAGCGGCGGGGCCGGCAGCAGAAGCCACCATCGCGACCTGTCCGGCAGGCTGACGAAGAATGTGGCTACGGTGGCGAGGATGCCCGTCAGCAGCGACGACATCATGTTCAGGGCGAACACTGCATCCCGCATACGTTCGGCCAACTGTGGGCGCAGGCCGTGGCTGATCGTCATCAATCCCATGACCACCGCAGCGAGCAGCAGCCACCCGATGGCGCGGATCAGTGGCGGGCGCAGTCGCCGGACGGGCGGGGCATTGGCAGCGAGCGCGCGGATCAGATCCGATGTCTCCATCACGAATCTCCCCGATCGGAGAGGAGGGTACGAAGGGTCCGGAGTGCCCGATGGGTCGCCATTTTCAGCGAGGCGACGGACAGACCACTCGCATCGGAGGCTTCCTTGAGTGACATTTCCTTCAGCTTCAGAAGATCGACGGCGGTCCGCTGGGTCGGCGGCAGGTTACCAAGAGCCTTGGTCAGGCGATGTTTGTCAAACAGATCGTCCGTGTCGTCTGACGCCGCCATCGTCGCTTCATGCTCGGCGGTGAGCGGAGCCTCGCGCACCATCTGCCGGCCGTAGCGTCTCAGCCTGTCGATCGCACGGCGATGGGCGATGCCTACCAGCCAGGGGCCGAATGGGCGCGATGGATCATAGGTGTGCCGGATCGAATGAAGCGTCAGCAATATGTCCTGCACGGTATCCTCGATGTCCGAGGGATCCTTGTGCCACCGTCTGACGAGCGATCGAAGATAAGGGGTGATTTGTTGGAGAAGGCGCAGATAGGCGGCGCCATCGCCCTCCTGCGTGCGCGCCATGAGGATGGTCCAGTCGAGATCGCGTGAGGCCGCACCGTCCGTATCACGGGATACCGCGTCCGCCGCGGCTCCATCCGAACTGACCAGCGTCAGACGGTTTTTCCCGTCATTCCGCATCGTGCCGTTTCCGGGCGAAAGGAGGCGACAGCGGAGGGGCGCGCCGGGCAGGGGTGGTGCGGCACGGCATCACCTTCCTCCCTGCCAGGTGGATCGCGCTGCCCTCCGGCCGATCCAGTGGTCGATCGAAATCGGACCGGGACCCAAGGCAAGTATGCCCAAGGCCAAGGCGGCCCAGTAGAGGTGGAAATTAGCCCAGCCGTCAGGAAACACCAGCTGGATCACGCCGGTCATCGCGAGCAGGCCAAGAGCGGCAACACGCGTGCCGAAGCCGATGATTAGCAGGATCGGTAGCAGGATCTCCGCAGTTGCCGCCACCAGCGCGAGTTGGTCGGGCGCCGGGAGCGGATATTCTCGGCCGAACAGGTGGAGCCTGAACTGCTCCTCGAACAGGAATTGTGTCGCTACCGACAGCGCGGGGAAATCGTCCCAGCGCGTGAGGCCGGAGCGGAGGAAGGGCAGCGCGAGCGCGATGCGCAATAATGGTGGCGCGATGATCCGCGCGGCCGCTTCCGTGGCGCGAAGAGCGATGCGCGGCGCCGTGACGAGACGGCATGACGGCCTTGAGGAGATGCTCATTCCGTCCTCGCCGCATGGATGGCCCTGACGATCAGGCGGGCTTCGATCATCCCTTGAAGCATGCTCGAGATGTCGAAATGCGGATTCGCCCGTAGTCCTTCCCCCGCCGCGTCGAGGATCGGAAAATCCGATTGCAGCGCCTGGATGAAGTCGACGGCGCCAGGTGGCAGCCGGCGAAGTTCGACCTCCGCCTCGGGGCGGGCGACCAGCACGTCGTCGCCGCCATCGTCGAGATCGATGGCCCCGGCGAAGGAGCGATCCACATTTGCATGCCAGATCGCCATGATCGGAAAGCCGGAGCGGACGATGCGGAGCGACGGATGCAAAAGGAGTCGCAAAGTTGGAACATCGGCCGGCGGCACATTGCCCAGCGCGTACGGTGCCAGCGGCGATGCCTCGGCCGCATGATAGGCTTCCACCCATGCGCGTTCCAGCCGCGCCACATCCGTCAGATATGGCAGCATTGCGGCGGGTTCGAAACTGGCGATGAAGCCGGGAAAGCCAGCGCCATAATCCAGCATCAGAGGGGAGACGGGTGGTTCCGCCATCGCATGGAGGCGCGCCATTTCCGTAAAGAATTCCGAGCCTACGAGGCGATGAACCACGGGATAGGCAGCCTTCAGCGCCTCGATCAGCCCCACGATCACATTATTGCGATAGACCGCAAATCGTTTCGCGCTGGGCCGCCCGTGCGGATCGACGAGGCCGGCCGGAACAGGCGCTTGTGGATCGAGAAGCGCGCGAGCGAAACGAGCCTGCTGCTCGGCCGGACCGCAGGCGAAGCCGCCTCGTGGGGGGGGGGCGGGCGACGGGATGGGGATGCCGATTGTATCGATCACAGTCGATCTCCCCGGCGTGGCCGTTGGACGACGTTCGTCCAGAAAGCGTGCAGGCTTTCGAGGCCGCCGGCCGTCGAACTCCACAGTGTCGCATCGCCAACCAGCAGAGTGCCGGGGAAGGCGTCCGTACTCGATTGCAGAAGGGCGTCGAAGGTCGTGCGGCCACCGGCAGTGAACGGGTGGGGTGGCGCCGCAGGATCGATCTTCTGGCGCGCGAGCACCTCCAACCCCGCTAGCGCATCACCCCGCCGCTCGAAATGGGGGAGGTGGGGATGAAGATTGAAACTGGACACGCCGGCCAGCAGGCTGAGCCGGTCGATCGCATGCTGCGCCTCGATCGGCGCCGGTCTTCCGTCTGCCAGCGCGGCCGGATGGAGCCCAAACCGGTTTTCGACCGGAAGGCCCAGTCCAGCCAAGAGCGAGCGGCCCAATCCCCCAAATCCCTGCTGCGGTGGAATGGTGCGATCCCCATGATGCGCGAACTCCGCGATCCGGCGCGCGAGCACCTGATCGTGCGGGATATCGCCGGTCTCCCCGATATCGTGGTGGGGTCCGACGAAGAGCAGATGATCCGACGTCGAGAGAAAACCGCGTACGAAATCCATCTCGGCGGCGCTCGCACGCTGATCCGTAAGAAGAGAATCGAAACCGATGATAATCAGTGTGTCCACATCACCGAAGAGGTCGGCACCGATCGGATTGAGTCGGCCGTCGTCGGTGACGCGCTCCACCTCGATGACCGGATGTCCGGTCATCGCGGCCGCCATCGTCACGAATGCGGTGAAATTCTGCTTCATGATATGATCGAGGAAGCCTGCTATTCCCTGATCGAAGCGTTCAGGATCACTCAATTCCTCGAAGCGAGGAAAAAGCATGCGTCGGCTTTCGAAAAGCGCGGGGAAGCGATTTTCGATTACAGGGAGGGGCGCGTCCGTTTCCGCCACGCGGCTCCAGGCATAATAAACCGCGACCTTGCGCTTGGGCATCGGATGCTGCTCCGGAAGGGAAATGCGTGGTTCTGGCCGGATCGCCGCCATTGCCGGGCTCGCGAGCCCGGCAATGGCGGGTGTGAGCAACGACATCAGCATATCTCGCCGTCCGATCTCGAAACCGTATCGCTGTACGGTGTCGATGCTGACCGACCGGGGACATGTTCCTGCGGCCGAATACCTGGCGTCATCGCCGACAGCGAGCATGATCCGGTCCGCTTTCGCGGCCTCGGCCTCCAGCGCGGGCCAGTCAGGAATATCGGCATCCCATTCGATCAAGGTAGGGAGCGGGCCGGTGCGCTGGATCACTTGCTCGAAGAGGCGCCAGACCATTTCGGCTATCGGTCGATCATGCGCGTCGATCAGCAGCGGGCGCCCTTCCTCGTCGGTGTCCGGCGCGAAGCCGGCGAGATGGATCTCCTGCACGTGCGATAGGGGGTAGGCGTCAAGATAGCCGATCGGATTCCACAGTTGATTGGTACAGGCGACATGAACATTGTTAATGTCCAGCAGCAGGCCGCAGCCCGTCCGGCGGACGATTTCGGTGATGAACCCCGTCTCCGACCATGTGCTTTCGGCGAAGGCCAGATAGGTTGAGGGGTTCTCCAGCAGCATCTGTCGCCCCAGAAACTCCTGCACCTGATCGATATGCTCGATGGTCCGCGCAAGCGTCTCATTTGTATAGGGCAGGGGAAGCAGATCGTTGAGGAACCCGGCATCGTGGCTCGACCATGCAAGATGCTCGGAGAACAGCGCCGGCGCATAGCGATCGATCAGCCGGTCCAGGCGCGCCAGATGCTCGGGATCCAACGGACGATCAGCCCCGATCGAAAGCCCCACACCGTGAAGCGAAAGCGGGTAAAGCTCACGGATCGCGGAAAGATAGCGATGCGGCGGCCCGCCCGCGCCCATATAATTCTCCGCATGAACTTCGAAGAAGCCGATGTCGGGAACCGTTTCCAGAACCATCCGATAATGTTCGGCCTTCAGGCCCACGCCCGCGCGCTTACGTATCGGCTGCCGCAGCGGATGGGGAACGGCTTGCTGCATGACGTCCACTCGGATCGAAGGGAAAAGGAACGGCCGGGCACTTGTGCCCGGCCGGCCGGTTGATCAGGCCTTGGGCTTGAGGCTGCCCAGGCCGTTTGGCGTGGAGATCGTCGTGCAAGTGCCGGTTGGCACGAGCTTGAAGGCATTACCCTGATAATTGGCAGTGCTGGTGCCCGCGCAGGTCGTGCCGGCGCCGGCATAGCAATCATTCTGGCCCTTGAGCGCGACGCCGAAGCAGGGCTCGACCTTGCCGGACTTCACCTTGACGGTGTTGGCGGCCTGGATCTTCTTCTGATGCGCGGTGAATTGTTGCGCGCTCGCAGGCGCCACGGCCATCGTGCCGATGGCGGCGGCAAGGGCGCTGGCGACCAGCGCAGAGGTCAGACGGTCAGACATATCGTTTCTCCTGAAGGTTGGGCCGGGGGACATCTGCCGCCGCCGGCGGGGGGCCGCCTGTGTGGCGCGCCTGCAAATGTGGTTCGGACGGGCACTCCCCGAGGTAACCATGCTCCTCGAAATATTTTCGACTGGATGATATGCCACCGCGGTCACCCGGTCCTGTTCAGGTGGCCGGCTTGGAAGCGATCACGGCACTCGGATGCAATTCCGGCTCACGGACCAGAAGTTCGGGGACGGTGGCGAAGATCTGGCTGGCGGCGCTGCCGGACATATGGGCGTTCAGGCTGTCCTCGCTGTCGAACAGATCCACGAGGAAGATTTTGTCGGCATCTGTTTGCGATCGCAGCACGAGCCAAAGCGTCGTTCCCGCTTCCGTTTCCACGGCCGGCAACGCGGCCGCGATCCTCCCGGCGGCTTCTTCGCCGAAGCCCGGCTTGGCCTGAAATACGACCACACCCGCTACTCTTGTCATGGACATTCCCTTCCTTCGTGGATCGACAGGCTGTCGATCCACGAAGGAATGTTCGCCACGGCGCCCATGGAGGTAACGTGGCGGGCGTTTGGAGCCGGCGAGGCAAGGTGGGCCGCGTCGGCTTCTGTGCCTTGATGTCATGCCACCCAGTTGAGTCTGGGTTGGGGCTAACACTGGTGGGGAAGGCCGGCGAGCGCGATGGGCAGGGCCACTGGCTTTGTCATGGGAGCATCACCCTCCGTTCGGCTTTCGCCCGGTCGTGGAAGATCGTGAGCGCTGCCAGTCCTCGCCAGCGCAGGTTGCGATCGCCGATTGCAAGGTCGGCGAACGAGGCGGGGGCTCGATCCGCCGGGAAGAGCGGTTGTGGTCTACCTCGCGGGATTTACGTTTACCTCGGTAATCGCCGTCGTCCCCGCGCCATATTTCTTCAGGATCGCGGCATAGCTACCATCGGCGATCATCGATCGGAGTGCTGCAACCAGGCTACGGTCGAGGCCGGATCCCTTCCTGACCGCAAGGCCGGTATAGGCGGCCTTCAGCGGTCCGCTGGCCACCCTGAGGCCCGTCGGCGCGGGGACCCAGCTATGTCCCGTCATCCCGTCGATTTGTCTGCTTCTGAGCGCGAGTTCGCCGGCAGGGGCGCTCGGAAAGCGCAGGACGGTAATGGGTTTCTTGTCCTTCGCCACGCATCGATCGGATATCCGTTCCAGTGCCGGGCCGTCTTCCGCGCCGGCGACGGCCCCCACGCGCAATCCGCACAGGTCGAGAAAGTCCTCCCCGATGGGCCGTTTATCGTCGACTGTCCGCAGCACGTTGTAGCCGTCCTGGTACATGGGGATGATGTCGAGCAGCTTTTGGCGCAGCACCGTTGCGTCCACCCCGCTGCCAATATCGAACTTTCCACTCCGGACGCCCGAGATCACATTTTCGAAGGAGGTAGGCTCGAACCGCAATGGCCGTCCCATTCGCTTGCCGATGGCGACTTCCAGATCGTAGATGAATCCTGTGAGATTGCCCTTCTCATCGGCATAAAGTGCGGGCCGGGAGGTATGTACCACGGCGATGGTCAGGGTATTGGAGGTCTGGGCCGGGTTCCCGCCACAGGATGCGCACAGGCTGAGCATCAGGCTGATCACCGCCAGCCTTGTTGAATAGTATGGCGGGCGCATCGTCACCGTTCCTCCAAGATCTTGGCTTTGTGCCGCGCGAAAAACTGGCGTGCGCGGTCGCCGCCGCTGCCGGTCAGGAATTGTTCGGGAGGACCCTGTTCCACCACAGTTCCGCGATCGAGCAGCACGATCCGGTCGGCTATCTCGCAAGCGAAGCTCAGTTCGTGGGTAACGATGATCATCGTCATTCCCCCTCTCGCGAGCTGTTTGAGGGTCGCGGTGACATCGTGGACAAGCTCGGGATCGAGCGCGCTGGTTGGCTCGTCGAACAGGATGAGGGACGGCTTCATCGCCAGAGCACGCGCGATGGCGACGCGCTGTTGCTGCCCCCCGGAAAGATACGAGGGCCTTGCATCCTCTTTGCCCGCAAGACCGAACTGATCAAGCAACAGGCGAGCATGATTCCTCGCCTCGGCGCGGACGATGCCAAGCGACTTGACCGGGCCAAGGATGATGTTCTCCAACACTGTCAGGTGGGGGAAGAGATTGAAGTTTTGGAACACCATGCCGGTCTGCGCCCGCTGGTGTCTCGCTTCTCCGGCAGACAGCCTGCGCGGCTTTCCATTGACGAGCCGGCATCCAATCAGCGTGCCGTTGATCTCGATAGCTCCCCGATCAAAGATCTCGAGCTGGTTGATGCATCGAAGGAGTGTGCTCTTGCCCGAGCCTGAAGACCCCAGGACGCAGATGACCTCGCCTTTCCCGATCTCCAGATCGATTCCGGCAAGCACCGGCGTCCGGTCATATTGTTTGTGAAGACCGCGGATACGCAGAACCGGCGATGTGGAAGGCACGGTCATTTGCCGGGCACCATCATGGTGACGCCCTCGTTCCGTCTGGTATTGAATCGCCGTTCCAGATAGCGCTGCGCGGCAGCCAGAACGGTCGTGATCACCATATACCAGATGGTGGCCACCAGCAGCAGCGGCACGATTTCATATGTGCGGTTGTAGATGAGTTGCGCCGAATAGAGCAGGTCGGACACCGCAATGACGCTGACGATCGAAGTCCCCTTCAGCGTGCCGATGATGAGATTTCCGGCCGGGGGCAGCATGTTCCGCACGGCCTGCGGCAGAACGATATGGAAAAAGATGACGGTCGAGGAGAGGCCCAGCGCTTTGCCGCCTTCCGTTTGCCCCCTGTCGATCGATAAGATTCCCCCGCGGACGATCTCCGCCGCATACGCGGCCTCGTGGAAGGTCAAGCCAAGGATTGCGGCGACATTGGCTGTCACGACATTCTTGGTATCGATGCTGAAAAGCTCAGGGCCGAACGGAAAGCCGACGGAGGCGTTCGGGATCAGATAGCCGATATTGTACCAGAACAGCAGTTGCACCAGGATTGGGGTGGAGCGGAATATCCAGATATAGCCGGCAGCGATCGGACGCAGCACAGGATTGTTCGACAGGCCGAGGATCGCGATTCCGCAGCCAAGCGCGAAACCTAGAATGACCACGACGGCGGTCATCCAGAGCGTGACGAACAGCCCCTGTAGGATTTCGGCGCTGAACAGATATTCGGCGACCACTGGCCAACCGAACGCTGTGTTGCGTGAGGCCGTCCACCCCAGCCAGATCGCCGCCATGGCAACTATTACGCCGGACATGACGGTGCCATATCTTGGCCTCTCGGCGACGGGGCCCAGGCCTCCCGTCGCCAGCTTGGCGAAGTCACTGGCCTGCGCCTCGGAGGTGACCGGATCAGGCGCGGTCATGGTTGTGTTCCCCGCCGCGTTCATCGGGACGAAACGACGTGGTTCGCGGATGGGCCGAGCAATTTCTAGGCATCGACCATACCAGCCTGGATTGGGAACTGCCGGTAGTGGCCCAGGTCCATCACTGCCAGCCCGCGGCGAAGCCTGGCGAGTGCTTCGATCTGCACCTCTGGCTTGTTCGCCAGCGCGAGCCGAACATGCCCGCGGCCCATTTTCCCCCACGCCGAGCCGGGCATGAGCGAAACGCGGGCTATGCGCTTGAGGTCTACGCAGAAGGCGACATCGTCCAAGCCCAGCCAGGGAAAGCCGAACTGGCCGCCGCTGACCGGCGGGAACAGAAATTGCGGGACTTCGGAGAAGACGGCGACACTGCGCTCGATATTGGCCTTCAGGATTTCGAGGCCAGCCTGTGGATGTTTCGAACGGACCGGTTCCGTCAGGGCCGCCAGCCCGGCATGGACCGCCGGCGCAGAGACGAGGGGCAGATGATACATGAAGGCAATATCCGCCATCGGCCGGATCATATCCGGCGAGCCGGCGACCCAGCCCAACGGTATGCCCGTCATGTCATAGGCTTTGCCCGTCCCGGATGTTGCGATGACATTGGCGATATCGAGGAAGTTCAGGATGCTGCAATGAACGTGGCCGTCGAACAGCAGTTCGTCATAAACTTCGTTCGCGATAATCACGGCGCCCGCCTGTGCAGCCGATCGTGCGACCGCCTCCAGTTCTGCCCGGGACCAGACGAGCCCCGTAGGATTGTTCGGATTGGTCAGCATGATCGCCTGGCACCCGGCCTCAATGGTCTGCGTCATGGCATCCAGATCCACGGAAAAGCCGCCGGAGGCAGAGCGCCGCATGGGAACGCGGACGATTTCGGCGCCAAGGCCCCGTGCGACATGAGCCAGCCCGATATAGTCGGGATCCGGAATCACCACCTTCTGCCCTGGAGAGAGAACACGCAGAAGGGCGAGAGTCATTCCCACGCGCGCGCCCGCCATCAGATAGATCTGGCTTTCAGGGTCGAGCGCCACATTCTGCTCGTCCAGATATTTGCGGGCCACGGCCGCAGTCACAGGATTGAGCGGGGGCATCCGGCTATAGTGAGTGGTTCCTGTCGACATCCCGTCGATCATGGCCTGCAGGACCGATGGATCGATGCTCAGATAGGATCCGATGCCGATATCGACGATGTCCGTGACCCCGTCGCTGGACGGTTTGGCGGTGGCTTCGATCCCGTTGCCGAACTTTCCGTAAACCAGTCCCATCGTCTCGATGGGTGACGGGCTGGCCGGGCCGGCCCCGCCCGCATAATTCTGCTTCACCCTGTTCGGAAGTTCGATCGCGGAAATCATTTGAGCCTATCCTGATGACCATATCGGCCGGAGCGGAAATGCGTGCCCTCCATCGTCCGGACGCGCATGTCTTCCGAGAGGGGAAGTTTCGTCAGAATTGGAATGCCAGCCTGGCATAATAGAAGCCGCCGGCGGTGCCGTAGGGACCATGGCGATAATGGAAATCATATGCGTAGATGCCATCGTCGAACGGCGATGTGCCGGCCGGCACGGTTACTCCCGTCAGCACATGAGGCCCTTCGGGAAGCTTGTTGAAGAGGTTGTTCGCCCCCATCGAAAAGGTGATGCCAGACGTCACCTGATAGCTCGCTTCCAGATCGGTCAGGCCGGTCGCCTTGACGACGCCGGGGCGAGACGCAAGGCCGGAGACTGCGGGAGTAACCAGAATACTTGTCTTGCCGTAAAAGGTTTCACGCGCGTTGAGCGAGAAGCGTCCGGTTTTGAACAGGCCTCCGAGGATGATCTTGTAGCTGGGTGTTCCACCCTCCACATAGCTCTCGGAGACGTCGTTGAAGATTGCGGGAATGCGGTTCTTTATAACCTTCGTCTTGCCATAATTGCCGGTCAGCGACAGTTCGAGCGAGCCAAAACTGAGATCGACCGGATAATGGGCCGCTACGTCGATGCCCAGAGTCCGGGTATCGATGCCGTTTGTGAAGCTGGATACGCTGATGTTGGGCAGTCCGGGATCGAGCGTGATCCCGGCTGCGGCAAGCGCGGTGTTGATGGCTGCCGCGCCGGGCTGCACGACCCCACCCAGAACGGCGAAACGCGGGGACGTCCCGGCGATGCGATCCGTGATTTTGATATAATAGCCATCGATCGTGACGAGCAGCTTGGGGGCCGGCCGCATGACGATGCCGGTCGACGCATTGAACGACTTTTCAGGCTTCAGATTGTTGAAGCCCAGCAAAGCGGCTGCAGGCGATCCGGCCGGCAATTGCGCGGTCGCGCCCGTGGGGGTCACGGCGATCGTGGAATATTTCTGTTCCGCCAGAGTGGGGGCACGGAAGCCGGTCCCGATCGTGCCGCGGACCGCGAAAGAAGTGCTGATGTCGTAGCGTGACGTGAGTTTCCCGATCTGGGTCCCGCCAAAGTCACTATAATGTTCGACCCGGCCTGCGAGATCGATGCTCCAGCCGTTCAGCGGCTTGGCGATGAGGTTCACATAACCTGCATAGGACGTCCGGCGATAATCGCCCGCATCGCTCTGTTTGTAGCCGGGAAAGGACTGGATACCGGTCTTGTAGGTCGAGTAATAATCGCCGGCTACGATCTCATAGCCATCCCGGCGATATTCGCCGCCGAAAGCGAGCGTCAGCGGATTCGCCATGCCTACATCGAACGACTTTTGGATATCGGCGGTGATGGTCGTCTGGCTGAGGCGGAAGCCGCCCGCATAGGCAGAACTGGGCGTGTTCGGCCTTACCGTCGATCCGGGCAGCAGCGAAGCCTGATAGGATTCTATCCAGATTTCGCGGTTCGCCGAATTCCTGATCGTGATGTCGTTTTTCTCATATCCGTAGGTGCCGCTCAGATCGTAGCTCCAGCCCTCGATCTCGCCTTTAATCCCTCCAGTTAGACTATATTCGTTCTGCACGACGTGCTGAATCGGCAAGATCCCGTAAATTCCGGAATTGCCATAGCAGAGCGAGGGATCATAAGCGGCGGTAGTGATATTACCGTTGGGATT
Organism: Sphingomonas sp.; assembly: GCF_003248515.1. GTDB lineage: Bacteria > Pseudomonadota > Alphaproteobacteria > Sphingomonadales > Sphingomonadaceae > Sphingomonas_I. Next base: position 51,551 of record NZ_QFOB01000017.1, read on the forward strand.
GTTGGCAAAATAACAGATGCGTCCCGGTGCCCGATAACCTTGATCTGCATTGCCGACTCGACGGGAAATATCGCCGAAGCTGTAGAGCGTGACGCCACCAAGATCATATTCGCTGTTATAGCTTAGGATGCTGAGCCGGGATTCCGGCTGGCCGCCATTGATCCGCGCCAGCGTACCTCCCGCCAGATTGGCCCACTGCGCGGGTGCATTTGGTTGCAGCGTACCGTTCGCCTGCGTGATTACGACCTGGCCCGAACCCTGTGTCGTATGCGCCTGCCGCTGGTGGAAGGCGGTCAGGTTGAAGAAACCGGCCTCGCCGAGCTTGAAGCCCACATTGCCCGATGCGGAATAGAGATCGCCCTGGCCGTTATAATATTGTCCGGCGGTGAGATTCGCCGTTCCGCCTTCATCCTGATCTTTCAGGATGAAGTTGATGGCGCCTGCTATCGCATCGGTGCCGTACACTGCCGCAGCGCCCTCCTGAAGCACCTCGACACGCGCAACACTGGCGGCGGGAATGAGGTCGATGCTCGGAGCGGCCGAGCCTTTGAACGCCCCGGGCGAAACCTGCAGGATGGCCGAACCGTGGCGGCGCTTGCCGTTGACCAGCACCAGCGTGTGGTTGGGGCTCAAGCCGCGCAGGCGAGCGGAATAAGAGAAATTGGAAAGGTCGCTGCCCTGGGTCTGCGTATTGAACGACGGAACGAGTTGCGTAAGGACCTGGGTGAGGCTCGGCTGTCCCACATGGCTCAGGGTTTCCGGCGTCAGAACCTGCACGGGGGCCGCGCTTTCGCTTGCCTGGATACCGACTGCGCGCGTTCCGGTCACGACGACCTCGTCATCCTGATTGTCATCGGTTGCGACCTGCGCGGCAGCGCAGGCGGACCAAGAAGAACTGACAGCCAATGCAAGGTGAAATGCCGATTTGATCTTCATAGTCAGTCCCCCGCTTGCCCGGATAAAAACCAGTCTGGCTCCCGATCTCTCTATTGGTTCGGTGGTGAGCGATGGCTCCCTTCGCCCGGCGCTCCAGCATCCGGGCGTGCTTTTTATCAGATTGTTTTAAGCATATAACACTATACGGTGTAGTGCAATATGATTGTCATGCGGCTGTGGCTCGCGTAATTTTCGCCAAGCCGCTCTCACGATGTCGTCCGACCACGAGCGATTCCTGCTGAACGTGCGCGATGGATTGCGTCCGATCGGCGCGATGGGGCTCGCAATGTGTAGGTGCGGATCGCTGCCTTGGTCCGCGATCAGAGAACCGGTCAGCCCTGCATGACCGACTATATGGCGACGTTGCCCATATGGACCCGAGGGGCGGTCATGTTACCCAAAGATCTGCGTTTCACCGGCTTCCGCTATTGCGGGGGCCCGCAATAGGTGACGCGAACGAGGCGGGCATGCGTGGCGCGTCTGGTAGCATGATGTTCGACATCGCCAAGGTTTGGGCTTGATGGCTGGACAGATTCATTCTCAACCCGATCCCCTGGGCGCCGGGACTAAGCGCCTGGATGCGCGATGAATTTCGGCGTTTTCGGCGAGTGCGGGTGAATGATGACGTTCGTCAATTGCGCCATCATAGAGGATAGCGTTCGTTATATTCAAACTTTTAAGGAGTTACATAGTATATTAACAGTGCGGGCATGCCCGCCGCTTGGCGATGAATTTTCTTCCAAGGCATAAGTATTCTTTATTACCAGCTACCGCCAAGCGCTCGATAGAGCTGAACGGTCGCCGTTCCTTGCGCCATGCGGCTTTGCTCGACCTTGTCCTCATCGGAGAGAGCATCCAGCCGGGCCTGCAACACTTCGCCCAATTGGGTGCGCCCGGCATCGTAGAGTATGGCTAATTCTTCGGCGCGTCGGCGAGCCATGTCGGATGTGCGGACGAGGCCGGCCAGGCGTTCGTCCATCCCGGTCCGAAAGCTATAAGCGGATTCGACCTCTTCGAGGGCCGAAAGCATGGCTTGGTCATAGTTGGCGACAGTAGCCTCAAGTTCTGCATCGCCCGCCTTGATCCTGGCCTGCAATCTGCCCGCATTGAAAAGCGGCATCGCTGCGGAAAGGCTGATCAAACCGCCGGTTCCGCCATAGCCTGGCAGGCCACCCAGTTCGATATGCCCGTTTTGCCCAAGGAAATGGATGGCGAAGTGCGGAAGCAGATCTGCCTTCAGGCTCTTGAGGCGCGCGGCGCGCGCGTTCACCAGCCACGATCGCGCCGCGACATCAGGCCTGCGGCCAAGAATGTCGGAAGGAAGCTGCCCGGTGGGAGCGCCCGGCGTCTCAAAAGTGGTGGAGGCTGTCATGTCCGGCACCTGCTCGGGCAACTCGCCCGCCAGTACGGCCAGTCGCCGCTTGCGGGCATCGATGAGCGATGTGAGAGCCGGGCGCGAGGCGCGGAGCGCTTCCAGTCCATTGCGAGCGCGGGTGACATCGGCTGCTGTCGCGGCGCCCGTCCGCTGCCGGGCGGCCGCATAATCGACAAGGCGGCCCGCCGTCGCCTCGCTGCGATCAAGCACGGCGAGGCGACTTCTCAGCCCCTGCAACTGTTGATAATTCTCGACGACGTCAGCCGCCACCATGAGCCTGACGGCATCAGCCGTTCGTGCGGCACTTTCGGAAAGCGCGCGCGCCATTTCGACGTCTGCGTGACGTCCACCGAACAGGTCAGCCTCCCACGTGGCGCCAAGACCTACCAGATATCCGCTGCCACTGTTTCTGGACAGCGACGGCAGCATGGCCTGCCACTTGTCATTGAGCCCGGCATCGCTCTGACTGGCCCACGCAGTGCCATTCGCGGCAACGGTGGGGTAAAGCGCCGATTCCGCGACAGTGATCAGCGCTCGCGCGGCGGCGACATGTGCCTTTGCGGCGCGAATATCGGCGTTCGCCTCAAGCGATTTCTCGACCAGCGCATCGAGTGCGGGATCGCCCCACGCCGTCCACCAGCGATCTGTTACGGTTATTGCCGGGTCGTTCGCCGCCGCCGCGTCGAGGCGAGCGGGGGGCGTAACGCGCGGCGTGTGAACCGGGGTGTCCGGCTTGCTGGCGCAACTCGTGAGCAGCATCGCGAGCGATAGGGAAAGCAATCGGCTATGCATTCTGATTTTCCTGGGTGATGTCATCCATGACGCTAGCCTTGCCTTGAGAGCATCGAACGGAAGCGGTTGACGGCCATCGCCACGAAGAACACGCCCGAGCCGCAGATGATCGCGAGCTCCGGCAGGATCGTCCGCAAGCCCGCGCCACGGTAGAGGATCGCCTGGGAGAGGCTCACGAATTGGGTGGTCGGCAGGCACAGAGCGATCGTCCGGACCGCCGGGGGCATGCTCTCGAGCGGCGTCGCCGCACCCGAAAGCAGATAGGCGATGGCATAGACGGGCACTGCGAAGAGCCCGAACTGCGGCATGGAAGGCGCGAGCGTGGCCATCCACATGCCGAGCGACGTGACTGAGAAGAGGTAGAGGAACATTGCCGCTGTGAAGAGCGGGAGCGATCCGGTCAGTGGCACCCCCAGAACGCCATGGACGACGAACCAGAGAGACGCGATCGAGGCCAGCAGGATCACGAGGCCGTTGGCGAGGATCTTGGCGAAGGCGATCTCGCTGGCGCGCACGGGCATCACCAGCAAATGCTCGATCGTGCCATGCTCACGCTCACGGATCACTGCCGCGCCGACGAGGATGATCGAGAGCACCGTCACGTTGGTGACGATCTGCATCACCGAGGTATACCAGGCCGACTGGGCGTTGGGATTGAAATGCATCCGGCTTTCGACCTTAACCGGCAGTGCATCCAGGAGGCCCCGGGCGTGGAGGAAGTCGAGCGTTTCCTGAGCGAATATCTGCTGGAAATAGGCGGCGCCGAGGCCTGCTTGCGTCATGGCAGTCGCGTCGACGAGAATCTGGACGGAAGGTGATCGGCCCGCGAGTGTATCGGCTTCGAAGCGGGGCGGGATCTCGATGACGAAGATATATTGGCCGCTGTCCATCGCAGGGCCGATCGCGGATCGCTCGATGTTCTCTGGTGGTTTGAAATAAGGCTGTTGGATGGCTTCGCGAAGCCGGCGCGACAGTTCGGAATGATCCTGGTCCATGATCGCGACCGAGGCGTTCATGACCTCCGCGCGCACTCCGTTCGCAACGAGCTGGATCGCCACGGTGAAGGCGAAAAGGATGAGCGCCATCAGCGTCACATCCTTCATGACACTGCGCAATTCCTTGCCGCTCAGGAGAGCGACGTTGAGAATCCAGCGCGTCATTTCTCCTGTTTTCCCAGCACCAGGCGTGCGCCGCCGACGAAAAGGAATGCGAGCGCCAGCAGGGCCAGATAGGCTTGGCCGAAACTGGCTATGCCCAGGCCCTTGGTAAAGGTGCCCAGACTGATGATCTGGAACCAGGAGGAGGGGAATATCAGTCCGATGATATGGCCAGGTCCAACGAGGGTCGAGACGGGATAGAGTAGCCCGGAGAAGTTCACCGACGGGATGAGACAGATGAGCGACGTCGCGAAGATGGCGGCGACCTGCGAGCGCACAAATGCGGAGATCATCAGCCCGAGCCCGGTGACTGACAGGATGAAGAGGAAGCCACCGATCAGAAGGGCCCACCCCCAATATAAAGACAGTCACAAGGATCAGCATCACGAAACTGATCATCGCAAGAAGGGCATAGGGCGTCTGTTTGCCGACCAGGAATGCGCCGAGGCTGGCGGGCGAGGCATAGAGATTGGTGATCGAGCCGATCTCCTTCTCTCTCACGACGCCGAGGGCGGTCAGCATCGCGGGAATGAGGATCATACACAGCATCAATACGCCGGGCGCCATGGCGTAGATGCTGCGAAACTCCTGATTGTAGATGAAGCGGGGTTCGATTGTGGACGAAAGATCGGGGATCGCGAAGAGCTGCGTGGGCCGCAGTTGATCGATCGCATAGCGAAGGAAAACGGCCTCGGCATAAGCGCGGGCATTCGAAGCGGGGAAGGGGCTTGCGCCGTCGATCCGGACGTCCACTGCGGGCCGCCGTCCCGCAACCAGATCGCGTCCGAACCCGGGTGGTATGTCCAGCACCATCTTGGCCGATGCCTCGCGCAGCGCCTGATCAGCGGCGGTGTCGCTTCGGAGTTCTGGTTCGACCCGGAAATAGCGTGATCCCGCGAAATAGAGTTGCAGGTCGCGGCTCGCGGCGCTGCGATCATGATCGAGTACGGCCAGGCGGATATTCTGCACGTCGAAGGAAATGCTGTAGGCCGCGATGCACAGCAGGATAATCGGGCCGATCAGCGCGAAGGCGAGCCTGATGTGATCGCGCATGAGTTCGGTCGCTTCGCGTCGAGCAAAGGCCCAGACAAAGCCCGGCCAGCCGCCGGCGGCGGTTGGTAATCGCGGCCGGCCGGGAGCCGTCGATCGTGCACCGGCGGCAGGAGTGGACGAAGAGACCGAAGCATCGACCGGCAAAGGGGCGGCCGCGGTCGGCGCTTCGTCATTATCCTTCTCGAGGACAGTGATGAAGGCATCTTCGAGCCGCTGCGCATCATATCGCTGCGTGAGTTCCGCCGGAGTGCCGACGGCCAGAACCCGCCCGCGATGCATCAGGGATATGCGGTCGCACCGTTCCGCCTCGTTCATGAAGTGGGTCGAGACGAAGATCGTCACCCCTTCGTCGCGCGAGAGGCGGATCAGATGGCGCCAGAACATGTCGCGCGCGGCCGGATCGACGCCGGATGTCGGCTCGTCCAGGATCAGGATCTCGGGCCGATGGAGGCAGGCGGCGGCGAGTTGCAGGCGTTGCCGTATGCCGAGCGGCAGTGCGGCGGGAACGGCGTCGGCATGGGCTTCGAGCTCGAACTGGGCAAGTGCAGCCGAAACCAGTTCGCCTGCCTGCTGGCGTGGCACGCGATAGAGCCGCGCATGAAGGACCAGATTCTGGCGAACCGAAAGCTCTTCATAGAGAGAGAAGGCCTGCGACATATAGCCCACGCGCATGCGCGTCTCCATGTCTCCCGGAGCGATCGGCCGCCCGAAGAGGCTGGCTGTTCCGCCCGTCGCATCGAGCAGGCCGGTCAGCATCTTCATGGTTGTGGTCTTGCCGCAGCCGTTTGAGCCGAGAAAGCCGAATATCTCGCCGCGCCCGATGCGAAAGTTTACATGATCGACCGCTACGAAATCGCCAAAGCGCCGGGTAAGATCATGTGCCTCGATCGCCGGCGCCTTGCCCTGATCCCGCCAGGGTGGCACGATCAGCGCGTCGCCCGATGGTCGCTTGTCTTGCGGGAGCAGGCGTACATAGGCCGCTTCCAGCGTATCCGCGCCCGCGTTGCGCATGATCTCGCGCGTATCCCCTTGCGCGATCACTTTGCCATCGTCCATCGCCACGAGGTGTCCGAAGCGCTCTGCCTCTTCCATGTAGGCCGTGGAGACCAGCACGGTCATGTCCGGCCGCTCCGCGCACATCGCGTCCACCAGTTCCCAGAACTGCCGTCGTGACAGAGGATCGACACCCGTGGTCGGTTCGTCGAGGATGAGCAGGTCCGGATCGTGCACCAGCGAGCAACATAGGCCCAGCTTCTGTTTCATGCCGCCCGAAAGCTTGCCGGCGGGCCGGTCAGGAAAGGGAGCAAGTCCCGTCGCGTCCAGCAGGCGCCGCATATGCGTTTCCCGCTCGATCGCGGACAGCCCGAAGAGGCGCCCGAAGAAGTCGATATTCTCGCGGACGGAAAGCGTCGGGTAGAGATTGCGACCAAGCCCCTGGGGCATATAGGCGACGCGGGAAAGGAAATCCTCCCGCCTGTGGCGCACACCAAGATCGAAGCCGAGAACCGAAAGGCTGCCCTTTTGCAGCTTTTTCACGCCGGATATGAGGCCGAGCAGCGTCGACTTGCCTACGCCATCAGGCCCGACCAGCGCGGTGGTTTTTCCCTTGGGCAGGGAGAGGGAAACATCGTTCAGGGCGATGATGCCACCGTATCGATGCGAAAGGCTTTCGATCCGTATCGCCTCCTCGGTGAGGGACTGGACGGGAGGGATCATTTGTCGGTCGCGGTGAGATCTGGCCAGGGCTGGCGCTTATCGGTGCGCACGAACCCGTCCGCCGTCATGCCGGCCTTGAGTCTTCCGTCCAGACGACGGGCGAGATCAGAGGAGATCTGCAGCTTCACCCGGTAGGACAGGTTCTCGCGTTCGCTCGCCGTCTCGACGAACTTGGGCGTGAACTGCGCATCAGGAGCGACGAAGCTGATGCGTGCGGGGATGGCATCGCCAAAACCCTGCGGGAGAATGCGCGCCTCGTCGCCAAGCCTGATCTTGCCGGCGACCGAGGCGGGAAGGAAGATGGTGAGCCAGATATCCTCAGCATTGACCAGAGACACGATCTTGCCGCCCGGCGGCAACATCGTTCCAGGTTCTACGATACGATATTCGACGCGCCCGGGCGTCGGTGCGATGATCCGCAGATCGGCAAGGCCGGCTCTGGTTTGCGCGATCTGGGCGTCGGCCTGGGCAATGGCCGAGCGTGCCTCGCCGACACCGCCGCCTGCCGCCTTTGCGCCACCTCTCGCAGCGCCCAGTGCCAGGCGGCGCTGCTCCAGCTCGACGTTCGAGACCATGTCGCGATCGCGCAGCTTGGCTGTCTCGACCCAGTCTATGCGGGCGAGCTGAGCCTGACTGTCTCGCGCGGCGAGCTCCCCTTGTGCGCGCATCAGGGCGGAAACGGCCTGTTCGCGCTTGGCAAGCGCACCGGCGAGTTGTGCCCTGAGGTCCACGTCATCCTGCTGGGCGATGGCTTGCCCCGCCCGGACGAGATCACCTTCATGGACGGCAAGCGACATCAGGCGGCCGGGATATTTGGCGGCAATATCGGTGCGTGTCATTTCGAGGCGGCCATTGCCGCGCACGATGGAGGCGGGAAGCTTGTCGGTGCGTCCAAACGTCCACCACAGCCCGAACGCTATGGCGATGATGATGAGAGCCAGAATGGGAATGACGATGCGGCCCCGCAGCTTCACGCTTTGTCTCCTTGAGCGTTCATCACACGAGCGCCACGCCGATCCGCAGGCGCGTCACGTGCTTGTGTTGGTCGAACGGATTTTTGCCGTAGCCGGCGGAGCACTGGCCTAAGGGATGGAGATCCGGGCCTCCGCCGAGGATCCACTGCAGCGGGCAGGAGAGATCGACTTGAGCCTTTGGCGCCATCGCCAGCATCGCCGTAGCCGTGATGGTTGCAAGGGGGAGTTGCAGTCTCACGCGAAAAGATGCTGTCCGTTATCGACCGGAATGACCGTGCCGGTGATCCGCTTCGCGGCATCGCTGACGAGGAAGGCGGCCAGCGCGCCTACGTCGCCTACGTCCACCAATTTCCCGGCGGGAACCTGCGCGGCGGCACGATCGAGCAACTCGTCGAACCGGTCGATTCCGCTTGCGGCGCGGGTGGCGATCGGCCCTGGTGAAATAGCGTGTGCCCGAATGGCTTTGGCGCCCAGTTCCGCGGCGACATAGCGCGTCGCGCTTTCCAGGGCCGCCTTGACGGGGCCCATCAGGTTATAGTGTTCGACCACTCGTTCCGAACCATAGAAGGTCACGCAAAGCAGGCATCCGCCCGTTGCCATCAGCGGTTCGGCGAGCTTCGCCATGCGAAGGAAACTGTGGCAGGAAACGTCCATCGCCGTCGAAAAGCCCATCGCACTGCTGTCGACGACCCGACCGTGAAGATCCTCCTTCGGCGCGAAGGCGATTGAGTGCAGCAGGAAATCGAGGCCGCCCCAGCGTTCTTCCACCTGGCTGAAAAGCGCCTCGAGCTCGCCGGGGACGCGTACGTCGCAGGGCGCAGTCCATTCAACACCGAGCCGCTCGATCACGGGCTGAACCCAGCCCTTTGCCTTTTCGTTGAGATAGGTGGCAGCAAGCCGGGCGCCGCACCGGGCAAATGCTTCCGCGCACCCCGCCGCGATGCTGTGTTCGTTTGCGATGCCGATGACGAGCCCGCGCTTGCCGGTAAGATCCACAAGCGGTGTCATTGGGCGGTCTCCTGCAGCACGTTGAGCGTGTGAATTGCGATCATGCGTTCCTCGTCGGTGGGAATGACGAGGGCCTTGATCTGGCTGCCGGGGCTGCTGATCAGCGTCTCTCCTGAAGCATTGGCGCGATCATCGATCTCAAGGCCCAGCCATTGGAGCCGGCGGCCGATCCGGCGGCGCATATCTGCGTCATTTTCGCCGATGCCAGCGGTAAAGACGATCCCGTCCACACCCTCCAGCGAAGCGGCAAGGGCGCCGGTCTCACGGCCTACCCGCCAGGCGAAGAGATCAATCGCTTCTTTCGCTTCGGGCGCGTCGCTCGCGGCAAGCGTACGCATGTCGCTGGAAATGCCCGACACGCCCAGAAGGCCCGATTTCCTGTAAAGGATATCCTCTATCGCCTCGGCGCTCATGCCCATCTGCGTCATGAGATGCAGCACGACACCGGGGTCGAGGCTGCCCGAGCGGGTGCCCATCATCAAACCGTCGAGCGCCGTGAACCCCATCGTTGTGTCGACGCTTTGCCCCGCCGCCATGGCGCAAAGGCTCGCGCCATTGCCCAGATGTGCGACGATGACCTTGCCCGAGGCCAGCGCCGGGTCGATCGCAACGAGGCGCCGGGCGATATATTCATAGGATAGGCCGTGAAAACCGTAGCGGCGGATACCCTGGTCGTGAAGTGCACGGGGGAGCGCGAAGCGAGAGGCGAGGGCGGGTTTGTCATGATGGAAAGCGGTGTCGAAGCAGGCGACCTGAGGCAGGTCGGGATCAAGTTTCGTGATCGCGCGGACGGCAGCCAGGTTATGAGGCTGATGCAGGGGCGCCAGTGGACAAAGTGCTTCTAGCTTGTCGATCAATCCAGAATCGATGAGCCGCGGGGCGGCAAATTCTGTGCCACCATGGACGATGCGGTGTCCGATGGCGGCGATCTCATAGCCTTCAAGTGGATGCTGTACGGCCCAGGCAAAAAGATCGGCCAGCAGATCGGCGTGGGTAAGGCCTGCGCCATCCGGCCAGTTACGATCGAGCAGGATGGTACCGTCTGTCCTTCGGGCCTTCAGCGCTGGCGCTATCCCGATTCTCTCGATCTTTCCGCCGGCCGCGAGTTGGAGGCTGCCTCCCGACTCCATAACGAATAGAGAGAATTTGATGCTCGACGAGCCGGAATTGAGGCTGACGACCGCCTTCATGCGCTCGGACTCTTGGGCAATCCGGGGGCTGCCAGCGTCGCGGCGCGCGCCATCAGCACCGCCACTGCGCAGGACGCGAGACGCGTGCGCAGGCTGTCGGCGCGGCTCGTCAGGATGATCGGTACGCGCGCGCCAAGCACGATACCGGCCGCGTCGGCACCTCCCAGGAAAGTGAGCTGCTTGGCCAGCATGTTCCCGGCTTCGAGGCTGGGAACGACCAGAATTTCCGCATGGCCTGCCACTGCGGAAACGATACCCTTTTCCCTGGCCGCGGCATCGCTGACCGCATTGTCGAAGGCGAGGGGGCCATCGAGAATGCCGCCGCTAATCTGCCCGCGATCCGCCATCTTGCAGAGCGCCGCGGCGTCCAGCGTAGAAGGCATCGCCGGGTTGACGGTTTCGACCGCAGCGAGGATCGCGACTTTCGGCGCCTCCATGCCGATCACATGGGCGAGGTCGATGGCGTTGCGGATGATGTCGGCCTTGTCCTCGAGGGAGGGGGCGATGTTGATGGCTGCATCGGTAATGATGAGCGGGGTCGGACGGCCAGGCACGTCCATGACATAGGCATGGCTGATCCGTCTTTCGGTACGAAGGCCTGTAGTGGAAGAGACTACCGCGCCCATCAGTTCATCCGTATGCAGTGATCCCTTCATGACGAGTTGCGCTTCGCCCGTGCGCACGAGTTCCACCGCCTTGGCCGCTGCGGCATGGCTGTGCGCTACCGGCACGATCCGGAAACCGTCGATGGTGCGCGAGGCCGCAGTGGCTGCGGCCTTGATCTTCGCTTCGGGCCCAATGAGGATCGGGGCGATCAATCCGGCTTGCGCCGCATCCAGCGCCGCAGTGATGGCGGCTTCGCTGCAAGGATGCACGATCGCCGTAGGGACCGGATCGGTACCACCGGCAAGCTCCATCAGCCGGCGATATTTGTCATGATCGTTGAGGCGAACGTCCGGCAGTTCTGCGCGCGGGCGCCGCACCTTTTCGCTGGGCGCGATCACCTGGGCCTGGCCAGTGATGACATCCTCGCCATGCTGATTGGTGCAGCGGCAGTCGAGGATCAGGATCTTCTTCTCCGCACGCTTCTCGACGACGGTGACCGAGGCGGTGATCTGGTCGCCCGGTGAGACGGGGCGGCGGAAGCGCAGCGACTGGTCCAGATAGATGGTGCCGGGACCGGGCAATTGCGTTCCGAGGACGGCGGAGATGAGGCCGCCGCCCCACATGCCGTGGGCAATGACGTGGCGGAACATGTCGGTCGCGGCATATTCCGCGTCGAGGTGAGCCGGATTGACGTCGCCCGACACCAGGGCGAAAAGCTGAATGTCTTCCGGCTCGAGCGTTCGTGTGACCGATGCGATGTCGCCAACCTCGATTTCATCGAAGGTGCGGTTTTCGATCATCGCTGGACCGGCCATCGCTCAATGTTCCTTCACGTAGTGGCCGGGTGCGGGATAGAGCGTGGGATATCCCTTGTCGGGTGATCCCATCGGGGGAGGCGGGACGGGCTCGCTTGAATGGTCGTCCAGCCATTCGCCCCAGGCGGTCCACCAGCTTCCTTCATGTGGCTCGGCGCGCGTCAGCCATTCCTCCGCGTCGAGCACGGGTCCGTCTTCCACACGATCGAGCAAGCTGTAGCGACGACCCCTGTGGCCCGGCTCGGATACAATGCCGGCATTGTGACCGCCGCTTGTCAGCACGAAGCGGATGGAGGCGGGGGAGAGCATGTGGATCTTGTGGACCGACTTCCACGGGGCAACATGGTCGCGTTCGGTTCCTACGACGAACATCGGTTTGCGCAGCGCTGACAGGGAAATAGCCCGGCCGTCGACCTTGTATTTGCCTTCGGCCAGATCATCATCGAGAAACAGACGGCGCAGATATTGGCTGTGCATGGCGTAAGGCATGCGCGTGCCGTCAGCGTTCCACGCCATGAGATCGTTCATGGGGGCACGCTCGCCCATCAGATATTCGGTGAGGATGCGCGACCAGACGAGATCGTTCGAGCGCAGCATCTCGAAGGCGCCGCCCATCTGGCTGCTGTCGAGATAGCCTCGGCTCCACATCATGTTCTCGAGCAGATTGAGTTGGGACTCATCGATGAAAAGGCCAAGTTCTCCGGGTTCGCTGAACTCGGTCTGGGCCGCGAGCAGGGTGACGCTCGCCAGCCTGTCGTCGCCATCGCGC
>NZ_QFOB01000018.1 GCF_003248515.1 Sphingomonas sp.
CACTGGGCGTTTCCATTTTATTGCCCCGACCCGATCGATAATGGGACAATATCCTTATCCCGTCAAAGGGAATGGATCGTCTCAATGGCGACATAATGGCTATGCCTGGCCCAAAAAACGACCGAGTTGATGACGTTGCCGCCCTGGTGCCTCAGGCTGATCGTGCTGGTCGAAGCGAGGGCGGCGCCCCGCCTGCAGACTGTCGAAGGCTTGTGGCGCAAGTCCACACGGGAGCGGCCCGGCTCCATGACCCGCTTCATTCGCGATCGCGGCCTCATGTCGGCTTCCGAGATTGATGCCATCATCGCTGGCGCGCCCGTTGACCTCATCGATTTCCAACGTGTCGCCGCCCAAATCCCGCTCGCCGAGCGTCCGACGATGCGCGACTGGATCGAACGCTTCAACGCAGGCGTAGAGCGGCTCGCAGCCTGATTTTCGCCACCGGCCAGTCTGCAGCAATTCGCAGACACACAGTCCCCTTCACCCCCCGGATAGCTATATTGCGCCAATCTGTCCGAAACTCCGCTTGCGTTCGCCTTTGCCGATCCGCCTAATCGCCCTCATGCGACTGATCGACCAGCTTGCTGCAACGCGGATCTATTATCCTCGACCACTTCCAAGCTTGCCCGAGATTCTGCTGATCGACATTCCGCCCACCCTGGCAGGCGAGGGACTTGCGCTTGGCCGCTATTATCCGGTGATACTAGAGAGCCTGGCCGAGATGCACGAATTCGAGACCTTTCTCTGCGAACAGCGCACCGATCTCGTCTCGCCTTCACTGCTCGCCCGACGGCCCTCCAGCCTGCGTGCGGACAACATCATCTTCGCACGATACAGCCCACCGGCGCCAGGCTGGCCATGGCTGCAACTGGGCTGCTGGCCGATTCGGTACACCATGATGACCGCGTTTACGCCGGACGGGTTTGCGCGCGGTGTCTATACGGTCGATGCCTTCGAAAGCGCCGCCGAAATAAAGGCGGCCGAGGGGCGTCTGCTGGCCGCGCTGGGGCCTCACGAAGCACGCTATGTCCAGACACAGGCCGGCGACGGCGGACATGCCTGATCCCGGCGTCGCCTATCGTTTCGATCGCTAATGAACCCCGCAGCATTTCTTGTATTTGCGGCCTGACCCGCAGGGACATGGATCGTTGCGGCCGACCTTGGCGCTACGGGAGGCAACCGGGCGATGGGGATCGTTCTCGACACGCCACTGGTGAAGCATCTCTACCCAGATCGGAATGAGATCAGGCGCCTGTGCGTCCCACCAACTCTCCTCCTGTTCGTCGAGAGCGCGATCGCCTTCTGCGAAATCCTGCAATGTGCGGATACCGGTCAGCGCTGCGCGACACGCCGCATCGTCGTCGGCCACGATCCGCGCCCAACCGCTCGGCGAGAGCGCCATCGCCCGCGCGAACCCGTCGATCCACATCTCCCATAATGTCTCATTGGTGCGCGTGTCGGTTTCAAGCACGGGGGCATAGGCACCCGGACAATCGAGCGACGCCAGGATCGAATTGTAATGCATCGTCACCAGGTTGAAAAAGGCCTGCAGCTCGGCGTCGGTCTCGAAATCCGGTTCGCCGTCTTCGTCGTTGCCGGTCCAGAGCAACGGAAGCCATTGGGCCGGCTTCACGAGATCGGGACTGACAATGATGCCGGTCAGAAATCCATCCAGTTGCGATGTCAGCATCGCATCGGGCTGATCGAGAAGCAGGCGGTCAAGTTCGTCAAGATAATCGGGCGAGGACATCATAGCTCCAGTCCGGTGCACGGGCATTCGCCCGTCACGACAAGAGAAATTCCAAGCCCGCGCCCCAGTATCCGATCACGGTGCCCGTCTAACGCCCCAGAATCTCGGCGATCGGGCGTGCCATGTCGACGCGCCGCTTCATCACGTCGGTAAGCCAGCACAGATGTGCCGCCGCATCGGCAAGCGGCAGCGCGCAGACTTCCTCGAACAGCTCCCGCTGATATTCGAGGTCACGATCGAGAATATCGCGCAAGCGAAGACGCGCGGGGCTGTCGTCGTCGCCGACCTCCGCATTCGCCTCACGTGCGGCATCGAGAAACGCTTCCGCCAGTTCCTGCGCCTCATAATATCCGGCGTTCAGGCCCTCGGCGGTTGCCAGGCTCGCCAGCCTGCGGCGCACCAGCGGCAAGTCGGGATCGACCGCCGCATCGTCCAGCGGCAGGTTGAAATCATAGGTGGCGAGATAGTCCCGGATCATGCAGCCTTATCCTCCGCCACGGAATGGAACATATATCGAACGATATTGCAATGTTGATCTTGGGCATGGCATCCAAACGAAATGAGCCCTGCCCGTACCACCGTGTCGCCGATCTATGGCCAGCCTCCGGATTTTGGTTCCATCCAGCGTAGGGATGGCCGGTCATGAGCGAGGGCAGGGTGCCACTGCGGCTGCGCGGCGTGCTTCGCCTCAGCGACCGGGGGCCGCTTCTTGAGATCGACGATGGTCCGGTCTGGCGCCTTCAGACGGAGGATGACGTGAGCAGGCTCCAGGACCTGCCTGTCAAGGTCGAGGCTTGGCAACGCGGGGCAAGCGTCCTGGAACTGCTCTGGATCGGCCCTCTTTGAGTTCGATGCAGCTGCAAATCCCGGCCATTCGCGCTTATGCTCGAGACATTGGCGACCGGTTCAATGCTGGAGTAAGTGTGGCAACTCTGCCGCCATGGACGTTCACGCCAGGGCCTTCCCTCCTTAGCAGCTCCAGCTGCTTCATGGCACGGTCGTCCACGTCGCCTAGACGCAGCGCCGTCACCTGCTCCACCGCGCGAAGCCACGGCATCGCGCCGCCGATCGCATCTGCAGCGACGCCAGTATCGCTCAGCGCCACCGCGATATGGGCGAAATGGCTCGAGCGAAGCCGCCAGCGGGGCGGAGCTAGTAATACCGGCTTGCCCGTATTCCAGATCGCGGCATGAAGCGCATCGCCGCTGTCCATGTTGCCGCCATGTCCAAGCACCAGCAAATCGGCGTTGCGTGTTGCCTCGATCACCGAGGCCTCCTCGGCGCCTGTCATCGATTTCCATTCGATATCCGGTCGGTCGTCCGGTGAATTTGCCACCCAGTCGACGAACGCTTCATGAATTGCGCGACCACGATCCCGGGCTGGACCTCTGTTCGCGGAGGCGCTGAAACTGGATTTCCTCGCTCGGCGCAACCAGCCGATCCGGATCCACGAGGGCCCGCAGAGCCTCTATGACTGCGGCATTCTCGACGCGGGCTGCCACGACGGCTGCCTCGAGGGCACGCGCATGCGCGCCGAGGGCGCAATCCCCCATGCGCGGGTTGTTGCGCGCTGATTGGCGATGTCCTTGGGCAGGGCCGTCAGCAGACCTCGCAAACACGCCATTCGAAGAATGCTCCGCCCCTATGACGATATGCTACGCAGGATCTCCTCGAGCCGCTTTTCCCCGTCCACGGTCTGGGCACCTCTTGCCAAACCGCCTCGAATCAGCCGCTCTGCCGCCGGCTCCGCGAACAGCCTGCTCCATTCGGCTTGCTCTCGCGCGAATCCGGCGCTCAGGTCGGCAGGCGGGAGCACGCGCTTGGCTGCCTCGGCGACGCCCGCGGGCAACGCCGCGATATGGCGGGCGAGCATATCGACGAAATCGTCGAGCTCGGCCGCGGGCAGCGCCCGGTTGATCCAGCCATAAGCCGCCGCCTCTTCCGCGCCGAAGACGCCGCCCCCCAAAATGATCTCGAGGATGCGGCCGCGGCTCATCCGCGTGGAGAGATATTGCATGGCGCCCCCGCTCGGCACGATGCACATGAGCGCCTCCACCTGACCCAGGCCCGCTCGACCGATCGCCCCAAAAACCATGTCGCACGCGGCGATGAATTCAGCGCCGCCGCCCCGTGCCAGGCCGGCGAGCTTGACGATGGTGACCTGGGGAAGGTCGCGAACCAGCTCGCCCAGCGCCTGGAACACATTGAGGCCGGCAGGCACGTCCCGTGCGATCTCGTCAAATGCATGCGGATCGTCAATGAGCGCCATATCCACATGGGCGATGAAGAAGTCCGGGCAGCTGCTTTCGAAAACGACCACACGCGCTGCGTCATCGTCGCGCACCTCGGTCAGGAATCTTCGCAGATCCGACATGAGAGCTGCGTCGAGGACGTTGACCGGTGGATTGTCGATGGTGACGGTCACGACGCCCGCGCGGTGCGCGACGTGAAGTCTCTGATAGCGATCCGACATCAAGTTTCTCAATCTCCGGCTGCTTCGTATCTCTCGCAACCCTATCGTCGGGAGAAGAGTGTCTGTAGCTGCGGACCGGCGGAAACTGTGTCGCGCAGGCGGGAACGTCGGTGACGGCCGGGCGACCGCCTTGACGCAGGCGGGGCGGCCGCAGGGACGATCGTCCGGTGCCGCACGAGGTCTCGATCCAGGCCAGAGACTGGGCTCGGCCGGCCTCGGGGGCGTTCATTGCTCGATGGGTTGCCGTCACGCCGGATGCCGTCGGCCAGCTTGGCGACGATCATCCGCGGCAATACCGGCGCTGCCCGGACGGCGCGCAGGAGAGCGTTCCGCAGCATGCGACAGAGCTAATCGATTCCTGGACCTACTGGCGCTTCAGTTCGGCTGTTACCCAGCAGGGAAAGCCAGTTCGACGATGCGGCCCCCTCCGCTCCGATCCACGACTTACTGGCAGGCCCCTTTTTTGAAACATGGTCAGGAACCTCATGAATCCGTCTGTCGTCCGTAAACGCGCCGCAATGATGTCCCTGGGCATCGTCACCTTGCTGGGCATCGGCCTTGCAGGCGGCGAGGCTCATGCCCAGCGGTGGAGCAAGAAGCAACGCGAGGACGCGCGGACCTGCGAAAGCTTCGGCAACAGATACGGCACACCCGCCTTCAGCGATTGCATGCTGGCGCAGCAGCACAGACGCGATACCAAGAATCTCCGGTCGATCGAGGAGAGCGAAAGGCTCTCGCGCATCGCCAGGGACGGCCAGATCATGGCTGATCGCGCCCGGCAGCAGCGCTGCGACCGCAATCCGGACCGCCGTGAATGCAGGCGGAAATGATCTCACCGGGGCATAAGCAACCCCTCAATCCACCGCATCTGTTGGATCGTGGTCAGGGACGTCGTGGCCCTGGCATTCGGCATCGGCGAAGGCCGCAGGTCATCAGCAGCGTCGGGCAAACAGCCATGCGACGGGTGAGGTGTCTGCGATCTCCGACCAGAGGAACGATACAATTGATCCACCTCCCAGAGAAGCGTGATAGCCGCCATGGCTGATGCAAGCCTTGGGCAGACAATCGGGCCCGCCGTCGCGTTGATGAGCGCGGCCGTCGTCGCGGTCCCGCTGTTCAGGCGGCTCGGGCTCGGATCAGTCCTCGGCTATTTCGCGGCGGGCCTGTTGGTGGGACCATCGACACTCGGGCTTTTCACCGACACGCAATCCATCCTCCATTTCTCCGAACTGGGCGTGGTGATGTTCCTGTTCGTGATCGGGCTCGAACTGCGACCCTATAAATTATGGGCGATGCGCGGCGAGATCTTCGGGCTGGGCGCGGCGCAGGTCGCTGCCGCGATCGCTATCCTCACTCTCACCGGCGCACTCGCCTTCAACCTGCCTGGACCTGTCGCATTCATCGCCGGGACCGGCTTCGTCCTCTCCTCGACGGCCGTCATCATGTCGGTGCTCCAGGACCGGGGCGAGATATCAGGCAGAGAAGGGCAGAAGTCCGTCGCGATCCTGCTCTTCGAGGATCTGATGATCGTTCCGCTTCTTGCCGTCGTCGGCTTTCTGTCACCCGTGGCACACGGGCCGACAAATGGGGCGAACATTCTGACCGGTGTCGTGGCCCTGCTCGTCCTGCTTGGCGTCTCGCGCTGGGCGCTCAATCCGTTCTTCGCGCTCCTCGCTCGCGCCCGGACCCGCGAGGTTCTGACCGCAGGGGCATTGCTCGTTGTGCTCGGGGCAGCACTGCTGATGGACGTTGCGGGCCTGTCCATGGCGATGGGCGCGTTCCTCGCCGGCGTCATGCTGTCGAACTCGAGCTATCGCCACCAGATCGAAAGCGATATCGAGCCGTTTCGCGGCCTCCTGATGGGCCTTTTCTTTCTGGCCGTTGGCATGTCCCTCGATCTGGCGATCGTTGCTGTCCAATGGCGGCTTCTTTTCGCGATGCTGGCGGCGTTCACAGTCGCCAAAGCCGTGGTCGTCTACGCAGTCGCGCGGCTTTTCGGCAGCTCCGGTCACCAGGCGCTGCATCGTACCTCGATGTTCCTGCAGGGCGGGGAGTTCGCCTTTGTCCTGTACGCAGCGGCAGCGGCAGGCGGCGTCATCGACCCGAGCCAGAATGCGGTCTTCGCCACCGTCGTCATTCTTTCGATGGCCCTGACGCCACTGCTGATGATCGCCGCCGAGCGCCTGCTGCGCAGCGACACCTCGATGGAGGGCGTGGATCCTGCCCATTTCCTGAAGGGGCGCGTCCTGATAATCGGCTTCGGCCGGTTCGGCCAGATCACGTCGCAACTCCTTCTGGCTCAAGGCATTGACCTTTCCGTGATCGATAACGATCCCGACCGGATTCGCGACGCAGGACGCTACGGGTTCAAGGTCTTCTTCGGAGACGGCGCCCGGCTCGATGTGCTGCACCATTCCGGCGCGGCCGATGCCAATCTGATCATTGTCTGTATCGATGATCCCAAGGCAGCAATGCAGATCGTGGACCTGGCGCAGCACGCATTTCCGCAGGCAAAACTCCTGGTTCGAAGCCGCGACCGCGCACATGCGGTGGAACTGGTCCGGGCTGGCGTAGACTTTCAGATCCGAGAAACGGTCGAGTCCGCTTATGTGATGGGCGCGCAGAGTCTTCGCGCTCTGGGCGTTGCCGAGGCTGATATTGTGGAGGTCGCCGAGGATATCCGCCGTCGCGATGATGAGCGCCTTTCCGAGCAGGTCCAGGGAGACACGATGTCGGGAAGCGACCGGCTGCTCCTTCAGCCCCGGCCCGAACCACTGGTCGGCAAGCACGCACGTGAGACCTGAACTGAACGAGAATTGTCAGCGCCGGACAGCGACCGAAAAGAGCGGCAATCCATTGATGCTGACGGACCGAAAGTGAACCAGGAGATGCAATTGAAGTTCAACAACCCCGTCATCGCTTCAGGCAGGCATCGCAATTCAAATATATCGACGGGGCTGAATGTCGTGAGGCGCCTTGCGGCGGTGACGCTCTTGGTGGTGTTGGCTGGCCCCCAATCTGCTGTTGCCGGTCCCCCAATCCCCACGCCGTCAGACCGCGCGCCCGAAATACGACTGGCCGGCAAGACCGTCACTCTCGCCCTCGTCATGGTTCGGGAGTTTCCCTTCGTCGAGGGCGAGATTGCGGGCATCAAGGGCAAGTTCATGCTCGACACAGGCATGCAGGACGCCCTTGTGATCAACGATCATCGGGTGCCGATCACCGGCGGGAGCAAGATCGGCACCGGCCATTTCGGTAGCGGTCAGACCTATGAGGTGCGTCTCCACTCTGTGGTCCAGAACATCCGGATCGGCACCATTGGCTATCCGCGGGTAACCCGTGTGCGCAGCCAGGATGCCCGGATGCTGGAGAAGATCACGCCAGACTTTCTGGGCTGGATCGGGCATGGATTTTTCTCCAGCCATGCCATGAAGATAGACTATCAACGCATGGAAGTGACCTTCTATGAAGAAGGGCAGGAGAGATTTCTCGCCGGAGAAAAGCTCATCGCGGCCTTGCCGTTCGAAACCCGCCGGCTCCCCAATGTCCCCTTGATCCGAGCACGCATCGGCGATGTCGATGCCATCGTCAGCCTGGATACCGGCATGTACGGCTCGCTGAATATCGCCGAGGCAGAGAGGCGGAGCCTGCTCGAAAGCGGCCAATTGTCGCCAACCGACGATCCGGACAAGTTTGACCTGAAGGGTGTCCGGATAGACGACAAGATCGACGCAGTCGTGCCCGGCATCGAGGTCGAGGAGGGGCCGTCAGCCAGCGCGGCGGCCGTGGGAATCACCGAAGCTACGGAGCTCGAACTCGGCTTTGCTTTCCTGCAAAATTTCAAGACTGTCTGGGACTATCGGCACAACCGCCTTTACCTGCTTGCGCGATGATGCTCATAGGGCAGCACGCGTTTCGGCCGTATCATCTCAGCGCCGCAGATCGACCAGCGGTGCGTTGCCGAACATGGTCTTATACTCCCGGCTGAACTGCGCCGGGCTTTGATATCCCACTTCGAATGCGACGCGCGCCACATTGGTGCTACCCGCCGCAAGCAGCTTTCTGGCTTCCAGAAGACGCATCTGCCGCTGGAAGGCCAGCGGGCTGTATCCCGTGACGGCCTTGAAATGCCTGTGAAACGAAGTCGCGCTCATGCCCGCACGAGCTGCCAGTTCGGCGATGATCACCGGTTCATTGTTATGGGCGCCCAACCAGTCCGCGGCCGCCTTGATTTGCCGTACACGATCGTTGCGCTCCACGATCTGGCGCAGCGTTCCGCCCATCGCGCTCTGCAGCAGACGATAATAAAGCTCGCTCTCGTAGAAAGGTGCCAGGACGCCTATGTCATCCGGCGCGTTCACAAGCCCAACGAGCCGGGTGAACACGTCACCCAGCTGACCGCTCAGATCCCCGGCTGCTACCGCGCATGTCCATCGCACCTCGCATTTGGGCATGTCGAGCACGACTCTCGCAAGCCTGTCGATGTCCAGCCGGAGGCTGATACCCACATACGGAGCGTCCGGCGTCGCGCCGATCAGTCGGTGGGAATAAGGCAGTCCGAAGGATGAGGCGGCGCAGTCGCCCGCCAACATCTCGAACCGGTTGGCGCCCATCGTCAGCACTTTCGTCCCTTGTGCGACGACATAGAACATCGGTTCAAATATCGCCGCTGTCGGCGGCGTGGGACTGGTACTCGACCAGACCGTCAGGCGCGGAACAGCTGTTGCCTCCCCGACAAGCCCGGCCCGCACAGCGATATGGGGTGCGATATCACCCAGCAGGCGACGGGTCATATCCTCGCGGTCGTACATGGCCACACCCTACGCATCTGGTAGGATCAGGCAAGGCTAAGGTGGTATCGGGAATGCCGTCCCGCCCTTGCCGACCTATCTTGAGGGCTGACGGCGATGCGAAGCGATGGTGAGCATTCGGCCCTGGCCGCTGCTTTCGTTCGCCTTGGAAAGTCCGTCACAATGGATCGTGGCCGTCTGCGAGGAAACAGGACGGGTCGAGGCCGAGCCGTGCTTCGACCGCTCACCTCGCCTCATTCCTCTCGCTTCGGCGGCTTCGACGAAATGACAGAAAAGGACAAATGGATGATCGATCTCAATGGGAAACATGCATTGGTCACAGGAGCCTCGCGAGGCATCGGAGCCGCGATCGCCCTCGCGCTTGCCGAAAACGGCGCGGACGTAGCGTTCACCTATCAACATGCCGCCGAAAAGGCTGCCGCCGTGGCCGGATCCATCGAGGCTCTCGGACGTCGCGCGGTCGCCATCCAGGCTGACAGTGCAGACCCGGATGCGATTGCGGGAGCGGTGAACGAAGCCGTCTCGGCGCTCGGTAGCCTTGATATTCTCGTCAACAGCGCGGCAATCGGGCATTCCGGGACGATCGCCGAGCTCGATCTGGATCAGTTCCAGACCCTCCTGTATGTCAATGTACGGGCGCCGGTGCTGTTTGCGAAGGCGGCGATTCCTCACCTTCCTTCGGGCGGGCGCATCATCTCGATCGGGTCGGGCCTGGGCGAGCGCGTCCCCTTTCCGGGCGTCACCGCCTATGCGATGTCCAAGGCCGCGCTCACCTCCTTCACCCGTGGTCTCTCTCGCGAGCTCGGGCCGAGCGGCATCACCGTCAACCTCGTGCAGCCCGGCTCGGTCGACACTGACGCGAACCCGGCGGACGGCCCCGCCGCAGACTTCCAACGGAGCTTGACCTCCCTCGGACGCTTCGCCGAGCCGCGCGAAATCGCGAATGCCGTCATATTCCTCGCCAGTTCCGCTGCCAGCGTGATTACAGGCGCAACCTTGACCGCTGACGCGGGCGCCATCGCCTGACAGCAGACCGAGAACTTCGTCGACAGCTGGATGAGCGCACCGCAAGAGCGACAGGCCTTCCTGGAGCCTTCGGTGCGCTCGCCACAACTGAAGCCAGTGTCATCGAGACCAGTCATCGCATTGTCACGGCGTCATATCTCCCCGTTCTTTCAACATCGGTAGCGCCGCGCGCGAATGAACATCAGGGGATCAGCAGGACGCGGCCGAGAATCTTGTTCTCCTCGGCATGGCGATGCGCGGCGGCCGCCTCGGCGAGCGAAAACCTGCTGTCGATCGGCACGCTGAGCCTGCCTTCCGCAACATCGGCGAGCATCGTATCGATCGTTTGGCGCGCCGCCGGACGGGACAGCATGGTTCCCATAAACACGCCGCTGACCGTTTGATTGCGTTGCACCGCTGGCCAGAGATCGAGCGTCAACGCGCCGCCGCCGGCATTGCCCACGGCGACCAGGATTCCTTCATCGCGAAGCGCTGCGAGGGAGGTCGGCAGGGTTGAGCCCACGGGATCGACGACGAGGTCCGCGCCCAGCCCGCCGGTAAGCTCGCGGACGACATCGACGACCGATTCGACATGATGATCGATCACGGTCGATGCCCCGAGTTCGATGAGTTTACGCGCGCGGTCCTCGCCACTTGCGACGGCAAGCACGGTTGCGCCCGCCAGACGGGCGAGCTGGACTGCGGCGACGCCGACACCGCCCGCCGCACCCTGGACGACGACTATATTTCCACCGGAGAGCTGGCCTCGCGCGAACAGGCAATGATGCGCGGTGCCGAAACCGATCGGGATCGCTGCCGCTTCGGCAGCGCTGACGTCTGGCGGCAGCAGCCAGGTCTGATCCGCCGGAACTGCGCGAAGCTCCGCGTGGGAGCCGTCCAACCCCCAGGAGGTAACCCGGTCGCCAGGCTTGCGGTCCGCCACAGCGTCACCGATCGCGATCACGGTACCTGCCGCTGCATAGCCTATGATGTGCGGCGCGCGGCCGGGCAGCGCATCGCGACGATTGATCAGATCTCCGCCCTCGATCGATATTGCCTCCACCCGGATCAGCACATCCCGGGAGGTGATTTCAGGATCGGGCATGTCAGTATAGCGAAGGACCTCAGGCGGGCCATTGTGATCGTAGACAGCCGCTTTCATCGCCGTTCCTTTCCATGAAGGGGATACCGAAGGGCGTGTGAGACTCACCCGCGGCCCGCCCATTTGGCTTGAGGTGCCACTGCGCGCCACGGTCCGGTAGCATCGGTACCCGTGCATCTGCGTCGCGTATCGGGGAACACCGCCACCGATATGAGTCGCGGCGATGGCGATCGGCCCAGCCTGGTTGACGACCCCATGCCTTCGTCCCGGATCCGTGCCGGGCGCTTCCGCCTGCCAACGAGGGTACGCCATCTGCCCTCAATTTTTGCGACTTACCCGCCGCGATGCTGCCCGTCTTTGGGGAACCCTTGTAACCGTGTGTCGAAATCGTCGCGACAGTGCCTGATCACGCCACGATGCGCGATCGCCCACTCTGCGAGACGCCGGACAGGGTCCGAAAGCGACACGCCCACATCGGTCAGCGAATATTGGACCTGCGGCGTCGTCGTATCGTGCACGATCCGCTTGACCATTCCATCCCTTTCCAGCGCCTTGAGGGTGCGCGTCAGCATTTGCTGCGAGATGCCGGGCACCAGCTTTTTCAGGCTGTTGAACCGGCGCGGCTCCTGATGAAGCACCACCACGACCTGGACGGTCCACTTGTCCCCGATACGGCTCAGCACCTCGCCCACGCCGTTGCAGTTTCCGAACAAATCAGGCGAAGCGGTCGCATCCATATGACCTGGCTCCAAAAATATGCGTTCTTGTCCCGGTCAAATAGGTCACATATCTGGAGCAGGTCAATTGGAGTGACTTAAAGTCCCCGGCCATAGCCCGGTCGGCTCAGTTCGAAAGGTGATGCTATGGCCGGCCACTCTCTCCCGCGCGATGCGACCATGCATGCCCCACGTGCTATTCACTCGGTGCGCGGATTTAGACTGTCAGCGCCCGAGCGCGGCGACGATCTGCAACTGCGCATCTCGGCACCTGAAGGCGGTGAGACGCTGCCCATCGTCCTGTTCGCGCACGGCCATGGCTCTTCAATGGACGGCTATGCCCCGCTTGCCGATTACTGGGCTTCGCACGGCTTTGTCGTGATCCAGCCAACCTTCCTCGACGCCAGACGGCTCGGCCTGGCACCCGACGATCCGCGTCGTCCATCGATCTGGCGCACGCGCGTGGACGACATGAAGCGGATCCTCGACCATCTCGATCTCGTCGAAAGGGCGTTGCCGGGTCTTGCCGGGCGAATGGACCGCGACCTTGTCGCGGCCGCGGGCCACTCGTTCGGTGGACAGACAGTGAGCATGCTGCTTGGCGCCCGGATGATCGGTGACGGCGGGCAGGGCGAGGACCCCTCAGATCCGCGGATCAAGGCCGGCATTCTCCTGGCGTCCGGCGGCCGGGGCGGGGCCGACCTCAGCGATCTCGGACGGCAGATAACGCCATATCTCGACTCGAATTTTGCCGAGTTGACGACGCGAACACTCGTCGTCGCCGGTGACGCGGATCAGTCTCCACTGACGGTGCGCGGACCCGACTGGTTCAGCGATCCCTTCCACCTCAGCCCGGGCGGCGAGGCGCTGCTCACGCTTCACAGGGGCGAGCATATGCTTGGTGGTATCTCGGGCTATGAGGTCACGGAGACCACCGACGAAAACCCCGAACGGGTGGCGGTCGTCCAGAAGGTGACGCTTGCCTATCTCCAACTGGCACTCAAGAACGACAGTGACGCCTGGGCGTCGGTCTGCAGGGCCGTGGCAGCAGACTTTGATGCGGCACGGATCGAAAAGAAAAGCCCCGTGAACGCCAAGAAACTGAAGAGACATTGTGGCCAGCAGCCTCCTTCGGATCACTTGCGAAGGTTGGTCCGGATCTAAATCTCACGCGGTTTGAATGTACGATCTGGCAGTGCTCAACTATGTCGGTTGCCTCTCGCGCCGATGTCATCCTCTCCTGACCTTTTTGGCGCGAGATGCCTTTGCCATCTTCATCCGTCGTGGTTCGGCAATCGATTCACGTACGCGCTCTTGTGAGCGTAGTTCGGCGAGGTCGAAGAAATGACCTCTGATCCAGTCCTCAAGATAGTCCCGGGCGCGGCGCGCAAGGTGATCCCCGAGCCGAACACGTTTCAATAACTCAGCATCCACCACATGCAAGACCGCTTTCCAGTCGTTGGGCCGCGAGCGCACCAATTGCTTCAGCAAACGGCCGATGGCGCGTCCTTGCTGCCAGGTGGGCAGCTGCAACGTCCACACGCCTCGCATCATTTCGATCGAAACACCGATATGCGAAGGCATGTCAGCATTGCGTCCGCCCATGAACTGGATAGCTGCTTCGAACAGCGCGAATGCCCGAGGGTCGTCAAGGACCAGCATCTGCAGCAACGTCTCGGCGTCGAGCCAAAGATGATCATGGCGCATGGCCGCGAGCATCCCCACTGCAACGAGATATTCTCGTCGGGTAATCCGCTTGTCCTGGGCGAATAGATTAAAGACCACCTGGAGCCAGGCGCCGCCCTTGACGCCTTGGCTCGCCGCATATTGGCGCAGGTTTAGATCTTCCGAGAGGATGATAACATCTTCACTCCGGGCCAGATTGATGGGATCGAAGATGTCTTTCGACCCAAAATTATCGAAGAGCTTGTCGAGCCGGCTATCGAGCGATCCGTCGACCGGCAGGATCTCGCAGTTGGCCTCAAGGTCCGCGATGATCGCGTTCACCCAGTCCAGCCGTCTCTCGGTGTCCTCCGGGCTGTGGACCTGTCGCCACGCCTGATCGCCCTCGAACCCCATCGTCATAAATTCGCGGCCACGATTGCTCTCGATCTTCGCCCGCAGCTCGATCAGCTCGTCCATGGTCGAACGCGCGATGCACAGGCGTCCGAAATATGCCTTGGCGATGTGCAAATGCCCCAGCTCGCGGAGTTGCCATACAGTGAGCGTGTCCAGCGCCACCCCTTTGCCGCGCGCCTGGCGCACGAACATCGCCGCTTCCTCGCGCTCATCCTCCGCACCGACACAGGTGCGCAGATTTGTGCCGGTCATCGTCAGATGCTCGGCCAACTGCAGGACAGACCGATTCGACATCGCCGCGATAGCGACTAGAGGCACCCGATGAGATGTGTAGGTCGAGGCGACGAAGTCGTCGTTGTTCTGGAGATCTCGTACCACATCGAGGATCGGCTGCACGTCACCGTCCTTCATCGTCATCTCGAACATCGATCGCGCATTCGGAAAGCGCGCGGCGTGCGTCGCCATGATGTCGTGCAGCAGCCAGATGTATTTATGCTTGAGCGCCCGCACGCGGTAGCGCCTCGGATCTCCGATCTCCGCGGGCATTTCGATGATGTCGTCCACCGATTTCCCCGCGAGCGCCACCCCCAGGGGATGATCCGGAGCAAAATGATCGATGCCTGGAATCTCTAGATTGTCAATGATGCCAGTCACGTCCCGAACGCCGTCCTGACCTTCGAGGTCAAACCAGAAACCGGTCTGCGCGGGTCCAGCACGACCAATCGGCGCAGGGAGCGCCTCGTCCATGAAGATGAGGGCGGGATAGGACGAAACGACGTCCTCTTCGCGACGATGGGTTGCGGCAACCCGATAGGCCAACCGCAGCGCTCGCTCGGTTTCACCCGCGTGGCGATGCCGATGAGCCAGCCGCATGAGGTCGTCGGGTGAGCCGTCGACGATGTCGTCATCGACGCCTGTAATCAATTCCCGTGCGCTGGCCTCCTGATTGCCGCGCATCAATGTGCTCGACAGAAGAAGTATCGCACGCAGGTCAGTCGGGTCCGCTGAGATCGCCGAGCGCAGGTAGCGCTCCGCGGCCTTGAGATCGCCCCTGTTATGTTCAGCGGCGCCGGCCAGCCGCGCGAAACGGGGGAGCGCGATCACTCCAGAACCAAGGGACTTAAAGAAGAGTGACGTCCCTGCCTGGGGCGCCGCGTTCGCAAAGGCATGGGCAAGCCAGGCCAATCGCTCACTTGGCTGATCCAGCGCGACCAACCCGTCGAGCGCGCCAATGATATCGTCCCATGCCTCGCGGAACAGCGAAAGTTGGGCGAACATCACCCTGTCCGAATAGCTTGTCTGAGGTGTGATCAGTGAGCGCGCCTTCGCCGCCATGGCCGCAACTGCTTCGGGCTTTGCTGCGCGGAAAATGTCGGCCACGGCGATATGAGCCCCGACGCCCAGCGGCCAGCGCTCCAGCAGTTGCTCGACGTCCTCATCGAGGTTTGAGCCGGCCTTTCCGGCCTGCCGCGCGCGGAAGACCAGCACGTCGAACAGTTGGCGCGCGGAAGCGGCCAGCTGCTCACGGCGCTCGTCCGTCGCCTCTTCAATCACCTGGGCCCATTTGTGAAGATTGGACAGCGCCACGAGCAGCGGAAGGACAGCATTGCCGGAGATCGGAACGCCGCGCAGGACCTTCTCAGCTTCTGCAAATTCGTCACGATCGATCGCAACCCAGGCGGCGCTCAGCGCAGCATCGGGATCTTTGCTCCCCGTGGCCAGCACCTCCTCCGCAACGCGCTTCGCCTGATCGAGGTCGCCCAGCGCCCGGTAGGCCGTAACGAGATTATAGCCGACCATGCACCAGTTGGGCTCGGCGGCTTGCTCATAATGGCGAACTTCGTCCCAATGGCGCTGCAGCAAGCCAGCGCCCTCGCGAAGCTTGATTCGCCTCTCCTCGGGAACAGGGCCGAAACGTTCGACTACGTCGCCGGAAAGCGCCTCATCGATCAGTGCATCACCCGCCATCCTGACGGAGTTACCATCATCGGGGAAGCGTTCGAGAGTATCGGCGGCCAGAGCCCACCAACTGTCTGGAGCCCCCTTCTGTCGAAGATAGCTGATGCGATGGATCCGGACAGCGTGGTCGTCGAGAAGATCGGCTGGCACGATCGCCATGGGGTCACGATCAACATTGTCCATTGCGGCAACCTGGAAGGCGAGCCCGGCGGCGCCCGCGTTGCCAGGATCTTCAGCCAGAACTTCCTGTGCAAACGCCCATGCTCCGCCCAGATCGCCCCTGATTGCAAGTGCAAGGATCCTGTTGGCCCGCGTGCGCGGGTCTGTCGGGTTGAGCGCATAGGCTTCTTCTAGAAGGGGCGCCGCGCCCGTCTCGTCGCCAAGTTTCATCCGCGTGATCGCGATATTGACTTTCACCCGAGCCCGGATCGAGACCGCACTTTTGTCATCGAGGCTATTGTCCAGTGCCTCGAGCAATCCCAATGCGGTGCGGGGCTTTCCGGCGTTTAGCATGTCCCGATACTGGTCGATCTGGGCATCGAGATGCTGATCGAAGGCGCTGCGAGCGGTGTCGATCGGCCCGGTCGTGATCGTGGCGCGGATCACCTCAAGATGCTGAAGCGTCTGTTTGTTCTGGGCCCGGATCTCCGCCTGTGCGGAGAGTGTCTCGCCACCCAGTTCGAGCAGCCGCCTGGTCGATGCGCTATAATCGGGATCGAAGGCGGCGAGCGCTTTGGGGTCGTTGCGAATCTTCTCCTGAAGTGTGTCCCAGCCCCAGATCTGGATATCCACCACGCGGCCAAGTTTCGCCTGATCCTGCGCCAGTTCGATCGCGAGGAAGTCGTGGGCAGGCTCATCGGTCGCAGTGGTGACGATATAGAATTCTGTCAGCGCAGGCTTGATACCCATCGCCTGGCCGACCTCCTTGCGAATAATCGCATCAGTCAGTTTCGCACCGCGCGTAATCAGCTTGCACTGTATACCGACGGGCTGGCCTGGATCGCGATCCCGCTTGCCGATCAGATCCAGACCGAATTGTTTCTTGCCCCGCGTACCTAGGAGCTTGACGTTGGGATCATTAAGAAGCCCCGCGAAGAGCGGAATGCAGTTGCTCTCGAACACCTTGTCATCGGTGGGAATGTTGATGATCGTCGAGGAAGCCACGCGTCTCTTTCCGGTCCTGTTCTAGCCTGAAACGATGGCTGACGCTGAATCACTCCGCGCACAGCTTGTTCCCGGATCGTTCTTTTTTGCCGTGGCGTCGTTACATCCGCAACCTGTTCGCCTTACGGTCGTCGCGCTTAGTGGTAAGGCAGGCCGCGAGCCTATCGACCGGTACAATCCCGTCGCGCTGCACGATCATCTCCTCAGGCTGCCGCGAGCAGCGCGGTTTCCTCCTTGAAAGAATAGCGGCGTGAGACACACAGACTGTCGCGCCGTGCCCCGCGAGATAGTTCCAGCGTCAGTAGGCTATCCTCCGCGAAAGCCGGGCTGAGCTCCAGCCTTAGATACTCGAACAATTGCCGGTCATGCACCGCGATCATGATTTGGCGGCCATGCTCCTTGGACAAAGTCCTCAGCAGCGCCGCAAAATGCGCAATATGGACGTCGTCCATCGACTGCACCGGGTCGTCCAGGATCAGCCAGGGCAGTTCTCGCGGTACCGAAAGATGCAACGCTATGAAGAGGGTAAGCGCTGCAGTGTTGAGATTACCAGCGCTCAGCATCGCGCCTGGAGTTCCACCCGCCACGCCACCATCGCGATGCTCGGTGATCAGTTTGGGTTGAAGCTTTTGCGTCGAGTCCTTCGGTATTCGAAAAGCCGGAACAAACGGTTCGGCCGGCGCCAAGCGTACGAACAAGTCCCGCCAGACCCGATTCAGCCGATCGTTGAACTCTCGCCGGATGATCGCCGATCGAACTGTGTCGACCGTACTGCGGATCATATTGCCTTGTTCCCTCAGCTTCTGCGCGCGATCGAGCGACTGATCCGCCCGCTGCCATGCCGCGAAATCGGTCTTGATCTGCTCATCGATCTCCTTTCGCCGCGTAAGCGCCGCGCGGACTGTCTCGATAAAATCACTCGCCCTGCGCCGTTGAGCAAGCCGCGCCTCCAGATCTGACGCCCTGTCGGAAAGCGACTTCTCCATACGGGCCACGCCTGCGGTGAAGCTCTCGCCTTCGGACAAAGGATCGGCGCCGATCAAATCCGCAAAATCGCTCAGTGTGTCGCGTGCAGCAGTGAGGGCCAGGTTGCGCGACTGATTTTCCGTAATGGCTCGGCGACTCGCTACCTCCGCCGTGCGCAAACGCGCGCCCTCCGCCAGCACATCGGCAAGGCCATCGATCTCGGAGATCAACCCAGTGACCCCCGCCAACCGACGATCAAGATCGGCGATCACCTCCTCATCGTGCTTGCGCGCACTGATCGTCTCGATTTCTCGTTCGAGCCGCTCGACGACGACCTGCGCTTCGCTGCGTGCTCGGCCCAAGGTCAGCAACCGCTCGGCCGACGCCGACAGGCTGCGCACCTTGTTGTGGACATGATCGCTCAGCGGGACCTTCCCCACTTCACTAAAGTCGCGGTCGCAAACCGGGCAGATATCATCGGTGATGAAAGAGGTAAGCTCCGCCAGCGCGGAGCCTAAACTTCCGGCGCTGGTCGGCAGTTGGGCCACTTCCGTATCGATCGTGTCGCGCTGACGCAGCGCTACATCGCGCTCGTCCTGCGCCAGTGCATGGCGGGTAAGATCGCCGCGAGCCTGGCTCACGCGATCGCCCAATTGCTTCCGTTCGGTCCGCAGCCGGGCGAGCGCGGTACGCGCAGCCTCTTCTGGCGCACTTTCCAGTGAAAGATCCGGGAATAACCCTTCGACCCGCAGGCGTATCGCTGCGACTCGGTCTCCATAGGCGGCCTGCCAGATCTGATAGCTGTCGCCCGTGTCGGCGGTGTCTTCCGCAGCAGTCAGACCATTGCTTGCCGCAGACTCTTGCGCCGTTTCGATCTCCCTGCGAAGCGCCGCAAGCCTTCTTTGCTGGTCGCTGAGCCGGGCAAACGCTTCTGTGTCATGTTCGTCCCTGAGGGCTTGTTCAACCGCTTCGAGCCCGTCCTCTCTGACTTCAACCGCAATTGCGAGCCCGGTGCAAATGGCCGCGAGACCGGCAAGGGCGTTCGTGATCTGATCCTGCTGCAGCTTTTGCGACTTCCGCTGATCCGACAGCAGCCGATCGATGCGGGTCCGCTCATTCTCGGCTGCCGGCCAGCCATCGACCGTCTTGCGCACGTTGCGCACATCAGCGAGGGGTTTGAGCCCCGCTTCGAGCGCATCAAGCCGATCGAGTCCCAAAAGCTTGCCGACAAATTGGGCCAGCGGCGATCCCGCATCGTTTCCAGCATCCTGATAAATCTGCAGCAGCTGTCCCAGAAGCGATTGTGGCAGGAATGCTCGCTCCCTGAAGAATGTCGCCTTGGCCTCGTCGAACGCCGAGAAGGAAGCCACTCCTGACGCATCGAGGACAGCCTTGAATGCCTGCTCCGTCTCCCCGAACAGCGTCTTTACGAGAACGCTGCCCCCGTCCGCAGAACGATGCAGCAGCTGCCTGCCATAGTCCTGGTCGGATCGTTCAAGCGATTGCACCCTGCCGGTGAGCGCCAGCTCGATCGCCGAAAGGAGGCTGGTCTTGCCCGCGCCATTCTCGCCATGGACAAGCACGACCTTTGCGTCGAGCGGCGCGTGGATCTGTCCACGGATGCTCCGGAAATTGACGATGTCGAGGCTCTTGAGTGTGAGGTTGCTCATGGCTGCTTCCCTGCCAGATCCGCCTGAAGCGCCTTGTCGATCGCCCGGGCGACCGCATCCGTCACCGCCTGTTCGCCGCTGCCGGAGGCAACGATCACAGCGTCGAGCAAGCTTTGGTCCAAATCCTTCGGCAAGGCCTTCACCAATTGCTCCATCGCCGGGCCACTGTCAGGTCCCTCGGCGGGCGACTCCGGCAGGCTGAGCGGTAACAGCACGCGAATGCGATCATTGAGCTGCTCGCGCGCGGCAGCATCTACAGGTTCACCATTCGCGTCGAGAGAGATCCCCTCGGCTTGCAATACCCGGCAGGTTTCCGACAGAGCTTCGATGCCCTCCGCCAGGACGGCCCCGGCGAGGATCACGGTCACGACGTAATGAGAGCCGGTGACGTCGAGCGCACGGCTCAAGGCCTCAACGCGCTGCCGGACGCGCGCGCCATCTCGATCTCCGAAATCTCCCGTCGTCGTATCGACCAGGAGCACCAAATCGAGGGCCCTCCCATCGCTCCCACGCATGGCGCCCGTGAAGGCAAACTCGACGCCAGCGATTTTGAACGGCGTCGCCAGATCGACATACCCTGCAGCCTTGAGGCATTTGCGGATTGCCTGGATCATTGGCGCGCTCACAGCATCATCTCCGTCATGAAGGTGCGCTGAAGGTCAGCCTCATCGGCACATTTGTTCAGCAGCGTGCCGAGGCTCACATGGGTCTCGCCAACATTGCCGGTTCGGCCAGGCGCGGCCCGTACCCGTCGCGCGGATGAGCCGCCACCCGTCAACTGATGCCAGACGTCGTCACCATGGATGATGATCGCATTATCGTTGGCGAACGCGCCCTGCGCTTTAAGCGCGATAGCCTCGGTTGCAGATTTGACGAGGAAGAGGGGGCGGTCGACGCCGTCCGGTCGCAGTGCGCGGGCGGTCATCGCTCCAGCCGTCAACGCACCAGTCAGCGGCGGGCGCAGATCCCACTGACCGGCCACTCGTCCATTCTGCAAAAGGGCCAGAGCCACGCCCAGCTTTGCGAGCCCGGACCCCAAAGCATTCGCGTCGGCCGCCATCAGTTGCGGCGTCGAACTGCAAAGTGCCTCATAGCCCTCCACATTGTCGGGCAGCACACCGCTGCGGAAAAGAGACAAGGTTCGGGACCAAAGTGCGATCGCCTGATTGACGAATGCGGTCCTGTTCCTTTCTCCCGGCGCGGGCAAAGCGAGGGCGCCTACGTCATCGCGCAAAAGGGTCAGCGCCGGCGCAAGCGCAGCCGCGATCGCACCCTTTCCGGCGGGTGCGAGGCCAAGATTCATCAGTCGCGCGAGCTTATCGGTCAGCAATTTGAGGACCAGAGCGATCAGCACCTTTTCGCCCCATGCCCGTAGCAGAGAGGCATCATCGACGGCCGCGATATTGTCGTTATAGGAATCTCCGTAGACGAGCGTCAGGACGTCGCGCTGACCTTGCTGGATCTCCTCCTCACAAAAGACCTGTGCCATTGCATGAGGGGTACAGGGCCAAGGCCAGGCATTGACCTCGGCCGCCGATGCGAACACCGTTTGAAGGTTCATGTCCTGGATCGACAGCCCCATCACCAACGTCTTGCTGTTGGTCGCAAGGCCGACGATCTGATTCCGCATGGCGGCAAACTCGTTGCCCACCGGCCAGCGCAGGATCTGCGGGTGACTTCCGATCAGGTGGCGCCTGAACACGTCCGGCTCATTGGTCGCATGCACGATGCAACCATGAAACTTGAGAAGCCGCGCGCGTCCAGGTGCGCTGCGCAATTGCGCAGGATCCACGACGACCTGCAGAATGCCGGGTACGCCATTGCTGAGACGCGCGACGGCGGCTTCGATGAAGCCGTCCCAGTTGGCGGAGGCTACCGTTTGCACTGCCCCTTCGAGGATCAGGATGGCGATGCAGAGATGCTCGGCGGCCGGGGGCGCCGGGTTCTCGAACGCGCTTCTGATATCCACAGCTTCCCACAGCACATAGTCAGCCGCTTTCCCGGTAACTCTGGCATCGAGAACCCGGGAGTATTTGTTCCAGAGCCGGTCGATGACCGTGCCATGTTCAGGCCAGTTGGCAAGAGGCTGATCGTATTGGTGCTGCACCGACGCCGGATCGATCTCCGCGAGGACAAGGATGCGGTGGAGTGCCGGCAAAAAATCTGCCGATGTGGCGGGATCGATGACACGCTGGCGGATATGGTCGAACGCCCGCTCGATGAGGCCGCCGAGGCTGGGCGCCTGCCGCGAGATGCCGGATCCGACCCAGAGCGCAAACTCTCCATTCTCAATCGCGTTCGCAACCGGCTCGAACTCAGCTTCGAACTTGGCAAGCACCTCGCATACAGAAATCTCGTTGGCGTTCGGAGGCAATGCCACGCGTCTACGTCTCCCCACTGCAGCGCCAGCACGCCGCCGCATTCACCTTCAGACACTATTCTTTCGCGGACCATTGTCCAGAAAGAGAAACGTCCTAACCGATCGTATGCTTGGTGAAGGATCCGAGTGGATTTTCAGGTGGGCCGACATCATGGCCTTCTTGATTTTGGGGCATTTCAGAATGACCAATTTTGCCTTCGGTCCCGGAGATGCGCGCCAAGGGCTGAAAGGGTTTCTTGCCTACAATCCGTTAGCCGCGTCCGTGGTTGCTTGGAGCGGCGGCCTCTTGAAGGTTGATGGTTCGAAGCTGCCCGCGAAGATTTCCTCCGATCTGGGCGTGTAGTTGGGAGGGCGGATGCCCGCGAGCGGGCACCGGGCTCTATCTCCGCTTACGCTCCGACCAAGCCCCTTCGGGTCTTGGCGGCTGACGCCGTAACGATCCCTTCCGCGCGTCTGGGGCAGGGGAGGCATTCCTCCGACGGCCGGTAAGGATATGGGGCACGACCATCGCAATTCAGGCTTCGCCTAAGGAATCGCGCTAACGCGCGATGCGGATCGTGGAGCCAGCAGACAAGTCATCACCCCCTTCGCCGCCTCGCAGGATCCGCGCGTTGCAGAACCGGGCCGGGGATGCAACGAGTTGCGTCGCCAAGCTGCGCTAGCCAAAAATGGGCCGGCGACATTTGTCTGTTTTCAACAGAAGCGCCGGCCCATTTTCGGCAAGCTCCGCTAGGCTCCCGTGCCTGTTGCATCCCCGGCCCGGCCCTGCGCCTTCGGACCTGCGAAGGCGGCTCCGGGTGCGATGACTTGTCGGCCGGCCCACGCTCCCTCTCCATTCAAGCAGAACCGTCCGCGGTGCGGACGGTGCGTCCTTGTCCTTTGTGGGCCGCTGACGCGGCCGTTTGATGCTCAGGCTCACCGGGTGCGATGAAAATCTGTCAAGAAATCAATGCCATAGAAGAAATGGAGGGGAGGGAGTAGGGTTCAGTTGTGGCCGGAAAAGAGAAGCGGCCCACAAAACAGAGAAAGGACGAAGTCATGAAGATCGGTAACTTCAAGTTCGACGAACGCGCCAGCGACATTATCGGCAAGATCGCCACCCGCGAATTGCGGTTTCCCTATCTCATCATGCGCCGCGTCGAGGATCGGCAGAGCGACAGCGCCCCCGTCTATGAGATTTACGAGACGAACCGCGCGGGCGACGAAATCCAGATCGGCGTCGTCTGGGAACGCAAGATGCGGTCGAATGACGAGGTGTTCCTGTCCGGCATGATCGACGATCCCAGCTTCCGCGAACCGCTTCCCATCGCCCTATTCGGGGACGAGACGAACGGCTTCGACGTCCAGTGGCGGCGCGAGCGCGACCGCGAGACGCAAGGCAATGGCTTTGGCGGGCGCAACGGTGGCGGCAATCGGAGCGGCGGTTTCGGCGGGCGCTCGGGCGGCGGCTTCTCCGGCGGCAGCACGGCGGGAATGGGCGGCGAATATACCGGCAACGGGCGCAGCCTCGATGATGAGGTGCCCTTCTAAGCGGCACCAAGGCGGGCCGGGGGAGCGCTGGAACGCTTCCCCGGTCCTGAACCGCTACCCCGTCAACAGGAGCCTATCCCATGAGCAAGCCAACGGCCTTGGCCAGCGTTAGCAGCTTTGCCGACCTGCCGGAACTCTATGCCGAACTCACCGCCACCCCGGATTTCTTGGCATCGTTCGGCGACCCTATCCCGCTATCGATCATGGAACCGGGCGATGAACCGGCCGAACATCACATGCCCGAGCCGATCGCGGCACAGGCGGAATGCGGCGGCATCGTCGCTACGATTTTCGACCTGTTCACCGACACCCGCCTTGAAGCCCTCGCGCCCGAACTGGCATGGGGTTTCGTCAACAGCTTCCATTTCGTCGCGAGCAAACTAGAACGCGAAGAGGATCGGCTTGCCGATACGTTGCGCGATATGGCGCGGCGGCTGGAGCCGGGCGAAGTCTTCAACAAGGAACTGGAAGACACCCAGCTTGAATGCCAGTCGGTCGCCGAACAGCGCGCCGCTATGGAAGCCATGCGCGACTATGCCGGAGCGATGTTTCGAACCTGTGCAGGCCGCCCATGGTCTCCCGCCAAGGGATCGCGCGCGTCGCATGTCACCACCGCCAGCCAGATTTCGGCGCTGGACTTTCTGCGCGCCCGTGCCGAACGTCGCCGCGACCGATACGATCCGCAAGGCCCCGTTGTCGTCGTCTCCGGCCCGCAGGACTGGCACGATTGGCGTATCCTATGGGGCAGGCTCGACCAGATCAGGACACGCATTCCGGGCATGGTACTTGTCACCACCGGGCAGCGCCTTGGCGTGGATGCAGCCGCCGCCGCATGGGCCGCGCAGCGGGGTGTAGTCTGTATCGCGTTCGGGCTTTATGGACGCGGCAAGGGCAAGGGCTTCAAGCGCAATCGCGACATTGCCGAGCTTATGCCGGTGGAAGCCATCCTGTGCGAAGGGTCGGGCATCCAGTCGAGCCTCTATGACCTCTTCAACCCGCAACAGGGACACCGCGTCCCAACCCATGTTTTCTTGGCGACCGATCAGGAACCCGCCGTGCCGATCAAGAAGAAGCGGCGCGTCATACCAGCCTGACCCGCAAACACCGCTGAAACGAGAGGCCGGGGCGGGCAACCGCTCCCGGCCCCTTGTCGTGCCTGCGGCACGAGCGAGGGAAACCCGAACGGTTTCCCTTGGCAGCACTCCTTTTGTCGGGCGTTCCGCCCGCCAACGTCGCACCCCCTTCCGCTAAGGCTGCACTGCCTTTGAGGCATCATCCCCACCCGACGAAGCGAGCGTTCCACGCTTCCGGGATGGCGCAGGCGAGGATTCCGCCTGGACACCAGACGTGGACAACCCCTTGAGCGCGGCAACCGCCACGCCGCCGCCGACCCGGATGGCTTGGCCTAGAACGTCGCGAAATTCACGCTCGCTCAGCCTCTCGACCGGCAATTCCGTTGCCAGCTTCCCATAATGCGTGCGCAAACCACGCCGCACCGTCTCGGCTTCCCGCGCGAGATTCTGCTGATCGGCCTCGATCTTCGCGAGCCGCTCACGTTCCGTCATCTTGGGCACAATCGGACTCCTTGAAAAGGAGGTCTGCCCGCCATCGCCGACTATCCATCAAGGACCATCTCCATGCAACGGCTTTTCCCGACATCGACGCTCCGACGCGTGCCCGAAACCCCGGCTGGGGGAGACCCGCCCCGACCAGAGAGGGGCAGGCGCAGCGGCAAGCGCGCTGCGGAGGCGGGACGCACGCCGGAGGCGGATGTAATGCACCCCACGCACGGGTGCTGCGGGCGCGAATCGCTCGGTTTTCTGCCACTTTGCGTCGGCACAGAGCGGCTGTCGCTTTGGCACACATCGTCTGCCGGCGGCAGCCACTTGCGAGCAACTTTCGGACTAAGCAATTGTTCTGCCTTGGCACTTAGTGGCTGCCAGCGGCTGTTCTGATAAATTCTTGTTATCCCACAGTAAATCATCTATAAGGATTGTGCTTCACCATGTTGCTGGCGTGTCGGACAAGGAGTCCGCCGCTTGGCACGCATTACTATCCGCATAGACGATGACCTCTATGCGCGCCTTTCTGTCCAGGCGCGCAACGCCGGTCTCGGCGCCGCGACCTATTGTCGCGACATTCTCGAGCGCTTCGAAGGCAGCGATCCATCGGGCTATCATGCCCGCTTTGACGAGCTGCATGCGACGGCGATTCAGGCCTTCGCGATCCTCGCCACATCGGTCGGCGAACGCTCGCCGGATATCCTCCAGAAGGGGCTTGGCGAAGCGCGCCGGCTCCTCCGCGAAAGGGGGCTGCTCGATCCCGAGCAGGACCGGCCATGAGCATCTTTCGACACGACACGCTCGGCTCCTGGACAAGGGGCGGACAGGCTATCGTCCACAACGTCCGCATGACCACGCAGGTTTTCTACCAGACCTTCCTGGCGGGGTTGGTGATCTGGATCGGCGGCATCATATGGTACGCTCTCGAGAAATCATCCGAGTACGAACGCTTCGTTCTTACAAAGCTCGGTCAGGCTGCCTTCATGGGAGACGCCATTCCCGGCAACGTCACCCCGATCCTGTTCAAGACCGCGGAGGGCAAACAGTACTGGACCAGCCCGAAGGCGCTCCTGGATTCCGGCCTCGCCCACAAGACGCTCGAAGCTTTCGAGACCTATCTCCTGCACGGGGCGGCGATATCCGGTCTGTTCGCCCTGGCCATGCTGGGATGGGCGTGGTTCTACTTCACCCGGACGGGAAGGGGACTTGGCTCCAACCAGTTCCTGCGCGGAGCGCGATTCGGCACCGTGCGGCAGGTCCGCCGGGCGCTGTGGCGATACGCCAAGGGCAGCTTAGACATCGGCGGAGTCAATGTGCCCGACGCCTTCGAGCCGGAGCACATCCTCATCTGCGGCGCGCCGGGTACCGGCAAGACGAACATCATCGTCAAGATGCTCGACGGCATCCGGAGGCGAAAGCGTCGCGCCATCGTCTATGACACGGCCGGCACCTTCGTAGAAAAATTCTACCGGCCGGGGATCGACGTTCTGCTCAATCCGCTCGACGCGCGGGCGGACTCCTGGTCGCCTTGGGTCGACGTCCCGAGAGACTATCATTACGACCAAATCGCCGAGTCCACGATCCCTGACAAGACGGGTGATCCCTTCTGGGCGAAGGCAGCGCGTGGTACGCTGGTCGCCGTTTTGCGGAAGCTGGCTCGGCAGGAACGTACCCTCGTTTCGATCCTGCTCGACACGCTGCTCCGCTCCAAGCTGAAGGATCTCGCCGCCTTCGCCGCTGGTACCGATGCGGCAGCATTCATCTCGACCGAGGGCGAGCGCACGAGTGCCGGCATTCAGGCCGAACTCGCCTCCGTCATGCGCAGCTTCTCTTACCTCGATGATACCGCAGACGGCTTTTCGATTCGCGACTGGGTCGCCAACGAGAAGGACGACAGCTGGCTTTTCATCACCGTGAAGGCGGACCAGCTTCCTTCGCTTCGCCCCCTGATCACGGTGTGGCTCGATATCGCGATCAGCGCGATCATGAGTATGACGCCCGACCGCAATCGGCGCCTCTATTGCGTCATCGACGAGTTGCCGACGCTCCAGCGTCTGCCCTCGCTCGGTGACTTTCTCGCCCGCGCGCGGAAATATGGCGGCTGCGGCATTCTGGGCTTCCAAAGCTACCCGCAGCTCGAAGCGACCTACGGCATCCAGGATGCGGCCGCGATCACCGGCTACTGCTCGACCTGGGTGGCTCTGCGAGCCAACGACACCCCTACCGCGAAGCATGTCAGCGAGAATCTGGGCCAGGTCGAGCAGGTCGAAGCGAACGAGGGCATGTCCTACGGTGTGAACGACATGCGCGACGGCGTGAACCTCTCGCGCATGCAGGTCACGCGACCGCTTGTCATGCACACCGAGGTCACCAACCTGCCCAACCTGATGGGCTATCTCAGGTTCGGTCGTAGCTTGCCGGTGGTCCGGTTCGAAGACAGCTACAATAAGGTCGCCTCCATTGGCGAGGCGTTCGAGGAGCGTGGCACCGCGCCCATTCGGATGGCGGTTCCAGCACCATCGGCATCCCCGGCGTCGGCGGCCCCGATAGCGCCCGCAAAACCCAACGCTACCCCGGCGAAGCGGCGGCGTGCTGCCCCTAGCGATCCGGGGGCTGAACTGCCCCTGGTACCGCCAAGTGAGTCAACGGGACCGGCCGGCGCGCCCTTCGATGAGGGCCCGGTGTCTCCCCCGGCGCACAACGAGCGGAAAGAGGAAGCAAGCAACCCGCCACCACCGCTGGAGCTCTTCGGGAAGCCGGCCGGCTTCCGTCTCAGCCAGCACGGACGCCATGACGGCGCCCGCAATGCAGCGAGGCCGGCATGATCAATCCCCTCCGCCTCAAGGGGAAACCCGCCAACATCGCCAGATATTACACGGTCGGTGATTATTACACCAAGGGTGACGAAGAGCATTCCGAATGGGGTGGCAAGATCGCCGCCGAATTGGGACTGGAAGGTGAGGTCGATCCTACCGTGTTCAAGGAACTATTGGCCGGTAAGGTCGGCGACCAGCAACTAGGGCGTCGCCGCAAGGACGGCGGCGAGATTCAGCATCATCCGGGATGGGACTTCGCGGTCAACGCACCCAAATCGGTATCGATCATGGCGCTGGTAGCCGGTGATGACAGGGTCATTGAGGCTCATGAACAGGCGGTCGGTGTCGCGCTCGCCTATCTCGAGGAACATGCCACGATGCGGCATCGCGTCGATGGGGAGGTCACCGAGAAAACGACCGGCCGGCTGATCTGGGCACGCTTCACGGAGCATGCCTCTCGCGAGCTGGATCCTCATCTCCACACGCATGTCGTCGTCATGAACATCACCGACGAGCGGGACGGGGCGAAAAAGGTCAGCCTGGAAACCCGCGCGATGTTCGCCGAGCAGATGGCGGCCGGGCAGGCGTATCGCAATGAATTGGCACATCTCCTCCGGGAGCGCGGTTACGATGTCGAATTCGACCCGCGCCGTGGCCTGTTCGAGATTCGAGGTGTGCCCAAGGATCTGATAACGGACATGTCGCAGCGTGCTGAACAGATCGAGGCGCACGCAAAAGAGCATGGCCTGACCGGGCAGGCGGAAAGGCAGAAATCCTTCTACGCCACTCGGGGTCCGAAGCAGAAAGCGTCTCTGGAAGATCTCCATGAGCGATGGGGCGGGCGCCTCGGTCAACATGCCGAGGCGATCAGGAACGTGCGCGCCGACGCCGACAAGATCGGAGAGCGCAGTATCGATGTCGAGGCGCAAACGGCGGCCCGCGCCATGCTGTTCGGCCTGCGCCAATCGGAAGGCAAGGAGGCGGTCAATAATCTCGGTTTGCTGCTGCAGACGGCCTTGGCTTCGCATGTCGGCGAGGTGCGGCTCTCTGATGTCCGTCCCGCGATCGAGGAACATCAAGCCCGGGCCAAACTTCTCGAAACCCGCCACCGTACCGGTGACGATATCCATACCCGCGGCCGCACCTCACGCAGGACCGCGCGCCTGGAAATGGCTCTATCCGATCATCTTGCTCTGGCGCTCACAGACGCCAGCCCGCTGGCATCCGTCGAAGCCCTAAGAGATGCAGGTCTTGCCCACAACCTCAACCCTGAACAACGCACGGCCTTACTTCATCTCGGCCGCAGCGAAGACCGGATTATCGGTGTCCACGGCGTTGCCGGCTCAGGTAAGTCCACCATCATCGGCGCGTTACGGGAAGCAGCGGGTGGGGATGCGACCCTCATAGCGCTCGCTCCCACGTCGTCGGCCGCAGCCGAACTCGGAAAGAAGGCCAATATTGAATCGCGCACCGTTGCCAGTCTTCTTGCGAGCGGCGGCGCGAGGCTCGACGAAAGCCACGTTCTGGTGGTCGACGAAGCCGGACAGCTTGGCAACCGCCAGGCGGTGCGTCTGCTCGAGATCAGCAGGACCACCGGCGCACGCCTCCTGCTGATCGGTGACACCCGTCAAACGGGGGCGATCGAGCAGGGCAAACCGTTCTGGCTGATGCAACGGCTTGGGCTTCCTAAGGCCGAGCTACGGGAACCGGTCCGGCAGGAAACGGACAAGATGACGCAGGCCGTTCGGTTGGCACGGCTTCAGAACTACGACGGTTCGCTCAACTCTCTGGACAAGGTGACCATCGGCGAGGACAACGAAAAGCTTGCCGTGTCGCTTGTGGCGGACTGGACACGGCTCACTCCGGAAAGGCGTGAGAAAACGAACATTCTCGTGCTTGAAAACGCGACCCGTCTGATCGTTAACACCAAGATCCGCGAGGCTCTGAAAACGGAAGGTGCGATCGCGGCCGAGGAAACCCGGCTGTCCATTTTGACGCCGTCCGGCATGACCGACCAAGAGAAGCATTTCGCGCGCTTCTACTCTCGCGGTCAGGTCGTGGTTTTCTCGCGCGACAATGTCGGGCTCGGAATCGCCCGGGATTCCGAATACAAGGTCATAGGTGTGGGACGAGACGCCCGAGGGCGTCAGACGGTTAACCTCGTCGATGAACATGGCCGCACTATCCAATGGGATCCCCGTCTGGGGCGGGCTGCACAGATCAATGTTTTCAAGGAGGAACAACGCGACCTTGCAGCCGGCGATCGCATCCAGTGGCGCTTGGTCAACAAGGAGCTGGATCTGAAGAATGCGGAGCGAGGCACCGTAGAACGTCTCGATGGGGCGGTAGCAACAGTCCGATGGGATC
Source organism: Sphingomonas sp. (assembly GCF_003248515.1). Taxonomy (GTDB): domain Bacteria; phylum Pseudomonadota; class Alphaproteobacteria; order Sphingomonadales; family Sphingomonadaceae; genus Sphingomonas_I. The sequence goes on from NZ_QFOB01000018.1 coordinate 30,351, forward strand.
GGGACGGACGGAGTCAGGAAATCGATCTCTCCCAGCACAAGAACTGGGACCACGGCTATAGTGAAACCATCTACTCGGCGCAGTCCAAGACTTACGACCGGGTTTATGTGCTGGCGCCCGTCAACTCCCTGCTCGTTACCGGGCAAAACTTCTACACCGCGATCACCCGGGCGAGATTTGGTGTCAGCTTGTGGACGGATAATCGGCAAAAGCTGGTCGAAAAGTTGAAGCAGCGTACTGGCGAGAAGACATCTTCACTCCAGGCTTTGGGAAGGATCGAGCGGGACAGTGTGAAAGGCCGGTCGGGCCGCCATGCCGAACGCTGGGACAGGCTCCGCGACGAACAACGCACCGAACGCGAGGAGCGCAAGGACAACAGGGCGGCGCAACGGGACTCTGAACGGAGCCCAAAGCCTTCCAGTCTGGCCGGACGGATCGCGGATCGTGCGTTGACGGCCGCGTCCTTCATGGACCGGTGGATTGTATCACTGCTCGAACGAGGTTCCCATCGAGGCGATGACCGGGAAGGCGGGCGCGGCGCCCCGACGACGGCTGAACCAGCGCCCGAACCTGCTAAAGCTCATACCCATGATCAGGGAGGTGGCCATGATCGTTAAGGGGACGGCGCTTGGCCTTATCGCGGGACCGTTTCTGTCTCTCGCTTCGGTAGCCACCGCCCAAGCTGGTTCAGCTCAAGTGGTATTGTATGAGAAGGAGCTGGGACAATGTATTCGGCAGGCAGCGGCGGGCCGGACCTGGCTCGAGCGAACCCTCTGGGGTTTGCGGGATCAGGAGGCCGGGTGGATCGGTGCCGAGGTATTGAACACAAACGGCAGCTATGATCTGGGGCCTCTTCAGATCAACAGCTCTTGGGTTCCCAAGCTTGCGGCTCTCACTGGCCGATCCGCTCGGGATGTTCGCTTCTGGTTGATCAATGACCCTTGTTTCAACGTTCAGGCTGCCCGTTGGATATTCCTTTCAGGGCTCAGTGTTACAGGCGACTATTGGAAGGCGATAGGCGTGTACCACAGTCCAACGGGCTGGCGGCAAAGGCGTTATGTGACAAGCGTTGTGGATCATCTCCAGCGTCGATTTGGCGCTGCGATGTTCGATAAATGAGGCTGCAGGCTAGCCAGCGCAGCAGGATATCGAAATGGGGCGCGCCGGTTTTCTTTCGGCCGGTTTGACGGTGATTTCGCCCGGCAATTCGAACCTGCGAGTATATATAGGTAGCATCAGATAAATGGTCGGCCGCCGGTCACCGGTACGGTCGCCCCGGTGATGTAGCTCGCCTCATCGCTTGCCAGCATGACATAAGGCGGGGCCAACTCGCGCGGCTGTGCGGCGCGGCCGAGCGGCGTGTTCTCGCCGAAATTCCTCACGGCCTCAGGCGGCATGGTCGAAGGGATCAGAGGCGTCCATACCGGTCCCGGCGCAACGCAGTTCACGCGGATGCCCTTGTCCGCCAGCATCTGCGCCAGGCCCATCGTGAAATTCTGGATCGCCCCCTTGGTGGTCGCATAGGCCAGCAGGCTGGCATTAGGCTGGTCGGCGTTGATCGAGGTGGTGTTGATGATCACGCCGCCCCTCTTCAAGTGCGGGACCGCAGCCTTAGCGAGATAGAACATCGCATGAATGTTAACGGCAAAGGTCAAGGCCCACTCCTCATCGGAAATGTCGCCAATATCCTTGAAGCTCGCCTGATGGGCGGCGTTGTTGACGAGGATATCGACGCCACCCAGCTCCGCGACAGCCTTGTCCACTATCGCCCCGCAATGTGCAGAGTCGCTGATATCGCCGGGCATCAGGATGGCCTTGCGACCGGCCTCTTCGACCCATTTCCGAGTCTCGCGGGCATCTTCATGTTCGTCGAGATAGGAGATAAGGAGATCAGCGCCCTCGCGCGCATAGGCGATCGCCACCGCCCGGCCGATGCCGCTGTCGCCGCCGGTGATGATCGCCCGTTTCCCCGCCAGCCGGCCCGACCCGACATAGCTCTCCTCGCCATGATCGGGCCGCGGGTCCATGGCATCGGTTTTGCCCGGCATCGCTTGCTGCTGCTCCGGGTAAGGCGGACGGGGATCGTCGGTCATCGGTCACGTCTTTCGAGGTCAGAGCCTCATGCCGCTATCAGATGCACGGCGGTCGGCTGGGCCAGCGGCAGACCGGCTGATTTCGCCTGCGCCATCAGTTCCTGTTTGCGTGCCAGCATCTGGTCGCGCAGCGCTACCAGGTCAACCTCCGCTTGGCGGCATTGGGCGAACATGCCTTCGGAAGGCATTTCTTCCTCAAGGACGTGGTGTTTGATCTCCTCGGAGAGGACCTTGACCTTGGCGTCGTAGAAATCGTCTTCGGGGCTGCCGGCCTCGATGTCGTTGATCAGCACCTTGGCGCCGTCATGCTCGACATAGGCTTCGTCGAGCGTGTCGCTCTCGATCTTGCCACGAAAGGCGGGATAGAAGATTTCCTCCTCGATCAGCGTGTGGATCTTGAGTTCGGTGCAGATCTCGTGGGCGAGCTTCTGCTTCCTGCTCGATGATTTGGCTTTCTCGAACTGCTCGAACAGATCCTCGACCTTGCGGTGATCCGCCTTGAGCAAGGCGATGGCGTCGGTGAAGGTTTCGCTGGGCATGATAGTCTCCTGCGGAGTGTTGCCCGAAAATGGCTGAAACAGCTTCTCCGTTCCCTGCGAACGACTCGCAGCCGGTTGAAACGCTGCCAGCTTAATAATAATCAATTCTATGTCGTCTTCTCATCATCTTGCTGCATGGCAGGCTCGTCACCATCCTTAGCGATGAAGCTGATCTTGCCGTTGGGCTCGAGGATGGCCCAAGCGACCTCGGATATCCTGGCGATGCCCGCGAGACGCATCTCGATTTCCACCTCGGCGCGAGTGATGCGATCGCGGCGCATATTGGCTGTGATCAGTTCACCGTCCTTGACCAGCACACGCGGCACGCCTTCCAGCATCCGTTCGGCGCGTGGCGAGAGATAGGTGATCCAGCTCAGCGCCAGTGCCCAGAAGGCGATGGTGCCAATGGCAAGGGCGGCGCCCGTCATGCTCAGATCATTATGGGTGATGCCCTGCTGGACCAGATCGCCCATGACGACGAGCAGTACCAGTTCGAATGGCGTGACCTGGCTCAGCTCCCGCTTGCCCAGCAGCCGGAGCAACAGATACATGACGGAGAACATCACGCTGGCGCGCAGGATGATATCCATCAGGGCAGGACCTTGATTCTGACCGGCACGGCGGCGAGTCTGCGCTCACCGTCAAGTGCCAAGACCGCGCCGCTCGTGCCCGCGAACAGCGGTGGATTGATCTGGCCATCGACCTTGAAGCGGAACGTCTCGCCTGGCTCGGCCTCACCGAAGGAAAAGCGATGAAAGCCGCTCTTGTGGCTTTCATCACCTGCCGCGGGGATCATGGTATTGATGGTCATTTCCCGCCACAGTCCATCCGAGACGGCGATGACGAGATCATCGATCGGCCGGTGCGGCGTGACCTCGACGATGGTTTCGAAGGCCATGCCGTTGCGGAGCGTTTCCGGCGTTCGCACGCTCAGGGAGACCAGATCGTTCGACGCCTGTCGAACGATCGCGGGCTGGCCACCGAACAGGCCGGTCAACCCGGCGCCCAACAACACTGCGAGAAGGATGAGCGGCCAGGGGTTGGCGCGCCGGCTGTTGCTTTCATGCTCTTGCGTTATGCCGTCCGGCGCCTGTGCTTCCATGGCCACGGCTCAGGCCGCCCGCTGCGGGCGACCCGCCACAGCCGATAGCATATCGGCCAGCATGTCGAGCGCGACGCGCAAGCTTTCGATCCGTGTCGCACCGCGCCCGATGTCACCGAAATGACGGACGATATGGCGCGTTTCCACCTCATGCGCGGCGCAGGCGAAGTGCACCAGCCCGGGTTCGTCACCGGGTTCGCCCGGGCCGGCAAAGCCGGTGATCGCAATCGCCAGCCCCGCATCCGACCGGTGCAAGGCGCCTTCGGCCATGGCGCGCGCGACGGGGTCGCTGACCGCGCCGCAATCGTCGATCATCTCGTGACTGAGGCCCAGCAGGTCGCATTTGGCCTCCTTGCTATAGACGATGAAGCCCCGATCGAACGCGTTGCTGGCGCCTTCGATATCGGTCAGCAGCGAGGCAAGCAGCCCGCCGGTGCAGCTTTCCGCGGTCGCGATCCCGATCTTCGCCTTGATGGCGATTGCGAGCAGGGACATCGCCGCCTCGATGATGTCGTCAGGTAATGCTGGTGACAGCGTCTCGGCGTCCGGCGTCGGCGTGGCTTTGTACTGCGAGGACATCATCCTTCTCTCTGTTGGCACCATCGACTGGCGAGAAACCTTTGTCCTGCCGACACCGTTCCTGTTGGAGTGGCTTTATCGTCAGCGGGCCAGGGCATCCCGCGGAAGTTTCAGGACGGTCTCGAAGACGCCGTCGCGCCATTCTCGCTCGATCGTTCCCTGAAGTCCCCGGAGGGTCGCGTCGAGCAGGCTCGTGCCGAATCCGGCCTGAGGGCTTTCCGGTCGCTGGCCGCCATCTTCCCGCCAGAATATGGAGACCATTGCGGCGTCGGTGGCAATGTCGACGCTGAGCGACCCGTCCGGATTGGAGAGCGCACCATATTTGACCGCATTGGTGGCGAGTTCATGGAACAGCAGCGCAAGCGACGTCATCGCATGCTGGCCGACCACCGCGTCGCAATCCATCAGGACGATGCCATCATTGCCATAGGGCGCCATCACCGCCGCCAGGATCTCTCCCAAGGTCGTGCAGGCGCCGTCGGCTCTGTCCTCGCTGTGCAGCACCAGCGCCTGCGCGGCAGCGAGCGACGTGATGCGGGCGGTCAATTGCTCGGTGAACGTCTGGACATCAGCGGCGCGGCGGCTGCCGATACTGATGAGACCCTGAACGATCGACAGCAGGTTCTTCACGCGATGCCGCATCTCGCTCAGCAGCAGCGCCTGCTCATTCGCATGGCGTAACCGGTCGCCGATATCGCGCGCGATCGTGGAAGCGCCGATGATCGTCCCGTCGGCGCTGCGAAGCGGGGATATCGTCACTTCAACATGAACGGGTCGGGCCTCACGCGTGCACCGGACTGTCTCGAACCGGCCGATGCGTTCGCCCCGGTGCAGACGGGCGACGATATCCGCCTCCTCATGCAAACGGTCTTCCGGGATGATCAGGCCGATCGGCCGTCCGACGGCTTCCTCGCGCAAATAGCCGAACAGGCGCTCGGCACCCGCGTTCCAGCTGGTGATGGTGCCGTCCAGCGTCTTGCTGAGGATGGCATCGGCCGAATCCTCGACGATCGCCGCGAGCCAGGCTGCCGTGTCGGCGGAAAAATGCGGGTCGGAGAGGGAATGGAGGCTTGCCGGGGGCATGGTTGTTCCTTCCTTGCGGCGGCGCATTGAAGGATTAGCATGCCGTCCGCAGCAGGTCCGCGGCTGAGCTCCGACTGTGCGGTGGCCGTTGGCCAGTGAGCACAATAGCAGATTGCACCGCCGGCAACAAACCATGCGCCAACGGTTCGACATGAAGGATCGTCGGCACGCCGGACATTGATGCGGACCGAGCCGTGGCCGTGACGGACTGTGCTTACCGCAGGAACGACGCGGCCATGATGCTCGTTCTGCAATTCGAGCCCCCGAGCGCCGGAGACCCCCTTCCGCAGGAGAAGTGCAATGGCCGATTTGCGTGACGATGCACCGATCACGACGTCGAAGCGCAGCGACAGGATTGTCGATGCGACCCAGGATCTGGTCGAGGCCAAAGGCGATAGTCTTGTCGGCCGATCGGTCACGATCAATCGTCCGCGCAACGAACTTTATGCATATTGGCGCGACTTCGCCCGACTTCCGACCTTCATGGACAATGTCGAGCGGGTCGACCTGATCGACGATACAACCAGCCATTGGGTCGTGAAGGCGCCCGGCGGCAAGACGGTCGAGTGGGATGCCGTCATCACCGAGGAACGGCCTGACGAAATGATCGCCTGGGCATCGACGGAAGGCGCGGATGTCCCCAATAGCGGACGCATCGACTTTGGGGACGCAGGCGATCGCGGCACGGTAGTCACCGCGACCATTCTCTACGATCCACCCGCTGGCTTCATCGGCAAGGTCATCGCCAAGATGTTCCAGCGTGAGCCGGCCATTCAGGCGCGGCGCGACCTGCGGCGTTTCAAGCAACTCATGGAAACCGGCGAGATCGCCACGGCGGCTCGCACCCGAAAGCAGTTCGAAGAGGAGCCGGCCTAATGCGCGCGCTCACCTGGCACGGCAAGCACGACGTCCGCGTCGACACGGTCGACGATCCCGAAATCCTCAACCCGCGCGACGCGATCATCAAAGTCACCTCGACCGCGATCTGCGGGTCGGACCTGCACCTCTACGACGGCTATATCCCGACGATGCAGGCGGGCGACATCCTCGGCCACGAGTTCATGGGCGAAGTGGTCGAGATCGGACCCAAGTCGACGCTCAAAAAGGGCCAGCGCGTGGTGGTACCGTTCACCATCGCCTGCGGCGGCTGCTATCATTGCGGCAAGCATCAATATTCCGCCTGCGACAACGCCAATCCGGCCGACAATCAGGACATCGCCCAGACGCTCTATGGCCAACCGATGAGCGGCCTGTTCGGCTACAGCCACATGACCGGCGGCTATGCGGGCGGGCAGGCCGAATATGTCCGCGTGCCGTTCAGCGATGTCGGCCCGATCGTCATCCCCGACGGGATCGATGATGACAAGGTGCTGTTCCTGTCCGACATCCTGCCGACCGGCTGGCAGGCAGCCGAATTCGCACAGATCGAGCCGGGCGATACGGTCGCGGTCTGGGGCTGCGGTCCCGTAGGCCTGTTCTGCGTGCAGTCGGCCTTCCTGATGGGCGCCGAGCGCGTCATTGCCATCGATCATTTCCCGCGCAGGCTCGAACTGGCGGCGAAGTTCGGGGCCGAAACGCTCAACTTCGAAGAGAGCAAGACCTATGAGGCGCTGATGGAGATGACGGGCGGCATTGGCCCCGACGCCTGCATCGATGCGGTGGGCCTCGAGGCGCACGGCCTGTTCGTCGATAATGTCTGGGACCAGATCAAGGTCTCGACCTTCACCGGCACCGACCGGACCCATTCGATCCGGCAGGCGATCATCGCCTGCCGTAAGGGCGGCCGAGTCTCGATGCCGGCGGTCTATGGCGGTTTTGTCGACAAGTTCCCGCTCGGCGCCTTCATGGAGAAAGGTCTGACCCTGAAGACCGGCCAGACTCATGTGCAGCATTATCTGCCCGGGCTGCTCGCTGCGATCATGGAGGGGAAGATCGATACGACCTTCCTCATCAGCCACCGCATGCCGCTGAGCGAGGCGCCCGAGGGCTACAAGATCTTCCACGATCATCAGAACGACGTGACCAAGGTGGTGCTGAAGCCCGGCCTCGACCGGGTCGCTGCGTAAGGAGAGACGATATGGCCGACAAATTCGCGATCATCACCGGCGCCTCGACGGGCATCGGCGCCGAGCTTGCCAGACTGGCGGCTGCGGATGGATATGACCTGCTGCTGGTCGCCGACACGCCCTTTGTCGATCCGTCGGTCGGGATCGCTAATGCCCGGACGCTCGAAGTCGATCTCGCGACGCTCGAAGGCGTCGATAGACTGCTCGACGCCGCCGGTGGCCGGCATATCGATCTGCTGTGCGCGAACGCGGGACATGGCCTCGGCGGACCGTTTCTCGACCATGCCGTCAGCGACTGGCGCCATGTCATAGATACCAATGTCACGGGCACGGTTTACCTGTTGCAGAAGATACTCGCGAAGATGGTGGCACAGGGTGAGGGCAAGGTGCTGATCACTGGCTCGATCGCGGGCTGGATGCCGGGCAGCTTCTCCGCAGTCTATAACGGCACCAAGGCGTTCATCGACAATTTCACCGCCGCCATCCGCAACGAGCTCAAGGAGCATGACGGGATCACGATCACCACGCTGGAACCCGGCCCGGTCGAGACCGAGTTCTTCCACCGTGCCGGCATGGACGACACCAAGGTTGGCCAGAATGACAAGAAATCCGATCCTGCGGATGTCGCGAAGGACGGCTGGGACGCGCTGATGGCCGGCAAGGACACGATCATATCGGGCTGGAAGAACAAGCTTCAGGTCGCCGCGTCGGGCGTGCTGCCGCAATCCGCACCGGCGGAGCTGCATCGCGGCATGGCCGAGCCAGGCAGCGGGAAGGAATGAGCGATGGCGCAGAAGAAATGGTCGCAGGATGTGACCGAGCGTTCGGATGCGCTCGATCTCGAGGACAGCGTATTCAAACAGGACGATCCCGCAAAGATCGCCGCGTCGCTCAAGCGCTCGGCAGAGCACAGCAAGCGCCGCAAAGGCACGCCGCTCCAGTCCGCGATGGGCATGCTCAACTTCTATATCAATCGCGCAGGAGACAATCTCGGCAAGGGCCAGCGGCAGGTGCTTGAAAAGGCCAAGGATGAACTTCGTGAGGCATTCGGCAGGGAGCCGAAGGGCACGCACAAGGAGAAAGCCCATGGCTGAGAAAGGCAAGGAACGAAACCGGACCTCGCGTGGCCCACTGGGCGATGCCCGTCCGGATAGCACCAACAACGATACGCGCACGGGCGGCGGGCAGTCCCCCGAGAAGGTCGAGGACCGGCCCGTGGTCGGCACGGTCAAGCCGGAAGATTATCCGTCCCAGCAATGACGAACAGCAAGGAGTGATTCAACATGGCCGATCTCAGCCAGATCAGGGAACATATGGAAATCATTGGCGCCGACGGCGTCCATATCGGCACCGTCGACAAGGTCGAAGGCGACCGGATCAAGATGACCAAGGCCGACAGCGGATCGCATGGCGACCATCATCATTATTTCTCGGGTGGCCTTGTGGCTGCCGTGGAAGGTGATCAGGTGCGGTTGTCTGCGGCCGGATCGGCGGCGGTGCTGCTCGAGGAGGAAGAAGGCGGCGAGCCGTTGACTGACAAGACCCCCTGACCGGCTAACGAGAACCGCGCCCTTCGGTCAGTCAAAACGATAGGGACTGAAACAGTCGCGATCCGGATCGGGCTCGCCGCCCAGTTCCCGCTCGAGCATCTGGGCGGCGAGGCTGGCGAAAGCGATGCCATTGCCGCCGTAGCCCGCCGCCATCCAGACGTTCGGCATTGTCGCGACGGGGCCGATCGCCGGCAACCCGTCGGGCGAGGAACCGAAGGTGGCGGTCCACCGCCGGTCGATCGCGATCGGCCCGCTTTGCAGCATCGTCTCCAGTTTGGCGGCGATCGTTCCCGCCTTCGCGCCGAGCAAAGCATCGCGCCCAGCTTCATCCGAAGAGTCGATATCTTCGCCGCCGGCGATGATCCGGCCACGCCGGTCGGTGCGCACGTAGAGATAGGGGTCGGACGCCTCCCAGATCATCGCCTGCTCTCGCCACAGCGACGCGCGACCAGGGGGCGTGGCGATGGCGAAGGTCGAATGCAGGCCGAATACAGGCGGCAGGAATAGTGGTGCGCGTTCATATCCGGTTGCGAGGATCACATCCCTTGCATGGCATGTCCGTCCATCGTCTGTTTCGAGCCGCACACCCCCGTCGGCAGGATGTAGTGCCGCGATATCGACCGGCCACGTCAAGGTCGCTCCCTTGCGGCACGCCCGGTCCAGCATGGCATGGCACAGGCGAACTGGCTCGATCTCGAATCCGCCCTGCGACGCGATTGCGGCGCGCGGTGCGATATCGAAGCGCGCCTGCGTCTCCTCGCCGCGCAGAAATGTGGATGGCAGACCGTGGCGGCGATGCATTTCCGCTTCCCTGGCCAGTCCGTCCTCGCCGAGGATCGTACCCGCGAGATAGAGCGTCGGCCGCTCGATCCGCCCAGCCTCGATCCCAAGCGCGTCGATCCTGTATGCGAAATCCCGCACTGCCTCGTGGACGCGCCGCCATCGTCGGACCGCTTCTGCCTCGCCCATGTTGCGGGCGAGGTGGCTCATCGGCACGTCCATTGCCCACATGATCTCGGCGGTCGACGCGGCGGTGCTGCCGCACCCGGGCGGCCGGCGATCAAACAGCGCGATGCGCCGGCGACCGTCGCTCAGTCGGTCGGCGATGACCGCACCAACGATTCCCGATCCTAGGATGGCGATGTCGATGGGGTCGGCCGGAAAGAAATCGGACGGCCGAGACGGCCAGTCCGTTTCCTGCCAGGGAACATCGCCAGTGCGTAGGTCGCGGGATTCGGTAAATGTCATCAGGCCATTGGTAGTTCGACAGCGGCGCCGATCGCGAACAGCTTCATCCGGGATAATTCTGCTGGTTGAGCAGGCCGGCGAGATGCGTGGCGTTGCTAGCCACCATCTTCGCCGTCTTGGCGACCATTTCCGGGGTCGCGTCGAGATCCTTGAAATCGGTCGATCCCATCGCCTCCCCGACCCAATAACAGGCAGCCACAGCCGGGATCGTCCAGCCGACATCGTTGAGCGCCTGAAAAATCTGCGCCGAGCAGAAATGTGCGCCATCCTCATTGCCGACGATGGCGGCGACCGCGACCTTCCCGTAGCTCGGCATCCGGCCCTGCGCGTCGGTCTCTTCAAGGAACGCATCCATGCGTTCCAGCACACGCTTGGCGATGCTGCTTACCTGGCCCATCCAGATCGGACCACCGAGTATCAGTATGTCATGCGCGAGGATTTTTTCTCGCAAATCGGGCCAGTCGTCGCCTTCACCTTCGTCCGAGGTAACGCCGGGCTTGATATTGAGCGCCCCCACGCGGACGGTCTCCGTGACGGCGATATCCCGGTCGCGAAAGGCATCGGCCAGCACTGTGATCATCGCATCGGTGGACGAGATCTCACCGGGGTCGCTCTTCAACGTGCAGTTAAGAGGCAAAGCCTTGATCGTCGGCATGTCCTACCCCGCCTTCTTTCTGCGCGTTTCCCAGCCCATTCTGGCCGCAGCCGATCGCTTTTCGTGGCTCTGGCTCGACCCGCCGATCTTGCCGCCCTTGCGCGAGGAGGCATGGCTCTCCGCCTTGCCGCGTCCCGAGCCGGACTTGTTTCCACCGCCTGATTCCTTGTTCACCGTCGCCCAGGCGCGTCGTTCAGCTTCCTCGCTGCTGACCCCACGATCCTCATATCCCTTTTCGATATGTTCGGCTTTGCGCTTCTGCTTCTCGGTGTAACTCGACTTGTCTCCGCGGGGCATGACACTTCCTTTATTTTGCCATGCCGCCAAAACGCTCGAAAGGCGGTATAGTGCCGCGTTTTGAATGCGCTCGAGTGGTTCAAACCGCCCGCTTGGCCTCCGTCCACTGCAATGCGCGGACAAGTTATAAAGGATACCCAGGCGAAACCCATCGTCGAGGTCAACGTCAGGAGCATCATGCACAATAAAAGCTATCGTGGACGATCGACGAATGGTGGCTTTGTTCGGCGTATTTCATGCTCAGCAGCGTAAGGGGCGGCTGCTCAGCCCTAGAGATCTTTCCGGACAGCATCGTCGTAATGGGCGTCGATGGCCGCGGGATACTGCTTGATCATAGCTGCCTTCCGAGCAAATCTTACCTTCCTCGGCATCGAACCGCCTAGCCGGCGCTGGAGGGTGACCCATTCATCCAGATCATCAAGCGAATATCTGATCCAGCGGCCGAACTTGTAATATGCCGGACCGCCGCCGAGGTTCCGGTAGCATGCCAGCGAGTGACGGGTAATCGTCAGATATTTGGCGGCGATAGTCGGCGTGACGAGGCGGAGTGGCTTCACATCGTTGAGATGGATGGCGCCGTGAAGCTGATCGGAAGTCAGATAGCGGCGGTCGGGACCGTCACCCATGATAGCTTGCTCCCTGCGCTTGAGATATGTGAAGGACACCACCAGCGATCAGTTCGTCAGGGTCTATCGTAGGAGACCTGCTTGGCGCACGTCCTGCGACGATGGAGGCTCGGCGTCTCGAAACTTTCTCGGCCGCGAGCCTCACCTGATCATCCTCGATATGGACGTAGCGCATGAACGAGGTGATGGTTTTGTGTGCCGTCAGCGCCATCCCAACGCGAAGAGGGATTCCCGAGTTCGCGATATCGGTTGCCGCCCGATGGCGGATGCCGTGGGTCCCGACATGCAGAAGGCCTGCGGCCTCGACGATCCGCTTCCAGGCCGACCAGTAGCTGTGTTTGCTCAGATAACGATCTGGGCGATAAATTGCGGGGCAAACGAACGGCGATCCCTCGCGCCGTGGTACACGAGCCAGCAACTCGAGTGCTTCCTCCGTGAGCGGCTTTGAAATCCCGCCCGTCTTGCTATCAGGCCAGACAACCCGGCGTTCGTCGAGATCTATCCAGTCCCAGCGAAGGGTGACGATTTCGGACATGCGCGCCGCGAAGGCGAACTGGAGCCTGACGCCGAAGGTGAAGGACGGATGCTCCAACCCCTCGGCGTCTGCCCGATCGAGATAGGCGAAGAGCTTTTCCAACTCGCGATTCTTAATGAGCCGGGTCTTCTTGCGCTCTGGATATCGAGGGATCAGCCTGCAGGGATTGGTACCGTCGGTTCGATAACCCCACAGCTCCGCGCAGTTAAACATCTTCTTGAGGCAGGCAAGGGTGGTGTTGGCAGCGCCGGGGGTATGGGCGAGCTGCATCATCAAAGCCGCTACGTCGGGGCGCGTGAGGTCGGCTACCTTGATCTTTCCCAACGCGGGAATGATGTGATTCTTGATGTTTTGACGATTGCGCGCGACGCTGCTCGGCTTGTTGTGCGGAATTGAGTGCTGCTCGATGAACTGCTCGCAAAATTCCCTGATCGTCGGATTGGTTCGAGCGCGAGTTTTGTCCAGAGACGGGTCACCGCCTGCGCGCACCCTGGCTTGCCATTCCTGAGCGAGGGTTCGTGCCTGCTCGACGGTCAGTTCACCGAATTGGCCGATCGCAGGTTTGCGCCGGTTACCGCCGACCGTGCGATACGAAAGCATGAAGACCTTGCGTCCGCCGGGCGTAACCTTGCATAGGAACCCAGGAACGACGGTATCGCGAAGCTCGTAGTCGGATTTTTCCGGGCGGGCGCTCTCGATGGCGGTTTTCGTAAGTTTGAGCGTGGGCATTTCGGTCTCCGGACTGCCCATTTTCCAGGTGCCACATAGGAGCCACGGGAAAGTGAAGCGGATCGTAGTAGGTCTAAGCCAGTCGGAGAATACCGCTAGGCAAGCTCCTGATAAACAGGGACTATTCTAGTTTCAGCGCGTTCTGGCGTAGACTGTCGTAGCACCGATTCGGAAATTCAAAATCGGATTCCGCAAGGAGTGCTGGTTCGAGCCCGGCCAGGGGCACCAATTTCCGACCTCGGGGAATGAGTGATGACCGGAACCACCGAGCCCGAGGCTCCCCCGAAACTGCCGGTGCCGGAAGAGGTGGCCGATGCGATCCGCACCCTGATCCGCTGGGCTGGTGATGATCCCGAGCGTGAAGGGCTGCTGGATACGCCCAAGCGCGTGGCGCGTGCCTGGAAGGAATATTGCCAGGGCTATCTCGAGGATCCCGCGCATCATCTGAGCCGCGTGTTCGAGGAGGTCGGCGGCTATGATGAGATCGTGCTGCTGAAGCAGATCCCGTTCCAGTCGCATTGCGAGCATCATATGGCGCCGATCGTGGGAACGGCCTCGATCGCCTATCTGCCGACCAACCGGGTGGTGGGAATATCGAAGCTGGCGCGCGTGCTGCACGGCTTCGCACAACGCCTTCAGGTGCAGGAGCGGCTCACGGCCGAAGTGGCGGATTGCATCTGGGAGCATCTCCATCCGCAGGGCGTGGCCGTCGTGATCGAGGCGCAGCATGGCTGCATGACGGGGCGCGGCGTGCGCGTGCACGGCGTGGGGATGACGACCAGCCGGATGATGGGCGTATTCCGGGAAGATGAGAGAAGCCGCCGCGAAGTGCTTGCCTTGATGGGATATTGATCGGCCGGGCGAGCCTGCCGATCGCAGGGTGGCCTCAGCTGTTGCCGATGGCGCCATCCGCGACGCGGAAGCGGACCTCCCGTTCCTTGAAATCGACCGCGACCCGCTCGAAGCTGCGCAGAACGTCCATACCCACCAGGATCGCCGGCTTGTCGTCTATGCCGAACAGGGCGAAGGTCCGCACGTCGGCATAGGCGATCGGCATGTCTCCGATGAGGAGGCCGCCGAGCCGGATGCGCGGGATGACGGAGGCTTCGGCGGGAATCTCCGCTCCGGTGACGCCGACGAGCGTCGTCATGTGCACGTCGCGGCCGCCGCCGCGCTTCTGCATGATCTTGCGCAGCGCGAGATTGCCGACCGTATTTTCGGCGCCCGTATCGATGATTGCGTGGACCTTGAGATTGCCGATGCGCGCGTCGGTGAGGATCAGCTGGCCGAAGCGGCTGCGCCCGGTGACGACGATCACATCCGGATCACCATCCATGGCTTCCCGCGCGGAGGCGGCGATGGTGATGCGGTTGCGCCGGAAATCCATCAATATGCGTTGGTCGCGCAGCGCATCGATGCCGAGGAAGCCGGCTGACCCCAGCGATCGTTCCGGCAAAACGGGGGCGGCGATGCCCTTGCGCTCGCGCTGGCCGACACGGATCGAATCGACCAGCACGGTGGAGACGGGAACCGGCCCGGCAATGCCATAGACGGTGACGGTCTTGCCGCTCGGCAGGGAGAGATGGCTGGCGAGGCGATCGGAAACGACGCTGCGATCCGCGCCGGTATCGATCGTGAAGCTGAACGGGCCGGCGCCGTTGACGTGCGTTTCCACCGTCATGCGCCGGCCGGAATCGATCGAGGTGGCGAGCGTCTCGTCAGGTTCCGCTCCGCTGCCGAGGATGAAGGAGGGGAGAACCGGCGTGGTGACGGAAGCGAGCCCGGCCAGCATCATGCCCAGCGCATATGTGCTCATCCCATCGCCTCCATGCCCGCCATGCTGCGGATTGCGCGGAGGGTGCGCCCGAATCGGGCCTTTCGCAAGGGGCGGGGTAGAGCGCGGCCGGGCGTGAAGCCGATCGCTAGTCCACCCAGTCCAGCCCGATATCACGGTAGAGAGAACGATCCTCTTCCCAGCGCGGATTCACTTTCACGTGCAGGAACAGATGGACCGGCTTGCCGATAATGGCGGCAAGCTCGGTACGGGCGCGCTGGCCGATCTCCTTCAGTCGCGCGCCCTTCGCGCCCAGCACGATCGCCTTCTGCGTTTCGCGGCCGACCAGGATCTGCTGGTGGATCGCGACGGAGCCATCCTTGCGCTCCTCATATTTCTCGGTCTCGATCGCGCTGGCATAAGGCAGCTCGGCGTGGAGTTGCAGATAGAGTTGCTCGCGCGTGACTTCGGCCGCGAGCATGCGATCGGTGGCATCGGACACCTGATCCTCGGGAAAATGCCACGGCCCGTCCGGCATGCGCTTCGCCAGATCCGTCTTGAGCTGGGGCACGCCATCGCCGGTCATCGCGGAGACGAAATAGATAGCCTCGGGGTTCAGCATGGCCTGAAGTTCGGACGCGAGCGCGAGGAGGGGACCCTTGTCGGCTACGTCCACCTTGTTGAGGATCACGATCTTGGGCTCTGCCAGCGCCGCGATCTGATCCACCAGCGCGCGGATGCGGCTGGAGAATTTGGCCTTCGCGTCGATCACGAGAGCGACGAGATCGGCCCCCTCGGTGCCGCCCCAGGCGGCCGAGACCATCGCCCGATCGAGCCGGCGCTGGGGATCGAAGATGCCGGGCGTATCGACGAGCAGGATCTGGGCGTCGCCTTCGATGGCGAGGCCCATCAGGCGCGCGCGCGTCGTCTGCGCCTTCGGGCTGACGATCGCGACCTTCTGGCCGACGAGTGCGTTCACGAGCGTCGACTTGCCGGCATTGGGCGCGCCGAGAATGGCGACGAGGCCACAGCGCTGATTGGGGGATGGCTCCATCGCCTTCCCCTAGGGGCGAAACGGGCGGGGGGGAAGCATTGAGCGCGCCGTCGGCCAGCGCGCCGCCTTACAGAAGCTGCGCGAGCAGCGCTGAGGCCGCTTCCTTTTCGGCATCCTGCTTGGACGATCCGGTCGCCGTGGCCGATCCGCCGCGTTGCCCCGCAACCGTGACCCGAACGGTGAAGATCGGCGCATGATGCGGGCCGGACCGGGCATCGAGATCATAGACCGGCGGCTTGCAGCGATTGGCGGCAGCCCATTCCTGTAGCGCGGATTTGGGATGTTTCGGCGCCTGGGTGACCGTCTCCACGCGCTCTTCCCAGGCGCGGTGGACGAAAGCCTCGGCGGTCGCGATGCCGCCATCGAGATAGAGAGCGCCGATCAGCGCCTCCACCACATCGCCAACGACATTGTCGCTGCCCTGCGCGCCATCGTCGCGCGCCTGCTTGCCAAGGATCAGCATGGCGGGCACGCCGATCTCGCGCCCGATCGCGGCGCACGTCTCCCCGCTGACGATCGCGTTGAAGCGCATCGAAAGGCTGCCTTCGGGCTCGTTCGGATAGCGGCGATAGAGCCAGGCGGAGGCGATCAGGCCCAGCACGCGATCGCCAAGAAATTCCAGGCGCTCATAATGCGCCTCGCTGTGGCTGCCATGGGTAAGCGCTCGGCGGAACAGGGCGAGGTCGCGCGGGGCATGGCCCAGCTTCTGTTCGATCCAGGCGGCGAGAGGATCCGTCATCGTCCGTGGGTGGGGGCGGGGCCAGCGGGTGTCAAGCCGGGCCGCACGGTGCGTTTACAACCCCTTGAGGATCCGATCGGCGCGGATCGCGCCACGCCAGGACGAGGGCGCCGTCCAGCGCCAGCTGCCGTCGGTGGACAGAAGAATCGTGCGCGCACGGCCGATCAGGTTTGCGATCGGCACCAGCCCGACCGCACCCCCCTCCTGCGCGGAAAAGCGGCTGTCGGCGGAGCGATCGCGATTGTCACCCAGCACGAAGAGGAGCCCCGACGGCACTTTGAGTTCCGCCATGTCGTCCGCATCGTCGCGGGCGATATCGAGTACCGCATAGGTTCGGCCGTTGGGCAGCATTTCGGCATATCGGGGGTAGCGGCACAGGCCCTCGCCCCGATCGCCCCTTTCCAGCTTCACCCGCGTTCCGGGATCCGGATGGCAGGGGCTGTTGGGGGAGACCGGCGCCACGAAATCGTCGATCGGCCAGCGTGGTATCGGCCGGCCGTTCAGGATCACGATCCCATCCTTCACCGCCACCCGATCGCCGGGCAGGCCGATGAGCCGCTTCACATAGGTCTGCTGGCCGGAGGGCGGCGCATGGAAGACGATGATATCGCCGCGCGAGGGCAGGGCGCCCGCCGATCGGCCCGAAAAGGCGAGCGATCGCCGCGCCGCGCCAAAACGCCACTTTTCGACAAGCAGCGTATCGTTCACCATCAATGTCGGCAGCATCGATTCCGATGGAATCGAATATGGCGCCGCAACGAGGGATCGGATCAGGAACGCCGCGAAGGCGGCAGCAGCGAGCGTTGCGAGCTCCACGACCAGACGGCGCGACATGGGCCGCGGCCATTGCGGACCATGCGCGTGCCGGTCAAGTGTGGAACAAGCGACGCCTGCCGCGTTTCTGGCCGGGCATCCCGCTGGAGGACGATTTCATGGTCAAGAAAACAGATTACGCCCCGATCTTCGATCTGCCGCAGAGGCGGCTTCTGGATCTGTTCGCGGCGGAGCCAGAGCGGCTGGGCAATCTGTCGTTCGATGCCGCCGGCATCCATTTTGATCTTTCCAAGACGCATCTCGACCAGCCGATGATCGCGGCCTTCCTCGCGCTGGCGGCGAAATGCGATTTCGATGGGCATCGTCGGGCGCTTTTCGCAGGCGAGATCGTCAACCCGACCGAAGGCCGCCCGGCCGAGCATCCGGCCGAGCGCGGCGTGGGCAAGGCGGAATCGGTGGAAAGGGCCAAGGCCTATCAGGCCCGCATGCGTGCGCTGATCGATGCGATCGAGGGCGAGGCGCTGGGGCCGATCCGCCATGTGCTGCAGGTGGGCATCGGCGGTTCCGCGCTTGGCCCGAATCTCCTCGTCGATGCGCTTGGGCGCGATTCCGATCGCTATGACGTCGCGGTCGTCTCCAACGTGGATGGCGCGGCGCTGGACGAGGTGTTCAGGAAATTCGATCCCAGCGCGACCCTGCTGGCCGTCGCCTCCAAGACCTTCACCACTACCGAGACGATGATGAACGCCGAAAGCGTCATCGCCTGGATGCAGGAGGGCGGGGTGGAGGATCCCTATGGCCGCGCCGTGGCGCTGACGGCCGCGCCCGACAAAGCGATGGAATGGGGCATAGACGAGACGCGCATCCTGCCTTTCGCGGAAAGCGTCGGCGGGCGCTATTCGCTGTGGTCTTCGATCGGGTTCGGCGCGGCGCTTGGCCTCGGCTGGGACGCCTATGAGGAACTGCTGGAGGGCGCGGCCGAGATGGACCGGCACTTCATGCTGACCGCGCCCGAGAAGAATCTGCCGCTGATCGCGGCTTTCGCCGATCGCTATTATGCGGTGGTGCGCGGTTACGAGACGCGCGCCGTCTTCGCCTATGACGAGAGGCTGCGCCTGCTGCCGAGCTATCTCCAGCAGCTGGAAATGGAATCGAACGGCAAGGGCGTGACGATCGAAGGCGCGCCGCTGGATATCCCCTCTTCCCCGATCACATGGGGTGGCGTGGGCACCGACGCGCAGCATGCCGTCTTCCAGCTGCTCCACCAGGGCGTCCATGTGCTGCCGGTGGAGTTCATCGCCTCGATCGATCCCGGCCATTCGCTGGACGACGGGCATCATCACGCGCTTCTCGCCAGTTGCTTCGCGCAGGGCGCGGCGCTGATGGCGGGCAAGGGCAATGAGGATCCGGCGCGCGCCTATCCGGGCGATCGTCCCTCCATCACGATCCTGCTCAATCAGGTGGATCCGCGTACGCTGGGCGCGCTGATTGCCTTCTACGAGCATCGCACCTTCGCGAATGCGGTGCTGACCGGAATCAATCCGTTCGACCAGTTCGGCGTGGAACTGGGCAAGCAGATGGCGAAGGCCATCTCGACCGAGGGCACGGGTAATTTTGACGTATCGACCAAGGATTTGATCGCGCGCGCCTTTGGCTGAGGCGGGCGATTCGGTGAAATTTCCGGGGTAACGTGCGGGCCGGGATCCTTATTCCCGCCCGCGCGTTGCCGCACGGTGATCGATGATCACGCGACGGTAGCCTGTCCTTTTTGTGAGAAAGCCGCGCGATTTTGCCGCGGGGTGACGCGGGAAAATGTTTCCCGGGATCGCAGCTTTGTGATGTTTTTGTGCACTGCACAAAAATAGGTTGTATTTGCCGTCGGCCTCACATATTTGTGCGTTGCAGCAAGGGCGGAGAGAGCAGTGGAAAAGGAAGACCGCGCTCCAGTGATAGCCAAGGGTGAGGCGCCGAAGCCGGTTGGCCGCAAGGCGCCGGCAAAGGCCGCAACCCCTTCGATCGTTGCCGCGACCGAAAATGTCGTCGCTGAAAAGCCGGCACCCGCTCCTGTCGCGAAGGTGCAGGAAACGGCGCCTAAACCCATCGAGGCTCCTGCCAAGCCGGTTGCCGTCGCCAAGACGGTCGCGCCGGTGGAAGTGAAGGCGCCCGCCGAACCGAAGCCGGTCGCAAAGGCCGCGCCCAAGGCTCCGGCAAAGGCGCGCCCGGTCGTCAAGCCGGTCGCCCCCGTAAAGGCGAAGGCGCCCGTAAAGGTCGCTGCGCCCGTGAAGAAAGTGATCAAGGCCGTCGCGTCGCCGGCCAAGACTGTGGAATCGAAACCGGCGAAGCCTGCGACGCTCGCCACCACCGTGGAAGGAACACCCGCAATGGCCACCGTTTCAAAGCCCGCCGAAGCCACCGAAAAGGCCGCCGCGATGCTCGGCGAGATGAATACCCGCTTCAAGACCGCCTTCGAGAAGAGCTCGAAGCTGGGCGAGGAACTGGTTGAATTCACGAAGGGCAATGTCGAGGCGATCGTCGCTTCCGCCCGCGTCGCTGCCAAGGGCGGCGAATCGCTGGGTCAGGACGCCGCCGAATATGGCAAGAAGAGCTTCGAGAGCGCGATGGCGACCTTCAAGAGCTTCGCCGCCGTGAAGTCGCCGACCGAGCTGTTCCAGTTGCAGTCCGATTTCGCCAAGTCCTCGTTCGACAGCGCCGTCGCCGAAGCCTCGAAATTCTCCGAGTCGGTGATGAAGCTGGCCGGCGACGTGGCCCAGCCGCTCTCGACCCGCTACGCGCTCGCCGCCGAGAAGATCAAGGCCGCGACGCTCTGAACGGCTTTCGCATCGGGTCCTGTGGGCCCGCTGCCTGAACGGTAACGTTGCGTATCGAAAGGGCGGTCGCGGTGACGCGGCCGCCCTCTTCATTTCGGGCGCAACACTTGCAGCCGGCGGGCGGGCTGCATATTCTTGTCCGTCTCCCGCCACAGGACGCCGACCCTTGATGACCGATCGTTTTCCTCAACCGCTGTCGATGGCCGTGCGCCGCGGCGACGACGAGGGGACAGGCCTTGGCGTCGCGACCCGCACGCGCACCAAGACGAAGC
Organism: Sphingomonas sp.; assembly: GCF_003248515.1. GTDB lineage: Bacteria > Pseudomonadota > Alphaproteobacteria > Sphingomonadales > Sphingomonadaceae > Sphingomonas_I. The sequence continues at coordinate 50,894 of NZ_QFOB01000018.1, forward strand.
AGCCTTCGCCCTACAAGGTGCTGATGCTGAACGACGATTACACGCCGATGGAATTCGTCGTCCTGTGCCTGCAGCGCTTCTTCAAGATGAGCCTGGAGGATGCGACGCGGGTGATGCTGCACGTCCACCAGACGGGCGTCGGCGTCTGCGGCGTATTCAGCTACGAAGTGGCCGAAACGAAGGTGACGCAGGTGATGGATTTCGCCCGGCAGAACCAGCATCCGCTGCAATGCACGCTGGAAAAGGCCTAGGCATCGGGATCTGGCTGGCCTGACGATCCGGGCGGTTCGCAAGCGTGCGGGCCTTTCGTTTTCATCGATATTCGCCTCGGATCATTCAGGCTGCCGCAGATCGGTTCCACCGCAGGGGGCTCGCTCCCTTCACGGCGAGCGCATCGTGCGGGGCCGATCGCGGCCGGACTGATCCCCGGAAATGCCCTGATCGCCTCTTAGGTATCTCGCCACCCGCCGCGCCCCGCGATAAGGCGGGATCATGGATCGCATCATCATTCGCGGCGGAAAGCCGCTCATCGGCACCGTTCCCATTTCCGGCGCGAAGAATGCAGCCCTCACCCTGCTGCCATGCGCGCTGCTGACGGACGGAAAGCTCACGCTTTCCAATCTGCCGCGCCTGGCCGACGTGGACAGTTTCGGCCATCTGCTGAACGGGCTGGGCGTATCCACCACGATCGCCGGGGCGACGTCGCCCAACGGCATCGATCGCGCGATCACGCTGCACGCGGCGGATATCGTTTCTACCGTTGCGCCCTATGATATCGTCCGCAAGATGCGGGCTTCGATCCTCGTGCTCGGTCCGCTGCTGGCGCGGGCGGGCGAGGCGACGGTTTCGCTGCCCGGTGGCTGCGCGATCGGCAACCGGCCGATCGACCTGCATCTGAAGGGGCTGGAGGCGCTGGGCGCCGAGATCGAGCTGGCGGCGGGCTATGTGAAGGCGACCGCGCCCCAGGGCGGCCTGCGGGGCGGGCGCGTGACCTTTCCGATCGTGTCGGTCGGCGCGACCGAGAATGTGCTGATGGCGGCCGTGCTGGCGCGCGGCGAGACGGTGATCGAGAATGCCGCGCGCGAGCCCGAAATCTCGGATTTGTGCCGCTGCCTTGTTGCGATGGGCGCGGAGATTGCTGGCATCGGCACCGAGCGGCTGGTGGTGCAGGGCAAGGACAAGCTGCACGGCGCCGAATATCGCGTGATGCCGGATCGGATCGAGGCGGGCAGCTATGCCTGCGCGGCGGGGATCACCGGCGGCGATCTGCTGCTGGCCGGCGCCAATGCCGACGATATGGGCGCGATCCTCGATCCGCTGCGCGAGGCGGGGCTCATCGTGACGCTTGAGGCGAACGGCATCCGCGTGAAGGCCGAAGGGCGGCCGCGCGCGCTGACGCTCTCCACGGCGCCGTTTCCGGCTTTCCCCACCGACATGCAGGCGCAGTTCATGGCGATGCTGGCGCTGGGCGAGGGGACCAGCGTGCTGACCGAGACGATCTTCGAGAATCGCTACATGCACGTGCCGGAACTCACCCGGATGGGCGCCGACATCCAGGTGCATGGCCGCACGGCGATCGTGAAGGGCGTGGCCGGGCTGGTGGGCGCGCCGGTGATGGCGACCGACCTGCGCGCCTCGATGAGCCTGGTGCTGGCGGGGCTGGCGGCCGCAGGCGAGACGCAGGTGCTGCGCATCTATCATCTCGATCGCGGCTATGAGCGACTGGAAGAGAAGCTCTCGGCCGTTGGCGCTGATATCGAGCGCGACGGGGACGGCTGAACAACCCGCGTCGGCGCGCGCTCGCTTGTCATGGGGCGATGGGCCATCGCCTTGTGTAACTCCCGCCATTGCGGCCTCGTTCAGGACGTAAGGCGGCAGTGCCGTCGATCCAGGTTATTCCCGCATCCGGAATATGCGGGAATAGATCCGACATGATGGAAACGCTCGTCGGAGCCCCCTGAAATCCGGGGCATCCGGATGGCGGCGGGCGGCGCATCGGCCCCGCCCGCCCGGTTGCTTACTTCACCTTGGCGGCGATCACCTCGATCTCGACCAGGAAATTCGGGCCGGCCAGCGCGCCGACCTGAATGGCCGAACGGGCGACGGTGTTCGGGTTGGCGGGCACGTTGAAGAAGGTTTCGAAAGCGGCGTTGACGCCTTCGAAATCCATCTTGCCGAGCTTGGGATCGGGCGCGAGGAACAGGGTCATCTTCACGATGTCCGACATCGCATAGCCGCGCTTTTCCAGGATCGCCTTGATCTTGGTGAACGCGCTCATCGCCTGCGTTTTGGTGTCGCCGAATTCGGTGGGCTTGGCCGGATCGACGGGCGAGGCGAGCTGACCCGAAACATAGAGCGTGGTGGCGCTGGCGGGCACCTCGGCGCTTTCCAGGATGCGCGCGGGCTTGCCGTTCGTCGCGGGCAGCGTGTTGCGGACAACGCCCTGCGCCGAAGCGGCGGTTGCGCCCAGCGTGGCGAGGGCGAGAAGCGATGACGCGACGAGCTTTTTCATCGGGAGAAACCTTTCCTGCGAGATGCCCGGAGCGGGCGGAAATCGGCGGGCGGATTGAAGCCTGTTCGGTGCCCCGCCGCAATGGCCGCGAACGAAAAAAAGCCCGGGACGAGGCTCGCTCGTCCCGGGCCTTTCAGATGATCGGATCAGAACTTCACGCCAACCTTTCCGTACCAGTAGCCGCCCATCACGCCATAAGGCGAACTGACCGGATATTTGGTGATGAAGGCGGTGGAGCTGAGCGAATATTGGGCCGCCCGGAATTCATCCGGATAGGCTTTCGGATATTTGTTGAAGAGGTTGTTCGCGCCGATTGTGAACTTGATCGCGCCGAACTTCACGCTGCCTTCCAGATCGGTGATGAAGGCCGATCCGGCGCTGATATAATAAGCGCGGTTGCCGTCCGTCGGGAAGGTCGTGAGGAACCCGCTGTTGGCATAATAGGATTCGCGCAGGTTCACCTCAAACCGGTCGAAGGTCCACAGCGCGCCGGCCGTGGCGCGCCACTTCGGCGTGGTGTTGGTGATCTGCGACTGGGCGTAGACGTCCAGAACCGCGGTCGTCTGGTTCACGCCCGAAGGCGGCGCGGCGACCTTCTTGATCTTCGTCCGGTTATAGTTGACCGCCAGCGACCAGTCGACGCGGCCGAGGCCGTCGATCGGCGTATAGTAATTGGCGAGGAAATCGAGGCCGGTCGTCTGCGTCTTCACGCCGTTGACGAAGCTGTTGATCGCCAGCGAACCCGATGCGCCGCCGTTGATGGCGTTGATGACCGACGTGATCGGCACGCCATTATTATAGAGAGCGGCGATCACGTTGGGCGAGATGATGCCGGTGCAGGTGCCCCGGTACGCGGCATAGGCGGCCTGCACATCCATGCCCGGCGTGTAGCCGCTCGGCAGGAAGCGGCAATTGTTGGAATAGCCGGTGAAGCCGCCCGACTGCACGATGCGATCTCGGATGGTGAGGCGATAGCCATCGAGCGTGACGGTGAGCCTGTCGATCGGGTGAGCGACGACACCGCCGCTGAACGATGTCGATTTCTCAGGCTTCAGGCCGCCGATGCCGAGTGCCGCAGCGCCGGCCGAGTTGGGCGCGAAGATGCCCGAGAGCGACGACACGCTGACGTTGATGCCCGAATAGAAGCCTTCGGCCAGCGTCGGCGCGCGGAAGCCGGTGGAAACCGTGCCGCGAACGGCCAGGGCAGGGGAGATGTCGTAACGGCTGGTGAGCTTGAACACCGTGGTATTGCCGAAATCCGAATAATGTTCGTGACGGACGGCGCCATCGACGAGCCAAGCCTCCAGTGGCTTCACCGATACATCGAGATATTGCGAGAAATTCTTGCGGCTGTTGGTGCTGGCGTTGGCGGGCGCATAGCCGAAGAAGGACTGGATGCCGCCCTGCAGCACGCCGCTGCCGACATAATAAGACGCGGGATCGCCGGCGCGGAGCTGATACTCCTCCCAGCGATATTCGAGGCCACCCGCGATCGTGACCGGGCTGGCGAGGCCGACCTCCAGTTC
>NZ_QFOB01000019.1 GCF_003248515.1 Sphingomonas sp.
GGACAGGCTGGAGGCGCAGGGGCTTTCGACGACGGTGGCGGACCTGCGCTTCGCCAAGCCGCTGGACAGCGATCTGATCCGCCGGCTGCTGGCCACGCATGAAGTGGCGATCACGGTGGAGGAGGGCGCGGTCGGCGGCCTCGGCGCGCATGTGCTGACGCTCGCCTCCGACGAGGGCCTGATCGATGCCGGCCTCAAGCTGCGCACCCTGCGCCTGCCCGATACATTCCAGGACCACGACAAGCCCGATCGCCAATATGCCGAGGCCCGCCTCGACGCAGACGCCATGGTCGAAACCGTCCTCACCGCTCTCCGATCCAATTCGGCGGCGATGTCGCGCGGGCAGATCGCTTGAAGGCTTGGGTCTTCGGGCTCGTCATGGTTGCTGATGCCGCGTCAGCCGCCACGGGCACGCTCTCCGTGCGCGTCACCAACGTGCGTAACGCGAGGGGGCGCATCCATGTCGACATCTGCCCGGAGGCGAAATTTCTCAAGGATGATTGCCCCTATTCCGGCAGCGCGGCCGCCGAAGCGGGAACTGTGATCGTGCGGATCGAGGGCGTTCCCGAAGGGCGCTACGCCGCGCAACTGTTCCACGACGAGAATGGCAACGACAGGACCGATCGGGGCCTGTTCGGTATCCCGACCGAAGGCGTGGGCTTTTCCAACGACGCACCGATCCGGCTCGCGCCGCCGCGTTTCGCCGATGCGGTGTTTGCGGTTCCGGGCGGTCCGCAGACCATTTCGGTGCGGATGCGCTATTTCACCGGCCCATCCGGCCCGCCAGAGCGGAAATAGGCCATCATGGGCTGGGTGCAGAATCTGGTGATGGCCAGCGTCCGCCGGCCATGGCTGACGAGCCTCCTCTGCCTGGGGATCGCGATCCTTTCCGGCATGCTCACCGCCCATCGCTTCGCGATGACGACCGATACGGCGGCGCTGATTTCGAGCGATGTCGACTGGCGGCGCCAGGAACGGGCGATGGAGACCGCCTTTCCGCAACTGCGCGACAATATGCTGATCGTGGTGGATGGCGCCACGCCCGAACTGGCGGAGAGCGCGGCCGCCCGCCTCGCCGCGCGGCTGGGCGCGGATCGCACGCATTTCCATCGCGTGTCGCGCCCGGACGGCGGCGATTTCTTCGCCCGCGAGGGGCTGCTTTTCTCCTCGCCCGAAGAGATACGCGCCACGACGGCGGCCCTGGTGGAGGCCCAGCCCCTGCTGGCGCCGCTCGCCGCCGATCCCAGCCTGCGCGGGATTGCCGGCGCGCTTTCGACGATGCTCGACGGTGTCGAAACGGGCGCCGCGTCGCTCGACCGGATCGATCCGGCGATGCGCGCGCTGGCGACCTCCGCGGAAGCCGCGCTGGCCGGCAAGCCCGCTTTCTTCTCCTGGCAGACGCTGCTCGCGGAGAAGGGCGGCGCGACCCGCCCGCCGACGCGCCGGCTGATCCTCGTCCAGCCGGCGCTGGATCATGGCGCGCTGATGCCGGGAGAAGCGGCGAGCGCGGCGGTGGCGGCCGAGGCGCGCGCGCTGGGGCTGGATGCGGCGAGCGGCGTGCATATCGGCCTGACGGGCGAAGTGCCGCTGGCGGACGAGGAATTCGCCACGCTGCAGGAGAATATCGGCTTCGTGGCGGCGGTGATGCTGGCGGCGATGCTGCTCACCTTGTGGCTGGCGACGCGTTCGGTGCGGCTGGTGGCGGCGATCCTCGCCACGATCGTGGTGGGGCTGATCGCGACGATGGCGGCGGGCCTGGTCGTCGTCGGCCGGCTCAACCTGATCTCCGTGGCCTTCATCCCGCTGTTCGTGGGGCTGGGCGTCGATTTCGGCATCCAGATCTGCGTGCGGTTCAACGCCGAGCGGATCGAGGGCGCGCCCTTCGCCGATGCGATGGCCCGCGCCGCCGAAGCGCTCGGCACGCCCCTGCTGCTGGCGGCAGGCGCCATCGCGCTGGGCTTCTGCGCTTTCCTGCCCACCGCTTACGTGGGCATCGCCGAACTGGGCGTGATCGCGGGGCTGGGCATGATCATCGCGCTCGCCTTCAGCCTGACGCTGCTGCCGGCGCTGATCCTGCTGCTTCGTCCCCCGCCGCCCACGCGGGAGATGGGCTTCGCGCGGCTGGCCCCGCTGGATCGGATGCTGGCGCGGCGACGGGGCGCGATCCTCGGCGCGTTCGGCCTGTCGATGGTGGCAAGCATCGCGGCGCTTCCGTGGGTGGCGTTCGATTTCAACCCGCTTCACCTGCGCGATCCGGGCGCGCCGGCCATGCGCGCGTTGCTGGACCTGACCCGCGATCCGGATCGCACGCCGAACGTGATCGACGTGCTGGCGAAAAGCCCGGCCGAGGCGGCGGCTCTGGCGAGGCGCCTGTCCGCTCTGCCGGACGTGCGGCAGGTGGTTTCGCTCGACAGCTTCGTGCCGGAAGACCAGCCTGCCAAGCTCGCCATGCTTTCCGATGCGGCGATGCTGCTGGATCTGGTCGTCAATCCGCTGGATGTGGCGCCGGCGCCGGGCGACGCGGACGTGGCTTCGGCGCTGCGCGACGTGGCGGGCAGGCTGAAGCGGGCCGGGGCGTCCGGCGGGCGGACGGGGGCTGATGCGATCCGGCTGGCCAATGCGTTCGCGCGGCTGGCTGACGGGGATGCGCCGGGCCGGGCGCGGTTCGGCGCGGCGGTGGTGCCTCCGCTGAACGTGATGCTCGATCAGATCCGCGCCACGCTCCAGGCCGGGCCGGTGACGGCGGCCGACCTTCCGGCCGATCTGCGGCGCGACTGGGTGGCGCCGGACGGCCATGCGCGGCTCCAGCTCTTTCCGAGCGGCGATGCCGGCGACAATCGCACCCTGCGCCGGTTCCGCGCGGCGGTCGCCACGGTGACACCCGCCATTTCCGGCCTGCCTGTGGCGACGCAGGCCGCAGCGGGAACGGTGGCGGGTGCCTTCGTGCAGGCCGGCATCATCGCCTTCGCGCTTGTCAGCCTGCTGCTGTTCGCGGTGCTGCGCGACGTGCGCGAAGTGGCGTTCACGCTTGCGCCGATCATCCTTTCGATCTTTCTGACGCTGGGAACGTGCGTGCTCATCGGCCAGCCGATCAATTTCGCCAATATCGTCGCCTTCCCGCTCTTGTTCGGGATCGGCGTGGCCTTTCACATCTATTTCGTCATGGCGTGGCGGCGGGGCGAGACGGCGCTGCTGCAATCGAGCCTGGCGCGCGCGATCCTGTTCAGCGCGCTGGCGACCGGCACGGCATTTGGCAGCCTGTGGCTGTCGCGGCATCCCGGCACGGCGAGCATGGGCAAGATCCTGATGATCTCGCTCGTCTGGACGCTGATCTGCGCGCTGATCTTCGAGCCGGCCCTGCTGGGGCCGCCTCGTCAGCGCGAGGGCGGCGCTTCCGGCTGAGGCGGAGCTACGTCGGCGGGAGGCTGCACGTTGGCGGGATCGGTGGCGGGCGCGGGGGGCGCCGCCGGATCGGCGAGGGGATCGAGGGGCGTCGCTGGCGATGGGGCCTGCCCGCTTTCCGGGGCTCCCGCCGGATCGATCATGGGATCGGGATCGAGCATCGGATCGCCGAGGTCGGCCGCCTCGCCGGGCAGATTGCGCCCCTTGGCCTTGAGGCCGGCGATTTCGGAGGCGCGCGTCTGGAGATAGGCTGAGCGCAGCGTGGCATAGGGATCCAGCGCGGTGCGATAGAGGGCGTTCAGCTCGTCATCCGCCTCGGCCCGCTGATCCAGTCCGGTGAGCACGCCCTTTGCGACCTGATAATCCGTGCGATCGAAGGGTGAGCCGACGGCGAGGGGCAGAACCAGCCCGTCACCCGTTCCACCGATCAGATCGCGCAGCGTGCTTGGCCCCAGGACGGGCACGAAGATGAAGGGGCCGGGCTTCACGCCATAATAGCCCAGCGTATCGCCGAAGCCGTTCGGCCTGTGCGGCAGCTTTTCCGGCGTGGCCACGTCGATCAGGCCGCCCACGCCCAGCGTGGAATTGATCGCGAAGCGGCCGAACGTGCGCATCGCGCGGCCGGGACGCAGCTGGAGCACGTCGTTCACGAACACGATCGGCTCGCCGAGATTGCTGAACACGTTGCGGATGCCCGAGCGGACGACCCTGGGCACGACATGGCGATAGCCCAGCGCCACCGGGCGCAGCACCGCCTTGTCCAGCTTCTGGAACACACGGAACATCGTCCGGTTGAACCCTTCCCACGGATCGCCGGGGGCATGTTGCGGCCGGGCGGGGCGGGCTTGCCCGGTCGGCTGGGGCGGCTGGGCCGGCAGCGTGGCGACCGGCGCGATCACCAGACACAGGGCGATGATCCGCGCGGGGCCCCTCACCCGCTGGTCTTCGCGTTCAGGGCCTCGATATGCTGGATCAGCGCCTTGGCGCCGCCGCGTTGCAGCACGGTGGCGAAATCGGCGCGGCGCGTGGCGAGCTGGCTGATCGCGTCGCGATAGAAGACGTCGATGATCTTCCAGCCGCCGGCCGACTGGCGCAGGCGATAGGCGATCGCCGTGGGCTTGCCGCCGGACGCGACGAGGCTGGTCCGCACCAGCCGATCGGTGCCGCGCGCCTGATCGTTCGGATCGACGATGATGCGCTCGCCGGACCAGCTATCGAAATTGTCGGCATATTGGGCGATCGTCATCTTCCGAAACGCGGCGAGCAGGGCCGCCTGATCCTGGGGCGAAAGGCCCGGCCACGCGCTTCCCACCACCAGCCTGGTCATCAGCGGCAGATCGAAGCTGCGATCCACGATCGGGCCGATGATCGCCTCCCGCCCGCGCTGGCCGGCGCCCTTGCCGGCCTTCATTGTAGCGATCAGGCCATCGCTGAGCGCCTGTACGGGGGCGCTGGCCGGGGCCTGCGAAAGGGCCGGGGCCAGGGGGGATATCAGGCAGGCCAAGGCCATGCCGATCATCGAATGACGCATCGAAAATACTCGTTCGCTTCGCTGGCGGCCGCGATAGCGCCGCCAGACAGACAGGTCCATCGGCGTGCGGTGCAACATAATGCTTTTGCCACGCACAACCTCGCGCTAATTAGGATAACCGGCCTGAGCAGGGGGCGCAGGCGCGGTGAATGACTGCGATGGAGGTCGCGTGACCGGTTCCTTAAGCTCCCCCTCTCCCGATCCGAACAGCGATAGACTGCAAATCCTTCTGGCCCAGCCGCGCGGTTTCTGCGCCGGGGTGGTCCGCGCGATCGATATCGTGGAGAAGGCGCTGGATCGCTATCAGGCGCCCGTCTACGTCCGGCATGAGATCGTCCATAACCGCCATGTCGTCGATCGGCTGCGCGGCAAGGGCGCAGTCTTCGTCGAGGATCTTTCGGAGATCCCGGCCGGCTCGGTCACCATTTTCAGCGCGCATGGCGTCGCGCGGTCCGTGCAGGAAGAGGCGAAGCTGCGCCAGCTGCCGACCCTGGATGCGACCTGCCCGCTCGTCACTAAGGTCCATGTCCAGGGCCGCCGCTATGCGAAGGGCGGGCGGGATCTGGTGCTGGTGGGCCATGCCGGCCATGCCGAGGTGGTCGGCACGATGGGGCAGATCGATGCGCCGATCCATCTCGTCTCCACCGTCGAGGATGTGGAAGGGCTGCCGATCGATCCCGACAAGCCGATCGCCTACATCACCCAGACCACGCTGAGCGTGGACGATACGCGATCGATCATCGCCGCGCTCCATGCGCGCTTCAGCGATGTCGAGGGGCCGGACGTCTCCGAAATCTGCTATGCCACACAGAACCGGCAGACGGCCGTGCGCGCGCTGGCGCGGACCAGCGATCTGCTGATCGTCGTCGGTGCGCGCAACAGTTCCAATTCCAGCCGCCTGCGCGAAATCGGCGACGAGATGGGCGTGCCGAGCTATCTCGTCGACGATGGCGACGGCGTCGATCCGGCATGGCTGGAGGGTGTCTCCACTGTCGGCCTCACGGCGGGTGCCTCGGCGCCCGACGAACTGGTGCAGAGCGTGATCGCGGCGCTCGGCCGGATCCGCCCCGTCGAGGTGCGCACACTGGACGGCGTGGAAGAAAAGGTGGAGTTCAGCCTCCCGCCCGAATTGCGGCACCCCGTCGCCACCCCAGAATCCGTCGAGTAGGTTTTCGTATGACGTTGCCCCTCAGCCAGATCGCCCGCCTCGGCGCCTATACGCTCCGCCAGCATATCAAGGGCGGGCGTTACCCGCTGGTGCTGATGCTGGAGCCGCTGCTCCGCTGCAACCTCGCCTGCAAGGGTTGCGGAAAGATCGACTATCCGGACGCGATCCTGAACCAGCGGCTCAGCTATGAGCAGTGCATGGAGGCGATCGACGATTGCGGCGCGCCGGCCGTCTCGATCGCCGGGGGCGAACCCCTGCTGCATCGTGACATGCCCCGGATCGTGAAAGGCTATATCGCGAAGAAGAAATTCGTGATCCTTTGCACGAACGCGCTGCTGCTGAAGAAGAAGATCGACGATTACGAGCCTTCGCCGTTCTTCACCTGGTCGATCCATCTGGATGGCGATCAGGCCATGCACGACAAGGCGGTGTGCCAGGACGGCGTGTATGATGCCGCCAAGGAGGCGATCGCGCTCGCCAAGGCGAAGGGATTCCGCGTGCAGATCAACTGCACCGTGTTCGACGGCGCCGATCCGGAGCGGGTGGCGGCCTTCTTCGACGATATGGAGGCGAGCGGCGTGGAGATCACCATCTCGCCCGGCTATGCCTATGAGCGCGCGCCCGATCAGGAGCATTTCCTGAATCGCGAGCGGACCAAGAATTTCTTCCGGGATGTCTTCGCGCGCGGCAAGGGCGGCAAGGCCTGGACCTTCACCAATTCGCCCCTGTTCCTCGATTTCCTCGCGGGTAACCAGACCTATGAGTGCACGCCCTGGTCGATGCCGCTGCGCACCGTCTTCGGCTGGCAGAAGCCCTGCTATCTGGTGGGCGAGGGCTATGTCGATACGTTCCGCGAGCTGATGGAAGGCACGGACTGGGACGATTACGGCGTCGGCAAATATGAGAAATGCGCCGATTGCATGGTGCATTGCGGCTTCGAGGGGACGGCGGCGACCGATTCGATCCGGCATCCCCTGAAGCTGCTGAAGATCGCGATGAAGGGTGTCCGCACCGAAGGGCCGCTCCAGCCCGACATCGATCTTTCGCGCCAGCGCCCGGCCGAGCATGTCCATTCGACCCATGTCGAAAAGGAGCTCGAGAAGATCCGGATCGCCAATCCCAAGGCCGGCAAGCGGGTGGTGGACGTCATCAAGGCCTGATCCCGCCTGCCGGCGGGAGGAGAGCGGGCCAGCGACGCCCCGCCGATGCGCTCTCCGTGCGCCGCCAATGCGCTCTTCCGCGCGTTGGCAAGGCGCCTCTCAGATGGCGCCGGGAAAGCCCATGCGCGGCCCGACCAGAGCGGCGCCGTGGCCCAGCGCGCGAAATGCCTTGGCGAAGCCCGCCATCGTTCGCGTGAAATCGGGGATCTGCGTGGGGCGGGCGGCGAGCGAGCGGAGCATCGCGGCGCCATCCATCGTGCCATCCGGCTTCATGCAGACGGTGATGGCGTGGGGCAGGAGATGATCCACACCGTCCGAGATGCAGCGCAGGATCGTGAAGGGCAGGCCATGCGCGGCCGCGATGCGCGCGGCGACATGGCTTTCCATATCGACGGCGAGCGCCCCGTGCTTCGTGCCCAGCGCCCGCTTTTCCGCCACCGTATCGATCATGCGGCCATCGGCGAAGAAGCCGCCGATGCGGGCCGCCGGCAGCCGGGCCACCAGCGCATCGCGCCAGGCCGGATCGCAGGCGAGATCGAAGCCGCCCGCGATGCGATCACCCACCACCCAGTCCCCGATCGCGAGGCCATCGGCCAGCGCGCCGGTGAGGCCGAAGCTGATGATGCCGATCGCGCCGACGGCGGCCGCATCCAGCGCGATGGCGAGGCCGGCGGCATCGCCGCCACCGGCGACGGTGACCACCCCCGGCTGCCGGATGAGCGCGGCCTCACGATTGAAGCCTGTGGCCGCGATGACATGGCTCACATCCCGTATCCGACGCGTGTGCTGTTGGAGCGCTGGAGGTTGCGATAGCGCGCGATCGCCCAGAGCGGGAAATATTTCGGATAGCCGTGATATCGCAGGTAGAAGACGCGCGGGAAGCCGCCGCCCGTATAATATTCCTGCCCCCACAGGCCATCGGGGTCCTGATGGGCGATCAGCCAGTCGATGCCGCGTTCCACGCTTTCCGATTGCGTTTCCCCCGCCGCCATCAGGCCGAGCAGCGCCCATGCCGTCTGCGAGGCGGTGGAGGGAGCCGGCGTGTAACCGGCATAATCCAGCGCATAGCTCTCGCAATCCTCGCCCCAGCCGCCGTCCGGATTCTGGACCCGTTTCAGCCAGCCCGCGCCCCGGGCCACCACCGGATGATCGAACGGCAGGCCGACCGCGTTGAGCGCGCACAAGGCCGACCAGGTGCCGTAGACATAATTGACGCCCCAGCGGCCAAACCAGCTGCCGTCCGCCTCCTGCTCCTTCTCCAGATAAGCCAGCGCGCGGGCCATGCGCGGGCTCGTCTCCGGCGTCTCTCCCAGTTGCGCCAGCAGCGAAACGCAGCGCGCGCTCACGTCCACGGTCGGCGGATCCAGCAGCGCGCCATGATCCGCGAAGGGCAGGTTATTCAGATAATCATGGCTGTTGTCCGCATCGAACGCGCCCCAGCCGCCATTCCGGCTCTGCATGCCCACCGTCCATTCCACGGCGCGATCGATCGGCATGCGATCCGCGACATGGGCTCGGTCCATCGCCATCGCCACCACGGCGGTATCGTCCAGATCGGGATAATGCGCATTGTTATACTGGAAGGCCCAGCCGCCGGGGCGCAGGCCCGGGCGCTCGCCGATCCAGTCGCCCTCCACATCCAGAACCTGAAGCGGCGTGAGCCAATCGAGCGCGCGGCCCGCGCGCGCCTCGGCATCCTCGCCGCCCGCCTCCAGCATGGCGTGCGCGGCCAGCGCCGTATCCCAGACGGGCGAGACGCAGGGCTGGCAATAGGTTTCATCCTCGCGGTGGACGAGCAGCTTTTCCACCGAAGTGCGCGCGATCTTGCGCGCGGGATGATCCTCGGCATAGCCCAGCGCATCGAACATCATCACGCTGTTCGCCATCGCCGGGTAGATGGCGCCCAGCCCATCCTCGCCATTGAGGCGTTCGAGCACGAAGGCCTCGCACGCCGCGATCGCCCTGGCGCGCAGCCGCTTCGGCCACAGCCCGTCGCACAGCTTCAGCCCGCGATCGAGCCCGTTGAAGAATGTGGTCCACAGCCATTTCGGATCGGCCACCTTGGTGCCCGGCCGCACGGCGCGCCCGGTATAAAGCTCATCGACCCGGATGCCGCGCGGATTGCGGGCGATCGGCTTGAGCGCCCCCAGAACGAGGAGTGGCACCACGACCGTGCGCGCCCAATAGGACATTTTCGACAGATGGATCGGGAATCGGCGCGGCAGGAGGATGATCTCCGGCGGCATGGTCGGCACGGCGCCCCATGGGCCGGCACCGAACAGGGCGAGCTGGATCCGCGTGAAGACGTTGGCCGCCGCGGCGCCACCTGCCGTCAGGATCGCGGCGCGGGCATCGGCCATGTGCGGCGCATCCACGGAATCGCCGATCATCTTGAGCGCATAATAAGCCTTCACCGTCGCGCTCACATCGAAGGCGCCGCCGTGAAACAGGCCCCAGCCACGATGCTCCGGCGATTGGATGCGGCGCAGATAGCGGCCGATGCGCGCCTCCAGCCCGGCATCGACGGGCTCGCCCAGATAATGGCGCAGCAACACATATTCGGCGGGAATGGTGGCATCGGCCTCCAGCTCGAACACCCAATGGCCGTCCTCGCGCTGCTGCGCGGCCAGCGCGGCGGTGGCGCGATCGACGGCCTGCTCCAGCGCATGGGGGGTGGTCTGCGATGGGGCGGGATGGCGGAGGAAAGTGACCATGGCCGCTGCTAGCGCGCTTCGCGTCCGCCCGCCAAGCGGGCTGCGGCCTCGCCCGATCGCAGGGCGCCCTCGATCGTGGCGGGCAGGCCGGTATCCGTCCAGTCGCCGGCGAGGAACAGGTTGCGCCAGCGGGTGGCGGCCGGCGGCCGGCGCCGATCCTGATCGGGGGTCGCGGCGAAGGTGGCGCGCTTTTCCTTCACGATCTGCCAGGCGGGCATCGGCGCGCTGATATCCAGCGCGTGGCAGATATCCGCCCAGAAGATCCGGGCCAGCGCCTCCCGATCCATGCCGAGCAGGCGATCGGCGGCGCTCACCGTGACGGAGAGCCGATCCGGAAACGCGAACAGCCATTCCGCCGTCCCGCCAAGCAGACCCAGCATGGCGGGCGCGCCATCGGGCGGAGGCAGCGCGAAGTGACCGTTCACGATCGAGCGGAACATGTCCGGCGCGTCGATCTCCGGTAGAAGCGCGGTCGCCACCCAGGGCGGCACGGCGAGCACGATCGCCTCGTCCGGCGCGACGGATTGCGGGCCATCCCCCCAATCGAGGGCGGTGGCCCTGTCTCCTTCCAGCCGGATCGCGCGGAGGCGCCGGCCGAGCGTGACCGGGCTTCCCTGCCCGGCGAGCCACACCAGCGCGGGATCGATGAAGGCGGCGGAGAGATCCGGCCGGGCGATGCGCGGGCGCGTGGCGAGACCACCCCTGGCGATCGTCTCGCGCAGCACGGCGGCGGCTAGCCGATCCGAGGATTCCGCGGGCGCGGTGTTGAGCGCGGCCAGCAGCACCGGCTCGATCAGCTTCGACCAGACCGGGCCTGCGGGGTGAACGAGCGCATCGATCCGGCCGCCGCGCGGGCGGAGCAGGCGGGCGAGCGAAAGATAGTCCGTGGCGCGCGTGCCAGGCACGCGCCGCGATGCGCGCAGCGTCCACCACGGCACCCGACCATCATTGATCCGCACCGCCCAGCGCGCGCCGTCCGCCCTGTCGAAAAAGGGGAAATCGGCATGGGCCGGCCCGGCGAGCGGCGCGGTCGCGCCGATGGCGGCGCGAAACCGCGCGACCGCCGGATTGCCCGACAGGACCAGATGATTGCCATTGTCGATCGTCAGCCCAAGCTGGGGATCATGATAGGAGCGGCATCTGCCACCGGCCTGCGGGGCGGCATCCGCGATCGTGACCGACAGGCCCGCCCGGCGCAGCCAGACGGCGGCGGACAGGCCGGCGAGGCCGGCACCCGCGATTGTCGCCCTGCCGAAGCTCAACGCCGGAGGCTCAGCCGCAGCATCGTCCAGAGCAAGGCGAGCTTGGAAACGCGCACGCGCCGGCGCGGCATGCCCCAGCCGATCGCCTCCATGCGCGCAAGGAGCTGCGAATAGGCGGCCGCCATCAGGCGCGGCGCGATCAGGTGGCCGCGCGGCCGGCCGGCGAGGATCGCCTGGGCCTTGGTGAAATGGCCGTGTGCATCCCGCGCCAGAACGCGCGCGACGCGATCGATGCCGGGCCGGGCGGCGACCCCGGCGGGGCTGTCCAGCGCGATCCCGGCCGCGACCAGCTCTTCCCGGGGAAGATAGACGCGGCCGATCGCGGCATCCTCATCGATATCGCGCAGGATGTTGGTGAGTTGCAGAGCGCGGCCGAGATGGAAGGAGAGCGCCTTGCCGGGCGCCTCGTCCATGCCGAAGACCCGCACGGACAGCCGCCCCACGGCCGAGGCGACGCGATCGCAATAGAGATCCAGCACGGCCGCCGTGGGCCAGCATATGTCGGCATCGACGTCCATCTGCATGCCATCGATCACGGCATGGAAATCCTCGCGCGCCAGGCGGAAATCACGAACCGCATCGGCCAGATAGGCTGCCGGACCGGAATCGCCGCCGGCATAGAGCGCATCGATCCCCCGGCGCCACGCATCGAGCGCCGCCGTGCGCTCGTCGCGCGCACCCCTCTGATCGTCGGCAATGTCGTCCACGGCGCGGCAGAAGGCGTAGATCGCATACATTGCGTGCCGCTCGCGGCGCGGCAGCACGCGCATCCCCGTATAGAAGGAACTGCCCGCCACCTGCGCGTGCAGGTCGTTCGAGATTGCGTTGCTCGTCATGCCTTTTGCCGGAAGAGATTGCGGAGAATCGCGACGCCCGCCAGCGAAACGGCCTCCACGCCATTATGGTGAACGCGTTCGGACAGCGGATCGCGCGAGACGAGGCGCCGCGCCAGGCTTTCGGCCAGGCGCTGGATGATGGCGACTTCCGCCGAAAGCCGCCGATCGCGGATCATCGTCGCGAAGCCGGCGCTTTCGGCGAGCAGCGCCTGCGTCTTGCGGGCGGCGGCGGCGATCGTGGCGCGCAGGGCCGGGGATGCGGCCGGTGCGGCGAGATCCTCGATCCGGGCGCCGGATGCGGCGAGCATGTCGGCGGGGATATAGACACGGCCGATCGCGCGATAATCCTTGGCGCAATCCTGGAGGTGATTGATGATCTGGAGCGCGGCGCACAAGGCATCAGAAGCGGGCCAGCAGCGCCGATCCTCGCCATGGACATCGAGGACATAGCGGCCGACCGGCATCGCCGAGAGGCGGCAATAGGCGATCAGCTCGCCCCAGTCCGCATAGCGATTCACCGTCACATCCTGTTCGAACGCGGAGATCAGTTCCTGCGCATGGATCGGCGAGAGATCGTGATCGATCAGTACGCGGCGCAGCGCGAGCGCCTGTTCGGTGCGGCCGGTGCCGTCCAGCCCGGCGCGCATGCCGCCCAGAAGGCGGAGCTTCTCGTCCGGCCGGGTGCCGGAATCGTCGGCGATATCATCGGCGGCGCGGGCGAAGCGATAGAAGGCCATGATCGGCGCCCGATGCGCGCGCCTGATGATCGCGCTTGCCACCGGGAAATTCTCGTCCCGATGGCCCTTGCCGGAAGAGGGTGCCGCCGTAGCCATCAGCGGCCGTCCATAGCCTGTGCGCGGCCTTTCCAGAAGCCGCCGCGACCACGCGCATGCGCCCAGGCCGATTGCAGCGTGCATCCGGCATAAAAGGCAGCGATCGCCGGCAGGGCAAAGCCCCAGAGGGAGGAGCGGCGATAGAAATGGAGCATGGGCTGGAAGGATATCGCCATCAGCGCCCATGCCGCGAGCCCCAGCCAGCGCGCCGGCCCATGAGCGAACAGGGCGAGCAGCGGCGGGGCGGCATAGACCAGCGCGAGACCGGCGACCGTGCCCGCCAGCAGCAGCGGGGAATAGCGCAGCTGGGCATAGGCGGACCGCGCGATCATCGCCGCCACCGGCCCAAATCCTTCATAGGGGCGGATGCTCACGGAGCGATCGGTGAGCCCCAGCCAGATCGGGCCCTGCCGCTTGAGCGCGGCGCCGAGCGCGCAATCGTCGATCAGCGCGGATCGGATCGCGGCGATGCCGCCTGCCGCGCGCAGGGATTCGCTGCGCACCAGCATGCAGCCGCCCGCCGCGGCACCGATCCCGCCCGGACGGTTCACGCGCGCGAACGGATAGAGCATCTGGAAGAAGAAGACGAAGGCGGGCACCAGCATCCGCTCTGCCAGCGTCTCGCAGCGCAGCTTCGCCATCAGCGACACCAGCGACAACTGGCCCGCCTCGGCGCGGGTGACGAGCATCCGCAGCGTATCCGGCGCGTGGGCGATGTCGGCATCGGTGAGCCACAGATAGCGCGGCTGGTCGGCGGCGGCGACGCCCTGGTCGACGGCCCACAATTTGCCCGTCCAGCCCGCCGGTAGAGGCGCGCCGGTCATGATCGCCAGCCCTTCGTCCGCGCAGGTCCGCCGCGCGATCGCGCCCGTGCCGTCGCTGCTGCCATCGTCGACGAGGATGATGCGGAAGCGGCCGGGATAGTCCTGCGCGACGAGACTGCCGATCGATCGGGCGATCACATCCGCCTCGTCGCGGGCGGGCACCACCGCCACGACATCGGGCCAGTTCGCGGGCTCGGCCGCGGTTCCGGCGGTATCGCGCTCGGCGGCCAGCCAGAAGCCGCCATTGGCGAACAGCAGGCCCAGCCAGATGGCGAGCGAGAGCGAGGCGATGGCGAGGATGGCCACCATCATCGCACCATCCCTTTGTCGCGGAACCAGTCGATCGCCTCGGCCAGCGCCTGTTCACAGGGGCGGGCGGAATAGCCCAGCTCGCGCATGGCCTTGGCCGAACTGTAGAACATCGCGTGTTTCGACATGCGAAGCCCATCCAGCGTGAGGAAGGGCTCTTTGCCTGTGAGCCGTGCGCGCTGTTCGTTGAGCCAGGCGAGCGGGAGGAGGGGGGCTGCGGGCAGGCGTATGACGGGCGGGCGGCGGCCGACCAGACGCGCGATCGTGGCGAGCATCGCGGCGAGCGTGACGTCCGTGCCGCCGAGAACATAGCGCTCGCCGATGCGGCCGCGATCCAGCGCGAGGATGTGCCCGCGCGCGACATCGTCGACATGGACAAGGTTCAGCCCGCTTTCCACGAAGGCCGGCATGCGCCCGTTGGCGGCCTCAACCACGATCCGCCCGGTGGGCGTGGGGCGTACGTCGCGCGGGCCGATCGGCGTCGACGGATTGACTATCACCGCCGGAAGCCCGGCCGCGATCATGGCCTCGACGAGGCGCTCCGCTGCGACCTTGCTCCTTTTATAGGCCCCGATCACCTGATCCTCGCGCCCGGGGCGGGTTTCGTCCGCGGCACCGGCCGGATCCGGCAGCAATGTCGCCACGCTGCTGGTATAGACGATCCGCTCGACGCCCGCGCGCAGTGCGGCCTCCATCACGATCCGGGTCGTCTCGCGATTGTTGCGGACGATCGATTCGGGATCGGGCGCCCACAGCCGATAATCGGCGGCGACGTGGATCAGGTGGCGCACGCCCCGCATCGCCGTGGTCACTGCGGCCTCGTCGCGCAGATCGGCTTCCACCAGCTCGCCCGGAAAATCGACGAGATTGCCCCGGGGGCTGGAGGCACGGGCGATGCCCCGCACGGCCCGGCCTTCCTGCGCGAGCGCGCGGGCAACGGCCGATCCGATGAAGCCCGATACGCCGGTTACGAGCG
The DNA here is from genome assembly GCF_003248515.1 of Sphingomonas sp. Taxonomy (GTDB): domain Bacteria; phylum Pseudomonadota; class Alphaproteobacteria; order Sphingomonadales; family Sphingomonadaceae; genus Sphingomonas_I. The sequence continues at coordinate 15,016 of NZ_QFOB01000019.1, forward strand.
TCACGTCGTCCATCGCCGCCGCCTAGCGGCTGATCGGGCGGGCGTCACCTCGCCATCACGCAAATCGGTTGGATGGAGGCAAGATCGGGCCTAAGGCGCACGCATGCCTTTTCTTCACGGCATCGGCTGGATCCTCGTCGGCCTGGCGGGGATCGGCATTCTCTATACCCTCGTCGCCGCATCCCTGCTCGGGCGCCTGTTTCGCCCCTTCTCCAGCGGTCCGGCGAAAGCGGAGGCGGTTTCCCTGCTGAAGCCGCTGTACGGCGCGGAGCCGAGGCTGGCGGCGAATCTCGCGACGTTTCTTGATCAGGATTGGGATGTCCCGGTGCAGATGGTGGCCGGCGTCCAGCGGCAGGACGATCCCGCCATCGCGATCGTGGCCGGCATGGACCGGCGCGAAATCGATCTGATCGTCGATTCCACGCGCCACGGCGCTAATGCCAAGGTGGCCAATCTCCTGAACATGGCGCCCGCCGCGCGCCACGACCTGATCGTGCTGAGCGACAGCGACATGGCCGTGCCTCCAAATTATCTCGCCACGCTCGCCACCGCGCTCGCCGCGCCAGGCGTGGGCGCGGCGACCTGCCTGTATCGCGGCCGGGGAGACGGGGGCGCGTGGTCCGTGATCGCGGCTGCCGGGATCAGCTATCAGTTCATCCCCCAGCTCGCGATCGGCCTCGGCATCGGTCTCGCGCGGCCGGGAATGGGCTCCACCATCGCGCTGCGGCGCGCCACGCTGGACGCGATCGGCGGCTTCCGCCGCTTCGCCGACTCGCTGGCGGACGATTATGAGCTGTGCGCGGCGGTGCGCGGGCTGGGGCTTTCGGTGGTGGTGCCGCCGATCCTGCTGGTCCACGGCTGTGCCGAGCGCAGCCTTGGCGACGTGTGGCGGCACGAATTGCGCTGGGCGGCGACGATCCGCACGATCGATCGGGGCGGCTATGCCGGCACGATCCTGACGCATCCCCTGCCGCTGGCCCTGCTGGCCCTGCCATTTGCCCCCGCAACGGGCGCCGGGATGGCGGTGGCGGCGCTCGCCGCGCGCCTGCTGTTCAAGATCCGCTTCGATGCGATTGCGGGAGCCGCCTCGGCGCCTTCCTGGATGCTGCCCGTACGGGATATCCTATCGTTCGTCGTATTCGTCGCCTCCTTCCTCGTCCGATCGGTTGATTGGCGGGGCGAGAGGCTTAAAATGGAGCAACATGGCCGGATCGTACGGCCTTCGGAGATGCCGGTTCGATGACGTTGCGCACCCTGTTTTTGCAGGCTCCCTCTTTCGACGGTTATGATGGCGGCGCGGGCGCGCGCTACCAGATGAAGCGTGAGGTGAAGTCCTTCTGGTATCCCACCTGGCTGGCCCAGCCGGCGGCGTTGGTGGAGGGATCCAAGCTGATCGACGCGCCGGCGCACGATCTTTCGTGGGATGATATCAAGCATGAGGCGGATGATCGCGATCTCGTGATCCTCCACACCTCGACCCCCTCCTTCCGGCAGGATATCCGCACGGCGGAGTTGCTGAAGGCGCGCAACCCGAAGCTGACGATCGGCCTGATCGGCGCGAAGGTGGCGGTGGAGCCGACCGTGGCGCTGGAGGCATCGCCCGCGATCGATTTCGTCTGCCGCAACGAATTCGACTTCACGGTCAAGGATGTGGCGGATGGCCTGCCGCTGGGTGGAATCGACGGGATCAGCTATCGCGATGCGGCTGGCGAGATCGTCCACAATCGCGATCGCGCCGTGATCGAGGACATGGATTCGCTGCCCTTCGTCAGCCCGATCTACAAACGCGATTTGACCATCAAGAAGTATTTCGGGGGCTATCTGCTCCACCCCTATGTGTCCTTTTATACGGGCCGGGGCTGCAAGAGCCGCTGCACCTTCTGCCTGTGGCCGCAGACGGTGGGCGGCCACAATTATCGCACCCGATCGATCGCCCACGTGATCGAGGAGGTGAAATACGTCCAGCGCGAGATGCCGGAGGTGAAGGAGATCTTCTTCGACGACGACACGCTGACCGACAATCTGCCCCGCATTGAGGAATTGTCGGTGGAACTGGGCAGGCTGGGCGTCGTCTGGTCGTGCAACGCCAAGGCGAACGTGCCACGCAAGACGCTGGAAATCATGAAGAAGGGCGGCTGCCGCCTGCTGCTCGTCGGCTATGAGAGCGGCAATCAGAAGATCCTGCACAATATCAAGAAGGGCCTGCGCGTGGATGTCGCGCGGCAATTCACCAAGGATTGCCACGATCTGGGCATCGTCATCCATGGCACCTTCATTCTCGGCCTGCCCGGCGAGACGGAGGAGACGATCGAGGAGACGATCAACTATGCCAAGGAGATCGATCCGCACACGATCCAGGTCAGCCTCGCGGCGCCCTATCCGGGCACGTTCCTGTACAAGCAGGCGACCGAGAATGGCTGGTTCGACGGCAGCGATCATCTGTTGACGGACGGTGGCACCCAGATCGCGCAGCTGAGCTATCCGCATCTCCCGGCAAGCCTGATCTTCGACAAGGTCGAGGAATTTTACCGGCGCTTCTATTTCCGCCCGTCCAAGATCGGATCGATCGTGTGGGAAATGGTGCGCGATTGGGACATGATGAAGCGGCGCCTGCGCGAAGGCGTCGAATTCTTCGATTTCCTGAGGCGGCGGAAGCAGGCGGCGTGATCCGCCTCCCTCCCCGGCGCGACGGGGGAGGGCATGCGTGGCATGAGGCGGGCGGGCGGCGGCGCTGCCCGCATTCCGCGGGAGAAGCCCGATGCGGCGCTCGCTGATCGTCACCGCCGACGATTTCGGCGCGTCGCACGCCGTCAACGAAGCCGTCGAGCGGGCGCATCGGCACGGCATCCTCACCGCCGCGAGCCTGATGGTGGCGGGCCAGGCCGCCGATGACGCGATCGCGCGGGCAAAGGCGATGCCGGGGCTCGGCGTCGGCCTGCATGTCGTGCTGGTCGAAGGGCGGCCGGTCCTGCCGCCCGCGCAGGTGCCGGATCTGGTGGATGCATCCGGCCGCTTCCGGGAGGATATGGTCGGCACCGCATTCCGGATCGCGCTGAAGCCGGGCGTCCGGCGCCAGCTTCATGCCGAGATCGAGGCGCAGTTCGCGGCCTTCGCGGCGACGGGGCTGCCGCTGGATCATGTGAACACGCACAAGCATTTCCACCTTCATCCGATGATCGCATCCGCCATCCTTTCCGCTGGCCGGCGGCACGGGCTGCGGGCGATGCGGGCGCCGGTGGAGCCGCGCGCGATCCTCGCTTCGATCGAGATGGATCGGCCGCCACGGCGCGATCCGGCCGCCTTCTGGGCGCGATCGACTGCGCGCCGGCTTGCGCGGGCGGGCCTGCGCGTGCCGGATCAGGTGTTCGGCCTCGCCTGGACGGGCGCGATGACGGCGGCGCGGGTGCGCGGGATCGTGGAGCGACTGCCGGAGGGCATCAGCGAACTCTATCTTCATCCCGCGACGGACGGAGGCTGGGAAGGGGCGGCGCCGGGCTATGATTATGCCGGCGAGCTTGCGGCGCTGGTGGATCCGGACGTAATCGCCTCGGCACATGAGCGCGCCCGTCTGATGCGCTTCGCCGATCTTGCCTGAAGGTGGCCTGCCGATGAACTATGTCCCGCCCTCGATCCGCGCCGGAGGCGGCGAGACCGTGGCCCTCGGCAGCGAGGCGCACAAGGCGCTCTTCTGCCGGACCCTGCTGGAAACGCATGATCCCTATCGGCCGGCCCTGATCGACTGGCCGACGCTGGACGAGGTGACGCGCAACCGGATCGTCTCGCTGCCCATCTGGGACATCGCCGTTGCCACCGAAGGCCGGGCGGGCATGAACGTGAAGACCTATGCCGAATGCCTCACCGATCCCCTGCTGCGCGAGGCGGTGGAGATGAATGCGTTCGAGGAGCAGCGCCACAAGACCGTGCTGGCCGATATGGTGGGCGCCTACGGCATCGAACTGGCGCCCGAGCCCGCTTATGTGCGCCCGCGCGATCCCGAATTCGCGTTCATGCGCACCGGCTATTCCGAGTGCATCGACAGCTTTTTCGGATTCGGCCTGTTCCGGCTGGCCAAGGATTCGGGCTTCTTCCCGCCCGAGCTGGTCGACACGTTCGAGCCGGTGATGCGCGAGGAAGGGCGCCACATCCTGTTCTTCGTGAACTGGGTTGCCTGGTGGCGGCGGACGATGCCGTGGTGGCGGCGCCCCCTGTTCGAGGCGAAGGTGCTGATCGTGTGGATGTTCCTGATTGGCGAGCGCATCAGCATGGCGCGCGGCATGGGCGACGACAACACCAAGGCGCAGGAGAATAATTTCACGCTGAACGGCTCCAAGGAGCTGGGCGTGGAGGTGACCTTCCCGGAACTGGCGCGGATCTGCCTGGAGGAGAATGACAAAAGGCTGGCGCCTTATGATTCGCGTCTCATCCGTCCCCGCTTCGTGCCGGCGATGATGCGGCTGGCGCTGCGCTTCGCGGGGCGGCCGAAGAGGAGCGCGACCTGACCGCCTTCGCCCGGTCCGGTCTCCTGCTCGCCACGCTCGCCGGCCTCGCCGCGGCGATCTGGGCGTTCGGATCGATCGGCTTCGCGAATGTGCTCGGCGCGGCGATGCGCCTCGGGCCGTTCGCCTTCCTCCTCTATTGCGCGGTCTCGGTCGCCGTCTTCGCGATACTGGGCGGAGCCTGGCTCGCATCGAGCCCCGGCGAGCGCGCATCCCGCCTGGGCGCCTTCACCTGGGCGCGGATGCTGCGGGAGGCGGTGGCCGATCTGCTGCCCTTCTCGCAGATCGGCGGGATCGTCATAGGCACGCGCTGGCTCATGCAATCGGGCGTCGCCGCCGCCCGCGTCTATTCATCGCTGGTGGTGGACCTGACGACCGAGATGGCGGCGCAGCTCATCTTCACGATATTCGGCCTCGCCATGATGGCGTCGCTTCTGATGGAGGCGAGCGTCGCGGCCTCGCTGCGCCCGATGATCCTGGGCGGCACGGGCATCATGGCGGCGGTCGCGGTGCTGTTCTTCCTCGCGCAGCGGCCCGCCATGCTGCTGGCCGAAAAGATATCCGGCCATTTCCTGCCGCCCGCCGCCACCGTTGCCGTGGCGGGCCTGCGCGAGGAACTTGGCGCGGCCTATGCGCGGCGCGGGCATGTCCTGATCGCGTTCATCCTCAATCTCGCGGGATGGATCGGCACGGCGCTGGGCGCATGGCTGGTACTGGCCTGCATGGGCGTTCCGGTCTCCGGCTGGTCGGTCCTGTCGATCGAGAGCCTGATCTACACCATTCGCAGCATCGCCTTCATCCTTCCCGGCGCGATCGGCGCGCAGGAGGCGGGCTATGCGCTGGCGGCGCCGCTGTTCGGTATTCCGGTGGAAGCGGCGCTGGCGCTCTCGCTCGTCAAGCGGGGGAGGGATATCGCCATAGGTCTCCCCACCCTGATCGTGTGGCAGGCCCTGGAGGGGCGCCGGATCTGGAAGCGAAGATTTGCGGCCGATCGCGCGGACATAGGCTAGGCTGAGGCTTTGTGCCGGATGCCGCTCAAATGCGGACTGACCGCTTTCGCCCCAGTAGCGGACGCTCAGTGTGCCGGCGGATAAATCGTCCACGTTGCGGTGTAATCGGGGTTCTCGACCACCTCACCCGTTTGCCGAAGCTTATAAGATCCCAGCTGCGCTGGAAAAATGTTGTTGGAATCGGGAGGTAGGAAGTAGTTCTCTCCTGAACGCGAGCCACCTAGCCGCAGTTCAATACCCCGAGCATCGGCCTGTTCGACCGTTCCAAAAAATTGTTCTTGTTGGTCGCCTTCCGCAGTGCGCCGCGTGATGCCGACCAGAATAACGGCTCCCAAGAGGCGGTCGCCAAACGCTTCGTCCCACTGTGGCGCGCCATCACTCATGGTGGCTTCCTACTCGGCAGCCGAGGCATTTGCCAATGGCAGCTCTCCACCCAATAGCCGCCACACCTCCCGGCGGATCACTCGTTCGAAAGCCCTCTCGCCGCAGCCTGAAGCTCCGCAGCGGCGGGCGCGCTGCGCTCTCCCAGCACCACCACGATGCTGCCGCAGATGATGAGCAGGCCGCCGCCGATCAGGCCCACCCCGGCGGGATCGCCGAAGAGCGTGATGCCGATCAGCGCGCCGATCAGCGGCTCGATATTGATGAACACGCCGGCCGCCGCGCTGCCCACGCGCGCCGCGCCATAGGCCCAGGCGGCGGTGGCGACGAAGGTGGCGAACACGCCCTGCCCCACGATGCCCGCCCAGGCGACAGGGCTGAGTGCCAGCGGCGGCGGCCCATAGAGGATCAGCGCGATCGGCAGGATCGTCGCCACCGCCACCAGCACCGTCACCGCCGGCACCGCCATCGGATCCTTCGTCTCGGGCGCCCGTTTCAGCGTCAGCAGCCAGCCGAGGAAGATCAGCAGCGAGAAAAGCGAAAGCGCGATGCCATAGGGCGTGCCCGCCCCTTCCGGCTTGCCCGCGATCAGCGCCGCGCCGATCGTGGCACCCGCCACCCCGATCCACGAGGCACGGCTGACGCGCTCGCCCATCAGCCATGCGGCCACCGCCACCAGCGCGGGCATCGCGCCCACCAGCAGCGCCGCCAGAGACACCGTCACCTGCGACAGCCCCTCGAACTGGATGAGGAAGGCCACGCCATAGAGGAAGCCGGCGATCAGCACGGGGGGCGAGCGAAACAGCGCCCGCGCCTCCGCCCGCAGCGCGAAAGGCAAGGCGACCAGGCTCGCGATGGCAAAGCGCAGCAGAATCATGTGCGCCGGCCCCACCTCGCGCAGCGCAAGCTTGCCGAGCGGAAAGCCCATGCCCCAGCACAGGCCCGAAAGCGTGAGCGCCAGGAAGGGCACGATGCGGCCGCCGGGGCGAATTCCTGTCATCCGGCGCGCGCCTTTTCCCCGATTCCGATCATGCGCCGCCGCGGTTGCCCGCTCGCGCGCCGATCTTCAAGCCGGGGTCAGTAATAGGCGCCGTAACCGTAGGATACGCCGTAGCCATAATCGTCGGAGAAGAGGCGACGATGATAGCGGTTGAGCACGGTGCCCAGCATCGGCGCGGGCGAAAGCATGCGGATCGTATCCTCCACCTGCTTCTTGGTCGTCCGCCCGTCTTCCACCACCAGCAGATAGCCGTCGACCCGGTTGGCGATGATCACGGCATCGTCGTCCGCGAAGATGGGCGGCATGTCGATGATGACGATCGTGCCGGCCGGCATCGCCCGCAGCCCGGCAAACAGCGCGTCACCGCGCGGGCTGGAGAGCAATTCGCCGGTGGCGACGTTGCGGCGATAGCCGGGGATGACGACCAGCCGCTCCTCATTCACCTGAAAGCCGATCTCCCGAATATCCTGGCGCTCCCCGCCCAGATAATCGTGAATGCCGTCTCCTTCGGGAAGGCCGAAGCGCGGCCCCATGGCGGGGCGGTGCATGTCGAGATCGATCGCGCAGACATGGGTGTCGACGAGGCGTGACAGCGCCGCCGCGAGATTGGCCGCGACGAAGGTCTTGCCGACGTTCGGCGCGGCTGACGTCACCCCGATCAGCTTCACGCCATCGTCACTGGCCAGCTTGGCGATGCGCGTGCGCAGCAGCTTGAACGGCCGCGCGCGCTGGTCCGCGCCGCGAAAACCGAAGACGAAGCGCTGGCCCAGTTCGTCGCCGGTCACCTCGAAGCGGGGAAATTCCGCTTCGTCGCCATAAAGCGGCGCGGCATCGGACGCCGTCACGGCGCGACCCTGTTTGAACGCATTACGATCGGCATCCTCATAGCTCATGTTCGTGCCCGCTTCCGGTTGCGCTTCTCCAGCCAGCGAAGAACCAGATTGGGCTTGCGGGAATAATCCGGGATGATGACGAGCGGCGCGGCGCCGGCCGCATCGCGCAGCATTTCCGTGCCCCGGATCGGCTTCAGCAGCAGTTCCAGCAGCAGGACGATCGCAAGGCCCAGGCCGATGCCCGCCGCCAGGCCGCCACCCATCAGCAGCGGGCGATTGGGCTTGTAGGGCGCATCGGGCACCACGGGCGGATCGGCCAGCGTCAGCCGCTCGCCCTTCTGCTCGGTCTGCATCCGCGCCGAAAGCTGGGCGGACTGCGCCTTCGATCCGATGTCGCGATATTGATCGCGCAGCGAATCCGCCTTCTTCTCCAGCGCGTCCACCTCGGCCGCGAGCGCCGGCCCGCGCGACTGCGCGGCGCGCACCTCGCCCGATTGCGACATGATCATCGCCTTGGCCGCGCGCAGCGAGGCGATCTGGGCATTGTTCGCCCCGATCATCGGGCTCGCCTCGTTGCCGGACGAGCTGGATGCCCGGCGCGCGGCGTCCAGCTGGTTCTGCGCCGCAATCACGTCCGGATGCGTATCGGAAAAGCGCGCGCGCGCCGCCGCCAGCGCCGCCTCGGCCGCCTGCACGGCGCCGTTGCTGGATCCGTTGCTCGCGGCGAGCCGGGCATTCTCGCCCTGCAGGCCGATAATCTCCGCATCGATGCGCGCGGCATCCGCGATGGGATTTCCGGTCGCCTGCGATTGCAGCGCGAGGAGCGGGCCATTTTCCGACTTGATCTTGGTGATCTGGCTTTCGATCGCCGCGATCTGCGCCTGGAGCTGCGATCCCTGCTGGTTCAGGAAGTTCGAGGCGCCGATCGCCTGATCGGTCTGCGCGCTTGCGTCCACTTCCAGGAAGCGGTTCACATATTGCTGCGCCACGATCTGCGCGCGCACCGGATCCGCATAGGAGAAGCCGATCTTCAGCGCGATCGTCCGGCCGCCACCGCTGTTGGGATCGGCGGCGATCGCCTCGATCGTGGTGGCGTCGCGCATCTTCTCGACGATCGCCGAAAGGGGCCGCGTCTGCTGCTCCTCGGCATAGAGATTGTTGGTGCGGATCAGCCGGATCAGATCCTGCCGGCTCAGCACGCGTTCGCGTGCCCGCGCGATGCGCTGGCCGATCACGTCGGTCACCGGCGAATTGACCACGTCGAGCGGCAGCTGCTGGCTCTCGATGAGCACGGTGCCGCTCGATTCATACATTTTCGGGATGGTGTAGGCCGCGCCGACACCGCCGATCAGGCCCAGGACAGCGGGAGCGATCAGCCACCAGCGCCTCTCCCAGAGAATGACGGGGAGCGCCTGGACGAGGCCGAAGCCGCCCTCTTCCTCTTCCTGTTGCGCCATCAGGGCCAGCGGCCCGGGATTGGGATAAGGGTTCATATCACTCAAGACGCCCGAACTTGTACACCACATCGAAGGTCGCGGAATAACCCGTTACCGAGCTGCTTCCAGTCCCGACCAGCGAACCATAATCGCGATTCTGATAACGTCCACTAAACCCGGCGGAGAGACGATCGCTGATCGTGCGCGCATAGCCGCCCGAAACTTCCCAGAACTTCTGGGTCGGCAGGGACAGAACGCCGGAAGACTGGGAAATATCATAGACACCCGTCAGATTGACGCGCGAACGCGAGCTCAGTTCGTAATCCACGCTCACGCCGACGCGATTGTCCGTCCGCAGGCCGCCGAAGCCCGAACCGGCGCTCTGGCGCGATCCATCCACGCAGATACGGTAACGCGGATATTTGCCGCAGAAGCGCGCCGTAAAGCCGGGCGTGGTCGCGCTGCCACCGATATCGGAACGCTGCCGGATCAGGCTGACGCTGCCGTCGAACCGCCAGATCGCGTTGAAATCATATTCCAGCCGCAGGCCGCCCTGATAGGATTCGCTGTCCGCGATGTTCCGGCTGTCCACCTTCTGATAGGAAAGGTCGGCGCCCACGCGCAGCTTGCTGTTGATCTGGCGCAGATATCCGCCGCGCACGCCATATTGATCGAAATTGTTGAGCGCCACGCTGGGATAGGTCGTGTGCGAATATTGCGGCCCGATATAGAAGCTGTCGCGGCTCGTGGGCGTCCACTGCAGCGTGCCGGAGCCGGCGATCGTCCGGCTGCGCTGGCCGATCGACAGCAGATCGACGTTCGTCCCGCCCAGATCAGTGAAGTCGCGCGGATTGATCGAATCCTGATAGCGCAGCTGCGCGCTGCCGGAGAGCTTGGCGCTGAACGTCTGCTGGTGCTCGATCGAGGCCAGATAATTTTCCGGCCGCCCGTAATGGCTGAAATTCTGGTCGACGCTCGCCACGCCGGTCAGGCTCGTCGCGGAGGTTTCCGTGCGGCGGCGAAGCCAGCCGGTCAGGGTTCCACCCGCCAGCCCGCTGGTGCCGAGCGAACCCAGCCGCAGATAGGGATTGTCGCCGAAGCCCAGCCGTGCCTCGATCGAGCCGCCGGCCGTCACTTCCTGCGCATTCGCGGCACCCGCCACGCCGGCGCTCGCCAGCAGGCCGGCCAGGATCAGAGCACGCCTCATGGAACGACGACCGTATCGCCGGCCATCAGCTGCGGGATGCCGTCACCCGCGAGATCGCTTTCGGTCGGCTTGCCCTTCAGCACGTTGCCGAGACGGGCCCGCACCACGGACGACTTGCCGTTCTTGTTGCGCAGGATCACGACATTGCCGAGATCCGCAAACTCCGTCGGCCCGCCGGCCAGCGCCAGCGCATCCAGCACCGTCACATAGCGGGACGGCGAATAGGAACCGGGGCCTCTCACCTTGCCAATCACCGAAATCTGCATGCCCGTCGATTGCTTGACGGAAACGGTCACTTCCGGCGCGACGCCCTTATATTGCGGCGCCAGCAGGCGGGCGAGTTCGCTCTCCACCTCGTTGGTGGTCTTGCCCGCCGCCATCACGGTGCCCGCGAGCGGGAAGCCGAACGTGCCGTCGGGCAGCACCGTCAGGCCGCGTTGGAGCCGCTCGTCGCCCCACACATAGACCTCGATCTGGTCGCCGGCGCTGATGCGGTAGGTGGATGTCGCCTGCCCCGCGGCCTTCGGCGCCGTCACCGTGATCTGCGAGGCATTCGCGCTGGAGGCTTCCTTGGAAGCCGGGGTTGCTTGCGCAAGCAGGCTCGCGGGAAGAAGGGCGGCAAGGCCCAAGCTCGCTGCCACCGGGCGGAAGATCATCACACAAACACCTCTCGAGAACGGGAATAAGCTTGCGAAGCGCGTCAACGCGAGCCTTATGAGTGGAATGTCCAGAGCGGGTCAAATTCCGGCATGCGCATTAACAGACCCCCGATCGCCCCGAATCAAACAATTGTAACGGCCGCCGTCAAAATATCATGCGAAGTCTTATCGCGTGCTATCTCGCCGTATCGACCGGCCCGCTGTAGCGCGAGGGTATGAACAGCTTGTTGCCATCATACGGAATTGCCGGATTCGCGCCACGCGCCATCGGCCTGGCGCTGGCCCTGTCGCTCGCCGGCTTCACCGGCGGCTGCGGCCGCAATACCAGCCGGGCCATCTCCACGGAGGCGCAGGCCGATAATCTCATCTCCGGTGGGGACTATGTCCGCGCGGCAGAAGCGCTTGAAAAGGCTTTGTCCTATGACAGCGATGATGCGAACCGATGGGTGAAGCTCGGCCGCGTGCGGCGCGATCTCGGCCAGCCCACCCAGGCCGCCACCGCCTTCCAGCAGGCCTTCGATCTCGATCCCGCCAATATCGAAGCGATGCAGAATCTCGCCGTCCTCTACATTTCGGGCCGCCAGTTTCAGGACGCCAAGCGCGTCGTCGATCCCCTGCTCTCGCTTTCGCCGAACGATATTGCCGGCGTGCTCGCATCGGGCGCGATCGCTTATTATGAGGAGCGTTATCCGGCCGCCGACAGGATCGCCGATCAGTTGATCGTGCTCGCCCCCGATTCGAAGGAGGGCTATCTCCTCAAGGCGCATGTCCTGGAGAAGACGGGGGATGCCGCCGCCGGCGCCCGCATCCTGGAAGATCGGCTGAAGGTCGTGCCCGACGATCCGGAACTCGCCGAACAGTTGCTGGCCCTCTATCGCAGCGTTGGGGATCTTTCCGGCGTGCGCTCCATTTCGGTGCGGCTGGCCACGCTGCGTCCGGATGATCCGCGCTATCAGCTGGAAAGCCTGCGCGCGTATCAGGCGAGCGGCGCGATCGAAGATCGTGAGCGGGTGACGACCCATATTCTCGGCCGGTATCGCAACAATCCCTCGGTGCTGGGGGCGCTCGCGGATTTCTGGAGCCGGGCGCTGCCGAAGGAGGAGGCATCGCGCCGGATCGTGCAGGCGGCGACCGCCACGTCCAGCGGCTCGGCCCGGGCTGCGCTGGCGGCGCGGCTGATCCGCATGGGCGTGTTCGGCCCGGCCGCCACCCTGCTCGATCCTGTCGCCTCCCAGCGCGTCACGACCGCCAACATCGATCTTCATGCCATGCTCAGTTCGCTGCTGATGGCGCAGGGCAAGGTCGCCGCCGCGCGCGATCGCGCGGAAAAGGTGCTCGCCTTCGATGGCGGCAATGATGTCGCCCTGCTCACCCGCGCCCGCGCGCATCTGGCGGTGAAGGAATATGACAAGGCGCTCACCGATGCCCAGACGATCGTCGCCAACGATGCGAACGAGGCGGCCGCCCTGCTGATCGCACAAATCTATGCCACCCAGGGCAATGATCTGCTGGCATCCTCCGCTTATGCCGATGCCCAATCGGCCTCCCCGCGCAGCTTCAATGTGGTGCGGGCGCGCACCGACTGGCTGGTCAGCCGGAAGCGGGCGGGCGAGGCGGCGCAGGTTGCCGGGCTGTTCGCGCGACAGGTCAATAATGGCGATGCGTGGGCGCTCTATGCCCGTCTGTGCGGCGTCGCCAACGATCCGATTTGCCTGCTTCAGGCGCGCGCGCACGGAGCATCATGATCGCGATGGAAGGACAGGACACCCCCGGCCCCGGCACGCTCGCGAAGACCGAATTTCTCGGCCTGGAATTCGATGGGCTGGATACGGCCGGCGCGCTCGACTGGATCGCCCGGCGATCCGCGGAAAGCCCGCTCGCTTATGTCGTGACGCCCAATGTCGATCATATGGTGCGCCTGCCCCGGCTGGGGCGCGATCTGCGCCGCGCCTATGAGGAAGCCGATCTGCTGCTGTGCGACAGTCAGGTTCTCGCCCGGCTCGGCCGGTTGGCCGGCGTGCAGCTCAAGGTGGCCCCCGGCAGCGATCTCACCAAGACGCTGTTCGAATCCCTGCTGGAGGAAGGCGACACGGTCTGCCTCGTCGGCGGCAAAGAGAGCTATGCCTCCCGGCTGGGCGAGCTCTATCCGCGCCTCACGATCGTCCAGCATGTGCCTCCCATGGGCCTGCTTCACGATCCGGCCGCGCGCTCGGCCGCCATCGGCGCGATCGAGGCGGCGCGCGCGCGCGTCACCCTGCTGGCCGTGGGATCGCCCCAGCAGGAGCTGATCGCGTTCGAGATGCAGCGTGCCGGCCGGGTGCGCGGCACGGCGCTCTGCGTGGGTGCGAGCGTCGATTTCCTGGTCGGCCAGGAAAAACGCGCGCCGCGCTGGGTGCAGAAGGCCAGCATGGAATGGGCGTGGCGCCTCGCCTCCAATCCGCGCCGCATGGCGAAGCGGTATCTCGTCGATTGCCCGGCCATCTTTCCGCTGATCTGGGATTGGGCGCGCAGGCGCCGGCAGGGCTGATCTTTCCAGCGCGGCACAGCGCTCTACACTCCCCCGATCGAACGATGGGGAGGAGAGTCGCCATGCTAAATCTGACGCGTCCTGACGGATCCCGGCCCGAGGATTTCCATGTCACGCGCCGCACCGCCGCCGGCATGCTTTTCGCCGGCTATGCTGTGGCGGCCTTCTCCGCAGAGGCCGCGCCGATCACCACATCCTCGGATGGCCTCGTCACGGAATGGACGACGATCCCCAACGGCGCCGCGAAAGCGCTGCCCGCCTTCGTCGCGCGCCCGGCCGTCAGCGGCCGACATCCGGCGATCCTGGTCGTCAACGAGGTGTTCGGCATCCACGAATGGATCAAGGACATTTGCCGTCGGCTGGCGCAGGCCGGCTATGTCGCCGTCGCGCCGGACTTCTTCTATCGATCGGGCGTGGATTTGCCGGCCAAGTCGGATCTGAAGGAGATCCTTGCGGTGGTAAGCCAGGCGAGCGACGATCAGGTGGATGGCGATGTACGCGCCACCACCGCCTGGATCAGGAAGCAGCCCTTCGCCAGACCCGCGGCGATCGGCATCACCGGCTTCTGCTGGGGCGGCCAGGTGGTGTGGCGCTCGGCGATGATCGATCCGGAGATCAAGGCGGGCGTCGCCCGGTATGGCCAGCTCAAGAAGGTCAGCCTGCGCGCCGCCGAACTCAAGGCCCCCGTGCTCGGCTTCTATGGCGGCAAGGATCAGGGCATCACGCAGGAAGACGTGGCCGCGATGCGCGGCGCCCTGAAGGCGGCCGGCAGGAAGGACGAGATCATCGTCTATCCGGATGCCCAGCACGGCTTCCTCGCGGATTATCGCGCCAGCTATGACGAGCCCGCCGCGAAGGATGCCTGGCCGAAACTGCTGGCCTTCATGAAGGCGCATGGCGTGGGCTGAGCCCGCTTCTCACCCTTCCCCGCGCCTGCACGGGCTCCACACGAGCGGGGAGCACGGCGCCTTGCGCTTCCCGGCCCTTTTCGCCCACCTTGGCGGGAGAGACGCGAAGGGGGACATATGCGGTTATCGGGCAGGCTCACGACGGCGCTCATCGCCCTGCTCGGCTCGGCCGCGCTTCCCGCCCAGACGCCGCCGGCCGCCGGCACGCCCGCTTTCACCCAGCCCGCTGCCTCGCCGGATGGCCGCATGATCGCCTTCGCCAGCGGCGGAGACATATGGGAGGTCGCCGCCACCGGCGGCCCCGCCCACCTGCTCGTCACCGATGCCGCCACCGAGGCGCGGCCGCTCTATTCGCCGGACGGCCGCCGGATCGCCTTCACCTCCACGCGCGGCGGCGGCACCAACATCTATCTGCTCGATCTGGCGAGCGGCGCCGTCACCCGGCTGACATGGGGCGAGGCGAACGAGGAACTGGATAGCTGGTCGGCGGACGGCAAATGGCTCTATTTCGCCTCGGCCGCCAACGATCCCGGCGGCACGCCGGATATCTATCGCGTCTCGGCGGAGGGCGGCACGCCGATCGAGGTGAGCCGGGAGGATTATCTTTCCGAATATCAGGCAGCCCCCTCGCCTGACGGCGCGACGATCGCGATCGTGGCGCGCGGCATCAGCTTCAGCCAGTGGTGGCGCAACGGGCACAGCCATATCGACGAGAGTGAGATCTGGCTGAAGCCGCTGGCGGGCGCGGGCGCCTATCGCAAATTGCTGGCGGGCGGCGCCAAGCGGGCATGGCCCATGTGGCGCCCCGGCGGCGCCGGCATCATCTTCATGAGCGATCGTTCGGGCACGGAAAATCTGTGGGAGGTGCCGGTGGCCGGCGGAGAGCCGACCCAGTTGACCCGCTTCACGGATGGCAGGCTGCTCTTTCCGACGATGGCGGCGGACGGCAAGGCGATCCTGTTCGAACGCGGCATGGCGGTATGGCGCTACGATCCCGCCACCGGCAAGGCGGCCGAGGTGCCGATCACGTTGCGCGGCGCGCCCGCCACCGAGGGCAAACGCCATATGGGAGTCGGCAGCTTCACGCGCCTCTCCGTCTCGCCGGACGGGCAGAAGGTGGCGGTGATCGGCCATGGCGAGATATTCGCCGCGCCCGCCAAGGAAGGCGGCGCGGCGCAGCGCATCACCGAAAGCGTCGGCGCCGAGCGCGAAGTGATCTGGTCGCCCGATTCGCGCCGGATCGCCTATGTCAGCGAACGCGGGCTGGATCGCCGCCTCGCCGAATATGACGTGGCGGCCGAACGTGAGACCCCCCTCACCACCGCCGGGATCGCGACGGCGCCGGCTTATGCGCCGGACGGGAAATCGATCATCTATGTGAAGGATGATCGGGAGCTTCACCTGCTCACGCTCGCCACCCCCGGCAGGCCTGCCACGGATCGGATCCTGTTCACCGGCACGCTCGCCACGGACGAGGATGGCCTGCGCCCGGTCTGGTCGCCGGACGGGCGCTGGATCGCCTTCCCTCTCTTTGACCGACGCTCGTTCGTGAACGTGCACGTCGTGCCGGCGGCCGGGGGAGAGGCCCGGCCCGTCAGCTTCCTCGGCAACGGCCAGATGAGCCGGATCGCGTGGAGCCCGGACGGCAAATATCTGCTGATCGATACCGCGCAGCGCAGCGAGGCGAGCCGCATCGTCCGCATCGATCTGCTGCCCCACGTCCCCCGCTACAAGGAGGATGTGTTCCGCGATCTCTTCAAGCCCAAGCCGCCCGGCGATCCGGCACCCGATGCGCCAGACGCGCCGAAGGCTCCACCCAGGCCGCTCCCCATCGCGAAGAAGGCCGGCAAGAGCGCGCCTGCGCCCGCCAGGCCCGCCGTGCCACCTGTGGAGATCGTGTGGGAGGGGTTGCGCGATCGGGCGACGATCCTGCCGCTCGGCCTGTCGGCGGAGCAGCCGATCATCTCGTCGGACGGCAAGACACTCGTCTTCCGCGCCAGCGCCAAGGGGCAGGACAATCTCTACAGCTACAATCTCGACGAGTTGGCGACGGAGACACCCGTCGCCCAGCAGATCAGCGCGAGCGACCGCCCCAAGATTGACGCCGCGCTGACGGCGGACGGAAAGACGCTCGTCTATCTTGATGGCGGTCGCATCGTCTCCACCCCGCTCGAAAAGCCGGCGCCCAAGGCGATCGCCGTCAGTGGCGAGATGGACGTGGATTTCGCGACCGAAAAGCAGATCCTGTTCAACGAGGCGTGGAGCGTGCTCGATCGTTATTTCTTCGATCCCGCCTTCAACGGCCGTGACTGGAAGGCGCTGCGCGCCCGCTATCAGCCCTTCGTCGACGGAGCCCGCACGCCGGACGAGCTGCGCCGCGTGATCGGGCTGATGATCGGGGAGCTGGACGCCTCCCATTCCGGCATTTCCCGCCCGCGTCGCGGCCCCGGATCATTGCCGCAGGGGCGGGTCGGAATGCTCGGCCTGCGCTTCGATCGCGGCGCCTATGAAGGGGGACGCGGCCTCGTCGTCAGCGAGGTCGTGCCCCTCTCGCCCGCCGCGATCGAAGGCAGGATCGTGGCTGGCGAACGCATCGTCAGCGTCGATGGCAAGCCGATCGGCCCGCACGACAATCTGGATGCGCTGCTGGAAAATCGCGTGGGCCAGCGCGTCGCCATCGGCATCGCCGGCGCGGCCGGCACCCGCAAGGTGATGCTGAAGCCCGTCTCGCTCACCACGATCGATGGCCTCGCCTATCGCGGCTGGGTGGATCGCAGGCGGGCCTATGTGGCCAGGATATCCGGCAACCGGCTCGGCTATGTTCACCTCGCGGATATGAGCGCCGATTCGCTCGACCAGCTCTATCTGGATCTGGACGCGGATAATCAGGCGAAGCAGGGCGTCGTCATCGATATCCGCAACAACAATGGCGGCTTCATCAACGGCTATGCGCTCGATGTCTTTACGCGCCGCAATTATCTGACGCTGGAGCCGCGCGGCCTCTATCGCTTCCCGGCGCGGCAGGTGCTGGGCCAGCGCGCGCTGGGGCTGCCGACAGTATTGCTGACCAACGAAAGCTCGCTTTCCGACGCGGAGGATTTCACCGAGGGATATCGCGCGCTGGGGCTCGGCAAGGTCGTCGGCCAGCCGACCGCCGGCTGGATCATCTACACCCGATCCGAAACGCTGATCGACGGATCCACCGTCCGCGTGCCCGGCTGGCGCGTCCGTACGGCGGCCGGCGAGGATATGGAGATGCATCCGAGGCCGGTGGACCTGCCCGTCGAGCGCCCGCTGGGCGAAACCGCGGCGGGCACGGACGCGCAACTGGAGGCCGCGGTGAAGCAGTTGCTGGGAGCGACCGGGGAATAGGTATTACGGGGCGCCGGCGGGAACCCGGCGCCGCAAACGATGCACCCGAATGTCCGGCCCCCGCTTTCGCGGGAGGCGGCCGATGCTCTAGCCGACCCGCTCGGCGCGGCTCGAAGGGCCGCCCTTCTTCGGCGTGGCCGCGAAGGGCTGCGGCTTGAGGCCCAGCGAGATGAGCAGCGAGCTGGAAACGTAGATCGAGCTGTAGGTGCCCACGATCACGCCCAGCATCATCGCCGCGGTGAAGCCGCGCAGCACCGGGCCGCCGAACACCAGCATCGCGCCCAGCGCCAGCAGGATCGTCACCGAGGTCATCACCGTGCGCGGCAGCGTCTCATTCACCGAAAGATCGATCAGCGCGCGCATGTCCATCTGGCGATATTTGCGCATATTCTCGCGGATGCGATCGTCGATCACGATCTTGTCGTTGATCGAATAGCCGATGATCGTCAGCACGGCGGCCACGATGTTGAGATCGAATTCCAGCCGGGTAAGCGCGAAGAAGCCCACCGTCACCAGCAGATCGTGCCCGATCGCAACGAAGGTGGAGACGCCGAACTGCCATTCGTAGCGAAACCACGAAAACAGCGCGATCATGAACACCGCGACGAATACCGCGATCAGGCCGTTGCGGATCAGCTCACCCGAAACCTTGCCGGAAACCGTCTCGGCACGATTGAAGGTCACGCCCGGATAGCGCTTGGAAAGATCATCCTGCACGGCGCGAACCAGCCGGTTGGTCGCCCCCTCGTCGGTGCTCGTGGGCATAGGCAGACGGATCGAGACCGTATCGGCCGCGCCGAATTGCTGGAGCGCGGCATCGCCCACGCCCAGATGATCCACCTCGCCGCGCAACTGATCCAGAACGGGCGGCTGCTTGAAATGCGCCTCGATCATCACGCCGCCGACGAAATCGACGCCCAGATTGAGGCCGCGCACGCCCACCAGCACGGCAGCCGCGATCGTCAGCAGCATGGTGAGCCCGAACGCCCAGTGGCGCAGGCGCACGAAGCCGATATTGGTATTGTCGGGAACGAGCTTCAGAAGGCGCATGTCTCTCTCCCGCCGCTCAAATCGTGATTTCGGTGGGCCGCGCGCGCCGGATCCAGAGCGCGACCAGCATCCGCGTGAAAAGCACGGCGGTAAACACGCTGGTGGCGATGCCGATCAGCAGCACGACCGCGAAGCCCTTCACCGGGCCGGAGCCCAGAGCGAGCATAATGAGGCCGGAAATGGCGTGCACCGTATTCGCCTCGAAGATGGTGCGGCTGGCTTCCTTGTAGCCCAATTCCACCGACTGGATCACGTTGCGGCCGCGCCGCCTTTCCTCGCGGATGCGCTCGTTGATCAGCACGTTGGCGTCCACCGCCGTGCCGATCGTCAGCACGAAGCCGGCGATGCCCGGCAGCGTCAGCGTCGCGTTCAGCAGCGCCATCACCGCGAGGATGACGAAGATGTTCAGCACCACGGCAAGGTTCGCATAGACGCCGAAGCGGCCATAGGTGACGAGCATGAACACGATGACCGCGACGGAGGCGATGATCGAGGCGACCACGCCCGCATGGATCGAATCCGCGCCCAGCTGCGCGCCCACCGTGCGCTCCTCGATCACCTTCAGCGCCACCGGCAGCTTGCCCGATCGCAGCGCGATGGCGAGCTGGTTGGCGCTGTCGACGGTGAAGCTGCCGCTGATCTGCGCGTTGCCGCCCAGGATCGGCTCGTTGATGTTCGGCGCGGAAAGCACCGATCCGTCGAGGATCATGGCGAAGGGCTTGCCGGTATTTTCCTGCGTCACCCGCGCGAACTTGCGGCCGCCCTCGGCGTTGAACTTGATCGAGACGATCGGCTGCTGATTCTGGTCGTTGCCCACCTGCGCATCGATCAGATCGTCACCCGAAATGATGACGCGGCGCTGCACGGCGATCGTGGGCGTGCCGCCCGGATTGCCCGGATAAGGCACGATCTGGCTGCCCGGAGGCGCGCGGCCGGCGGCCACCGATGCGGGATCGGCCGAAAGATCAACGAGCTTGAATTCCAGCTTGGCGGTCTTGCCCAGCAGCGCCTTCAGGCCCGCCGGATCCGCCAGACCCGGCACCTGGACGAGAATGCGATCTTTGCCTTCGCGCACGATCGTCGGCTCGCGCGTGCCGAGTTCGTCGATGCGCTTGCGCACCACTTCGGTCGCGGTGTTCATCGCGCTGTCTACGGCGGCGTCGAGGCCGGCCTGCGTCGGCGTCATCACGATGCGGGTGGAATCCACCACCGCGACATTCCAGTCGCGCTGGCCGGTCACGCCCACGGCCGCTGTCTGCTGGCGGGCGCGTTCCACCGCCGCATCCAGCTGCGCGATATCGCGCACGAAAAAGGAGATGCGGCCGTTCGCCGTGGAAATGTCGCCGATGCCGATTTTGGTGTCGCCGCGCCGCATCTCGGTGCGGATCGTGTCTTCCATCTTCGCCAGATTCTGCTTGGCGAGATCGGCGGTGTCCGCCTCCAGCTTCAGATGGCTGCCGCCGGAAAGATCGAGGCCGAGATTGATGCGCGGCATCCCGCCCAGGCCGAGGCCCTTCGCGGTCGATTCGGGCATGAGGCTGGGAATGGCGACCAGCACGCCTGCGAGCAGGACGAGGAGGATCCCCCAGACCTTCCAGCGCGGAAAATCGAGCACGGTGCGGCTTTCCCGATCAGTCGTTGGCGGGCTTGGAGCCCGAGCGGACATCCGAAAGCGTCGACTTGACGGCGCGGACCTTCACGTTCGGGCCCAGCTCCAGCTCCACTTCCTCGCCATCGACCTTCACGACCTTGCCGATCAGGCCGCCGGCGGTGACGACGACATCGCCCTTCTTGGCGCTGTCGATCAGCTGGCGCTGTTCCTTCATCCGCTTCTGCTGCGGGCGGATGAGGAGCAGATAGAAAATGCCGAAGATCAGGATCAGCGGCGCCATCTGCAGCAGGAGCGGCATGAAGCCGCCGCTGCCCTGGGCTGCGGCGCCTGTGGACTGGGCAAAAGCGGGGGATGCGAACATGCAGTCTCTCAAGCGTCCGGAATGGGGCGCGGCCACGCAGGCGGGCGGCACCGGGAAGAAGGCGCGCGCCTATCACGATCGGCACTTTGGGCGCAATGGCCGCGCCGTGCGGACAATATGATGAGCGGTGCGCAATCCGTTCGCCACCGCTTGCCAAGCCCGCAACCTGCCACTAGGGGGCTCGGCCTTGGTCGGGGCGTAGCGCAGCCTGGTAGCGCATCAGACTGGGGGTCTGGGGGTCGCAGGTTCGAATCCTGTCGCCCCGACCAGAAATTCCCTTACTCCCAGTCACTTAGGGCGGTCCGGCTTGGCTTCCCCAGCTCGCCACTAGGTGCGTTCTAACGCATTCCTAACTCGCACGCCTTGTAACCCCAGGATCAGCGAGGCGCTGCGCTTAGCGGGGCTCCCTTGCCGAATCGGCCATCAACGGAGGGAAAGCCAAACGTGGGCGCTAGTGGGGCGATTGCAGCGTGTCCGCTTTCGGCATCCATTCACGCGTAGGGGAACGGCTGGAAGTGGGTGGAAAGCGGACTGGCAACTTTCGGGCAAAGTCAGTTTGTAGCCGGACCTACCGGCGACCTGCTCGCCGATCGAAATACCGCTTCGTTCGCCACCCAAGCCATAGGGCGACCGACGCACTCGCGACCAAGCAGAGGTCGAAAGCCAAACCTGCGCGATTAGCATCGTCTGGCCGACCTTCCGGCGCGACGACGAGGAACACCGCGATGAAATAGAACATCAAGAAGGAGGTCGCCGCGACGAAGAAGCCGGACGCGATCGCGCCAGCCTTCACACCCTTGTAATTTCCTGACACCATTCGCCGAAGCTGAACTAACGTCGACTTTGTGGCAACCGTCGATCACCTCCTTGCGACCGAGATTGGGGCGATAGCCGCCGTCCATCCTATGTAATCGCGCCCCTATCCAGATGCGATTATGGTCTCTCCGGCCGCCCAGCCATATCCGCGTCAGGCCGCCAGAAGCCGATCCGCCTGCGCGCGTGCCTCGTCGGTGATTTCCGCGCCGGAGAGCATGCGGGCGATCTCCTCGCGCCGCTCCGCCGCGCCGAGCACGTGGACGCCGGTGCGCGCGACCAGACCGTCCGATCTCTTCTCGATCAGCCAGTGGCGATCCGCGCGCGCCGCCACCTGTGGGCTGTGCGTGACGACCAGCAGTTGCGTGGCGCCCGCCAGCCGGGCGAGCCGCTCCCCGATCGCGCTGGCCACGGCGCCGCCAACGCCGCGATCCACCTCGTCGAAGATCATCGTACCGGCGCCGCCCTCCTCGGCCAACGCCACCTTGAGCGCGAGGATGAAGCGCGAAAGCTCGCCGCCGCTGGCGATCTTCATCATGGGCGCGAAGGGCGCGCCGGGATTGGTGGCGATTTCGAATTCCACGCGATCGCGCCCGGCCGGCCCCCATTGCGCTTCGGGCAGCGGCTCCACCACGGTGCGGAAGCGCGCCGCATCCAGCTTCAGCGGCGCGAGTTCGGCCGCGACGGCGGCGTCCAGCCTTGCTGCGGCGGCCATGCGCGTGGCGGAGAGCGCCTCGGCCGCCTCGCGATATTCCTCGCGGGCGAGCGCCACTTCGCGCCTCAGGCCGGCGATGCCGGCGCCGCCGGCCTCGATCCGATCCAGCCGGGCGGCAAGATCCTCCGCCAGCGCGGCGAGATCGTCCGGCTCCACGCGATGCTTGCGGGCCAGCGCGCGCAGATCGAACAGGCGCGTCTCGATCGCCTCCAGCCGGGCCGGATCGAAGGCGAACGCATCACCGGCGGCGGCCAACCGATCCTCGGCCTCGCTTGCCTCCACCAGCGCCCGATCGAGGGCGGCGAGCACCTCCGCCAGCCTTTCATCCTCCGATGCGATGCGATCCAGCCGCCGCGTCGCCTGCCGCAACTGGGCGAGCGCCCCTTCGGAGCCATCGAGATGGGCGGAAACCGCCGCCAGCTCGTCGGCCAGGCGGGCGCCCTTCTGCATATCGGCGCGGGCCTCGGCGAGGCTCGCTTCCTCGCCCGGCTCGGGCGCGGCCTTGCGCAGTTCCGCGACGGCATGCTCCAGCCATTCGCGATCGCGCGCGGCGCCTTCCAGCTCCGCCTCCGCCTGCGCGAGCGCCTCCTCGCTCGTCTTCCAGCGCGCATGCGCGGCCGCGACGGGGGCGGTCCGCGATCGGGCGAAGGCATCCAGAAGGGCGCGGTGGCCGCGCGGATTCAGCAGGCCGCGATCATCATGCTGGCCATGTATCTCCACCAGCGTGCCGCCCAGCGCGCGGAGCAGCCCGGCCGAGGCCGGCTGATCGTTGACGAAGGCGCGGCTGCCGCCGTCGCCGCGCAGCTGGCGCCGGATCACCAGCGGCTCGCC
Source organism: Sphingomonas sp. (assembly GCF_003248515.1). Classification (GTDB taxonomy): domain Bacteria; phylum Pseudomonadota; class Alphaproteobacteria; order Sphingomonadales; family Sphingomonadaceae; genus Sphingomonas_I. Next base: position 38,227 of record NZ_QFOB01000019.1, read on the forward strand.
CGGCTCGATCTCCAGCCCGCCTTCATCGAGGATCGCGCGGGCGGGATGATCGGCCGGCAGATCGAAGCTGGCGGAAACGCTGGCCTGCGCGGCACCGCTGCGAACCAGCCCGGCATCGGCCCGCGCGCCGAGCGCGAGCCCCAGCGAAACGAGCAGGATGGATTTGCCCGCGCCCGTCTCCCCCGTGAGCGTCGCCAGGCCGGCCCCGAAATCGAGATCCAGCGCCTCGATCAGCACGACATCGCGAATGGCGAGGCGGGTCAGCATCGCGCTTTCTCTACGGGAGGATCAGCCGGAACGGAAGGTGGACGGGATCGCGCCGCAGAACCGCCGCTCCACGCGCCGGAACCGGCCTTCCTCCGCCGCCGCCCGAAGGAGTGTCAGCCCTTCTTCTCGCGCTTCTGGATCAGCTCGTAGGCGTGATTATACCATTCGGTGCCGGGATAATTGGCGCCCAGCACGGCGGCGGACTTCTTCGCCTCGTCCACCACGCCCAGCGCGATATAGCTTTCGGTGAGGCGCATCAGCGCTTCGGGCGTGTGGCTGGACGTCTGATACTGATCGATCACGGTGCGGAAGCGGATCACCGAAGCCAGCCACTCGCCCCGCCGCTGATAGAAGCGGCCAATCTCCATTTCCTTGCCGGCGAGGTGATCGTTGATGAGATCCACCTTCAGGCGCGCATCGGCCGCATATTTGCTGTCCGGATAGCGACGGATCAGCTCGCCCATCGCATCCAGCGCCTGACCGGTGATCTTCTGGTCGCGCGTGACGTCCGTGATCTGCTCGTAATAGTCGACGGCGATCAGATAGAGCGCATAGGGCGCATCGCGATTGCCGGGGTGGATCGACAGGAAGCGCTGCGAGGCCTGGATCGATTCCGGATAGGAATGCGCCAGATAATAAGAGAAAGCGCTCATCAGCTCGGCCCGGCGCGCCCAGGGCGAATAGGGATGCTGGCGCTCGACCTCGTCGAACAGGCCGGCGGCCAGCCGATACTGGCGCTTGTCCAGCGCATCCTTGGCCGCATTGTAGAGCGTATCGACGTCGCGCGCGACGTAGCGATTGCTGTCCTGCCCTTTCTTCGAACGCCCCGCGCAGCCGGCGAGCGGCAGGGTGGCGAGCGCGATCCCGATCAGGATGGCCGGGCGAAGGGCGGAGGAGCGAAGGGCAGACAGGCGCATGACGGCGGGCCTTAGCCGAGCGACGGAGGCGCGGGAAGGGGCATGCGGCGGGGTGAAGGGCGGCGGCGCCCGCGGCGGGCGCCGTCGTCCCCATCCCGGCGTCGCTCAGTTCGCTCCGACCATCCCGTGCGCGATCGTGCGACGCCGGCCACGCAGGCTGGCGCCGATCGCGCCGAAGCCGACGACCATCATTGCCCAGGTCACGGGCTCCGGCACGGCGGCCGCCGCGCTCGCATAGGTCACATTGTCGAATCCGAAGGAGGCGCTGCCCGGCGCCCGGAACTCGATCCGCTTGAAGGCCGTATCCGATTGCACGCCGAAGAAGAGATCCCCGGTCTCGGCCAGATTGCCCGAGGTGATCGTGGTATCCAGCAGGCTGAAGGCGACCTGGCCCAGGGATCCGCTGCGGAAATTGGCGCCGAAAGAGGTGACCTCCTCGTCGAATTCGATCACGTAGCTGCTATACCAGCCGCGCAGACTATCCGAATAGGTCTGCCCGAACACGCCGATCGAGCCGCCCAGACTGTTCGCCCCCCTGCTGAAATAGCTGTTCAGGGGCGTGCCTGCCGTGCGCTGGTAGGTGAGTGTGAAAGCGCCGAAATCGATCGAATTGGCCACCGTGTTTTCGGCGCGCGAATCGAACGTCTCGATCTGGCTTGTGCCCACTGCCGCGTCGAACACGGCCCTGCCGGTATAGCTTACGATCGTGGCCGCCATCGCGCCGGTCGGCAGCGCGCCGAGCGCCATCGTTCCCACCATCATCGCCAGCCGGAATCCGGCGCGGCCCCGCATCATCATCATCATTCGTCTTGCTCCTTATCATCAGCGCGGCGGCGTTAGGCGCGCGGAGCAAGGCGATCGGCGGCATTGCGGCAAACGCTCCGGCCCCTGCGGGTAACGAAGCGTGGCCGGGACGAACGACCCACGGGCCGCGACGAACGGCCATCAGCGCGCGGCCTGAAGGATCGCGCGCACGCTGGCGGCATATTTGCGGCCGACGCGGAACGAGGCTCCATCCTCCATCACCACCGCCTGGATACCCGGCGCGACCGAACGCACGGCCGCGATCATGTCGCGGCGGATGATCGTGGACCGGTGGACGCGGACAAAGCCGGCGGGATCGAGCACGCTTTCGATCCGGCCGATCTGATCGCGGATCAGGTGGCTGCCGCCCGCGACATGAAGCCGGACATAATCCTCCTCCGCCGCGATCCAGCGTATATGCTCCACCGGCAGGCGCAGCCGATTGGCACCCGACTGCACCCAAAAATCCTCGACCGCGCGGCCCGGCCGGCGCGTCACCCCCCCGGCGCAGGGCATCGATGACGGACGCCATTTCCGACAGGCGTTCCCCGGCCGAGCGCGATGCCAGCGCATGTCGCACGCGATCGAGCGCGCCCGAAAGGCGATCCAGCGGCACGGGTTTCAGCAGATAATCGGTGGCGGCGATCCCGAACGCATCGACCGCGAAATCCGCGAAGGCCGTGACGAAGATCACCAGCGGCCCGCCCGGTTTGCCCAGCCATCGCGCGAGATCGAGCCCGCTTGGGCCGGGCATGTCGATATCGAGCAGGATCAGATCCGGATGCGACTGTCCGGCGAGCGTCAGCGCCGCATGCACGTCCCCGGCCTCGCCCACCATTTCCGCCTGCCCGATCGTCCGCAGCATCGCGGCGAGCCTTCGCCTCGCGGCGGGCTCGTCATCGACGATCAGGACACGCAGCGTCATGCCGGCACCGGCGGCAGGCGAAGCTCGGCGACGAACCGGGCGGCGGTTTCGCGGGTTGCGAGCGTCGCTGCTTCACCGAACCGGACGGCCAGCCTGTGACGGACATTCTGCAGACCAAGCCCCGTGCCCGGCCGGGGCTCTGCCTCCGGATCGCGACCGTTTTCGACCACCAGCACCACGGCGCCATCCACCCCCCGGGCGCGTATGCGAACCTCCACCGGCCGGCCGCTCGGCCCCACCCCATGCTTGATGCTGTTCTCGATCAACGGCTGCAGGATAAGATTCGGCACCGCCATTTTTTCCAGCCCCGCCTCGACCGTGATCGTGACGCGCAGCCGATCGGCGAAGCGTATTTCCTCGATGGCGAGATATTTCCGCTGCAATTCCAGCTCGCGATAGAGCGGCACGTCTTCGGCGGGGTCGCTGGAAAGCACCTCGCGCAGGAAATCGGAAAAGGCGAGGACCATCGCCTCCGCCCCGCGCAGATCCCGATCCCAGATCATCGCGGAAAGGGAATTCAGGCTGTTGAAGAGGAAATGCGGATTGAGCTGATAGCGCAGCGCCCGCATCTCGGCCGCCTGCGTGGCGATGCGCAGTTCCGCCAGCATCCTGTCCCGACGGCGTAGCGCCCGACCATGCAGCAGCGCGATCACCGTGACGGTCCAGAGCGCCACGGGCATCAGGGCCATGACGAAGGTGCGCATCGCCGTGAAATGCGGCGGCCGCCTGGTGGGAAGGCCCGCCCAGACGATCTGGCCCCAGGCTGCCAGGGCGAGGAGCGCGGCGGCGGCGACCGTGGCAGCGGCGCCGACTGCGATGCGCAGCGCGAGCGAGCGTTCGTCCATCCGCTCCATCGCGGCATAGATGCTCATGCCGATCAGCAGTTCCAGTGCGATCAAGGCGAGTTCGTCCCAGGCGAGACTCGACCGGACGAACAGCATCACGAGAGTGCCCAGGGGCTGGGCCATCGGATCCGGCATCGCCAGCGTGTTGATCGCGAAGATCATCACATGCAGCAGGGCCTGAAACAGCAGCAGCAGGGCGAAGGCCCGCACGGCCCCCCCTTCGCCCGGGGGCGGCAGGGCGCGCTGGCCGTCAGCCGATTTCATGTGACCGGAGCCCACCATCGTGTCTCGATCATTTGCGATTTCCCACCTGCGACCGCCGTTTCACACGGACGCCCCGGGAAGCGCCCGTGCGGGGGCAAGCAATCGTGGCCCCGCCGGGCAATGGCGCCGCGACGAACGATCAGGATCGCTCGACGAACGACGCGCACCCATCCCGAAATCGGCGTGGGGCGGCCCTCCGCAGCCGAAAGGCCGCCGTGTTTTTGGTCTCGCCCGGCGCCCGAACTGTGAACGATCGATAACAGTAAATCGGCATGTTCATGCCGATGATCCCGGATCGATTAAAGAAGGGGCAAATATGCTGTCCCAAATCTCGTAAAACGAGCCCGAAAAATCGGGAATCCGTGTGAAACGAGGACTCGTGGGCAGTCCATATTTTTTGACGGAGATTTCACGGCGAATTCTTCCATTCCTGTTCTATCACATGGATCGTCGAGGGCATCGTGGCGGGGCGGCGACGGCAAGCTTCTCAAATTGTCGTCAAACTGTTACGAAAGGTCCAAAAGCAGACCAAACCGAATGCCGGTCCGGGCTTGGGGAGAGAGCTATGGCGAAGGGCGTTAAGGGCTCCGATTCGAAGGCGGATGCCGCGAGTCGCTTGAAGGTTGCCGCGGCCGCCAAGGTCACGGCCGCGAAGGTGGCCGTAGCCGGATCGAAGGCCGCCGCCGCGGTGTCCAAGGCCGGCACGAAGATCGCCGAGACGATCACGACCGCCAGGGCAGCGACCGGTGCGACGGACCTTGCCGCTGCGACGAAGGCGGCCGGCACGGCCAAGACGAGCGGCGCGACGAAGGTTGGGGCGGCGACCAAGGCGGGAACGAAGGTTACCGATGCCGTGGCGACGCGGCCGGATTTCGAGATCGTGCCGACGTTGCCGCCGCTCTTCCTGCAGGATCATATCCGCAACATTTTCGAACGCGCGCGGCCGGGCCGCCCTGTCGTCCGGGCCGACGATCTCGTGGCGCTGCGGATCGAGACGCAGAATCTCACCATCGTGCCCGGCACGCCGCCACGGTTGCGCAAGACGGCGCGGGGCGCCGCTACACTGATCCTGCATTTCCCGCCCCAGTCCTTCGCGGAGGAGACGTTCTTCGAGCGCAAGCCGGCCAAGCTGGATGATGCGCCGAAGCCCGACGATACGCCGAAGCCCGGCGAGAAGAAGAAGCCCGAGCCGGTCGGCGGCGGATCGGAGACGCTGAAGCCGCCGCCGGTGCGCGCGCGCATCGCCGGGGAATCGCGGCTGGCCTTCGCCGTGCCGGACGGGTTCGACATCGAATATTCGCTGGCTGCGGTGCTGGCCGCCGCCCGCACGCTGGAGCCCAGGGTGGCGGCCGCCGCCAAGCCCCGCGCCAATCCGCCGAGCCGCTTCCACTTTGAGGAATTGCTGAACCTGAAGGCTGTGCGCGAGCTTCCGATCAAGCGCCGCGCGGCCATGGCGGGTGCTGTCGCCAGCACGCTGCGCATCGGCGTGGCGGCGGGTGACGTGACGACTGTGCGTGCGCGCCAGCTTTCGGCCGGCGCGGGCTTTTCGATCGACATCCTCCGGCCCGGATCGATCACCGCCGTGCCCGGCGTGCGGATCGTCGCCGCCAAGCCGGCGCTGCCCGGCGCCGCGGTGACGGCGATCGAGATGCCGTGGCGCCTGATCCTTTCGCCGCATTCCGGCACGCGCTGGCGCCATTCGCCGGATGCGGTGACCTCCGCCGCCACGCAGCGGACGGAGCTATGGCATTCACGGCTCGTGGCGCCGCGCGCGGACGGCACCGAGATCGAGCCGCCTTATCCCGATGCGGGGCGCACGACGCGCGCGGTGTGGGCCCTCTCCGGCAAGGGGGGCGAGGCGGCCGACAAGCCGATGACGAGCAACTGGATCGATAGCGACCAGCTGCCCTCCACGGCGGCCAACCCTTTCCGCACGACGCTCGACAATTTCGATCGCTACCAGATCGCGCAGCTCAGCTCGAACTTCAGCGTGAGCGGCTACACGCCCGAGCCGCTCGACACGAACATGATGATGCTGACCTCGCTGGGCGGCTGGCTGGATTCTCGCGGTGCGTGGGATCCGCCGGGCCTGAGCGTGGAGGAATGGGTGCATCGCGCGACGATGGGGCGCGATCATTATGTTCGCGTCGTCTATCGCGGCTTCCTGTTTCCGTTCGGCCATCGCGTGTCGCTGATCAAGGTGAGCGAGCGCAAGTTCCACAATGGCAACGCCACGGCCGAACAGATGCCGGGCAATGTCGCCTATCTGCGCCAGCGCTTCTTCATCGTCATCCGCGAGCGCGAACGCGCCTATGACGACACGGCCTTCCTCAATGCCACATCCAGTTCCGGCATCCGCCTCGCGAGGCAATTCCCCTTCTCGCGGATCAAGATCCTGACCGAGACAACGCCGGATCTCGACGATCCCGGCATCGCGCCCTCCTCGATCGGCGGGCGCGGGCAGAAGATGTTCTGGCCGCATGTCGGCGGCAAACCCTTCCGCTTCCAGTGCGCGGGCACCGATCTGGACGGGCGGCGCGTGACCTTCGACCTGCCGATGATCTTCGTCGACAATACGCTGGCCGCGCCGCGCAAGCTGAACAGCAGCACCAAGAAGCTGGTGCCCAATTTCGGCGTGGCGGAGGATGCCGGCATCGCGGCCGCCATCGCCTATGGCAATGCGACCGACGATTATAATTGCGCCTATCTGGACTGGCAGCGGATCGCGCTGGCACCCAGCCTGAAGGCCGGCGACACCTCCGTCCAGGCCGATCGCGTGGAATTTGGTGGCTTCGTCGAGAAGAACAGCGCGAGCCTGAAGGCGGTCAGCGACAATCTGAACCGGCCCATCTGGGTTCCCAAGGTGGTGCAGGTGGCGGCGCGGATCGGGCCGATCGCGCATCTCTCCGGCAGCCAGGAGCCGCATTCGCTGACGTTCAACCAGCAATTCCTGCGGGCGGGCTTCGATCCCGCGCCTTCGGGCAATCGCGGCGAGGTGTTCGTGGATGTGGCGGCGGGATCGGGGCCGAACCTCGATTTCTCGTCCCAGGGCGACAAATCGGGCGGCTTCATGCAGCCCAACATCAAGCCGGCGGCGCTTTCCCGCCTGGCGGGGCCGATCATGAGCGATCCGGCCAAGTTCATCACCGGCGAGATGCCGGCGGGCGCCGGCTTTCCGACATCCATTTCCGATCTGCCCCTGCCACTTCTGTTCGGCTGCATTCCGCTCGGCGAACTGATCGAGGCGGTGGCCGATCTGGCGGGATCGCCCGACAAGGTTCCGAAATTCGTGAGCGAGGCCAGCACGAAGATCGAAAGCTTCGTGAACGGCCTCGTCCGCCTCTACGAATTCGTGACCGATCTCGCCTCGAACCCGGCGGGCATCGCCGATGCGGCGATGGCGGCCTTCAAGGCGACTCTCGAGGATCTGATCGATCAGGCCAAGACCTATGCCGCCGCACAGGTGGGGCCGGTGGTGGCCGCCGCGCAGGATGTGATCGCGAAGGTCGAGGAGATTGCGGGCAAGCTGCAGGCGCTGATCGCCAAGACGATCGACGCGGCCGCCACCGCGCCTCAGCTGGCGGATCTGCCCGGCAGCATCGGCGAGGCGCGCACCGCGATCGCGGACATGAAGGCGAAGGCCAACGCCTCCGTGGGGGGCGTGTCGCTGCCCTCCGGCTTCCGGCAATCCGTGCTCAACGCGGCGGACAAGCTGGATGCGCTGCTCGTCGATCTCCAGCAGCTCCAGGCGATCATCACCGCCGGAAAGGGGCTGTGGGATGCGCTTTCGGGCATCGTCGGCGATCCGTCCGTCCTCTCCAACCTCTTCAGCAATCCGGCCGCGCTGAAGGCGAAGATCGAGGCGCTCATCGCCGCGATCGGGCCGTTCAAGACGGCGCTGGCCGGCTTCAAACTGCTGGACGGGGCACCGCGCAAGGCCGTGCTGGATGCGTTGACCGCAGTGGAGCAGGTCCTGGGCGGCGTCGACGATCTGCTCCAGCTGGTCGAGATGCTGACCGGCGACGAACTCACGATCCGGTTCGACTGGACGCCCGAGATCGCCAGCTGGTGGCTGCCGGGGGCGAACAAGGCCACGGACGATCCGATCTTCCGCGCGAACAACAAGCGCGGGCTGATGGTCGCCGTCGAAGCCAAGGTGAAGAAGAACGGATCGTCCAGCCCGAAGATCAGCGTGGTCTGCGGCCTGAAGCATTTCGATCTGGTGCTGATCGCGCCGGCCAGCTTCATGGAGCTGAATTTCGAGAAGATCGAATTCTCGATCGACAGCGCGGCGAAGATGGATGTCGACGTGCTGCTTTCGGACATCAAGTTCGTCGGCCCGCTGAGCTTCGTCGAGACGCTGAAGGATGTGATCCCGCTCGACGGCTTCTCGGACCCGCCCTATCTCGACATCACGCCGCAGGGCATCGACGCGGGCTTCGACGTCTCGCTGCCCTCGATCACCTGCGGCGTGCTCAACATCGCGAATGTCAGCCTGGGGGCGGGTTTCACCGTGCCCTTCATCGGCCAGCCGCTGAGCGTGCGCTTCAATTTCTGCCGGCGCGACCAGCCTTTCCTGCTGACCGTCTACATCTTCGGCGGCGGCGGCTTCTTCGGTGTGACGATCGATCCGCACGGCGTGCAGATCCTGGAGGCGTCGTTCGAGTTCGGCGCGGCCTTCTCGATCGATTTCGGCGTCGCGTCCGGCGGCGTGCACGTGATGGCCGGCATCTATTACCGGATGGAGGGCAATGATGCCTCGCTCACCGGTTATTTCCGGCTGGGCGGGCATGTCGACGTGCTCGGGCTCATCACGGCCTCGATCGAACTCTATCTGGAGCTGCGCTACGAGTTCAGCTCCGGCAAATGCGTGGGCAAGGCCGAGCTGACGATCGAGATCTCGCTGTTCATCTTCTCGGGCAGCGTCACCATCACCTGCGAGAAGAAGTTCGCCGGATCGAATGGCGATCCGTCGCTGCGCCAGATGCTCGGCTACGAGCCCGCGGTGCCGCTCGCGCAGGAGCTCCAGCAGATCGACGAGAGCGCCGATTATGCATGGCGCGATCATATCGAGGCTTTCGCCTGAGGGGGGGCAGATCATGGCCAAGCAGCAGATCGTCTGGACCGTTTTGCCCTTCGGTTTCGCGGGCAAGCCCGGAACGCGGGCGGGCAGGAGGCGGGTGAGCGTCGTCGTGTCGCCGCGCCTGACGCCGGAGGCGGCGAACGAGCAAATTCTCGGCAAGTTTCCCGAGTGGCTGAACTGGCCGGAGGCGCTGAAGGGCGCGAAGTTCGCGGTGCAGAGCGGCGGCAGGACGATCGCGCTGAAGCTCGCATCGAAACCCGATCCCGATCTGTGGAAACGGCTGTTCGGCGAGCAGACGCCCGTCGCAGGCTTCGTCTACAAGGATATGAGTCAGGCGAACCTGCGCAGCTATTCGGTGCGCAACATGCTGGGCTATGTGAAGCGTCATTACGGCAAGCTCGCCGTGCAATCGGCCTCCAACCATCCCAGCCTGCTGCCGTGGAAGGATGCGCACCCCGATCTGAAGCAGATGGTATCCGACGCGGGCACGCGCACTTTCAAATACCAGACCGGGCACGAGACGATCGAGGTGGCGATGCCGGGCTTCGACCGCTTCTTCGACAAGGGCTTCGAACAGAAGCTCGACAAGCAGGTGTTCGGGCCGGACGGAATCTATGACGGCGACGTGCCGGGTGCCGATGCCAAGGATACGGGCGGCCCGGCCTCGGGCGGGCGCAGGCGGCGGCGGACGATGGAGCCGGACTGGTACAATCCCCGCCCCGGCGGCCCCGGCACCCCGCTGGTGGCGCAGAAGGATGCGGAGCTGATGGACGAGTTCCGTTCGGCCGAGGAATATATGCTCTACCAGGCGGACCGCTTCTATCGGCGCGTACGCCCCACCGACGACGAGAAGAGGATGCGGCGCCCGTCCTACGAAGCCGTGCCTGCGCCGCCCAAGGCGCCGGACTATGACTTTCACCGGATCGTCTCGTCCCTTTCCAACTATCCCGAGCTGATGCGCCGGCTGGGCCTCGTCCTCGATTTCACCTTCGAGGACGACAAGTGGCTGGACGAGCGGATCGCGGCGGGGGGCGGCAAGGCGGAAGGCCGGATGCGCCTGCGCGTGGGGCTGGCCCGCAACCACGACAGAACCGGCGACGTGACGCCCTACACCGCCTTTTTCGCGGACAAGGAGCGCTTCGTCGCCCGCCCGCGCGGGGACGATCAGGATCGCGGGCTGCTGCGCCTGCTCCATTCGGACGACAGCCACAGCGTGAAGAAGGAGGGGCTGTTCGATCTCTATCAGGTCGATCCCGACGGCGCCGCGCTGAAGACGGTGAACTTCACGCTGACCGCCCAGAATCTGGTCGGCAAGTCGCTGAACCCCAGGCAGAAATATGGGGAGGTGACCTACACGACCGGCGACCGGCAGGGCGTGGCGGCGCTGCGCAGCGGCGGGCTGGGCGTCTCCCGCCACGGCCGCGCCGTGGAAGTGGCGACGGCGGCGGCCGCCGCGACGCTGAAGAATGACGCGATCGCGGGCGGCGGCGGCAATGACGTGACGCTGTTCGCCGAGGATGTGCACAAGGGCTATCGCGTCGATGTGGCGCTGGTGCCCGATGCGGCCGATGCGGCGCCGTGGCGGACCCTGTGCGCGCGCGTCGGCGATTATCGGCTGGTGAAGAGCGGGGAGGCAATCGATCTGCCGCCCGACGAGGGCTATGTCTCCGGCGCCTCCACCACCTCGGGCGGGGAGGGGGCCGACAATCCCGACGATCATTATCTGCACGAATCGATGTTCCGCTGGGCGGGCTGGAGCCTGTGCACGCCGCGGCCGGGCCTCGTCATCAAATCCGAACAGGCGGCGGACAGCCAGATTCAGGCGGAGGTGCCCAGCACCGTCACCGATCATGCCGAGGGTGGGAATGGCGTGATCGCCACCTTCAAGGCGCAGAAGGGCACGCTGCCGCGCCTGCGTTTCGGCCAGCTCTATCGCTTCCGCGCGCGCATCGTCGATCTGGCGGGCAACAGCCTCGCCGTGGACGATCCCACGCTCGGCAAGCTGGAACAGGCGAGCGACGCGGTCGGCTACTGGCGGTTCGAGCCGATCGACCCGCCGGTCGTCGTCCACCGCACCCGCGTATCGGAGGGGGAATCGCTGGAGCGGATGGTGATCCGCTCGAATTACGACGTTTCGGCCGGCGAGTATCTGAAGACCGAGCCCTTCAAGGGCGCCACCGGCCTGCCTGTGTCGCAGGATTTCGCCTATGGCGAGATCAACGAGCGCCACCTCGTGCCGCCCAAATCCTCGCAGCAGCAATGCGAGACGCACGGCCTGTTCGATCCCTATTTCGGCGACTGGCAGCAGATCAAGAAAGGCTATGAGATCGCCGCGCGGGAGGAGGGGACGCTTTACGATCCGCTGCCCGGCGCGGACGTACACCTCATCACGCCTGTGGGGCTGGGCCAGATCGCCACCACCACATCCGTACCGCCGGCCATGCCGAGCGAGACCAATCCGGGGGGCGATCGTCTGTCCGGCGGCCAATATGTGATCCACGGCGAGAAGCAGGTGACGACGCCGTGGCTGCCCGATGGCGCGGCGGGCGGCGTCGCGCTGCGCGCCGCACCGGGGCATGCCCTGCCGGGCGTGACGCAGGAGGTGGTGCTCGGCCCGTCCTGCGCGATCCGCAGGACACCGACCGAGCAGTTCGTGATCCTGGTGCGGAACGGGCAGGCCTGGCCGGACAGCAACGGCTTCCGCATCATCCTTGCCGAGCGCAAGCAGACGGTGACCTCGCTTCCCTGTTCGGAAAGCTTCCCCGACGATGGCGCGCCCTTGTGGGACGAGAAAGAGAGGACGCTCACCCTTTTTGTATCGAAGGGCTGGATCGTGCGGCTCGTCTATTCCAGCTTCGCGGACAAGAGGCTGCTCGAGACGTTCGGCATCCCGCAATGGACGCCGGTCGGCGCGCAGCGCGATTTCGTCTATCGAACGGCGGCGTTGGGCGCGAACTGGCTGCTGACGCCCTTCCGCGATCTCACGCTCGTCCACGCCACGCAGGCGCCGGTCTGCGAGCCGGAATTCGTCTATCTCTTCCCGCAGCGGAAGGCCGGATCGCACGATACGACCCTCTCCACGCGTGGCATCCGCCTCCACGGGCCCTCCACCGGCAAGTTCGAGGTGGAGGCTGAATGGGACGAATGGGTCGACGATCTCACCAAGCCCGGGCCGGAGCGCGTCCATCACAAGGGGCAGCTCGGCGAGATCAAGCTCGGCGAGAATCACGCCAATGAATTCACGCTCGCCCAGGCCGTGGCCGAACAGATGGTGGATCCCAAGGCGCAGCGCGGCGACGTGCACGCGCTGGGCGACACGCGCTTCCGCCTGATCCGCTATCGCCTGCGCGCGACGACGCGTTTCCGCGAATATCTGCCGCCTTCCGTCTATGCGCAGATGGATGCGGTCACGCGGCTTGGCCCGGTGGCGACGGGGCCGAAGGTGAAGCTGCCGGCGGAAGAAGATGCCGGTGCCCCGGTGCTGACCGATTCGGCAGGCACGGACCAGCAGTCGCTCGTGCCGGCCAGCGCGCCGCCGCGCGATCCGCGCCTGCTGTATATCGTGCCGACGTTCCGCTGGCAGCAGACCGGCGCGCGGCCCGATCCGGGCGATGTGGTGCGCTACGGCAACGGCCTGCGCGTGTGGCTGGATCGCCCCTGGTTCTCGTCGGGCGACGGCGAATTGCTGGGGGTCGTGATCTTCAACGATGGCGGGCGCTTCACGGATATTCCGCGCGAATATCAGACGCTTGTTACGCAATGGGGCGTCGATCCCTTCTGGGACAGCGCCCTGCCCAAGACCCAGACGAGGGTCACCGACTTTCCCGCTCGCGTGACATCCGAATCGCTGCGGTTGCAGGAAAAGCCGGAGCAGAATGCGCCGTTCGTCCATGTGGTCGGCCATCGCGTCCACTGGGATGAGGCGCGCCATCTCTGGTATTGCGATATCGAGCTGGATCCGGGCTCGACCTACATGCCTTTCGTGCGGCTGGCGCTGGTGCGCTATCAGCCCAATGCGATCGACGGCGCGAAGATCTCCCGGGTGGTGCTCAGCGATTTCGCGCAGGTGCTGCCGCGCCGTCGCGCGACGATCAGCGTCCAGAACGGGCGTGTCTCCGCCGCGCTGCGCGGGCCGAATCCCGCTTACGGGCCGATGACCGCCTCCAACGATGGCGATTATCAGGGGCTGTCGACGCCGCAGAATGCGCAGGAAAAGGGGCGCAACCGGGTCGAACTCGTCCTCCAGACCTGCGATCCGGCGATCGGCAGCGATCTGGGCTGGGAGGATAGCGTGATCCTGGCGAATCATGTCGTGGGCGCGGTGCCCCCGACCGTGCCGGGCATCGGCAATCTCGTGGCGGAAACGGCCGTCCTGACGACGGCCAAGGGCAAGACGGCGACGACCAAGGCCGCGAGCGCCGCAGGCACGAAGCACGTGGAAACGCGGGCCGGCGGATCGGTGACGCTCGGGCCGGCGGTGGATCTTGGACGGCTGCCTGACATCGTCCAGCTTCCGCCGATCCTGATCGACACGCCCTTCTGGGAAGCGAGCGCGACTCTGGCGACGGCGGGCACGCGGAGTCGCCGGCTGATGCTGCGCGAATTCGAGCGCTTCTACAGCGATGAGGTGATGACCGAACGCCAGGGTGGCAGGACGCGTTACCGGCACGTGATCGAGGAAAGGCTGGTTTTCGTCCACGTCGTGCCGCTGTGATGGCGGGGGAGACGGGGCCGTGGCGGGGTGCCGAAGAAGGGTGCGGAGCGGTCCGCGCGAAGGCGGCGAACTATCTTACATTTTTGAGACGAATTGTTGTTGACTACCGCAATCGCCCCACCTAGATAGCGCCTCGTCAACGGCGCTTCGCCAGTCGGAGCGCGGTTCACCGCTAAATCGGTAGCTGACCTCACCGCCCAAGGTGCTTGGGAG